>NZ_CP138971.1:0-2605724 GCF_047304725.1 Synechococcus sp. MIT S9451
AACCTAGGTATAAGTGCCGGAATGGCGTGACCCTAGCTTCACACTTGTTTCCTGTAGAAATCCTGAAACTGCTCAGACGACAACAGAGGCCAGACGACGTTCCAGCCAGGGGTCATGCCCTGCAGCAACACTTTCTCTGCCTGCTTGGCAGCCAAGTGAGCCCGCGCCAACCAACCGGAATGGAGGGGCGAAGCCAGCCAAGCCTCGATCAGCGTCCTGCAAGCCAGGATTGCCGAGCAATCTGCCCTACAGCCAGGCAACGCTGATCGTTGACCAAGACGTTGCAAGCAGGAAACGTGCTGCTTGAGTATTCCTACCCCATCACAGTTTTTGGTATCACAAGCAACGACGATGAAATTTTGGCATCAATACGTTATCAATAGCCGCAATCATTCAATGAGCTTCTCAATCACAACGATTGCTGCAGGCACGGCAATCTACATCTACTTTCTGGCCTTACTCGGTCCGGCACTGCGCTGACCACCACCATCAAGACAAGGGGCAGAGACCCGATCAACCTGGAGCCCAGACCTCCAAGCCAGGGTGAACTGAACTGAATCCAGAACGCATTTTCTGGCTTTCATTCAAGCGAAGTGGAGACCCTTGACACATCAAGGCGCTGAGCGACAGTGCGGCAAAGAGAAACTGGCCAGACTCAAGAAAGCAAGGGCGACAGAATGATGTGCATAAAAAGATATGCTGCAGCACCAATCAAGATGGTCGTAAGCGAAAAGCTCATCAAAACTCCCTTACTCGAATACCTTTTTAGGCGAGATTCGGCAGCCAATAACCAAAAGCACATAAAACTTTGACAGAGCAATAATACTTAGCCCCTGCACTCATGCGGGCGGCTACTGCAAGGCCATGCAATTGGCGGCGATTCAATCACACAAACATCAACAAAACAAAAGCAAAATTCCCGGCAAGACGCTTTTAGCAGCAGTCTGCACAAATATCGGCGAGCAAACAGATGACTCGTCACCATTGACACGCCAAGGGAGAAGACAACCGTTGATCAAAAATAAACGGGCTGGAAAGCACCAGCGAGCTATTGCTATTGCCATCGCCAAGACAGACTCGTGATGCCGCCCGGACATCACACGCCTGCGGCGCACTGCGCTTCAGGCCCCCTGAGCCTGTGAACAACTAGGGCGCCAACAAAAAGATTGAAAGAAATGAACGCCTAGCCTGAACTACTGACTTGGAAGACTGACTCGATACAGCGTATCGGCGGCTGGCTTCCATTGCACAAGATGACGGGAGTCGATCTTATAACTATTGAGGCAATCCCAAATATCATCACCCGGCAAAGTCGTCTTCGACCAATTGTCTCCTTGGCTTTTCATTTTCTTCCTATTACTGTCTTTCCATTCAGTCCACTCCATCTGTGGATAAGCAGAAACATATTGATTGAGGATAACAAGCGTGAAATCCATTGCTCACCTGGTCCAGGAATCAATCAAATCATAACATTACGATGGGCGCATACATCAGGTGATCTGCACATTTTGATGCATCGATGGAGCATTCGCCAATGCTGGCAATCCACTCTGAGATTGTTGTGATCAATCCTTCAGCGATACTGCCTCATTTAGATCAGTTGGGTGGCAAGATCAACCGCACTTTGAAGAGCCCCTTCAGCCATGCCAAAGCCTGGGCCGGCAATCCAATCTCCACAAAAACCAACTGCGCTGGGCTCGCACCATTGAAGGGAGTTGGGTAGGGGGGCATCCAGGGGCTGAGACGCTCCCCAACGCATCACGCCTAAGGATCGGGCCAGGGCAACTGCCTGAGCCAACTCGGGCCAAGGCAGCAACAGCTCAGTCAAAGCTTTCCGTTGGCGTGCTTCTTGCTCCACCAACAAACCAGGCTGGCTAGCTGGCGTAATTGGGGATCCGTCGTCCAAGCCGTGGACGACTAAGCCCAGCCTGTGATCTTGCTGACGATGCAGAACAATCCGTTCGATACCAAATTTTGCTTGAGCTTCTGTTGTCAACCAAATTTGCCGAGGCAGATGATCGGAACAGCGAGGGAATTCGAGCATCAAATTCCAACGTACCGATGCACGCATCTCACTAATTTGCTCGAGTGCAGCATCGAAGCAGGGATCCACATGCAACGGAACTGCCGAACGCAAAGGAACATCGCGCCAACCCAACATCGCCAGGGAACGGGGATGGGCCAAAAGATTTCCAGTGACCACGAGAGAACGTGCCCGACGCTGACCTGAGAGACACCACCATCCGTCTTGCCTGCGCAGGCTGCTGATTCGTTCTCCAAACGCCCCTTGCGTTTTTGAGCCTGCAGCCTTCAGCAAAGCTTCCGGTACAGATGCCATGGTTGGCACACCACGAAAACGTGGGCCCTGAAGCAGTGGATGATCGGGTGGATCGACAATCGAACCCGCCGCACTCAAGCCAACAACAAGACCTCGATCGGGCTGAACAATTCCCTTCTCAATCAGCGGATTCCAGAGTTCAGCAAGAAGACCCTGCGGTGGTTGGCTGAAGCTGAAACAAGGTGCTCCATGATCAAGCCGCCAAAGCGAATCATCACGTCGGCGCCGCGACGCCGCTCGGCCACCCGGACCACGACCTGCCTCTAACAGCAAAATTGTGCCGTCAAAACCGCGTTGTCGAAGCGAAGCAGCAAGACCAGTGCCGGCAAGACCAGCTCCGATCACAGCAAGATCAACGTCTAAGTGCGGTGAATCACGAACAACGGTCATGAAGCGCCAAGGGCCAAGGGGTTCTGTCCAAGCGAATCGTGGGGAACACCATGCCGGTCTGAGACCTTCGGCGATCCACCGCGTGCAGCTCTTCTGAAAATCTAGGACGCCTGAGCTGGGTCAATCGACCGCAAGCCGAGCGTCCGTCGGGCCTGGTTC
This sequence comes from Synechococcus sp. MIT S9451, assembly GCF_047304725.1. Lineage (NCBI taxonomy): Bacteria > Bacillati > Cyanobacteriota > Cyanophyceae > Synechococcales > Synechococcaceae > Synechococcus > Synechococcus sp. MIT S9451. The sequence continues at coordinate 2,888 of NZ_CP138971.1, forward strand.
ACCAGGTCTTCACCAGAAATCGTCCTGAACTTGCAAACAAAGCAGCACGGGCTTTCACCAAAGCCCAGTCGATGTTGATGGCATCGACCAAGACGACCCATGCAAGTTCAACTCACCATCAAATCCCTGATCGCATTCACGGCGGGAATGGCCGGAGGATCTGTGCTGATGCTGGGTTCAGCCTTGGCGATGCAGACGATCCTCCTGAACAGCTCCAGCCCGGCCCAAGCCTGCTTAGCCACGATTCCACAAGACGCTGGTGCCGATCAGCACTCGATCCGCCCCTCAGGATTCTGCGGAAGGGTCATCCTCTGAGCAAGCTTCAGCCAAGCCTGACCAAAACCTGAGCTCAGCCAAAAGCCAACACCACGAAGCAAGAAGCATCTCTTGAAGAGCTCAAGGCTGTAGCCAATCGCGTTCGATTGGTTCAGGCTGCCTCGATACAGCAAAGGGCTACGCAAAGACACTCCGAAGCCCCCCTAGCTGATGGAGAGAGTAACGAGCGTGGCCAGAATTGTCTGGGTAGCATCTTCTCACTTCCAGCCAAGTGCGTGCACATCATGCATGGAAGATGCAAGCTCATTGAAAAGAGTTAGGCCTCACGAAGTGACTGTCTGCTTCCCTTTACTCGGCACTCCTTTCGACTGCAAAGAGGAAAGCGAGGCGCACGACGGCTTTCCTTTAATAACCGAGATGAATCAGCCGTTCATTGAAGAATTTGGTATCAATGCAGACGAGCCACCTCAAGACGCCATCAAAACAAGCACCCTGCCAGGGATTGGGGTGGTTCAACGCTTTGAATCCATGAAGAGGAACTGTCAAGCCGTGGATCGCATTCAATCGCATTCAATGGCTAAGCCAAAAGCCGCCTCTCTGGCGCTCTTCTGCAAGGAAGCACGGTTGCTCGCAATGAGCCTGGGATGCCTCACCTTCAGCCGAGCAACGACTTGAAGTCAATTTATTCGCTCTTAGTAAAAATTACTTAGGCACTTCACCCAGCTCAATAGAGCGCTTGACCCGATCAAATATTCGGCATAGCGTTCGTCAAGCCCAGGAGGAATGCCGGTGAGAGATACATTCAAGAATGAACACAATGCCACATCCATCACTGAAAGATGGCAAACAGTGGACGGCTACTTTGAGTGCATTACTGAGTGCGATCTCGAAGATAAAACATGTGTAACAAAGTGCATGATGACCCACCTTCGGCAAGAATCTGATTAAAGGTGTCGTGCTGGTAGCTAAGCATTAGCGTTCTCACTGTCACCAAAGATTTGCCCACGGGGATTGCACTCGACAATCCGGACAGTGCCTTTTGTTGCTGCATTCGGAGAATGCAGCTCTGCGCCAGCGGATCGCACCAATCAACAACTGCAATCAGTGGATTCAGCAGCCAATGTGCGGCGAACCACTGCTTGATTCGCTAAAAATTACTGAACTATTAAGAGCTTGCAGCGCTGGCCTCTTCTATTCCGTCAGCGTAAAAGTGCTTGGCGATTTCCATCTGCTTAGTCAGAACCCTCCAAGAGTCAGGACGATCTGAAGAGCTCCTAAGCCGACCAGAAAGGATCCGCCAAGCAAGATGAAATCTTTACGGGAATTAGCCATTGGGAGAAGGGCTGTGCCCAGAAGCAACGCTCCCAAGAATCTAAAGAGAATCGGTAAAGCCAATATTTAGATGGGTTACAGCTTTGCATTCTTTCACGCGCCCGTAACCCAAGTTCATGAAAAACCTGTTGCAATTGGGCCTTGAGCACTCTGGCTTCACATCTCTTAACCAGAAGAGCGGCTCTGGAACAGCTCTTCGCTTCACAGCGCTGTTCTTGGCTGGTGGGTGAGGGACGATCGGCTACGGGCAAGACTGATCGCCAGGGATAGTCCGTCATTTATTTACTGGCACGGCCTCTTCAAGATGCTCCTGATGCAGCAGTTCCAGGCCACCCTTCACCGTCTTTCGGGGCGTGGCGATCAACAAGAGGGCGATCCTTGCTTGGCATCAGCACAGGATGGCGAAACAGCCTTGGCTACTGGGGGCGCTGAAAAATCCCCATTTGGGGGATGTGGGATATGAGGAGTGAGGTCTGCCCTCAAATCGCCTCTCTGCCAGGCCTCGCCTACATCGCTCCCAAGTTCATGCCTAGAAGGCCAAGAAGGTCTCCTGGAATTGCTACGGGGATCTTGAACCTGGAGGGAAGGGAGAATTGCTCTCTATGAGCAGCAATACAGGCCTAGTAGCGAATTTCCTCTTCATTGCTAGAACTGTTGGTAACACTGGTTTCTATGACCATGAGTGAGTACTGGGCAAACCGCATGACCGTTCCCATTGACCGTGCCAAAGAGTTTGCAGAGCTATCCGCTTGCTATCAAGAAGCTCTCAAAGACCGAGGTGCACTGGATTGCACATACAAGCTCTGGTCTGAAATGACTGCTGCAGAGAAAGCCAAAGTAGCCAAAGGGCTGCCAAGCACAGCAAATAACTGGTATGTGAATTGAAACATGTTGGGATATTCATTGTGGTCGCACTTTTGCGCGTAGATATGGCCTAGGCCTTACAGCTCTGAGGTCTACATTCCTGAATTGAAGCAACGGATTGAGGTTTCACCAAGGAGCCTCATATTTGCCATAAAAATTGAAGAGGTCAAAACCGGTAAGACCTTATGAAAAACATTCTAAGTGCTGCTTTAGCCAGCGCTCTCATGATCCCTCTCATGGCATGCTACGGCTCCCCTCCCGACAAACTCATCTGCAAGTTTGAGCGAGCCGAGAAGGAATGGCGATATTCGTGGGACGAGACAAAATCAACATCCAAAACATTGCCTGCTTGGGATCTGATCATTGAGGCGCTCGACAGCAAAGTCAAGCTGACATACAAGATATTTGGAATGGATACGAATAGTACTGAGGAGTTCAACGCGACTATTGACAATGCCTACATCAAGTTCTTCAGCGAATACAAGGGCAAGTACGGCACAAAAGAACCATATATTCAGGAAACAGAGACAATAAAGGCTGTCATCGACAGGGAAGCCAACAGCTTCACCTGGGACAAACGCTGGGACAGCGACGACAACTCATATAAATACTGGAAAGCAAGCGGTACCTGCAAGCCTCTCCAGTAAAACCAGTTCGAAAGTTCAGGCAATAAAAATCCTCACCAGTGGCAGGACCAAGCACTAATTAGTGCCAGGCATTGGATAACATTTAGGTGTGATCATGCAGTGATCAAAGAAATAAAAAGCCCGCCTTGAGACGAAGGCATTGATTTCGCTGGGCTAAATCCAACCCCGAGGCTTGGAGGCGATTACTCGTTGGGGCCTCTCCTAACCTCTGAGTCGTAAATGGATCCCTCGGTGGTTCATTTTGCTCTCCTGGAAAAAGCGAGGGTCTCGTTGGTTGATGGTGGTCTCACTACTCAGGAGCAGACTCTTCCGGTGTCTGGAAGGCAGGCCACTTGGTCACTGAGCATGGCTTCGATGATCGTGTGCAGGTAGGCAGCTCTCCGCAGATTTTCCATTCCCATAGAGTCCGGGCTTTGCGCATGCATGGCTTCGACAATGGTTTCGAGGGCGGCAAGGTTTTGAAAGCGGTCCATGGTGTTAAGGAGTGAATAACTGAGCCGGGGGTGTGGCCCCCTCGACTCCTTCAAGATCACAGCCCTTGTGGTGATCCCCAGTGCATGGTTGTGGTGGAGACTTAGGCGGGTTCTGGTAAAGGCCGGGTGAATGGCTCAGAATCCAGTCACCACCTGGGCTGACATCGCTGCCAACTTGCCTTCTGCATGGTCTCCCAGGATTCAATCGCGTTGTGTCGCATCAGTGCTGTCGTCAGCTCATTGGAGGCGGTTATGGCGCTATCGATTGGTCTGATCTCTTAGGGCACCAATGACCACCGCAGAGATCAGCCAGCCGCCTAATCAACTAAGCGCTTTGGGGATTTTCTCTCCCTTTCTGCGTCGGCAGCGTTCAGAGCAGTAGCGCACTTCATCCCACACCTTCTTCCACTTGCGCCGCCACTGAAATGGACGCCCACAGACCGGGCAAATCTTTGACGGACGATCGCCCTTCACGCGCTTTACACTACTTAATACTAGTGTAAGAGCATCTTTGCCACGGCGGCATGACCACTCAAGATCTCCTCGTGCTGGCAGTTAGCTTCTGCTCTGCATGCTTTGCTCTCAATATCTACAAGCTGAACCAGCCCGCGAAGTAACCAGCCGCCTCAGGCGAATCGGCTGCTCTCTTCCTTGTGCACTGACAGCACAAGGTGCGGCTCCTTGCTGTGGAAACTCCGGTCATTTAGCCAGTAGATACACTCAGCCCAAAATGTTGCATAACACTATCCGATTGACTGCGATTATGCATCCGTCATCGCGATCTGCATCGCAGGAGGCCTGTTCAACATCGACAAAATGCTTGTCGTTCCTGATCAATCGAATAAAGAGGTCAGTTGGCCACTCAAAAGCCCAGACCTCTTAGAGGCCTGGGCTGAACGAATGTTTAATGACAATCCAAGCTCGACATCCAATTTTCGGGAGTGGTGTATCAGATCCGTACAAAGGTGGAAGTGCTAATGCTCGAGGCTGCTCCCCAACCGCTGCCGACCTGAGTCCGGCGAATCAGGTTGCCCCGTTCAAAATGAAACGCCGGGCGACCATGGCTCACAAACATGGAGGGGGCTTGATCCACGCGGCCGAGATGATTCAGATCGCAACGTCGTAGGTGCGGGTTCCAATTGACGCGGTGCACTTGATTGAAACGCACCTGTAGATGTTCCGGAATGGAGTGCATAGCGAGGCTCTGAATGGTGGCGCGATAGTTCGCCTGGCTTAGACACCGCTGTTTTGCCACTCTGTCCAAAAGCTGACCACCGTTCTGCAACGATTGGCTTAACACCGTGCGGTAGTAAACGCGGCGAATCGGCCCTCCAACCACACGATATTCGCGGATCAGCTGACCACCACCGGGAGAAAATACATAGCGAAAGGAAGAGCCGGGAATGCCCCTCTGCCAATGATTTAAACGCGCCTTAGGCGTGTAAGTACACTGACGACTGAAGGGGCTCCAGGACACTTCCAAAACATTGCCATAACGGACAGTGAGGCGTTTCTGTCCGCCCGGAATGGCAACAACGGCCCCATGTGGCCGCGACACAAGGAAGTGGTGGCCTCTGTAGCACTGAGCGGCTGTAGGACTAAAGGAACTGGAGGCCCCCCGAGGGGGGTAAGAGGCGAAAGCTGCCTGAGGAACCAGGGCAAGGGCCGCCAAAGCAAGGGGGAAAGTCTTCACGAGGCGAAAAAATGACCCAACAAAAATGAATGTATCGACACCTGTTTGACACAATAGTGATGCTAATCACTGCCATCTGTGCGATCACGCATGGGGATTACGCGCCATGCCGAGCACCATCAGATTGAAGAGCACTGCGCTTATTTTCATTACTTGCTTACACGTTTTTGCCACTTTACTAGCCAAGCGAGGCATCAGTGTGAATAGTTATTATTGACATTTGCCAGCAACAAGCGACTAAAAACGGTAGCAATAGCTGCCAATTATGTAGTGACTAGGCACCATGGCCAATGTTCGACCAACTTCTATCTTGTCGAACGTTCTGCCATCTGGTGAGAGGTGGTTCTTCTGTTTCGTTGAAAGCAATACCCCTGCTGGATCAGAAAGCCCCGCAGCTCGAATGCCATTTTTTCAAAAGAGTGGTTTCTCAATGCCGGCAACATGTCTATATTCCATCACTGCTCTGAACGTCCGCCTGATCGCCCCATTGTTTCCCAGAAATGGGCGGAGTTTTGTGGGGATCTGCCGCACATAGATCAGCCATCCCCGTCCATCCGTCTTTAAATACTTAAGACGCGCGCTCCGCCTGGGCATTCCGGGTTTTCAAGACACGCGTTAGGACAAAGATCAGGACACACACCCAGTGTTTGCAGCGCATCCCAGCCATTCCAAGGTGATTAAGCCGTGACGCATGATCTGCGCTGGACTCTGCTCGCATGGAGCGTCTGCGCGGTGGCAGCCGCCTTCAAATTCGCACGCCTAGCGCGACAGATGCGAGGCAGCCTGAGTCCAAACCCAGAGCGAGACAGCAGCAAGGCGGTACGGGCTCGCCTGGAACGAATTTGGCAGAAGGATCTCCCCTAACCCAGCCAACCCCAGACCCCTTATTCAGCTCCGCGTCTTTGACTGCGACCCAAGCATGAAATCCTCTCCAAGCCGGCTCCGACTCGCTCTTGTGATCGCCGTGCTGCTGGGCTCTGCACTCCCCGCCGCCGCAGATCCAAAACGGCAAATGGTGCGCGATGTGATCCAGTGCACACGCGTGCAGCAACGTTTCATCTTGGCGAGGGACCTCGGTTTTGAGACTGGCCTCAACAGCTCGATCAATGCGGACGCGATTCCCGACGGACTGAAGCAACAGATGCTGGAGGCCTATCACCAAGTGGCTGACGCGGTGTTCTCGTGGGACAAGGTGGAGCCCAAATATGAGCAGCTTTATGGCCGCCACTACACCGAGAACGAGCTGAAGACTGTGCTGGATCTCTGCCAGGACAATCGCTACCAAATGGCGATCAAAAAGGACTTGGAGATGCTGCCTGGAGCGCTCAAGATCGGCGAAGAGTTTGCTCCGGAACTCCAAGCCAAATTGCTGGATGCGATGACCCGGCTAATGAAGACCATGCGCCCATGACCAGCCCAGCCCATGCCAATGAGGATGGGGTAGGGATTGGGATAGGGATAAAGAATCCACAAACCAGGCGTGCACAGGTAATCAGTCCCCCCTATCAGTGGAGCAAGACTGATCGCCTCCTCATGGATCGCCTTCCCCTGCAAGCCGTTGCCATTGCTGGTCTCATACCACTGGCTCTAGGCGTACCCAGCAGTGTTCAGGCCCAAGTGCAAGGTGTAGCACCAAGCCAGCCCGTGACCGTGGCCGTCAAAGAGATCACCAATAACGCCTCCGGTGTCTGGTGGTGGAGTCCACGGGTGTCGAAACAGCTCACCGACATGCTCTCCAATGAACTGAAGAGCACCGGCAACTTCACGCTGGTGGAGCGACAAAGCGTCAAACAAGTGCTGAGTGAGCAAGAGCTGGCCGAGCTGGGCATCACCCGCAAGAGCACAGCACCGAAACGGGGAATGATGACTGGCGCGAAGTACTACGTGCTCGGCAGCGTCAGCGACTATCAGCAGGGAATGGAGACCAAAAGCGGCGGCGGTGGCTTCAACATCATGGGATTCGGCCAGCGCAAGTCGTCCAGTCAGAGCAAGGCCTACGTCGCCCTCGACATCAGGGTGGTCGACACCACTACCGGTGAAATCGCATACTCACGCACGATCGAGGGCAAAGCCACGTCGTCGTCCAACTCCACCTCCTCTAGCGGCGGAATGTACGGACTCTCCTTCAGCGATTCCCAGTCATCGTCCAAGAAGGTTCCCGCCTCCAAAGCCGTTCGGGCCGCCATGATCGAGGTAAGTGAGTATCTCAACTGCGTTTTGTACCTGCGCAACAGCTGCATCGCGGACTACGACCGCAAGGAACAGAACAGACGCGAGGCCACCAAAGACGTGCTCGAGTTCTGATGCAGGGCCCCAGCCAATCTGCAGCCAGGGTGGCAAGCGCGTGTTTGCTGCTCTTGCCACTGCTGGCGGAGCCTGCCTTTGGCGCTACTAGAGCTCGAGCCTCAACGGCAGCCAATGACACTGCGGTGATCGCGTCAGCGCCTGGTGCCACCAGCCGGGACGCCCTCAATGCTTTCCTGCGCCAGCTGGATCGGGCTGAAGAGCTGTATCGCGCCCTGATGTTTGAGGAAGCGGATCGCATCAGCGAACTCACGGTGATGCGGATCAACGCCTTCCTCGAAAGCCATCGCCACCTCAGCGGAGTGGATGAGGTCGAAGCGGTGCTCCAGGCCCGCACCGCACAGCTTCGGGAGTTGCGCTCGCTCCTGGAGCATGACCGGGCGCTGGAAGAACAACGGTCCGCGGAGCGCTACGACCGTCTGAAAGCAGAACGGGAGCGGCGGCGGCAGGCCTATCAACTGGCGCTGGAACAGCGCCGAGCAGCGGAAGCACGCGCCGCCCGCTGGTGGCCGATCTGGTTCGGCCGTCCGCTGATCCTGAGGTACTGAACGCTCGAGAAGGAGCCGTTCGCAGGTGGGAACACAACCTGATGCTCTTACCACCAGCGCAGCTGATTGCGCAGGCGCTGGTGCCAGGGAGTGGCATTGCGAAGCGGCTCGCCTCGTTCAGTCGCGGGGCCCTGCCCCGACTCCATGCTCTCCAGCTCACGGCGCAGCTGACGCAACACTGGCAGCAACAGCAAGCCGGCAAACAGCCCTACCAAGAGCAGAACAGGCAGCAGTGAAACCAGCCAAATGGTCATCACCAGGCCCGCCAAAGCACTGGCCAAATGCTGCAGCCAACGCGGCCGCTGCCGGCCCGGCAGCTGCTTCATGGCTTCAGAGCTCGAAGACCGTGCCCAGCAGACCTGCTGGATGGGCGAACTGCTCCACACCCTGCCGTTCAAGCTGAATCAGCATGACGACATGGGCCATAAAGCGAAACGCTGAGAGCAGCGCCAAGCCAATACAGAGGGGGCAATGTGTGATTCCCATGCAAAAAGCATCCCTTCTTCCTTGTCTAGGGGCCTCTCACCGTTCTATTTCTTGATCTTCAGCCGGAGCGGAGCAACCGCTCCGGCTGAGCCCTGATTCACTGATGATCCCGCTGCCAACGGGTGAGATTCGCTGGGGAGAACTTATGGCCATGGCGCTGGCCAACCTTGGCCACACAGGTGTTGTCCTTGCCGCATTGCTCCACTTCGCGGCGAATGGAATCATTGCTCTGCGCTTTGGACAAAAACGTCTGCAGTTGCTTCATCGACATGGGTGAAACCTCGCGATGGGTTAAACCACCGTTAAACAAGCCAGGCAAGACCTACGACGAGCCCATTGCTTTTCTTCCAATCTGGATGGTGAGCAGGACCCCTGTTTGAGCAGGCTCGGGGTTTCGAGAAAAGGCCCTCACGGCCCCACTGCACTGCCTGAAGCTTGGCCAGGGCTACAAGGCATCGGGATCGGGCCTTAGGCCCTGGATCAGAAGAGCCAGGCGCCGGGCCAACAGCAATGCCGGATAAGCGAAGGCAGCACGCTCACGATCATGGAAGACAGCCTGGAGAAGCTTCAACAGCGGATCACTCGGCTTCATCCGCCGGGAGATCTCTGCGATCGCCGCACTACCGTGCCAGGCCTGCTCGCCTTCGAGCAACACAGCTCCGTCAGCCAGATTGAGGCCGCGTTCGCTCAAGCGACGCCGCAGATCATTCTCCTGGCGGCCATCAATGATGTGCAAGTCAGGAATGCCTGCCTTGAGCTCGCTGCGCAGGGCGAACTGACGGCAGAAAGGGCAGGAACCGTCAAACACGAGGGTGAGCGCCATCAGAGCTGCAGATTCAGGCACCTCACGAATACAGGACACCTGAATCTGAATCAAGCTCGCCTGAAACGAAGCGAAAGGGGCAGCATGGCAACAGCCACAAGCATCCAGTGCCGTTCTTTCTGGTTCAGCAACTACTCAGCCTGCTGCTGGTGCTACTGATCATGCCCCTGCCCACAGCAGCCTTGAACGAACCATCCCTGATGCCCTCCGACATGGCAATACAAGTCTGGGAGTGCGATGGAGATCCCCTGAGCGTCCGCACGACGCCAGGAGCCGTTGACCTACGGGGTCTAACCACAGAGGTGCCCAACATCGAGGCAGGCACCGCCCCAGGGGATGGGGTGCTGATCACCTGGCGTGGAGAAACACTGCAGCTACCCCGAACGAATAATGCAGGCACCCCCAGCTATACGGATGGACGTTGGTGGTGGCGTGCTGAAGACCCCGCAACGCCTGAATGGAAGGAACGTCGCGGCAGCATCATTAGCTACGCCTGTAGACCCCTTGATCCAACACCGTGAACCCAACCGGCCAAACAACCTGCAGGGATTGAGCGATCCAATCAGGCTGAAAGCCGCTCAAAGCTGGGCTGAGTTTGGACTGCCCGGCGGATCGCATCCTCAAGACGACGGCATTCAAGACATCGGCAGGGCTCTTCATCCTGGGAATGATGAAAGCGAATCGGGGGGCGACTGGCGGGCATCAACACGTCGTTAAGATCTCCTGCTGTTATGACGCTGAAATGGGAGAGCGCCCAACCCAAGGCTGGCCAGGTGCAACAGACCGTGATCGAACCTGTTCACCTTCGTCGTCACCAGCGCATTCGCCGACGTGATCGATGCCTGAGAGATTTGATCATCCGTCTCGGCTTGGCGATCACCTGATCCAACTCAGCCAGGTTGAGAGCCCATAGCAGCACAGACAGCAACAGAATCACTGCCGCGATCCACACGTAGAACCAGACCATCAAACTGATGTCGCTGCCCACGACCTAGCACCGATCCGGCGATGCAAGCCTGAGTGATCAGGCGGCGTTGTATTGCATCTCGACTTCAGGCGCGACCTCAAGATCAGAGAAGCGCTCCCCCTCCTCAATCGCGTAGAGCTTGTACAAGGCCATCGCCGCTTCGTTCCAACGCTCCTCCTCAATGGCCTCCAGCATCTGCTGGAAACACATCACATTGACCACTTCAAGATCGAGCTGGTGCATCAGATCCCAATCACCTGGGCGCAACCTATCCAGAGAAGCCAGCGAAGCCAGCGGGGAAAGTCGAACAATCCTGGAAGATCCAGTGCGATCAAGACCAAGCAAGGAGCAACCCACCGTCCGAGCCCCCCAGACTCAGGTCCGGCGGCAGTCTGACGATGGCGACATGGAACCTGGACCCGATCACCCTGACCAGCCTGCTTCTGATTGCTCTTGGGCTAATCGCCGATGTTGGCCTTCTGATCGTGCTGGTCAGCCTGCAACGGGTGTTTTCGACCGCCCCAACCCTGGCGGCCGCACCAACAGCCAAGGATTCCCATCCTCTGGCGCCTGGACTCACAGTGGTAATCCCGGTCTACAACGAAGCCCGCAACATCGAGCGATGTCTCAGCAGTGTGCTGCGCTCCGATCAACCTGCCCGCGAGTGGCAGGTGATCGTGGTCGACGATGACTCCAGTGACGCCACTGCCAGCCTCGCCGAGGCCACGGCCCACGCCTACTGTTCTCGTGGAGCTTCGGTTGCGGTGATAGCAGCCGGCCCCAGACCAGAGGGAGAGCATTGGGTCGGGAAGAATTGGGCCTGCAGCCGCGCCATGGAGCAGGTGACGAGCGACTGGGTGCTCTTCATCGACGCCGATGTGAGTCTGCATCCCCAGACCCTGCGCCGGGCGATGGATCAAGCCATCCGAGAGGAGGCCGATCTGTTCAGCCTCGCTCCGCGACTGGTGTGCAGCTGCCTAGCGGAGTGGATGGTGCAACCGATCATGGCCAGCCTGCTCGGCCTCGGCTTCCCGATCCGTGAAGCCAACGACCCAAGCTCGGAGGTGGCCTTCGCAGCAGGCCCATTCATGCTCTTTCGTCGCCACAGCTATGAAGCAATCGGTGGCCACCGCGGCCTAGCCGGAGAGGTGGTGGAAGATCTCGCCCTGGCGCGCAAAATCAAATGCAGTGGCAAACGGCTGCGCTACTGCCTCGGGCTCGATGCAGTCGATCTGCAGATGTATCCCGATTTCCCCTCCCTCTGGGAAGGCTGGAGCAAGAACTGGTTTCTTGGCCTCGACCGCAATGTGATCAAGGCCCTGGGAGCCGGTGCGGTGGTGGTGCTGATGTTCACGACCCCCTGGGCACTGATCGCTCTTGCAGGAATGATGCCAGTGGTTGCGCTACCAACATCTCCGCAGCTTGTGCTCGAGGAGGTGGTGATAGCCACGGGGTTGGTGGGGATCAGCCTTCAGCTGAGCATCCGCCTCTGGACCCGACAGCAGTTCGGCGTGCCCATCACCTACTGGTGGCTGATGGGTGTGGGAGGGCTCATCGTGGGCGCGATCGCACCAACCTCCGTTTGGCGCAGTCTCACCGGCAGGGGTTGGACCTGGAAAGGCCGCTCACTGGCGCCCGTCGCAATCGCATCGGATTCAGAGATCTGATCCTCAGCGCATCTGATCAAGGATCCTGCTCTTGATCTCGACGATATCCATCTCCTGGTCAGGGAGGCGATAGCCAATGAAATCCCAAATTGGCACGTTGATCATGCGCGCGAGGTCGCCGGCATCCCAACGGATCTCCTGCTGGTTGCCGTGGTCGATCAGATGGATGCGTTGGCCATTTCGCAGCACCAAGTTCAGCTCGTAGCTCCAATAGTGGCGCTGACGGGTATGAACCTCTTCATCCAGTAGCTGAATGCTGTAGACCTCTTGAAACGGAATCGCGCGGCAGACCAAACCCCGCAGCAGTTCCACCCGGCCGAGCCAGGCCAATTGCTGCGGTCCGAGGCGCACCTCGCCAACGTTCCCGTCAATCACAACGGGGCGATTGGTCAGATACAAGGAAACCGAACAGGCCAGCGCGATCTGCACCAGCATCGGCCACAATTGCTGCGTCGCATGGTCATGCCCCTGAAGACCGATGACGAGGGCATGGATCATGGCCACGAGCCCTGCCACCTGCACCAGCGTCTGCCAGTGGCGTTGGAGTGTCGGCCGAAAACTCAGCACTCCAGGAGCAATCGGCCGGAGACGGTGCAACGTCTGGCGATAGCCACCGGGGGCGAGTGGTGTCCAGCCAGTCTGGATGGCCACCGGGTCATCGAAGCAACCGGGATCGAGGACCGGATAACGCTTGCGGCCCATGGGCCAAGGGAGTCGCCATTGCATTGAGCCCCCCCTTTGCCTCAACGATCAGGCTGCCATGGAAGAGGAGGTTGGAGCGGACGCATCACAAGCGTCTGCATCGAACGCCTGAATCAAATTCCAAGCCTCCTGTGCCGTCTCGGCGAACTGGAAAAGATTCCGATGCTCATCACGAATCAGCCCGCATTCAGCCAGGTAGTCAAAGTCGATCAGTCGACTCCAGAACTCTTTGCCAAAGAGGATCACAGGCATCGGACTTTTGATCGCCGTCTGACGCAGCGTGAGCACCTCAAACAGTTCATCCAGTGTTCCGAATCCACCTGGAAACAACACTGCCGCCGCTGAGCGCATCACGAAGTGAAACTTGCGCAGGGCAAAGTAATTGAACTGGAAACATAGTTCCGGGGTGATATATGGATTCGGCTCAGGCTCCCCGGGAAGCTTGATACTCAGACCGATCGAACGACCACCGGCATCGAAAGCACCGCGATTCGCCGCCTCCATGATGCCGGGGCCACCACCGGTCACCACCACATGGGAATGCAGTCCCTTCTGCTGATCTTGAGCGACTAGCCGGGTGAACTCCCGTGCCGCTTCGTAATAGCGCGAGAAGCCGAGTTGGGTGCGACTACGCCTGAGCTGATCCTGCAGGCTGCGATTGAGCGGATCATCGGCAGCGGCAGCTTCTGACTGCGCAAGGTTCTTCTGAGCAACAGAGCGCTCAACAACATTCACGCCACCAAAGATGATGATCGTTGAGTCAACAGCTTCAGCATCAAGAACCTGTTGGGTTTTCGTAATCTCCAGCAGCATGCGAACCCCCCGCATGTCCTCACTCTCAAGCAGCGACTCATCAGCATGAGCGAGGCGATAACTCGACGAACGAAGAATCATTGCAAGATTGTGATCAACAAGAGCTGAGTCCTCACTTCTCCAACCAACACCTGCCTCTCCGTAACCAAGAGACTCTTTGCCAGGAAACTGATCTGACATCTTGCTCATTTCACACAAACCAATCTCAACAGATCTCGATGAGATTTCTCATCTCCGTGGAGATTCTTCACGAATACGCAGCCGTTGAAACACGCTTCAAAGACTGCTGATTAGCATAATTTGCGCAGACGCTGATACACGCACAACTGGCTTCCTTGCGTGAGCCTGCTCGCTTCAAGAGATCGCCATGGCACGATCCAGTGGGCAGGATCCACCCCCGCTAGAGCCTGGGCGGCATCGGGATTACGCAGATGAATCACCCTGCGCTCACTCAGGTTGAGACGATTCCGAAGCCATGGAGTGAAGAGCACCTCCTCCAACAGCTGCTGATAAGAACCATCAGCAATCGCTTGCTTGAACCCCACCTCGATGGCCGTAGCCAGAGCAGGGTTGGCACGACTGACATAAAAGAAGCCAGCGAAGGGATAGGTAATCAGGAGATGGTGATCGAGCTGGGTGTCTTTGGCGTGGCGCCGCACCACGACCGATTCTCTCTCGAGTTCAGCGATCCCCCTCGGGAACAACTGAACGCGCTGATTGTCGACCAAGCGGAGTCGACCATGAAGCGACGTGGTGTAAGTGCGTAGGCCTGCAGCATCAAAGATCTCCACATCGCTCCAACCCAGACCCTGAATCTGCTGGAACCCGCCCGTTAGCGGGATCATCACAGGCAGCAGGCGGCAGGCAGCAGGCGGCGATTCAGCGCGGCGCCTTCTCCATACGCTGCCACCTTGACAGCAGAGGCTGTCTCTCGCCAGAAAGAGTGATCAAAGCCACGGCGTCGAACAATGCCCAACCTCGACTTCGACGGCGACTACGGACGGACCTACTGCACCAGTATCCGTGACTCAGTGCCTGGCTACGACGTACTGCACGAGATCGCTACAGCCGCTGTCCATTGCGTGGCGACTCCCGTCAGACGGGTTCTGGTGGTAGGCCCTGGACCCGGCGACGAGCTTTTACCACTGCTCAGTGCCTTTGCTGAAGCTGAGGTGGTGGTGGTGGAGCCTAGTGGCCAAATGCTGGAGGCATGCAAACACAAAATCGCCTCACTGCCTGGAGTCGAGCGCTGTCGCTTCCTGCAGGCGAGCCTGACGGAAGCTCGCTCCGGGGAGCTTGATGGTGCCCACTTCGATCTGGTGCTCTGCCACAACGTGCTTCATCTGATGGCCGCTGCAGAGCAAACAGCCATGCTGCGTGAGCTGGCCGATGTCACCACTTGCGGAGGCACACTGCTACTAAGCGGCTACAGCGAGCCGGAAGCGCCAACCGATTACCAGCAAATGCTGGCGGTGGCGAGCCAACGGCTCGTGGATCGCGGCATGTCAAAAGACACCGTCGCCGCCTTACTGGCCACGCGCAACCGCTTGGTGTTCTCCGTGGATGACAAACGCGTGCGCACGGTTCTAACCCAGGAGGGACTGGACACACCTGTCGTGCTTTATCAGGGGTTGTTCGCCCACCTCTGGCTCTGCCAGCGCCCCTGACCCTCAGGTCTGGCAGGTTGGGGGAATCCCAGACTTGCCAAACCCAAGCCTGCAGGTCTTGCGACAGTCCAGCACTCCGACCAATCAGGAGTGCTGCGAACGAAAGCCCTTCAACTTATCGAGATCTTTCGACTGATCAAGTTTGAAGTCGGTGAGGATCAACGCCTTGCCGATCGTATTGATCGCATCTTCCATCCGCTGCAATCGCTCAGCACCTTCAGTCGACGCTCTTGCAGCCCGGATCAAATCAGGCGTCAAGGCTTGGGCGGCTTGCTCCATCGCAATTGCAATCTCACTGACCTGCGCGAGCGCCTCGTCCTTACCCATCGGCCATCAATGCTGGTAGCCACAGTCTGCCTGCAGCTGCTGCCGCTCAACGCATTCCCGTCTCCCCGAAGGTGACCTCCAGAATCGCGGCATTGAGCAGCACTTGCATGCGCTGCAAATCAGCCTGCTCCATCGGATCACCTCCTGGCCAACGGTCGAGGCGGAACGTCACCGCATCCAAGAGCAGGCGTAAACCACCTGCATTCAGAGAGAATTCCACCGTTGGCTCGGAAGCATCCGGTCGAGCATCACGGTCTCCGTCCTCCATCAGCAAGCAAAACGCTGCTTGCAGTGTGGCTAGGGTGAAAGCAAGCGGCATCAGGTTGCAACGCCCCGCTGCACCAACTTGAGGGAAGGCTCAGGCACCATGCAAGACGACGGCATTGCTTCCAGGCCACGCCGACTGGCTCACCATGTCTTCACGACGCTTGCCATGACAGCCATTGCCATACCAGCACTCAGTGCCAATTGGCAGCCGCCGCAGGAACCAACGCAATGGCTGAGCGTTCGCCAAAGCCTTCAGAGCGCAGGCACGATCGCCGTCGCACCGTGGATCTTCTTCGGCTCCCTCGACCGCGAGAGCACACAAGCCGCTGAATACCTAAGCAATCTCAGAGCAGAGGATGGCCTGGTGGAATTCGATGGGCTCCTGCTACTGAAACGATCCAGTGCATCGCCATGGAGTGTGCGCCCTCTCACCATGCGCGCCATCTGTAGTGAAGGGCGACTGGAACGCCAACAGAGCGATGGCAGTTGGGAGGACTACTCAGGCCGTCCAGGCACCCGTGAGAAGGTGGATTGGATCTGTCAACAGCCCCACTAAGGCCCTACCTAGGGCTCCGGTCGCTCCTGATCTTGATCAGCGCCGGTCGATTCCTCCCCAGACTTCTTGATCAACTCAGCCAGGATGTTGAGTTTCGCATTCTCAGACTCTGAGGCTCGAGCAGCCAACCATGCACGAGCCGATTTCTGTTGATCAAGCTGTTTCAGCAAGGCAAGCGCCGCCTCGCGCAACTCGTCGATGTCCTGACATTCACGAATCCATCGCGACAACCGCTCACTTTCAAACGACTGTTCCAAACCTTGTTGAATTGGTTCCATCAACTTGATCCAGGCGATCGGAAGCTAGTCGGGCTGCGATGTGATCCACCTTCGCATGGGCTTCAAGCAGCCTGTCGAGCCACCGCAAGCACAGCTTGAGACGCCGGCCTCAATCAGCCAGCGGGCGCAATTGGATCAGCTTCGCTTCGAGATAGGAGAGGAAGGGCTGGCTGGACAAGGGATGACCACTCACCTCCGCCACGAGATCCTCTGCATTCAGAGCCCGCCCCACGCAATGCACCTTGTCTCTCAACCAGGCGAGCAGAGGTCTGACATCACCGCTGGCCACGTGCTGCTCAGGAGGACCGATGTCTGCCGTCATCGCCTCACTGAGCTGAGCACTGACCAAGTGCCCCAAAAGATAGGAAGGGAAATAGCCGAAAAGGCCCTCACTCCAGTGAACGTCCTGAAGGCAACCCTGGGCATCGTCGGCAGGGGTGACGCCAAGCAGCTCGCCATAGCGACGGTTCCATTCCCGCGGGAGGTCCTCCACAGGCAACCCCTGCTCCAGCAACGCCAACTCAAGGTCTGTACGGATCATGATGTGAAGCCCATAACTGAGCTCATCCGACTCCACTCGATTCGGACCCGGAACAATCGGATTCATTGCCCGCCACAACATCGTGGCGGAATCAAGAGGCGACCCCTCGGCAGCAAAACGCTGCCACCAACGCTGCGCAAACGCTTCACTGCGCGCCACTCTGTTCTCCCAAAACAGGGACTGACTTTCATGCACCGCCATGGATGTGGCCTGCCCCAACGGCCAGGCGAACCATTGATGACTGGCAGTGGGCAATCCCTGCTCATAAAGGGAATGCCCCCACTCATGAGCGGTCGCCAAGAAACAGGAGAGGGGTTGACCGGTGACCACCCTTGTGGTGAGACGGAAGTCACGCGGACCGAGCGTGATCGAGAACGGGTGAGGTGAAGTGGCCACACAGGTGATCGCTGGATCACGGCCCCATTCCTTCAAGAGCTGATCACACAAACGGTGCTGCTGGTCTGCACTGAGATCCCAATCGACACCACGAGTCGATGGTGCTGCCTGCACCTCATCGAGCAGTTCTGGCAAGCGCTGGCGCAAGGGAGCGAAGAGCTCAAGCAGGCGATCGAGGCGCAGATCAGGTTCGAACGGCTGAGCCAGGGTCTCCCAGCAGCCTCGCGGCTCATCCAACTGACGAGACTGCTCCTGACGCAAACCAATCAGACTGCGAAGCGCCGGTGCGAACAAAGGAAAATCATTGCTGGCACGTGCTTGCTGCCAGCAGTCGTACCCTTCAGCCTTTGCGGTAGCGAGGGCTGCCACCAACTCTGGATCCTGCCGCTGCTGACGGCGCAGATCCTGCTCCAGCAGCTCCAGATTCCTGCCCCGCTCCTGTTCCTCACGCTCTGAGAGCTGCTCAAGGCGGCGGGCATGCTGCCAATCAGCACGAGCTTCAGCGACAAGCGCGGCATAATCAGCCGAACTCTGGCGCTGATGCAACTGACGGGCCAGCAGCGTCAGTTGCTCGCCTCTCCAGGGGGCGCCTCCAGCAGGCATCCGGGTGTTCTGATCCCAATAGAGCGTGCTTTGAATGCTGCCGAGAAGCCGGGTCTCATGGAGGTGACGACCGAGACGATCCCATGCGGTTTTACCGCTCACTCCGATCTCCCGTCCTGTGATCAGACCAGCCTGGCAAACCAAGCGACAGATGCGCCTTACGCCTCTGCAGTCACGAACACAACCACTCAGCCGAGATTGCCTGAGATGTCAAACCAGGGCTGAAAGGAAAGAGGCGGCAAAGAAACAGATTGGAGCCAAGAGAACACATCAAAGGCAGATCAGGCCATCGTCGAAGACGTCAACGCACAAGACCACCATGCTGAAAGAAGACTGGATCCGTCTGGCGATGCCTGCCGCGATCACGCTGCTGGCTGCAGCAATCATCGTGAGCCCATTTACAGCGAAGGCACAACTGGACGGAGCGACAGTCCATGTGAAACAGGCCTGGGGCGATCGCTGGGACATCAACGACTGCAGATAGCCCTCCACCAGACAGATCAGCCTCAAGCAGTGAAAGAACCGTCGGAACTGGCCATACCAAGGAGAGCACCAAGCCCATGAGCAAGATCACATTCCCAAGTGATCTTGCTCAAGTCATCAAGCCGACAACGGCCTGAGGGTGGCTGGCAACAGACCCGAGAACCCTCCAGCGCCATGGCATATCAACGCCCTCGCACGAGCCTCGCTATCACCGTTGCCCTCACCGTGGGCATGCTCGCCACCTCGCCACAAAGCCAAGCCAGAGGATGGTTCGCCTGTGCGGTGGAACGCAGCAGCGGAAACAAAGCGCTGGTGGTGGGAACAGAGGAGGTGAGCCTGGATCCAGCCGTGCCGTTTCAGGCCATCCCCATGCCACCCAACCCCAAACTGATGCTGGCCTCCGGGGCGACTGCAGGCCGCTGTTATCTCACTGACCGCCAGGAACGTGCTGTGCTCAACCGCTGAGCAGACAAGGCAGGCCCACTGAGCGAAACGTTGGGATTCGCTCAGCCTCCATCCACCTGACAACCCACCAAAGCACCGGCAGCACCGCCCAAAGGCACACCGATCCAGCGACCATTGCCTCGCGAAAGTGCTGCACCAAGGCCCGCCCCAAGCAAGCCACCGATCACGCTGCCCTCGACACAGCTGTTGGTGTCTGGATCACGCACCGTGGTGGAGGAACGATCCCTCTCATCATCAGCGTCATCGAAATCGTCGAGGAACACTGAATCGCCGTGGCGATCGGCAAGCACCGGAAGCACACTGAAGGTGCAGACGGTGAACAACGCCAGGCCGGTGATGGCAAGCGCGCGTTTCATGGCGAGAGAAATGCAACCCACCAAGCCTGCTGTTCCTGGGCTCAGAAGCGTGACTGAAACAGATCGAATATCCATTCAGATGTGACTGAGTCAGACACTGCCCTCAGGGCTGAACTGCACCTCACGACCAGCCACCCTGCCATCCGCTGCTTGTCAGGACTTCTTCACAAGCGATCAGACCCAGGCGTGGAGGCTTCGAGGCCCACACAACGAACACAGGCCAAAATCATGGCAAGTTGCCAGATTGCTTGAGCAGAGCCAAGGCTCATCAAAGCAGTGAAGCTGACGATGCGCTGCAGCCAGCCTGAGTGAGCTGCGCTCACCCACCAGGGTGATGAAGAACGACTAAGGATGATCCCGCCTGATCCCGGAATTGTCAGACTCTGAAAACATGACCGGAGGTTGTCTCGTGAGCGACCCAATCAAAGCGCCGGCCTGCCACCTGAGCTGGACCGTCACAAAGGTGTCCCGACGGCTGTTTGCAGTAGCCGCCACCTTGAACGGCGCCGACTATGACTTCGTTGGCAACTTCCAGTCGTTAAGAGAGGCCCATGCTGCCGGACGCCTCTATGCCAGCAATCTCGCTCATCACCAACTGAGCACCCACAGGCTGATCTCCAAAGCAGCCTGAACCGCGGTTCAAATCCATCAGACTGCGCCGGTGGTTTGATTTGAACCGGCTGTGCTGCCGCTTGTCTACCACCCTCTGTATTCAGCCCCTCTGCCGAGCAGCCATCGCTTCCCGATGGCCAAATTCAAGCTGCTTTATCACCATCTGCTGCACAGCTCCCTCATTCAGGAACAACAGATCCACCGGCCACTGAGCATCTGCAGGCGTGATCTCGAGCTCGCGCACAATCGGCAGTACCACCAATCCTTTTGCCGGGGCAGCCTCACCCGCGAAGAGCAACGCCGCATTGGCCTGCCATGCACCCGTCCCCTGGTGCAGCGCACCTGGCTGGCAGTAGGAGGCACCCTGCTCACAGCTCGTCTGGCACTCGAGACAGGCTTGGCCTGCCATCTTGCCGGTGGCACCCACCATGCGCATCCCAGCTTCGGCAGCGGGTTCTGCATCTTCAATGACTGTGCCGTCGCCGCCTCAGTGCTGCTTCAGCAAGCCTTTGTGCAGCAGGTGCTGGTGATCGATCTGGACGTCCACCAAGGGGATGGCACCGCCGCCATCTTCGCCCAGGAGCCAAGGGTGTTCACCCTGTCGGTGCATGCCGCCAGCAACTTTCCTCTGCGCAAGGTGAGCAGCGACTTAGACATCCCCCTTGAGGATCAAGCCGATGATGAGGCCTACATGGCGGCCATCGGTGATCAATTACCAGATCTACTGGATCACCTGAAGCCAGATCTCGTTTTCTACAACGCAGGTGTAGACCCACATCGCGACGACAAGCTTGGACGACTTCGCCTCACCAACCAGGGATTGCTGAATCGCGACCGCCTGGTGATTGACGCCTGTTTACGCAGAAGCATTCCGATCGCCACCGTGATCGGCGGCGGCTACGACGCGATCACCCCGCTCGTAGAACGGCACGCAATCGTATTCAGGGCAGCCGTCGAACAGGCCAGGCTCTTCGGGATCTAACACCGTGGCCTACAACATCAGCTGACTCAGCAAAAGCTTGAAACAGCAATGCATGACGCCTCACCTTTGACACTCACACCAACACTCACCTTTTTGAAAACCAATACACCCGGGCAAAAAGCAACAAGCTTTAGGCACAAAGAAGCTGCTTGACAAAGGCTCTCCCGTCAAGCAGATACGGAATACCCACGATGCGCCCAACACAAACGAGCACAACTGGTCTCAACCCAGCAGGAAGATTGAAACCAAAAGGCCTACAAGAAGGCTACGAACATAAGGCTGTATACCGACTGGACAACACTTCCCAACGACGATCGCCTCAACACAAGCAACCTCACCCCTATCCATTCAGCCGCAACCTTTCGAGACCAGCTCATAACAGGCAGAGCCACAAAACCATTCAGGGAACCACAACAGAAGGCTTACTGCCTAGGTAACAACGTTGCCGTAATAGCGCCTGACATCAGGCTTGATCCAGAAGATCAGAAGCGGGATCGTGACCGGCAGGCAACACATGCTGGTCATACCGATGGCAATCAAAACAAGAATCCACACCCAAACCCATGGCTTCGGAGGCAGAAAGAGTGGAACAAATGAGATCACAAGACAAGGTATCCCTAAAACAAGAAAGACCAAACCAGTAACGAAAGCCTCTTCTTCGCCCGACAGAAACATCAAGGGCGACAAAAGAATCAAAATTAAATACATCAAAGACAACGCACCCATATACACCTTTGCCCAGAGAACGACGCCAGGCCTCTTGACAGGAGCAACAGTCATTCGCTCAAACCAACTGTCTGAAGACTAGGACAGGGACCCAAGCCCTTTCCACTGATTAGAGAGGTAGAGCCACTACCTGCGAAAGCAATTAAACCAATAGAAGCATTATCTGAAAAGGCCAATCGAAGAGGGAATCAAGCAATCAGGACGGCTTGAACTAGCTTCCATCGCTCTTGCGGCAATAGCCTCCACCTGCATTGGCCCATCCCGAAGGGCAAGCCTCACCCTTCGACGGTTGCACGGTGTGGGTCATCAGCCCAAGAGTGCTGCAGGTCCCCTTAGCAGTATCCACATATCCCATTGGACAGATCTCCCGGAGCTTGGGGACCACGCGCTGGCCCCAAGCTCCAGGCGCACAAACTGAATGGATGAGGGCACCACCAACGGCGGTGGCACCCATGACGCCTCCCACCAGTCTCCAGTGTTGGAGCTTCACACCATCAAGACATTGACATCCACACGTTAGGCAGCTTGTTCAACCCAGACTGAGCGCAGACCAGTCAGAACCATGGCAACAACCCTGCTCAATCAAGCGGAGATCCAGGCACTTCCCCAGACCCTGCCTCAATGGCAACTGGTGGATGGGAGGCTTGAACGCCACTGGACGTTTTCCAATTTCGTGAGCGCCTGGGGATTCATGAGCCAGGTCGCCCTGCTGGCAGAAGCCATGAACCACCATCCCAACTGGAGCAACGTTTATTCCCGTGTCACGATCCAACTGAGCACCCATGATCTGGGCGGACTTTCCAATCTCGACCTCGACCTGGCGCGGGCGATCGACGCGCTGAGCTGATCCCTGCCAGCATGAGCAAATCTGGCGGCCGATGAGCGCCCTTTTCACCTGCGACAGCCAATGACCGCTTCATCTCCCAGTACAGAGATCCAGACCAGCGGTGTGCCGGTCACCATTCTTACGGGCTTCCTGGGGGCAGGCAAAACCACTCTGCTCAATCACATCCTCACCAATCAAAACGGCATGAAGACAGCCGTTCTCGTGAATGAATTCGGAGAAATCGGCATCGACAACGACCTGGTGGTCAGCGCCGGCGACGACATGGTGGAACTCAGCAACGGCTGCATCTGCTGTTCGATCAACGACGAGCTGCTCGAGGCAGTGGACAGGGTCCTGGACCGACCTCAGCCAGTCGATTATTTAGTCGTCGAAACCACTGGTCTGGCGGACCCCTTGCCGGTTGCCATGACCTTCCTTGGTAGCGAGCTACGAGACAAGACCCGGCTCGATTCGATCATCACTCTCGTTGATGCGGAGAATTTCGACAACCAGCTTCTGGCGAGTGAAGTTGGACGATCCCAAGTTGTGTATGGCGACATTCTTCTGCTGAACAAGACAGACCTCGTTGACGAGGAGCGCCTCCAGGGCATCGAGCAGAAGCTTTGCGATGTCAAGAAGGATGCTCGCATCCTGCGCTCCGTCAAAGGCGACGTACCGCTTCCTCTGCTCCTAAGCGTGGGTCTGTTTGAAAGCGATCGGGTCGTCAGCCCCGCCGAGCATGAGCATGAGCACGGGCATGAGCACCATCACCATGGCGGGCATGAGCACGACCATGAGCCCCACAACCATGGCGAGCACGGGCACCACGACCACGACCACGACCACGGCCACGACCACGGCCACGGCCATAACCATGCCGACCACTTGGCGATCGAAGGGTACACATCCCTCTCCTTCAGAAGCGATGGACCTTTCTCCTTACGCAAATTTCAGTATTTCCTCGACAATCAGCTCCCCTCCTCTGTGTTCCGTGCCAAGGGGATCCTCTGGTTCAACGAAAGCGAGCGGCGACATGTGTTTCACCTTGCGGGCAAACGCTTCTCCATTGATGACAGCGACTGGCCTGGAGCGCGCAAGAACCAGCTGGTGATCATCGGCCGCGATCTCGACCACAACTGTTTGCGCAAGCAACTTCAGGCCTGTGTGGCCAAGGATGCTGGCAAAGGATTCAGCTAACACACGCCTCTGGATGACAGGGCTGCAATTACGACAAGCAGGATCTGGTCAACGTGTTTAAGGTGACATGACTTTGGGAGACGGCATGGTTGAACTCCTTACCGCAGCGCTCGCGCTCACAGCAATCTGCGTTGCTGTGCTGATGCTTGCCGACTCCGACGACGACAACAGCGGTGGCGGCCTCATGGAACCCTCCCTCGTTCCCATTCCGATTCGAACCAACCGGCGCTGAAGGTGCAGTGATCACCATGCGACTCATCCCCGCCCAAGAGGCGGGTTTTTTGATGCCTGCAGCGACCAACACAAAGCGCTATTGCGTATCATTATCATCGTCCCGATACGCGCTAATGCGGTTCAGTTTGAACAGGGCCTTCTGGCTACGAACCGCATCCCTCTCGAGACTCCTGGCTTCGGCACTGAATGGCAAAGCCGTGGAGCTGATGACCGCTAATCGCTGGCGATGAGTCAGCCAGCTGGGTCACCAAGCCCCTCGAACCGCATCCTCTGGGGACCAAACCGCAGGCTGCTCAGCCTTCTGGCCATGCTGCTGGCAGTGCTGGCGCTGCTCCCCCTGGTCGGGCTAATTGGAGCAGGGCTCCAAGGGATGAGGGATGGGTCAGCCAGCTTGGGCGCCGATGGTGTTGAGCAGATCAGAGGCACGATCAGCCTGCTGATCGGCACCACCTTGCTGGGCTCCCTGGTCGGCACTGCCAATGGCTGGCTCCTCGCCAATTGCCGCTTCCCAGGACGCCGACTCCTGCGCATCGCTCAGCTGATTCCGCTGGCCACCCCCTCCTACCTCCTCGCCGCCACCTTGGTAGACCTTGGCAGCCCCCATGGTGTGCGCATCTATGGCCTCGGCTGGGGGGTGGTGGTGATGGCACTCTCCACCTATCCCTACGTCTTTCTCCTAAGCACGGAAAGTTTCACCATCTGCGGCCGCCGCCAACTGGAGGCCTGTCGCTGCCTTGGCGTCGGCCCCTGGAACAGCTTCTGGCGGATCGCGCTGCCAATGGCAATGCCAGCAATCGGTGCCGGCATTGCCCTCATGGGCATGGAGGTGGTGAATGAACTTGGCGCTGTGCGCCTGCTCGGCATCCCCAGCCTCTCCTCGGGAATCCTCCAGGCCTGGGAAACGGAGGGCAACCCTGCCGGTGCTGTTGGTCTGGCCCTGATCACCCTCTGCATCGTGATGGTGCTGCTGGGAGGAGAGCGTCAGATGCGTCGGCGCAGTCGTCGCTGGTCAGAAGGAGTCGCCGGAGGCGAATCCCCGGCTTGGCCCCTGCATGGAGGCCGGGCGATCACAGCGCAGCTGCTTGGCTCCATTCCACCCCTGCTGAGCCTGGGCACTCCTCTGCTCTGGGCGGGCATGAACGTTGACCAACTCGGACAAGGGCTCTCACCCGAACTGCTGCTGCTCACGGGGCGAAGCTTCGGCCTAGCCCTTGCCGCCGCCGGGATTGCACTCGTGGCAGCCCTGCTGCTTTCCATCGCCAAACGCTGGAGCCAAGCCCGCTGGCTCCAAAGCCTCACCTTCCTCGCTGGCATGGGCTATGCGATCCCAGGCGTGGTGCTGGCCTTAGGCCTGCTGCTGCTGGGCGGGCCATGGCAACTGGCCCCACTCCTGCTCCTGCTCTGGGGGTACAGCGATCGCTTTCTGGCCGTCGCCAAAGGAGGCCTCGACGCCGCCTTGGAACGACTCTCCCCCAGCCTCGACGAGGCGGCCACCGGCCTCGGCTGTCGATGGCCTGATGTGCTGCAACGCATTCATTTACCACTACTGCGCGGCCCGCTTGCTGTGGGTGGCTTACTGGTGTTCGTCGACACCGTGAAAGAACTACCGCTCACCTTGTCCTTACGCCCCTTCGACTTCGACACGCTGTCAGTGCGGGTGTATCAGTACGCCAGCGATGAGCGTCTGGCGGCAGCGCTATGGCCAACGCTCATGATTCTGGCCCTCGGCCTGATGGCATCTCTGGCTCTGGTGCCAGGTCTCGACCACAGCCCCAAGGATCAGAACCCGGTCAAAGATTGACCGTCTCGGCGCTGCACCGCCACTACCCCCGGTCGCGGTGGGCGAGCTGGTGCTTGGGCTGGCCAGTTTGACCCCAATGGCACCGTGCGTAACTGCTTGATCGGCTGGCCATCGCTGTCCTGAACCTGATGGGCCTGCACAACCTCAGCCCCTTGAAGGCGACGGCCATTGCGCTCACCTGGATGCTGAACCGCCAGGAACAGACTGCGCTCCTGAGCATCAAGGCTGAGGCCGCAGAGTTCCGATTCCATCGGAGCAATCGCGAAACAGGCTGCCACCTCCGCGCTGCCTTTCGCAGCACGGGGAATGAACCAGCAAGTGTTATTGCCGAAGACGTCTGCGTCTTGGCCGACGTGATCGGTCACAACCCAAAGGTTCCCGCCGCGATCGATGGCAAGGTTGTCGGGATTGGAGAATCCCAGCCCTCCGCACCAGGGTTCCCCCCCGGTGGCAGCCATGCGCCACCGAAAGCGGCAACCATCCACCTCACTAATACGCATCACCCAGCCATGTGACCAGGTGGCTTGGCCATCAGGGCCTCGAAAAATCGCCGGGTCTGCTCCGCCCTGACCATCGGCAGTCCCTGAGGTGAAGGCCACCAGCAGGTCACCGCTGATCGGATCGAGTTCGGTGTCTTCGGGGCGCGCCGTCGGCGTAGCCCCGATCGCACTCGCGGCGAGATGGGCATCCACCAAGATGGCCCCCTGCAAAGCGTCGCCTTTGCCCAGGTAGAGGCTGGCCAAATCAGGGTGAAGGCGGGCATAAGCGGCCACGGCCTCATCGTCACGAAAGAGCTCTGCACCCGCTTGGCTTCGATCGGAATGGGGCAAGGCAAGCGGACAGTCGATCCCCGCCGCCGCATACGCGCTCGGGAGAAAAGGCCGCACAGACGTCTCGGGACGCAAAGGCAGCCACTCCCCACTGCCATCGGGACTGAAGCGGGCCACCTGCAGCTCACCCTTCTCCAGCAAGCGCGAATTGGACGGATCCTGAGGCGAACTAAGCCGTTCCGCACTGACATAGCGATAGAGATGCCCCCCACGGCGATCACAGCCCGAATACACCTGCAGGTATTCACCGGCCACAGCCCGCACCGCCACAGCTTCGTGGCGAAAGCGCCCAAGAGCGGAATGTTTCAGCACGGTTGAGTGCGGATCCAGCGGATCAATCTCCACCATCCAGCCGTACTTGTTGCCGGCGAGACCATAGACATTGCCCAGCCCCTTGAGACGCCCCTCCCGACACTCAAAGGGGCAAGCCTGCAGTGCCTGGGCACTGCCATCGGCATACACCGCCTCTGGCACTTGAACCTGAAAGTTTTCCTCGGCACTGAGCACCGTGCCCCAGGGGGTCATGCCTCCGGCGCAGTTCGCGAAGGTGCCGATCACAGCGGTACCAAGTCCATCGTCGTAACCAATCCGGCTAGAGGCCGAGAACACCGCCTGAGCAGGACCTGTGGTCTGAAGACAACACTCCGGCTTGTACCAACCAGCCAGACCATCAATACGGCGCTCACGAGGATCCAGATGCCGAGTCCACACCCCCTGAGCCGACCGGCGCAGGTGAATCACCCCGATTCCCAGATCAGCCATGGCCTGATCACTCACAGCCCGGATCAGATCCAAAAGCGGATCATCAGACTCCAGGGCACTCGCATCAATCACACCGCCGCGGGACGCCAACGCATCCACCAAGGCTTGCCAGGGCAGCGGTGCAGCGATCACGTCCGCAAAGCCATCCGCCCAGGGCCGAGGGCTGATGTATTCGAAATTGACGCTCAGTAGGGCGCGGTCCGTCCCCAGAGCCACAAAGCCGAGATAGTCGTTGTTGAAGCCAAACCGACCATTGGCAAGCGGGTCTCCCCAAGCCGCGATGAGATCGGCTCGGAACTCCTCAGGCACGACAAGCCGGTCGTCGATGCTCACGCGGCGATACACCTCCCTCTGTTCAGCAGTGGAGAGACCATCACTGTCCAGCGGCAAGGGTGTGGCCACGGGCGTGAACGGCCAGGAGGGCCCTGTCGAGGTCGACAAGGCAGAAGCCACTCCGTCCTCAGTCGACTGAGAGAGCACCAGGCCCGCACTGCCAAGACCGAGCAGACTGAGCGCCGAACGGCGATGCATGACGAGGAGCCAACACGGTGACCCAGCTTCGCTGAAGCGGGTTGAAGTTGTCGTCGCTCACGGCTACAAGAGTGCGCCGTCCGTCCGGAAGCCGCGGCCCCCAGGCCAATCCCTCCCAATTATCCGCCGGCAGACCAGCATCGAGAAGATCCCATCCCACGAGCGGCTGGAGCACCGGAGCGCCGGAATGAAGCACTAACCGCGCCCCCCACTGGGCAGGAGGCTGATAACGACGCACCAGAGCCAGAACACCGGGGTGATCCTGCAAGGCCAGCAATTCGGTCAGACCTTGCACCATGGACGATGAACGAACGGCAGGTCCAATCGGGAGAGACCCGAGCTCGCGCCAGCCTCCATCCAGGCTGAACGCAGCAAGCCGAACCTGATCGAAACCAACGGCAGACTTGTCCTGAAGCAAGGGTGCTTCCGCTGCAACGAGCAGGGAACCATCCGCACGAGAGGTGAGAGATTCCGGTCCCTGATTGGTCGCCAGCCCAAAGCCATCGGAGAACTGCCAGGTCCGAGGCAGATCCCATTGCTGCTCAAGGCGTCCGTCCCGCAGAGACACCCGCAGAAGCTGAGCCGGCCGACCGTGTTGCCGGTGACCTTCGCTGACGATCCAGGCCTGGTCGCCTCGCAACACCAGCCCCTCTCCATCGAGACGCACCGGCAACGGTTTGCCTTGTGACCTGCGCAGCATGAGACTCAGCCCCATCTCCAGAGGCCGGCCGGTTTGAATCCAACGGGCCAAGCCCCGAACAGGCACCAGATGCCCCTGGGGCGCATCACTCAGCAACCAGAGCTTGTCTTCATCAGCCGCATACGCCGCCGCTGAAAACCCACCCAGCGGCTTGCCATCATCCGCCCGGCGAGGCAAGGCCTGCTGCCGCACCAGCTCCCAACCTGCCGATAGCGGGCAAGGGAGAGCATCAGTCCAGGACGGCAGATCCACGGCGGTCATCGGTCCCACCCTGAAGCCAGCCCCGCAAGCGGCTCCCAGGCAGTGGCGATCAAGCCCAACGACAACACAGCCCTACGCATTGCGCATACCAGGCTCGAGCATCAGAGGGATGTTCAACGCTTCGCGGACGCATCCTCGGCCCTCGCAGCACCGATGAAGGGCCACGAAGCCCGCTGATCCAGGAACACCGCTCCCGCCGCCAACACGTCGGCCAAGGTCACCACCAATCTGTAACTGAGGGCGACGGCGAGCAGCGGGGCTTCAGCGACAAAACCACTCAGTCGCAGCAGCAGGATCGCCTCAAACACCCCAAGGCCTCCTGGGGCCGCAGGAACAACCAAGCCAACCGTCCAGGCCAGGGAGAAACCTGCCAGCCAGATCCCCAGAGGGTGCCCCTCGCCGAGACCGAACGTTTGAACGCAACACCAGAATCCGGCGAACCGGCAGAGCACAAAACCCATCTCCATCGCTAGGGGCCACCAGGGGTAACCGCCCCGACCACTGCCGAGAGTGTTGGGATCAAGAGGGGCCAATGTGTCTGCATCGGCCCGATTGATCTGCTTCCATTTGGCCCGCTCCAGCCTCTTCAGCAGCGGCTCCCGGAAACGGGGAAGAAGAACAACGGACGGCAGAACACACAACAGTGCCAACCCTGTTTGCCAACCACCAAATGGCACCCAGAGCAGGGCCGCTACAGCCATCACCAGCGGCTCCAGCAACACCGACACCAAAGCTCGGTTGGCACCGAGGCTGGGCTGCAGGGTGCGCAGGCGATCGACGAAATGCCAGACGCCTCCGGGCAGGTACTTGAGCAGATTGGTGCGCAGATGCAAAGGCACGAGCGCCAGGGATTCACGTCCATGGCCCAGCCAATCCACCAGCACCCGCCAGGCCAGGGCATTCACCACCAGACTCATCCAGCTGCAGGCCAAACCCAGCAGCAGCCACCACCATCCCCGGGCACTGATCGACAGGTCGCTCAGACCAGCGATGTGGCCGGACAGGGCCCAGCCCACGAAGCCAAAACTGGCAAGCGTGACCCAGAGCCGAAGTCCGCCCGGCAGCTGCAGCTTCACAGCGACCAATCCTCAAGAGGCCTGAAGCGATCGGCCTGCGCCAACACTGTCATCCGCACCTGTTCGATCGAGGCCTCTGCCTGCAGGCTGACACGACGCAATTCGTCGTGTTCCACTTTGAGCGTGGTGTGTCCACCTGGCCTGCGCACCTGCTTCACACGCACATCACCCCAGGGAGATGGGCAGAGCCCCATCCTTCGCCAGAGCAGCCAACGGCCCTGGCGCCGTTCACGCAAGCCCAGACTGGGGCCCTGCCCAAACCAAACAGCCCTCAACGCCGCGGCCCTGTCTGGAAGGAGCAGCGCCGTCATCGCCACCCCCTGGCGGGCTTTGTGCATCAACGCAGGCGTGATGACCACCTCAAGCGCACCCGCCTGGCGCAGGCTTTCCGCAAGGTGAGCAAGGTCTTCAGCGGAGGCATCATCGATCCAGGCTTCCTGAACCACGAGCTCTTGCCAAGCCAGATTCTGCTGTTCCGGTGGGGCCTTTGGCTCAGCCAGCTCCCCTGCCTGTACTGGCATCTCATCCACTCGCAACAGACGCAGAAGATTGGGACGATCAAGTTGACGGTGTCCTAGCCCAACCCCAATCGCCTCCACCACGAGGTCGCCGGGCTCCTCGAACGCCTCTGCCAAGACCGCCATCAGGGCCAACCCCGTTGGCGTGATGAGTTCACCACTGGGGAGAGCAGGGCCTGATCGGAGCGGGACCCGGTGCTTTCGGGCCAGTTCCAAGACAGCCGGTACCGGGACGGGCAGGCATCCATGGGCGGTCTGAACGGTTCCCCGACCCGCAGGCGGGGGAAGACACAGCAGTCGCTTCGGCGCCATGAATGTGATGGCGGCACACACCCCCACCACATCCACCAGGCTGTCGATCGCTCCCACTTCATGGAAATGAACCTGCTCCGGGGAGCTGCCATGCACGGCCGCCTCGGCTTCTGCCAGGGCAGAGAACACCGCCAGCACGCGAGTCTTAACCAAGGGATCCAAAGCGGCCTCAGTGATCTGCAGGCGCAGGTCCCGCCAGTAACGATGCTCTGCTGCCTGCGAGGACTCCACCTCGAGCTGGAGTCCTCGCAGGCCTCCATTCAGGCTCTCCTCCACCACCAACCGATAGGCATCGCCGAGGCCGAGGGCTGCCAATGGTTGATGGATGACCTCCGGAGGCACCCCCAAATCCAGACAGGCAGCGAGCAGCATGTCGCCCGCGAGACCCGTGGGGCAGTCGACCACAAGGGTGCTCATCCGGCTTCAACCGTTCCGGACTGGGGCGATGACAGGAGCTGCTCAGCCAGCTGTTCCAGCCGGGGCTTCTGTTGTCGCAACCACTGATCCACCTCCCGGCGTGCGCGCCGCTGTTCCCGTTGGGCGGTGTCGACGTCATGACCAGACATCCCCCAAAGACGACCGAGCAGAGCAGAATCATCAGCACCACCACGGGCTGAGCCATACAGCAAGGTTTCAGCCACGATGCCCGCCTGCAGCACCCGACTCCAGCGCCTGAGTTCTTCCAGTGGCATGCGCACACTGTCGGGAATCACAAATTCGGTCGCACCGTTGCTACGCACTCCAGCCTGAAGGCAGGCCCTGGTGCCTACAAGCACCCGCTTGACAGGCAACGCGTTCTCCTGAGCCAGCAGTAGATGACCGGCCTCATGGCAAGCAATCCGACGTAATCGGGCCCGGCCGCCGGGCAAGGCCTCTGCCAGCAAGTGACCCCCCAGACCTTGCCACTGAGAAGCATCCACAGTGAGACCAACCAGCAGACCGATCACGCCCACGGCGATCCAGGCCGGGGAGATGCCCACCAAAGGGCCAACAACACCCACCAGCGTGGCTCCGCCCACAACCACTCCAGCAGTGCCACTCGACACAGAACCTTGCGATTGAGGACGTTCAGAGGGCGAGGAAGGCTCCATCAGGCCTCGGCCCGGCGACCTCGCCCCTTCCCTCCCCGACCCTTGCCGCCGCGAGTGGGCATCGGCGCAATCGCCTCGCAGTTTTCAACCTGCAAATCCTGCCCCTGACGTCGCACATCGAGGCTGACGAAATGTCGCAGCTGATCAAGCGGGATCTCACCCTTGAGCTGAAGCTTGAAAGGGAGCGGGCGACTTCCATCCGCACGGGGCTGCTGGCGCACCTTGACCACAAGGTCACCACTTTCCGGGCGCGTAAAGATCAGCTCACCGCGGATGGAGAAAAAATCATCTCCCTCCGGCAGGGTGTCGTGCACTGGCTCTGCCTCGGCAAGGGGCGACTGATCAGTGCGCTCAAGAGTGCTCGGCTCCCAGATCCCAGCAATCTGAAGATGCAGATGGCCGCCATCGCGAGAGCGGGGGTACACCACCCAAAGGTGAGGCTGCTCCATCGCCAGGTGTCGACGCATCAGTGTGAGCATCCGGCCGAGGACCACGGCCTCCAGTTCCTGCCCCTGGTCATCGACCAGCACCCCACGGGTCAGCTGCTCGTCAGATTCAGGGCGGTAGGTGCCGCGGACAACGCCGATGGCCCGGTATTGCAACGGTTCAGTGACCGGGGAAATCGGATGGTCGCGCATCAGTCAGAAAGGGCATGCAGTGGCCCGCAACAAACTCTAGCCAGCATTGGAGATGCCCTCCAGACTGATCGGACCTGGCGGGGAAAGGACGAAATCGGTGGCAGGACAGAAGCGCTGGTGGCTGGGGGGTGGACTGCTGGTCGCCCTGGGAGTGGGGTGGCTGCTCAGTGAGCTGATGAATGGTCAGTCCACGCCATCACCCAGCCGGATCGAAGTGGATCGTCAGGTGAGTGCCCTGCTCAGCAGACGTGAGCAGGAGCCCCTAAGTTCAGCCGACGAGCGGCGTCTGATCGAACGCCTGCTGGCCCTCGGACGACTCCCTGAAACCATCGTGTTAGTGGAGGAACAGCTGGCAGCCCAGCCCAAGGCCTGGCGCTGGCGCCTGCTCCTGAGCCAGCTGCAACTGCGCAACGGCAATCCCAAGGCAGCCGAAACGCAGTTGCTGATCCTCATGCGGCTGCAACCCAATGAGCTGGAGGTGCTGCAGACGCTGGCCTTGCTTCGGCTGCAGCAGGGCCGTCACCTTGAGGCAGTGAAGTCAGTGCGGTCAGCCCTGAGCGCCAGTCCAAAACCGGAACGGATGCCGATCGGCCTTCTGCTGGCTGATCTTCAACGACAAAGCGGTTCACCGAGCGCTGCCCTAAGCACCTATCAACAACTCAGCAAGGAAGCGCCGCAAGATGCCAGGCCTCTGCTGGCCGAGGCCGTACTCAGGCAGGAGAAGGGGGAACGGAAGAGAGCCCTCGCGCTGCTCGAAACAGCACGGCAACGGCAGATGGCAACCAAAACCGACACGCAGGCTCTGGATGCCTTGGCAGCCCGCTGGGGGCTGGTGACGAACCGCGCCAGATCCGTCGGTGAGGGAACGACGGCTACTGAACCGAACCTGGGGTCTGCGACTCCCACCCCTTGAGGGCAGCGTCAATGGCGTCGGAGGGATCGGTGGCATCGTCCATTGACGTGGCCTGACGCAGCCGATTGAGCAGATCCATTGGGTTGGTGGCATCCAGCACCGACCCCTTGGGTTTTCCTGGTTCCGTGTTGTAAATCTCCTGCTCGGCCGGCGTCTGGTAGCCAGAAAGCGGAGCCTGAGCCTGGGCAGCACCTACTCCACTCAACGCCACAGCCATGGCGATCACAGCAAGGCGTTGTTGGATCGGCAGCATCGTCTGACTCCGGTGGAGATCAATGCTAAGGGTCACCAACGATGGAAGGAACCCCATGCTGATTGCCAGCTGGAACGTCAACTCTGTACGGACCCGTCTGGAGCATGTGCTGGCCTGGCTGGAGCGCACCCAGCCGGATCTTCTCTGCTTACAGGAAACCAAAGTGGATGACCCCCTCTTTCCTGTTGCCGCCTTCGAATCGAGCGGCTATCAGCTCAGCTTCCATGGTCAGAAGGCCTACAACGGCGTGGCCATGCTCAGTCGCGAGCCACTCGACGATGTGCGCAAAGGCTTCATCGGTGAACTGGCTGAGGATGACGAAGCCCTGCAACTCGGGGAGCAGAAACGGGTGATCAGCGCCCTGATCGACGGTGTGCGCGTGGTGAACCTTTACGTGCCGAACGGATCTGGTCTGACGTCAGAAAAATATCCCTACAAACTGCGTTGGCTGGCGTGTCTCAAGCGCTATCTCGAAGCAGCACGAACGCGAGATGAACCTCTCTGTGTGGTGGGGGACTTCAACATTGCGATGGAACCCCGTGACATCCATGACCCTGAGCGCCTCAGCGGAGGAATCATGGCCACCGACGCCGAACGGGAGGCCTTGCAGCAAGCCCTCGGCGACAGCATGAACGACGTGTTCCGCGTGTTTGAACCTGATGCGGGTCACTGGAGTTGGTGGGATTACCGAAGCGGCGCCTGGAACCGTGACAGCGGCTGGCGTATCGACCACATTTATCTTTCCGACGACTTGCTCAGCACTGCACGAGGCTGCGTGATCGACAAGCAGGAACGAGGACGCGAGCAGCCCAGCGACCATGCGCCAGTGGTGGTGGATCTGTGTTGGCCTCCGGCAGAGGAGGACGACGAGGACGACTGGGGATGAACTGTTCTGAACCAAGCCCCTGGCTGGGGTTGGTTCAGAAGGCGACCACTGAGGAATCGGCCGGGAGTGTCACAACCTTGCGGGAGGCCTCTGCACAGCTGGTGGGGGTGGGGAAGATCTTGCCGGGGTTTGCCAGTCCCTCGGGGTCAAACGCCAGCCGCAGTCGGCGCATGGTGGCCAGATCATCAGGCGAGAACATCCAGTCGAGATAACAGCGCTTATCGGCGCCCACACCGTGCTCACCGGTGATGCTGCCCCCCACAGCCAGGCACTCACGCAAGATCGCCGCACCGAGCTCTTTGACACGGGCATCCACGCCGGGCTCATCACGGCTGTAGAGGATCAATGGATGCAGATTGCCGTCGCCGGCATGGAAGACATTGGCAACAGGAAGACCATGGTCCCGGCTGAGGTCCTCGATCGCGGACAGCACCTGAGGCAGGCTGCTGCGAGGAACCACTCCGTCCTGGACGTAATAGGTGGATGAGATCTGGCCTACGGCGGCGAAGGCGGACTTGCGCCCCTTCCACAGCAGAGCCCGATCGGCAGCCTCATCGGCCCGGCGCACGCCTCGGGCTCCGGCATCACAGCAGAGCTGAGCAGCACGGTCTGCGGAGACAGCCACTTCAGCCGCTTGGCCATCAAGTTCGACCAACAACACCGCAGCGGCATCACGCGGGTATTCGTCGTGCCCGAACAGGTCGTTCACCGCATTGATCATGAAGTTGTCCATGATCTCCATCCCGGCAGGCAGCACTCCAGCAGCGGTGACCAGCCGTACCGCCTCTCCAGCCGCTTCCATCGTCGGAAAATCAGCCAGCAGCACACTGACGCGCTCCGGAGCCCGCAAGAGGCGCAAGGTAATAGCCGTGGCGATCCCGAGCGTGCCTTCACTACCGATGAACGCACCACGCAGATCCAGCTCAGGACACTCCACCAGATCGGCCCCGAGATGGGTGACGCTGCCATCAGGAAGGACCACTTCCATGCCCAGCACATGGTTACTGGTAACGCCGTATTTCAAGCAATGCACGCCACCAGAGTTCTCGGCCACGTTGCCGCCGATGCTGCACACCACCTGGCTTGAGGGATCCGGGGCGTAATAGAACCCTTCCCCCGCCACCGCTCGGGTGACCCAGCTATTGATCACCCCCGGCTGAACCGTGATCGTCTGATTCGGCAGGTCAAGAGCAAGAATCTGCCGCATTCGGCTGGTGACCACCAACAGCGCCTCCTGCTCGGTCACTGCCCCTCCGGACAAGCCTGTGCCACTGCCTCGAGCGACGAAGGGCACGCCGTGCTCGCGGCAGCAACGCAGCGTGGCCGCCACCTGATCCGTCGTGCGTGGCAACACCGCCAGAGGGGGCTGATGACGGTCAATCGTTAAACCATCACAGTCGTACGCCAGCAATTCCTGACGTTTGCGCACCAGAGCATCAGACGGGAGGAGCCGGCTGAGATCTCTGTCCAGAGCTGCCCAGTCGTGGGTCAAGGGGCGCAAATTCGCTTCCGACAACTCTGACAGAACCGGAGCTGGAGCAGCAGGGCCAGGTTCACAGTTCAGTCGCAAGTGACCATTTTGAGTCAGGATGCTTCACGGTTTGCATCTGCCCCTTGGCATCCGTCCCCGTGACAGCTCCCACCCTGAACACCAGCCACTCCCAGGCCATCTTCAGTGCTGCCCAGAGCCTGATGCCTGGTGGAGTGAGCTCGCCGGTGCGGGCGTTCAAGTCGGTGGGCGGCCAGCCGATCGTCTTTGACAGGGTCAAAGGTCCCTACGCATGGGACGTCGATGGCAACAAATACATCGATTACATCGGCAGCTGGGGGCCGGCCATTTGTGGCCATGCCCATCCAGAGGTGATCAGCGCCCTCCAAGAAGCCATTGAGAAGGGCACCAGCTTCGGGGCACCCTGCGCCTTGGAAAACACCCTGGCAGAAATGGTGATCGACGCCGTCCCCAGCGTTGAGATGGTGCGTTTCGTCAACAGTGGAACCGAGGCCTGCATGGCCGTTCTGCGCCTGATCCGTGCCTTCACGGGTCGTGACAAGGTGATCAAATTCGAGGGGTGCTACCACGGGCACGCCGACATGTTCCTAGTGAAGGCTGGTTCCGGTGTTGCCACCCTCGGACTCCCCGACTCCCCTGGGGTGCCGCGCAGTACGACCGCCAATACCCTGACCGCCCCTTACAACGACCTTGAGGCCGTCAAGCAATTGTTTGCCGAGAACCCTGACGCCATCTCCGGCGTGATTCTCGAGCCCATCGTCGGCAATGCCGGTTTCATCACCCCTGAGCCAGGCTTCCTGGAAGGACTGCGAGAGATCACCAAAGAAAACGGCGCTCTGCTGGTGTTCGACGAGGTGATGACGGGCTTCCGCATCAGCTATGGAGGGGCTCAGGCCCACTTCGGTGTGACGCCTGACCTGACCACCATGGGCAAGGTCATTGGCGGAGGCCTCCCCGTGGGTGCCTATGGCGGACGCAAGGAGATCATGGAAATGGTGGCTCCTGCTGGCCCGATGTACCAGGCCGGAACCCTCAGCGGCAATCCCCTGGCCATGACGGCTGGCATCAAGACACTTGAGCTGCTCAAGCAACCTGGCAGCTACGACAAGCTCACCGCCACGACCGAAAAGCTGATTGCAGGGATCAAAGCTGCTGCTACGGAAGCGGGGCTTCCGATTACAGGGGGCAGCATCGGAGCCATGTTCGGCTTCTTCCTGTGTGAAGGCCCTGTTCGCAACTTTGAAGAAGCCAAAGCAACTGACGCGGAGCGTTTCGGCAAGCTGCACCGCGCCATGCTTGAGCGTGGTGTGTACCTCGCCCCTAGCGCCTTTGAAGCTGGCTTCACCTCCCTGGCCCACAGCGATGGTGATATCGAGGCCACCATTCAGGCCTTCCGCGACAGCTTCGCCGCCATTGCCTAAGCCTTACCCACCAGAGCCATGACCTGCAGATGCACGGTTCAGCGAATGCTGGCCGGCCTGGCAGGTCTTTTTGTTGCCGGATTACAACCACAGGCTGCTGCGGCAAGCCCGATGCAGTCCTGGTTGGGGCTTCCCGAGTGGGTTGACTTCAATGTTGACTACACCGCAGAACCGATGGCGGGGCTTCTGGGTGGCTTGAATCCAGCTGCTGCGAGCTGGATTCAAGCCACGGTGCTCAACCTGACACTCAGCTCCGGAATTGAGAAAGCAGCACAAGACTGGTCGGAAGTCGACCACTGGCAGCTCAATCTGGAGCTCAGTCACTATGCGGGCAATCAGAATTTTGCCAACGAACTTGGTGCAGGATTTGCACTGCAAGAGCTGTCATATCCAGACGGCACTTGGATCAGTGAATCCAGCATTCGCCGCAATCGTGGCACGAGCTGGTGGAGTACAGAGGTCGGATTGATCTCACTCAATCCTGATTTCCTGGTCACACCAGCCACGAACAACTACATCAACTCCACCTTCAACAACACGCTCAATCTCCTAGTTGAGGGGTTACCAATCAATCCGTTTGTGGCACCTGGAGTGCGATTCAGCGTGCATACAACTGCACTTGGAGATACGAGCTATGGCTACTTCAATCTGGACAAGGAAAACAACATCGCCGCAAGCCTGGGTGTCAATCCCGAACAACCTGATCTCCGCGGGAGTGTTCAGGTAGTGCAATGGAGCATGAATCCTTTACCAGCACGCACAGACCTGCTGGAGCCCATTGAGATCCAGAGCAACAACAGCCATGTGGCGCGACAGCTCCCGCCACCCGCCGTCCAATTAGGAGGGTTACTGGCCAACACCGAACTCCTGACAGAGAACGCCTCTGATATCGGCGACGGGATCAATCGCGTGGTCTACGCATCCATCACCTGGCCAATGGATCTACCCATTGGCCAGGACAACAGGGTGTGGATCGCAGGCGCCCTAGGTCTCGACTCTGCCAACAACCCAGTACCAAGCTTTGCTGAAGCCGGCTGGCTTTCTCAAGGTCCCGTACCGCATCGCCCACTGGATGTCCTCGCCTTAGGCATCAGCCGCAGCAGCTTCAGCCCAACGCTGCTGCCCAAACAAAGCTTTGAAGGTGTGATTGAACTGAACTATGCGATCTGGATCTCCCAACACGTTCAGTTGCAACCCCTGATGCAATGGATTCTCAATCCATCTGGTCGTGGTTCCGTGCCTGGGATCTGGGCCACGGGGTTACAGCTGAATCTGAATCTTTAAGCAGTTGATGCCCACGAGCACAGACCGATTGATCAAGCCTCAACGAAGAACACCAATGCAAGCAGTGGCATGAGACAGTAGCCGCGGTTCTTCGATGCCCCTTGGTCTACACCTTCAACTCTGGGGCCCACCGCCCAATCGGTGCGCTCGCCGTCATCACTGTGCTTGCGAGCGGAGTCACGTGTCCGATAGGCAGAGCTCAAGCCGAGACGGTGGAGCTAATCCTGCGCAATGGTGACAGCCTCAAAGGCACCATCGTCAAGGAAGAGAGCAACGGAGACGTCACCGTGCTGATCCATCCGGACCTTGGACGCATGGAGATCAAGAAAGCAGCGCTCAAGCCCCGTACCACCAGGCCCTGGAGCGCCAGTCTGTCCGCCGGTATCAACAGTTCCAACACTGACGATGACCTTTCCGCAGGCGGAGCACTGACACTGTCTGCGAAGTACAAGCAGAACAAGGACGAGCTGACCTTCAATGGTCAGGCCCATTACGACGTTTCTCGCGATGTCGGAGAAACCGAGAACAGTGTCGACACCAACGAAGGGAATGCCGAACTGCGCTACTCCCGCCAACTCAAGGGCGACCTCAGCACCTACATCTCCGGCCGCTACAACTACGACGCGCTCAATGCGATCGGAACCGACACCGTGGTCGGTTCGATCGGACTGGGCCTTGATGTGGTCAAAACGCCAACCACCGTGGTGAACCTGTCCATCGGCCCTTCACTGCAACAGCTCTGGGGTGGCTCTGGCTGCATCAATGATCCGGTCTGCGGCAACCTCTACGCCGCCAGCACAGCGCGAGCTCATATGGAGTGGAAACCCAACAAAAACATCAAGCTGAGCCTCACCAACCAGTTCACCGGAGCCTATGTGAATGGGCTCTCGCCGAGCAATACATTTTCCGGAACCCTGAAGGTATTCCCAACGGGCAATCAGTCATTTTTTACCTCATTCAGTGCTCAGACCATTTACAACTCGCTCCAAACACCACAAATCAACAACAGCATGTCAATTCAGCTCGGAACCGAATTGAAGTGATCAAGTCACAACGCAGTTCACAGCTTCTCAATCCTGCCCCTTAAAAGACTTTCACCAAAAACCTTTTAAGCATCAAACTTGATCTATTTCTTCTTGCCATCAAGCAAATCAATCAACCCTTGCAACTTTTCGATCGACTCCCGCACCGCAGCCGCCTCAGGCATGGTGCCGTCCTCCATCACCGCAAGGTGCATCTCCTTGCACATATTGCGTAATTGCTGAATTCTCTGCTTGACGTCGGCTTTCTTTTCAGCTGCAGTCGGCATTGAAATCCAAGCAATTTTGGCAGCTTACCATTTACAGCATGGAAACATGGGACGATTCTGCCGATGGCGCGTGACATCCCAGCCCAGGAGCAGACACGCAAGTGGTTCCGCAGCCATCTGCTTGGCCGCGAACTGGAATT
This sequence comes from Synechococcus sp. MIT S9451, assembly GCF_047304725.1. Classification (NCBI taxonomy): domain Bacteria; kingdom Bacillati; phylum Cyanobacteriota; class Cyanophyceae; order Synechococcales; family Synechococcaceae; genus Synechococcus; species Synechococcus sp. MIT S9451. The sequence goes on from NZ_CP138971.1 coordinate 43,235, forward strand.
ACAAGAGCTGTATGACTTAGCCCCTGGAGAGCTGGATCTGCTGATGGCGGAAACAGCGGAGATCCGCTCCGACCTCGAAAACAAAGCCCGTAGCCATGGCCGGTGGTGCACCGCCGGCTACGTGCTTCAACTGGCTCGGATCATCGATGCACGCCGCGATGCCGAGTAAAGGATTCCCAGGGATGATGCAGACATGATCCGCCGGCCCTGGAGCCTCCATCTGTGAATGCGCCCCTTGCCGACCAGCTGCTGGCCATGGGCATGCAGGACCTCGACATCGGGCTGGTGCTAGCCAGGCTTGGCGATGAGCACTACGACCTCAATGACACGTGCTTGCTTGCGGAAGTCTTGGCTCCCAATCGGATCCAGGCGATCGAAACCTTTATCTGGGGTCATCTGAGACCAAGCTTTCGCGGCAAACGTTTCTGCCTGAGCCCCGATTTCCTCAAATCAAATGTTGACTGGGGCAGTGCCTGGCGACTGCTGCGTCAACGGCACGGCATGGGCTGTGTCCAGCTCCCCAAGGAATCGGACCAGGCCATGGTGCGTTTCCTGTTCGTGGCAGGCCGCAATGCCCTGTCGCCAAACACTCCAGTCCTAGATCTTGATCAAGCCGATCCGCACTGCAGCGATCAGCTGATCTGGGGACAGCCCCTGAAAGCAAGCGCGTCCTGAACAAGGCCAAGACCACCCGAGCAAGGACTCACAGGGCGAAGAGCATCTCGATCAGCGGTGCCGATCAGCCCAAGGGAGCAAACCAACAACCAACCTCAACCTCAACCTCAACCTCAACCTCAACCTAGGCAACGCCAATCCATGCGAATGCATGCATCACGCACGGTAGATGAGGCTTACCCTCGCCCAGTTTGCAACTAGTTTGGACCACAGACTTTGCGTGCCATCCCTCTTCGCCAATAGATCGACGGATTCCGCTGACCCTCAACCTTAAGAGCAATACTGTCATCATTTACAACAGAATAGTCGCCTCCATACTTCCACGCAGAAGCGACATTCCTGCCATTCACCGGCAAGTAATAAATGCCCTTTTCAGCATAAATCACATCAGACGTGAAACATCCACCGAAGTAATTCCATGACGTCTTGTTATTGGGCGCTGCGCTTACTGAAAAAGGAACAAAGAGAAAAAGCAGCAAAGGCAAAAACTGCTGCAACTGAATCACTTGCTTCATCAAGAGGCGAAGGCTCGTCCTTCATGGGGGCTTGACTGCAACGATAGGGAGCATCCGTCAATGCGCCGCAAACTCTGATTGAGCGGAGAACCATGGCAACGATGATCGGCGCGAAACCTGGCGGAGCTCAGGAGCAGATCATTGCCTTCGCAAGGACAGGCAGATCGAAATCAGCCGTGGAGCTGCGCAAACCAGAAGCCGGCCAATTGCCAACTGGACCAGAGGAAGATGGCCAAAAAGAGCCAGTTCATCCACGCCGGTCGATTTCTGTTTTCAAACATGGACTCCCAAGCAAGGCTGGGCTCATCTTCGCCGCCAACCACGCAAGCCCTGAAGAACCCGTCATGGTTTGATGCTGGCCACCCAGCTTGGGAACACCACTTGCCTCCCCTGATGCGGCCACTCCCCATTCTTAAGTTGTAGACCTGAGATCACCAACACTGCTCAAGCACATCAGCTGACCATGTTGGCGATCAACCAATCAGGAAATCAGTACGGACAACAAAGAGATCAAGGCCAACGGCTTTGGCCTAGCACTTGCTTGGAACAAGACTGTGAACGCACAGAAGCTAAGGACCCTCGTTCAAGAAGGGCGGATTAAAAACATAGTTTTCACCATAAACCTCGCACAGCGTCAGAAGCTTTTTATCGCTCAGGGGTACTTGAATTAAGTTGTGATCAACACGTGAAAAAACTCGGCAGCGCGTCCTTGGCGGGTCGCCTACATCAACACCAACCATGACTTCATAAACGAGATCACTGTCAGTGATGGGGTCGGCAGTCATTGGTTTCTTGTAGACCTGATGATCCCATGAACAACAACTAGACCGACCACTTGCAACGTAATAGTCGGAGATACGCTTAAACCCAGCATATCCACCCTGGAAGAAAAGATAGGCGTTGATCGGCCCAGGACCGACAGAAGTCTTGAAGATACGATGCTCACAATTGGGACCTGCACCGCAGGCACCAGTCTCTTCAATTTCAAACAGTCCATCCGCATCAATATCTCTCAACCGCCAACCACCTGTAGGAGCTTGAGAGACAGACTGTGTGCGTTTGAGCAGCGAGAGACAGGATTCACTGCCTTGAGGCTGGAATTCAACGTGGAGCGTTCGACTCTTTGTCGCATCACATTGACGTTGCGTGATGCGAATCCGAGAGCCATCTGCATTGAGCTTCTCAGAATACATGACATCACATGCAGCAAAGGCTGAACCATGGCTCAACAGCAAGGCTGCAACAAGAAATGTTCGCATCAACTCAGCTTAAAACACTGTCGAATCTGATAGTTGATGCCACGGGCTGGTAAACCGAAGAGCCTTGACCAGTCCTCACCAGAACAATACCCAGGCCCGGTGAGTTCAGCATGGACCTTGGCATGTCTCCCTCCTGGATGAACTAGAAGATTAAAGATGTCATCCATCCAATCCCTTGGCCAAACACAAGCAACAAGCAAGCATTGGGGCTGGAATTTTGCGAGAATCTGTCACTTTGATTGCAAACAAGATATGGCCGAGAAGCATTGCTACCAATAAGGAAAGCGCATCTCACGCATGGACTCACTGATCGCAATCATCCTGACACTGGCAATAGCGTCAACGGCAAGCGTCATGGCGCTAACAACGCCAGATCTAGAAATCAAACCATCGACAGATCGCTCAACAGGCACAATAAAAAATCCTAGCAATATCGAATGAAGCGAGTCGTGGCACTAGTTGCAGTGTTCAAAGCGCGCAGGGTGCACAACCATAGAGACAGTTAACAAGTTGAGCGATCACCCCAATGTAGAAAATTTGACAAAATGGTCGAACGCAAAACCTAGAAAGGTACCTGCTCAGAATGGCATCTAGGGCAAGTTAGCGATGATGTTACCGCCAAGAGGCTGAGATTGGATGGCACTCGAGATACAGCATTCAAAACAATCAATGATCACTGCAATAAGACTGAGGCGAAGGAGTTCTGACCTCAAAAGAGCAAAAAAGCTAGACACGGCATGACAATGCAGCCCTCGCTGGCATCAATAAAATCATTCGCTCACATCCAAAGCCATCAATCAATCAATCAATCTGCTCTCACTCACCAATCAGGCTGATCTCAGAATGGAGGAATCACTGTTCTATTCCCCGAGGTTGATCTTATTTGAGTACCCCTGCCACTTGAGGTCGAAGCGGCATAGGTAATTCTCCCATTATCCTCAACGATTTTTACATGACACTCATCAACCGTTCCACCAGCATAATTCCTGCAATTTGAATAGTAATAACTAACGACCTTCCCATCACTGATCCACCTAACTTTGACCCCCGACATGCTGCCGTTGCGCCATAGCCTGGTCAAAATACAATTCTCCTTCACGCCATTGAAGTGGCATTCGGATTGAACCTGAGAAGATACTGTGGACGGAAAGACCATGAGAATGATCAGCCCAAGAACAGACCTCTTGAAGATTGTCTGTTCCATTGCCTTCGTTTCTACTGAGTTCAGCTTGAACCCCATCGATAAGTTTGACGACAGAGAGAAATTGGGATACCGACCAAGAGTCGAAACCTGCTGTTAAAGCGAGGAAAGTATCACTAGCGGTAGTTCTCGAACTGGAGAGGCACGTCTAGATCATCCTCCTTGGTTTTCAGCAGCTGGATCGCCTGCTGTAGATCGTCCTTGCTCTTTCCAGTGATGCGCAGGCTCTCCCCCTGAATCGCAACAGTGACTTTCTTCAGCTCATCACGGACGCTCTTGCTCAGCTTCTTGGCAAGCTCCTGACTGAGCCCCTTGCGCAACTTCACCACCTGCTTCACCCGGTTACCGCCCACGGCCTCAGGGGTCTGAAAATCAAAGATTTTGAGCGAAAGGTTGCGCTTGGTCGCCTTGGCGCGGAGCACATCCTCCACAGCCTGAAGGGTCATATCGCTGGCAGTGGTAATCACCACCTCGGTCTCCTCGAGATCGATCTCCGTCGCTGAGTCCTTGAGGTCATAACGGTTGCCAACATCCCGGCGAACCTGATCAAGGGTATTCACCAGCTCCTGGCGGTCAAAATCGGAGACCACATCAAATGAAAAGCTTGCCAAAACGCTGCTCTCTTCGTTGCCGACTGAGTTCAGTCTTGCAATCAGAGCGCCGAGCTGCCAACTGCAGCACCTCAACAGGTGTCTCTAGCGCTAGGAGAGAAGAGGTGCATGCCCTCAACCCAGTCAGTCAAAAGCCACGGTGACCGCTTCGGTGGGATTGCATGCAAAGCAACAGCCATCACCACAAGCACAGCCAAGATCCATCAACGGCGGCCAACCAGTTCTGATCAAAGCGCGCTGCAATGACATGAACCGACTCTGACTCAAGCTTTGGCTTATCAATCAAAGTGCTGGCTCAATAAGGCTTCGGTTTTTCATGGCTTGGTCAATACTGTCGTTGGGACTCCTTTCTCACCTGCATAAACGACAACAACATTGACATCTTTTGAGCCCAGAGCCTTGCCCGAATGAATGGTATTAACCACCTCAATCAAGGCATCACCTTCTTGGTAGATCTTTTTCCTACCATCCTTTAACTGCAGCTCAAGATTCCCCTGAAGGATGACAGCGGCATTAATGACAGGGTGATAGTGCCAAGGCAAGGTGACACCCGCGGGAATTGTGATTCGAAGAACCTTCACTTCAGGTTGTCCACGGGGATACTTCGGCAAAATCGCCCCGTTCCATTGACGGCTCGAGTTCGCTAATTCTTCAACTGTGACACCCAACTCTGAGGCGCCATGGCCGTCATGGGTCCTTCCAGGGGCCGCAATCAGACCCGAAGCAACCAGCAACAGCGGCAGAGTCAACACGATGTTTTTCATGGTTGCAAGGTGGGTGCTCAATACATGGTGGCGACGAGAGCAGCTGGAATGCATCACCACACCGACACGTCCAAGCGATGCCTAGCCACACTTCGCCGACCCCATTGCCGCAAGCGGTCTTCAGCAAACAACGCTTGAGTTTGAGGGTATCGAGATGCGGAACATTGGTTGCATGAGCTGCACGTCCCAGTGAGGGCCCCAGAGCACAACGCAGCCTTGAAGAGCTTGATCAGAATCACAACAACTGGAGATCCCGATCACCCAATCGTGAAGCCGAATCCATCAGCTTCCCAACAGTCATTCCGCAGTCTGGCCATGCCTCCACTTCCAGCAAACCTGAAAGCCACCCTGATCAGTTGTGCCAGCGGCACTGCCGTACTGGCCAGCGCCGCCATGGCCCACCCGATTCTGATCACCACACAGTCAGCCGCCTTCCTGCGCGATTGCGGCCATCAATCACCAGCAACGGTCAGCTCGATCTCCTCAGGCTGTCCCAACCGAGAACGAGGACTGGTGGGAAGCGGCAGCCGTCTGGAGCAGCTCCAGACGGTGCATCACAGCCGCTCTGGGATGAAAGGCCTCTGGTATCAGGTACGGATTGTGGAGAACAGCACGGCATCGCAAACCGCATCCACCCATGCGCAAGCCGGGACGATCGGTTGGCTGCGGGCGAATGCTTTCTGAGCGAAGGCTGCGGTCAGTAGGGCTCACAGCGATAGGGATCCGTTCCTTTGAATAGAGGCATCAGCATGCACACGATGCCTCTCACCGCACTCTTCACCGCCAACGCCGCGGCCCCCTTCGCCTGGTCGCTGGTGCTGGCTGGAGCCGTCGTCATCGTCAGCATCATTCCCCTGGGGGCTGCACGATCCCAAGCGGACTTCACCATGGCCGACATGGCCGCGCCGCGGGCCATGTTCGACCGCCTTCCAGCTTGGGGCCAACGGGCCAGCTGGGCGCATCAGAACAGTTTTGAAGCCTTCAGCCTGCATGCCCCTGCAGCGATTTTGTCGTTGGTCGCGGCCTGTGAAACAGGTCCACTACCAGGGCTTGCCATTGCCGCGGCCCTTCTGCAGCCAGGGTTGAGACTGCTCTACATCGGGGCCTACGTCGGCAATATTCCTCCCTTGCGGGGTCTGTGCTGGGCATCAGCGCTGATGTGCACAGGTGTGCTCTACCTGGAGGCACTCAAAGCCCTTCTCCAAGCAGCCTGATCAGTGGCGTTCAGCCCAGGGCCCACTGGGCGAGAGCTTTGTCCGGGGCTCCAATCGAGTCGATCGAGTCGTGCACGTAGCTCTCCCAGCCTTGCTGAGGCAGCCCGGCATACACCATCAGATTGAGTGGATAGTGATCCGAATCGGTACAGCGACGAAAATCATCGCGAAACAAGAACACGGGCTTAGCCAGAGCGAAAGCAACCCCCAGCTCCACCATCACGCCTTCATCGGGTGGGGTGCCGTTCACAATCGCGAACAGACCATCAGCCTCACGCACGTCTTGAAGACATTGCTGCGACACCGCGTAGGCCCAACCAGGCTGATCAAGATCGACGCCGGCATTGCGCGCGAAAGGCTCCCACACCCTCAAGCCCAAGGCCTGAAGAGCCTGGACGTAACGGGGGAGCAGCAGTTGCCGACTTTCGACTGAAAACCCCAACGGAGATGCCAGATAGATCGTCTTAGCTGTCACTGGCATCGGCTGTGATGAGCATCGGTCGACCGAAGGAAGAGCTGCTCAGAATCCTCCCCCATCTGCATCAGCCTTGATCGCCTTGAAACTGCTTCAGGGCAGCCAACAGGGCGGCAGGCGACTGAGGATCAACCATCAGCACGCTTCCACCTGGGGCATCCGCCAGTTGTTCGCCCATCGCCATCCAGTCCTTCGCGAGCATCAGACGCATCGCTTCCGCCGTCTTGGGATTGGCTTCCAAGGCTTGTGCCATCACCAGGGCTGACTTGGATTTTGCTTCGGCCAGCACCTGCTGCTGATGCGACTGAGCCTCGGATTCCAGCAGGAGTGCCTCCTTCTGAGCCTTGGCATCAAGCACAAGAGCTTCGGCGCGTCCACGTGCCTCGTTGAGCTGAGATTCCTTTTCTCCTTCTGAGCGCAGAATCGCCGCCCGCTTCTCCCGTTCCGCCGTCATCTGCTGTTCCATCGCCTGCTGCACCCCTGCGGAGGGAACGATGTCGCGCATCTCAACGCGGGTGACTTTCACGCCCCAAGGGTCCGTGGCCTGATCAAGCTCCCGAAGCAGCAACTCATTCACTTCACTGCGGGTGGTGAAGGTCTGATCGAGATCCAGCTTGCCCATCTCGGCACGGATCTGAGTCAGCACCAAATTCACCATCGCCGCCTGGAGGTTGTCAACGGCGTAATACGCCTGTGAATGCTCCAGCAGCTGCCAATAAACCACCGCATCCACTTCGATGGAGACGTTGTCACGGGTGATGCACTGCTGAGGAGGAATGTCGAGCACCCGTTCCTTGAGAGACTCGTGGCTCACGACCTTTTCCACCACTGGGAGCACAAGGGACAACCCTGGCTGAAGCTCGCGATCAAACTTTCCCAAGCGCTCAACCAGACGAGACCGTCCTCCGCTGGTCACCTTGACGCTGCCAGTGCCAAGCACCGCGAGAAGGATCAAAGCGGGCAGGCTAAAAAACGCTTCCAAAACAGCTGAGCAGTTGTTCGGACCTTAAAGACAGCGCTCCTAACGCACAAGCACGTCCACAACCGGCAGGATTGGCTTCAAAGTGTGGTGCGTTGCCGCAACAACCCCAATGACCACCTTCTGGGTGCCGCTGATCTGGCTTCTGGTCGCTGGTGTGCTGCTTGCCCTGGAACTGGCGCAACCCACCTTCGACGGCCTGATGTTCGCTGCCATAGGGGCCCTGATCGTGTCGGTGATCACCGCCCTTGGGCCGTTGCCAGTGCTGCTTCAGGTCAGTCTGTTCATCGCCATCACGGTGATAGGCACCCTCTGGCTGATGCGGTGGTCAGCCCAGCGCAATCCAGCGCCGGAGAGGCAACGGCAACGCGACGATCTCGCAGAAGTTCTGGGCACGATTGCGCCAGGCGGAGAGGGGAGGGTGCGCTGGCATGGTCAAAGCTGGGCCGCTGCGTCACTGGATCTCGACCGTTCAATCCCCGAGGGCGAACGCGTACTGGTTGTGGGGCGTGATGGAACCCAGCTTCAAGTGATGGCGCAGACCACAGTCAGTCGAAAAACAGCAGACTGACCACCTTGCCCATGTCTTCGGCACTGCGACAGCTGTTCAGCAATGTCTCACTGTCGTGGAAAGCAAGACAGATCAGCTGATCACAGCGCGTGATGATGTCTTGATTGCACAGGCTGCTTGCCAGTGGCAGAGGCAAATCGTCCTGTTCAGGCTTTTCAATCAGATGCAGTACCCGATCAAGGCTGTCCCGAATCTCCGGGACCTGCCGGTCGAGGCTCTGTGGCAGCAGAACAGTGAGTTGAGCCGGATCCACCTCGAGAACACCTCGGATCACGGCGGCATTGACACCCTGCGCTCCTGAAGTGATCAGCGAATGGCCTTCCTGAGCCAAAGAACGGGCGATCAACTCGACGAGATGAATCGCCACGACCGGGACGTGCCGACTACCAAGAATTGCGATCCGTCGTTTGCCTTTGTCCTGGAGAAGAGCCAGTTCCTGGGCAAGTGTGTCAACCCTGTCAAGGGAAGGAAGATCAAGGGAACGGCTCAAAGACATCCGGCCATTGTTAAGTTGAAATTAGCAGCAATGTCCTTGGCCAGGAAGCAGCAATCGCACCGGATCTAACTAATGCGAAAGCGAGAGATCCAGCGATCAACTGGTCCATCCCAAAGCATCGAACAATCGATCGAGCTGGCAGTGCTCTTCCACTAGACGGAACGCATAGGTGGCTTTCACCGCTTCATGAAGGCGCACATGGCCAAAGGCCTGTTCAATCACTTCAACCGTGGCAAGGGTGTCGTGTTCCACCTTCAATAAAGGCACCTCAAGTTCATCCGCCCGACTGATCAACTGAGGCAAAGGCTCACCAGCACCTGTGAGAATCAAACACTGGGTGGAAGCCTCCAGGGCTGCCAGCTGAATATCAGTGCGATCGGCACCAGTGACCACGGCCATGTTGCGGCGGCGACGGAAAAACTCCATTGCCGAATTCACGTTCATGGCGCCGATGCTCAGGGTTTCCACCAGCAGTTCAAGCCGCTCTTCACAGCACAGCACCCGGGCATCCAAGCGACGCACCAGCTCCCCCACCGTGACACTGCGGAGCAAAGGAGAACGCGGCATCACACCGAACACAGCCAGACCGAGCGATTCGAGCTCAGGCACCACATGGCGCTGCAGCGACTCGACATCATCGGGAGTGACGGCATTAAGAACGATGCCTGCCAAACGTTCTCCCAGTTGATCTCTGGCCGCCAATAGGGCATCAACGCTGCGGCTGTCTTGCCAGAGGTGGACAAGCACGACCGAGGCATCGAGGCCACGGGCCAGCTGACCGAGGCTGAGACCGTAAAGCAGGCCCTCGTGAAGACTGCCAGCCGCTTCCAGCAACGTGACCGTCTCATCGTCGCTCTGCAGTTGCTGCTGCAGACGGACAAAGCCCTCGCCGGCCTGAAGGTGTCCATCCGCCAGCCGTTGATCGGCGGTGGCGGGGGCCAGAAGGTGGAGAGAGGGAATCAGCTGATCATCCTTGAGGCCCAGGGTGGTGCCGATGAAGCGAACGTCGTCATCGATCAAAGGGTCTGGCAGCGGGCCGACCTCCGGTGACCAGTCCAGGCTTGTGGCCAGGGGCTTACCAAAGCGAACCTGCCGCCCGGAGGATGCCAACTGGCGGGCCAGGCCAAGCACAAGAGCAGACTTCCCGCTGAAGGGTTCACATGATCCGATCAGCAAGGTGGATCCCATCAACGGCTCCGCAGGCCTTTCAGAGGATCAATGTAACGGGCCTTCCCCGAGCGATCCGGTTGGGGTCTGCTCCAGCAGAAGCCATTGCCAAAAGCGGTCAGGCAGATCAGCCACACTGGCCTCAGCTTCGGCATGCATCAACCACTCCACCAGTTGGTGGCCTGGTACATCAAAGGTGTAGTGCAGAGAAGCTTCCCCGGGGAAGCTGAGCGTGCAGTGAGCCGGGGTGAGCGGAGCTCGCACCGGCTCCCAGCAGAGCAGAAAAGCATGCCCTTTCCCCTCGCCCAGTGAGCGCGCCCCCTCAAGCCGGCCACGGGAGAGCAGCGGCAACACCTGTCGCAAAGCCTGCTCGTTCTGAAGCCCACCGCAATAGGGAGCGAACAGGGCGAGCTGAGCTGCATCGGCTGGACTGATCAAAGGCCGGGCGTGTTTCTCTTCAGGATGCCCCAAGCTGGTGGGATGGCCCACATCCATGCCCCAGGAGAGCGCACGGTGCCTGAGACCACTGCATCGTCCCCATCCGGCCATCACTGGCAAGGACGCCGGATCGGAATCACCGGTGTGCGAGGCGCCTTAGGACAGGCTCTCTGCCAGCAGTTTCTGCTGAGGGGCGCCGTGGTGGTCGGTCTCAGCCATGGCCCTCGGCCCGAGCACAGCGAACCAGACCATGCTCCGCAGGAATGGAGGCAATGGACATGTGAGCAGGAGTCCGAGCTGGATCCTGTGCTGAGAACCCTTGATGTGCTTGTGCTGAACCACGGCATCAATCCTGGAGGAGACCAGCGCAGCGAGACGATCACCCAGGCCCTCACCATCAATGCCCTGAGCAGCTGGCGACTGATCAACCGCTTCGAGGCCATTGCCTCAGAGGCTGGCTGCGATGGGAAGCCAAAAGAACTCTGGGTGAACACATCGGAAGCAGAGGTCCAGCCCGCGCTAAGCCCTGGCTACGAATTGAGCAAACGTTTGATCGGCCAGCTGGTCAGCCTGCGCTGGAGCCAACGCAGCAAGGCTGAACAGCGTCAGCTTCGCCTGCGCAAGCTTGTGCTTGGACCGTTCAAATCCAATCTCAACCCGATCGGAATCATGACGGCGGATTGGGTCGCCAGGCAGGTCCTGAGCCAAGCCAACCTGGGCCTGAACCTGATCATCGTCACGCCCAATCCGTTCACGTATGTGCTGATGCCTTTGAACGAACTGGGGCGAGCGCTATACAGCAGATTATTCAGTCGCCCCGATCCGTGAGGATTTCGCAGCCATCGGACGTCACCACGATGGTGTGCTCCCACTGAGCTGAGAGGCTTCCATCCCGGGTGACAACGGTCCAGCGGTCCTTGAGGGTCCGGCACTGCTTGCTGCCCGCATTCAGGATCGGCTCCACCGCCAAGGTCATCCCTGGTCGCAGGGTGAGATTGGGGAGGTCATCAGTACGGAAATTGAAGACAGAGGGCTCTTCATGGAGATTGCGGCCCACGCCATGACCGGTGTAGTCCTCCACCACGCTGTAGCCATTGGCCAGCACGTGATCTTCCACAGCGCCAGCGATATCGAGCAGCGTGTTTCCAGCCTTGATCTTGGCAAGACCAGCCATCAAAGACTCACGGGCCACTCGGCTGAGGTTCTGAGCCTCTTCGGGCGCATCGCCAACACAGATGGTGACGCAACTATCACCGTGATAACCGTCGAAATAGGCGCCGGTGTCGACCTTCAAGAGGTCACCTTTGTGAATCACCCTCTTGGCGCTGGGAATGCCATGCACCACTTCGTTATTGATGCTGGCGCAGATGCTGGCCGGAAAACCGTGATAGCCCTTGAAACTGGGAGTGGCTCCCATTTCACGGATGCGTCGTTCAGCAATGGCATCCAAATCACCCGTGGTCTGGCCGGGCTGAACAGCCCCCATGATTTCGCGTAGCACCGTGGCCACGATCCGGCTCGCCTCAGCCATGATTTTGAGCTCCCGGGAGGATTTCACCTCCACCCCGCGACGCTGCTGAATGCGGGGGCCGGTGGATGTGGCCTTAGCACTGTTGGAGGCAGCCAGAAGGTCAGCAAACAGATTCATCGAGGCGCTCAAGAAGGTGACTGGGATGTCGCGGCAGGCGAGTCGTGATGGGCGGTGCAATCTCGACGATCCTGAATTCACGCTATCAATAGCTGCAGGATCTGTGAGAGTTAATGGCGTGGCTGCGACGGATCCGCCAGCTGCATCGATGGGTGGCTCCCTTTGTGGTGTTGCCTGTCCTGCTCACCGTGATCACAGGCATTGCCTATCGATTGGCCAAAGACTGGGGAGGGATGGAGCGCGATCAGGTGCATTGGCTGATGACACTCCACGACGGTGAGTGGCTCGGCCCTCAGCTCGAGCCTGTGATGGTGCTGCTCAACGGGCTGGGACTGCTCTGGATGCTGATCACTGGCGGCACGATGATCTGGAATCAATGGCGGACGCCCCGCCAGGAGAACTCCATAGAAGGGAGGGCGAAGGGGTAAGCTGGTTGTTTGGCGTGATTACCCGGAGCTGGGATGGCAGCGGATCCGAAAGAGACTTCCGTACAGGAAGAAGCCACAGACGTGGCCAGCAGTGATGTAGCTGTCGCCGATGCTCCTGCCAAGGACACTGGCAGTGCATCGACCGTGAAGCTGAGCGCCCAAGAACTGATCAGGGAATTCGAAGCCGGTCAGCAGAAATCCGAGCTCCCCGACATTTATGTCGGAGACACCGTCAAGGTGGGCGTTCGCATTAGTGAAGGCAACAAGGAGCGAGTGCAGCCCTATGAAGGCGTTGTGATTGCCAAGCGCCACGGAGGCATCAACGCCACCATCACCGTTCGACGCATCTTCCAAGGAATCGGTGTGGAGAGGGTCTTTATGGTCCATAGTCCGCAAGTCGCCTCCATTAAGGTTGAGCGTCGCGGTAAAGTGCGTAGGGCGAAGCTTTTCTATCTGCGGGACCGGGTGGGCAAGGCCACTCGGGTGAAGCAGCGCTTCGACCGCTGAGGCTTTCGCTTCATTACCGTCTAAAAACCATTGTTTTGCGATGGTCGAGGGGTCCATCGCCTTGCGCCGTTAGTTCAGTTGGTAGAACGCAGGTCTCCAAAACCTGATGTCGGGGGTTCGAGTCCTCCACGGCGCGTCCGATGCCCCCTCATGCAGTTTCCTGAGTTCGAGCATGGAGTTGGATCTTCAACCTGGTGACGTCGTGAAGGTGCTCGAATCAGCCGCCCTTGGCTGGGTTCGTGCACGAGTGATCCGCGTCAAATCTGGTGGTCGTGTCGTGGTACAGAGCGATCAAGGCCGTGAGTTCACAGCTCGGGGGAATCAGGTGCGCCTGATTGAACCAGCTGGATTCCGTCCCTGACGATCAACGTCACGGTCATTTCTATCCCCGAAGCTCCGCCTCAGGCGGGGCTTTTTTAATTGCTCATCAATTGAGAGCCATCTCCAGCTCAGGGAAGTCCTCTGCCAGCAGTTCGCAACGGTGTATGAGCAGCTGGAGAAGATCCTGAATCACCACTTCCTCCAGGAGATCACGGCGAACAACTAGAGATTCACCGCTGATCAGGCCGAGGTTGAAATCCAGAGGAACCAAGCCTGGCATCACCTCCAAAGCGAGACAGGTGGCATAGGTCAACGTGACCTGATCCTCAGTTCGCCCATGCCAAAGCTCTGGGCGGTAGCGCTTCATGCGTACCCGGGTCTGCCAGAGGCCATGGCCCCGCAGGATCGCCTCAGTCTGTGGAAACATGCCTGATGGCAAGCCAAGACTGGGAAACGGATCGAGATCCGACGCCGAAAGTGGTCCGCATCCAGCCAGGGGATGATCAACAGCAGCCACCAGGTGCACAGGAGATCGGCAGAGATCGATCACACACAGATCGGGATCCCTGTCCGGCAGATCTGGTTGGTAACTGGCGATCCAGGCATCGATCACACGCTCACGCAAGAGCTGTAGTGGCCGCTCCATGCCCACATGATCCCAAGTACCACCCTCCCAATGTTTCGGGATGGGCTCCAAAAGAGAGGGTGCCGACCAGAAATTGGCTTCAACCCTGAGCGGTGGGGAGACGGAATCCCCAAGCAGGCGCTTTTTCTGATGAACCAAGCGCTCCATCATCAACAGATTGACGTCGCCATGCATCTGCCACTCGCCATCCACGCGCTCCATGGCAAGACCGAAGAGGGTCAGACTTTCGCTGTTGTTTCTCGACACCGTGCTCTGAGAACAGTGCAGACGCTGTGAAGCTCTCTCCCCTGACCTCAGCCAGTAGGTGGTATCCAGCATGCGCAGTGCATCAAGCGTGATCATGGCGGAGTAGCGCCGTTCAAATCGCAGCCTCTAACTGCCAACTATTAATTCAGCTAATCGATCACATCCCCGCAAGAGATGAAGGTTGAGCGCAATTTCATCCGGAACCCGCATAATTTGCCGGTTTTCAGCATTGGGTTGACGGAGGGCCGGGCTGAGGTCGATACTTCCTTGGTCGTGCAAGCGACACAGGGCAACCGCAGAAGATCATTCTCCTGAGTGGGTGCACCTGGGACCGTAGTTCAACCGGTTAGAGCACCGCCCTGTCACGGCGGAAGTTGCGGGTTCGAATCCCGTCGGTCCCGTTCCAAAGCCCCACGTCACAGTGTCGGTTCGCGTTCGTCTGGCTCCTAGCCCAACCGGGACTCTTCACATCGGTACGGCTCGAACCGCAGTCTTCAATTGGCTGTATGCCCGTCACAGCGGAGGTTCGTTCCTGTTGCGGATTGAGGACACCGACAAGGAGCGCTCCAAACCAGAATTCACGCAAAACATCCTCGAAGGCCTGCAATGGCTTGGGATCGACTGGGACGAGGAACCCATCATCCAGAGCGAGCGGGTTGCCGAGCACCGCGCCGCGATTCAAGCTCTGCTCGACAAGGGCCTGGCCTATCGCTGCTACGCCAGCGAGTCCGAACTGGAGGCCATGAGGGAGGCCCAAAAAGCGTCCAACCAAGCCCCTCGCTACGACAATCGTCACCGCAACCTCACTCCGGAGCAAGAAGCAGCTTTCCAGGCGGATGGCCGCGAAGCGGTGATCCGATTCCGTATCGATGACTCCGCCGAAATCCGCTGGAACGATCTGGTGCGGGGCCCGATGAGCTGGCGTGGAGCGGACCTCGGTGGCGACATGGTGGTGGCGCGCCGCGCTGCTGCGGATCAGATCGGCGACCCCCTCTACAACCTGGTGGTAGTGGTGGACGACGCAGCCATGGCCATCTCCCATGTGATCCGTGGCGAAGACCACATCGCCAACACCGCCAAGCAACTCCTGCTCTATGAGGCGATGGGCCTGCCAGTACCGACCTTTGCCCACGCACCGCTCATCCTTAATGCCGAGGGTCGCAAGCTGTCCAAGCGGGATGGTGTCACCTCGATCAATGATTTTCGCTCGATGGGATACAACGCTGAGGCCCTGGCCAACTACATGACGCTGTTGGGCTGGTCCGTTCCGGAAGGAATGGAGGAGCGCTTCACCCTGGAGGAAGCGGCCGCATCGTTCAGTTTTGACCGCGTCAACAAGGCTGGTGCACGCTTCGACTGGGACAAGCTCAACTGGCTCAATGCCCAGGTGCTGCACAACTGGAGCCATGATCAGCTGCTGGAGTCACTGATACCGCTCTGGCACGACCAAGGCTGGAGTCTTCCTGATGATCGAAGCTGGGCAGTCACACTGGCTGAGCTGCTCGGCCCCTCCCTCACCCTTCTCAACGACGGGGTTGACCAGGCAAGGCCATTCTTCGATGAACCACCCTTGGAAAGCGACGCCGTGGCTCAGATCGAAAGCAATGGGGCCCGCGATGCCCTTCAAGCTCTCATCGTTCTGCTTGACGCCACCCCATGGGACGGGATGGATGTTGCTCGCGGTCAGGACATGATCGGAGCTGCAGCAAAAACTGCCGGCGTCAAAAAAGGTGTGCTGATGAAATCACTGCGAGCGGCTCTGCTGGGGCGACTCCAGGGACCTGATCTGATGACCACCTGGAGCCTATTGGCCAGGATCGGTTGCGACCGGCAACGACTCAACCGCTGCCTCTGATTCCGACCCAGCCGCATCCGCAGGCTCAGGATCCACCAGACCCAGAACCTTGGCCAACGGTTGGGCTGTCAGACCTTGCAGACCAACGGTCATCAGGATCGTTAAAAACACAAGGCCCTGCAACCGACCGGCGCCAAGCACACCCGCCTGCTCTAGACGGATCGCGAACAAGGACGCCACCGCAGCCGTGACGATGCCCCGTGGCGCGAGCCAGCCCATAAACAAACGCTGTCTCCAGTCCAGAGGAAGGCCAATGGTGGCCACGCTGACCGCCACAGGGCGAACCACCAACATCAGCACCAGCACACAGCTCACCCCTCCCCAGCCCAGGGGGCTGAGCTCCGCCCAAGACACATCAGCCGCGAGCAGCGGGAACAACATGGTGATCGCCAGCCGGGCTAGTTCACGGATCACTTCATCGAGCTGAGCTGCCTGCGTGGAGGGACGACGGCCCACCACCACGCCTGCCGCCACGGAAGCCGGTAGCCCTGACTCGGGCAACAGCCACTCACAGGCACCGAACATCAAGAACAGAACGCCAAGAGTGATCTGCAGACGAAGCCCCACCGAGGGATCGGGCCGCAGACGACGCAGTCCCTCAGACAGCAACCAGCCAGCGGCAAGACCGATCAGCACGCCGCCACCGAGACGGGCCAGAAGCCCCATGGCCAGCTCCCGCCAGCCGTGAAGGTTTCCAAGCAGAAGCTCCAGCAGCAACAGGGCCAGAACAGCTCCCACCGGTTCCAGCACCAGACCCTCGGCTTCGAGCACATCCCCCAAGGGTGAGGCGAGGCGAATCTGCTGGATCAATGGCGTCACCACCGTGGGACCGGTAGCTAGGACGATGGCGCTGTAGACCGCCGCCACCGACCAGTTCAGGCCCGCCAGCCAATGGGCCGCCAGCAGTCCCGCACCAAGTGACAGCAACAGCCGAATCACCGAGATGCGCAGGACCGTGGCCTTAATCGTGTCGCCGGGAAGGCGCAGGTTGAGGCCGCCGTCGAAGAGCACCAGGCTCACCAGCAGACCCACGACTGTGGCCAGGCCCTGGCCAAGGTCTAGGGGTTCGACAAGCCCAAGGCCAGAACGGCCGATCAGCAGCCCGGACAGCAGTAGCAGCACCACCCCTGGCAACCCCGAAAGGGCTGCCAGAAGACGAGCGGAAGCCCCGGCGAACACCGTGACACCCCAGAGCAGACCCAAACGCTCAGGCGTCATCGATGGAGGTGAATTGCGGCTCTACCCGGAGCCCGATCACCGCGTCCGGCCGCACCACGAGATATTCCCCCTCCAGATCCCCCAGAGGCACATTGACGAATCCAGACTCCGCTCCAGCACTGACCAACCCCTGATACCACTGCTGAAACTGCTCCAGAGTTGAAAAATGCACCCTCTCGGTCTGCCCACCGATCAGATGGAGCGAGACGGCGTAACGGCGCGGTGTGCGAGTCATAGCCGAACCGTACTAGCAGGACCCTGGCTCCCAGGCTGCACCAGCAGGCACGGCTGCTCTCCAATCCAGGCTTGAGGCATGGCCGAAGCGGGGCGATAGAGAGGGTGGCGGGGATGACCTCCTTGGGTTGTACCGAGGCAGAACGCAGCTGCTGCACCTCTCCTGCGGCGCAACGCAGCGAATGAGACGAGGCGCTCCAGCAGCCAGTGATCACGCCCTTGAAAACTGCCATGAGCTCCCCAGCCCAACCACAGGTCCACAGAGGCGGTCAGGCTCCAGCGTTGTAACCAGCTCTCCAGCACAGCATCATTGCCAGCTCCAATGGGAAACGGGTGCCGGCGCAGAGCCGCAGGAGAGGGCGTCACCAGGGCAAACAGATTGAGCACCACCAAGCGTTGATATCCCCAGCCACGGGCGAAACCGCAGAGTCGACGAAGCGTTGGGTCATCGCTGCCGGCATCAGCCCGGGATGGATTAAGCCCGCAATAAATGAGGGTGTTCAGGCCTTGGCCACCCGGTGTGATCCGATTGGGGGGGAGCCAGCGCCGCTCCAGCAACCAGCGATAACGCCCGCAGCGACTGAAAGCGGCACGACCAACCACGGCTGTCGCGCAGGGCCGAGGCTCAGACCGCGAGCAGGGCACGGGCCGCCTCAAGGATCCTGGCACTGGCCTGACCATCACCAAAGGGGTTCACCGCCCGGGCCATTGCGTCGTATGCCTGCGGGTCGCTGAGCAACAGCGACGCCTCGGCCGCGATGGTGTCGGCATCGGTGCCGACAAGACGCGCCGTGCCGGAATCCACTGCTTCTGGACGCTCGGTGGTGCGACGGAGCACTAGCACGGGCTTACCCAGGGCGGGAGCCTCCTCCTGGAGACCACCTGAATCGGTCAGCAACAGGGTGCAGCCTTTCATCGCCGCCACGAGCCGGTCGTAATCCAGGGGTTCGGTGAGGATCACCCGAGGATGGGAACCCAGCAGAGCTTGAAGCGGTTCACGCACTGTCGGGTTGCGATGAAGCGGAAGCAGCAAGGCTGTGTCGGGATGAGCGTTGAGCACCTTGAGCATGCCCTCGGCAATGCTCGTCAAGCGATCACCCCAGTTTTCGCGGCGATGGACGGTCGCCAAGATCACCCGCTGAGTGGACCAGTCGATCGGCATGTCATTGAGCTCAGGCGCACGCTCAGCCATGCGCAACAGGGCATCGATCACGGTGTTTCCAGTGACCATGACCTGACCCACAACGCCCGAGGCCTGAAGGTTCCGCTCAGAGCGCTGGGTGGGTGCGAAATGGAGCTGGGCCACCTGGGAAATCAACCTGCGGTTGGCCTCTTCCGGGAACGGGTCAAGAATGTTGTCGGTGCGCAGACCGGCCTCGACATGGCCAACAGGGATCTGTTCGTAGAAGGCGGCCAAGGCTGCCGCGAAGGCTGTCGTGGTGTCCCCCTGAACAAGCACCAACGCGGGGGGATAGGCCTGAAAGTCGTCGCGCAACCCCTGCAGGGCCGCACATGTGACATGGGTGAGTGTCTGGCGGGGGGCCATCAAATCGAGATCATGGTCGGCACGGAGACCGAACAAATCCATCACCTGAGTCACCATCTCGCGATGCTGCCCCGTGAGCACCACGCGGGTCTCCAACAGTGCACAGGCCTGAAACTCCTGGATCACCGGAGCGAGCTTGATGGCCTCAGGACGGGTGCCGAGCACGATCGTCACCCTGGGCTTCCCAGCCATACATCCCTCAACGGTCGCCTCAGTTTAAGAGCGATTCCTGCTTGCCAGATCCACAGCCATGGCGAAGCTGAAGAGATCAGGCTCTGCTGACACAGTGACCAGTCCGGTTTTTCCTCCAGGCTTCCCACCGCTTCCGCCGCGCCCGGTCGCGGACCAGGACAACAGCGGCAGCCTTGGCGAGGCAACCTCGGAGCAAGCCACACCCTTGGGGACCCCGGCAGCGCAGGTCGCTCCCTCTCAAGCAGCGACCAACTCCGGGCCAAACGGTGGTCCAAGCCTTGAGGCGATCGTGCGCATCGCCTACGACGCCGGACACTCCGATGTGCATCTGGGGGTGGGGGAACAGCCGCGCTTCAGGGCCCGCGGCGAGATGGTGATCACCGAGTGGCCTGAGACAACCGCCGCAGTATTTCAAGCCTGGCTGCAAGAAATCCTCAGTCCGCAGCAGATTGACGCCTTCACCACCACGAAAGAGTTCGATGGATCCCATGCCTTCCCCTTCGTCAGGGTGCGGATCAACCTGCTGGACTCACTGCGAGGCCCGGCCATGGTGTTGCGGCTGATCCCCCAGACGATCCTCAGCTTGGAACAACTGCGGCTTCCTGAGGTGCTGCAGGGGTTGGCCGCCCGTCCGAAAGGCTTGGTACTGGTGACAGGTCCCACCGGCTCTGGCAAGAGCACAACCCTCGCCGCAATGATCGACTGGATCAACAGGCACCAGACACGCCACATCCTGACGATTGAGGATCCGGTGGAATTCGTCCACCAGAGCCAACAATCGCTCATCCGCCATCGGGAGGTGGGCCAACACACGCTGAAATTTCACAACGCCCTAAGGGCAGCGCTGCGGGAAGACCCGGATGTGATCCTCGTGGGTGAGATCAGAGATCGCGAAACCCTGAGCACAGCCCTCGAAGCCTCCCAAACCGGTCACCTGGTGTTCGGCACCCTGCACACCAATTCCGCCGTCAAAACAGTGGAGAGGGTGCTTGGCATGTACCCACCGGATGAACAAGAGAGTGTGCGTCGCGCCCTGTCGGAATCGCTACTGGGTGTGATCGCCCAGGGACTGATCCGCTCGACAGATGCCAAACGCGCCGCTTATCACGACATCCTGATCAACACAGACGCCTGCAGGGACTACATCCAGCGGGGTGCTCTCGATGAGGTTGAGGAAATCATGGAGCGCAGCGGCTTTGATGGCATGGTCACGATGAACCAGTCGTTACAAGCCCTGGTGGAGGCTGGCCGGGTGGATGGTGAAGCTGCAATCGCTGTCAGTCTCAAACCGAACGAACTGGCTCAGGCCCTAAGAGGCAGGAGTTGAAGCAATGCAGCCTTTCAGGACAAACCGCTGCTGAAGAGGCGCACGATCAGAAGCACAACAAGGGCGACCGACAGACCGAGCATGGCCAGTCGGCCATTCCAGATCTCCGCCTGCGGAGTAATGCCACGACGCCAAGCATTGAGTTCATCACTGGGAACCTCTTCCAGGAGAGAAGTGCCATCGGGAGCGGATTCAGTTGCCATGGGGCGGCCCGCAATTTTGTTGATAACAACTTTAAGGAAAATCTGTTCAGAACGGCGGCGCCTCCGCTTGCAGAGCAGAAGCCTGATCGAGCGGCCAGCGGGCCGAGACCCCTAGCGAGATCGAACTCATTTGGGGCGCCAGAGACAAACGCTGCACAGCGGCCGCTCCAACCATGGCGGCGTTGTCCGTGCAGTAAGCAAGCGGCGCGCAACACACGGCGACGCCGTCCTTCCCGCCTCGGAGCTGCATCAGGCTCCGTAAACGACGATTAGCCGCCACCCCCCCCACCATCACCAGGCGAGAGAGGCCAAGCTCGCGGCAACAGCGCAGGCTGCGGTCAACCAGAACATCCGCCACCACCTGCTCGAAACTGGCAGCCAGATCAGCCAGAGGCAGCGGATCAAACTGATCTCGCAATGCCTCGACCTGGCGAAGCATCGCTGTTTTCAGGCCACTGAAAGAGAAGTCATAGGGATAAAAGCCCCCTTCTGGCCGCTTCACACGCCCCTTGGGCAAGGCGAAGCGGCGTGGATCCCCTGTTTCTGCCAACGCCTGGATCGCAGGCCCTCCCGGATAGGCCAGGCCCAGCAAACGGGCCACTTTGTCGAAGGCCTCACCAGCCGCGTCATCGTGACTGCGGCCGAGCCGCAGCATCCCTCCATCAGCATCGACACGGATCAGTTCCGTATGGCCTCCGCTCACCAGCAGCACCAAATAAGGAGGCCTGGGTGGATCGGGCGCTAGTTGCACTGAAGCGAGATGGGCCTCGAGATGGTGAATCGCAAGAAACGGCCGTTGGTGCAACACCGCCAGGCTGCGCGCTGTCACCGAACCAACCATCAGGGCACCAACCAGCCCCGGAGCCACGGTGGCCGCCACCGCATCGAGCTGATCAACGTCCACCTCAGCCTCTGACAAGGCTGCCTCCACAAGATGAGGCAAGGCTTCGACATGCCTGCGCGATGCAATTTCCGGCACCACCCCACCCCACTGGGCATGCTCCTCAACCTGGGAGGCGATGCCATGGGCAAGCACCTCCATTCCTCTGCCGCTCCGGCGCACGATCGCAGCAGCTGACTCGTCACAACTTGTTTCGAGGGCCAGCACCGTTGTCATTTGGTTGGGGAGCCTCCCCTAGTGTCCGCATGTGACATCCTGCCGTTTCGGGGCAGGCTTAATCAGGAATCCTTCCGATGCGTCGTCTCTTTGCCCTTGCGCTTTCGGCCCTTCTTGTCTTCGGCTTCGCCCCAGTTGCCAAGGCTGATGTGGCAGGTCTGACTCCCTGCTCCGAAAGTGCCCGTTTCCAGCAGCGTGCCAGTGCAGCTGCCACCCCGCAGGCCAAAGCCCGCTTCGAGATGTACAGCCAAGCAGTTTGTGGAGAAGACGGTCTTCCCCACCTGATTGTTGATGGCCGCTTTAGCCACGCTGGTGACTTCGTGTATCCCGGCCTGATGTTCCTCTACATCACCGGATGCATCGGCTGGGCCGGGCGTGAGTATCTCAAAGCCACCCGTGGCACCAAAGAGCAATACACCAAGGAAATCCAGATCGATCTCAAGCTCGCCCTTAAGAGCTGTATCGCTGCTGCTTCCTGGCCTCTGGCTGCCTTCGGCGAATTCACCAGCGGCAAGCTGCTTGAAAGCGACGACAAGGTGACCGTCTCACCTCGCTGAGCCTCTCTCAAGATCACTTCACTCGTTTTCAACAACTGAATTCCGATGCAGAAATTCCTCACCACCGCTCCAGTGGTTGCAGCAATCTGGTTCACCCTCACCGCAGGCATCCTGATTGAGTGGAACCGCTTCTTCCCTGATCTCCTTTTCCACCCCATGTGATTGGAGAACAATCCATCAAAAAAGGAGGCCTTTGTTGGCCTCCTTTTTTGATGCCTTTTCATCGCTTCAACAGTCCTAGGCGGCAGCACGGGTTGAGCAGCAAAGAGCAGTGTCGACAACGAGCTTCATCGACAACGAGCTTCATCGACAACGAGCTTCATCGACAACGAGCTTCATCGACAACGAGCTTCATCGACAACGAGCTTCATCGACAACGAGCTTCATCGACAACAGCCTTCCGCTCAAGTCAAGCCAGACCCATCAGGCTCTCCAGCGCAACAAGAGCAACATCAAGATCGTCATTGATGACGACCGCATCAAATTCCCCCTTAGCCTCCAGTTCCTGCTTGGCTCTGGCGAGACGGCGTTGGATCGCCTCTTCTGCATCGGTGCCGCGGCCGCGGATGCGCTGTTCAAGCACCTGAAAGCTGGGGGGAGCCAAAAAAATCTGCTGCGCATCAGGAAAGGTGCGACGCACCTGACGCGCCCCCTCCAACTCGATCTCCAACAACACCGGCGAGCCAGCCGCCAACCTGACTTCCACAGGCTGGCGGGGGGTGCCATAACAGTTGCCGGCAAATTCAGCCCACTCCAACAATCCCCCCTCCGCCACCAGAGCATCAAATTGCTCTCGACGATGGAAGAAATAGTGCACACCGTCCTTCTCCCCCTCACGCGGAGAGCGCGTCGTCGCAGACACGGACAACCACAGCGAAGGATGGCGTTCCCGTAAACGGGTCACGAGAGTGCCCTTGCCAACGCCGCTGGGCCCGGTCAACACCGTGAGCCTTGCGCATGTCTCGGATAGGGGCATGAATCGCTTCCGGTCACCCCCCAGGGTAGGAAGGCATCCTGCTCAGCAGGTTCCACCATCCCAACGATGGGCACGCCTTCACCACAGGTCATGGACGTCACCACCCTGCTGGCGGTGGTGAACGATCTGCGCGGACGCGTGCTGCCGAGTCGATTCGAGAAAGCCCAGCAGCCTGATAGCCAGACCCTCCAACTCGGTTTCCGCACGCTGCAGGGCATGGTGTGGCTTGAGCTGAGCTGGCGAGCCGACTGCCCTCGGCTGGTACAGATTCCGCCACCACCCAGGAACGGCAGCGGCAGCACCCTGGCGCAACAGAGCCAGCACAGTCTTCGCCAGCTCGCTCTGGTCGAGATGGAGCAGGAGGGATTCGAACGGGTGGTGCGCTTCGGATTTGCCAGCCGGCCTGGCAATCCCGTGCAACGACATCTGGTCTTGGAACTGATGGGCCGCCACAGCAACCTGCTGCTCCTTGATGAACGCAATCGGGTGATCGCTCTGGGCCGCCAGGTGAGGGGTCATCAATCACGGGTGCGACCCATCGGCACCGGGGATGACTACGTGCCACCCCCACCACTGCAAAGCAGTCCACCGCAGAAGGATGAAGACTTCGCGCGTTGGAGAAAACGGCTGACTCTGCTACCGGTTCCCCTCGCCAAAGCCTTGCCCCAGGCCTACCAGGGCATTAGTCCGGCTTTGGCACGACAACTGGCGGCAGATGACCCCACTGCGACCCACTCTCTTCTCAACACTCCTGTTCAAGAGATTGATCAGAGGCAATGGGAACAGCTGCATGGACGCTGGCAGCAGTGGTTGCACTGCCTGGACGAGGCCAGCTTCAGGCTCCACATCTCAACCGCAACGAATAGCTATCGCGTGTGGGGAGCGACCGCAGTGCCATTAGCGGCCTCAACCCAAAAAGAACCACCCCTGAGCCTGACGCTCGGTTGCTACTACAGCGATCAGCTGCAGGCCCGAGAACTGGAACGTCAAAGCGAGGAGCTGCGCCAGCAGCTCCTCCAGGCCAGACGCCGGGAAGAGGAGCTGCTGCTGGATCAGATCACCAAAATGCAAGCCACCGACTCGGCTGCGGAGCTGCAACAACAGGCGGATGGCCTGTTGTGCCTGCCGGCTCCTAGTCGCGACCAGATTGATCAGGCACAGAAGCTTTACCGCCGCGCACGCAAACTGCGAAGGGCAGTGCCTCAGCTGGAGGAACGGCAGCGCCACCATCGCCAACGGCTGGCCTTAATCGACGGCAGCGAGGCCTTTCTTGAGGAGGTGCTTTCTGCAGGCTGGGACTGCCCTAGGCAGCGGTTGGAGCGCCTGAATGAGCTGCGTCTCGAGGCGCAGGAATTGTTGACCTCTCAGCGGCGACGTGGCCGTCGCCAAGGGGCACCTCGACCAGCGCTCCAGCCCCAGCCCTTGGAACTGCGCTCACCAGCAGGTCTGACGATCCAGGTGGGCCGCAACCACCGACAGAACGATTGGATCAGCCTGCGCCATGCCAAGCCAGGCGACCTTTGGTTCCACGCCCAGGAATGCCCCGGCAGCCACGTTGTGCTGAAGGCATCTACCGGCCTGGCGGATGAAGCCGACCTCACTCTGGCGGCCGATCTGGCAGCCCTATTCAGCCGAGCACGCGGCAACCGTCGCGTGGCGGTAGTGATGGTGCCGGTGGAGCAACTGCAGCGGATTGTTGGGGCTGGGCCAGGCACAGTGCGCCACCGCGGTGGCGCTGTGCGTTGGGCCGAACCCGAGCGCGCTGAGCAACAGCTCCAAGCCGGAGAACTTCTAGCCTGAAGCAAGCACAGGCACGCCTTTCTGAGCCCTCCCGAACCGATCGATCAGCCGGACGTCATCCCCAAGCCGCTCGCGCCTCCTCCGCCGATCCAGATCGGTCGATCCGGAGGGGCGGATCTACCGGCGGATAAAGAGATGCCTCTGCTGGACCATCTCGAGGAACTGCGCCAACGCGTTCTGCGCAGCCTGGTTGCGGTGGTAGTGGCAGCGATCGCCTGCCTGGTAGCGGTGAAGCCGCTGGTTCGGCTCCTGGAGGAACCGGCCGGCTCGATCCATTTTCTCCAACTCGCACCTGGGGAGTTTCTATTCGTCTCCTTCAAGGTGGCCGGCTACGCCGGCCTCACCCTGGCACTGCCCTATGTGCTCTATCAGGGACTGGCCTTTGTACTCCCAGGCCTCACGCGCAATGAACGCCGCCTCATCGCTCCGGCCGTAGCTGGCTCGGCAGTGCTGTTTCTGGGGGGATTGGCCTTTGCCTGGTGGGCACTCGTGCCTGCGGCCCTGCGCTTCCTGGTGAGCTATGGCGCCGATGTCGTGGAACCGCTCTGGTCGATCGAGCGCTACCTCGACTTCGTGCTGCTGCTGATGCTGGCGACAGGTCTGGCGTTCCAACTGCCTGTGCTGCAACTGCTGCTCGGATTGTTTGGGCTGATCAACTGGAAATCAATGCTGGCGGCCTGGCGCTGGGTTGTGCTGGCGGCATCCCTGGCTGGAGCAGTGCTCACGCCTTCCACCGATCCGATCACAATGCTGTTACTGGCAGGAGCGATCACGGCGCTGTTCCTCATCGGTGTGGGGCTGGTGGCCCTCACCGAGAGATTCAGAGCACAAACTCCTCCAGACGCTCCCCCCCCTGAAGCGGCAGGCTGAGGGCCTTTCCGAGGCGAGGGCGATCGCGAGTCGTGGCCAACCACTCGCGCACCACCTGCGCCTGAGCTAAACGATTCACAACATCAATCACATCCGCGATGTGCTCCCGATAGGCGTTTTCGTCGAGGGGAAACGACTGCTGCTCGAGATACGCCCACATCACATGGAGGTAAAGACGCCCCCTACGAACGACCAGCTGAAGGTCGTAACTCGCCTGCCAGCGCTGCTGTAAGCAGCCAATCACCTCATCGACGGTCAAGGGGCTGGGAGCCTCTCCAGCACGAACGTCAAGCACGGAATCGCAAGAAAGAACAATCGGTAAAGCCCTGTCGTCGCAAAGTGTGACGGGACCTTTAGCGTCCATAATGATCGCCATTCAGTGACGGTTGATCACCCGCCATGACCCAAGCCTCCTCGAGCGATGTGCCCGGAATGGGTCGTCGGCAGTTCATGAATCTGCTGACATTCGGCTCCGTGACTGGCGTTGCCCTGGGTGCTCTCTATCCGGTTGCCAACTACTTCATCCCTCCCCGGGCCGCAGGTAGTGGTGGTGGAACCAGTGCCAAGGATGAACTTGGCAACGCTGTCACCGCCTCCGGATGGCTGAACAGCCACCCCAGCGGCGACCGCAGCCTGGTGCAGGGCCTCAAAGGTGACCCCACCTATCTGATCGTCGAAGGCGACGACGCCATCGGCAGTTACGGCATCAATGCCATCTGCACCCATCTTGGCTGCGTTGTGCCTTGGAACAGCGGTGCCAACAAATTCATGTGCCCTTGCCACGGCAGCCAGTACGACGCCACCGGCAAGGTGGTGCGTGGTCCTGCTCCCCTTTCTCTGGCCCTGGCGAACGTGAGTGTCGAGAACGACAACGTGTTCGTGAGCCAGTGGACCGAAACCGACTTCCGCACGGGCGAGAAGCCCTGGTGGGCCTGATCAACCCAGCCGTCCTCCCATCCCACCCCGCTCCTCGTCCCCCATGCGTCGCCTCCTCTCACCTCTTCTCGCAGCCCTGATCATGGGCATGGCCGTGCTCACGGCACCCACCGCATCCTGGGCTTACCCCTTCTGGGCTCAGCAGAACTACGACAGTCCCCGGGAAGCAACTGGCAAGATCGTTTGCGCTAACTGCCACCTCGCCAACAAGCTCACCCAAGCTGAGGTACCCCAATCGGTGCTTCCCGACAGTGTGTTCAAAGCTGTTGTGAAGGTTCCTTATCAGTCAGGCCTGCAGGAAGTCGGTGCTGATGGCAGCCAGGTACCGCTCCAAGTTGGTGCTGTGGTGATGCTTCCCGATGGTTTCACCCTGGCACCGCAGGACCGTTGGACCGACGAGATCAAAGAAGAAACTGAAGGGGTCTACTTCAGTCAGTACAGCGACGACCAACCCAACATCCTCCTGGTTGGACCAATCCCCGGAGATCAGAATCAGGAAATCGTGTTCCCGATCCTGTCTCCAGACCCTGCAACCGACAGCAGCATTCAGTTCGGCAAATATCAGATCCACGTTGGCGGCAACCGTGGCCGTGGCCAGGTCTACCCCACCGGTGAAAAGTCCAACAACACCCTCTTCACCGCCACTGCTGAGGGTCGCATTGCCTCGATTGAGCCTGGCGACAACGGTGCAAGCTTGGTGACCATTGAGACGGCTGAAGGCACCACCACTGAGACCATTCCTGTGGGCCCCGAACTGGCTGTTGCAGTTGGTGATCAAGTGGAAGCAGGTGCTCCCCTCACCAATGATCCCAATGTGGGTGGCTTCGGCCAGCTCGATGCAGAAGTGGTTCTCCAGAACCCTGTTCGCATCTACGGCCTGCTCGCCTTCTTTGCTGCCGTAGCCCTTGCCCAGATCATGCTGGTGCTGAAGAAGAGACAGGTGGAGAAAGTGCAGGCTGCTGAAGGCGTCTGAGGTCTGTGTCACTCCTCTCGTTGTTCACGTCACCAGGGCCCGAGCTTTTCCAGCTCGGGCCTTTTGCTCTGCGTTGGTACGGGTTGCTGATTGCCCTGGCCGTGTTGATCGGCCTCAACCTGTCCAGCTGGCTGGCCAGGCAGCGGCAGCTCGAGCAAGGACTGATCAGTGATCTGCTGCCGATCCTTGTGCTCTCAGCGGTGATCGGAGCCAGGCTTTACTACGTCGCTTTTGAGTGGCGTAACTACGCCGCCACTCCCTTGAAAGCTCTGGCGATCTGGGAAGGCGGCATCGCCATTCATGGAGCCCTAATCGCAGGAACCCTTGCCGTCATTCTGTTCTGCCGCTGGAGGCGACAGCCCTTCTGGGATGTATTGGACGTGCTCGTGCCATCCGTGGCCCTTGGTCAATCAATCGGTCGTTGGGGCAATTTCTTCAATAGCGAAGCCTTCGGAGTGCCTACAGACCTCCCCTGGAAACTGCTGATCAAGACCGTTCCGATGAACGTCCAGAGGCTCTTTCCTGACGCCCAGTTCTTCCATCCCACCTTCCTCTACGAATCCCTTTGGAACTTGGTGGTCTTTGCAGTGCTCATGCTGCTGTTCCTCCGAGCCAAACAGGGATCGCTAAAACTGCCTGCTGGTGCTCTCAGCTGCCTGTATCTGCTCGCCTACAGCCTGGGGCGTCTCTGGATTGAAGGCTTGCGCATCGATCCCCTCTGCCTGGGTGGCATGCCTCCCTTCTGCGATGGCGGACTGCGCATGGCCCAGTTGATGAGCCTGATGCTGATGGCCCTTGCGGCTGCTGGGCTGTGGTGGCTGTATGGACGCGATCGGTCCCTTCCCGATCCGGGCCTCCGTCAGGGCTGATTTCCATGTCTTCCACACCCAGCAGAATTGCCATCGTTGGCGCAGGACCAGGCGCGCCAGATCTGCTGACCCGACGCGCCGAAGACCGACTCAAAACAGCCGACGTTCTGATCTGGACCGATTCACTGGTCTCTCCGCAGATTGCCGCGCTTGCATCGCAACGTTGCGAACGCATCCGCACCAGCAACCTCACCCTTGAAGAGGTGCTGCCAGTGATGATTGATCGCGCACGCAAAGGATTGCGAGTGGTCCGTCTTCATGACGGTGACCCCTGTCTTTATGGAGCCTTGTCTGAGCAGGTCTGCGGACTGGCTGATGCCGGTATCAGCGTTGAGGTCGTGCCTGGGCTGAGTGCTTATCAGGCCACTGCATCCGCTCTCAGCGCAGAACTCACAATTCCAGGCATCGTCCAGACCATCGTGCTCAGTCGCGCCGGCGGACGGACCGGCGTGCCACAAACCGAAGAACTGGCGAACTTGGCCCGCCTCCAAGCATCCCTCTGCCTCTACCTGAGTGCCCGTCATGTTGACGAGGTGCAGGCCACCTTGCTCGAGCATTATCCGGCCGACACACCCGTAGCGATTGGCTACCGGGTGAGCTGGCCTGATCAGTGGCTGGATGTGGTGCCGCTGAATGCGATGGCGAAGGCCTCCAAAGAGCGAGATCTGATCCGCACAACCCTCTACATCGTCAGTCCAGCCCTTGCAAGCCAAGGACGCCGTTCCATGCTTTATTCCCCCAGCCACGACCATCTATTCCGTCCCCAGCAGGGGTAACAAACAAGCACCGGTGGTGGTTTAAGATCCCTTCGTGCGGGCGATTAGCACAGTGGTAGCGCACTTCCTTCACACGGAAGGGGTCACTGGTTCGAATCCAGTATCGCCCATTGATTCTTGATGCCCAGCAGCACATTTTTAGATCAATTGGATCAGGACAAATCCGATCTTTACCATTAGGTTCTGCCTGATCGAAAAGAGCGTGCTCTTGGATATGGCGAATGTCGACCATTCCTCCAGCGACAACCACAGCGAGACCAGGCAAGAATCATTCACCGGTCTTCAACAGGTCGGGGCTGCTCTCCAGTCCGCCCGAGAATCCCAGGGCCTGAGCCTTCATCAGCTGGCCGAAGGCCTTCACATGGGCGATGAACAGCTCAAGGCTCTTGAAGCCGGTGACCGCGCCAACCTTGCCGAAAGCGTTTTTGTTCGCGCCACGGTGCGACGTGTTGCCGACAGGCTACGGATGGATCCAGAGCCCTTGATCGCCGCCCTTCGCGATCTGGATGGCATGGACTCCGACCAACGGTCCAAACGCTCCACTGCGAGATCCACTCCGGCCCAAGCTCCTGGACAGACCGGTGCAAAACCCAACCAGAGCGGACGTTTAATCCGAATCGCAATGGTGGCCGTGGCCGTGGGGGCGGCAGTCGCCGCTGGTTGGGGCTGGAGCCAAACCGCCTTCCGACGTCAGCCCTTGCTGCCGCAAAGACCACCATCAGCCTCGGCTTCCCTGCCATCGCCCCAGCCAACACCCCCTCAGCTGCGGGCCAGTCAAGGGCTCGAGCTGACGGATCAAGCCTCGACAACGAGGGGCAGCAACCAGTCGGTCACCATTTTCACGAAGGAGCCCAGCTGGATCGCTATCCGCGATCGAGAAGGCCAGCTTCTGTTTGAAGGCATGGTGGACTCCCAAAAAACCTTCGACGCAAGCAACGGCATTGAGATCTATGCCGGCAGGCCGGATCTGGTGACGGTGAACGATGACGGTCAGAGCCAAGGCCCCTTGGGTGCAATCGATCAGCTGCGTTGGTATCCCATCACTGCTGCACCTTCACCTTCAGAGCCAAACCAGTCGCTTCCTGCAACACCAGCGAACAACCCTCAAGGCTCCACTGCTCGAGACTGAGGTTCTGGTTCATTCGCTCTGGCACCAGTTCAAGCGAGAGAATCCCCTGTTTTGTTTTGACGCGGATCGAATCGACCACCGGTTCAGGCCGTCGATCGAGGGCTGAAGCCAGACGCAGCAACAAAGCCATCTCCGACACGGTGCGGCGTTCAGAGCGCGTTTGCAGTGCCTGCCAAGCTTCATGCCGCTTTTTGGGCAGGCTGCGGCGGTGGTAGCGGGCGATCGCCGCAACCATCAAGTGTTCGGTTTCGGAGTAACCGAGCAGCTCACCGTGACGAATCAAATACCAGGAATGCTTGTGATAAGCGCTGAGGTTGATGTGCTGACCACAGGCATGGAGCATGGCCGCAGCCCAGAGCAACTCCCGTCCCAGACCGGTATCCCGATGCAGCACACCGGCGGTGTTGTCATAAAGACAGAGGGCATGCTTGGCGACCCGTTCCGCCCGTTGCTGATCAACAGCGAAACGCTGTACCTGATGGATGACGGTGCGCTGGCGAATGCTGCTCTGAAAACTGAAGCGGTCTTCGAGAAGACCGTGACGCAACATCCAGTCAACGATCAAGCCCTCTCGAAGCGCCCTTTCGCTCAGCACCATCTCCTCAACGTCGAGCATTTGCATGGTGGTCTGCAGGATCAACGCGCCCGGCACGATGATCTCGGCCCGTCGGTCGTTGATCGGCGCCAAACCCTTGCGCTGCTCTGGGGAGAGAGTCACCAATCGATCAACAACCCGGTC
Organism: Synechococcus sp. MIT S9451; assembly: GCF_047304725.1. Classification (NCBI taxonomy): domain Bacteria; kingdom Bacillati; phylum Cyanobacteriota; class Cyanophyceae; order Synechococcales; family Synechococcaceae; genus Synechococcus; species Synechococcus sp. MIT S9451. Next base: position 74,713 of record NZ_CP138971.1, read on the forward strand.
AAGGCGATCACGATCCAGGCGATAGCCATGCAGCTTCAGCGGAGCACGGTCGTCCTCGCTGGCGGCGAGAGCGCCAATCGCCATGGCGGTGCCACTGGTGGCGACCATCACAGGCGTTTCTCCCGGCTTGATGCGCCGCCGAACCTTGTCGACTGCAGGCTCCAAGGAACCTTGGATGTAAGCCCGTAGGAAGGCCTGTCCCTTGGGAGGCAGAGGATCTTCCCTAACGAAATCACGCTGAAGCCGCACGGCTCCAACGCGGGTGCTGGTCAGGGCGCGGGCATCGCGTCCGTCAGCCAGGATCAGTTCGGTGGATCCACCGCCGATATCCAGCAGCAGGTGAGGGCGATCCCCAAAAGACATGCCAGAGAGCACCCCGAGGTAGATCAGTCGCGCCTCTTCAGGACCACTGACGAGATCGACATCGAGATCGAGTTCATCTTTGACCTGTTGGAGAAACTGACGGCCATTCGGTGCTTCCCGGACGGCACTGGTGGCCGCCGTGACAATCTGCTCAACCTGATGGCTGGCGGCCAGATCGGTGAACCGGCGCAGGGCATCCATGCCACGCGCGAGCGCCTCCTTACTGAGGTGTCCCGTGGCAGCATCCCGTTCTCCGAGCCTTGTGGTGGATTTCTCCGCCAGCACAACGCTGAAGGTGCGCAAGCTGGGATCCACCGCCGCGACCAACAGGTGGGTGGAATTGGTGCCGATGTCGATCGCGGCGACGCGTCTGAGCTCTCTCACGCCCTGGCGCTGAGCGTTGTCAGATGACGCGGCGTCGACACCTGCCATCAGCAGAGACTTGCAAACCGCTCACACTCTGGCATCGGTCCATGGAGAGACCATCAAGCACCGCCTCAAGGGAAGGAGTGCCTAAGGTTTTTTGAAACACCGCTCAACGTGATCGGCGCACTACAACGCCACTTCAATCCTGCCTGGGCCGCCTGGATCCAACTTCTTCGCTGGAACAAACCCAGCGGACGACTGATTTTGCTAGTGCCGGCCGGATGGAGCCTCTGGCTCACCCCCGAATCTCCACCACCAGTCTCCCTCGTTCTGCTGATCAGCGTCGGTGGTCTCGCCGTGAGTGCGGCAGGGTGCATTGCCAATGACCTCTGGGACCGACGCATCGACCGCCAGGTGGAGCGCACCAAAGGCCGTCCTCTGGCCCGAGGAGGCCTGCCGTTATCGGTGGCCATCGCCTCATTACTGGCGCTGCTGCTGATCAGCCTGGTTGTGGTGCTAGCCCTTCCAGCAACGGGACGCGGCCTCTGCCTTGTGCTGGCCCTGCTGGCGCTGCCACCGATCCTGCTTTATCCCTCAGCGAAACGCTGGTTCCCCTTCCCTCAAGCCGTTCTGGCGCTCTGCTGGGGCTTCGCCGTGTTGATCCCTTGGGCCGCGGCTGAAGGAGAGCTGACCGCCACACCAGCCCTGTGGCTGTGCTGGCTGGCAACGATGGCCTGGACCTTCGGCTTTGACACCGTGTATGCCATGGCCGACCGGATCGATGACCGTCGTCTTGGCTTGCGCAGCAGCGCCCTCACCCTCGGCAAGGCCTCCGTGCCAGTCGTGACCGCCTGCTATTCCCTCACTGTGCTGGCCTTGGGGGCTGCCGCCATCGAGACAGGTGTGGGGGCTGCCTTCTGGCCCTGCTGGTGCGTGGCGGCAACCGCCATGGTGCTCGAGCCCAGGCGATTGCAGCGTCTAAGCCAGCAGCCGATGTCGGTCTACGGCCGACACTTCAAACATCAGGTCTGGCTGGGGGGGCTGTTGCTGTTTGGCCTCGTGCTGGGCGGGCTACAAGGATGAGCGGACTCACCGCGCCTCTTCGCAAGGGCGACGCCGTCCATGTGGTGGCAGCCAGCTCAGCCTTTGATGACCCCGAAGCGCTCTACCAGGGCCTGGAGGTGCTCAGTCGCTGGGGCCTGAAAACGGATCCCATTGGAATCCCTCGGCGTCGGTGGGGCTACTTAGCGGGAGAAGACCACGAACGTCGCAACGACCTTCACCCCGTGCCGGCAGCACCACTACTGGCCTGTGCACGCGGTGGCTGGGGGGCAGCACGCCTGCTGGAACAGCCAATCCATTGGCGACCAGGCTGGCTACTGGGCTTCTCCGACGTGACCGCCCTGTTGCTGGCTCGCTTCAGCGCAGGGCTTGATGGAAGCATTCACGGCCCCCTGCTGAGCACCCTGGCGGCTGAACCGGACTGGAGCCAGCAGCGGCTGAAAGATCTGCTATTCGGGCAGCCACTGCCTGACCTACAGGGCATCAGCTGGGCTAGCGGCACAGCACGGGGGCCCCTTATCGCAGCCAATCTCACCGTGGCCTCCCATTTACTAGGGAGCCCCCACATGCCAGGCCTCAGCGGAGCAATCCTGATCCTTGAAGACGTGGGGGAGAGTCCTTACCGGATCGATCGCATGCTCACCCACTGGCGCCTGACCGGTGCACTGCACAAGCTGTCTGGCCTGGGCTTCGGACGTTTCAGCGGCTGCGAGGACGACGAGGACAGCGATGGATTCGCTTGTGCGGAGGTGCTGCAGGAGCGCAGCCTCGATCTGGGCATTCCCGTTGTGGCCGACCTGCCACTGGGGCATGGTCCGGGTGGCAACGCCGCCCTACCGATCGGGAGAGAGGCCTGTCTGGATGGTGACCGCGGACACCTCAGGCTTCTCTAAACGACAGCACCGCCTCGGCAACAATCAAATCAAAAGGAGTGGTGACCTTGATGTTGGCGGGGCCAGCATCCAAGACCTTCACATCCCAACCGAGTCGTTCATACAGCGAGGCATCATCGGTGACTTCCCAGCCAAGCCGAAGGGCCTCCGCATGCCCTTGGCGCAACTGATCCACAGCAAAGGCCTGGGGTGTCTGGGCAGCCCAGAGTTCGGAGCGATCTGGTGTGGCAGTGATGCAGCCTTGATCATCGACCCGTTTGATCGTGTCGGTCACCGGCGTAGCAGCGATGACTGCCTCACCTTCGAGCACGACCTGCGCACAGCGGTCGAACAGGGCCGACTCCGCCAGACAACGGGCCCCATCGTGAATCAACACATGGGAGGCCTCTTCAGGCAGCCCAGCCAGACCACGCAGCACTGATTGCTGCCGCGTGCTGCCTCCTTCGATCCAATGAATCGGTTTGGCGAGTGCCAGGGGCTGGGCCTCAGTGATCAGGGCCTCAATCGCCGCACGATCGATCTCTTGCCCGACGATGCCGATCCAGCCGACCGTCTCCGCCTTTAAGGCAGCCTCAAGCGTCCAAGCCAGAACGGGACGTTCCCGCAGCGGCAACAACAACTTGTTGCGGTCGCCCCCCATGCGACGACCGCTTCCGGCGGCAGCGATCAACAGATGCACAAGCGACTCCTGCGGCCGGCAGGGGGAAACGGCCTCCATACAATCAGCTCGCACCCTCCTTGTGCTGCTGGTTCATGCGTGTTCTTGTCCTAAGTCCGGGGACTCTTCAGCAGCAACTCGAGCGTCTGCCCGCTCTGGCCGCTGCTGCTGAACAGCTCAACGCCACGATTCAGGTGGCCTGTCCACTCGCCCACCGCCAGGGATGGGAGCTGCTTCCGGCCGTTGAGAAGGTGATCCCCTTCGGATTCGACGACGACACCAATCTGTCGGACTGGGCCAATCTGCTTGGCACCGTGCGCGAACCCGACTTCCAGGTGTGTTTCAACTTCGCCTCCGGGCGACAGGTGAACCTGATGCTCGGCATGAGCCATATCCCCACACGGATCGCTCTCGACGGTTTCTCCACCACCGACCAGATCCAGCCCGGCAGTGGCTGGAAGGCCCAGAAGACCAGCAGTTTTCTTCAGCCGATCGGCCTGAAGCTCGATGCCGACGCCTTCCGCCTATCCCTGCCTGCTGCAGCGCTGGACTCAGTGCGTGCCGACCAGCCCGCCGGTGACGGTCCCTTGCTGCTGCTTGCTCCTGGTCAGGACAACAACGACTGGCCCGCCGATCGCTGGCAGCGGCTGCCAGGCAGCATCCGCCAGCGCTTGGACTCTTTACGCAGCCAGCACTTACCGGCTGGCGGGAAGCTCAACATCCGTGCAGCCCAGGTGGCCTGCTCGGATGTGGTGCTCAGCAGCTGCCCCGTCACTCAGCTTCTGGCGGTGTATGCCGGTGTTCCACTGGTGGCCCTTGGCGCGGATGAGGCCGATCTACCAACACGTCAAGGGGTGCGCTGCCTGGGGGGTGCGGGCTCTGATCTTCGCGACCTCAGCGAACAGGACGTGCTTTCCGCTCTCGGGTTCTGATGCCAAAGAAGCGACTGGGCCAGTCCAGCCGCAGACCATCCTTCTCACCGTGGCGCCTGGGGCCCAATCTGAGGCTGCTCGCTCAACCCTGGATCGGCCCCTTACTGGCGCTGGTGGTGGTGGTCATCGGTGGGGCCGTCGGGTATCGGATCACCGAGGGTTGGGACTGGGGGGATTGCTTCTGGATGGTGCTGATCACAATCAGCACGATTGGTTACGGCGAAGTGGAGCCCCTCTCACACGCCGGGCGGTTGGTGACGGTTTTGATCATCGCCGGGGGCATTGTGGTGGTCCAACTGACCATCCAGCGCATTCTTGGCCTGACCGAGGCCGGTTACTTCCGCCAGTTGCGAGCACTGCGCTTTCGACGCAAACTCCGGCGCATGCACGATCACGTGATCATCTGCGGCTATGGCCGTATCGGCAGGGAGATCGGCGAACAACTCCTTCAGGAGAACATCGCTGTCTTGGTGGTGGAGCTGGACCCCCAGCGAAGCCAGGCCGCCCAGGAACGCGGCTTGCGGGTCCTGGAAGCGGATGCCACAGGAGATGAAACCCTCCTCGAGGCCGGTCTGAATCGCTGTCGCAGCCTGGTGGCAGCCCTCCCCAGTGATGCGGCCAACCTCTATGTAGTGCTCAGTGCCCGAGGCCTGCAGCCGAACTGTCGACTGATTGCACGCTCCGACAGCGAAGAGGCAGCAGCGAAGCTGAAACTTGCCGGCGCCAGTGTGGTGGTGAGCCCCTACGTCGCCGGGGGACGGGTCATGGCAGCGTCTGCTCTGCGCCCCCTCGCCGTCGACTTCATGGAGTTGCTGGTGGGCTCCGACTGCGAAATCGAAGAGTTCCAACTGAGCAACAACCCGCTGCTTCTCCACAACCTCCCGGGACAGACCCTGGCAGATCTCCAGCTGGGGCGACGGAGCGGAGCCTTCGTGCTGGCCATTCGGGACAAGGGCAGGCTGGTGGCCAATCCCGGTGGCGATATGCGCCTGGAAGCAGGACAGCTTCTGGTGGTGCTGGGCAGCAAAGAGCAACTGATGCGCTTCCGCGAGCTGCTTGGCCCTGCCGTGGACATGGTGGAGACCATGGGCGGTTCCGCCTCGGGATAAGCGCTCCCCAACCCATCCCGGTTGAGCCCATACGGGGCGGATCCCTACGATCCATCCACTGTGGAGCCCTTTATGACGTCCAACGACTCCCTCAACGGCCAGACCGCTCTGGTAACCGGTGCCAGCCGCGGTATCGGCCGCGCCGTTGCTCTGGCTCTTGCTGCGGCGGGCGCTGAAGTGGTGGTGAATTATTCCAGCTCTCCGGATGCAGCAAACGCAGTGGTGGCAGAGATCACTTCTGCCGGCGGCAAGGCCTATGCCCTCCAGGCCAACGTGGCTGACGAGGAAGCAGTCGAAGGCCTGATCAAAACCGTGCTCGAGCGCAGTGGACGCATTGATGTGCTGGTGAACAATGCCGGCATCACCCGCGACGGACTGCTGATGCGGATGAAGACAGCTGACTGGCAGTCGGTCATCAACCTCAACCTCACCGGTGTCTTCCTTTGCACCCGTGCCGTCACCCGCACGATGCTCAAACAAAGGAGCGGGCGGATTATCAATATCACGTCCGTGGTTGGCCTGATGGGCAACGCCGGCCAGGCCAATTACGCCGCCGCCAAAGCCGGAGTCGTGGGACTGACCCGAAGTGCTGCCAAGGAAATGGCCAGCCGGGGCATCACCGTCAATGCTGTCGCTCCCGGATTCATCGCGACGGACATGACCAAGGATCTCGATGCCGAAGGGATCCTGGCGGCCATTCCCCTGGGCAGCTTCGGTACACCCGATCACATCGCCGGCACCGTTCGTTTCCTGGCGGCCGACCCTGCAGCCGCCTACATCACCGGCCAGGTCCTGCAGGTGGACGGCGGCATGGTGATGAGCTGAGCATCAGCGTTCTAGGGGTTGATTCAGTTCATCCCGCAACCGGCGGATGCGCTGCAGCAGGCGCAGCCGCCGGCTGCGCTCCGTGGCGGTGAGGAAGAGCCTCAAGGGTGCATAGATCAAGGCCATGCCCCCCGCCAGGGCCGCGAACAGGGTGAAGGACTGAAAGCCGGGTTCATCCATGGCCGGACCATAACGAGCCGAGTTAGGCCAGACAGCATCAGGATCGCTTCGATTCGGCTTTCCCCACCAAACGGGCGGTCCGAAGGGTCAGCTTCCTGTGGGACATTGACCAGCGGGTACCTGTAGAACATGGCCAAACTCCTCAGCTTTTCGGATGAGTCCCGCGGCGCGCTCGAGCGCGGCATGAACACCCTTGCCGATGCCGTGCGCGTCACGATCGGCCCCCGCGGACGCAACGTGGTTCTGGAGAAAAGCTTCGGCGCTCCTGACATCGTCAATGACGGCGACACCATCGCCAAGGAGATCGAACTCGACAATCCCTTCGAAAACATCGGCGCCAAGCTGATTCAGCAGGTGGCGTCGAAAACCAAAGACAAGGCTGGCGACGGCACCACCACAGCCACCGTGCTGGCACAGGCCATGGTTGAGGAAGGTCTGCGCAACACCGCTGCAGGAGCCAGCCCGATCGAGCTGCGCCGAGGCATGGAGAAGGCCGTGGCCCATGTGGTGAGCGGCCTCTCCCAACGCAGCCAGGCGGTGAGCGGCCAAGCCATCGGCCAGGTTGCCACCGTTAGTGCCGGTGGCGACGAAGAAGTTGGCCAGATGGTCTCCGAAGCCATGGACAAGGTGAGCGTCGATGGTGTGATCACTGTTGAAGAGTCAAAGTCCCTGGCGACCGAGCTGGAGGTCACCGAGGGCATGGCCTTCGACCGGGGCTATAGCTCCCCCTATTTCGTCACCGATGGCGAACGCCAGCTGTGCGAATTCGAGAACGCGCTGCTGCTTCTGACCGACCGCAAGATCAGTACCATTGCCGACCTGGTCCCCGTTCTGGAAACAGTCCAGAAGTCCGGCTCACCCCTCGTCGTACTGGCCGAGGAAGTGGAAGGCGAAGCCTTGGCCACTCTTGTGGTGAACAAGAACCGCGGCGTTCTTCAGGTTGCAGCCGTTCGCGCACCCTCCTTCGGCGAGCGACGCAAGGCCGCACTGGCTGATATCGCCATCCTCACCGGTGGCACCGTGATCAGCGAAGACCGTGCCATGACCCTCGACAAAGTCAGCCTGGACGACCTGGGCCGTGCCCGCCGCATCACCATCACGAAAGACAGCACCACGATCGTGGCCAGCGAGGAGCATCGTGCAGCGGTCACTGAACGTGTTGGAGCGATCAAGCGCGAACTCGACAACACCGAATCGGACTATGACCGTGAAAAGCTGAGTGAGCGCATCGCCAAGCTTGCCGGCGGCGTGGCCGTGATCAAGGTGGGGGCGCCGACCGAAACCGAACTCAAGAATCGCAAGCTGCGTATTGAGGATGCTCTCAATGCCACCAGGGCCGCCGTAGAGGAAGGCATCGTTGCCGGCGGTGGATGCACCCTGATCGAGCTCGCCGAGGGACTCGACGAGCTCTCCGCGCAGCTGCAGGGCGACCAGCGCACGGGCGTCGAGATCGTGAAGCGTTCTCTCAGCGCACCCCTACGCCAGATTGCCATCAATGCTGGAGCCAATGGTGACGTGGTGGTCGAAGAAGTACGACGCTCCGGGAAGGGATTCAACGCCCTCACAGGCAACTTTGAAGACCTGCTCCAAGCCGGTATCGTCGATGCGGCCAAAGTGGTGCGCCTGGGGCTTCAGGATGCTGTTTCGATCGCCTCTTTGCTCATCACCACTGAAGTGGTGATTGCAGACAAGCCCGAGCCTGCTGCCGCTGCCGCGCCAGGAGGCGATCCCATGGGTGGCATGGGCGGCATGGGTGGAATGGGTGGCATGGGTGGCATGGGCATGCCCGGCATGATGTGATCCACCGCTCAAGGCTGGTGCGATCGCACCTCAGAGGGAGCGCACCAGTCGAGCATGGATCCTGCAGACAGCAAGTGCTTCCCGAGGCGGGCGACTGCAAAGCCGTCCAAGCTCATGATTCAGGGCCTGCAGCTCCCCCATTGGCAGCCCTGCCAGGGGCATGGCGAACACGAGACCACCGAGGGCAAGAGGCAATGGCAGATACAACCGGAGTCTTTTCATCGGTCTCACGCGTCTCAAACACATTGTGTGTCCAGGCGGCCCCGTGGTGTCAATCCGTCAGATTCGCTTCAAAGCCCTAAAGCGGATGGCTTGATCAACTCGCTATCTGGCGGCAATACTCAGCCACTTGCAGATCCACTCCAGTGATCGCTGTGCCCACCACCACACAGTCGGCACCCTGTTCAAGCGCTTGTCTCGCCATCACGGCTGAGGCAATCCCTCCTTCACAGATCAAGGGGACTGCTTGCGGCAACTGAGTACGCAACGGCTGCAACAGCTCCAGCCCAGGCGGCGTTGCTTCAGCCGTCTCAGCGGTATAGCCGAACAGGGTTGTTCCAACCCAACGACAGCCAAGCTGGGCTGCACGCAATCCGTTCGTAACGCTATCGACATCAGCCATCAAGGGGAGTTTCAGTTCCCGATCAGCGCGTTCAACCAGAGCTTGCAAAGACTCTCCATCCGGTCTTGGGCGTGATGTGGCATCGATCGCCACCACATCGGCCCCAGCACCCCAAACAGCCTGGATCTCCTGCCAACGCGGTGTGATGTAGACCTCACTATCAGGGAATGTCCGTTTCCACAGACCAATAATGAGGGCCTCTGGACAGCGACGACGCACAGCGCCGATGTGCTCAGGACTCTCGAGACGTACTCCGACTGCACCGTTGTTGAGACTCGCCTCTGCCATGGCGGCGATCACTTCAGGGTCCCGCATCGGCGAGCCCTCAGGCGCTTGAACAGACACGATGAGCCCACCCCTGAGGGCTGCCAGATCCAGACGGCTCATCAATCAGGAAGCCCGTGGCAGCTCGTCGGGGGATGCAGTCGGCAGCCATCGACGCAACCGATGCAAACGGGGTGACGGAGGGGGAGGAACCGCCCCTGCAGGGGACAGGCGATCCAGCAGAGGCTTGTCGAAGCCCTCAGCATCGTTGGGAGCCTCAGGAGTGCTAACCACCTCATCGAGGCAGTCTGTCTCGATGCAATCCGCGCGTTCGCTTTTGAACCGAGCCACTGGAGAAGGCTGTGCAGCGGTTCCGATAGGTGCGACTGCTGCCAACGGTGAAGGCGTCACCGGCACAAAATCAGCATCGGCATCAGCATCAGCATCAGCATCAGCATCAGCATCAGCACCGAAATCCGCAGTGGGCTCCACAACAGTCAGGAGAGGCTGTGGTGCAGGGCTCTCGACCGGCTGAGGCAACGTGCCCACTCCGTAGCGATGCACCCACTGAAGTTCGGCACGATCGATCGCCAACTGATCACCCTGGGCACGGGCATCGTTGAGCTGCTGCAACTGAGCGTCCCGTCGACGCTTTGGGGAAAAGGCTCTAGAGGCAGTCACAGGATTAGGAAAGCTTGCGGTTGAGTAGGGGGCGGATCAGCAGGAACAGTCCCGCAGTGAGCAGCATCAAGACCAGGAGGCAGACATAACCACTCACCGGACCATAGGGTGCATCCAGAAGGACGATCGAGAGATCCAGAGGACCGGCGTAGGCAGCACGGATCGGTTCTATGGCGAAGGTAAGTGGATTCAGTGCCGCAAGCCAGCCCAACCAGGGCGGCATGAATGACAAAGGCGCTAACGCCGTGCTTGCAAAGAGCAGAGGCAAGTTGAAAACGAAGATCACCGCGATCAGCTCAATGTGCCCTGGGAGAGCAAAGGCCAGACCGAGGCTGAGGGCCGTCACGGCAAACACCAAGAGCAACAGCGTGACCAACACCAGCCCGAGGCCTGCCATCCCAGGCCAGCCATAACCGAGCAGGGCAGCAGTGGCCATGATGGCCAAACTCTGAATCAAGCTCAAGGTGGTGATGTAGATCACGGATGCCAGCACGATCGAACTGCGGCTGCGCAGAGGCGCTACCAGCAGACGATTTAGGAAGCCGAATTCCCGATCAAACATCACAGGCAATCCGGCATTGAGAGCCGCACTGAAGGCGGTGAAGACAATCACTCCGGCACCGAGGAAGCGGCCGTAACTGATCCCGCCTGGCAACAGGCCCTCAGGAGCCCTCGAGAACAAGGCCCCAAACAGCACCAGCCAGATCAGGGGTTGGAGGACCCCGGCCACCAATGTGGAAGGACGGCGTTGCAGTTGCAGAAACAAACGTCGCGTGAGGGCCGTGGTTTCCTGCACCAGTTCAGCCATCGGAGCGCTGGTGGGAGTAGCAACAGGACTGGTCATCAGGAGATTGGATCAGACGAGAGAAGCTGAGAAGAAAGACGAAACAACATCAGCGAAAGCAACAATCCGGAACCTCAACGCATGGACTGTTTCCGCTCTTGCTTGGTGTCACGCTGACCGGCAACAGCCAGTTCCGCATCCATCAGAGTGCGACCGGTGGCTTGAAGGTAGACATCATCAAGGCTCGGTCGGCTCTGGGCCAGGGCAAACACCGGCAAACCCGCCTGATCAAGCTGCTGACGCAGACGTTGGAGCACATGATCTCCTTCCACAACCAGATTGAGGGAGTACCCCTGAGCTCGGTTGACCACGATCTGAAGCACGCCCTCCACAGGCTGGAGCAGGCGCTGGAGTCGCTCTGCCTCGTGCTGATCGCTGAATTCACGCACCCGCAGGGTCACCCGATCACCACCGAGCCGCTGCTTGAGCTCATCTGGCGTGCCTTCTGCAATCACACGCCCTGCATCGATGATCGCCATCCGGTCAGCAAGAGCCTCCACCTCTTCGAGGTAATGACTACTGAGCAACACCGAGGTGCCCTCCTGGACCAACTCACGAAGCACCTGCCAAATCGCGCCACGGCTTTCAATGTCCAGACCGACAGTGGGTTCATCTAAGACCAGCAGTCGGGGTCGATGCAGCAGCCCTGACGCGAGATCCAACCTGCGACGCATTCCACCGGAGTAGGTCCCACAACGGCGATCGATCCAATCCTGCATTCCCAGCAGTGCGATCAGCTCCTGCATGCGCTTGTCGCGATTCGAAGGCCGAAGGTGATAGAGATCACCCTGAAGCTGCAGCAACTCTCGACCGGTCAGAATTTTGTCAATGGCCACTTCCTGGGCCACATACCCCATCAGACAACGCACTGAGCGGGGATCTTGCAACGCATCGATGCCTGCGACCTGAACCGTCCCCTGATCAGGAGCCAAGAGAGTGGCGAGGATTCGCAACGTTGTGGTCTTCCCGGCACCATTGGGACCCAGCAGGCCATAAAGACAACCCTCAGGCACCTCCAGGCTGAGGTCTTCGAGCGCCTTCACTGGCCCGTAGGACTTCTGGAGATGTGCCAGCTCCAACAAGGGCATTGAGCTGTAGCGGGAGGGTCGGGATGTGAATCTAGGCAGCGATCTGTGGAAGTCCACGGATCAGAATGTCGAACACGGCATGAACCTGATCATCAAACACGACAGAGACAGGCAGGCGACTGAGGATCAGAAGCAGGCAGATGCCAAATAAATAAAGGATGGACCAACGAAACAAGCCCTTCGCCCGTTCTGTGCTCTCCGGGGCTGCGGCCAAATTGTGCACCATCTGCAAGAGGCGGGCGTTGAAGGGGAGTAGTAACAGGCCATAGAGAAGACCACCCTCCGGCAGGGCCAGCACACCAAAGCCACTCAGCACAACCGTGGCCCAGCCGTAGCGACGAATGGCGCGAGCGGTCACAACCGGGCCCTTCACCACTGGAAGCATCGGGATGCCGACAGCTCGGTAGTCATCGCGGAGCAGTAGGGCTAGGGCCCAGAAATGGGCTGGGGTCCACACCATCACCAGGGCAAACAGCCACCAACCGCTAAGGCCCACATGCCCCGTGGCCGCAGCAGCGCCCACCAGAGGGGGGATCGCTCCAGCGACACCACCGATCACGATGTTCTGTGGTGTTCGCGGCTTGAGTATGGCCGTATAGAGCAGCACATAGCTGCACAGACCAAGCAACGACAATCCCGCCGCCAAGCAGTTCACGCCGCTCACCAAGAGGAGAGCGGCCGCCAGGGTGCAGGAGACGGCACCAGCGAATGCAGTGCTAGGGGAGAGGCGACCGGAAGGAAGGGCACGGCCACTGGTGCGATGCATGCGGCCGTCCAGCTCCTGCTCCCAGAGGCAATTGAGCACTCCAGCAGCAGCAGCAGCCAAAGCGCCGCCGCCAAGAGTGCAGGCCAGTCGCGGTGACGACAAAGGCCACCCCTCGCTCAGGGCCATCCCACCGAGGGTCGTGGCCAGGAGAAGGGGGATCAAACGCGGCTTAGCCACCTCAAGCCAAGCCGGCAGCTTGACCCGTTTTCGAGAAGGCACCACCTGATCACGGGTGATGACCTGAGGACTTGTTGCAGTGGAGCTAGCCATGACAAGGCTCCAGAGAGGAGGAATCGAGAAGTGCGGGATCGGTCTGCACCGATAGATGAGGACGCCTGCACGTGAGTGCTGCCAACAGCGCAACCAGGAGGCAAGCCACCAGTTGATGGGCCACGGTCAGCGATGGCTGAGCCAGTCCGAGTCGCAGAGTGAACACACCGAGCGCGATTTGCAGGAACACCAGGGATGCCACGGCCAGCAGCAGGGGCCACTGCCGCCTGGCCCAGCCCCCGGCCACCAACGCAACGGCGACGAACAGACAGACGCTGAGCGCTGCTGGTGTTGCCGCAGTGCGATGCCAGTGCAACCACTGACAAGAGTGGCCGGCATCAAGACATCGCTTGGCCGCCCAGGAGGTCGCCATCCGCCCTCCCAGCAGGCACTGAGCACTCACCGCAAGCAGGCTCAGCCCCCCAAGCAGTCGCCACCAAAGTGGAGAGGTCTGCGCCTGGGACGACGGTTGCGGCGCCAGCAAGAGCTGACTGAGTCCGCTCATCAGCGCCACCAGCAGAAGGCCCAGCACCAAATGCGCAGTCACCACACCAGTAGGAAGGAGGTTCAGAACCGTGAGTGCACCGAGTCCACCCTGGACAAGCACCATCAGCACAAGAACGACACTGCAGGGCAGCAGCCACCTGGGCAGCTGACGCCGCCACCACCAGGCCGCCCCCAGCTGAACCAAAAGGGCAATGCCGATCACAAAGGCGTCAAGCCGATGAAACCATTCCAGAAAAACCTGAACGTTCATCTGCCTGCCTGGCAACAAGGAGCCGTAGCAAAGAGGCCAGTCAGGACAGGCCAGACCAGCTTCCATCACTCTTGTGGCACCACCGATCACCACAAGTGCGACTAGGGCCACCACAAGATGACTGGCAAGGAGGGCAAGACGATGACGAATCGGCAACGAAGAGGAGCTAACCAACGGAACGCCCCCCTCACAGGCAGCAACGGGAATAGACGGAACGTAGCGATCTGATCGACAACGGCACGGTCTATGGCCGTTCGCAACATCATTCGCCCACATTCACGCCACAAACGTCTCCTTCCGCTGACAGATTCACGACAAAATGGCCACAATCGCAGCAACCAAAAGGATTTCGATGAGCAGCATCATCAAGATTCCAGGAATTTCCAAACGGCTTAACAATCAACGTGTGGTTGCCATCTGACGATGCCCATAGCCTGAAATGAACCACGGATCGTGCCGTGCCAATCCCCTCTTCAATTCTCACCCTTGTTCTGGGGATGATCCTGGTACTGGGTGGACTCTGGATCGGTCAGAACGTCAACCTCCTGCCCGCCGATGCCAGTGCCAATGCACCCGTCTACGACGAACTCTTCCGAGTTCTCTTCAGCATCGGCACCATCCTGTTCATTGGCATTGTTGGGCTGGTGATCTTCAGCCTGATTCGCTTCCGCCGCAGACCTAGCCAACGCGGCGATGGCCTTGCGATCGAAGGCAACCTACCGCTGGAAATCTTCTGGACAGCAGTTCCCGCAATCGTGGTGCTGTTCGTCGGGCTGTACAGCTACGACATCTATGACCGAATGGGCGGCATGACCCCGCTCAACCACGGCATGGATCACAGCGGCATGCTTCACAGCGGCATGGATCACTCCGCTCCGATGCATGATCCGTCACCTCCCGACGAGAATGGAGAACGGGTTTGGGGAGGGATTGGCACCAGCTCCATCCAGGCGAAGGATGGTGGTGCCATTGCAGCCGTGCCCATTGAAGTCACCGCCATGCAATTCGCCTTTCTGTTCCGCTATCCACAGGGCGATTTCATCTCCGGAGAGCTGCATGTGCCAGCAGGAAAGCCCGTCAGCTTGCGCATGGAAGCGAAAGACGTGATCCATGCCTTCTGGGTGCCTGAATTCCGACTCAAACAAGACGTGATTCCTGGACAGCCGACCGTACTGAACTTCACCCCCACAAGGCCCGGCACCTATCCGATCGTCTGCGCAGAACTCTGTGGTCCTTATCACGGTGGTATGCGCTCATCTGTCGTCGTTGATGACCCCGAAAGCTACGAAGCCTGGTTCAACGCCAACAACACTTTGGAGGTCGCCGACGCATGACTGTCTCTCTCACACCGCAGGGTGAACAACACAGACCTTCACTGCAACCGACTGGGTGGCTGCGCTACTTCAGCTTCAGCGTCGACCATAAGGTGATCGGTCTGCAGTATCTCGTTTGCGGATTTCTCTTCTATCTGATCGGAGGTGCTCTCGCAGGAGCCATCCGCACCGAACTGGTCAGTCCGATGTCGGACTTCATGCCGAGAGATGTTTATAACCAAGTGCTCACCCTGCACGGAACGGTGATGATCTTTCTCTGGATCGTCCCCGTAGTGAATGGGGCCTTCGGCAATTACCTGATCCCGTTCTACGTAGGGGCCCGCGACATGGCCTTCCCACGGTTGAATGCAGTTGCATTCTGGTTAATTCCGCCAGCGGGGCTGTTATTGATCAGCAGCTACTTCATCACCGGTGCAGCCCAGTCTGGATGGACCGCCTATCCACCGCTCAGCATCACTACCGCAGCCAGCGGACAAGTGATCTGGATCTTGAGCGTGCTTCTTCTAGGCGGAAGTTCAATCTTCGGCGGCATCAATTTCATCGCAACGGTGCTCAAGCTGCGACGACCTGGATTGAAGCTGATGCAATTACCGATGTATTGCTGGGCCATGCTGGGCACAAGCATTCTCGTCGTGCTCTCGACCCCCGTCCTCGCAGGCACACTCATTCTTCTCAGCTTCGATATTGTTGCCCATACCGGATTCTTCAATCCAGGGCTTGGCGGAAATGTGGTGGTGTATCAACACCTTTTCTGGTTCTATTCACATCCAGCGGTTTACATCATGGTGCTACCAGCCTTCGGACTGGTGAGTGAAATCCTGCCTGTTCATTGCCGTAAACCACTTTTCGGCTACGCAACAATGGTGTACTCAATCATGGCAATCGTTGTGTTGGGCCTAGTGGTGTGGGCCCATCACATGTTCACGAGCGGTACACCTCCATGGATGCGCCTGTTCTTCACCATCGCCACCGCCTTCATCGCCGTTCCCACAGGAATCAAGTTCTTCAACTGGCTAGCCACCCTGTGGGGAGGACGAATTGCCTTAAACAGCGCTGTTCTCTTTTCATGCGGGTTCATCATCAATTTTGTGCTCGGAGGCATCACAGGAGTGGCCTTGGCTCAGGTGCCTTTCGATGTTCATGTGCATGACACCTACTTTGTCGTCGCCCATTTCCACTACATCGTCTATGGAGGCACGGTGTTTGTGATCTTCGCGTCGATCTATCACTGGTATCCGAAGGTCACCGGTCGCATGCTCAACGAAACGCTGGGTCGCCTTCACTTCCTGCTCACCTTCATCGGCTTCAACCTCTGTTTTGCCCCCCAGCACTGGCTGGGCCTCAACGGCATGCCAAGACGGGTGGCGGAATACGACCCACAGTTCGCTTTCATTAATCAGCTCAGCAGCGCTGGGGCACTGCTGATGGCCATCAGCACGCTTCCCTTCCTCTGGAACGTGGTCGACAGCGCTTTCCGAGGTGAAATCGCCGGCGACAATCCCTGGAACGCTCTGACGCCTGAATGGCTCACCAGTTCACCGCCACCGGTTGAGAACTGGGAAGGGGAAGCACCTCTTGTTCATGAGCCTTACGGCTACGGCGTGCCCATCGACCAAATCGACCTAGCGGCTGCCAGCGGCAGTGACCTCTGGAGCAGCGGCAAATGACCAGCCTCAAGCCATCAAGTACCGACGTCGCCAGCAGCGCGACTGACCACGCCCATCAGGACCACCGCATGTTTGGTGTCGCGACCTTCTTGGTCGCTGACGCGATGACCTTTGCCGGTTTCTTTGCCGCTTACCTCACCTTTCATGCTGTCAATCCGCTTCAGCCCGATGCCATCTATGAGCTTGAGCTGCCCCTACCGATCCTGAACACGGTGTTACTGCTGGTGAGCAGCGCCACCTTCCACAAAGCCGGCCAAAACCTGCGCAAGGGTGCCAACCAGGTGTGCCGCCAGTGGCTGATGCTGACCGCAGTCCTCGGCCTGGCATTTCTAGTCAGCCAAATGGTCGAATACTTCACCCTGCCCTTCGGACTGACCGACAACCTCTTCGCCAGCACCTTCTATGCCCTAACTGGCTTCCACGGCCTCCACGTCACGCTTGGGGCCTTGATGATCCTGATCGTTTGGTGGCAATGCCGCACTCCAGCCGGCCGGGTGACCTCTGAAAATCAGTTCCCGCTCGAAGCCGTTGAGCTCTACTGGCACTTCGTTGATGGGATCTGGGTTGTGCTCTTTCTGATTCTCTATCTGATCTGATCACAGCCCTGAGCAAGGCCCCTATAAGAAGCATCAAGCCTGCTGGGAGAAAGAGGAGGCCAAAAAGCGAGCATGATCCTTGCGGCAATTGCTCAGAATCGCCAGAATTCAATTAACTCTTCCTGATCAGATGCTGGTCGGCCAGGAACTCCTCGACAAAGCTCGCGCCCTCAGCAATCGGCGTGAAGATGAAATCGCACGTGGATGCGGCTATGTGGGCCCCAGCGGACGGGTACTCAAGAAAAGCTTCTACAAGGCGCTGGTGGAAGCGAAGGGATACACGCTTCCATCCGCCAGTGGCAATGCTGGTGGTGGCACCAGAGGTCGGCAGGCAGAATTCCGCACCAGGGTGCATGGGAATGGCAATCTCTTAATCGGCCATGCCTACACAAGACGGCTTGGTCTTGAGCCCGGGCAGGAATTCCGAATCGAACTTCACAAGGACTCCGGCTCAATCTGGTTGCTTCCACTTGAGGAAGACGCAGCCATGAGCGGTGATGGGGCCCTATCTGCTCAGACAGGATCAGACGAAGCCACCTGAATCACCCCCCCTTGACCTGCAGGATTGATTCAGCTTCAAGCATTGAAGCTGAATCAACGTGATGGACAGCTTCAAGCCGTTGCCGGCGGATCCTGACCATCGTGAAGACTGGAACTGAAGGCGATCAAGTCGATCCCGCTGAACAGGAAGCTGATGCCCACAAGGGTTCCCAGCACCCAGAGAAGACCCCAGAACTTAAGGGTGACGATCAGCAGGCCAAGGATGAACGTGATCACGCCATTCGCAATCGCCCAGCCAGCACCAGGTCGACTGCTGTTGATAAGGCCGCTGAAGAAAGCCACCACCCCCTCAACCAGAAAGACGATACCGATCGCCAAGGCGAAGACAGCAACCTGCTCGAGGCTGTCTTGACGCAGATCCTTGAGAATCGAACCACCGGCCACGATGAACAGGGTCGAAACAACCAGTCGCCAGAAGCAAACCCAGCGGCCCATCCGTCCAGCACGGACCAAGTTGCTGATCCAGCCCACCAAGCCGCCGATCAAGAACAAAACACCGACAACAGCCACTGTCCAGACAGAGGCCAAGACGGGAAACACAAGGGCAAGAATGCCAAGCACAATCAGCAAGACGCCTTCGGCGATGGCAAAGGCCTTGAAGCTGCCCAGAGAGTCAGGGCGCTGATCCACGGTCATTTTTGGTTCACAGTGAACAACTCCCGCAAGGTATTGACGACCTCCGGGCGCGGCCACTTTTCATCACCGTTTCGCCGGCGGCACCGCTCAGCTCCAGCCGTGGTCCGTCAGCCATGCAGGAGTGATCGTGGCGTCATTTGGGTTTTGATCCATGTCGCCACCTGAGCCGGGCTGGGCCAGCAGCCTTTCGGTGTAGCGAGCGATCAGATCCGCCTCAAGATTCACCACAGCGCCAACGGCAAGGTGCTGCAGGGCCGTGGATGCCCAGGTGTGCGGAATCACCGCGACCCAGAAACGACGTCCCGCCTCAGAGCAGCCCGCCACCGTGAGGCTGACCCCATCCACAGCGATGCTCCCTTTCTCACAGACATAACGGCCATAAGTGGGCTCTCGCCACTGCAGCTCCAAGCGCCAGGACTGCGGCAACGCCTCCACCGCCATCACCTCTCCGGCCCCGTCGATATGACCGCTCACTAGATGGCCACCAAGTCGATCCGCCAGCCGCAAAGCGGGCTCGAGATTCACCGCGCCACGTTTCAGAGCCTTGCTTCCGAGTGTGGTGCGATGCAGTGTCTCCTCACTCACATCAGCCAGGAAGCCATCACCGACGCATTCAGCCACGGTGAGGCAGACCCCGTCGACCGCGACGCTATCGCCAAGTTGAAGCGGCAGGAATGGGCCACATCCAGCCACCATCAGACGTTGACCACGTCGCTGCACGGATCCAACAGCCTGCACCAGCCCAGTGAACATCGCTTCCCGCCCATGGCCGTTCCTCTCGCCATAATCGGATAAAGGGCAGAGAGGCCGTGGTTGAAATGCACGTTGCCGGGATTGCTCTCGATGCCGGCAGTCGAAGTCCAATCGTGCTCCTGCGCGACCCTTCCGGGCGCCGTCAGGTGCCGATCTGGATCGATCAGCCCCAGGCCCACAACATCATGGCCGGCATTCAGGGAGAAGAACCACCTCGACCCCTCAGCCACGATCTGATGGTGGCCCTGCTGGAGGCGGGCGAGTTGGAGCTGGAGCGTGTCATCATCCACGCCATTGAAGACAGCACGTTTCGGGCACTGCTCAAGCTCCAGCGCTGCGGCCATAACGGCGTGGACGCTGATCAACGGAAGGGTGACGACCAGAGCGAGGAGAAGGGGCAGGAGCAACCTCCAGAGACGCAGATGGCACCGTCTGAGGCCGTCGCCGACAGCAGCGAAGACATCGAGATCGATGCACGCCCCAGTGATGCCATTGCCCTAGCGGTGCGGACTGGCACAGGCATCTGGATGCTGGAGGAAGTCGTGGCTGAAGCCTCAATCCCCGTCGATGCCGAGGCCGACTCCGAAGAGCAGGACGAATTCCGACGTTTTCTGGATCAGGTCAGTCCTGCAGCCCTCGTCCGTCACCTCCAGTCTCGACAGCCTGATGATCCGAACGACGCGAGCGGCGAGAACGCGCCATGAGCGCAACATGACCACAGCATGAATGCAGCTCCCGCCGTCCGCACCCCAGCCCGTCGCCGCTTCGGTGATGGACCGGCTGTGAGTCTCTTCACCCTCGGCACGATGCGGGCACTCACCTCTCCTGCCCAGATGCAGGAGGTGCTGGAAGCGGCGGTCACAGCAGGGATCAACCATCTTGAAACCGCGCCCGCCTACGGCCCTGCAGAGGCGTTTCTGGGCCAGGCACTGCGGGACCTCAGCGATCGGGGCATCGCACCAAGTGGCGGCTGGGTGATCACCAGCAAGGTGCTTCCAGGAGTGACGTTGCAGGAGGGGCAGGCCCAGCTCCGGAACTGCCTCCAGCGTCTTGGAGTGCCGAGGCTCGACAACTGGGCCATCCACGGTCTGAATCTGAATGACCATCTCCACTGGGCCCTGAAAGGGGATGGACTGGCGCTGATGCGCTGGGCCCGCGAGGAAGGCCTAGTCGGTCAGGTGGGCTTCAGCAGTCATGGCACGACCGAAGTGATCGCTGACGCCATCGCCAGTGGCAGGTTCAAGTTCTGCAGCCTCCACCTCCACCTGCTGGATCCTGTTCATCTGCCCCTAGCCGCCTCCGCCCTCCAGGCGGACATGGGGGTCATGGCAATCTCCCCCGCCGACAAGGGCGGGCGCCTCCAGGACCCCAGCCCGACCCTTGAGGCCGATTGCAGTCCCCATCACCCTCTCGAACTCGCCTACCGCTATCTGCTCAGCCGCGGTATCAGCACCCTCACCCTCGGCGCTAGCCGAGCCGAGGACCTGCATCTGGCCCACCAACTCGCCGAAGCGGAGCAACCCTTGAGCAACAGCGAACACCAGGCGCTCGATCAACTGCAGGCACGCCGCAGCGAGCGGCTGGGGCGCGATCAATGCGGGCAGTGCAGGGCCTGCCTGCCCTGCCCAAACCAAGTGCCGATTCCGGAATTGCTGCGCCTGCGAAACATGCGTCTTGGCCACGATCTGCGTGGTTACTGCGAAGAGCGCTACAACCTCATCGGACGCGCCGGCCACTGGTGGGAATCGCGCAACGCCAGTGCTTGTGAACGCTGCGGAGACTGCTTGCCTCGATGCCCGCACGACCTGCCCATTCCCGATCTCTTGGCAGAGACCCATGCCCTGCTGGCTGCAGCACCACGGCGGCGGCTATGGGGTTGAATCGTCCCAGCGCTCCGCCAGCTGTTGCGCCTCAGGGGGCGATAGAGGGCTGAGACTCCAGCAACGGTCCCAGATGGATTGAGGCGGCAGCACGACAGGACGCAGACGCGACGGCACAGACGCACGCAGCCCCCTAAACACCTGCTGGGGCAAAGGTGGCACCCAGCCCTCAGCCAGCAGCCCAGCCAGAAGCGGCTCGCTCCAGGCCTCCTCAACCCAGGCCTGGGGCAGTGGTTCCTTGGTTGTGGCAGGCCGCATCAACAGCGTCCAATTCAGAGGCGCACCCTGCTCAGGCAACACCGCCTTCACCCGCGGATCACTCCTGAGCATCTTCATGCATCGCACTAAAGGCAGAACCGCCACCCGAGCCTTGCCCTGCAGCAGCCAGTTGAGAGCATGACGATCGTCAAACACTCGAGCCGCTCCCCGCAGACGACGCAACGCATCAGGCGCATCGATGTGATCGGCAAGACTGAGCACAAGCCTGGGGCTAGCGGGGAGCACCACCTGCCCAGCCAGGCCAGGCTCGAGCAACGTTCTCCACCCCTGCTTGGCAACATTCGGCCCGTCGTCATCGCCCCGGAACACCATCACCCAGGGACTGACCGACACAGGCAACAGAGCCGCAGCCAAATCGGGAGGGAAGCTCCCCAGCAGGCTGACAGCCTGCTGACTGAGGCGCTCACGCAGCGAGGGCGCTCCTAAGGACTGCAAGGCATCCGGGGGGAGCTGGGGAACCCAGCCGTCCGGAAGGGCTAAGAGGTCCGCCGGCAGCGGAAGCTGGCCCTCCAGCTGCCGGATCGATTCCAAGGGTTTGTACTGCCAAGGCTTAGCGATCCGGCGGCGCCAGAGCATCGGCAGAGTCTCAGGGGCCGCCATCAACGTGGGGGCAGCGGCCCTGGCACATCCCGAAAGGCCACTCATACCAAGCAGCAAACCCATCTGCAGCACCTGGCGCCGCCGGATCCCCGCCGGGGGCAGAGCAGGTGAACGCAGGGATGGAACGTTGGAGTCGGCCGTCATGGCTCCGACCCTAAAGACCCGCCACCAGTGCACCCACCGGGCTGTTGCAACAGAGCATCCATCGCCCGATCGCAATCCGCCAGCAACTGATCCGTACCAGTACCGCGCAGCTGGGCGAGTAGAGCCAGCCCCCCTGCACCGACCCCCTCCTTCACATGACCGAGTTCGTAATCGCGAAGCTGCTGATGGCGACTCAACTGCAAACGAAGACCACTGGCGATCGCCAAAACAGGGAGCTCCAAAAAACGGGAAACGCGCTGCAACAGCTCCGGGAAGGCTGGAGGGCTAGGCCTCTGATCCACCATCTCCGCAAGCTGCTCAACCGCCAGCCAGGCGGTGGTGCCCAGAAGTAACTGACTTGCCAGCACTGGGCGCTCGTGAGGGGCACAGCCGGTCAGAGCAAGGGCCAGCACAGCCAGCATCTGACTGCCCCCCGCCAGCATTAACGGCTGGCCGGACTCCATGGCCCCCTCGATGAGCCCAGCGGCTAGGGCCTGAAACGGGTCCCCCACGGCAGCAACCAAGGGCTTCGGCTGAATAGGCGGGCGCAGAGCAGCCGCTTTCAGCCCGTCAGCGACCAGGCTTTGTTTCAGGACAAGAGGTGGCTGCCGAGCACTACCGCTCACCAGGTCATCCACGGGCACCCCAAGGCCACTCAGTACAGCCTGCGCTGTGGTGGTGCCTCCCGGGACGCATTCCGCCAGCACGAGCGGCCCCCGCAGCACAGACCCCAGTCGCCGCCCGCGCTCCCAAAGCCGCTCGACCCTGTCAAGCGACATCGCCTGACCACTGCTGAGACAGTCCGCAGCCCCGAGGGAGGGTGCTTCAAAACGCAGATGCGGGAACGGGGGCTGTTGATGCAGACCGATGGCCGCCACCTCAGGCGCCAGGGCAAGTCGTTGGGCTGCAGCCCAGCTGATCAGTGCCGGTGAGACCCCTGCCGGCAAAGGGGGGAGGGGCCAGTGCGGCTGATGAGCAGGCCCATGCAGCAACAGCTCGGCATCAGCGATAGCCGTGTAGCGACGGGATGCCGTTGTGGCCCCTGCCGCCGAGATCCCTGGGACCTCGGCGGTGCGGGTGGCCGCCAACACCACCAGCAACGAGGGTTGAAATGCCTGATCACACCAAGGGCGCAAGCGGGCGGTGAGATCGGCATGCGACCAACCTGCACCGATCAACTCACATCCAGGCGGAAGGATTGAGGCCATGGTGGGAGACATCGCAGAGGAAGGAGGTCTGCTTCAGAGAGGGTCAAGGGCAACCAGGCCCTCTAGCGCCTTCGGAGGCGATGGAACAGGAGCCTTCAGACGCGGAAAGATCCAATACGACAGAGCGTGCAGGGCAAGCACATAGATGAGCTGCTGCAGCATCACCAGGCCCAGCGCCATCAACTGCACCTGCTCGAGATCGGGGGAAAGGGTGACGCGCAGAGGTAAATGCAACAGCACCAGGACATTGTTGAGGGTGCTGATCAGGCCATTGAGCATGTTGTCACCAGCCCGGGTAATCACCACCCAGAGGTTCTCTCCCACCAGCAGCGACAACACCACGACCCTCACCAGAAAACCGGCTGCACCGAGCAGGGTTCCCAGGCCCCAGCTCAGCCACCAGCTCAGACCCCGAAGCCAGCACCAACCCAGCCAAAGCGAGAGCAATCCGTAGGGGAAGAGGATCAAAGGCCCGCGCACGGGACCCATCAGAGCCACCAGAAGCAGCACCGCCAAAACCACGCCCTCCAGGCCGGCCTTCCAGCCTCGTCGCAGCAGCAAAAGCGCCAGCGGCAGGGGCAGCGCCAGCCTGAACAGCGCCCCACCAACGGGCAAGTAATAGAGCGCCAGCCAAATCAGGCCTGCGGTAGCGGCCAGATAGGAGGTCTCCATCACCCGCAAAGCCTGGCGACGGCTCATGCCATGACCGACAGGCCGGCTCAAGGTTTCGCTCCTCGGCGATCCGGGGTCACCTGCAGGGTGGCAGGGGGCTGAATGCGCTCGATCCTCTCCACTTCAAATTCAATGCCGGCCTCCCGCAGGGACCTGGTCACCACTTCAGCCGGAGCGGAAGGATCCGCCGCTGACAGTCGAATCGTGATCCTGTAAGGCTGAGGAGTCGCTGGCTTGGGGCGCGCCTGGCTCACCACCGCTCGGGACGGCACCGCAGTGGCTGGCTTGTCATCCTTGCTATCCGCAGAAGCCCCCTCCGCTGGCGTTGACTTCAACGGCTGGGGACGGGGCTTCTGCGGTGATGGCTCGCCGCTAGATGCAGAGGTTGAAGGCACCGACGCGGTGCCGGCAGCGGGTGTGGACGGTGCATCAAAACTGTCTGCAAGCTTCTGGCCAACAGGGTTATTCCCGCAGGCCTGCAGGAGCATGATCGCCACCATCAAGAGGCCAGAACGGGCCTGGACCATCAGGCATCTCCAGGCTTGATCACGCGCACGGCACTGGCGCGGAGCCGACCCGTTTTGGTGGTCGCCGGTGGCTTCTTGGCCGCCGGCTTCTTAGCAGCAGCCTTTTTGGTGGTCGTCGTTTTGCGTCGGGAGGTCTTTTTGGCCGCGGCCTTGGCCTCCAGCAGTTCAACGGCATCCTCCAGGGTGATGTCGTCAGCCCCCTTCCCCTCCGGCAAGGAGGCATTCACTTTGCCCTGTTTCACATAAAGGCCATAGGGACCGTCGTACACCTGGATGGATTCATCACTGCCCTTGGGCTTGCCGAGATCTTTGAGAGCGGTGCGACCTCCACGCCCACGCTTGGGCATGGCCAGCAGTTCGAGAGCCCGACTCAGGCCCACGCTCAGCACATCGTCCTCCCCCTTGAGCGAGCGGTAATCCTTCTCTCCCTTGCCCTTGTCCCACACCACATAGGGTCCGAAACGCCCGAGGCCAGCTTGCACCTTGCCACCATCCGAATGCTCGCCAAGCAGCCGGGGGAGGCGCAGCAACCCAAGCGCATCGTCTAAGGAGAGGTCCTCGGGCTTCACACCCTTGGGAAGCGAAGCCCTCTTGGGTTTGGGATTCTCATCGCTCACCTGGCCGCGCTGGACATAGGGGCCGTACTGACCAAACAGCAAATAAACCAAATCGCCGGTCTCAGGATCCTCACCCAGGGCTTCAGGCCCATCGGCCTTCTGCTTGAGGATGAGTTCAGCCTTCTCGGCATCGAGGTCAGCAGGAGTGATTTCCAGCGGCAGCGTTGCTTTGAGCAACTCCTCCTCGCCATCCTCCCCAACACGCTTGGCCTCGAGATAGGCCCCAAAACGTCCGATGCGCACCACACAGGGCAGACCCTCGAGATCCACCGTGCGTGAGGTCCCGGAATCGATGTCTCCTTCCCGTTGCTGGACGAGGTTCTCAAGGCCCTTTTCGCCCTTGTAGAACCCATCGAGATAAGGCAACCACTGCACCTTGCCGTGGGAAATCTCATCCAGAGTGTTTTCCATCCGAGCCGTGAAGCCAGGGTCCACCAAATCGGGGAAATGCTCCTCAAGAAGAGCCGTCACAGCAAAGGCAGTGAAGCTGGGGGTGAGGGCATTGCTCTGCAGGCTGGCGTAACCGCGGTCAACAATCGTGCCGATGATGCTGGCGTAGGTGGACGGACGGCCAATCCCTTCTTTCTCAAGCATCTTCACGAGGGATGCCTCGCTGAATCGAGCCGGCGGCTGGGTCTGGTGACCGAGTGCCTCCACCTCCTGAGGACTTGGGGCATCACCACTTTTCAGTGCAGGCAGCAGCACTTCCTGCCCCTCAAGGGCCGCATCCGGGTCATCGCTGCCTTCGACGTAAGCGCGGAAGAAGCCTGGGAAATCAATCCGTTTGCCGTTCGCCCGGAAGCGGGCTTCGCCAACCGCAAGCTCAACAGCCATCATCGTGAGCCGCGCTTCAGCCATCTGACTGGCAACGGTGCGCTTCCAGATCAGTTCGTAGAGCGAAAGATCCCGCCCCTCAAGTCCCGTTTCAGACGGAGAGCGAAAGCTTTCGCCGGCCGGGCGGATCGCTTCGTGAGCCTCCTGGGCATTCCGAGCCTTGGTACTGAACTGACGTGCTGCCTTGCTGAGGTATTCCGTGCCGTAGCGGGATTCAACACAGCTGCGAGCAGCCGTAATTGCCTGTTCGGATAGGTGCACCGAGTCGGTGCGCATGTAGGTGATGAACCCTCGTTCGTAGAGCCCCTGCGCGCAGCGCATGGTTTCCCGTGCGGAAAGCCGCAGTTTGCGGTTCGCCTCTTGCTGCAGGGTGCTGGTGGTAAAGGGCGGAACAGGGCGCCGCACCGTCGGCTTCTCCTCCACCGCCTCGACACACCAGTCACCACTGCGCAGTTGGTCGGCCAGGAGACGGGCCTCGTCTTCACTGAGCAGACGAACGGCACTGCCCTTTTTCAGGGCCCCTGTGCTCTCATCAAAATCGTTACCGGTGGCAATCTTCTGACCACCGAGATGGCTGAGTTTGGCATCAAAACTGCTGCCGGAATGGCTGAGCCTTGCTTTGAGGTCCCAATAACTGCCACTGCGGAACGCTCTTCTAGCCCGTTCACGCTGCACGAGAAGGCGAACAGCCACCGACTGCACCCTGCCGGCGGAAAGCCCCCAAGCCACTTTCTTCCAAAGGAGGGGGGAAAGGGTATAGCCGACAAGGCGATCGAGGATCCGGCGAGTTTCCTGGGCATGCACAAGCTCCATATCGAGCTCTCGTGTGTCATCCAGAGCCCGGGAGATGGCCTCTTTGGTGATCTCGTGGAACACCATGCGCTTGACAGGCACCTTGGGCGACAGAAGTTCGAGCAGGTGCCAGCTAATGCTTTCCCCTTCCCGGTCTTCATCAGTCGCCAAGAGGAGCTGATCCGCCCCCTTCAGCGCGTCCTTCAACTCGCGCACCACCTTCTTCTTGTCCTTCGGAACCACATAGAGGGGTTCGAAGTCGGATTCAGTGTTGACACCGAGGTTGGCCCATTTCTGCCCTTTTTGGGCCGCTGGGATCTCGCTTGCGTTGTTGGGGAGGTCGCGCACATGACCCATCGAGGCCTCAACCCGGTAGCCCTTGGGGAGGAAACCACGGATGGTTCGGGCCTTGGTGGGGCTCTCGACGATGACCAGGGTGTTCGCCACAGGCGGGAGGTAACCGTTCCCTTCTTTATCGCACCGTCGAACCAACTGCAGCGAATGGACAGGTTTTCATGGCCTCAAGCAGGTCGATCCGGCAGCGCGGCTACAGTCATCCGAACAGGTCTGATCCCGCGAGCGCCATGCCCGAGTTGGGTGCACTGCTTCTCTCCACCCAGGCCATGCCCGCGCCGGGCGAATTGCTGAATCTGGCGCTAAATGCCGGAGCCATTGCCCCGGAGGGGGCAGTGCTGCTGGCCATGCTGGCCACCCTTCTGGTGGACCTGGCTGGTGAACGCGTCGCCATCCGTTGGGTCCCTCCCATCTGCTACCTAGGCCTTGGTGCTGCCCTTGTGCTGCTGGCCCTGCAGTGGAATGCACCTCTGGAGCCCTCTTTCCTCGGGGCCTTTCTCTCCGACCGACTGGCCATCGCCTTCAGGGCGGTGGTGGCGATGTCCACCTTGCTTTCATTGCTGATCAGTTGGAGATACGCAGAAAAGAGCGGTACGCCCGTTGGTGAATACGCCGCCATCCTCCTAGCGGCAACCTTGGGAGGCATGCTCCTCTGCGGTGCCACCGATCTAGTGAGCGTATTCGTCTCGCTGGAAACCCTCTCAGTCGCTAGTTATTTGCTCTCGGGCTACATGAAGCGGGACGCCCGCAGCTCGGAAGCGGCGTTGAAATATTTGCTGGTCGGTTCAGCCGCTGCGGCCGTGTTCCTTTACGGCGCGTCCCTGCTGTATGGCCTGAGCGGCTCCACCAGCCTCGAAACCATCGGTCTTGCTCTGATCGATAGTCCATCGCCTTTGGCAGCCCTTGCCCTGGTGTTCGTGCTGGCAACAGTGGCGTTCAAAATTGCTGCTGTGCCTTTCCACCAGTGGACGCCTGATGTGTACGAAGGCTCACCAACTCCGGTGGTGGCCTTCCTCTCGGTGGGGTCCAAGGCAGCAGGTTTTGCCCTTGCACTGCGCATCCTCGTGGGCTGTTTCGGCTCCTTCGATACCCAGTGGAAGCTGCTGTTCACAGTCTTAGCCCTGCTGAGCATGACCCTCGGCAACGTGGTGGCGCTGGCCCAGACCTCGATGAAGCGCATGCTGGCCTACAGCTCGATCGGCCAGGCAGGCTTCGTGATGATCGGCCTGGTGTGTGGCACCGAAGAAGGCTTTGCCGCCATGGTCCTTTACATGGCTGCCTACCTGTTCATGAATCTGGGCGCCTTTGCCTGCATCATCCTTTTCTCCATCCGTACCGGTAGTGATCGAATCTCCGACTACGCCGGTCTTTACCAAAAGGATCCCCTGATCACGCTCGGACTGAGCCTCTGCCTGCTCTCTCTGGGAGGGATCCCGCCGATGCTTGGCTTCTTCGGCAAGATTTACCTCTTCTTCGCCGGCTGGGCCGATCACCAGTATCTCCTGGTGGTGGTTGGCCTGATCACCTCCGTGGTGTCGATTTACTACTACATCGGGGTGATCAAGATGATGGTGGTCAAGGAGCCCCAAGAGGCCTCTGACGTGGTCAAGGATTATCCAGAGGTGACTTGGAACACCATCGGCCTACCCCCACTCCGCTTCGCCCTGGTGACTTGCGTGATTGTCACTGCAGTGGGAGGCATTCTTTCCGATCCGATCTTCCGCTGGGCCAATAGTGCCGTTGACGGCACTCCGCTGCTGCAGCAGGCAATCGCCATCGCTAGTCAGAAAGCGATTGGCTGAGCCCTCCACCGCTGACCCCGGCCATCCAGTCGCCCGTCTGACGGGCGTGAAAAAGATCTACGGCCAGGGTGCAACTGAAGTGAGGGCCCTTGATGGCCTTGATCTCACCGTTCAACAAGGCGATTACCTGGCTGTGATGGGCGCCAGCGGATCCGGCAAGAGCACGGCGATGAACATTCTCGGCTGTCTCGATCGCCCCAGCACAGGTGAATATCTGCTGAACGGCGTTGCAGTGGAACAGCTTGATGATGACCATCTCGCCGATCTGCGCAATCAGCAACTGGGGTTCGTGTTTCAGCAGTTCCATCTGCTCCCGCACGCCACGGCCATGGAGAACGTCATGCTTCCCATGGTGTATGCCGGGGTGCCAGCAGCAGAACGGCGCCGTCGAGCTGCCGAGGCCCTTGACCGTGTCGGGCTAGCGGAACGACTGGAGAACCGTCCCAACCAGCTTTCTGGTGGCCAGCAGCAGAGGGTTGCCATCGCCAGGTCGATCATCAACCAACCGGCCTTACTGCTTGCGGATGAACCCACAGGAGCTCTCGACTCCCGCACCACCGAGGACGTGCTTGATCTCTTCGATGACCTGCACAGCCAGGGCATCACCCTTGTGCTTGTCACGCATGAGGATGAGGTTGCTGCCCGCGCCGAAACCGTGGCCTTCTTCCGAGATGGCCGTGTGGACAACATCTCCAGGAATCAGCAATAACTGAGAATTCGGTCAGGGCTTCTCAGCCTGTTTAACTTGGGGAGAGGCGCCTGCAGCCTGCATGCCAGACCCGTCAACACCACGTCTGCGCGTCCTCGTGGTGGACGACGAAGCCAAGCTCACCGAACTGCTTCAGCTTGAACTGGATGTCGAGGGCTATGACGTCGATATCGCCTGTGATGGAGCGTCCGGCCTGGTGAAGGCACGGTCCGAACCGGCCCCTGATTTGATTGTTCTCGACTGGAACCTGCCCGACTTCTCCGGTGTGGACATCTGTCAGCGCATCCGGCGAAGTGGCGTCACCATCCCGATCCTGATGCTGACGGGCCACGACGACATCGCCGATCGCGTCACAGCTCTGGATGCCGGGGTTGATGACTACCTGATCAAACCCTTCTCGATCGAGGAACTGATGGCTCGCCTGAGGGCGATGCAACGCCGGGCCCAGACCTTCTCTGGAGGGGGGCAGGGGCGAGAGCCGGTGGTCCTCACAATGAGTGATCTAAGGATCGACACCAGCACCCGCGATGTCAGCCGCGGCGACCGGCAAATTCAATTGTCCGTCAAGGAATACGATCTGCTTCTGTTCCTGATGCGTGCCGACGGCAAGGTTCTGGAACGTGCGGAGATTATGCGCGGCGTCTGGGGCGACAACTTCTACGGCGACGACAATTTGCTCGACGTCTACATCCGCTATCTACGCCAAAAGATTGAAGCGCCTGAATTACCGGCACTGATCCACACCGTGCGAGGTGTGGGATTCATCCTTCGGGACGCCTCGAGTCAGGAGACCTGAGGCTGTCCAGCAGCTGGCCCACCAGCATTGCTACGGCATCGCCACCCTCACCGGTGAGGGGATTGAGGTCCATATCGCCAGGATCGGTGGCCACCCATCCAGAGCCATGGGGCTTGCGCAACTCGAAATGCAGATGGGGTCCGGTGCTGATGCCCGTGCTTCCCACCCGGCCGATCACCTCACCCTGCCGCACCCGGTCCCCGCTCTTGACATAGAGCTCAGACAGATGGCCATAAAGGGTGCGCCGTTTCGGATTGGCATGCTCCAGCTCCACCGCGATGCCATAGCCACCAGCCAGGCCGCTACTGGCGACGCTGCCAGACAGGGCTGCCACCACAGGCGTGCCCTCAGGGGCTGCTAGATCCCTGCCAGCGTGCATCAACCACTCACCAAAAACTGGATGCATGCGCCAACCGAACTCGCTGGTGGTGATCGCGGAACCGATGATCGGGAAGAGCAAGCGACGATCACCGTTCCCCACAAGCGGCAAGGGTCTCGGGGTGACAGAAAACACCGATTCGAGTCGAAAACCGCTGCCTCCGAGCAGGGCAGACACTGGCACGGTGATCGGAGGCAGGGGACGGCCATCCCTGCCCCGCCGCAGCGTGGTGGGCAAGCCAGCGCCACCTCTCTCGCGCCAAGCAATTCGCGCCGCCAGTCGGCGACCGGCCCCGCCCCGGATCGCGACCCCTGAAGCACACTCCTGACGGGACAGGGCCCCACTGCGACAGGCTTGCTGAAAACGCGGAACATCAATCGGCAGTCCCGGGGCATCACCCTCGAGCTCACGGCGTTCAGCAGGTGTAATCACCTGATTGCGCTCGAGATTTTCGAGCGAATGATCAAAGCGCAGAGGGGATTGCGGCGCAGGCAGATTCGCAGGAGGCCGCACTGGGCCAGAAGGATGAAGGGGCACCCCAGCGGGAACAGTCAGCAGCCAGGCAGCCGCGAGCCAACGCACAGCCCAACTCCAATTGTGTTCAGCAAGACTTTAGAGATCCGCAACAGGGGCATCGTTCCAACGAGTCCAGGTGTTCGTCCGGGTTCCCTGACGCAAACGCAGAGCACCATCCTCCGCTAGCCCCTCAATGGTCCAGCTTTCCCCACTGCGGGGATCCTGCACCTGTCGCGTCCACAACCGCATCTCAGTCGCATGGCAGACCCGCTCGGGGTCTGCCACCAGGGAGACAGCATGGTCTAGAGCCGCCAGCACCTCCGCCGTCCAGTGGAGCTGCTGAAGTCTTTGAACAACAGGAATCTCCGTTAATGCAATGCCGCCAGGCGGCACCGCATTAACGACATTGAGACCCACACCGACTCGAGCCAAACGAACCTTGCTGCCGCGGACGACCATGCGTGGCAAGACACCTGCGAGTTTGCGGTCCTGCACCAAGAGATCATTGGGCCATTTGATCAGCACAGCCACACCGGAGGCCTCCAAGCGCTCCGCCAGCGCCACCGCCACCGCAAGCCCCAAGATCCCTGGCGCCGTGCAAGGCGCTGACCAGGGCAATGCGGCGCTGAGCCAGACACCTCCAGGAGGCGACTGCCAGCGACGCCCCCACTGACCCTGGCCCAAGGTTTGACGACGGGCAATGACGGCCCGGGGGAGCACTCCGTCCCAAGGATGCAAACGCAACCAGTCGCTCAAAACCTGCTCTGTGCTCGCACACACAGGCAAACAACGCAACTGCCAAGGCGGAGCCCCGCTTTGTCTGCGCAGCCGAGCCAGGGAAGCACCCCCAGTTGGCATCAACACTGCTGGCGCCACCAGGGTTCTAAGCGAGCAACCGCGGCTTCCAGCTCTTCCACCGGCCTGACCAACGCAAGTCGCAGCCAATTCAAACCGGCATCGCCAAACCCCGACCCAGGCGTGAGTGCCAGTCCGGTGTGCTCCAGCAAGGCCGCGGCCAGTTGCTCGTCATCCCAATCGGAGGCAGAGGCCCAATCGGGTAGCGGCAGCCATAGGTAGAGAGCCATCGACGGGCAAGGGGCCTGCCAGCCAAGGCGAGTGAGGGCAGCCAGTGTTCGATCCCGACGTTCGCGGTACACAGGCAAAATCTGCTGAGGCCAGTCAGGGGCTTGAGACAGGGCTGCGATCGCGCCCTGCTG
This sequence comes from Synechococcus sp. MIT S9451, assembly GCF_047304725.1. Classification (NCBI taxonomy): domain Bacteria; kingdom Bacillati; phylum Cyanobacteriota; class Cyanophyceae; order Synechococcales; family Synechococcaceae; genus Synechococcus; species Synechococcus sp. MIT S9451. The sequence continues at coordinate 107,066 of NZ_CP138971.1, forward strand.
CAAGGCGAGCGACTGATTGAAATCGACCACACCCTTGAGCTGGCGCAATGCCGTGATCAACGGCTCAGCACCAACGGCGAAGGCCAGCCGGAAACCTCCCATGCACCAACCCTTCGAAAGGGAGAAGAACTCAATACCTCGCTCACGCCATCCATGCGTGCGCAGCAGAGCCGGAGCCTCACCGTCCAGAGCCAGATCCACGTAGGGATTGTCATGGGCGAAGACCAAATCATGACGTTTGGCGCGGTCCATCCCCTCGTCCAACCAGGCCTGCTCACCCACTTGAGCGGTGGGATTGTGGGGAAAGCCCATCACCATCAGCCGCAACTGGTCCCAGCTGCTGGCGTTGAGACTGTCGAAACAGGGGCGCCACTGCTGTTCAACGCGCAGAGGGAGAGAGCGAATCACCGCATCGGCGAGCAACAGGCCACCGCGATGGGAGGGATAACAGGGATCAAGGATCAGTCCGGCATCTCCAGGATTGAGAACAGCCAAAGGGAGGTGGGCTGTTCCCTCCTGGGAGCCGACCAAGAGAAGCACTTCCCGGTCGGGATCCACCGTCACATCAAAACGGTGGGCACACCAATCGACCACCGCTTCTCGCAGTGGACGCGTGCCCGCATGCAGGCAATACGTGGCACTTCCAGGGAGTTCCAGGGCCGAAGCCATGGCGTTGATCGCTACCGCTGGCGGATCCAAATCCGTGGAGCCCAGCGAGAGATCCACGAGAGGTTGGTGACCTTCGGCTGCACTCGTGCGATAACGCTGCTTGCGCTGATCGTTGCGATCGAAAACGCCGCTTCCGAGGCGTTTCAGTCGTTTAGAGGTGAGCATCCAGGAAGGCCTGCAGTTGGGGCTTGGCAATCGCTCCCTCCTGACGGGCGACTTCCTTGCCATCCCGGAAAAGGATCAGACTGGGAATGCCCTGCACCTGATAAGCGTCTCGGGTGACGGGATTGCTATCCACCTCCATCTTGCCGACTAGCAACCTGTCGGCATAGGTCTCAGCAGCCCAGTCCATCAGGGGAGCCATCAGGCGGCATGGGCCGCACCAGGGAGCCCAAAAATCCACCAACACAGTGGATGTTGCCTGCAACACCTCTGAAGCGAACGTTGCATCGGTGTAGTCAGACACGGCTTGGCCCACTGCAGCTTGTAAAACGCCCCCCGATCCTATGAATCAAGGCGGGGGGTTGGGCAGAGATCAAGGCTGAGGTTCAGAGTTTGTCGATCGATTTCTTCAGTTCTTCAAGGTCGGCATCCACCTCAGACACCTTCACTGGCTTGACCTCTGGCGCCTCTCCGGCTGGCAAAGCCACGGCCTCAGGACCGCCGGCAAGCTGCTGGCGCAGGCTGGCCAATTCGTCGTCCACATCGTTACCGCCTTCCAGGGCCATGAACTGACTTTCGAGGTCAGCACCAGCCAGTTCTGCAGCCGCCTGGCTGCTGGCCTCCATCGCCTCCACCTTGTCTTCCATGCGCTCGAAAGCCGCCATGGCGGAGTTGGTGCCGAGGGTGCCGACGGCGTTCTGGAGCTGCTGCTGGGCCTGCGCCGCCTGGGCACGAGCCTTGAGCATGTCTTTCTTGGTTCGGGCCTCGGCGATCTTGCCTTCAAGTGCGACCAGGCTCTTCTTGAGGGTCTCCACCTGAACGTCCTGGCCCTTCACCTGAGATGACAGAGAGGTCGCTGTCTCCTGGAACGTCTTGCGACGGGTCAGTGCTTCCCGTGCCAGGTCATCCTCACCCTTCTTCAGCGCCAATTCAGCACGCTCGTACCAGGTGCGGGCCTGAGCCTCAGACTGTTCAGCCTGATTGCGGAGTCGCTTCTGGCTGGCGATCGCCATTGCCACGGCCTGGCGCAACTTGACCAGATCCGCCTGCATGTCAACGACGGACTGGTCGAGGATCTTGACCGGGTCTTCCATGCTGCTCACCGCAGCATTGGCATTGGAACGGACCAAGCGGCTCAGCCGATCGAAGAAACCCATGGGTGGAGGTCAGCACAGAAGGGCAGCAGCTGGAGGCTAGCGAGACAGCCACGTCATCCCACCTACGATCCACAAACCACAGCACGGACCAGGACGGCAACGGCGATGGCACGGGCCCCAAAATCCCAGCGTCGCCCTTTCGGCAAAGGGGAACTGCTGCAACCACCGCCGCCCGCCCCGGCCCAGTCCCTCAGCGCCTGCCTGGAGAGATTGCGAAGCCAGTGGCGACGTGACGGCTCAATGGCGGCCATCTGGCAAGACTGGCCCAAATTGGCTGGCGCACAACTGGCGCCCCATTGCCGGCCGCTCAATCTTCAGGGCGACGTTCTGATCGTGGGAGCCAGCCACCCGCAATGGCGCCAAGCCCTGCTCTATAGCCGACCCCAGCTGCTGGCCTCCCTGCGGGCTGCAGGCCATGCCATTAAGGATCTCCGCATCCAACAGCACCACAGCCAGCCAAGACCAGACCTGGAAAGCGAAGCAGCAGTCTGGGCCCGTCATCCCAGCCGCATTGATGTCCACGGCATGGAGACCTGTCCCCGCTGCGGGCGCCCCTCGCCAGCAGGTGAGATGGCCCTCTGGGGCCATTGCGGCTTCTGCAGACGAAGCGAACTGGCAGCCATCACCCCGACGGACTCTCAGTAGCGCTCAGGTCTGGGCTCCCGCCAGTCAGGGGTCACGCCTTGCTGACGCAACTGCATGGCTCGGGCCTCCAGACGGCGGCGATCCACTCGCCAGAGCCGATAAATGCCATGGCTCGCCAGCTTCTGCGGTTGCAGTGCCTGCCAATGCTCCGACTCACTCGTCCGACCATCGATCACCACAAGGGCTGTGGGCTGCTCTTCCACACTCGAGCCGCGAAAACCGCGACGGGACATCTCGGAGCGGAATCGATCAACGACATTGACCAAGGCCGCCTCAGAAATCCCCTCAAAAATTACCACCTGATCGGTATAAAAGTGCAGCGATGGCTTCATGGCTCCAACCATCGCCAGTGGTTCCACACCGACGGATTGACGTTCGCGCACGATCGCTTCGGCCACCTGGCGAACGGGGACCTGTCGCACCCTGTCTCCCAACAGCATCATTGGGACCAAAGCCACAAGCTGAAACACCACCAGGGGCCCCTGCATGGCCAACAGCCTTCCAGGCTGGGGGCGCCACCACAGCCAGGCACCAAGCACCACAGCGACACTGAGGCACACCGCAGCCCTCAGCACGAAGCCGCTGGCCAGCAGCTCAGCGGGGAGGGTAGGCATCTCCGGATCATCGATGAGGGGCACCCAGAGACCTGCACCCCAAAGCCCCGCCGCCAACACCAAGGCCAGGAGCACCGATCCCAGCCAGCACCAGCTCTGGGCACGACGCGATCGACTGGGATCCGGGAGCAGAGCCAGGGCGATCAACAAGCCTGCAGCAGGAGTGGCCGGCAGCCAATAACTCGGCAGTTTGGTGGCGGCAGTGGTGAACAACAGGAACACCGCCAGCAACCAGCAGGCCGCGAACATCTGGAGGCTCTGATCAGGTGTCGAAGGTGGGCGTCGACGCACCAGCCCCTGCACCACCTGAGTGAGGCCAAGCAGCACGAGGGGGGTGAACGGCAATGCGGCGATCAGCAGCACCGGAACAAAAAACCACCAGGGCTGCAGATGACTGTTCACCACAGAGGTGAACCGCTGAAAATTGTGGTATCCAAAAAAGCTGTCCCAGAACGGCTGGCCCTCCACTAGCAACTCCAGGGCATACCAAGGGAGGCTGATCAGGGCAGTGATTGCGAGACCCGGCAATGGACGGAGCTCACACCAAAGTGCTCCGAGATTGCGGCGGGCCAGCCCAAACAACACCAGTGAGATACCGCTGAGCACCACGGCCACAGGGCCCTTCGTCAGCACGGCTAGGCCGAGCACAATCCAGGCGAGCCACCACCGACGCCCTCCCGAGGCATGACAGCGCCATTGACAGAGAAGGCTGATGGCAAGAGTGCCCGATAGCAACCCATCACTGACGGCGGTGCGGCTCCAAAGCAACACCAGAGGTGAAAGAACGAAGGCAAGGGCGGCCGCAAGGGCTGTGCGACGTGGGGTGAAATCGTTGCTCTGCGGAAAGCGCAGCAACGTGTCAGCCAGCATCAGCAACGTGCCCAGCGTGCCGAGAGCGGACGGCAAACGACCGGCCCAAGTCCCTAAGGGATCCCACTCCGACTGGCCTGGGAGGGAGTACCCCAATCCCATCAACCAATACACGAGGGGAGGCTTGTCATAGCGAGGCAGTCCATTGACACGGGGAGTGAGCCAATCACCGGTGCGAGCCATCGCCCGTCCAGCCGCCGCAAATAACGGTGGAGTTTCATCCACCAAGCCATTGCCTCCGAGCTGCCAGAAGCAGATCAACAGACCAACAACAAGCACCAACAGCAGCCCGCGACGTCGCTGACGCGGCGTCAGATGGGGGGAAGCGACGGTGGCCACGGCCTCAGGGGAGCTGGTCATCAGGAGATGCTGCCATCCTCGGTCTCTAGACCTGCCCTGATCCAGGCCTCCACACGCTCAGCGAAGACGTCCTGACTGGCATGGGTCTCGACCCAGCGTCGGCAGGCAAGACGCTCAAGGCTGGCTACACGCACGGTTGCCTGCCGAAGCGCATCCACGTCATCGGGCGGAACCAGTAGGCCGGTCAGACCATGCTGAACGAGTTCACCAGGTCCACCGCGGTTGTAGGCCACCACAGGCACACCGCAGGCCATGGCTTCCACCACCACATTGCCGTAGGCCTCATTCCATTTCGGTGTATTGATCAAAGCCCTGCAGCACCCAAGCTCTTTCTGCAAGGCGTCGGTGGGAAGGAAGCCACGCCAATGAATGGTGCCTGGTGGGACCCCGGCCTCAACGCGCTTGGCGTAGGCCTCGTCTTCACGCATCCCCCAGACCCACAGCGGCTCACCCAACGCTGCGGCTACGGCAGCCGCATCCTCAAGACCTTTTTCGGGAGCAACCCGACCAGCCCAACCGAGTGGGCCATCGGCACCGGATTGGAATTGATAAGCGCTGAGATCGAAACCATTGCCGACCACTCTGGGGGGGGCGGGCAATGAAAAATCTGATGCTTGGGCCTGGGTATGAAAGGCGAGACGACGCTGATCCCAGCAGGCGAGAGCAGCAATCTGCTCGTCCATCACTGTGGACACTGATCCCATGCTCACCAAGTGAAAGAGAGCCTGAGGCACCTGCGGAGTGAGCCAGAGCGGCAGCCAGTCGTAGCCGAAATTCAGCACTGCATCCGCCTCATGCCCCAGGGCTAAGGCCCTCTGCCACAGTCGCGGCAGCAGACCATCAGGGGGAATCACCACAGCTGCTTGGCGCTCAAGGTGCTGCCAGCTCGGCTGATCTACGCCAACCACGGACTCAAGGCGAAGGTCCTGATCGACAACGGGGGGGGCGGAACCCTGCCCTGCCACCAAAGTCAAGCGGTGCCCCCGCTCCAGAAGGCCACGCACCAAAGACGCCAAAGTGAGCTCCACGCCACCACCTCGACCACTGCCGAGGTAACCGATCGGTGTACTGACTAAGACCAGATCCATCGGGCGGCACGATCTCTCCTTGCTGGTCATCCTCCAGACCCTCCGGCTGCTCCAATCACCGCCGAGGGCCCGTGCTCCCACCAGCGCCGACGCATGCTCACGAGCACCACAGAGAGCAGGACCAACACAACACCGACCCATTGCAGCGGCGCCAACCTTTCAGCCAGCCACACACCCCCGGAGGCAAGCGCAAACAGCGGGGTGAGGAATCCGAGGCTGGAGAAAGCGGTGAGTTCACGATGGGTGGCAAACCAGAAGAACAATCCGTAGGCCACAGCACTGCCCAGCAGGCTGGCGTAGGCCATCAAGAACCACTGGCCTGAGCCCCATTCAGGGACAAGGGGATAGGCCGGATCCGCAAGATGCCAAACCAGCAAGGGCAGTCCTCCCAACACCATGTGCCACCCGGTCACACTGACGGGATGACTGGCGCTACAGGCATAGCGACTGATGACCGTCCCCAAAGCCATGGCCACTGCCGCGGCCAGCATCCAGGCAGTACCGCCCTCCCAAAGACCAGAGAAGGGAACGGCGTCTCCCAGCAGCCACCAGTGACGCAGCAGATCGGTGGGAACCCCAAGGCAAACAATCCCCGCCAGGCCCAGCATCAAACCGAACCAACCCACCGGATTGATCGCTTCGGCGAACAGGCTTCGGGCCAGAAGCGCCACCATCAGGGGCTGGGAGTCGATCAGAACAGAGCCAAGGCCGGCGCCTGTTTCCCGCAACCCTCGCGCCAAACAGAACTGGAACAGAGTGGCATCAATCAGCGTGAACACAACGAACCAGATCCGGTCCTGAGGTGCAATCCTCCATGACGCACCCAACGCTGGCAGCGCCAGAAGCAGGGCAATACCCGCCGGCACCAGGCGCAAAGCCGCCACCAACTCCGGGCCACCGGATTCGAGCAATGGAGCCATCGCCGCCATGGCTGTTCCCCAGAGCGCGAAGGGCAACACCATCAGCAGCCCGAGGCGAATCGACACCATGGCGGCAGATCACAGGCTCCTTTTTAAGATCTGATCGATAACGACTGACGAATATGGTCTGGCCCTGGCGCCGCAAATCCCGGCGACGGATGGCACGCATCACCATCGAAGGGGCGATTGCGTCACCCACCCGCAAACGGGTTCTCAAGGCACTACGGGAGGTGGAGCAACGGGAATTCCCGGCTCTGCTACTCCGCATCGACAGTCCCGGCGGCACCGTCGGTGACAGTCAGGAGATCCATGCGGCCTTATTGCGACTGCGCGACAAGGGCTGCCATGTGGTGGCCAGTTTTGGCAACATCTCCGCTTCGGGCGGGGTGTATGTCGGCGTCGCAGCCGAGAAAATCGTTTCCAACCCGGGCACGATCACCGGATCCATCGGCGTGATTCTGCGGGGTAACAACCTCTCCAAACTGCTCGAGCGGATCGGGGTCCGGTTTGAAACGGTCAAGAGTGGTACCTACAAGGACATCCTCTCCCCTGACCGAGCCTTGACGGCGGAGGAAAGGGAGTTGCTGCAGGCCTTAATCGACAGCAGCTATGACCAATTCGTGGAGGCGGTTGCGACAGGCCGGGGGCTCAGTACCGAAGCAGTGCGTCAGTTCGCTGATGGCAGAGTTTTCAGTGGAGCCCAGGCAAAAGAGCTTGGCCTTGTGGATGAACTGGGCGATGAGGAACGCGCTCGTGCTCTCGCCGTGGAATTGGCCGATCTGGACGAGAACTGCAAGCCTGTCACCCTTGGCAAACCAAAGAAACAGCTGCTGGCCCGACTGCCAGGTAGCAGCCTGGTCAACAGGCTGAGCGACATGCTTGAGACAGAGCTGTCCCATTGCGGCCAGGCCCTCTGGCTCTATCGCCCATGACCCGCCCTTCGATCGCCAACGGACTGGCCCTACGGGGATTGCGGGGGGCCACAACCTGTGGTGACAACAGCGTCGAGGCCATCGAAGTGGCCGTGCATGAGTTGGTCACCTGCCTCGTCGAGCGAAACGCCCTGGAAGCGGACCGAATTGTGTCGGTGACGTTTTCGGTCACCACCGATCTCGATGCCTGTTTTCCAGCAGCGATTGCCCGACGCCAGCAGGGATGGGACGAGGTGGCACTGCTCGATTGCCAACAAATGGCTGTTCAAGGCGACCTCAAACGCTGCATCCGGCTCCTCGCCCACGTTTGGCTGCCAGCCGAGCAAAGCCCTTGTCATGCCTACCTTGGCGAGGCCTCTCGGCTGCGGCCAGACAGATCTGGTTACAACTGACAGCTCGAACGCCGGCCCAGGCTCTTCCGATCTTCCTCACTCTCCAAGACAATCAGGACACAAGTCATGCCGATGGCCGATGCCATCGTCTTCACGAGATGTCTGATCCCACCCCTAACTCCTGTGTCCAGAGACTGCGTCGGTTCGGTCTCACCGGCGGCATGGTCGGAAGGGTCACCCTGACCGGATTACTGGGGGCAGCATCCCTCATCCCAACCCTGCCTCCCAGCGAAGTGCAGGCCCAGGCCACCCCTGCACTGCTGGAGTTTCGCTGGGAGGACAACAAGGACTACAAGAAGCTCTATTACTGGCAAAGCTCCACCCGCCCACTCGACAGGGCCAGGTACTACCTGATGCTCCGCCCCAAGGACCGCAAAAATGCAATTCTGAAACTGACCATCACGGTGCCGGATTATTTCGACGCCAAGATCAAGCCTTCAGGGCTCAAACTCTGCAAGATGAAGCTGGGGGGAATGCTCTCCAGGAGCCAATGCGAGGAGACTCTGCCCGCGGTGTTTGAAGTGAACGAAAAGCAAACGGCCATCGAGGTCTTCCCAGACGTGCCGGTTCCCACCGGGGGCACCTATGCCGTGGTCATGAAAATCTTCAACCCAAGCAGCGGCGGCATGTTCCAATTCAATGCCTTGGCACAAGCTCCTGGCGACGTGCCGGTATCTGGTTACCTCGGAAGCTGGAGCATCGACATCGACAACAGCGGAGCCAACGGCTTCTGAGCGGTCATCCCAACTGATAAATTATCGAATTGACGACAGGCCGGGCGCCGAAATTCCATCATGACGAAACGAACTCTCGGTGGCACCAGCCGCAAACGCAAGCGCGTTTCCGGGTTCCGCGTGCGCATGCGCACCCACACTGGTCGTCGTGTGATCCGCACCCGCCGCAAACGCGGGCGCTCTCGTCTGGCTGTCTGATTCAACGGCTCACCTCGCTCAGCATTTACCGATGGTCCTGCCGACACCGATGCGTCTGCGGGGCCATCGCTGTTTTGATCGCTTGCATCGCGACGGCCGACGTCTGAACAGCACACACATGCTTTTACGGATTGTCGATGCCAGGCCGAACTTGCTGAGGCCCTTCATCGCCTCTGCCGAGAACGCCTCCCCCCAATCCCGTCGATGCCGATGCGGTGTGGTGATCAGCAGCAAGGTGAGTAAACGCTCCGTTGTGCGGAACCGTCTACGCCGCCAACTTCACAGCCACCTGCGCAAGCGGCTGGAGACCAAACCAGAGCTAGGACGCCACTGGCTTCTCCTCAGCATCAAGCCCGGAGCGGTCGAATCGGGGGCTCCGTTGCTGGAAGAATGCGACAGATTGCTCACAGACGCGGGACTGCTTCCATGACAACCACCATTCAGGAAGACACCTTCTATGAAGGTGGGCCTGCTATTGGCGATCTGATCTTCAACCTGCTGCTTGGGCTAACCCTGATCGGCATTCCATTCGCAGTCGGAGCCATTGTCCGCGCACTGTGGTTGCGCTTCCAGATCACCAGCCGTCGTGTTTCCGTGAGCGGTGGCTGGAAGGGAAAAGACCGCAGTCAAGTGGTCTATAGCCAGATCCGTGAATTGCGTTGCGTTCCCCGCGGCTTCGGAGCATGGGGCGACATGGTTCTGGTGCTCTCTGACGGTTCCCGCCTGGAAATGCGCTCGGTGCCCAACTTCCGCGCCACTGAGGCCTACATCCTCGAGCGAATCGACCAGCGTTCAGCCAGCAAAGACGAGAGTGAGTCCAAAGGCTTCGCTGCCTGATCCCCCACCCTCCTCCTGCCTGTTGCACACTGGCAGTGCTTCTCTGACCCCTCTTCAGGACCTTCATCGTGATCGGATACATCTCCGACAACCTGCTGATTCCAATCCTCGATTTCTTCTATGGATTGGTGCCCAGCTACGGCCTGGCGATCGTGGCGCTCACTGTTGTGATCCGCCTGGCGCTGTTTCCCCTCAGTGCCGGCTCCATCCGCAGTGCTCGACGCATGCGCATCGCCCAGCCAGTGATGCAGAAACGGCAAGCCGATATCAAATCCCGCTTCGCCAACAATCCCCAGAAACAGCAGGAAGAGCTCCAGAAGCTGATGAAGGAGTTCGGCAGTCCCCTGGCGGGATGCCTCCCCCTGCTCGTGCAGATGCCGATCCTGTTCGCACTGTTCGCCACCCTGCGGGGGTCACCGTTTGCAGATGTGCCTTACACCTTCAATCTGAAGGTGCTTCCCGCAGATCAAATTGCTGCGGTTGAACCCAAACCGTTCAACACCGCAAGCCACTCGATCTTCATTACCGAAACCGATCATGTTCCCGTGATCGGAAGCCTTCCTGGCGGGACCAAACTCGGAGCTGGCGACAGCGCCAAGATTCAGCTGCAGACCAAGACGGGCGAAAGCTTCAGCCAGGTCTTGAGCGGAGTGAGTGATGGCCAGAAATTCCAACCTGATTGGTCCGTCACCAAAGGGGATGGGGTGGTATCTGTCGCCGCTGACGGCACGATCAAAGCCATCACGCCTGGTGATGCCACTGTCGAGGGCAAGATCCCAGGCATCGCCGCTCGCAGCGGCTTCCTGTTTATTAAGGCTCTTGGCCAGGTTGGCTTCTACACCGATGGAGCCGTCAACTGGGATATCGCCATTCTGGTCGGTGGCTTTGGCTTGAGCCTGTTTGCCTCCCAGCTGCTGTCTGGCATGGGGATGCCTGCCAATCCACAACAGAGCACCGCGAACAAAATCACTCCTGTGATGATTACCGGCATGTTCTTGTTCTTCCCTCTGCCAGCGGGGGTGCTGCTCTACATGGTGATCGCCAATATTTTCCAAGCAGGTCAGACCTTCCTGCTCACCCGAGAGGCTCTTCCTGACAACCTTCAGACGATCCTTGATGACCAGATGAAGCAGAAGAAAACAGCTGGCGCAACCGCCGGTGCGGGTGGCCAGGGGGGATCAAGGCTTCCCTTCGAACCTCGTGGTGGAAGCAAATGATTCCAGGGCTTGAGCCCGTTCCGCTTCGAGACCTCCAAACCCTGGCGACCGCCAGGGTTTGGCCTGTGGAAGGTCAACTCGACGATCTCCCCTCCCTCACCCCAGTGCGTGGCGAGGTGAAGGCCGAGCATCGGGGCAACCTGCTGGAGGTCAGCGGGTCTCTGAGCACGATCATCAGCCTGTGCTGCGATCGCTGCCTAGGCCAGTTCAACCAACAACTCACTGTTCAAACGGAAGAACTGATCTGGCTCGGAGATGGGCAGTCGGTCGAAGCACTCAGCGGAGCAGAACTGGATGCCGACGGCCCGGACGGTCTGATCGAGAGTCTCGACCCCCGTGGCAGCTTCGAACCCGAACGCTGGGTGTTTGAACAGCTCAGCCTTCAGCTTTCTGTCGTCAATCGCTGCGGCGACGCTTGCCCAGGGCCTCCAAAACCGGCGAAGTCCACCGCAACGGCCACGGCCTCAGACCCAGTTGATCCTCGCTGGAAGTCCTTGCAACAGCTTCGGGAGAACAACAGCAATGCTTGAGCTTTGGAGTGATCAGCTCGACCTGCTGATCCGTGCTGGCACCCCACTGATCTGGATCCGAAGTCCCGAAGAAGAGCGCGTCGAGACCCTGCTCAACAAGGCCGTGACCCGCCTTGGCAATCGTCGACTCGCCACCTGGAACTTCATCGATGGTCTCGGAGGAGTGCTCAACAATGATGGGGTGGGGGCTCGTCAGCCGATGGCCATCCTCCAGTGGTTGCAGGAGCTAGAAAGCAGCAACCCGACGCTGCTCCTGCTTAAAGACTTCCATCGCTTCTGTGAGGACCCTGGGGTCGCGCGGATGCTGCGCAACCTCACCACCCGTCTGCGCGAACAACCCCACACCCTGGTGCTCTGCTCCGGTGCTTGGTCTCCACCAGAAGAACTGGAGGAATCAATCACCCTGCTGGACCTTCCCCTACCGCGTGAGCAAGAGATCCGCCCACTGCTCCAGTCGATTGCCCAGGCGAGTGGCACCCCGTTGGATGGAGAGGTGCTGGAAGAACTCACCCATGCCTGCAGCGGCCTCAGCGAGGCGAGGGTGCGCCACGTCGCAGCCAGAGCCCTGGCGCAACGCGGCGCCCTCAGCCGCCATGACCTGGCCGATGTGCTGGAGGAAAAACGGCGTGCTCTCGCCCGCAGTGAAGTGCTCGAGTATTGCCATACCAACGCGGACCCAGCCGACATTGGAGGGCTCGATGCGCTTAAACATTGGCTAAACCAGCGCCATCAGGCGTTCTCCGATGAAGCACGCAGCTTCGGCCTACCCCTACCCCGGGGCGTGCTGTTGGTGGGCCCCCAGGGCACTGGAAAATCGCTGACCGCCAGGGCTGTCGCCCATAGCTGGTCGATGCCGCTGCTGCGTCTGGATGTGGGGCGTCTGTTCGCAGGTCTGGTGGGAGCCAGTGAGGCGCGCACCCGGGAAACGATCCAACGAGCCGAGGCGATGGCCCCGTGCGTGCTTTGGATTGATGAGATCGACAAAGGATTTGGAGGGGATGCCCGCAGCGACGGCGGCACCAGTCAGCGCGTGCTGGCCACCGTGCTCACCTGGATGGCAGAAAAACGCTCCGCAGTGTTTGTAGTAGCGACGGCCAATGCCGTCGATCGCCTACCGGCAGAACTACTGCGCAAGGGGCGGTTCGATGAGATCTTCCTGCTCGATCTGCCTGCCCCAGCGGAACGGGAGAGCATCCTTTCGCTGCACGTGACAAGGCGGCGACCGGGCATTTCCCTTCCCCTAGGAACCGTCGTGGGGCGAACCGAGGGCTATTCAGGGGCCGAATTGGAACAAACAGTGATCGAAGCGATGCACCTGGCCTTCGCCGAGCGCCGAGAACTGAACGAAAGCGATCTGATCAAGGCAGCCACTCAGTTGGTCCCCCTCTCCCGCACGGCCCGAGAGCAGCTAGAAGCTCTCAAGCGCTGGGCAAGCAGCGGCAGGGCCAGAGCCGCCAGCAGCAGCCACTCGCCCTCCACCCGTATTACGCCAAATGAAGAACTCTGACGCGGCGTAAAGAGCCCTGGCTGGGATCGGGGCAAGCCGTTGCACCCTCCTTAGCGTCGCTTCAATACAAAGGGAGCAGGCGTGAACCGATTCAGCGATCTCACCACCCAATTGGCTGTCGCATGTCTCGGTGCCGGTGTGATTACCACCGTCGCAGTCGCTCAGGGCCAGAACCCCCTCACAGCCCTAGGAATCACGCTGTTCTCCGCCGTCGCAGCCGTGATGATTGGCCAGGTGCTCTAAGCACCAGCGCCTAGGCTGCCGGCGCCGCGATCCAAACCGCCGTGCTTGATCAGCGCCTGGTGCGTGACAACCCCGATTTCATTGCCCAACAACTTGGGCGCAGAGGGTTGGATGTCGACCTCACCGGCCTGCAGTTGATCGCCAACCAGCAACGTGATCTCGAGGAACGACGAAGCTCCCTTCAAGCAGAAGGCAACACTGTTGGTAAACAGGTTGGCTTGAAGATCAAAGGTGGTGCTGACCCGAAGGGCAGTGAAGTCGCCGAGTTGCGCCACAGGGGCAACACCATCAAGCAGCAGGTTGCCGTACTCGAGGAGGAGGAGAAACAGCTGTCCTCAAAGCTGCGCGAGCAACTCCTGAGCTTCCCGAACCTGCCGTCTGTTGACTGTCCCGAGGGACGGAGCGAAGCCGATAACAAGGAAGTGCGTCGCTGGGGTGAGCCCCGCAAAGCCGAGGGCCTTGAGGAGCATTGGCAGATCGCCGATCGACTTGGCCTGCTCGAGACAGAGCGCTCTGTGCGGATCGCCCAGAGTCGCTTCGTCACCCTGATGGGCCAGGGCGCAAGGCTCGAGCGGGCACTGATCAATTTCATGCTCGACCTGCACTGCAGCAAGGGGTACAAGGAAGTGCTGCCGCCGGTGCTCGTGAATAGCGACAGCCTGCAGGGATCGGGTCAGCTACCCAAATTCGCCGAAGAAAGCTTCCGTTGCGCCGACGACGACCTCTGGCTGACACCCACCGCCGAAGTTCCGGTGACCTCGCTCCATCGCGACGAAATCATTCCGGCTGATCTACTCCCTGTCCGCTACGTGGCCTACAGCCCCTGTTTCCGCCGAGAGGCCGGTAGCTACGGCCGGGACACGCGTGGGCTGATCCGCCTGCACCAGTTCAACAAAGTGGAGTTGTATTGGTTCAGCCATCCCGATCAATCAGACCAGGCCCACGCGCAGATCACCGCCGATGCCGAAGCGGTGCTCCAGGCCCTTGATTTGCCCTATCGGGTGCTTGACCTCTGCACCGGCGATATCGGCTTCTCCGCTGCGCGCACCTACGACCTGGAGGTCTGGCTGGCCGGGGCAGGGGCCTACCGCGAGATCTCAAGCTGCAGTGTGTGCGGCGACTTCCAGGCTCGCCGCTCCTCGATCCGCACCAAAGAGGGCAAGGCCACACGCTTGGTGCACACCCTCAATGGCAGTGGCCTGGCCATCGGCCGCACGATGGCGGCTGTACTGGAAAACGGCCAACAAGCCGATGGCAGCGTGCTTCTTCCAGAAGCTTTGGCGCCCTACTTCGGCGCCGACCGTCTCCAGCCAGAATGACGATCCTGATAACGACAGCGTGAACGTTCTTGCTGCACTACTAGCCCTGGGGTTGCTGGTGGTGATCCACGAAGCGGGCCATTTCCTGGCCGCCGTCGGGCAGGGCATCCGCGTCAACGGTTTCTCCGTGGGGTTCGGACCAGCCTTGATCAAGCACGAACGCAAGGGGGTCACCTATGCACTGCGCCTTTTGCCACTCGGTGGGTTCGTGTCATTCCCCGACGATGATGAAAACAGCACGATTCCGGACGATGATCCTGACCTGCTGCGCAACCGACCGATTCGCCAGCAGGTGCTGGTGATCAGCGCCGGCGTGCTGGCCAATCTGCTGCTGGCCTGGGTGATCCTGGTTGGCCAATCAACCTTCGCCGGCATTCCCTCTGCTCCGGAGCCGGGGGTGATGGTGGTGGCTGTGCAGCCAGGTGAAGCCGCAGCCCAAGCAGGCCTTCAGGCAGGCGATCGAATTCTCAGCCTCAACGGAGAACCGCTCGGCGTCGGCCAAAAGGCAGTGCGGAGCCTTGTGGAGCACATCCAGGCGCAACCCGGCCAAAGCCTCGAGCTCGTGAGCAGCAGCCATCGTGATGGCAGCAGCGAACGCCAACTCACACTCACTCCCGCCGATCGGGATGGCCAGGGCCGGATCGGCGCACAACTCCAAGCCAACCTCACTGGGGCCCTTCATCCAGCGTCGAACCCCTTCGAGGCGTTGGGATATGGAACCACCCAGTTCGCAGGATTGATCAAGAACACCGTTGTGGGCTACAGCGGCCTGATCACCAACTTCGGCCAGACCGCGCAGCAAGTCAGCGGCCCGGTGAAGATCGTGGAAATGGGTGCCCAGCTCAGCAGCCAGGGCGGAGGAGGCCTGGTGCTCTTCACGGCTCTGATCTCGATCAATCTGGCGGTGCTCAACGCCTTGCCCCTGCCTCTGCTCGATGGCGGTCAGCTCGTTCTGTTGCTGCTCGAGGGTGTGCGCGGCCGGCCGCTGCCGGATCGTTTTCAGATGGCCGTGATGCAGTCTGGACTGCTGCTCCTGCTAGGCCTGAGCGTGGTGTTGATCGTGCGGGACACCAGTCAGCTTCCTTTGATTCAGCGGCTGATGGGCCAGTAGGAGGGGGAGGGCGAGTGAACAGGTATCGTGGTTGATCCGTCCGCATAGAACGCCAGCCGGTATGGCCAAGAAGTCGATGATTGCCCGCGATGCCAAGCGGAAAAAAATGGTTGAGCGCTATGCGGCCAAGCGCGGAGCCCTGATGGATGCATTCAACGCATCCAAGGACCCGATGGAGCGCCTGGAAATCCACCGCAAGATTCAAGCCCTACCCCGCAACAGTGCGCCTACCCGCATGCGGAATCGCTGCTGGGCCACGGGTAAGCCTCGGGGTGTGTATCGCGACTTCGGCCTCTGCCGCAACCAGCTACGCGAACGTGCTCACAAGGGAGAACTTCCAGGCGTGGTCAAGTCCAGCTGGTGAGTCATCCAGCTTCGCCTTGTCATGGAATGACGGATTGGCAAGGTCTTTGCTCTAACAAATGATCGAGGAGGTGCTGTTCAACCTCCTTTTTTTTTGCCAAACCATCGCCAATCGTTCCTATCAAGTGCGAGACTGTTGGTTGACAGAAAGACATAAACACACGTGAAAGGTCAGACACAGTCGATCTCCTTCGATGGTCGGGAGATCCGGCTGACCACTGGGCGATATGCCCCCCAGGCCGGTGGTTCGGTCATGATTGAATGCGGTGATACTTCCGTTCTGGTCACCGCCACCCGTTCTTCAGGCCGCGAAGGAATCGATTTCCTTCCCCTCATCTGTGACTACGAAGAGCGCCTCTACGCCGCCGGACGCATTCCCGGCAGTTTCATGCGGAGGGAGGGCAGGCCTCCTGAGCGAGCCACGCTGATCTCCCGCCTGATCGACCGCCCAATGCGGCCACTGTTCCCCAGTTGGCTGCGTGATGACCTCCAGGTCGTCGCCACCTGCATGTCTCTGGATGAACGGGTTCCTGCCGATGTGCTTGCAGTCACCGGGGCCTCTCTCGCCACCCTGATGGCTGGCATTCCCTTCAATGGCCCGATGGCGGCTGTGCGCGTGGGGTTGCTGGGCGACGACTTTGTGCTCAATCCCAGTTACCGCGAAATCGAGCGCGGTGATCTCGATCTGATTGTTGCCGGCACACCGGACGGCGTCGTGATGGTGGAAGCCGGCGCCAACCAGCTTCCTGAACAGGACGTGATCGAAGCGATCGACTTCGGCTATGAAGCCGTCTGCGAATTGATCAAAGCGCAGCAGTCGATCCTCAAGGATGCAGGAATCGAGCAGGTCATTCCGTCCACCCCGGAGCAAGATTCCACCCTGCCCACCTACCTGGAAAAGAACTGCACCAAGGCCATCGGCGAGGTGCTCAAGCAGTTCGAACAGACCAAGGGCGAGCGCGACGACAAACTCGACGCCATCCGCACATCCACCGCTGAGACCATCCAAGGGCTGAAAGAGAATGATCCGGTGCGCGCAGCAGTGAATGCCAACGGCAAAGCCTTGGCCAATCACTTCAAGGCCCTCACCAAGAAGCTGATGCGTCAGCAGATCGTGAAGGATGGCAAGCGCGTTGACGGCCGTGCTCTGGATGAGGTGCGTCCGATTAGCGCAGCCGCTGGGGTCCTGCCCAAACGTGTGCATGGCTCCGGTCTGTTCCAACGGGGTCTCACCCAGGTGCTGTCAACAGCAACGCTTGGCACACCAAGCGATGCCCAGGAGATGGATGACCTCAACCCCAATACAGAGAAGACCTACCTCCACCACTACAACTTCCCCCCCTACTCAGTCGGCGAGACCCGGCCAATGCGCTCACCCGGTCGCCGCGAGATTGGTCACGGAGTCCTGGCTGAGCGAGCCATTATCCCCGTGCTCCCGGCCAAAGACACCTTCCCCTATGTGGTGAGAGTGGTGAGCGAAGTGCTGAGCTCGAATGGATCCACCTCAATGGGCTCCGTATGCGGCAGCACCCTGGCACTGATGGATGCCGGTGTCCCTCTGAAGTCACCTGTCAGCGGTGCTGCCATGGGACTGATCAAAGAAGGTGATGAGGTGCGGATTCTCACCGACATCCAGGGCATTGAGGACTTCCTGGGCGATATGGACTTCAAGGTGGCCGGCACCGACAAGGGCATCACGGCCCTCCAGATGGACATGAAGATGACCGGTCTGGCGGTGAACACGGTGGCCGATGCCGTCAACCAGGCCCGTCCTGCCCGCCTACACATCCTTGAAAAGATGATGGAGGCGATCGACACACCCCGTCAGGGCCTCTCCCCTCATGCCCCGCGCCTGCTCAGCTTCCGAATTGACCCTGAACTGATCGGAACGGTGATCGGCCCCGGCGGCCGCACGATCAAAGGCATCACTGAGCGCACCAACACCAAGATCGACATTGAAGACAGCGGGATCGTCACCATCGCCTCCCACGATGGTGCAGCCGCTGAGGAAGCCCAGAAGATCATTGAAGGGCTTACCCGCAAGGTGAACGAAGGCGAGGTGTTCACCGGCTCGATCACCCGCATCATCCCGATCGGTGCCTTCGTGGAAATCCTCCCAGGCAAGGAAGGAATGATCCACATTTCCCAACTCTCCGAAGCCCGCGTGGAGAAGGTGGAAGACGTCGTCAAGGTTGGCGATGAAGTCACCGTGCGCGTTCGCGAAATCGACAACCGCGGCCGCATCAACCTCACCCTGCGTGGTGTGCCTCAGAACGGTGAAGAGGCAGCACCTGAGCCTGCCCCTACCCCGGTAGCACCACTCACCTGATCCACTGAGATCTCTTTGATCCCGGACCTCCAACTCTTGGTTGTGAGCTCCGGGATTTTTGATGGGCTGATGGCGCGATCACAACGCTCATCAAACCGGAAAGCCTGGATCAATCAGAGCCATCGCCTCGGCCGATTGCTCGCACAAACTGGTGTGAGCTTTGCCATGGCTGGCGATCAGACAGCCGGCCTGCCTCACATCGCCGGTGTTGTAGAGCAATGCACGACCATCGGCGTGGGTAAACGCACCTCCGGCGGCGAGCAACACGGCCTCTGGAGCCGCCATATCCCAGTCCTTGGGGGCACTTTTCCCAGAGAGAGACACATAGAAGTCGGTTTCACCGCGCAGGATCGTGGCCACCTTGCAGCCAACGCTTCCCACCGCCTTCGAGCCACCGAGCTGGAGTGCCTCAATCAGCTGTTCCAGGCGCTGATCCCTGTGGCTGCGGCTAGCCACCAGGGTGAGATCAGAGAGCGCGAGGCGATCACTAAATCGCACCTCAGAGCGCACCGCCTCCCGGTTTTCGCACCAAGTGCCGTCACCCACCACGCCAAACCAGAGCTCCTCGGCTTCTGGAAGCAACACCACACCCACCACAGGTCGCTGTTGATGCACCAGGGCCAGATGCACCGCATATTCTCCGGTGCCCTGAAGAAAATCCTTGGTGCCATCGAGGGGGTCGAGGATCCATAGCCATTCCGCAGCCAACGGCACCCCTTCGGTGAGCTGCTCCTTCGCCGTCTCCTCGCTGAGAAGGGTCCAACCGGCAGACGGGAACGCGCTTTGAAGTCCATCCAAGAGCCACTGGTTCACGGCCAGATCAGCGGCAGAGACCGGGCCTTCGCCGCCGTGGTCCACACTCAGGGCCTTGGAAAATCCATGGGGAGGTTGCTCACCTCTGGCATAGGCACGAAGGATGTCAGCTGCACCCCAGCACAGGGGTCGGAGTGCCTGCAAGAGGGATTCCTGACTGACGCCGGCAGGGAGGGTGGGCGCGCTCGGCATCATGGACAAGTCTGGGCTGAGTCATTGTGAAGCAAGGAGCGGAGCCCGCACCAGGGGTGCTCTATCTGGTGGGCACACCAATCGGCCATTTAGCAGACCTGTCCGAGCGCGCCCGATCTGTGCTGGCCGGAGCCGATGTGATCGCCTGCGAAGACACCCGCCACAGCGGCCAACTGCTCAGCAGTCTCGGAGCCGTTGGCAAGCGGCTGAGCTTTCACCAGCACAACACCCGTGGTCGGATCCCCCAACTGCTCGAGCTGCTCTCCCAGCACCAGAGCGTGGCCGTGATCAGTGACGCCGGCCTCCCGGGCATCAGCGATCCTGGAGAAGAGTTGGTGGCCGCAGCCCGCGAAGCAGGACGGCAGGTGATCTGCATCCCCGGCCCCTGCGCCGCGACCACCGCATTGGTGAGCAGTGGACTACCGAGTGGTCGTTTCTGTTTCGAAGGGTTCCTACCAGCCAAGGGGAAAGACCGTCGTGAACGCTTGAAGGCGATTGCGGCTGATTCACGCACCACCGTGCTCTACGAAGCACCTCACCGTTTGCTCAAGCTGATCGAAGAACTGAGCGATCACTGCGGCGGCGAGCGTCCCCTCCAGGTGGCTCGCGAACTGACGAAACGGCACGAAGAGCAGGTTGGGCCAACGATTGCGGCTGCCCTCACTCACTTCAGCAGCCACAAACCTCAGGGGGAATTCACCCTCGTTCTGGGTGGGGCTCAGGAGCCAGCAGCCATTGAGCACGATGATCAGCATTGGCTGGAGGAGCTGAACAAGTTGATCCACCAGGGGCTCAGTGCCAATGCAGCAGCAAAACAACTAGCCCAAAGCAGTGGTCGAGCGAAGCGGGAGCTTTACGCCCTCCTGCACACCGAGGGAAGCACGACAGACGGGCAGGACTCAGACTGAATGCAGACCTAGTGGTTCCATGCTTCAGCGCCTGCGTCTGTTTCTGCTCAGCTGCGGCGGAGCCGGCTTATTGCTGCTGGTGCTTTGTCTCGGAGCTCAGAACCTGAACGAGCGCCGCGCGATTGCGCTAGGAATTGGTCGCACAGCACCCTTGCCAACAGGATTCATTGTGGGCGTCAGCGCCGTACTAGGTGTACTGAGTGGCGGGAGTCTGGCTGCAATCCTGCTTCCTGAGAAGCAACAGTGATCGCATCTGATCGGCTTGCGAAGGCGATGCCAAGCAGGGGCAGGTTCAGCTGTCGAGAGCGATCAAGGATCCTTCCATCACGAGACGGGTGATTCCACGAGCCAACAGATAACGGCTGGTGCGCGTGAACACACTGGTGTCCGGCACACGGATCACGCGTTGATTGCGTCCGCACTGACGCTTAGCCATGCGTGGGCTGGAGTAAAGGCAGAGGGCCTGACGATCCTGCTCAGCCGAGCCGAGAGTCCCCAATTCAGGGAAGTCAGCGAGGGGGCGAGGATCCAACTCCACCACTTTGTCAACGAGCATGTAAACACTGTCAGGCAGAACCCCTGGGCCGATCGGCTGACAGGCAACGGGTTCGTGGCTGTCATGGTGCGTCACACCAGTGAGGATGGCCACTTCATGGAACTGATTGGCGGGATCGTCCTCCTCGCCAAGGCTGTCCTCCTCGTCATCCACGCTGAAATCATCAGCATCATCGAGCGCGAGGGATTGAACCGCGTCCTCAGCAGCATCAGTCTGATCAGGTCGAGAACCCTCTTCAGGCTCACTGACACTGGACACCGCAGGGGACTCAGCGGACGCATCCTTCTCCGTAGCCGCCACCACGGCTTGGGGGGATGGCTCAGCAGCCGCTGCAGGGGCAGCCACCGCAGCCACCATCCCTTTGGCTCGGGCCGTCTTGAGGGCGTCGTATTGCTCTGGAGGCAGCAAATTACGAACCGTGCGACTGACGGTGTTGACGCTGCAAGCGAAAGCCGTAGCCAATGCAGAACTGGCTTCCCCGGCGCAATAACGCTCGACAAGCTCTTGCTTCTGGCTGTCGTTAAGCCGGCTCGGGGCCATTCCATGGTCTACGCAGAGACCAATCCTAGGCGGCGCCACCCCTCTCCCTACTGTCAATATGGCGCCATGCTCCCTTAGCTCAGCTGGATAGAGCAACTGCCTTCTAAGCAGTCGGTCGATGGTTCGAATCCATCAGGGGGCGTCACCAAAACCCAAGTCACCGCAACGGTTGAGGTGAGCGTCACTTTGCTGCTGAGCAAACAACTTCGACCGGCCGCAATCCTTGGAGGTTGGTGACACCCGGCCAGGCCATCCACCCTCCCCCCTACCAAGCGGTTCGTTTGGCGGCAGGCGGCATAGGGGGTCGCTCAGAGATGGATCTGCCTCAGACAACCTCACTACCTAGGAAGCCCTACCCCTACCCCCCAACGCTGAGTCACAAAGGGGTTTGGTTCAAGGGACCCGCACTAGCTGGGGTGTACGCAACTGCACAGAGTTCGGGTCAGCGACCCCATTCCTATGCGCCACTAACACCGGTCCCACCCAATCGACACCCCAAGGCCAAACGGTGAGCCCACCATCAGGCTGAGCTGCTCGGTCCCGCTGACCTGGTGATCCGCATTGACGCGGGTAGCCAGACAGCAAAAACCCCGCATTTGGCGGGGGGTGATTGGTGTGATTTGTCCGCCGGGGGGGGGGTACATCAGGAACCACACATCCTGCCCTGCTTTTCCCTATCAGGTTTTTTATGGCTTTCATCTACTTATTGAGCATCAGGCTCCCCGGCGGTTATGAATCAAAAGAAATCACTAACTACAGCTGTCATTGATTCCACCAGATTTGATACATCGTTGCCAGAGTCATTATGAGTCGGATCGATGTCGCCTAAAATGCCAGAGAAATCTGATATCACATAAACATCAGATTGTGAATCACCCCAGTTAGTGCATGGATCAAGGACACCAATCCCTAGACTCATTGTAGATTGAGCTTCGCCATCCTTTCCATCAGGCCCCCAGTTTGTGATCGGATCAAGCTGATCAATGGGTCCATTATTAGATGAGTCGTCATCGCCAGAATGTTGTCCATCTGGACCCCAGTTAATGTCGCTATCGGTATCACCAAAAGACGAACCCGCTTCTTCATCATTTCCACCTTGTCCTTCGTCAATAGGGTTATCTGACTGTGTAGCGGCTTCTCCCTCTGGGCCATCTTCAGGCAAGCATTCATTTGGCTCTTCATCTGAACCATCTTCAGTCCTAGATTCATTTGGTTCTTCGTCTTTGTTGTCTTCTTTCGGCTCATTAGTAGGATCATTTTCTGGGTTGTTTACTGGCTCACTTGCTGGAGTTGTGGTTTCGTCGTTTTGAGCGCCGCCAGCCCCCCGTTCTACGGGCTCAGGTGTAAACGCATCTCGAATAACACTTCCGACAAAGTAACCACCGCAAAAGCCAGCTATAACAGCTCCAAATGTTGCAGATGCGGGGTT
The DNA here is from genome assembly GCF_047304725.1 of Synechococcus sp. MIT S9451. Lineage (NCBI taxonomy): Bacteria > Bacillati > Cyanobacteriota > Cyanophyceae > Synechococcales > Synechococcaceae > Synechococcus > Synechococcus sp. MIT S9451. Next base: position 129,701 of record NZ_CP138971.1, read on the forward strand.
TCTAGCAGCTTGCCACGATGCACCTGCGCAAAATCCCCCAACGGCAGCGTCTGCTAAATCTTCTTCTTCATGGCCTTCATGCCCCCTGCTATTCTTAAACTTCCCGATATATCCCATAAGCTTTGAATTTCTATCATTTTTATCATATCCGTCGAATTTATCTTTGATCTCTGTCGTGCCAATATTGCTATGATCTAAAGTCATCCCCACTTGGATATTCTTATTTAAATCCAAGTGGATTTTGCTGGCATCGAATTCAAGCTCTTTCGTTTTATTGATACTCACGCCTTTCGTCAATTTACTGGAAAAATTCGTGAATTTTGCTGCTTTTTTTGTGAAGCTTTTGTTGAATTTTGAGTAAAAACTGAAAGTCATTGCTCTTTGTGGTGTGTGTTTTGTGTCGCGGGGATGCCTCCCTCCGACACACACACCATCTCCGGATTCAGCGGTCCAGTTATTGACCTGCGTAAAAGGTGCCTGTGATGTTGCTCACATGATTTCAGAAGCTTTGCAATAACTGGTATTTAGAGGCTCAAACCCCAGTACCAAGCCACCTTTCGGTCAGCCTCTGCTTCGCTGAGCAGTGGCACCAGGAAGTCCCGCGTTAGCTCATCAACGGCATCCGGACCCAGTTCCTGCAGGCACAGATTCAGCAGATGCTTGAAGCCGTCAGGGTTGTTTGCTCTCAGCGCCAGCAGGAGTTCGGTGAGCAACGTCACCGTGGTCAAGGTTTGAAGGTGCATCGGTTTGATGCAACTGCTCAAAGCATTCCCCGCTGCAATAGAAAAACCCGCAATTGGCGGGGCCGATGAATTTCATCGATGCCTTGGCAATTCAAGCGTCGGCCATCTCCACGGCCAACTCGTCGAGCTTGAAAGACAGATGTAGCTGGTGCATCCCGATCACCTGCAGGCCAAGTGCAACGCCGAAAGCCAGGTTTTGCTGAATGTGGGTCCGATCCTCAGGCGTCAGCTCATGCTGCTGCAGGCAGTTGATGTGAGTTACGATCTCGTCGTTCACCGCATTGGCGGCCTCAAGCAGAACGTCGAGAGTCAGCAGCATCCGAGCCAGGCAACCGACCCTCATTTTCGCCCTGAGGATCGGAAGCTGCAGAGATCAAATCAGGCCGCTTTTAAGGCCATGACTCACGCCGCACATCTCCAACCAGACGCGCCCCAGGCAGCTGCTCTCACTGGATTTAGATCTGCTTGATCAGGGTTGTTCACGTTGGCTCTAATCCTGGCTCTAACCGATCAACTGCCACCCAGCAAAACCCAGTCACTGCGATGGGTCTAGACACCAGGACATACTGCCTTCTAAGCAGTCGGTCGATGGTTCGAATCCATCAGGGGGCGTTAGTGACAGCAAGGGTTCTTGGTGATACTAAGGGCCCTGCTAGTCACGGTTATGACACAAACGGGTGGGGGCGACAAAAGCGTTCTTTCTGTCGCCAATGGGCTTGTGAAACTGACGCGATTGAACACGATCAGGTGAATAGCATCCGAGAAGCAGACACACTTTTTTCTGTGGGGGCGGTCATTCAGGTCCAGGTCAAGCAAGCAAATTTGCAATGAATTTCACCACCATCACCGAATGAATGAGTCGATGGCCAAGCATTGCTTCAATAGCCATCGCATTCACTTGCAGAGAGCTGAACCAGCAAGCGTGATCACCACGAAGCCGCACGTCGTAACAGCCCAATACAAACCCCGCTCTGACGAGCGGGGATAATGAAAATGGCCTTATGCGCTCTTAAAAGGAGAAGTTAAGGCTCAGGCCTGGCTGTCGGTAACGAATCAAACGCACTGGAGCCACCCAGCCGCGACGGGGTATGGGATGGACACCCACAGATCTCATATCCCCCCTGAAGACACACCGGTTTCGCCGAGCTGAGAAGCGGTATCGATAGCCGCAAGCTCTGTCAGCAGCCCATTGCCGCTGAGGGCTTCTCAAAACATCACTTCTGCGAACACACCGTTGCTGGCTCTGAGAAAAGCGACCGCGGGGCCCACATCCATCCAAGGCGTGGGCTGGAGCCGTCAGCGCAAAAGCGGACGCTGTTCCCAGCAGAGCAATCGAGGAAGCGGCAAGGATCTGTTTGTAAGTCATGGTGAGAACGTCGAGTGATGGCTGCGGTGGGACTCTTTCCCGCCGATAAACACACCATCTCCGGGTTCACCGTCTGTCTCGATGACCTGTCTCAACGGTGACTGTGATCTTGGTCACAGGAGAATTCACCACCTTGGCGGGCGATCACAAGCCCCGCTCGTGGCGGGGCTTGTGATCAAGTTGCGAGTGAGGCGATTGACTGCGCAGGGATCATTGCCATGGGTAGCGACCACCGGCAATCCATTCGCCGATTCGGATGGCGGGAGATCCAGATCGGGCGACTTCATAACCAAATCGGACGACATCATTGCCACCTGCGACGAGTTCCAGTTGGTCGTCAGTCAGCTCTTGATCGAGTAGCTCAGTGTTTTGGTAGTCAGTGTTGAAAGCAGTCATGGTTTTGAAAGTGAGTTGAGTGAGTGATGTGTGGGGTGTTGCCCCCTCGACTCCTTCAAGATCACAGCCCTTCTGGTGAACCCCAGTGCCTGGTTGTGGTGGTTGTATAGGCAGCTTCTGGTGAAAGCCTGGTGATGGGCTCAGATACCAGTAAGAGACTGAAGTGCAGATACCACAGCCAACAAAAAACCCCGCTCGTGGCGGGGCTTTTTGTTGCTTGCAAGCTTGTCTTCAACCAACCAGATACTCGGCGCATCGCATGATTGAGGTCAGCTTTGGCGACATATCTTTGATGGATCAAGCAGGTCCGAGAATCAGCGGCGGACCATAGCGCTGCTCAGTCCTCAGAGCAGGCTGATAACAGCCTGCAGGATCGGAACAACCAGAATTCCGGGGCCACCGCCGCCTGCGACAGCCTCCAGTTGGTCGTCAGTCAGCTCTTGATCGAGCAGTTCGGTGTTGTTGTAGTCAGTGCTGAAATCAGTCATGGTTTTAAAAGTGAGTTGAGTGAGTGATGTGTGGGGGTGTTGCCCCCTCGACTCCTTCAAGATCACAGCCCTTCTGGTGAACCACGCTGCACTGCTCTGGTCATACTCCTGAAAGGTTCTGGTGAAGCTCTGGTGAAAGGCTCAGATCCCAGCAAGGGACTGAAGTGCAAACACCACAGCCAATAAAAAACCCCGCTCTTGGCGGGGCTTAGTGGTTGACCTGCAAATCAATTCACAGCTTATTGTTTTGCCTAATAACTTCAACAACAATCGGAAGAACTGCCGGAATCATCCAAAAGGCACCGCCTGCGACAGCCTCCAGTTGGTCGTCAGTCAGCTCTTGATCGAGCAGTTCAGTGTTGGTGTGGTCAGTGTTGAAAGCAGTCATGGTTTTGAAAGTGAGTTGAGTGAGTGATGTGTGGGGTTGTTGCCCCCTCGACTCCTTCAAGATCACAGCTCTATTGGTGAACCCCAGTGCCTGGATGTGGTGGGGAAGCAGGCAGGTTCTGGTGAAGCTCTGGTGAAAGGTTCAGAACCCAGTCAAAGCCTGGGATGACAACGCATGCAGACAACAAAAAACCCCGCTCGTGGCGGGGCTTGATGCTGATCTGGCATTAGTCAGTATCAGTTACTTTCCAACAGTTCAATTCCCTTTAGTGGCTTGATATGTAATTGCCGCAATTCCTTGGGCAACTGCAAGCGCAATAAGGCCGAATGCGCCCCCATTAACTTCTTGCAGTTCATCGAAGCTCAGCTCTTGATCGAGCAGTTCAGTGTTGGTGTAGTCAGTGTTAAAAGCAGTCATGGTTTTGGAAGTGAGTTGAGTGAGTGATGTGTGGGGTGTTGCCCCCTCGACTCCTTCAAGATCACAGCTCTTCTGGTGAGACCCAGTGCCTGGTTGTGGTGTGGATGGAGGCAAGTTCTGGTGAAGCTCTGGTGAAAGGCTCAGAACCCAGTCAAAGCCTGGGATGACAATGCATGCAAACAACAAAAAACCCCGCTCGTGGCGGGGCTTGATGCTGATCTGGCATTAGTCAGTATCAGTTACTTTCCAACAGTTCAATTCCTTTTAGTGGCTTGATATGTAATTCCCGCAATTCCTTGGATAATTCCCAAAACTCCAAATACAAGTGGAGCTACGCCCCCATTAACTTCTTGCAGTTCATCGAAGCTCAGCTCTTGATCGAGCAGTTCAGTGTTGTTGTAGTCAGTGTTGAGTTCAGTCATGGTTTTAAGTGAGTTGAGTGAGTGATGTGTGGGGGTGTTGCCCCCTCGACTCCTTCAAGATCACAGCCCTTCTGGTGAACCCCAGTGCCTGGTTGTGGTGGTTGTATAGGCAGCTTCTGGTGAAAGCCTGGTGATGGGCTCAGAATCCAGTCACCACCTGGGCTGACATCGCTGCCAACTTGCCTTCTGCATGGTCTCCCAGGCTTCAATTGCGTTGTGCCTGAGCATCCTTCGCACCACAGGCTGACCACCACCCAGTAGCAGTCTGGTCTCCTACTGGGTGGGCAGCGTCACCATCAGCCAGTGCTTACGCGCAGACGAAAGGCTGCGTTGAGTAGCACCTTCAGAGCAGCCACCAGCCCAGCAACAGGCCAATGATGAGACCTTTCACCCACACAAGGCAGGCCATCTGATAGTTCGACAGACCCAGTTTTTTCTGAATCCAGTTGAACGCCTGCTCGTCAGCAAAGAACACGGCTCGGATAGGGCGGACGATCCAATCCATTGATCAAAAGCATGATGCCTTACTGGTAGCTGTCTCAGGTATGCCAACGCAATGCTGCGGCTTTTTCATAGGTGCTCAAGCTGCTGGCACTGGTAGACGGTCCAGGCTTTTCAGTCGAACCGGACTCACAGTCAATGAGTGCTCAGATCGTCCTCTGCATCGAACGCACCAAAGCCGATGCCTCATCATCAACGCAGTTCGGTGATCGATTGTTGTTGCGTCAAAGGCATCACCTTGATCTCGCCTCCTGAGAGTGGTAGATCGGCGAAACGCATTTGGCGTAGATCGGGATTCTCAAATGTTTTGATCGAGTAGGTGCCGTTCTTCTGATCAGCGACCACGGTCCATTCGGTGATCTCATAGCTGGGTTTGGAGCTCCCACCACCAAACGCTCCACCAGGAGGAAGGACGATGCTTCCAAGCGGCAAATCAAACTGGCCAAGCAGATGAAACGCCGTGCCCACTTGCTGGGCTGAGCTCAAATCGGTCGGCGCATTGTGACTGAAGATCAGTGCTCGAATGAAACGCGATGTCGACAAAAAATCACCAGGCAAGCCCTGCAAGCCAACACCTGAACTTGCAGGCGGCAACGTCAGGCCATTGATGCGCATCACAGCAGGAGGATTGGCACTGAGGTTGGCGTAGTTACCAGCAGCAGCCAGGTGATACGGCAAGGGAGGGTTGTTGGTGTAAACCCCCGTTGGGTTATCGAGCATATTGAGTTCACCGTTGATGTATTCCACCGACAGGCTCTGGCCTGAGCTGTCGTGCAGAGTCATGTGAATCGGCACCGGGCCGCCGAAGGCTTTGAGAACCGATCCGTTCACCAGGATGTTGGGAAGCGCCTGCTTCACCTCGGCGATCGACTCGAAGTTGCTCAACACATACGTGAGTAACTGCCAACTAGCGATGGATCGATCCTGTTGGCCATCAGGAACTTCTTGAAACTGGGCATAACCGGCGAAATACAGCAGTCCGCCAGCCAGACCGCGTTCGTTCATGCCATCAACGACGATGTCATCAACGCCAACAGCATTCAGGCCGACCACGGCATAGCGACTGGTCCAAGCCAAACCGGTGCCTGCCTCCCCCGATGGCCCCGCTCCTACTAACGATGTGCCGCGTTGAATCAGCAACGCCTCACTGTTGAGCGGTTGCCCCCACTCCATGGTGCGGCCATACACCCTGCCGCCGTCATTACCTTGCAGCATGAAACTGGTGCAGGCACTGGCAGGGCTGATGGCACACACCAACAGACCCATGCCGAGTAGACATGCGAGGTGACGTGTTTTGCGAGCGAGCATGGCGCAATAGCTGAACCTCGGTTTCAAGTCTTTGCAAGACCGATCGATGGGCTCATCAGTTCACGGAATGTTTTCAACCGACACTGCCCAGGCACGCAACAACGGCACATCGCTCGCATGCCGCCAAGAACGGACGGAGCTCCATCGAACCCGCTGCATCCGTTCGAAATCACCAACAAGTCCGCTTCGGGACCAGAGCGAGCAGCGGCAGCTGATCTGCGTGTTCCACGCTGTGTGCACGCAATGCCCCGCTCATGGCGGGGCTGGTGAATGTGCTCCCAAGAGATGGATCACGACACTGAACGCCCACAACAACGCTGAAGCAGGCGCAGCAGATGATGCGCTGAAAGCAGGTGATTCATGAACTAGATGATCCGAGCAACAGGTGGAATCCGCCTGAGCTGATGACTGATTCCGAACGAGATCGTGATTCCAAGAGCTGACGCAGCTAGTGCAATCAGCCAATGATTGAGTCCGATAAAACCAATGGCCTCTAGCACCACAACAAGCACCAGTGGATGGATAATATAGGCCCCGAAGCTGTCGACTCCAGCGGTAGCCAACCACTGCCCGCAGCGATTTTCATTGCGCTGGAACCACAGCAACAGATAGGCGATCACGCCCCAACCGATGAAGGGGAACAGGAAAGCCTCCAAAAGTGAGAGCTTGCCAAAATCGGATGACACAGTGCCGTTGAAGGTCAGCACTAGCAAGATTGCAAGAACGCCAAGAGCCAATGCGCAGGAGAAGCGGAACCAGCGCACAACCAAATGGGTGTTAAGTCGTTCCAGCCAGCGATGAAATGATGCCTTGCACCCCAGAAAAAACAAAAAGGCATAGGTGAAAATATGCATGCCTTGGAAACCAAGGCCATCGAACTGTGAACGTCTCAAAGCAGCCCAGAGGTCGGACCGTGTCGCCATCAGGACCTCAAGGATCGCGAGGACGACGGCACTGATGAGCCAAGAGCGCAGCTGGGGTGTGGGAACAGAGGTGTCGACAAAGAATCGATCTCCTCGCAGCGCAACCCAGGCGCAATAGAGCAAATCGAACACGAACAGAACGACCAGAAACCACAGCACCCCTACACGGTTAAAAGGCATGTCATTCCACGGCAATTCAGCTAAAGGACTGGCCGGGGAGAGCCTTCCTAAGAGCAGCGAGGCGTTGTTGATCAACAGCACACCAACCAAGAAGGGAATACCAATTCGGAAGAGGCGATCTTTCAGGTAATGCGCAATACCTTTTTTATGTAACGAACGCGGAACGAAGTAGCCCGAGAGCAGAAACAACATATACATGAAGAATGTTTGGCAGAAAAATATGCACCAACCGACTGCAACTTCAAATAGCGGATCAGCAGATCCTCCGCTGGGAATGTGCACTCCGCTCCAGCTGAACGAACCTGCCAGTAAAACATGGACGAAAATGACTAGCGCGATCATTAACGCCTTGATCTGATCAAAATAGAGCAGACGCTGGTTGGCGCTGGTTTGCTGGGAAGTCATAGAACCAGCATCACCAAGGGCCCGAAAGCCTTGCAACCCAAAATTTGTGATTCTCCTCATTCTCATTTGGAGAGATGCGTTAGATGCGCGTAGATGCATGGCTTAGCCGTGAGTTGTGAGCCTCTCGCTCCGTCAACACACCATCTCCCAGCCACCCCTGCTTACACATCCCCCAAATGGGGGATCTTTTCAGACTGTACGCATTGCCTGCGTAAGGGGTGAAAGCCCTGTGAGCAAGATCACAGCCACAGTTGAGCTCGATCAATGAGGTGGTTGTTGATCACGGCGATGGTGTGTGAGTCGGAGGGAGACGCCTCCGCGTCTAACTCACACAACACACAAAACCATGGCTCAATCCACTGCACTCATCAACGAGATCACAGATCAAGAACTCGACCTCGCCACACTCTCCACCATCAGCGGAGGCGGCAAAAAAGCCGAAAAAAAGATCGGAAAATGGATCGAAAAAACCTTTGGCAACGGCGACGGAGAGCACACGTTTGGCGACTATGCCGATGAAGCCGTCAAAATCTTTAAGTTCATTGCAAAGAACACTGGCGTTCACCAAGAGCCTGGCACTGAAGATCCTGGCCCAGGTGTTTTGCACTAAAGCAATCGTGCCAGGCAAAGCCCCGCCACGAGCGGGGCTCATTGGCGTGAGTTGTTGCGTTGAGCGATCGATAGAGAGACCTGCACCATCTCCGCCGACTTTGTGAGGGTCTGGTAAAGCCCTGATCAGAAACTGGAACAGTTCGGGGAATAAGCAGGTGAGAGCATCAGCAGATGGATGTTGGAGCCATCAACAACAAACTTGGCCACAGTTTCGCTATGTCTATTGGCGTTAATGCACGTGAAGACGACTGTGCCGCAAACCACCCTTGCACTGACGGAATCACACTCAGTAGAGACAAGACAGCGAGGGAACCATGAGGCAGCACGTGAACAGCAGCCAACAGAGCCGCTTCCCATGCCCTTCTCGACATTGTGACCAAGCTCAAAATCAACGCTGAGTCAAGTCATCGAGTCGTCAACTGATTGAGGGCATCGTGAGCATGTTGGGGGGAAAACCCTTCAGCCCTCATTTCAACATTTCAAACCAATGATCAACAACGAACTGAGCCTTCATCAACTCTCCACTGCCTGTGGAGGCAAAAAAACAAATCTTGCAGGCTTCATCAGCGAGCCTGATGTTGGAGCAAGCCGCTTTCCGAGCAAGGGAATCAAACGTGCAGCAACAGCCAAGAAAACAGCACTATTGAAGGATTCTCGCCCAAGCAACTGCTCTTCCAGGCTAATTGCAACCAACGTATTCCCGATGAGTGAATGGTAGAAGGATTGAGCATGAAACCTCGCAATAGGCTGGGTTTCATGCTCTTCCTAGCACAACGAGAAAACGTAAAACAACGCAGAGCCAGGGCCTTCGAATCACCAGCCAATGAGAGGGATTGCATGCACAACAAAGGAGAAAGCCCTTCAATACTTATTTCAACACTTGAAACCAATGACAAACAACAATATGAATCCTATTTAGCCTCTTCGATGATGCGTCATCGGCACACAACTCCCCTGTGACTCCGCAATCGTCAGCCAGGGCACACGGCCCACTTGATGGCTCTGAACAAGACTGCTCGTAAATGAAAAGCGATCAGTGTCGAGAGTGATCAAAAGACTGGTCCCAGAGGGATTCAGATCTCCCCTCATCAGAGTGAACAGATGGGGAAGCAACTGTAAAACAACCATCCCTTCACCATCATGTGACCCTGCCAGTGCTCGGGTGTCGATTGTGATTTGGCGCTTGGTTGCCTCGAATCTTGGCCTGGGACTCTCAACCAAGCCCCCATGCCTGAAAGCCGCCGTAAAGGCAACACGATCCGAGCACTGCAACTCGAGAACAGCTGCATTGAGAGGAGTGGCACCACCAACCAGAGAAAGCGCCGCGAACCATCTGAACACTCGTCTTCTCACGTTTGAGTTGCATGCGATCGACTGCAATAGCCACATCACCCTTCAAGCCAAAAACAACGATCCACCAGGCAATGAGGACTTCTAACTGGGGAGTGAGAAGCGAAGTTATACCTATTTTCTCACGTCCAGGCCATTGATGAGGTGCTGTTCAGTCGCCAAACAAGGCTAAGAAAGCCAGCAAGCTGAGATGGCAGGTGATGAGACTGGTAGCAAGCTGGAGACAGCACAGACGCGGCACCTCCCTGTGATCGATGCAATACAACAGCAAGGCCTGAGAACGCCATGAGCATTGATCTCCCCCTAATCGCATTCGGACTTGGCTTAGGGGCCATCTGCGGATTTTTCAATGCGGTCGCCTCCGGTGGATCTGCAGTGATGCTTCCCGCATTACTCGCGATGGGCCTGCCGGCTGATATCGCCAATGCGACCGCACGCCTGCCAATTCTTCTCGGCAGCACGACAGCATTGTGGTCATTTGAGCGAGCCAAGCTGATTCCCTGGCAATCAGTCTTGCAACTGTCGATCGTTTTTCTTCCCTTTAGTCTACTGGGCGCAGAAATCGCAACAACGATGAATACGTCGATCAGCCTTCTGCTGATTCGTATTTCCGTCTTAGGTGCCCTAGCCTTTCTACTAATACGTCCGCAACAGCTACTGAAAGGGAGACCAGATGATGGGCAGAAAGCTAGCTTTCAGGCATCATTCTCTCTATGGCTCTTAACCGCCTTTTGTGGATTCTGGGCGGGCCTAATCATCGTGGACGCCGCCATTTTCCTGCTGCTGAGCTTGGTGCTAGCAGGCGGGATCAGCCTACGGCAGGCCGTGCCAGTCAAAACAGGCATGGTCTTTCTCTTCAGTCTTTGCACCTTCTTGATCTTTGCCAGAAGCGGCAAGATTGAATGGCAAGTCGGCATCCCGATGGTGATCGGCAGCATCGCCGGCTCCTTCGTAGGCGCCAAACTGGCGATGAGCCAAAACGCCAATCAATGGGTTTACCGCTTCCTGATCAGCATCGTGGCGATTGAATCCTTGAGGCTCTTATTATAAAAAAAAATTCCAATTGGCTGCCCCTTTTGATGCATCACGCATTCAGTCAACGCCAGGCAACACCATGCGGGATTCGAAGACTCAGAAGCAAAAGTCTCCCTGCCACAAAGGGGCCGAGATCATCCTGTTGGAGCGACCAAGCAAGGCTGCGGTTGTGCCAATCGAATGCGTCAGCGCCATGGCAATAAAAAACCCCGCTCCTAACGGGGCGGGGGTTGAGCTTGGCTGCCTTCAAAGCGATCCGTTGCTTTGACCTTCAGCGGTACACACGCTGCACATAACCGGAGTGCTGCTGGTAGCTGCTCTGCTGCTGATAGCCATAAGCAGGCTGGTGATACACAGGAGCCTGAGGAGCAGGGGCGTAGTTCACCGTCTGGTAGCCGTAGCCAGGCTGTTGCTGCATCTGCAGTTGCATCTTGAGCAGCTCGATCTCTTGCTGCTGCCTGAGCAGAGCCAGTTCAGAGGACGACACAGAAGCAGCTTGCTGACGCTGCTGGCTGCCGTTGATGATTTGGCCCAGCAGGCCACCACCCAGACCAATCAGTTGGGTTTGGGTGTCGTGCTGGCGATTGCGGCGTGCTTCCCGTGAGGCCCAGTCGCGGTGGTCTCCGCAGTCACGGCCAGCGATGAATCCACCACCATTAGGTCCACGACCACCAAGGGCGACTGAATCACAGCCGCCGGCACGGCCAAAGGTGTTGTAGGGATTGGCTTGTGCTGCAGGGCCTGCAACGGTCATCAAGGTGGCACCAGCGGCGAGGGAGGCAGCAGCGGCGGCGATGGTTTTGATCATGGTCATTGCTCTGATGGGGGTGATGCGTGAGGTGGGATCGCTCCCTCCGATGCATTCACCATCTCCGGAATCACCAGCTGACCTGCTGATCTGACTCAAGCAGTGCTGTGAGCTTGCTCACAACAGCGCAAACACCAGTCAGTGGCTGGGCTCACAGCGCTTCAGGCTGATGGTGCTTTGAGCGGGCACGGATCGATTTCTGTGCGTGGCATCAAAGGCGTGGCCAGCGTGCCAGCCCCGCCACGACCCTTGCCCAGAGCGCGAATCAGGGATCGCGGCGCTGGCTAGGCCCCAGTACAGACAAGTGGACGAGCGAGCTTCTGAGCACAACAGACGCTGAATTCAACACGAAGCCTGGAGGAATTGGAAAAATTGCCAAAGAAAGCACGGATACTGGTCGAACTATCTAGGATCAATAAGTCGTTGAATCGTTTCGCCGAGAGCATTGAACTATGGCTGAAATCAATTACAAGCATGATGAGTACAAATTACCATTCAGTGCTAACGAAAAGCATTCACCCGAAGAGTTCGACCCAAAACATGATGCAGCCTTAAACAATCCAGAGAGTCGCCACAGAGACAAGTTAATTGACGACATCTGTGATACTCATCCCGGATCACCAATGTGCAAGGTCTTCGACGAATGATTTTGACGAAGTCACTAGCAGTTGCTGACCTGATCTGATTCAAAGATCCGCCAAACTGGAATAAGAGTTTCTAGTAAAATACTAGCTTTCCAAGTCATTCACAGCACCTAAGGCGAGACAGGAGTGTCTCGCCTATTTTTTTTGGAATAAAGCCTGCAGAAGTCTAACTAGCATTGCCACCCTACCTTCTAACACGATCCCGAAATACAAGACAAAAGGGTAGGACCAAAGCCAAAGATCCAGCTCACATTAAGTGGAGCCGAAGCGTTGCTTTGTCGACCATTCGCACCTTTGCCTCGATGGTTTTGAGTCCTAGGCGCTTGTGAGCATTATACCGGTGGCATCCGTTGAAACCATAGAGCTTACCATCGATCTCCAATAGATCGATCGGCTCCTCGAGCCCAATCTCTTTGATACTTTCAATCAGATATTTCAATTTGGCCTCATCAAGGATGGACTGATGCGGACGGATGATGTCAGCGATTGGAACTGTGCGACGCTCCATGGTGAGAATCCTTAATGAGTTGGGATGTGGACGATCAACTGATTAGGAGTGATCGCCGATAGTGGCAACCGTGCCGGCTGGAGGTGGGCTTAGCTGGTGAAACGAGCTAGCACTACAACAGCACTCTCTCCCAAAAGTTATGCGCGCTCTCGCGTGGGCTTCACTCAGCCTGTTGGCAGCTCAACCCTTGATAGCAGGGGCGAACACAGTCGTGATCGAACGTATCCAAACCACAGTGTTTCCCGGCGAGGGCAAAGCAGCAGCTCAAGCCATCTGCTCAGGCCTGGCGGCGGGTCAACTCAGCCGTGATGGCGTAGGCGAAGATCTAGCAGAGCTGCAAGCCGCATTAATTCAGAGCAACGATCCAGAGTTAATGAATCAATACGTTGACACGTTCAACAACACCGCCGCTGGACAGGCAGACTGCAACATACGCATCACAGACCCAAGAAATACAAAGCGAGACCTGTATTAACCAAGCTTCTGATCAACCGATCAGCACTGGATTATTCCTTGAAGCGCAAGCACCTAACAACTGATTAATCGTAGGTCAAGACTAGGGCTTGCTTGAAAGCTCCTGAAAATCCAGACCAGCTCAGCCTCAGACCAACGAACGGCGTCAAGAAGAAAGATCTTCAGACAATATTGGCTTATTGATCCAGCCAGAATTTATCACCAACCATCATTAAGTAGTCGGGAGAATATCTTGCTCTTCCAAGCATGATTTGCAACTTGCAGCATTGATGAACATTCTGGAATCAGGGGTAAGCATGAATTGATTCACAGGATTGACCAAAGCCGGTCATGCCCGAGATGTCGCAAAATAGTGCATGGATTTGTGGGCAGAGGGCGCGAGCAGCTACAACGGCAAGGGAATTGGTTCAGCGCCTCTGCTCAAACAAGAGTTGAGGCATCCCATTGGAGACTTCCAGCAGCACCAGTAACGACCGCTAGGCGATCAACGCCACTATAGATATAAGCATCACCACCAAAGTTTTCAATCCGAATCGAGTCAGTGTTGAGCCCAAAGAAGCTAACGACGTCCTGTCCATCTGCAAAGTCTTGAATCAAAGCCACACCCGCTCCAGTGTTGAGCTGAAAAGTATCTGCTCCTGCCCCACCCCACATTAAGTCAGTAGAATTACGCCCAGCCCCAAGGTAATCATTGCCACTGCCACCAAACAATAGATTATTATTTAAGGCATTCTCAGGGGCAGTTGAACCAGCAAAGAGCGTATCATCTCCAGATCCACCATAGAGCTGGTCGCTGCCACCTTCCCCAAAGAGCGTATCCACACCACTACCGCCACGAAGAACATTATTTCCCGAATTGCCAGTTAGGACATCATTTCCAGAACCACCATCTACATTTTCAACGTTGATGATATGGTCAAAGCCTTCCCCAGTATCTTGACGAGACCTAGTTTTGCCAAGATCGACCCTATTGTGCGCAAAGCCAAAAATAATTGTATCAACACCAGCACCTCCATTAATACTGTCGTTCCCCAAGCCACCAGATATATAGTCACGACCATTACCTCCATCAATATAGTCGTCTCCATGTTCTCCATAAATCAAATCATCTCCCCATCCGCCAGCAATGAAATCGTTTCCTCCCCTGCCGAATAATATGTCATCCCCGAGGCGACCACGGATTTCATTCTCGCCTTGATTGCCAAACAGAAGATCCCTATGTTCACCTCCTACAACATGATCAATTCTTAGCAAGAGATCAAATCCTTCTCCTGTATTTTGTCTCGTTCGCAATGAGAGATCAACTCTTGATGAGATATAGCTACTGACCCAATAAGTGTCACCACTTCCATGACCACCAATACAAACATCATCGCCTTCCCCGCCCCAGAAATGGTTCACACCTGATACAGAGCTCAAGAAATCATTTCCTAAGCCGCCGTGCATAATATCGTCTCCAGAGCCACCATAAAGCAAATCATCTCCATCGTCACCAAAAAGATAATCGTTGCCTTCACCACCTTCTAAACGATCACCTCCATCACCTCCAGACAATGTGTCATCACCTCGACCGCCACTTAAAAAATCCCAACCACTACCTCCATAAATAAGATCATTTCCATCTCTTCCCCAGAGGCTATCGTTTCCATCCCCACCACTAAGGCGGTCGTGACCTAAGCCTCCATCGAGAATATCATTTCCACCCCTCCCAGACAAGCAATCATTACCACGATGACCTTCTAGTCGATCAGCGAACTCAGAGCCAAGAGCATGATCGTGATCATTGCGTCCAATAAAGTGAACTGAATTACTAAATGTCCAAATCAGATTAAAACGTGGCGCATCACAGAAGAGAGATGTGAAAATCCAGTAGTCGCATCTCTCATGCCGAGGATGAGGGCGAAAGACCTGTGAGTACCTTGTCATAGCGAAGTCCTCAAAACACAAAGGAAAAGTTGATACCTCCAATGTCTCTATTTCCCTGAGAGAAGGCATTGATCAAAGTCACGGCCGCCAGCCTTCTTGCTCACAAGCCATAAACTTCATGTCATAACAACCACTCGAGCAGATCTAAAAAATAAAAAGCCACACTCAAGGTGGAGCTAGAATACTTTCTCTTAATGCACCCACCATCACAGCCAGATCAAAGCGATCTAATGACAAAAAGCAGAGTTAACTGTGATGCTGGTCACGCTGCCAACACTGCGAGCAAGCATCTCAGACTACAAAGCTAAAACGGACCCAAAGAAGCTCTAGTTCATTAACATATCAAACACACTTAGGCAAAGAGAGCAGGATTAAAGATGGCATATCTGCAAACTAAAGCTCTTTAGCCGAGCGGTCGTGTTGCATAAGCACAACCAGTAGGTGCAGCCCAATTCTGCCAATCAAATCAATACCACTAAGCCCATCGTTCTTATGAGCAAAAAGGAATCCTCCAGCTCAATGATCCAGTGGCCGCATTCACACTTGCCCGGCAGCCTCCATCGCTGACAAGGCAACCAGATCGTTTCAATGCCACACTCTGGTACATGACTGAAGACAACGGGCAAACACACCCTCTCTACGCAACCGACCGTGAGGTTGTAGACAGCTTGCTGGGGCATGAAGGTGCACCAGGACCGGATCAACTCACCAGTGCTGCCAGGCTGTTGATGCGATATGACGGTTTCCCTGGGTCTCCCGACATCAAGGAAGACATCGAGCGAGCACTCAAAGGATGGGCTCTCGACCGCGATGGCCTAAATGCAAAATGCCGCGAGATCTGGGCACAAGGGTGGAGGCCTGGTCAGACGCTCGATGACACCGTCGGCTCAGGTGCCGATGTAGAAGACTCAGGTTCCTAAGCAAGGCAAGTCGATGCATCATGAGGGCCTTCCTTCCAACAAACAACCCAGCTCTCACTGTCTGCCAAGTCTGTTTCAGCGAGACGACCACGAGACGATAAGTTGACTCAACAGTTGCGAGCATCAAGCGCATTCAAAGGCTTGCCATCAAGGCTTCGCTCTGCAGGCAAGATCGCAACAGCAAGAAGATATTCATTGCACCATTGAATACATCAAACCCGACGAAGGCTGAGTCAGCAAAACTGTCGAGAGGTCAATCATGAGACCCAGAAGATGGGCCTGAAACCGAACCTCTACGTACGGTTGACCCTCTTTCGCAGTCTTCACGGCAGTCATAGACCAAACAGGTCCCTCTCGGAGACACCCATGACTGCAACCACATTCAACGCACCCACCGGCCTGGTCACCCATGATGCTGAAGGGCATGAGAATGTTTATGCCAAAGAGCCCCCTATCCAAATTGCTGAAGCGGATGCTGGCTGGGCCTTCCACCAGCGAGCCGAACAGCTGAACGGCAGATGCGCCATGCTTGGATTCATGGCCGCAATCGTGACAGAGCTGGCAACAGGCGAAGGACTACTTCACCTGATCGGGCTGTAATCCCAAGCAGACCATTCTAGGTGGTGGCCACTCCACCACCCCCGCCGAAGCCGAGAGCTCAAGCTGAATTGATATCTGTCTCTAATCTGCCAAAACCAGGTACTCACCCTCCCAGCCAAAAGCCCGCCCAGCCAACCGAGCTGAGCAGACTCGTCAGACTTAGACAAACTTACGGGGATAGGGAGTATTACCTGCGAGTTCCACGTTAATTTCCCGGCAAATATTCATGAAGGCACCGAGGCCAAAATCGGGGCCATGAGGTCCATCAATGAAATCCTGAAACTGCTCATCAGTGATTCCCTCCTGCACTTCCCAGATACAAAAAGCGGGGCCTTCCGGAGCAATGGGATTGAATGAATGATTAAAAAAACCAGCCTGCAGATTCCTCGATACGGCTTCATCCCAACCTCCACCTGGAGCCATCGCTTTCTGAGCAGCATCCCACCACTGCTGACTCTTACCAGCTCGAAACTCGTGCTGGACATGAAAGAAGCGGGAGGCCATGGAAAAGAAGCAAAGAAACACCAGAGCGAACTTAGCTCTAATTTCTTCACTGAGCACACACAACAGCTCCACTCCACTGCAAAACAACAAGACACTGTTTGCCTTCGATTCCTTAGGGATTTCACTCCGTCCCTTGCCAAGTGGAAACAGCAGTGTTTGAGCTGATCCTGTACAATCAAAGAATCGTTGGCCTGCAGTGTGCAGGTGCAGTTCGATTCAGGCCAAGCAACGGGGGCCTGAACGCTGTGGAGACGACTGATGTCCCCCCTCTCATTGATCCAGAAGCAGCTGCAACGTGAGCAATTACGTGATGCAGCGAAGCGGCACAACGCCATGCAGCCTGTCTCGGCCGACTACACCTCGGCCCACCAGGCGCCTCGCATCGGCTCGCCCACAAGGTCTTGCACCTACCGCGGAGTGACCTACACCCGCTAACGCGCTTGATCCAGCACCCTCCAAGATCTGGCCCCAATCCGGGGCCTTTGTCTTAGGAGGAACACCCATTGACCTCGCCACCATCCGGCGAGGTCATCGACACACCATTCCAGGCATCACCCGTCACAGACGCAGCATTCATCGATCAGCGAGCAAACAATCATTGCTGTAGCTTTTCTCTCCGCCTCGAACGACAGTGTTTTCAGCTCAAGGGGGGCGCCTCTTGGGTCTCTTCGGGAGTACAGGGAGAGGGGCTGCCAGCGTCTTCTCTCTGTACCTCTCCATCGGTGTTGGGCTGGTGAGGGCTTGGAAAGTGATTCACCAGCACAACCACTGAACAGAATTCCCCAACAGATCAATCAAGATCGAGGCCAAAGGCAATAAGGACGGCCCTGAAGCAAACAATCAAGCTCTACCAATCCGGCTGAACCCGAACTCGCCCAGAGGAATTGGGCGTTGCATCAACTGAATCAAGGGCAGCAGCATCCGTAACATGCGGACAGCAGCTCTCGGCACCCGGCTGCGGATCATTCTCTTAAGAGCACCGCCACACAATCGATGAAAGTAATGGGGACTCGGAAGAGACGCTGAGTCGATCCGGTCAGCAGAGAAGGGTTCCGTTTCTCCCTTTTCTGCTTTCCCCGGGCAATGGGGTTGTCCTGGTGCTCCACGGGAGGAGTCACCAGCGCAACTTCCAGATGTGCACCTTGCCGCAAAGAGCCTCCTCGGCTTGAGGGAATGTGTGTTATGGGCACAACCTTGACCTGTTCAACACGAGGGGACGAAAGGCCTGAACAAGTTGAGTGAATGGAGTGAGTACTCAACCCGAAGGCGGCACAAGGCTTCGGCATCTCCAACGCCAATCGGTAGCAAGCTGACCAATCGCTTCCATGAACACCTCAATCCAAAGACTGTCGCTTTGGCTTCAGACGTTCGGCTTGCAGCCTGAAGAGCGGTGCTCAATATCATTTGCCACACAGCAGCCTGGCCTCGTGGGTTATGCCTGTGCGGTGTAGTGCAGTAAGAGGCACCCGTGACAGAGCCAAAAATTCTCAAGAGGTTGCAACTTTTGGATTACATCAATAGCTCCGGAGATGAGCTAGTTGGTCTTTCTGTGGAAATGGCCGAAGACCCCAAAGGCGGGGTGCAAGTACGAGTCCTGATGGATGCCAATGTCGTCAGTGGCGTCAGCGTGTTCCCGCTGCAACAGGGTGACAACTGTGCTTGACCAGATCACATCCCGGCGACCTTAAGGGGGCGCAGGGATGCAAAATCTCTGCACGAGAAGGGCTCAGAGGTGTTCCGTCAGACCCGATCACATTGATCTCTCAAACCCATCCAGGCTTCAAGCCAGCATTTCAGCTGTGGCTTGCCGAAAATCAAATCCAGGATTGGGGATGGGTGATGACTTTCGGGGTGAAATAGCTGTGAATTCAAGCAAAGAGAAAACAACATCACGAGCCAGCCGCCCACTCCCATCAGCCAATGCATAAGCCACACCGATCACACAGGTCGGCTCTCCTGATCTTGCTTGCCAAAGGCCACCATTCCTGAATAGTTTAATTTCAGGAAAATGCTTCGAGCTGTCACGAGGGGTGATGGCTCTTTTTTTTGAGCGTTCTTCCCAGCTCAGGCTGGCCACAGACACTGCAGCTCCGATCGGAAGCGACAGCCTGGCTTGGATGAACAACCATCCATTCAGAGCCCATCAAACACGAGCAAGCTTGAGATCAGGTGGTTGTGCTGGTGAAATCCATCCCTAGTCCTCACCAGCTCAACCCCGTTACCCGGGGAAAGTAGAGAAGGGGCGCGGTTCCCCTCCTCTACTCACCGGATCAACTCAAATGCCGTCAGCCACCTGAGTCGACCTCACTCTCAGGCTTAGACCGCTGCCAGTACCTGAGGAATGATGCTCTGCCATGTGCTGAGAGATGCCACTCCCATGTTTCAGATGCTGCGCACAAATCAGGCCATCAGCGCGAGCTCATGCGGGGAGAGGTCCATTGAGCATGCATCGAGGAAACGAGCTGCGAACCAGGCAACAGGCACGACTCAGCGCACTCATCAGTGCCCAGGCATGGCCACGATCGAAATGCAAGCCTGCGCTGCCGAGCAGCGGAATCAATCCCTGAAAGCGCTGAAACATAAACTGCCGACACCCGATCTGGCGCAGTGGGAAGCGATCACCTCGAAGGTTTGCAAACAAGCTTTCACACCATCTAAAAATGGTTCGATCTACTCCCAGCTGGTAGTTGTCTGCACAGATCAATTCAATCGATCCTCACTCGATCAGTTCACGCCACTGGGAGATTCATCG
The DNA here is from genome assembly GCF_047304725.1 of Synechococcus sp. MIT S9451. Lineage (NCBI taxonomy): Bacteria > Bacillati > Cyanobacteriota > Cyanophyceae > Synechococcales > Synechococcaceae > Synechococcus > Synechococcus sp. MIT S9451. The sequence continues at coordinate 149,371 of NZ_CP138971.1, forward strand.
CCAACACCCCCCTGATTAGGAAGAAGGTGATCGCCTCCCATCACCACAACCAAGTTTCAGATTTTGCACGATCAAGGCCTACGCTGACACAACCATGCTGCCAGCAGCATCAAGCAACAAAAAACCTGAATGAATGTGTGCTAATAGGACACAAGGAATAAATGCATCAAAACTTGCCAATACAAGAGTGTGGCTGACAGATTTCTTCGTTAATCAAGGGGTTCGCCTGGATCAAAGCCCTGGCTCCAGAGCAAAATGGGGGCTAATACCTATCGCGCAAAGCAAGGTGGACTTCTTAGAACAACAGTGATCCAGGCATCCCAATGAAACTCGACAGTTCCAACGCGCAACCGATGGGAAGCCTTGTCCATGATGGGAGTCATGCCCCCTTCCATGCCTTGGCTTGTCCACTGAATCCACGAACCATTCGCATCGGCAAGAAAAAGTAAGTGTCTCCACAAACACCCGCAGCGCCTTGATCCAAGCAGGAGTCACTGGGATGACTGAAGTGTTACAACCCACAGACGGGATGACTCTCCAGTGACTCTCCACAGGCCGACAGCCCTGGACAGGAAGACGGGGAGCCTGCCAACAACTCCGCGTCCATCGAGAACTGAAACAGGCTGCTAGCTGATCAAAGCTTCTCCTCGCCCCCGCGAAGTCTCCGCGAAGATGCTGAGCCAAGACCGATTACCGCCAAAGGAGCATGGATCATTGGGACCCCGAACCGCGATGGGTGGTGATGGCACCAACGGACACGGAAGGAATCTACCGAGAAGTGGCGATGTTTGCCTCTGAGGAGGATGCAATCGAGTTCTGCGATCAGGAAGGTGAGCCTGAGTGGCAGGTCTTGGATGCAAGCGACATGGATGTTGAGTAGCTGCAGAGTGACACGGTTTCAATTGGCCTGAAGAGGAAATCGATCAACCCTCCACTTCACTGACTGGCCTATTTTTCCCTAAGGGATTTTGCATGGCTTTCAGAGATTAAGAATCAAACTCCCCGGCATTCGCTCAATGTCAGATCATCCCAATGAACTGCATTGAATAGCAGCTATCACGACCTTGGAGTCATCTCGACCAAGGCATGAGGTCGATGAAAGCAATGAGTCCGCCAGGAAGCTGAGTGGCTTGTTGCGCGCGTTGCCCCCCTCACTCCGATGCACACACCATCTACCGCATTCGATGTGCGACCTGATGGCTTGGCTCAAGCGTGCCTGTGGCCTTGTTCGCAAGCACCAAAACTCTTGTGAACCCTATTGCCAACAAGCTGGATCTAGAAACACAACCCTTCCAGAGCGGACAAGAGACGTTCAGACGTTGCAGCACTCAATCCCAGCGGACAGCGGGCTCGTACGCTGCTATGACGATTCAAATCCAGCCTGAAGAAAGCGCGGCCACGATGTCTTCGAATACAATCTCCCAGCTGATTGCGCTCATGGTTTTGTTCATGGCCGCGACGGGCCCAGGCTTCGCCAACATCAAGGATGAGTTTGAAAGATCTCAAGCTTGCTCGTATTTCGATGCAGAGTTTGTGAGCGATGTCGGAGTCTTCGACGATATCAAGGTTCGATTCTGCATCAGTGATGACAAAACCGAAGTCATCTATGTTTTAGACAATGGCACATCTTGGGTTGTGCCATTCGAGCGAGAATATAGAGAAAATGGTGTACTTAGCCTGAACACTCTGGAAGATGGGGAGCTGATCCGGTATCAAAAGAGCAAAGGCGTCGTGAAGCGCAAAGTGCTCGGCCGAAAACGTTCATTCCAGGCCGATCAAACGATCGAGGATTTCACCCGAAATTGATCAAGTTTTGACATCGCCTCTCCCTGCCCCCATCCAGAACCCCGATCAAGTGGGTTCGGTGGGGAACAACTTCCATTCACTATCTTCTGGGATCACGGGTGGTTGATTGAGATCCTGAGGCTCCTCAAACACCACACGCCAATCCGGACAGCGACAAGGCACGTAATCACTGTGCTCAATCCTGATTCCACCGAGAACAGAGGGAGCTCCATACCAGCCCCCCCGCCAATGGGACGGCTCATTCAAGCCTCCCTTGAACCAAACCCAGCAACGGGCATTCGGTTGCGTTGTGGACTTAGCAGCCATGGATCAGTTGTTCAGGCTCCGTTTGTAGCACCACAGCTAGCGGGGAGAGAACCGTGCTTGCCCTAGGCAATGTTTCAACGACCGTTGATCCAGACCATGATCTTGACCAAAGACAGCCGGCAGCAACGGCTTCGGATTAGGCGTTGTGTTCAGCTTCGTCGTAACCGTCATCGACCACATCATTGAAACGGGCAACACCAGCCTCCTTAAACGTGAAGACTCGATGGGGCTTCTCCGCTCTCTCCTTGGTGTCGCACCAGCCCTCGCGATAGTCCTGATCATCGTTCCAATCGACCACAATGACCCATCGATCCTCAGAGACAACCTAACGCTCGTAAGACATCGAAGGGAATTGAGACCATCGATAGCGGAGATGGAGATCAATCGCTGCTGCCCCAACAGTGACGATCACTTGATCAGATTCATACCCAAGAATCCCTTGCCAAGCCCCCAACTAGGCCGTTTGTCCTGGAGGAAGGTGATGGCCACCTCCACATCCAACAGTCCCGCTTGATCCAACACCTCAAGAGGTACTTTTCCCACACTGCTGCGTTCGTAATTGCAGTGGATATCGTCTTTGCGAGCCCCAAGGAAACTCACCACTTCCTGGAGCAAGAAATCCCTCCACTCATCCTTCTGCAGCTGCGAAACAGCCATCATTCCCATCTCCAAGGAGCCTGGTCAACGCTAATGGGGCTCGAGCAATCCTCTGAAACTCAGTTCCAGAGTTCACGTCTGGTTGCCCCCGAGCATGTCTTCATATCCCTCATAAGGATCGTATTCAGCCCAACCTGGACTGGCCTGATCCATCAGACCGTATTCCCCATCAATCATGTTCATACGGGTGTTGCCATAGGGAACGGTGTTGCAGGTGATGCCGCCGCCAGAAATCGGCTGACAATCATCGAAACGAACCTGGGCCCCAACCGGCCCGATCCCGCCGACCAACGCGATCAGCACACCAGCCGTCCAAGGAAGGACAGGGGACGTCTTTACTGCTCCCATGCTGCTGCTCCTGACCGTGAGATGCCTCGCGCTCAAGCTAGAGACCTCTGCAGCGTTGACGCACCGCATTGAGAGTTTCATAAGCAAGCTTGCCCCTCCCGGCCTGCAGCTGCACCATCACCACCTCGGCCTGCACTCCCAGCACCATGCTCTGGCAGGGGTAGCGATCTTGGTCAGCGGCTCGCTGCTGCAGAGCCTCAGATTGCAAGAGCGCTTGCTCACAGGCGCTCGGCCTCTGGGTTGAGAAGCAGTCCTGAACCAGGGGAATCAGACGCCCAACGCTACTGGCCAAAACAGGGGCTAGCGGCACGAAAGCAGCCATGGGCAAAAACAGAGCAACGGCAGAACTCACTGCTGCCAAACGCATGACTCAGGATCAAAGAACAACATGGTCATCACCAACCCAAGCATCGTGCTTGAAAGCCGACCAGAAAAGCGACAATTCGACGCGACAGAGAACCTGAGCAATCGCGTCCGCGGCCGAAATGAGCTGGTCCACTGTTGACAATCTCCGTCAAGTGGAGTGGTGAGAGACCAACATCAGCGCTCAGCTGAGATGATGCACTGGCTTTGTTTGTTTGCGGATGTACACCGACTGGACCGCTGTCGCCTTGCTGCTGTTCACCACCGTGCCCCTGCTGGCGGTGGTTGTCACCGCAGTCTTTTTCATCTGGCAGCAAAGGAAGAAGCAGCTGCGCTGACCTGAACGGCCCGATCCGGATCGGATCTTGGCGTTTCCGGCTCTGGACTCACAGAGCCGGAAACAAGAATCACACCCTGTCCCAGACAGTCCTGACAGGTGCGGAAACGTTGATCAGCAACCCGCTGAATACCGCTCCCGCCGCAACGTGGACAGATCATCGGCCCTGCCTCAAACTCCCCATCGCCAGTGTGGGGCGTCTAAACGGCAGCAATCCCGAAGTTTTTACAAAGAATCAGACCTCGAGCACAGCCTCGAGGCCTTCTGGATTGCTTCGCACACTCTCCAAAAGCTCCTGAAGCGACAGCACTGTGGATTGAGGAACAAGATCCAGTTGCTCTGCGAGGAGACCAATCACCTGCTCTGCGCGAGCCCCTCTCTCCCGCCATGCCGCCAGGCCTTCACTGGCTTCTCGCTTCGACAGTTTCTCGCCTGAGCCATCCAAAAGCAGGGGAACATGGCAATAGCGCGGTGCCCCCTGATCCAAGGCGGCCATCACCGCCATCTGGGCCGCTCGCGCTGGAGCCAGATCGGCCCCTCGCACCACCTCAGTGATCCCGCAGACCAATTCATCCACAGCCGTCGCGAGGTGATAAGCGATGAATCCATCTGCTCGGCGCACCACCACATCCCCGCAGGTCTGAGAGGCAGCAGCCGCAACTCGCAATCTCCACGCAGGTAATCGCTGCTTTTCCCAGCCCCAACCATGGGTCTTGTCGCGGCAGGTGCCTGGATAAATCCGACTCGCAGCGAGCTCACGCCGGCTGCAGCGACAAGGGAAGAGGTCTCCTTGACGACGCAAGTGGGATAGCACTCCGCTGTAGATCCCTCGCCGATGGCTCTGAAACAGCACTGGTCCATCCCAGTCGAGACCCAGCCAGCGCAGATCTTCCAAAACAGAGGCGATGGAACCTGATCGAATCCGTGGAGTATCGAGATCATCGATTCGCAACAGCCAGCGACCGCCAGCCCGCCTGGCCACCAACCAAGACATCAAGGCTGTGCGCAGATTGCCAAGATGCAGTGGCCCGGAAGGGGTGGGTGCAAAACGGCCCCTGTAGCCCTGCCGCCGAAGATCATCACCCAGAGCAAATCGCTTCTGGAGATGATCAGGCAAGCCATTAGGAGCTGAGAAGCGGCGCATGAGCCTGGCAAAAGAAAAGGTGGCCCAAACGGACCACCCAGTAGCTACCGCCGTTGAGAGGCGGAGCAATGATCATCTGAATCAGCCCTGGACGCGATCCTTGAACATCTTGCCGGCTGTGAAAGCAGGCACGCGTTTCGCGGGGATCTTGATCTTTTCGCCGGTCTTGGGGTTCAGGCCCTGACGAGCAGAGCGCTCGCGAGGCTCAAACGAACCGAAGCCAAGGATCGACACCTTTTTGCCTTCAACGACGGAATCGATGATGGTCTCAATGGCGGCATCCACCACTAGGGAGACATCGGTCTTGGTGAGCTCAGTGCGAGCAGCGACGAGATTGACGAGGTCAGCTTTGTTCATGGAAAGGGAGTGAGTTGCGGAAGCGGCTGATTGACGATGCGGAGGTCGACATCCGCTAGGGCTTCCCTGAGCGCGCCAATCGTATGGAGGCTGAGCCGTTGGGGCAAGCGAAATGTCTGATGCAGCAATGCTTTACGTCGGAGTCTCCTGATGGGGTGCTTGATGAAAGCCATCAGCCCATGCGCTCCAAGGCGCCAAGCGCTCACCACGAAGCGCGCCAAGCCCTGCCCCAGAAGCCAGTGATGGCAATGGATCTGAGCAAACCCAATCACGTAGACGTTCCAGGCTGCGCTGCTGGCGAGGCCAGTGAAATGTGCGTCGATGCTGCAATCCGGCCAGAACCCCTACTGCCACAGGCACCAGCAGACGTCCGCAGAACAACACGTTCCAAGGGGCCGGTGCATGCACCACACAGCTGCCCGGAGTGGGCCCTGGCGTCCAGAGCAGACGAAGGCCAGAGGCCGTGCGGTGGGTCTGTGCAAATGTTTCCAAGGGATCAACCCCAGGCAGCAAATAGGCCTCCTGCTCCTGCACCAGCACTGGCCAGCCCAGGCGTTCCTGCAAGCGCCGCACCCGGCCATGCCCTTCCCTGTTCGTGAGCAACAGCCTGGGGATCCTTCCAGCGGCAAGCCTCTCCAGCGCTTGAAGCGTCGCCTCAGTCAGGGGAGGGCAATCGATCAGAACCGGTTCCGGTACACAGTCAAGCCACCAAGAGGACCCTCCAAGGCAGTCGCGGTTTGGCGGAAACAGCCAAAGATCCTCTCGAATCTGTTGAGGCGGTCGGCCTTGCTCCAAAGAAGAAGTCAGTGTCATGACATGGTCACTGGGGCCGCAACCTTCAGTGTGGGCACCCCTCTAGCTTGTGGACAGTTCGTCCTGCGTTCCGCGGGCAGGATCATTGGCCACGATCCACCGCGGTACCCCCTGGCCGATGGGCAGTTCGATCACGCCAAGGGGCGTGAACTTCTCACTGGCCGCACCGACCGCCAACCGGGTGGAGCTGCTGCTCTTCACCGATGCTGATGCTGCTCAAGCTGAGCGGATTATCGAGCTTGACAGCAACCATCGTTCTGGTGACTACTGGCACGTGGAGGTGGAAGGACTCGAAGCCGGATGTTGCTATGGCTATCGCGTGTTTGGCCCCCTACAGCCAGGGGGGCATGGATTTCTGCCCGCAAAGGTCCTGCTCGACCCCTGTGCCCGAGCGATCGCCGGATGGAACGTGTACCGGCGTGGTGCAGCCACAGGCGCCTCCCCTAATACGGATGCCTGCCTAAAGGCTGTGGTGTGCGAACGCGACAGGTTCGATTTTGACGCCCACCCCCGGCCCCGCCACAGCTGGACCAGCAGCGTCATCTACGAACTGCATGTGGGAAGCTTCACGCGCCGGGACGACTCAGGCGTTGAGCCCTCACAGAGGGGCACCCTGCGCGGGCTGATCACCAAGCTCCCCTACCTAGCGAATCTGGGGGTCACAGCGATCGAACTCCTGCCGATCCAGGCCTTTGATCTCCAGGACGCGCCACCAGGCCGAGACAACGTTTGGGGCTATAGCCCCCTGAGCTGGTTTGCACCACATCAAGGTTTCATCGAAGGCGATGATCCGCTCTCGGCCCGGCTCCAGGTACGCGAACTGGTAGCCGCCTGCCATGACGCCGGCATTGAAGTGCTACTTGACGTCGTCTACAACCACACCACCGAAGGCAACCATCAAGGCCCGACCTTGAGCTGGCGCGGAATTGCCGACAAGCTGTACTACCACCAAAGCGCCAAAGGCGACTATCAGGATGTCAGCGGCTGTGGCAACAGCATTGCCGCCAATCGCCCCTTGGTGAGACAGCTCATCCTTGAATCAATGCGTTGCTGGGCCCTTGAGCTAGGCATCGATGGATTCCGATTCGATCTGGGCATTGCCCTCAGCCGCGGCGAGAACCTCAAACCACTCGATCGTCCGCCTCTGTTTGAAGCCATTGATGCCGATCCGCACCTGAGCGACTTGAAGCTCGTGAGCGAACCCTGGGACTGCGGCGGGCTTTATCGCCTCAGTGATTTTCCTGCCAAACGGATCGGAGCCTGGAACGGCCGTTTTCGAGACGACCTGCGCGGCTTCTGGAAAGGCGATGAGAACAGCACTTGGAAGCTGGGTCAGCGCCTGCGCGGCAGCCCAGATCTCAACGACGGTAAGCCGCTCAAACTTGATCGCTCTGTGAATTTCATCACCGCCCACGACGGCTTCACCCTGGCAGACCTGGTCAGCTTCAACCGAAAACACAACCTGGCCAATGGCGAAGACAACCGCGACGGAGAGAACCACAACAGCAGCTGGAACCATGGAGTAGAGGGGCCCTGCACCGACCTGGCCGTTCAGGCCCTGCGCCGTCGGCAGCAACGCAACCTGCTCACAAGCCTGCTGCTCAGCCGTGGCGTCCCGATGCTCCTGATGGGCGACGAAGTGGGACGCAGCCAAGGCGGCAACAACAACACCTGGTGCCAGGACAGCCCACTGAGTTGGATGACCTGGCGGCAGGATCAATGTGATCAAGACCTGTTCTGCTTCCTTCAGCGGCTGCTGCACGCGAGACGGGAACTGACAGACCTCCTCAACTCAGAAACAGCCATCAGCGAAATTGCGCCGAAGTGCGGAGAGGAACCAGATCGACTCTGGCGCCAGTGGCATGGGGTGGAACTGCAAAAACCCGACTGGGCCAGCTGGTCACACTGCCTGGCCACGAGCCTTCATCAAGGCGAACGGGGCGCGGTGCTGTGGGTGGGCTTCAACAGCTATTTCAAGGCCATGCATTTCGACCTGCCACCAGCCGCCTCAGCCTGGCATCGCCTGATCGACACTGCCCTTCCCCCAGGTCAAGACCTACCCGAACACCCTGAACCTTGGAGCCCGAACAGCGTGCCCCTCGAAAGCCGCAGCATGGTGGTGATGGTGGCAAAGGAATGGCTGCCCAACTGATCGGCACTTGGCCGGATGCCAGTGTTCATTGCCAATCAGGCAGTTCGGCACCCGATCCAAGGCGCAATCTTTAAAAGGAGCCTTTGGAAGCGGGCGGCGGGAATCGAACCCGCATCATCAGCTTGGAAGGCTGAGGTTTTACCACTAAACTACGCCCGCACTGGTACAAACCAACTGGTCAGAAGTTGACCCGGTTGACTCAATACCAAAGCATTATGACCATGCGCCGTCCACTGTTCGCCGCTTGACCCGCTCTGACACGCTTTCCGGAGGCAGTCGCCGCCGTCTGATGGTGGCCTACGGCCTCGGCGATGCCGGCACAGGGCTTGCCGCCACCGTGCTTGGCTTCTATCTCTTTCCGTTCTTCACTTGTGCTGCTGGGCTACCAGCCTTGATCGCTGGCTCTCTGTTCACGGTGATCAAGGTCTGGGATGCGATCAACGATCCGCTGATTGGCTGGATGAGTGATCACACCCGCAGCCGTTGGGGTCCTCGTTTGCCCTGGATGCTCGGAGCAGCATTGCCGCTCGGCATCAGCCTTGCAGCGATGTGGTGGGTACCGGAAGGAAGCGTCAGCGAGCGCACCATCTACTACGTGGTGATGGCGATCCTGCTCATGACCACTTACACCAGTGTCAACCTGCCCTATGCAGCGCTGTCCACTGAGTTAACACCCGATACAGCGATCCGCACCCGGCTCAATGCAGCCCGTTTCACCGGCTCGATCATTGCCGGCCTCAGCGGACTCATCGTCGGTGCCGTGGTGCTCAGCAATGGCTCTGAGGGTTACCTGGTCATGGGGCGCATCACCGGATCAGTAGCCGCCACCGCCACCCTGGCCTGCTGCTGGGGCCTTGCCCCCTTCGCCAAACGAGCCCAGCGACCAAGCGGCGATAGCGAACCAGTCCTGCAACAACTGGGGCGAATTCGCTCCAATCCCCGCTTCCTCATGGTGCTCGGGCTCTACCTACTGCTCTGGTTTGCCCTTCAACTGATGCAAGTGGTGGCCCTGATGTGGCTGGTACAGGTGATTCACGTACCGTCCGGAATCGCCACCTGGATTCTGCTTCCCTTCCAGATCAGTGCCCTAGTAGGTCTTCAGGTCTGGAGCCTGGTCTCGAACCGTCGCGGCCGCTTGGTCGCCCTGCGATGGGGAGGTGGGATCTGGATTGCCGCCTGTCTGCTTTCGATGCTGTTTTCGCCTTTGGCCGCCGGCATCAGCGGCCTTGGTCTGGCCCCACTGATCGGATTGATCATGCTGGTGGGCTTCGGCGCCTCGACGGCCTACCTGATCCCCTGGTCGCTTCTGCCCGACGCCATCGATGCCGACCCTTCACACCCTGCCGGCATGTACACCGCTTGGATGGTGCTGGTCCAAAAGCTGATCATCGGTCTAAGTATGTCGTTGTTCGGCGGACTTCTCGCCCTGACTGGCTACATCTCCAGCCAGGAATGCAACAGTGCCCTCACGTTCATCGAACAACCAGAGACAGCCCTGCTTGCCATCCGTCTCTGCATGGGCTTGATTCCAGCTGTAATGGTGGCTCTTGGCCTCGTCCTGATGCGACGCTGGCCTGACAGAGGCGCCCACCTCCAGTACCCGTGACACGCGGCCACCACCGATGAGAGCCCCCCGCTGGTTACGACGCTTGGGCAGCAGCTTGCTGATCGGTGGTCAGGCCGTTTCCGCCACCGCTCGCGGCCGGATCAACACAATCGACCTGTTTGATCAGCTGATGGAGGCCGGTCCTGGCAGCTTTTTAATCGTGCTGATCACTGGAGTGGCCGCAGGCTCGGTCTTCAATATTCAGGTCGCCGCCGAACTCAGCAGCATGGGGGCAGGCTCGACCGTGGGTGGTGTGCTGGCGATCGGCCTGGCGCGGGAGATCGCACCCCTGCTCACCGCCACGCTGCTCACCGGAAAAGTAGCCACCGCCTACGCAGCCCAGCTCGGCACGATGAAGGTGACCGAACAGATCGATGCGATCACCATGTTGCGGACCGACCCAGTGGAATACCTGGTGGTTCCCCGCTTGATCGCCATGGTGGTGATGGCCCCCGTGCAGTGTCTGCTGTTCTTCGCGGTTGCTGTCTGGAGCGGCCAAGTCACCAGCACAGAGTTTTACAGCATTCCTCCGGAAGTGTTCTGGAACTCGGTGCGCACTTGGCTGCAGCCAGATGACCTCCCTTTCATGCTGATCAAAGCTGTTGTATTCGGCCTGCAAATCGCTGTGCTGTCTTGTGGCTGGGGCCTCACGACGTCTGGTGGACCGAAGGAAGTCGGCACCAGCACCACTGGCTCAGTGGTGATGATCCTCGTCACCGTGGCCCTGATGGATGTGCTGCTCACCCAACTCCTTTTCGGTTGACGCGAACGCGTCATTTGTCTGATCCATGCCCAACCCAAGCCCCGACCAAACCAGCGGCGTGAGCATTGCTCCGAGCCCGCGTCTACCGCTACTCATTCTGCTGCTCGGTCCAGGCCTACTACCCCTGCCGCTCCACCCCTGGCCCACCCTGATCAACAGCCTGATTGGCCTGGCCCTGCTTGTGCAGAGCTACAGCCTGCGCCTGGAATTTCAAGACAGTGCTCTGATCGTGTGGCGGGGTGAACAGCAACTTCGCCACTTCCCATATGAAGACTGGATCAGCTGGCGAGTGTTCTGGCCGGGATTCCCCACCGTTCTTTATTTCCGGGAATCCAAAAGCCCACATCTGATCCCAGTGATCTTTAACGCCGAGCAACTACAGGAGCAATTACGCACGCGAGTTGGCAATCTGGAACACAACGCCCCCCCAAGCAGCGATCCGTCCTGAACCGTTCCATGGCTGACGAACTCCAGAGCAAGGGCATCGGCGACAGCAACGACGCCGCGCCGGGCAACACCTCCGAAACAGCTGCAGCTGAGAGCACTGCAGCTGAAAACACCGCCGATGAAAGCACCGCCGCTGAAAGCACTGCCGCTGAATCTGCTCGATCAGAGAGCAGCAAAGACGCCGGTTCCAATCCAGCATCCCCTTCCTCGGGAGGGTCGAGTCCGACGGTTCCAGAACCCGAATCCCCTAGTTGGCAGACGCTCGCCACCGCAGAGCTCGTCGAGCGACGCGACACGCTCCAGAAAGAGATCCAGGAATTAAGCGAACGCAAGCAGCAGTTAGAGCAAGACCTGCGCCAGTCCTTCGCTGGACAGTCGGATGCAATCGCACGACGGGTGAAAGGGTTCCAGGAGTATCTGGGCGGTGCCCTTCAGGACTTGGCCCAATCGGTGGAAAGTCTGGAGCTGGTCGTGCAACCGATGGTGGTACAGCCGTCCCCTCTCGATCATCAGAACAGCAACAGCAATGAACCATCTGTTGAGAACGTTCCAACCCCAGCCATTGCCGACACGTTCAAACCCGATGAAGAGCTGATCCGTGCAAGCCTGCAGGGCTTCCTTGAGCAGCCTGACTTCTACGCAGGTCCCTGGAAACTTCGGCGCAGCCTCGATGGCAGCGATGTGGCCCTACTCGAAGACTGGTTCTTCAACCAGGGAGGCCGAGGTGCCCAAGCCAGCAGAGGCAGTCGTCCCCGCAATGTTCTTTTGGCCTCCGGTCTGATCGCGATCATCGGTGAGCTCTATGGCGATCAGTTTCAGACCCTGGTCCTGGCTGGACAGCCAGAACGACTCGGGGACTGGCGACGTGGTCTGCAGGATTGCCTCGGGCTCGGCCGCGAGGACTTCGGTCCTAACAGTGGCATCGTGCTGTTCGATCGCGCTGATGCCCTGGTGGAACGGGCCGATCGCCTGGAAGAACGCGGTGAGGTGCCCCTGATCCTGATCGATGCCGCAGAACGCGCTGTGGACATCCCTGTGCTTCAGTTCCCCCTCTGGCTGGCCTTCGCTGCCCAGCCAGAGGAATTACTCATCGACGACGACCTGCTCTGATGGCCCTCCTCTCCCTGCTTCTGGGCTACCTGCTTGGCTCCATTCCCAGCGGCTATCTGGCCGGACGCTGGTGCAAGGGTCTGGACCTACGTGAACTGGGCTCCGGCTCCACGGGTGCCACCAATGTGCTTCGCCAGGTCGGTAAAGGTCCTGCCCTGGTGGTGTTTGTGATTGATGTGGGCAAAGGCGCCGCCGCTGTGGTTCTGGCGAGCGCGATCACCCAAGGCCATACGTTTGGCGACTGGGTGGAGGTGATGGCGGGGCTGACGGCACTAACAGGTCATATCTGGCCGGTGTGGCTTGGCTTCAAAGGTGGCAAGGCAGTGGCCACAGGCTTCGGGATGTTCCTTGGACTGGCCTGGCCAGTAGGCCTGGCCTGTTTCGGGGTCTTCCTTGCGACCTTGTCGCTTTCCAGGATGGTGTCGCTCTCCAGTGTGGTCGGAGCCATCAGTCTGCCGCTACTGATGGCGGCCGGTGATGGCAGCAACGCTGATCTAACGGTGGCACTTCTGGCGATGGCCCTGGTGATCTGGCGTCACCGCAGCAACCTGCAGCGAATCATGGCTGGCACCGAGCCACGCCTGGGCCAGAAAGACTGACGCTCGAGAGGAGGGCCTGCTGCGCGCAAACCGCAGCAGCGATACCACCGGTCCACGCGGTTGACAGCCAAGATCTTGGGATTGCCGTCCTCACCAATGAGCGTGACAACCCCGTGATTGATCCTGAGATCTCGCAAGCTCCAGAGAGTTTGACCAGGTCACGGATCGGCAGCGAACACCACTGGCTAACGGCTCGGCTGCCGAGGGAAGGCTCAGGCCGCCAGTTCCTGGCAGCAATGCGCGAATGCTGCGTTGGGATCGGCCGCCTTGGTGATCGGCCGGCCAATCACCAGCTGGGAGGATCCCGCAGCCATTGCCTCGGCAGGCCCCATCACCCGGGCCTGATCACCGGAGACGCTGCCCGCTGGACGGATCCCAGGCGTGACCAACGCAAATGGCTCAGCGTGCGCGGCACGCAAGCTGGCCACCTCCAGAGGGGAGCACACACAACCGCCGATACCGGCTGCCTCTGCGAGCTGAGCCAAGGACGACACACGCTCATCCATGCACTGGGTCAGAGCGAGTTCTCGTTGCATTCGCCACTCCTCCCAACTGGTGAGCACCGTCACTGCAAGCAGCGTTGGCTTTCGCCGACCGGCACTTTCAGCACCCTCTGACACCGCATCCTGCGCGGCTTGCAAGGCCACACTGCCAGCGCAGGCATGCACAGTGATCAACTCCGCTCCAAGCGCGGAGGCGCGTCGACAGGCACCGGCCATCGTTGCCGGGATGTCGTGGAACTTCAGATCCAAGAACACCCGCAGCCCTTGGTCGCACAACTGTGTCACCACCTCCGGCCCCGCCTGTACAAACAGCTCCAGACCTACCTTCACCCAGCGCAGCCCTTTCACCTGCCGACTCAAGGCGGTGGCCTGCTCGAGGCTCATGCCATCAAGGGCAACAATGATCCGATCGGCAGGATCAGCGGAGAGCAACGGGACCAAGGCAACGCAGCGATCTCACCCCATCCTGAAGGGTTCCCGTCAGACCACTAGTGCCCTGCCTTCGTTGATCGCAAGTGCCCCAGAGAATGCGACAGAACCTCGACCGCTCCAGGACTCTGCAGCAACCCTCACTCCAACAGGTGAACAGATGGAACATCGATCGACTCGCGATCCCATCAATCACAGGACAAAGCCAGCATTAACAATGAGCCGCAAGATCCAAGAGCAAAGGGTCTTGGCATCCGGCAACTGTGCCTGGAAATGTTCAATCAGTCACCCCATCATTCGGGGATAAAGTGTTCGAACCGGTGGTGAGTCTGAGACGAGATCAGAGCGAAGAGCAGGCAGCCACCCTGGCAAGCGAGAGTCGCTTTAGCCTCGGCGCAGCCATCGTCACAGCGAACATTCGCAAGGCTCGCAACCTTGCAGAACAGAGAATTAAACTGGATCAATGGCAATCAATACTTTCGTGAGAAGGAATCCACCTATTCCCTTCGGTGGCTGCGAAGAGAGTGGCTTCGGACGTGAACTAGGAAAACTAGGCATTCACGAATTCACGAATCACAAAAGCATTGTGTTTCCAACTTAAGCCTCGTTACCCAACCAAACGCCGGAACGTTTTCTTGCCGAGCTGCAACACCTTTCCTTCCAGCTCAGCGGCAGAAGCGAACTCTTGATTGGGGTCAGTGAGCTTCTCGCCCTCCAGGCGCGCGGCACCGCCTTTGATCTGGCGTCGGGCCTCGCTGCTACTGGCACAAATGCCCACAGCACTCAGCAAATAAAATGCTTTAGCGGGGAAATTCACCTCCGCCAACGACGCCTCAGGGACATCAGCACCGGCATCGCCGCCGCCACCCACCAGAGTGGCTGCATCCGCCTGAGCCTTCAGGGCAACCGCTTGGCCATAGCGACTGGCAGTCACGGCCAGAGCCATCACCTTTTGCTTCTCGCGCGGATTCTCCGGCAACGTCTCCAGATCCAGGTCCGTCAACAAGGTCACGTAGTCGTTGATGGCGGCATCGCCAACCTTCTCAAGCTTGGAATACATCGAGAGCGGGTCTTCTTCAAGACCGACCGTGTTGGCGAGGCTCTTGCTCATCTTCTGCACCCCATCAAGGCCGACGAGAATCGGAAGCAACATTCCGAACTGAGTGCGCTGATCGAAATGGCGCTGCAGATCACGCCCCATCGCCACATTGAATTTCTGATCGGTTCCTCCCAGCTCCACATCGGCATCAACCGCCACTGAGTCGTAACCCTGCAACAACGGATAGAGGAACTCATGCAGCGCAATCGGTGACCCGCTGCCATAGCGCTTCGAGAAGTCGTCTTTCGCCAACATCTGACCCACGGTGGCCGTACCCAGAAGAGCAATCACCTGAGGGAGGTCCAGCTCCTCCAGCCATTCACTGTTCCGACGGACTTCCAACCGTCCAGGGGTTTCAAAATCCAAGAGTGCACTGTCCTTGGGCTGCCCCTGACCAAGCTGCTTGAGATAGGTGGTGGCGTTCGCTTCCACCTGCTCCTTGGTGAGCTGAACTCGAGTGGTGCTTTTGCCGGTGGGATCTCCGATCCGCGCCGTGAAATCGCCGATGATCAGAACTGCCGTATGACCAGCATCCTGGAAGGCCCTCAACTTGCGGAACAGGATGCTGTGGCCGAGATGAATGTCGCTACCTGTGGGATCGATGCCCAACTTGATGCGCAACGGCCGATTGTGCTGCTCAGCATCCGCCAACCTGGCGGCTAAAGCCTGATCGGCATCAGCAGGGTCGCCTGTAGGGAACAGATCCGCCATGCCGCGGACCAGCCAGCTCGGCAGGGAATGCGGCGAAGACGACATAGGGGCCGGATCAGCGACGTGCAGTGCGGATCGTACGGGGGCCGCCGTCAGTCTTGGTTCAGGAAGGCGTTTGATCCAGCTGGCTCTTCATGCGCTCCAGCGTCTGATTCATCTGCTCAAACATCTGTTCAGGCGTGATCCCGAACTGGCCCAGCTGAGTGCGTAATTGCTCAACGGTGAGCTTGGCCTGGAAATCTTCCGACAGTTCGAAGCGCTTCATGAACACGCGGTAACGACTCATGAGCTCCTCCATGGTGTGGATGAACTTCTTTTTGCCCTCACGATCGAACTTGCCGTAGTCGGACCCGAGCTGCATCAGCTGCTGATAGTCGCTGAACAAGCGCTTGGCTTCCTCCTGGACGATTTCAGACTCAAAGAAAGCCATCGGTGCTCATGCGGCTTGAACAAATTCTGACCAATTCGACCGATCCTTAACAGTGCGGATCCACGCCCTCCCATCGCAGCCAAGATGCAGGGGGCCGTTCAATTGCTTGCGGTGCCGTGGACTTCACCAGCCAAATCCCACTGCTGCAGGAACGTCGTCGTCAAGGCCATGGTCTGCTGCGCAGAAGCCGCACCCTGATCGGCAGTCGAGATCGCGTCTTGCTGGCGTCTCTAGTGGGATGGATGGAGGGGGTGTCTCCCTTGGTGGGAGCAGCCACCACTGAAACTGAACTGCTGCTTCACGTCCGCCAGCACCATCCAGACCTTCTCATCTGCACCGACGGCCTGGAACAGGGTTCAGGTGTCAGCCTTCTGCGTCAAGCGCGTCATGAGCACCCCGCGATCAAGACCCTGCTGCTGGTGCAACGACCTCTCGTCCGCACAATCCTTGATGCCATTGACAGCGGCTGCGACGGTATCTGCGCCGCCGAACTCACCGGCAACGGTTCAGTGCACGCAGCACTCAACGCCATGGAAAGCGACAACCAATACATCGACCGTGTGGCAGCAGGCGTCCTCAGTCATGGCCGACTACGACGGAGCGCCAGCGGAGCCCCCCCAGGCTCCGCCACAGAACAGGCCATCGCAACCGGGCTGGCCGCCCTCAGCCTGCGTGAGGAAGACGTGCTCCATGGCCTCTGCAAGGGAATGACCAATCAAGACATTGCTGACGCGCTCACGGTCTCAATCGACACCGTGAAAAGCCATGTGAGCAGCGTGCTGCGCAAGTTGGATGTGAACGATCGCACCCAGGCCGTCGTGATGGCATTCCAGACAGGCCTGGTTGATCTACCCAGCAGTCCTCCTGCCTGGACCAACTGAGAGAGTGGCGCCTACGCGGGGGTTCGGCAATCAATGGTGGCTTTCGCAAGGGTGATGCAGAGCAGGCTCCCAGTGATGCTCGCTTCCCTGATCGTGATCAGCAGCGGCCCCAGCACAGCCCAGGGCGATCCCGATCCCAGCACGGTGCTGGTCACCGTGGCCCAAGCCAATGCCATCTGCCTAATCGAAACCGAGACCCTCCCCGCCGAGCAAGCCATGGCGATCGCCAAAGCCTTTCTCACCCAGCAAGGGATCACAGCCACCCGCAGCAATGCAGTGCAGCGCAACCAAGACTTCAACACCTTGATGCTGACTTATATCCAGCAGCGCGGCGGCTGCGAGCAGCTGGTCCAAGAGCTCAAACAGTGACGCCTGCCGGCTGCAGTCGTTAATGTCAGCCCACCCACATGAGCGTGATGGCCCGCGGTCACTGGTTGGATCCACTGGCCCGGAAAGTCCTCCAGGCAGTCGGAGAGTTACCACCCGACCCTCCGAATCAGGGGGCGAGCCCCAGCCCGGCACCGGTGACGCCATCGGTTCCGAGCTGGGTGATTGATGTGAATCGAGCCACCGCGGAGCATTGGCGGCAGCTACCTGGATGCAGTGAGGAGATGATCGATCTCTTGCTACGGCTCCAGCGGGGCGGCGTTCAGTTCAGCCAAGCCGACGATCTCTTTCAGTTGCTCGACCTGCCCGCCCATAAGGCTGAAGAGTGGCGACCCCATCTGATTTTTCACTGGTATGGCGATGCACCACCCCTCCCAGAGACCACCAACCTCGATCTGAATGCTGCCTCCGCCCAGGAACTCGAACAAAGCCTCGATTGGCCTGAACAACGCCTCACCCTGTTACTGAAGGAACGCATTCGCCGGCCTTTTCACAACCTGGCCGATCTACAAGAGCGGCTTTGCCTTCCCCCAGAAACCGTTGAACAACTGCTAGGCAAAGTGCGGTTTGGCGACCGCCGCCCGGGTCCAAGCTTGCCTCCACGGCACTAAGCATGTCCGCACGCCAAGGTGATCTCTTTAGCGGAAGCGACGCCGCTGATCCGACGAATGATGGACCCGGCCGCAAGGCGCAGCTCCCAGATCAACTGATCATCAGTGCCGTGGTTCTGCGCGACTGGCAGACGCGAATCCATCGACATCAGGCCCCCCTATTTGAACCCGGTCAAGCCAGAGCCGAGCAAGCGAGGCTTGTAGGGCTTTCGCACAAGACCAGCCGCGAACACAGCGCCTCTGATGACCCGCTCAGGCGCTTGAAGCCCCTGGTTTTGCGGCCCTTGCCCCTGAGCTTCTGGCGCTGGCCCAATAGCCCCCATCAGGGGGCGGCGATCTATTTAGTGATGGACCGACCCGCTCACCTATCGACGCCGATCCTGCTTTATGTGGGGGAGACCATCGCCGCTGACCGTCGATGGAAAGG
The DNA here is from genome assembly GCF_047304725.1 of Synechococcus sp. MIT S9451. Taxonomy (NCBI): domain Bacteria; kingdom Bacillati; phylum Cyanobacteriota; class Cyanophyceae; order Synechococcales; family Synechococcaceae; genus Synechococcus; species Synechococcus sp. MIT S9451. Next base: position 167,657 of record NZ_CP138971.1, read on the forward strand.
CGAACACGACTGCAAGGCCTACCTGTCCGCCTATGGCGAAGCTCTCAGCAGCGCCGGCCTCAGCTCCAGCCCCAGTATTCGCTTCTGGGGGGATGTCCCTAAGGCCACCATGGCCAGGCGAAGACTGGAACAGCAACTGATCCAGACGTGGCTGCCACCCTTCAACAAGGAGACCCGCGAACGTTGGGCTACGCCCTTCAATGCCGACTGACTTGAATGCCGACTGATGCGTTGTTCGCTCCGTAGCATCAGGGCCAAGACAATCCGATGTGATGCAGTTTTCCCATTCGCCAGCAACGTTGCAGACGTGGACAGGAAGCGTGTTGGCCGTGGGCGTGTTGGAAGGCGATCCCCAGGGTGTCGTGGCCCAGCTAGAAACCCGCTTTGAACGGAAGATCACCCCCTGGCTGGAGCAACGCAAATTCAGGGGTAAGACCGGTGAGGTCGCCAGCCTTCAGCTGCTCACCTCAGGCCTCTCAAGCCTTGTGATCGTGGGGGTAGGAGCCGCTGATGGCGTGAGCCTGCCTGTTCTGCGCCTTGCAGCCGCTAGTGCCACCAAGGCAAGCCTTGGCAATGGGGACAGCCTTGGCATGCTCCTGCCCTGGGGTGAGCTTGGAGTCGAGGGTGCCACCGCCGTGGCAGAGGCCGTACGCCTTGCCTCGTTCAAAGATCAGCGCTTCCGCAGTGAACAGGAATCCCAAGAACTGCCCGAACGTGTGGAGCTGCTTGGCGCACTGCCGGCCGAGACCAACTCGGCATTAGCCACCGTGGCACCCGTCTGCGCTGGCGTGGAACTCGCCAGGGAGCTCGTGGCCGCCCCACCCAACAAGCTGACGCCAGAAGTGATGGCGGCCACTGCATCAACCATGGCCCGAGAGCATGGTCTTGAACTCCAGGTGCTGGAGCGCAGTGACTGCGAAGCTCTCAACATGGGTGCGTATCTGGCCGTCAGCCAGGGCTCGGACCTCGCCCCCAAGTTCATCCATCTCACCTACCGCGGAGAAGGGCCAATCCAGCGGCGGCTGGTCCTGGTAGGCAAGGGGCTCACCTTCGATTCAGGCGGCTACAACCTCAAGGTGGGTGCTGCCCAGATCCACATGATGAAGTACGACATGGGAGGCAGCGCCGCCGTGTTGGGGGCCATGCGCAGCATTGCCGAGCTGAAGCCCAAGGGCGTGGAGGTGCACATGATTGTGGCCTCCTGCGAAAACATGGTGAATGGATCCGCCGTTCACCCCGGAGACATTGTCACCGCCTCCAACGGCACCACAATCGAGATCAACAACACCGACGCGGAAGGGCGCTTAACCCTGGCTGATGCCCTCGTCTACGCCAGCAAACTCAAACCAGACGCAATCGTCGATCTCGCCACTCTCACCGGTGCCTGTGTGATCGCGCTCGGCGAAGAAATCGCGGGTTTATGGAGCCCTGACGACCAGCTGGCAACAGACCTCTGCAACGCTGCCGAACAGGCTGGAGAAGGCCTCTGGCGGATGCCCCTACAGAGCAGTTATCGCGAAGGGCTCAAATCGCTGCTGGCGGATCTCAAGAACACAGGGCCACGCCCCGGAGGCTCGATCACCGCTGCGCTGTTCTTGAAGGAGTTTGTCGATGCAGGTCTCCCCTGGGCCCATCTCGACATCGCGGGCACAGTCTGGAGCGACAAGGGACGTGGCTTTGACCCAGCCGGTGCAACTGGTTACGGGGTGCGGACGCTGGTGAATTGGATTGTGAGCAACGCCACAACCACCGCCAACTAAATTTCAGCAACAACGAAGCAAGCCCCCATGTCATCCAGCCCCTTCCGCTGGTACGTGAGAGCCCAACTAGGCATTCTTCTTCTTCCTGCTGGGCTGTGCCTGTTTGGAGAGGCTGTGAGCCGCCGGACTCTGCAGCTTGCAGGTGGCGATGGCGGCCCTTGGTGGTGGTACGGCACGCTCAGCCTGATCTTGATCAACGCCGGGGTAGGTCTGATGATCGAAAGTGGGCTTCTACGTGGCTATCCAAGCCGAAGACTGGATCAAGACCGGCCCTGAAATTAAGACGCAGCGGCCGTCATTGAACGTTGATCCGATTCGAGCCCCTGGGCAAAACGCAGATCACCAGGGCATTCCAACGAATGAATCTGCCAGCGTGCACGGTCAGTACAGGACGCGAGCACCCGATCGAGATCATCGGAAGCTTGCTTTGGAGATGGGTATGGCCCAACGTGCCGTGTCACCAGACCATCTCGAATGGTCAGCAGATACATACATCTCTCCCTCAATTCACATCATGATGGTAATAAACACCTCTGAGGGCAAAAAAGGGGGGAAACCCGCATCTTCACTGAGAAGTCACTGAGCAGGAGCCCATCGAGCCCTTCAGGTTTTCCTCATATTCTCCAATAAGAGCCCTGCATCAGGAGGTGATCGCTCACCTCCAGGGACTCCCCTGCCGGGCATTGTCGTTCCAAACCGCATCCAATCTGCGATCGCGTCCGCAGGCCCAGCGGTAGTAGTTGTACTGAATCGGATTGCGATCAGCGTAATTCTGGTGATAAGGCTCGGCGGACCAGAAACGCACAGCAGGACGGATCTGGACCTTGACCTTTTCGATCGAAACACCCAATTCCTTTGCGGCAGCCAAAGCGCTGACCTTGGCCTCCTCCTCCTGCGCTGGCCCAGCCGTGAAGATCACCGGTCGATAGGAATCACCCCGATCGCAAAACTGCCCTTCACCATCGAGAGGGTCGATATTGCGCCAGTACTGCCGCAAAAGCATGGCATACGTGATCTGTCCGGGATCGAAGCGCACACGCACTGTCTCCTGGTGACCTGTGGTCTCGCCACTGACCTGCTGATAGGTGGGGTTGTTGACATGACCGCCGCTGTAACCGCTCTCAGCGGAGATCACACCGGGGAGCGTCTCCAAGTCATGCTCCAAACACCAAAAGCACCCGCCTGAAAGCACAGCCTCCTGTGTGGATCCGGCCCAGGCAGCAGGCACCGGCGCCAACAGGCCCACAAGCAGCAGAGCTCCTATCAGCACTCGCGACAGGAACACAGCAAACACTCTGGTCATTGCTGAATCGAATCGAGGATGGCCGATGCAGCCCGATCCGTCACTCCAGGGGTACCAAGCGTCTGCCTCAGCCGCCGATACCCATCAAGCATGCACTGACGGCACTGGTGATCTTCCAGCAAGGGCACGGCCTGAGCCATGAACTCTTCCACCGTGAACGAATCCTGCAGCAGCTCCGGGACTAACCGTTCATCGAGCAGCAGATTCACGGGGGAGATGTGATCCACCTGAAAGCTCAGCAGATGGCGAGCCACCCAAGCCGTTAGGCGACTGACCTTGTAGCCCACCACTTGGGGCACCCCGTGCAAAGCCAACTCAATATTGACCGTGCCGGACTTACCGAGAGCCAGGTCCGCGGCAGCAAACAGAGAGGGTTTCAGACCATCCGCCTCGGCCGCTGGAATCACACGCCCGCGCACTCCAGCGGCCTGCAGGGCATCAGCAAGGGGTTGCTCAAAGCGCTGAAGACCTGCAGGCACCATCACCGAAAGGGATGGATCCCTGGCCTGCAAGCGCACAGCCACTTGAGCCAGGACCGGCATCAGGTAGCGAAGCTCCTGCGGCCGCGAGGCGGGCAGCAGCAACAGCAGACGTCCATCAGGATCCAACCCCAGGTGTCGACAAGCCTCGGTGCGATCAGGACGGGAGGCTGTCAGATCCAGCAGAGGGTGGCCAACCCACGTGACATCAGCGCCATGGGAGGCATAAAAGGACGCCTCCTCAGGGAAGATCGCCAAAATACGATCAGTGAACTGAAGCAGGCTGCTGGTGCCGTCGTCGTTCATGCGCCAGGCCCATTCCTGGGGGGCGATGTAATACGTGATCGGCACCTGGGGCAGCTTCCTACGCAGACGCTGTCCCAGGCGCACATTGGCCCCCATGTAATCAATCAGCACAACCGCATCCGGTGGACGTTCAAGCAGCTCACGGTTCACCCTGGCCTGCAGCTTCAGCGTCGGGATCACCAAAGGCAACGCTTCCCAAAGCCCGATAGCGCCCATCGGTGCAGTGTCCGCTAAAAGCTCCGCACCAGCAGCACGCATGCGTGGCCCTCCAAGGGCCAAGACCTCCAGCGATAGTCCTCGCAGAGCGGCCTGTCGGTGCAGAGCCTCTACGAGCAAGCCGCCCTGTAAATCACCGGAGACCTCGCCGGTGCTGATCAGCAGGCGCACCATCAGCGGCCTGCTGGTGGCATCGGGCCCCTGCGACCTTTGGAGATCGAACCCTCAAGGAAGGTGCAGAGGTGGTCAGAAGCGGGCAGCAGCTCATGGGCCTGAGCCAACCTCAATCCCTCTGAAATCACATGGTCAGAGCGATAGATCAACGACCAGATCTCCTGCAGCTGCTGCAGCTCACGGCCCTCATGCTGCTCTGCAAGTCCACTACGACGCAGGCCGACCCGGTTCAAACCCCTCACCCTGCCGGGATGGCCCTCCACCAGACAGTAAGGAGGCACATCACGATCCACTCTGGTCATGCCGCCCACCATGGCCATGCGCCCGATATGCACGAACTGGTGAATGCCGAGGCAGCCACCGATCACTGCCCGGTCTTCAATCACCACATGGCCAGCCACCTGAATTGCATTCGACATCACAATCCCATTCCCAAGAATGCAGTGATGGCCGAGATGGCAATAGGCCATCAGAAGGTTGCCATTACCAATCCTTGTCACCTCCCCCTCATCGGTTCCACGATTGATGGTGACGCACTCCCGGATGGTGTTGTTGTCGCCGATGGCCACCTCCGTGAGGGCCCCTTTGTATTTGAGATCCTGAGGTTCCTGACCCAGGCAAGCGCCAGGAAAAATGCGGTTATGCCGGCCGATGGTCACCTTGCCGTCCAGCACGACATTCGGGCCAATCCAGGTATGGGCACCAATGCGTACCTGCGGACCCACCACCGCACCTGGACTGATAACCACTCCCTCAGCCAGCTCAGCCTTGGGGTCGACACAAGCAAGGGGATGGATCTGCACAGATCGGTCGTTAATGGTCGCTGGTGCTGCGTTCTCACTCATGGCCTTCAGTCCATCATCGAGAACATCAGGTCACCGGAACAGACCAGCTGACCATCCACCGTTGCTTCAGCCTTCACCTTGCCGAAACGCTTCCTCTTAAGGCTCACCAACTCGCAGCTGATCCTTAACTGATCACCGGGAACCACCGGCCGGCGAAATCGCACACCATCGATGCCGGCAAACACGAAGAGCCCCTTGGGGAGATCAGGCATCTGTTTCACGATCAGACCACCCACCTGGGCCATCGCTTCAACGATCAGGACCCCAGGCATCAATGGCCGCTCCGGGAAATGTCCCTGAAACTGGGGCTCATTCAGGGTGATGTTCTTGATCGCCACCGCGCGCAACCCAGGCTCGTGCTCTAGCACGCGATCCACCAAGGCAAAGGGATAACGGTGCGGAAGCAGGCCCATGATCTGCTCACTGTTGAGCATCGGTTCCGCGGGGGCAGTGGAGTCCAGGGTCAAGGGAGGTTCAGCTTGGGGAGTGAGGGGAGTCGGCAAGGGCCGAGGCCAGATCGGTATGAAGCCCATGGGAGCCTCGATAGACCAGCACCTGCGCCGTAGGGAAACCAACCAAAGCCAGATCCCCAATCAGGTCCAAGAGCTTATGGCGCACCGGTTCATCATCAAACCTCAGGGGCGGATTCAGCCAGTGATCCCCATCACAGACCAGAGCGTTGTCGAGGGCACCGCCCTGGATCAGCCCTGCTTCCCGCAGCTGTTCCACCTGATCACGGAAACCGAAGGTTCGAGCCGGTGCAATCTCCTTGACGAACAGCTCGGGAGTCAGCGTGAGAGACAGTTGCTGACGACCGATCGCACCCTGGGGAAAATCAATCACACCGACCAAACTGAAATGCTCTGCCGGAACGGCAGTAATCACGCTGCTGCCTCGATGCCTGACCAAGGGCTGATCCAAGTGCGGGCGTGGGGGACGAGCAGTCGACGCAGGGGAGAGACCGACTTCGCCGATCGCCTCAACCCATCCTTGGGCAGACCCATCGAGAAGCGGTACTTCGACACCACTGGCTCGGATTTCAGCATGGGTGATGCCTGTACCAGCAAGAGCTGCCAACAGATGTTCCACGGTCTTGAGACGACGCCCAGCACCAAACTCCAGGGTGGTGCAGAGCGGACTGTCACGAACCTGACTGGGATGCAGCTGCACTAGCTCTGAATCAGCAGAGCAGTCGTGCCACGACACCCAGAAGCCGGCTCGATCGCATGGAAGAAGGGTGACGGAGACGGACTCACCGCTGTGAAGGCCCACACCGGAACGTGTCACGGGCCCGGCAAGAGTCCAAGCTCCCTCATAATCCGCCGGCCAGGACGTCATCAGAACTTCCAGCCCACACCCAGATTGAAACGCCAGTCACCAGTGAAGTCTTGGCTTGCTACCTCCAGGCGAAGGGGACCGACGGGAGTGGTAACAATCACACCAGTACCCACCGAGAAACCGGAGCCCGGCTTGTCCAGCAGCTGACCAGGTTTACCGGGCACATTCGCCTGAGATCCAAAGTCGGTGCCGGCATCAGCAAAGATTTCACCCGCGAAGATGCTGATGATCGGGAAGCGATATTCGATCGTGGCTTCACCAAAGCTCCGTCCGACTGCAAGATCACAGTCGTACCAGCCACGCACGGAATTGGAGCCCCCCAGGCAGAACGCTTCATAGGGAGGGAGCTGACCAAGCACAGTGCCGGCCTTGAGCTGAATACCAATGGCCTGAGGGCAATTGGCCTTTTCTCCGGGCTTAGGGCGGCAGCCCTTAGCCAGCTTGAGGAAATTGACAGGAATGAAGTGGGTATAACTCGCTCTCACCCGGTTGAAGGTCGGAGAGTTCTCACCAACGGAGACGAACTGCTCGGTTCCAAAACTGAAGAAGTTGCCTGATGTGGGATTGCGAGGATCGTTGAGATTGCTGTAAGTAGCAGCAAAGCGCAGGCCAGCAAGATTGTTCTCGGTGGCGCAGTTAAAGGCGATGCAGATGACGTCGTCATTCGGAATCCGGTGATCCTTAATCCGGTCATTCGGCAAGGCATAGGAACGGGTGTCGCCAGCGAAGTTGATCGGCCGAACATTTTGAACATTGAGACCAACAAGCACGTTCCACGGAACGAACTTGTAAGGATCACCACCATTGAGAGGTCGGGCGAAAATGACGTTGCCGCCAACGCGCTGCAAGGCCACCGAATCACCTTCGTATTCAAACCAACTGGTGTTTGGGAACTCCTTGCTGGCCTGGCCGACACTCTTGAAATTGTCTGTATTAAACGAGCTGGGGGGATTGTTGATCGAATAGGCGTAGCCACCGCCGTTGTCGTCGTAATCACTCAGCGTCAGGATGTTGCCATTGTTCTGGCTCTGGAACACCTGGGGCACTTCCCGACTGAGGAAGAGCGAGGTACGGAAGGAGGTGCGGTGCTTGTCACCCTTGATCCAAGGGTCTGTGAAGGTGAAATTCGCCAGTCCGCCGTACTGGCCATAGGTGAGGTTCAGAGCAAGATTCCAAGCCCGTCCAAACAGATTGCTGTCGGAGAGCTGCACCTGACCGAAAACACCCTGACTCTGGCTGTAGCCCAGACCACCGGAGAGGGAACCGGTGGACTGTTCGACGATGCCCAGGATGATGGTGACGTTGCCGGGCTCCCCAGCCACCGGCTTCAGCGTGACCTTGACATCACTGAAGAGAGAAGTGCCATAAAGCCTCTTGAGATCTCCTTCGAGCTGGGTCCGATTGAAAGGCTCTCCTGCCTGGATTGAAATCTCTCGGGTCACCACCCAGGGACGGGTCTTGCCTTTGATGGGTTCGCCCTTGTCGTTTGTCGTTTCACCATCCTTATTGAGGAACTGAACCTCAACGCCGGCGACGGTGCCGATCACCACCTTGAGTTGCACCACACCGTCGGGACTCACCCGGCTTGGCCCTGAGACCCGCGCCAGGGAATAACCCTCCTTGCTATACCAGCCCTGCAACTCCTTCATGCGCAGCTGCAGCTCGCTGAGATTCAGCGTGCGGCCGTAATCGGAGCTGAAGGTGTCGGCGATCACACTGTCAGGGATCTTGGAGTCCGAAGGCTCAAGCTCCACCTTGGTGAGCACGGGGTTGGGCACCACCTGCACCACAAGCTGCACACCCAGGGGGCCGTTGACTGGCTCGATGCGCACATCTGAGAACCATCCAGATGCATAAATAGCATCCAGATCCAGCTTGAGTTCATCGCGGGTGACGCGAATCCCTGGCCTCACCGCCATCGCGTCATAGGCGGCCAGTTCAAGCCGCTCCTGTTCGGGATGACCGGCAATCCCTTCGATCACCACCTCGCTGATCAAAACCCGAGGCTGTTGAGGCTGCTGGTCCTCAATCGGTTGGCTGATAGGCACTGGATTGGTTGTTGGTGCCTGCTCAACGTCAATCGTCTCCACCTCAGAGGCTTCAACCTCCAACTCCTCGACCTCACCCGTCTCTGTCGTGCCTTCCAGCACATCCACGGTGACGGCCTCGGTCTCTGAGACAGTCTCCGTCTGCGCTCTTGCAGGAACAGTGGTAAGAAGCGGGAGGGCCAGTGCAAGGCCTAGCGCCCCCTGCCGAACGGCGTCCTTGGTCCGGCTGGAGGTGAAGTTGACCATGGAGGGGCAGCAATCGGCCCAATGGCCGCAGAATCACCGAGACCTTACCGGTAGTTGCGGGGGTTCGGGCAGGCCCCTTGGACCCGTTTGCAGACCTCCCCGTAGGCCTCGATCAAACCGCCGAGGTCCTGACGGAACCGATCCTTGTCGAGAATGCGCTGCTTGGGATCAGTGGTACGCAGATCCCAGAGCCTGCAAGTGTCAGGGCTGATCTCATCAGCCACCAGCAATTCTCCGGATGGATTACATCCCAACTCCAGCTTGAAATCCACCAGCTGCAGATCTAGACCACGGAAAAAAGGCGCCAAAACGGCGTTCACACGCCGGGCAAGAACTTCAATGGCCTGACGCTGCTCAGCACTCACCAGCTGAAGCAATTCCAAGCGTGATTCGGTGAGGAGCGGATCACCAAAAGCATCATCCTTGTAATAGAGGTCAAGCAGTGCTGGCTCCAGGCTGGTGCCCTGAACGATCGGAGTCTGTTTGCAAAGCGAGCCCGTGGCCACATTGCGCAGCACGACCTCCAAGGGAATGACCTGCACTTTCTGAACCGCCATCCAGGTCTCATCCACCAGACCGAGGAAATGCGTCGGAATGCCCTCCTGTTCAAGGAGCTCAAACAACCGCGCTGAGATCTGACAATTCAACCGTCCCTTATCGGCGATCTGTTCGCGTTTGAGGGCATTGAACGCCGTGGCATCGTTTTTGTACTCGACCAAGACCCAGTCGTCCTGATCAGCGGCATAAACACGCTTGGCCTTGCCTTCATACAGCAGGGGACCGTGGGAATTGGTCATGAAATCGCAATCGAAACGAGGGCGAACGGCCCTTCCTAATCCGATTCTCCCAGGGAGGAGCTCCCCCCAAGTCCCCGAGGAGATCGGAGTTGGCGTTCCAGCTCCAAGCGCCTTTCCTCAATCGCCGTTCTGTCTGAATCCTCCCGAATCAGTTGCCAAAGGGTGTAGCGATCATCCAGACGAGTGGCCAGACGCTCAAGCCTGGCTCGAGGCCTGGCGCCATCACCCCCCAATTTCCGTTCCAGCCTCAGCTGAATCTTGAGCAAATCCTCCGCCAACGACCAGGCCTCGGCCGCCGCTGCTTGATCAAGGGCTGTTTCCAAGAGATTGGTCGCGTCGTTCTGACCCAACTCCTCAAGCCAGAGCGCGGCCCGAGCCAGACGAGCGGCCCCCTCACGACCAAAACTTGGGGCCGACAGGGCCACTGCTGCTGCACGGTCAATCCGTCCGGCCGCCGCCTCGTGTTCCGCCAACTGATCCAGAGCGAGACGGCTGATGGTTAAACCGGTAGCTGTGTCAACCAGCGGTAACTGCACCCTCTCCAGTCGCGAGAGATCACCCTCTGCCAGACGTCGAAGGGCAAGAATCGCGCGCTGGTGATCGAGAGCCGCGGCCGCCGCACGCCATGACAGCACCAGCCACTCCTGGCGCTCCAGACCCGAGCCAGGTCCATACCGACTGAGCACCCTCTGAGCACTCTCTGGTGCCTTACAAGCCAAAAGGGCGCGGGTATTGGCGGTCACCACAGCAAAGGGCTGGGGCGCTGGTGCGACCAGCATCAAGCGATCGCGCAAGTCCTGCAGCCGTTGCTTCAACCCAAAGCGAGCCGCATCACGACAAGCCTGCTGCAACTGGGCAAGGTCATCGCTTTGCAGCATCCGTAGGTAGTGAACCTCGGCGATCGGCTCGGCATCGACAGGGGAAGAGACCGGTTGCACCGCCAAGGGAGTGGCCGCCAGCAGCAGGGAGAGAGAGAGGGAGGAAATCCCCATGGGGCAGCCGTTCAACAAAAATGGACGCAGATCGACCGGGGCGATCCGCCTCACGATCCGTTCAAACCTAAGGGCCCTGCCCCGCAAGTTCCGCTGCCATGGCCAACTCAGCTTCCGGTCTTCAGTCGCTTCCCCCTCTGCAGAGAGTGCTTGTGGTGGGGAGTGGCGGGCGGGAACATTCTCTCGGTTGGGCCCTCAGCCGATGCCCTGGGATCGAGCAGGTCTGGGTTAGTCCAGGGAACGGCGGCATTCCAGAACGGACGGAAGGGCAAACGCAGACCTTCAGCAAACTGCCTCTGAGTGAAGGGGATCGAGACGGTCTGCTCCAGCATTGCCGCAGCGCATCGGTGGACCTTGTGGTGGTCGGTCCGGAGGCACCTCTCGCTGCAGGGCTGGCGGATCACCTCCGGGCCGCGGGGCTCGCCGTGTTTGGCCCCGGTGCCGATGGCGCCCAACTTGAAGCCAGCAAAGCCTGGGCCAAGCAGCTGATGGACGAGGCAGGTATCCCGACTGCAGGTCACTGGGCAATCAGCAGTGCAAACGAGGGGCTGGCCCTGCTTGAGCAACTGCAGCGGCCGCTTGTGGTGAAAGCCGATGGACTGGCCGCTGGCAAGGGCGTCACCGTTGCCACCAGCGTTACGGACACTGCAAGCGCGATCCGTGAAGCCTTCGGGGGGCGCTTCGGCAGCGCTGGTGATCGGGTGGTTCTGGAGGAATGTCTGCAGGGGCCCGAGGTCTCAATCTTCGCCCTCTCTGATGGCGAACGGATGGTGATCCTTCCCCCGGCTCAGGATCACAAACGGCTGCTAGAGGGTGACGCAGGGCCGAACACCGGTGGCATGGGTGCCTATGCCCCCGCTCCCCTACTGGATGCCGAAGGACTTGAAACCGTTCGTCGGCAGATCCTTGAGCCGACACTCCAGGCACTACGAGACAGGGAGATCGACTACCGCGGCGTGATCTATGCCGGACTCATGCTGACGGCGAATGGCCCACAAGTGATCGAATTCAACTGCCGGTTCGGAGATCCGGAATGTCAGACCCTGATGCCCCTGATGGGGCCCCAGCTCGCCCAGGTGCTGCAGGCCTGTGCCATCGGGCGGCTTGATTTAGCACCGGCTTTGACCATCCGCTCAGACTGCAGTGTCTGTGTGGTGGCAGCCGCGGCAGGGTATCCGGATGCTCCCCGCAAGGGAGATCCGATTACGAGCCAGCTCGAGGCTGGAGCCAGCCATCAACTCTTCCATGCCGGAACCCGATTGAACGAGCAGGGCATCCTGGTGAGCTCTGGCGGTCGTGTGCTCACCATGAGCGCTCAAGGATCCGATTTCGACCAGGCCTTCGCTGCCGCCTATGAAGCCCTTGCGAAGGTGACCTTTGAAGGGATGCAGTATCGCCGCGACATCGGACATCAAGTGCGACGGGCCTAGGCTCATCGTCACGCTGTTCGGCGCGATGGCCACCAGCACCCCTACCGCTTCAGACCCGGCGTCCTCGGACACCGCTGCAACCTGGTGGCAACAGCTCACAAGCTGGTGGGCGGAATTCAGCCTTCAGACCAAGCTGCTGGCGATCGCCACGCTGGTGGTGAGCCTGATGATGACAGGCATCACATTCTTTGCACTCAACGGAATTCAGCGCGACGCCGTCATGAATGACACGCGCTATGCCCGGGATCTTGGCCTGTTGCTGGGCGGCAATGTCAGCGAGTTGGTGGAGAAGGGCCATGACAGGGAACTCGCCAACGTGGCTGAAAAATTCTGGCGCTCCAGCACCAGCCTCCGCTACATCTTTTTTGCCGATCCTGAGGGAGTCGTCTACCTGGGAATTCCCATCAGCGGCACTGAAGCGAATGGGAGTACTGACCTGCGCCTAAGCCGTCGACTTGAATTACCTGCCGAACTGCAGACGCGACCGCAGAATCCCCTGGTCCGTCAGCACCTCACCCCCCAGGGCAAAATCACCGATGTGTTTGTGCCACTGGTGCGCAATGGTCGCTATCTGGGTGTTCTTGCCCTTGGGGTGAACCCAAGCGAAACCGGACTGGCCAGCGCCGCCCTCACCCGTGAGGTCACGGTGGCGGTGTTCATCTCCATCTGGGTGCTGGTGATTCTCGGCGCAGTGTTCAACGCACTGACCATTACGCGACCGGTGAAGGAACTGCTGCGAGGGGTGCGCCGGATCGCCACCGGTGATTTCCAGGCCAGGATCGGCCTACCCGTGGGCGGTGAACTCGGGGAACTGCTGGATGGCTTCAATGCCATGGCCTCCCAACTCCAGGCCTATGACGCCGCCAACATTGAGGAGTTAACCGCTGCTCAGGTGAAGCAGGCCTCCTTGATCGCCACGATGGCTGATGGCGCCGTGCTGCTGGATGAACGGGGCCGGATCGTGCTGGCGAACCCAACGGCACGACGCTTGTTCCGCTGGGAAGGCCGCAAACTGGAGGGACAGGATTTTCTTGGAGAACTGCCCGAACTCCTGGCCATTGAGCTCCATAATCCCCTGGATGCTGTACTGAGCAATGTCTCCGACAGCAATGAGCTAAGACGCAGTGTCGGCGAACCACCCCGAACCTTGCGGGTTGTCTTTCAGGCGGTGCGAGATGCCAGTGGAGAAAGCCTGAAGGGCATCGCCGTGACCATTCAGGACCTCAGCCGCGAGGTGGAACTGAATGCAGCCCAGAGCCGGTTTATCAGCAATGTCTCCCACGAGCTGCGCACACCGCTGTTCAACATCAAGAGCTACGTGGAAACTCTCTATGACATGGGGGATCAACTGACTGACGAAGAGAAACAAGAATTTCTTGGAGTTGCCAACGCTGAAACCGATCGCCTCACACGTTTAGTGAATGACGTGCTCGACCTGTCGAGGCTGGAATCGGAACGGACAGTGCAATTCAGTCCAATCGAACTGAGACCAGCCATGGAGCAAACGTTGCGCAGCTACCAACTCAATGCCACCGATAAGGATGTGACGCTGGAACTCGATGCAGCACTTGAAACGCCAGAGGTCTTGGGCAACTGGGATCTGCTGCTGCAAGTGCTCGACAATCTGGTGGGCAATGCTCTCAAATTCAGCCGCCCAGGAGGAGTGCTCCGAATCACTGCCTACACCTGGCCTGACCTCTGCGCGATGACATCGCCCACGGACGCCCCCCTAGCAGCCAACAACGCCCCCTTCTGTGAAATGGTTTCACCCATGCCTCGGCTGCGGGTGGAAGTTGCCGATACCGGATGTGGCATCAGCGAAGCCGATCAGCAGCGCATCTTCGATCGGTTCTACCGGGTGGAAAACGCGGTTCATACCGAGGTGGGAACTGGCCTCGGGCTATCGATCGTGCGAGGCATCATTGAAAAACACGGGAGCACGATCAGGATGAGCAGCGAGCCAGACGTGGGGACCACCTTCTGGTTCGACCTGCCTCTAGCTGCAGCTGATCAGGACGAACTGGAACTGCAGGCCGACCGACAGAGCCGCCAGCAGCAACTCGAGCTAGCAGAGGAACTGAGCGTCTGAGATCGAGAGCGCTAAGCCTTCTCGTGCCCTAAAACTCAATCTTCAGGTGAGACACCGCGGACAATCCGTGAGAGCTCACTGCGCTCATCGGTGGTCACGCGATGGGGAACACCACTGATGATTCTTTCGAAATTGGAGAAGGAATCTTTGATCTCCGGACCATTGCCGGTGATCACAAACTCACGAATGCCCTTGTCATGCCATGAACCACGCATCTTGAAGACATTGAGCGCGCGGGCCATCTCGCCATGAATTTCCACATACTGCAGCAGCAGAATCGTGTCAGTAATCGTGGAGATATGGGAATCAGTGATCGAGTGACTGCCCATGAACTCTTCAGAAGTGTTCGTAAAGAAGCCCGCAATTTCTTCCTGCTTGGCGTAACCGGTCACACCAATCACAAACTGGCGGAAGGCGTTGTGACTGACGCCTCTGGCAAGGGCCGATAAGGAATCGATCGCCATCCGCGACGGCTTGAACTGACTGATCTCTGTCTTAATGATCTGCAGGTGGTCTTCGAGACCAGTGGATTCGGGGTAGGCACAGATGATCTTGAGCACTCCATCCTGCTCCATTTGCTCAAAATCAATTCCCCAGCTGGTGGCATTGCGCAGCAACTGGGCGCGTGATTCCTCGTAGGCAAACAAGATTGCCCTTTCCTTGTTGCGGCATGCATCCTCAATAAACTTCGACACCAACAGGGTCTTACCCGTTCCAGTAGCGCCGGTCGCAAGGATGATCGAGTCCTTAAAGAAGCCGCCACCGCACATCTCATCGAGACGCGGCACACCAGAACTAATGCGCACATTGGACGAGCGCTGAGTGAGGCGCATCGCTCCCAAAGGAAAGATGCTGATGCCGTGCGCACCCATCGTGAACGGGAACTCTCCCTTCATATGGGTGGTGCCGCGCAACTTGAGAATCTCAACGGTGCGGCGTCGGCGTTCACCCTCAAGAACATTTCTGAGAATAACTACATTATCGGAGACAAATTCTTCAACCCCGTAACGAGCAATTGGGCCATATTCATCAATGCGCTCTGTGGTCATGACCGTAGTAACGCCAATCTCTTTCAAGCGCGCAATCAGACGAAAGATCTCCCGACGCACCACAAAAACAGCATCGTACTGTTGGAAAACAGCAGTGATCGAATCGATCGCAACTCGCTTGGCCTTGTATTTGCGGATCGCATAATTGATCCGCTCAATCAAACCAGAGAGATCAAAACTGCCAGCTACATCCTGACCATCTGGATCTGGGGATGCATCCAAAATGAAGAGCTTATCTTGCTCCACCATCTCCTGAAGATTCCAGCCAAAACTGGCTGCATTGCGAAGAATATCGAGTGGCGACTCTTCAAAGGTGACAAAAATCCCGGGCTCGTCGAAGTGAGCAATGCCGTTATGCAGAAAATGCAGTGAAAACACAGTCTTACCTGTGCCCGAGGTGCCGCTGATCAGGGTGCTGCGGCCAATCGGGAGACCGCCATGACAGACATCATCAAAGCCCTCAATCCCCGTTGGGAGCTTCTGGACCTGCATCTGAGGTGAGCCCGTGGAACCTGAGATCTGCATGACAAATGAGGGTTATTCAGACGCTAATCACGAATGGAGGCAAAGGCGATAGATCAGGGCCCTGCTTAAGGTTCTGTGGGCACTTCGTCAGCATCCTCCAATGTGTCCATCAAGGACGAGCCCAGGCCAGCATCAGTGAGCTCGTCATAGAGGAGATCGAGACCGATCAGCACCCGCTCTCGATCCGAAAGATCCCCGATAATGCGTCTCACCGGAGGCGGAAGAATCTTGGAGAGCGTTGGGGTCGCCAAGATCTTGTCCTCTTCTGCCAACTGAGGATTCTTGAGCACATCAATCACCTTCAGGGCGTAAACCCCCTTAAATTCAGTCTCAAGAATGTTGCGGAGCGTTTTCAGGGCCCGCATTGAGTTGGGGGTGTTCCCCGCCACATAGAGCTTGAGGATGTAAGTCTTGCGAGGACTCATGAGGACAGCTCCCGACGCGCTTCCGACGATGCAGCCACGGATAACGATCCTGGCGAAGCGCCGGTTCCCGCCAGCGGCGCTTCGGTTGGGATCGAGCGGCGATACATCTCACAGAGATGGGCCATCACATCAAGAAGGGCCAAGCGGTAGTCCTGCAGGAAATCGTTCTTGTGCCCTTCAAGTCTGAGCTTCTTCCAGAAGTCGTCAATCAAGTTCATGTGGATTTCAACAGCACGGGTGATCGGAAGATCTGCAAAAAATGCCGTATTCACAAAGCTTTCCAGGGCCTGATTTGCCGCTGCCGGATCGCGGAAATAACTCAAAAGCAAGTCTCGGTAGGTCCGCTCCAAAGACTTCAGCAGCTCCTCCTGCTCATCAGGAGGAAGATTGCTGAGCGAACGCGATGGATCGCGCTTGTAGAAGACGCCGAGGTAACCAAGTCGTTCCTGAAGCCGGCTGGTGAGACGCCAAGCACTGCTCTCGACCGCGACTCCCCCCTGCACGTTCAGGGCCTGGCCTTCTGCCTGACGCTCCTCCTTCTGACCTTGACGCAGGAATCGCGAAATCGCAGCATCAACGTTGTATCCCAGCTGCTCAATTTGATCGACAGGCAGGTGGACCTCTTCAGGGTGGTAGTCCACCCGACCCATCACCTCCCCCACCACCACAGCAGGGAAGAGGAGGCCGGCGTCGAGCAGCGACTGCCGCAATTCGGGTTCGAGCAGTGATTGCTCAATCACCACAGCATCAACCGCTTCACGTTTCTGCTCGAGAGCCGCCTGAAAATCCTTGACGTCGGCTGTCAATCCCAAATCCACAGTCGTGTAGCGGTTGCTGGGCAACCATGAACGGCACGCCGTCACCAGGTCCTGCGTCTTCACAAGCAGTGCGATGGAGAGGGCCGGACCATTCATCCTTCGCAGGATTGCTCTGACTTGATCTTGACGAAAGGGGAACCAAAGGTGGAGGATCTTTGTTTGTCTTTCGATTGCGGTTCAGGCCGAATCGAAGCCGAGGGCCTCGGAGCTTTGCTCCGACATGTCATTGCTTCGAGCCTGTCCGCGTCGCCTTCTCTCCATGGCAGACCCAAGTACCGAGACCTACGCGATCGTGGAGGCTTCAGGCCAGCAGTTCTGGCTGCAGCCCAACCGTTATTACGACCTGGACCGCCTCCAGGCCGGAGTTGACGAAACCATCACCCTGGACAACGTGCTTCTGGTGAAGGACGGCAAGGGCACCACGCTCGGCCAGCCCTACATCAAAGACGCCACCGTTGAGCTCAAGGTGATGGATCACCGCCGTGGACCGAAGGTGATCGTCTACAAGATGCGCCCTAAGAAGAAGACACGTCGCAAGAATGGACATCGCCAGGAGCTGACCCGTGTGATGGTTCAGGCCATCAAGGTCGGCGGCACGGCCATCAGCTGACACTCTCCACACCACCCCCTCACTTTTCAGGCATCACTCATGGCACATAAGAAAGGCACAGGCTCCACACGTAACGGACGCGACTCAAATTCCAAGCGCCTTGGGGTGAAGGCGTACGGCGGAGAAAGCGTCACGGCCGGTTCGATCCTCATCCGCCAACGCGGCACCTCTGTGCTCCCAGGCCTGAATGTGGGTCATGGCAAGGACGACACCTTGTTCGCGCTCACAGACGGCATCGTGACCTTTGAGAGTATTCGCAGGGGCCTGCGCAACCGCAAGCGCATCAGCGTGAAGGCCGCCGGCTAAGCCTCACCCCTTTTGAAGCTGACGCAGGGTCAAGACGAACCCCAGCATGGCTGAGCCCCAGCAGCACAACACTGTTGGGGCTTTTTAATGCCTTAATGCCGAGCGATCCGCTCGAGGAACAGGCTTGCAGGCGCTTCACCCATCTCAGCGCCTGCTCTGCCGTTCAAGACGAAGCGATCAACACTTCAGAGCTCGTTCTCAAAGGGGTCGGTAGGCACGAGTGGTGATCAAAAAGGGATGGAACAGCTCAAGGAAACGACTCTGCAAGGTGCGAAAGAAACGCTCCACAAGTGCCGGATCATCGAAATGGAAGGGGTACTCACCGTTGTCCCCCTTGAAGAAATACCAGTTGAGCAGAGCCGTGCCACCGGGGGCCATGGCCGCATGAAAGAGGTCCAGCTGGGCAGAGGGATCTGGCAAATGTTCCAGGACATCGAGGCAGACCACAGCATCGAAGCGCTGATCAGAGCAGCTCTGCAAATCACGATGCACCGACAGCTTGTGGCCAAGCCCAAGGGAAGCCGACCTCTGGGTCACAAAGTCGCGGTTATGCGGATTGAGATCCACAAACCACACATGCTCCACCTGCGGCAAAGCCGCCGCCGCCAAAGCATGGGTTCCAATGCCACCGCCAAAGTCGAGCACATGGCCTTTGGCGAACTGCTGCTGCAGCCGCAAGGTATCAGCGATGTAGTCAGAACTGGTCAGATGCCAGGCCGCAAGCTCCAGTAAATGTCCGGTACCGACGGTGTCTTCGTAGAAACCAGTGGCATCGTCAGGTTGAAAAGCCCCTGGATGGAGAGCAGCAAGGTCGTCTGTGGCACGTTTCAGCCGCAGCTCCACCTCATCCAGAGGCAGGTTCAGATAAGCACTGAGATGGGCTTTCACCGCCAGGCCGTCTTGAAGAAAAGCCGCCACGTCCACAGTGCGGTCCCGGAGCTCTTGCATGGGCCGATCTCACGCCGCGGCCAACCTACCGGGCCACTTGAACTGCCACAGTCCTCTCAGGTTTGTGCGTCTGGCGGTCGTGGGTCCCTTTGGCTTTGTTGTAATTGACAAGCCCGCAGGCCTCACCTCCCACAGTTGTGTCAGTCGCCTGAGACGCTGCTTTGGACTGAAAAGGGTCGGCCATGGCGGCACCCTGGATCCTGCTGTCACTGGCGTGCTTCCGATCGCACTCGGTGCCGCGACGCGTCTGCTGCCTTATCTGCCTGGGGACAAGACCTACCGCGGCAGCATTCAACTCGGCAGAACCACCAATACCGATGACCTCGAAGGCGAGGTCCTGACGAATCAGAGCTGGCCAGCTCTCTCAGCCAACGACCTCGAAGCAGCCCTGCACACCTTCCGTGGACCGATTCAACAACGACCGCCCCAGGTCTCTGCAGTGCACGTGGACGGAGTACGCGCCCACGAAAGGGCTCGACGCGGCGAACACATGCATCTACCGCTGAGACCCGTCACCATCCACCGCCTGGAGATGCAGGGCTGGGATCCCAACAACGGCAGACTGGATTTAGAGGTGCACTGCTCCGCTGGCACCTATATCCGATCACTGGCCCGCGACCTTGGGGAACAGATTGGCTGCGGCGGATGTCTCGCAAGCCTGCGGCGTATTCAAGCCCTCGGATTCCAGATCGAGCAGGCTTCCCCCCTGCCTGAGTGGCCGGATGAGAGCGACGCAACGAGCCAGCGCCTTCCCCCGGTTCTGCCACCCCAACAGGCCCTGAAGCATCTGGCCGCACACGAGGCGTCCGATACCGACAGGGAGAACTGGCGTTGTGGACGACGACTGCACATTGCCAACGGACTGGGGTCCGTTGGAGAGACCCTGATGGTGGTGCACCACTCTGGCCAGATGCTGGGTCTTGGCTTGATCGAGGCCGACAGCCAGCTGCGACCCAAGGTCGTGTTCGATGCTCGCGGCTGAATCCTGGCCAGCAGCCAACCGGTAGCCTGCCCTGAAGCGGAAGGGCGCTCGCGATTCGATGGCTGGCCACAGCAAATGGGCCCAGATCAAACGCACGAAGGCGGTGGTCGACGCCAGGCGAGGTGCCGTGTTCACCCGGATGGGTCGCGAGATCACGGTGGCTGCTCGGTGTGGTGGCGATCCAACCGGGAACTTTCAACTGCGCACCGCCATCGCCAAAGCCAAAGCCGCTGGCGTTCCTGCCGCCAATATCGAGCGGGCGATCGCCAAAGGGTCCGGTCAGGGGGGCGACGGAATCAATCAACTGGAAATGATCCGCTATGAAGGCTATGCCCCAGGTGGGGTGGCGGTTCTGGTGGATGCCCTCACGGACAACCGCAATCGCACAGCGGCCGATATTCGCCTGGCCTTCAGCAAGAACGGCGGCAACCTGGGCGAAAGCGGCTGCGTCAGCTATTTGTTTGAACACCGAAGTGAGGTGCGCATCCGTCACGGCGCAGCGGAGCAGCGGGGCACCACAGCAGCTGACAGCGTCCAAGAGGAGGCACTTTTAGAAACCCTGCTCGATCTTGATGCCGACAGCTATGAGCTGGGCGACGACGGTTCTGCCCTCGTGCATGGCCGCTTCGAGGCCCTGGAACAGTTGCAGAGTGGACTGAGGGACAGTGGCTGGTCCGTGCAGGAGTGGGGACATTGCTGGCATCCGCTCACCAGCGTCACCCTCACCGATCCGGCCACCGCTAGCGAGTGCCTCAAACTTCTCGAGGTGCTCGATGAACTGGACGATGTCAGCAGCGTCAGCGCCAACCTCGATCTCGCCGAAGGGCTACAGATCGACTGACATGACTGGTTTTTAGAGCGAAAGTGACTGCCTTCAAATCGGCAATGGATCGAATCATGCTTCGACATCTGGTAGCGAGAGGGTGGGTGCGGTGTCAGCCAAGGTGGTGACTGAGATCTGAGCCGTTCACCAGAGTTTCACCAGATGTTGGCTTGATTCGCACTAGAGGCATGCACTGGGGGTCACCAGAAGGACTGTGACCTTGAAGTAGTCGAGGGGGCAACACCCCCCATCTGAAATCACCTCTCCAAGTCAATGGCCAACACCACTCGCTCCACCTTCACGCCGTCCGCTCAGTTCATCGAAGCCGGAGAAAAAGCCCAAGCCTTCGCCAACGCAGGCAACGCCCTGAAACCTTTTCTGCCCCAAGAAGCTCAACAACAAATCGAAGGCGTCGACAAGGTCGCCAACGCACTCACCGCAACAGGCCAAGCCCTTGAGCACTTTGGTTTCGATGAAGATGCAGATCTGGTGACAGGTCATCAGCCAATGACCAACCCCACTCGCTCCACCTTCACGCCTTCCGCTCAGTTCATCGAAGCCGGAGAAAAAGCCCAAGCCTTCGCCAACGCAGGCAACGCCCTAAAACCTTTTCTGCCCCAAGAAGCTCAACAACAAATCGAAGGCGTCGACAAGGTCGCCAACGCACTCACCGCAACAGGCCAAGCCCTTGAGCACTTTGGTTTCGATGAAGATGAAGGCTTTGAGGGAGACGACCCAGCGTTCGAGGCAAGTACTGAGCGTCGTGCTGCAATCTTTGCATCCACTCCAGAAACAATCTTGCCCCTTGATGCACAGTCGCTAGGAACAACTGCAGCCGTAGAGCATCAAGCCGACCCACTGCGTGATTCACTACTCGGCAGCACTGATACTGTCCAACTTGGCAGCCAGGAGGCATTGAATCAGTCCACGATTGCCCTGTGATGAACGTCTTGATGCCCTTACCAGCCCCGCCACGAGCGGGGTTTTTTATTGTCTGCGCTCCAACAGGAAGTGGGCTGGGTCCCTGAACAGCCTCGTTGCTGCGCAACAACGGGGTGACCAAGATCACAGCAAAAAGGATCTGAGTCACACCTGACCACAACCAGTTCAGAGAGGGTGATTGCAGTTTCAACCTTTACCATGAACCGCGATCTCAACAACGCCGCCCTCCAGCAGATGATTGCCGTGATTGAGTCTGGCAGCCTCAACACTTTGGATATGCTGCGTTTAAGACAAGCCGCCTATTTGCATAGCATCGTTGCCGCAATGCTCAACGAGCAAGTGGAACGTCTGCCCGAAACCGCTGAGATCCATCACTAAGGCGAGATGGGGCCTTACCAATCCGCGCTGTAAAGCTTCTCATAGGCTTCATAAACAGCGTCATTGTCAGGACCAGCCACCACCAGCATTGTGAGGCCTCGCTTCTTATCGCACTCAATCAGTGCGGCCACATACTCCACGGAGTGATTAGCCTTCACCTCCTTGAGTTTGGGATTGACATCCAGAACCCGCACGTTCTTATCAAACCCATGGATTTTCAGAGCCTTGGTGGCACCATCGATGCAGCTCTGAAGGCTTCCGTCATAGCTGAACTTGCTTGCATACACGAAGGGCGTGCGAGCAACAACGGGAGCTGCAGCAAGCAGCATCGCGCTGGCAACCATCGGTGCCATTCGGACCAGCCGTGATGTTTTCATTCTGATCACCTATCTGCGCCGAAGTTATCACCAGTGGCATCAGTGTGGTGCGCTCGTCAACGAAAAACCCCGCCGGAGCGGGGCGAATGGCTAACGACCTGGATCAGGTACGACGTTTCAGAAAGACCGTTGATAGTGCACGCCGCGGTAGGTGAGACCTGCTGAAGCAGCTTGGGCATCAGCCTGGCGGGCTTGATACGAAGCATGGCGATAGACGAGGGCGACAGTCGGCTTGACGACTGCGACGGACTGACGCGTGTAGACATTGCCCATGTAGGTGAGCTGCATGGTGGTTCTCCGAGTTAGCTCAGACCCCCGTTCCTTGGTCTGAAACGAACTGCGCTCTGTGAAACACAGAGTGAACGTGTCGCGACGCATTCAGATGAATGCCTCACATTCCATAAATAGCGAAAGTGTCGCTCCCTCTGGCGTTCAGTGCGCTACAGACCCATCAATTCCGATCATTGCGGTATGCCCCAGCCTCCTCCGCCTGGAGTCGCAATCGTCAGACAATCACCCTCCTCCAATTGAAGCTGCACACAACCGGGCAAGTGCTCCCTGGACCCATCGGCGCGTTCGAGCTGATTGCTCCCACAGAGTCCATCCCCTCCACCCGCAAGCCCGAACGGCGAGACGAAACGACTACCGGACAGCAGTCCCACCGTCATGGGTGCAAGGAAACGTAAACGGCGTTCCAGCCCATCTCCCCCGGGCCATCGACCCGCGCCACCACTGCCCTTGCGGCGAGCGAAGCGCTCCACGCGAACAGGAAAGCGCTGTTCAAGCACCTCGGGATCCGTCAGCCGGGAATTGGTCATATGACATTGCAGACCCGATGCACCAGCAAAGCCTTCTCCTGCCCCGCTGCCTCCGGCGATGGTCTCGTAATACTGAAAGTGCTGGTTGCCGAAGCTGAGATTGTTCATGGTGCCTTGGGAGGCAGCCATCACTCCCAGGGCAGCAAACAG
This sequence comes from Synechococcus sp. MIT S9451, assembly GCF_047304725.1. Lineage (NCBI taxonomy): Bacteria > Bacillati > Cyanobacteriota > Cyanophyceae > Synechococcales > Synechococcaceae > Synechococcus > Synechococcus sp. MIT S9451. The sequence goes on from NZ_CP138971.1 coordinate 190,831, forward strand.
CAGATTGCAGAGTGCCTGGGAGGTCTCCACATTGCCGCCGACGACAGCCGCAGGAGCTTTCGGATTCAACAGCGATCCAAACGGCACCGTGAGTGTGAGGGGGCGAAAGCAGCCAGCATTCAGAGGGATGGGTTCCTGCACAAGACAGCGCATCACGTAGAGCACTGCCGCCTTCGTTACCGCCAGCGGAGCATGAAAGTTGTGGTCTGCCTGCGGCGAACTACCGCTGAAATCGAGATGGGCTCGCCGCCGCGTCTGATCCACCCGGACCTCAAGCTGCAGGCGAGCACCGTTGTCGAGCTTCACCTCAAAGCACTGGTCGGATAGACGAGAGAGCAGCGTTTCCACCGCCTCCGCAGCGTGCTGCTGCACATAATCCATGTAACCAGCCACCCTCTTGTGGCCCTCTCGGGCGACAAGAGCCTCGAGCAAGTCCACCCCGAGTCGATTGGCAGCGACCTGGGCCTGGAGGTCAGCAAGAAGGACATCAGGGCAGCGCGGCGGCAACCGCTCGGCTGCAAGGCGCGTCGTCCAGGCCTCGCGATCAAGACGTCCTTGCCGCACCAGAGGCCAGTGACGCAAGCACAACCCCTCGTCCTCAATGCATCGACTGAAGGGAGGCATCGAGCCGGGGGTCAGACCACCCACATCAGCATGGTGGCCCCTACTGGCCACGAAGAAGAGCGGTTCACTTCCCCCTGCGAACACAGGTGTGATCGCAGTGATATCTGGCAGATGGGTGCCTCCATGGAAAGGGTCATTGCTGATCACCACATCACCTGGCTGCAGCGGCGGGGCCTTGCCGGCCGCCACCTCAGCGAGCAAATCAACCACCGCCTCCCCCATCGACCCCAAGTGCACTGGGATGTGGGGAGCATTGGCCACCAAGGCACCAGCACCATCAAACAAGGCACAGGAGAAGTCGAGCCGTTCGCGGATATTCACAGACCGACTGGTCTGCCGCAGCCGCTCCCCCATCCGTTCGGCGATCACCATGAAGCGATGGTGAAACAAGCTGAGGTCCACTGGATCCACAGCCTCATCCGCACCCCCACCAGCCAAAGCCTCAGCTGCCTGAGGCACCAGACCGGAACCTGCTGAGGCTGAATCGCTCCCCGCTTTCACACCCCGACCACTGATCACAAGGTCTTCAAGAATGAGATCGCCATGACAGGCGCAGCGTGCCCTCCAACCGGGGTCCAGCACAATGCACCCGGTGGCCTCAAGGATCAGGGCAGGGCCAACCAAGTGCTGCCCCTCGTGCAGCTGCTCACGACGCCACAACGGGACAGAACACCAGCCACGTCCAGGGCAGTGCATCGAGACGAGCTCAGATCGGTCGACTGAAGCCAACACGGACGGGGTGGCCTCGGCACCAGACCCACGAACCGACGGCATGGCCAACAGAGGTGGCGCCACCACCTCCACCTCAAACCGCTCCACCACAAGAGGGACCTGGCGCTGGGGGAGAAAACCGAAACGCTGCTGATGCAGCCTGGCAAAGGCTCCTTCTAGATCGGTGATCGTTGGCAAGGCCAGGAGATTGGCCTCGCCTGGATCGGCAATCTCAACCATCAACCCCTGCTCGGAGGCTGGATCACGCAACTCCAACGACACTTTCCGTTCCAGGAGACCGCCCTGTGCGTCGCCATCGGCAAGCAACTGCTGCTCTGCCAGCTCCAAAGCCGCACGCAGCTGCTCCGCTAACGGAAGCAGTTGCTTCTCCTGCAATGGCTGGCGCACGGCACCCTGTCGCCACTGACGCTGACGCGCCTGTCCCATGCCGTAAGCCGACAGCACGCCTGCCAGAGGATGCAGCAACACCTGCCGAAGGCCGAGAGCGCGAGCCACACGGCAAGCCAGTTGACCAGCGGCTCCGCCATAGGCCACCAACACACCACCACGGATGTCATGGCCACGACAGAGCGACACCTGCTCAATCGCAGCCGCCATGGTTTCCACCGCAAGATCGAGGGCCCCTTCCGCCAACTGCTCAGGGGTACAGGCAAGGGCCTCGGCAAGCGCAGCAAAGCGTTGCTGCACCACCTCCCCATCGGGCAGCTGGTTGCCGGTGTCCCCAAACACAGCCGGGAAACCCTGCACCTGCAGTCGTCCCAGCAGCATGTTCGCGTCTGTGATCGTGAGCGGACCGCCGCGGCGGTAACAGGCAGGCCCCGGATCAGCACCGGCCGAACGGGGACCGACGGTGAGGCGATCACCATGCCGATCAATCATCGACCCTCCCCCCGAGGCCACCGTGTGAATCGGCAGCCTTGGCGCCAAAAGCGTCAACCCAGCCACCTCCGTTTCAGCGCTGCGCTCCCAAGCACTGTCCGAGGAACCGGCCGGGAGACAAAACACGTCCGTACTGGTGCCGCCCATATCGAAGCCCACCAGCGGCTGGGTCGCGAAACCCGCCCTACGCGCCACCGCCACCGCTCCCACCATCCCACCAGCTGGACCAGACAGAATCGTGTCCTTGGCCTGGAGGTGCCCTGGTGCCTGCAGGGCACCGCTGGAGGTCATCACCCGTAACTGAGTCCGGTGACCGAGCGCCTGCTGCACCTGTTGCAGATAGCCAAAGAGGCATGGCGCCACCGTCGCCTCCACCAGCGTGGTCTGCCCGCGCGGCACCAACCTCGGCAACGGACACACCCGATGAGAACAGACAACGGTGGTGAAACCGATCCGCCGAGCAAGGGCCTCCAAACGTTGTTCATGCTCTGGATAGCGCCAGGCATGCAACAGAGCGATGGCACAACAGCGCAATCCCTGACGGTGGTGATAACGCAGTCGCTCCTCAAGCGCATCATCAAGCTGCAACGGAATCACCTCCGCACCATCGGCATCAAGCCGCCCGTTCACCGCCTCCACCGCCACCGCAAGAAAGGGCGGTTCCTGCAGTTCGAGAGCGAAAAGATCCACTCGGTGCTGATCACCGATGCGCAATAGATCCTCCAGGCCAGCATTGGTCAGCAAAAGGACAGGATCCCCAGCTCCCTCCAGCAGGGCATTGGTCGCGACAGTCGTGCCCAGCCTCAGCTCCCCGATGGAGGCCTCCCGCTCCGCAGACAGCCCCTCCTCTAGCAGCATCTCCTGCATGGCCTGCACTGCGGGATCTCCTGATTTCCACGGCTGCTCCGAGAGCACTTTTCGGACCACCAGACGTCCGTCCGGAGCCATCCCGACCAGGTCCGTGAAGGTACCGCCGCGATCAACCCAGAAGCGCCAGTCCGTCAAGGTGCCGTTATCGCAACCCAAGAGCGGCATCATCAACCCAAAGCCGAACCCGCGGATGACGCAGTAACCAGCTTGCCGGCAAGGAGGGGTCACAACCGTTGGCAAACACGCGCCGGAGAATCTCAGTTTTCGTCGCCCCTGTGACAATCAGATGCAGCTCCTGCGCAGCGAGAATCTCTGCGATACCCAGAGTGATCGCCCGAGCCGGCACCTGATCAGACACTCCACCAAAGGCCGCTGCGTTCTGCTCACGGGTGGCAGCGCAGAGCTGAACGCAGCGACAGGGTGCATCGGCACCGCAGGGGGGTTCATTGAAGCCAATATGACCATTACCACCGAGCCCTAACAGCTGCAATCCGATGCCACCGGCCCTCTGCAGCTCCTGGCTGTAACGCCTTGCTTCCAGATCAGGCTGGGCCGCTGCACCATCAGGCAGATGCAGTTGCTCGGGAAGCAATCCCAGCGGGTCTGCCAGCCTCTGCTTCATGTAGAAGGCAAAGCTGTTGGCATGCGTGCTGGAAAGACCGACATATTCATCGAGATTGAAACTGAGCCAGCCGCTACGGAGCCGCTCCAAGTCAGAGCCGCTCCATTGCTGCAGGCGCCGCACCAAGGCCGCATAGAACAATTCCATCGTGCGTCCGGTGGCCAGGCCCAACGGACGGGGGGCCACCGTGTTCAACCGCTTGCGTAGCTGCCCTTCCCAGTCATCAACGATGGCGTCCATCAGCGCGGGTGGATCGGCTCGCTGTGAGACAACAATCGTGTGCGGAAGTTGCTGGAGATCCAACGATGAGAACTATCAACTGCTCCAGGCTGGCCTGAGTGGGGCGATCCATGCCATCGCCGGGTCATCAGCAGGCAAGAACGGTCGGATCGTGACACCGCGGTAATAGTGCTGGAGAATCTGGCGGAAGTCAGCGCCCTGCTCCGCCAGGCCACGGGCTCCCCACTGACTCATGCCGACGCCGTGGCCGAAGCCGCGACCGCGAACCGCCAGCACTCTCTTGGTACCACCACCTCTAGTCACAAGGGGAGAGAGCTCCAGTGGCGGCGGCGGCGGCGGCGGCATCACCCCAGGCCGAGCAGCGGAGGAGGTCGCAGGCAAGGAGGCAGGTCCCTTGGACTCGACATCAACAGATCCAGTCGCCGAATCCCGCCACACGCCGATCAAAACAGCCCTGTCGCGCATCCGGCTTGTGGTGGGTGCGGGCACTGCAGCCGCCGTCGAGGGGAGGGGGCTTGTAGCGGGCACGGCCGCGACGGGCGCTTGAGCCAGCCAGTTAAAACTGACCATCGTGCTTTTGAGACCGAGGCGCTGACGCAACTCCCGGCCCGTGATTTCAAGCGCGCCTCGAGGACCGCGCACGCGCACTGCGCGCAGTCGGCCGGTCGAGCTGGTCTGCAAGACCTCCAGCCTCTGCAACCCCCCGGTTTCGCGAAAGGCCTTCTTGAGCTGACGGGTATCAAAGCGCTGCTCCCAGCGATGCACCGGGCTGTTTTGATCGTGATCACGCACGCTCACTAGATAGGGCAGCTGGTTGCGCCACACCTCACCACTGGGCTCGGTCGCACCGCCGGAGCTGCTGTGAAAGACGGCGCTGATCAGCTTGCCGCCATGCACCATGACTAAGGAGCGGGTGCTGTCAACCGCCTCGCGGGTGCGGGGCGTCGCCGATTCCAACCCTTGATAAACCTGACTAGCCACAGTCGCTTTCAAGTCAAAGCTGCCGTTGCGCCCGCGCTGACGCAGGGCATAAGTGCGAGCAGCAACCGCCTGAGCCTGCAGCGCGGCCATCGGCCAGTCCTGGGGCATTTCACTGCCCACGACACTGGCCAGATAACTCTCGATGCCGAGATGGTTGACCACCTGGATCCGACCCTCTCGTGACGCCAGACGCAGTTCACCGCTATAGCGACGCTGACCGAGCCAGATGCCGCGCGGATCTCTGCTGTGGATCGTCAATCTGGCTGTGCGAGGAAGGCTCCGACGTCCCAGCTCAGGAGACTCGATCAGCCATTGTCCGTGGCTGCTTTTAATCAGAAGACGGGACAGTTGCAGCGGCTCCCCACCCAGTCCTGACAGCTCCAAGCGCTGTCGACCGTCGGCGCGCAGACGCAAGGTGCTCGCCTCCGCGACCAACACCCGCATCTGGGGTTGCCGAGCAGCAATCTCAACAGCTGCTGCTGGCACCATGGCCGGCAGCAACGGTTGCAACAACAGAGCGGCAACGGGTCCGAACAGAAGGGAAGGGAAGGGCCTCACCACGCGATCCGATCGGCAGGGCAGCTCAGTGTGCCCCCCTCTGCCCCGTTCATCCAGGGTGCTGCATGGCAAATTTGATGCTTGCCCGCCCCAGACCGTGCAGGTCACTTTCCTCGGCACCAGTTCCGGCGTTCCCACCCGGGCCAGAAACGTTTCAGCTGTGGCACTGCGATTACCGCAGCGGTCGGAACTCTGGCTGTTCGATTGTGGAGAGGGCACACAACATCAATTTCTGCGCAGCGAGCTGCGCCTTTCCCAACTGCGAAGGGTGTTCGTCACCCATATGCATGGCGACCATGTCTTCGGCCTGCCTGGCCTGCTGGCCAGCCTCGGCCTAGCCGGCAACAGTTCGGGAGTGGATCTCTATGGTCCTGAGGCGCTGGAGGACTATCTGCAGGGAGTTCTGCGGACAAGCTCCACCCGAATCGGCTATCCGATCACTGTGCATCGGGTGAAAGAGGCCGCCCAGCAAGGGAGGCTGGTACTGGAAGACGACGACATCATTGTGAGGGCCACTCCCCTCACCCATCGGGTTCCCGCCTACGCCTACCGGATCGACCAAAAACCGCGCACAGGACGATTCGACATCGACAAAGCCCGTGCCCTAAAGATCCCGCCTGGACCTGTCTATGCCCAACTCAAGCAGGGGCGAACCGTCACCCTGGAGGATGGCCGCCGCATCGACGGTCGGGAACTATGCGGACCAGACCGGCCTGGGGTCAGCATTGTGTACTGCACAGACACAGTGTTTTGCGAGGCGGCTGTGGAGCTAGCCCGCGGCGCCGATCTGCTGATCCATGAAGCAACCTTCTCCCACGCCGAAGCGGAGATGGCCTTCCAGCGCCAACACTCCACCAGCACCATGGCGGCTCAAACCGCAGCGGAAGCTGGGGTCAAGCAGCTGGCTCTCACCCACCTCAGCCCCCGGTATGCGCCGGGCAATGCCGTCACCCCCGATGACCTGCTGCATGAGGCACAGGCGATCTTCCCCAACACGCTCCTCGCCAAGGACTTCCTCACCCTGGACATCCACCCGGCTGAGTGAGCGGAACCACAAGCCATCCTCCCGGCTGCAACAGTTCATGAGCACGCTCCAGGAACATCACCAAGGGACCATCACCGCGTGATACAAGAACTTGGTGCGGTGTATCCGTCAGATTCTGGTGTCCTTCATGGTCTCTCCCTTCCATTCCCTGCGACGGTCCCTGAGCCGACTGCTGCTCGTGCTGCCTGCGCTGGTCGCTCTCGCCTTCAGCTCCCCCGCTCTTGCTGCCCAGTGGGATGCCCAGACCCTCACCGTTCCCGCTGACACCAGCGGCGCTGAGGTGACTTTCTCCGAGCAGGAGATCAAAACTGGCCGCAAGGTGTTCAACACCAGCTGTGGCACCTGCCATGCCGGTGGTATTACCAAGACCAACCACAACGTGGGACTCGACCCTGAGACCCTTGCGCTGGCAACTCCAGCGCGCGACAGCATTGAAGGCCTGGTGGATTACATCAACGATCCAACCTCCTACGACGGCGAATACAGCATTGCTGACGTCCACCCCAGCATGCGCAGCCGCGAGCTCTATCCAGCAATGCGTGATCTCACCGATGAAGACCTCCGCCTGATGGCTGGCTACATCCTTGTGGCACCAAAGGTGCTTGGCAAAGAATGGGGCGGCGGAAAGATCTACTTCTGATCTCTCAACCAGCTCTCAATTAAAAAGCCGCCCCAAAGGGCGGCTTTTTCATGACTGGGAACCCGGTGCTGTATTCGCCGGTTCAAAGGAACGGGGATGGCGGCTATACCACCATTCTTGGAGCGCAGAGCTGAAACGGATCGAGAACAGCGTCAGCACCGTGGCCGTGGGTCTTGAGCCAGGTTGCAACAACTCGACGGCATAGGAGGGGCATCGACGCGCCGCCAGATCAGGCACAAAGCGCCGTCCGACCCTTCTCCAACTGGGCTCCTTGCTTCGCCAGACGAGACGGCAGCAGGGCCACGGCAGCTCCTCCCGATCGAAAAGGCGGCAGCAGGGTCCAATGACCCGAAAGCTGTATTGACCACCAGGACTGGTGTGAACACTGCCGTGTTCCATCAGTGCATCGACTTCAGGCCTGGAGGAGGCAGAAGCAGCGGCTGACGCTGCAGGCATGGGAGATCCTGATCGTGCGCTCACGATGCCATCAAAAAGCCACCCCTGGGGGTGGCGGATGGACAGTCCATCAAAGCGACGGAGGACTGCATACGAGATTTAGGACCCTGAGGTCGAACTCAATAGAGCTCTTCTTCAGCGTGGGTCTTGATGGTGCAATCTGACGTGGGATACGCCACACAGGTCAGAACGAAGCCAGCTTCAATCTGGTCGTCGTCCAGGAAGCTCTGGTCGGACTGGTCGACAGTGCCAGAGGTGATCTTGCCAGCGCAGGTGGAGCAGGCGCCTGCACGGCAGGAATAGGGCAGATCGATGCCCTGCTCTTCAGCGGCGTCGAGGATGTACTGATCGTCGGGCACTTCGATGGTCTTGTTCAGACCTTCGCTCTCAGCGACCAGAGTGACCTTGTAGGAAGCCATGGATGGATGGAGTGCGCACTGACCTGAAAAACAGGCATGCAGGACCAAACCCTTCTACATCGGACTGGGGCACTCTCAGTCTTTTAGGACAAGCTTTCCGGGCAAGGCCAATCAAAGCCCATGCACTGATAAGGCAGGCTTATGCAGATTCGACCCTGCTGATCTCCATCAATCCCCAGCTTCCCTGGGAACGAAGCGCCACAACAGTCCATCCCAGTTCTTCCAGCACGCTGGTGAGCCGCGGAGCCTGTTCTACAAGCAAACCACTGAGGAGGCCGCGCCCTCCCGGGGCCAACACCGAGGTGAAATGAGGGGCCAGGGCTTCGATCACAGGCGCCAGGATGTTGCAGAGCAACAGCTGGGATTGAACACCTGCGTGCATCAGAGCCAATGTCTCGACCGAGCCTTGGCGCACCATCAGATGGTCTTCATCGAGCCCATTCAGACTGGCGTTATCCCTTGTAGAGCGTTCGGCGAGAGAATCAGTGTCTGCCGCCAACACTCGTTCGGCGCCTAGGGCCAAGGCCGCCAGCCCAAGGACACCGCTGCCGCATCCGAGATCGGCCACCTGCAAGCCCTGAGGGGGAGAGGCTTCCAAGGCCTCGAGGCAAAGCCGAGTGGTGGGATGACTGCCAGTACCAAAAGCGCTGCCTGGATCCATCCGCAACACCAGACGATCGGCATGTTCCGGAGGCAGCTCAAGCCAGGCAGGCAGGATCAACAATCGATCTCCGACGGGATCGGCCTGCCAATGCTGTTTCCAGGTGAGGCTCCAATCCTCATCATCCAGTTGCTTCCATTCCACCCTGGGCAAGCTCAGGCCGAACGTGGTCGCCAACGGCCGAAGACTATCGATCAGCTCTGTGCGCTGATCTTCAGGCCATTCTGGCTCCGGCAACCAAGCGAAAAGGGTGCGCTGGTGTGGCGTTTCCGGTGCATGCTGCACCGCCACGCGATGCAGCCCAAGACTCTCCATCTTCCAGAGAAGCGACTCCTCAAGTTCGGGCTGAAGTGGCAGGGAAAAACGCCACCAACGAAGGGAGGTCGATGTCATGGCCAAGGAGGTTGAACAACAAACCGTCAGAGGGTGACGGGATGTGCTTCCTGGATGCCGTTGATGGCACTGATGGTGGCCAGCAGGCTCGGTGGGATTGGGTCATCAATGCTGAGAACCATCACCGCGTCACCTCGGACGATGCGACGTCCCACCTGCATTGAAGCGATATTGACGTTGTGCTCACCCAGAACGGATCCAAGCTGGCCAATAATCCCGGGCATGTCGCGATGCCGGGTGAACAACATGTGCCGACTGGGCGGCACATTCACTGGAAATTCATCGATGGTGGTGACACGCAGCTCACCATCGGCAAACACCGCACCAGTGACACTGTGCCCCCCCTGGGAGCCACGGGTGGTGAGCTGGAGCGAGCCCCCTGCGAAGTCACGACTGGACTCGTCTTTCACCTCCAGCACGTGGATGCCGCGGGCCTTGGCCTCAAGCAGAGCATTGACGTAGTTGATGCGCTCGCCAAGGGCACTGGAGAGCAGACCTTTAAGAGCAGCCACAACCAAGGGCTGGGATGGATACTCCGAGAAGTCACCCTGGAGCCTGACCTCCAGTTCCTCCACCTGCCCCCCGGACAACTGGCTAACAAGGAGGCCCAGTGTTTCGGCCAACTGCAAATGGGGCTTGAGACGCTCCATGATCTCGGCACTGAGACCGGGGATGTTCACCGCACTGCGTGCCGGAAGACCGAGGAGCACATCGCGGATCTGCTCGGCCACGTCGGTGGCGACATTTTCTTGGGCTTCCTCAGTGGACGCACCAAGATGGGGTGTCAGCACCAGACCACGCTCAACGCTGCGCAGCGGTGAATCAGCCGCGAGTGGTTCAGTCGCAAACACATCCACACCGGCTCCTGCGATCACACCGTTCTCGATCGCCTCGGCCAAGGCACTTTCATCAATGATTCCGCCACGGGCACAGTTCACGAGGCGAGCGGTGGATTTCATGCTTCGAAGCAACTCCGCATTCACCAGGTTTTCGGTGTCTGGGGTTCGCGGGATATGCAGCGTCACGTAATCAGCGCTGCTGAACAGATCAGCCAACTGCGTCAGACGCACCTGCATCTGCTGAGCTCGCTCACTGGACACGAAGGGGTCATAAGCGATCACATCCATGCCCATTGACTTGGCCACCTTCGCCACATGGGAGCCGATCTTGCCGAGACCCACAACGCCGAGCACTTTTTTATAGAGCTCGTTTCCGAAGTACTTTTTCCGATCCCAGGCCCCTTGACGCATCGATGCGTGAGCCTGGGGCACATGGCGAGACAACGAGAGCAGTAACGCCAGGGCATGCTCAGCTGCAGCGATCGTGTTCCCCTCAGGGGAATTGACCACGAGCACCCCACGCTGGGTCGCGGCCGGCACATCAACGTTGTCAACGCCCACTCCGGCGCGACCAACGATGCGCAGGCGATCGGCCGCTGCGATCACATCGGCGGTGACCTGCGTGCCCGAGCGAATCATCAGAGCGTCGTACTCGCCAATGATTCCCTTCAGCTCTTCTGGGCTGAGACCAGTGCGTTGATCAACCTGAGCCACCTGGCTCAGGATGTCTATGCCGGCCTGATCAATGGGATCGGAAACCAGAACTTTTGTCATCAACCGGCGAAAGACTGCCTCAAACCACTTTAAAGACAGGCCAGCAGGCCAGAATTAAACGCTCTCAGGAAATCACCCATGCCCGTCTGCGTGCTGGTGCTGAAGGAACAAGTCGCTGCGGCATCCCTGCAGGAGAAGCTGAGGGCCAACGGAGTCCCCCTGCAGCGCTGCCTGCTGGTTCCGCCTGCGGATCGCACGGAACAAGGGACGCCAATCGATTCTGTTGATCTGCTCACACCTCGCCTGGCGCGACAGCGACGCCAACGGTCCATGGCCCGATGGCTACTGCCATTCGGCTTCATGGCAGGCCTCACCTTCACCCAGATCACGAACCTCGAAACCTTTTCCAGTCTTGGTCCCTGGGGACAACCCGTGATTGGCGGACTGCTGGGGATGGGTGCAGGCCTGATGGGCAGTTACTCAGCCGCGGCGAGCGTGCCTTCTGAGAATGAGGACGGAGTTCGCATCCTGCGCAACCGGCATGAGGAGAACCGGTGGTTGTTGTTGCTTGAGACACCCACTGGGATCGAGCCGCCATGGCAGCTGCTACAGAGCTCCCGACCACTCCAGGTGGTGCGCCTCAACGATCTGTGATGCTGCCCAAACAAGAGCTGCTTGAAGGCTGCAGGGACCCGCAGGGCATCAAGACGCTGCTGGAGCTTTCAGAAACCGTGCTTCGCACCTGGCAACCTCTCTGGTCTCCTTTTCTCTCCGCCCCCTTGAGGGAGGAGGCAGTGGGACGGCTTCTCGAGCTCGCAGAACTCCAGGTGGACAGCGATGGCGGACGCCAGGGCGCTGAACGCCAGCGCCTGCTGATCAGTCGACGCTGTGAGGTCAATGACGTGCTGGAACGCCATCCCCTTCCTGTGATGGGGCTGGAGGTGGAAGGCAACTTCCTGTTTGATCCATTGGAACCGGAAGACATGCGTACCGCTATCGCCTCCCTAGGGATTTCAGACGGGGAGATCGGCGACATCTGGATTCGTGGCGATCGTGGTGCCCAGGCCCTCTGCACACCCGAGGCTGCCGCTGCGCTGAACGGAAAGACAAGTCACGTCAGGGAGGTAGAGATTCAGATGGAGCAGCGAGGGGTTGAGATGCTGCAACTCCCTTCAATCCGTACGACCAAACGGTTCACCAGCGTTGAGGCCTCTTGCCGCTTGGACGCGATCGCTTCAGCGGGATTCGGCATCTCCCGCGCCAGGGTGTTGCAGCAGATCCGCAGCGGCCGCCTGCGTCTCAATTGGCAAGCGGTGCGGCTGGCTAGTAAAAGTCTCAGCAGCGGCGACCGTTTGCAGCTTCAGGACCGCGGCAGCCTAGAAGTGCTGTCTCTAGAGCTCACGAAACGGGACCGCTGGAGGGTCACGATGGAGAGAAGCTGAATGCCATATGTCAGCCGTGCAGATCATGGCCGGCTGCTACATTCTTCAGCGCACCAGGGTGTGCAGACCGCTTTCACATCAATGTGAAATGTGCGGGCGATTAGCTCAGGGGTAGAGCACTACATTGACATTGTAGGAGTCACTGGTTCAAATCCAGTATCGCCCATTTCTCTTGCAGGGACAGGAGTTCTCCATGACAGCCAGCGTGGTCGTCGGGATTGGACGATCCGGGATGGGAGCGGCGCGTCTGCTCCAGGCCCAGGGACACACCGTGACTGTGCTGGACAGCAAGAACGACAAGACCCAGCAGGCGTCCGCCAAGGCGCTACGGCAACTTGGCATTGAAGTGCACCTTGGCTGCCCTCTTCACCCTGATCCATTCGATCCCTTGGCCGATCGTCTGGACCAAGTTGTGATCAGTCCCGGGATCGCCTGGGACCACCCAGCCATGACCCAATTGCGCCGGAAGGGCATCAATGTGTGTGGCGAAATGGCCGTTGCCTGGGATGCTCTTCGTCATATCCCCTGGATTGGCATCACCGGAACCAACGGCAAAACCACCGTGACCCATCTGCTTCAGCATGTGCTCAATGAGGCAGGCCTCCAGGCTCCGATGGCAGGGAATGTGGGACATTCCGCCGCCGAACTTGCACTGCAGTGCATGAACACCAAGCAGCATCAGCCCGACTGGGTGGTGATGGAAATGAGCAGCTACCAGATCGAGGCCGCTGAGCAGGTAGCACCCAGGATTGGCATCTGGACCACCCTCACCCCTGACCATCTCGAGCGACACGGAACGCTTGAGGCCTATCGAGCCATCAAACGTGGCTTGCTAGTCCGCTCCGAACATGCAGTCCTGAATGGAGACGACCCCGATCTGCGCAAGCATCAGCACGCATGGACTGACGCCACCTGGGTCAGCACCAGACCATGTCCAACCATGCCGTGCTCGCTGTGGATCGATTCGGAGCACTGGGTGCGTACCACCGCCGACCGCCTGTTCCCTGCTGAAGCCCTGTCATTACCAGGCGCTCACAATCGCCAAAACATGCTGCTGGTCACCGCCGCAGCCCTGAAGACCGGCCTAACCGCGGCGGCGATCGAAGCGGGTCTGCGCAGTTTTTCTGGAGTACCCCATCGCCTTGAACCACTAGGGCTCCTGAAAGGCATGGAGGTCTTCAATGACAGCAAAGCCACCAATTACGACGCAGCCGCCGTCGGCCTTCGTGCTGTAGCCAGTCCCACGGTGGTTCTTGCGGGTGGACAAACCAAACAAGGTGATGCTTCCGAATGGCTCGACCTGCTGAAGCAACGGGCTTGTGATGTCGTGCTGTTCGGCGATGGCGCCGAGGAATTGAAAAGGCTGATCAACGCCTGCGGATTCGCTGGTGGCGTGTGGATGGAGAACGATCTTGAGGCCGCCCTTCCAACAGCAATCCACTGCGGTGCAGCGCACACTGCCCACTCGCTTCTGCTCTCGCCAGCATGCGCCAGTTTTGATCAGTACAAAGACTTTGAAGCCCGAGGCGAAGACTTCCGCCGCCTGGTGAAAGCAGCGCAGAAACCCTGAACATTGCGATCAGAGCACAGCGAGTGCCGCACGAGTCTTCAAAAGAACCATTCACCAGGCAGTCAATCCTTCCATTTCAACAACACTTTCTAGGCAGACATAGACCCGGCAATCCCACAGACCAACCGCAAGCACAAGACAGCAATCAACCCACACAAATAGGGGGCAACAGAGAAGAATCCTCCTGTTGCAATCCTTGCATCCAGATACATTTAGAATTATTATATTCACCCTCAATCGCTTCGCTCAGCAGCAGCCAGAGGATTGGTGCCTGACCAGACGCGTGATGGATACGATGAAGTTCAGGCCTGGACCAATCGTGCTGAGGCCCATCAGGGAAAGCAATCGCGATTGAGGCAATCGCCGCAATGGCAGCGTCGACGACCATGAGACCACCAGAGCGAATGGAGTTTGCCGCTCAACTGCAGTGACCAAAAAGAAGCAAGAAGAGAACGAGCATGACCATCAACAGCAGCAACCCCAGAAAGACAGACAGAGAGCTGTTGCCGGCACCGTCATCTTGACAGTGCCTTGATCAGCGTTCCTCAACATCGAAGCGATAGCAGAGGCGCTCTCGCTGTACCGCAAGCCGCCAAAGCAGGCACATCATTAGGAAGAGAAGGAATCGGGATAACAAACCCGTGTTGCCCAACAAGGCCAAACCGCTGCGTGTCACTGCTATACAAAACGGGCAGAACTCTGCTGCCTTGTCCAGTATGTGATCGCTTTCATTCGAAAGCCCACGCGAATATGGCCCAAACGCTGGCCATAGCAAGGGCATCCCAATAGCCTCAACTCACAAGAATCATTGCTATGACTGATATTTCATACTGGCTAATGAAAAGCGAGCCAGATGTCTACGGAATCCACGACCTAAAACGCGAACAGACCACTCTTTGGGATGGCATTCGCAACTACCAGGCTCGCAACTTCATGCGCACCATGGCAATCGGTGATCGCGTTTTTTTCTATCATTCCAATTGCAAACCTCCAGGAATTGTCGGCCTGATGGAGGTCTGCGAACTTGACGTGGTTGATCCTACCCAATTTGATAGCAGTTCGAAGTATCACGATGCTGCATCAAAACAAGACTCTCCACGCTGGGACTGCGTTCGGCTCCGCTATCTCGGAGAATTCAAGACGATGCTCAGCCTGGATGCCCTCAAGGAGACCTACAACCCTGAAGAACTCACTGTCGTCAGAAGGGGCAACAGGTTGTCGATCCTGCCAGTGAGTTCTGCGATTGCAACCGATCTACTGAAGCGTCTCGGTCCTCTCCAATAAGAGATAGGCCGTCATGTCTCCGGAACGCCTTCCGCTCAGCACAGTTCTGCCGCGCGCCTGGATTGGATTCTGCAGCTCACCCTGGCCCTGTATCGGCCTGGCTGCTTTAGCTCTGAGTAGCGCCTTCGCCCTGGGAAGCCTGGCCCAGGAGCTTCACACCAGTGGAGATGCCTGGGTCCGACACCTCGGAGACCTGTTCTGGGTGCTCTCCATGCTGGCTCCCCTTGTGCCGCTTCTCGCACTTCTTCAACTCGCCGACAAGCTGCTACCTGGCTCAGGCCCTGACGAACGGGACCAAGCGCAGACCAGGGAGCGCATGCCCTGGCTGATGCGTCAATCCATCGCACTCGTGTTGATTGAAGCCTTGATCTTGTTAGGCGGCATCACGGCGATTCGCAGTGTGTCTCTCAGCCTGATCACACACAGCGGCGTCCTCGCAGCATTCAGTGCGCTGATTGGCAGCGTTGCTCTGATCGCATGGACCTTCGAACAGTGCTTGGCACTGCCCCTACTGATTCATCACGGCTATCGACCACTGGCAGCGATGGAACACAGCCGCAAACTTGTGCAGCAGAACCGGCTGAAGGTTTTGGCTCTCGTCGGCCTGATCTTGGGGATCAATCTGGTTGGGCTGATGGGGGCCTGCCTGGGCCTGATTCTCAGCCTCCCGTTCAGCGCCCTCATTCTGATGGCCAGCTGCCGAACTCAAGCGCCCTGGAGCAAGGACTGGCGACGAAACATATTGCCCACGTAGAGACGGGTGATCTCGCGAGATTCCACTCCGTTCTGGACCAGAAAGCCAGCGAGAGCTGCCTGAATCAATCGGTACTGGTCCCAATTGGGGTAGCGCTCGATGAAGCTGGTCATGGCCTGCTGCAGAGGCTCCGGCAGCTCAGCATGGAAGCTCACCATTGCGTCAGTGGCCTCATTCACCAAAGCGGCGGAAGCCCGAGTTTCCATGCAAGGAAGAATGGCCTGTTCCTGATCCACTGACTGCACGTGCTGCATCCTGAAGCCCTCGAACGCTAATTAGTTCTCCACATTCGTCAGCCAACGTCAAGGACGCCCGAACACGAGAGTCGCATCCAATCTCCGGATAAGACACAAGGCCCAGACTCCTTTCAGGGCAAGCGATGCAAAATCTGCATGAAACCCTGAACCGACCAGGCAGCCGTCAAGGCCTAGACCCCACGACCAGCGCTTTTCCACAGAACGGCCCCAGGAGAACGATCCAGGCCGCAAGCGTGTGGAAAACCTGTGAAAGGTCGTCGTGAATTCCGGGAAAAATCAAACAAAGTGCTATCGATCAGCCCTGCTTATTCCCGGATGTGTCCCAGGCCGTTCTCATCGCAGCCACAAAGGCCTGGGCAGCCGGTGCAGGCCAATGCCCCTCAACGCCACGGCCGGTCCATCCCCCCTCAAGCACGACACGCAGACCCCAGCTCTCCCTGCTGCCTTCAAGACATCCCCACCAGGGCTCAAGCTCCATCTCCAGCTCGATGGACTCTTCAGACATCAACTGGGATTGAAGTGCTTGATGCTGATCGGTGAGTTCACACAGCAGTGCCATCAGCACCTGACTCTCCTTCTGCGTGAGCTCAAACGCCCATCCTTCTCCACCAATCAAGGCAGGGAAATCAGCACGGGATAGATCCCGGGCCAAGCGCCAGCCGGGCCCCTCCTGCTGAATCATCCAGGCAGCAGGTCGGGCTGATCCTGCTCATCGCTGAGCTCAACAATGGCTCTCTGCACGGGCTTGACACTGGATTCCTCAAGCAGTCCGTCGAAATCATCAAAACGACGCTGCTTTGCACGGAATGCGATCCGGACGGTCGTGAGATAACGGTTGCTGGACTGACGAATCAGACTTTCACCGCGCTTGGCCAGATCCTGGGAATCCACACCGGCACTGATCACGTTTGTCCACGCAAGGATTCCCCATCCTAGGTGAGGAGGTCACTATGAAACGGCACATGCATTGGGTACGTGCGCTGAAGGCTTCCTGGCACCTTCAAAACAATCTGACGTCCCAGCCCCATGGCCGCTAGTGGACGGCGCAGCAGAGCCAGGAGAGCGCTGACCTCCTCCAAGTGGCGGGCATCCACGCACTCCACCCGGATACTCCCCCAGCTACGGGACAACTTGCAGTCACGCAAGGGTTCCAACTGAGCCTCCAGTTGGGGTTCCTCCCGATAGAAGGACCACACGAGCCGCTGCAAGCGATCCATTCAGATTCCCCGTAACCTCTTCCTCTAACCAACCTGCCAATGGCGGTGGACCAGGCCCCTACGGACGAACAAAACCTTCAGGTTTCCGAAAACGCAGGCACCCTTGCCATCGACCTTGGGAGCACCACCACGGTGGTCGCGTTCCAAGGACCACAGACTCCTGAGCCAAAACTCTTGGAGCTCGAGGCGATCACCCGTTCCCCAGGCCAGGTGCCGAGCCTGATCTGGGCACAAAGCCAGGAAGACCCGAGTCCCCTAGTCGGACGCCAGGTCCTGGATGCCGGCCTTGGAGACAGTGATGCCCCCCAACTGCTGCGTGATTTCAAACGGGCGATTGGGGCACCAGCACCTCTCCATTCCCACCAGACCTGCCTGAGCGCAGAGGCAGCGGCGGAATCACTGTTATTGCAAATCTGGAAACGGCTACCGACTGATCTGCACATCAAGCGTCTCGTGCTGACGGCGCCAGTGGAGCACTACCGGGGCTATCGCCAATGGCTTCTCCAGGCCAGTCAAGCCCTCCCCATCGACGAGGTGGCCCTGGTGGACGAACCCACCGCAGCAGCTCTTGGGGCCGGCCTCGCGCCAGGCAGCCGGCTGCTCGTGGTGGACATGGGTGGCAGCACCATCGACCTTTCCATCGTGGCTCTGGAGGGAGGAGAAGGGCGGGCAGCCCCTCTCGCCCAGTTGCTTCGTTTCGGGGGCCAGAGTCTTGACAACAGTCGCCAGACCCTCCGCTGCGCTCGGGTACTGGGGAAAGCAGGTCTTCAGCTTGGGGGGCGAGATCTCGACCACTGGATCGTGGAGTATCTCCAGCCATCTGCGGATCCAACCAGCATCAGCAAGCCCACGCCAGCGGTTCTGAACGCAGCTGAAAGGCTGAAATGCCGCCTGAGTGACCCAACACTGGCAGACAGAACCGTACTCACGGAATTCGCGGCAGCCGACGACGGCTCACAGCACGAGTTGCGCCTCAGCCGCCATCAGCTAGAGACCTTGCTTGTGGAACGAGGCGTTCTCGAGGTCCTCGATGATCTTCTGGAGCAAACGCTCGCCGGAGCCCGTCAGCATTCGTGCCAACTCGAAGATCTGCAGGGCGTCCTACCCGTGGGTGGCGGTGCCCAGCTACCTCTGCTTCGCGATTGGCTCAGCAAGCGCGCCCGACCGGTACCTCTGCTGAGCGCGCCCCCTGTGGAGGCAGTGGCCAAAGGCGCCCTCAGCCTGACACCTGGGGTTCGTGTGCGCGATGTGCTGCAACGGGGGGTGTCTCTGCGCTGCTGGGACCGACGCAGCGGGACCCATCACTGGCACCCACTGTTTGTCGCCGGACAGACCTGGCCATCCGAATCTCCTCTCACACTTGTGCTTGCGGCCGGTCAGGACAATCAGAGCAATATCGAGCTGGTGCTCGGAGAGCCCGACAACCATGCACGCCATGACGTGGTGTTCGTGAACGGATTACCCACTGTTCAGGAGCATCAGGGCACGTCCGAAATCAAAGCCTGGGATCAGCCCGTCAGCAGCATCGAGCTGGATGAGCCCGGATCTCCCGGCCAAGACTGCTTGAAACTGCACTTCCGTCTCGATGATGCTGCCGATCTGCTGATGGACGGAGAAGACCTCCGCACCGGGGCAGCCATTGAACCGAGAAAGCTGGGACGCGTGCGCTGAACATCGCTGACCTGGGGATCAGGGCGGTGGACCGTCCGTCCACCGCAACGTGAGAAGCGATGGTCATCTCCATAGAAAGAAGTGATCTTTTGCCTCCACCTCCTTGGCGCTCCGACGCCACTGGCTCCCGCGCTACTGGCTTGGGCTCACCCTGGGCGGAGTGGCCATGCTCTGCGGCCTGGCGTACTGGTGGGAACGTCAGCTCCCCGCACGCCTGTCCAATGCGCTCCTTGAGGGCGACAACATGGCCTGCTTGCGTTACAGCGAACAGCTTGCAGCCCTGCGCTGGCTGGGTCAGCGAGTCCCTGAGGAGCAAGCCCTATGCCGAAGACGTGCCGCTCAAGACGCTTGGGAAACAGGGCGCCAGGCCGAAGCTCTCCAGCTCCAAGAACAGCTGGTCAATTCCGCTGTCGGCTCCGATGAGAACCAACGCACCGATCGTCAGCGCCTAACGCGCTGGCGCAAGCACCTGCAACGCACAGCACTGGAGGCATTCCGGGATGGTGACATCGAGGCGGCCCTTGAGCTGCTGGCACCGATGGAAACCAGCATCCGCTCCAGAGGCGACCGACTGAGCGACAGCCTGCGCGAGACCTGGAACCGCAATCAACTCGACCACCAACGCCTTGCTGATCTGGTGGAGAAACAACGCTGGTGGGAAGCTCTCGCAGTTCTCAACAGACTGGATCACCCCTGGTGGCAGAGCCGATCAGAACCCTTACGAGCAAAGGTCGAAGCAGCGATCGATGCGCTCAAAGACCTTGAGGAGCACCACAACCATGGCGACCTTCCTGCCCACAGCGTGTCCCAAGCGGATCTGGACCGTGCCGTGAAAGCAAGAATCGCGGAAGGACTCGAGCCCTGGCAGGCATTCCAGGCTGGCTGCGGTGATGTGGGCGGTCATGTTGAAGAAGAAGGCCCAGAAAGTCTTTGCAAGAGGAACAGCCCCTAAGGGCGTGGCACGCATGACAAAATGCCGCCAGGAACGCCATGGCTCATGCAACCCGGAGACAAAGTTGTCGTGTCAGCCAACGTTGTGGTCTTCAACCACCCTCAGCACAGGGGGGAGGCCTTTGACATGCAGGGCAGTAGCGGTGAAGTGGTCAGCGTTCTGAATGAATGGAAAGGCCGGCCGATCAGCCCGACCTTGCCTGTGATCGTCGCCTTCGGTCGCTACAAGGCCCATTTCCGCAGCGATGAGCTCAGCGTCGCTGACTGAGGCCATCAAAGAGCGACAGATCTGCGCTGAGAAAATGATCGCTTGGATGGTGCATGCCTTTGTGTCATCACTGCACGTCATTGCTCACGACGCAAATACACACCCTCTTCACCATCCAGATCCTGAAGGCGCAGCTCGATGGTTTCGCTCCGTCGTGTAGGCACGTGACGGCCGCAAAAATCTGGCTGAATGGGTAGCTCGCGGTGACCACGGTCCACCATCACCAACAGCATGACTCGGCGGGGGCGCCCCCACGCCTGAATCGCCTCCAGAGCAGCACGGATGGTGCGACCCGTGAAAATCACGTCGTCGACCAGCAGCACATCCCGCCCCTCCACGCTGATCGGTAGATCAGTGGCCTGCACCATGCGTGTGCCAACACGCTGCAGATCATCCCGGTGGAAGGTGGGATCAAGCGTTCCCTGGGCCAGCGGGTACCCACTCATCGTCTCAAGCTGCTTGGCGAGCACACGGGCAAGCTGGACCCCTCGGGTGGGTATGCCCAGCAGTAACAACGCTTCGCTGTTCTCAACGGTTTCCAGCACTTGGCTGGACAGACGCTGCAGCGTCCGCGTCAGATCCTGGGCAGAGAGGAGTTCAATCCGCTCTGATCCTGCAGGAGCAGTCATGACTCTGTCGCCGAGGCCACTCAGTTTATGAGCGTTGGCGTGAGCAAAACCTGACCGACCCGAGAGCAGCCATCGCGATCGGGTCCTCTGGAGGTAACTTGAATATGGAGAAGCTCTTAAGAACGAATAGCCGCGGAGTGAGCGTGACGATTAGCAGTGATAACGCCATCAATCGCACCATCCCAGTCGCGCCGGTGGTTCTGGCCATTCTCGACGGCTGGGGACATCGGGAGACAGAGACCCATAACGCCATCCGTAGCGCTGAAACGCCTGTGATGGATGCGCTCTGGCATGCCTATCCGCACAGTCTGATTCAAGCCAGCGGGGCTCACGTGGGCCTTCCTGCCAACCAGATGGGCAATTCCGAGGTGGGGCATCTCACGATCGGGGCAGGCCGGATCATCCGCCAAGAGTTGGTTCGCATCACGGAAACGGTCCGCAATGGTGAGCTGAGCCAGACCCCTGCCCTGGCCCAGCTGGCTGAGTCGCTGCGCAGCAGCGGTGGCACGCTCCATCTGCTGGGGCTTTGCTCCGACGGCGGGGTCCACAGCCATGTGGATCACCTCTGTGGCCTCTTGCAATGGGCAGCGGACGCGGGCATCAGCCGGGTCGCCATTCATGCGATCACCGATGGCCGCGACACGCCCACCGAAAGCGCCCCCCGTTACATCCAGCAGGTGCGCAAAGCGATCCAAAGCAGCGGCATTGGCGAGATCGCCAGCCTTTGTGGTCGCTATTGGGCCATGGATCGCGACCACCGTTGGGAACGGACCGCCAAGGCCTACACCTTGTTCACCGACCCGGCGGTCGACATCAGCGACACCGATGTGGAGGCCGCCCTGGCCGCCAGCTATGCAGAAGGTATTACCGACGAATTCCTCGAACCTGTTCGGCTAAGCGACACCTTCCTGCGTGATGGCGATGGGCTGGTGATGTTCAACTTCCGCCCAGACCGTGCTCGCCAGCTGGTCCAGGCCCTCACAGTCCCATCCTTCGAAGGGTTCGAACGAGCCAATCAACCAAAATTGGAGGTGGTGACCTTCACCCAGTACGAAGCCGGGCTCCCAGTTGCCGTGGCCTTCCCCCCTGAATCCCTTGACCATCTCCTCGGACAGGTGGTTGCTGAACATGGTCTCAAGCAATACCGGACGGCAGAAACTGAGAAATATCCCCATGTGACCTATTTCCTGAACGGAGGCATCGAACAGCCTCTAGAGGGGGAAGAACGCCATTTGGTGCCGTCACCTCGGGTCGCCACCTATGACGAAGCTCCTGCCATGTCGGCTGACATCCTCACCAACAGCTGCATTGCAGCGATCGAGAAGGGTGAATACTCGTTGGTGGTGATCAACTACGCCAATCCCGACATGGTCGGTCACACGGGCGTGATGACAGCAGCCACAGAAGCCATACAAACGGTTGATCACTGCATCGGCCGCCTGCTTGATGCGGTGGGTCGCATGGGAGGAACCCTGCTGATCACTGCCGATCACGGCAATGCAGAGCTCATGCAGGGCCCTGACGGTCAGGCCTGGACCGCACACACCACGAACCCGGTGCCCGTCATTCTGGTGGAAGGCGAAAAGCGCAAGGTCGCAGGGATGGGCAATTCGATCAATCTCCGCGACGACGGCGGCCTGGCCGATATCGCGCCAACCCTGCTCCAGCTGCTAGAGCTTCCAAAGCCGGAAGCCATGTCAGGATCCAGCCTGATCGAAGCGGTCGAAGCCGGGTCTGCCTTCAGTGCCCGACTTCCCCAACCGGTCTAATTCATCACCCCTATTTCTGTAGATATGCTCACTTCCATTCTCTCCTGGGTCTGGATAGGCAGTGGACTCATTCTCATCCTTCTGGTGTTACTGCACAGTCCTAAAGGCGATGGCATGGGTGGTCTTGCCGCTAGCGGCAGTTCAATGTTTACGAGTGCAAGTAGCGCAGAATCCACGCTCAACCGCATCACATGGACCTGCCTTGCAATTTTTCTAACGCTGGCCGTAATCCTCAGCGCGGGCTGGCTCAGCTAGGCGCTCAATTCATTCATGCATCCACGGCTATAAAGCAAAAGCAATCAATCCGTCACTGAACTAGGCAAGGATCGCAGGCATGGCCTTATGCCCCCCTAGGGAATATTTGCAGAATTGCTGGCAATACCCCAAATCTTTTTCAACCTCCAAAGGAGAGCAGACACTACACCGCAGCAATCGGGAAAACCGTATTCATCATTTTTCTGGAGCTTGCAAGGCACACCATTCTTCCCCTATGCGGAGGGATCCTGTTCTTCCAAGGGTGGAGACTAGGCCCAATTCTTCAGCTTGGACAATTCCTACTAGCCATTGAGATCTTGCTTACATCCGCCAGCTCGATGATTACTGACTACCAGAAGTGAAGAGCTCGCACTGGTCGAGCGAAGGCAGCTTTACCAGTAAAAATGCAACCAACCGACCTCAAGGAGTAAGCCTATTTAGGTTGACTGGGCTCCTGCAATCCTGACCGGATAAATGCAACGGACTTCTGCACTCTCTCAATTTCATAGTCCGTCTTGACCTTCTGCTTCTCCAACACCTCCACCCTCTTGAGGAGGTCTTCAAGCAACTTGTTCTGGAGGGATTCGACCTGAACCTGCCTCTTTTTGGCATCCGGCACTGGAACAGACGAGGCAACACCGTCCAGCACTCCACCACCTGTTTCCAGATAGACCTCTGCCAACCTCTCCAGCACCTTTGTGTATTGCTTTCCCTGTTGCTTACAGAGACCTCTAAACCGGTTCAGGGTGTCCGGAGAGAAGTTGGCAGCAAAGGCACCTGGCCTTGACATAGAAGGACAACGGTATTGATCCAACTATATCGGTGTTGTAGAAGCTAGGGGCCTCATTTTCACCCCCTCCGGACTCCACCTCCATCAATTCTTTGATGAGGATTGCTCCTGGGAGCCGCTGAAGCGACAGGCCAATACCCTCCCTTTTTGAGGACATCCCCAATCCACGGACACCTTCCCTTCTCCTGGACTGAGGCCAGGCCTCCAAAGAACAATGAATCGACCCCTGGGAGCGGTCAACGAAGGGTTCGCTCAACGCGATGCGCTTGAGATTGTTGCAAGGCAAATACGCGCAAAGACCTAGGAGCAATACCCTGATTCCTGTATTGGCACACCTAGCAATGCCTATGCAAATTGCATCGCCAAGAAATTTCTATGGACCAAATCCGATTCAGTGCTCCTGCAATTTGTTGGCACTAGAGGCAGCGACTCACATTGACCGGTCTAGTTTCGTCTATACAGAATGCTCCACTCGCTGCTCCAGACAAGAAATCAGGAGCGATGGCGGGAATTGGATTGCCGTGAATGCTCCACACAAATCACCCGATGTTCCACACATCCCAGAATGGGCAGGCAATAAAAAAGGAGCACCGAAGTGCCCCAGAAGCGTTGCTATCAGGTAACTGAAGCGTTTGGGAGGGAATAGTCCCTCCCGTTTCAACCTCAGTAGTCGAAGTCGCCGCCGCCCATACCGCCAGCGGCGGGAGCAGCATCCTTCTTCTCAGGCATGTCAGCAACGATGCACTCGGTGGTCAGAACCATGCCGGCGATAGACGCGGCATTCTGCAAGCCAGAGCGAGTCACCTTGGCAGGATCAACGATGCCTGCAGCGAGCATGTCGACATAGTCGCCATTCGCGGCGTTGTAACCCTCGTTGAAGGACTTGGCCTTCACGTTTTCAGCCACAACCGCACCATTCACACCTGCGTTCTCAGCAATGCGCATCAGGGGAGCGGTCAGAGCCGCAGCCACGATGTTGGCACCGATCAGCTCTTCGCCGCTGAGAGTGTCACCAGCCCACTGCTCCAGAGCGGGAGCCAGGTGAGCCAGGGTGGTGCCGCCTCCGGGAACAATGCCCTCTTCGACAGCCGCTTTAGTCGCATTGATGGCGTCTTCCAGACGAAGCTTCTTGTCCTTCATCTCGGTTTCAGTGGCTGCACCCACCTTCACCACGGCCACGCCGCCGGAAAGCTTGGCCAGGCGCTCCTGGAGCTTTTCCTTGTCGTAGGTGGAGTCGGTCTCCTCCATCTGCTTCTTGATCTGCTCACAACGAGCCTCAACATCACGCTCGTTGCCTTCAGCAACGATGGTGGTGGTGTCCTTGTTGATGGTGACGCGGCGAGCGGTGCCCATCATTTCCAAGGTGGCGTTGTCGAGCTTGAGGCCGCGGTCCTCAGTGATCAACTCACCATTTGTCAGAACAGCCATGTCCTCGAGCATGGCCTTACGGCGATCGCCAAAGCCAGGGGCCTTCACAGCGGCCACGTTGAGAACACCACGAAGACGGTTCACCACCAAAGTGGCGAGAGCTTCCTTCTCGATGTCCTCAGCAATGATCAGCAGAGGTTTGCCGGTGCGGGCGATCTGTTCGAGTACGGGAACCAGATCCTGCACCAGCCCGATCTTCTTGTCGGTGAGAAGGATGTAGGGCTCTTCGAGGACAGCCTCCATCCGCTCGGTGTCGGTAGCGAAATAAGGGGAGATATAGCCCTTGTCAAAGCGCATGCCCTCGGTGACCTCGAGCTCGGTCTCCATGGACTTGCCCTCTTCGAGGGAGATCACACCTTCCTTACCAACCTTGTCCATGGCGTCGGCAATCATCTTGCCGACTTCTTCGTCGTTACCGGCAGAAATGGTGCCCACCTGAGCGATCGCATTGCTGTCAGCGATCGGCTTGGCATGCTCCTCGATCTTGGCAACCAGGAAGTCAGATGCCTTGTCGATCCCCTTCTTGAGGGTGATGGCGTTGGCACCGGCAGCCACGTTGCGCAGGCCCGCCTTCACCATGGCGTGAGCCAGAACTGTCGCGGTGGTGGTGCCATCACCAGCTGCGTCATTCGTCTTGGACGCAGCCTGACGAATCAGAGCCACACCCGTGTTCTCGATGTGGTCCTCGAGCTCGATCTCCTTGGCGAT
Organism: Synechococcus sp. MIT S9451; assembly: GCF_047304725.1. NCBI lineage: Bacteria > Bacillati > Cyanobacteriota > Cyanophyceae > Synechococcales > Synechococcaceae > Synechococcus > Synechococcus sp. MIT S9451. Next base: position 216,497 of record NZ_CP138971.1, read on the forward strand.
GGTGACGCCATCGTTAATGATCTGAGGGGCGCCGAACTTCTTTTCAAGGACAACGTTGCGCCCCTTGGGGCCCAGGGTGACGGCAACGGATTCAGCGAGAATGTCGATGCCTTTTTCGAGAGCGCGACGGGCGTTCTCGTTGTAAATGATGCGCTTTGCCATAGCGGGCGAAGGGAATGAGAGAAAAAGAAAAATCTGATAGGTCCGGGATGATCCGGAGGCCCATGTGCGTCAGCAGGGTCGAAACGACGCGATGGAGTTGATCAGTTCACAACTGCGAGAATGTCTTTCTCGGAAAGAAGCACGTACTCATCGCTACCGAGCTTGATGTCAGTGCCGGCATACTTGCTGTACAAGACTTTGTCGCCGACCCCAACCTCAGGAGCCTGACGGCTGCCGTTGTCGTTGCATTTGCCGGGGCCAACCTGAACGACTTCACCCACCTGGGGCTTTTCCTTGGCAGTGTCAGGAAGAAGAATGCCACCAGCAGTGGTTTCTTCGGAAGCAGACACCTTGATGAAGATGCGGTCTCCGAGTGGCTTAACGGTGGAGACGCTGAGGGAAACAGCAGCCATGGTTGATTGCGGAAGCAGAAAAGAGGGCGTCGAGCGCCGCGCATCGACTCAGAGGCGACTGGCACTCAAGGTCGATGACTGCCAACCTATGCCTCAGCAGCAGGGTCCGACTACCACCTGAGCGTGCGGTTGACCGAACCATGCTCAGCCAACGGTTGCGGTGGTATGGTTGCGCCGCTCAGGAAGGGAATGCCTTCAGAGCATTGTTTTGCTCCGTTCCCTCGAACTCTTCCTTTCTTATGGCTGCTGCTGCTACCGCCGGTACCAAGGGTGTTGTCCGTCAGGTCATCGGTCCGGTTTTGGACGTGGAATTCCCCGCTGGCAAGCTGCCCAAAATCCTGAATGCGATTCGGATTGAAGGCAAGAACACCGCAGGTGAACAGGTTGCTCTCACCGCAGAAGTTCAGCAACTGCTTGGTGACCACCGCGTCCGCGCCGTGGCCATGAGCGGTACTGATGGTCTGGTGCGTGGCATGGATGCCATTGACACCGGTGCTGCCATTTCCGTGCCTGTTGGCGAGGCCACCCTGGGGCGAATCTTCAACGTGCTCGGTGAGCCTGTTGATGAGCAAGGCCCTGTCAACACCACCACCACAGCCCCTATTCACCGTGACGCTCCCAAGCTCACCGAGCTTGAGACCAAGCCCAAGGTGTTTGAAACGGGCATCAAAGTGATCGACCTTCTGGCCCCCTACCGTCAGGGCGGCAAGGTTGGTTTGTTCGGGGGTGCCGGAGTCGGCAAAACCGTTCTGATTCAAGAGCTGATTAATAACATCGCCAAGGAACACGGTGGCGTCTCCGTGTTCGGTGGTGTGGGTGAGCGCACCCGTGAGGGCAACGACCTCTACGAGGAATTCAAGGAATCCGGGGTGATCAACTCCGAGGACCTTTCCAAGTCCAAGGTGGCGCTTTGCTATGGCCAGATGAACGAGCCCCCTGGTGCACGCATGCGCGTGGGCCTCTCGGCTCTCACCATGGCTGAACACTTCCGCGATGTGAACAAGCAGGACGTGCTGCTGTTCGTCGACAACATCTTCCGCTTCGTGCAGGCCGGCTCCGAGGTGTCCGCTCTGCTGGGCCGCATGCCCTCAGCTGTGGGTTACCAGCCCACCCTTGGTACAGACGTTGGCGCTCTGCAGGAACGTGTTGCATCGACCGTTGAGGGTTCGATTACGTCGATTCAGGCCGTTTATGTGCCTGCTGACGACCTTACCGACCCCGCTCCTGCCACCACCTTTGCCCACCTCGATGCCACCACGGTTCTGAACCGCGCCTTGGCATCCAAAGGCATCTACCCCGCTGTGGATCCCCTCGATTCCACCAGCACCATGCTTCAGCCGGCGGTTGTCGGTGACGAGCACTACCGCACCGCCCGCGCCGTGCAGTCCACCCTGCAGCGCTACAAGGAGCTCCAGGACATCATTGCCATTCTGGGTCTCGACGAACTCTCAGAAGACGATCGTCAAACTGTTGACCGCGCTCGCAAGATCGAGAAATTCCTCTCCCAGCCCTTCTTTGTGGCTGAGATCTTCACCGGCATGCCTGGCAAGTACGTCAAGCTGGAAGAAACCATCAGCGGCTTCAACCAGATTCTCGCCGGTGAATTGGATCAGCTGCCGGAGCAGGCCTTCTACCTGGTTGGCAACATCGATGAAGTCAAGGCCAAGGCTGAGAAGATCGCCTCCGAAGCCAAGGGTTGATTCGTAATAGGGACATCAAAATGATGTCCCTATCTTCATTCTTTTATGGCTTTTTTCGCTCCCACGTTCTGACTCCCCATGTCCCTCACCCTTCGCGTGCTGGCGCCCGACCAGAGCGTGTTTGATGGTTCCGCTGATGAGGTCATCCTCCCCAGCACCACAGGCCAACTTGGCATCCTCCCCGGTCACGTTTCCCTCTTGGCCGCCCTTGATGTTGGTGTCTTGCGCGTACGGACCAACAACGACTGGCAGTCCATCGCTCTGATGGGCGGTTTTGCAGAAGTTGAAGCTGACGACGTCACTGTTCTGGTGAACGCTGCCGAACTAGGAAGCAGCATCGACACCAGTAAGGCTGCGACTGAACTGGAATCAGCTCGGGCCAATGTCACCCGACTGGAAGGCCAGCCCTCCACACCTGAAAAAGTCAAAGCTCAGCAATCGCTTGATCGTGCTCGTGCACGCATGCAAGCCAGCAAGTAATCAAGACTGCCGGGTCCAAACCCGCAAGACATCAGGCCGGAGAGATCAAACTCTCCGGTTTTTTTGTGCCTGGAAGACAGATCGCGTGGGTCGCAGCCTCACCTCTCCATCCTCAAAGCTGGCCTGATTAAGCCCAACCACTGCTGGGTCCCATCCAGATCCAAACAACAGCCCGAACAATCCCTTCCAGCTGCAAGGCGCCAAACGCCGACAGAAGCAAGGAAGCGGCCACCGGCGAGGACCATGAGGCAAAAAAAACGACCCGGCTAAGCAGGTCGTCGAAGATCCAAGGCTGAAAGCCCAATCAAGCGGTTCCGCAAAAAGTGACGTCGGGGAACTTGAGCTTGGCCTCGTCGAGGCTCTTGCCCTTGCCCTCCTCTTGCCAATAGTTAATGACCTCAGTGGCCTTGTTAAGCACCTCAACCCGCTCGTTGTCGGTAATCCAACTCTTGCCCTCTAGTTCGCTCTTGAGGGTTTCCCAGGCATCCTCACGGGGCCAGAAGAAATAAGCCGTGAGGGGGCTGGGACCGCCACCCACGATCTGATCGACAGCCAGAGCCACGTTGTCTGGCAGCCAAAGGATCTTCAGTAAAAAACGGCCTTCATCGGCTTTGGGGTGTAGCCGGATGGCACACCATCCGCATCGATGGTGGCCGAGGCAAGTGCAGCACTGCCGCCACGCATGACCGGACGGCCTTCCTTGGGTTCCTGCTCCTGTTCAGTGCTGCCGGTTTCCGGCGCTTCCTGGGGGGCGGAATCAGCTGCTGGTGCTGCGGTTGCGACCTCCTGGTCGGCAGCAGCGCCTTCGGAAACCGTCATGGTGTCAGCGCTCAAGAATTCAGGACAAAGAACTAACCTACCAGCCGCCCCAACCTTGGCTGATCTCTGGACCGATCCATTGCACCGCCCAGCTGCCTCCTGCTGTTTGACATCGATGGAGTCATCCGCGATGTGGCGGGCAGTTACCGCCGTGCCCTGCAATCCACGGTGGAGCATTACAGCGGCTGGTGCCCTGAGCCGAGCTGCATCGACGCTCTCAAGGGAGAAGGCGTCTGGAACAACGACTGGGACGCAAGCCTGGAACTCTTGCGACGGCACTGGATCAGCCATCCAATCGACAACGCGACGCTGCCCGACCGTGATGCACTGATCACAGTCTTCAGCCGCTTTTATTTCGGCGCCAATCCAGACGGCGAGCCAGAGGCCTGGGACGGCTACATCTGCGATGAATCGTTATTGGTGGACCCAGGGTTCTTTTCCAGCCTGACGAACCGCAATGTGCGCTGGGGATTCGTCAGTGGGGCTGAACCTCCTTCCGCACGCTTTCTTCTCTCCACACGACTGGGGCTGATCAACCCAGCCTTGATCGCCATGGGAGATGCGCCTGACAAACCTGACCCCAGCGGATTTCTGCGCATGGCAGCCGAATTACTTGGCCAGCCCTTCTCCGCGACGGCACCTCCTGTCGGCTACCTAGGCGACACCGTGGCAGACGTCCACACCGTGATGCGCGCTCGGGAGCGGTGGCCGCAACAACGCTTTGTCAGCTTGGCGGTGGTTCCTCCCCATCTACAGACAACCGCCCAAGCTGCGGCCCGGGCTCGTTACGAACAGGCCCTCCGAGAGGCCGGGGCTGATGTCATCCTCCGCCAGACCAGTGAAGCGTTGGAGTGGGTGAAGGGCCTGTCGTGATTGCCGCGCTCCGCAAGGAATGGGCACTGCTGCGCAGACTCCTCATCCTGTTTGCGATCGGGGCCAAAGCGCTGTTGGCGGAGCTGCTTCAGCACTCCGCAAGTCTGATGCTGAGGCGCTCATGCTGCTCACCGTAGTGGTGATTGGATCGTCTGAAGGCTGGCGGGAACAGGGAAGTTCACCCCTCCATGTCGGCAGTGTCCTTGAGCGCCGCGGCCGTTAGCACCTCATGGCCGCAGGCCACCTCGGAACCATCACGCACCGCCACATCGTCCTCAATACGGATGCCGATGCCCTTCCAGCGCTCCTCAATGGCGGGCTGACCTTCCGGAACAGGCAATCGGTCGCTCACATACAGACCAGGCTCCACGGTCAACACCATGCCCGGGCTGAGACTGACCGGATGCTCACCCAAGCGGTAGGCACCTACATCGTGCACATCAAGCCCCAGCCAGTGACCGGTTCGATGCATATAGAGATGGCGGTAGGCGCCCTGCTCAATCACGCTATCGACCTGCCCTGCAAGCAGCCCCAAATCCAACAGACCCTCCACAAGCACCCGCAGAGCCGTGGCATGCACTTCTTCGGCGGTGCCTCCAGGCTTCACCGAAGCAATCGCCGCGTTCTGAGCCTCCAGAACGAGCTCATAGAGAGCCCTTTGCTCACCGCTGAAACGCCCATTGATCGGGAAGGTACGCGTGATGTCGCCGTTGTAGTAGTCACTGATCGAGCAACCTGCGTCGATCAATAGCAAGTCGCCATCTCGCAACAGGTCACTGTTGGCGATGTAATGGAGCACGCAGGCGTTGTCTCCGCCGGCCACGATCGATCCGTACGCAGGCCCCCGCGCACCAGAGGAGAGAAAGTGCTGCTCAATCACCGCTTGGATCTGTCGTTCACTCCCACCGGGTGCCGCCGCCTGGCGGGCCAGTTCATGGGCCTCGGCCGAGATCCCACACGCCTTCCGCAGGCGTTCAAGCTCCTCAGGGGTCTTCTGCAGACGAAGACGATGCAGCAACGGGCAGGGGGCCACCAGGGCCAGGGCTGCCGATCCGACGCGGGGCTGACGATCCAGCTGGCCAGCCCAGGCCTTGAGCACCAATGGTTCCACTGACGGATGGTGACCGACACGGAAGGCAATGCCCTCCGCGCCGTGGAGATAGTCCGGCAGCAAAGTGGGTAGATCCGCCAGGGGATGGGCAATATCAACCCCGAAATGGTGAACAACACCCTCCGTTCCCCAGCGCCTCCCGGTCCACACTTCGGCGCCAGGCTCACGTGGCTGAACGAACAACACGTAGCGCTCGCCCTCTGGGCGATGGGGCAGCAGCAGCGCCACCGCATCGGGCTCATCGAAACCGGTCAGATACCAGAAGTCACTGTTCTGACGAAACGGCCATTCACAGTCGGCATGGTGGGTGACCAGCGGGGCAGCAGGGATGACTGCCGCGGCACCACCGAGCAGCTCGAGAAAGCGCTGGCGCCGCTCGGCATGGCAGTGCTGATCGATCACGGCGGAGACAGAGCGACAGGGAACCGTCAGGATGGCAGGCAAAGCGTCCCGGCATGAGCTCCGATCTGCTGATCCTGCTGTTGATGGTGGTGGTGGTTCTCGCCGGGTCCGCCCTCTGCTCGGGTGTCGAAGCCGCCCTGCTCTCAGTCAACCCCGTGCGCCTGCACGAACTGGCCAGTCGCACCAAGCCCGTTGCAGGAGCACGCACTCTGGCCCGCCTGCGCCAACGCCTCGGTCGCACTCTGTCAGTGCTGGTGATCGCCAACAACGCCTTCAACATCTTTGGCAGCATGATGTTGGGTGGTTACGCCGCCTCGGTGTTCCAGCAGCACAAATTCAGCGAGGTCGCGTTACCGCTGTTTTCTGTGGCACTCACAGTGCTGGTGATTCTCCTGGGAGAAATCCTGCCCAAGGCCCTCGGCACCCGCTTAGCCCTGCCGGTAGCCCTCAGCAGTGCACCAGTGCTGCAAGCCCTTGGGGTGCTGATGCGGCCACTGGTGCTGCTGCTCGAACGCCTCCTTCCTGCAATCACCGAAGAGAACGAAATCAGCACCGACGAGAACGAGATTCGGCTGCTTGCACGCCTGGGATCCCAGAAGGGTCAGATCGAAGCCGATGAAGCGGCGATGATCGCCAAGGTGTTTCAACTCAATGACCTCACTGCCCGTGAGCTGATGACCCCGCGGGTGGCGGCTCCAACCCTTGCCGGCAGCGCAAGCCTGCATCAACTACGCCAGCAGCTGGTCGATAATTCCTCACCATGGTGGGTGGTCCTGGGCAAGGAAGTCGACAACGTGTTGGGCGTCGCCAGCCGTGAGAATCTGCTCACCGCTCTGCTGGAGCACAAAGGTCATCTCAGCGCCTTCGACCTGGCAGAACCGGTCGAATTTGTTCCCGAAATGATCCGGGTTGACCGTTTGCTCACAAGCTTTCGACGCGACAACAGCGGCGTGCGAGTGGTTGTGGATGAATTCGGTGGCTTTGTAGGGGTGATTGGAGCCGATTCCGTCCTGGCCGTGCTGGCTGGCTGGTGGCGCAAATCCTCAGCGACCAATGGAGCGACACCGTGAGGGACGTGTCGCCTCCCACGCTGGAGCATGCCCTGGAGCTGCTCCAACGCTGGCGCAGCGAGCTCAGCCTCAGCGGCAGAGAACGCAGCACGCTGGCCGGAACCATGACCAACCTGGACCGGCAGATGCAAAGGCTGCGCGATCGCCGCCTTCGCGTGGCCGTTTTCGGCAGGGTGGGGGTAGGCAAGTCAAGTCTGGTCAATGCTCTCACGGGGGAGGCGCTGCTCGCCACCGACGTTGCCCATGGCTGCACGCGCCTTCAGAAAGCAGTGGCCTGGCCACAGCCAATCCCGGGTCTAAAGGGAGTGGAACTGGTGGACACCCCTGGAATCGACGAAGTCTCTGCTGAAGCGCGAGCCCGCTTGGCCGCGCGTGTTGCTCTGCAATCGGATCTGGTGCTGCTGGTGCTCGATGCCGATATCAGTCGCGTCGAACTCGACGCTCTCGACAGCCTTGTAGCAAGCGGCAAACCGGTGCTGCCAGTTCTGAATCGGAGCGATTGCTGGTCTGAGCAGGAACGCCTCTCCCTGCTGGCCAGCATTCGGCGGCGCATCAGTGACCACTGCGGACCCACCGCTGGGCTCAGTCTGCGCTCACCAGTGGCGGTGGCCGCTGCACCACGACAGGCCAGTCTTCTCCAAGACGGTCGGGTCAGAAGCAAAATGCAACCGGCACGCGTGGATGCACTGCATCAGGTGCTGGTCGAGCTGCTCAGCGCGCAAGGGGCACCGCTACTTGCCCTCAATGCGCTGCGGCAAGCCGACAGGCTGCAACGACAGATCGAACAAGGGCGGTTACAACGCAGACGCCGTGATGCCCAAAGCCTGATTGGTCGCTTTGCCGCACTCAAGGCAACAGGAGTGGCCGCCAACCCACTAGTGATTGTCGATCTAGCCGGTGGACTGGCCTGCGACACCGCCTTGGTGGTGCAACTTTGCCAGCTCTATGACCTGCCGATGGGAGGCCCAGCGGCCCGCCGTTTGCTCCAACGACTCTCAGGCCATAACGCCCTGATCGGTGGTGCACAACTGGGCATTCAGGCCGCGCTAGCCGGCATACGCCAACTGCTCATGGCAGCAGTGCCGTTCACAGCAGGCCTGAGTCTTGCCCCGGCAGCCCCAGTGGCCATCGCCCAGGCAGCCCTTGCCGTTCATACAACCCGCCGGACGGGGCGACTCACGGCCCGTTGGCTGTTGGAACAACAGGGACGAGGACGCCTCAGTCAACCGGTGCCGGCCTCCCTACTGCGTCACCTGGCTGGCAGCGACCCGACATTGCGCCTCTTGTTGAACGACTGGCCCCATCACAGCCAGCGGAACAGCATCGGGGATGTGTTGCCATGAGTGCCATCGCTCTGCTTGGCACCAGCGCGGATCCACCCACCTGTGGCCATCAGGCCCTGCTTGAGCAATTACTGGCCCATTTCACTCACGTTGTGACCTGGGCCAGTGACAACCCAGGCAAGCAACATGCCCTACCGCTTGCACAGCGAAGCGCACTGCTGCAAGCACTGGTGCAGTCAGTCGGTGATCCGCGCCTGACACTGGTGCAAGAGATCAGCAGTCCCTGGGCCATCACCACGCTTGAACGAGCAGAGGCCCTCTGGCCTGGGCAGGTGCTTTGCTTCGTGATTGGCAGCGACCTGATGGATCAGGTCTTGCGGTGGAAAGAGGCCGACGCACTGCTGGCCCGCTGTCGGTTGATCATCGTGCCCAGGGAAGGCTGGCCCTTGAACCACAGCGCCATCGCCATGCTCCGCCGCCATGGTGCTCAGCTGGATGTGCTCTCACTGCACATACCGGGAACGGCCAGTTCCAGCGTCCGACGCGACACTGATCCCTCTCAAATCCCAGCAGTCCTAAGGCCACTGCTCATGCAAAACAAGTTCTACGGTTTCGACACAGATTCCGGTTCAGCCGCTCTCTAAAGGTCCATGCGCATCGCCCTGGCCCAGCTCAACCCCTTCGTCGGCGACCTGGCCGGCAATGCCAACAAGATCCTTCAGTCCTGCCGTCAAGCCAACGGACTTCAAGCGGACCTCGTTGTGACACCAGAGCTTGGCTTGTGGGGATATCCACCACGAGATCTGCTGCTCAACCGTTCTCGCGTCGCCCAGCAGCAATCGGTGATGGATCGACTCAGCCGTGATCTGGATGCAGTGTCACCGGCGCTAGGTGTACTGGTTGGGCTAGTGGACCCTGCCGATGATGGCCAGCAGCCACGACTGTTCAATGCCGTCGCTCTGATCCGCGGCGGGCAATGGCAGGTGGTGGGGCGAAAGCAATTGCTGCCCAGCTACGACGTGTTTGATGAAAGCCGCTATTTCCGGCCGGCCAGCGGCCCATCCAGTTTCAACTTCACAGTGGGCAACCGTGATTGGCAGCTTGGACTGAGCCTCTGCGAAGACCTCTGGGTCGACCCAGGCCTGCATCGGGAGCGACTATGCGGCCCCGATCCGATCGGAGCTCTTGCCAAACAAGAAATCGATCTGCTGCTCAATCTCTCCGCTTCCCCTTTCGGGCGGCACAAGCAGGCAGTCCGACATCAGCTGGCCCAGCAGGCCGCATGTCGCCTGGATTGCCCAGTGGTCTATGTCAACCAGGTGGGTGGAAACGACGAATTGGTGTTCGATGGCGCCAGCTTCGTGATGGTTCCCGCCACAGATGATCCATCCACAGAGACGTCTGCAAAGAGCGGCACACCGCTTGGGCTGGCCCTGCAGCTACCCAGCTACAGCGAAGAGCTGGCTGTATGGGAAGCCGTCACCACCCCACACCAAGCACAGGCAACAACGCCGATGCCGGTGGAAGAGAGCCTGTTCCGCGCCCTCGTTCTCGGAGTATGCGACTACGCCGGAAAATGCGGATTCGACCAAGCCCTGCTGGGCCTGAGTGGAGGCATTGATTCAGCTTTGGTGGCCGTGATCGCAGCGGCAGCTCTGGGTGCCGAACAGGTGGAAGGACTCCTCATGCCATCTCCCTGGAGCTCAAAGGGCTCGATCGAGGATGCGGAAGCCCTTGCACGCCGCCTAGGACTTCGCACCCACACCGTGCCGATTTCCGCCTTGATGGCCAGCTTCGATGCCAGCCTCACACCGGTGATGCAAGCGGCACCCGCGAATGTGACTGCCGAAAACCTGCAGTCGCGCATCCGCGGCACCCTGCTGATGGCCGTAGCCAATCAACAGGGCCAGTTGCTGCTCTCTACTGGTAATAAATCGGAGCTTGCTGTGGGCTACTGCACTCTGTACGGCGACATGAACGGTGGACTGGCTGTCATCGGTGACCTCTACAAATCGACCGTATTTGCTCTTTGCAACTGGCTGGACAGCGATGCAGCCTGCGCATGCCGTCAAGACCTCAATCTGCCGGGGGGAGGGGAACTGGTGGGCCGAGCGATCCGCGAAAAACCACCGAGTGCCGAACTGAGGCCGGACCAAAAAGATAGTGATTCCCTTCCGGATTACGCCGTGCTCGATCCACTGCTGCGCGATCTGATCGAGGAACGCTGCGGCCGGGAAGAACTGCTGGAGCGAGGCCATCCGGCAGAGGAGATCGACAGGGTGCAACGACTGTTCCGCCGTTCTGAGTTCAAACGCCGCCAGGCAGCGCCTTTACTGAAGGTGAGCAGCCAGGCATTCGGGACTGGATGGAGGCTGCCGATCGCCGCCAGCTGAGCCAGATTGAGGGCACTTCCCCGCAACCATGGTCCACTCCGTCCTGACGGCGCCGATGGCCACGATCGGCGTGCCAAGCGAAATCAAAGTCGATGAGCAACGGGTCGCACTCACCCCAGATGCTGTGCGGGAACTGGTGACCCAGGGGCTAGAGGTGCGGGTCCAGAGTGGTGCTGGCTCAGGTGCTGGCCTCAGCGACGCTGACTTTGCAGCAGCCGGGGCACGGGTTGTGACCAGGGAGGAAGCCTGGGCAGCCCATTTGATCGTGAAGGTGAAGGAACCACAGGAGGAGGAATTCGACTTTCTCCGCGACGACATGGTTCTATTCACTTATCTCCACCTTGCCGCCTATCCAAAAGTTGGAGAGGCGCTCTTAGAGGCGGGGACCACAGGTGTGGCCTACGAAACGGTGCAGCTGGAGAACGGCAGCCTCCCACTGCTTGCCCCGATGAGTGAAATCGCCGGGCGACTGGCAGCACAGGTGGGAGCCCATTTGCTGGAACGCCCCCATGGTGGCCGTGGTGTGCTGATCGGAGGATGCACAGGCGTGCGACCGGCACGGGTTGTGGTGCTGGGGGCCGGCACCGTGGGCTGGAACGCGGCGAGGCTGGCGGCCGCCATGGATGCGGAAGTGATGCTGCTAGATCGCTCTCCCGAACGGCTTCGGAGCCTGGAGGCGGATCGGCGCGGTCGCCTGATGAGCGTGGTGAGTAGTCGCGGTCTGCTGGAGCGGCTCGTGCCCAGCACCGATCTCCTCATTGGGGCTGTTCTCACGCCCGGTGGTCGGGCCCCGACGCTTGTGGACGAAGAGATGGTCAAGCAGATGAAGCCGGATTCGGTGATTGTTGATGTGGCGATCGACCAGGGCGGCTGTGTGGCAACCAGCAGGGAAACCACCCACACCAACCCAACCGTGAAAATCCATGGTGTGCAGCACTATGCCGTCGGCAACATGCCAGGAGCTGTGCCGTTTACATCCACGGAAGCCCTTGTGAGCGTCACCCTGCCTTACATCCTTGGCATCGCAGGACGCGGCCTTGAAGAAGCGGTGACGGAACGACCTGAGCTTCTATCAGGCCTGAATACTGTGCAGGGGGCGGTCTGTCATCCCAGCGTGGCGAAGGCTTTGGGTGTGCAGCCTCGCCATCCGATGGCCTGCCTTCGCTGAGACGGGGCGCACAGCTGTGCCAACAGCTCATGACCTAGGCAGATAGATCAATCGATAACCCCTAATTCAGAAAAGAGCCGCATATGTTCAATGTCAGGGAGCGGCCAAAGGCACAGCACACACAGAATGAACCCTTCATTCCAGCCAAACGCTTCAGCCAAATCCCTCTTTCGAAGACAACACCTTCATCAGCATCTTGAAGCAGCGAAGCCCCAAAGCTGACGACACAATGAGCTGATTCCAGAGCATCAACGACATCGACAGTGGACCATCAAAAGTGGGAGCATCGAGAGCCTCTGCCTCATCAACAACAATCACTTGATGCTTATAACTCAGCACTCTAGAGGCCACAATCTGCCGCGAAAACAAAGGCCCACACGCAGAAAAGATGTTAAATAGAATCCAAAACTTGCTCAGTAGCTGCCAAAACAATCAGGCATGAACAAGCTCTAACGAAAGAGGTCTTAGATAGAGCCAGTCGCCCTCAATTCGATCACCACAGCGCTTGAACAGTGATGCTTCTTTCAAGATTCTGTGCTGCCCAGATTCTTTAAAATCCGCTTCAAAGCGAACACAACCGGTCAGATCGCCGCTTCCTCCTCCCTCCACCGCTTGGATGCGAAGTTCCAGCCATCGTGTCTGGCGGCAATGCGCGCGAAGGTCTCGCCGCTGTCGCGCCGGCGAATTCTCGCGATCGAGATGGGTCTTGATCAAGTAATCCACCTCCCCTTTCGCAAAGGCGCTGTAACGGGAGCGCATCAACTGCTCAGCCGTGTCCGCCATCACCAAACCCTGGTGCAAGGGTGCGCAACAAACGGCATAGCGCTGACCACTGCCACAGGGGCATGGAACAGCGCTGTCTTCCGCAACTGTGAATCCTCGTCCCACCTAGAGCAGCTCCTGCAACCCAGAGAGGGGACGCTGAAGAGAGGCTGGGCTGACCCCTTCCCGCAGCGCCAGCACCAGTCCTGCCGCCTCTGCATAGGACGCTGCAGGTAGCAACTGGGCGTAGGACTGGAGGCCGAGAGCTTGTGCCGTCACCGTCAACAACGACGGATTGGCGACCGTGATCAAAGGGATGTTTTGCTCTAGGCAAGCGAGCACCGGTTCTCCCCCAAGCGCATCTGCAGGCACCACCACGGCACCCAGATGCTCAACGCTCAGATCCGAACCGTGGGCAGAGGCCTCCGCAGAGAGCAGAGTTGGGGCCCGGCTCAGCCCCACCAAGACGCAGGCCAAAAAGGTATAACCCAGCTCTTCAGCAGCTGCTCTTGGATCAAGCTCAGGCTCGACAGAAAGTGGTGACAAGGCAGGAGCATGGGCACAGGGAATCTGCAGGTGACGCACCAGAAGATGACTGATCACGGCCTCCGCACCGGCAAGAGCATCCACACCACTGCCGTGCCGATAGGCCGCCAGCGCCTCACTGTGAGGGTCCTCAGGGAAACGTGTCACAACGGCAATAGCAGTGGCACCAGCCGCCTTGAGCTGATCGCCGGCACGCAGCAAGGCATCGGGACGTTCCAACGTGCCCGAGCTGATACCGCTCTCCCCAAGCTCCAGATGCACCCCCAGGGACACATCACTCGTCACCACAGGTCCAATCTCCAGACCAAGGCTGGCGCGACAAGCATCGGCCACTTGCAGGTGCCGATGCCGCAACTCAGGTTCAATGGCCGCATCCAGCAGCAAGCCAATCCGATGCCCCCGAACTGACCGCAAGCGCCAGTCCCCGACCATGAATCGGTCGACCGCATAGCCCTCCACGTAGTGGATGCGGGGATCACTCCAGTACAGCGCCGCGCCGTTCATCACGTTGGGATGGGTGATCAGGCAACCACTAGCAGCGGCCAACAGCCGTGCACTAGGCAGCGCATCACCGGCGAAACCACCGATCTGACAGCCGATACCAGTGGGAACCAGCAGCAGCGTGGGGAAGGGTGCGGCGCATCGGTCAGGCCCGCTCATTGGATCAAGACAGCCTCGACTTGCAGGGTCAGCACAGCAATGGCATCAGTCGTAGAAGCAGTCGTGCCAGCAGTGCGGTGAACACTGGTGATCGCCCAACGCAAGGGCTCCCCCTCATCGCGGAGCTGATTCAGAACCCAAGCATGCAACCCGGAAGGTGGAAGGTCTGCCGGGCAGGCCAGCATCAATCGCCGAGAGGCGAGTTTCACTTCTGATATTGACCAAATTGCGCTTCATAGAGAGCATCCTCTTGGCCGGCCACAATTTTGAGGTCTGAGCGAGGGAACGAAACACAGAGGAGGGCAAAGCCGTCGTTGCGCAGCTCCTCCTTCACTCCCATGGCATCGGGCTGATGCACTTCACCCTGCGTGATGCGCGCAGCGCAGGTGGTGCAAACACCAGCACAGCAAGAGCTGGGAATCATCACCCCGGCATCCTCTGCCGCTGACAGCACGGTCTGATCTTCAGCACACTGGAAAACCTGCTGCTGACCATCCAGCTCAATGCTGATGGCATAGCTCGTGCCAGTCGTGTTGCTCATCCTTCCAGGAACGCACCAGAAAGTTCATCCTCTCAGGGCGAGGGACGATTGCGACCCTTCTCTTGCATCAGAGCAGTGCGAGATGGGCATTGGGATGACGAGACCAGCCCTGCGGACTCAGCCAGGACTCCCCCACAGAGGGCAGCCAACTGTGGTGATCCGAAGGCGCTTGATCTCAGCTGCGATCAAGCCTGCGTGTGCTGGAGACGAATCCGTGCACGCGCCCTCGGAGCACGACCATCTCCGGCAACGCACAAGACTCCAAAGTGATGATCGAGACAGGCGCCAGTTCCCGACACTGAAATTCGACAAATAAAAAGCCGGTCCCGTCAGGAACCGGCTGAAGAAAGAGGTGAGAAGCAATTCAGCGATTAGCCAGCTGCTGCGGCACCACCAACCACTTCAAGAATTTCCTGAGTAATGGCGGCCTGACGCGCTTTGTTGTAATCCAGAGTCAGTTCCTTGGCGAGTGCCTTGGCGTTGTCACTGGCATTGTTCATCGCCGTCATTCGACTGGCCAATTCAGACGCTGCCGATTCCTGCAGAGAGCGCAGAAGCTGGTTCTGGAGGTAAAGGGGCAGCAAGGCATTCAGCAACTGATCTGGAGTTTGCTCAAACACAATGTCCGAAGGAATCTTCGGTTCAGTGTTGGCAGGTGCTGCACCAGACTCGACAGTGAGGCGCCCCTCTTTCGTTGTGAGACGGAAAATCTCATCGTCTGGATCCGCAATGTCTTGAGGATCAAGCGGAAGGAGTGTCTGAACAACCGGCTTGCAGCTCACCAGGTTGATGAACTTGGTGTAGATAATCTCCACACGATCGGTGCTCCCCGAGAGAAACTCAGCGAACAACTCATTTGCAATTGAGCCGGCTTCCTCAGCGGTTGGGACCTGCTCAAGACCAGTAAATGTGGCCTGAGTTGGATAGTTGCGGTTCGTGAAATAGGTGATCGCCTTGCGGCCAATCAGAACCACATCAACCTTGAAACCCTTGGCCTTGAGTTCATTAAAACGCTGTTCGGTGCGCTTGATGATGTTGGTGTTGTAGCCACCGCAGAGACCACGATCGCCGGTGACAGCCACAAGAGTGATGGTGTCGACAGCTCGCTGCTCCAGCAGAGGAGCGTCAGCGTCCTCAAAGCGCATTCGTGACTGCAGATTTTCCAGCAGACGAGCGAGTCGATCCGCGAATGGACGACTGCGCAACACCTGTTCCTGGGCTCGACGGACCTTTGCCGCCGCCACGAGACGCATGGCCTCAGTGATCTTGCGTGTGTTTTTGACCGATTTGATCCGGTCTCTGATCTCCTTGAGATTCGCCATGAGTGAAAACCTCTCAGTTGGCCGTGGCCAGCATTGTGGACGTGACTTCTGAGATGGCCTCCTTAAGCATGGATTCAGCGTCAGGGCTGAGCACCTTCTCGGTCTGAATTTTCTGGATGAAATCAGGCTTGTTGCTCTTCAGATACTCACGCAGCTCGCGGGAGAACTGAACCACCTGATCCACAGGAACATCATCAATCAAACCTTTCACACCGGCGTAAACGATGGCCACCTGCTCAGCAAGAATCAACGGGCTGAACTGAGGCTGCTTAAGAAGTTCACGCAGACGCTTACCGCGGCCGAGCTGCTTCTGTGTGGCGGCATCAAGATCAGATGCGAACTGAGAGAAGGCAGCCAACTCGTCAAACTGAGCCAACTCGAGCTTGAGGGTACCGGCGATCTTCTTAATGGCCTTGGTTTGAGCAGCACCGCCCACTCGGCTCACAGAGATACCGACGTTAATGGCAGGACGCAGACCAGAGTTGAACAGATCAGAGCTGAGGAAGACCTGACCATCGGTGATCGAAATCACGTTGGTCGGAATGTAAGCAGAAACGTCACCAGCCTGGGTCTCAATGATTGGCAGAGCAGTCATCGAACCTTTGCCCATGGCATCAGAGAGCTTGGCTGCACGCTCAAGCAGACGACTGTGGCAATAGAAGACATCTCCGGGGTAAGCCTCACGTCCGGGTGGACGGCGGAGAAGCAGTGACATCTGGCGATAAGCCTGTGCCTGCTTGGTGAGGTCGTCGTAGATGACCAACGTGGCCTTGCCTTTGTACATGAAGTACTCAGCAATCGAGGCACCGGTATAAGGCGCCAGGTACTGCAGAGCCGCGGCCTCGGAAGCGTTCGCGGCAACAACCACGGTGTAATCGAGAGCTCCACGCTCGCGCAGCACTTCAGTCACCTGGGCCACCGATGCAGCCTTCTGGCCAACGGCCACATAGACACAAACCACATCCTGATCCGCCTGATTGAGGATCGTGTCGATCGCAATGGCGGTCTTACCGGTCTGGCGGTCACCAATGATCAGCTCACGCTGACCGCGACCGATCGGAATCATCGCGTCAATCGCCGTGATGCCGGTCTGCATGGGTTCATGCACCGACTTCCGCTGAATAATCCCCGGAGCGGGAGACTCAATCAAACGAGACTCGGTCGTCGCGATATCGCCCTTACCATCCATGGGTTGGCCCAGTGGGTTGACCACGCGGCCCAGCATGGCGTCACCTACAGGGACGGATGCAATCTTTCCGGTCGCACGAACGGTGCTCCCTTCCTGAATGCCGTTGCCCTCGCCCATCAGAACGGCGCCGACGTTGTCGTCCTCAAGGTTCAGGGCGATGCCTTCAGTGCCGTCTTCAAACTCAAGGAGTTCGCCGGCCATGGCCTGCTGAAGGCCGTAAACACGAGCGATACCGTCGCCCACTTGCAGGACAGTACCGACGTTGCTGACAGAAACGGACTTGTCATAGTCCTCGATCTGCTGTTTGAGGATGGCGCTGATCTCGTCAGGACGGATGGAAACCATGGCGGGTAATCCCTAGGAAGGGTGGTGAGTAGAGGAGCAGGAAGGGGTGGAGGAGAACTCAGCTCGTCTTGGCGAGTGCCAGACCGAGGCGGCGAACCTGACCAGCGAGGCTGGCATCAATGACCTGGGAACCCAGGTTGACAACAAAGCCGCCAATCAAAGAAGGATCAACGCTCAGATCCATCTCGACAGATCCTTTGCCGAGCATCGCCTGAACCTTTTGGGTCAGGGCTGCCTGCTGGGCTTCGGAAAGCGCTTGGGCCGTGGCCACCTTGGCCAAGGAGATCTGGCGGGACTGCCGATAGAGATCGAGGTACCGATTGAGAACCGCGTCAAAGGCAACAAGACGGTGGCGATCAGCGAGAACCTTGAGCAGATTCAGCAAAGAAGGCTGGATCTGTTCCGAAAGCAGAGTGGAGAGCACCTGCTTCTTTGCATCAGGCTCCAGAACTGGTGAGGTCATCGCTTCCCTGAAATCAGAGGAAGATGACCAGATCGACAGCAGTTGCTTGCACTGATCAGCCACATCATCCGACTCCTTGCGGGCATCGGTGACCTGAAGCAAAGCTTGCGCGTAAGGGGTGGCCAGTGAATTCAGTAGGGGCATCAGGCATCCTCCAGGTTCGAGATGGAGGCATCGATCAGTTGAGACTGAGTCTTCTCATCGAGCCGTCCGGGCAGATCGGCCAAGACCTTGTCAATCGCGGCAAGAGCGGCCTGACGACGAAGCTCTTCGGTCAGGCGTGCACCCTCAGCGTTGAGATCAGCAAGGGCATCTTGCTTGAGTGCCGCCATGGCCTCGATGGTGCGCTTTTCACCATCAGCACGAATGGCCTCAGCTCGGGCCTTACCATCAGCGCGAATTTTTTCTGCTTTTTGTTGGGCCGAAGCAAGCTCACCCTGGGCTTTGCTCAGCTCAGTAGTGGCGGCCTTTAAGCGAGCCTCAGCGTCGTCCAGTTCCTTAAGAATGGACTGACGACGGCGATCAAGCATGTCGCCAAGAAATCCCTTGAGGAAATAGACAAGCACCCCGATCACGATCACGAGGTTGATCAGATTCGTCTCAAGAGGATTGAGGTTGATCGAGAAGCCACCCTCAGTGGCGAGCACGGTGAGGAAAGACATCATGAAACGGCCAGCAGACGTTGAATGATCTGAGAGCTGAGCTGATCAACCTTGGCCATCAGCTTGGACTGAGCTGCTTCTCGTTGCTCTTCAATCTCACGACGAGCCTTCTCACGGGTGCGGTTCGCCTCGGTCTCAGCTGTGGTGATCGCATCGCGATAAAGCTTATCGACTTCCTGCTCAGCTTCGACAATCGCAGTTTGAGCAGACTGGCGAGCACCACGCAGTTGTTCAGTGAGATCAGCTTCCAGACGCTCAACTTGCGCAAGCTTCTGCTTGGCATCAGCAAGACTGGTGGAGATGTAGCCCTCACGTTCTTCAACGACCTTGCCGACCGGACGGAAGAAGAGGGAATTAAGCAGGAAGGTAAGGAGAACCACCTGAACTGCCATAAGAGGCAAGGTGGCATCGAGGTCGAAGAGACCTCCCTCCGGAACCGCCGCTTCAGCGAGCAGAAGCCAGGTCATGGAAGAGGAGCGCTAGGAAAAAGCGAAAGAATGCAGAGCAGGTTTCAAAGAGGGAGGAGTGATGCCTTAACAGACATCGCTCCTCTCACCTGCATCAACCGGCGAAGGGGTTGGCGAACAGAAGCACCAGAGCCACCACCAGGCCGTAAATCGTCAGCGACTCCATGAATGCCAGTGAAAGCAGCAGGGTGCCGCGGATCTTGCCTTCAGCTTCGGGCTGACGGGCAATACCTTCAACAGCACCTTGGGAAGCGCTGCCCTGACCGATACCAGGGCCGATGGCAGCCAGGCCGACAGCAAGACCAGCGGCAACGACAGAAGCTGCGGAAGTGATGGAATCCATGTTGAGTGCGTTTGGGGGCGCGCCGTGAAGCGCAGAGCAGTAAGGCGTGGGGATTGGTTCCCCCTGCGCAGGGACACTCCCTCAAGAGAGAGCGGGCCCGGGTATAAGCGCCGGACCTACGCGCAGATGTGTATAGCAGATCGCCTTGAAAAGGCGAATAGCGAATGTGTGACTAGTGAGACTCGTGCAGACCTTCGCCGATATAGAAGGCGGCAAGAGTCGCAAAAATCAGAGCCTGGATTGCACTGGTAAAGAGTCCCAGCAGCATCACAGGAAGAGGAACAATCAATGGAACGAGATAAACAAGCACTCCAACGGCAAGTTCATCGGCCAAGATGTTCCCGAAAAGACGGAAGGAGAGAGAAAGAGGCTTCGTGAATTCCTCGATAATCTTGAACGGGAGCATGATCGGAGTCGGCTCCACGTAAAGCTCGAAGAACCGCAGTCCTTTACGGCTGAGACCTGCATAGAAATATGCAAGGGACACGAGCAAGGCCATCGCCACAGTCGTGTTGATATCAGCTGTTGGAGCCCCGAGTTCACCCTCAGGAAGTTCAATGATCTTCCAGGGGATCAGTGCACCACCCCAGTTGCTGACGAAGATAAAAAGGAAGAGGGTTCCGATGAATGGAAGCCAATCGCGATAGTACTTCTCACCAATCTGATCACGTGCAAGATCACGCAAGTAATCCCACATGAACTCGAGGAGGTTTTGCACACCCCGGGGATCACGATCGAGCTTTCGGGTGCCGACCACCACAAGAGCGAGCAAGGCACCGATCAGGATCCAGGAGCTAAGAAAAACCTGGCCATGAAGATTGAGGTTGCCGATCTGCCAATACAGATGATGGCCAACCTCCAGTTCGGCGAACGGCAGTGATAAAGGCAGCAAAGCCATGAATGCAGGAGGGGGTGCGCGGGCTCAGCCGTCAATGACGGTCTGAAGAATCAGGGCGGGCTTGTAGAGGAGAAAACCCACAAAGGCTGGGAGGAGTTCAAGTTGGGGGAATCGAGCGGCAGAGACGATGAGAACAATCGGCACGACCAGCTGAAAACGACCAACTTGACGGGATCCTCCGCCGAGCCGGGCCACGCTGCGGGAGAGCAGGCGCAAGTAGAGAACTCCTGCGCAGGCTCCGACCAACAGGCTGCGGGCCACCAAGAGATCGAATCGCCAAGCTGCGACCAGAGTCGCAACAAGAGACACCATCAAGGTGGCCAGCATCAGGCGTCGCTGCAGGCGTACGTAGTCCTCCATACCGTTATCGGAAGGGGCGTTCGCCTCGTCCGAACTAGTGGAAGTCGCAGCCTGCAAACAACACTTGAGAAAGCGCGCGGAATCTATCACGCGAAACACCCAACTCAGCCTGAACCAGGCTTCAGCAGCAGCAGGCGTCTTTTGCAAAGGTCTCGCGCTATGTCAACGACTTCAGCTCCGATCCCGAGAGCTTTCAGGGATGTACCTGGGTGCTGCTCGACGGCTTGTAGCAGCGCGAGAGACGGCTCGTCGAGGCTGATCGGCTCGAGATCTGTGCCGAGCAGACTCGCCGAAGGCCAGCCCCAGAGACAGGGCTGAAGCTCTCCATAGGCATCAAGCAATGCCTGGTCATCCCCCCAGGTCTCGACCTGCACAGGCTGGGCGCTGACAAAGAATTCGAAATGACTGATGTCTGGATCGAGTTGCTCGATCAAGGCCCATTGCTGGGGCAATGGGAGGGAAGAAGCCCTCTGAAGCAGTTCGCCCTCAAGCAAACGAGCTGGATCCCAGACAGCAGGATTTGAAAATCCTGCGAAGTGAAGCCCGGAGGCTTCGATGAAACCCATCAGTCGCTCGAGGTCGTAGCTGGTCTCCTGAGGGTGGAGATACATGTCAGCGAAATTCGCGTCAGCAGCACAATCCACTGACCAGCGTTGTTCGTGGTGGCGCCGCAGTCGATTGTTCTGAGGAAGCGTCTCGAACAATTCACGTCCCAGACGCAAGCCCTCAGCTCCTGTACCCACCTCCAGGAGGTTCAGAGCTCTCTGGGTTCGATGAATTTCCCAACGTCCAGCATCCGCATAAAGGAAAAGATGCAAAAGCCCGTGGGGCGCAAGCAACTGAGCCAAGGACGTCAGTCCGGCCTCAGGGGCATCGAGATGATGCAGGACACCCACGGAATTGATGTAATCAAAAGGTCCTTCGCCCTGAAGATCCAGCAGGCTCCGTTGTTCCTGCCTTAATGAAGTGACCTGATCTGCCCCACCGGAACGACGGAGGCGTTCACGGGCAACCTCGAGAGCACCTGCACTGATATCAACAGCCAGCACATCAGCACCTGGATTGAGATGGCAGAGGTAATCAGTGCTGACTCCTGTGCCGCAACCGGCATCGAGAATCTTCCAGGGCCTTCCCCCAGCCGGCTCAGGCTGAAGTTCACCATGCACGGCTGCATGCACGCTGCGTAGGCACCAGCGCCAGTTGTATCCAGGCGGAGGACCATCCTGCACAGGATCACCCGGATAGGGGAAACGGTCATAGAAGGCGCTGACGACAGGGGTGGCGGCGTCGGTTGAGTGCTCAGGCATCGGCTTGGGTGCTGGGCGGTGAAGTGCAGGGTCGACGGGCCGAGCATTTCACGGGCGATGGCCACCAAAGCGACCAGCACCGACCCCCTGCAAACATTTGTTCATGCAGGCCGGGAAGGCCATGAAGCGAGCCGTAATCTGGCTCGATCTGGCTTGCTTTCGTTCATGACCGTGACCGCCAGCAGCGGCAGCCCAAGGGTGACGCCCCAGCTCTTCGACACACTGCCGCTGTCCAGCGTGCGTCAGGCCGAACAGCAGGACCGCTTTCCTGATGGTGGCGAGCTCAACAACCTGATTACCTTTTTCCGGAGTGGTCAGGATCGGATTGAGGCATCAAGGGTTCTAGCTGACAACGCCGAAGCCATCGTGGCGAGGGCCGCCAATAAGATCTTTGCCGGAGGGACGCCTCTCTCCTTTCTGGAAGCACCGCTCAGCAGAGGGGAAGTACAGCGTCGAGACGGCACGGTGCTTGCCTCCGACCAAGCAGCGTTCCAAGCGTCAATCGAGACGTTTACAGGAGCCAGTGCGGCAACAGGCGGCGGTAATGCCTTCACCCGCCTTTTGCGGGGAAATAGCGAAGATGCCGACGTTCGAGTCGTTCTCCCGACCGGTTTCGCTCCGATCAGCGTGGCCAAATATGGCCCCGAACGCATGCGCAAATCGGTGCGTGACCTCGGCTGGTTCCTCCGTTATGTGGGCTATGCCCTAGTGGCAGGAGACCCAAGCATTCTTTCGGTCAATACCCGCGGACTTCGCGACGTTCTTGAGAAGGGATGTTCGCTTGCTGCCACCAATGTGGCACTCCAGGAGATGCGTGCTGCAGCCGCCAGCTTGCTGCGCGATCGCCCAGAAGCACGTGAGATGGCCGTTCAGTGTTTCAACGTGCTGCTCCAAGAGCTCGCCATCGCAACGCCCTCCAGCCGACAGAAACTAGGCAGTTCAGAGCGTCAAGGCCTTCAACTGCCAGCGATCTATGCCCTCGCTTCACAGGGAAAATCCCCGCGTTACAGCATCAAGCTGGGGATGAGTGGGGCTGAACGTCAGGAGATCGTACGTGCCGCTTACCGCCAGGTTTTTGAACGCGATATCGCCAAGGGTTATTCCCAGGCACCTTGTGCCCAAGAAGCCTCTCAGTTAGTCCAGGGCAAAATCTCAATGCGCGAATTCATTCGCGCCCTTGGTCGATGCAAGGAATACCGCCAGCAATTCCACGACAGGTTTGTGAACAGCCGAGTTGTTGAACTCGCTTATCGTCACTTCCTCGGCCGAGGGGTTAGCTCCCTCGAGGAATTCAAAACCTCATTTGCCATCCTCAGCGACCAAGGCCTCCATGGTCTGATTGATGTGCTTGTGAACTCCAGTGAGTACGCACAGACCTTCGGAGAAGAGACAGTTCCATTCCTGCGTGACCTTGGTGAAGAGGCCCAAGAAAGTGCTGGGTGGGGTTCGAACCGAAAGCTTTTCCGCTTCAGCGCACCTTTCGAGGGAGCACCCCAATACGTCACCCTTTACGCCTCTTATCGACAGCCTTTCGCTGATCAACACGTCTACGGAGGTGGGAATGATCCGATTGGCAATCAGTACGGTGCGATTTTCCCGAGTGGCACTGCTTCCGTAGCCACACGCCCAGCGCCCTATGGCTACGACAGCCGACGGCTGCTGGTCAGCAACGGGCTGGCCTCTCCAGGCCAGATGGACAGCGCTCAGTTCCGAAGCAGCCGTCCCCGCAAAGTCGGTCCCCGTGTGGTCCGACTTCAGCAGATCGCCACCGGCGGAGCAGCGCGTCCTCGGCGGGGTGGTTTGCCCAGCGTTCGAAATACGGAAGCCAGTACGCAAGCGGTGATCAACGCTGTCTATGTGCAGGTTCTCGGCAATGCCGGCTATGCGGGTGAACGCGTCTCATCAGACGAAGCACGTCTGGAGAACGGCGACATTTCCCTGCGCGATTTTGTGCGCAGTGTTGCCCGTTCTGATGCCTTCCGGCGTCGCTACTGGAGCGGCCTCTACATCGCCAAGGCCATCGAGGTCATGCATCGTCGCCTCCTGGGGCGACCAACATTTGGTCGTTGGGAGATCGATTCTCTGTTTGATGTCGCGGCTCGCCATGGCTTCTACGGTCTGATTGATGCCTTGATCAACAGCAAGGAATACTGCGATTGCTTCGGAGAAGACACCGCTCCCTATGAACGCTTCATCACCCCAGCCGATCTCAATACGCGGCGGGTTCCAACTTGGAAGCAAGCCATCAATCTCGAAGCTCTTGCTTCTGGTACAAAGTCAGAGAGGCCTGAGGCCCAAACTGTCGAGAGGCTCAAGACCAGCGGCGATCTCACACAGCGAAACATCCAGGGAGCCGGAGGTCAGATCAAATGGGAACAATCCTCATCCATTAACAATCGGAACAACGAGCAACTAACGTCGTTTGCTCTCACCAAGCAATTCAACAAAACAACGAAAGCAAAAACTCCATCCTGGCAAGCCAAGGTTGAGTTCAGAGGGATCGTTAATCCCGAGATTCCTGGAGAAAAAATCCTTCAGGCCCTAAGGCGTAATGACATCAATGGCTTTGCAGCACGCGTTGGCCTGAAAACCTCGATTGAATTAAAGCCACCATTTACAGAGGAAGCTCTTTCTTCCGTCATCGACGAAACCTATCGACAGCTCCTCAATCGCATCCCATTCGATGACGAACGCTTAGTTGAAGCAGAGTCTCAACTCAGAAACCAGACAATCCCCCTTGTTGGTTTTATTGAAGCTGTTGCCCTCAGCGACACGTTCCAGAAACGTCTGAGCGCAATGGCTCCATTAAGAGCAGCTGCTGCAGTCAGCCTGGCCATTCTTGGTCGCGCTTCAACTCCTGGAGAAGCGGCTGAATTCGTTCAGACCAGAGCCGCCAATGGCCAACCCGCTGCCATTCGCAAGGTCTTCGAACGGCGCGAGGCCGATGATGCCAACCGCCTCCTCCAAATCAAACTTCCTTCCACGGATGGTCGCCAAAGCTTCAGAGAGCTGCAAACCACCCGGCAGGACAGCTTGCCAAGACCCATTGCTCCGGTGACACCACCGATCTTCGAGGGAGATGGTGAAGGCAAAACAACCACCCTCTTCAATGCGGTCAAGACCCAGGCCATTCAAGCGACTGCAGCACCTCTGCCTCCATTAGCCAGAGCACTTGAGAGCAAAGACACCACAGGATTCCAACGCAAGGCAGGGATCCCATCACCCATCCTTCTCACTCCTCCGTTTAGCGAGGATGAATTAAGCATTGCCATTGATGCGACCTATCGCCAACTCATCAACCGCATCCCCTTAGATAACGAGCGATTGACGAGCGCTGAATCCCTGCTTCGCAATCAAGATCTGGACATCTCAGGATTTGTTGAAGCAGTCGCCATGAGCGATCTCTTCCAACAACGCCTCTCGAGCATGGCGCCCCTTCGCGCGGCATCTGCCGCCGCCCTAGCCCTGCTAGGACGAGCAGCCACCCCAGCGGAAGTCGCCGAGTTCTTGAAGATTCGCGCTGGGGCTGGACAGCTAGAAGCGGTGCGCTCGCTTCTGATGGCTGCAGAGTCCCTCTCAACAAATGAAGTCCCTCGCGTCCAAGGGATGGAAACAAGTCCAGGCCAATCGCAATCAACAGTGATTCGCACAGCATCACTGTATCGAGGCAATTCAGCTCTCAATCCTCCAAAAGATTCGGCGATCTAGATTAATAACAGCCCCCAAAACAAAGACCTCTAAAAACATTGGCCCGCAATACGCGGGCTTGTTTTCTTTGGTTGCTAACACAATGTGACAAAAAGAGGCGGACCTTTCAATAGCAGAAAATAACAAACGCGAAACAGCAGAATCGCTGCGCTGCAACCGTTTTGGGCCCGCACCGCCCATGAAGAACTGTTAACGAGTTCTAATAAGTGCAGGCCGCTGACCGCACAATGATTGGGCGGTCAGCCAAAATGATCGCGTAAACCTTTCACCGGATCTCGGCCTCCTACGGGCGGTCGCTTGTTTCGAGGCAGAACTGCATGAGCATCGTCTCCAACTCGATCATCAACGCGGACGCCGAAGCCCGCTATCTGAGCCCTGGCGAACTCGACCAGATCAAGGCTTTCGTTAACGGCGGCGAACGACGCCTGCGTGTTGCTCAGGTTCTCTGTGAGAGCCGAGAGCGCATCGTCAAGCAGGCTGGTGGTCAGCTTTTCCAGAAGCGTCCAGATGTCATCTCCCCTGGCGGCAATGCTTACGGTCAGGAAATGACCGCGACCTGCCTGCGGGACATGGATTACTACCTCCGCTTGGTGACATACGGCATCGTCGCCGGTGACATCACCCCAATCGAAGAGATTGGCGTGATTGGCGCGAAGGAGCTCTATCGGTCCCTAGGCACCCCCCTCGAAGCCCTCGCAGACTCCGTGCGTGAAATGAAGACCGTCGCCATGGGCCTGCTGACCGGCTCAGATGCAGAGGAAGCCGGTTTCTACTTCGACTACGTGGTGGGCGCCCTCGCCTGATCCCCTGTCCCTCCTACTGACAACGCTCTTCCTACGGATCCATGCAAGACGCCATCACCAACGTCATCAATAAGTCCGACGTCCAGGGCCTGTACCTGGACACGGCTTCGATGACCAGCCTTGAGTCCTATTTCTCCAGTGGTGAGCTGCGCGTTCGTGCCGCAGCCACCATCAGCTCTAACGCCTCCGGCATCATCCGTGATGCCGTCGCCAAGGCACTGCTGTACTCGGACATCACCCGTCCAGGCGGCAACATGTACACCACCCGCCGCTACGCAGCCTGCATCCGCGATCTGGATTACTACCTGCGCTACTCCACCTACGCCATGCTGGCCGGTGACACCTCCATCCTTGATGAGCGTGTTCTCAACGGTCTTAAGGAGACTTACAACTCCCTGGGTGTTCCCATTGGCGCAACCGTTCAGGCCATCCAGGCAATGAAGGAAGTGGTTGCCACCCTCGTCGGCGCAGATGCTGGCAAGGAGATGGGCGTTTACCTGGATTACATCTGCTCTGGTCTCGGCAACTGAGAACCATGCGGTTGTTCAAAGTTACGGCCTGCATTCCCAGCCCTGAGAAAGTGCGCACGCAACGCGAGTTGCAAAACACTTTCTTCACCAAGTGGGTGCCCTACGACAGTTGGTTCGCTGAACAACAGCGAATCCAGAAGCAAGGTGGACGAATCATCAAAGTTGAGCTCTGCACAGGTGGCCGTCAGGTCAACGTGGGCAACTAAGAGTCACCACCAAACCAATTCGTTTCCAAGCCCGGTCAATGACCGGGCTTTTTTTTGCTTCCATGCCTTGGCAAACACGGTTTAAAACGGCTGAATGGACTGAATCAGATCCTGAGTCTTTGTCCCGCAAAAGCTTGAACTCCCGACGGAGGGCTTCCTCGCGACAGGCTCGGATCAGCGCCGCAGCAGATGCGGTGCCAAAGGCCAGCAGCATCTGGTCCCGCATGCTGCCCCTTGACTGGTCTCTCTGGCCTGCCGAAGCGCGCCTGCTACTGACTCTCACGCTGATCTGGAGCGTTGCAGGACTTCTCATCCTGGGTTCTGCCAGTTGGTGGGTTGCCAGTCGTGAGATGGGAGAAGGGGCCTATTACCTCAAAAGACAAGTGATCTGGATGGTCGCAAGCTGGGGCCTCCTCAGTCTTGCTGTGAGCACCGACCTACGACGTTGGATGAAAGTGGCCGGCCCAGCTGTGTGGATCGGCTGTCTACTGGTGGCCGCCACGCTTCTTTTTGGGGACCCAGTCAATGGCGCTAGCCGCTGGCTACCGATCGGTCCGATGCAGATTCAGCCATCCGAGCTGGTGAAACCCTTCGTGGTACTGCAGGCAGCCAACTTATTTGCGCACTGGAAACGCAGTGCTGTGGATCAGAAGTTGCTCTGGCTAGGCAGCTTCGGGGCTCTGATACTGCTGATTCTCAAACAACCGAATCTGAGTACAGCGGCTCTGACGGGACTCCTGCTCTGGCTCATGGCTTTTTCTGCCGGCCTTCGTCTTCGCAGCCTGTTTGGAACAGCACTGGTCGGCGCTGCACTCGGGGTCAGCAGCATCATGATCAACGAATACCAGCGGCTGAGGGTGGTCTCCTTCCTCAACCCGTGGCAAGACCCCCAGGGCGATGGTTACCAACTGGTCCAGAGCCTTCTGGCGATCGGTTCCGGAGGCATTGTCGGCCAAGGCTTCGGACTGTCCACCCAGAAACTGCAGTACCTGCCCATTCAGAGCACCGATTTCATCTTCGCTGTCTATGCCGAAGAATTCGGATTCATCGGATCAGTCATGCTGCTGCTGTTCTTGATGCTGGTGGCATTTCTTGGGCTGCGCGTTGCCCTGCGTTGCCGCAGCAATCAGACGAGGCTCACCGCCATTGGCTGCACCACCCTCTTGATCGGCCAATCCTTGATGAATCTTGCCGTTGCTTCTGGTGCCATGCCGACAACGGGGCTGCCATTACCGATGGTGAGTTACGGAGGCAACTCTCTGCTCTCCAGCCTTCTGGTGGCAGGCCTTCTGATCCGCTGTTCGCTTGAATCCACCAGTCTCGTGGGAGGACGCCGACCGAGGCGAGCCAACGAGCGCTCCAATCAGCACCTGGCGCCAAGTCGATAGGGTGATCCATCAAGCGCACTCCGGATGCTCCGGCAGCGACCATTCACGTTTCCCTCCTGGCGATTGCTTCCCTGGATCTGTCGGATCTGGCGCGCAGCAGTGAGCAGCTGCTCACCCAGGCGCTCAATCAGCCCGGTCTCCTCACCATCGGGCTTGTCTTTGCGGGCGGTGCTCTCACCAGCCTGGGGCCTTGTTCGCTCTCCTTGCTTCCGGTGACCCTTGCCTATCTTGCTGGCTTCAAGGGCCAGCAGCCAGGCTGGCAACGCAGCCTGCTGTTTTGCTCGGGCATCGTGGGTGCCTTGGTCGTGCTGGGCAGCCTCAGCGGACTTGTGGGCCGCATCTATGGCCAGGTACCGGATGTGGTGCCAAGCCTCGTCGGCCTGCTGGCGGTGGTGATGGGACTCAATTTGCTTGGCCTGGTT
This sequence comes from Synechococcus sp. MIT S9451, assembly GCF_047304725.1. Lineage (NCBI taxonomy): Bacteria > Bacillati > Cyanobacteriota > Cyanophyceae > Synechococcales > Synechococcaceae > Synechococcus > Synechococcus sp. MIT S9451. The sequence goes on from NZ_CP138971.1 coordinate 245,293, forward strand.
CGGCTCCCCCTTCCTTCAGGCCCGGATCCAATCCGCTGGACTGAGCGAGTGCCAGCCCCCCTGGCACCGATCGCAGCCGGACTCGCCTTCGGCTTAGCAGCGTCGCCCTGTACAACGCCTGTGCTGGCGGTGTTGCTGGGCTGGATTGCCACAAGCGGCAGACCACTCGTGGGCGTGCTGCTCCTCACAAGCTTCGGGGTCGGCCAAGTGCTGCCCTTGCTGGTCGCCGGCAGTGCTGCCGCCAGTGTGCCCAAGCTGCTGGCATTGAGACCGATCGGCCGATGGGTTCCACCCATCAGTGGTGTGGTGTTGATCTGCACTGGCATGCTCACCCTTCTGGCCCGCTGGAGCTGATCGATGACACTGCTCCGACGCCTCGCAGCCCTGCTCTCCGACCTGCGGCTGGCCATCCTTCTCCTTTTGCTCATTGCCAGCGCTAGCGCCATCGGCACCATCCTTCCCCAGGGGGAAGACCCTGCTCTCTATCTGGAGCGATTCAATGCCGACCCTTGGCTGGGAGTGATCAACGGCGAGCGCATGCTGCAATTGCAGCTGGATCATGTCTATTCGAGTGGTTGGTTCCTAGGCCTCCTTGGCTGGCTCGGTGTGGCGCTCATGCTCTGCAGCTGGCGGCGTCAATGGCCTGCACTGCAATCCGCCCTGCGCTGGATCGACTACCGCGAACCCCGACAACTCAGCAAAATGGCGCTCGCCGAAACGGTGAGCAGCCCTGATCCGAAGAAGGGGATCACCAATCTGGCGACCAGCTTGCGAGCGCAGGGATGGCAGGTTCAGGAACAGCAAGGTCGGCTGGCAGCCCGGCGTGGGGTGGTGGGCCGCGTAGGGCCTCTCCTGGTGCATACCGGGATGGTCCTGCTGATGCTCGGGGCGGCCTGGGGGTCCCTCGGAGGCAATCGACTGGAACGGTTTCTGGCGCCAGGCCGCAGCCTTGACCTTCTCGACAGGTCCGGTAACAGCCAGCTCACGCTCAGGCTCGATCAATTCACGATTGAACGTGACCCGGCGGGACGAACCGAACAGTTTCGTTCCCAACTCTCGCTTCAACCCCCAGGGGATCAGGAGGCGGTTTTCAAAGAAATCAGTGTCAATCACCCGCTGCGATATCGCGGCATGACCGTTTATCAAGCGGATTGGTCCCTCGCCACAATCACAGTTCAGCTGGGCCGAAGCCCCCTGCTGCAACTGCCACTCCAGAACTTCCCTGAGCTCGGAGACCAGCTCTGGGGCCTTGTCCTACCAACCCGCCCCGATGGGAGCGAACCTGTGCTCCTAACCTTAGGGAGCGAAGCCGGGCCGGTTCAGGTGTTCGGGGAGGGCGGCGAGCTGATCACCAACCTTCGCCCAGGTGGTTCCTCCGTCGAAGTCAATGGCCTGCCCTTGAGGGTGGTCGAGGTGATGCCCGCGAGCGGACTGTTGCTGAAGCGCGACCCTGGGGTGCCCCTGGTTTACTCCGGCTTCGCCATCACCCTTCTGGGGGGGGGCCTGAGCCTGGTAGCCACCCGTCAACTTTGGGCCGTGGAAGACCCCAAGCATCAGAAATTACACATCGCAGGACTTTGCAACCGCAATCTGAGCGGCTTTGCGCAGGAGTTCCCCACTTTGCTTAGCAGGGCTGACGAAATCCGTGCGTGACACGCACAACCGTGTGCACATTGCCTCTGGGATTGAAATCGGCTTCGAGCTGCATCCACACCGGCTCACAGGCCACCACAAGATCATCCAGGATCCGATTGGCTACTTCCTCATGGGAAATCGTCCGGTTGCGGTAACTATTGACATAGAGCTTGATCGCCTTGAGCTCAACCACTTTCGGCCCCGGTTGATAGAGCAACCGGAGCACAGCGAAATCGGGATACCCCGAAAACGGACACAGGCAGGTGAACTCTGGCAGTTCGATCGAGACCTCGTAGGGCCGTCCTGGGCGAGGGTTCTCAAAGCAGATCAGTTCTGCATCGGCAATCGACCTCTCCCCATATAGAGGCGTGCGCGTGGCATCAGGGACGACTTGGCTCACAGGTCGGCAACAGACAAGTCGAACACTAAGGCTCAGGGCAAGCCCACCGCCACCACATTCCTTCAGGAAATATCCATGAAGGAATGATCAAATGTTCACCATGAACAGCGGCATCTCGATAAAATGTTAAAGAAGGACAAAACGTTGAGCTCCAGCGGTGCTTTGCACCGACCCACCAGCAGGAAGTAGCCCGTCCGCAAGGCGAAGCAACGCTCCTTCTTTCGAAGCGGACCCGGCCAAAGCCGGGACAAGGTTCATCCCTTCGAGTTGCCCACCATGACCACTCAACTGCGCACCTATCGCGGGATCCAGTACGACCCCAGCAAGCACGAACAGGCCAGCAGAGCCAAGGTTGATCACACCTACCGTGGCCTGCACTACGAAGCTCCTCTGCGACACGACGCGGCAGCGCCCGATCCACGCGTAGAGCTCCATTACCGAGGCAGCGTGTATCACCATCGCCGCCAAGAGGCCCAGAGCAGCTTGGACTCCTGAATCAGTAGCAGCCAGCACAATCCTCTCTCCGAGGCTGAGTCCTAATGGGCGAAACCTCAGAGAGACCTTTTCAATTCATCCTGCAATATCTTCCGGTGCAGGCTCTACCGAAAGCAGGCCTTTTCTGACACACTTTTAACACTCGAAATTATCGATCGCCGTCCATGAAAAAAGTCGAGGCCATCATTCGCCCCTTCAAGCTTGAGGACGTCAAACTCGCCCTGGTCAACGCCGGCATCGTTGGCATGACCGTGAGCGAAGTACGCGGCTTCGGACGCCAGAAAGGCCAGGTGGAGCGCTACCGCGGATCTGAATTCACCGTTGAATTCCTACAGAAACTGAAGATCGAGGTTGTGATCGATGACAGCAATGTTGAGGCTGTCGTGAACGCCATTGCTGAGGCCGCCAAAACAGGAGAGATCGGCGACGGCAAGATCTTCATTTCCCCAGTCGACAGCGTGTTGAGAATCCGCACTGGTGAGCGCGACGGCACCGCTCTCTGACGACACGTCCACCCGCTCGGATGACTTCATTCAGCCTTCGCCAGGGTGGTAGTCACCACTCTGGCGATGTCTGTGTCATCGACCTCGGTCACAGCTTGACCCTTGCGTGAACCAGACAACCAGACCAGATCCGGGCGCCCGGCGCGCAACCAGAGCAGATATTCGTGATTGCCGGCCGGTCCGGTAATGGGCGAGCCAACGAGTCCGTAAGCCTGCCAAGCGAGACCAGATGCAGCCTGAATCACTCCACGCAAAGCATCGCGATGGGCCCCAGGATCTCTGACGACTCCTCCCTTCCCCACCCGTTCACGACCCACTTCAAACTGGGGTTTCACCAGCAGCACGGCTTCGGCTTCCGAAGGGGCAAGCAAGGCCTGAATCGCTGGCATCACCAGACCTAGCGAAATGAAAGAGACATCCGCTACCGCAAAGTCGGGGCGGGGATCATCAGGTCCATACATCTCTTCGGGGGTGAGCCTGCGCAGATTGGTGCGTTCTCGCAGCACCACCCTGGGGTCGGTGCGCAGGCTCCAGGCCGTCTGGCCATAGCCCACATCAATTCCATAGACCCGACGCGCACCGTGCTGCAAAAGGCAATCGGTGAATCCACCGGTAGAGATCCCACCATCCAGACAAACGCGACCCTCAACTGTCAGAGGAAACACCTCGAGCCCCTTCAGCAATTTCTCTCCTCCACGGGAGACAAAACGTGGGGGTTGCTCCACAGTCACCGTGAGATCCATGGCCACCTGCTGGCCAGGCTTATCCAGCAGCAGCCCGCTTCCATCACGAACCTTGCCTGCACGAATCAACAACTGAGCCTGCTGCCTGGTTGGCACCAGGCCCAGCGTCAGCAAATGCTGGTCCAAACGGGTCTTATGTGCCATTTCGTCATAAAAGCAGAGGGGAAAACCGAACAAATCCGGGGGGTAAGTCCAAAGCCTGGATGACCTCCGGGAAGATCAACCCAATCCGCCCATCGGGACGTGTCAGCTAGTCAGCCTCCCCGCAGCCATCGCCACGGCCGAAACCGGGCTGAACGCGTTCTCAGCGCCGTCTCCCCAGCTCCAAAGCACGACGTGTTCGAACTGCTGCACCCCGGTAGTTTCGTGACCCTCGATAACCATCCCTCAGACCTTCCTCCCTTTCAGGTCATCCACTGCCGTGGCGGTCGTTGCCTAGTGCGGCAGCAGGCCTGGGGCCAGCATGTGCAGTGGGAAGTGGAGCACCAGCGGCTGCATTCAGCCTGAAGGCAGGGCCATACATTGGTGACGTCGTTGCCACGCGCTGGCCTTGATCGAGAGATACACCCTGCCCGAAATGGGCAACCTCTGGACTGATAAAGCCAAATACCAGAGCTGGCTCGACGTTGAAGTGGCCGCTTGTGAAGCGAACTGCAGCCTCGGGCGCGTGCCTGAGGACGCGATGGAGGAGATCAGGACCAAGGCCGCCTTCGAGCCGGAGCGGATCCTCGAGATCGAGGCGGAGGTTCGTCACGATGTGATTGCCTTCCTCACGAATGTGAACGAGCACGTGGGTGATGCAGGACGCTTCATTCATGTCGGCATGACCAGCAGCGACGTGCTGGATACCGGCGTTGCCTTGCAGCTCAAGGCATCGGTTGGCTTGCTGCGAAAGGAACTCGCCGATCTGGATCAGGCGATCGCCAAGCTGGCGATCGCCCACAAGGCCACCGTGATGATCGGTCGCTCCCACGCCATTCATGGCGAACCGATCACCTTTGGTTTCAAACTGGCTGGCTGGCTAGCGGAGACCCGCCGCAACGCAGAGCGGCTTGAGCGACTTGAGCGTGATGTGGCCGTCGGCCAGATCAGCGGTGCCATGGGCACCTACGCCAATACCGACCCTGAAGTGGAGCGCCTGACTTGCGAGCGGCTGGACCTCACCCCAGACACCGCCAGCACTCAGGTGATCTCACGCGATCGCCATGCCGATTACGTGCAGACACTCGCACTGGTGGGAGCGTCTCTCGACCGATTCGCCACCGAGATCCGCAACCTGCAACGCACTGACGTGCTTGAGGTGGAGGAGAGCTTCGCCAAGGGACAGAAAGGCAGTTCAGCCATGCCTCACAAGCGCAATCCGATTCGCAGCGAGCGGATCAGCGGTCTGGCGCGCGTACTGCGCAGCTACGTGGTGGCAGCACTGGAAAACGTGGCGCTCTGGCATGAACGCGACATCAGCCACAGTTCCACCGAGCGGATGATGCTGCCCGACTGCTCTGTCACCCTTCACTTCATGCTGAGAGAGATGACCGCCGTCGTCTCCCAACTTGGGGTCTATCCCGACAACATGCGCCGCAATATGAACGTCTACGGCGGCGTGGTGTTTAGCCAGCGAGTCCTACTTGGATTAGTCGATGCCGGCATGAGCCGTGAGGATGCCTACCGGGTCGTGCAACGCAACGCCCATACGGCCTGGAACACCGACGGTGGTGATTTCCGCGGCAATTTAGAAGCCGACCCCGATGTGACCAACAAGCTCAATCCCGAACAACTGGCGGCCTGCTTCAGCACCGATCTACACCAGGCCAACCTAGGGGTGATCTGGTCACGCCTGGGGCTCTGATCACCCGCTCAGCCGATGTTCTGGACCCCCTATGCCGACTGGATTTACGTGGTCGTGAGCCTGTCAGGCTTAGCGGCTGTGACCTGGCTGGTGCTGCGACCTAGACCAGACAGCTGAAGACAGCTGACCAACACCAGAGTCGGTCGTCCAAGCCCTGCTGGCAGGATGAAGACGTGTGCAAGTGCGTCGCAGCGGGGCGAGACGAACTGATGGTGGCAGCGACACGGGTCGAAACCGACAGCATGGGGCCTGTTGAGGTGCCTGCTGAAGCCCTATGGGGCGCTCAAACCCAACGGTCTCTGCAGAACTTCGACATTGCAGCCGACAGGATGCCAACTGAGCTGATCCATGCCCTGGCAAGGATCAAGCAGGTGGCAGCCATCGTCAACACCAAACTTGGTGTCCTGGACGAAGCGAAACGCGATTTGATTGTTGACGCTGCTGCCGCCATTGCAGAAGGCCAACACGACGATCAATTTCCTCTTCGGGTCTGGCAGACCGGCAGCGGGACCCAGACCAACATGAACCTCAACGAGGTGATCAGCAATCTGGCAGCACGCAGCTCAGGAGAAGAGCTCGGCAGCCATCAACCAGTCCATCCCAATGACCACGTCAACAAGTCGCAATCGACCAACGACGCCTTCCCAGCAGCGATTCACGTCGCCGCAGCTGATGGGATCTGCCACCGTCTATTACCTGAACTACAACGGCTGAGCCAAACCTTTGCGGCCAAAGCTGAGGCCTGGGGAAGCATCGTGAAAATCGGCCGCACGCACCTCCAGGACGCGGTACCTCTCACCTTGGGGCAAGAGGCCTCCGCATGGCGAGATCAGATCAACACTGCGTCTGTGCGCATCAACGCCAGCCTGAAGGAAGTGCTGTTGCTGCCGCTCGGGGGCACCGCCGTAGGCACAGGCCTCAATGCCCCCGATGGCTATGCGGACCAAGCCGCCGCGGAATTAGCCCGCCTGATGGGGTTGCCTTTCAGCTCCGCACCGAACAAATTCGCCGTGATGGCGAGCCATGACGGCCTGGTCAACGCCATGGGGCAACTCCGACTGCTGGCTGTGAGCCTGCTCAAGATCGCCAACGACATCCGCCTGCTTGCCTGCGGACCCCGCGCCGGCCTGGCGGAACTGCATCTCCCAGAGAACGAGCCCGGGAGCTCGATCATGCCTGGCAAGGTGAACCCCACGCAGTGTGAAGCCATGGCGATGGTATGCACCCAGGTGATCGGTCTGGATGCAGCGGTGGCCATGGCAGGCGCCGGTGGCCATCTACAAATGAACGTCTACAAACCACTGATCGGCTTCAACCTGCTGCAGGCCATCACGTTGCTAACGGATGCCAGCCGCTGCTTCCGGGTCGCGATGGTGGAAGGGATCACGCCCAACAACACCCGAATCCAACGCGACGTTGAGCAGTCGCTGATGCTGGTGACCCCCTTGGCACCGGTGATTGGCTACGACAAAGCCAGCGCTATCGCTAAATATGCCCATGAACAGGGCTCAAGTTTGCGCGATGCAGCCCTAGAGCTCGGCTATGTCAGCGCCGAAGACTTCGATCGCATCGTCGATCCGGCCGCCATGACCATCCCCCACGGCTAAGGGGAAAGCTGGTCAAGCTGCCCGTTCAGTCGCAGGATTGAGTCCCTCACCAGTCTTGAGCAGATCCTCGGCTTCAGCCACCGGGAAGCGGTTGATCGCCCTCAGCGCCTGACGGGCATGACTGCGCAGCTGCTCGCTGATCGCTTCGCAGTAGGGCACCTGGGCCAAAAGATCCACCGTTCGCCGCATGATTCGCACCACATCGCCCTCATCCAAGGAGGTGTTAGCGATGAGGTCATTCCAGGCGCAGCCATTGGCCCACGCCTCGACCAGCCCCATCAGCTCGGGCTCCCACCACACAGGCACCACCACGTTGGAGCGTTCCTGGGCCCGCAACAGTTCGCGGCGAAGTCCCATCAGATCATGTAAAGCCTCCTCAGCTCGCGGCGGGGGCGGGAAACCACTCCATAGATCCGGCCGGTTCACTTCAGTGCTGATCGCCTCGAACACTGCTGCCAACTCTTGTGGCGGCAGATCATCCAGATGGCCGCTCATCAAGGCCAGACCAAGCCAGAGCTCGTTATCACCCCGAAGGGCTGCAACGGTTCGGCCAATCTCCGTGGGCTGAAGATCGTCAAGACAACCAAAGTGCTGAAGGATCTCGATCAGGGCCAGGAAGGTGTCCCAATGGCGATTGGCCCGATGATGCAAGAGCTGCTGGCGTTCGCCGATCTCGATCTCTAGCTCTTCCATACGCCGCCGATGCTTCTTGAGCTGACGCCGATCACCCCAGCGGTGAGCGGGATGGGCCTCCAGATCCTCCTCCAACTCCTTCACCAGCCTGGCCTGGGAAAGCACCTCACCAGCCAGGTCGTATTGGGGCGTTGTCATGTCATGGCGTTGGGCCATATGCGCCACTGCCAGAGCAAGACCACCGCTCTGCTGGTCACCATGACGCAACTCGCCAGCTCGATGGAGGTCGGGAGCGATGACACTGTCCACCTGGAGGCAGCTGAGCTCTGCATGCAGACTCACGACCGCCTGACAGGGCAGCAACAGCCAGACATTGTCGTGCGTCAGGCAGAGCAGCAATGGAAACTGACCCGGGCCATCGAGCTTGTCAACAATCACCGCTGGGGTGACACCACCGCGCAGTTGGGGGGCCTTCAGACTCACCAGCGTTCCGGTACTGGCGAACTGAAGCGCCAGGGTGAGTTCATTGGCCAAGGTTTCCTCAGCCTGCTGCTGCAGGATGCGCAGCAGTCTCCTCTCCTCGCGCAGGCGTCCACGCCGTTTCTCATAATCCTCGAAGTCTTCCCAAGGCACATCTCCTGAGGTGCCCTGGAGTTGGCCGAGCTGAAGACGCAACTGATTGAGGATCTCCTCCTCCTCCACCAAGTCGAGGCTTGCCAGATAGCGCCCAAAGCTGCGCTCGACCAACTCCCGCGCCTTCGAGAGGTCATGGCGGGCAAGCAGATTGAGCACCATGCCATAGCTGGGGGTGAACTGACTCACCAGCGGATCCGCAGGGCTGGTGGCCAACTGCCCCGCCTCACGGACCCCCTCAAAGCGGCTTTGCACAGTGACCACATAACCCTTGGAGTCGAGACCACGGCGCCCCGCACGACCGGCCATCTGCAGAAATTCACTGGCCATCAAGGGGCGATGGCCCCGTTCTGTGCGCTTCGACAATGAAGCGATCACAGTGCTCCTGGCAGGCATATTGATGCCGGCAGCCAGGGTTTCGGTGGCAAAAACCACCTTCACCAATCCCTGCTGAAACAGCTCTTCAATCAACTCTTTCCAAGCCGGAAGCACACCGGCATGGTGTGCAGCAATCCCTCTCAGCAGGGCATCGGCATGGAGCCCGTCACGCACGGCTTCCGGGTTGGCAAGGGTATAGGCCCGCAAACGCGCAGCGATCCGGGCTTGTTCTTCTGTCGAGACGAGGCACTGCACGCCGAGATCGCGAACAGCCTTATCGCATCCGCGCCGGCTGAAGATGAAATAGATCGCCGGAAGCATGTCCCGCTCTGCCATCTGGGCCACCACGAAACTGATCGGTGGCGGTTCTGGCTGCGGTGGTTTTGGGGAGCGACCCTTGCGCTTGTGACCTTTGGGAGCACGCCACACCTTGCAGTTGGGATGCAAACCATTACCGGCTTCATTCAGCAAAGGATGCAATCCCTTGGCACTGCAGAAGCTGAACTGCAGCGGCACCGGACGGAAATCGCTCAAGACGAGCCTTGTCGGCCCGTGAACACGCTCAATCCAATCGGTGAGTTGACCTGCGTTGGCGACCGTGGCTGACAGCGCCACCAACTGGACCGATGGCGGGCAATGAATGATCGATTCCTCCCAAACGGTGCCGCGCTGAGAGTCATTCATGTAATGGCACTCGTCGAGGACCACAGCCTCAACATCAGCAAGGGGATCGTTGCCCTTGTCCACTTCCGCATAGAGCATGTTGCGGAAGATCTCGGTTGTCATCACCACGACCCTGGCGTCGCGATTGACGCTCAAATCACCGGTCATCAGGCCAACATTGTCTTGACCGAACTGCTCGCGGAAATCCCGTAATTTCTGATTGGACAGTGCTTTTAAAGGGGTGGTGTAAAACACCTTCTGACCGTGCGCGATGGCGCGGTGAATGGCATATTCACCCACCAAGGTCTTTCCTGAGCCTGTGGGAGCACTCACCACGACCGACTGTCCCTGATTGAGGGCATCGATCGCTTCAAGCTGGAAGTCATCCAGTGCGAAGGAAAACAGCTGCTCGAGGTCAATCACCCCATTGATTGCAGACTGCGCAGAGGGTGAATCATGATCAGCCATGGCCAAGATCCTAGGGAGGCCATGGCCTCACACCGACAGGCGTGATCCAAAGTGAATCGATGGCCAGCATCCCGCCCGCTCGCCGCCGCAACCTGCGCACCTGGGTGCCCAAGCCCGGATCGGATCGCCTGCGACCCTCCGGCACCCACCCATCCCATCAGGGCCTGCTTGATCTGGCGAGCAATGATTATCTCAATCTGGCCCGACATCCCCTGCTGCAACAGGCCGCCTGGCGGGCCATCAAGGATCAAGGGGTCGGCGCCGGTGCTTCGCGTCTGGTGAGCGGTAGCCGTCCGGTCCATGAGGAGCTGGAAGCCGCTCTGGGGTCCTGGTTGGGCTGGAAACGGGCCTTTCTCTTTCCCAGTGGCTTTCAAGCAAACCTGGCGGCGGTGACAGCCCTCACGGATCGACACACCACGGTGCTGGCCGACCGGCTCATCCATCACTCCCTACTGGTGGGTGTTCAAGCGAGCGGTGCCCGGCTCAAGCGGTTCGCCCATAACAACCTTGGAGATCTCAGTCTTCAGCTCGAGAACATTCGCAGGGCAAGGCCGTCCCAGCCGCTGCTGGTGATCACCGAAAGTCTGTTCAGCATGGAGGGAACCAGCCCGGATCTGGCGAGCATGGTGGCGCTCTGCTGTGCCCATGACGCAAAGCTGCTCGTCGATGAAGCACACGCCCTCGGAATCCTTGGGCCCAATGGAGAAGGACTGGCGGCAACCATTGCACCGCCCAGTGATCACATCCATCACGGCGTCACGATGGTGAGCGGCACCTTCGGCAAGGCATTCGGCAGTGGCGGCGCCTTTCTCGCTTGTGATGACGAAGTGGGAGATCAACTGCTGCAAAGCAGCGGCGCATTCCGCTACACCACAGCCCTAGCCCCCCCCCTGGCAGCTGCAGCCCTGGCGGCCCTCCAACTCATCCAGGCTCACCCCCACTGGGGCAGGGAGTTGGTGGAGCGTGCTGAGCACTGGCGCGATCGCATCGCGACTGCGGGCTGGCCAAGGCCAAGGGGGCGTGGCCCGATCCTGCCGTTGCTTGTGGGCGATGACCAAACCGCCCTGAATCTGCAGCAACAACTGGAGCAGGCAGGCCTACTCAGCATTGCCATCCGTCCCCCCACGGTGCCGGAGGGCAGTGCAAGGCTGCGCCTGGTGCTGCATCGGCAGCAGAGTGATGACACCTTGGAACTCTTGCTGCACTGCCTGGCGAAGGCTCAATGACCGCTACCCCATGACCGCAATCACACTGCGATGAAACAAGTCATCGCCATGCATGGTTGGAGCGGCGACAGCCGTGCATGGCGCCCTTGGCAGCGCCGCTTCCAACACCATGGGTGGACGTGGCAAAACGGAGAGAGGGGGTACGGGTCACGTCCACCCTTCATGCCCACCTGGAGCAGCGATCGCAGTCCGGTCAAACAACAGCGCCGCGTGATCATCGGCCACTCTCTTGGTCCCCATCTGCTGCCCGAACCGGTGCTCAGAGCGTCAACCGACGTGGTGCTGCTGGCCTGCTTCAGCCGTTTTGTGCCTGTAGGGCGAGCCGGACGAGCCCTGCATACCGGGCTGATCGGCATGGGCCACTGCATCGGCACAGACCAAGAAAGGACCATGCTTCACACCTTTCTCAACCGGGCTGCAGCCCCTGAATCTGCAAGCGGGCTACCAGCAAACCCTGTACACGACGGGCTTTCGACTGCAGGCAGACAACGACTGCGTGCGGATCTCACACAGCTCCGTGACACCGCATCGCTTCCCTCTGGTCTTCCCACCGGTGCCAGGGTGCTGGTGGTGAATGCAGGCGCAGACGCGATTGTGGTGGCCGAAGCACGCCGGCAACTGCTGGAAGATCTCCAGCACCATCTCCAACACAAACCCAGCATCTGGACTCTGGAGGGCAGTGGCCATGCCTTGCTCGTACCCGATCTGCTGTTGCGCGTGCAGGAATGGCTTGAACACTCCGGAACAGCACCATGACCTCCACCATCTCTGAACAATCCCCCCTCCAGCTGGTGGTCTGTGGGACAGACACCGATGTCGGCAAGACGGTGGCTAGTGCCTTGTTGGTGCAGGGGCTGGGGGCGAGCTACTGGAAACCGGTGCAAAGTGGTCTGAGCGAAGGCAGTGACCGTCAGCAGGTGATCAAGCTGCTGAACCTGCCCGAGCAGCGCTGGATCCCGGAGGCCTACGTGTTCCAAGCGCCCGTCTCGCCTCACTGGGCGGCGGAACGCGAAAGCAAACGGATCAATCCCGCCCATCTCCGTCTCCCATCTGTGACCTCGCCACTTGTCGTGGAATGTGCGGGAGGGCTGCTGGTGCCACTCACGCGCGACTGGTTGCAAATCGATCAGCTAGAACGCTGGCGACTGCCCATCGTGCTGGTGGCCCACAGCGGCCTGGGCACCCTCAATCACACTCTGCTCAGCCTCGAGGCCTTAAAGCGCCGGGACCTTCCCGTGCTGGGACTCATCTTGAATGGCCCCTGTCATGCCGACAACCCACGCACCCTGGAGCAGCTGGGGAAGGTGCCGGTCCTCGCACAGCTGCCACCCTTGAATCCACTGAATGCAGAGACCCTGCAACGTGAGTGGCAACAGCAGAATCTCGGCCCTAAGTTCAAAGCAGTACTCACCCAAGCAAGCAACTGAGCATGAGCCGCCGACAGACATGGGCAACCCTTGCAGTCATCCTGCTCTGCGGAGGCATCCTTGTTCTGTTCACTGATGTGGAGTTGAATCTGGTGCGCTGGGTCAACTGCGGGCCTCTCTCCACCGGAGCAGACGAGCGCAGTGAAGTCTGTCGCTAATGCAGCCCAAAGAATTGGGGATCCCAAAGGCCACCTTGTGACCCATTCATGCTCATCAAAGCGAGCTGGTTGGAGGATCAACGGCTGCGCTTGAGACTGTTTATTGCAAGCCATCAGGGACCTGCCCGCATGGCAGCCTCAACATCCAATCGGGACAGTCCGTAGGGGAAGCTGCGTTGGCAGGGCCTGCCAGTGTGTTCCCAGGTCACCAGAAGGTCTTCCTGGTCCAAACGGATCTGAGCGGACCATGTGGGTTGTTGCCAATGCCAGAGGCAAGGGTCTGACTCCGTGCGAACGGCACCGAGTTCGTTGAGCCATTCTTCAAGTGAGCGGAGTGAATGGCGATTGAGTGGTGTCTGGCCCGGTGGCAGTGGGGTCATCGCTGCGAACCTTGATCAAAGGCTGAGCCGAAGTCTGATCTGCCACCAACCAACTGGGTTGCACCTGGAGTTCCAAGCCTCGGGCCCAGGCACCACCGATGCCCAGCAACAGGCAGAAGATCAGAGCCAGCAGCAACAGCAACAGTGCCCACCATTCCCCCCCGGAAAGAGGGCGACGTTCCCCGACACGACCCCAACCATCCGAACTAGCGAGAGGTGCCGCTTGAGCTTTCTCGGCTGCTTGCTGCTGTTGAAGGCACTGCTGCTGCAAGGACGCGTCATAGGCAGCCCGCCGGGTGGGATCCTGCAACTGGTCATAGGCTTCGCGCAACAGCCTGAACTGTCGCGCCGCCTCAGCGGCTGGCAGGCTGGTGGTATCAGGATGGAGCGCCTTGCTGCGGCTGCGGAAGGCCTGGCGCAGTGTGTGGCTATCAGCTCCTGGCCATACCCCAAGACGTTCGTAATGAGTCGGTGGGGTGCTCACACTCCGATCTGCAGAGGCCACATCGAAGCGGGAGGCCAGGCGTCATCCTAGGAAGACTTGTCCTTCGCGCTCCATGCCGTCCACGTCCCTTTTTAGTGTTCCTGGTCCTGAACTTTGGAACTCCTTGGGCTGGGCTCCAAACGAGGTGCAGCTCCTCCAGTTCCAGACCTTACAGAGCGAACTTCTGAGCTGGAATTCCCGCGTCAACCTGACACGGCTATTGGAGGGAGAAGACTTTTGGGTGTCGCAGATCATTGACAGTCTCTGGCCCCTGCATCAGGAACTGGAAACTGCGACAGCTCCTCGCCGCTGTATCGATGTGGGCACCGGTGGAGGCTTCCCTGGGCTAGCAGTCGCCATTGCCCTGCCGGGGGCCCAACTCACTCTGGTGGATTCGGTCGGCCGAAAAACCACCGCAGTCCTGGCCATGGCAGAGGCGATTGGCATCAAAGACAGAGTCACCGTTCGTACCGAGCGCGTGGAGCTGACAGGCCGCGATCCTTCCTGCCGCGGCCACTTTGACCTGGCCATGGCTCGTGCCGTAGCGGCGGCCCCTGTGGTGGCGGAATATCTGGTGCCACTGCTGCGCAACGAGGGCGAGGCACTCCTGTATCGCGGCCGCTGGAGCGTTAACGATCAGCAGGAGCTGGAACAAGCCTTGGCCCCCCTCAAAGCTCGGATCAGAGCGCGTGATGCTCTGGAACTGCCAGCGGGAAAAGGCATGCGCCATCTCTTGCGCCTGCAAGCGACCGGCCCCTGTCCCAAAACCTATCCCCGGGCTGTGGGACTGCCTGCCAAGCTCCCCCTTGGCGCCAACAGCGGTTGAATACGGGAAGGGCAATGCATCAGATCTGCGCCAGACGCTGCTGCGCGCATCCGCCGACCCGTTGCCGTAACTCTCGCAACAGGGTTGGGATCTGATCAGCCCAGGGGCTCTTGGTGAGTGCAGCTCTTAAGCAGGCTTCACTCACATCCCGATCGAGCAGATCGGCATTCGCCCCAGGGAACCAATGGGACCCCTGACCCAACAGGCCGTAGCGGGCCTTGGCATAGCCCTCTAAGCCCCAGGCTTCTACCAAACCGTGCAACCAGAGCAACACAGGCAGGTTGATCTCGCCAGGTGTGTCTTCCCAACTCGGCAATCCGGCTTGCCAGGTCTCACACCAGGCATCTCCGAGAGCCATGCGGGCTGCAGATTGGAGCCGCTCAATGATCGGCAGGATCAAAGCAGGAGCCTGATCAAGCAAGGCAACCGCCTCTAGATGCAAATCAAGATCGCTTGGTTGGGAAGGGCCAACGCTGATCGTATGCACCCTGGGATCACTGAGACAAAAAAGATCGTTGAAGACGATCGGATGCAAGGGTGCGCAAAGCTCCACCAACCTGGGCGAGGGAGTATGCAGATGCCCGCCCTTATCGGTAGGGCTGATGATGAAAACACCCATGTCATGGCGCCTCGCAGCCGTGAGGGCCAGATCGTTGTCCTGGCGTATGAAGTACCAGTGCAGATTGACGTAATCAAAACGATCGGTGGCGATCGCCTTCAGGATCAGGTCCGTTGGACCGTGGGTGGAGAAACCCACATGACCGATGCGGTTCTCGCTTTGCCAGCGCCGCACCACCTCCAGACAGCCCCCTGACCGAATGGTCCAGTCGAGATGCTCTGACAGGTTGATTCCATGAATCGCCAGCAGATCAAGACGGGCCCCACCAAGGCGCTCCACACTGAGCTCAAGCTCTCGTTCAAACACAGCCGGGTCTTCACGGGGTGGCACCTTGGTCTGGAGAAGGCGTTGCGGATCACAAGCCTTCGGCAACGCCCAGCCGATCTGGCGCTCGGAACTGCCGTAATGCCTGGCGGTTTCCACATGGTGAAAACCGCAATCCACGGCTTTCTGCAGCGTGGCTTCAACCGTCTTCTGTGACTCAGGCTTGATCTCTTCTGCAGGGAGATCGGTCCAGCTCTGCTGAAAGCGCATACCCCCAAGCGAAAGCACCGGGATTGATAACTCCGTGCGCCCAAAACGCCGGGTGGGCAAGCCGGCCGCCATCAGAACTTTTGCCGGCGGTGCCGTGAGGGAGAGGGCAAACCCAAAGGCAACATCTCCATGCCCTCAAGACGCTCGCGGAGACCATCAAGCTCCTCAAAGCCAACCCAATGAATGCAATCCACCGGGCAAGTCTCGATCGCCTCTTGGATGCAGGATGTACTGTCGCCATCCTGACGAATCGCCCGAGAACGCCCCAGGCTTGGCTCAATCACAAAGGTGTTGGAAGCCACGTGAGAGCAGTAACGACAGCCGATACAAACTGCCTCATCCACCCAAACAGCTTGTTCTCTCAGAGCACCGCCGAGAACAGGCTCTGATCCAGTCGGACCATCGGACTCAACAGCCGAGGCCCTGTAGGCGACAGAAGGGTCAAAAGGAAAGGTCACGCAACAGTCGGAACCAGGAATTAGGCATCCCAGCGCGTCACAACAAGCTCGATTGATCCATCCTGACAATCACGTTGTTCAGCGACTTCAAACCCTTCTTGAGCACTTGCTTTCAAAACAGTATTGAACGCATAGCGCTGAGTGAGTTTGGACAGAAAACGCTCGATCGGCACTTGTTGTCTCCAGAGATCGAGATCGGTGACCAATTCATAGGCGCCGGTTTCTGCATTCCAGCGAAAGCCAAGATCCCCACCATCGTTCATCGCCACTGCGAGTTCGGCTTCCACTGTCTGACCGCGATAGCCGCGCACCACTCTTGATCCCTCCTCTGGGGAATAGCCAAGATCACGCAGGGCCGCGACCAGAGGCTCACGTTGACGGAGCTCGGTTTTGACAGTGCTGAAGTGAGACATCAGAGATGTTTAACGGACAGGGGCTGGGATTGCTCAGAAGGTGTGGTGTAGGCCTCAGATGTGGCCTCTCGCCGTTCGACGGAGCCTAAAGCGGTCTCCAGCCGTTCGGTGAGTCCCAGGCAAGCCTCTCCCTGAAGACCTTCAACCCGTTCCTCGACGCGACCATCGGGGCGGATCCGAAAGCGGAGTGTGCGCTGGGGCATGCACCTCAGTCAATGTTCGGCAGATGCTAAGCAACGTTGCCAAAGGCTGGGGTTTATCTGTTACAGCTCGGCCACAGAGTGGTTGAAGTCGTGATCAGACGCGATCAGACGATGCTTTACGCCAGAAGCCCCTCGTCCACCAACGTCTGCACCCGTTCCAGCAAGTCAGGCTGATCAAGCTGCTCCAAAGCAGCTCGAGCTTCATCGCGCACAGAGGCTTCAGGGTCGTGCACCAAGGCTTGAACAAATGCCTCCATCACCTGCTCGCGGCGCGGCGCCTCCAATTGATCGATCAACTGGCCAAGTGACCAGATGCAGTTACTACGTACCACCGGCTCACTATCGATGCCGAGGCTGACCAACAGCTCGGAGGCAACAAGATCAGCCTTGGCCGCTGAGACCATCCCCGCTTCTGCCAACGAAACGGATGCCCACAGACGCACGGCCGCGATATCGGTTTGGAGGGCACGAACCAGGGGGTTGAGCACAGGAGCATCGGCATGGTTACCCAGACTCCAAACCACTGCCTTGCGCACGTAGCCGTTGGAGTCGGACTGCAGAAGATTCAGAAGAGGCTCCACGGCCACTGGAGATGGATTCCGTCCAAGGGCATACACCGCACTCATCCTCAACACAGGACACATCTCCTGAAGCAGAGGGAGAAGCTGTGGCACTGCACGAGGGTCTCGGTATTCACAGAACACCCTCAATCCCTGCAAACGATCCTCATGACTACCCAGCAACCACTTCAGGCCTGCGTCACACTCTCGTGCCGCTACGAGTGCCTCATCTTCACTTTCCTCGCAGGCGATCTCATCAAGAGGATCACCAAGCAGCTCGGCGGCAAGCTCCCTCTCAAGCACCTCAGGGTCAATGGCGAGATCGGCCAACCCCTCGTCTCCTGACTGGTTTTCAAGATCACTCATGATGCTGATCGTAAAGGCAGCTGGATGGCATGAATCAGCCGATGGGGGCAGGGGCGAGCATGTCGCCTGGCAACCAGATCCGGGCACTAACGGCCACGAGGGCCAAAGCGAAGAGCAGCACAATCAGCGCCGGCAGAAGAGTGGAACGGAAGAACTGCAACTTGAAGAGGCTTTCACTCCATTCTGAAACCTGTTTAACCGGGGCGGGACCGTAGACCATACGTTTTGAGCAGAGGCAAACCGCAGAGCACTGCCAGCGCAATCCCAAACCAACCGGTCAGAGATTGATGCAGCAAGAAAGCCCCTGAGCCAATCAGGGCACCGAAAAGCACACCACTACTGAGCAGGAATCGTCGAATCAGTTCGTCAAGAGGATCGACGACATCCACATCAAATCGCTGGCGCCATCGTCTCCAACCCGGCCCGGGAGGCTGCACCTTGCGGACAAAACGCTCGATCACATCGGGCGATTCAGGCGGCGTCATCAGCATCACCAGAACCCAAACCACCGCCGTAATGCCTGTGGTGACCATCAGGCGCTCGCCGTAATCGTCAATCTTCAGCGGAGGGATCCAAACCAAGCGATCCAGCAGCGGATCTAATTTTCCGGACGTACTCAGGCCCACAACGAAGCCACAAATCATGGCCGCCAACTCAGCGGCTGCATTGATGCGCCACCAGAACCAACGCAGGATAAGGACTGCGCCTGAACCCGTTCCGATCACAATGACCAAGCGAAAAATGTCGCCAACGCTCTGAGCCAACATGGCCACAACAACCCCGCAGACGAGCAACAACACACTGATGATCTGCCCCACCAGCAGCAATTCCCTCTGGCTGGCCTTGGGATGCACAAAGCGCTGATAGAGGTCATGGGTGAGATAGCTGGCACCCCAGTTCACCGAGGTACTCACGGTGCTCATGAAGGCCGCCACTAGCGACACAACCACCAGGCCCAGAACCACCGGAGGTAGATAACGCACAGCCAAGATCGGATAACTGAGCTCCCAGTCACCACCAGGTGGGAGCAGCACCAGGGCAGCAAGAGCCACCACCACCCACAACCAGCTACGCAACAAATAATTGACGACGAGAAACACCCAGCCGGCCAACTGGGCCTGACGCTCATCTCGGGTCGCCAGCATGCGCTGAATAAATTCACCGCCACCATCACTGCGACGAAAGCTCCACCACTGCACCGTCAGATAGGCCAAGAAGGTGGCAACACTGATTTGGGCTCCGCCAATCCACCTCACGCCCATCCCAGCTGAAGCCGACCAGTTGAAGCCCCCCTCCTTCCAGGGCCATATCCCGCTGAAATCCCCTTCCCAGCGCCATGGCACCAGCGAGAGCAGTTCCGGTCGACCGAGATCGTTGATCTGGGCGAGCATCGCCTCCATGCCTCCGGCGGCATGCACCGCAGCCCAGGCCACGGCCAGAGCACCAAGCATGGCCAGCACCAGCTGCACAAAATCGGTGACCACAACCGCCCACAGCCCGCCAGCAACTGTGTAAATAAGCACCAGCACCGCCACGACTGCGAGCAACAACACAGTGTCAGAGAGGCCAAGGGTGACGAAGCCGAAGCCAACATTCCCCTGAAATTCGAAGACCGTTTGGTTCGACACGAGACCGAGGGCCTCCACCACCTTGCGCATGGCCAGGAAGGCGTAGCCGATGCCGATGCAGTTCACCGGAAGAGCCAGCAGAAAGGCCTTGGTCCCCCGCAGCCAGGCGGCGGTTGCTCCGCCGTAACGCAGCTCCGTGAAGGCAGCGTCGGTCATCACGCCACTACGGCGCCACAAGGGTGCAAACACCACAGCCATCGCCACATGAGCTAGACCAAAACCCCACCATTGCCAGTTCCCTGCCAGGCCTTGAGTTCCAACCAAACCAGCGACATAGAGAGGCGTATCAATGGAGAAGGTGGTCGCCGCCATCGACGCACCCGCTAGCCAGCCACTGAGGCTGCGACCGGCAACGAAGTAATCGTCTTCACTGCGGTTACGGCGTGACAACCACAGACCCAGCACCAGCGTGCCAAGCATGTAGACAGCAAGAATCAGCCAGTCGACTCCGGTCATGGCTCGATACAGGTGGAGGCAGTCTCCCTTAGATCGTGGGTTCTGACCTGTTTTGTCTCCGCAATTGACCACAGGCGGCGTTCTGATCCAGTCCGCGGCTGGCCCGCAGGCTGACGGCCACGCCACGCCGCTCCAGAACCCGGCGGAAACCAGCAATCCGCTCTGATGAGGGTCTCTGGAATTCCTCCTCCTCGATCGGGTTGTAGGCGATCAGGTTCACATGGCTCTGAAACCCCCCAACCCGATCGGCCAGCTCCTCGGCATGGGCTGGATGGTCATTGAGGCCGCCCAGAAGGATGTATTCGAAGCTCACCCGCCGGCCCGTGATCGCCAGATAGTGACGACAGTCGTCGAGCAGCTCGTCATAGGGATAAGCGTGAGCGGTAGGAATTAACTCCTCGCGCAGCTGCTGGTTGGGGGCATGCAGACTCACCGCCAAAGTGAACTGGGCGCGGCCAAGTTTCTCCATGGCCAGTTCCGCCAGCTTGGGCAAGGTGCGGGGCACCCCCACGGTGCTCACGGTGATCCTGCGCAGGCCAATGCCGAGATCATCGTTGAAGCAACGAATCGCCTCCAAGACCGCCTCGATGTTGAGTAGCGGCTCGCCCATGCCCATGAACACAACATGGGAAGGGCGGCGATCCATCACCTCGCGGATACTGAGCACCTGATCAACGATTTCGTGAGTTGCCAGCGAACGTTGAAGACCGCCTTTTCCTGTGGCACAGAACCGACAGGCCATCGGACATCCCACCTGACTCGAGACACACACCGTGAGCCGCTGATCTGTAGGGATGCCAACCGTTTCGATCGTCTCGGCATCATCGGTACCGAGCAGCAACTTGGTGGTGGCATCACTCGCCACGGACCGCAGTTGCTCATGGAGGCGTCCAACCACCACGCCCTGATCTTGCAGTGCCGCACGCCAAGCCTTAGGCAGCACGGTGATCGCATTCAGATCACGCGCCCCTTTGCCATACAGCCAATCATGCAGTTGACGACCGCGAAAGGCCGCCTGCCCCTGGGCCACAGCCCACTGCTCAAGCTCAGCAGCACTGCACCCGAGCAGAGCGGAGCTCACCAGGAAATTACGCCGTGACCGAGCTTGTATTCAAGGGCCAGCAAGGCGATAAAGCCGAGCATGGCCACGCGACCATTGAACTTTTCGGTATGGGTGTGGAAGCCATACCGAGGCAACTTGCGTTTGGGGATCAGTGTGGGATCAAGCATGACCGGGACACATGGGACAAGTCAGTCTGGGGTGGAGGAAGCCACTGCCGTGAAGGTTGAGCAATGACTCACTCATCGCTGAGAAGACCTTCTTCTTGAAGCCCTTCCACAGCTTCAGCATCCACCACCTGCTCTTCCTTCAGCTCGTTGTCGGCGTCAGGACGGGCAAAGGCAGCAAGGCTGCTCTTGTCCTCGATGCCATGACGGGTACGAGTGGCGGACAGATCGGCATCACTGGGATCATCAAGAACTGCAGTCGCCTTGGCGGCATCGGCGGCAGGCATGTCAACGGTGTAGTCGGGGCGAAGGTTTTGCATCCGGCGATACCCAGCCGGGTCTTCCGACAGGATGTCGGGATGGGGCCCGGCTTCTGCACGCAGCTCCTCTTCGAAACCGCTGAAGCCAGTTCCTGCAGGGATCAAGCGTCCGATGATCACGTTCTCCTTGAGACCCCGCAACCAATCACTCTTCCCTTCAATCGCCGCTTCAGTCAACACGCGAGTGGTCTCCTGGAAGGAGGCCGCGGAGATGAAGCTATCGGTGTTGAGAGAAGCCTTGGTGATGCCCAGCAGCACTGGGGTGAACTCAGCGGGGGCACCACCTGTGATCGACATGGCCTGGTTCGTGTCCTCGACCTGACGTAACTCGATCAACTCCCCAGGCAGCAGGGTGGTGTCGCCAGCGTCCTCAATTCTCACCTTGCTCGTCATCTGACGGACAATCACTTCAATGTGCTTGTCATCAATGGAGACACCCTGAGACTTGTAGACGTTCTGCACTTCATTCACCAGACGGTGCTGAAGCTTGGCGATCGCCTCTTGGGCTGCATCCATCAGTGGCTTGCGAGAGCGCAGATCCTCGAAGATGCACTCCAGAAGTTCATGCGGATTGATCGGGCCATCAGTGAGCAGCTCACCGGCATGGACTTGCTGTCCATCGCTGACCATGACGTTGCGGCCCAGAAGGATCGGATATTCAGCCACGGCATCGTCGGCTTCAATCACCGTGACCGTGGTGGTCTCGTCATCTTCACCCTGCTTGATCTCAACGACGCCGGGCTTCTTGCAGAGGATCGTCGATTCCCGCGGACGCCGGGCTTCTAGCAATTCTTCAATTCGAGGTAGACCCTGAACGATGTCACCGGTCTTCTGTCGCTCAAACACCAGAAGAGCCAAGGCATCACCTCGTTGCACAAGGTCGCCATCGCGAACGTGGAGAACGGAGTCTGGCGAAATCATGTAGGGGCGGCCGAGACGCAGAGTGACGGAATTACCTTCCACCGCTTCGATCTCTCCACAGCAGCCGGCGGGTTGACCGGCGCAGAGCTCTTCCCCATCCACCACTCGCTCACCAACACCCACCGTCGGCTTAGCGCTGGTGGTGATTGTGGTGGTGTCTTCCTCACGCTCGACGATCAAACGGCGCACGGGCTCATCATCGAGTTCTTCAGGCATCTGGGCCACACCCTCCTGCTTGCAAAGGATCTGGGTGGTCGCAACCACATCAGCAGCCTTGATCGACTGACCATCTTCCACCTGTAATTCGGTGTGGGTCGAGCCATGGCTGGAGTCGGACATGGTGTCACGACGCACGAGGATGCTCTCAAGGATCACCAGCTGCAGACGTTCGATCGTTTTGGCTCGCTTGTCTGGCACGCGCTCCACATCAACGGTCATCTGCGGAGTGGTCTCGAAGGTTTCAAGACTGAGCTGAGTCTTCAGGAGCTCGACGCCCTCCACAGACTTGACCAACTCGTTGTCCTTGAAAGCGAGGCGCTGGGTGGCTTTCAATCCCAGATGGGGACCGTTGGGCTGCTTCACGTGACCAAGCTCAGGCAGCTGAGCTTCGTTGGGGATGGTGTACTCCTCAACGGGACGCAAGAGCAGACCTGTGCCTTCCGGCGTCTCCACGGCTTGGACATAGACCATCGCATCGCTATTGATGCCCTTCGCGATCGCCTCACCGGGATTCACCATGACACCGTCACCTTGGAAGCGCTCAAGCGCCTTCTTCTCGGTGCAGAGGTGGAAACTGCCACTGCGCACGATGATCTCGCGCAGGATGTCGTTTTTCTGGGTGACGGTGACGATGCCGGCGGTCTGACTAAAGATGTCTTTCACCACCTCGGTGCCAGCTTCGATCCACTGGCCGTCCTCGATCATCAACAAGGAGATGTCCTTGTTGATTTCATGGGTCTCTTGGGGGATCCAGAGCATGGTGCCGCCCTTGTTGACCTCGTAACCGTTTTTGGCGGAACGGGCCTTCTTAATGGCCAGACCGGTGGCGAAACGCACCAAACCGCCGGTCTGAGTCCGAAAACGATCATCAGCGAGTTCGGCCACCACTTCACCCGATCCGATTTTGCTACCGGGGATGGTGTTGAGACGGTAACGCGTGCCGTCCTTCGCCTCCAAATTCCAGATTTCTCCTGCGTGGGTGGACTCACCCAACAGCTTGAAGTCTTTGAGCGTCATCGCGGTGGTGACAATCTGCACCTCGCGAGAGTCACCGAGGGAGTCGCGCAAGCGGACATCACCGCCGAACTCACTTGCCTGGCTGGCCTCGGCCAGCACCTGGCCCTCCGTGACCGTGTCGCTCGGTTTGACCACCGGCTTGGCATTGGGGGGCAGGTTGTAAACATCACCGGCGAGAACCCACATCCGGCCGAGTCTCTGAGCCTTGCGTGTGATGTTGCCCTGACGATCAGTCACCTCTCTGGGCTGAATCGCCTGCTCATAACGCACCTGACCTGCCAGGTCGCAGATGACATCTTTGGTTGCTTTCTCAACGCTCTTCTTGACAGCGCCGGCAGAGATCTGGGCGACAGTGACGTCAGAGGCGATCTGCTGGCCGTTGTCGACAAACAACAGCGAACCGTTCGTGATTTCGATCTTCTGTGCCTTGCCCTTGCCAGACGGCTTGATCGTGAGTGTGAAATCGATCTCGGCCTGCTCAGCATTCACACCATGAGGGGTGCGGTAAAGACGCACACGCGCTTTAGGCCCAAATTCAACAGTGCCCTCAACTTTGGAGCGCACAACACCGGTTTCAGCAGTGGAGACACCACCGGTATGGAAGGTGCGCATGGTGAGCTGGGTCCCGGGCTCACCGATGGACTGAGCCGCAACGATGCCGACGGCCTCGCCCAGGTCCACAAGCTCGTTATGAGCCAGCGCCCATCCATAACACTTTCGGCAGACCGAACGGTTGGCTTCACAAGTGAGGGGAGACCGCACCATCACTGCAGGCACTTCGGCCTTCTCAAAGCGTTTTGAGAGAGGCGGATCAATTTCGGTGTTGCGCTCCGCCAGCACCTCACCCTCAGTATTAACGACCTGATCGGCGGTGAGGCGTCCAACAAGGCGACTTCCGTACTTGCCGTCCTCGGCCTTCACCATGATCGAGCGGGTGGTGCCGCAGTCGTCCTCACGGACGATCACATCCTGGGCGACGTCGACAAGACGACGGGTGAGATAGCCCGAGTCTGCGGTCCGCAGTGCCGTATCCACCAGACCCTTACGGGCGCCGTAGGAGGAGATCACATACTCGGTGACCGTTAATCCCTCCCGGAAATTAGTGCGAATCGGAAGGTCAATGATCTCGCCCTGGGGATTGGCCATCAGGCCACGCATGCCCACCAGCTGACGCACCTGCGACATATTGCCGCGAGCACCTGAGTTGGCCATCATCCAGACCGAGTTGAGCGGATCGTTCTGGTTGAAGTTCTTCTTGACTGCATCGACCAGACGCTCATTCGTCTCGGTCCAGGTGTCGATCACTTTGGTATGACGTTCCACCTCGGTGATCTCGCCAAGGCGATACGACTCCTCGGTGGCCGTGATCAGTTCTTCCGCCTGCCCGAGTAGATCCTGCTTGGCTTCCGGCACCTTGAGGTCATCCACCGAAATGGACACAGCCGCCTGGGTGGCATACCTAAAACCCAAATCCTTGAGCTGGTCAGCCATCACTGACGTGGCTGCTGTGCCGTGGTGCTTATAAGCCCAGGCGACCAGCTGTTTGAGGCCCTTCTTGTCCACCACCCGATTGCGAAAGGGTGGTGGAGTCTTGGCAAGAGCCCTGCTGGCTGCAGCAGCGGCAGCGGCCTTGGCAGCCTTGGCCTTGGCAGCCTTAGAGCCCTTGGCGGATTTGCGGGATTTGGAAGGAGTGGAGGTCATGGCAGCGATCAGTCAGTCGTTCAGAAAAGGGGAAATAACGGGATCAATTCAGGCGTCAGGTGGCTGCCACCGAATCAATGATCGTGTGATTCATGACGACACGGCCCACTGTTGTGAGGATGTAGCGACTGATCAGCGCTCCGTCCTCATCGAAACGATCTCGGCGATAGGTCCACTGTTCGAGGCGGGTTCCATCGCTGAGAGTCTCGGACTTGATCGGTTGATCCAGTTCTTCCTCATCGTCGACTTCACCGTTGAAACGGACCCATACCCACTGATGCAGGCTGAGGCGATTGTCCGCGTGAGCACGGATCACATCTTCTAGATCGGAGAAGGTGCAGGAGCGATCGCCGAAGTCCACGGTCTTGGCATCGGGCTGGAGAGCTGTGAGGTAGTAAGCACCAAGCACCATGTCTTGGGAAGGAGTGATGATCGGCTCCCCGGTAGCAGGCGAAAGGATGTTGTTGCTCGCCAGCATCAGCATGCGAGCTTCCGTCTGCGCTTCAATCGCCAAGGGCACGTGCACTGCCATCTGGTCACCGTCGAAGTCGGCGTTGAAAGCCGGACAAACCAAGGGGTGGAGCTGGATGGCCCGACCATCAACAAGCTTCGGTTCAAAGGCTTGGATGCCGAGACGGTGCAGGGTTGGAGCACGGTTGAGCAGGATCGGGTGACCATCGATCACTTCCTGCAGCACCTGCATCACCTCATCATCCGCACGCTGGATGAGCTTTTTAGCTGCCTTGATGTTGTTGACGATGTTTTGGCGGATCAGGCGATGGATCACAAACGGCTGGAACAGCTCGATTGCCATCTCCTTGGGTAGGCCGCACTGATGCATCTTCAGCTTCGGTCCAACCACGATCACAGAACGACCGGAGTAATCAACCCGCTTACCAAGCAGGTTCTGACGGAAACGACCCTGCTTACCTTCAATGATGTCGCTCAGTGATTTGAGCGGACGATTATTCGCACCGACCACGGTGCGGCCACGACGCCCATTGTCGATCAGTGCATCGACGGCCTCCTGCAACATCCGCTTCTCGTTGCGGACGATAATTTCAGGGGCAAGGATCTCCTGCAGGCGAGCCAACCGGTTGTTCCGGTTGATCACACGGCGGTAAAGGTCATTGAGATCCGAGGTCGCAAAACGACCGCCATCGAGCTGCACCATCGGACGCAGATCGGGGGGGATCACGGGGATCACATCCAGCACCATCCACTCGGGACGAGCATTGGTCGCGATGAAGTTGTCGATCACGCGCAGGCGCTTGATCAACTTGGCGCGTTTCTGGCCCTTACTGCCGGCGATCTCCTCACGCAGCTGCTCGGCCACCTCCTGAAGGTTGAGGTCTTCCAGCAACTGCTTGAGAGCCTCAGCGCCGATGCCCACCACCGGCTCATTCTCGATCTCGGAATCCTCTGCATAGATCTCGTCTTCGATCTCCAGCCACTCATCCTCAGTGAGCAGCTGCTTGTACTTCAGATCCTTGTGATCGCCAGCATCAAGAACGGTGTAGCAGTTGAAGTAGACGATCTGCTCGACATCACGCAGTGGCATGTCAAGCAGGATCGCCACGTAACTGGGAATGCCCTTGAGGTACCAGACATGGGATACGGGAGCTGCCAGCTTGATAAAGCCCATGCGATGGCGTCGCACCCGGCTCTCCGTGACCTCCACACCACAGCGTTCACAAACAATGCCGCGATGACGCACCCGCTTGTACTTGCCGCAATGGCACTCCCAATCCTTTGAGGGACCGAAGATCTTCTCGCAAAACAGCCCGTCCATCTCGGGCTTCAGCGTGCGGTAATTGATGGTCTCAGGCTTGGTGACCTCTCCCACCACCTGTCCATTGGGGAGGGTGCGCTGACCCCACTCCATCACCCGGTCAGGGGATGCAAGTGTGATCTTGACGTAATCGAAGTGATTTTCAGTGCGGAGATTGCTGTTGCTCATTGACGGTTAGGGAAAGAAGGAAAGAGTTGTTGGTTCGATCGTTGATCCGTCAGTCCTCGTCGTAATCCGCGACGCCAAGGGATTCGTAGGTGGGCCTGCTTGGTGTGCTCCGGCGGGGGTTCACGTCCTGCATCAGATCCACTTCCTTACCTTCATCTGTGAAGACAGCAATATCAAGGCCGAGCGACTGCAGTTCGCGCATCAGCACCTTGAAAGACTCAGGGGTACCGGGACGGGGGATTGGCTTGCCCTTGACGATGGCGTTGAGGGCCTCATTGCGCCCCTGCATGTCGTCCGACTTGACAGTGAGTAGTTCCTGCAGGGTGTAGGCGGCTCCATAGGCTTCAAGAGCCCAAACTTCCATCTCACCCAGACGCTGACCACCTTGCTGCGCCTTGCCGCCGAGGGGCTGCTGGGTCACCAAGGAGTAAGGACCGGTTGAGCGAGCGTGAATCTTGTCATCGACCAGGTGAACAAGCTTGAGGAAGTGGGAGTAACCCACAGCAACAGGCTGATCAAAAGGCTCGCCGGTGCGGCCATCAGTCAAAAGGAGCTTGCCAGGGGAATCAGGGTTGTAGATCCAGTCCTTACCGGGCTGACTTGCCGCTTCCTTCAGGAAAGCTTCGACGGTCTGCTGGGACTTCTCAGCGCCGTACATCTCGTCGAAGGGCACAATTTTGACGCGGCAATCAAGGTTTGATGCAGCCCAGCCCATGAGCAACTCAAACACCTGACCCACATTCATCCGGCTCGGCACACCCAGAGGATTGAGGACGATATCGATGGGGGTTCCATCCGGCAGATAAGGCATGTCTTCGCGGGGAAGGATGCGGCTAATAATTCCCTTGTTGCCGTGGCGACCGGCCATCTTGTCGCCGACCTGAATCTTGCGTCGTTGAGCGACATAAACGCGCACCACCATGTTGGCGCCAGGCGGCAGCTCATCACCCTGTTCACGCGTATAGATCCGCACGTCCACCACACGTCCACGCTCAGTGCTTGGCACCCTCAGTGAGTTGTCGCGCACATCTCGGGCCTTTTCGCCGAAGATCGCTCGCAGCAGTTTCTCCTCAGGGGGTTGGTCGGACTCCCCTTTGGGAGTCACCTTGCCCACCAAGATATCTCCGCTTTCAACGAAGGCACCAATCCGAATGATGCCCATCTCATCAAGGTTTCCGAGGCTTTCTTCCGCAACGTTGGGGATCTCGCGGGTGATTTCTTCGGGGCCAAGTTTGGTCTGACGGGCTTCAATCTCGTACTTCTCGATATGCACCGAGGTATAGAGATCGTCGTTGACCAAACGCTCACTAACAAGGATTGCATCCTCGTAGTTGTAGCCCTCCCAAGGCATGTAAGCGATCAGCACATTCTGGCCGAGTGCAATTTCACCCCCCTCGCAAGCCGAGCCATCAGCCAACACCTGGCCAACGATGACTGGATCTCCCTGACGAACAATTGGGCGCTGGTTCAGACACGTGTCCTGATTTGAGCGCTGGTACTTCTGCAAGAAGTGGGTGTGATCCACCCCCTCTTCGTCCCGCACAACAATCGCCGTGGCATCCACGAAGGTGACGGTTCCATTGACACGCGAGATCGGCACCATGCCGGAGTCACGGGCCACTTGGGTCTCGAGTCCCGTACCCACGAGAGGACGCTCAGGGCGCAGCAGTGGCACAGCCTGACGTTGCATGTTGGAGCCCATCAAGGCTCGGTTGGCATCGTCGTGCTCCAGGAAAGGGATGAGCGACGTTGCCACAGAGATCACCTGCACAGGTGAGAGCTGAACGTAGTCAACCTGCTCTGGAGGGACCTTCTCGAAGTCTTGGCGGTAACGAACGGGGATCAAATCGGCGAGGATCCGACCGTCGGCATCAGTGGCCACGTCTCCAGGAGCAACCCGGCACTCGTCTTCAAGGTCAGCAGACAGGTAGATCGGGTCACCCTTCTTGAGCACCACACCGTTCTCAACCTTCCAGAACGGCGTTTCGATGAAGCCGTACTCATTCACCCGGGCATGGGTCGCCAGGGAGTTGATCAGACCTGCGTTCGGTCCCTCGGGCGTCTCGATTGGACAGAGACGGCCGTAATGGGAAGGATGAATATCGCGGACAGCGAAGCCAGCACGTTCGCGAGTCAGACCGCCTGGACCAAGCGCACTGATCCGACGCTTGTGCGTGAGCTCAGCAAGGGGGTTGGTCTGATCCATGAACTGGCTCAGCTGGCTGGAGCCGAAAAACTCCTTGATCGCCGCCACCAAGGGCTTGGGATTGACGAGCTGGGCCGGAGTGAGCGAATCCGTCTCACCGACGGTCATGCGCTCTTTAATGATTCGCTCCAGGCGATTGAGGCCAACACGCACCTGGTTCTGAAGCAGCTCACCAACAGAGCGGACCCGACGATTCCCTAGATGATCGATGTCATCAAGACTGGCTCCGCCAACGTCGAGTTCAAGATTGATTAGGTAGTCAAGGGTTGAGAGCACATCCTCATGGGTGAGGGTGCGCACGGCATCGGGGATCGTGAGCCGCAGCTTCTTGTTGATCTTGTAGCGGCCGACACGGCCCAGGTCGTAGCGCTTGGGATCGAAAAAGCGCGTCTGGAGCAACTGCTGACCACCGCTGACTGAAGGCGGCTCACCCGGACGCAGCTTTTTGTAGAGCTCCAACAGCGCCTGGTCTTCAGAGCTGATGCCCTCATCATTCGCAGCCTCGATCGACTTGCGGTAGTACTCGGGGTGCCGGAGCTTGTCGATGACGTCGTTATCCGACAGTCCCATCGCACGCATCAAGACGTGCGCATTGATCTTGCGGGTCTTATCCACCCGCACGTGCAACAAGTCGTTCTTATCGGTTTCAAACTTCAGCCAAGCTCCCCGATTGGGAATGACGCTGGCGTTGTAAGTGCGGCGGCCGTTCTTGTCCTGTTCGTCTTTGAAATAAACACCAGGACTCCGCACGATCTGGTTCACGATCACGCGCTCGGCGCCGTTGATGATGAACGTGCCGCGCTCGGTCATCAGGGGTAGCTCACCAATGAACACCTCCTGTTCCTTGATCTCGCCTGTCTCCTTATTCACCAGACGGCAGGTGACATACATCTGGGAGGCAAAGGTGGCATCCCGCCGCTTCGCCTCTTCCACATCGTGACGAGGACGCTTCAATCGGTATTCACTACCGACGAAATGCAGCTCGAGCTTTCCGGTGTAATCGGTGATCGGGGAGAAACTCTCCAGCTCCTCGATCAGGCCTTTGTCAAGAAACCACTTAAAGCTTGCCCGCTGCACCTCTACCAGATCGGGCAGGTAGGTGGCGGTCTTGGCGACCTGAATCGCGCTGCTGCTCATGCGGAGACCTGCAGATGTGAAGTGGGGGACAAAAGGCCTGAACGTTGGATCGTCATGACCGCGAAACCATCGATGCCCAGCCAACGAAAGCCGTCCCCCTCAACGGAGAACGGCTACCGCAGCTGGGCTTTCAGAGATCTCGGGACAGAACGGCAGACGTCGTCAATGCACCGGAAGGAAATGGACGCTTCTGGGAGCTCAGGCGCAGATCATGCACCCGGGCCAGGCCAATGAACCATCTTACACTTCAGGGTGTTGCGTCGAACCCCTTCCGGGTTGACAGGTTTTGATTCGGGGATCAAGGCAGCCCGAACAGACGCCGAGCATTAGCGGTGCTTGTCGTCGCTACCTCGTCAAGGCTCTGACCTCGCAGCTCCGCCACTCTGGCCGCCACAGCCGTGACATAGGAAGGCTCGTTGCGCTTGCCACGACGGGGCACTGGAGCAAGGAAAGGACAATCGGTTTCTACCAAGAACCGGTCTTGCGGCACCCGGCGAGCACATTCATGGGTTTCGGCTGCTTTGGCAAAGGTCACCGTGCCGCTGAAACTGATATAGAGGCCCAAGTCCAGAAACGCCTCCATCTCATCAGGGGTTCCACCCCAGCAATGCATCACACCAGCTGGGCATTGCCCCTCAGACCGACGAGAACGCAGTTCCTCGAGCATGGGCTCTGCAGCATCCCGGCAGTGAATGATCACGGGCTTATCAAGCTCCACCGCGAGATCCAACTGAGGCCTCAGGACATCCAACTGCTCAGAAAGGTTTTTATCGCGAAACAGATCTAGGCCCAGTTCGCCAATGGCCACCACTCTGTTGTCGTCCAGGGCAGCCTGTCGCAACACCACTGCAGTGCTGTCCTGCCAGTGCTCGGTATCGAGCGGGTGCACTCCGACGGAGTAACGCATCTCAGGGAAGCGATCGGCAAGGGCACGGATCGCAGGGATCTCAGCCGGCTCGACGCATGCATGCAAAAGAGAGACAACACCGGCTTGCCTCCAACGGCTGGCAACAGCCTCAAGATCGTCTTCAAAGTTCCGAAAAACGATGTGACAGTGGCTGTCAATCAGTGTGGGAGACGTCACCAGGACCTGAAACGCGCCTTCAGGTCCATTCTGCAGGTCACCCGCAACCCCGAGGCGTAGCTTCAGGCCGCGGTGGCCGGTTCAATCGCCTTCTTCACAGCAGCGCTGAGACGCGACTTCTGATGGGCTCCATTGTTGCGATGCAGCACACCGACCTTGACGGCCTTATCGATCTTGCTGAAAGCAGCCTTCATGCTGGCCTGAACCGTGGCCTTGGCGTCATCGCCTGGCTCGGATGAATAGGCGTCGCAAGCGCTGAAGCAACGCTTCATCAAGGTACGCAGCGCAGACTTGTAAGTCTTGTTTTGGACACGGTTGCGCTCCGCAATCTGAACGCGCTTCTTCGATGACTTGTTATTAGCCACTGAGTCGGATACTGGTTCGACAATCCAACACCATAACCCAGCGAGCGCACGCTTCCCCCACCTCCGGCAAGGGAGCTGAAGGGACCTAGCTTGAAGCGGCAGTCGCCCTCCAGCCCGCCGATGACAGCGTCGAGCAGTCAGTCATCAGCGCCCTCTTTGCTGCGTTGCCTCCGTGACGTGGGCGCAGCGGAGCAAGTACTCGACCAACTGGCCAATCGCACAACCGGCGACACACAACAGCAGGCGCAGGCCACGGTGAACGGCATTCTCACTCAGGTGCGCCAGCAAGGGGATCGCGCCCTAATCGAACTGACGCAGCGATTCGACCACTTCCGCCCCGAACCACTGCAAGTGGCTCCAACGCAGTTAGAGCAAGCCTGGACAAACACCAGCAACGATCTGCGCGATGCCCTGGAGCTCGCCCATCGGCGCATTCAGGATTTCCATCAGCGGCAGAAGCCCAAGGATCTAGAGATTGAAGGCGTTCACGGCGAGCGGCTTGGTCGACGGTGGCGACCGGTCTTGCGTGCCGGCCTCTATGTGCCGGGCGGGAGGGCCGCCTACCCCAGCACGGTGCTGATGAATGCCGTACCGGCCCGCGCTGCAGGTGTGGACAGGATCGTGATGGTGACACCCGCCGGACCGGATGGTGAAGTGAATCAAACCGTGCTCGCAGCGGCCCATCTCGCTGGAGTGCATGAGGTGTATCGCATCGGCGGAGCCCAGGCGATTGCCGCCCTGGCCTTCGGCACTGAAACAGTGCCCCGAGTGGATGTGATCTCCGGTCCGGGCAACATCTTCGTCACGCTTGCCAAGAAAGCGGTGGTGGGGCAGGTGGGAATCGATTCCCTTGCAGGCCCCAGCGAAGTCCTGGTCATTGCTGACCACACCGCCAGGGTGGAGCAGGTCGCCGCTGATCTCTTAGCCCAGGCCGAACACGACCCCCTTGCCGCAGCGATCCTGCTCACCACTGAGCAAACCTTGGCCGATGCCCTCCCTGCCGAACTTGAACGACAACTGGAGGGGCACCCCCGCGAACGGATTTGTCGTCAATCCCTCCAAGACTGGGGGGTGATTGTCGTGTGCGACAACCTCGAAACCTGCGCAGGCCTCAGTGATCGCTTCGCCCCAGAACATTTGGAACTGCTAGTGGAACGGCCCCAACACCTTGCCGATCGCATCCTGAATGCAGGAGCTATTTTCATTGGCCCCTGGTCACCGGAAGCGGTCGGGGATTACCTCGCAGGCCCCAATCACACGCTGCCGACATGCGGCACGGCCAGGTTCAGTGGTGCGCTCAGCGTTGAGACGTTCATGCGCCACACCTCTCTGATTGCCTTTAACCGGGCTGCCCTTGAAGCAACGGGACGAGCAGTTGAAGAGCTCGCCCGCAGTGAAGGGCTTCACAGCCATGCCAATTCAGTGCATCTCAGGTTGAGCTGAGCGTCTCAGGATCCGCGTTCGAGGCTGCGCACCCCGGCCACATCTCCATTGACCTCGCCCACCAGCACCTCGTCCGCCAGATTCACGAACAGCCCATTCTCGAGCACCCCGGGGAGATTGTTGAGGTCGCGCTCAAGACCAACGGGATCAGCAATCCCGCCGTTGAACTTCACATCGAGGACCAGATTTCCCTGATCGGTCACAACAGGGCCAGCCTTGCGCGTGGCCATGCGCAGGTCCGCATTGCCACCCATCGCCTGAAGTTGGGCTTGGACCTGACGCCAGGCACCGGGCAGCACTTCGACAGGGAGGAGAAAATCGAGGTTGAGGCGATCCACCAACTTGGTGGAATCGACCACAACAACGAAACGATCGGCACGACAGGCGACCAATTTTTCCTGGACGTGGCAAGCACCGCCACCCTTGATCAGCTGAAAGGCGGCATCCACCTCGTCGGCCCCATCGATGGCCAGATCAATCCGATCGACAGCGTTGAGGCTGCGCAACGGGATGCCAAGTTCTGCTGCGAGCACCTCGCCCTGAAACGAGGTGGTGACACCAACAATGTCCTTCAGCTCACCAGCCGCAAGCTTGGCCCCGAGCCCTTGGATCATCAAAGCAGCGGTGGAACCGGAACCAAGCCCAAGCACCATGCCGTCCTTGATCTGATCCACAGCAGCGGTGGCCACCGCTTGTTTCATCTGGGTCTGAAGATCCACCGTCGTCAAGTGCAAAAAGATCGCGCGACCGTAGCAAGAGCGCTCATCCCAGGCCAGGCAGTGGAGCCGGTTTGACCGAAAGGTGCAAGACCTTATCGTTGCGAACCACCTCGAGGGCAAGGGGTGCATCAATCTCAGCACGATCCACTTCACTGAGCAGCGACTGGGGATCGACCACGGCTGTCTCACCGGCCGTGATCACCACATCACCACGCCTTAAGCCAGCTTTCTGGGCAGGACTATCAGGCAGAACGGTCTGAACCAATGCACCAGATCGTTCCGGCAACTGCACCAGAGCATTCGGATCCTGGTTGTGTTCACGGGCGATCCGTGCCGTGAGAGGCACCAGCTGCAAACCCAAATAAGGATGGACCACCTGACCATCAGCCACCAGCTGATCAGCCACCCTGCGGGCCAGGTTGATGGGGATGGCGAAACCGAGTCCGGCACCGGGGCCGGAACGCACAAGGGTATTGATGCCAATCACTTGCCCCCTGGCATTGACCAACGGCCCCCCTGAATTTCCTGGATTGATGGCTGCGTCGGTCTGAATCAAGTCCAAACGCTTATCAGAAAAACCGAGGCTGCTGATATTGCGGTGCAGGCTGCTGACGATGCCAAGCGTCACCGTTCGCTCAAGCCCATAAGGAGTCCCGAGTGCAATCGCCCAATCGCCAACTTCCAAGGCTTCCGAATCTCCCAGGGGGGCCACCTCAGGCGAAGGGCCTTGCTGAAGACGCACCAAGGCGAGATCCGTCACTGGATCGGTACCGACAACCAATCCGTCGCGCTGATCACCATCAGCAAGGGTCACCGTGACCTCATCCACTCGCTCAACCACATGGGCATTCGTGAGGATCAGACCATCGGCAGCAATCAGCACTCCGGAGCCCTGACCACGTTCATGCTCCATTCCCCCCGGTTCACCCAGTAGGTCTCGAAGCAGGGGATCAATCAGAGTGGGGTCATAGGGCTGACGCTCCACGGTGCGTTCCGTGTCGATCCGCACCACGGACGGTGCCACTTGGCGAACGGCCTTGGCGACGAAGCTATGAGGACTGTCGGGGGTCGCCTGCACCGAGGGAGGGAAGACCAACAAAACAGCGGCCATGAGGGAGAAGAGCAATGCCACTCCTTGAGAGCGCCTAAGGCGATTCATGGCTGCGATCACAAACGGAAAATCTCATCTGCAACTTAGGGAGCACGGTCGGGTGGTGGTGTGTGAGCCCAAGCCAGGGACGCGCAGCGGCTGCATCAAAAGCACTGGGAAGAGAAGGGCTCGATAGCGCGATGCGCATGGCATCCGTTGTTGCAACGGAGGTTTTGTCCTGCCATTAATTTGCGCCGTCATCTCAGGGACCAGACCATGACTGCCCCCACAAGCCAGCGCCTTCGCTGTGAGCTCTGTCAGGTGGAGATTGACTGCAATAACGGGATCGATCAGGTGTTGTTCAGCCTCGGTGGAGCCGGCACCCGCAGCAAGCTTTGGGTCAGGGTTTGTCGGTACCTCAGCAACGATGAACAGAAGGCCAGCTGCATCAATCAAGATGCAACGAAGCGCGGCGAAGAACAGCCCGGCGACCGCTACGACGAAGCTCCTCCCCTTGATCTGGGCAGAGCCAATGGGGGTAGCTGATCCCTGTCGTGCACATCTGGACGTGGGCTGTGGACAGCTCTGAATGCTCAGTTCAAAGTGACAACAGCGCCTCTTTCCAGATCATGCGGCACGTCAGACATCGGCTCGCCCTTCTTTCCTCAGCAGTGGCAGTCACTCTGGTGTCAGTGCTGCCCGTTGCTGCACAAGCCTCCTGCACGTTTCTGATGCCGGTCGGCGGCAATGGCAGCGGGCCCAAACCATGGATCGTCAAGAAGAAAGTGGAGCGTCCGAAGGGATTGCTAGGCCGAGCTGTCGGTCGCACCAACTGGAACACCGATTTCGTTGTCAATCAGCCCTATCGCTCCTTCAAATTGTTCTTCACTGCCGACTCAACAGACGGCAATCCTGGCGCGTATCCAATACAGGCATTCCTCAAATTCAGCGATGGCGGCAATCTGAAGGTTGTGGATGAGACCATGCAACCGCCAACGGGGACAGGAGCCCAGTTCGGTCCGTTCACCTCTCCTTCAGGCAAAGCAGTCAGCCAGGTGAATTTTCGGATTGGAGCTAACAACGACCCTGCCGCAACCGGCTTCAGCTATCGAATCTCAGTGCAAGGCTGCAACTGATTCAGACAGCTGCGCAACCTGGCTGTCTTCCCTCGATCCACTACATTGTTCACAGGCCTGGCGAGTCCTTCTCTCCAGGAGGGTGATCTCAGTATCAGCCGTCGGGCCAGAGCCCGACATCCCAGCCCCTCGTTGCCCCATCCCCTCCTGCCAGATCTCACTTCTGTCGCAGCAAAAGCCGCTGCCGACCAAGGATTTGAGTTGGCAGATCTTCAGATGCTCACCCATCTGAGGCCGATGACGGTTCAGATTCAAATCCGCCACACCAGCGGTGACGATGTGACCCTCGACGACTGCGCTGGTTTGAGTCTTCCGATGGGCGAAGCGATCGAGGCGTCCACACTGTTAACGGAGGCCTACGTCCTGGAGATCAGCAGTCCTGGCATCGGAGATCTGCTCCAGAGCGATCGCGATTTTCAGACATTTAGGGGGTTTCCAGTCGACGTCATCTTTCTAGATAACGAGGGACAGCAACAAACCCTGGCAGGGTCTCTTCTGGAGAGGACTGATGATCACCTTGAAGTCAATATCAAGGGTCGAATCAAACGAATCCCCCGATCGAGCATCCGCTCTGTGCAGCTGACCAGCCCCACCAGCTAGTTAGAGCAGCCAATCTCTCCGGTCGTGTCTCCGACCCACCACCTTTTCTTCCTTCCTTCAGCCCTCGATGGCACTCGTTCTACTCCCCGGCCTCACCAACCTGATCGATGACATCAGCGACGAGAAAAAGCTGCCACCTCAGGTTGTCGAAGCCGCCCTGCGCGAGGCTCTACTCAAGGGCTACGAGCGCTATCGACGCACCTTGTATCTAGGGATCAATGAAGATCCATTTGACGAGGAATACTTCAGCAATTTCGATGTTGCGCTCGATCTCGATGAAGAGGGCTACCGGGTGCTGGCCAGCAAGATCATCGTTGAAGAGGTCGAAAGCGACGACCATCAGATTGCTCTCGCCGAAGTGATGCAAGTCGCCGATGACGCCCAGGCAGGCGACACGGTGGTGCTTGATGTCACTCCCGAAAAAGAGGAGTTTGGCCGAATGGCGGCGGCCACCACGAAACAGGTGCTCGCCCAAAAGCTGCGCGATCAGCAGCGCCGCATGATCCAGGAGGAATTCGCCGACCTTGAGGATCCAGTGCTGACCGCACGTGTGATCCGTTTTGAGCGCCAGTCCGTGATCATGGCAGTGAGCTCTGGGCTGGGTCGGCCCGAGGTGGAAGCGGAACTGCCCAGACGCGACCAGCTACCGAATGACAATTACAGAGCTAATGCGACCTTCAAGGTCTTCCTGAAGGAAGTCAGTGAAGTGCCGCGGCGTGGGCCTCAGCTGTTTATCAGCCGCGCCAACGCTGGCCTGGTGGTGTACTTGTTCGAAAATGAGGTACCTGAGATCCAGGAAGGATCGGTGCGCATCGTGGCTGTGGCCAGGGAAGCCAATCCCCCCTCTCGGTCGGTCGGACCGCGCACCAAGGTTGCTGTCGACAGCATCGAAAGGGAAGTCGATCCAGTTGGCGCCTGCATCGGCGCCAGGGGATCCCGCATTCAGCAGGTGGTGAATGAACTGCGCGGAGAGAAGATCGACGTGATCCGCTGGTCCTCAGATCCCGGCCAGTACATCGCCAACTCCCTCAGTCCGGCCCGTGTCGAGATGGTTCGCCTGGTCGACCCTGTTGGTCAGCATGCCCATGTGCTCGTGCCCCCCGATCAGCTCAGCCTCGCCATCGGTCGTGAAGGACAGAACGTGCGTCTTGCGGCCAGGCTCACCGGATGGAAAATCGATATCAAGAACTCACAGGAGTACGACCAAGCCAGCGAAGACGCGGTCGTCGCCGAGCTGATCTCCCAGCGAGAAGAAGAAGAGGCATTGCAGAGAGAGGCCGAGGAGCGCCTGGCTGCCGAGCAAGCGGCAAGAGCTGAGGAAGACGCCCGTCTGCGCGAGCTCTATCCCCTCCCTGAAGACGAGGAGGAGTACGGCCAAGACATGGCCGAAACGATGGAAGCCATGGACGATGCCAATGCGATGGCTGAATCGGGCGAAGCCGAGGCAACCGAGGCACCCACCGATGAGGTGGAGGGCGTCGAGGCCGAATCCGTTGAGAGCGACAACGAAGCCGTGACCGCTGACGAGGATGGAGCCCGGTGAACGAACCACGCCCTGTCCTGCGTCGCTGCGTAGCCTGTCGAAAGTTGTTGGATCGCCAACAACTCTGGCGCGTCATCCGCGACCACAGGGAGGGGGTCCTCTTAGATCGGGGGATGGGTCGCTCGGCCTACCTCTGCCCGACCGAGGCCTGCCTGGATGAGGCACGTCGCCGAAAACGTCTGAATAAGGCCCTGCGATGCCAGGTGCCCGACAGCGTTATCGCCACGTTGCAGGAGCGGCTCTCCTTTCAGAGAGACAGCCGCTGAGGCAAGATGAACATTGGCCCCAGCTTGTCTGGGGCCCCGAGGCACTCCGTGCCCGGACCGACCGGAGACCTGAATGACCAGCAGCGGCAAAGTCAGAATTTATGAGTTGTCCAAGGACCTTGGCCTGGACAACAAGGACGTGCTTGATGCCGCTGAAAAGCTGTCCATTGCGGCGAAAAGCCACAGCAGCTCCATCAGTGAGACAGAAGCAGGCAAGATCCGCGGCCTGCTCAAGAAAGGCATGCAACCAGCAGCACCAGCCAAACCACCTGCGGGCAAAGCCATCCTGTCCGTCAAAAAAGCTGAGGCTCCAGTGGCACCACCGGCAAAATCACCGGTCAAGCCCACTGCTGCCGCACCGAGCAGACCGGTGGCAGCCAAACCATCGGCAACCGCGCCGGTAGCTGCCAAAGCGCCACAACCCTCCAAAGCTTCGACTCCCTCGGCGCCTAAGCAACCTGTGGCGCGCCAATCGACAGCCAGTGCCCCGGTCAACCGCCCAGCGCCTGCAAATCCCGCTGCGGCAGCCAAAACCCCACCGGCTCGACCGGCGGCAGCACCTGTGAGCAAGCCCACGGCACCGCAACCGCGGCCAGCAGCCCCCAGTGCAAAGACAGTGGCAAGCAAGCCGCTCACACCAAGCCCAAGACCAGTTCAGGCCAAAGGAGGCGGAGCTCCCCGACCAGCAGCTCCACCCCCGGTCAAACGCAGCGCACCTACACCCCAACGACCGCCAGCCAGACCTGAACTGGTGGGACGGCCTCAGCCGAAACGCCCTCCTGGGCCTCCGACGCGAGCCGGCAACGGACAACGCCCTGGCGTCAGCCCACGTCCAAGTCAGGCCGGTAGCCAAAATCAGCGGCCCGCCATGCCGCAACGACCCGGGGCCCCTCAACGGCCTGGATCGCCATCACGTCCCGGAGCCAGCAAAACTGCAGGCGGACGGCCCGGAGCAGCACGCTCGGGCGGCAACACCCTCGAATTGGTGGGTAAACCCATCCGTCGCGATGGTCAGGGAGCAGGAGGTCGCGATAGCAGTGGCCGACCGGCGCCTCCAAGTCGTCCGGGCATGCCCAGCGGCATGCGCAAGCCGATGGCGCCCGGTGAGCTCATGCAGCTGCAAAAACCGAGTGGGCGCCCTGGAGCACCGCCACCGCGCCGCGCCGATGGCTCACCGGTAACGCCTCGCACGGCAGAAGGACCGACCCGAAAGGCGGTGCCCCCAATCGCACGGCCGGCCACATCGCCATCCCCTGCAGCCGCACCCCGCCGGCCTGGTTACCGACCCGCACCTGGTGCAGGTGGTCAGCGTCGTCCCGGACGACCCGACTGGGATGACAGCGCCAAGCTGGAAGCACTGCGCAGCCGTTCTCCCCAGAAGCAGCGGCAAAAGGTCCACATCATTGGCGAAAACGATGATGCCCTGGCTGCACAGACCGGCGGCTTCGCCGGTGAGCAGCAGGCCATGGTGCTCTCTGCAAGCCTGGCTCGTCCCTCCAAGCCGAAGACACCGCAGCGCTCAACGCCGAAACCGGTGGCTGCCGTCCGCAAGCGCCGCAAGGAGACAGCCCGTCAGCGTCAGCGGCGACGGGCCATGGAGCTTCGCGCTGCACGCGAGGCCAAGCAAGTCAGGCCCGAGATGATCGTTGTGCCGGAGGACAACCTCACGGTGCAGGAGCTTGCCGACATGCTCAGTGTGGAGAGCTCCGAAATCATCAAATCCCTGTTCTTCAAGGGCATCATCGCCACGGTGACCCAAAGCTTGGATATGCCGACCATCGAGGCGGTGGCCGACGAATTCGGGGTGCCGGTACTCCAGGACGATGTGGAGGAAGCCGCCAAGAAGACCGTCGAGATGATCGAGGAGAAAGACCTCGAGCATCTGATCCGCCGTCCGCCCGTGGTCACGGTGATGGGCCACGTCGACCATGGCAAGACGAGCCTGCTGGATGCGATTCGAAAAGCGCGCGTTGCTGCTGGCGAGGCAGGCGGCATCACCCAGCACATCGGCGCCTACCAAGTGGAGGTTGAACACAACAAGCAACCCCGCAAGATCACCTTCCTCGACACTCCTGGGCACGAAGCCTTTACTGCCATGCGTGCCCGTGGCACCAAGGTGACCGACGTGGCTGTTCTGGTGGTCGCTGCCGATGATGGCGTCAGGCCTCAGACACTGGAGGCCATCAGCCATGCCCGTGCTGCCGAAGTGCCGATCGTGGTTGCCATCAACAAGTGCGACAAGGAAGGTGCCTCCCCAGACCGGGTCAAACAGGAACTGTCAGATCAGAACCTGTTGGCAGAAGAATGGGGCGGCGATGTCGTGATGGTGCCCGTCAGTGCCATCAAGGGCGAAAACATCGACAAATTGCTG
The DNA here is from genome assembly GCF_047304725.1 of Synechococcus sp. MIT S9451. Taxonomy (NCBI): domain Bacteria; kingdom Bacillati; phylum Cyanobacteriota; class Cyanophyceae; order Synechococcales; family Synechococcaceae; genus Synechococcus; species Synechococcus sp. MIT S9451. The sequence goes on from NZ_CP138971.1 coordinate 286,360, forward strand.
GAAATGATCCTGCTGGTCACCGAAGTGGAAGACCTACAGGCCAATCCCGATCGCATGGCCCGCGGCACCGTGATCGAAGCGCATCTCGACAAAGCGAAGGGTCCTGTGGCCACGCTGCTGGTTCAGAACGGCACCCTCAAAACAGGCGACGTTCTGGCCGCTGGCCCTGTGCTTGGCAAAGTCCGCGCCATGGTCGACGATGCCGGCAAGCGCATGAAGGAGGCCGGACCTTCCTTCGCCGTTGAGGCGCTTGGCTTCAGTGAAGTGCCAACAGCAGGCGATGAATTCGAGGTGTATACCGACGAAAAATCCGCCCGTGCAGTCGTGGGAGACAGGGCATCCGATGCCCGTGCCACCCGACTGGCTCAACAGATGGCCTCAAGGCGTGTATCGCTCACAGCCATGTCTGGCCAGGCAAGCGATGGCGAGCTTAAGGAGCTCAACCTCATTCTCAAGGCCGACGTCCAAGGCAGTGTGGAAGCGATTCTCGGATCGCTGGAACAGCTACCGAAGGACGAAGTCCAAGTTCGGGTTCTGCTCTCGGCACCTGGTGAAATCACGGAAACAGACGTCGATCTTGCAGCTGCCTCCGGTGCCGTGATCGTGGGTTTCAACACCTCAATGGCCTCCGGTGCGAAACGCGCCGCAGATGCCACGGGCGTTGATGTGCGCGATTACGACGTGATCTACAAACTGCTCGAGGATATTCAGCTGGCGATGGAAGGCCTCCTGGAACCAGAGTTGGTCGAAGAGGCCTTGGGAGAAGCGGAAGTGCGTGCGGTCTTCACCATCGGCAAGAGCGCCGTGGCCGGTTGCTACATCACCACTGGCAAGCTGCAACGCAACTGCAAGGTGCGTGTCCGTCGTGGCAAAGAAGTGGTGTTCGAAGGCGACCTCGACTCCCTCCGTCGCAACAAGGACGACGTCAAGGAAGTCGCCACCGGATTCGAGTGCGGCATTGGCTGCGATCGTTTTGCTAATTGGGAGGAAGGCGACCGGATTGAAGGCTTCAAGATGGTCACCCAACGCCGCAAGCTGAGCACCTGACCGTCACCCCCTGCCCCGATCCATCGTGAGTTCTCGTCGCGAGCCCCTGTTGTGGCTTCAGTGTCTGGCCCTTGGAGCCATCCCACTGGAGCTGCTGGTGCTTCGACTTGTGCTCGCCGGCTCAGACCTGGGCCCATTCCCTGCCCTGGAAAGACTCTTGACCTGGGGCATCGGGGCTCTCGCACCAGCCTTTCTGCTCTGGCGTCGATCACCAGACTGGGGATCACTGCTCCTTCTGCGACTTCCCCTAGCCGATCGCACCAAGCGCCAGCGCCAGCTCAGCGCGGCCCAAACCACTCTCCCTTTGAAACTGCTTGGGAGTGCAGGTGTCGTGCCCTTGCTGCTGTTGTTGTGGTGGATCGATGCCTCGGCCCTGCTAGTGGCGGACTTGTCGCCGCTGCAGCACGGCAGCCGCCTGGGGAGCCTGCTGATTGCGGCGCCCCTCCTGGCTCTTCTCCTATGGCAATGGCATCAGCTGATTCAGGCCAGTTGGCTACTGACCAGAGACAACGATGCCCTGGACCGCTTGACCCCACTGAGCGAAGCCGAGTTGCAACAGACAACTCTGTCGTTAGGCCTGAGTCTGCTCCGGCTGCCAGACCTGGACTGGGGTCCTGAGGTCGTTGCTGATTCGCAGCCGACAGCACCGACAACACCACCTGCAGCCAGTTCAGACGAACGGTCAGCGGTCGAATCCACCCCAACAACAACCACCATCGATTCAAGCGATGTCGATGCAAGCGACGCCGATGCAAGCGACGCCGATGCAAGCGACGCAGATGCAAGCGATGTCGATGCAACCGCCGCCGATGCCAGTGGCGGCACAACAGACGATCACCAAACGCCTGAGATCCCATCAACGGGGCAACAAGAGAGCGACGACAACGTGGAAGAGACGGCAGGGCAGGACCAGGCCCTGAAAGACAGCGAGGCTGAAGACCAGCACCAGCCTGAGGATGTCAGCGAAAAACTGGACACCCCCACCACGATCAGCGAAGACCTCTCTGCAACACGTTCCACTCCTGCGCCAGACAGCAATGACACTCCTGCAGCAGGAGCAGTGGCTTCCGATCCTGGATTAGCCGTCCTTGGAGCGATCGAACCAGAGCAGCCCTCCGAAGGTCATGACGGCCCCGATCTGGATAGCGAGGTCGGAGAGCACGACACTGTCGCCAGCGCTGACGCGAAAACTCATCACGAACAGGCCGAGGCCACCGGAGGCGAAGAGAGCGATCCAGAGCAACCGGCGCAACCCTCTCCAGGGAGTGCGTGACTCTTTAAGAAGCCTCTCCCTCAGTGCAGGATCCAACTGACCATTGGGGTTCTGACCGTTCAATCCCTTGAGGCTGCAGTCCAGAATGTTAAGTTCCAATCGACGCCGATGTAGCTCAGCTGGTAGAGCAACGCTTTCGTAAAGCGTGGGTCGCCTGTTCAAGTCAGGTCATCGGCTTTGCTTCCGCATCGGCCCCCAAGAACGACTCCATTTGAGGAGTCCAGGCTCTGATGCAATCCTGACCGCCAGGGCCTCAGGATCCCCGATCAGCGAAGCCGTTCAAACTTGCATCCCTTCCCTCAGCCCTCAAGTGAGCAACCTCTGGGTGAGCGGGAAGTAGAGCCTCGATGATCAGGAACGAACCTGCCGCAGCCAGAGATCCGGCTAAAGCAGCAGTGCAAACACACACTGCACCGTGCATCAGGTCTTTCATGGTTGAAGGGCTGCTGCATTCAGCCTCTGCCTGAAACGGGAAAAGAGTGGTGAGACGGGTCTCAACAATCAGTGCGCAGTGTCACAACTGAATCAAACTGAAGATCCATGGTGAACGGCTGCAGATGAGCGGCATGGAGCCGACCAAGCTGGAGAGGCTGCACCGCAGCTACAGCCGCGATGCGGAGCTGGATGAAGCCTTCATCGTTCTCACCATCGGCGCCAGCCTGATTGCCACCCTCGGCTTATTGGCAAACAGTTCAGCTGTGGTGATCGGGGCGATGGTGGTCGCACCATGGATCCACCCATTACGCGCCAGTGCCTTTGCAGTTCTGCTCGGTCGCGTTCGACTTTTGGGCCGATCGCTGAGCACCCTGGCCATCGGGGTTGCGCTGACAACCGTTTTATCTGCATTGCTGGGTGCACTGGTCGCACTGCCCCAGTTCGGCAGCGAGGTCACAGCGCGCACCATGCCCAACCTGCTGGACCTTGGCATTGCTCTTGTTGCAGGTGGACTCGCGAGCTACGCCAAAATGCGAAGCGACGCAGTGAGCTCCCTGGCAGGGACGGCGATCGCCGTGGCTCTGGTACCACCGGTGTGCGTGATGGGCCTGCTGCTGTCACAACAGGATTGGTCCTTAGCCGCAGGCGCAGGCCTCCTCTTTTCCACCAACCTTCTGGGGATCCTGACGGGAGGGTTGATGTTGATGGCCTGGAAAGACCCGTTCTTCCGCGAGCAACTCACCCGCAGTCGCCTAAGTGCAGCCAGCTTCGCGCTGACTGGCTTACTCATCGTGCCCCTTGGCACCAGTTTCATCAGCCTGCTCCAAGCCAAAAATCAAGACAACATCAAAAACCTCGTGGAGATCACGATTCGTCGTTTTCTCGAGGATGAAACCATCACCTTTGGCGATGTGAAAGGTGTTCCTGAAAGCGAGGCGGTGAACCTTGAATCGGTGCGAATTGATTGGGATGTTCAACCACCAGTCATCCGCGCCCGGGTCAGTGTGAGTGACCCTCGTTTTCCCACCTTCACACAGGTGAAAGCGGTGCAGAAAGAGATCAACAAACGTCAGCGAATGCAGTTTCAACTGGTGGTGGAACGCACCGCTGTGGAAGTGGTGGGTCCCCCACCCAAAACACCGACGATCGAACTCGATAGCCGCTTGGATGAAGTGCTGCTGCCTCAGCCACCTGGAGCAGGACAAGAGCCGTCTGCAACTCACACGTCGACACTCTCTGACGAGATAACAACGGAAGCTGAAACCAAGTCTGCGGACAGAGATCACCGCCTAATTCCGGAACCGGCAACCCAGAACAAGGTCACTCCAACAGATGCTCAGACAGCACCGCACCGCCATCCCTCAAGTCAGACGACTGAAGGACCGCAACCGAACCTGGACGATTGGTGACGGTGAAGAGCACTGAGATGAGGCGGCGTCTTGCGCGATGAGGCGACCGAAGTCAGCCTCAGCAGCCACGCCTGTCTTCATCCCCAAAAAGGGAGGCGACCAAGTGCCATATCCCCTCTATAAATCGCTTATCAGCAGGACTTGCCTCCATGTCCATCCGCATTGGCATTAATGGCTTTGGCCGCATTGGACGCCTGGCCTTCCGGCAGGCCATGGCCTGCCCGGATGTTGAGGTGGTTGCCATCAACGACCTGATCGAAATCGATTACCTCGCCTATCTGCTTCGCTACGACTCGACCCACCGACGCTTTCCGGGGGAGATTCGAGTCGAGAACGGTCAGTTGCTGGTGAATGGACGCACAATTCGCGTCACGGCCGAACGCGACCCCCTGCAACTGCGTTGGGGAGAGGTGGGCGCCGACTACGTGCTGGAAAGCACAGGCTTTTTTCTGACGGAGGAGAAGGCCCGTGCACACCTGGAGGCTGGAGCCCAACGCGTGGTGATGAGTGCCCCCTCGAAAGACCACACCCCGATGTACGTGATGGGGGTGAACCACACCAGCTATGCGGGACAGCCGATCGTGTCGAATGCCAGCTGCACCACCAACTGTCTGGCTCCCCTGGCCAAGGTCGTCAACGATAACTTCGGCATCGTCAGCGGTCTGATGACGACAGTGCATGCCACCACTGCCACCCAAAAACCAATCGACAGCCCATCACTCAAGGATTGGCGCGGTGGGCGTGGCGCCGGTCAGAGCATCATTCCCAGTTCAACCGGTGCTGCGAAGGCAGTCGGTCGTGTGATCCCCGAACTGAATGGAAAGCTGACGGGGATGGCATTCCGCGTCCCTACGCCTGACGTGTCCGTCGTTGATCTCACCGTGAACCTGGCGCGCCCCACCAGCTACGAAGAGATCAAACTGGCGATGAAAAAGGCATCACAGAACGGATTATCCGGAATCCTCGGCTACACGGAAGACCCGATCGTTTCGAATGACTTACTCGGTGAAAGTTGCACGTCCGTCTTTGATGCCGGAGCAGGGATGGCGCTCAATGATCAGTTCATGAAGCTGGTGGCCTGGTACGACAACGAATGGGCCTACAGCTGCAAGTGCATTGATCTGATCCGTCACATGGCTTCTTCCTGAACCAAAAGGAGGGTTTGAACCACACGTTCGAGGCGACCAACCAGCCTTGTGAATGCAACCAGGAAGCCAGTGAACACCAACACCTCAACGGCATTGGTGTTCACCGGCCACCCAGCTGGCGGATTCTGCTGAATGCGGGTGGCTTGATCTTCAGTTGCATCACCAGCAGCCGTGTGATCAGACAGCCCATGGCAGTCAAAATGACGGCTGTATTCAGAGGAATCGGATTGACGCTGTTTGAATCGGCGTAGAAGCTGATAAACAGAGACAGGACGAATCCCCAGAACAGAGAGATCTCCGCATATATCTCATGCCTCAAGGTGGGATGGCTTGCATCAGCACGGATGACATCCCTAAGGATCGCCCCTCCAGCACCAGTCATGGCACTAAACACAGGGCCCCAAATCAACAGGGGATCACATTGTTCCTCAACAGCCACAATCACACCCACCACCGTGAACGCTGCCAGGCCAAGGGCATCCAGCACCTGAATCATCCAGGCACCATTCAGCCTTAGGTGATGCGTCCAGCGCGGCAGCCGTCGAGGCAACGGAGCACGCATCACGATGTAACTGAACAGCACGAGCACAATCACGATCGTGAGGTTGTGGACGGACTGCAACACAGCAGGACGGTCGCGATTCACAATCAGATCCCTCAGGATCCCTCCACCCACGGCAGGAAGGCTCGCCAGCACAAAAGCACCGAAGAGGCTGAATCGTTCCTGCTGAGCTAGCAGCACTCCGGAGAAAGCAAAAGCAGCAGTCCCAATGGTTTCCAGCGCAAAAAACCAGGGCTGCCCAGCGGTCATACCAAGCAGCGTTGGGAAGAGATAGTCACGAACAATCTGGTTGTAACGCCCCTCCTGCCGCAAGGTTTCCATGGCGTGGTTGAAGGCGTTCACCAGAGCTGGCGAGGTGGTGCGACGACTAAACAGCACCACAATCGGGCCGCTGAAGATCGGTTGATTGCCAGCAACCAGCTGGCTTGTAAAGCCCTGCTCCCAGAGCAACGTGCCCCCCACCAGCCTGTCGATAGCCACCAGATCGACTTTGCCGTCAATCAGGTTCTGGAGGTTGTTCAGATCCGTGCTCGTGGAAAGCCACCGGCCCCGGTTGGATGGCGCTCTAAGAAACTGATCAATCGCATCGCCGTAGACGTAGCCCGACACAACACCCAAGCGCAGCTGGCTCTTAGGGAATGACTGGGAGAAGACCGATGGTTGGAGCATGGCCCGGGCCGTGGGCTGATCCCAGCGACTGACCAGAATGATGTCTTCCGTTCGATATGGCTCGGAAAAATAGGCGTATTGGCTGCGTTCCTCCGTCATGAAGGCCCCGCCGGCCACATCCCGATCGCCGCTCCTGATCTGCTTCTGGTGCCGGTCCCAACCAACCTGTGGCAGCTCCAATGTGCGACCGAGCTTGTCTTCGAACACGGCCCTTAAAAGCTGCACGTCGAGACCGGTGATCCGGCGCATGTTGTCGGACTTCTCGAGGTACTGATAGGGCTTCCAGGGATACCAGCCACCACGGATCACCTGGTCCTGCATCGCATTGGCAGAGCTGCCCCCCCCAAGTGCGAGCAGGAGAGCCAGGCAGATCCCCCATGCGACAGCCATCAAGCGACCGTTCGCTCTCCAGTGATCTCCGGCGGGTCCGTTCACAACAAGCGCCATTCCCCTGGCTTGCATGCTGCTCCAGGCAACTGAGATCAACAACAAAAAGCCCCCACCTTGCGGCGGGGGCTTTCCGATTCAGCTTGCGCTGAATCGTTTGGAGACTTCAGCCAAAGGCTGTTCCGATCAACCGATTGCAGGTGCTTGCAGAGCCACAGGAGTGGACTCAGCAGCAGCCAGGTCGAGGGGGAAGTTGTGAGCATTGCGCTCGTGCATCACTTCCATGCCGAGGCCGGCACGGTTGAGGATGTCAGCCCAGGTATTCAGGACGCGGCCCTGACCATCAAGGATGGACTGGTTGAAGTTGAAACCGTTCAGGTTGAAGGCCATGGTTGACACGCCCAGGGCGGTGAACCAGATGCCGACAACGGGCCAGGCAGCCAAGAAGAAGTGAAGGCTGCGGCTGTTGTTGAACGAGGCGTATTGGAAGATCAGACGACCGAAGTAACCGTGGGCAGCCACGATGTTGTAGGTCTCTTCCTCTTGGCCGAACTTGTAGCCGTAGTTCTGGGACTCGCTCTCGGTGGTCTCGCGGACCAGGGAGGAGGTCACCAGGGAGCCGTGCATGGCGGAGAACAGTGAACCACCGAAGACACCAGCCACACCAAGCATGTGGAAGGGGTGCATCAGGATGTTGTGCTCAGCCTGGAACACCAACATGTAGTTGAAGGTGCCAGAGATACCCAGGGGCATCGCGTCAGAGAAGGAACCCTGACCGAAGGGGTAAACCAGGAACACTGCAGAAGCAGCAGCCACAGGTGCGCTGTAAGCAACGCAGATCCAGGGGCGCATGCCGAGGCGGTAGGAGAGTTCCCACTCGCGACCCATGTAGCAGAAGATGCCAATCAGGAAGTGGAAAATCACCAGCTGGAAGGGGCCGCCGTTGTACAGCCACTCGTCGAGTGAGGCTGCTTCCCAGATGGGATAGAAGTGCAGGCCGATTGCGTTGCTGGAAGGAACAACAGCACCAGAGATGATGTTGTTGCCGTAAAGCAGGGAGCCAGCGACGGGCTCACGGATGCCATCGATGTCAACCGGAGGAGCGGCGACGAAGGCGATGACGAAACAGATGGTGGCAGCCAGCAGGGTGGGGATCATCAGCACACCGAACCAGCCCACATAGAGGCGGTTGTTGGTGGAGGTGACCCACTCACAGAACTGCTGCCAGCCGGTCGCGCCGGAGCGCTGTTGGATGGTGGTGGTCATGAGAACGGAAAGAATGTCTCCGAAGAGACGGTTACGGAAGGGCAGGAATGCCCTGCCTCAAGCAATGTAACGCAAGATTGCGCTTTGTAAAGAGACCTTTGTGTAAATCGCCTCTCCCTTGGGCGGAGCGCCATTGGCGTCTTTTCGCCCAACGGCCCCCAATGGCGAAGGAAAAGCCGGAATCGGTGAAGAGTTCTTGAGCAAATCCAAACCAAAGGCCCAGCCCCGAGCAAAGGGAAGTCAACAAAGACTTAAGATTCTCGGATTGAGATTCGGTGACCTCGTGGTTCTGATCCGCTGGCTCCATGCCGGACGACGCCTGGAGGAGACCGTCCCCTTCCACCAGGCTCGCCACCGCCGTCTTGAACTGGAAGCACAAGGCGCTGTTGTCTATTGGAGCGAACGCCTGGTCTATCCCTGCTGAAGCAGCAAACTGGGCACTACCGCAGTCACCCATGAACCCTGCGACCCCGTCTCGTCCCGGAGCCGAGACCATCAAACGTCTGGTGTTGATTGGCATCGTCGGGCTCATCACGGTGGGCTGCAGTCCAAAGCAGTCATCCTCCGAGGCGATCAACCAGACAGAGGCCATCCAGCGGCTTGACTATCGCCTTCAGCAGCTGGAAAGGCGTCTGGACCAAGACCCTTCTCCAGGCCCGGATCCAGGCGACAAAACACCGGCTGGCCCTGTGAAATCCCTGACGTTGCGGCTGGGCACCGTCGATGACCGGCTGCGTATTTATTGGGGCGATGGCTCCACCAGCAACCTCCCCTGCACGGAGGAACAGAACACTTGGGTGTGCGGCTGAAAGAGCACTCCGCCCTTGCTGCAGTCACATCCGGTCAGACCTCAAGGCCCATCCAGACCTATCTGTGCAAGCTGCCAAAGCCAAGATCGGAGCGATGACTCCCTTTCTCCGAACCATCCTCAAACCTGCCAAAGCGGCCCGTCTGGCGAGCCTGGTGCTCCTTGGGGCAACACTCTCCGCCGCATTACCAAGCAACGGCGAGCCCGGTGCGCTGCCGCTCTCCCAGACCAAAGCCGCCAATCTGGCTCGCATGCGTGCCGAAACCCTCAATGGTGGAGTGTCCGGCTACAGAGCCGATCGCTGCATGTACAGCACTGGCGCGCCCGAGTGTTTGGTGCGTCAAACACCAGACGGCTACACCTTCAGCTTCCGCGGTGGGCCACCAGGCTGGCAACAGCGCAATCCCGTCACTCCCACGGTGACCACAACCGTGACGGTGTCTGCGGATGGTCAGACAATTCGCAGTGTTACCAACACGCCGATTCCCTAACAGCCCCACCGAAAGCCGCCCCAAGTTGACATCAAGGCATAACGGATTCACCACTAAGGGTGCCTTTCTCCTCTTGGCATGATCCGCCTTCGTTCACTCTCCGCGGTGGTGGTCTTGGCAGGCACTGCAGCGCTGGGGGCGACCATCCCCTCACTGGTGCATGCCCAAGTACCGGCAGCTCAGATTCGGGCCCTCAACCTGGCGCGCAATACAGCCGTCACCGACAACGGTGGGCTCACTGTTTACCGGCCTGCACCCTGCATGTTCCAAACCAATACTGGAGGTGGCGACTGCCTCATCCAAAACAACGCCGACGGTTACACCTTCCAATTCCTGGGCGGACAGCCCGGCTGGCCTGAAGACAACAGCCAGCCCACCACGGAAACAGAGATCAAGATTGCCCCTGATGGCTACACGGTTGACAGCGTCATTTACAACGGCGCGCCTCGTTAATCGTCAGCCAACAGCATCTGGAGCGCCTCAGGAACGGCCCCTTCCAGGGGCCAGACCTCACGCTCCGTGATGCTGAGTGCGATCCCTTTCTCCCCATAGGCCGCCTCGTTGATGAACACCGGGACCCTGCCATCCGGGCCCTCGTAAGGGATCACGCTGCCATCAGCCTTCAGGAACAGTGGATCGCCGCTCAACAGCGGTTGCCAGTCCTGCCCCTGACGCGCAGGATGCACGCAAGCATCAGGCCGCCCCTCGGGATCACGGGGAAGATCAAGGCTGCCGAGATGGCGATGCACGATCAGGGCCGAAGGGCACACCAACTGCTGCCGCCGCGCATCTGCGATCACAGCCAGACAGGCTTCCAGCGTGAGGCGCGTCTGTTCGACGATGCTTGCCTGAAGCAGCATCTGCGGCACCGGGCCGATCTCAATCACGACACCACAGGGCCAGCGCTCCACCAAGAACCCTTGCTGGGCCTGATCGGCCTCGTGCAGATAAACGGGCAGTCCAAGACGCTGCTGAACCGCAGCTGCAAGGGCCAAATCGGCCGGCCTGCGGCCGTAGACCACCAGCGAACTGCCCATGGCCGCCGTGGTGCTGTGCAGATCAAGGGCGACAACACAGCCCTCCGGCCCCTCCGGTCCAAAGCGACTGACCAATTCATGGGCTCGAACGATCTCTCGATCGAGCCGCGATGACTCGCAGCTGGCCATGGCTTGATGGTCCGCCCGTGCCAGAAGCTCAAACCTGAAGCTGCGATTGAGATCCCGATCGAGATAACGGCGACCCTGCGCACGCGCCTCAGGGTTACCGATCACGGGCACTGGGGTAACGGCAGCGCAAGCAATCAGAGCAGGATTGCGCTGCCATTGATCCAGCAACCATGGGGCGTTGATCTCGTTGCCATGGGTGCCGGCCACCACCAAAACGCGAGGGAGTGCCATTCACCAGATGCCAACACCTCCAGACTGACACTGTTGAACACCGCGACCCATGGCAGTTCCCCCTTTGGTTATTGCCACTGCCCGTGATGGCTGGCGCTGGCAATGGCGTCAATTAATGCAGGGGCTGGGGCCAGCTGATGCGGAAGGCCGCTACGTCCGCCCTCCCAGCGATCGACTCGAAGTCACGGTTCCCTCATCAGAGGAGCTGCTGGGTCGATCCATGCAGCAACAGCCGCGATTGGTGATCGGCCGCAGCTGCCCCTGGGCCCATCGCACCTGGCTAATGCACCGCTTGCGGCAACTGGAGGGAACGCTCACGCTGCTCACGGCCAAGGCGGATCACCGCGCCGGACGCTGGAGTCTTGCTCCCTCCTGGTTGGGCTGCGATTCGCTGCTGGCCCTCTACCGACACTGCGGCACACCGCCGCATCACCGTGCCACCGTTCCAGCCCTTGTCGATCCTGGCAACGACGCCGACATCACCCCCCGTCTGCTGGGCAATGACAGTGCCGCTCTCAGCGAAGCCCTCAACCATTGGCCTGGCGGAGACGGAGCAATGAATCTGGCGCCTACCGATCTGCTGCCAGCGATCGAACGCTGGCAGTCCCTTCTGCAGCCCGCTGTCAATGACGGCGTCTACCGCTGCGGCTTCGCACGCACCCAGCAGGCTTACAACGAAGCCAGCGCCGAGCTGTTCGCAGCCCTGGAACAAGTTGAAGCAGCTCTTCAGAGCCAGGGGCCATGGCTATGCGGTGAGCCGCTCACCATCGCCGATGTGCGCCTATTCCCCACCCTGATCCGTTGGGAACTGGTGTATGCACCGCTATTTGGCTGCAGTGCCAGACCGTTGTGGATGTTCCCTGCCCTGTGGCGCTGGCGCCAACGCTTTTACGCCCTACCAGGAGTGGCCAACACCTGCGATGGCGAGGCCTGGCGGGCTGATTACTTCGGAGCGTTGTTTCCCCTCAATCCAGGTGGCCTTGTACCAGCCGGGCCGGATCTGAGCGCATTGATCAACGCACCAGAGCCTCTGAGCTGAGCAGAAGCATCGGCTTCACCAGATTTTCACCCGATCAGATCCGAGACCACACCAGCAAGCGAACGCAAGCCTCACCAGGAGCGCAGAGACCTTGTGGATGTCACAGAGGCCACGCCTCACCACAACATCCCAGGTACACACCAATGACGACAGCAACCACAACGCGCACGCTGATCAAAGTCACCAACAACAAGGACGACGGCGACGGATCCCTGCGAGAAGCAATTCGCCAAGGCAATGAAGCAGTCAAAGCAGGAAAAGCCGTCGAAATTGCCTTTACCTCGAGCTTTCACATCAAAGTCAAAACTGGCTACAGCCTTGAGAAAGGAGATTGGACATTCAACCAAAAGTTAACCAAAAATATCATCATCAATGGTGAAAATGCATCAGGGCCACTTTTCCAGATCGGCAGCCAAAGCAATATCAATTCCGCAAAAAATCCAAGTGATATTGAGGAGCTAAAGGTTGACATCACCCGCATGCATCTCGTGAACAGCCACGTCAAAGGTGGAGACGGAAAGAGTGGAGGAGGGGGAGGCCTCGGAGCAGGCTCTGCCTTGCTGCACTTCAACGGCCATGTGAACTGGCGCGAAAGCAGCTTTCAAGGCAACACGGTAGAAGGCGGAAAAGGAGCCAAAGGAGCAAGGGGTGGACAATCCTTTTATATCCATAACAGCAACAAAATCCAACAGGCCACATCTGGTGAGAAAGGGGAACAGGGCGGAGGCTTCAACTCATCATCAAAAACAAGTCAATCAAACAGCAACCGTCCCTGGATACGCAATGGGAAAGCAGGTAGCAAAGGCTTCATGAACCCCTCTTACAAAAATCATCCGAGCGTGATTATTGGGGGCAATGGCGGCAATGGCCACAACGGCAAACTCTTTGGGGAAGCTGGCGGTGGCGGTGGCGGCGGTGGTGGTGGCCACAAAAAATCAGTATATGCGTGGGGGAATGAAACAGAGCCTGGCTATGACGGTGACGGCAAGCGATGGGGGAATGGCGGTCGAGGAGGAAATGGGGGCAATGGCAATTTTGGGGCCGGCGGGGGGGTCGGAGGTAGCGCCGGCGCCAACGCGGGAAACAATCATTTCTGGATACAGCACTGGCCCTCCTGGACCGAGTATGGACGCAGCCCCAGCTGGACATACAAAAACAAGCAGGGCGCCAATGGTCGAAGCGGCGAATGGGCATCAGCACCAACGAAAGCCAGTGATCCCACCCGAACGGATGGTGGAAAACCTGGGCGCGGAGGAGACGGGGGAGCCCTTGGAGTCATTAGCTCTTTTGCCACCAACAATCAAAAGTCTTCACTCACTTTCGACGACGTCGACTTTCGAAAAAATACCGCTAAGGGAGGAGCACAAACTGGTCGCTTCTCTAATATCTACTCCCGACACATCAACATCCAATACAACAAAACCACCAACTCAAGCGGCGACACCTTCCGCGGTAGAGAGATCGGCGACGGGAACTTTGAGCGCAATATAAATAGCGCCACGACCGATAAGTCAAGAAGCTATGCCAATTCCGGTCGATTCCTTGAGATAGAGCCAACAAACAACACTGCCCCGCAAGATATCTGGTCAGCTTCATACGAAAACAAATCCTCCATTGTTCAGACATTTGGGAAGACCCATAAACTCGGCAATAAAAGCGGGCACGTCATTGTCCTCCACGCGGACCACAATGATGAAAGCGTCCAAAAAGTCGAGATCGAAGGGGCCGAGGCCCTTCTCAAGTCCGTACGAGAAATAAACAATCTTGCCAATAGAACAAAAAGCGAAGCAGACATTCGAGAAAGCCACAAGGGGATTCTTGGAAGCCTTACAACAACAAAGGCTTACAAGCCAGCATCCAAGGCAGTCGGAGACACCATCGAGAAAAAAATAGACAAATATGCATCAAAATTTCACCTTAGAACATTCAAGAAATACACAAAATATGCCCTCGGATTAGGAGCACTAATTGGCGAAACAATTTTCAACCAAATGGCGGAAGATGCACGCATCGAAAAAGAGCTCCAAGAGAAGCGCTTTATCGACAAGCGCAGAGGGGAAATCAACAAATTGATACCCGGAGACCTTACGGTCACCCCGTTCGACCTAGGGAGCAACCGCACGTATGACACGTTCAAAGACTTCAAAGTTGGCCGGGACCAAATCAACTTTACTGCAAGAATTACACCCACAATTACTTACCGCACAGACCCAGTGCAAGGAGGAATTATTGAAATCAACTCATCACGAACGGACGGGGCAAATGACAACAGTGCTCGACTTATTGGGCAAATTCGTCTCACCGCAAGCCAAACCGCAGAAGCCAAAAAACTCGGAAACACAAAAGATTACTTTGAGCAATTTCTTCACTTAAGAGAAACAAACGGAACAGCACACTATGTCTTCGCGAAAGACTCGCAATGGCAATATGTCTCTCGCACAACGGATCGCAGACCCGGCGGCATCGGAAACGACAGGATCCTCATCAAGCGCAAAGATGATGTATTGAAGTCGACCGTGCTAAAAGCCAACGGATTCGAAGGCCACGACCGCATAATGGGCGACGACGGCAACAGCGAGTTAAAAGGAGAATCAGGCAACGACTTCTTTGATCCTGGCATTGGCTCTGACACCGTAGATGGAGGATCAGGCACTGACACCGTGAGCTATAAGTCCTTAAAATCAGCCGTCTCGATTACCACCTCAACCAACAACAAAAAGATCGAAGTCTCTGATAGCAGCGGCAAATGGACAGACGAGCTGTCCGACATTGAGACTATTCGCACCTGGGGCGGCAGCAATCACACGCTAGCCAACGCCCAATCATCGACCAATAAAGGCCGCGGATACACGGTGCAAACAGGGGCCACTGGGACCACAAATGGATCCCAATATGACGATCAACTGCTCATCAGTTACGCCAGCGATTTCAACACTGATCCCGCCAACACAACACTGAAAAAAACTACGGTTGTCAATGGCAACCTGGGAGACGACTCTCTTGCAATTGATGGACTTGCGGCCCACATCGAAGCCGGCCAGACATTCAAGCTCACCTACAGCGATACCAGTCAAAGCAGTGGCTTTATCACAAAAACAACCAACAATAGCAACACAAAAATTCTTGAGTTTTCTAACATCAACAAGGGAGTTGTCCTTACTGATACCGAACGCAACAGCCAAGGTCTGTTGAAAGTCAAGCCTCTGACGGGAGCGCAGAGCAGTCAAGCCAATGCCGACTGGGCCGATATCGACACCGATGAGCTCATTGGCGCTTCGATCGGCAACCAAGATGATGGGAACGTTCAAAACGATGCTTTGACTGGCGCTGCTTCTGCTGGCCTCTCCAACAACAACATCGGCTCCCCCTTACAACCCGGGACAAGACCTCAGAGCGCAGAAGTCGACTCCCTCAACTCAGTTGAACAAACCAGCACCATGCTGCCGGCAGAGCAAGTGCAAAGCACATTGGCTTCGGCTGTCTCGATGAGCAACACAGCCTGGAGCCAGGAGGCTGA
This sequence comes from Synechococcus sp. MIT S9451, assembly GCF_047304725.1. Lineage (NCBI taxonomy): Bacteria > Bacillati > Cyanobacteriota > Cyanophyceae > Synechococcales > Synechococcaceae > Synechococcus > Synechococcus sp. MIT S9451. The sequence continues at coordinate 301,808 of NZ_CP138971.1, forward strand.
GGAACAACCAATCTGGGCACAGAAGGAGTTCTTCATCGACCCCCTCGCCTGATCTCTTCACCTGACACAACCACCGCCTGCCCCTCTGGGGCAGGTTTTTTGAATGCAGCATTTCCGCACAGGTCCGAGCACACTGGTGATCAGTCGCGCGGCACGGTCATGACCACGACTGATCCCCAGTTTGAAGGCGTTTATGGCCCCTACACCATCACGGAGCAAGACCGCCGGGATGTGCAGCGCTATCGCTTCGCCCTACTCGTGAGTGGCATCGCCTTCAGCGCCGGGCTCCTGCAATGGTGGCAACTGGGAGGTCAGCTGGCCTGGCTCTGGATCCTGCCCCTCGCCGCAGCCATGGGCCTGGCCCTGCACTGGATCCACATCTATTTGAAACCGTTGCACCGAACCCTGCAGCTGTTCTGGCTACTGGGTTGCCTCGGTTGGGCCGCACTGCTGGTGCTCGCCGGCCCGTCAAACGCGCTCAGCACTCTGCAGAGGCAACCTCTCTGGATCCTGGCGGTGGGCCCACTCTTTGCCGCCCTGGCCGGTATCGGCTTCAAGGAGTTCTTTTGCTTTCAGCGGCCTGAGGCAATCGGCCTCACCCTGCTGTTGCCCATCGCCTTGCTGGGACAGCTCAGCGGATTGCTACCAGCGGCCCTAAGCCTGGTGCTGCTCGGAGCAGCGGCGATGCTGTTGATCGTGCTGGCCTTACGTAAATTCGGCGGTGCGGCCGCTGCAGATGTCGGCGATAAGAGTGTGTTTGCTTATCTGGAGCAACAGCGCACGGCTGGAGCCCAGTGAGTCTGATCAGCCTGGTGGATGCGGAAAAAGATTTCGGCATCCGCACCCTTTTCGCCGCCCTCACCCTTCACATCGGCAGCAATGACAGGCTCGGTTTAATCGGCCCGAATGGCGCTGGCAAATCAACGCTGCTGAAGGTGCTGGCAGGAGACGAGCCGCTTGGTGGAGGAGAGCGGCGCTGTTCGCCACGGCTGCGCGTGGAGCTGGTTGGCCAAGACAGTGTGGTGCAGCCCGGGCTCACAGTGCTTGAGCAGGTTCTGGCCGGCTGTGGAGAGAAACGGGAACTGCTGCTGCGCTTCAGCGCCCTAACCGAAGCCGTGGCCCAGGAACCCGAAAACAGCACCCTGCTCACCGAGCTTGGCCACCTCAGCCAACGCATGGATGAAGCCGAGGCCTGGGGGCTGGAACAACAGTGCCAGGAGGTGTTGCAACGCTTGGGGATCAGCGATCTGCACAAACCGGTGGAGGAGCTCTCCGGCGGGTATCGCAAACGGGTAGGCCTGGCATCAGCCCTGGTGGCTTGCCCTGATGTGCTGTTGCTGGATGAGCCCACCAACCACCTCGATGCGGCCGCCGTGGAATGGCTGCAAAGCTGGCTGGATCGCTATCCAGGAGCGGTGGTGCTCGTCACCCATGACCGCTACGTGCTTGACCGAGTCACCCGTCGGATCGTGGAAGTGGCGGATGGCGAAGCCCGCAGTTACGACGGCAACTACAGCACGTATCTGCAACGCAAGGCAGAGCAGGATGCGGCCGATGCCGCTTCTGCGGCCAAGTTCAAAAGCGTGCTGCGCCGCGAGCTCGCCTGGCTTCGCCAGGGGCCGAAAGCCCGCAGCACCAAGCAGAAAGCTCGGCTGCAACGGATCGAAGCGATGCGCGCCGCCCCACCCAAGCGCGCCAAAAACCAGCTCGAGATGGCAAGCGTGAGCCGCCGGATCGGCAAGGTGGCCATTGAAGCGGAGAACCTACGGGTCACCAACGACGGCACATCCAGTGGGACTGTGCTGCTCGACGACTTCACGTACAGCTTCAGCCCAGAGGATCGAATCGGCATCATCGGGCCGAACGGCAGCGGCAAATCGACTCTGCTGGATCTGATTGCCGAACGCCGACAGCCGTGCGGAGGCGAGCTTCGCCTTGGCGACACGGTGCACCTGGGTTATCTCGATCAGCACACCGATCTGCTCACCAGTGGCCGAGGGCTGGAGCGCAAGGTGATCGAATTCGTGGAAGAAGCAGCCTCCCGAATCGACCTGGGGGGCGAGCAGCTCAGTGCGTCGCAGTTGCTGGAACGCTTTCTCTTCCCTCCGGCCCAGCAACACAGCCCTCTGAGCAAACTCTCCGGTGGCGAACGTCGCCGGCTCACGCTCTGCCGCCTGCTCATCCAGGCCCCGAATGTGCTGCTGCTCGACGAACCCACGAATGATCTGGATGTGCACACCCTGAGCGTGCTGGAGGATCTTCTCGAGGATTTTCGAGGCTGCGTGATCGTGGTTTCGCACGATCGCTACTTTCTCGATCGCACCGTTGACCGTCTCTTCTGCTTTGAAGAGGGCAAGCTCAAACGATTTGAAGGCAACTACAGCGAATTTCTCGACCACCGCCGGGAGCTGGAACGGGCCGAAGAACTCAGCCGCAACTCCACCAGCCGCGCATCATCAACATCAAGCGCAGGGCCTCGTGAGAAGGCAGCCACACCAACCAGCAACAAGCCCCGCCGGCGCAGCTTCAAGGAAGCGCGGGAGCTGGAACAACTCGACAAACAGCTGCCAGAGATGGAAACGCGCAAGGCTGCACTAGAGACAGCAATCGGCAGCGGCAGCGACGATCTCACCAGCCTCAGCCAAGAGCTGGCCACACTGCTGGAAACACTGGCCGAGGCAGAAGAACGCTGGCTTGAACTCAGCGAACTGGCACCTTGAGCCCGGAGCGTCTGCGACGACGCGGGTGGACGAGGGCCTCCCCAGACGACGGGGCCGGCCATTCACAGCTGGGAGGGCACTGCACCGTGCCCTCCCAGGGCTGGGGCTCCACCCGCTGACCAGCCTCCTCTGCCTTCTTCATCGCGGTTGGGCGGTAATCCTGAGCAGAGCGGTGCAACTGCATCTGATCTCCCATACGCCGCAGGTAAAGGTCATGAGACCAAATCACCTGGTTGTGTTCGAACGCCTCACAGGCAGCCAACATCGAACTGAACCGCTGGCTCACCAGACCGGACGGCGCACATTGTTTCCACTCCAAAACCTGCTGGAAGGAAAGACCTTCACGCCACTGGCGTTGTTCGGAGAGATAGCAGAACTCCTCCGGGCCGTTGATCCAAAACATCCGGCCTTCGTCATCCATGAAATGCCGGCCCTGGCGCTGCCTGATCCGAACCATGGGATGACTGCCCACTTCCTATTCAGCTGTTAGCGCCGGTCATGGCCTGCTGACAATGACGTTGTTACGGAAACGGAGTGGCACCCCATGGCCGTGGCGTCCGTGGAAATGAGCCGTAAGGTAATGAGCGTTGCAAGAAGGCGGTGCTGGCCGCAGCTCTCATGAAATCAATCGACGAGCACATTCAGAAGGACCAGACCGACCTTCAGGAAGCCCAGGCTGAAGGGAATGAGGCGAAGGTCCGCCACATCACTGAGGAGCTGGAGTCCCTTCAGGAGTACAAGAAGGAACATCCTGAAGACTCCCACGACCCCACACCCCTGGAGCTCTACTGCGAGGCCAACCCTGATGCAGACGAGTGTCGGGTCTACGACGACTGACCCAGCGCCAGAGACGAACAAAAAAAGCCTGCAGCTTTGTGGCTGCAGGCTTTTTTAATGGTTCAGTGCAGTCGCACACCACTGAGCGGGGAACTTTCAGAGCTCCTCGTCATATTCCGCCGGACTGCTGGTCAGACCGCAGACCACAGCCTCCTGAGGTTTCATCGGCTGTACCGATGCGATAGGACGACCACGGCGTCGCAGGGCTTCCACTTCGGCTTGGGTCTGGCAGCGGGCGATCAGCCCACCACGATCATCAAAACAGGTGAAAAAAGTCACAGCAGAGGATCAGCTCTGCTCCCTTTATTGCCATGGAGGTGACAAAGCACAACAGAGTGCAGCACCTTTTTTCAGACTCCGAGTTCCGCCCAAACGCTCTGAAGAAGACGATCCAGACCTTGGCCCATGGCCGCAGAGGTCAACATCACCGGTCTGCCACTGGCCTCCTCGAGACGCTGCCGCTGCTCTTCACGTTCGTCCTCATCGATCAACTCCAACTTGTTCAGCACCAGTAAGCGCGGACGATCCACAAGACCGTGGCCATAGGCCTCCAACTCCTGTTCCACAACGCGGAGGTCTCCCACAGGGTCCTCTGAGCCACCGTCCACCATGTGAACCAGCAACCGCGTGCGTTCAATGTGGCGTAAGAAGTCATGGCCGAGGCCGGCGCCTTGGGCAGCACCAGCGATCAAACCGGGAATATCAGCAAAGACAGTGCCATCTCCTGTCGGACGACGCACCACACCAAGATTGGGCACCAGGGTGGTGAAGGGATAGTCGGCGATCTTGGGTCGCGCTGCTGAAAGCACGCTGATCAGCGTGCTTTTCCCCGCATTCGGCAGGCCAATGATCCCCACTTCAGCAAGCAGTTTGAGCTCAAGCTGTAAGGGCCATTCCTCACCCTCTCGGCCTTCCGTGCATTTCTCCGGTGCTCGATTGCGATTGCTGAGGTAATGAGCATTGCCCAGCCCACCGCGACCACCGAAAGCCACCACTAATTGCTCACCGCTGTCTGTGAGATCTCCCAGCAGGATGTCGGTTTTGAGATGCCGGACCTCCGTTCCACATGGCACCTTGATCACCAGATCTGGGCCTGACGCACCCGTGCAGCGATTCGGCCCACCCCGGCGCCCATCAACGGCCGGGAAGAGACGTTTGTATTTGAAATCCAGGAGTGTTTGAAGGTTCGCATCCGCTTCCAGCACCACGTTGCCCCCATGGCCCCCATCGCCGCCGGATGGACCACCAGCAGGCACATATTTCTCGCGCCGGAACGCAACAATGCCATCGCCTCCACGGCCTCCGCGCACGGTGACTCGGGCTTGGTCAATGAATTGCACGTCAAGCGTCGGGCAGGGCCAACCATCAACCCTAAGATCGCGGCATCCTGGATCTCAGCAGTGGCAGGCGTTCGCTTTGAGGGGCTGAGCAAAACCTATCCCGGCCGTGGTGAGAACCAACCCGTGGAGGTCATCCGGCAGTTGGATCTCACGATTCAGGATGGAGAGTTCCTGGTCTTGGTGGGGCCTTCAGGCTGCGGCAAAAGCACCCTGTTGAGACTGCTTGCTGGCCTTGACTCCCCGACAGACGGAGAGATCCGTATTGGAGATCGTCCGATCACCGGCCTCAGGCCGGCCCAGAGAGATGTGGCAATGGTGTTTCAGAGCTACGCGCTCTATCCCCACCTCAGCGTGCGCGACAACCTCAGTTTCGGCCTGAGGCGCAGCAGAGCTCGCACCAATCTTCAGCAACTGCAGGATCAGCTGCATCGCCGCACCCGTGGCCTACCCCAGCCATTGCGCATCCCCTCGCAGCGCGAGAGCAAAATCGAACGGCGCGTCAACGACGTGGCAGCAGCCCTTGAGCTGGACCATCTCTTAGACCGCCGACCGAAGGAGCTGTCCGGTGGCCAAAAACAACGCGTTGCTCTCGGACGAGCCATGGCACGCCAACCGGCGGTGTTTCTGATGGATGAACCCCTCAGCAACCTGGATGCCAAATTGCGTGCCAGCACGCGGGCCCGGATCGTTGGCCTGCAACGGCAGCTAGGAACGACCACCCTTTATGTCACCCACGATCAGGTTGAGGCCATGACGATGGGACATCGCATCGCCGTTCTGAATCAGGGCCGATTGCAGCAACTCGGCACGCCCATGGAGCTCTACCGCTGGCCCTCCAACCTCTTTGTGGCTCAATTCATCGGCAGTCCTCCGATGAATGTTCTGCCGGTGCAGGTGGGAGCAGGCTCCACGCTGATTCTTGGCGACAAACGTCTCACACCTGAAGGGCCGATCGCGGCAGCCCTCCCCAGCCTCGAAGGCAACACCCTGACCGCCGGCATCCGCCCCGAGCATCTGCAGGTGGCACCTGCCACCAACCGCAACCTGCCGGCAGAGGTCAGCCACAGTGAAGTGCTGGGCAACGAGCAACTCGTCACCTGCCGTCTACTCGATGGCGATCATCTCGTTCAGGTTCGCGCCGAACCAAGCCTGAGCCTGAACCCAGGCTGCCGCATACACCTCGCGGCAGACCCACAGGGCTGGCGTCTGTTCGATGCTGATGGAGAAGCGATCTCCTTGCCGGAACCACCGCCCAGCCGCGGACCAGAACCAGCACTGCCACCCCTCTAGCGAGGCCAGATCACACTGCAGCCAGGGCCACCATCTCCCTTCTCTGCATCGATGACTCGCTCCACATAGGGCACGGTGTCGAGCCATTGGCGCAAACCGCGCTTGAGTTTGCCAGTGCCAATGCCATGGATCACCCAAAGCGGTCCATTGGCACCGCGGAGCAACTCCTCAACAGCCGCTTCAGCTTCATGCACCCGCATCCCTCTCACATCCAAGGTGTTGCGTGAGGTGCGCACCTCTGCACCCCGCGTTCCTATCCCTCTGGCTTTGACCTGCACAGTGGCGGGTGGCGGTGTGGGTTGACGGCCATCCAAGCTCTCCACCGCCGCCAGCTCCACAGTGCTGCGCATCACACCGCAACGCACAGTCAACTGCAGACCATCATCAGAAATCGCCAGCACCTCAGCTGCTTTGCCGAGAGCCAACAAACGAATGCGATCCCCCACCTTTGGGCTCCAGTCTGGGTGTTGCCTGCGTTGGGGCGCAGGCCGATGATCCGATTCGAGCCGTCGTAAGCGCTGGCCTGCCTGACGCGCCGTTTCACCATCAGCGTTCTGATCGCGAAGCCGCCGGATCAGTCGACGCACCTCCTTCTGACCATCGCGAATCGAGGTTTCAAGGCGCTGGCGCCCTTGCTCCTGCTGTTGCGACGACTGCTGGCGCTGACGCTCCCAGCGGCCGAGCAGCTCTTCATGCAGCAGCTCCGTACGAGCCAAGAGCACCGCGGCATCCTCAGCCGCTGCTTGCTGACGCTGACGCTGCTCCTCCAGACCACGGATGACAACATTCACATCGCCGTCGGCTTGGGGGCTGAGCAAACTGCGCGCCTGATCGATGACCTGGTGATCCAGCCCGAGACGGGAGGCAATGGCCAGAGCGTTGCTGCGACCAGGAATCCCCCAGAGCAATTGATAGGTCGGGGACAGGGTTTCGGCATCGAAGGCAACGGAGGCGTTCTCGAACCGGTCGTCGCTGTACTTGAGGGCCTTGAGCTCACCGAAGTGCGTAGTGGCAATTGTGAGCCTGGCCCGATCGGCAAGCGCTCTCAGCAATGCCGTCGCCAGGGCTGTCCCTTCACTGGGATCCGTTCCGGCCCCAACCTCATCGAGCAACACCAGGGCAGGTGCCGGGCCGTTGTCCAGTGCCTCCAGAATGCAGCCAATCCGCTTCACATGACCACTGAAGGTGGACAGGCTCTGCTGCAGCGATTGCTCATCGCCGATATCGGCCAGCACCTGAGCACACCAGGGCAATGATGGAGTGCCGCTGCACGGCAGCCAAAGCCCAGCACGCGCCATCAGAGCGGCCAAGCCGACACTTTTCAGCGTCACGGTCTTACCACCAGTGTTAGGCCCCGTAATCGCCACCACCCGCAGCTCAGGCGAGACCGTGATGCTGATCGGAACAACCGGTGCTCCCTGATCGCGCTTCTCCAACCACACCAGCAGTGGATGGCGGAGCTGATCGAAGACGAAGGGAGTCTGGGGGTCGGCCTCCAGGCGCGGAGGGACCCCTCCGATCCACTGGCCGTAGAGAGCCCTGGCCAAGCTGAGATCCAAAACCAGCAACACCTCTCCGAGCCGGATCAGCGGCTCATGCTGAGCCGCAACCGCGGCACTCAGCTCCGCAAGCAAGCGCTGCTCCTCCTCCCGAATGCGGCCCTCCTGGTCGGCCAAACGGTTGCCGAGCTCGATCACCGCCTGAGGCTCCACAAACACGGTGTTCCCAGAAGCAGAGCTGTCATGCACCATGCCCTTGCAGTGAGAGATGGCACCGGCCTTCACCGCCAGAACAGGTCGACCATGACGCTCCGACACCACCGTGTCCTGAAGCTGGGCCGACCAACGCCGGAGCGTCTCCTGCAGCCGATCACGTCGCTGTTGTCTCAGAAGCTGCCATTGCTGACGCAGCCCAGCCAACACAGGGCTGGCCCGATCAGCCACACGGCCGCCCTCCTCCAAAGCGAATTTGAGCCGTTGTTCCAGCTCAGGCATGGTGGCCACAGCACTGAACAATGCCGTGCAGAGCGGGCGCAGCTCGGGATCATCAACCTGACGCCGAAGCCGGCGAGCCGCGGCCAGGGTGTCGGCGACCGCCAATAGCTCCTCACCATGGGCGGTGCCACCCTTGCTACAGCGCAGCAGCACAGCCTCCAGATCGTGCACCCCCTGAAAACTGAGCCCGCCTTCGGTGACTCCATTCAGTCCGGCGAGCTCAATCGAGCGGGCCAGCCACTGGCGACTGATCTCGATGTGCTCCGGCAGGGCGGTGACTTGCGCAGCCTTACGTCCAGCCAGGGTGCTAGTGAACGAGGCCAGATGGGAACACAACCTGGGCCACTCCAGCAGCTCCAGCGTTTGCTGCAGCACAGGACTGTGATGCGACGAGGCAACGTGGTGAAGGGGCGGCATTAGGGCTGAGGAACCGCCGCCTCCAGCTGATTGGAGGGAATCCCTCCGGGAGGCTCATAAAGCATTTCCAGCCAGTTTCCCTCTGGATCGCGCAAATAAAAGGAGGCAGTGCCATCGCGGTGATCATGCACAGCGCCCACCTTCACGCCATGCTCTCGCAGCTGCTGGTGAACCCGATCCACATCGGCTCGATCGTGGAAATGGAAGGCGAAATGGGGGCCAGCAGCCTTGTAGTTCGGTCCCAGCAAGGCCAAACCATCGCGGCCATCCCCGGCTTCGAGGTAGCACCAATCGTTGGCCTTCCACACCATTCGCATGCCGAGACCTGTGTAGAAGCCGACGGCACGGTCCATGTCTTCAACGCGAATGGCGACATGACCAAGACGATGGACGGGAACCATGTTGGAGAGACCGACTAGAAGCGGAGACATACAACGTTGTTTGAACCTACTGGCGAGGCTCAAGGGCTGCGGGAGCAGGAACGGGATCGTGAGCGAAGGAGATCCCCCAGGATGTGCGGCACACACATCCGATCGAGAAACAGATCAGGCCGCTACCAATCAAGTTGAGAGCAGAAGCCCGATCGCGACGATCACCCTCCAGCAACAGGTGGGCCGCGATCACGAAGGCAATCGCCGAGGCCACAAAGGGCAGAGGGCTCCAAAAGCGGAGGGGGCGAGCGGCGGCCATGGAGGCAGGGTGGTGCCTCCTTTCGTTAGCCGCAAATCATCAGGACTGCCGCAACCACTCCGCAGCATCACAGGCGTGATAAGTGAGAATCAAATCGGCACCGGCCCGCTTGAAGCTGAGCAAGGTCTCCAGAACAACGGCACGTTCATCGATCCAACCACGCTCTGCGGCAGCCTTGACCATGGAGTATTCACCACTGACGTTGTAAGCGGCAATCGGCAATTCAGACTCCTCACGCAAACGGTGAATGATGTCGAGATAGGCCAACCCGGGCTTCACCATCATGATGTCAGCCCCTTCCTGTTCATCTAACTGGGCCTCGGTAATCGCCTCACGGGCATTGGCCGGATCCATCTGATAGGTGTCCTTGTTTGTGGGGATCGGCTTGCTGCCAGCAGCTCGTGGAGCGGAGTCGAGGGCCTCACGGAAAGGGCCGTAATAGGCAGAGGAATATTTAGCGGTGTAGCTGATGATCCCCACATGCTCAAATCCGGCGTCATCGAGGGCTTCTCGAATGGCACCAACGCGTCCGTCCATCATGTCGCTCGGGCCAATCAAATCGGCACCAGCCTCCGCCTGCATCACCGCCTGACGACAGAGCAACTCAATGGTCTCGTCATTGAGCACCACCCCGTCCTCGCTGACGATGCCGTCATGGCCATCACAGGAATAGGGGTCAAGGGCCACATCAGTCATGATCGCCATATCGGGCAGATCTCTTTTGAGCTGACGAATGGCTGTTGGGATCAGGCCGTTTTCGTTAAAACACTCAGCGCCATCCTCCGTCTTGAGACTCTCCGACACCTTGGGGAACAGCACCACACAGCGGATGCCGAGATCCCAGGCCCGCTTCACCTCGCCGCTGAGCTGATCCAGGCTCCATCGAAAGGCACCAGGCATGGCTCCAATCGGCTCGATCTCCGTACCCTCATGCACGAATAGCGGGTAGATGAAGTCGGATGGCTGCAGGAGCCTTTCGCGCACCATGGCCCTCAGAGCAGGGGTCCGACGCAGGCGACGAGGGCGGTAGGTGAGCTCCATCCAGGGGCAGGGAATTGTGCTTGCGATCGTAGGCCTTGCGTTAGAGGCGGGCTGACTTAAGCCAGTTGCGACGTGGATCCGTGGAGCGCGCCTGCTGCAACTGGCGCAGCAGCTCCTGCTCACGTTCGCTCCAACCGTCGGGCCACTGCAGGCTGAGAGTCAACAACAAATCGCCACGGCCGTTGCGCCCTGGCCAGCCTTTTCCCTTCAAACGCAGGCTGCGGCCTGGCGGCGTACCAGCCGGAATGGTCACATCGGCTTCGCCATCGGGGGTCATCACGGTCACGGTGCCGCCCAGCACGAGTTCATCGATCGAAACCGGTAAATCGGCGCGCAGCTGATCAGCATCGAGCCGCCAGACCCCATGCGACTGCACCTCAAGATTCAGATAGAGATCGCCACGGCGTCCGGTACCTGGCTGAAGATTTCCCTTGCCCTTCAGGCGAAGGCGAGAGCCGTTCTTGACTCCTGCAGGAATCCGCACCTGAACGCGTTCATCATTCACCGAAAGGGTGCGTTCACCGCCGCGAAACGCCTCAGAAAACGACACCTTGACTGTGGCTTCCGCATCAAGATTGGCGGGTTGCCGAGATGCTGCACGCCCCCCACCTCCGTAACCGCCACCGGCAAAACCACCGCCGGGGAAACCTGAAGCACCAGCAAACCCTCCCGGAAAGCCGCCGCTGAAACCACTAGGGCCGCCGCCCTGACCACCGAAGCGACCCAGCAGATCATTGATGAAATCGTCGAAATTGCCGTAGCGGCCAAAATCGACATCCACTCCAGCCCCCCCACTGCCAGCGCCAGCCTGGTTCCAGTACTGGCCAAACTGCTCGTAACGCTGACGTTTTTCAGGGTCGGAGAGCACCTCATAGGCTTCGCTCACTTCCTTGAATTTGGCTTCAGCAGAGGCATTCCCGGGATTCACATCCGGGTGATATTGACGGGCAAGCTTGCGAAAAGCCCGTTTAATCGTGTCGGCATCGGCGCCACGCTCGACACCAAGCACCTTGAAATAGTCGCGGTAACCCGTGCCAGCCATGGCCTCCCCCCGGCCCGCAGGCCCTGCTTCTAGCCAGTGTCCCAGTTTCTTCTCAGCGATGGAATCACCGCAATGGAGGGAAGCCCGAACGTTTGATCCACCAGGCCAGCTCTGGCTTCGACAGAATTAAGGGCGCCCATCGTGCCTGAGCCGAAGTGATCGTGATGACCATTGCAAACAAGGCACGGATGGATCACTGGGCATCCGCCAGCCTTGCCGCAGCGTTCCTGCTGGCAGGCTCACCCGCCAGCGCTGGCAGCAGCGCAACGCCCTTGCCGCCAAAGCCAACGGCGTCCACTCCGGCTCAAGTGCAATTAGCCGACCAACTCAAGACCGCGGGGGTGAAGTATTACGGATCCTGGCGTTGTCCAGCCTGTCAATACCAGAGCCATCTGTTCGGCCAGGGAGGGCAGCAACGACTTCCCTACGTTGAATGCGCCAAACCGGACACCCTGCCCGAACAAGCCAGAGCCTGCAGTGCTGCTGAGATCCGCGCCTATCCGACCTGGATCCATCCTTCTGGAGAACGCCGAGAGGGTGTGCAGTCGCTGAACGAACTCCAAGGGTGGATCGAACAGCCTTGAAGCAGCTGACTGTTATCGAGGAATGACGGTGGGCAGCCAGATTGCGAAAGACCGAGAAGAATGAATCTTTGCTCAGCAATGCATGGGCATCGGACGACAACAGCTGATCTATGGATGGGATCTGCGTCAATGGCGCGGTGATCTACTCGGGGGATTGACCGCAGCCGTTGTGGCACTGCCGCTGGCCCTGGCCTTCGGCAATGCAGCGCTCGGCCCTGGTGGTGCAATTTATGGGCTCTATGGAGCCATCGTCACAGGCTTTCTGGCCGCCTTGTTCGGGGGCACTCCAGCCCAGGTGAGCGGGCCCACGGGTCCGATGAGCGTGACTGTGGCTGGTGTGGTGAGCAGCCTGCTAGCCGTTGGTGTTGCAGGCAAGCTGACCGGCGGCGAGCTGCTGCCTCTGGTCATGGCCGCGGTGGTCTTAGGAGGGCTCTTCCAGATCCTCTTCGGCCTGCTCAAGCTGGGCCGCTACATCACGATGGTGCCCTATTCGGTGGTGTCCGGCTTCATGTCGGGGATCGGCATCATCATTTTGCTGATTCAGATCGGGCCCTTGCTGGGAGTGCCCTCGTCGGGTGGGGTGATCAGCTCGCTGACGATGGTGATTCAAGATTTCCAGCCCAACCCGGCGGCCCTGAGCGTGGGTTTGATGACCCTGGCGGTGGTCTTTGTCACTCCCAAACGGATCAGTCGTGTGCTGCCAGCACCTTTGCTGGCTTTGATCTTTATTACCCCGCTCTCCTTTCTGCTCTTCAACGATCAACGACTGGAGAGCCTGGGATGGGAAACCCTGCCGCGTATTGGCAACATCCCGGAAGGTGGCTTGCAGTTCGTGATCCCCAACTGGGGGATGCATCTTCCCGTGTTGATCCGTGCCGGCGTGGTGCTGGCACTGCTGGGGTCGATCGATTCGCTGCTCACCTCACTAGTCGCCGACAACATCGGCCAGAGCCGCCACCGCTCCAACCGTGAGCTGGTGGGTCAAGGTCTTGCCAACGCCATCGCAGGCCTGATGGGAGGCCTGCCAGGGGCTGGAGCCACGATGCGCACCGTGATCAATATCAAGTCGGGTGGCAAAACGCCATTAGCAGGCATGACCCATTCCGTCGTGCTGCTGGTTCTATTGCTGGGAGCAGGTCCACTGGCAGAGGGCATCCCAACAGCACTGCTGTCAGGCATCCTCATCAAGGTCGGCCTGGACATCATCGACTGGGGGTTCCTGCGCCGAGCCCATCGGCTCTCGATCAAAACAGCCCTGGTGATGTGGGGAGTGCTGCTTCTCACCGTGTTCTGGGACCTGATCGGCGCCGTGCTGATCGGGATGTTCGTCGCCAATCTGCTCACGATCGAATCGCTGACCACTCACCAGCTCGCTGGCATGGGCAACACCGATCGCAAAGCTCTTCCAGCTGATGAACAGAACCTGCTGGATCAATGTGGTGATGCTGTGATGCTGTTTGCCCTCCAGGGACCACTCAGCTTTGGCGCAGCCAAAGGAATCAGTGAACGGATGACGCTCGTGCGGCAGTACCAAGTGCTGATTCTGGATATCACAGATGTGCCCCATTTAGGCGTCACAGCCACCCTTGCGATCGAACGCATCGTGGAGGAAGCCCACAGTCACAAGCGTCGGGTGCTGGTGGCCGGAGCCCAAGGGAAAGTGCGCGAGCGGCTTGAACAGTTCGCTATCGGCGGACTCTGTTCGAGCCGACAGGAGGCCCTCAGCATTGCGCACGGATGGCTGAACGCCTCTGACTGACCGCCATGGAGTGCTCAACCACCGTCTTCATCGAGGGGATCGAGCGACTCAACATCTGCCCGCCAAGGTGATTTGCAGTACAGCGATCCTGATCAAAACAGGCTGAAATCATTGAGCAACGCGTCTCGGCAGATGACGTCCCTTCTCTGGCAGCAGCGAATCGATGTCGCCATCTGCTTGCTGCTGCAGACATCGCTGATTGGAACATTGCAACTGATGAGCGGTCTGGATCGCCCCATGCCGAAGCCAATCTCATCAGCAGCAACCCACGTCATTCCCCCACCAGAAAGCACGCGGTCGTAAGAGCTCTCTTGGTCCACCCACCAACGAACAACAGGTCTGAACGACCTAAAGTGACATCAATGCAGGGGCAGTGATGAATCCAAATCTGGCGGGTGCGCTGAGACGGGCAGGTATTTATTTCGTGGTCGGTTACGCGGGACTGACCATCATCAACAACAGCGGCATGGGCCCAGACAATCTGTGGATGGCGTATGTGCCACTGTTCATCACCGTTTATTTCTTTGCACGCTGGGCTGATGCAAAGATTGCCGCCTTCAGCCTTGGGAAAGACAACAACAAGTCCGCAGACTGACTGTTGCAGTGCTAGCAATCATTCAGGCGCTAGTACGGCATGAATGGGAGTCTTGTCATCGTCGAGATGCTGCGCTGGCCTCTCGCTTTTGTCATCGGCTGCATTGCGATCAGCAGAGCAATTGTGGCCATCTCGCGGGCTGGGATCAAAGTTGAAATCACGACCAAGCGACCAATTTTGATCAGCACAGGCGTGAGGCCTCTCCAAGCAGCTGTCGAGAAAGTTCGGATCTGAGCTTCAAAGCAAGGCTGGGGTCTTTAAGGCCTGAAGCTCGTGCAGTCCACAAATCAAAGGAAGTCGAATTCATCATCCGATTCAGAGGAAAGGGCTTGCATCACAAGCGTGGAGAGGGGAACGGCAATGGCCGCAAGCACGAGAAGTTCCACAGATTGCCCCTAATTCGATGCAGACATCACACCAGACATGAAGGATGGCGACTGTGCCAAACACTACGAATCCAAAATCAGGCCAGTGATCGCGCGGACAGAACACAGATCCACAAGGGCTGCGAACACTGTTTTGGCAGCTGTGGAGGAAGCCTTTCTCTGCCACAAAGCGGCAAGCAACGACGCAGTGAGCTGATCTCTGCAGCCGAGAACAGTGGAGAGATTAAAGACGAAGCCTGGAATCATCGGCCAGACTGATGACATGCCTCTCCTGCGCCCTGATCCCAAACGACAGCCGGAGCAGCACGGTGGGGAAGGCTGGCTGGTGCATGAAGCGCAGCAACTGCTCATTCAGTTCAAACCTGACACCCCAACGGTCCATTCCCGCTGGGTGTCACTGAGAACGTTTAACTGGGCACCACCACAACTTCCAGTTCCCCACAGCCAGCGACGCATGCTCAGAAACAATGCGATTGAGGCTTGGAACACCATGCTCCAAAGCGGATGGCGTCGTTGTCACCCCCCTGTGCGCTGAACCAACCCAGCTGAAGTGGAGAGGAAGGGAAAGGCCTAGACAGATCTCCGAATCAGGAGAGTGAAACCGCAGAGGCTTCCTGAGCGTCAACTTGCATGCGACGCTGATCATGAAGCAGCTCCAACTGCTGATGCACTTGGCGCAGCTGGAGAAGAATCGACTCAGCGCCCTCTAAACGGCTCAAATTGAGCAACATCGTTTCAATTGATTCCTTGCTGTTGATCAGCACACGGCACTCTGTCGTGCCTGGTTCGTAAGACATCACAACTGAAAAACTGTTGTCTATCAAAAGCCCATTCCGGCGACAGGCAATAGAGCAAGACAGAATCTGAACCAGATGCAACACGATGCCAAGGGCCAATGCGGCGCCAACGATCAGCGAAAAGCAAGCATGACAATGCAGGCCCGAGTCGCAGCCCAACGGATGAAGCCGACTGGCGCTTGCGAAACGGGTCAAGCCTGCGCAGAAACAAACCGCCAAGAACCAGCACCGAAAGAGTCGACCCTTCTGCGAATAGCAGGGGAAGACTGATCAGGCATGAAGGATCAGGCGGCGAGAATCAGATCAGGGCGAACAGAAACGATCCACACCAAAACAGTCAAAACAGAACAAAAAGAGCAAAGTTGCCCACAAGACACTTGCCTAGCCGTCATCAGCAAAGCTTGAGGAGCCAAGGATTCGTCGCAACCGCCAAGACAGCAACCAAGCCGCCGGCGGGCCAAATTGGCAATCACAATGCGATCGCAAAGCAGGAACAGCGAAGCAATCGGTCACGAAAGTGACTGCAACGGCGAATCAGGGCCAAGGCCATCAAACCGGGGCAAATGACTGGAAATCGACAAAAAATGCTTGAAAACCCGGTCGATACAAAAGAAAAGTGGTGAACGTTAGAAGAGGAGAACCAAAAATTCCCTACAACAGAACAAAAAAACACAAATTCAAGGCCTCATGTAATTTTCCTTGAAGGACTTTTACAAAAAACCTACAAGTGAGTCTTAGATCAACTCAAGCCAAAAAACTCGGAATAGGTTGTCGTAACAACCATTCTTTGCCACCGTCAAATCAAATGCTGTCATCGAATTCAATCATCACGACGTTTGGCGGCGAACGTGCAACAGAGCAGCCGATAACCTACGACAATACAAAAGCAGCAGGAGCTTCACTCACACAAGCTGAGTACCGCAGCACACTATGCACCAATCTAAAGCTACCGACAGGGCCTCGGAGCCATGAAGAGTGCGGAAGAAAAGTCACCAGTGACCAGCTCAAAGACTCAAGCCAAAACGCATGCACCAATGCGATCAATGCCGCATACAAACAGGTATTTGGCAATGCACACGTGATGGACTATGAGAGAGAGAGTTCTCTCGAAGCCCAGCTTCTCGATGGAAGAATAAGCATCCAGGACTTCGTACGTGGACTAGCAAAGAGTGAGTTTTATACCAAGAATTTCTATGAGGGTCGTGACCCCATGAGAACGATTGAACTGGATTTCAAGCATCTATTGGGCCGCACACCACGTAACCAAGCAGAAATTGCAGACTATATAAGCCTGCAAGCAAGATCAGGCCATGGCGCAGTCATTGATGCCATGGTTGATTCGGCCGAATACTTAGAAACATTCGGAAAGCATACGGTTCCATACATGCATTCATGGAGATCATATGCAGGCTCCTATCAGTCATCATTCAATAGAACAGCTGCGATGGTGCTCGGCTTTGCCTACTCAGACAAAGCGATCGGCAACGACAGCAAGCTGAAGAACTCCTTCTCAAGCACCTCCAACTACGCCATCAAATCACCAGCCTCGGCAAGCTATAAGTTTATTGGGACTTCAGCGGCATGGGCTGGTGGTCGTCCTCCAAAATTCCTTTCTAAAGTGGGTACAGTCCTCACCATCGCTGGTGTCATGGAGATCGTAAGAATCACATTAACCGTGGCCTACTCTGCAATCACTTCATAGAGATGCACGAGGGTCGAGAAACCTACGCCCGCAACAAATAACGAAGGGGCTGGTCTTGCGCCAGCCCTTTTTCTTGCTTAAACGAATTGACGAAGACCCGATCAACAGCCGCCGACATGGGCGGAGCAGTGAGGAGCAGATCATCAAGACAAGAGACCCAAATCAAGTCAAATCCTGAGCGATCACAGGCAGAGTAATCGGAATCAACCAACTTCTAAGCATTGATAGAAAGCAAAGGCGAATACAAAGCAGAAAAAGCAGCTATTGAGAGAGGGCAATCGTGAATGAACTGATCTATCAACAGCGAATCGTTGTCGAAACAGCGACTATTGAGCATCACGAGGCTTGGGGGCCTGACTGACAGGCGTCACAGTCATGGGCATGACCAGGAGGAAAGCGTCAAAGTGGTGAGATAGTCCACCAAACCAAGCCGATCATGATGCAGAAATTTCTGGCTGCTCTGAGCACGACGACCGTGATCGTCATGGGGGTGGCGGGGTGTACGTCAAACGAGACGCAAGACACAACAACATCCAGCGAGCCTGTGATCCAAAAAGTGTTTAGCGACACGAAAACAATTGATGGAGTTGCTTTGAAGTACCCCGAAGGCACACCAGAACTGCGCCTATTCCGAGTTGAGTTACCTGTCGGCAGCAAAATCCCTCTTCACACCCATCCAGCACCGATGATGGTTTATGTCCAAGGCGAAAACTCCGGAGACCTGTTGGTGACCCAGGTAATGCCAGATGGTACAGAGGTGCAACGGGAATTCAAAGCTGGCAAAGCCTTTATCGAAGGTGGCGACACACCACACTTTGTGCAAAATCAAAGCGATGAAACAACGATTATTTGGGTGACAGTTGCAGGAGTCAAAGGAATGCCTACAACCAACTTCGTCAAATAGAGCAGCGCAGGGCTAGGCCAATTGGATTGATTTTTAGGCCCACTGAGAGTTGGCCAAGATCACCATTTGGCTGAGCTATGGAGATGTTAAAGAGGAAGGAATGGAACGATCTGGAAAAGCATGGGAGGCCAATCAAAAATCGAGGTTAATAAGAACATTCGAGACAATTCAATGACCATAGAGTGTCGGAGTGAATTGCTTTGAGAATCCGCTAAGCCATGCAATAATAAAACGTTTTCTCACTCACAAAATGGCTAAAGGTTATTGGAGCGTTGCTGGCAATATCACCAATCCAGCAGGGATGACTGACTTTCTTGCCGCATTTGGACCTTTTCTGGAAGCTCACAAGGGACAGATATTATGCAGAGAACTGAATACTGATGTACGAGAAGGGAATCCAGGCCATTTCACGTTGATCATCGAGTTTGAGAATGTGGCGCAAGCACAAGCTGCTTACGAATCAAATCAATACCAAGAGATGATCAAACTGCGCCAGGGTCATTGCGACATCTCTCTGTCGATCCTTGAGGAAGGTGACCATGCCAGCCATTAAAACCAGTACTAAAGATTGAATGCAGTCGTCTCCATAAGAACATCTCAAGAGATGCAGATTTTGAGGTGAGCCAATGGGAAGTTGAGAGAAGGAGAGGTCTCCTCCTTCTCTCTGGTTTCTACGTTCTACTTTCCAGGACTACCCTTAGCCCTCATTCGAAGGGGGGTGAACTACACTGCTGTCAATACTTGAACAGTACCAAACCAATTTGATTGGCTTAGATAGGGTCTCAGTGAGTATCCTGATCAAGCGCTAAAGCCTCGACGTTACAATCACGGCTCGCCTCTAGATTCCTGACACGGGCATTGGCAACTTCTGCTTTTGCGGCTGCAAAATCGGCGCGAAACTCAGCATTATTATGCAGAACGGTTACCGTCGCTGCACCCATCACTCGACCATTGATCACATCACTGTACCAATGAACATTGCAGAGATGGCGACTCTCACCATAGGCCAATCCACGGGCCAAAATTTGATTGCTACGGTCGGGGACCATTTCACTCAAAATCAATGCCCAAGCCCATCCAACAGCAGTATGACCAGAGGGATAGGAGGGATCTGAAGTGAGCTCGATCGTATCTTCTGGGGAACAAATCGGCTTCTGATTCACAAGGAATGGTCTACGCCGATTGTAATTATTTTTGGCCTTATAAGTCGACAAACCAGCATCGGTGAGACTGCGCCTGAGGAGTTGGTAAAGCCTAGGAGTTTCAGACTCGCTAATGGGAGCACCGATTGCGCATGAAAAGGTACTAGCCGCATCGGGGAACCTTAGGTTGGCATCACTGGCTGCAAGAGTCCATCGCGGCGTTCCGGGCAGGCTGAAGCTTCTTCTCGAGATGGACGTATCCAGAGCATGATCAGCCTGTCCAAGGCTCGGAGGTTGTGGCAACAACTCCAGGCTGTCGGGGAAATCCGACTTCACAAGATAACCCTCGATCAATCCATGTTGAAGTTCGGGTACCTGCGCGGATGCGATCAGACATTCACTGCTCTTCTGATCACCAGCAAAGGCGGTGGATGGATAACTGGTAGCAATTATGGTCAGCCCAAGGCCAAGGAATTTTGCTGTGCGAATTCGCATAAGAAAAGAGGGTCTCCCTCCTTAGGCTTAAAGACAAGCGAGACGCTTGAAAAGCAGACCGATCATATTTGAATCTTTTCACCAGATTTCAAGAACAGATCAAGGAAGCCTTGAAGCCATACCGCAACAGAGAAGAACGCAGCTAAGCAGCGGTGGCTCAAGAGGAATCAAACCAGCCTCTTTAGATCCCAGGCAGGACAAATGCCCCGCAGCGAAAGGATTACATTGCACACTGACGCGAGCAAGCCAACGGCAAGGGGCAAGAGAGCCAACGACGCCAAGCCAAGGATAAGTATTAATACCGAGAGGCTCCTGCGCGAGCGGCCTCTCAGGCAAGATGCTCATCTGGTCAGGAGGAGGGGATCATTCGTAACGCATGTGAGGAAGGTTGCGCACTGAGGCATTAGAGATGGCAAATAATAATTCAAAAGTCATCCTTTGGACGGGATCGACAGCCCCACGTCGCCTGTTCCTTTGGTGCTATGAAAGCGCCAAGGGGACCAGGGGGTTCAAATAAAGCGATATCAAAAGAGTTTCGGTGCTCGAATCATTGCAGACAACAACACGGAACAATCAAGAGGAAGGAAGTTCATGAATTGGAGCTAAATCTTCTTCCCGCACCATTGCAACGCTGAAGCAGGTCTAACACGATTAGAGAGCTCAGGGAGGAAAGACCAAGAAAGCAAAATAGGCAGCACAAATCAAACAAGCTGCATGGGCAAGGATGAAGAGTTCAGAACAAGAAGCCGAAATGAAGCGACAGCAACAAGAATTTTTAGATAGAGCAAAAATAGCTGTGCTTTGCGTTGAGATAGGAGCAGGTGGCTACCTCGATCAACTCGTCAGAGAACTTGTGCCGACTTATCTGATGACAATCGATGAACAGGCCACAAAACCAAACAAGACAAGCCAACGAACATGCCACTCAAGCGGTGAAAACGAAGGTTCAGGCTTGCCTCACAAGGCAACCAGACTAGTTACCAGTGTTTTTCTTGTATTGACGCAGTGCCAACTGAAACTGACCGAGCGCTGCACGGCCAATATTATAACCGGCCCAAGATAGCGCCAGAACAATTGGAGCAAAAACAAGAACGATCCGTAAATCCACAGTCAATTAAATGCTGTGCCAATTATCTGCCTTCATCAGAGAAAGAAAGCATAAAAAGCTACAGGCCAAGGGGCAATAAGCTCAAGCGATGCTTTCATTCTTTTTACCAGCAACCCACTCAAATGCTACCAATTTAATATGCTCAAGCAAACAACAAATCTAGACGTCATGGCAATCATATCATTCGCCAAACAGAGAGTTATGGTGTTAAATACAGAAAAGATTCTGATCAGAATGACTGAGCCAAATTGGGACTACTTCATCAATGCACCGCTAGATAGCGGCACAATTCGTTTTGAGACAAAAACAGAGCGAGCTTTACACGCCAGGTTGATCGCTGCAGAAAGCAACTGGCTCCAAGGGCAAAGTATCGAAAAATTAATCAGATGGAATAACGCCAAGATGGATCTTGATGCATTCCTTGAAGGGCGAAAACAAGCGAAACGATAAAATCGAGAAGAATACAATTGATGATTAGATCACCAATAGAGGTCATCATCAATCATCAAAGAGCTTAATATCCCAACAATAAAGCCAAAACACACAACAGCAGTAGACAAATCAACCCAAAGAAGGAATGACTCAGCCATCTATCTCTACATGCATTGCCTTCACAAACTAACGCGCCAACTGAACCTGGCAGATTAAATTGGCACAGAAGGGATCAACAAAAGGCCAGCAGTGAACACAACTTCGAAAGCAAGCAAGAATCATCTAACCCGTAACAGGCAATCAATCAATACATAATCAGCCGCACAGACACTACTACAATTTCAAAAACATGAGCCATGCAGCAAAGCAATACATCCATATACATTCTTTTATTTACTGCGATACCATTAGCAGCAGCCGGGTTGACGATATTGCTCTACAGGAGCAAGAATAAAAAAATAAAGCTATAGCACGTAGATCTTTTGATGCCCTTTGAAAAATACGGCAAGTGATCAAGCACGGTCACTTAATTCATAAAAATCATGTTTGCTCTAAATAGGAAGAAAAGGCTGCATCGATATTGACATCTGAACCAAACCGAGAGAAGTAGACAAGCAAATCACTGAAGCGAAGAAAGGGATCAAGAACAGATCGATCTTCACCTAGAAACTTCA
The DNA here is from genome assembly GCF_047304725.1 of Synechococcus sp. MIT S9451. Classification (NCBI taxonomy): domain Bacteria; kingdom Bacillati; phylum Cyanobacteriota; class Cyanophyceae; order Synechococcales; family Synechococcaceae; genus Synechococcus; species Synechococcus sp. MIT S9451. The sequence continues at coordinate 323,757 of NZ_CP138971.1, forward strand.
AGCCGACCCATGACAATCCAGGTGGCATGATTCACGAATGCTTAGGAAGCCCATTGATGCGTGCCTCTATGCGTAACCACACCAGACTGTCCAGACAAGAGAGATCTTAGTTCACTAAAGTCAACCCAATGGATGCAATCGACAGGGCATGTATCGATGGCTTCTTGAATAAGCATCAACGAATCTCCATCTTGGCGAAGGGCTCTACATCGCCCAGAATGAGAAAGCATCATGAATGTATTTGATGCAACATTGATGCAATATCCACATCCAATACATGACCGTTCATCAACCCAGACAGCCTTGACATTAAGTTGGCCACCTAGAATTGGCTCATCGCCTGTACGCAATCGAGCAAATTCAACTATCCTAGCTTTAAATGCAGATCCAACAATCGTGTTATTTTGATCAACTTCCTGCATTATTTTTCAAAGCTTGATAGATGACGTTGATTAAAAAAGACTACTGTCATTGATGGGTAGCTTTTCAGTCATTCATCGCACCGTAAAAGTGGCATTAAAGATTGACAGCACAATGATGAGGGCACTAATCGATCCAATGGAGAGAAGAAGAGTCCAGATAGTCAAGGCTCGCCCTTCGGGCTTGTCATAGATGAGACTTGCGACAGACGCTCTTCTTAGGCTGTAGGCATTAAATTGATCAATCGACATCATCATTTTGCTAGAAATGAGTTTATCTCTCCAATACTCAGAATATCTTGGCAATTTTTGATAGATGGGGAGCTCACCAATCGCTTGGCCAGGAATCAGACGGTTAATCTGCAAGGGCATACTGTCGTAACCAAATCGATCCATATATTCACTACCATCTAAAATTAGATCGATAAACTTAGCAAATCCTTGCCCAGCAATCACGATAGACCAAGACAACACTTCCTCTGAGTTGTAAACAGGTCTGCCAAGCACTCTACCTATCACTTGCTCAACAATTCTTTCATTGCTATTGCAAAGAATATAGCCTCTATAGAATCGCTCTGAAAGAAGAAGACCCCTGATAAAATCCCTGACCGTAATGCTGCCAGATCGAAGTTGTGACTCCAGAAAAACATCTCGATCAGCAGTCATAGCATGAAAGAATATCTGTCGGTAACATTGCTCTATAAGCTGATCACAAGACTCTGTTAACTCATCTCGCTTTTGAGATGAGATTTTATTGGCATCAAAAGAATCCACACGGGATCGTTGAGATGAGTATGGATATTGCAAACGAGTGTCGCTAAAAATTGATGGCATAGCTAAGGACAAGCTCGTATCCGCACAAGACAATTATCCAGAGGACTGAGGCAAATTGATTATAATTTTTACTGCCAATATCGCCAATATGACGTAGGCCTTCGCTTTTTATGATTAAAAACTATGTTACAAAGGTCACACCGTCTGCTGATGAAGGTAGGAGGAAAGATGTTAGCTGAACAATTGATTGATTCAGTTGGGCTCATTCGAGCAGCATCCAAACGACAATGAGGCATGAATAAAACCAGGACACCAGGCATGAAGCACAGCCACTTCGGCTAACGCTAGTGATCCATCAATCGCTGGAGACGCCATTGATGGCGGATCTCTGGCCGTCGTACCCACACCAATCCATCCCTTGGTGGTCGTGAAGCAGCACACTCCCATCCGTCAACGACATGTTGTTACCGGGATGCTGAGATCATTTTGGCCATCGGCTTGTCAACACACTTGTGTTGAAGCCGGTTGATGCCAAGGCCTATGACTTGATGCCTCGCCCCCTCCAGGAAGGACGTTGGTGATGCATTCCATTGCACTGTGGAGACAACCTCTCAAAACAAAAGAGCTAGACCAAGCCATCAAGAATGGACTGAATGGATAGATCATTGGGGATTTGACCAAGGGGAAAGTCTTGATTGCTGCGACAAAAGGATGCTTTGAAGACAGACTTTTCAATCAAATACGACAACAAAAAAAGCAATGGGAACGTAGAACGAAGAAAAACAAGCCAAACCATGAGCACATACATCTTAATCGCCTTATTTTGTGTTTGGATTCCATGTGGACTGCTGAGTACAGCAATCGCAGATTCAAAAAATCATCCAAGCTGGCTATGGCTGCTCGCAGGGTCCGTGTTTGGACCAATTGGCTTAGCAGGAGCAGTCTCTTTAAAAGACAAAGATCGCATCTCTCGTAATGATGCCGCTCAATCAACTCAACGATAATTGACAACTGTTGAAACAATCAGAACACAGCTTTAGGTGATCATCTGGCCCTAAGCAGCCCATAGGAATCGTCTAGACCATGGATCGATCGCTTGAAAGGATGAGTTGTGCCTTTTGAATCTGATCTTGAAATCTAATGAGATTGAATGCATGAAACCTCTCAACCCTATGACAAGGAAACAGCCTCACACCCCTATACCAAAAGGGATGGCTTTTGCAGAGCTTTTAAATGGTCGATTAGCAATGGTCGGCTTTATCAGTGCTATTGCCGCCGAACTACTCAAAGGCCACCCCCTTCTAACGAGTCTTGGCTGAGCCATGTCTGAACACCTTGGCTTCAACCTCTGCAAGCTGGTCTTGAGCGGCGACTCTTAGCCTCCGAGGCAGTTGTAAGCAGGCATCACAGAGGCAATCATGGTGATGACAACCCAGTGATCTCCATGATCAAAGCCGTGGCGCTGATGGCAGCCCTCTCCGCCAGCTTTGCTGCACTCCATACAGCTCCGAGCGATGCCAGTGCGTTGAATGCCAAATGTCTCCTGGTGATGGATGGTGTGACTCGATTAGACGATCGATGCTCATTCACATCCCATGGAGAAACAGACTCATTCAGTGATGAAAGGCTGTTAGTCGTGTGCCCTGATGGTCGACCTGTCCAAACATCGGACTGTTTTGGATATCAAATGCGCGTCGCGCGAAATGGGGTATACGGCTTTCTGCAGCGCGAAGGTTCAGCAGCACGCCTTTGCTGGAATACAGGCAACATGCGCAATGCCCAAGCCTGCTTTGATGGGCTGATCCAAAAGGGTGATTGTTGGCAATCAATCGCCTCAAGAAGCCTTGGCCGCGGAACAATGCACAAGCTGAAATTCTGTGCTTGGGACGATTGATTCAGCGTTGCTCAAGACAGTTCAACACAATGGCAACAATGATGAGGCATGCTGAATACACCCGAGCCCGAGCCATGCTGCATCGAATCCCTTCGAGGCTACTTGCATTCTTCATCCTGCTTACAGTAGGCATCACTATTTCATCGGCAAAAGCTGCTCCAAAGCGCCTAATCTTAATTCGCCATGGAAACAAAAACTTATCCAATACATCGCAAAATCTGAATCCAAAAGGCTTCACGCGTTCTATCAATTTGGCCTACATGCTGCTTGGCTGCTTTGGCAAACCCAGCGCAATCTACGTGCATCCGATTGACAACAACAAACCAAGATCCCATCAACGGGAGTACCAAACGGCAGTCCCTCTTGCTGTAGCCACTCAGGAAAATATACGATTTCTGTGGCAAGCCAAGCAAGGGACACTCCAGGCTGGCAAAGCCTTAAGGGCCTTGCCAGCGTCGCAATACCCTCTCGTCGTCGTCATCTGGCACTATTGGGATATGCCCGAGCTAGCAAAAGGCTTGGGCTGGTCAGAAATGGAAACAATAGACCGATCCGATTTTAATCATCTATTTGAATTCAATTACAATGGTGGGGCTTCAACGCCCATCGTCAGACGGCACACAGAAAGCGAATTATTTAAGAAGACATGTGCAAGCAGCCCGAATGGGCTTGAGGTCGGCCCACGGTATTGAGACACCTACTTTTTAAGACCAGGCAGATCCAGACAAGGGAGACAACGCTAGAAAAGAATGAAAAGACCGAACATCAAACACGCCTCAGATGACGCATGACTGATGGCCGCCGATTCATGATCGCTGGCTGGCATCATCGGGTCGAACTCACAGAGACCAACAAACGATGGTGGTCACAACGAGTCCTACCTAAAAAGAAAGTGCCTGAAGAGTGGCAGCATGAGGTCGACCTGGGCTAGTGCAAGAAGATGCACCTGGCCTTATGACCTCCAGCACGGAACACTCCAACGCCCTCTTGGAAGACCTCGTGGCGGATGAGATCTCAATTCAGATCGATCAGATCGCCGAGAATCTGCAGCGGGAAGGGTGGCCCATGCCTTTCGTGAAGCGATTCATGCATCGCGCCGTTGAGAACTTGCCGGAATAGCCAACGAGGGGAACCGACGGCCCCGTGGCGACAGGATGCAGAGATGGCCAAAAACTCTGGTTGACCGCCAACAGTCACGACCCAGGGACCGGACCCGCAAGGCTTAGCGGCATCTCTGCTGTGATCCGGCACCACGGAATCAACCACAAGCCAATCCAACCTCAGTGGCCTCCCTCTCTGGCAAGAGACCAGGCCTCACTCAAGGCCACTGCGAACTGATTCCAATCGATTGCATCGACACAGGATTTGGAAGAATCATTCCGCGTGATGAGCACTATCAATGCGTCTCAATCACCAACCAACAAAAACTTCAAAGCTGGAGGAGAGCATGATCAAGACATTGAGTTCCGAAGGAGATTGACTTCCTTGCAGGTTGAGAGGCGCTGAGTAATGAGGCCGCCACTGCTCCTAAAGCACAATCAAAACCCGGCAAAATGAAGCATAACCTCGATGGCAGCCAAACCCAGCAAAAAGGTAAACCCAAGCAAACTTGCTTCTTTAAGAGTCTTAGACACAAGCAAAACTCCCAACAACACCAAAGCCTCCAATGGGAACCTTAACCAGAGGATGTGCTCAAACTGGCTCAAAACACAAAAGTATTTTTTACTGAAGAGCAATAAGGAAGCAGCTACAGCAAGGGGCAAAGGCAAGTCATTCACAACACAATTGTTTGTGATGTTTCGTTGAGCGATTGCATCAAAAGCGCCCGTTGGCCCAGCCACAACCAATGACTGTGGCGAGGGCTAACAGCAACGTGATGCCCTGTCGGGCGGGCTGCACCGTGCCCGAGGAGTGGCTGGAGCGTGAATGCATCGACACCTCTCTGCAGACCATGGTGGTGATGAGAGTGTCTTAATTGCTGAGGGAAAAGATGCAATCGGCATTTATGCCCCTCCCCAATGACAAGAGGCCCCACCAGTTGTGTGTCGCATCGGTGGCCATAGAAGCACCCCCTAACTGTCGATCCCGACTCCCCAGCCGGACAACAGCAATGCCCCAGGAGCGTCTCTTCAGCGCCAATCCCGCCGACCACGGCGACCCACACGCCTGTTATTCAACTCAGCGAGCACCCCGCCGAGCCCAAAGGCAGCTGCAACTCCAAGGATGTGTGCGATGTCCATGATCAGGACCGTACTGGAGCCCAAGACAGGGCTGGTGTGACATCTGATCGTTCCCAGCGAAGGGGGTGATGCCATAGCCAGCAACGAAGAAGGCTTTGATCGCAGCGTTCCACGCAGCTTCTACGAGTGATCGCCGGGGCCACTTGCGTCGACAGGCTTCTTTGGCTGAGTCTTGGAGGCTGACTTGGCCGCCAGTGACGCCTCAAGGCGCTGAAGAGCTGCTTCTCGCAGTGCAAGCGTTGTTTGGAGTGTGGTGGTCATGCGTTGGCGTTCCCGATGGCAAACCCCTGGCTGCGCTTTCGGAAGATGGCCTTCAGATCAGTACTCCAAAAACCTATCGCCATAAACAAATCACAAATGCCTCTGTCAGGAATGCCAATCAAACGTGAACGCACGCCCAGCCTTTGAAGCCAAAGGCTGTTTGATGACGGTCGCACCATGGCCGACACAGACACTGCAGGCCTCAGCCTTCAACCAACAAAGCCCGGCAGCAAAGGAACAAATGAAGTGCATCACTGGGCACGTGGAACCTGATCATGCACGGACGACTACCGACTGATCTCGGCTGACAGTGGTTGCGATTCAGGGGCCTCGGAACCCTTGAGTCGCATGCCGGCGAGCAGAGAGGTTTCCTTCGACCCCTCTGCTTTCCACCGGGAAGGCGCTGGATGAAGAAGAGGGTCTAGCGCCTCTCACTGCAGAGCCGACTGATCATCGCCTGGGCTAGGGCAGCCCAACCGCTCTGCGACATCGCCACGTTCACTGCTCCAGCAACGGAACAGCCTCATAGCTTTCCTCTATCTGGCCAGATCAAGCTGCAACGGGTTCCTGCAGTGCCTGAAAGTTAAGACGCAGAACTTGTGGATCATCTGCACAGCTTTGGAAGACGCGAGTCATGTAGGTCGCCCCCCGATAGGTGAGCTCACGACTTTCAGCAGCAAAGCTCTTGCCAGCGAGAGAGTGCTTTGCAAAGCGGTACTGCATGTTGGCCATCAGAAGACTTGTCCGTTTCAGCCGCTTCATAGGACACATCAAGGCCCACACAGAGCTCACGGCGACACACTATTTAGGCATTTTTTGCTACCGACTGGTCAGATCAGCTGTTCAAATGATGCCCTTGACTAAGCGGAGGCTTGCGATAGGCCACCACACCAACGGCGCAGCGATCACACCTTGCGGATCATTTGTCATGCTCGGTTTCCGGGAGCAATGCCTAGATCCAGCAGCGAGGGAGAGCGCCAATAAGTGGAGATGGGAGTGATAGCAAAGGCTGAAGCTGGATGATGGCACCAATCATCTAATCCTGGGCATACACAACAGACCCATGGCTAGAAACCTGGCTGGCCAATAGCGACCAGCTTCGACTCAGAGCAACACCAGCCAATCAGAAACAAAAATCTAGTCGTGGCCCGGCTTATTTCGACTTAAAAAGATTCCTCAGGACTATGAACTCCACCTTTTTTCAACAGTGACGAATCCTGGGACACAGCCAATAAATCAAACCGATAAAACATCCTCTATTCCCTCCTCAGAGAGCTCAAGACTGTCATCAGCCTCTTGCTTCTCGAGCTTGAATCCAAGTTTAGCCATAAACTCATACACATCATCAATACTATTCGTATCCAGCAAATCTTTTTAAAGCTCAATATTCCCAGAGATTCCGCAGACGAGAAAATCTATTTGTGACCATTTCATTTGATCAGTCACAATTCGGAAAGTGAGTGAGTTGGGTATTATTTGGGGCGTTGCCCCAGACTCCTTCAAGATCTCAGCCCCAGTGGTGAACCACACTGCACTTCTCAGGTGATCCACCAGGAAGCTTTTGGTGAAACTCAGGGGTTAGCTCCAAAAAAGACAAGACAATAAAAAGCCCGCAATTTTGCGGGCTACCTCTACGCAGATAACGGCTCAATAGCCTCCTTGAGGACAAAGTCACACGCTCTGACCGGCGCCAGCGCCAAAACCGCCGGCGCCGCCATAGCCAAAACCGTCACCACCAAAGGCGCTGCCGCCGCAAGGACATCGACTAGGACCGCCCTGGCGCCCACCACCGGCAAACCCATGAGGGGCAAGCATGCCATTAGCACCACCAGGAGCACCGCTACCGCCCCGGCGCCAATCAACAAACCGAGAAACAGCACCAGGAGCACTACCAGGAGCACCGCTGCCGCCAGCACCACCACTGATGGCCTTAAGTTGATCCACGGTGAGTTGGGTGTTTTGTTCTTTGAAGTTAGTCATTGTTTGAAAAGTGATAAGTGTGTGGGTTGTGTTGGGTTGTTCCCCTCGACTCCTTCAAGATCACAGCCCTTCTGGTGAGCCCCACTACATAGCTCTGGCAAACCACCGGAATCGTTCTGGTGCAGCTCTGGTGAACCGCTCAGATCCCAGCAAGAGGCTGAAGTACAAACACCACAGCCATGAAAAAACCCCGCTCGTGGCGGGGCTGGTGATCAAGTTGCGAGTGAGGCGATTGACTGCGCAGGGATCATTGCCAGGGGTAGCGTCCACCGGCAATCCATTCGCCGATTCGGATGGCGGGAGAGCCAAATCGGGCGACTTCATAACCAACTCGGACGGCATCATTGCCACCTGCGACGAGTTCGAGTTGGTCGTCAGTCAGCTCTTGATCGAGCAGTTCAGTGTTGAGTTCAGACATGGTTTTAAGTGAGTTGAGTGAGTGATGTGTGGGGTGTTGCCCCCTCGACTCCTTCAAGATCACAGCCCTTCTGGTGAACCCCAGTGCATGGTTTTGGTGGTTGCATAGGCAGCTTCTGGTGAAATCCTGGTGATCGCTGCAGACCCACCTCAGCTCCTGCACTGACAACACGCACAGACACCACAAAACCCCGCTTGTGGCGGGGCTTTGTGGTGTTGTGCCGGGGGATGGATCAGTCCTCACCTCCACTGACTGCCCTGCTTTTCCAATCCTTGGTGTTGTATTGCTTTCAGCCCGCAGGCATCAGGCTCCCCGGCGGTCTGATCAGTAGCCGTAGCGGGGCTGCTGCACGTAACCGGAGTGCTGCTGGTAGCTGCTCTGCTGCTGATAGCCATAAGCAGGCTGGTGATACACAGGAGCCTGAGGCGCAGGGGCGTAGTTCACCGTCTGGTAGCCGTAGCCAGGCTGTTGCCGCATCTGCAGTTGCATCTTGAGCAGCTCGATCTCTTGCTGCTGCCTGAGCAGAGCCAGTTCAGAGGACGAGACAGAAGCAGCTTGTTGACGCTGCTGGCTGCCGTTGATGATTTGGCCCAGCAGGCCACCACCAAGACCAATCAGTTGGGTTTGGGTGTCGTGCTGGCGATTGCGGCGTGCTTCCCGTGAGGCCCAGTCGCGGTGATCGCCGCAGTCACGGCCAGCGATGAATCCACCACCATTAGGGCCACGACCACCAAGGGCGAGTGAATCACAGCCGCCGGCACGGCCAAAGGTGTTGTAGGGATTGGCTTGTGCTGCAGGGCCTGCAACGCTCATCAAGGTGGCACCAGCGGCGAGGGAGGCAGCAGCGGCGGCGATGGTTTTGATCATGGTCATTGCTCTGATGGGGGTGATGAGTGAGGTGGGATCGCTCCCTCCGATGCATTCACCATCTCCGGAATCACCAGCCGACCTGCTGATCTGACTCAAGCAGTGCTGTGAGCTTGCTCACAACAGCGCAAACACCAGTCAGTGGCTGGGCTGAGGATGGGCGTGCTGCTGTGGGGTGGCTGGAGCTGTCTGGACAGACGCGACTGAGAGCAACCTGAGCCACGGCGGTTCACCCTCAATCAGCAAGCCCTGGCAACCTTCATCCTTCCAATGCTTCCCGTAATGCTCCACGTTGTGCTTGAGAGCTTCCCTGATCTCAGACTCTGACCGAAAGAGCTTGAGCCCAAACGGACCTTCTCCTTTCGCGATCCCACTCTGCTGACTGTGGAATTGGTCCTTGATCACCGAGCAAGTGATCATCCGATGCAAAACAGTAGGCATACACCCACTGCACAAGACAACCAGCAGGCCGCATCCCCAGCTCGCGACCAGTTTCAAGTCAATCCGGATCGGGAGAGAATCAATCATGCCGATCGATCGTTACTGGTTTTCATCGTCCCTTCTCCAGAAGCGACAGAACCAAAGGATCAACAGCGGCTAAAGCCGACAACGATGACGCACTCGATTGAGACGGACTGATCTGCAGCGATCAACCGCAACAAGCCCGATCTGCTGGGACGAGGGGGTGGAGATGGTACCGAAAGCGATGGACGGCTCTGCAAGCATTACTCAGCATGCGTTCAGTCATCGCTTGGGCATGAGCCATCCGCACAACGTCACCAGAGATTGCAAGCTCAACCAGCTGAGCTCCCTTCTGATGGTCTTAAGCGTGCTGTTTTTGGCGATGTCACCGAGCATTGCAAAACCTCAACATGAGGCTTGGATGGACGTCAGGGATGACTTCCTCCAGGGAGATCCAGAACTGATGCAGTTCCACTGTGAGCGTGGAACGAAGGCCAATCAAAAAGGGCTCTCAGTCTTCAACGATGCTTGGGTCAAGGAGATCCAGATCTTGCGATTTGAGGCAGGTGTAGCGAAGGCGGCGCCTGATGGTTCCAACATCTTTTTTGCTGGCTTGTCAGCCGCGATGAACTCCCGTTGCCCTGGTGTTTGGTGATCAATCGTGTCGTGAACGACAAGACGATTGTTGTGGGCAACTGTGTGCTGCTAGCCAGCCCCATCAGCTCTCCGGCAGATGTGCGACAAGTGCAGGTTTGGCCGTCGTAGGAGCCGCGCATGGCGAGGGGCTTCAAGGGCCGAGGCAGGGAGCCAAGCCCCAACGAGCACTCTTGCCTTCACTCAGATCACAGTCGATGGAAGCTTGAGCAGTACGGCCCAGCATCCGAGTTTGGGCACGCCATCTCCACAATCATGCGGTTCGGCTCAGAAGGCAATGCGCGATTCGACCGATGCCAAACACCCCCTAGCGGGTGGAAAGTAAGGCCATCGAGATCGGAGGTGCCCATGACGGCCGACACTCCACCAGCGCAGATCAAAGAAGCAGACTGACTTTCTGGCCCCTGCTCCAACAGTCTCAACCATGACCAGGGTTGGTCCTTTGGTAGGCATGCATCGGTCCGCCACGCCAATCGACACTCCACTTGCACCGCCCTAGGTGCCCTCGGAGTCAACGACCCAACACCTAGAGCCCATGGCCCCAGGGCGCCTTGAGCCAGACGCTTCCACTCTCTCTCTTCTGACGTGATGGGTTGAACCATGCACAAACGAGCGAGCTAGGCCGTCTCTCCATCGGGAGGGGCGGCCTTCCTCTTTGGAGCCGAGTCAATCGGCCACAAACTGCGCCTAGGTCCAGGACAGAGCCACACTGTTGGCATGAAACGATTGCTCCTGCTGCTGCTTCAGCGACTGACAAACAAAACCCAACCGCCCCCGCTTCATACACCTGAAGAATTGGAGTGCTGGAAAAGAGATGCTCTTGAGAACAGAGGGAAGCACTACTGATGCAGGGAGCACTTGAATTAGGACTGCTGGCCATCGCTTTTCTCGGCCTCCAGGTGTGGTGGCTCAGCAAAGTGTTTCTGAATCGTCCAAGACAGCCCAAACCGATGGGCAAGCCGATGCGAGCCAATTCACTTCAGAGCGAGCGGAACACCCTGCAAAAAATCTTCGACAACTTCTGATCAGCAGCAGAAGTGGGCATTGGGCCGGCTTTGGCTGCGCATCCCGATCTCAAGCATCTGGGCTGGCAACCTGAGCGCCAGTGGCCTGAGGATGCCGGGATGATCATGCGCTTGCCGCTGGCCACATCGCCATTGCTTCCTAGGCACCGCCGCCGATACGAAGGCGGAGAAAGCGTGCAGCCCCAAGACCAGCAATCCGCTCCTTTACAACATCCCGATTGACATCAACAGAGACATCCTTAGAAATAACCTCGATTATCTCGGCAAAACAATACCGGGCCTCAACAAGCTTATCGGCTCAATCCCAACTTCCTTGACATCGATCAATCTTGAGCACTTTGATCACAATTGCCATGGAATAAGGCTAAAGCATATGTATCACCTAAATCGATTGCTCTCATGAAATCTTTGCAAGCACCCTCTGCGTCACCAGACCTCCCCTTCGCAAGTCCACGGTTGCTGTATGCAACGGGATTGCGAGGATCAATTGCTACCATCTTTGAAAAATCATCTATGGCACCTTGATAATCAGCCAAAGCAGCCTTAGCCGTGCCACGGTTTGAATAGGCAAGGGCAAATTGCGAATCGATCGATATTGCCGAGGTATAATCGGCAATGGCTTCTTGGGTTAGCAAATACAGGTCAGCACCTTTCTCGCCAACCAACAACTGCTTAGCAAAACCACGATTATTAAAGAAGACTGCGTTCGCTGGATCAATCTCTATCGCCTTATTGTAATCATCAATTGCGCCCTTATAGTCACCCATCCATCTCTTGGCAAAACCACGTTCAAAGTAGGCACGGGCATTCTGCGGATCAATTTCTAGAGCTTGATTGAAATCAGCAATCGCTTCTTGGGAATCACCGCTTTTTCGATTCTTAACTCCTTCGCGAACATAATCCTCTGCACCTAAAGCCTGTGCCGCCTCGGGAGACAACACCAGCGCCGCAGTCGCGAGAGCAGCAGTGGATGCCAGCAAGAGCGGTTGCCCCAGTGGCAGAAGCAGGGAAAGTGCAGCAGCCAGAGCGGCGGTAGAGCGAGTCATCGCCTAAGAGTTTTGGCACCTACATCTCTAGCCATCGCCAACAAGCCCTGTCTAGGCCTGATCAGGAAACAGAAAAACGCCGTCAGTGCTGGCAGTTTCGTGATGCACGCACTGCGCAAAGGGACGTCATGGCCACTGCAACATCGTCACTCAAGCGTGGATGGGTGCATTCAAATCAATGAGCGAGCCGTAATCAGGCTGGCCAACCACTCTGTCGTGCTCGGTCGGTCACCAGGCATTGTCATGCCAACTCAATGACCAATCAACTGAGATCACGAACCTTTCATTCACATATCCTGACCCATGGAAGTGATAGCCAATGCACTATTCCGTGATCAAAAGGCCCAACTCTTTGCCACTGCCAAGCCGTCACGACATGACCGGAAAAGAGAACTTCATGCTCAATACAAACGAAGTCAAGTTAGCTCTATGAATAAGCGATCCATCGGTTGACGCAAGCGGCAATCCTGCAGCTTCAGGATTGCGGGTAGATGCGACACCTCAAGACGCCGGAAGACAGGACCAGCTCACCGCGACAGGGTTTCACCGTTTCTATCGAAACGTCGCGATGGGAAAGTGAATCATCTGCATTGCGAGAGAGTCGACGCTCATGAACGCTTGCGGAACAATGTCGAACCTACGGAGCTCCCAATGATGTATGCGGGTCTGAACTGGGCTGCGTACTCAGGTCTCCTTTTGCTGGCGCTCTGGATTCCTGCTCTTTTTGTGTCGTTGCGACGCTTTGATGCTCTGATGCGGAGGGGCCAAGCGCGTGGTCCCGTTCGGGGGCTTGGTTTCGGACTGTTTCTGATCAATTTGGCTGGGCGCAACATCGCCCTGCCGTTAGTGGGTGGCATTCTCTTTTTCCAGGGTTGGCGGCTGGATCCCATCCTTCAGCTTGGGATCAATCTGCTGGTCTTGGGTGTGGTCTTTGAGTCGATCCGATCCATTCGTGCAGACGGCCGTGAGCTGAAGCGATTCAGCCGAAGGGATGCTCAGCAATCGGCCCGTCAGCTGGCTCTGGAGAACCGGCTGCAGGACCGTGCCTGGCCTTGGTCCATCGCCCATTGCTTTCTGCCGTTTGCAGGCATCTATTACGCCATCACTCGGCGCACGATCACACCCCTGCTGTGGGATTTTTTAGCTCGCTTTGTTGTGCTGCTGGCCTCTGCAGGAATCTTGGTGCTTTTCCATTTTCTGCTGCCCTTAGATGCAGAGCAGATGATCAATGAGCCCACGCTGACAAATGAACTCTGGGTTCAGCTATGGATTCGATCCATTGTGGGATTACTCGTCGTACTGATAAATGTCGTTGCTGGCGTTCTACCTGTGAAAGCCGCCATTCGACGGATACAGGCCGATGCTCGAATCCGTCTGGAAGCCAGAGAATGACCACACCACCCGGTCTATCTTCTGAAGTGGTGATCTAAGGGATTGCAGGATTGCCGCAACGGCTCTGGTCTGAATGAAGGCTTAGCCAGACATACCATTTCAATCAAGAAAGGCAGCTCGGGTGATGGTTGCGAATAGCAATAAAAAGGAGGGACTGTGAAGCCCCTCCCTATGACCCACTAAGACCTAGGCAGTGATTCAGTCTTCACCACCATCTTCTTCGTCTGAACCACCAACGGGAACGAGGCGGATTTGCTTGCGACCCAGCTTGATTTCAAACTCATCTCCAACCTGAAGGTCGAGCATTGCTGTGTATGCCTTGCCAATCAGAAGGTTGCCATTGCCCTGCACCTTGGCGACGTAGGACAACTTGCGTCCACCTTTACCAATGCCTGCAGTACCACCACCCAGGTCAATACCCTTGGCATTCAAAAGAGCTTCGTAGAAAGCGGTGAAGTTGACTCGCTGACCGCCGTCCTTTTTGTCAGAAACGTAACCACAAGCCGTTGCCAGGTCACTCTTGGAGACGTCCCCGAGTTCTTTGACTTTGGAGAGGAGGTCGGAGCCGGTGAGCATCGTTTCAATAGATATTGACCATCCAAACATATCGCTCCTCTGGCCACTGGCAATCCTTTAAGTTGCCAATTCTGGAAACAAAATACTGACCACAAACCAGGCCGAAGCGCGACTATATTCTTGCATCGCTGCCTTTTCCCAGCTGCAGACCACTACGCACTGACATTGACCACTGCGACCACCAAAGGAATCGGCGCTCACGACGCAAAAGGTCGGCCAGCGGAATCACCTGCACCGGGAAAAGCAAAGGCATAGCCCCGGCGGAGACGAGCCATCACCAGAACCCCTTAGCGCGCTTCAAGTCAACCGAGATGGTTTTGCCATTGAGGTCGTCGACAACCCGGTGCATATGACTAGGCTCCGGCGGCACACAAGACCATGCCACCAACGGGCAACAACCATCACTTCCATCAACGGCGGGGCCTCCAGGCGGAGGAGCGATGGCCCAAGGAGCTGCGCCCACCAGTGGTGCGACCATGACGCTTTGGCTCAAATCGAAGATGCGCAATGAGAGCAAAGAAACGTAGAGTGGCAGCAAATATCAACGCTTGATGAAAAAGATTGCTGCTGCCATTGCGATGACAGCGTCTTTATTTGTGGCAACTGCGAGCAATGCAGAAATCATCCCCCAAACAATCATTTTACCACCTACGATTGGCGGCTGGCAGGGAGAGTGGGGAATACTGCCTTGGCATCCACAATTCAGGAATAGAAACCCGGAGAAGCAAGATACATTCGCAGAGCAAGCAGGAGTGGCAGCATTGTGACCATCGAAAAACTGAAAAGGGTTCAACTCTCATTCGAGCCAAAGGGCAGCTTCAACTACTACATTTTGATCGAGAGATTCAATTGCTCGGCGAACACAAGTGGCCACACTCTTTTCACAAGAATAGAACCTGAAACCACGAGCAACAATGGAATTTACACCATAGACGGGGCAGAGATTCAATTCCCAAAAATACGAATAGTGAACAAGTACTACTACGTGATTAGCGGCAATGCCTCTACCAAATCAATGGAGATGAATCCAGTCATGCCGAACACTTATGGATCCGCAGTGCATGATGCAGTGTGCAAACACATCAAGTGAGTAATGCTGAATAGACAAAATGGATGCGCGGCAACATCCTTGTTGTAATGCACTCATGCCTGGACAAGCCGTCTCGGCAGCGACCCCAACCTGTGTGACCAAGGTCACAGCAGACATTGAGCCAGGTCAACGAAGTCTGTGGCGATCAAGGCGATGGTCTGCGAGGCGGGAGGGCTGACCTCCTCGACTCACTTCGCACCACCACCATGATCAAACGCCCAGTCACAACACAACTGCATTCCATTCATGCTGATGTCGATCAAGAATTAAGCATCGACACGCTCAGCGCATGCTCAGGAGGCGACAAATTGACTCCGTGGGGATTTTTCACTCAATTTGCCGTAGCCGTGTATAAAGGTGCAAAGGAAATTGAAGAAACGCAGAGAACAGGCAAACTCCCTGAGAGATTTCATACGCCAGTGAGCGACATCTTTGGGGGTGACGGTGTCTGGATGCCCCCTGGTGGTGACACCAGTGACAACCCTGGTGTCTTTCACTGATCAGATTCAATCTGAACGACAACCCTGCTTTCTTGAGCAGGGTTTTGTATTGGGCAGCTGCGGTGTGCGGCCAGGTGGTGATGGTCATTGGCGATGGAAGTGCAGCTGCCCTGTGAAGCGAGTTCAGAACAACATCCGCTGCCAAAGGGAGCAGTCGTTTCGGCACGCACAGAACTGGTCAACTCCCTACAAGTACAGGTGTATTGACCACACTAAAAAGGCAGCCTTACAGCGAACTTGTGGTTCGTCGTAGCAAGGAAAGCCCTCAGTGATTGACGGCTTTCCTTTGCATTCCAGGTCTTTCGGCAACACTGCTTATGCCGCTTGAGAACGTCGCCGCTTGGCTCGACGCGGCTTGCCTTGCTTTGGCTGTTCCGCCGCCTTGAGGTACACCTTCCTCCCTTTGGCATCGATTCGATAAAAGCCACCTCGGGGGCCTTTATGAATGGCGGACGCTTGATCGGACTGCAGCGCTTGCTGAGTCCGTTCTTTCAGCGTTGTCTTACTTTCGACAAATGTCGGCTGATCAGGTTTTTTGAGGAATAGCCACTTCAACAATGAGCCAAGAGCGTTCAACACAGATAGAGGGTTGAAGTGACAGCTCTAGTAAACCGTTGCTGTCAAGAGTGCACTGCCTGGGCGGAATCGCAGAGTCAAAAAGGTTGGCCCCCGGGCCGCTCAGCAGCAGCTGTATGAATGGGTGCTGCCAGGGCAGCGCTAGCCAATAACTCCTGTTTTTCCTATTGGAACTTCAGAGTTGATGGCTCTGCCATGAGGCCCACAGGCATCAACAAGTGCTGCCCCCTCTGAGGCTTCAGCTTTCACCCGCTGAATACAAAGGTCGATCTGGGCTCCGACCTCTGTCGCTTGAGCATCGGCAGTAGCGGCAGGACGAGAGAACAACGCAATTGGAGCAATCAGGCTTCTGAATGAGATGATTGGCTTCGGAAAATAAGATTCTGCTCACAAAACTCACGCCATCCAATTTCCTCAATATTCTCAACTAACGCATCCATTTGAATTACCATATCAGACACAGAAAAATCCTTATTGCGAAGCTCTGTATTCCCACCCCAATCAGCAATATCAGGAGGCAAGAACCCTGGTGCAGCCCATGCAGTAGAAAGCAAGAGGTATTGCTCTGCAGTCCAAGCTACAGCTCTAGGCATAATTTTCCTATAAAAAGTGTCTGTATAATCACCCCTTGACCTATCTTCAAAATCAATCGCAATCCCAAATTTATAGTAATTACTAAAAGCCTCTACCAAATAAAGCTCAGTATCAACCTCCGCCCACAATTCATTCGCAAGAAAAGCATAATAGCTATCTCGCCCGCGATTCAAGTCGCCACATTTTTGACAACCACTTCCAGCCATATGATTACGAGCACCTTGGGTAAATTCACCATGATCCCGAATTGGGCAAACAATAGTCACAACTTCATCTAAAACTTTAGAGAAATCACGAACATTGGAATAGTCATACTTTTTACCGTGGACGGCTTGACATCTAGAAATCCATTCTTCACGCCCAATAGCCCTTACTTCATTCCACAAATACTCCATATGGCACTTTCTACAGCCAGAACGGAAGTGCACTGAAGGAGCCTGAAAGAAACTCCCATGGCTTGGGCAAACAATTTCCACCTCAGCATGCCCTCTGGACTTCTCACCACAAAGCTCACCAAGCCGAACTAGCGAATAGTCGTATTTATCACCATGCTTTTCTCGGGCGCGGGCTAAAAAATCATCCAAAGTCATTGCAAAGCATTCAGCCCGAGACAACTCGGCACACTTCTTGCACCCACCACCAGAAAGATGAACTGATGGCAGCTGACTAAAAACACCATGACCATTAATTGGACAAATAATTTTTACCTCATCCTTGCTCGTCACATAATTCACTAAGTCATACTTGTACTTATTGACCCCATGCATTTTCTTGGCTTTGTTCACAAAAGTAAGGGTATCGCTCCTACATCTTTGTGCAGTAGCTAATCTCGCACACAGCTGACAGCTACTGCGTCCTCTCATAAAATTGTTAGCCTCAGTCTCAAAAAGGCCATGCCCCTGAATACGACATATTGGCGTTACAGTATCGTGCATCAAAGTATATTTAATTTCGCTTAAATCATATTTACCATCATGTACTTCCTCACACCTGCGAACATACTCTTTTTGTGTCATCCTCCGCTCCCGCATAGCCGAAGAAAGACTACATTTATTGCACCCTTGCCCAGATACATGCTTCGCTGCCCTTTGCTTAAAACAACAGCAATCTGGGCAAATAATCCAATACTCATCTGTCTTCCTATTAAATTGCTCAATCAACCCATAGTCATATCTGCCCTCTCCATGCTTCAAGTTCGCATCGCGAATAAAGTCTTCTAAGGTGTAATCTGTTGCGCCTCTAGTCGCTCGCTCTGCCTTGGTCTTATCTCGCTGCTTCAGCTGAGTACAAGTAACACACCCCTTATCCTTTCCCTTCGACTGAATCCTCAGTGAATAATGGCCCTTACTGCATGGCTTCGAGGCAAAATATTTCCCAACAGACTTCTCAAACGCTTCTTCCGGACTAGAAGGGTAGTCCCTTACCCATTCCAGTGGAACGCTAGTTAATTCAGTACAAACAATAACTGGCTTTTGCGGCATAAAAGCTAAAACAAATAGCGAATAGTTCTGTTTATTTGCTCAACGTAGATACTGTCGCTCAGGATGTGCATCCCCAATTTAGGGAATAAGGAAGAAATGCACAAATCCGGAGTGGTTGTCACGAAGCCAGCAAGAGACGAGCTGTTGTCACGAATTTGTCACGCGGCCCCTGAGCAATAAAAAGCGGACCCCTTAGATCCGCTGCAGTGGAATGATTGAGGGGGCCTTCCAGCCCCCATGGGTCACTTGGGTGATAGGACTGAATAGTCTCTAGCGAGGCCAAGGGATTTCAGCCAAAATCCAGTTCATCACTGTAGTTCCGAATAATCATCAGTTGCGCAGGAGAGTCGCGGAGAGTAGTTTTAGGCCCAGTTTTAGGCCCATTCCTCTCCGATGCCTCGGTTGAAGAAAAACAAGGAGACATGGGAGATCGGCCTCCAGGGCGCGGTCAGCGGAGGGAAGCGTGGGTGGTCGGTCAGCGAACACAACGGCAGGACCCGGCTACGCCTCCAGTTCCCTAAGACCGGGGACTGGCCCGCCAACGCTCAGACCAACCTTCCATTCCCCTGGGACAAACGATCTACGAACGAAATCGTCCTCCTGATTAATCGGGTCTACGAGCCCGTAATGAGCGGGAAGAAAACACTCCATCAAGCCATCGGCGACGAACTGGCTCTCAGCGACAACAAGGCCAGCGAAGTGGTCACGCCATGGCCAGAAATCGTGGAGAGGTTCCGGGACAACAGGCTCAACCTTGGCAACCGAATAAAACCCGAGACCTACGACACCAGCTACGGGCGGTACCTGCAGGTGGCCCTCCTGCACCTCCAAGGCCGCAAACCGGCCGGGAGGGGCAAGGAGCTGATTGAGCGGGTTCTGACTCACGAGCGGTTCAATCAGAAGTCAGGCGTCAAACAAGGCGAGATGCTCAAACCTTGGATTGAGATGTCGGCATCACGGCAGGAGTGCTGCCTCGCCCTGAAACTCTTCCTTGAGTACGCGGTCTCAGAACACCGCCAGCCTCAGGCTCTTCTGATTCCAGAGAGGGACTACCTGCAACTACGAGGTGCTGGGGCAAAGCGCAGGCAGAAAGCAGTCCTCACTGATGACGAAGTGATGGAACTCACCCGACAGCTCTCGGAGCCCTGGGCCAACGTCGTAAAAGTCGCCCGAGTCTTCGGGGTGAGGACTTGGGAATTTGAATTCATCCTCCGCAGAACGAATGAGGAAGGGAACCCTCAGCTCTGGGTGAACAAGGGCAAGACCTACAACAAAAGCGGAGGGATCAAGGAAGAGACTGAGCCCCGATGGCTGGAAGCCATAGCCGTGAATGGTCAGACTTTTGACCTAGTGAAGAAGTGGGATCAACTGGAGTGGCCTCCGATTATCAGTGGCAAAAGCCTCGGAGCAAAACTTCGACTGCTCCCGTACTGGCGAGAGCTCGTGGCGAAGTACGAAGCCCAGGGCGAATGGCTCCGGCCCTACTCATTCCGGGACACATTCAGCGTCCGGTCCCACGACCTTGAGATTGAGACCACATTGGTATGCGCAGCCATGGGGCATTGCCCTGAGGTGCATCGCCGCAGCTACCGCACATACGAAGCGAAGACGGTTCGCAATGCCTACAAGAGGGCGTGCTGAGGCGGGATAAATCCCTCACCCAAGGGATGCGCCATCAGCAGACTCAGGGCCATGGTGTGGGTAGTGAGCCCGAAGGCGATGATCCGACCCACACTCACAACGATTGCCTTTCTCGCAGGCGCCCTGCCCGTTGCCGCAGAAAAACAAGTCATTGTGTCTCAGACAGAAGATATGGAAAGGGCTTCGCAGCTGGCTTCCATTCGATTAGTTCTCGAATGCAGAAAAGTTACTGCATCCGAGAAAACAATCATTTTAAAGAAAGTAGGCGTTGGAGCTGCGGAACTAAATGATCCAGCAGTGGTATTACTTTCAAATAAGTATAAGAGGCACCTCTCGTCAGACTGCAGATCATTCGACAAGATTGAAGTTGGACGAGAGATGATTAGGGTCTCCAATGCATATGACATACGCTTTAATGGCGCTCCTAGGAGTCAGGTTAAGCTAACAAAAGAGAAATTTGCAGCAGCCGCAGGACTCATTGCAGCCCTAAACTGCAGACATGATCAAGGAATGCTTCAAACCACAAAGGAGAAGACAAACCTCCTTGGATTGGGTCTTAAAAAATCTGGGATCCCTTTAGGTGCAGCAATGAATAAGAATGTCGCTTTAGCTGCGGCTGGTATTAGGCCATATCTTGATGCGTCTTGTGAAAAATTTATTGAGGCGAAAGAGGGCAAGGTCATACAGATCCTCTTGCGATACTACGAGTCACAATGACAAAGCCGACAGCTAAATTTTCTTTTGCGTGGTCTGGCGGGTTCCTCGGGTGAACGGCGGTCGTACGACGCACCCGGTGAAGCTAGATGTTCATTAGAAATACCCCCCCGCTGGAGGGATACGCCCAGCCCTGTTGACGAACATAATGCATTCAGATGAATCAATAGAATGCAGGACTTGAAGACTTATCTCCAACCCGCTGCCACGATGCTTGTCGCGCTCGGCCTCAGTGCGATTGCCATTGATCAATACCGAACCAGCAATGCGCGGTTCATATGCGCGCAGGTTTTTGGAAACAGTGAAGGCAATAAAAAGGATATCGCTCGACTTGGATTGCCTGAGAAGAGCCATTACAGAAACGTCCGCGGTTACTGCAGGGCGTGTATCAACCCTGAAAGCAGCGGTGGTGGATACGCCTCGATTGATTTCCCCATCGAAATCGACGTGAACATAAAGAGGATGCCAGCCATTTATGGCGACGTGGGCATACGCGGCAACGTGGCAGCATAAATACCCTTGTGGAAAGTCCTGGCCTCTCCACCTGAAATGCTCAGCTAATTTCGCATCGCCCATCGGACAGCCTGGCCACCATTCTGGTGTACATGGCGCCAAGTGTATTTCTAAATCCTTGATACCGCTTATCAGCCAAGGCTTTTGCTATTTCCTTTGAAGCTTCACAGGCTACGACCGAGTCTGTGTTGTTTGTAATGGCCATCCGCGAAAGTAAATTAACCATCCCAGAGAAGGCACAATGACTAGCACTATCCTCGGCAGACAAGGTCGTATCAAGGACATTGAAGTCAACTAGAGTGTTTCCAGGCTGCAATGGAAACCCGCCATAAAACTGTCTCCCTTGCGTACCCTTGGTCTTGCATCCAGAGAGCTTTATTACGGCCAAAGAAATATCGTGACTGACCTTTGCGTCAGACGCAGAAAGGGGAATACGAAGAGATTTTTCACTTCTAAAGCCATCTGTCATATGCAAAAGCAATGACATATATGCAATTGACAGGAAATCATTTGGGCCTCTGCTGTCTAGTTGATTATTTTTCCGCGTCTGTCCTATTGCCCACCAAGCCCAATTCAGCGCCTCTTCGCCATTGCCCTGCGCATTATGAATATTCGCAATCCACAGCATATAAGCATCGTGATAGCGACCCGTTTCTTCTTTAATTTTATTCAGGCAATTAACCGCAAAATTATATTGCTCGGCCAATGATTTATTGGCTGCAATGTGGCCCATGTATTTATCGCAAGTCCTTCCAATAAGCTTGTCGTTGTATCTAGCATTAGCGGCCAAGTTGATCGACATTAATATGGGCAAGGACGCTAACGAAAGGGCTAGGCGGCGTACCGATAGACCCATAATCACCTCTGCATATCTAGTTGACAATCATAATCTCATCTTCCACAACAACCCCTCCGAACCATCGAAGCCGACACCACCGAAGAGGCTCGGGAGAAGGCGCGTGAGCTGTTCCCCGCCACTGACCTGGCCATCGTTGCCAACGAGGATTCAAATCTTGGGCGGGACTCCTGAGGCTGGTTGATCCCCCAGTTGAGGGAGGCGGAGTGCACCAAAGATCCCTTGTTTGAGGGATGTGGGATATGAAGAGTTACGGCGATGGTGAGATCACAGGTGAACAGTGGATTTCCAGCGAAGCCTGGGCCCCTGACTCGCCCTCGGGGGCTTTTGCTTGGTGCTACGTCTCAGCCCGTGTCGTCGGCGAGACGATGCGAAAAACAAAGCCCATGTTTTCGTGATGAAACTTTCGTATGCTCTGTAGGCCTTATGGCTTGCGCCACAGTTTTATTAATTGGCACGCAGCAAGAAGCTGCGAATGCAGGCATGACCTGCGATAAGGACTACCTCGGGCGGACCGTCTGCAAAACCGATGGCGGCACTAATTTTACCGGCGATAAGGACTACCTAGGACGCGACACCTGGAGAGGTTCCGATGGGAGCAAGACCACCTGTGACACTGATTATCTCGGAAGATATCGCTGCAACTGACCGAATTACCCCGCCACGAGCGGGGTTTTTTATTGCCTGCTCTAGAATCCCTCCAATTGGGGATGCGCGCAACCCGTCACAGCGGCGAGACTGTCATTAGTTGGAACGTTCTGATGAAGGGCTACATGCGAACTGCTGCAACACTCTGTTTTGCCCTAGTGGTTGGATTGCTTATGCCTCAACAGGCACAAGGAGATTCATGGGGGGTGTCGCACAGCTGCAGTAAACCCTGGGACCGGAACGATGAGTGGTCCGTTGATTCATACAAAACGTGTATTGAAGATTTCGTAGACGAACAAAAAGATGCAATTAAGCGTCACTCCGATGCAGCAGAGGAAGCCATCGATGACTGGAACCGCTTTGCAAGGGGGTGGTGATGGCCGTAGTAAAACTCACAGATTTGGACTTAAACCCTTTTGCCTGGCCAATGTTTTGTCAGCGCAAGCTGCATCCGTAACTAGTTGCAAAGGCGAGGCAGATAGTTCAGGCTTCGACGTTGGGCGTTTCGCTAGCACCTGACCCAACGCCGCAGGAGGACGATCAAACTCTCGTCGGCTGCGAGCTCAGGCAGAGGCATACGGCAAGGAGAGCACCTGACGAAGCGCTGTAGGCAGTGGGCACCTACGTGGCAGAAAGAAGTGGGCTGGGCTCCTGAGGTGGGATGAAAGATCCCCCATTTGGGGGATGCGCGACCTCAATGGAAAGTTGAAGATGTAGGCATTCGCCTGCAGTCATTGAAGCGAGCCCTTGCCTTTGCAGCCCTGCTGTTTGCCGCTACGCCCCTAACTGCTCTAGCTCAACCCGTTTGGAGAGCTGTTGGCTGGAAGCGGAGTAAGGCCAGTTTTGGTTTTCGTGAGTCAATCCTTGTGGACATGAACAGCATCACAAGAAAAGGAGATCTCGTGACTTTTGTAAGCACGACTGTGACTATTGACGACTTGGGCCAACCGATCACTTCTACAGGGATAGTTCCAGACCTCCGGCACAGAAAGTGGAAATTAACAGACATAAATGGGACGTGGGTTCATGCAGCAAATTGCAAGACAAAGCAACGTGTCCATACTGCAGACCTTGACGTTGTTAATGGCAAGATCACAGTGAAGGAACATGCGGCCTGGTCTCCGTTTGCAGGAACTCCCGGTGTGCATTTTTTTCCCGGCTCTCCCTTGCACGGCTTGGCCGACGCTTACAATATCGCCTGCAGGAAGTGATTCCCCCCAGTTGGGGGAGGTGCAAACGCTACTTTCATAGGACCCTGCGAGAAGCCCTCAAGTGAGAAATGGGAAAACTCGAACCCGGCATTAACGACCTGGCAACAACGCGACCAGAGCTTGCCAACGAAGCAGACGGTTGGGACCCCTCAAAAGTGGCAAAAAACTCAGGGAAAAAGCTTCGTTGGCGTTGCGCCTTGGGGCACAACTGGGACGCGGTAGTTAGCAACAGGAGTAGACGAAAAAGCGAGGGAGCAGCGAGAGACGGCAGCGGTTGCCCTTACTGCGCAGGAAAGAAGGTTTGGGTGGGTTTCAATGATTTAGAAACTACTTACCCGGAGATCGCAAAAGAAGCAGACGGTTGGGACCCGAAAACCGTCACCGCAGGAAGTCCGAAAAGGAAGTCCTGGAAGTGCAAAGAAGCAGACCACCCGTCCTTTCCCCGAAGCCCTTCGGAGAGAACTTCAAAGGGTCTTAGCTGCCCTCACTGCAACCCAAAAGGCAGAACAGTTGTTGCGGGCTTTAACGACCTTGAGACTCTTTTCCCCAAAGTTGCCGCCGAAGCTTTCGGCTGGGACCCCAAAGGGACACCTCCGCACGCTCGAGCGACAAAGCAGTGGCAGTGCAAACTGAAACACCCACCTTTCCCTCAAGCGGTCTACAACAGAACAGGGCAGAAGCCTCAAGGTTGTCCTTACTGCAGCAACCAAAAGGTGTTGTCTGGCTTCAACGACCTGGCAACAAAGTTTCCAGAACTAGCCAAAGAGGCTGACGGCTGGGACCCCACGACAGTTCTACCTGGAACGCACGCAGAGAAAGACTGGCTTTGCCCACTTGGACACCCGTACAAGACAACTGTCAGAAGCAGGACTGACCAAGACAGTGGTTGTCATTTCTGCAGCGGAAACGCAGTCCTTCCGGGCTTCAACGACTTTCAAAGTGGGTACCCAGAACTTGCGAAAGAAGCAGTGGGCTGGGACCCAAGCGAGTTCACAAGAAAAAGCAACACCGTTCAGAGGTGGCGCTGCCCAAAGTGCAAAAAAAACTACCCTCAAACCATCGCTAACAGAGCCAACGGTTGTGGTTGCCGTGAGTGTGCTAAGTACGGCTTCAAAAAAAGCTTGCCTGCTTGGTTCTACTTGCTTGAAAGACCAGGTGAACAGCAGCTTGGAATAACTAACGAGCCAGAAGTAAGGCTTAAAAATCACCAACGCTACGGCTGGGTAGAGCTCGAAGTTGTTGGACCGGCAAACGGCAAGCTCGTGTTAGAGACGGAGAAGGTACTCAAGCAGTGGCTCAGGACAAAGGTCGGGTTAGTTCCTTACACTCACGAGAACTGGTTCACCTCAAAACTTGAAGTCCGTTCGTTGGCAGAACTAAAGGCAAAGAGCGGGGTCGAGACAGAACTTTTTTAGGAGGTCAACGCGCCAAGTAGTAAGCCCACACAGGGACGCGCCTATAAAAAACAGGCTCTTACGTGGCAGAAGGAGGTTGGTTGGGATCCTGAGGCGGGGTAGAGGAAGCGGCGTCATGACTTCCCCATCATTCGCGTGGGAGCGAGCATCACCGCCTGCCTTGGCACACAGCCTCTAAGTGCAGAAGCAGTTTCATGCCCTTCTCAGAGAGGCTCACCACATAACGCCTGCCTTCATTCAGATCTCGTTCGATCTTGAGCAGCTCGAAGCAGGTCTGCCGGTGCCTGACACCGGAACTGAGGGCATTCACGGAGCGGCTCACCGAAGCGTTGCTGAGGCTGAGGTGATCCTCAATTTCGGCGTAAGTCACAGATCCACGCTGACCCACGAAGAGCAGCAATTGAGCGTGGTGAAGAGTCAGTCCGTCGTAAAAGCTGGCGCCACGAAATACCTCAAGCGCCTGTGCAAGGTCGGTCAGATTCATTGTCTGAAAAAGCGGGTTTGGGTGGCGCCAACCAAAGAATTGCACCGCCGTAGAACCCTTGGTGGGCGAAGTGGACGGTTCCTCAAAAACCCGTCGTGTCACACTATTTATGACATGACATCCCAGTGATAGCAACGAGTTTTGAGGCATGCTTGCAAAACAAATAATCGACCTGAAGCTCTCAACCATTGGAAAGGCAGGGGAAAGTGGCACAGCAACTTGCAAGCAACTTGCAAGCAGGAAATGATGTGGGAAAAGGAGAGGGGCTGGCCCTGAGGCGGGGTTGCGACCGATTCGATCAACCTTGCTATCGCTCGAGAGGTACTGAGGCGAGTGCGCGAAGGAGAGCTACCGGCTCCCAGGCAAAAGCAGAATCCGATCGCAGACTGACGGCATGGCAACACTGTCACCAAGATGTCTTCAAAACCTTGAGGCCCTAGCCATTCCCCGCCACGCGCGCTGGGATCCGATGGGATTGATGGCGGTACGCAGTTATGTGCGCGAACAACTCTCTGCGCTGGGAGAGCTGGAGGAGCACCACTTCTCCAGCGGGATTGATGAAGGTTTCAACTTCATTCTCAAGCTCCCAGGCCGAAACCCCAATCGAAGGCCCCTTCTCGTTGGTGCCCACTACGACGGGCCACTGCATTCCATCGGTGCCGACGACAACGCCAGCGGCATGGCCGCTCTCCTGGAGCTAGCCAGGCGATGGTCGAGCAATCCCCCGAAACGGCCGGTGTGGCTCGTGGCGTTTGATCAAGAGGAATGGGGAATGCTGGGGAGTGCAGCCCTGGCCGACCATCTCAAAACCGAGGGCCAGAGGCTCAAACTGATGGTGAGCCTGGAAATGCTGGCGTTCACCGCAGACAACCAGGAGTATCCCCATCCCGCCATGCGCAAGTTGTATGGCGATCGCGGCGACTTCATCGCCTTGGTGGCGAACGCCAGTGCAGGTCTGATGCTCACTCAGCTCACCCATGCGATGGGGAAGCACGTCAGCACCAAGGCATTACCCGTGCCCCGCGCTGGGCGGTACGTGCCGGATGTACGTCTTAGCGATCACAGCCCCTTTTGGGATCGCGGCTACAACGCACTGATGGTGACCGACACCTCGTTTCTGCGAAACCCGAACTACCACCAGATGAGCGACACGATCGACACCCTCGATTTGCCGTTCTTTGCATCAGTGATTGATGGTCTCGACAGCGCCTTCGGTGGCCTTTGAAAAGATGAGCGAAAGAAGCCATCAGCGTTCCAACAACGACCACCTTCGTGTCATTTGGCACAACAGCATTGAGTTGGAGCCAGAACATTGATGCTGTTGCTTCAAAGCTGTGGCCAGCCGGCTGCGTCGATCCCTGCTTCAACTCGGTGACCGCGTCGGCCGCCGTGTGCCGCGCTGGCCGGAGGGATCCTGGCCCGATGCCATGCAACGCAGTCCTCGCCGGGTACGCAGCACCGCCAAGGATGTGATCAAAAACCCTCTTCCCTGCTGTGGCTTCAGAGGCAGATGGATGGGATCCAGCGGAGTTCTCTGCTCAAAGCAACAAGCGCTTGCCCATCTCCCTACCGGTGCTCCACCCAAAAGGCCAACAACTGCTCATAAGAAGGTGCCATCGGCGCCTTGTTCTCAACGAGAAACCGAATCAGATCTGCTTTCCGCTTGGGCTTGCTTCGACCAGCGAGGTTCATACGCGTGCCAATGGCCTTAAGTTCTGAAACCTTCAGGCTGTCCAACTCCTCTGCTGAAGCAGGAGGAAGCGACTGGAAATTGGCAGGCGCAAGCTTCTTGGCTTCTATTGCAGAGCGAAGCTCGGCCAGGCCAGCAGCACTGTCTTCAATGTGCTGACCAACAAGCCGCGCGAGTTTTTGATCGGTCTCGTTGACCGCAGCTACTGCTGCTCTTAGATCACTGGCTAGACCCACCGCTGATCACCTTGGGTGCTGTGCGAGCGGCGTCCCTAGACGTGCGCAGGAAGGAGACGAATCGGGACAGAGCAGCAAACAGCTTGTGCCAACTCGACAATCCACCTTTGAAGTCAGCCATAGCGACTTCCAGCTCCTCGCCAGCTTTCTCAACTGTCTCCAGAGATTCGGCGTAATGGTTGATGATCTTGTTCAGCTCTGCCTTCTGACGCAGGAGCAGGCCGGACTGCTCAGCAAATTCACGCAGCTTCTCCTGCTGCTCCACCACGATTGCCAGCTGCCTATCGCGGTCTGCACGGATCTGACCACGGCTCCTATTGATGCTGATCGCCGTCTTACGAAGGTCTGTGTATGTCTTACGAAGGACCTGAGGCTCTGGGCTCTTCGGGAAACGAGGCTCAGTGATGGCTTCCGGCTTCATGCGCTCCGTATTGAAACGGGTCTGACTTTACTTTGATGAGACAGAAACAAGCATTAGAGCTGCTGATGCAGCAAAGCCTGCTTTCCCTGCTGCTCTTGGCAGCCCCTGCGTGGGCTTACCCCAGCGTCACGATCAAGAGCTGCTGGGATGGCGATACCTGCACCACAGCAGCTGGCGAAAAGATCAGGTTGGCCTGCATCGGCACGCCAGAGCTCACAGGTCCAAGGGCCGACCCAGTAGCAGCCAAAGCTGCACGGGGTCACCTACGCCGCATGGTGGTGGGCAAACAGGTGGAGATCCGTCGCATCACAAAAGACCGCTATGGCCGCACGGTGGGTGAGCTGTTCTTGGCTGGCCCTCACATCACCAGGCTGAACGTGCAGCGGGAGATGGTTGCCAGCGGACATGCCGTAGTGATCCCCAAGTACGCCAAGCAGTGTCCTTGGGCTGATTGAGCTCCCGTGAGGAACATCTGCCCCAGCTGAATCACCCAACGTCTACAACGTGGGCCTGAGCATGAACAGCAAGACCTGAACAGGCGTCGCTGAAACACTCAGCACCAAGCGAGGAACAGTGACAGTGCAATTGAGCTGGCGTCCTTTCCGGGCCGCTTTTTTTTGGGCTAAGCCCCGCCGGCCGTAAGGCTCTTGTCGGAAGCCCCTGTAAGGGGGTGAGTGTGGTTTCACCCCATTGGTACTGGCGATGAAGCGGCAAGGTCTGATCGCAGTCGTAGAGCTTTTGGCACTACTCGCCGTTGCGCCGCCGATCCAACCAGTCAATGCACAGCCTTCTACTTGTCCTCTTAACCGTTGTCGCGCCTGACGCTAAGGAATCAACGTGGTTCGAAATCACCTACAGAACAAACGCAGCAAGGACCCAAGTATTTGCCAAGTAGTGCATTTATGCAGCCTGGGGGTGTAAGGGGGAAGTACAAAAAGTCTTCTCTGCGTATGCATATCTCGGGCGACCACCAGTAGAGGGAAGAGTCTGCCTGGAGATCTTGTCTTCTACATACAAGCCCTTCAGAACCCGATAGGCGTGCCTCTCAGCGCAGCCGAGCTCTCGCCGAATGTCCTCAACCTTCCATAGGCGATCACTCCCTTCCATCAACTTCAGCGCTTGATCTGCAAACTGACTCCGTTGTGTTGGTGTCATGCCTGCTTCATTCGCGACCCCCTTCAGAAGAAACGAGTAGTCCTCATCGCTTCCCTCCAAATTCCACGCTGTGCCGTCTGTACAGGTGCGCCCTTTGAGGCACTTCAACTGCATCTGAATTCCCTGGCCTGGCTGCTGCTTATCCAACCTCCAGATCCCCCAGACATCGCTGGAAGCCCAGACCTGACTGCCGGCGCCAAAAATGGAGTCAATAGTGATGGCGTTGGTTGTTGAGTCTTTGCTCTGCTTCCTGAGGTGAGCACTCATCACCACGGCAACGCCGTTTTCAGAAGCCCATTTGTTCAGTGAGTAGAGATCAAACCCAAACTCCGCCTCATTCATTTTCGGACCATCTGGTCTGCCAGCGCCCAAGAGCGACGTGATGCTGTCCAAAATGATCAGGTCGTAGCGCTGTTGCCTCTGGAGAGCTGCGAGCTTCTTCTCGTTAAAAACAGTCCAGTCGGTGATGAGGTGAAACCCCCCAAGAGCCCCCATCACCTTGAGTTTGTCGGCTGCGTTTTCTGGGCTTTCGTCGGACTGGATGAAACACACCTTGCCTTTCGTTGTTTTGAGCTGCCCCATGAACTCCGAACCGTTGGAGACGGCTTCCGCCAACCCATAGAGAAGCGAGCTTTTTCCTGATCCAGAGGCGCCAGCAAGCACGGACAGCCGACCACGGGGGATGAACTCATCAACAATCCAATCCGTAGCCTCTCGCGTCTCCAGAACCTCCTTAGCGGACTGAATGGGGACTTTTTGAACATCCCCCTGACACCCTCCATCAGACAAATGTTCCGAGGATGATTGGCGCGCCTGTTGAAGAGTCTTGGAATAGAAGCACTCATTCATTTTTGAAGGCGAAAGGAACGCATCAGGAGGCAACAACCCCATATCAAGCAACGTGTGAAAAGCCGTTCTTTCGTCTGCCTGATTACTCATGACCATGCCCTCTCGCCGGGGGCACGGCTGTAGGTCTCAACCGCCTCCGCAGGCATCCGACGGAAATCAGTGAACGCCTGGCTCGCGCTCGTGACATACCACTGAAGAGTGCTGATGGTGCTTAGACCTATCCAGCGATAGTCGCGGCCTTCTTTGAACGGGCCGATCTGAGAACGCCGGAGCTTTCGCAGCGTCTGTGGGTGGATGCCAAGAATCTTCGCCATTGCGGCGGAGGACACCCAATCTCTTTCGAACACGGGGCTTAGTGGATTAACCCCTTCGCCTTGAGAGCAGCAGAGAGCGCCGTGTTGTGCGCGAGATGGACGGGGTAACCACCGCGAAGGTGATATTCCTCGCCAATACGTTCAGCCTGCGCAGCTTGGTGATCGACCATCAATTTGATGATCGAGACATCAAGACCTGACGTAGGGCTCACGCGAATGGTCTGACCATTCACGCGTAGTGATTGTGCGCGGGGCTTCTGCTTTTTCGGCATTGCGAAGGGAGTGAACAGATGCCTCGCGCGAGGGGCGAACCCAAGACCTGCGACTTAGGGCAACCGGTGCAAAGCAGCGGAAGCCAGCGACAAAAATCTAGAACTCTCCTCTTCGTCTGTCCACTACCGGACGCTACCCATAGCGTCTCGTAGGCCCATTTTTAGGCCCAACGTGTTTTTAGGCCCTAAAGCGAATCTCTGAGATCGCTTGTCCCGGAATGTTTGAGGGGGCCTTCCAGCCCCCATGGGTCACTTGGGTGATAAGGCTGACCTCACCCCATCTCCCCTAAGGGTCAGGCAGCAACAGGGGCTGCTTGACGGGAGAAACGAACGATGTTGTTCGCTGTTACGGGTTTGCTCTTACCGAGCAGGCTTCAGTCACCCTCCTTATGCCCCGTCGAAACCATTGCAGCCCCAGGAAATGAGAATGGAGCTGAGCGGAATCGAACCGCTGTCCGAAACACCGGTGTGGATCACCTAGTCCGGCCGAAGCCGGACCTTGCCATTCTGGCAGCAGTGGTCACTAGGAGCACACAGGATTGGGGAGGGAGAACCGACAGCACAAAGCCATGCATCGCGGCATTGCTGTGTTGCCCCAGGGTCTTGAGGAAGCCGGCACCCAAGAACTGATCGCGCTGGGCGCCAAAGCGGTGCAACCGCTTCGGCGTGCCGCTGCCTTTGAGGCCGACAAAGCCTGTCTATACCGCTTGCATCTGCAGTGCCGCCTACCGTTTCGGCTGCTGCGAGAGCTGGCAAGCTTCCCCTGTGACGGCAGGGATTCCCTCTATCACGGTGTGCAGGATGCCGTGGATTGGGAGCGCTGGCTGCATCCCTCAATGACCTTCCGCGTGGATGCCACCGGCACCGCCCAAGGCCTCAACCACAGCCACTACAACGCCCTTCAAGTCAAGAACGCAATCGTCGATCGACAGCGGGATCTCTGGGGCGAGCGCTCGTCCGTCGATCTCGAAGAGCCTGACTTGCACCTGCATCTGCATCTCGGGCGCGGAGGCGCTGTGCTCAGCCTGGATGGTTGCGGTGGCAGCCTCCACCGCCGTGGCTACCGCGCTGCGATGGGCGCAGCCCCTCTCAAAGAGAACCTCGCCGCCGGCCTTATCCGGCTCACAAACTGGGACGGCACCACTCCCCTTGTGGATCCCCTCTGCGGCTCAGGCACGCTGCTGATCGAAGCGGCAAGCCTCGCGCACAACCACTGCCCTGGCTTGCAACGGCAGTTCAGCCTTGAAGGCTGGGCGGATTTCGATAACGAGCTATGGCAGGACGAACTCGAGAGAGCCAAACATCGGAGCCAAAAGCAACGGCCACTGGCCCCGATCATCGGCTGTGAGCAGGACGCGACCATTGCAGACCAAGCCCGCAGCAACATCGCTGCAGCAGGGCTGGACGATTGCATTTCGATTCAAACCGGTGATTTCCGCAACTTCTCGCTGCCGCCAGGCCCAGGGGTGGTGGTCTGCAACCCTCCCTATGGCCTACGGGTCGGCGATGGCGAGGACCTGGAGAGTCTTTACAGCGATCTAGGAACAACGCTGAAAGCCCAAGCATCCGGCTGGGATGTCTGGGTGCTGAGCGGCAATCCCGGCATCACTGGAGCCCTGCGCATGAAGGCCTCACGCCGCATCCCGATCAGCAACGGAGGGATCGATTGTCGCTGGCTTCATTACCAGGTGCGCTGATGCTGCGGTGCTGCGAATCTCAGCGTCCCAGCACCGCCTTGGTGGTGCGACTAATCCCTTCCAAGGTCTGAGGCAGATAAGGCCCCTTGGCCAATTGGCCTCCCAGCCTCAGGCTGATGCCAGCCAGCACCACATTGCCAATCGCTAAGGCAAGCAGGCTGCGCGTCACACCCAAACCCCAGGCCTCCTGCATCCACACCATCAAGGCCGCTTCAACGGCGACCAAGGCCAGCAGCATCAACGTGCCGCCCATCGCCAGGAACACACCACCACTGATCAGGCGACGCTTTTCCCGGTCCACCTCCTGCAAAGCGATGCGGACGTGGAGATCCATCACGGAGGAGGCCAGCGCCGTCACCCGCGCCGCAGCACCGAGTCCCCTCGGCCGAGAGGATTCAGGCCGCTGGGCCTGGTCGTCAGAGAGATCAGACATCAGGAACGCCTCCCGCCGGCAATCAATGATCCGATCACCATGCCAACACCGGCGGCAATCGCAAGCGAGAGCAAGGGCCGCTGACGCACAGGACGCTCGATCTTCGGGCGCAAGCTGTGATTCAAGTCATCCAGCAGTTGCTCGAGCTGCTGTTCCAGCGGTTCTAGGGCGCCACTGAAGCCATCGCCGTCCTTCCCAAACGACTGGAGCAGATCCTCCAGCTGGGCATGCACGAGATTGGCGGCACGGCCCGACTGCACCGAGATCACCCGCACAACCTCATCAAGGCTGCCGCGGGTGGCCTCAAGGGTGTGCTCAGCCACCTCTGGCCAGCGTCGCTGGATCTCCGGCAACAGCGTCTCGAAGTGCTCCCGGAACTGATCAGCCGCCGTCTGGAGCGGGGGACCGGAGGCAGCAGCTCCCGGGTTGAACTGATCATCCGCAGGGGATGGCGCCGACTCCATGGACATCCGTTTCGCCAGCTGCAGGTTAGGGATAGTGACAATGAGGTGAAACCCCCCATGCAGCGGTATGTCGTGCTCGAACACACCGGCGCTCCAGATGATCCGCTGGGATGCCACCTGGATCTACTGATGGAGGACGGTGAATCCTGCCGATCCTGGCGGCTGAACCACCTGCCGCAACTTGATGGTCCCGACCTTGAGGCCACACCCCTTCCTCCCCACCGCCTGGTCTGGCTGGAGCGCGAGTCGGCCGCCGTCTCCGGAGGGCGGGGCTGGGCCCGACGCCTCGTGGGGGGGGTCTACAAAGGTGCCCTGCCGGGCACTCCTGGTGATGCGGTCATCGTTCAACTCACTGGCATGGCAGCAGTAGGGCTACCCGACCCGGTGCAACTCCTGATTAGCAACGGCCATTGCCGGTTGAGCCGCTGCACCTGAGCCAACCCCCTTGAGGTTTCCAGAACCTCCGCTAATTTCAGAGCGCTGAAAGCCCCCTGATCCTGTTGGTTCATATCAATCAGGTTGGCTTTAAGCACTTCAAGTCCTTCGGGGGGGCGATGAGCATCCCCCTGGACACCGGCTTCACCGTCGTCACCGGACCGAATGGGTCGGGGAAAAGCAACATCCTTGATGGGGTTCTTTTCTGCCTCGGCCTGGCCACCAGCCGCGGCATGCGCGCGGATCGCCTACCCGATCTGGTGAATAGCGGCATCCTCAAAGCAGGCAAATCCGCCGAAACGATGGTGAGCGTTCGTTTCGACCTCAGCGACTGGCAACCCGACGCCGCTGAAGAAGGCCTGGAAACCCCCGAGGAAGGCCCCTGGATCAAAGCGGACCAGAAGGAATGGACGGTGACCCGCAAACTGCGGGTGATGCCTGGCGGCTCCTACAGCAGCAGCTACACAGCCGACGGCGAACCGTGCAATCTCCAACAGCTGCAAACCCAGCTGAGACGGTTACGTATCGACCCGGAAGGCAGCAACGTCGTGATGCAGGGGGATGTGACCCGCATCGTGTCGATGAGCAACCGCGAACGCCGCGGCCTGATCGATGAACTGGCGGGCGTTGCCCTGTTCGACACCCGTATCGAGCAGACACGACGCAAACTCGATGATGTGCAGGAGCGCCAGGAGCGCTGCCGGATCGTGGAGCAGGAACTGCACAGCGCACGCCAACGCCTTGAGAAGGACTGCGCCAAGGCACGCACCTACCAAGCCCTACGCACCCAGATGCAGGAGGGTCGCCAGCAAGAACTGGTCTTGGCCTATGAGGCCGCGAAACAAGCCCTGGCGCAGCTGCAGGAGCGTCACCGCTCCCTGGGAGACCAGGAGATGCGCGATCACGAAGCCCTGAAAACAGGCGAAACCACCCTGTGCGAAGCCGCAGCCCATCTCCAACAGCTGCAGGAGAAGGTCAAAGACCTAGGCGAAGACAAACTTCTGGCGGTGCAAGCAGAACTGGCGGGCCTGGAGAGCCAGGCCCGAGAGCTTGAGCGCCAGTCGGTGCAGCACAAGCAGGAGGGAGAAAAACTCCAAGGCCAACGCCATGACCTAACAAATCGTCGTCGCGCCCTGCAGGACAACTCCCAGTCACTGCAGACGAATGCAGACAGTGATGCCTTAAAAGCAGCGGAGCAAGCCTGCCATCAAGCCGAAGCGGCCGTCGAGGTCTCACGCCGCCGCCTCGGGGATGTAGCCGGCCGCTCCGGCACCTGGATGGAAGAGCAACGTCAGCGCAGCAGCCGCCGGCTGGACCTTCAGGCGCAGATCACACCCCTGCAGCAAGAGCAGCAACAGCTCAAGGCTCGGCTTGTACAAGACCAGGAACGCCTGCATGAACTTGAGGAGGAGCTGAAGCAAGACGGCTCTGAAGACCAGCAAGTGCAAGCGGCCCTCACCAAGCTGGAAGCGGAATGGCAGACCCTGCTGCAATCGCTAGAGGATGGCAAGGCAGAGGTCCAGCAACTGGTCGAGTCCGTAGCGGTGCAGCAACGCACCCGTTCAAGGCTTGAACAGGAGCAGAGCCGCCTTGAACGCGACATCGCCAAGCTGGAAAGTCGCCGCGAAGCCCTGCAGGAAAGCCGGGGCACCGGCGCCCTTCGCCTGCTGCTGGAAGCCGGGCTTGATGGCATTCATGGACCTGTGGCCCAGCTCGGCGAAGTCGAAGAGCTCCACCGCCTTGCCCTGGAAGTCGCCGCAGGGGCCAGGCTTGGCCAGGTGGTCGTTGATGACGACCGGATCGCTGCCCGGGCGATCGAGCTGCTCAAAAGCCGCCGTGCCGGCCGCCTCACCTTTCTGCCGCTCAACAAGATCCGCGCCGCCGGTGGCGGTGGTGGTGCAGCCATGGCAAGGGGCCGACGCCCCGATGGTGCCGCCTCTGGTGGGCTGATCGGACGCGCCGTCGACCTGGTGCGCTTCGAGCCGATCTATGGCGATGTGTTCGCCTATGTCTTCGGAGACACCCAGGTGTTCAGTGATCTGCACACGGCCCGTCAACAGCTGGGCCGTCACCGTGCCGTGACCCTGGAAGGGGAATTGCTGGAAAAGAGTGGTGCAATGACAGGCGGCAGCTTCTCTCAGCGCAGCAGCGGCCTGAGTTTTGGCACCAGCCAAGACAGCGATGAAGCCGAGCCATTACGTCGTCGCCTGCTCGAGTTGGGGGAAACCCTCCTGGCCTGCCGGCGAGAAGAGCAGCGACTCGTCGACCAGCTGGAAGCGGCACGCCCGAGGCTGCGACAACTGGAACAGCGCCAGGCCGGTCTGGACGCCGAACGCAGCGCTGCCCGTCGGGCCCATGGCCCGCTGATGGAACGCTGCAGGCAGCGCAATGAGCGTCTTGACAGCCTGCGCAGCGGCGCACACAGCGGCCGCGAGCGCCTCGAGGCTCTGAGTGCAGCTCTCAACCCTCTAGAAGACGAGCTCAACCAGCTCACCGGCCAAGAGCGCAATGCCCAGGCCGAAGGTGACATGGAAGCCTGGCAACAACTGCAGAGCGATCTGGAAGCAGCGGACGCCACCCTGCTGTCAGCACGGAACAACAAAGACGCCCTGGTGGAGGAGCAACGCCAGCGCGAATTAGCCATGGAACGCCTGGGCGATCAGCAACAGTCGCTGGAGGCAGAGGAAACCCGCCTCAAGGACGCAGTGGAAGCACTGACCAAGGCCCATGGCGAGTGGCGAGAGCAACAGCAGCAGCTGTCCAGCCGTAAAAGCACTCTGGAAACCGAACAAAAGGAGCTGCAAACCGCCTTCGGAGAGCAACGGCGTGCACGCGATGAGGCCGAAGCGATCGTGGCCGACCAGCGCCAGAAACTGCAGCAAGCCCGTTGGGAACTGGAGCGTCTACGCGAAGAGCGGGAGACCATTGCAGAACAGATCCGCAGCGGCGGCATCCGCCTCCAAGAACTGAGCCAGACCCTGCCCGACCCTCGCCCAGAGATCCCGGCGGAGGTGCGTGACGGAGGGCTGGAAGCCCTTCAGGCCTCGCTGCAGGAGCTGCAGAAGCGCATGGAAGCACTCGAACCGGTGAACATGCTCGCCCTTGAGGAACTGCAAGAGCTGGAGACACGCCTGGGCGACCTCTGCGAACGACTGGAAGTGCTCAGCCAGGAACGGGAAGAATTGCTGCTTCGCATCGAGACCGTGGCCACCCTGCGCCAAGAAGCCTTCATGGAGGCCTTCCAGGCGGTGGATGGTCACTTCCGTGAGATTTTCGCCAGCCTCTCCGAAGGTGATGGCCATCTGCAGCTCGATAACGCCTCTGACCCCCTCGAGGGCGGGCTGACTCTGGTCGCGCATCCGAAAGGCAAATCAGTGCGACGGCTGGCCTCCATGTCTGGAGGGGAAAAATCGCTGACCGCCCTCAGCTTTCTCTTTGCTCTCCAGCGGTTCCGGCCTTCGCCCTTCTACGCGCTCGATGAAGTCGACAGCTTCCTTGATGGAGTCAATGTGGAGCGTCTAGCCGCGCTGATCGCACGCCAAGCCGAAGATGCCCAGTTCCTGGTGGTCAGTCACCGCCGGCCAATGATTGGAGCCTCTCTACGCACCATCGGCGTCACCCAGGCCCGCGGCGCCCACACCCAGGTGGTGGGCCTTCCCGACGCAGCCTGAACCTCACCGACCGCCAACCCTGCCAGGACAGGAGTACAGGCACCCTCTGACACAAACAGTCAATGCGAGCTCACTACGCCAAAATGGTCCGAATTGCCACGGCTGAGGCCTGAATTTGACCTCGACCCCAACCCCTAACGATCCTCTCGAAACGGTGCCCAGCGACAGGCTGTGGCTCCGTTCCGAACTAATGGGAACCCAGGTGATCACCCGCGACACCGGCCGCCGCCTCGGCGTGGTCGGAGAAGTGATCGTTGATATCGATGGTCGTGAGGTAGTGGCCCTGGGCCTGCGCGACAACCCCCTCACCCGCTTCCTCCCCGGTCTGCCTCGCTGGATGCGCCTCGAGCGCATTCGCCAGGTGGGTGATGTGATCCTGGTGGATTCAATCGATTCGCTCAGCGAAACGTTCTCACCTGAGCGCTACAGCCGGGTGATCAACTGCCAAGTCATCACTGAATCCGGCAGTGTCCTCGGCCGGGTGCTCGGCTTCTCGTTCGACATCGAAACCGGCGAACTCAGCACGTTGGTGATGGGAGCCCTAGGCGTGCCTCTCCTTGGCGAGGGTGTGCTCAGCACCTGGGAAATCCCGGTTGATGAAATCGTCAGCAGCGGCCCTGATCGGATCATTGTTTACGAGGGCGCAGAAGACAAACTGAAGCAACTCAACAGCGGCGTTTTAGAGAAACTTGGCGTTGGCGGACCGAGCTGGGAAGAACAGGAGCGAGAGCGCTACCGGGTCAATGTGGTGCCGGTCGAGAACCAGCTCAGCTCAGGACAGCCGGCGGCAGAGCAGCAGAAACAACTGCAGGCCTCAGAAAGCGCCAGCTTCGCCCCTGAAGAGGAGCTGGAATACGTCGAAGTGGAGGATCGACGCAGCGAGCAGCAGAGCCAGCGTCGCTATATGGACGACCTGCCTGAACGGGACGCATACAGCCGCCGCGATTCTTATGACAGCCAGGACGACGACCGTCGCCAGGCCTATAGCGATCAGGAACGGTATGGACAGGATCGCTATCGCGATACCTCCAACGCAGCTCCTGATGACAACGCCGATAGCTACGGCGATGAACGGTTTGAGCGTGAGCGATTCCCAAGGGATCGAAACGAGCCACCTGAGCGTTACGCCGCTGATCCCCAACCTTGGGATGATGCTGTTGCGATGAACCCTGATCCTGAAGTTGGGATGGAGGTTGACCGCTTTGAAGCGCGTCCTAGGCCTGCTGCCCGTCGAGCGGTCCAACCGCCAGAAGATCCCCTGGATGTGGAACCACTCGAAGCCGATGAGGCCTATGCAAGCCGGAGCGACCGGGAGCCCTTACCCAATCGCAACGACCTAGACGACCCCTGGTGAATGCTTGTGAGCAGGACGGGTCAGCCCTTCTGCTCAAATCGGAGCGAAGCACTGTTCACGCAATACCGCTGACCCGTCGGCGTGGGGCCATCGCTAAACACGTGGCCGAGATGGGCGTCACAACGAGAGCAGTTGATTTCGGTCCGCACCATCCCATGACTGACATCGGTCTTGGTGGTGATGGCCGCAGGACTGGCACCATCCCAGAAACTGGGCCAGCCAGTGCCCGAATCGAACTTGGTGTCGGAACTGAATAGCGGAGCACCGCAGCAAACACAGTGGTACATCCCAGTTGCCTTGTTGTCCCAATAGGCACCAGTGAACGCGCGCTCGGTGCCACCTTTGCGCGCCACCTGAAACTGTTCAGGTGTGAGCTCGGCCTTCCATTCCGCCTCGCTGCGCTGAACCCTGTCTTGAGCATCGAGGGGCAGGCCAGAACTGGCGGTCATAGCGGCGTTTCATTCGAGCCTCACGCTAGTCACACAGAGCCTTTGGCAGCAGAGCCCTTACCTCTTCCGCCAAAGCCGCCACTGCACCGGGCTGGCCCCGTAGGAGGCGGAGATCATCCCGTTGGCCCTGCAACCGCTCAGGCGACGACAGCCAGTCGGCCGCCTCCACGGCGATCGCCTCCGGTCGAATCGCGCCAACCCGTTCGGGCACCACGGCCCGACCGGCAGAGATATTCGGCCAGGCCAAAAAACCATGTTGACGCAGACGCCAGGCACTCAGAAGCGCGCCAATGCACCAGCGCAGTCCAGGCAGACGGGCAAGCAGTCCCATCCAGCCATCCCAAGCCTGCATCACACCAAGATGCTGGGTGGGCACGATCACGATCATCGG
This sequence comes from Synechococcus sp. MIT S9451, assembly GCF_047304725.1. Lineage (NCBI taxonomy): Bacteria > Bacillati > Cyanobacteriota > Cyanophyceae > Synechococcales > Synechococcaceae > Synechococcus > Synechococcus sp. MIT S9451. The sequence continues at coordinate 363,319 of NZ_CP138971.1, forward strand.
CACCCCTAGGGCCCCCAGCTCAGCAGTATTGGCGCCAACAGTCGTGAGAGCCAACGAACATTGACTCAGGGGCCCATGGGCGGGGGGCTCCTCCTGGAGATGAATTTCCGTTCCCGCAATGGTGATGAGCCGTCGCCAAGGCGATCCATCGCTGGCCGGCTCGATGGATGCAATCCCCGAGCCATAGAAGCTTGCGATCGGATTGCGCGCGCCGGCGAAGCGCTGCAGAGCAGCCAACGAGGTCGTGGGCGCGACGGGCATCAAGAAGCGGCAGCCAGGGTGCAACGGCACCAGACGATCAGCGACATCCAGAAGAAACGGCATTCCCACTGAAAGCTTGGCGGGCTTAGATCCTGGCAACAACGCCACCCAATCTCCCTGCGGCAGGGGGGACTGGTCCCGGGCATGGCTTGAAAGATCCGCCATCAGATCACCAACCACCGTGCAGCGGGAACGGAACCGACGCGGCAACTGTTCACGCACTGCCGGCGCCATCGCCGCCAGGCGGTCGTTCCAGCGAGGCCATCGCGCCACCCACTCGGCGTAGGTGATGTGGCGATAGCCAAGCCGAGCAGACAGCAACACACTCCAGAACTGATCACCACCGAGAAACACCACCACTCCCTGAGCCGCCCAGGGGCCTTCCCGGCGGGGATTCAACAGCAAGGGCCAGAAGCCACGAGCGGGCGTAATGCGATCAAACTGGCCCCAGCGGGCAGCGGCCTCAGCCTCCTCACCTGTCGCATTCGGACAGGGCACAAGCACCAACCGCAGACTGATCAGCGACTGAGGAGCGCGTGGACGCAGCTGAAGTGTGCGGTGCAACTGTTCCGCTAGAGGACGAACCCAGGTCGCCAGCTCCCCCGGGCCGTTCGAAACGAACACGATGGATAGGTTGGGCGGGAACTCCTGACCAATGCCAGAAGGCTGTTCAACAGGCATCAACCCTCATGGAAAGCTTGGGTGGAACCCAGGCTCGGAACCGACCTGGATCCGATCAGATCATGAAGATAAAAGTGCGGATGGCGAGACTTGAACTCGCAAGGCCGAAGCCACACGCCCCTCAAACGTGCGTGTCTACCAATTCCACCACATCCGCGTGGCTGACGTGACCGCTCGGATCTCGTCGAGGATGGATCATACCGGGCCATGGTCCATGTCCCTGCCAAGCGCGCTGGCAAGGGCCTCCAACGCAACGGATTCTTCTCCAGAAGCGTGAGCGCTGATACGATCCGCCCTTGACTGGAAACTGCGGGATGCCCATCGGCAAGGTGCTGATCGCCAACCGCGGCGAAATTGCGCTCCGAATCATCAGGAGCTGCAGAGAGCTGGGGATCGCCACAGTGGCCGTCTACAGCACTGTGGATCGCAACGCCCTGCATGTGCAGTTGGCCGATGAAGCTGTTTGCGTCGGCGAAGCCGCCAGCAGCAAGAGCTATCTGAATATCCCAAACATCCTGGCTGCAGCGACGTCTCGCGGTGTGGATGCCATTCACCCGGGATACGGCTTTCTGGCTGAGAACGACCGGTTCGCCGAAATGTGCCGCGACCACGGCATCACCTTTGTCGGCCCGTCACCCCATGCGATCCGCTCGATGGGTGATAAAGCCACGGCCAAGAGCACGATGCAGCAGGTGGGCGTCCCCACCGTGCCTGGCAGTGAAGGGCTTCTCGCCAGCCCCGAAGAAGCGGCAACCCTGGCAGAAGAGATGGGTTACCCGGTGATGATCAAGGCCACGGCAGGGGGCGGTGGCCGTGGCATGCGCCTGGTTCCAGGTCCGGACCAACTCCATACCTTGTTCAAGGCCGCCCAAGGCGAAGCGGAAGCCGCCTTCGGCAACCCTGGCCTCTACATGGAGAAGTTCATCGATCGCCCCAGGCACGTGGAAGTGCAGGTGCTGGCCGATCGCCACGGCAATGTGGTGCACCTGGGTGAGCGGGATTGCTCGATTCAGCGCCGTCACCAGAAGCTGCTGGAAGAAGCACCCAGCCCTGCTCTTGACCCCGAACTACGCCTACGGATGGGTGAAGCGGCCGTGGCCGCAGCCCGCAGCATTCAATACGAAGGCGCAGGCACCGTTGAATTCCTGCTCGATCGCGGCGGCGGTTTCTACTTCATGGAGATGAACACCCGCATTCAGGTCGAGCACCCTGTCACCGAAATGGTGACGGGCATCGACCTGATCGCTGAACAACTACGGATCGCCGGCGGTGAGACGATCAGCGTCAGCCAGAACGACATCCAGCTGCGTGGCCACGCAATCGAATGCCGCATCAATGCAGAGGATGCCTCCCACAACTTCAGGCCTGCTCCCGGCAAGATCACCGGCTGGCTCCCACCCGGTGGCCCTGGCATCCGTGTCGACAGCCACGTTTACACCGGCTACGACATCCCACCCTTTTACGACTCCCTGATCGGCAAGCTGATCATCTGGGCTCCAGACCGTGAGAGCGCCCTCAAGCGCATGCGACGCGCACTGAATGAATGTGCCATCACCGGCATCCCAACGACCGTGGAATTCCACCTCCGCCTGCTCGATCGCCCCGAGTTTCAGAACGGTGATGTGCACACGAAGTTCGTCGAGCAGGACATGCTCTAAGCAGCATTGAGCTCAGACGACAGGGGGTGGCGAGGCAGCCACCTAACCCACCATGGCGCTGCGGATTAACAGCTGGGACAGCAGACCCTGTTGGCCCACCAACAGTTCGCGCACAAGGCTGATCACGCCCACCCAGATCACCGGGGTGACATCCACCCCTCCGATCGGTGCGATCAGGCGGCGGGTTGAGGCCAGCAAGGGCTCGGTGGGAATCGCAACCAGGGGCCATAAGCCTGCCCTGAGATCCACCTGGGGGTACCAAGTGAGCACGATGCGCACCAGGAAGCAGAGGGTCCAGACCATCAGCAGCAAGCCCAGCATCAGGTGCACAACCGGCAGAACCGCAACGAGGGTTGGCGTCACAAAGCTCAAAGCATCCGAGCCTGCATCGTAGAAAGACACCAACAATCCCTAGGATCTCCGGATCCTGGCCATCCATTCCGGCTCGACATGACCCCCTCCCTCGCCAACTTTCTGAGCAGCCTCTTGTGGGGCACCGTGATCGTGGTCATCCCGGTCAGCATCGGCCTGTTTCTGCTGAGCCAGACCGACCAGCTTGACCGCAAGCTCTGAAGCGCTCAGTTCTTCCCCCTACCCCTGGTCCCCACTCGTAAACTAAGGAGATCGGGGGACCGGAATGTTTAATGCAAGCCTCAATTTCGGCAGTCTGTGCGGAATTGCACTTGCGGTTGGAGGAGCACTTCTCTACTTCATGCGCAGCTTCAAGCCTGCGCTAGCTAGGGATTATGACGTGTTCTTCTCCGCGGTTGGCTTGCTCTGCGGCGGGATTCTGCTGACGCAAAGCTGGCGTCTTGACCCGATCTTGCAATTCGGCGTTTTTTTACTTTCGGCCTCAACAGGATTCTTCGCCTTCGAAAGCGTGCGTCTCCGCGGCGTCTCCGTCGAGCAAGCAAGGCGTTCGGCCTACTTTGACGATGAACCCGCCCCAGGGCCTGGCCCTGCTGGAGGTCTAAACGGAGGGTGGGATTCGCCCTACGACCGCTTCGACGACACAGAACCAGAACCCCTGCGCCGACGGTTTCAGGGTGCCTCTGGTGACGACTACAGCCAGGAGGGAGAGCGAGACTTCTACCGTCCACGGCGTCAGTCCCGAGCTGCGATTCCCGAGCAGGCTGCCAGCCGTCGCCGTGGTCGTGACGACTCGGCAGACAATTGGGACGAACGCAGTGAGCAACAGCGGCGCATGGCCCGTTTCGGGCGACGCGATGAAGACAGCGACTCCCGCTCTAACTTCGGATCCCGCCGCACCCAACGACAGGATCAACGGCGGGGCAGCCGCCCCAGTGCTGCGCGCGCCGATGGCGCTGCGAGCAACGACGATCGCAACCCAAGGGAACGACCTGGCAGCCCCTCCCGAGGCCGCTCCAGCGAGACCCCTCCCACCACCTCAAGCCCAGCTGGAATCCCCCAAGGCACTCCGCTGCGCCAAGGCCCTGAAGACGCTGCCTTTTCACCCTCCAAGCGCGGTTCACGCTCCACAACAAGCCCCGGCCCAGGCACATCTCGACCGAGTCCCCAAACAGGAAGTCAGGCACGTCCTGGCTCGAACCGGCCCGAGAACACCGGAACAGCCTCCGGTCGCCCGGCACCTCGCAGTTCTCGCCCGCGCGACAACAGCTCCCGGTTCGACGACTGAAGCCCATTCCAGCTAAGGGCCCATGCGTCGCCTGCCTCCGATCGCCCGCGTCGCTGAATACAGCTTGATCGCTGCAACTGTTTCCCTGCTCATGCTGGGGTGCAGCCCGAATGCCCGTCGAGCGCCTGGGGCATCCGTGGATCGCCAGCAGCAGGATCCGGCCATCAGCGGCAACGGCAACATCCTCGCTGTCATCGTTGAACAACGAGGCCGCCCCACCGTGGAGCTGCGTGATCTGCGCAGCGGCCAGCGACTTCCACTTCGGCACCTCAACCGCCAGCAGCCCCACAGCTCCCCGTCCCTGAGCTGGAACGGTCGTTATCTGGCAGTGATCACCCAACGGGGCAATCGGCGCATGGCACTGGTCGAAGACCGCGTCACCGGCAGAGCCCATCCCCTCAGGCCACCTGGCAACCGGGATCCGGTTCGGGTCAGCCTGGCACCGGATGGGCAGAGGATGGCGATTCAAGTCGCCGACCGCGGCCGCTGGCGTGTCGAGATGCTCGACCTCAGCTCCGTGCTCGAACCAGACCGACCCGGGGGCCTGCGAGTGACCACACCGCAGGAGGGCCCTTGATCGCCCAGTCTCAAAAGGAGAAGACCGGTGGCCGCACCAGCCTGCTGCTCTGGAACAGTCTGCTGCTGTTCACACTGGTGGGCGGCTGCTCAACCGAGGACATCCGTCCACTCCAAAACCTCAACAGCGCCCTCGACCGCAGCAGCGATGCCCGCCGAGACCCAACCCTGGCCCAGGAATGGCTGGCCACCCTGTCCAGCCGGGGAGGACGGGAGCGGATCGAACTGATCAATCTTCGGAACGGCACACCCGTTCCCACGCCAGGACTGAACAGCGCCGACGCACAACCTGTGAGCATCAGCCTCAGCGGGGATGGAGAGCGGCTGGCCTTGGTGCAGCAGCGCGATGGACGGACAGAACTCATGCTCTACCGCCGCAGCATCGGAGCCCTCCAGCGCCTGGACATCAATCCGCCAGGAGTGCCCCGTCAGGTGAGTCTCAATGGCGATGGCAGGACCCTGGCCGTTCAGATCAGCCGCAGCGGACGCTGGGATGTCGACATCATTCGGCTCCCCTGAATGGCTCAGGGAACCAGACCGGCCCAGTGCAAGAAACTGTCGTGGCAGAGGGCTTCGACGAGCAGGACGGCCGCAAATCCAACCATGGCAAACCGACCGTTGACCCGCTCGGCATAGCCGCTCCAACCGAAGCCAGGCACATCCGAGGTCGTTGCACTGGTGGCGGGGACTTGCGCCGGTCGAGGCTCCTGAGAAGCCGCTTCAGTGCTGCTTGTGGTCATGCATCCAGCTCAGGAATGTTCAAAGTCATAGCTGGCGGCGGGGATCAACTGCCAGCCACCGTCGCCATGAAGTGCCAGCACTTGATCATGGAACGATGTGAGCGTGGGCCGATGCCCCACACTCACCACCGCCATCTCCCGCTCCACCAACAAGGCATAAAGATGCCGTTCGGTACTCACATCGAGGGCACTGGTGGCTTCATCCAGCACCACCACTTTGGGCGCATTCAAGAGCAACCGAGCGAAAGCGAGACGCTGCTGCTCCCCAAGCGACAGCAGCCGTGGCCAGTCCTGCTTGACGTCAAAGGAGGGATAACGATCCAGCACAGACTGGAGCTGCACCTCCTTCAGCACGGCTCGAAGGTGATCGTCGCTGAAGCGATCACAATCGAGCGGGTAGCAAAGTTGCTCCCGAAGAGAGCCCAGGGTCATGTAGGGGCGCTGAGGGATGAAAAGCAACTCACCGCTGGGAGGAGTCGACACCTGACCCGTCGGCGAGGCCCAAAGGCCACTGATCACTCGCAGCAACGATGTTTTGCCGCAGCCGGACGGGCCGACAACCAACAACCTCTGGCTGGCAGAGATGCTGAGATTGAGATCCTTGGTCAGAAGTCGGTTCGAAAAAGGTGTCTTCACAGATGCACCTTTAAGAACAATCGAATTAGCAGGCTTCACATCCGAGAAGAAATCTGCATACTCCTCACGATCAACATGGGAGATGTTCGACTGGAAACCTTCAAGTCGACCAACCGAGGCAGAAAAGCGAGCCAAAGACTCAATATTGTAGATAATAAAAAATAGAGAGTTTTCAACCAAATTATAGGCAACATTCGCCTGAGCAAAGCTGCCATAATCCATCTCTCCCGCCAAAATCGGGGAGATCAAAATCAGATAAGGTATAAAATTACTTCCGTAGATTCCAGAGCGCTGAACCATCTTCAAAATAGCCTGCCAAATAATCAAGAGGTTGTAGTTCTTGATCACAGATCCAAGCCGTCCCCCCACCTCGCGAGACTCCTCGGGTTCACCGGAATAGAACGCGATTGACTCAGCATTATTACGGATATGGACAAGGCCATAACGGAAGTCGGCCTCGTAACGCAACTGATTCGTATTAATGGAAACCAGCTTCCGACCCGCAAAAACCATCAAAGCCGAGATGGAGCCGGCATACAGAAGCAAGGCAAATGTGAGCTCACCACTAATGCTCCACAAAATTGCGATGTTCAAAGAGAACATCAAAATCGAATCGAAAATATCAAGGGTAAATCGCAGCGCCTCAATCGTGAAATCCTTGGTGTCATCAGCAATACGCTGATCAGGGTTATCAACGTCACCACCCGCCCCTTCATTGGGGTTGAGAACGTAATAAGCACGATCTTTGAGATAATCAGAGATCAAGCTCTTCGTTAGCCAGTTCCTCCACACCAAGCTTAGTTTTGCCGTGAGGTAGTACTGCAGCGTGCGGATTGGCAACGCCGCCATAAAACAAAGGCCATAGACCCAGAGGTTGCGATAACTCGACTCTGGGTTGCGAGCAATCAGCGCATTCGTCAGATCTCTTGCGATAAATGTGATTCCCGCATTAATGCCGTTCACCGACAACAACATCAGGATGATCACACCCAGCAATAACCAGGGGAACCAACGTCTCTGCCGTAAGCGACTGCGATGAGTGAGAAAACAGCCAAGTCCGAAGACGAACAAAGCAACAATGAACTGGCCCCAGCACATCAGTCCAAAACCAAGGCCTGAAAGCCAAGGCGTCACCACAGCAATCGACGATGTCCAAACAATCGTGAGGGGATCCGAGAGCCAACTCAGCACCGCAGCAATCGATGATGTCCAAACAATCGTGAGGGGATCCGAGAGCCAACTCAGCGACTGCATGGTTTCCGGTACCTCCACCAAGCCGAAGAGAGCAACCGCTGCCGAAAGCGCAAACAGCACTGTTCCTGCTGCGCTCAACAGCAACGTGGGAACGTACAACCAGGTCTTAATCGGGAAACGCCTGCAGACGCGATCCTGGGAGATCAAGAAAATGACCAGGCTGAAGGGATAAACCCCAAGCAGAAGCTGCCCCCAGGAGACGATCTCAATAATCGGGCGGGACCAAACAGTGCCAATGGCGGCCTGCACACCCCCCAAATATTCAGTGGTGAGCTTGGGCCAGACCGCCCCCACCAGGGCCATCACGCCTGACAGCAGGCCCAGCACTGTTCCAGCTACACAGAACAGCAAAGCCAACAACAGCAAGGCAAACAGCCAGCCGTTGCTCTCGGTGTAGGGAAGGAAATAAGGCTGCGACAACCGGCGCAGCCGCGTCAGCTGGGCCCGGAACGACTGCAGGGACGCCATGGATACACACACCTGGGCCCATTGTGGCGACTGGTCGCAACAGGTGGCTGATCAGCCGGGAGGCCAGCCCAATTCCCGTCCCCCGATCACATGCACGTGCAGGTGAAACACCGTCTGGCCAGCTTCGGCACCAGTGTTGATCACGGTGCGCCAGGCCTCGAGCCCCTCCTGCTTCGCCACCTTGGACGCCACCAAGAGGAGATGACCCAGCAGAGCCTCATCCTCAGAACCGGCCTGATTCAGGCTCTCGATCGGCTTGCGCGGAATCACCAAAACATGCACAGGCGCCTGGGGCGCCACATCACGAAACGCCAAGCAGCGGTCGTCGCTATAGACCTCATCACAGGGGATTTCTCCGCGCAGGATTCGGCCGAAGATCGTGTCACCCGCCATGGTGAAAGCCTGATCGAAACAAGGGTTGAGACAGGCAGGGCATCAATCCGATGCACCATCTGAAATGCAATGCTGGCACGCTGCCAAAGCGCCTCCCTGCTCGGACTGGAGGCCTGCCCTGTCACGGTTGAAGTGGATCTGGCACCAGGCCTTCCTGGCCTGCAACTGGTGGGCCTACCAGATGCCGCCATCCAGGAATCGAGGGAGAGAGTCCGAGCAGCTCTGCGCAACAGCGGCTTTCGTGGCCCTCTGGTGAGGGTGATCGTCAATCTTGCACCAGCCGATTTACGCAAGGAAGGTCCCGCCTTCGACCTTCCGATTGCCCTCGCCCTGTTGGCAGCCAGTGGTCAGCTGGATGCGCCACTGCTCAAAGGCCTGTGGTGTGCCGGTGAACTCGGACTCGACGGCAGCCTGCGCCCCTGTCGCGGCATTCTGGCGGTGGCCTGCCTTGCTGCAAGCAGCGAAGCCTCAGCCCTGATCGTGCCAGAAGCCAATGCCAGCGAAGCCTTACTCGTTCCAGGCCTGAAGGTGATCGCAGCAAGCTCGCTGCAGGAACTGGTGACGCTGCTGCGCCAGAAACCAGAACAGCGGTCCTACAGGGTGTACAGCCAAACGGAGCAGCAACCTCCTGCCAAGGCAACGGAGCCACCAGCCGCCATCATCGGTCAGTCGCTAGCGCAAACCGCCCTGGCCGTGACGGCCGCTGGAGGCCACCATTTGTTGATGGTGGGACCACCAGGCTGCGGCAAAACCCTCCTGGCCCGCTTCCTGCCCCAACTGTTGCCACCACTGACACGGCAGGAAGCGCTGGAGATCAGTCGCGTGCAATCGATTGCCGGTGTGCTGGTTCCAGGAGATGGCCTGGCAAAGCAGCGACCCTTCCGTGCACCCCATCACAATTGCTCGAGTGCTGCGCTGCTCGGTGGCGGCGCCATCCCCAGACCCGGTGAGCTCAGCCTGGCCCATGGCGGCGTGCTCTTCCTGGATGAGCTCGCTGAGTTCCCCCGACGGGTGCTTGATCAACTGCGCCAACCTCTGGAAGAAGGGGTGCTGTGGCTCAGCCGGTCGCGGCTCAAATGCGCCTTCCCTTGCCAAATCACCCTGGTTGCAGCAACCAATCCCTGTCCATGCGGCTGGTACGGCGATCCTGATCACCCCTGCCGCTGCACACCATTGCAACGGCAGCGTTACTGGTCTCGACTCTCAGGTCCTCTCATCGATCGTCTTGATCTGCAGCTGCGGCTGGAACGTCTCACGAGCAGCGAAATTCGCGCCAGCCTGACCACAACAACCGCCGCAGCCAAGGCAGTCTCAACGCCCACACCGGAGCAAATCATCAGCGCAAGGCAACGAATGAAGGCTCGCAACCCGGATGGATGCCTCAATGCTGCACTGAGCGGCCCACAGCTCGGTGACCACGGAGGACTCTGTGACGGGGTACTCGAACAATGGGAACGAGCGGTGCATCAACGCAAACTGAGCGCCCGCAGCGGATTGAGGGTGCTTCGGGTGGCGCGCACCCTTGCAGATCTTCGCGATCAGGCCAAGATCAGCGGCTGCGACCTCGCCGCGGCCCTCTGCTTTCGCAGCTTTGATACAGGCAACTGATCTGAACCGATCAGTTGCCCTTGAGGGGCGATGCCTTGAGCCAATCGCCCTACTTGGACTTCACGGGGGAATCGCGGAAAGGCTGCTCACCAATCGGGGGCGGCAGATGCATTTTCTCCTCACGCGGATTGCCGATGGCATGGGAGAGGGTTTCCCCGAACCACTGGCGAATGCTTCTGGGCTTCAGATCCATGGACTGCTCCTGGCGTCTCATCCCAGTCTGGGAACGGGACCGTCAGGAGCCAACAGGTGGAACTACCCGTTTTTTAAAACCGACTGGACAACCGCACTCAACGACGACGACGACGCTGCTGTGCTTTGCGCTTGTATTTCTCGATCGGAGTCTCGTGGTGACGCAGACGCTTGAGGTCGGCAAAGATTCCGGCCTTGGAGACCTGACGCTTGAAGCGACGCAACGCTGATTCGATGCCTTCGTTTTCTCCGACCGTGACCTGAGTCATGCAACAAGCGTGTTTTCCAGCCCGTCAATGTAGCAACCTGACCTCACTCAGGATTCCGGAGCAGCCGGAGTCAGTTCCGGAGCAACAGGAGCATCAGCCGGCAAGGTGCCTTCGCCAACTGGGTTGCCCTCCGACTGCACGGGTTCCGCCTCGTTGCCAGGCCAGACCTCTCGGAAGACGTAGAGGTGACCCAGGGAACGGGTGCCGTATTGACGGCGCATCAACAGCCAGCCAGGCTCCAGCTGCAACTGCAGAAAGCCGCCGCCGGCACCACCGGCCTTGGCCACCACCATCGTGGGCTGCGACGGATCGCGAGTCGGCACCGCCAGCAGCTCCACGTCCTGATTGGACTTCACCACAGAGAGGCGATAACGGGTACCGAAATCATCCCCACCAATTCGCAAGGAATAGCCATTGCCGTCGATATAGCGGTTGCAGACCCCTGTGAAATCAAAGGTGGCGAGCAGCGGATCCACCACTGCCGGCTCACTGCCAGACACCGCAAAACAAGGACGTTTATTGGTGCGCTGCTCATAGATATTGAGCTGAGAAGATTCCCCCTTGCCGATTGGGGCCGCGACAAGGATGAAATTCGCCTGCTCCACTGGCGTCGCTGAAAACAGCGAACCCTGCGCTGATGCTGGGTTCCCCAGCCCCGTGAACATCGTGGCCCCAGCCACAGCAAAGGCCAGGGTTGCGGGGAAGGAGCGAACCATCGGGAGTGATGTTGGTTGGGCGGATCGTATAAGTCGCGGCGCTGCCAGTCAGGGGGGCTCAGGCCGGTTTGTTGAGCCGAATCGCGACAAGAAGTGACCCGACGGTGCCGGGCGCAGTCAAGCCAAGGATCCAACGAGTGGGGGTGAGCCCTAGCTCAGGATCTCCATAGGCCAGCTCAAACACAGAACCTGTGGCAGCGATGCCGAGCACGCAGGCGAGGGCCAAGAACAGTCCGGCCAAAGGTTTCATCGGCATGGGTAGAGAAACAAGAGTTGGTCAGACAAGAGAACGAACATCAGCAGCTTCAAAGCCGTGATCCTGAAGTTCTTTGTTCAGGCCGCCTGCATCGGTGACGCGGTCAACAAACAACACACCCTTGAGATGATCCATTTCATGCTGAATGCAACGGGCCATCAGGCCATCCGCTTTCATGCTCCGCGGGCGACCCATCTCATCGCGAAAACTCAACTGAATCGCCGTCGGACGCACCACGTCGAGATACACACCGGGAATACTGAGGCAGCCTTCTTCGTAGGTATCGACCGATGCACTGGAGGCTGTGATCTCAGGATTGATCAACACCAGCGGCGGCGAGGTGGCATTCTCAAGATCAAGATCGATCACAAGCAGCTGCTTGTGCACGCCCACCTGCGGAGCGGCCAAACCAATTCCCTTGGCGGTGTACATGCTGCGAAGCATGTCGCGCGCCAGCTCACGCACAGATTCGTCAACCTTGCTGATCCGACGAGCATCCTTGCGTAAGACCTCATCCCCGAGCGTGTGGATCTCAAGCGGAGAGACCTCAAGAGCTTCTTTGGCCACGGCCACGGAGGAGCTGCTCCGTTCAGCTGACCGTGCCAATTGAGCGAAGCTGCGGGCCAAGATCCTCTTCTCGCGATTGGATAGTGTCCGGCCACTTTAGGCAGTGCTGGCCGATACCAGCCCTGGCTGCCTCCACCCTCACCGTCCCCCCTCACCGTCCAGCCTCACCGTTCTGCCCTCCCCAACGCTGTGTCCAACGCTTCTGGTCCTAAGCAGGCCATACCCCTCGCAGCCGACGTGGCGCTCGGCCGCAGTCCGGTGCTGCGCGATCCACAGCTGGTTGGGGACTGGGTGCTCTGGCTGGAGCAGCGCCCCCAGGAGAAGGGACGCACCACGGCCCTCATCCGCCCCTGGCAGGCAGGAGATCAACAGCCCCAGGAGCTGACACCTTGCCCGTGCAACCTGCGAAGCCGCGTCCACGACTACGGCGGCGGCACCCTTGCAAGCCATGCCGACGGTGACCTGTTGCTTTTGGTTTGGGTCGATGACACGGATGGCTGTTTATGGAGCCAGAGCTGGCAGGGCCTGAGCCAAAACAGGAACCCGCTGAACAGCCTGAAGCCAATCGCACCACCACGACGCCTCACCCAACCGGGATCCCCATTAGCCGACGGCATCATCGACCACCATCGCCAGCGATGGCTGGGGGTGATGGAAGCCGAGGGTCGTGACTGGCTGGTGAGCGTGGATCTTGAGCGCGCCGATCAGACACCCGCCGTGCTGCATCAACCGCAGGACTTTGCCGGGTACATGACTCTGAGCGCCGATGGAGCTCGGCTTGCCTGGGTGGAATGGCAGCAGCCGGCGATGCCATGGGATTGCAGCACGCTTTGGTGCGCCTGCCTCAATGGAGAGGGGATGCCCGAGCAGCCCTTCCAGCTAGCCGGCGGCACCACGGAGTCCGGCGCTCGGGTCTCCGTCTTCCAACCCCAGTGGCTGGAGGATGGACGCCTGCTAGTGGCGGAGGACCGCAGCGGCTGGTGGAATCTGATCCATTGCCGTCCGGAGGCTTGGTCATCAGCCCCGCAGTGGCAAAGACCATGGCCCATGCAGGCGGAAACGGCCATGCCCCAGTGGATCTATGGGATGAGCACCACCGCCTGGGATGGAGAGCAGGTGGTGGCGGCGATCTGCGATCAGGGGCGCTGGCAACTGAACTGTTTGACCAATGACGGGACGATCCAAGCCATTGAGCAACCGTTCGATGACCTGGCAGGGCTGCGGGCAGCAAACGGACGAGCCGTTGCCATCGCCAGCAATGGCAACACAGGCATGGGCCTGCTGGAACTGGATCTCACCAACGGAGACTGGCGCCACACACCCGCCAGCCCGGCCGTGCTGCCCCCCGAGCAGATCAGTCGTGCGGAAGCGATCTGGTTTAACGGCGCCAATGGTGAGCGCACCCATGCCTGGTACTACCCCCCAACCGGGGCGCACCCCGGACCATCTCCCCTGCTTGTGAAAGGTCACAGCGGACCCACCGCGATGGCCAGAACTGGCCTCAACCTTGCAATCCAGTTCTGGACCTCACGGGGCTGGGGCGTGGTGGATGTGAACTACGGAGGCTCCACAGGTTTTGGCAGGGCTTACCGCGATCGACTGCAACAGGGATGGGGCGTGGTGGATGTTGAGGACTGCGCCGCGGCCGCCCAAGCCCTGATTGCCAACGGCCGAGCCCATCCCGATCAGATCGCCATGGAGGGAGGCAGTGCCGGCGGCTTCACCACACTGGCCTGCCTCTGCTTTACGGATGTCTTCCGGGCCGGGGCCTGCCGATATGCCGTCAGCGACCTCACCGCAATGGCCACTGACACACACCGCTTCGAGGCGCGCTACCTCGATGGCCTGGTCGGTGACTGGCCAGCAGAGCGGGAACGCTATGAAGCCCGTTCCCCCCTGCACCATGCCGACAAAATTCGCTGTCCCGTGATCTTCTTCCAAGGTCTCAAAGACAAGGTCGTTCCACCGGAGCAGACCGAGCGGATGGCCTCAGCCCTGACAGCAAACGGCATTCCCGTGGAAGTGATCACCTTCCCCGAGGAGGGCCATGGCTTCCGAGACAGTGCTGTGCAAGTTGCTGTGCTCGAGGCCACCGAAGCCTTCTTCCGCCGTCACCTGGGAGTTTGATCCGCCTGGCCGTAGTGCAGGCCTCGGAATTGGGCATGGACAGCCTGCATCTGTTCAGCAGTGAGAAGAGGTGGCTCTCCCAATTGCAAGGCCTGCAGATACATGCGCGCCAGTGTCTCCACCTCCACGGCGATGCGCAGGGCTTGGTCAAGGCTGTCGCCAAGGCTGACAAGACCATGGCGGGCCAGCAGGCAGGCCTGACGACCATGCAGCGCCTGAACCGTCATCCGCGACAACTGCTCCGTCCCAAAGGTGGCGTAAGGAGCACAACGGATGTCATCTCCCCCCGCCACAGCCGTCATGTAATGAAAGGGGGGGATGCCCCGGTCATGACAGGCGAGGGCGGTTCCATGAATCGGGTGGCAATGCAACACCGCCTGCACATCGGGGCGAGCCGCAAGCACATCAGCGTGCAGGCGCCATTCCGATGAAGGCCTACGAGAAGGCTCGTTGAGCGGCATTCCGCTCCAATCGATCGCCACCAGATCGGTGGGCTCCATCTGCTCGTAGGGCAGGGAGCTGGGAGTAATCAGCAGTCCTCCTGGGATTCGCTGGGAGAGGTTGCCAGACGTTCCCTGGTTGAGCCCACTGGCATTGAGGCGCCGAGCCACGGACACCAACTCTTGCCGCAAGGCCAGGTCATCGGCAGCGAGCCCATCAGCGCCAGAGGTGACATCAGGCATCGACATACAACCCCTTGAGACCCTGCTCACTGGCCGGAGCCACGCCTCGATCAGTGATCAGAGCAGTCACCAGTCTGGCCGGGGTCACATCAAAAGCAGGATTGAATCCGTCGCTGCCATCCGGAGTCAGCTGCACGGAATTGACGGCACCGGCGGGATCACGCCCCTGGATATGGGTCACTTCAGCTGCCGCTCTGGCCTCAATCGGGATCTCGGCCACGCCGTCACCGATCGCCCAGTCGATCGTGGAGGCCGGAAGCGCCACATAGAACGGAACATCGTTGTCGTGGGCGGCGAGCGCCTTGAGATAGGTGCCGATTTTGTTGCACACATCGCCGCGTCGCGTTGTGCGATCTGTGCCGACAATCACCGCATCCACCTGACCATGCTGCATCAGGTGGCCTCCGGCGTTATCGACGATCACCGTGTGGGGAACGCCTTCGCGCCCCAGCTCATAAGCGGTCAAGGACGCCCCCTGGTTGCGCGGACGGGTCTCATCCACCCAAACATGAATGTTGAGGCCAGCACGATGGGCCTTGTAGATCGGTGCCAACGCCGTTCCCCAGTCAACGGTGGCCAGCCAGCCAGCATTGCAGTGGGTGAGGACATGCAACGGTTGCTCCTGTCGCTGCGGCGAACGTGCCCTGGCCAGCGTCTGGAGTAATCCCAGGCCGTGGTCGCCGATTGAAGCGCACATGGCCACATCTTCTTCCGCAATCAGAGCCGCTTCCTCCCTGGCCGCCGCGGCCCGCTCCGATGCGGGCAAGGGCAGCACACGTTGACGCACCCGTTCCAAAGCCCAGCGCAGATTCACGGCTGTGGGCCTTGTGGCGTTGAGCTGATCGAAAGCGGTGGCCAGGGCCTCATCCGAGGCATCAACCTGCAGGGCCAGCATCAAGCCGTAAGCACCGGTGACCCCGATCAACGGTGCGCCCCGAACCACCATCGTTTGAATGGCCTCCGCAGCGGCGTGACAAGTGGTGAGAGTGCGCGTGGTGAAGCAATGCGGGAGCAGGGTCTGATCAATCACCCCCACCGACCGACCATCCGCCTCGAGCCAGATGGTGCGCCAGGCCTGACCATCAATATTCATCAGCTGCGGATGCGCAGGGAATGGTCCATGCTGCCCTCCGATGGGGGCCTCCCTGATGCGCTGTGATCGCCGCCAGCTGCTGACGCTTGCCTCCGGGGCGCTTGGCCTGGCCGCGGGTCATTCACTGGCGGGACGAGCGCTCCAGGCCAATGCAGCCGCTGATGCACTCCGCATCGGCCTGATCAGCGACCTCAACAGCAGCTACGGCTCCACCTCCTACATCCCGCAAGTACAGCAGGGTCTCACCCATCTGTTAGCGCTGAAGCCAGCCCTAGTGGTCTGCGCCGGCGACATGGTGGCGGGCCAGAAAAAGGGCCTCAGCGCCCGCAGACTGGACCAAATGTGGGAGGCCTTTGCCCGCACGATCCTCCTGCCAGTGCGTCGACAGGGCATTCCCTTTCTGCCAGCGGTGGGGAATCACGATGGAGCCCCCGGATTCAGCGCCGACCGGCAGGCCGTTCGCCGCTTTTGGAAGCATCGTCGTCAAGCCCTGGGGCTGCGATGGGTCGACAGTGCCGATTTCCCATTTCACTACAGCGTTCTGGATCAAGACGTGTTCTGGCTGGTGTGGGATGCGAGCTCCAGCCGTGTTCCCGAGGCGCAACTGCTCTGGGCCCGCCGGCAACTGATGGGAGCTGAAGCCCGTCAGGCACGGCTTCGGCTGGTGGTGGGGCACCTGCCATTGGCAGGGATCAGTCAGGGACGCGACCGA
Source organism: Synechococcus sp. MIT S9451 (assembly GCF_047304725.1). NCBI lineage: Bacteria > Bacillati > Cyanobacteriota > Cyanophyceae > Synechococcales > Synechococcaceae > Synechococcus > Synechococcus sp. MIT S9451. The sequence continues at coordinate 379,866 of NZ_CP138971.1, forward strand.
CCCGGCGAAGTGCTCACAGAGCACCACAGGATCAAAAGACTGCTGCAAGAGACAGGAGTCCAGGGGTACATCAGTGGCCATCAACACGCCTGGTACCCCGCCAGCGAGGCCGGACTCGATCTCATCCAGCTGGGGGCAATGGGAAGCGGGCCTCGCCTCTTGATTGGAGATCGCCGTCCGAGACCCCAAAGCTTCACCACCCTCGATCTCGACTGGCAGGAGCACACCCTCGAGGAAACCAGCTATGACGCCGCCACAGGCATGACGCTGGACTGGGACTCCCTGCCAGAGCAGCTACAAGGGCATCGGGGCACCTTGATGCGCAATCGCTCTTTGCGTCCACTCACTCAACTGTGAGCGCGGAGAAAATCCAGCGTGGACGTCAACTCATCAGCAAAGCGGTCGATCTCAGCAACAGTGGACGTGAAGCTAAGACTGGCCCGCGCTGAAGCAGTCACGCCGTAGTGGCGATGCAGGGGTTGGCAGCAATGGTGACCACTGCGGATGCAGACACCTTCCAGATCAAGCATGGCCGCGATGTCATTCGCATGAACGCCCTCCACGAGAAAGGTGGCCAGGGCTCCTCGATCGGGCTGCTGCTCTGGGGTGGGCCCAAGGATGCGAACACCGTCGATGGCCTGTAGTCGGGAGAACAGATGGGCGGTGAGCTCAGCTTCCCAAGCCTGAATCGCCTTGAGGCCAACGGTCTCGAGGTAGCTGATCGCGGCGCCCATTCCAACCGCCTCACCAATGGCGGGGGTTCCCGCCTCAAATTTATGGGGCAAGTCCGCCCAAGTGCTGTGATCGAGGAACACATCCTGGATCATTTCTCCACCACCCAGAAAGGGCGGCATCGCCTCCAGTAGAGCCTCTTTCGCCCAGAGGAAACCCATCCCGGTGGGACCGCAGAGCTTGTGGGAGGAGCCGACCAAAAAATCCACCCCGAGCTGATGCACAGCCACGGGTTTATGGGCCAGGCTCTGACAGGCATCGAGCAACACCAGAGCTCCATGCTCCGAAGCCAGGCTGACCACCTCATCCACAGGATTGCAGCAACCCAGGGTGTTACTGATATGCACCAAGGCCACCAGCCGGGTTCGACTCGTGAACTGACGGCGCAGGTCTTCTAGATCAAGGGTTCCATGCTCGGTCACACCGACATGACGGAGCACACATCCAGTGCGCTGGGCCAGCAGCTGCCAGGGCACCAGATTGCTGTGATGCTCCATCACGGTGAGCAGCACCTCGTCGCCAGGCTGGAGATTGGAATCACCCCAGGTGCGGGCTACAAGATTGATCGCCTCGCTGGCATTTCTGGTGAAAACGATCTCGCGGGGACTGGACGCTGCAATGAAACGAGCCGTGATCAATCGTGCGCCTTCAAACGCCTCTGTGGCACGGGCGCTGAGCTGATGGGCCCCGCGATGCACATTGGCGTTGTCGTTGCTGTAGTAGCGCTGCAGAGCCTCTAGCACTGCTGTGGGCTTCTGGCTGGTCGCCGCATGATCGAGGTAAATCAGTGGCTGGCCCGAACTGGAGCGCTGCGCCAGGATCGGGAAATCGGAACGGGTCCGCTCTGCCAAAGACCTAGACGCATTGCACTCAGGTGCTGCGGTCATCGCTCAAGGCCCTCAAGCAGGTGATCGATCACTGGCCAACGCTGCGCCAGAGGAGGCAGGCCATCCACCACCTCCTGGCAATAACCCCGCAGCAACAAAGCGGCAGCACGAGAACTAGAGATTCCACGACTGCGCAGATAGAACATCTCCTCCTCCTGCAACTGGGTCACGGTGGCCCCATGAGCACAGCGCACATCGTCTGCGACGATCTCCAGTTCCGGCTTGGTGTCGATGCGGGCACGATCTGACAACAGCAGATTGCGGCTGAGCTGTGCGGCATTGGTGCGTTGCGCCGCCCTCGGAACGTTGACTGCACCATTGAAGATGCTGTGGGAACGACCGGCGGCGACCGTCTTCTGCAGCTGATCAAGCTCTCCTTCCTCGCCCTCAAAGCGCATGGTCGTATGGGTCGCGAACTGTTGCTCGTCAGCCGTCAGCACGAGACCCTTCAGCACCGTGGAGGCCTGGCCATCCACTTGAACAACCTGAGGTTCAAGGCGCCCCAAGGCCCATCCCCGCGACACCGTGATGAGCTCATAGCTACTGCGCGGCTCCTGCTCCACCGCCAAGTGGGCCATCAACGCAGAATCCCCCGATCCCTGGGCCACAACGCCATGTCGAACCCTGGCCTCCTGGCCAAGATGCATCTCGAATAAATGGCTATGGGCCGCACCCGAATCAGCCAGGAACACCTCAAGGATCTCCAGCTCTGCTTTCTCCTCAACCACCAACAGGATCCTGGTAGGGCTTAGGGATGCCTCAGCGGCGCCAACCAGCACCTCTAAAGGAGGCACAGAACCACGGATGCGAAGGGCCAGAACCTGCGACGCCAGTGAATGATTGAACTCCACGGGCCAGTGATGGGCCGAGCCACAGCGCGCGAGGGTGTGACCCAGAGCCTGCTCCAACTCACTCCCGCTCAGCTCGCTCACGCCCTCAGGGAGAGTGACCCCTGCGAGGGGATCGGAGTGGCCATCGAGCACAACACGCCAGCCATTCTCAGGACGCCCGGGCACGTTTTGAGCCGACGCTGCTTCAGCCGAAGCATGATCCAAAGCGGCCAACGGCAGCGTCAATAAACCCTGTAGGCGGGTCAGATCGGTGAGACGCCAGTCTTCCTGGCGGCGGGTGGGCAATCCAAGTTGGGCCAGGGCCTCTCGCCCGCGGCGCTGAATAGGCTCGAGGGCTCCTGCTGGAGCAGGCAGACGCGTCAACCAGTCGGTCGCAGTCGACACCATGGTTAGGCCACCCCCTGTCCGGTGGACGCCACCTCCTCATCCACCCAGTCGTAACCGGTTTTTTCCAGCTCAAGTGCCAACTCACGCCCCCCGGTTCGGAGGATTCGGCCAGCCGCCATCACATGGACATAGTCAGGGGTGATCTCATCCAGCAAACGCTGGTAATGGGTGATCAACAGCGTGGCGTTCTCAGGCGTGGCTAACTGGTTAACTCCGCCTGCAACGATTCTGAGGGCATCGATATCAAGGCCGGAATCCGTTTCATCAAGGATGGACACCACCGGATTCAGAAGCGCCATCTGCAGAATCTCATTGCGCTTCTTCTCCCCTCCGGAGAAGCCCTCATTCACGCTGCGTTCCAGAAAGGCAGGATCCATCTGCACAACGCTGAGGCGTTCGCGCACGTGATCGTCAAAATCGAAGGTGTCGAGCTCCTCCAGGCCCTGCTGTTGACGGCGCGCATTGCTAGAGACCCGCAGGAACTCCAGATTGCTGACACCTGGGATCTCCACAGGGTATTGAAAGCCGAGGAAGACACCAAGCCGGGAGCGTTCTTCCGGCTCCAGCTCGAGTAGATCAGAACCTCGGTAACGGACGCTCCCACCGGTGACGCGATAGGCAGGGTGACCAGCCAACACCTTCGACAAGGTGCTTTTGCCGCTGCCATTACGACCCATCACCGCATGGATCTCGCCAGCACGGACCTGCAGATTCACACCGTTGAGGATGGGCTGAGCCTCAACGGAAGCATGCAGATCGTTGATATCGAGCAACAGCTCGGCGTCAGGACGGATCACGGGTGAAAGCGAGTGAGTAAGAAAGAAGGTGTGGACAACAGCGATAAGTGGCAGGGGGGACCACTAACGGGATCAACGGTCTATCCGACAGATCCCTCAAGCTTGAGAGCCAGGAGCTTGTCGGCTTCCGCCGCAAACTCCATGGGCAGCTGATTGAAAACATCTCGGCAGAAACCGCTCACCATCATTGACACAGCCTCTTCGAAACCAATGCCCCGACTCTGGAGGTAGAAGAGCTGATCTTCGGAGATACGACAGGTGCTGGCCTCATGCTCGATTGCTGCCTGAGGCTGTTGGGAACGGATATAGGGATAGGTGTTGGCCGCCGCCTCATCGCCAATCAACATCGAATCGCACTGGCTGTAATTGCGGGCACCCTTGGCACCAGGAGCAATCTGCACAAGGCCTCGATAACTGTTACTGGAGCGCCCAGCACTAATACCCTTGCTCACGATCGTGGAGCGGGTACGGGCACCGAGGTGAATCATCTTGGTGCCTGTATCGGCCTGTTGGCAATTGTTCGTGAGAGCAACGGAATAGAACTCGCCGACAGAGTCGGCACCCTGCAAGACACAGCTCGGATACTTCCAGGTAATCGCCGAACCCGTTTCCACCTGGGTCCAACTGATGCGACTTCGTGCACCGCGGCACTGTCCGCGCTTGGTCACAAAGTTGTAAATGCCGCCGACTCCGTTCTCGTCACCGGCATACCAATTCTGAACAGTGGAGTACTTAATCGAAGCATCGTCCAAAGCAACAAGCTCCACCACGGCGGCGTGAAGCTGATTGGTATCAAACATTGGCGCGGTGCAACCCTCAAGGTAACTAACGGATGCGCCTTCCTCGGCAACGATCAACGTGCGCTCGAATTGACCTGTATCACCTGAATTAATCCGGAAGTAAGTCGAAAGCTCCATCGGGCACTCCACGCCCTTCGGAATAAACACAAACGATCCATCACTGAAAACTGCTGAATTCAGCGCGGCAAAATAGTTGTCATTACTGGGAACAACTGTGCCGACATAACGCTCAACAAGCTCAGGATATTCCTTCACCGCTTCGCTGATCGAACAGAAAATCACTCCATGCTCAGCGAGCTTCTCGCGATAGGTCGTAGCGATGGAAACGCTGTCAAAAACGGCATCGACCGCGACGTTACTTAAACGTTTCTGCTCACTCAGAGGTATCCCCAGCTTGTCAAATGTCTCCAGAAGTTTTGGGTCAACCTCATCGAGACTTGCCTTCTTCTCTTGCTGGCGAGGAGCAGCGTAATAAATGATATTTTGATAGTCGATCGCGCTGTATCCCAAAGCAGCCCAATCAGGCTCTTCCATAGTGAGCCAATGCTTGTAGGCACGCAGCCTGAAATCAAGCAGAAATTGAGGCTCCTCTTTCTTGGAGGAAATCAGGCGAACAACATCTTCACTAAGGCCTTTGGCAATCTTCTCAGTCTCGATATCAGTAACAAAGCCATATTTATACGGCTGACTGACAAGATCACGAGTGGAGACACTGGTCATAGGAGTCAACCTGCGGAGGCGTGGATCTCCTCGGTGCTGATCGTCTGCGCATCACCACGGAAAGCATTGTCCTCAGTGAGAAACAACATGCAGTGGCATTCTTTGCGCTCACGCATCGGCACACAGGGGCAGTTCCAGAACGCCTGGGAAACTTCAGCACCCTTGTCTTCGTAATGGCGGCACGGGCAGAGTGCGCCGCCGAGCTCGTCCTTATGACGAGCCAGACCCTTGAGCACAACAGCAGTCACACCCGGATCACTGCAGAAATACGTTCCGGTGCGCTGGGCGTAGGTCTCAGCGAACTTACGGATCACCTCAAGGCTTTCCGGGGTTGGTTCAGCGGTGCCAGCAGGTGCGTCAGTCATGGACAGCGATGAGTTGAGCAGTCAACGGAAACAGGCCGTGGGCACGCAGGCTTCAGGAGATACGAAACCATTCGGTTTCGTATTTGGAGCCTAGGGCACAGTCACGACAGCTGCCGGTCAAGGCTCATTGTGCCCCCGCAACGCCCCGGATGAGGGGCCATGGACGAAGCTGCGCAACGTTCCTGTTAGCGCCAATCGCACCGACAAGGCCCATCAACGCGCCGGTGGAAGCTGGCGATCTGGGGCGCAAGGCCTGGGAAAAACCGCTTGATCAGGACGTCACCCTCGTCCAAGCCGGTCACGATGACGACCTCCATGCCGGGGGCACTCTGGCGAGAATCCGTCAGTCACCCAATTTGCGTGGCATCGTGATGGAATCACCACCGACCCATGGGCGCACACGCGCAGGCACCCACCCGTGAGACCACTCTCACCCTGCTGCTGAGGCAGGGTGAAACGAGTGCTGCGCATTTGGCCAACCAACTTGGGATTTCAGTGCAGGCCATGCGGCGACACCTGCGCAGTCTTGAAGATGACGGCTTAGTCGAATCAACGCCGATGCCAGCGGGACCCGGCCGTCCCTCGAACAGCTGGCGGCTTACAGACCGCGGCCACCAACATTTTCCCGATGGCAGCGAACACTTCGCTCTTGGCCTGCTCCACTCCATGGCCGCAACGCTGCCACCCGAGACGATGGTCTCCCTGCTCACCCAACAAGCCATCGACAAAGCAGGCCATTACCGACAACAGCTGGGCTCAGCACCGTTAGAGGAACGCGTGGCCCTCCTAGCCGAACTGCGCCGCCAGGAGGGTTATGTCACCGAACTGCAAGATGCACCTGATGGCCAGGGCTGGTGCCTGAGTGAGTTCCATTGCTCCGTGCAACGCATCGCCGAGGAATACCCGGTGGTTTGTGATCAGGAGCTTGAGCTAATTCGCCAGACCTTTCCCGACTGCCAAGTGGAACGAGTGCACTGGCGACTGAAAGGAGAGCATTCCTGTGGTTTTCGGATCACCCCAGGCGATGACTGACCCATCGTCCACCTCCGCAGAAAGCCCTCTCACAAGGGAAATGGTGGAACAGATCGATGCGTCCATGCTGCCGAGTCTTGAGCGGCATCACCTACGACTGCTTGCCCACTGCCTGGCCAGCTTTCAACAGATGGCGTCACCTGAATGCAAAGGCCCAATCCCCGCCTTGGCACAGCAACAACGTTGGTGCAGGGATCAACCTCTGCTGAAGAACGATCCCGAGTTTTGCGATCTACTCCTGCGTCAGTTCTCGACAGCGGCTGATCGGCTTGAGTCGATTGCGGATGCCCTGGGGATCACTCCGCTGGAACTGACCCTGGGCGCACTGATCGATCAAGCCGTTGTGGCCTTCAATGCAAGGCAACAGATCACGTAGGCCTGGTCGCCTGCGAACATCCAAAGACCCCCTGGGTCCCCTTCGGAGCTGAGCATGAGCCTTGTCATCCCCGATGCCCTCAGTTTTTTTCAGCTCAGCTGTGGTCGCTGGCGCTCGCAACGCAGCGTTCACCATCTGCTGCATCGCCGGGCTGAGGCGGGTGGATCGCTAATTGTTGTCGAGGACCTCGATCCAAGCGATAGCCGCCTGGGCGAATTAGCGGTCGCGCATGGGAAGGAAGCCAGTCAGGTCATCGGCGGAAGCTATGTGCGCTGGAGCGCGTCGATGGCTTGGGACAGAAGCGAGGAGGGCCACGACGGCGAAACAGTGTTTGGGCTCATCCCCACCAGCGACGACGGTCGCAGCGGACTGATGCTGAGAACGATGGGCTACGCAGAAAAAGCGCCGGCGTCATCTCTGTTCGCGATGGATTCCGAGGATGGTCTGATCCTCGAAACGAGCTACGAAACCATGCGTGTGTGGGAACGGTTTAGCTTCATCGGCCCGGATGTGCGCGTTCGCAGCAGCACAGTCGAAGGGCTGTCGAACAACGCCTCGTTCTGTGTCGAGACCCGAGAGCAAGACCTGGGCGAAACCGCATCAGCCCCAAGGGCCCAAGCCTCCGCATCCCAGACCCTGTCAGCCTTTGGCTGGTAGCAAGCTTGTAGCGAGTATTACGGTCTGTAATCCGTTCTCAGATTGAAGGGATTCGTTCCTGATACCTGCAATTACGATCCCCATCAGTGGACGCTGATGCTCGCGTGGCCATCCCTCTTCTTAAGTACGCACCAATCACTCAGAATTCTCTGAGGGCCGGTGTTCCGAACATTCGCGTCGGGTCCGAAGAGGAATCAAGGGCCTACTCCATGGACATCGCCATGGATGCGGACAATCTGACCACGGTGATCGAAAGCGGTTACCGCCAGATTTTCTTTCATGCGTTCAAGAGCGATCGCGACGTCAATCTTGAGTCCCAGCTGCGTGACGGTCAGATCACCGTCAGGGACTTCATCCGTGGCCTGCTGCTGTCCGAAACCTTCCAGCGCAGCTTCTACAACCTGAACAGCAACTACAAAGTTGTTCGTCATCTGGTTGAGCGTGTCTTGGGCCGCAAGACCAACGGCAAGGGCGAAGAGTTGGCTTGGTCCATCGTGATCGCCACCAAAGGCATCGTCGGCATGGTGGACGAGCTCTTGGACAGCCAGGAATACCTGGATGCCTTCGGATACGACACCGTTCCCTACCAACGCAATCGCATCCTGCCTGGACGCGACCTTGGTGATACCCCGTTCAACGTCAGCACCCCTCGTTACGACGAGTACTACCGCGGCATTCTGGGCTTCCCTCAGATCGTCTTCACAGGCACATCCAAAAGCATTCCGGCTCGGGCCAAGATCACGCGCGGAGGCTCCCCCGCCGATTACATGGCATGGGTGCCGGGGATTGCCATCAGGACAGCCCCATCAATTGGGAATGCCGACATGGACTACATGTCCAAAGTCCCCTATCGCAGCGTCGGTCGCTAGTCGACAGAATCCTTACCACCACAGCGAAAAAGGGGGCATCAAGCCCCCTTTTTTCATGGCCACGGGAAGGTCAGAGCAGTCAGAAGATGCTGACGTCAGCACCCCCTAGTGATCGAAATGCAGCTCTTTCACGCAGACTGATCCCAAAGAAACCTGGGTGAATCCGTCCGTGACGCAAGCACTGTCCTCTCTGGCCCGCCTCACGCTGCGTCAACTGCGCCAGATGGCCAGTGATCTGGGCGTGACTCTCTACAGCAGGAAGAGCAAGCAGGACCTCGTCACGGCCATTGCCAAGCGCCAAGACCGCAAGAGCGGTGAGCCAAAGTCGATCGAATCAGGCGTCGCAGCAGCAACGCGCTCCGACACGACGACACGGGTTGTGTTCCTCCCACGTGATCCCCAATGGGCCTATGTGTTCTGGGAGATCTCAGACAGCGACCGTAAAGCGGCACAAAACGAAGGCGCTGCTCACCTCAGCCTGCGCCTAGCTGACGTGACCGGCATCCAGGATGGCAGCTCCCATCCCCATACCCTCCAGGAAGTTCCTGTCGACAGCCACAGCACCGAGTGGTATTTGCCTGTTCCTCTCTGCGACCGCGATTACCGCGTTGAGCTGGGCTATCGCGCCGGCTCGACCTGGATCTCTCTGGCCCTCTCCTCTGTGGCGCGCGTTCCAGCTCTGCACCCGAGCGATCAGATCATGGATCAGTTCGTTCCCTTCAGCCTGGATGCAACCCCAGCAACCATTCCAGCCGCCGCTCCTGTTAGCGCTCCCGAGAGCACAGATAGTGGTCTGCACGAGCGCCTCTACCAAACTGCGACCACCCATTTCCGCAGCCGTCGCGTCGGCTCTGAGGTGCTCCATGAGCAGCAGGGCTTGAGCTCCGATCAGCGCGGCTTGAACGACTCGGGAGCAGGCCTTTGGGCGAGTGGTCGCAATGAGTCCGGCCTGGGTGGAGTCGCTCCCCGCCAGCGCTCCTTCTGGCTCATCGCCGATGCTGAACTGATCGTCTACGGCGCCACCGATCCCTCCGCTCGTCTCACCATTGGAGGAGAAGATGTGCCCCTCTCAAGCGATGGCACCTTCCGCATCCAGGTGCCGTTCCGGGATGGCAAGCAGCTCTACCCCATCGAAGCCACCGCAGCTGACGGAGCCCAAAAGCGCAACATCACCCTCAACTTTGAGAGAGTCACTCCGGAAGACAACACCAATCCAGCCAGCGAAGCGCAGGTTGAATGGTTCTGAGCCAATGACCAACGAGCGTTCAGGCTTGCGTTGGTTTGTCGCCATCACCCCACTTGCCGGGGCGATGGCGTTTCCAATTGTTGTGCCACTCACCATTGCCCGAGTGGGTATTGGAGCAGGAGTGGGCGTGGCTCTCGTTCTGAGCACGCTCTGGTTTATGGCCATGCTGCGCACTGCGGAGATGCCCCACTGAACCGGAACTGAGCTCAAACCAGATGGGATGTCAGTGCTGACAGCAGTCAGAACAAAACGGGGGAATGCTGGAGCAAGCTCTCGCGAGGATCGGTGATCAGACGTCAGCCGCCTGGACTCCGCATCTTGCTGGTGCTGCTGCCAGTGCTTTGTGGATCCTGCAGCCAGGCCGGGGAGCTGCTGGGGGAACCGACAAAGGGGTTAGCTCAACTCCAGCACATTCAGGTCTCCTTCAACCATCGCGACGACGCCCGCTACCGCAGCCCGCTTAACGGCCTTTGGCGCAACGGTGACAACCTCGAGCAGCAACTGATCGAGGCCATCGATCAAGCCCAAGTGGAGTGCCTGGTCGCCATTCAAGAGCTATCCCTACCCGCGATCGCCAATGCCCTCGTCAGGGCCCATCAACGTGGTGTGCGCGTCCAAGTGGTGCTGGAGAACAACTACAGCAAGGCCTGGAGCCAGCAGCACGAGGCGGGCCTGACGCCACATGAGCGCAAGCGGCTTCAACGCCTCAAGCGACTGGCCGATCGCAATGGTGATGGCGTGCTCAGCGCGGAGGAGCGCCTGAAGGGGGATGCGATCGCCATTCTTGCGCGAGGAGCTGTGCCTCAAATTGACGACACAGAAGACGGCAGCAAGGGCAGCGGCCTGATGCACCACAAATTCGTGGTGATCGATCGCAACCAGGTCGTCACCGGCAGCGCCAATTTCACAAGCTCCGGTCTGCATGGAGACGCCGATGCCCCCCGCACCAGAGGCAATGTGAACCATCTGATCACGGTGAAGAGCCCTGAACTCGCCTCCCTATTCAGCCAGGAGTTCGAGCGCATGTGGGGGGACGGCCCCGGAGGACAACAGAACAGCCGCTTTGGGCGAGCCAAAGACGCTCCCTCGATCGAGCAGGTCGACGTTGGCGAGGCCAGGATCAAGGTGCTCTTCGCTCCCCAAGCCAAACGAAACAGCGAGCACGGCCTTGCACTGATTGGCCAGGAACTGAACAAAGCCCAACGAAGCATCGATATGGCACTCTTCGTGTTTTCAGCCCAGGATCTGACCGACGCCCTACGACAGCGCGTGAATAAAGGCGTGAAAGTACGCCTTTTGGCTGATCCCGGCTTCGCCAGCCGGCCCTTTTCGGAAGTGCTGGATCTACTCGGTATGGCCATGCCGGATCGCTTCTGCAAACTGGAAGCCGGCAACAACCCTTTTCAAGATCCCCTCCAAACCGTCGGCACTCCACGCTTGGCACGCGGCGACAAGCTGCATCACAAGTTCGCCGTAATCGACAACAAAACTGTGATCACAGGCAGCTTCAACTGGTCACCATCAGCTGCTCACACCAATGACGAAACCCTGCTGGTGATTCACTCACCAAAGCTCGCCGCGCACTTCACGCGCGAGATGAACCGAATGTGGCGTGGTGCGGAGCTGGGGATCACCGCTCACATGCGACGCAAGCTGGAACGGCAGCGCGCCAAGTGCGGGAGTGGGAGCACAAGAGAGTAAGCAATATCTGGATGAAGAACCAAAACTCATCCGAGGGATAACTTACAGACTCAGCTCACCAATATTCAAAACGAAGAAATTCGACGCCTCCCATGAAATGAATGGCGATCAACTACCTGGCGAGAATAGAACAAGACTTCCACGATCAATTCCACCAGGAAACTTTTTAGAACGACACCCCAGCCGATAGCCAAGTGCTCCTTCTTCCAAACCACAAGTAGAGTTCAAGAGGAAACTCGCAAACCCTTCTGCCTCAACGACCCTCAAGCGACCAGAAACTTGCTTAAACGTTAGAGCACCGATTTCTTCGTGCACATCAAGATTGCAACCCAGACCTCCACATCGCGTCAAGCCACCAAGAGGATCTGCATCAATTGCCCGAAAGATGGATAATTTGCTGCCAGAAGATTTGAGCCAGACCGTACTGCTATACAGCGTTCTAGAATCTTCCAACCTACTCAGCTGATAAGCATAGAAACCATCCAACGGCAAAGATCTCACAACAGCAGGAAATAAACCAAACAAAGCCAGCACCAAGAAGGGAGGCAAATAATTCATTAATGCCGAGACTTTCAAAACAACGATTCATATCATATCTCAATTGGCCATGGCATGAAATCACTATTCATGCGTACATCCCTAGCACAACGAAATGGTCATCACAGGACCCTTCAACTGGTCGCCCGCTGCCGCACACACCAATGACGAAACACTGCTGGTGATTGAATCACCAAAGCTCGCTGCGCACTTCACCCGTGAGATGATCCGAATGTGGCGTGGCGATGCATCGAGAGAGGAGCCGGTCAGCTGTGGGGGTGAAACTAAGCAGGGAGAACGGTTGCTGAAGGCCTCTCGCCAGCCCATTCCGCAGCCATCGAAGCGTGCCCGAGCAGCCTGATCACAGGCCTGAGGTCACACAATGAAGGCGACCATCTTTGCTTGAGTGGGAACAACGCATCTTTGAAGCTAATCACAAATTGAGAAAGCTCTAAACGAAGACGTAGCGCAAGAAGCGATCAGTAAATATTGAAATGTGAAACAGCCTTGAAGAGGCCGCTGCAACCTGCTAACAAGAATCAGGAGTCAACCGCCAACATCATCAAAACAGAATAATGATGAGAAACTGGAAAACTTACCTCCTTGCCATTGTGGTCTTCTCAACAGCTGCAATCGGGCTTGCAAGCTGCAATAACAACACGGGAACCACTCAAGCACCCGCTGAGCCAGTCGCAGAGGGAAGAGAGGCGCAGGCAAGCGCAACACCTCAGGAGACCATTGGAGAAGAAGCCAATGAAACAAAGACCCAGAATCAAACAGAGAAATCTTTGGCCATTGAACCCTATGAAATTGAAGGAGTTGTTGTTTCTCTTCTCAACGTGAAGCGATCAAGTGGGAACACGTTGAATATTTACTGGAAGATGACCAATACATCCTCAGAAGACAAGACACTGGTGAAGTGCTCGGCGGCATGGTATTGCGCCTACAAGTTGGCTGCAGGCACATACGCCAATGGCACTTATATTATTGATAGCATCAATCAGAAGAAGCACTTAGTCGTAAGAGCCAACAAAAAGCCTGTAGTCAGCACATTCAAAACGCCAATCATTCTATCTCCCAACTCAAGCATCAATGTCTGGGCAAAATTCCCAGCACCGCCTGCAGATGTCAAGACCGTATCGATCTATTTGCCTGGCATTGCACCAATCGAAGACATTCGCATTACGGAATAAGGACATGCCAAAGCACTACCTTCATACCCAACAAATGCCTCGAAACTTGCTCTTCGTTATTCTGCTGTTCCATCTACATCTGTTTGGATCAGCCAGTGCTACGTGGGGCAATCCAACTTCAGGAACAGCCAGTGAAGCTGAAGCAACAAGAGCTCAAGATACGAAGCCCGATATTTCCAATAAAGAGAGAAAAGCAGCCATACAAAACCTTGAGTTTGTGATTCAGGATATAGATTATCCTGTCATCAACCTGAACACGATCACCGAATCAGAGGATGAGATCGTAATCGAATTGGCCGCTGACATTCTCTTCGATTTTGATCAAGCTAAGCTGAAATCTTCCGCTTTGACATCCCTAAAAAGCGTCGCACAACGGATCAGCAATTCTGCGCGCGGTGAGATTCGGATTGAAGGACACACTGACTCAAAAGGATCAGACTCTTACAATCAAAATCTTTCAGAAAAACGCGCAAGGTCCGTTCGTGATTGGTTGATCAATCGTGGGGAGCTCACAGCATTTCAATTCGTCATCAAAGGTTTCGGCGAAACGAAACCAGCAGTGCCCAACGAAACAGAAAATGGCGAAGATGACCCTTCAGGTCGCCAACGCAATCGCCGGGTTGAGATTATCATCAACACCAAGGGATGAATTGATGGAAATACTTTCACTAAAGCCAAGGTTCTAGTCACTCACAACCCTGCATCCATCAAGGGTGACCCCTAAAGTTGTACCGCCAACGACACCAGCCACAACAACCCTTTGGCCCTTCCTGAGAGAAGAAGCACCCTCCACCTCTCCTGGCGTCAGGAAGCATTGAACAGAAGCAAAATCGTACTGACCAGTGATCGAAACATAAGGATTATCAAGGATATCTTTATCCACCGACCCCACCGGACCGCTCACATAGATCAACTGTCCATCGTATTTACTTTCAGCGGCAATTGAATTCTCATCAAATTCATCAGCCAAATCCTTATAATTCACCCTATAGGCGGGGCTTGAATAATCAAGCCCAGAATAATCAACCTCATCCTCAACAGAACCAGCAGCCAACAAAGAAAAAATGCCCAAGCCAGCAAAAAAGGCTGCAGATTGAGGCAGTTTGCGCATGAGAAGAATTGACCAGTGAGACAATTTACAGCATCGATAAACCAAGTCAAGCAGTCTTCGTGGTAGCACAAACAATGACAGAAGCGACGACAGCGAGAAGCACATCCGCAGGATCGGCAACACCACTCAAATAACCCGCCCACTGCAAGAGATCAGGCATCTGAGCCAACAAAACAAACCAAACCAAACGAAATCTCCAAACAAAAGAAGCTCGGCCAAAAAAAGATCGCAGACCCTGCTCAAGGAAATAACATAAGGACAAATGCCACAAAGCATTGGGCAGAGAGTAAACGATTAGCGCATAGACCTGGCCTTCACCAATCAGACTCAAACAAGCCGAATTCAATGTGGCTTTAACACCAAGCCAGCGCACACCAAACAAGACGAGCGCAAGCCTTTCATACAGAAGCACAGGAGTGCGACAAGAGGCGTAAAGAGCACCACCCAATGTGATTGGAAGTATATATTTTAAGAAGACTCGCCGTAAAGTTCTAGCCATACTCAAAGCAACAACTAACGCCATCGGGCCTTGCCTTAGCGTAATCACCACACCTCAATCGTTCAAAGAGAGGGCAGCCAACTCGGAGCCAAACCTCAGGGAGAAAAGCTGAAGAGCGCAGCTGAGCCGGGCAAGGGGAACAGTGCGGGAAGACCACCGAACGCGCCTAAAAACGTATGTTGCAGCGCGCAGCATGAAGCTGCAGTTCACCCTGATAAGCCTCAGGTTCGGGGCGATAGAGAAACGGTGCCCTAATCCCAGAGGCCAATTCTCCTGCCGCACAATCCAAGCTGTTTTGATCAATCTCAATCTCAAACTGATCGAGACGGAGACCCTCCTGAGAAGGTGGTATGGGCCTCTCAATTTCAATCGGAGGCATCGGCGCAAGAGGTCCGGAAAAGAATCCTAAAGCTGTGAAACCCCACAGCAAAAAGCCACTCGGGCCTGGACCATCTCGAGAGGGAAGCCACCTGACGTGGATGAAATAGTGCCACGTGGAATTGAGCATGCCGAACAAACCTCTCCCGCCACATCAAACCATCTCATCACTGAACGAAGCAACGAACAACATGCTTACCAAGCACAACCCAGACACCCGCTCCGACCGAATCAGCCTGAACCGCCAATGTTGCGTCCAGCCCACCCACCAAGCCCCGCGATCTTTGCCTTCAAGCAACAAAGGTTCTGTCGGAATGTGATCCAACTGAACACGCAAGATCGATACATTCAGCTGGCGAGGGGAAAGACGCCAACAACACTGGATGCGCCAACCGGTGGGAGGAGGCATGCATGGAGCGGTTGCATCCTCGTCTCAGCTGGCCATGCTGATCGGCTGAACGCCGATTCAGCCCCCAAAATGGCGAAAGGAACAGGATCCAGATGAGACGCCCACTGCAGCTTCTGATCGGCTTGAGTCTGGCCTGGCCATGCGGGCTGCAAGCCAAGCCCGTCTCAATGCCGCTACCCACCCGCGAAGAGCTGCGGGAGATCCAGCTGCTGGCATACAGCTGTTCGAGGGAGAACCAGAGCGAGGCCTGCGAACGCACCCGAACACTCACGGATCCGCTGATGGACCACCCGCGGCTGCCAGCCTCTTGCAAGGACACACTGTGGGAGTTACTCCAAGTCGCGAAAGTGGTGTCCAGCAACAGCTTTCAAAGGCGCGACAGCATTGACAGGCCCGCTCGCAGGCTGACCGTGGTCTGCGCCAATCCGGTCAAACCCGTCAAACCAGCAACTCCTCCGATCGGAGGCTTCAATCCCAACCAAACCTGACGCTCTGCTCAGGGAATCAAGCCCAGCAATCGCGAACACTGAGCATGAGCTCAGAGAAGTGGTCATGACCACACGGCAGAGGCGGTTCCCCGTGTTTATCTGCTTGATACAAATTCGTTGTCGAGATGACCACCACGGCACCCGCGGAACCGAGCCAACACCAGATCATCCGCCTTGAGGCCCCCTTTACTGACCAGAAGCCAGGCACATCCGGTCTAAGAAAGAGCAGCAAGCAGTTCGAGCAAGCCCACTACCTGGAGAGCTTTGTCGAAGCGAGCTTCCGTACCCTCTCCGGCGTAGAAGGCGGCACCTTGGTGGTGGGCGGCGATGGCCGCTATGGCAACCGCCGCGCCATCGATGTGATCCTGCGCATGGCCGCAGCCCATGGCATCAGCAAGGTGATCACCACCACCGGCGGCATCCTCTCCACCCCAGCTGCGTCCCATCTGATCCGCAGCCGTCAGGCGATCGGCGGCATCATCTTGTCGGCAAGTCACAACCCTGGAGGGCCCGACGGAGACTTCGGCGTGAAGGTGAATGGTGCCAACGGCGGCCCCACCCCGGCCTCCTTCACGGACGCCGTGTACGAGTGCACCAAAACCCTTGATCAATATTCGATCGTTGATGCCACCAGCATCGATCTCGATGTCCCGGGGCAACATGCCATCGGAGCGATGGCCGTCGAGGTGATTGACGGCGTCGATGATTTTGTGGAGCTGATGCAGCAGCTCTTCGATTTCGAAAGCATCAGCGATCTGATCCGCAGTGATTTCCCAATGGCCTTCGATGCCATGCACGCGGTCACCGGACCCTATGCGAAGCGTCTCTTCGAAGGCATCCTTGGCACCCCAGCCGGCAGCGTGCGCAATGGCGTTCCTCTTGAGGACTTCGGCAAGGGTCATCCTGATCCCAACCTCACCTATGCCCACGACCTAGCGGAACTGCTGCTGAACGGCGATGACTTCCGCTTCGGGGCCGCCTGCGACGGTGATGGCGACCGCAACATGATCCTGGGCCAGCGCTGCTTCGTGAATCCCAGCGACAGCTTGGCCGTGATTACCGCGAACGCCACCCTGGCGCCCGCCTATGCCTCCGGCCTGTCTGGAGTCGCTCGCTCCATGCCCACCAGTGCCGCTGTGGATGTGGTGGCGAAGGAGCTGGGAATCGACTGTTTCGAAACACCCACCGGCTGGAAATTCTTCGGCAACCTGCTGGATGCCGACCGCATCACCCTCTGCGGCGAGGAAAGCTTCGGCACTGGCAGCAACCATGTGCGCGAAAAAGATGGTCTGTGGGCCGTGCTGTTCTGGCTGCAGATCCTGGCCAAACGCCGCTGCAGCGTGGCCGAGATCATGGCGGAGCACTGGAAACGCTTCGGCCGCCACTACTACTCCCGCCACGACTATGAAGCCGTTGCCAGTGAGGCTGCCCATGGGCTGTATGACCGCCTGGAAGCGATGCTCCCAAGCTTGATCGGTCAGTCGTTTGCCGGCCGGCTGGTCGCAAACGCCGACAACTTCAGCTATGTCGACCCGATCGACAACTCCGTGACCGAGGGCCAAGGTCTACGCATCCTGCTCGACGATGGCAGTCGTGTTGTCATGCGCCTATCAGGCACTGGCACCAAGGGAGCGACGATCCGCATCTACCTTGAGAGCTACGTACCCAGCAGTGGTGACCTGAACCAGGATCCCCAAGCTGCCCTGGCCGACATGATCACTGCCATCAACCAGCTGGCAGAGATTCAGGAGCGCACCGGAATGGATCGCCCCACGGTGATTACTTAATCGAGGCTCCATCCACTTGATCCAAAGAGCAGCAGCCCCCAATGGGGGCTTTTTGCTGACTTCAAGATTTGGGCGAACGCCGGCTCAGACGAGAATTGGGACGGCGGTAAACGGGATCGGTGGCCTGCTCCTGCAGCTGACGGGTTGATTCGATTGCAAATCCAGCCAGGCTGCAGGAGGTGATCACCATCAGAAAGAAGAGCCGCATCCGACGGATGTCGAGGTCGGCTGGGGTGTTCTCAATCAACACCTTGAGGAAGTAGGAGAGCGCCACACCAACAACTGCGCCGATGGCGATCGCCACCAGAACTCTCGATCCACTGAAACGCTTGTGGGCGGCGTACTCAGGCCGTGGCGGCATCTCGGAGGGAGGCAGCATCAGCTCACCTGGGGATCAACGGGAGGGCGGCCTTGATCCTGACCCAGCAGTGACTTCATCACCACATAGAACACAGGCACGACCAGGGTGGAAAGAAAAGTGGCGACCAACAGCCCACCGAAGACCACAAGCCCAAGCGAGGACTGACTCTGGGCACCCGCACCACTGGCAAGCATCAGCGGCAGGAAGCCTGTGAGGGAGGAGATTGCCGTCATCAGAATCGGCCTCAGTCGCGACTGGGCCGCAAACCGAGCAGCATCGAGTGCTGACGCCCCCTCACCCATCTTCTGATTGGCGAGATCGACGATCAGGATCGCGTTGCCGCCCGCAAGACCAATCAGCATCACCAGACCCACCTGGGCATAAATATTGAGCACCTGTCCAGCAGCACCAAGAAACACCAGAGCGCCAAGCAGGGCTGTGGGAACGGTGAGCAAAATGATGATCGGGTCGGAGTAGCTCTCGTATTGGGCCGAAAGCACTAGAAACACAGCCAAGATTCCGAGAGCAAAGATCACCACCGCAAGAGACCCCGCTTTCACCTCCTCGCGGGAGATTCCAGTCCAGTCAAAGCTCAAGCCCTGGAAGTTCCCATCTCTAAAGATGGTTTTCATCGCACCAATCGCCTGACCTGAGCTCTTGCCCTCTGCCGGAGTGCCCTCGACCTTGATTGAACGATAAAGATTGAAATGGGGAATCACACTCGGGCCAGTGGTGGACTTGACCGTGAAGAATTCTGAAAGAGGGATCTGGTCACCCTTGAGATTGTTGACATAGATCGACGACAACTGCTCAGGAGTGGCTCTGCTGACGTCGTCCGCCTGGACATAGACCCGTCTCACCTTTCCTTCCTGAAACGTGTCATTGACATAGGCACCACCGAAATTGACGCTGAAGGCCTGCATCGCCGAACCAAAGTCGACACCGAGGCTGGCCATCTGTTGGCGGTCCACCTTGATTTCGATCTGTGGAGCTTCAGGGGAAAACAGCGAATAGACGCGATTCAGCACTGAATTGGCATTGCCCGCCTGAATGATCTGCTCGGCAGAGCCGAAGAACTGATTCAAGGAATAGGAGCCGCTGCTCTGATCGAGAAGTTGGAACTCAAAACCGCCACCGGATCCGTAGCCAGGAATCGACGGGGGCTCGACCACGAATACCCGTGCACCATCCACTGCCATGAAGAGCTTCTTGTTCAGACGTTGAACAAGTGCCGCCACGCTGTGGTCACTGCCTTTGCGCTCATCCCAGTGCTTGGTGCCGAAAAAGAACAGACCTTTATTCGGAGCATTGCCATCGAAGCTGGCACCACTGAAGAGAGCTGCAGCCTTGATGTCCTCCTCACTGCGCAGCACCGCTGCCACCTTGCGGTTGATGTCAAACGTGGTCTCATTGGAGGCCCCTTCTGGGGCCTGCACAAAGCCAATCGCATAGCCCTGGTCTTCTATCGGCACAAACCCGCCAGGGATACGGGTGAATGCGAAGCCAGTGAGAAGGATGCCGGCCGCCAAGGCCGCCATCACCAGCGGCCTTGCCTTAAGCACCTGATCAAGCAAGGTCGAATAACGCTCTTCAAAGGCCGCATAGCAGCGATTGAAGTTGGTGAAAATCACTGGAATGAACCAGCCCACCCCAACGCCGATGGCGCTGAAAAGAAGCACCGGGATCAGATTGGTCACACCAAGCACCACCAAGCCCACCACAGCACCTCCAACCGCACCTGGCATCCGAAGGGGACGACCGGTGAGTTGCATGGCAACAAAACCAAGCAGTGCTCCCACCACCACAGGCAGCAGGACCAAGGGCGCACCATCGCCAGCGTTCAGCAGGCCATAGACGAAACCAAGACAAATGCCAGCCGTGGCGTACTGCTCTTTGCTCAGCTCCTTGGTGTCACGGGAGAGCAGCAATGCCGCCAACATCGGGGAAAAGGTGAGGGCATTAAACGTGGAAATACCGATCGAAAACAGGATGGTTGCAGCGAACTGTTTGTAGATCGTTCCAGTCGCTCCAGGGAAAAACAGGACCGGCAAAAACACGGCCATCTTCACCAAAGAGGTGGCGATGACTGCACTGAACAGTTCATCCATCGTGGCCATCGCCGCTTGGACGGCGGTGAGGCCCTCCGCCTTCTTTGCCGATGTGTCTTCCACCACGGTGATTGCATCATCCACCACAAGACCGGTGGCCAAAACAAGACCAAAAAGGGTGAGCTGATTAAGAGAAAAGCCAAAGGCCAGCACCAGACCGAAGGTACCGATCAGGGCAACAGGAATGGCGATAGCGGGCACCAAAGTGGCCTTCCAGTTCTGAAGAAACAGGAACAGGATCAGCACCACCAGAATCACAGCATCCCGCAGGGAATTGGTGACTCCCTTGATCGACTGATTGATGAAGTCGGTGGTGTCGTAAATCACCTCAGATTCCAAACCCACCGGCAGGGTTTGCTCAAACTCAGCAATGACATCCTTCACCGCGTTCGACACCTGAATGGCGTTACTGCCTGAGAGCTGATAAACAGCAACCCCAACAGACGGTGAGCCCTTGAGATCCATGGCGTCAATGCCGTAAGTCTCTCCACCGAGGCTGACCCGACCCACATCGCGCAGCCTGATCAGGCCTCCTGCATCGGTGCTCTTGAGCACCAGATTTTCGAACTCCTGTTCAGTGGTCAGACGACCTTGCAGTTGAACGGTGAAGGTGAATTCTTGCCCCTTGGGAGCTGGTGCGCCGCCCACCTTTCCGGCAGGGACCAGCCGGTTCTGGCTCTTGAGCTGATTGACAACATCCGTGGATGTGAGCCCGTAAGACGTGAGCTTGTCAGGATCCAACCAGAGACGAAACGCCACTTTGCGGTTGCCGAAATAGGTGACATCGCCAACACCAGGAACCCGCTTGATGTTGTCTGTGAGGCTCTTATCGAGATAACCGCTAATGGTCTCAACGCTGTATTCCGTTTGGGCTGGATCGGAATTGACGAAGTTGTAAACCAGAAGAATCGAGTTAGAGGCCTTGTTCACCGTGACGCCGGCCTTGCGCACCTCCTCCGGGAGCTGAGGTTCAGCCAGGGAGACACGGTTCTGAACGTTGACCTGATTGATATTGCCGTCGGTACCGCTGTTGAAAGACACCGAAATCGCACTCACCCCATCTGAGGAACTGGTGGAGGTAATGAAATCCATCTCCTCCACACCATTGATCTGCTGCTCGAGCACCGAGGTGACGCCCTGCTCCACCGACACAGCATCAGCACCCACATAGGTGGCCTGTACCTTCACTGTTGGCGGTGCAATATCCGGCAGGTTCTCAATCGGGAGGATCGGGATCGCGATCAAACCCACAATCACAATCAGCAGACTGCAAACCGTGCTGAGAACCGGCCGTGTGATGAAGGTATTGGAAGCAGACATGGCTCAGCGTCAGTTCCGAGCTGCGAAGCCAGCCGACGCGCTCACTGCTTTGACCTGCACCGGCATGCCGTGCTTGAGGTTGAGGAGATTAGTGGTGATCACCTTCTGATTGAGCCTTAATCCCTTCGTGATCGGGTAACGATTGTTCTGCAATTCGCCGACAGTGACCGGTGTTTGCAGCGCAAAGAGGGTATTGGCAGGCAATTTTTTGTATTTGATGCCCTGACGGATGCGATTGAGATCGACCTTGCCTGGGTTGGCTTCAAGCTCCTCGAAACGACCGATGCGAAACACGAAGCTTTGGCCTGAGGTTTGGGTCACCGCAGCGAACGGCACGGACGGCAGATTGAGCGACTGCAACTGCACACGCGTGCGCAGGCGCTGGCCACTGCGTAAACGCCCATCCACATTCGCAAAAAGAGCTTTCACCAACAGGCCCTGGGTTTGAGGGTTGACCTGTGGATCGATCGAATCAACCTGACCGGTGGCCAGCACCTTGGAGCTGCCGGGCGCAGTGAGAATCACGGGTTGACCAAGAGCAAGCCGGTCTCCGAAGACAGCTGGCACTTCAACGCGTGCTTCCAGAGCGTTGTTCTGCACCACGCTGGTGAAAGGTTGGTTCTGTTGCACCAGATCACCCACCTTCACCTGCACATCAGCCACCGTGCCGGCCGTCGGCGAACGCAGATTCCGATAGCTGAGCGTGGCCTCCAATGACTTGACCTGCTCTGCCGCTGCGATGTAGCGCGTGCGGTAGGAGTCACGCTGACGCAGGCTGGATGCTCCCACCCTGGCCAGAAACTCTTCACGCTCCCACTCGGTCTTTGCCGTTTCTGCTTTAGCCCTCTGCTCCGCTAGAGCAGCCCTCTGCTGAGCCTGATCAAGCACCACGAGCAATTGTCCGGGCTCGACCTGATCACCTTGGCTGATCTTCAGCTCCATCACCCGACCGGAAGCCTGAGCCGCCAGCTGGACCAACTCGAAGGCCTCCAAGGTGCTGACAGTATCGACATCATCGGTGAACTGCGCCTCCTGAACAGTCGCCTGCTGCACCGCAACCGGTGGCCGTCTTGGTGCAGACGAAGCACAGGCCGTCAGGGACATTGCCAGGGCCACGACACCAGCCACTCGGGCGCAACTGTTCACAAGCACTCACCTCACGGAGCAGATTATGGGTGGATTTGCGAAGGCCGTGGCTGCGCAAAGGGTCAAAATTGGCGAATGGAAATTGAGCCATGACGGCTGACCTGTTCTCCCATCACGGCGATCAGCTACGCCAACGCCAGGCTCCCCTGGCAGATCGAATGCGGCCCCGCACGCTGGAGGAATTCGTGGGTCAGGGAGCGATCCTGGCGGAGGGACGACTGCTGCGCCGCGCCATTGCCGCTGATCGTGTCGGGAACCTGCTGTTGCATGGCCCGCCCGGGGTGGGGAAGACCACCTTGGCCCGGATCATCGCCAACCACACCCGAGCCCATTTCAGCAGCCTCAATGCGGTGCTCGCTGGGGTCAAGGAGCTGCGCAGCGAAGTGGATGCTGCGCGACTGCGCCTCGAGCGCCATGGCCTTCGCACCATCCTGTTCATCGATGAAGTCCACCGCTTCAACAGCGCGCAGCAAGATGCCCTACTCCCCTGGGTCGAAAACGGCACACTCACCCTGATCGGGGCGACCACAGAAAACCCTTATTTCGAAGTGAACAAGGCATTAGTGAGCCGCTCACGCCTGTTCAGACTCCAAACGCTCGAGGTCGACGACCTCCGTGATCTACTGCAACGCGCCATCGACGATCGAGAGCGCGGCTATGGCGAGCGCCAGGTCACGATCAGCCCCGAGGCGATCGACCATCTCGTCGATGTCGCCAATGGTGATGCCCGCAGCCTGCTCAACGCGCTTGAGCTGGCCGTCGAAAGCACCCCCCAAGATTCCAACGATGCGATTCAGATCGATCTCACCATTGCCGAAGAGTCGATCCAACAGCGGGCTGTTCTGTACGACAAACAGGGCGATGCCCACTTCGACACCATTAGCGCCTTCATCAAATCACTGAGGGGCTCCGACCCTGATGCCGCTCTGTTCTGGCTTGCCCGCATGGTGGAAGCCGGAGAAAATCCGCGATTCATTTTCCGGCGCATGCTGATTTCCGCCGGCGAAGACATCGGCCTGGCCGACCCCCAAGCGGTGGTGGTGGTGGAAGCGTGTGCCGCTGCCTTCGAACGCATCGGCTTGCCCGAGGGTCTCTATCCGCTGGCGCAGGCTGCTCTGTACTTAGCCAACACGGAGAAGAGCAACAGCACCATCGGCATCTTCGAAGCGATCAAGCACGTACGCGCCAGTTCCCGCCAGGACGTTCCCAGCCATCTCCGCGATGCCCATCGCGACGGTGATGCCTTCGGCGATGGCAAGGGATACCGCTACCCCCATGCTTTTCGGGAGCACTGGGTCGCCCAGCAATACCTGCCAACAGCCCTGCAGGGAGAGGTGTTCTGGACGCCAAGCAACCAAGGCTGGGAAGGCGAGCGACGGCAACGCATGCTGGAACGCCGCGCGGCCCAGCTGGCATCGGCAGCCGAAGCCGTGGATGAACATCCTCTGCTGGTGAGCAGCGGCCCAGAAGTCCCTGACATGGAACGCTGGCTTCAGCGTCAGCTCAGTCAGGACGGCGCACGTTTGCAACGCCTCAGGGAGAAGCTCTGGCAAGGAGTGCAATGGAAACGGACAGACCGGGTTCTGATGCTGGGGGGCTCGACATTGTTGTGGAGCCTGGATCCTCTTGGCGCTGTTGCGGATGGGGGCCTCACCATCCACTGCCAATCTGCGCTGGAGCAGGACCGTCTCGAAGCCCAGTTGCAACTGTTGGATCCTCTGCAACGCCCCGCGGTGATCGTGGGAAAGCAGGCCCTGGCGAAGCTACCCATCGAGCATCAATTCGAAGTTGTGGGCGGACGCCTCAACCGCCATGAACTAAGGCATGGCAGCAGCGCTGACCTGCTTCAACACTGCAACGACCGCTGCAGAGGCGACGCGCAGCTGCGCCTGCTGCTCACGGATGCCGGACTGGGCCCCGCAGCCGCTCTGCTTGAGCTCTGCGAACACGCGCAACAGCTCAATGACAAGGAGCGAAAGGCCCTCACTCCATTACTGAAACGAGAGGAGGCCTGGCTGAATAGCCAAGCAGAACAAGAGGAGTTTCTAGACCAACTGCGCGCCCAAGGTTGGCAACTGGACAGCGAATGCTGGGACGAATCCGTCTATCTACCTGTGGACGCCTCCTTTCAGGAGCGGTGGCTGGGAGAAGAGCGACCCTACCGGCAGGTGCTTGCCTCTGGGGCGCAGCAGCGAACCGAAATAGCGCTGCTCAACCGCCTGCTGAAGCATGTGCAGGGAAAGCAACTGCCGCAACGACTCCTGCATCGACGCATCATTGGCCGCAAGCCATCAACGTCACCATGAAAAAAGCCCCGGCATGCCGGGGCTGAAGGAACACCCAGTTGGGCGTGAGTGATCACCAGAGGCCGCGAACGGGCGCCTGACGAACAGGAGCAGCAGGCAGGATCTGGTTGGCCTGCACGCAAGCGGGCAGGAACACGTACCACGACAGCAGGGAGGTGTCGCGAGGAGCGTCGAGACCAGGCTTGCAAACGTTCTGAGCACCATCGGAAGCACCGTTGTCCGCCAGGGCGAAGTCAACAGGCAGGTTGTCCATGATGCCGGCTGAAGACAGCTGGCCATCGACGGAGTCGGCGATGATGGCGGAACGAAGAGCGACCACAGCAGTCTTCTTCTTCATCCAGTAGGGGAAGTAGCTGCGGGTCTGATCATCAAGGAACTTCTCCCCGTCATCTGAATACAGGAAACGGGACACCCCGATCAGATCAACGTTGTAGTTCTTGGTCATGCCTTCGCGGATTTCATCAGCGGTCCATCCGGAACCGTTGATGCCTGCTTCCAGGGCACGATCGGTGATTTCACCGTTATTGAAGAACGTTTTGAAAGCACTGGATTTGGTGGTCCAGACAGCGCCACCGGTTTCCCAACGCACAGGGCGCGAGGTGCCAGCTTCGGCTGCTACAGCCAGGGTTGAAAGAGAGGCGCCAGCGAGAAGACCGGCTGCAAGACGAGTGAACACGGACGGCGAATTGAAGACGTCAATCCTTTTTTAGTCAGAGCGGATAAAACTGCCAACACATTGGTCAGAGAGGTCACTGCTGCAATGGCAATTTCGAGCCGATAGGGATCATTCGAACGCCAACGCAAGGCATCAAAATGAGCGCTGCCAATGAGCATCAGCAAAAGAAAGCAATTACATCAGTTGCTTAAGCCGTGATCAGGGCTGGGGCATCTCGATCTCAACCCAACCTGCCGGGCAACCCCGCACAAGACTGAGCCGTAAGTCTTTCTTAGGTAGCGGTCCACGACACTGCCATCGCACCACCCTTGGTCCCTTCTGACGCACAGCCGCTGCATACGCCTCGCCTCCACGTCGAGGGGTGAGCCAAAGCTCCGTTCCTGTCGGAGAGGAGATCACCCGTGCTCGCAAATGGCTGCCGCTATCGAGGCCAAGGTCGATCAGGGAAGAGGCGAAATGCCCCCAGTAGTGCCGAGTCATCTGGCCGCGGATGAACTGACCAAGCAAGGCTTCTGCTTCTCGCCGCTGATGCAAGGTGATTTCACGCTCTTGCAGTGCCGCATCCACGGCCGCTAGATCAGGACGCCCAGACGATGCCAGACGTTGATTCTCAGAGAGCTGCAGCGGCTGACGCATCCCCACCAGCCCGAGACCAAACAGTGCAGCCGCTGCCAACAGCGAAGGGATCGAACGAGCACTGATCCACACCACAACAACCCGTTTCTGAGCGGTCAATCACGCTAGGCAGAGCATCGCTGTGTGCATGGGATTGGCACCATTGCCCACATCCCCCTGGCCTGCCACCATCGCCAGGCACCAAGGTCCCTGCCGCCAGCGACTGGCTGAGAGCACTGCGCCATCTCCCCGATGGATCACAACACTTCGGTCGCGACTACAGCACCACTGGGTGAGATCGCGGCCCAAACTGCCCCGTTGCCATTTGATCGCCGACTCTTTCAGCAACCAGTGCGCCAACACCGCCTGGCGTAGGGCTTCTGGCACCAGCCCGCTCAGGTGTTCTTGCTCCTCGGCACAAAAAAAGCGCTTGAGGATGGATTCGGCGGGAATGACACGGTCGCATCGCTCCAGATCCACCCCAACCCGCCACGGCGCCCAAGCCAGGAGCAGTGCATCCGGACAATGACTGAGACTGACAAACCCCCATCCCTCCGCCAGCTTGGGCGGCTGTCCAGGAGGAGCGTCCAGGGGCAAAACTTCCTGCGGCAGCCCTAGCAGGTCCGCAAGCAGACTTCGCATCCAACGGCGTGACCACACGTACTGTTGCCGGCGTTTTGACGGCAACCCATCTGCCCAGGCCTGCTCCTGGGCGGAGAGGTTCGTTGTCGGAGCGGTTCGCGAGAACGGCACCAACCAAAGGGCGGGTACGCTGCGCTGCGGCCTTTTTGCATTGCGCCATGCCACTTCAGATCGGAGATCCAGCACCGGATTTCACTCTCCCGGACCAGAACGATGCATCGGTGCAGCTTTCATCCCTGAAAGGGAAGCGAGTTGTGATCTACTTCTATCCCAAGGACGCCACCCCTGGCTGCACCAAGGAAGCCTGCAATTTCCGAGACCGTTGGGACGCTTTTAAGCAGCACGACATCACCGTTCTGGGCATCAGCAAAGACAACGCAGCCTCACACCAGCGCTTCATCACCAAACAGGAGCTGCCCTTCACCCTGCTGACCGATGTGGAGCCATGCGCTGTGGCCACCAGTTATGAGAGCTACGGGCTCAAGAAATTCATGGGCAAAGAGTTCATGGGCATGATGCGCCATACCTTCGTTGTCGATGCTGAAGGCAAGCTCGAACTGATTTACCGCAAGGTCAAGGCCGAGAGCATGGCGGATCAGATCTTGGAGGACCTGGGCCTCAGCTGACCAAAGTCACCATCCCCTCCATCACCAGATCAGGGGCATGGATCACTTCAGCCCCCTGCTGACGCAGCGAATCGATCAGCAGGGGAGCATCGCCTCCGCAGATCCACAACGGCCAAGAACAGCTGCGCTGCGCTTCAAGAAGCAGACCCAGGAGCGATTGGATGGCACCCTGCTGCATCGCCGCAAGCGTGGCGTGGGGGAAAAGCTCTGAGGGCAACTGATGCAGCGCCCCCGGTGCAGGCAGGTCACGGGTCCCAGCAGCCATCGCCCGCAGCTGCAGACCGAAACCAGCCGCCAGTTGCCCTCCTGCGAACTCCCCCTCCGAGGTGACCCGGGTGAGGCTGAGCACGGTGCCGGCATCCGCTACCAGTAACCCCCCTTGCGTTGGCAACGGCACCGCTCTGGTCGTGGCAGCCCAGGCCGCCAACGCACGATCCACGCCGAGCCAAGGGGGCATGCCCTTCAGGGGCAGATCCTCCAAACCAAGCCGCGTGGTCTGAGACAGGACTGGATGAACGGGCACCGGGCCAACTGCTGCCCAACGCACCAGCTCAAGTCCGTCCAATCGCAAAGGATCCGGATTGGTGTGCGCAAACACCCACCCCTCCGCAGTACGCGTTGCCCAGTGCCACCGACTGTTCCCGATCAGCAAACATGTGCAGCCATTGGGCATGCCTAGATGCCGTCACCCATCACACCCGGCAGGTGGATTCCACATTCCTGCTTGAGCCCACCGAAACGGGTCTGGCGTCCGGATTGCTCAGCCCCATCAGGCGCACTGGAATGCCAATCACCCACCGTCGAATATCCCTGTTCGAACAAGGGATGCTGGGGAAGATCATGCTCCTGCATGTAATAAAAAACATCCCTGGGCGTCCAACTCAAAAGAGGCCTCAACGACAATCGCCCGCGCATCGGCTCCAGCCAGCCCATCGTCTTGCGGTGGTCTGTCTGACCACGCCGCACACCACTAGCCCAGCAAGTCACATCCAGTGCGGCCATGGCCGCTTCGAGGGGCTCCACCTTGCGGAGTTGGTGATAAAGCTCGAGATCTTCCACCTCTCCGGTCTCCCACAGGCGGCCATGAAGGGCCTCCATCCGAGCCGGTGAGAGCGTGCTCTGGGCCACATGCAATTTCAGATTGAAACGCTCACTGAGCTGATCGGCGTAGCGATAGGTCTCCGCCGGCAGATAGCCCGTATCGACCCAGATCACAGGCACGTTGTCTGAATCCTGGAGAGTGCTGAGCATGTGCAACAGCACCGACGACTGGATCCCAAAACTGGTCGTCAAAGCGAATCCAGACCCAAACCGCTTCCGGGCCCACCCCAGTCGCTCTGGAGGCGTCATTGCCTCCAAAGCAACCGCTTCTGCGGCTGAACTGGCGGCCGCTAGCGATGCGGTCCCGTCGGCGGCGTTGGGATTGGGGCCTTCAGTCATCACTCCATCCTCCAATGTCGGCGGCCGTGATGGCATGCCTATGGTCAATTCCACTGCCAACCTGCGCCCATGTCCGCCCCATCCAACGGCCTTGAGGCGGCGCCGTTCCAGCCTGTTGTGATCGTCGGCGGCGGATTTGCCGGCCTCACCCTTGCCCTCAAGCTCAGCCGTCAGCACCCCCGGCCACCGATCGTGCTTGTGGAACCCAGGGAGCAGTTCGCCTTTCTTCCACTGCTCTATGAACTTCTCAGCGGTGAGCTACAGCCCTGGGAGGTTGCCCCTCGCTACGACACGCTGCTCAACAGTTCCGGAATCTCTTTGATCAAGGACCGGGTCAACAGCATCAACTGGCAGTCGAAGACAGTGATGACCGCATCCGGGCAGAACCTCTCCTATGGCCAACTGGTTCTGGCGACAGGCTCAAAACCAAATGATTTCGGCATTCCGGGAGTGAGTGAGCATGCCCTGCACTTCCATTCCCTCGCCGATGTGAGCAGCCTGCGTCAACGGCTGCGCACCGTGCAACGGTTAAACGGCAACCAGATCAATGGGACGTTGCCGGCCCTGATCATTGTGGGAGCAGGAGCGACAGGCGTGGAGCTGGCCTGCAAACTCGCCGACCTGGTGGAAGGACGGGTGGCACTTCACCTGATCGAGCAAGGGGATCAGATCCTGCCCCTAGCCCGCGCCTTCAACCGAGAACAAGCGGAGGCCAGCATCCTCCACAAGGGCATCCAGTGCCACCTCAACGCCAGGGTGGAGACCATGACCGACAACAGCGTGACCTTCACAGGCCAAGGTCGAACCACCACCCTGGCCCACCACGGCCTGATCTGGACCGCTGGCACCAGGTCAAGCCGACCCACACTCACCCCAGAACTCTCAGAGACAACCGACAGGCTCGCCGTCGATGCCAGTCTTCGCAGCCTGTCGATCCCCGATTGCCTGGTGATCGGGGATCTGGCCATGCATTCCCAGGCCGATACCAAAACCAGCAGCTGGCCGAGCACCGCTCAGGTTGCGATGCAACAAGGTGAGGCAGCGGCAGCCACCGTGATGGCCATGCGTCAAGACCAGGCTCCGAAGCCCTTCCATTTCAGCGACCTTGGCGAGATGCTCAGCCTGGGCAAGGGCAACGCCACCGTGACAGGCATGGGCCTAACCATGGCCGGCCCTCTCGCCTTCAACCTGCGCCGGCTGACCTATCTAGCCAGGCTCCCGAAAGCATCCCTGGGGCTGCGTTCGGCCGGAGCGTGGTTACTGAGCCGTTGAAACAAACTCACCTGGCGGGACGAACCAAAGGCCTTCGTCCCTCCCAACTGCGCCAAGCCGAACGACTCGGGCATCGCCGCCATCCTCAAGGCACTGGGGCTGATCCCCTCACCCTGGAACGCCTCGCGGAGTTAGTGCTGGATCTGGAGCAACCCCTGCATTTGCTGATTGACAGCAGGGGGCTCTGCCGTCTGCTCTGGGTGGGGCCACTGAGCGAATCGGGCCAGTTGCTCTCCCATGTGCCAGGCAGCTCTCGACGACGCTCCGGAGATCAACGCCATTGGCGACTGATCAGCTGCTTGAAGGTCAATAGCAAGGCACCACTCAGCCCCGACTCCCGCGAGGCCGTTGTCGCTCTTGATCTGCGCCCAGACAGTTGGTTGCGTTACCCCTGTCAGGCGAAGGCGGGGGGGAACTGGACAGCAGCAGCCTGGCGCCCTGACCCAACGGCGCCCCTGGGATGGTCTGCCGTTGGCGGCGATCAGCTGCACCAACTCTGCCGTGAAGAACTTCCAGGAATCCGAAGCACTGATCCAGCGGCGTTGCCGGTTCCGGCCACCACCGACGAGGAGCGTGTGTTGCTGCTCACCCTCAGCGGCTCCGATCCTCATCGCAACGAACGGGACTTGGCGGAGCTGGAGGGGTTAGTGCGCAGCGCCGGAGCACACCCCGTGATGATGTGCCAACAAAAGCAATCAGCAGCCAACCCACAAACCCTCTGGGGCACTGGGAAACTGCAGGAGGCGGCCCTGGAGGCTCGACGGCATAACGCCTCCTTGGTGATCACCGATAGAGAACTCTCCCCTGTGCAGGCCAGAAATCTTGAACGCTGGCTCGACTGCCCGGTGATGGATCGAAGCGAGCTGATCCTCGACATTTTCGCCCAACGCGCTGCCAGCGCTGCCGGACGAATCCAGGTGGAACTGGCCCAACTGCGCTATCGGCTGCCCCGTCTGCTGGGGCGGGGACGCAGTCTGTCCCGACAAGGGGGCGGCATCGGCACCCGAGGGCCAGGTGAAACCCAGCTCGAGAAGGATCGCCGTGCAATCAGCCGCCGCATTGAAGCGCTTCGACGCTCGACGCGACAACTCCAAGAGCATCGCGCTCGCCTGCGCGACCGCCGTGAAGGCCTGCCAAGGCTGGCCTTGGTGGGCTACACAAACGCCGGCAAATCGTCTCTGCTCAATGCCCTCTGCTCACGCCATGAGCACAAAAAGGTGTTGGCGGAAAACAAACTATTCGCCACCCTCGATCCCACCACACGCCGTCTCACCCTGCCCCAACCTGCTGCTGCTGCTCGAGAGCTGCTGATCACTGACACCGTGGGCTTCATTCGTGATCTGCCCGACGCCTTGGTGGAAGCCTTTCGCGCAACCCTGGAAGAAGCGCTGGATGCCGACCTGCTGTTGCTGGTGGTCGACCTGGCGGATCCGGACTGGGAGGCCCAGTTGAAAGCAGTGCAAGGACTGCTGGATCAACTGGGATGCAACAAGCCCCGACAGGTCGTGGCAAACCAGATCGACCGCTGTCATGCGGAGGCGATCACCACAATGATCGGCCTGGAGCCGCAGGTGATTTTCATCTCCGCAACCGACGGCACGGGTCTGAAGGGCCTCAAGCAACGCCTCGAGCGAACCTTCTGGAATGATCCAGCTGCCGAGGAAGACAGAGAAGTCGTGCCTGAACTTCCCACAGAAACGAGCACAGATACGGTGGCTTTGCAGACGCCAAATGAGCACGCCCCTCCATGGCCGAATTGAGTGCGGCGCTCCAGCACCCCGAGGCCCTGATCACCCTGGCCGTGCTCGGGCTAGCGGTGGTGTTGTTCATCACCGGTGCTCTCGCGCCCGAACTGACCGGTCTGCTCAGCGTGGCTCTTCTGGTGAGCACCAATGTGCTCACTCCCGAGCAGGGGCTCGCCGGGTTCGGGAGCCCCGCCCTGATCACCCTGATGGGACTGTTCGCCGTCTCCGCAGCACTGTTTCGCAGTGGAGCACTCGACCGACTTCGCGAACTGATCGCCTCCGAGCGCATCCGCACCCCCCGGAGGATGGTCGGGCTACTCGCACTGGTGGTCGGGCCGATTTCGGGAGTGGTGCCCAACACACCAATTGTGGCAAGCCTTTTACCGGTTCTGGAAACCTGGTGTCAGCGGCGCCGCATCGCTCCATCCCGGGTGTTGCTGCCCCTATCGTTCGCCACCCTGTTGGGCGGCACCCTCACCCTGCTGGGCAGCTCAGTGAACCTGCTGGCCAGCGACATCAGCCAACAGCTTGGTTACGGCGCTCTCGACCTCTTCAGCTTCACCGCCATCGGAGTACCGGTCTGGCTGGTCGGCTCGGCCTACATGCTGCTGGCGCCAGGCGTGCTCCTTCCCAACCGCAGTGCCCCCGACGATCAGCTTGGGACCAATCCTTCCCAGACCGGCTATTTCACCGAGGTCACCATCCCAGGCGATTCCATGCTGGTGGGGCAGACCCTGCGCCACAGCCGCCTGCAACGGCGCTTCGATGTCGATGTACTCGAATTGCAACGGGGCAATGAACGGATCCTGCCGCCTCTCGCCGACCGCCAGATTGAAGCCTGCGACAGGCTTCTACTCCGTGTCACCCGTGCCGACCTGCTTCGTCTCCAGCAGGAACACACCGTGCAGCTGGCCGACGCCGACAGGCCACCCACAAACCAGACTCCTCTTGGACCGGTTGATGCCCCGTTGTTTGGAGGCGATGCGGGAGGGCAGAAAACCGTCGAGGTTCTCTTGCCTGCCGGATCCACCTTGGCTGGCGCCAGTCTGCGCGAACTACGCTTCCGTCAGCGCCACAACGCCACCGTGCTGGCTCTACGCCGCGGCCAACAGACCGTGCAGGAGCGCCTAGGGCAAGCGGTGCTGCGTGAGGGTGATGTGCTTCTGCTCCAGGCTCCACTGGATGCAATCCGCGGGCTGCAGGCCAGCAACGACCTGTTGGTACTGGACCAACTGGAAAATGACCTGCCCACCATCAGGCGTAAACCTCTGGCCATCGCCATCACCCTGCTGATGTTGCTGGTGCCTTCGCTCACCACAATCCCTCTGGTGGCATCGGTGTTGTTCGCAGTGGTTCTGCTCGTGCTGGTGGGCTGCCTGCGACCTGGTGAAGTGCAACGGTCGATACGCCTCGATGTGATTCTGCTGCTGGGATCACTCTCCAGCTTCAGCATTGCGATGCAGACCAGTGGCCTGGCGGATGGACTCGCCGCCGACATGGAACGGTTGCTGCTGCACTGGCCGACCTATTGGGCCCTACTGCTGATTTTTCTGGCCACCAATCTGATCACCAGCGTGATGAGCAATGCCGCATCCGTTGCGCTGCTCATTCCAGTGGCCACCCAGCTGTCAGGACCGCTCGGCATTCCGGCCCAGGCTTTGCTGCTTGTGGTGTTGTTCGGCGCCAGTCAGTCCTTTCTGACACCCATGGGCTATCAAACAAACCTGATGGTGTTCGGACCAGGGCGCTATCACTTTCTCGACGTTCCCCGTTATGGCGCCGGTCTCACTCTGCTGATGACGCTGTTGGTTCCCGCTCTCATCCTTTGGCAGTACGGCGCCGCCTGATCGATGCCGATTCCCGCCGCCCTGCATCGAACCCAAGCCTGGTATCGCCGGCTCACAGTGCCCCAGTTCACGGTGGTGACGGGCCTGCTGGTCGTGGCCATCGGCACGGTGATGCTGGCCACTCCATTGTGTTCGAACCCAAGCGTCGGCCTGTGGGAAGCCTTCTTCACCGCCACCTCGGCGGTGACGGTGACGGGACTGAGTGTGATCGACGTGGGCCAAGATCTCACCGGGTTTGGACAGGGTGTGTTGGCCCTGATGATTCTGGTTGGTGGTCTCGGTCTGATGGCCATCACCACCTTCCTGCAGGGATTTGTGGTGCGGGGAACAGCATTGCGCCGGCGGCTCGACCGCGGTCAGACCCTGGATGAATTTGGCGTCGGGGGTGTGGGAAACACCTTTCGCGGCATCGCCCTGACAGCGGCCGTGCTGATCGTGCTGGGAGCTCTGGTGCTCTACTTCTACGGGTTCACCGATCTGCCTCGCGGTAGTGGACGGCTTTGGGCTGCGCTGTTCCACAGCATCTCGGCGTACAACAACGCCGGCTTCGGGCTATGGAGCGACAGCCTGGAGCACTACCGCACGAACAAGGTGGTGAATGCCGTGGTGCTGCTGCTCATCGTGCTTGGTGGACTGGGATGGAGGGTCACCAATGACCTCTGGACCAATCGCCGACGCCTTCAACGTCGCAACCTCAGCCTGCACACCCGTCTCGTTCTCCGCGCCACGATCATCTTGATCGCGATCGGCACACTCGGGCTGCTGGTGACTGAAAGTCTGACCCAAGGGCAACTGCTAACGAAACTGGCCTGGCCGGAGAGGTTGATGAGTGCCTTGTTCGAATCGGTCAGCTCCAGAACCGCAGGCTTCACCACGGTGCATCTGTCCCTCAACAGCGTGTCCGATTCAGGGCTGTTGCTGCTGATGACCTTGATGTTCATCGGCGCCAGCCCAGGCGGCACAGGTGGCGGTGTCAAAACCACCACCGTGGTAGCGCTGATGGCCGCCACCCGCTCCACCTTGCGTGGCCGTGAGGAAGTGGTGATCCGCAACCGACAAATCTCCGACAAGGTGGTGCTTCGAGCCGTGAGCATCACAGTGGCCTCGCTGTTGTTTGTGCTCGCCATGGCGCTGCTACTCGCGCTCAACAGCAACCTCAAGGGAGATGAACCATTCACCTTCCTCGAATTGCTATTCACTTGTATTTCCGCCTTCGCCACCGTCGGTTTGGATCTGGGGGTGACCGAAAACCTCAGCCGCTTTGGACAGCTTGTGCTGGTGGTGGGGATGTTCGTCGGACGGCTGGGGATCCTGTTGTTGCTCAGCGCCATCTGGGAGACTCTCAACCGCGACAGGCTCAATCGTCAGAATCGGATTGGTTTCCCACGCGAAGATGTGTATGTCTGAGCAGGAACGAAGGCCATGAGGGAGTGGTGGCATTGGTCTCCCACCCAGGGCGATCAACTTGA
This sequence comes from Synechococcus sp. MIT S9451, assembly GCF_047304725.1. NCBI lineage: Bacteria > Bacillati > Cyanobacteriota > Cyanophyceae > Synechococcales > Synechococcaceae > Synechococcus > Synechococcus sp. MIT S9451. Next base: position 415,261 of record NZ_CP138971.1, read on the forward strand.
GAGCTTCGGGATTGTGGGAGTGGGCCGTTTTGGCACTGCGGTCTGCCAGCAACTGCTCCAAAACGGGGCTGAGGTTTTGGCGGTTGACCGGTCTGCAAGGGCAATTGAAGAACTGAGGCAGCAACTTCCATCCGTGGAAGCTCGGGTCGTCGACTGCACCGATGAGGAATCGCTGAGGGAAGCAGGCATCCTCGCCATGAACACCGTGGTGATTGCGATCAGCGAACCCATCGAAGCCAGCATTACGGCCACGCTGATCGCCAAAGACAGCGAAGGAACCCGGGTGCGTCGGGTGATCGCCAGGGCGACCAGTGATCTGCACGAGAAGATGCTCAAACGCGTCGGCGCAGACCGGGTTGTCTTCCCGTCACGCATGCAGGGAGAGCGTCTTGGCTTGGAACTGGTCCGGCCCAACCTGATGGAGCGGTTGGAATTGGATGAACGGCACTGCATCGAAGAGATCAAGGTGCCCAGTCGATTTGTTGGACGTTCCCTACGCGATCTCAATCTGCGCAAGAACTACCGCGTCAACGTGCTCGCGGCAGGGCCTGCCAAGGAGCTAACGGTGAACCCGCCGGCCTCGCACATGCTGGTGGAAGACAATGTCTTGGTGGTGATGGGCCTGATCGACGATCTGCAGGATCTGCCAAAGGACTAAGCAACATGCACGTTGTGGGCCTCATGAGCGGCACAAGCGCCGATGGGGTGGATGCAGTGCTGGCCTCGTTCAACGGTTCCCCCCAACACCCCCGCTGGTCGCTCATCCGACAAGCGTCGATCGCCTATCCAGCACCGCTCCAGGAACGAATCCTTGCTGTAGGCCAGGGGGTGCCGCACACGGCCTCCGATCTACTCGACCTCACGGAAGCCATCACCGAGCATCAGGCGGCGGCCGCCCAGGCCTGTGATCCTGAGGGCCGAGCCGCGCTGGTGGGCTGCCATGGCCAGACGGTTTGGCATCGCCCCCCAGCCTCCACAACCAACCGTGACGGCCGCAGAGGGGCCAGTTGGCAGATGCTGCAGGCACCTCTGCTTGCCCAGATCCTCAAGCGACCTGTGGTGCATGACTTCCGCGCCGCCGACCTCGCCCTGGGTGGACAGGGGGCACCTCTGGTGCCGATGGCAGATGCCGCGCTGCTTGGAGCGGCGACGGGCTGGCGGGCATTACTCAACCTCGGAGGCATTGCCAATCTCACCCTGATCCCTCCGGCCCAAGGCCCGGATCGCAAAGCCGATGTACTCGGATGGGACTGCGGACCTGCCAACACGCTGATTGATCTGGCGGTGGAGCACTTCAGCGGCGGCAGAGACCGCGTCGACAAAGACGGTCAGCGAGCCAGTCGAGGACAGGTGGATGAAGCGGCTTTACATCGCTGGCTTGAAGAGCCCTACCTGCATCAGCCCCCACCGAAATCCACGGGCCGTGAACTCTTCGGCCGCCAGGATCTCCAGCGCCGACTCAAAGACCTAAACCCCAAGAACGCTGACGACTGCATCGCCACCCTTACCGCCTTCTCGGCAGCGGTGGTCGCCCAAGACATCAATCAGATGGTGGAGCGAGGCTTACCGCGACCCCAGGAGTTGGTCGCCGCCGGGGGGGGCTGTCGCAACCCCATCCTGATGCGCGAACTGGAACAACGTTGTCGTGGCACGCGCGTCCGCTGCAGCGACGAACTGGATCTACCGGCGGACAGCCGTGAAGCCCTTGTGTTTGCGCTCTTGGCCTGGTGGCACCACCAGCAGCACCCTGGCAATGCGCCTGCGGTAACAGGCGCCCGAGGACGCAGCGTGCTTGGCGTGATTGCGAATCCTCCTGGCTTCTGAATCCGGAGAACACGAACGCATCAGCTAGGACCCATCAGCTCCGCCGCATCAGCTGGGTTTGTAAAGGCGCAACCGACGAGGAGCCCCGCGCAAGCGACGGGGGGGCTGAGCTTCTAACTCTGAGCGGATCTGTTCAGCATTGCGAGGCAAGATCTGCGCTGACGCAGGAGGCACGACCGAGGCCTGGGCACTCGCTGGCGGTGTCGAGACCTCGCTCTGCTCCAAGCGCTGGAGGCCCTGCTGAATCAGCACCTTGGCCATGTTGCTCACCGTGCGCGATTCCTGGTCGGCCAAGGCCGACAGGCGCACACACAGCTCCTCAGGCAGCACGACCTGGATTCGAGGGGACTTCGTCTTCCCACTCGATGAGGTTTGGCGGGTGGCCATGCCCCAGAAAGCATCACAGCTACTAAAAAGTGTACTGAGATGCGCAAGGGTAGTATCCAGCACTATGCTGTGGTCATTCTTCAGCACACCGCTCACCCCTCCGGAGAGCCCATGCCCCGATCAGCCAGCCAGGCGTCCAGCGCCGGGGAAACAACCCAAACCCCAGCTGTCCAAAAGCCAAAAGCCAGCGGCATTCAGGTCCCTGAACTACCAAGCAGGCCTCCCCGTCGTCGCGCAACCCGCGCCATCACAGCGGGGGCAGACAGCGCCCAGCCAGCACGGTCACCCGCACGGTCCAAAGCGAAAGCCGCCGGCCAAAGCAGCAGCCAAAACAGCAATGCCAGGCGGCCACGCCGCAGCCAGGAACACAGCGATGTGCTGGTGTCAGCCGTGATCAGCACCTATCTGCTCACGCACCTCCACCATGTGTTGCAACGGGCTGAGTACAGCGCTGTCCAGGAAGGGCGTCGTTCACAGGCCGCGAACTATGCCCAGTTGAGAAAGGTTCTGTGCATGGACGCCCGCAGCATGGAAGACGCATCAGCCACTGGCCTACGCGATGCCGATCTCGACCTTGCAGCCTGAGCAGAACGCAACAGCCTCAGCCCAAAACCATCCAGGAGGAATAGCGTTGAGTCGAGCTAATTCCGCCTCCATGAGCAACGCCGCTGAGCTCTATCGCCGGATCGAGAGCGACCATGCGCTCACCAACGGGCTCTTCCGCCAAGCCTTACAAAACCCCTCAGGCGCCATCTCGGCGATCTGCGAACTCGGCGAGTCCATGGGGCTTCCCGTCAGCCCGGAAGACGTGAAGGCTCACATCAAGAGCCTGGATGACGACTCCACCAAGCAATGGCTGATCAAGGCCCGAGGAGGCCTCTGAGGCGCAACCCAAGGCTCGAGGATCACGGAAGACCGCCCTGATCCTTGTCAGGCATTGTGCGTTCCTGGTTTGCCGTTGGATCCGACAGCTGTTTGTTGCGGCGGTAGCCACCACCGTCGGCCCAGCTGAAGAACAACCAGTAGCTGACGATCGCCAGGCCGGCAGCCACCACCACTGCGGTGATCTGTTCGAGTCGGCGCATGGCCCAAGGGATCCCTTCTCGGCTTCCCAGTCTGCATCGCACCCCCCGCACGGGATGATGAGAACCGCCTGCCCCCTTCCCTGTGCTGAGACTGGAGCGCGTCAGCAAGATCTATCCCACTGGGGAGGTGCTGCGTGATGTGACCTGGGAGGTCAAGGCCGGCGACCGGATTGGCCTGGTTGGCGTCAACGGCGCTGGGAAATCCACACAGCTGCGACTGATCGCTGGGCTGGAAGAACCCTCATCCGGACAAGTCGTCCGCCAAGGGGAACCCCGGATCGCCTACCTCCAACAGGAATTCGATGTGGACCTCAAGCGCACAGTGCGCGAGGAACTGTTCCAGGCTTTCGGCGAGGCTGCAGCCGTCCTCAATCGCCAGCGCGAGGTGGAAACAGCGATGGGATCGCAGCAGGCCCAAGACGATCCTGAGCAACTTGACCAGCTGATCCACGAGCTCGGCCGGCTGCAGGCGCGCTTCGAAGGCCTGCACGGCTATGAGCTGGAGGCGCGCATCGACAAACTTCTGCCCACAATCGGCTTCACCCCGGAGGGTGCCGAACGCACCGTGGCCGACTACTCAGGCGGCTGGCAAATGCGCATCGCCCTGGGGAAGATCCTGCTTCAGGACCCAGACCTACTGCTTCTCGACGAACCCACCAACCACCTGGATGTGGAAACAATCCAATGGCTGGAGGGTTACCTCACCGAACAGACGGCGGCCCTTGTGGTCATCAGCCACGACCGCACCTTCCTCGACCGGATCTGCAATCAGATCGTGAGCACAGAGCGAGGGATCTCACGTTCCTACCTCGGCAATTACACCGCCCACCTCGAACAGAAAGCACAGGAACTGGAAGCAACGCAGGCCGCCTACGACCGACAACAAAAAGAGCTCGCCACCCAACAGGCCTATATCGACCGCTTCAGAGCTAGCGCCACCCGCAGCACCCAGGCCAAAAGTCGTGAAAAGCAGCTTGAGAAGGTTGCACTCGTGGATGCACCAATCGAAAGCATCAGTGGCCCCAGCTTTCAATTTCCCGCTGCGCCTCGCTCCGGCCGAGAGGTTGCTCGCATTGACAATCTCACCCATTCCTACGGAGATCACATCCTTTTTTTGGGGGCAGAACTGGAAATAGAGCGAGGTGACCGCATCGCCTTCGTGGGCCCCAACGGGGCCGGCAAATCCACGCTGCTGCGCCTGGTGATGGGACTGGAGAGACCCGATGAAGGCAGTGCAAGGCTCGGCGAGCACAACATCATTGCCAGTTACTTCGAGCAAAACCAGGCCGAAGCCCTGGACCTGAGCAAAACGGTGATTGACACCTTGTTCGAAGCCGTGCCCGACTGGACTCAGACCCAAGTGCGCTCACTGCTGGGCAGCTTCTGCTTCAGCAACGACAGCGTCTTCAAGGAGGTAGGGCAACTCAGCGGGGGCGAAAAAGCACGCCTAGCCCTGGCGTTGATGCTGCTCAGCCCCTGCAACCTGCTGGTGCTTGACGAACCCACCAACCACCTGGATATTCCAGCCAAGCAGATGCTGGAGTCGGCTCTTTGCGACTACGAAGGGGCAGCGCTTCTCGTCTCGCACGACCGCTATTTCATCTCCCGTGTCGCCAATCGGATTGTTGAACTGCGCGATGGCGAGCTCATCCTCTATCGCGGCGATTACGACTACTACCTCCAGAAGAAAGACGAGGAAGCTGCGCAGGCCAAGCAAGCCCAAGCTGCTGCTGATCGAGACGCCAAACGCAAAGCCAATCAGCAAAAACAGAAGCAGAAACAGGCGAAACGCAAAAAGGGCCAGTAACAGAGAATCTGGCCAACGCAAGACGAAACTTCATGCTTGGTTAGGCAGGAAGACTTATTTCGCTTTACCCACAGGTTTTGTGTACATAGGCTGATTTCATTGTTCGAGGCCTGTCATGACAAGCATCCAGCCCAACCATGACGGCCTGAACAACCGCGGCAGCGACGCCGATCAGCAGCATGAGAACACATGGGACTCCGTGGAGACCTATTTCCAGTGCATCACCACTTGCTCCCTTGATGACGGGGAATGCATCACCCGCTGCGTGGACCAATTACGCGATTCTGACGCCTGATCAAGGTTGCAGGCCGCTCATCTCGACCGGCGTCATCGTCACCTGAAGGGCCTGACCATCACGGTCGACAACCAGATTCAACGGCCGATCCACGCCATGGCGGTCCACCGCCGTGACGACATCAGCGGGTCCACTGACCCGTGATCCGCCGATCGAAACGATCACATCCCCCAACTGCAGGCCAGCCTGGGCAGCAGGCCCAGCAGGCACCAACGATCGGACCACAGCGCCTAGCGGAGCAGGAGCACCGGGTTGCGGTGAGGGCACCGAGGACAAGCCGATCCCCACCATCGGATGACTGGCGCGCCCAGTGCTGACCAACTGGCCGGCAATGGTGCGAGCCCGATTGATCGGAATGGCGAAGCCGAGGCCAGCGCCTGGACCAGAGCGGACCAGGGTGTTGATCCCAACCACTTCACCCGCTGCATTGAGCAGGGGGCCACCGGAATTACCGGGATTAATGGCGGCATCCGTCTGAATCAGATCTAAGCGCTTTCCGGAAATTCCCAGCTGGGACACATTGCGATTGAGGTTGCTAATGATGCCGAGCGTCACGGTGTTCTCAAGACCAAAAGGATTGCCAACAGCGATCGCCCAGTCTCCGACCAGCAATTGATCAGAGTCTCCAAGAGGAGCGATGGGCCAGGGGCCCTCCTGATCAAGACGCACGACTGCCAGATCAGTGAGGCTGTCTTGTCCGAGCACTTGGCCGGACACCCGACGACCATCGGGGAGGCCCACGATCACTTGGTCGGTGTTCTCGACCACGTGAGCATTGGTGAGGACAAGCCCTGACGCATCAAAGATCACGCCACTTCCCTGGCCCCTCTCAACGCGAGACCGCGGCACAGCAGATCCCTGAAGGCCGAAAAAACGCCGGAAGAAAGGATCCATCAGCAGCCCCTGTGGCAGGCCGGGGATCCCACCGCCGGTTTGCACGGTCCGCTGGGTTTCCAGGGTGACAACGGCAGGCCCGCTGCGCTTGACCGCCTCCGCCACAAACGATCTTGGGGCAATCAGAGCCTGAGCGGCCGAGCGCGCCAGCACTGGAGAGGGAGTCGCCAATGGGAGCAGAGGTATCGCCAGGGCGGCAGCAGAGACGATCACCGGCAAGGAACGGAGTCCCGTCATGAGCGACAACTCAGTGGACACGATCGACTGACGGTAGAAGGGATGTAGACGAAGATCCGCGAGCTTCGACGCCGCAGACGTGACCGGATGCGACCAGAACGGCGATGATTGAGACACGCCCCGATCCCAGTCCTCAGCCTCGGACAGCTCGCCTCGACTCTTCACCATGCTGAACAGCCTGTTTCCCCTGATCTACGGCACCGTTTTTGTGCTGCTGCTTTGGCAGGCCTTCAAGGTGATGGGCCAAGGCTTCAAGGCTGCCAACCCTGATAAGGATCGAACCGGGAAGGTCACGGTGCATCCCGAGTTGCTCGACCAAGACGGTCGCCTCACTGACGAAGATCTGCTGACGGTGCGATTCAGCGGCGACCAAGAGCCCTCAGAGAACGCCGACTGAATAAGGTTGGTGCAAAGGCTGCCATGAAAGCGCCGATTGGACTCGTAGGGGGACTCCCAGGTGGATCAACGAACACGGATCGTGGCAGCGGTGATCAAATCCGTGAAATTGCCTCCGCGCTTTCGGCTGCACATGCTCAAGGATGACCCCGTGCGCCTTGAGTTGAGCCTCACCCCGTCCTATGGCAAGGAGCCAATCCAGGTGGGCCTAGTGGAATCCCTTGACCTGGTAGCCCGCCGTGACCGCGAAGGCCGCATCCCTCGCGACCTCCAGGGCACCTGGGACTGGACAGTGCGCCACGGTCAAGTGAGCACCGGAGGCTGGAACCCTTATCTGAAGGAAGCCCTCCAAACAATGTTTGAGACAGGACTCCCAGCCATTGTTTATGAAGAGCTCACTGGCGAGGAATACCACCCCGTCGATGGCGCTCGCCACGTGCGCTAAGCCCTAGGAAGACACCCACGCCACCCAATCCTGTGAAGGCGTGCGAATGACTACGGCACACCGCATCCAGACAAAGTAGACAGAAGGAGTACGGCCCTTAAGGTTTTCTTTATGGCCACGCTCAAAGCCTCTCTCGGTCCTCTTGTGCGGCTGCTGGCCGCCCTCGGTGCCGTCAGCAGCCTGCTGCTCGTCGGCCTGCTCAATCTCTTCAGCTGACTGCAAACCCGTTGCCTCACGCCCCATCGGGTTCGTTCCCAATTGACTCCCTGCTGCCGGAGCTACGTCAGCACCTGAGTCCAGGCTCCATTGTTCTTCTGCAGGCCCCCCCGGGAGCCGGCAAAACCACACGGGCACCCCTGGCCCTGCTCGGATGCTGGCCGAACCTGCCCCCGATCAAGGGCAAGCTGCTCATGCTTGAGCCGCGGCGACTCGCCACCAAGGCGGCAGCCACTCGCTTGGCGGATCAACTGAACGAGCCATTGGGAGAGCAGGTCGGCTACGCCGTACGCCACGAACAGCAGCGCAGCAGCCGAACTCGCCTCGAGGTGATCACCTCAGGGCTGTTTCTACGTCGTCTGCAATCCGACCCGGAGCTGGAGGGCATCGGTTGCGTGATCTTCGACGAATTCCACGAACGGGGACGCGACAGCGACCTAGCCCTGGCTCTGGTGCGGGACACGCAAGCCCTGGTGCGTCCTGACCTCTCGCTGCTGCTGATGTCAGCGACGCTGGACCTCAGCGACCTGCAAGCGCGATTACCGAAGGCCACCGTCCTCACGAGCCAAGGGCGCGCCTATCCGGTGGAGACCCACCACCTTCCGCCCCGCCCCGATGAACAGCTCAACCGCACGGTGCTCCGAGCCATCGAAAAGCATGGCCTCGACCTGGGAGACCCTGACTCTCCTCCCACCCTGCTGGTGTTTCTGCCTGGCCTCAGGGAGCTTGAGCGCTGCCGAGAGCAACTCACCAAAGCCCCTTCCCTTGAGGGTTGGGAGATCTGCTGCCTCCACGGTCAGCAGCCCCTGGCAAGCCAAGGCCAAGTGCTGCGCCCCTGCCGCCGCGATGTCGATGGTCGGGTGGTGCTTGCCACGGCAATCGCGGAGAGCTCTCTCACGATCGACGGCGTCCGTCTCGTGATCGACAGCGGCCTCAGCCGCCACAGCCAATACTCCCCAGGCAGTGGCATGGCAGGACTGATCACCGTGCCCTCCAGTGTGGCCAGTGCTGACCAACGCCGAGGCAGGGCCGGGCGTCAGGGCCCTGGCCACTGCATCCGCCTCTGGTCGCAGGCAGAACAACAGCGCAGACCGCGCCATGATCTTCCCGAACTCCTGAGAAGTGACCCACAACCCCTAGTCCTCGACCTGGCAGCTTGGGGCTCCGGGCTGGGGGATGGACTGCATTGGCTCGACCCGCCACCACGCCCAGCCCTTTTGGAGGGGCAGCAACAACTGCAGGCTCAAGGAGCCCTAACAGCCTCCGGTAACCTCAATGCGGCAGGCCGTCAACTCGCCCAACTCGGCGCCCACCCACGCTTGGCGATGATTCTGCTTCAAGCCCGCGCCTGGGGGTGCAGCACGCTTGGCGCTGACCTCGCCGCACTCCTAAGCGAGCGCGACCCTCTCAACCCGCGGGAGCACGGGGTCGACCTCGGGGCCCGCCTACAGCTGCTGGGAGAACGCAAAGGAGAACGCGTCGGCGCCATCCGCCGGCTCAGCAAGCAACTGCAGCAACAGGTCAAAGCACTTCCGGAGTTGCCCGAGACCGAGCTGCCGGGCTGGGCCAGCGCCCCCTCCAGTCAAGACGGAGACGAGGCCATCGCCGCCAGCCTGATCGCGGCAGCATTTCCAGAGTGGCTGGCTCTCCAACGCGCGCAACAACCGGGTCGCTACCAATTGCGTCAGGGACGAGGGGCACTCCTGCATCCACAGGACCCCCTGGTCGGCCAGGAGGCACTGGCCGTGGCTCGCCTTGATCTAGGCCACAGCAATGCCCAGATCCAACTGGCCCTGCCCCTAGCGAAAGCCTGGTTAGTGGAGCGAGCTGAACTGGAAGGGGATTGGCAGACGACTGTGTTCTGGGATGAGGCCAACGGCAGCGTCCGCGCCCAAAGCACCCTGCTGCTCGGAGGTCTGAGACTGCAGACCAAAACGCGACCGAAACCATCTCCCGAGGCCGCCTGCCAACTCTTGCTCGAATGCATCAAGGAGCAGGGGCTGAACCTTCTGCCCTGGGGAGAGGCCAGCAAACAGCTGCGGGCCCGCCTACAGCTGCTCCACCTTCAGCGCGGAGAGCCCTGGCCCTGCAGAGATGTCGACCATCTGCGCCAGGCACCCGAAACATGGCTGAGCAGTGCACTGATGGGCTGCATGGCCTGGCGTGATCTTCAAGAAGACGGGCTGATCGAGGCGCTCTGGGGCGGGCTGGACTGGAGTGAACGACAACGCGTGGATCGCCTCCTGCCAACCACAGTGATGATCCCCTCCGGCCGCGCAGCGCGCCTGCGCTATACCGATCAAGAGGTGGTGCTGTCCGTGAAACTGCAGGAAATGTTCGGCTGCGATCAAGGGCCCCATCTGCTCGATCACGCCCTGCCCGTCACCATCGAGCTGCTCTCCCCAGCCGGTCGCCCCCTACAACGAACCCAGGATTTAGCAGGGTTCTGGCAAGGCAGCTATCAAGACGTCCGTCGCGAAATGAGGGGGCGGTATCCGAAACATCCCTGGCCCGACGACCCCCGCACAAGCGCGGCGACGGCCATGACCAAAGCGAGACTGCATCGCGACGGAGGCAAGCCCAGGCCATGAATTAAGCGACCCCCAAACGACTCATCGCCACCTCGTCAAGCGATCTCAATTTTTTGTTACCTTTAGCAAGTCTTGGAGCTGCCACTCATGTCTGACAACACTCGCTTTGGTTTCGTCAACTTTGCTGAAACCTGGAACGGACGTCTAGCCATGATGGGTTTCGTCATCGGCCTTGGCACCGAACTGCTCACCGGTCAGGGAATTCTGACCCAGATCGGCCTGGGCTAATCACCAGGACAGCTCAGCCACTCAGCCCATCTGAGTCGCCCAACCCCGCCAAGCCAAGGTGGGGTCTTTTTATGCCAAGGAACCGACCGCGCTGCGCGAGAGTATCGCCATCCGCCCACTGGCCTTGTCCCGACTTTTTGTCGATAACCGCCGTGACGGCGCTCGGTTGATCAGCAGTGCTTTGGTGCTGTTCACCATCAGCGCCACCCAGATCCTTCAACCCTGGGGATTGCTCCTCACCCTGTTCTTCGCCGTGCTGTGTCTCTACTGGGGCATGGCCTATCGACGCCTTGACCGCTGACGCACCCCCGACCTATTCCGTTCAGGAACTCAACGGCGCCATCGGCTCTCTACTGGAACGCGGTTTTGCTCCTCGTTTTCTGGTGCAAGCCACAGCCTCCCGTCCCCAGGTCAAAAAAGGCCACCTCTGGCTGACCCTCACCGACGGTGAGGCAAGCATTACGGCAGTGGCCTGGGCCTCCAAACTCAAGCAACTCAACTACGTCCCTGCCGATGGCGAAGGGGTCACCGTGGTTGGCAAGCTCAATTTCTGGGCAGCGCGCGCCAGCCTCGCGGTGCAAGTCCTGGATATGCGTCCGAGTCTGAGCACGGTGCTCCGCCGTTTCGAGGCCGTCCGTTCGCTCCTGGAAAGCGAAGGGGTGATCGATCCCAACCGGCGGCGGCCTCTACCCCAAAGCCCCCAGCGCGTGGCGGTGCTCACCAGTGTTCCCAGCTCGGCCCTCGCCGACATCCTGCGAACCGCCAGGGAACGTTGGCCCCTAACCGAATTGGTTGTGATGGCCATTCCTGTTCAGGGAGACGTCGCGGATCGCATCAAGGCTGCTCTCCAGCAGCTGCGCAATGCATCAGCAGGCCTACAACCAGACGCCCTGGTTCTTGCACGCGGAGGCGGCAGTCGAGAAGACCTGATGGTGTTCGACGATGAAGGGCTCTGTCGCAGCCTGGCCAGCTTCCCCGTACCAGTGGTGACCGGGATCGGCCATGAAGACGATCTCACCGTCGCAGACCTCGTGGCGGATCACCGCGCCGCAACACCCACAGCCGCCATGGTGGCTCTGCTGCCCTCGCGGGACACAGCCCAGCTACAGATCAGTGAACGAAGACGGCAACTCACCAACCATCGCAGCTGGTGGACGGAACGACAGCGACAGCGTCTTGCTGAACGCCAGCAAAGCTGGCAGGAACTCAGCCTTCCCAGCGTTCTGATCCAGCGTCGCAGCCAACTGGAGCAGCGCAAGCAACTGTTGCAGGCCCTGTCTCCCCAGCGCTGGCTGGCCCGCGGGTTTGCCATCCTCGAATCACCGAGCGGCGCCGTCATTCGCAGTGTCAACGCTGTAGAGGCCGAGCAAGAGCTGGTTGTTCGACTCAGTGACGGCTCGATTCGGGTGAAAGCGCAAAGCACAGAATGCGATCCGCAGTCAGTGCCAGACGTCGCGCCGAGCGACTCTTTGACCCCCTAGCGTTAAGCCAGAGACGCCACTCTCATGGGCCCGAGGACAACCAAAGACCCGTTGAAACAATGGCGGAAGGATGCGGAGGCCCTCAGCTACGAGGAAGCTCTACAGGCCGCGGATCTCCTCCTGAATCAACTGCAGAACGACAGCATCCCCCTGGCGGAACTTCAGCAGACCTATCAACGAGGCCAGATCTATCTCGACCGCTGCGAGAGGCTTCTGGAGGAGGTGGAGCAAACGGTGCTTCAGCTCGATCCAAAGACCATGAAAACAGCACCCCTTGATGCCGGTGGCACTCGATGACGAAAGGACTGCGATGGGTCTATCTACTCCTGGCGCTACTGGGGGCTGTTGCTCCCTGGCAAGCCAACCTTGAATTCATCCAGGCCAGCGGAGGCAACGGCTTTGACATCCAGCAATTCATTGCTGATGCAAACATCAATCCTGCAGCCCGCTCCCTCAGTCGTGATCTTCTGATCGGCGCTTCAAGCATCACCATCTGGATCGTTGCAGAAGCGAAAAGGCTGAAGGTGAAACGCTGGTGGATTGCCCTGATCGCCAGTTTCAGCATCTCCTTTGCCTGCGGGGCACCGCTGTTCCTGTTCCTGCGGGAATGCCGGCTGGCTGAACTGCAGCAACAGGAACAGGAAACGGCCTAACCGTCAGTCCACATCCTCAGCGCTGATGTCGATGGTGGCCGAACTTGCCGGCACAGACACCTCTTGTGTTCGTTGTGTCGAGGCTCCATCCGCAGGCGTGCCTCCTGAGCCAGAAGGCAGTTCGGTGCCGCACATCTGACAGACCACAGCAGGGGCAAAGTTCACGGTGCCGCAGGCAGGGCAGGTGCGCATCCGACTCTGCATCAACTTCCAGCCGATCCAACCAACCCCACCCAGCACGAACGGCAAGGCAAGCATCAAAAGCACAAACCCGCCGGCAAGATCAAGCAAGACCCGCCCGGCTGCCGTCGGCAGCAGCACCAGCGCCAACAATGCGATCCAAACCAGGGGAATCGGAGAACGCAAGGGATCAACGGCTCAGATCAGACTTCAGTGTCGCCGATTCCTGCGGGCACAGAGGCCAACCTCACGTGCGGATCTCCGCTTCTGCGCAATCGCCCTTTGGCCATCTCCACACTCCAGCACTGTCCGAAATAGATCACCACACCGATCATCCAGACCCAAAGCGTCAGTACCAACACACTGCCGATCACGCCATACGCCTGGAAGCGAGATCCAAGCGAAAGAATACTGCGACTCACGGCCAGGTTGAGCACCGTCAACAACACACCAATCAAGACAGCACCTGGAATTAACGGCCGGATCGGAACACGACGGCTGGGCAGCAAAAACTGCAGCAAGAGCGCCATTCCCGCAAATCCAAGACAAGGAATCAAAAAGCGACCGAATGTCAAGACAGGGACATAGCGCAAAACTCCTTCGAGCCAGGGAACAGATTGCACGAACTCAGCTAAAGCCGCCGCTGGGATCATGCGCAGATTCGCACTAATCTGATCAACCACAATCAGTAAACCAATTAACAACACCACAACAAACGCCTCAAGGCGCACTTTGATGAAAAACCATACCTGTTGCCGCCAAGGACGATCATCCTGCTGCTGAGGCAAAACACCTTGCCAAATACGATCAGCACCGCGCTGCAAAGTGAGATAAACGTTGGTTGCCGTTACCAACAAGACACCAGCACCTAGCAAACCAGCACCAACACCCTGACGCATGAGCTTATCCAGCGTTTCCTGGACAAGAGCAACAACGGAAGGGGGGAAAATGCCAGCCGTGTAATCAACAATTTGCTCAGCAAGCCCAGCCTGGCGGCCAAGCAACCAAGAGGCAATCGAAAGAACAATCAGCAGCAGCGGGAAGATCGATTGCAGGGTGTAATAGGCAAATGCCGCACTGAGATCCACACAGTCATAACGACACCAACGCGCATAGGCCCGCCAGAGTGAGCCCAGCAATCGTTTCCATCTGGATCGTCGACTCATTCAGACAACTTTTGCCATAGCAAACGCTAGCAACATGAAGCAACTTCTTTCGCTCAGGGAGAAGACGCCAGGCGATGCGCCGCCGTTGCGCGGCCATCGCCTTGACTGAAAGCACAAAAAAAGCCGCCCCATCAGGAGCGGCTTCGGTTGAGGATGATTGCAGGCATTGCTCAACAATGCACAAGCAATCATCAGAAAAAGAGAATTGTTTTACCTGGCATCGAGCTATTTTCTCAGGGGGCTACCCCCCAAATATCGTCGCCGCTGCTGCGTTTCACAACCGAGTTCGAGATGGATCGGAGTGGGACCACAGCGCCATGGACACCAGGATAGTTTCAATTCTCAAGGGGTGAACCCTGAGAACTGCATAGGTTCTCATAGCTTGCGCTATGTCATCTGAATTGAATAAAACTTGTCTCTTAGGCAAGAACCAAATGTTGGTCAAGCCCTCGGTCTATTAGTACTCCTCCGCTGCATCCATTACTGGACTTCCACGTAGAGCCTATCAACGGGTGTTCTTCCCGTGACCTTACTGGGTTACCCCATGGGAATACTCATCTTGAGGTGGGCTTCCCACTTAGATGCTTTCAGCGGTTATCCACTCCGCACATGGCTACCCAGCGTTTACCGTTGGCACGATAACTGGTACACCAGAGGTGCGTTCCTCCCGGTCCTCTCGTACTAGGGAGAAATCCTCTCAATATTCCTACGCATACACCGGATATGGACCGAACTGTCTCACGACGTTCTGAACCCAGCTCGCGTACCGCTTTAATGGGCGAACAGCCCAACCCTTGGGACCGACTTCAGCCCCAGGTTGCGATGAGCCGACATCGAGGTGCCAAACCTCCCCGTCGATGTGAACTCTTGGGGGAGATCAGCCTGTTATCCCTAGAGTAACTTTTATCCGTTGAGCGACGGCCCTTCCACTCAGAACCGTCGGATCACTAAAGCCGACTTTCGTCCCTGTTCGACTTGTAGGTCTCACAGTCAAGCTTCCTTCTGCTTTTGCACTCGTCAGCTGATTTCCAACCAGCCTGAGGAAACCTTTGCGCGCCTCCGTTACCTTTTAGGAGGCGACCGCCCCAGTCAAACTGCCCACCTGATACTGTCCGCTCCCCGGATAACGGGTGAACGTTAGAACCCTAGCTCTGAAAGAGTGGTATCTCACCATTGACTCCCTAGTACCCACGAGCACTAGATCAACGTCTCCCACCTATCCTGCGCATTCAGAGCCCGGGCACAATACCAAGCTACAGTAAAGCTTCATAGGGTCTTTCTGTCCGGGTGTATGTAGTCCGCATCTTCACAGACAATTCTATTTCGCCGAGCCTCTCTCCGAGACAGCTCCCAGATCGTTACGCCTTTCGTGCGGGTCGGAACTTACCCGACAAGGAATTTCGCTACCTTAGGACCGTTATAGTTACGGCCGCCGTTCACCGGGGCTTCAGTCGCCAGCTTCGCTTACGCTGACCGGCTTCCTTAACCTTCCGGCACTGGGCAGGCGTCAGCCCCCATACATCGTCTTGCGACTTAGCGGAGACCTGTGTTTTTGGTAAACAGTCGCCTGGGACTCTTCACTGCGACCAGCTCTCGCTGGCACCCCTTCTCCCGAAGTTACGGGGCCATTTTGCCGAGTTCCTTAGAGAGAGTTACCTCGCGCACCTCGGTATTCTCTACCACCCCACCTGTGTCGGTTTCGGGTACTGGCAGTTATGCCTTAACGGGTATAGAGCTTTTCTTGGAAGCATGACATCACCAACTTCGCTGCCGTAGCAGCTCGTACTCACGCCTCAGCTCGGAACGTTTTCGCCGCTCCTCATAGCCTCGAACGCTTGAACCAGTAACCAACATCTGGCTTGGCTAGCCTTCTCCGTCCCTCTTCCCAAAACATAACCGGTACAGGAATGTTGACCTGTTATCCATCGACTACGCCTTTCGGCCTCGCCTTAGGTCCAGACTAACCCTCCGCGGACGAGCCTGCCGGAGGAACCCTTAGGGTTTCGGTGCATGGGATTCTCACCCATGTTTTCGCTACTCAAGCCGACATTCTCACTTCTATGCAGTCCACGCCCGCTCACGCTAACGCTTCACCCCACATAGAACGCTCCCCTACCATAAATCCGCAGCTTCGGTACAACACTTAGCCCCGTTCATTTTCGGCGCAGGATCGCTCGACCAGTGAGCTATTACGCACTCCTTTGAGGATGGCTGCTTCTAGGCAAACCTCCTGGTTGTCTGGGCAATCCCACCTCCTTTATCACTTAGTGTTGATTTGGGGACCTTAGCTGGCGGTCTGGGCTGTTTCCCTCTCGACCATGGAGCTTATCCCCCACAGTCTGACTGCCTCGCTACACACAGGGTATTCAGAGTTCATCTCGATTTGGTACCGCTCTCGCAGCCCGCACCGAAATGGTGGCTTTACCCCCCTGCTGGAGCACGAGACGCTACGCCTCAACGTATTTCGGGGAGAACCAGCTAGCTCCGGGTTCGATTGGCATTTCACCCCTAACCACAGCTCATCCGCTGATTTTTCAACATCAGTCGGTTCGGACCTCCACTTGGTATCACCCAAGCTTCATCCTGGCCATGGTTAGATCACCCGGGTTCGGGTCTATAAACACTGACAAACGCCCTATTCAGACTCGCTTTCGCTATGGCTCCACCATTTCCGGTTTAACCCGCCAGTGCCTATAAGTCGCCGGCTCATTCTTCAACAGGCACACGGTCACCCGATTAGTCGGGCTCCCATTGCTTGTAGGCTCACGGTTTCATGTTCTATTTCACTCCCCTCCCGGGGTTCTTTTCACCTTTCCCTCGCGGTACTGTTTCGCTATCGGTCACACAGGAGTACTTAGCCTTACGAGGTGGTCCTCGCAGATTCACACGGAATTTCACGTGCTCCGTGCTACTCGGGATACAGCTAGGTCAGTTCAGTTTTCGTGTACGGGACTTTCACCCTCTGTGGTGTGCCATTCAAACACTTCCACTAACATCCCTTTTCCACATTGCTGTCCCACAACCCCGATGGTCGAAACCATCGGTTTAGGCTCTTCCCCGTTCGCTCGCCGCTACTCAGGGAGTCGTTTTTACTTTCCTTTCCTCCAGCTACTAAGATGTTTCAGTTCGCTGGGTTGGCTCGTGCCAGCCTATGGATGCAGCTGGCCGTACTAGGGGTTGCCCCATTCGGAAATTCCCGGATCAAAGCGTGTTTCCAGCTCCCCGAGACTTATCGCAGGTAACCACGTCCTTCATCGCCTCTGTGTGCCAAGGTATCCGCCGTGAGCCCTTTGTAGCTTGACCAATTAATCTCCATCACGCTTACCGTCGTTGAAACGGATTCTTCCCCATTCATTGCTGAATTAAGGAATCAAACTCTTTAGTGCTCGACACACTAAAAAGAACGCCATGGAGTCTCGGCTCTTGCTCAAGAATCAAACATCATCCAATTAAGAATGATGCATCCATGAGATGCTTTATTCTTTCCAGACTTCACCTATGCAGTTGTCAAGGTTCTGCTAGACATCAAACTTGGCTGATGATCTCTCACCAGCCAAACTCGAGCCCAGCATCTTATCAACCAAATCAAGAAAATCTTTCCTTGCTTTGGAATGACAGGAAGCTGGGGTCATCCAGCGGACACATCTAAATCACACTCCATCCGAGCTCATACTCCAATCTTGGAGATGGGGATTGAGTCGGTCAGTGGAGGTTAGGAGACTCGAACTCCTGACATCCTGCTTGCAAAGCAGGCGCTCTACCAACTGAGCTAAACCCCCAACACCGAATGGGCCATCCTGGACTTGAACCAGGGACCTCACCCTTATCAGGGGTGCGCTCTAACCACCTGAGCTAATGGCCCAGGAGTCTCATCCCTTATGGGGTGTGACCTAGACAAAGTTTAGGAACTAAGAATCTCCATGACTCTCTTCAACATCGCTGCTGAATTAGTCACTTCAAAGCTGAGGTACCGATCGACCTAAGGTGACAGGATTTCGGCCTAAGAATAAAATACTCAGACATCAAAATCGTTGTTTGTCTCCCTGTTAGGAGGTGATCCAGCCGCACCTTCCGGTACGGCTACCTTGTTACGACTTCACCCCAGTCATCAGCCCCACCTTCGACGTCCTCCTCCACAAGGGTTGGAGTAACGGCTTCGGGCGTGGCCAACTTCCATGGTGTGACGGGCGGTGTGTACAAGGCCCGGGAACGTATTCACCGCAGTATGCTGACCTGCGATTACTAGCGATTCCTCCTTCACGTAGGCGAGTTGCAGCCTACGATCTGAACTGAGCCACGGTTTATGGGATTTGCTAGCTCTCGCGAGTTTGCTGCCCTTTGTCCGTAGCATTGTAGTACGTGTGTAGCCCAGGATGTAAGGGGCATGATGACTTGACGTCATCCACACCTTCCTCCGGTTTATCACCGGCGGTCTCTCTAGAGTGCCCAACTAAATGCTGGCAACTAAAGACGTGGGTTGCGCTCGTTGCGGGACTTAACCCAACATCTCACGACACGAGCTGACGACAGCCATGCACCACCTGTCACTGCGTTCCCGAAGGCACTCTCCCGTTTCCAGGAGATTCGCAGGATGTCAAACCCTGGTAAGGTTCTTCGCGTTGCATCGAATTAAACCACATACTCCACCGCTTGTGCGGGCCCCCGTCAATTCCTTTGAGTTTCACACTTGCGTGCGTACTCCCCAGGCGGAACACTTAACGCGTTGGCTACGACACCGGAGGGGTCGATTCCCCCGACACCTAGTGTTCATCGTTTACGGCCAGGACTACAGGGGTATCTAATCCCTTTCGCTCCCCTGGCTTTCGTCCATGAGCGTCAGTGATGGCCCAGCAGAGCGCCTTCGCCACTGGTGTTCTTCCCGATATCTACGCATTTCACCGCTACACCGGGAATTCCCTCTGCCCCTACCACACTCTAGCCCAACAGTTTCCACTGCCATGATGGAGTTAAGCTCCACTTTTTAACAGCAGACTTTTTGGGCCGCCTGCGGACGCTTTACGCCCAATAATTCCGGATAACGCTTGCCACTCCCGTATTACCGCGGCTGCTGGCACGGAATTAGCCGTGGCTTATTCCTCAAGTACCGTCAGATCTTCTTCCTTGAGAAAAGAGGTTTACAGCCCAGAGGCCTTCATCCCTCACGCGGCGTTGCTCCGTCAGGCTTTCGCCCATTGCGGAAAATTCCCCACTGCTGCCTCCCGTAGGAGTCTGGGCCGTGTCTCAGTCCCAGTGTGGCTGATCATCCTCTCAGACCAGCTACTGATCGATGCCTTGGTGAGCTCTTACCTCACCAACAAGCTAATCAGACGCGAGCTCATCCTCAGGCGAAATTCATTTCACCTCTCGGCATATGGGGTATTAGCAGCCGTTTCCAGCTGTTGTCCCCCTCCTGAGGGCAGATTCTCACGCGTTACTCACCCGTCCGCCACTAACCCGAAGGTTCGTTCGACTTGCATGTGTTAAGCACGCCGCCAGCGTTCATCCTGAGCCAGGATCAAACTCTCCGTTGTAGATCAATTCCTTTTGATGGCTTTCACTATCTCAAATTGATTTGCATCACCCACATCTCAGCTTCTGCTGGTTGCAGTTGAAGCCTCCTTTCAGCTGACACAGAAAGGGTTCTTAAGAGTGCACTTAGAATCTCTCCTTCGTGACTTTCCAGGATCTCAGATCCGGTCGTTGCTCCACATTGCGCACACCGACAACCTCAAGGCTCGTGAAAACCTTGCTGCTGTAAGCGCAATGCTTCTCTGCAACTAAAAAATTGTTGACGGGACCTCACACCTTTATCGCTCTTCATTCAAAACTTCCCCTCAGCTTCGCAGCCTCGGTTCGGCCCTGAACGCGATAAAAGCGTCAGTTCCTAAACTTTTCGATTGTCCAGGTTCTCGCTTCCCTACTCCCTCTCAGGAGTGGTTCAGCGGCGCGGCCTCGTCAGCCGCTTGAAGAACTTACAACACCGTGGGATCGCTCCCTTGACGCTGCCGTAAGCACCACAGACGCCAAAGGCTCTCGCCCTCAGACCTGTGGTCCGCGCGCTCGCCTCTCGGCTCCCGCGCAGTCCAAAACCATAACTCACAACTCACCCAACTCGCAAGCCCTAAGCCTCGGGACCCACACTCAGCCCACAACTGAAAGCCTGAAGGCCTGTGAGGCAGTGGCTTGCCTCACCATCACCCCTCGCAGCGCCCTGCCCGATCACTGCAGTAAGGCCTGGCCCCATTCATGCAAACGTTCGAGCATGTCGTGGTTGCTAGCAACCACGACTGGGAAATCAGCAGACGCCAGATCTTCACCAACAACCAGATCAGATGGCTGTCTATCGAGCCAGATCAAAGGACAACCCAATTCACTCAGCACCAACCAGGCTGCAGCCATATCCCAGATTTTGGGAGTGGCCTCGAGAGCCCCAACGGTCTGCCCCATCGCCACACTGAGCAAATTCAGGCTTGCAACCCCCAGCAGGCGAATCTTGCCCGGAAAACGTCGGTCTGGTCGCTGCTGAAGCACACGAATCGCCCGGCTGCAGAGGGAGATACAGGCACTTCCCGAAGTCGTGCGGGTTTCTGGCGTGAGTCGCTTGCCATTCCTCCATGCCCCCTTACCGCGGATCGCAACGATCCTTTGTCGTAAAGACGGCACATCCAGAAACACCTCAGAAGGTGCACCATCCACCCAGCGGGCCACGGAAATCGCCCAATAAGGGATGCCTGCAGCAAAATTGGTCGTGCCATCCAACGGATCCACCACCCAGTAGGCCTGGCTCGATGGAACCGACTTGGAACCTTCCTCACTCAGCACCCCTTCACCGGGTGCAATCGCTTGCAATCCCTCAAAGATGGCCTGATCACTCCAGCGATCACAGGTGGTGATCAAGGTGCCATCTGGCTTGATATCGGAAACGATATGGCCGAAATCCTGCAACTGGCGCTCAGCCACCCGATCGAGCAGCTGATGCACGGCATTGAGCTGCTGTGAGGTGAGGGCTTCAGCCACGATTGGGAGTCACCCCTCTGAGTTCAAAACAGAAGCTTGGCAGGCTGGCCGACTAGAGGTGGGTTCGATCGGCACGGTGTAATCCTGATCCTCAACCGGTTTGGTGCTGCTGAGACTGACGGATTCACAGGAGATCACTTGATCCAATCCGGTGCGACGGCGCAGCTGGGCCAATGAGGTGTTGTAGGTCGTCACTGCATCGGCATAGCGAACCTCCGCATTGGTGAGGTCACGCTGGGTGTCAACGACTTCCCGTTGCGTCGTGACACCGGCCTGGAAGCGAAGACGAGCCAGTCGCAGTGATTCGCGTGAAGAGAGAACCTCACGAGAGGTGGTGTAAATGTCTTGATTAGCGGTGCGCAGGTCAAAAAAGCTGTCTTCCACTTCCTGACGGATCTTGTCCCGTTCGGAAGCGAAATTGAACTCGCTTTCCTCAGCTTTCTGCTTATTGAGCCGGTATTGGGCGCGGGCACGGCCTCCATCAAAGATGTTCCAGGTGGCATTGAGAGCCACGGTGTTGCTGGCACTCCAGGTGTAATCCGCCATCTTGACCACTTCAACGGCGGTCTGCCCCTGCGTGCGCGAGGTAGAGAAGGTGTTCACCAAGCTCAGGATTGGCTGCACAGCGGCCAAAGCAGCATTGGCGTTGCTGTTGTTGATGGAGATATCAAGGATGAAGCGATCCAGCTCTTCGCGGAAGGCATAGGCAGCAACAATGCTTTCCTGCAAGGACGGCTGCCACACACCTCTGACGCGGGCAGGAGTGGCGGCAGTGGGTGTGACGTCCTGAGGCAGATCAAGAAGAGCTGCTAAGGCCCGACGGGCTTTGTCCTGCTTGCCCAGAGCTTGGCTGAGCAGCTGCTGATCACGGGCCAGCTGTGTTTCAGCCTCGAGAACCTCCAGCTTCGTGGACACACCCGCCTCAAATCGAGCTCTGGCATCACGCAAACTGACGAGCGACACCCGCACCGACTGCTGGCCAATCCGCACCTGCTCATCCTGGCGCTGAAGGTTGAAATACTGGGTTGCGGTGTTGAGGCGCAGCTCTCGCAGCGAGATCAAGTACGTATCACGTGCCTTTTCGTAACTATCTCGTGCTGAGGCGATCTGAGGGACCCGGGCAGGATCAATCAGCTTCCACTCCACCTGAGCCGAGAAGTTAGCCGTCCACTGACCACTGGTCTTATATGGGGTGTAAGGCCGTTTTGTGAGTGCATTCACGGGAGGCTTACCAGTCCTCGGATCGATGCGAAGAGATTCACCTCTCTGAGAACTGAGAAAGTCGGGATTGCGGTATTGATCTCCCGCCAGATATTGGGGGAGGCCATTAGCCGTGAGGTTGACCGTTGGATACCAGGCCGCAATCGCTGCCAGCAACTGCGATTTGGCTTGCTCGACCTGACTGGCCGCCGCCTTCAGGCTGGGATTGTTCACCTCAGTGAGGCGTTGAGCCTGCTCAAGAGTGAGCGGGCGCAGCTCGCGGATCCTCACCTGGGAAGGTTTATCGGGAAGCGCCAGAGAAGGAGGAGCCTTGAGCGGTGAGAGATCTTGGGGCAACTCTGTGGCTGCAGGAGGCAGCACCGAGTCATCTGCCTTAGGTCGTGCCCCTTTGACCTCAGTAGCTGTTGGGAGTGTCGACTGATCCAGCAAAGCCCCCTCTGCGCGCTGATCAGAGGTTGGAGCATCAGCCGCGAGCATGTCCTCGGCCCGGAGTGGAAACCCAATGGAGGCGGTGGCTGTCAACGTGCCGGCAATGAGAAACAAGCGGGCGGCAGTCCGTCTCACATCAATACGCAAGCTGGCCGGAGCTTAGGGGCTTTTCGACTGATCACCGAGGACGACGGTCACGATGTCAGCTGCTCCATGCACGATTCGAATCGGAACAGACAAGCGCTGCTCCAATTCAGCCAACGTCATGTCATCGAGAAACACTGGCTCGCCCTGGCGAAGCATCACCGATGGCAGCAGCAGCTGATCACCGAGGTTGCAACCTTCCAGTCCCTGAATCAGATCCTGACCAGTGAGCAACCCTGTAACGACCTGGTCTTGCCCCCAATAGGGGCTGGGAAGACCATACAAACTGAGCGTGACTCCCTCCACTGCATTCAGACGGGCCGTCACCGGAGCAAGGGCCTGATCCACCAGCCGACCAACGACCCAGCTGCTGTGCAAGGGCTGATCAATACCACTGGGGAGGTCGGCGCTGGCGCCATCGAGCGACTCCAAAAAAGCGCGAATACTGCCCACACCGTTTTCCTGCTGGGGCAAATCCTCGTAGCTTTCCCGTGGGGGCAGCGGCAAACCGGCCATCAGATACCACTCATCTGACAACCAAGCAAAACGACTACCAAGACGCTTCTGAAACTCCAGCTGCAGAGGCTCCACCCGTGCGATCACAGCTCGTGCGTCCTCAGGCGATACCGGCATGAGGCCATCCTGCTCGGGCCGAAAGCGCGTCAGGCCAACAGGCACAACAGCGGCCGAGAGCACAGCCGGCCATTCACCACCCGCGAACGCACCCAGATCCTGAAGAGTGCGTTCAAGCGAGTCACCATCATTAATCCCAGGACAAACCACCACCTGGGCATGAATCTGCAGATCCCTTGCAGCAAACCAACGCACCTGGTCCAACAGCAAACCAGCCCTGGGGTTTTTCAGTAAACGAGCTCTCAACTCAGGTTCAGTGGCATGCACCGAAACGAACAGTGGAGACAGGCGTTGCTGCTCGATCCGCTGCCAGTCGGCATCGGTGAGGTTGGTGAGCGTGAGATAGGAGCCGTAGAGAAAGCTCAGACGGTAGTCGTCGTCCTTTAAATACAGGCTGCTACGCCGGCCTGGCGGTTGCTGATCAATAAAACAGAAAGGGCAAGCGTTATTGCATTGCCGTAGTCCATCAAAAAGCGCCTCGCTGAACTCAAGGCCAAGGCCATCATCGGCATCCTTTTCCAGATCGACTTGATGCAAATCGCCCGCAGCATCTCTCACCTCCAGGCGCAACTCTTCATCAACGCAGAGGTAGCGGTAATCGATCAGATCCCGCGGTCTAATTCCATTGATGCTGAGCAGCTGATCTCCAGGCTCAAACCCCAGCTCCTCACCAATCGAACCAGACTCAACAGCCACAACAATGGCTGGAACCGGTTGACGCGCTGAGGAGTTGTGATCTAGTGCCGCCACAGCAACACCAGCAGAGGGCTCATTCCACACGTGGAAGCAGCTGCTGTACTCAGTTTGATCCTGTTGATCCTGCTGTCATCCACCAGGCCAGAAGCAGCACCCCGAAGAGCAAGCGATACGCAACAAAGATCCAGGTGCTGTGGCGCTGCAGATAACGGATCAACCAGTCAATCGCCAGCCACGACACCACAGCAGCGGAGACAATCCCGACCAGCAATGGCAGAACACCGCCTGAACTGGGATCGGCGAAGGCATCCTTCAGCTCCACGAGACCGGCAATGCTGATGGCCGGGATCCCCAAAAGGAAGGAAAAGCGAGCTGCATCGGCCCGCTGCCATCCATCAAAGAGAGAAGCAGTGAGTGTGCTGCCGGAGCGGGACACACCAGGGATGAGAGCCAGTACCTGGGCCAGACCCACCACGAGGCCATCGCGCCCCTGCACCTGATCCAGATTTTTAATCCGAGGACCCAACTGTTCTGCCAAAGCCAGCAGCAGGGCCATCACGATCGAGACAATCGCAATCGCTGGAACGCTGCGCAAAGGGGATGTGGCGTAACCGGGCCAGAACACCTTGATCAGAAATCCTGCGAACAGGATCGGCAAGGTGCCTACTGCCATCGCCAGTCCGAGCCTGGCCTCTGGTTCCCTCCACTGGCCGCGAGCCACTGCAGCCGTGATTCCCCGCAGCACATTCTTGAGGTCATTGCGGAAGTAAGCAATCACCGCGGCAATACTGCCGAGCTGAATCACGGCGGTGATCGACACACCAGGATCTCCCCATCCCGCCAGCACGGGCACAACCTTGAGATGGGCGGTGCTGCTGATGGGCAAAAACTCCGTCAGTCCTTGCACCACACCAAGAATCAAATTGCGCCAACAGGCTTCAAGCAGCCCGGGTGCCGCCACCACGTCAGTCATTGCAAAAGCCAATGTTTCAGGACGCTATGCGGTTGCCGGCATTGGCGCCAGCCTCCTTTTCTTGGAAGCATCTTCTAAGGTTTCGGTCCTTACTGCACAAACGGAGGCATCCCTTTTGCCCAGCGGCCTGATCCAAACCCAAGTCATGGATCGCCGCAGGCTGGATGTCCTCCCTGTACTGGACACCCCCTTCGTCCGTAGCGTCTCGCAAACACCACTGCGCCTCTGGAGTGGTGCGCTGGTGGTGTTGCCTGTGTTTCTTCAGGCCCCTTGGGTGCGCATTCATCCATTCAGCGCCAGCCTGTTCACCATCGTGCTGATGGCTGTAGCCATCCCCCTCGGTTGGCAGCAGCAACCAGTCCGCAAAGACATGGGGGCCCTACTCCTGGGGTTCAGTGGCAGCTGGTTAGCAGGCAGCCTGTTCTGGGGATGGCTGCGAGCTCACCCAAGCTGGCACCTACCGATTGAAGCCCTGGCACTTCCCCTGGCCATCACCGGACTGGGGGGACGTTGGCGACTGGGATGCACGTTCTATCTCTCCTCCCTCATCGGCACAGCCCTCACCGATTTAGCCATGGCGCTCACGGGCGTGATGCGCTTCTGGCCAGCCGTGGTGCAAGCGCCGTTAGCGGAAGCAAACACGCTTCTGAACACCGCAGCAGCGTCCCTGCGCCATCCCTCCGCATTGCTCGTGATGCTTGGCCTGGCGGCTCTCATTCTTGGCATGGCGAACCAAATGCACATGCGGAGTCATCGCCCAAGCCTGCATTCCGACTGCTGGGCAGTGGCCGCATCGGTGCTGGTGACAACGTTGATGGTGGATGGTCTGTTCCTGCTGATGGCCCTCCTTCAGCCCGCACTGAGTGGACTGATCTGAAACGAACTGCAAAAGCTCGTCATCTGGCCTAGAGATTGGCCTAGACACGCTTGTATGGTGCACATACCGGCGATGCCGGAAGTCTCGTTCCGATTCCTGACGGAGTGTTCCGATGAAGCGGCTGGTCTCCTGGCTGACTGGTGTGGTGGTGATGACAGGCCTCTTGCTGGGGCTGGTGCTTCCGCAAGCTGCCTACGCCGATTCCATTCGCAACGTTGCCGACGACAAAATTGCCGAGCGCGGCGACAAAGTGGACCTGAACAACTCTTCTGTTCGCCGCTTTCAGCAGTTCCCTGGCATGTATCCGACTCTGGCCGGCAAGATCGTGCTCGGTGGGCCTTACAACAGCGTTGAAGATGTGCTCAGCCTCGACCTGACAGCCCGCCAAAAGGAACTGTTCTCCAAGTACCGCGACAACTTCACGGTCACGGATCCCGCCATTGCCCTGAATGAGGGTTTTGATCGCATCAACGACGGCCAGTACCGCTGAGGCCCCGCTCTGAACGATTCGTTCCGATCTGAAACGTCGTTGAAGAAACCGCCGGCATTCCCGGCGGTTTTTTGTCTACTGGCATGAGAGTTGTCTCTGCCCACGGAGACCCCATCCCACCAGGTCCCTGGGATGTGGTGGTGGTAGGAGCTGGTGCGGCAGGGCTCATGACATGCCTGGAGCTGCCCGAAGGTCTGAACATCCTTCTGCTCAACCGCAACACCAGTCGTCGTTCTTCAAGCCGCTGGGCACAGGGAGGCATCGCCTCCGTCACCCGCCCGGACGACAGTGCAGGCAGCCATGCCGCCGACACACTCCAGGCAGGGGCTGGACTCTGCGACGGAGATGCGGTGCGGCTGCTGGTGGATCAAGCACCGCAGTGCGTGGAACGTCTGTTGCAGGTCGGGATGGCCTTTGACCGCAACAGTGACGGCAGTCTCGCCACCACGCTAGAGGCGGCCCACAGCCATCACCGGGTGCTGCATGTGCAAGACCAGACGGGTCGCGCGCTTGTGGATGTTCTTCGAGAGCGGGTCGAACAACGACAGGGGTTGCTGCACAGAAGGGGCGTACGCGTTAGCAAGCTCTGGGTTGAAGACGGTCGGTGCTGCGGCGTGCAGGTGATTGATGGCCCTCTCCTCCACTGGATCAGAGCCAGGGCCGTCGTTCTTGCCACCGGGGGCGGCGGTCACCTTTACACCAACACCACCAATCCTGCTCAAGCCGCCGGTGAAGGGGTTGCGCTGGCATGGCAAGCCGGCGCAGCAATCGAAGACCTCGAATTCGTGCAATTTCACCCCACTGCTCTGCATCTACCAGGAGCTCCCTGCTTCCTAATTTCCGAAGCAGTGCGTGGTGAAGGGGGCGTTCTGGTGGATGGTTCTGGCCGCAGCCCTGTGGCAGATCTGAAGGGAGGTGACCTCGCCCCCAGAGATCAGGTCAGTCGCGCTTTGGTGCACAGCATGCGTCGTGAGGGCACAGACCACGTTGGCCTTGACCTACGGACAATCCCTCGGGCTCAGGCGCAACGCCGATTCCCAACAATCCTCGAACACTGCCGCGAATTTGGGCTCCAGCCCCTCGACAAGCCTTTGCCTGTTGCCCCTGCCGCCCATTACTGGATGGGGGGAATCGCCACCAACCAGCATGCATCGACCAATGTTCCCGGTCTCTACGCCGTTGGGGAAGCTGCCTGCACAGGCGTGCATGGTGCCAACCGGCTGGCAAGCAATTCCCTGATGGAATGCCTGGTCTACGCCCGGCAGCTACGAGAGATCGATCTTCCTATCTGGTCAGAGGCGAGTCAACGAAGCGTGCGCGCACTTTGTGCAGCCAAGCCCCCCTTAATGACCAATCTGCGCAGCAGCATCCAAGCCTCTGAGCTCACACGCAGCATCGATCGATTGCGTGAACAGTGCTGGGCCGTGGCCGGTGTCGACCGATCTGTTCACGGCATGCAAGCCGTGCTGCAACAAACACTGGAAGCGATGCCGCGCTTCGAGCAAGAAGAAACCTTGGCGCTACTGGATGCTCAAGCCTTCGATCAGCAACATCAACTGGAAGAACCCAGTCGCCGGGAGCTCAACCTGCTGCTGGATCTCAACCACCGTCAGCGCACAAGTGCTCTGCTGCTGGAAGCCTGCTTGTTCCGACAGGAAAGCCGCGGGGGTCATTTCCGGAGTGATGCCCCACTGCCAATGCCGCAGTGGCAGTGCCACTCCAGGCAGCTCAAGGGACGGATGATCCACACCCGTCCGGTTAGCCCCTAAGACAGCAGCAAAGGGATGGCATCAGAAATCGGAAGGCCCTTTGTAATTCGAGAGGCCTGCCAAGGTTTCGAGAGGCTTGACGCCTGAATCAAGCTGGCCATTGATCTCCCAGCTGGGAAAACCTTCAATCCCCTTGCTGGCACAGAGTTTGGGCTGGCCATTCAGGCCATCAGGCGCACACTCCACCTCATCGAGTTTGTCCGTGGCTTCCTTCCCAAAAAGCTCTTTCTGATCATGACAATGAGGACACCAGTGAGCGGTGTACAGCACAGCCCCTTCTGCGCTGAGATGTTCGGCCAGAGCGATTTTCGCGGGTGAGCTAGGGCTGGTGACTGGTGGCCCCGTGCGCTGGCCGACCGGGGCTGCTGCAGGCCGGTTGGGGTCGACAACAGAAGCCCAGATCAAACTTCCCAACAGCACCGCGAGGGCCAGAAGCACACCTCGAAACAGCAACTTTGCAGGGTCATCCCAACCACCACCGGCCACTGCCAGGACCACAAGAGTGAGGGAAATCAGTGCCGATAAAACACAGAAAAAACAAAAGGCCTGAATCTTGAACACCATCAGGCCGATCAGCACCAAGCTGAACACCGCCATGCCCAGAGAGACCGTAAACAGACCCCACCAGGTACGGCGGGACAAATCGGTTTTGTTTTCCGCCAACCCGGGCAACAAAGGCCCAATCGCCATCACCAGCACCGCTAGGTAAGCGAGCAATCCAGCAAACGACAGCGGAATGGTGAAGCCATCTCCTTGAAACAGAGTTCCCCAGACACTGCTGAGCACCTTGTCGCAGCCATCTCCTCCAACAGGGCAGGTCAGAGGACCCAGCAGATTCCAGCGTTGAAGCGTGATCGAACCGGTATCGATCACGCCAACAGTGGCCAGAACGGCCATAGCGATCCGCACCCATTTCGAGCCCGGGTCCTGGCGGCGGCGACTGGTGAGGCGCGTGGTGGCCATCGAGGCTGTTCAGGTGCCAATCAGTTTGGCAGGCATGGCTGCCTTCTTCAGCTCCAGAGCTGTGAGGCTTGGATCAGAAGCGTTGCAGGTGCAACCGTAAGGTGAAGAATTAAGTGGTGCGGCCATGGCGGCAAACGCAACGACCGCAAGTGCAAAGGCAGCACGGCCGACAGTGGCCTTCGCACATCTGGGCTGCGAAAAAAACCGGGTGGATACCGAACACATGCTCGGCCTGCTCTCAGAAGCGGGTTATGGCGTTAGCAGCGACGAAACAGATGCCAGCGTTGTGGTTGTGAACACCTGCAGTTTCATCCAGGACGCCAGAGAAGAATCAGTGCGCACCCTGGTGGGATTGGCCGAACAAGGCAAGGAACTGATCATCGCCGGATGCTTGGCCCAACATTTCCAGGAGGAACTGCTCGAATCGCTTCCCGAGGCGAAAGCCATCGTGGGCACGGGTGATTACCAGCACATCGTGGACGTGCTCAAGCGGGTTGAAGCCGGAGAGCGCGTCAATCAGGTGAGTAAGAACCCCACCTTTGTGGGCGATGAACATCTGCCGCGCTACCGCACCACTGGCGAAGCCGTGGCCTATTTGAAAGTGGCCGAAGGCTGTGATTACCGCTGTGCTTTCTGCATCATTCCCCACCTTCGCGGCAACCAGCGCTCACGGCCGATTGAATCGATCGTGGCCGAAGCCCATCAGTTGGCGGCCCAGGGCGTGCAGGAGCTGATCCTGATCAGCCAGATCACGACCAACTACGGACTCGATCTCTACGGCAAGCCTCGGCTGGCAGATCTGCTCAGGGCCCTTGGCGAAGTGGAGATTCCCTGGATCCGAGTGCACTACGCCTACCCCACAGGGCTCACACCAGAGGTGCTGGCTGCATACCGGGAGGTGCCCAACGTGCTGCCCTACCTCGACCTCCCTCTTCAACACAGCCATCCTGATGTGCTGCGCGCCATGAACCGCCCCTGGCAGGCCGACGTGAACGAACGCCTGCTCGATCAGATCCGTGAGCAACTGCCGGATGCCGTGCTGCGCACGACGCTGATTGTCGGATTTCCTGGTGAAACGGAGTCTCAATTCGAGCATCTGGCCTCGTTCATTGAGCGTCAGCGCTTCGACCATGTGGGCGTCTTCACGTTCTCCCCGGAAGACGGCACACCGGCAGCCACCCTTTCAGACCACGTGCCCGAGGAGGTGGCCATCGCTCGCAAGGACAAACTGATGGGCCTGCAGCAACCCATTTCAGCTGCGGGCAACGCCAGCTGGGTGGGCCGCACGGTTGATGTTCTGATCGAACAACACAACCCCACCACCGGCGAGATGATTGGCCGCTGCGCTCGCTTCGCTCCGGAGGTGGATGGAGAGGTGCTGTTGCAACCCGGCGATAACGGCATGCAGGCGAGCCCGGGCACCATGGTGCCTGTACTGATTACCGGTGCCGATGTTTACGACCTCACCGGCAAGCTGGTCGGAGCAGCCGACATGGTCACAGCGGCGCGCAGCGCCTTGTGAGACTCGTTTCCAACTGGCACCAACGGCAACGCACTATCTTTCTGATCGCTTCAGGCCTGAGCACGGCGGGATCCTTCGCGGGGCTCACGGCTAAGGGCTGGATTTTGATGAGCGGCACCCAAAACGCGATGCTGCTGGCTCTGCATTTCGCCGCCCTCTCCTTGCCAACCCTGCTGGTCAGTGGTCCCGCCGGTGTACGCACGGACCGAATCGGCTGCGAGAAGGTTCTGGTGCAGGCGCAGTGGGCTCTGCTCGGAGCGGGCCTGATCGGTGCCCTTGCAATTCCCCTGCTCAACGGCAAAGCGCAGGTGAGCGTGCTCCTGCTCAGCACACTGCTCATGGGAGTGGCCGGTGCATACGAACTGACAGCCCGCAATAAATACTGTGCCCTGCTGGTGGATGAACCCCAGCAATTGGCCCCTTATCTCACCAGCTTTTCAGTGGTGTTCAACGTGGGGAAGCTGGTGGGACCACCGATCGGAGGCTGGCTGGTGGCGCTAACGGGACCGGCCATGGCCCTGAGCATCGATGCCTTCAGCTACCTGCTACCGATCGCCAGTGTGATTTGGCTACTGCAGCCCAATACAGCTCAGGAGCAACGCAGCACCGGTTCCAGCAGCGCATCACTGCGGACAGCGTGGAACGACTGTGGACCGATTCTGCGCAACGTTCTGCAGTTCACGGCTGTGATCTGCGTTGTGGGTTTCTTTCATCCTGGCCTGGCGCCTCTGATCGCTGCCGACACCCTCGGCCCTGATCCCCGAGACCTTGGTCTTTTCACCAGTGTTCTGGCGGCTGGAAGCATTGCCGGTGGGGTGGTACTGCAACGCAACAGCCACAAATTCAGCCGTCGACCAGCGATGACACTTGGCTGCTTCGCCTTGATCACCGCTGTGGCGCAACTGGGCATGGCCAAAGGGGGATCGGTCACGATGGTATTAACCATGGCCCTGCTCATCGGCGCAGGCACTGCAGGCCTGCTCAGCAGCGCCAACATGATCACCCAGGTGGGCACACCTCAGATCATCCGCGGACGCATGGCCGGACTCAGCCAGATCGCCTTTCTTGGTGGGGGTGGGCTGAGCGGTCTGATCGCTGCAGCTCTCGCGACCACAGTTGGACTCAGTCACACCTTCGCCATCACAGGCGGTGTGGGGCTAGTGCTGGCTGGTTGGGAAATCTGGAGGCGTGGTGAAACCGTTCTCCCTGAGAGGACGGAAACAGAGTGAAGATCCGCTGCAAGAGCTTCAGATCAACTTGATTCCACGCAGCACTCCACCGATCACAGCAGCGGCGACAAGGCCTGCACCAACCAGACCCAGATAGAAGACAACACCCACGGCAGTGATGGCAAGACTGGTCTATTAGATCAGACCCGAGGGCTGTCACAGCCAAATACCCCTTAAGGTTGTCGCATTCGATTGACTGATCTCGGACGGGCCAGCGCCCAAGTTCGGCCACCTGCTTCTGCTCCGGCAGCACACCGTTCCCCATCTCTGCCCTGTCGCAGCGCTTCCATGCGAACCCTTTTTGTTTATCCGGAGTTCCCGAAAACGTTCTGGAGCTACGAAAAGATCCTTGAGCTGGTGAACCGCAAGGTGCTGCTCCCCCCCCTTGGGCTAGCGACTGTGGCTGCACTGCTTCCTCAGGAGTGGGAGATGAAGCTGGTGGACCGCAACGTGCGGGAAGTTAGCGAAGCCGAATGGGACTGGGCGGAACTGGTTGTGATCTCAGGCATGATCGTCCAGAAGGACGACATGGAGAAACAGATCTCCATCGCCAAAAGTCGTGGACTGCTTGTCGCTGTCGGCGGTCCTTATGCCAGCTCTACGCCAGACGCACCGGAGATTGCCAAAGCCGATTTCAAAGTGCTGGATGAGGGTGAAATCACCCTGCCTTTGTTTATCGAGGCGATCCAACGCGGAGACACCAGTGGAAGATTCAGCGCAGAAGGCGACAAGCCCGATGTCACCGGCACACCCATTCCACGTTTCGACCTGCTCCAGTTAGATGCTTATGACTCCATGAGCGTTCAGTTCTCTCGAGGCTGTCCGTTCAACTGTGAGTTCTGCGACATCATCGTGCTGTATGGCCGAAAGCCACGCACAAAAACTCCTGAGCAGCTTGTGGCTGAGCTGCAGTCGCTCTACGACCTTGGCTGGCGGCGATCCATCTTCTTGGTCGACGACAACTTCATCGGCAACAAACGCAACGCCAAACTGCTGCTGCCGCAAATCAAGGCCTGGCAAGAAGAACGGGGTTATCCGTTCAGCTTTGCCACGGAGGCATCCGTCGACCTAGCCGATGACGACGAGATGATGCGAATGATGCACGAAGCTCGCTTCGAAAGCGTCTTCCTCGGCATCGAAACACCAGACGAAGCCAGCCTGGAAACGGCCCGAAAAGTACAGAACACCCGCAATCCACTGGATGCGGCAGTGGATCGAATCACGGCCAATGGCATCCGGGTGATGGCCGGATTCATCATCGGTTTTGATGGCGAGAAAGAAGGGGCCGGACGCCGGATTGTGGACTTCGTCACCCGCACTGGAATACCGGCCGCGATGATGGGAATGCTGCAGGCACTGCCCAATACCGCGCTGTGGCATCGACTGGAAAAAGAAGGTCGCCTGATCCAAGACAAGGATGCCGCCAAAGGGGTCAACCAGACCAACCTTCTCAATTTCGAACCAACCCGTCCGATCCGGGATATTGCCAATGAATACGTCGAGGCGTTCTGCGCTCTCTATGAGCCCAATGCCTACATGGATCGGGTCTATTCCTACTACTTAAAGATGGGAGCACCCCGCTGGAAGGGGTCCACCAAACTTCCAACCCTCACGGATCTTCGCGCTCTCGCGATTGTGATCTGGCGTCAGGGCCTTAAGCGCAATACCCGCAGCCGTTTCTGGCGCTACATGATCGGTATGGCACGAAGCAACCCGGCCATGCTCGAACAGTTCCTTGTGGTGCTTGCCCACAATGAGCATTTCCTCGAGTACCGCTCGATCGTGCAGCAAGAAATTCGTGACCAGCTCGAATCTCTGCCACCTGAAGAGCCGAAAAGCACCCGGGAACTCCAACCCGTCTGATCGAGGTCAGCGAGCCAACCGGGTTGCCCTCTCAGTCAGTCTTAGTCCTGCACGTAATCTTCACCGCTCAGCATCGCCTGCTCGGCCCGCTGAAGCTCCCGTCCGAGATAGAGCGCATGGTCTAAGCAGCTGAGGGGGTGAGGGCCCTCCCCCTCGGTGAGTTGAATGCCCATCTGTTTCGCGGTTCGAGAGCGGTAAACAGCTGCTGCAGCTCGAGGAGCACTACCCCGGCACTCCAACACTTCACCGGTCTCAGGATCAGTGGCTCTGCCGCTTTCGTCGACGTCATTCGCGAAGTGCTCAACAACCAACTCAAGGGTCTCCCGGTCCACACGGATGAGGAAATAGCCAGCTGGATCAAGCGCAATGAAGCGCTGAGACAACTGATCATCCAGAGACTGCAGCTCCTTCAGTGGTTCAACCATCTGCATGGATTCAGCCATGGTCACAGGCTACAAATGACAAGGAGGGCGGCTCCACTTTGAAGGGCAGCTCAGCATTAATCGCTTCAATCTCCTCTTCCATCAAGGCATTCGCCCGAGGCAACCACTGGCGGATCAAACCATCCATGGCCGGGTGATACCAACGGTGGAGGCTGGCTAGAGGGCGAGCCACAAAACCACGACGGCGCTTGTGGCTGCCACCCGCTCCAGGATCGAATCGCTGCAGTCCCCTCTTCAGGGCCCAAGCGATCGGGGCGTAGTAACACACCTCGAAATGCAAGCAGTCGATCTCCTCCTCGCTGCCCCAGTAGCGCCCCCACAGCTGCTGATGGTCATGCACGCACAGCGACATCGCCACCGGTTCACGCGCATCGCCGCGATGGGCACTAAAGAGAACCACCCTCTCTCGCATCGCCGGGGATGCCAGCCGATCGAAGAACGAGGCCTCGAGATATTTGCTTCCCCACATCCCCCACCGGGCACAGTGCTGCTCATAAAAACCATGCATGCGCTGGAGCAGGCTGGGATCAAGGTCGGCACCACTGAGTGGTGTGACCCTGAGGCCTGCCTGTTCGACAGCCCGACGTTCGCGCTTGATATTGCGACGCTGATTGGCATTGAAGCCAGCCAGATAGTCCGCGAAGGTCTGCTGACCATCCGCGGTCCAAAGGCTCTGCTGATTGATCCAGGTGGCGCAGCCGGCCGCCTCCGCCAAAGGCTGCCAGGTGGGATCCACATAGAGAAAATTGCAGCTGAGAATGCCATTGCGAGAGGCGAACTGGTCGATCAGCTCCAACATCACGGCCGTGAGTTCCGCAGCGCTCTCGCCTGGGGCGGTATGAAAGCGATAGCCCTGGACCGGGCTCACTGGACTCATCCCCACAAGCTTGGGGTAATAGCGCTCTCCCAGATCGGCAGCCAAACGCGCAAACGCTTGATCAAAAACAAACTCTCCATAGCTATGCCCCTTGAGATAGAGGGGTGCCACGCCGACGAGCTGATCGTCGGAGCGCCACACCGACAGATGCAAAGGCTGCCAACCAAGCTTGGGCACAATGCTGCCCGATTCCTCCAGGGCAACAAGCCAATCCCAGCAATAGAAAGGAGAAACCTCCTCCCCAACCAGCCTCTGCCATTGCTGTTCAGGGATCTCGCTCAGAGAGCGATGCCAACGGGCAGACAGCGCGGTCATGGCCGGCGAAGGCAAGGCGGATGGGGCGACCCTAACGAGCAGGCGCTGGCTGTGACCAGACTGAAACTTTGGCGCCGCTTCCACCGTGAACGGTTTTGCGTCGACCCAGCGTGGCCTTTGGCTCGTGATGCTCCTGCTGCTGGGAGCCGGACCACAGACCGCCCGAGCCGGCCTGCTTCAGCCGCTGCTGGATTTGCTGCGTCCCCGCCTTGAGACACACCTCACACAAAGCTGCACCTCCCTGGTGAGCGAGGCGACCGAAGGGCTGGGCCAAGGATTCAGCACGCTGGCGAAACAGCCCTGCCGGTCTTTGGCCAAACCCGTGAGTGCCTGCTTGATTCGTGAAGCCGGTCGCACCGGCAGAGAACTGGGGGTCCTCACCGAGCTGCTCAGAGGCCGTATCGGCGATGACTCCGAGGTGGTGATCCAGCGCTGTGTGACCTCCCTGATAGGACTGCCAACCACCGAACTGAATCCTGGTCTGCTTCAAACGCTGCTCGAACGCCTGCGCCGATAAAGCACCATCAACTCGTTGCTCTCAAGGGGCATGCACTCCTGCAAACTCCAGGCATCCGCGACAGCCAACGCTGAGGGCAGGCTCTCCTCAGTAAAGGGAATCCAACCGTGGCGCCCTCCGAGCACCCGAGGGGTGAGGGTGAGTTGAAGCTCATCGACTGCATCAGCCAGCAGCAAGGAACTGGTTAGAGACGCTCCTCCCAGGAGGAGAAGACGATGCAATCCCTTTGACGCCAGCCCATCCAGCGTCTGACGCCAGGAATCGGCCATCACGTGCACGTGATCAAAGCCGGGAATCAAGCCATCAGGCAGGGAAGGATCGGCAGGGCGCAGAAGCTGTCGTTCAAGCGGCTGATGAAAAAAAGGCCAATCCAGGGGGAACTGCGGCTGCATCCGTGAGGTCACCACCAGCGCGGAGGGTTGGGGGGATCGTCCTGCTGCCAGACGCTTTTGCAGCAACTCCGGATCATGAATCAGGCAGGTGCAGCGATGGGCCCGCAACGTGCCCGCACCGAGCAAACAGCCATCAGCCCAAGCGAGGGCTCGATCAAGCACCTTGCGGTCACCCTCACCACCCAAATGAGCGGCCCCACCCTTCGGCGGGGCTAGACGTCCATCAAGGCTGATGGCCAGCACCAGCCTCAGCTTGTGCGGCATGGTGGAGGGGGGAGGACTCAGGACGCCATAACCGCCTCAAGGGCAGCGGGCTGCATGTCCAGCTGAGGCACTTCGGCATAGACCTCAGCGGCATTGTTTGGACTTTCCTGCAAACGCACCTTGTGGAGATGGGCGCCAATGGCCTGAATCGGTGCCGAGAGGCGGTCAGCAATGTGGAGGGCAATGTTCTCAGCCGTCGGAACGCACTCAGCGAAGAAGGCCACGTCTTTGTTCAAAAACGTGTGATCGAAGGGTTCCACCACCAAATCATCCACCAACCGCTGCAGTGCCGAGAGGTCACAGACCATGCCACTTCGGGGATCGATTGTGCCGCGCACCGTCACATCCACCAAATAGTTGTGACCATGGCCATGGGGACGGGCACACTTGCCATAAATGCGTTCGTTCTCCTCCTGGCTCAATTCCGGGCGCGCCAAACGGTGTGCGGCGGCGAAATGAGTGCGAATCGTCAGGAAGGCGTCCATGGGATGTCCGAGATAGTCGGCCCAAAGGCCCGGTTGTTCGTAGAGACGTAGGGCCGTGATCGGCAGATGCGGGGTGAGACGCTGCCAGATCGACCTCACCAACGCTTCGGTGGTGGGGAGGCAACCAGCAGGTGTGGAAACATCGAACTCTGGCCAAGCCTCATTGAGGAAGCGAAAGTCGAGCTGGCCCGTCACCTCAGTGCGGATCGCATGCTTCACCTCTGAGAGGTTGAGCACCATGCCATCGGCATCCAGGCCTCCGGCCATGGACACGATCAGCTCGTAGTTGTGACCATGGCCAGGAGCCAAAGCACAGGGTCCGAACCGGGCAGCATTGTCATCTGCACTCAATTCAGGCAGCCAGTAGCGGTGACTGGCACTAAAACAGGCTCTACGGGTGATCACACACCCCCTGCCCCGGCCATGCGTCGCCGTCTGAGGCAGATCTGCGGCACATGCCACAGCTGAGGGTTCAGTCATGGCGTGGTAAGTCCAGCGGGCATCCTAGGGAGTCCCGGGGTGCAACCGACCAAGGCCTGACGCGACTCCACCCTGAACGCCTGCCGCTCTCCATGACTGACCAATCCCAGAACGGGCCCCACCCGCTTCGTTCCCGACTGGGGGGACGCAACCTCTACCTGGTGGGGATGATGGGCAGTGGCAAGAGCAGCAGTGGTCGTCCTCTCGCCAAGCAACTCGGTTACGGGTTCGTGGATGCCGACCCGGTGATCGAACAAGTGGCCGGTCGCCCCATCCCCAAGATCTTTGCGGAGGATGGCGAAGCAGGGTTTCGCGCAATCGAATCCCAGGTTCTGCAGGCGATTGGCCAGCGCCATTCCCTGGTGGTGGCCACTGGCGGCGGAGTGGTGACCCGGCCGGAGAACTGGGGAGTTCTGCATCAGGGTGTGGTGATCTGGCTCGCCCCAGACAGGGAGCGCATCCTCAAGCGTCTGGCCAACGACCCCACCCAACGGCCGTTGCTGGAGACCGATGACCCCACGGCCTCCCTTGATGCCCTGCTGAGCAAACGCAACCCCTTCTATGCGGAGGCTGACCTCCATCTCAGCGTTGGCGACCAGTCAGCCGAAGAGGTGGCGGCCATGGTGCTGGAAGCGATTCCAACCATCCTCAGCTCGAACCAGGAGGCTCCAGACGGACTGCAAACCACTGAAGGTTGATACCTGGCTGCAGTTCCAGATCACAGGCCGTGTCCAGCAATCGAAGGGCCGCCGCCGCTACCGAGCCCTGTGCATCAAGGTCTTCAGGCAGAGCGTCAAGTGAGGTCAGGTGCTGTTCAAGCCATGCCAAGGTGTCGTCGGCACTCAGAAGCTGTTCCGGCTGACCGGGCTCCAGCACCACGTAGTGCTCACAGGCACGGATCAGGGGATCAGACATGGCGCAACGGCTGCTGACCATCATCATCAGCCTGCTCTCGATTCAGGCACTGCTCTTGGTGGATGCCAATCCAGCCTGGGGGGCGGAAGACTGGCTGGATGAGCGACAGCAGGCCTGGCCTCACTGGCAGCTGCCGGCACCATTGCCGCGGCCTCGTCAGCACCAGGACCTGATCTATCCCGAGTGGCTTAGGGGGGAATGGATGGTTGAGAGCACTGATCTGGCCGACCA
The DNA here is from genome assembly GCF_047304725.1 of Synechococcus sp. MIT S9451. NCBI lineage: Bacteria > Bacillati > Cyanobacteriota > Cyanophyceae > Synechococcales > Synechococcaceae > Synechococcus > Synechococcus sp. MIT S9451. The sequence continues at coordinate 453,891 of NZ_CP138971.1, forward strand.
AAGCAGGCTTGAACATCCGGCTCGCTTCCATGCGCTCCATCCGCTGATCGATGGCAAGGCCGACGTGGTCGGAGACCGGCGCTTCAATGCCCGTGCGATCGGCGAAGCCCTTCTCGGTGAGCAACTGCTCTCAGTGGAGCAAGCACCGGAACAGGTCAATCGCCAGCTGGCCCATCTCTCGGACGATCGAACACTGGAAACAACCGTGATCGGTCGTCGTCAGACGTCCACCGATCAAAGGCCCTTTGTGAGCGATGAGCTGGTGCTCCAGATCCTGCATGGCAACGGTCCTCCACGCATTAGCAGGATCGAAACCCTCAGCCGATACAGCCTCTGTGCGGACGACATCAACCTGATCTGTGCCGAGCAATGGCAAGCCCGTTACCCGGGACCGGGAGCCCAGTCGTCCAACCAGGCCTTGAACACAAGCCATTACGAGCTACGGCTCACACGGCAGCGGGATCAGCCTGCAGGAGCTGATCCTCGAGTTGATCCCTCCAACGGAACAGGGATTGCAAACGGGGATGATCACTAAACCCAGGCACCCCTCGACCTGCCAAGGCTTCTCCGGCGGAGGGGGGGAAACGGAGCAAAGACAACTGGGCAGCCACGGCGAGATCTGCAATGGTCAGGCCATCTCCGACCAACCAAGGACTGACGTCAACCGCATCAGACAGTTGAATCAGGCTGGCGAGCATGGCTGAACGTTCCCCCTGATCAACCACCTCACCAAGACCCTGCAGCCATCCACCAGGTAGGGCCCCCACCGTCTGGCGAAGAGGTGCGGGGAGAGCATCAGGTAATAAGGCAGCTAAGAGACTCCCATCCCCAACCGCCGCCTGAGCCAGGGCGACCCTGGCGGCCGCTGCCAGGGTGGTGTCTGCCCAGTCCTCCAGCAGATGGGACTGGGCCCGTTCCCGTGGATTTGCAGGGATCAAACAAGGCGCAGGATGGTGTTGTTCAAGATGCAGTGCAATCGCACTGGAATCGGGCACCACCGTGTCGCCATCCACAAGGACAGGGACCTGACGCTGACCGGAGAGACGAAACACGTCGATTTGGCCCACACCGGGGGTCACCTCCACGACTCGAAAGCTCAGAGATTTGGCCTGAAGGATCATCCGCACCTTGAGACAAAAGGCTGAATGACGGAACTGATGAAGCTCCAACATGGCCTGCACCAACCAGGGAACGGAAGGGTAGCCATCTGAATCCGACCTTCGCCATCTCCCTGCGAGAGGTTGTCGTCTCTACTCGACAAGGTTTGCGACATCACAGTCGGATCCCGAACGAGAAGAATTCCGAACAGGTGACGGTTGCAGTTTCATCCCCCAAAAGAATCTGCCAAAGCCAAATGCATCTTTTTGAAAGACAAAACGATTGAGATTGAGACTCTTCACCTCACGAAAACTGTCCCGGGATGAGAGTGAAGCGGCAACAGTTGAAAGATCCAACCCTCAGAGCAGCTTGGGCGTGACCAACCCATGCATTGCCATCCATGACACTGCTGGGCAAGCCTTTTCCCATTCGTCATGTCAAGGCCTCCCCAAAAGGCCTGGCATCACATCGATTCATCTCGTTTCTCGAGCAACTCATGCGTCATTTGGACGCCCTAAAATTCGGTTCAGCACCTTGTTGCTTCCGTCTCGCGCGCTTTGTCCTGGGCATGCGAGCCCTCAGCCAAGACTTGCCCACGTTCATTCCACCCAGCCAAACCGACTGCAATAACTGACCATGAGAGATTTTTTCGTCAATGTGACGCGCTATCCGCGTTACCTGATCGCCTTCGGTCTGGGAGTCCTGAATTCTGTCGCCGAACCCTTGGCACGGCGCCGCAGCAATCCGGTCACCGCCGTGGCCCTCATCGGTGCCCTGATCAGCGGCATGATCAGCCTGAGCCTGGTGCTCCGTGCCATGGTGACGCCATCACCTCTGGCTTGATTGGCCATGGCACCGGGACGGCGAGTGGAGCGGGTCGCGGCCCTGATCAGACGCGAAACAAGCGAACTGCTCATCCATGGGATCCGCGATGAGCGCGTGCATCAAGGGATGGTGAGCATCACCGAAGTGGAAGTGAGCGGTGATCTCCAGCACTGCAAAATCTTCGTGAGCATCTACGGCGAGGAGCAGCAGCGACAGCAGGTGCTCGAAGGCCTTCAGGCCGCCAGCGGCTACCTACGCGGAGAACTGGGGCGACGCCTGCAGATGCGCCGTGCGCCGGAGGTCGTTTTCCAGCTGGATCGTGGAATCGAGAAGGGAACCACCGTTCTCAATCTGCTCAACCGCCTTGAGGAGGAACGGGGAGAACGCGGCGCGATCCCAGCCGGCAGTGATGCAGACCCCGAAAGCGGAGCCGAGCAAGGAGCATCGTGACGCTGGGGTCGTTTCCGTCACCAAGCAGCCAGGCACTCACGGACGAAGAACTGCACAGGCGGGTAGCAAGCCTGATCGTTGTTCGGGCCAGTGGACATGCCGGAGACCGACAACGGCGCTACCCCCGCTGGGAGCTCAACAATGCCGACTTGCAGCGGCTTCTCCAATCGGGTGTAGGCGGTGTGATCCTGCTTGGAGGCACTTGCGTGGAACTGCAGCAGCGCTGCCTGCAGCTGCGTGATTGGGCCGGCCGGCCGCTCCTGCTCTGCGCCGATGTCGAAGAGGGGGTCGGCCAGCGATTTGAAGGAGCCTCATGGCTCGTGCCGCCGATGGCCCTCTCCAGCCTGTATGCCTCCGACCCTGCGCAAGCCGAGACCCTCGCAGAGCATTACGGCGCCTGCACAGGCCGACAGGCCCGCCAGTGCGGCCTGAACTGGGTGTTGGCACCAGTCGTGGATGTCAACAACAACCCGGACAATCCAGTGATCAATGTCCGGGCCTGGGGGAACGACCCAACGACAGTCTCAAAGCTCACACTCGCCTTCCAACGTGGCCTCACCAGAGAGGGAGTGCTGGGGTGTGCCAAGCACTTCCCGGGCCATGGGGACACTGCGGTGGATTCGCATCTGCAGCTCCCGGTGCTCCCCCATGACAGGGAACGGCTCGAGCGGATCGAACTGTTGCCCTTTCGGACAAGCATCGCTGCGGGTATCGACAGCGTGATGACTGCCCATCTGGAAATCCCTGCGCTTGATCCCACACGGCCTGCCACCCTCTCGAAGCCGGTCCTCACTGGACTGCTGCGGCAAGAGCTTGGCTTTGAAGGCCTGATCGTCACCGATGCCCTGGTGATGGAGGCGATCAGAAAGCACTACAGCCCCGGTGAGGCAGCACGTCTCGCCTTCGAGGCAGGGGCTGATTTAATCCTCATGCCTGAGGACGCCGACGCGGCGATCAAAGCGATCTGCTCTGGCCTGCGCTCCGGACGGATCCCTTGGCAGCAGCTCGATGCCAGTTTGGAAAGACGGCAAAAGGCCTTACAGCGCATCAACACTGCAGCTCCTGAACAACAACGCAGCGAGCAAGCAAGCCACCAGCTCCTGGCACAGGAAAGCCCAAAAGAACGCGCGCTCAGCACCGAACTCGTGGAGCTGACCTGCCAGACCAACGGGGGTCGCATCCAGGCTGCAGCGGCAGGCAAGGGCATCAATCTGATCCGGGTGGATGGGGTGCTGCCCTGCCCTCAACTCCATGCCACGGCTCCAGCCCTCCTGCTGCCTGAACGAGCAGGCTTCAGTCCGTTGATCATCCACCCGATGGCGGTGTCAATCTGGCGGGACGACCAGCCCTCTTCCCCTCTGGCGCTGGAGCGACTGGGGGACGGACCTGTGCTGGTGCAACTGTTTCTGCGTGGTAATCCCTTCCGAGGCGGTCGTGACAAACAAGAACCCTGGGGGGATGCCCTCGCCCAGCTACAACGCGCAGGTCGGCTTGCCGGGGTTGTGATCTACGGAAGTCCATACAGCTGGGAGGCCTTGCGCGCGAGGCTTGAGGCCGGCATTCCGGCCGCCTACAGCCCAGGCCAAATGCCCGATGCCCAGCACTCCGCCCTGAGTCGTCTGATCACACAGCCTGAGACCACGGGCACAGGGCCTGGGCAGGGTTTCACCGACTGAGATTCAGCCACAGCAAACGCAGCAGAGCCAAGCCGAGGGCCGTAGCCTCAGCGCGAACCGTGAAGCCTCCATGCTCAGCCTCTCGATGATCGTGCGCGATGAGGCCGATCGGATCGAGGCCTGTCTGGCCTCGGTTCGGGGTCTAGCCAACGAGATGGTGGTGGTCGACACCGGCTCAACGGATGACACCGTGCAGCGGGCCGAGGCCGCCGGCGCACGGGTGGAACACATGCCCTGGCCAGGAGATTTCGCACCCGCACGCAATGCGGCACTGGAGCACGTAAGCGGCGACTGGGTGCTGGTCTTGGATGCGGATGAACAGCTCCTACCCGAGGCCATCCCCGCCCTGCAGGAACTGATGAGCCAGCCCGATGTGCTGGTGATCAATTTGCTGCGCTACGAGAGGGGTGCGGCCATGGCCCCTTATTCGAGTGTCAGCCGGCTGTTCCGCCGTCATCCACGCCTGCGGTGGAGCCGTCCGTACCACTCAATGATCGACGACAGCGTCGAGGCCCTGCTCCGCGATGAGCCCCAGTGGCGCATCGTCAACTGCAGCGCCCCAGCACTGCTCCATGACGGCTATCGCCCCGAGCTTCTCCAGGGCAGTGACAAGGCCCAGCGGCTCCAAAAAGCCATGGAGCAATGGCTGGGCGAGCAGCCTGGTGATCCCTATGCCTGCGCCAAGCTGGGCGCCCTTGAGGTGGCTGCAGGGAACCGAGATCGAGGCGTCGCTCTGCTGCATCAGGGCCTCGCATCCCTGGGGGAAAGCATGGATCGCACTGCAGAGCGGTATGAGCTACTGCTCCATCTCGCCATGGCGCAGCGCGACGATGATCCCACCACCGCCATCGCCACTTACCAGCAAGCGCTAGATCTGCCGATGGAGCCCCGTCTCAACCTTGGGGCACGCCTCAACCTGGCGGTGCTGCTGATGGAAACCGACCAATTGGAGGAGGCGATCAAGCTCACCACCACCGCCACTGAACAGGCTCCGGAAGTGGCCCTTGGCTGGTACAACCTCGGCCTCATGCAAAGGCGCCGAGGCGACATCGCCGCGGCCATCAACGCCTATACCAAGGCGATTCAGCGCCATCCCAACCACCCTGAATGCCATCAAAATTTGGCGGTGGCACTGCTGATGGGCGGCGACATCGATGGAGCCCGCAACGGCTTCCGGATCGCCCTAGATCTGCTGGAAGCCCAGGGGCGCAACAACGAAGCCAAGGCGTTGCGCAGCCAGGTGGAGGGTCTGGTGAAACTGAACGAGGCCGGTCGATGAGCTTGCCACTGCAAGGCCGCACGGTGGTTCTCACCCGAGCCCAGGAGCAGCAGGGCGAAGGACGCCAGCTCATGGAAGCACTCGGAGCCAGCGTGATCGACCTTCCCGCCCTGGTGATCGGACCACCGGATGAGTGGGGACCGCTCGACGACGCTCTGGCCGAACTGGATGAATTCCACTGGCTGGTGTTCTCCAGCGCCAATGGAGTGAACGCGGTGGAGGAACGACTGCAGAGGCAGGGGGGAAGTCTGTCTGGACGACCCAGCAGCCTCAGACTTGCCGCCGTGGGGCGCAAGACCGCCGCAAGACTGGAAGAGCTGGGTGCGGAGGCGGACTTCGTGCCACCCAACTTCGTTGCTGACAGTCTGATCGAACATTTCCCGATATCTGGCTGGGGGCTGAGGTTGCTGATCCCACGTGTGCAGAGCGGCGGGCGCACCTTGCTGGCAGAAGCCTTCGGGGAAGCAGGCGCACGGGTCGTCGAGGTGGCGGCCTACGAGTCCCGCTGTCCTGAAAGCATCCCGAATGATGCGGCGGCGGCCTTGGAGGCTGGCGAGGTCGCTGCCCTCACCTTCAGCAGTGGCAAGACCGTGATCCACACAGCTCAGCTTCTCGAGGCACGATTCGGCTCCCAATGGTTGACGCGACTGGACACAGCCAAAGTGGTGTCGATTGGTCCGCAGACCAGCAAACGCTGTCTTGAGCTGCTGGGTCGCGTCGATCAGGAAGCGGATCCCCATGACATCCCAGGACTGGTGCAAGCCTGTGTTCAGGCCTTGGATTCCACCAAGCAGACAGGTTCCTGAGCCTTGCCCGCCACCGCATAGGTAAGACAACCGCGCTGCAGATCAATCCTCAGCACGGACCAGTCTTGGGGAAGGATCGCCTTGAGTTCCGATCCACAGCGACCAGAGGGGCCAACGCAGATCGCTCCAGAGATCGCTCCAGAGTCCTTCGGAATGCTGACAAGAGCCTGCAACTGTCCACCAACGGACAGCACACCTTGAAGCCTGATCGGCACCGAACCTGGCTGGGAGGACGAGGCATTGCCAATAGCCCCCCCAGCCAAAGGCGCGAAAGGATCGACCCGTCCCCGGCTCACAGAGTCCTGAACCTGAGCAGGGGTGGGAAGCGGCGTCAGCGTGGCGGGGGGGACTGCAGGAATCGCTGCGATCTGGTTCTCCTCGGGCATGACAGCAGGAGAAGGAGAGCCCAATGGACTGCTGGGAGTCATCAGGGATTCGTCAGGATCCGGGCTGGCACAACCGGCCAGCACCGTGAGCAACACCATCAACAACTGCCGAGACAGCTGATCAGGCCGACACTGATCAGGCCGACACGGTGTAATCGCTTTCCACCAGATCCCGGAATCGGTCAAGGTTCGCCTGGAGTTCCTGGGTAACCATCCCTCCCAAGATGCTCGGTTCCATGAGGGGTGCCAAGACCCCCGGCAATTCGTACGTAACGCTCAGTTTGACGGCGGTACGGTCGTCAGCCTCTGGATAGAAACGCACTGCGCCTTTGGTGGGCAAGCCACCCACCGACTCCCAATGCAACTGCTGGGCCTCCACACGGGTGGTGATCCTTGCCTTCCAACGAAAGCGAAATCCCTGAGCCGCGAGGGTCCAGTCGGTGAGATCAGGGTCATCAAGAGTTTGGACCGATTCAATCCAGCGCATCCAATGCGGCATCGCCTCCAGGTCACTCCACACCGCCCACACCCTGGAGACGGGAGCCCTCACGTCAGTGGTGACAGTGTGTTCAAGCCAACGTCCCATAGATTCAGTTAGGCAACTGCGGCATTGGTGGCCAAGCGAGCCGATCGGCCCAGGATGGCAGCGGCAGCAAGATGCCCGCTCATCGTGGCGCCCTCCATCGAGTCGATGTAGTCCTGACGGGTATAGCTACCCGCCAGGAAGAAATTCCCGATGGGTGTGCTCTGATCTGGGCGGAACGGCTCCATCCCTGGGGCTTCGCGATAAAGCGACTGAGCCAATTTCACCACGTTGCTCCACACCAAAGTGAGGCCTTTGGCGGAGGGAAAGAGTTCACGAACCTGGGCATCGGTGTGGGCCACGATGGCGTCAACCGACTTGGGAATCCAGGGATCTCCGGGGGTGAGAACACACTGCAATAAGGAACCAAGTTCAGGCTTGCGGTAGTCCTCAGGGCTCGCCAGTGCCAGATCAGCAAAGCAGCTGAAATCAGCATCAGCGGTATAGAGCAAGTTATTCAGACCTGCGGGGGTCGCGAGGTCGCGGCGACGTTTCTCCTCCTGCGCACCGTCCCCTAGTTCCGTCACCCATCCGTCGTAGCGGAGCTGAACAGTGGCGACCGGGACACCCTCCAGGTTGTGAATGGCATCGAACTGGGGAAAGCGGCGCCAGGCCTTTGGCAGCAGCTTCTGGATACCCGGAACATCACAGGCTGCCAGGTAGGCATCGGCCTGGATCTGCCGCTCACCTTCGGGGGTACCAAGGATCAGTCCTGTGACTTCAGGGGTGTCGGCCTCGGTGAACTGCACCTCTTTCACTCGGTGGCGGAGATGAAGCTTGCCGCCACGGGCCTGGATGTAATCCAAGATCGGAGCGGTGAGCCAGCGATGGGGCGACCCCTTGAGCAGATTGAGTTTGGAGGCTTCGGTCTTGGCCGCAAACATCATGAAGATGGTGAGCATGCAGCGAGCCGAGATCGCTTCACAGTCAATGAACCCGAGCGCATAGGCGATCGGATTCCACATGCGACGGATGCTCTCCAGACTGCCGCCGTGGCCCACAAACCAATCCTGGAAGCTGACTGAATCAAGCGCCCGGATCGTGCGCATCGCGCCCTCGTAATCCACCAGTCCGCGAACGATCGGGCTCGTTCCGAGGGCCAAGGCATTGCGCAGTTTGTCGATCCAGGTGAGCTGGGGGGTGGTGAAAAACGCCTTCAGCCCATTGAAAGGCGCACCAAGAGCAAAGCGAAAATCGAGCTCGCGCAGATCGCCGCCGCGGTTGCAAAAGAGGTGGGTGTGGTCCTTCGGCAGCAGATTTTGGATGGCGCCAACCTTCCGCATCAGAGCAAAAAGATTGGCGTAGTTGAAGAAAAAAACGTGCAAGCCCATCTCGATGTGATTGCCGTCGTCGTCCTCCCAACTGCCAACCTTGCCGCCCATAAATGGCCTGGCTTCGTACAAATCCACCTGATGGCCGGCATCCACCAGATCAACAGCAGCCGACAATCCGGCAAGACCCGCACCCACGATCGCGACCCGCACCGGCTGCATCCGCCAACAACGAACTGACTCTATGAATTCGGCAGCCATGAACGAGCCTCCATACAGTACGGAGACCGGACTGATCCCACCTCCATGACCGCATCCGTCCCTCCTGCTGGCACCACAGAGACCATCGCCCATACCGCTAAGGACGGCAAAGGCATCCAAATCACCGATCCAGCCATGCAGCAGCTGGCCAAGCTCTGCAACGAACAGGGCCAAAACCAGGTGCTGCGGGTCGGCGTTCGCTCAGGTGGCTGCAGCGGCATGAGCTACACGATGGATTTCGTTCCCAGTTCCGAGATCGAGGAAGGGGATGAGGTGTATGACTACAACGCCCCAGATGGTGCAGCGTTTCAAGTGGTGTGTGACCCCAAGAGCCTGCTCTACATCTACGGAATGCAGCTGGACTTCAGCACAGCACTGATCGGGGGCGGCTTCAACTTCACCAACCCCAACGCCAGCCAGACCTGCGGCTGCGGAAGTTCCTTCGCAGTCTGAACCGGCTGCATGGGAATCTGATGGCACTGCAGACGCCAGCGGAACGGTGACCGAAGCGAACGATGAAAGCCTGTTTGAACAGGCAATGGCCCGCTACCAAGACGGTGCTCCAGCCACTGAAGTGCTTGAGGACTTCATCACCATCACCAACGCCGCCCCACGCCAATCGGCGGGGTGGACTTGCCTGGCCTGGCTGCAATTGCTCTGCGATCAGCCAGAAGAAGCGCTGCGATCGGCCCGTTTGGCCGTGAAACTGAATGGTCAGGACCCCCAGGCCCGCATCAACCTGAGCCTGGCAATGCTGGAAACCAAGGCCAAGGGCGTACGCGATCATGTGCAGGTGGTGCAGCAAATCCTGGCCGTAGCGCCGGAGGTCAACCAAGAATTGCAGGCATCCATCGCCGACGGGCTGGTTCGTAAACCGGGCTGGCCAGCACTCATGAAAGTAAAAAACTGGCTGGAGCTCTGAGGTGGCGCGGCTGCTGCTGTTGAGCAACGGTCATGGAGAAGACCTCTCCGGTGCGTTGCTTGGCCAAGCACTGCAACGCTGCGGCCACCAGGTGGATGCCCTGCCGCTTGTTGGCGGAGGCCACCCCTATCGGGATGCAGGCATCCCCTTGATGGCAAACACACGTGAATTCAGCACCGGTGGGCTGGGCTACACCAGCCTGCGGGGCCGTCTCACCGAACTGATCCAAGGTCAGGTGCTGCATCTGCTCCAGTCGTTGCTGCGGCTGATCCGCATCCGCCGCCGCTATGCCCTCGTGGTGGTGATCGGCGATGTGATTCCGGTCATGGCGGCCTGGCTCTGCGGGCGACCAGTGGCGACCTATCTGGTCGCCTATTCCAGCCACTATGAGGGTCGTCTGAATCTGCCCTGGCCCTGCGACAACTGCCTAAGCAGCGGGCGCTTCCTGGCGGTCTACAGCCGCGATCTGCTCAGCGCCGAAGATCTCAGCCGCCAACTCGGCCGGCCAGTGCGCTTTCTTGGCAATCCCTTTATGGATCCAGTGCTGGCTCCGGCAACACCACGACCGCCTCGGCGGCACCGGCTCGCGCTGCTTCCCGGCAGCCGAAGGCCTGAACTTGAGCACAACCTGCTGCTGCTATTGCAGGTCATCCAGCGGCTGCCAACCCACCTGTTCAGCCATCAGGAACTGGCGGTGGACCTGGCCCTGATCCGAAGCGTGGACGATGCAGCGCTCCAGGCTCTGATCGCTCCCCATGCCTGGCAGATGCACAGATCGGAGCATCAACTCGCACTCGTCAAAGGACCTTTGCGGGTGGAGGTGCAACGCAGCGCTTTCGCCTCCGTCCTGCAAAACGCCAACCTGGTGATGTCCATGGCAGGAACAGCCGCCGAACAGGCCGTGGGGCTTGCCAAACCGGTGCTTCAAGTCGCAGGCAAAGGGCCACAATTCACCGCCAACTTCGCCGAAGCGCAGCGGAGATTGCTTGGCCCCACCGTGTTCTGTGCAGAGGGAGACAGCGGAGAACCGACCACTCTGGATGCCACGGCAAAGCTCGCACTGGAGCTACTGGAAGGCAGTGAACAAGACAACACCCTGCAGCAACGGTGTCGCCAGCAGGCGGAAGAACGGCTCGGCAGCATGGGGGGAGCCGACCGCATGGCCTCCGCCATTACCGACCTGCTCGCCCCCAGTCAGCCCTCCCTCTCCATCAACCCATGAGTTCCGCCACAGACCAACCCCTCTGGAAACTCTGGCTGGACAGGCTGCTGGTGCTCGATGTGTTCGTGGTGCTTGCGGGGGCAGGCTGGTTCGGCATTGCAGTGGTAGCGAGCAGCCAGGGCATCGAAGCGCCGATGCACTCCTTCCAGCAGCTCTGGGATCCACTGTTCACCCCCGCGATCGGGCTCTTAATCGCTGCAGCACTGATCAACGGGATCGCGTCGTGGTGGCAGCGGCGAGGGCCTCAGACAGATCGGGGTAACGGAAGCTAAAACCCAGCTGAGCTAAACGCTCTGATCGAACCTGCTGACCATCCAGGACGACGCGAGCACCATCGCCAAGGAGAAGATGCAACACCGGCCCAGGCACGGGAAGCAGGCTCGGTCGTCCCAAGCAACGGCCCAAGGTGGAAGCGAAGGTGGCCATGCTCACCGGCTCAGGTGCGACGCCATTCACCACACCTGACCAACGGCTGTCGGTGAGAGCTCGCAGGATGAGCTGACACAGATCGGTGCGATGAATCCAGCTCATCCACTGTCGTCCTGAACCGATCGGCCCGCCGAAACCGGCGCGGAACACCGGCAGCATCTTGCCCAGAGCTCCACCCTCTGGGGCAAGCACAATGCCGATACGCACGACCACCAGACGGGTGGGATCAGGCCGGCCGCTAGCGGCGGTCTCCCAATCGCGGCAGAGGGTGCCGAGCAGATCATCACCAGCAGGGCTGGATTCCACAAAGGTGGCCTCTGCACTGGTGCCGTAAAAGCCCACTGCAGAAGCATTCACCAACACCGCTGGCGGCTGCTCCAGCCGCTGCATCGCCGAAACCAGATGACTGGTTGTTGCAAGACGGCTGGTGTTCAGCAGCTGTCGATGAGCCACCGTCCAGCGCTGTTCAGCAATGGGCTCGCCAGCCAAATTGACCACACCATCAGCGTTCTCCAGCGCCTGCTGCAGCCCACCACCCTGAGCCCAATGCGAGGCCTGCGCTGGGTCGAGCTGAAGCCAGTCGTGGCCAAGATCCGTGGCCCAGGCCACGGCCGCCCGTGGACGGCGGCTCACCACAGTGAGCTGGTGGCCCTCCTGCAAAAGGATGGGGACCAATTCGCGCCCGACCAAACCGGTGCAGCCGAGCAGCAGCAGACGCATGAGGAAGGGGGCGGACGGAGAGGGGCCAGGTTAAGGCGGAGAAGTGGTGTCGGTGACTGCCGCACTGCTCTCGATCGGCAGTGTGAGATTGAGGCGCCTCGCGAGGGGCACCAGACCGAAGCCTTGAATCAACAATCCGTAGAGCACCACCGCCAGCGCCAGGGGAGGCATCTCGACTCCCCATGAGACGCCGGACGCCCAAGCATCGATCGCCAAGGCGATCGGAACGGCACCGCGCAAGCCTGCGGAGGCAACGAACAATCGCTGTTCGGCCGAAAACTCCGTTCGCAGAAGCAAAACCTGCACGATCAAGTAGCGCACCAGCTGCATGATCAGGAACAGCAGCAAGCCCCAGCCGGCGGCGTACACCACATTCTGAGGATTCACCACCAAGCCCATGCAAAGGAACAGCAGCAGCTCCGCCATTTTCGCGAAGCTGGCATGGGCTTCCTCCAGCACTTCCTGATCCAGGCTGGGGCCATTGCCTAACACCAAACCAGCGACATAGGCAGCCAACAGCGCACTACCACCAAGCAAAGTCGTGCCGCCGGTGAGCACGAGCAACAAAGCCAGACTCACCACCGGCAGCATCGTGCTGTGGTTCAGGCTGAGCCGACTGCCAAGCAGCTGCACGGTGAGGCTGCCACCCACGAAGCCCAACATCGTGCCCAACAGAAACTGGCGCAACACCGTGATCACCAGTTCCCCCGACGTAAAACCACCGCCGCCTGCTAGAGCCAAAGCGAGTCCCGCCAGCACCACCGCCATCGGGTCGTTGAAGCCCGATTCGATCTCAATCAGATCGAGCAGGGGTTTGGGCAGGCGGCCCTCCAGGGGACGAAGTAACGCCAGCACTGCAGAGGCATCAGTGCTGCCGACCATCGCCCCGACAAACAGAGCTTTAGGCAGCAGGTTCATCCAAACGCTCTGGCCTTCCGCAAGACCAAAACCAAGCAGCACCGCCGCGATCATCAGCGACGTCAACACCACGCCAAGGGTGGCCAGACGGGCTGCCGGGCGGATCACCCGACGAACCTCCGCCCAGTTAGTGGTTAGGCCCCCAAAGAAGAGCACAAGCACCAATGCTGCCTGGGTGATCTGCTTGGCTTGATCCAAAGACAGCAGGGTGGTCGCGCCATCCAGCTTGTTGTCAATCAACAAGCCAAGAAGCAGCACCATCAGCACGCCAGGCATGCGAATCCGTGCGGCCAGATCGTCAAGCAGCACCGCCAGCAACAACAATCCACCGAAGACAAGCAGGTAAATCGCAAGTTGATGGGTCAAGCCTTCGGCCTAGGGCAGTTGGGTTGGTTCTAGCCTGGCGGTCTGATCGCCTCCTCTTGATGGCCGAAACCGATACTGCGGCGCCAGCCAAAGCCAAGCCCGTTGCTCTCAAGAAAGGGGCTCTGGTTCGCGTCAAGCGTGAGGCCTACAGCGGCAGCGTCGAGGCAGGAGCCAGCGACCCAATACCGCCCGCCTACATCTTTGAAGGACCGGGCGAGATCCTTGTTGTCAAGGGCGATTACGCCCAGGTGCGCTGGCGCCGTCCAGTGCCAGACGTGTGGCTGAAACTGGCTCAGCTTGAGGCCTTCTCCTGAAGTTGCGTCTCCACGCTCTGCACAGCCTGGGGGATGGACTGCCATGCCGAAGGTAGGCGCCAGATCGCCCCTGCCAGCACGGCGCTGAGATCATCGAGGGCGATCAGTAGAGGTTGATCGCCATGCCGACGGCGAGCTTCAGACGTGATCGCGGCAGCCTGCCAGGGATTCCATCCCGCCAGTGTCACCACAGCCCGGTAAGCACTGGGCCAAGCGCTGGCGGGCAAGGCCTGCTCCAATACTGCAAATTGAGCTGAGGCCTCAACAGGTCGATTGGCGAGCACCGCCAACAAGGCCAGACTCCACCGGGCCTCCAGGTCGTTCGCATCAAGGGCAAGCCTGTGCAAGGCCTCGCGGCGCACCCGGTCTCGGTAGAGGAAATGGCCGTCAAGCATGTGTTCGATTGCCACCGCATTAAACAGGGGATCGAGACCTTCCGGCCCGGCTGCCAAACCAGCGGCGAGGCCGGGGAAGCGATGGGCGAATCCTGGAGCTGCAGCTTGATCACTGCGGCGGCGCCAAAGCGAATAGCTATCGCCACCAGGGCGCGGGAACTGCTGCACCAGCGCAAACACACCGCTGTCTCGCACCGCACGATCCAGCTTGAGCGCACTCTTGCGCACGGAGCCCTGATCCCCTTCCGCAAGCAGAACCCACTGAGCATGGTCAAGCACGGGCTGCAGGTCACGGCGACTGCTCCCCAACTGACGCCCCACCAGCTGACCGCCCTGGCGACGGCCGTAATAACTGACGTTGTGCTGATTGAGGTCAGCTGTACTCGGGACCACGATCAGGGTGGTGGGCTTTGCCCCAGGGGTGGCACCACCGGCCCGGCCCACAATCGCTTCCAACGGCCCCGTCGTCCGTTCGTTCAAACGTGCCAACTGGGCTGCTGCCCCTGCTTGGACACTGGCACCAAGCCCCAACAACAACAGCCCCGAAGCCAACCAGGGCGACCGGCGCGGCCAGCGCTGCTCCAGCCACAACCCCCACTGCCACCAGCCCCGTGCCAGCAGCAACAGCAGCGGCGGCAGCAGAGGAGCGATATAGCGGTCGTCCTTATTGGGACTCAAGCCTGTGAACACCCAACCAACAACCAAACTGATCAGCAACCAGCGCCAGGCCAAGGAATCATCCTGACCAAGCGTCATCAACCGATCTGAAGGATGGCGGCGCCCCTGCCAGTGCCACCAGAACCAAAGCAGCAAGCCCGCCAGGCCCACTGCAAGCATCACAACCCCCAGCTGAGCGGGCAGCAAGCGGGGGTACCAAAGCCAGCCCTGCACCGACCAAGGGCCTGGATCTCCCTCCCGCGCGGCCGATTCAAGGACGGCCCGATTGGTGCCACCCAGGGTGGTGATCCAGTTGTGCTGCAGCCAGGGGAAGAGACCGATCAAGATCACACCCGCACCAACCAGCAACTGCAAGCGGCGGCCATGACCACGGCATAGGGCCTGCACAGCCACCCAGGCCAGCACAGGCAGCAGCACCAGCAGAGCGCTCTGCTTCACCAGCAAAGCCAACAAACAAGCCAGGGCCGCAAGCAACGCCTGCATCCAGCTCCCACCGGTCTTGGGATTCCACCAACAGCCCAGCCGCCAGAGGGCGAGAGTCACCATTGCCGTCAGTGGCAGCTCGAGCACGTAGTCACTGCGCAACTCAAGCAGGGCTGGTGCAAGTGCCACCAGTGCTGCTGCAAGCAGCGCGAAGCCCCGCGCCATGGCACGGGGGCGCCGTAGCTCCAGAGCCCAGGCCGTCACTGCCAGCAACAACACCCCGTGCCAGAGACTGAGGCTCCAGGCCGCCTGCACCGGTGAATCACCGGCCACAGCCATCACCGTGCCATTCACCAGCGACGCCAACGGCGGAATCTTGGGAGAAAGATCCAGCAGTGCCGCCCACCCCTGCCAGCCGCCACCGGGCAGCAGCCCCAAGGCCCGGCCATGGTCGAGAGCGCTGTTGAGATAGTCGGCCTGATCCCAGGCAGGGATGCCGTCAAACCAAATCCACCACCCACGATCTGCGGCAGTGGAAAGCAGCCAGAGCAACAACAACAACAACCGGAACGGCCAGACAGCCATCAAGTGATCTCCAGACGTCGACGTTCCTGCTGCAGACGGTGACGACGTTGCTTGGCCTCTCGCAGCATCTCGCGGCCGTCGTGGAGGTAGTTATCCACGTACCCCATCGTGTATCGCTCAAGCTCGGTGATCGCATCCTCAACCTGAGAGAGGCAGTGATAGAGGCTCAAACCAAAACCGCGAACGGATGCCGGCACCGGCAGGGACTGATAGAGCGTCTTCACCTTCTCCAGCTTCTGCTGACTCGTTTCGATGTAGGCACAGAAGGCCTCCATCAGTGTGTCGTCATAGGGATCTGCAGACAGTGCCCGCAACTGATCAGGAAAAGGATTGATCACCTGTGACAGCAGACGATCGATCGGGGCATACACCCGCTGCAGCCACTGCACGATTGCATCATCGGCAGCTGCTCCCTGACCACTGGCGGCACGGGCGGCACTGCTGGCTTGGGCATTGCGGGCCCCACGGCGACGGGCCTCCTCGCATCCCTGCACACGATCACGCTCGAACTGACGACGGCGCTCGGCATCCCCCAGCACTTCCCAAGCAGCGTTGAGCTCCAGGATCCGCTCGCTATCGCCACCTGCATCGGGGTGGTGCTGCTTCACCAAACGGCGATAGGCAGCCTTGATCTCAGCTTGACTCGCCTGGCTCGACACCTCGAGGACGGCATAGGGATCCCCACGCCCCGCCTGCTGTGATCCGGTGGGACTCACAGGTGAGCGTCCCGACGGGGCGGCAGCGGCGCCGCTGAACTGAACATCGGCGTTGAGAGATAGCGTTCACCAAAACTGGCCAGGATCACCACGATCCGGCGTCCCTGCAACTCCGGACGCTGGCCAAGCTTCAGAGCAGCGGCAATGGCAGCACCGCTACTCACCCCACTGAGTAGCCCCTCCTCACGGGCGAGCCTTCGGCCCATCACCATGGCCTCCTCATCGCTAATCGCCATCACCTCATCGATCAACTCCCTCTCCAACACTGGGGGAACAAAGCCTGCACCGATGCCCTGAATGCGATGGGGGCCTGGGGAATGACCGCTGAGCACGGCACTACCAGCGGGCTCGACTGCCACCACCTTGAGAGCGGGATGACGTGCCTTCAGCAAGCGACCACAGCCCGTGATGGTGCCACCGGTCCCTACTCCCGCTACGAGCACATCGAGATTCCCATCGGTATCGGCCCAGATCTCCTCTGCGGTGGTTCGCTCGTGAATCGCCGGATTGGCAGCATTACAGAACTGCTGAAGCAGATAGGCGTCTGGGATCTCCTCAACCAGCTCCCCTGCCAAGTCGATCGCCCCCTGAATCCCCTCATCGCCTGATGTGAGTTGCAGCTCAGCGCCATAAGCGCGCAACATCGCCCTGCGTTCGGTGCTCATCGTGTCGGGCATGGTGAGAATCAAGCGATACCCACGCGCCGCAGCCACCATGGCCAGGGCAATCCCGGTGTTACCGCTCGTGGGCTCCACCAGCACCGTGCGACCAGGCGTGATCGTGCCCTCCTCCTCGGCGGCTTGAACCATCGCCCCTGCAATCCGGTCTTTCACCGACGCCGTGGGATTGAAGCTCTCCAGCTTGGCCACCACTTCCGCCCCACAGCCACTGGCCGCCGGCAGGCGGTTGAGGCGCACCAGCGGCGTGCGGCCCACAAGGGCCGTGATATCGGCTGCGATCACCATGCCGTTATCCAAACAGACCAGACCCCTGATCTGCAGGGATGAATGGCCAGCTCAATATAGGAAGCGAAAGCAGATGCTTCGTGTTGGCACACTGCGCACAAACCCAGGCTCAATCTGTGATGAAGGGCAAAAAAGATCTGGCCTGATGTAGATGGCACGCTGGGCAGGGATGAGCTGCAATCAACAGAAACTTTGCGGAAACAAAGCAAAGCCAATCTGGCTTTGCAGCCATCAAAAAGCCCTCCAAAAGGAGGGCTAAATGATGAGGAGTCATGAGGTGGAATCCCGCCAAACGAGGGATTCCACTTACAACATCAGATCAGAACTTGAAGGTGGTCTGAACCAAACCACCAAACACATTGAACTGACCGTCATAGCCGCCGCCGCCTTTCTTCACCAGGTTGTTGGTGTACTGACCCATCGGGCGGGACAGATAGAAGACAGAAGGAGTGATGGCGATGTTATCGGTCACCTTGAAGTTGTAGTACCACTCGAAGACATAATTGCCATCGAAAGGCGTTTCACTGCAGGTGCCGGCGTTCTTAGAGGCCTTGGAACAGTCCTTCACACTGGTGGCGAAGGTGGGCTGACCAACAGCAAAGCCCATGTCGTTGCCTTGGAGGAACACATCCTCCCACTTCAGACCAACCATCCAGCTCTGGGTATCCACTGGGGAGCCCTCGACAAGCCGATCAGCGCTGACGTTATTTAAGGCCCAACCAGCTGAAATCGATGGGATCCAGCCAGCTTCATCGGGCTGCCAGTAGGCGTTCAGCGCATAGCTGTTGGAGCTGCTGGCATAACGCTTGAGCTTACCGTTGTCGTTTTTAGCGACACAGTTGTTGTTCCAAGTGTTGTTCTTGGCGAACTCGGTACCGCGACGCAGACCATTGCCGCTGTCGCACTGGCCGTAGCGATAACCGAAGGCAAGACCCCACTCAGGACCGGCATAGCCAAGCTGAGCCAACAGGCTCGCCTCGGAGTTGTCGGTCATGAAGCCGCCTTTGCGGGCATTGGAGTTGTTGCCGTTGCCATCATCAGCGACGTAGTTGACCGACACGCTGAAGGCGTTGTCGCCCTTGTTCACCTTCTGCTTCCAATAAGCACCGATGAGCTGACCGGTCTCCTTGTTATAAACACCACTGGTGCCCATCAGAGCAGTCCAGTCAAGGATCTTGGCGCCACCTTTGTTGTACACAGAGGGCCAAACAGCCAGCGACTCGGTATTACGAGCGAGCGCACCGGCAATCACGGTGAACTCTTTACCAACCGGGAACTTGTAGAACAAACGATCAAGCACCACGGCATTGCTCACCGTGTTGTTCACACCAGAATCGGTCGCGATGTCGAGCGCCGCCAAGTTGACGCCAGCACCAGAAAAAGCATTCGCTTTTTTGAGGAAGTTGCCGGCACGCAGACGGGCACGCAGCTTGTCTTTACCGGTGAAGCTGGTGTCAAAGACGAGGCGCTGGTCGTAGTTAAAGGTGAACGCCCCGAAATTGCGGTTGTAGGCATCGGCGCCGCCCTTCGTTCCTTTCTTATCGAAGGCGTTCGTATCGCGGACAGCACCTCGGTAAAACTTGTAGCCGCTATCGCCACCAGCGCTGGTGGCGCCCATCACGAAGGTGGTCTTGCCCTTCAGCTTGGTGGTGGTGGAGAACTGGGTGGCTTCCAGTTCGCCAACGCGAGCTTCCAGACCGTCAACGCGGCCCTTGAGGATGGCGAGTTCACGCTCGAACTCTTTCATCAGGCGCTTCAGCTCGTCGGTCACTTCAGTGATCCGGTCGAGGCAAGCGTTCAGCAGTGCGGCCGCTTCAAAGCGGGTCATCGCACGGTTGCCGCGGTAGGTGCCGTTCGGGTAGCCGGCGACGCAGCCGTAGCGCTCGACCAAGTTGGACAGAGCTTGGTAAGCCCAGTCGGTCGGATACACATCCGAGAACTGGGTGATGCTGGTGACCTGCTCGCCAGAAGCGGCGTAGTCAGACACACCGTTGATGTTCAGGTCGCTGGCGTTTGCAGCCACGGGAGCCAGAAGGCCCAGGGCAGCAGGTGCAACCAGCAGTTGCTGGAAAAGTTTCATCGAATTCCTCACACCAAAATTGAGGGTAAATAAAGGCACAAAGCCTTCGAGCAAAAGTTACCGACCGACCAAAGCAACAGAGGTCGCCGACCACACCTGGCGAAGGTATCGCAGGCGACAATCAAAAAAGACCTGATATGCGTTGCTGCTTTGCCATCAAAAAAGCGCGGGCAAAAACCCGCGCTTGATGATGAGTCAGTGAGGAGAAAATGAAGAACTTCGCAAAAGCGAAGCTCTTCAGATCAAACGTTCAAGATCAGAACTTGAAGGTGGTCTTGAGCAGACCGCCGAACTGGTTGAACTGGACGCCCTGGGTCGCAGAACCGAGAGGACGGCTCATGTAGAAGAGGGCGGGGGTCACAGAGATGTTGTCGGTGACCTGGAACATGTACCACCATTCCCAGGCGTACTGACCGTCGCGGACGAGGCGGTCTTCGGCCTTGCCGGACTTGCCGTAGCCGAAGTCAAACCTGTTGCCGGTGAGATCCAGAGCAGTGACGAAGCCCTTCTGACCAACAGCCATACCGGCAGTGTTGCCCTTGAGGAACACATCGGTCCACTGCAGGCCAACAGACCAAGACTGGGTGGTGGCGGAGTTCAAGTCGTAACCAAACAGGTTGGTGTACTTCTTGCTCTTGCCCCAGCTGCCGTCGCTGTAGACGCGGTAGGAGCTTGAATCACCACCGCTGGTGGAGTTCAGGCCCCAACCTGCGGAGATCGAAGGCATCCAGCCGGACTCTTCGGGGCTCCAGTAGGCACTCAGACCAACAGAGTTGGTGTTACCCAGGGTTCCGATCTGCGTCGCCAGAGGCGTTGCAGTGCCGGGGTTCATGTTGCCAGTGTTCTGGCTGCTGTAGTTGTAAGCAGCAGCAACACCCCACTGGTCGTCGGTGTAGGCAATCTGAACCGTACCGGTGCCTGAGGCACAGTCGGTCATCATGCCGCCGGAACCACTGCAATCCTGGTCTACGGAGTAGATGCCGAGGGTGTCAGTGCCGTTGTTGTAGGCGTTGTAGGAAGTGGTGTAGCCGTTGTTGGTCTTGGAAACGTTGCCGTTGCCGGAGACGTAGTTGGCACTGATGCTGAAGCCGTCGTTCGCCCAGGAGATACCAGCACCTGAACCGAGGTTCAGGTTGTAGGTACCAGGAGCACCGGCGTAGGTGAAGAAGTCGAGGACGGTGTCAGCGGGGTAAGCGCTGGGCCATACGGCCAGCATGTCGTCCTGACGGACAACACCACCAGCGGTGACGGTGAAGTTGCTACCCAGGGGGAACTGATAGAAGAGTCGGTTGATCTTCACAGCATTGGTGACTGTGCCCTCTTCGAAGGCAGCCTCCATGCCAGACATGGTGGAGTACTGACCACCCAAGAAGCTGTCGATACCAGTGGAAGCACTGAAACCGAAGGCGCTGTTCTGGAAGTTGCCAGCACGCAGACGCACTTTCAGCAGATCCTTACCAGTGAAGCTGGTGAGCAGATCGAGGCGCTGGTCGTAGTTGAAGGTGAGGGCGCCCAGGTACTGGTTGGCCTGGTCGGCCATCTTCCGGCCCTTGTAGCTGGTCTTGGAACCGGTGTAATAGAAGGGATTGTTGACGGTTTTGTCGTTGCCGTCGAGATCCTTGATCGTGAAGGTCTTGTTGTTCTTGTAGCTGTACTTGTCGCCGATGAAGTAGTTACGGCCGAACTGCTCACGCACGTAGGCGTCGCCACCGAAGCTGTTGGCGCCGATCACGAAGGTGGTCGTACCTTTCAGCTTGGTGGTGGTGGAGAACTGGGTGGCTTCCAGTTCGCCAACGCGAGCTTCCAGACCGTCAACGCGGCCCTTGAGGATGGCGAGTTCACGCTCGAACTCTTTCATCAGGCGCTTCAGCTCGTCGGTCACTTCAGTGATCCGGTCGAGGCAAGCGTTCAGCAGTGCGGCCGCTTCAAAGCGGGTCATCGCACGGTTGCCGCGGTAGGTGCCGTTCGGGTAGCCGGCGACGCAGCCGTAGCGCTCGACCAGGTTGGACAGAGCCTGGTAAGCCCAGTCGGTCGGATACACATCCGAGAACTGGGTGATGCTGGTGACCTGCTCGCCAGAAGCGGCGTAGTCAGACACACCGTTGATGTTCAGGTCGCTGGCGTTTGCAGCCACGGGAGCCAGAAGGCCCAGGGCAGCAGGTGCAACCAGCAGTTGCTGGAAAAGTTTCATTGAATTCCTCACACAGGAAGGCGCAAAATGCGCCACATCAAAACTGGCCCATTAACAGCACACAACCAACATCGGATGTGCCAGCTGACACAACGGCTGGTATCGCTTGATACACAATCTGGCCGCCCCCCCCCAGGGCGCAAAACTGCCAAAACGATGCCCCCGCCCGGAAACCGGACGGGGGCTCTCGCCGGGTCCGCTCTGGCGCGGAACCGATTGATCAGTCAGAGGACTGTGCCGTCAGCCGGCGTTCTCCGCGATCAGCAGACCCTGAATTAAAGAACTGGAACTCATGGACACCTCCTCCTGGATGGGATTGTTGAGCGCCGGCGATGCCTTCGACGACAACCAGGCCGAGAACGGCCGAGGATGCCTTCACATCACTGCGATCAGGACCTTTGAACCTTAACGGACTCACAAGGCCTGCGCTGCTGTGGCTTCTCACCCTGGTGCTGTGGTTGCCGGGCCTCGGCAATCTGCCCCTACGGGACTGGGATGAAGGCAGGGTGACCAGCGTCGCCCGATCCACGATCGGCCGGATTGAACCGACCCATCCCAGCTTTGATTGGCTCCTCGCCTGGAAATGGAACGAGGCCTATCTGAACAAGCCTCCAGGACTGCATTGGCTCATCGGTACCTCCACCCGACTTCTGGGTGAACACGAGTGGGCGGCTCGACTGCTGCCCTGCCTGATCGCCAGCCTGGCGGTGCCGCTGCTGATCCTGCTGCGGCGGCAGCTGGGGGGAGCGCAATGCGAACGACGAGCAGTACTGGCCGGCCTGATCCTGATGACCCTGCTACCGATGGCGCGCCACGGCCGGCTGGCGATGCTCGACGGCAGCTTGGTGAGCTGCTCACTGCTGCTGTGGACCGGCTGGCTCAGCAGTCGCCAGACCTCCTGGCATGGCCTACTCGCTGGCCTCGGAGCAACGGGGGTGCTGATGCTGAAGCCTCCTGCTGTGCTGGGTTTTCTTCTGATCACCGCGGCCATCAGCGTCTGGGATCGTCGCAACAGCACCTGGAAACCCCGTGCCCTGGCCTGGCTAGGAAGCGGCATCCTCCCTGGCCTGGCCTGGCACCTTTGGCACGGCCATCAACGCGGCACCGATGCTTTGGTGATGTGGGGCGGCCAGGGACTCAGCCGTGTGGCGGGCGTTGTTGGCGACAGCACCGGGGCCTGGGTGATGCCCATCACGGAAGTTCTTGAAGGCGGCTGGCCCTGGTTGCTCCTCTTGCCCCTGGGCCTCCGCTGGGCCTGGAGTGAGCGCCAGCAAAGCAGTGGACATTGGGAACTGGGGCTGCTGCTGGGCAGTTGCGCTCTGGTCTTGCCGCTCCGCAGCCAGCTGCCCTGGTACAGCCATCTGCTCTGGCCAGCCATCGCCTTGCTCTGCGCCGAAGGACTGCATCAGCTCCTGATCACGGGCCGCCCCCTCTGGGTGGGGCGAATCTGGGCCCTCTTGGGCACGGCCCTCTTGCTAACGGGCATGACCCTGCTGCTGATTGGTCAGAACCAGGGTCTGCCTCGCCTCGCACTGATCTGCGCCGGACTGGGCCTACTGGCAGGCGGGCTGCAACTGATCCAACCCACAAGCCAGCAGCGACGCTGGGGCCTGATCAGCTTGCTGATCGGCTGGGGCCTGGCCCTGCTATGCCTCTGGCAGAGCCAGCTCTGGCTGTGGGAACTCAACGAAAGCTGGGACCCCCGCCCAATCGCGAGTGAGATTCGACAACTGCCCGCCGAAGCCGTTGTGATCCTGCGAGGACCTACACGCCCATCCCTTGGCTGGTATGCAGGCCGTGAACTCTTACCCAATGATGCTGAAAGCAAGCGCGAACACTGGGTGGTGAGCCGTCAACCACTCGAGCGCTGCAACCCGATCGCTGCCGACGACCAGGGGGCAGAACAGTCGTGGCAGCTTTGGCACTGCCCAGCAGCGCTGGATGCACCGAGCCCATGACCAGCACCAGCAGCCCTAGACCTGTGGCTCCACCTCGCCGTCTCTGGCTGATCAGCCTGCTGCTGGCGCTGATTGGCTGGTGCTGCTCCGCTGCCCGCCACGCCCTGCTGCAGAGCAATGCCTACGACCTCGGGCTGTTCGATCAATGGGCCTGGCTACTGAGCCAGGGCCTAGCGCCGATCTCCTCGATGGAGGAGGTCCACTTACTGGCCGACCATGGTGCCTGGGTTTTCTTCCTGACGGGTGGCCTGTATGCGATCGCTCCATCCGTGCACTGGCTGCTCGCATCTCAGGCGCTTGCCCTCAGCCTGACGGCGATCCCGATCTGGATGCTGGCCGCCCAGGCCCGACTACCCCAACGCCTCTGCTGGCTGGCCTGCCTGCTTTGGTGGCTGCAACCGGTGGTGTTCAACAGCAACCTGTTTGATTTCCACCCTGAGGTGTGGGTGATGCCAGCCTTGGCCCTCATCCTCTGGGCAGAACGGGCCAGGAGAGCGTGGCTCTGGCTGGCGCTGCTGCTGATCCTGCTCGGCTGCCGTGACGGCTTGGTGCTGATCACGATCGGTCTGGCACTGGAGCTGGCCTGCCAACGCCGCTGGCGATGGAGCGCCAGCGCCGCCCTGCTCTCGGCAGGCTGGCTGCTGATGCTCAGTCGTTGGCTCTATCCCTGGCTACGGGGTGGTGAAGGGCCCAAGGCGGCTGGCCGAATGTTCGGCCATCTGAACGGGGGACTGCACCAGATCCTCACCAGCATCGACTGGAGTGGAGGCGTCAGCTATCTCGTGCTGCTCACACTGCCCTGTGGCCTGCTCTGGCGTCGCCGCTCTCTGCCGGTGCTGGTGATTGCGCTGCCACTCGTGGTGGTGAATCTGCTATCGGCATCCCCCAGCTACCGCACCCTCATTCATCACTACAGCCTGCCTCTCGCTGTGGTGGCGGTCACGGCAGCGATTGACGGCCTGGCAGAAGCTGCCGAGCACCGGCGCAGATTGACAGGTCGCCGCCGCGCACTGGTGCTGGGCTGGGCACTGCTGTGCTGGCTGAGCCTGGCGAAACCGTGGTTTTTTGCTGGGCCCTACCTGCAGCGGTGGAGCCTGCGCGTGGATGCCAGCGCTGCTATCGGTCAAATTCCAACGAACGCAAACGTGTTGACAACCAGCTATCTGGCACCTCACCTCAGCACACGTGAGCTGATCGCTTTCCCCAAAAAGAGTTTCAACGAGGCCTTAGGCGCAAGCAACTGGGACACGCTCCTCCTCAATCCCAACGACCCCGGCTGGGGCTCATCTGGAAAGGTGCAAGGCCGCTTGATCAATCAAGCGCATCACAATGGCTGGCACTGCCAGAGCTGGGAGTCAGGCCTGGAGCTGTGCCGCTCACCCGCTGCAACACCACCGCTCCCCCCTGGCAATGGATCAGCGCATAGTCGCCGCGGCGCACCAACTGATTGAGACGATCACGGATCGATGCCTGCTGGCGTCGTTCCCGCTTGAACACAGGGGCCAAGGGGGTGTAGTAGCCCGGAAACGCCACGACATATTCCACCGATCGCTCCATCCCATCACGACCACGGAACGCCAGATGCTTGGGGAAGCGGATCAACTCTTGCCGCTGCGCCAACAGTGGCAGTAATGGGGTGTCCGCCGAAACGCTTGCATCAGGCGGCACTTGATCAACCGCAGCCCAGGCCGCCTCGCGCCTGGCAAGCATCCTCTGCGGCGGCACATGCACCCAAGGCGAAAAGCTGTCGGGAATCAACGCCGAGAGAGAGCGGTGTGGGTTTCCCACCAGGGTGAGCACCACTCCCAAGGCCAGAGCTCCTGTCCAAACTGGGCGCAACCATCGCCGTTGCCACACCTGAGGATGGGCCTGCCACCAGAGCACAGCACCCAGGTAAAGACCAGGCACCAGGGCAAGCACGTAGCGCAAGGTCACCGCTAGAGCGGTGCGTCCCTGCGAAACCAGAGCAATCAGAAGAGGCACCAGCACCAACAGGCCAGCATCAATCGAAAGCAACGGCACAAACAACAGCGGCAGGGTGAGGGCCAGAACGAATCCGACCGTGGCCCCGGGTGGTGACACCAGCGCCTGCAGCAGAGCAAGCGGCCGGCCCAGCATGGTGCGCACCACAGCAAGGGTGCCTTGAGAAGGGTCTTCAACGAGGTGGCCAAATTTCTCCGCCAGGAAGCGATCGGCCAACGAAGAATCAACGGCGGGTTGAATCCAGTTGGTGACCAGCAACACCCACCCGAAGGACAGCAGCATCAGGGCCGCACCCCACCACCGCACATCTGGCCGTCGCACCAGAGCCCAGAAACCCAAGGAAAACAGCACCAAACCGCTGTCTTCCCGCACCAGCAGCAGGAGCAACCCACAGAGCAGCACCTGCCAGCCGCGGCGCTCCAGCAGACCTTCCACCAGCCAAAAGCCAAGCAGAGGTAACCAAATCAGATCGTGGAAGTTCTCAAGCGCGGGCCCGATCACGGCTCCACTGAGAAAGTAAGCAGCCGTGATTTGCACCGCCAAAGGCCGGGGCAAGCGCACTGCTGCAATGCGCCAGAGCACGAGACCTGCAGCGGTCAGGACCGTGACCTGCACCAAAGGCAAGGCCCAACGCCCCAACAGGGCCACCACAGGGGCCACCGCCAACGTCAGCACATTGGCGTGCTGACCCAGATGCAGATAATCCACAAAGGGGAGAGCATTGCCAATCGCCACAGCCCCGGAAAGCACCGAAGACAAACTGCTCTCAAAGGGGCGACCCTGGGCAGTTGACCAGAGCTCCTGCAGAAACAGAGCCTGGTCGTACGTGGCACTCAGGCTTTCCAGACGCCAAATCTGGATCAACAGGGTGAGCAACCAGAAGCCGCCAGCAAGCAACAGCACAGACCGCGGCCAAACCAGCGACCTGGCAGCAAACGAGCGCATCAGTAAGCCCTGCGGTGACAGCATTCAAAACAAGGTTGCGAGAAGGCCACGAACGACCAAGAGGGGCCAACAAACTGCGCGCAAACGTGACCTGAACACCACGAGCGCACAAAAAATGGGGTGCCGAGTGGCACCCCATTGTGTTCAGGGATGGATCTGCGATCCAGACCAAACCATCAAAGAGCGTTACCGCGGGGCAGAACCTCTTCAGGGAAGACGAAGTTTTCGTGCGGCTGGTCAGCCGGTGCCATCCAGGCACGCAGACCTTCATTCAGAAGGACGTTCTTGGTGTAGAAGGTCTCGAATTCGGGATCTTCTGCAGCGCGGATTTCCTGAGACACGAAGTCATAGGCGCGCAGGTTGAGGGCCAGGCCGACGATGCCGATGGCGCTGGTCCACAGCCCCATCACAGGCACGAACAGCATGAAGAAGTGCAGCCAGCGCTTGTTGGAGAAGGCGATCCCGAAGATCTGGCTCCAGAAGCGGTTGGCGGTGACCATGGAATAGGTCTCTTCTTCCTGGGTGGGCTCGAACGCCTTGAAGGTATTGGACTGCTCGCCATCCTCAAACAGGGTGTTTTCCACGGTGGCGCCGTGAATGGCGCAGAGCAGTGCGCCGCCGAGGATGCCGGCCACGCCCATCATGTGGAAGGGGTTCAGGGTCCAGTTGTGGAAGCCCTGGAGGAAGAGGAGGAAGCGGAAGATCGCTGCCACCCCAAAACTGGGAGCAAAGAACCAGCTGCTCTGGCCGAGGGGGTACATCAGGAAAACACTGACGAACACCGCAATCGGACCGGAGAAGGCGATGGCGTTGTAAGGACGAATGCCGACCAGACGGGCGATTTCGAACTGACGCAGCATGAAGCCGATCAGAGCGAAGGCGCCATGCAGCGCCACAAAGGCCCAGAGGCCACCGAGCTGGAACCAGCGAACGAAGTCGCCCTGGGCCTCAGGGCCCCAGAGCAGCAGAAGGCTGTGACCCATCGCATCAGCGGGGGTGGACACAGCGGCGGTGAGGAAGTTGCAACCTTCCAGGTACGACGAGGCAATGCCGTGGGTGTACCAAGAGGTGACAAAGGTGGTGCCTGTCAGCCAGCCACCGATGGCCAGGTAGGCCGTTGGGAAGAGAAGGATGCCGGACCAGCCGACAAAAACGAAGCGGTCGCGCTTGAGCCAATCATCGAGGACGTCGAACCATCCCCGCTGAGGCGCGCGTCCTACAGCGATCGTCATGAGGGGGACTTCATGAAGCTTTACACGCAGAAGACTAATGGGCATAGGCCGTTCTGGGGGAAGGAAGCCCACCACCGTTTACACAGATGAGTGGAAATACTTACCGCCAAGGCACAGCGCGGCTGGCGAAACCATTCGCAAGAATGAGCCAATCCGCAGCTCGCCCTCGTGTACATCATTGAACTGGCCTTGAAGATGAGTCCGATGCCGGTCTCAGTGCAGCGCAAGGAGCAGGCAGCCGCAGAGACCCTGTATCAACAGGTGCGCCAAACCATGGAGCAAGGCCAACCTCTGTTGCTTGAACTCACTTGCGAAAAGATGGAAGGCAAACGCGTCAGCGTGCTGAGCAGCGAAGTACTCGCCGTACAGATCTACGAGAAGGCCTCCGGAGCCGGCGGCAGCAAGCGTCCTGGGTTCGCATTTGATGGCTGACCACACAGGCCCCGGCCTGAGCCTTGATCGGGTCAGCTTTCGCTGGCCCTGCGGCACCAACGCTCTTGACCAGTGCAGCTTGACGCTGCCGGGACCAGGACTGTGGATGCTGGTGGGAAGCAACGGCAGCGGCAAGAGCACCCTGTTCCGCATGATTGGCGGGCTGGTCAAGCCCCAAACCGGCACGATCCACTGCACACTCCGACCGGCGCTGGTCTTTCAAAACCCTGATCATCAGCTGCTTCTACCCAGCTGTGGCAGCGAACTGCTGCTTAACCTGCCTCGCCATCTCAAGAGATCCGAGCGCCAAAAACGCATCCATCACCTGCTCGAGCAAGTGGGCTTGGCCGGGATGGCGACAAGACCGATCCACACCCTCAGCGGTGGCCAAAAACAACGATTGGCGATTGCGGGCGCCCTGGCCAGCGAGGCCACGCTCTTGCTACTGGACGAACCCACCGCCCTACTGGATCCAGCCAGTCAACACACGGTGCTGGCCGCCGTTCAGCAGCTCTGCCACCGCTCCCAGTCTCCCCTCACCGCTCTATGGGTGACCCACCGGCTCGACGAACTCGACCACGCCGATGGGGCCGCCCGCATGGAGAGGGGCCGAATCGCCGGCTGGCGCGACGGACGAAAACTACGACGACAGCTTCAACCCCTTGCAGGGCGGCGGGGCTGAAGGGTAAGTTCTTCGGGTCCCATTCCTCGGTAGCTCAGCGGTAGAGCGGTCGACTGTTAATCGATTGGTCGCAGGTTCGAATCCCGCCCGGGGAGTTTTTCACTTCAACCACAGCCAAAAGCTGTGGTTTTTTTGTACCTAAGGAGGCCCACTTAGCCCCTCAAGAAATCGCGATTCCGTTACAAACAAGGCCACGATTCCGAAGACATTCTGAAAAGACAGGCACTACCAACCCCTACCTGAGCCAGCAAATCGCAGTGAGAGCCAGAATTCCAGCTCTTACCGCAATGCGCAAGTCCATGCACAGAGGCGTCGGAGGGCCTACAAATCTTGTGAGAATCCGTAGCAGCGACATTCTTCCCCCCGCTTCCCCTCTGTTCACCGTGCCTTCGCTCCGATGAAGCCCTGCATCCTCCTGATCGAAGACGACAGCGACATGCGCGAGCTTGTGGCCGGGCATTTGGAGCACGGTGGCTTCGATGTGCAACGTGCCGATGACGGCATCAAGGGCCAGGCTCTTGCGCTGCAATACACGCCGGATCTGATCCTTCTGGATCTGATGTTGCCCAAGGTTGACGGGCTCACCCTTTGCCAGCGGCTTCGCCGCGATGAGCGCACCGCCGGGATTCCGATCCTGATGCTCACTGCGTTGGGCGGCACCAAAGACAAGGTGAGCGGCTTCAATTCTGGCGCTGACGACTACCTCACCAAACCCTTCGACCTCGAGGAACTTCAGGTCAGGGTGAAAGCTCTGCTGCGCCGCAGCGACCGCGCTCCGGTCGGCAGCTCAAATCACAACGAGATTCTGAGCTACGGACCACTCACTCTGGTGCCCGAACGTTTCGAAGCGATCTGGTTCGACACGCCAGTGCGCCTCACCCATCTCGAATTCGAGCTGCTGCACTGCCTGCTCCAACGTCACGGACAAACCGTTGCACCCTCCCTCATCCTCAAAGAGGTCTGGGGCTACGAGCCAGACGATGACATCGAGACCATCCGGGTGCACGTTCGTCATTTGCGGACGAAGCTTGAGCCCGACCCTCGTAAACCACGTTTCATCAAAACCGTCTACGGAGCCGGTTACTGCCTGGAACTTCCCACCGGTGCTCAGCTTGACGACCTGCATGATGTGCTGGCTCAAGCCCGGGAAGAGCGTCAGCAAAAAGATGAACAGAGCAAGCGCGCCAGCGCTTGATTCAGGTCGTTACTCCAACAAGTCGAGCAGGGTGACTTCCCAAGCCAGCCTGGGTTGCACGTAGGAGAGCAAATGGCTGCGCAGTCGTTCCAAACGGTGCAGCGCCTCCACATCACCTTGCCGATACCAAAGCTGCTGCTGCCACCAGGAGATCAACCACAGTTGCTGCTCGCCGCTGAGCGCTTCACTGAGATCGCGGGCCAACGCCAGCGCATCTGCCGGCTTGGCCGGTAGAGCCACCAGTCGATCCCGCAGCCCCTCTGGAACCAACTGCCACTGGTCGGCATGGCTGAGCAGAGCACCGGGCGACCCTGCCGCGAGGGCAACCAGCTCGGGCTGGGCCATGGCCGCAGCAGCCTGGGCACGCTCATCGTCTTCAAGCCGCCCAAACACCTCCTCCATCTGGCCGGAGCTAAGGCGCTGAAAGGTGATCTGCTGGCAGCGAGAACGAATGGTGGCAAGCAAACGATCCGGTGCTGCAGACAGCAGAATTAACAACCCATGCCCCGGCTCTTCCAGCGTTTTAAGCAGCGCATTGGCAGCCGACTCGGGCATTGCCTCAGGGTCTTCGATCACCACCAAGCCTCGGGCCGATTCCAATGGCTGCCGGGCGAGAAAACGACTGACCTCGCGAATCTGCTCCAGGCGCACTTGCGGTGGCGTGCGTTTACTGACGCCAGCCTCATCGGCCTCGGAGCGAGCAATCAAACGGCCTTGATGGGAATAGCTGGGCTCCACCCAAAGCAAATCAGGATGGTTGCGAGCCTCAAGACGTCGCCGTTGACGCAGGTCTGACTGCCCCGCTTGCAAAACACCTTCCAGGAAGCGCAGAGCAGCCATGCAACGTCCCACACCCTCCGGACCAGCAAACAGATAGGCCGGAGCAACGCGATCCTTCGTCAAGGCGGCTTCCAGCAGCGCCACGGCCTGAGCCTGACCCACCAGATCAGCAAACAAGGCCCCCATCAGCGCTGCCCGGAGAATGCAGCCGTCAGGCGGTTGCAGATCTGCTCCGTCACCACATCCGGTGACTGAGCGGCATCGATCACCCACCAGTCCCGAGCCTTGGCAAGAGCCGCAAAGCCATCGCAAACCCGCTGCAAGAACAGCTGACCAGCGGACTCAATCCGATCATTGCTCTGATCAGCACGACGGGCGAGGCTGAGCTCCAAGGGAAGATTGAGCCAAAGGGTGGCATCCGCTCCCAGACCGCCGGTGGCGATCTGCTCGAGCTGCTCGATTAACGACCGATCCAACTGACGGCCATAGCCCTGATAAGCCAGGGTCGAGCCCGCGAAGCGATCGCTCAAAACCCAGTCCCCACGCTCCAATGCCGGTCGAATCACCCTGTCGACATGCTGGGCTCTGTCTGCTGCGTACAACAACAATTCGGCCACAGGACCAGGCTCGGCCGCGTCCGGAGGATGGAGCAGCACCTGCCGCAGGGCCTGGCCCAGTGCTGTTCCACCGGGCTCGCGCGTCTGCACGACGGCAGTCCCCGGTGGCATCAGCCCGGACGTAGGCAACCAATTCACCAGCCGCTGCAACTGGGTGGTCTTGCCGCAGCCATCAATCCCTTCCATCACAAGGAAGCAGCCGCGCTCATGGGTCATGGCAAGCGCAAGCTCAGAGCATTGAGAACCACTGTGATCGAACTGAGAGCCATCAACAACGCTGCCAATGGGGGCGATAGCAACAAGCCAAAACCGGGCAACAACGCACCGGCTGCCACCGGCAGGGCCAAGAGGTTGTAGCCGAAAGCCCAGATCAGGTTCTGTCGGATCTTGACCATGGTGCGCTGGGCAAGCTGCAAGGCTTCAGGCACTGCCTCGAGTCGATCGCCAAGCAACACAAGATCGGCGGTGTCTTGAGCGATTTGCGTCCCCGTTCCAACGGCGATACCCAAGTCGGCAGCAGCCAGTGCAGGGGCATCATTAATGCCATCCCCCACCATGGCCACCTTTCCTGTGCGGCGATACGTCTCAAGCCGATCAAGCTTCTGCTCCGGCAGGAGCTGCCAGGCCAACTGCTCAGACGTGAAGCCCAATTGGTGGCCCAGGCGCTCAACCGACGGTTGGCGGTCTCCACTGAGCATCGCCAGTTTGAGGCCCTGCCCTCGCAAGCGCTGAAGGGCAACAGAGGCATCAGGGCGTAGACGATCATCCACGCTGATCAGTCCAAGTGGCTCGGAGCCCAGAGCCACGGCCAGCAGCGACTGACCGCGGTCAGCGACCTGATCGAGCACGGCCTGCAACGAGGAGGACCAGACCACCCCTTCCCGCTGGAGCCATTCGGGTGCCCCCACCCTCACCGTTTCGCCAACACCCTCCAACTCACCAGCCACACCGAGTCCTGGAATGGTGCGGCTTGCAGTCACTGGCAACAGCGACAGATTGCGGCGTTGCGCCTCCTGCAACAGGGCATAGGCCAGAGGGTGGCGACTGGTGTGCTCCACACTGGCCGCCAGCTGCAGCGTGCGGACTGGATCAACACTGGCCATGATCTCGGCAACCAGAGGCCTGCCCAAGGTGAGCGTGCCGGTTTTGTCAAACACCACACGATCAAGGCCAGCGGCCAGTTCGATCACATCACCGCCCCGAAACAACCATCCCTGACGGGCCGCGAGTCCAGAGGAAACGGTGATCACCGTGGGAGTCGCCAGACCGAGTGCGCAGGGGCAAGCGATCACCAGCACCGCAATGGCCAACTGCAGGGCCAGCCCGAAGGGCGTTTCAGCACCGGCTCCGAGC
The DNA here is from genome assembly GCF_047304725.1 of Synechococcus sp. MIT S9451. NCBI lineage: Bacteria > Bacillati > Cyanobacteriota > Cyanophyceae > Synechococcales > Synechococcaceae > Synechococcus > Synechococcus sp. MIT S9451. The sequence continues at coordinate 486,627 of NZ_CP138971.1, forward strand.
GGACCATGAAGGCCATGGCCGACCACGCCATGGTGATGAGCTGCATGCATCGGTTCCGCCAGCAGATCGGGCCAAAGCCGCGGCCCCACCTGCCACCAAAACAAAAAAGTCACGGTTGCGAGACTGATCACCCCGTAGCAGAAGCCACCGGCAACGCGATCAGCGAGCCCCTGGATCGGTGCCTTGCGGGCCTGGGCCTGATCAACCATGGCGATGATCCTGGCCAGAGCCGTTTCAGCGCCAACCCTCTGCACCTCCAGCACCAGGGTGCCTTCCAGATTGAGACTCCCTGACGACAGCTCCGTTCCCGGTGCAGCTTCAAGCGGCAGGGGCTCACCGGTGAGACTCGACACATCCACAGCGGAGCGCCCCTCGATCACCACCCCATCCACCGGAATGCGATCGCCCGCCAGCAGCTGTAGCTGCTCTCCGGGACGGAGGGCAGCTACAGCCACGTCTCGGACGCTGCCGTCGGCCATGACCAATCGGGCCTGATCGGGTTGCAGTGCCGCCAATTGCTTGAGGGCACGACCGGTACGCACCCGAGCCCGCTCCTCCAGAAAACGCCCCAACAGCACGAAGCCGAGCAGCATCACAGGCTCGTTGAAGAAACAGGGCCAGCCCACCTGGGGCCACACCAGTGCCACCACACTGGCGCCATAGGCACTACTAACGCCAAGGCCCACCAAGGTGTCCATGCTGGGGGTCCCTGCCCACATCGCCTTCCAGCCCCCCACCAGAATCGATCGCCCAGGGCCGAAGAGCGCCGCCGTTGCCAACGCGGCATGAAACGGCAGTTCTCCCACCACGGGCAAAGACAGATGCCCCCCTTCCGCGAGGTGGCCGAGAACCGAAAGCAGCAGCAACACCAGAGCCACCATCAGTTGTCGCCACTGGTGCCACCATCCCCAGCTTTCTTCTGGGCTCTGGCCAACAGCAGGGAGGGGTGACTGCGAACGGGGTTTGGCCGGGAAGCCCCTATCGGCAAGGGCCTTCAGCACCCCATCCAAGGCTTCCCCCTCGCCATCAAGGGAGAGCCAAGCGCTGCGAGTGACCAGATTCACACTGGCCTCCTGCACACCTTGCTGTTCAAGCAACGTGCGCTCCACAGAACGCACACACCCCCCGCACTTCATGCCCTCCACATCGAGAAGAATGGTGGCTTGGGGGCCAACGGCAGCGGAGCGACTCACAGCAGGGATTAAGACGTTTCCAGCCTAGGCAGAGCCACGTGCCCCAGGATGGTTGAAATCCACCAGGCCAGCCGTGCCCCGCAGCAACCGCAACGACAACTTCATCGACAAAAGTTTCACGGTGATGGCTGATCTGATCGTGAAGCTGCTTCCGATCAACGCCCGCTCCAAGGAGGCTTACGTCTATTACAGAGATGGCCTCTCTGCACAAAACGACGGTGATTACGCCGAAGCCCTGGAGAACTATGAGGAAAGCCTGAAGCTCGAGGACAACCCGATCGACCGAGGCGAAACCCTCAAGAACATGGCGATCATTTTCATGAGCAACGGCGAGGAGGACAGGGCGATTGAGACCTATCAGAAGGCCCTTGAAGAGAACCCCAAACAGCCTTCATGCCTGAAGAACATGGGCCTGATCTTCGAGAAGCGGGGCCGGATCGCCGAGGAGGCAGGCCTCCGCGATGAGGCCGACAGCTGGTTCGACCGTGCTGCTGAGGCCTGGACCCAGGCCGTCAGACTCAACCCTGGTGGCTATCTCGACATCGAGAATTGGTTGAAATCCACCGGTCGCAGCAACGTGGACGTCTACTTCTGAGCCCCCATCAGCCAGCTTCGTCCTGAGAGACCAAACCATCTCCGAGAGCCATCACCAACGCCTCGGTGATTCTGGATGCCTCAAGCAGCTCAAGCCCCAAAGCCGCGGCAGCTGCACTCATTCCACTGGCCTGCGGAACCACCGCCCGGCGGAATCCCAGCCTTGCCGCTTCCTGCAGCCGCAGCTCCAGTTGCGGGACAGCCCGCAGCTGACCTCCCAATCCGAGCTCACCAAGCAGCACCGTGCCTGCAGGAAGAGTGAGATCTCTGTAACTGGCAACCACTGCTGCCGCCACGCCAAGATCAGCAGCAGGCTCTTCCACATCCAAGCCACCAGCCACCGCTAGGTAGCAGTCGTAACGGGACAGAGGCAAACCCATGTGCTTTTCAAGCACAGCCAAGATCTGATGCAAACGGTTCACGGCAATGCCCGTGGCAGTGCGGCGAGGGCTTGCGTAGCTGGTGGTGCTAACCAGAGCCTGAAGATCCACCACAAGAGGGCGTGTGCCTTCACAGGCCACGATTGTGGCCACTCCACTGGCCTGGTCCCCACTCAGAAAAAGCTCGCTGGGATTGCCCACCTCCTCCAAACCCTGGCCACGCATCTCAAACACCCCAAGCTCATGGGTGGCGCCATAGCGATTCTTCACCGCACGCAGAAGGCGATGGCTGGCGAAACGATCCCCCTCAAATGTGAGCACCGCATCCACGAGGTGCTCCAGCACCTTCGGACCTGCCAGCACCCCTTCTTTGGTGACGTGCCCCACCAAAACAAGGGCCGTGTTCTGGCGTTTGGCTAAACGCTGAAGCGAAGCAGCACATTCCCGCACTTGGGCCACTGAGCCCGGAGCGCTGGTGAGGTTGGCATCATGCAGCGCCTGGATGCTGTCGATGATCGCCACATCGGGCTTGAGCGCCTCGAGCTCCTCCAGCACCAGCTCCAGATCGGTTTCCGCCAGCAACTGCAAATCAGCGCCACAGCCCTGAAGACGCTGCCAACGCAGCTTCACCTGCTGGGCAGATTCCTCTGCACTCACATAAAGCACCGACCGTTCCCGACCCATTGCCGTGGCGCTCTGCAGCAGCAGTGTGCTCTTGCCGATCCCAGGATCTCCGCCCACCAGCACCAACGAGCCCGGCACGAGGCCTCCACCCAAGACCCGATCCAATTCCGCATAACCACTGGCCAGCCGTTGCATCGGCAGCTCACCGAGGTCAGCCATGGCTGTAGACCGTCGTGCAGCCGGGGTGGAGGCAGGATCTGAACCCGCCCGGTGGCGGCGTCCATCCACCTTGGGTTGCGACTGCTCCACAAGGGAGTTCCAGCTGCCACAGCTATTGCAACGACCGAAGAACTGACGGGTTTGAGCCCCACAGCTCTGGCAGACGTAAATCGAGACGGAACGGGCCACGATGAGGGCGACTGGTAAGAAGTCGAACTATGAAGAAAATTGGCTGCGGATGAATATCCGGGGCCGCCGGCAACTTAGGTGTAAACAGATGTTGTAGTGCCCGCGGGCCTGATGACAGTCGCCAGTCCTGCCAAGGAAACCATCCTCGTGGTCGATGACGAGGCCAGCATCCGAAGGATTCTGGAGACTCGCCTGTCGATGATCGGCTACAACGTGATCACGGCCTGCGACGGCAATGAAGCACTGGAGTGCTTCCGCAACACCGAGCCCGACTTGGTTGTGCTCGACGTGATGATGCCGAAACTCGACGGCTATGGCGTCTGCCAGGAACTGCGCAAGGAATCGGATGTTCCGATCGTGATGCTCACCGCCCTTGGCGATGTGGCCGATCGCATCACAGGTTTAGAACTTGGCGCTGATGACTACGTCGTCAAGCCATTTAGCCCCAAGGAACTCGAGGCTCGCATCCGCTGCGTGCTGCGCCGTGTCGAGAAGGAGCAAGTCGCAGGCATCCCGAATTCCGGGCTCATTCAGGTCGCCGACCTGCGCATCGACACGAACAAACGCCAAGTGTTCCGAGCTGATGAGCGAATCCGTCTCACAGGGATGGAATTCAGCCTGTTGGAACTGCTGGTGAGTCGCTCAGGCGAGCCCTTCAGCCGTGGCGAGATCCTGAAGGAAGTTTGGGGTTATACCCCCGAACGCCATGTTGATACCCGCGTGGTGGATGTTCATATTTCCCGGCTTCGCTCCAAACTGGAAGACGATCCGGCTAATCCCGAGCTGATTCTCACGGCTCGTGGCACCGGCTACCTGTTCCAGCGCATCGTTGATTCCGTTGCCTCCGAAGGACCCTGATTCCGCAGCGACACCGTCGTTCCGGACCAAACCCCGACGCTCCAAGGCCGTCCGCCGCCTGGTGATCTGGTATCGCCGCAATGCGGCCGTTACCACCTTGGTGGACACCGCTACCACGTCGGCCACGGCTGCAGGATCAGTGGCAGGGAGCGTGGCCGGCAGTGTTGTTTCCAGCGCGGGAACCGTGGCCGGGAGCGTGCTCCAGCCCCTTGTTTTCGATCCTCTGCGCCGCCTCCAGGGTGGCAACAATGATGGCGCGGACACCATTCATGACAACGACCGCCTTTGGGTGGCGGTCGACGGCATGGGCGGCGACCATTCCCCAGGCGCAATTCTCGAAGGCTGTTTGGAGGCGATTGCACGCCTACCGCTACGCATTCGCTTCGTCGGCGAAACCGATCGGGTTCAGGCAGCCGCCGCAGAGATGGGGCTGACGGACGCCATGAATGCTGCGATCGAAACGGGTCATCTTGACCTGGTGGCCAGTGGTCCATCGGTTGAGATGCATGAGGAAGCCACCGTGGTGCGGCGCAAGCGCAACGCCAGCATCAACATGGCGATGGATCTGGTGAAAAAAGGGGAAGCCCTGGCGGTCTATTCCGCAGGCAATTCAGGAGCCGTGATGGCATCGGCCATCTTTCGACTCGGTCGTCTAGCAGGCATTGAACGGCCCGCGATCGGTGCGCTCTTCCCCACCAAAGACCCCGGCCAACCGGTGCTGGTGCTTGATGTGGGAGCAAACATGGACTGCAAACCGTCCTACCTGCATCAATTCGCCCTGCTGGGGAACATCTACAGCCGCGATGTGCTCCAGGTGGCCAAACCACGTGTAGGTCTGCTCAACATCGGCGAGGAGGAATGCAAGGGCAACGATCTCGCCCTGAAGACCTACGCCCTGCTCTCCAAGGAATCGCGGCTCCTCTTCGCAGGCAACTGCGAGGGTCGCGATGTGCTCTCTGGTGCATTCGATGTGGTGGTCTGCGATGGTTTCACAGGCAACGTGATTCTCAAGTTCCTGGAATCGGTAGGAAGTGTGCTGCTGGGCGTGCTTCGCGCTGAATTGCCACGGGGCCGACGGGGCAAAGTTGGTTCAGCTTTCCTGCGCAGCAATCTGAAGCGCATCAAGAAACGTCTGGATCATGCAGAACACGGCGGCGCCCTCCTGCTGGGAGTGAATGGAATCTGCGTGATCGGCCACGGCAGCAGCCGTGCCCTCTCGGTGCTCAGCGCCCTGCGCCTTGCCCATTCCGCCGCAAGCCATGGCGTGATGGATGACCTGGCAGCACTGGGCAATACCAGCAGCACTGTCGGGGTCTGAACCTTCGTTGCACCAGGATGAGCCAGTCTGCCTGGTGCGGTTGAAGCATGAGCACAACCCCAAGGCTGTGATTGACTGGCGCCACTTGTTCTGACGTCGCCCTTGGCTGGATCAGCCCCACTCTCCGGACCCTCCGGCGGCGTGGCCCTGGTGGCCAGCGGCAGCGCCCGTGCTGAGCAACAGATCAGCAACGACCAACTGGGTGAGCGGGTTGAAACCAACGATGAATGGATCCGCACCCGCACTGGCATCCAAACTCGGCGGATCTGCGGTCCAGGCCAAACGCTCTCGAGCTTGAGTGCAGAAGCGGGCCGCCAGGCCATAGCCATGGCCGGCTGGGAGGCTGACAGTCTCGACCTGGTGTTGCTAGCCACCTCCACACCGGACGACCTATTCGGCTCCGCGCCCAAGGTGCAGGCCCTGCTCGGTGCACGCCAGGCCGTGGCCTTTGATCTCACAGCGGCCTGCAGCGGTTTTCTCTTCGCTCTGATCACCGCCTCCCAGTTCCTGCGCACAGGAGCGATGCGCAGAGTGTTGGTGATCGGTGCTGATCAACTGAGTAGCTGGGTCGACTGGGACGACCGCCGCAGCTGTGTGCTGTTTGGTGATGGGGCCGGCGCCCTTGCTCTCGAAGCCTGCCCAAACGAGTCCAACGGGCTGCTCGGTTTTCAGATGCGTACCGATGGCAGTCGAGGCGAGTGCCTCAACGTGCCCCAGACAGAGCAACGCAGCCCGCTGGTGGGCGAGACCAGCCATCAACAGGGGCATTACGACCCGATCCGCATGAACGGTCAGGAGGTATACAAGTTCGCAGTGCGGGAAGTTCCGGCGATTCTCAAGACCCTGCTGAGTGAAACCGACACAAGCGCAGACCAGATCGACTGGCTGCTCCTGCACCAGGCCAATCAGCGCATCCTCGATGCCGTGGCCGATCGCTTCGCCATCCCCCACAGTCAGGTCTTGAGCAACCTCGCCAATTACGGCAATACCTCAGCATCCACCATCCCCCTCATGCTGGATGAAGCCGTGCGCGACGGTCGCATCCAGCCAGGTCACCGGATCGCCAGTAGTGGCTTCGGTGCTGGCCTGAGCTGGGGGGCAGCCCTTCTGCGCTGGCAGGGACCCTCGTAGGCTCCCTCCACAACCGCACGCTTTTCGATGGCGATCGCCTGGGTGTTCCCTGGTCAGGGGTCTCAGAAAGTCGGCATGGCCGACCCTGTACTCAGCCTGCCAGGAGCTGAAGAACGCTTCTCCCAGGCCTCCCGCCTGTTGGGGCGTGATCTCCTGGCGATCTGCCGTGGCGAGGAGCTGAATGGAACGGGCCCAACGGACCTCAATGACACCCGCAACACCCAGCCAGCCTTGTTTGTGGTGGAGTCGCTCATCGTGGACGAATTACGCCGTCAGGGTCGCGAACCCGCCTTGGTGGCGGGACACAGCCTGGGAGAACTGGTGGCGCTGTATGCCGCAGGAGTGTTCGATGCCGAAATCGGCCTGGAACTGATGCTCAAGCGCTCCACCCTGATGGCCAGCGCTGGCGGCGGTGCGATGAGCGCCGTGATCGGCTTTGACCGTGATCAGCTCACATCCTTAGTGGCCGCTGAGGATGGGGTCGTGATCGCCAACGACAACAGCGCCGCTCAGGTCGTTCTTTCTGGCACCCCCGAAGCCGTGAAGGCGGTGACCGACCAACTCAGCTGCAAGCGGGCCATTCCCCTGCCGGTCTCCGGAGCCTTTCATTCCCCGTTCATGGCCGAGGCAGCCCAAGGCTTCTCAGAAGCATTGGATGCAATTGCCTTCGAGGATGCCCGCGTGCCGGTGCTGAGCAACACCGACCCCAGCCCTACATGTGATGCGACGGTGATCAAACAACGCCTGCGCGATCAGATGACCACAGGAGTGCGCTGGCGGGAGACGATGGAAACAATGACCACACACGCTGTTGACACCCTGGTGGAGATCGGGCCTGGAAACGTGCTCAGCGGTCTTGCGAAACGCTCCCTCAGCGGCGTGGTCACGAGCCAACTGGCGGGCGCTGATGACTTGGGGCTCTGATCGTGCCCTCCTCTCTGTCGGTGACAGACTCCGCGGCTCCGCTGCTGCTGACGCCAAGGCCTAGCTTGACCTACAGGCTGGTGAGTGCCCTACTGGTATTCCCATTGTTCCGCGGTCTCTTCCGTGGCAGCACCAGAGGCAATCAACATGTGCCAAGCCAAGGGCCTGTGGTGGTGGTCGCCAACCATGCCTCCCACTTGGACCCTCCTCTGCTCGGCCATGCCCTTGGCCGTCCTGTGGCCTTCATGGCCAAAGCGGAGCTGTTTCGAATCCCTCTGTTGGGCTCCCTGATCCGAGCATGCGGCGCCTACCCGGTGAAGCGCGGAGCGAGTGACCGTGAAGCCATCCGCACCGCCACGGCGCGCCTGCAGGACGGCTGGGCTACAGGTGTTTTCCTCGATGGCACACGCCAGGCCGACGGCCGGGTGAACCAGCCGATGCCAGGCGCTGCCCTACTGGCCGCCCGCAGCGGAGCACCCCTTCTGCCTGTGGCCATCATCAACAGCCACAGGGCCCTTGGTCCAGGCCAAAGCGTGCCAAGACTGGTGCCGATCCAGCTGCGGATCGGAGAACCGCTTCCACCTCCGGCGAGCCGTCGCAAACCAGATCTGGAAGCCACCACTCTGGAACTGCAGCGACGCATCAATGCACTTCTGGATCAGGGCCTGCTCAGCAATCGGTCCCACTGAGCACGAGCCCATGGCTTCAGGTCGTGACCCGTCAGAACCCAGGCCAGGGCCCTAAGGCCATCTCCCCAGCGCTTGCCTGCGCTCTCCAGCTCACAACGATCAGAGCAAGCGACCGGCACTCCGGTGAGACGGATGCCCCGGCTGCCCGCCACCACGGATCCCACCATCAGGGCCCGGGGGAGATGATCCTCACTCGTCACCAGCAACACGTGCTGAACGCGATCACGCTGGAGATCATCCACCAACGAGGTGAAATTTCCGAGGGTGTCGGAGGCGCGGTAATCCAGCACCACCTGTCCCTCCGAGAGCCCTTCCTCCTCCATCAGCCAGTGGGCATACTCCGGGTTACTTCCGCCGCTCACCACCAGCGGTAAGCGCATCTGCCGCGCCAACTTGAGCCCGACCCTCTCCCGATCCACATCGCCGCCGAGCACCAAGATCCGCTCTGGACCCTGATCGGTGAATAACGCCTGCCGATAGGGCTGAAGCGGTCCTGCACAGAGAGCACCCAGCACCCCAGCCACTGCGATCCACCGCCAGCGCCTGCGCATCGCCCTCACACCACTCCGACCGGAGAGGTGGGATAAATAGGCAGCACCTCATGCCAGGGTGCTGGTTCCTGACGGCGATGGGCCAGCAGACAGAGATCGAGCAGACGGCCGACATCCTCTGCCACGTTCTCAGCCATGGTCAAAGCCGGCGACGGCTGTGCCCCTTCCTCAAGAAGATGGGGCACTTGCAGTTCTTCAACACGGTCATCTGGTTGCAGGCGATAGACGCCACCAACCTGACCACGTCTCGGCAAGTCCTGCACTATCCAGAACGGCTCCTGAGGTGATGCCAGCGGCACCTCCCTCGCCAACCTTGAGGCCATCAACGCGAAACTGCTCACACCATCCAGTGGGCAATCGAGTTGCTGGGCCAACGTGCGCGCCATCACCACCGTCAGGCGGGTCCCGGTAAAACCACCGGGTCCAATGGCCACAGCCAAACGCGCGATGGAGGGCCAGCACGCAGCGGGCAACACATCCTGCACCGCACCAAGAAGGCTGTTCGTGAGCCCCCGCCCAGCCGGCTGTGTGATCAGACGCCGACTGTCCACTGGATCATCGACGTCGAGAGCCGCCACTCCCAGTACAGGCGTGGAACTATGCAACGCCAGCAGCCAACGACTCATCGGGGCAGCTCCGCACCTGGTCGGAGACGCTGCCAGCGACCGGGCTCCGACTCGAAGCTGCCGCAATGACGCACATCCCACTCCACACCCGCACCACCACCGGGAAGATCAACAACACTGATGTGAATCTTGGGTTGCTCCGGCACCACATCCGGGTGCTGCGTGAGATGGAGTGCGCCATGTTGGCGTTCCACCGCGTGATAGGCCTGACAACGATCGACCCAGCGGCAATCAACGCAGATGCACATGCCTCCCCCAGCCGCTGAGGGTCCCATTCTGGAGGCCGAACCGACACTTCAGACGAGTTTGCTGCTCAAGGCACTGGCTCCAGAGCAATGGCCAGTTCCCACAACTGCTTTTCCGGCAGGCAGCGCTTTGGTGGGTGGAGCTGTGCGCGATGCACTGCTGGGTCGTCTGAGCCCCACCCCAGATCTCGACCTGATCGTCCCAGACGGCGCCCTGCACACCACAAGACAACTCGCAAAGATCTATGGCGGGGCTTGCGTCGTCTTGGATGAAGCACGCGACATGGCCCGGCTCGTGGTGCAGGGTTGGACGATCGACCTCGCCCGACAGGAGGGTCAAAACCTGGAAGCGGATCTCCAACGCCGCGACTACCGGATCAACGCCATTGCCTTGGAACTGGGCAGTAGCCCAAGGCTGGTTGATCCAACCGGCGGTCTTGCTGATCTCAAGGCAGGTTTGCTGACGGCCGTGGGGGAACACAACCTGATCGATGATCCCTTGCGTCTACTGCGCGGCATCCGCATCGCCGCAGAGCTGGGCTTCACAATCGCCACCTCCACCTGGCCGCTGCTCCAGCGCCACAGCCACAGGCTTCCGCAAGCTGCACCGGAACGAATCCAGGCGGAACTCACCAAGCTCGTAGAGGCCCCGGGTGCTGACCAAGCCATGGATCAACTGCAAAGCAGCCAACTGCTGCAGCCCTGGTCGATGCTGGATGCTGAAGCAGGATCAGGTCCAGGATCACAACTCGAGCAGCAAAGCAGCCTGCTCAGCGCTGAGGAACGCCAGCTAGCGCTGCCGCTTCTCCGCCTCACCCAGCTCTTGAGCGACGATGGCCTCAAGCAACTGCGCTTTAGTCGCAGGCAGATCCATCGCTGCTGCCAGCTACGACGTTGGCTGTCACAAGATGACGGCCAAAGCTTTGCGAGCCTGCCCCCGGAGGAACGTCTCCGCCTTCACTCCGAATTGGCTGCCGATCTACCTGCTCTGATCGTTCAGCTACCGGCAGCCACCCAGCGACAATGGTTGGAGCGCTGGCGAAATCCGGATGACCACCTTTTTCATCCTCGCTCGCCCCTCGACGGCAACACCCTCCAGACAGAGCTGAACATCGCCCCAGGGCCTCTCCTTGGTCGTCTGCTGCGACACTTGGCGCTGGAGCAGGCATTCGGGCGATTGAGCAGTCAAAAAGTCGCATTGGCTACAGCCCGGGCATGGTTACAGGAACAGGGACAGGCCTCGGCAGACGCCCCAGCCAGCCGACCACGCTGTGATTAACTGCCATTGCAGTGTCGACACTGATCGAACTGACCGGATCTTTGTTCCTTCCCCTCCTCCCATGAGCGTTCGCCTTTACGTCGGCAACTTGCCGCAGTCTTTTGATTCCAAGGAGCTTGAGAGTCAGCTCGCCAGCATCGGGGAAGGAATCCGTTTCAAAGCCGTACTCGACCGTGAAACCGGCACCTGCCGCGGTTTTGGGTTTGCCAACATCAACGACGAGAAAGTCGCTGATGCCGTCATTGAGCAGCTCAACGGCAAGGACTTTGGCGGCAACGCCCTGCGGGTCGAGCGCTCAGAGCGTCGCGACAACAATGCCGGTGGTGGCCGCCGAGGTCCTGGGGCCTCCCATGCACCTGGTACCGCCCGCAAAGCTGTGAACAAAGTGGTTCATAGCGATGCCAAGGCAGAAGAAGCTCCTGACCCCCGCTGGGCTGGTGAACTCTCCAAGCTCAAGGATCTCCTGGGCAACCAGAAGACAGCTGTCTGAACAAACGGTCTGATTGACCCCTCAGTAGCCTGAGTTCAATCTCAGGCTTTTTTTGATGGCTGGTGGCCGAGCCTGAGAGCTGCCGACTCAGCGCGTCTGAGCAATCACAAACGAACGGGGCAATTCGAGCATTTTGCCTAGACGACCCACATAGGCCCGGTTCTGGAAGACGTCATAGTCCAGCTGCTCAATCACGTCGAGGATGCCGCGGTACAAACGCAATGACGTCCATACCGGCCAGCGTGCATCAGCTGACAGCCAGCGGATACCAGCCTCTGAGCGAGCAAACCAAGCGCGAGCCCGTTCCAATTGAAAGGCCATCAGTTCCCGCCAGGCATCGTTGAGACGTCCAGCGAGCAGATCCTCCTCGCTATAGCCAAAACGGGTGAGATCTTCCTGAGGCAAATAGATCCGGCCGCGGCCACGATCCTCGCCAACATCGCGAAGGATATTGGTGAGCTGGTTGGCGATACCAAGGGCGACTGCTGCATCCGACGTGTTCGGCACGTCGCTCCAGGGTGCCGTGGTGTAAGCCGCATCCAGCCCCATGACCCCCTGGGTCATCAGACCCACAGTGCCAGCGACCCGATAGCAATAGAGGCGAAGATCGTCAAAGGTTGCGTAGCGCGTCCAAGTGAGATCCATACGCTGCCCTTCGATCATGTCGAGATAGGGCTGGATCGACTGGGGGAATCGCTCAAGGGTGTCCACCATCACCGCATCCAGGTCACTCGTGACCTGCCCGGAGAAGATCCCACGGGTGTTCTCTTCCCAGCGATCGAGTCGATCCGCCAGCTCGGACACAGGCCTGGCCTGGGCCTCGGCACTGTCCATCAGTTCATCCGTGCGACGACACCAGACATAGATCGCCCAAATCGCTCTTCGTTTCTCGTAAGGGAGGAGAAGCGTTCCGAGGTAGAACGTTTTCGCCCAAGTCGCGGTCTCTTGCCGACAACTCTCGTAGGCAGCGTCGAGATCCGGTGCGGCGAGGGGCATGACTCAGGCCGACACCGGCGAGCTGACAGGGGTCGATGATGCCAGCTGGTCACGCTTGCGGTCTACCGCAGCGGCACAGAGTTTGCCGCTGAGCACAGCACCTTCCATCGAAGCCAGGTAGCGCTGCATGGTGTAGTCGCCGGCCAAGAAGAAATTCTTGATCGGCGTGGTTTGATCCGGACGCAGCTGCTGACAGCCCGGCGTGGTCTTGTAAACCGAGAGGGGCGTTTTGACAACCTTGTATTTCCGCAGGATGGCGGGGTTGTCACCACTGAAATGCATCGGGAACAGCTTCTTGAGCTCGCCCATGGTGACCTCGATGATCTCCTCATCAGGACGTCCAATCCAATCCTTCGCCGGAGCGAACACCAGCTCGAGCATGGACTGATCAGGGTCCTCATATTCCCTGCAGGTGATGCTCATATCGGCATACACGCTGAGAAGTTTCGATCGACTAAAGAGCAGATGGTCGATATCGGTGAGCTTGCGATCGAACCACATGTGCAAATTGATCACGGGAACACCACGCAGGCCATCCAGCTTGCGAAAGACCTCCATCTGCTGCCAGGGCTCGGGCAATAACAGCTTGAAAGGATCCACCGGCAATGCACTCACATAGGCATCGGCCTCGATGTCACGGCTCCCCTGGCCATCGAGGCCGCCAATCCGGAAGGCCGCAACACTGCCGTCGTCGTTGAGCTTGATCTCCCGCAAAGGGCTGTTGAGATGCACCTCACCACCCAGCGCTTCAATGTGCTCAACAATCGGCTGGCAGAGCCGCTCCGGTGGCGCTCCATCCAGGAAAGCCATCTTGGAACCGTTCTTCTCCTGCAGGAAACGATTCAGTGCTGTGAGCACCACAGTGGAGGAAATTTCGTCAGGATCGATGAAGTTCAGAGCCTTGCTCATGGCGATGAACACCTCATCGTTGACGCGTTCAGGGATGTTGTGCAGACGCAGCCATTCCGTCCATGAGTATTGATCGCACTCCTCGACATAGCCCTGACCTCGCAGCATCGCAGGAACCAGGCCAAGACCAAAACTGATCTTTTCCGGCCACGTGAGCATGTCGTTATTGCCAAGGATGGCTGCCACACCATTGATTGGAGCAGGCAGATCGGGAAAGTCGAAACGGCTGTATGTACCGGGCTCTTCAGGCTGATTGAAAATCATCGAGTGACTTTTCCACTGCAGCCTGTCCTCGATGTTCAACTCCTTGAACAGCTGCAACATGTTCGGATAGGCCCCGAAAAAGATATGCAGACCTGTCTCATACCAATCCCCATCCTCGTCCTTCCAGGCCGCAACCTTGCCGCCAAGAACGTCACGCGACTCAAGCACCACCGGCGTATGACCAGCATCCGCCAGGTACTTCGCACAGGAGAGTCCCGCCAGACCGGCTCCTGCAATAGCGATGCGCATGGTGGTGCTCTGAAATTGCAAACAACCTTAAAAGCAGCCCACCCCCACTTGCTTCCTAAAGTCGGTTCAACCGCCGTCCTGATCCCCTCGGGGATCGTTGTTGCCATGGCCGAGACCCTGCTGAAGTGCACCACCCGTCACGTACGGCTGTTTACAGCCAAGGTGGAGAACAAGAACCTCGTTCCAGACCCCGAGCAGCTCACCCTGGACCTTGATCCGGACAACGAATTCATCTGGACTGACAGCACCGTTGCCACTGTTCAGCAGCGATTTAGGGATCTTGTGGACAGCCACAGCGGTGCCGAACTGAGTGACTACAACCTTCGCCGCATCGGCACAGAACTCGAGGGATGCATCCGGCAGCTGCTTCAGGCTGGTGAACTGAGCTACAACCCCGATTGTCGCGTCCTCAACTATTCGATGGGCCTGCCCCGATCTCCTGAACTGCTGTGAGCCGCTCCCCCTACGACCGCCCGCGCTATGACCAAGGGGGTTACGAACGGCCCAGGCCCAGGCGTTCCCGGCCCCCATCCCCACCTCAAGGTGGAGGTCCGTCTGGTCCTGGAGGGCTGACATTGAACACCGGCAGCGTGGCTGTGCTGGCGGGAATTCTTGTGGTGGGAATCGGCATTGGTAGTGCCGTGACCAGCACCACCCAGGGCGATCAGGGCAACATCGCCAGCAGTCAGCAACTGGACATGGCTGTTCCTGATCCGGAGTTCTGCAAAAGGTGGGGAGCCAGTGCCTATGTCATGGATTTGGAGATGTACACAACCATGAACCCCGTCAGCAGCTTCGTGACCCAGCCAGCGCTTCAGGCCGGCTGTGTGATCCGCAGAGAAAACTGGTCTGTGCTGCGTAAAGAGGGGGCGATCACACAGGAACAGGAACGGGAGTGCAAACAACGGATGAACACCTTCGCTTACATCGGCTCGATTCGCGATAAACCATTTGTGCGCTGCGTTTATCAGACCGACATCCGCGAGAACAAATTCATCACGAAGGGCGTCGCTGATGACACCGTTGGGCTAACCCCAGAGGCCGATCAGTTCTAAGTGACGCGGGCATCAGCATCCCCGGCTGACTTCTCAGCCGGGGCCTGCTGTTGAGCCTGACCGCTACGGAGCTGACGCAAAGGGCTATCAGGACTGGCGAAGAGCGGCAGGACATCCCTACGGAACGCATCTGACGCCCTGGAGCAGTACCGGGCAGGGTGACTGATCAACTTCAGCTGTCGGCGCACCTGCAAATCCACCACCGCTGGTTTATGGAGCGTGCCGGCATTGAGCTCTCTCTCGATCGAGACCACCGGCAGAAAAGCTGCCCCCAATCCGGCCTGGACAGCATTCTTGATGGCCTCGAGCGAGTTGAGCTCCATCTCGATGCGCAGCCGCTGCACATCAAGCCCAGAACGGGCCAGCAACTGGTCCACCATCTTTCGCGTGGTGGATTGGGAATCGAGACAGACAAAACCAAGCCGATAGAGATCGTCCTTGCTCAGCTCCATCAACCGGGCCAAAGGGTGCTTGACCGGAAGCACCAGTGCCAGTTCATCACTGGCATAGGGCACAACCTGCAGCAGCTCATTCAGCTCAGGCGGTAGTTCGCCGCCGATGATCGCCAGATCAATCTGACCATTGGCAACACTCCAGCCAGTGCGCCTGGTGCTGTGCACATGTAGCTGAACCGCCACATCCGGATATTTCTGCCGGAATAGGCCGATCATCCGCGGCATCAGATAGGTCCCTGTGGTCTGACTGGCACCGACCACCAGTGAGCCTCCCTTGAGGTTGTGAAGGTCATCAAGAGCACGGCAAGCCTCATGACACTGGCTGAGGATCCGGTCGCAGTAGCCGAGCAGCAGATGTCCGGCCTCTGTGAGCTGGGCCTTGCGACCCCCACGGTCGAACAGCGACACCTCGAGCTGCTTCTCGAGGTTCTGAATCTGCAGGCTCACCGCCGGCTGGGTCACAAACAGGCTGTCAGCTGCTTTTTTAAAACTGCCCTCGCTGACGATGGCCCGCAGAATGCGCAGTTGATCCAGGGTGAAGGGCAGATCGGCCATAGGGGCCTGCGCACCCGGGCAGGAAGAACACAAAAACTGTAGGTGGGATGGCGGCGTTGATGGATCACGCGCTCACCGCCGGACACACCAGCTCCCAGAATCAGCGGATTGTTGAGAGCAGCACTCCGTGGCCGAAGCCATCCCTGGCACCGTTCACCACACCAGCCTCGTGATGCTGGGCCTCTTGGTGCTGTTCGCGGTGATCCACAGCGGCGGTGCAGCTTTGCGCACTCAGGCCGAGAAACGCATCGGGGCCAGGGCATGGCGGCTGCTATTCGCCGCCGCCAGCATTCCTGCCGCGGTGGTCGTGATCGGTTACTTTCTGGCCCACCGCTATGACGGCCTGCGCCTCTGGAATCTCCAAGGCACGCCTGGAATCATTCCAGTGATTTGGCTGCTGACAGCCATCAGCTTTCTCTTCCTCTATCCAGCCACCTACAACTTGCTGGAGATTCCAGCAGTGCTTAAGCCCCAAGTGCGCATGTATGCAACGGGGGTCATCCGGATCAGCCGCCACCCTCAAGCCATCGGCCAGGTTCTCTGGTGCTTCAGCCATGCCCTTTGGATCGGCAGCAGCTTCATGCTTGTCACCTGCATCGGCCTGATTGGTCATCACCTCTTCGCGATCTGGCATGGCGACCGCCGCCTGCGTCAGCGATTCGGCACAGCCTTCGATGAATTACTCGCGAACACCTCAGTCCTGCCCTTCGTGGCTGTGCTGGATGGTCGGCAACACTTGATATGGAGTGAGTTCCTGCGTCCAGCCCAACTAGGAATTGCAATCGCCGTGGGGGTTTTCTGGTGGGCCCACCGCTGGATTCCGATCGGCACCACTGCCTTTCTGCACTCACGGCTAGAGAGCCTGCTCGGCTGAGCTGCCTACACTCCTCTCAGCCTGCCTCGACCGGATGCACTCGGCCGCTGATTACGCCTGGTTGATCCCAGTGCTCCCGCTGATTGGAGCACTGATCACAGGCCTGGGACTGATCAGTTTCAACCGCACGATCAACCGGCTGCGCAAGCCGGTGGCCGTTCTCCTGCTCAGCTGTGTCGGAGCTGCCGCGGTGATCAGTTACGCGGTGCTGTTTGAACAACTTGGAGGAGCACCTCCGGTCGAGCATCTCTTCGTATGGGCCAGTGCAGGCAGTTTCAGCCTGCCGATGGGCTTCGTGGTGGATCCACTCGGATCCGTAATGCTTGCCCTGGTGACGACCATCGCCTTTCTGGTGCTGATCTACTCCCACGGCTACATGGCGCACGACAAGAGCTACGTGCGCTTCTTCACCTACCTGGCCCTTTTCAGCAGCTCAATGCTGGGTCTGGTGATTAGCCCCAACCTGCTTGAGATTTACGTGTTCTGGGAGTTGGTGGGCATGTGTTCCTACCTACTCGTGGGCTTCTGGTACGACCGCGACGGTGCAGCCCACGCCGCTCAAAAAGCCTTCATCGTCAACCGTGTTGGCGACTTCGGATTGCTGCTCGGCATTCTCGGCCTCTTCTGGGCTACGGGCAGCTTTGATTTCCAGGGAATCGCCGATGGGCTCTCCGCTGCCATGAGCAATGGCACGGTGCCTGGCTGGGCCGCGATTGCCCTTTGTCTGTTCGTGTTCATGGGTCCGATGGCCAAATCGGCCCAGTTCCCTTTGCACGTTTGGCTACCCGACGCGATGGAGGGCCCTACGCCCATCTCCGCCCTGATCCATGCCGCCACCATGGTGGCGGCAGGCGTCTTCCTGGTGGCACGCCTCGAGCCCCTCTACGCCCAATTCCCCAGCGTCGGCCTGGTCATTGCCGTCGTCGGTGCCATCACCTGCTTCCTGGGAGCCTCAATCGCTCTCACCCAAATGGACCTGAAAAAGGGGCTGGCGTACAGCACTGTGTCGCAGCTCGGCTACATGATGCTCGCGATGGGCTGCGGAGCTCCTGTCGCCGGCATGTTCCATCTGGTGACCCATGCCTTCTTCAAGGCCATGCTCTTCCTCGGCTCCGGCTCAGTGATCCATGCCATGGAAGATGTCGTGGGGCATGAACCTGTCCTCGCTCAGGACATGCGTCTGATGGGAGGCCTGCGCCAAAAGATGCCGATCACAGCGATCACATTTCTGATCGGCTGTGTGGCCATTAGTGGCATTCCTCCGCTGGCTGGCTTCTGGAGCAAGGACGAGATTCTTGGCCAGGCCTTCAACACCTATCCGTTGCTCTGGGCTGTCGGCTTCCTCACAGCCGGGATGACCGCCTTTTACATGTTCCGCCTCTACTTCCTCACATTCGAGGGAGAGTTTCGAGGCAACGACAAAACGATTCAGGCCGAGCTGCTGGCTGCCGCAGGCAAGAGTGCCGATGACGCCCATGGGCACCACGCTGAGAGCGTGCATGAGTCGGCCTGGCCAATGACGCTGCCGCTTGCGGTGCTCGCAGTGCCCTCCGTCCTGATCGGTCTGCTGGGAACCCCCTGGAACAGTCGCTTCGCCGGTCTTCTCAACCCCGAGGAAGCCGCTGAGATGGCAGAACACTTCAGCTGGAGTGAATTTCTACCCCTTGCTGGAGCCTCTGTTGCCATCTCATTGACCGGAATCACCATCGCGGTGCTGGCTTATGCCCTGCATCGCATTGATCTTGGAGAACTGGTGGCAGCCCGTGTGCCGACGCTCAATGCCTTCCTGGCCAACAAATGGTATTTAGACGCCATCAACGAAAAACTCTTCGTTCGCGGCAGCCGCAAACTGGCAAGAGAGGTGCTGGAAGTGGACGCCAAGGTTGTGGACGGAGTGGTCAATCTGACCGGCCTCCTGACCCTTGGCAGCGGCGAAGGTCTGAAGTATTTCGAGACAGGCCGAGTTCAGTTCTACGCCCTGATTGTGTTTGGCGGAGTGATCGCAATGGTGGTGCTGTTCGGAGCCCTCGGCTGACCAATCAGCTGAGCCTGGCCTCACTTGGATCCACCCGGTTGTCTGACGCTGTGTGTCCCAAAGCAGATGGAAAGCTGCCAAGTGGCCAGACGTTTCTACACTCCACGCAGACCTGAAAAGGCTTGCACGTGCTGGAGTTTGCCGTCAGCCCTCCCTTTGATCCTCAGACGGTGGGCATCCCCGCCACTGCGATCGCAGCGGGGGTTCCCTGGCTGAGCCTTTCGATCCTTTTCCCGATCGTCGGCGCCCTGATCGTTCCTTTCTTCCCCGACCAGGGGGAGGGGAAACAAGTGCGATGGTTCGCGCTGGGCATCGCCCTGATCACCTTTCTGATCACCGTTGCCGCCTATCTCAATGGCTATGACCCAGGGGTCAGCGGCCTGCAGCTATCCGAACGGGTGAGCTGGCTCCCGGATCTAGGCCTCACATGGGCCTTAGGCGCGGATGGTCTCTCCATGCCGCTGATCCTGCTCACCAGCTTCATTACCGCATTGGCGGTGCTGGCCGCCTGGCCTGTCACCTTCAAGCCCAAGCTGTTCTTCTTCTTGATCCTGGCGATGGATGGCGGCCAGATCGCCGTTTTCGCTGTGCAAGACATGCTCCTGTTTTTCCTTGCCTGGGAGCTGGAGCTCATCCCCGTTTACCTGTTGCTGGCGATCTGGGGTGGGAAGCGGCGTCAATATGCAGCCACCAAATTCATCATCTACACCGCGGGGAGCTCTCTTTTCATTCTGCTGGCAGCCCTGGCCATGGGCTTCTTCGGCGGTGGCACACCCAACTTCGAATACAGCGTGCTGGCCCAAAAAGGCTTCGGCACTGGCTTTCAACTGCTCTGTTACTCAGGCTTGCTGATCGCCTTTGGCGTGAAGCTACCGATTGTGCCGCTCCACACCTGGCTCCCTGATGCCCATGGGGAAGCCACGGCACCGGTGCACATGCTTCTGGCGGGCATCCTCCTGAAGATGGGCGGCTACGCCTTGCTGCGCTTCAACGCAGAGATCCTGCCGGAGGCCCACGCTCAGTTCGCCCCTCTACTTGTGGTGCTTGGCGTGGTGAACATCATTTACGCCGCCCTGACCTCCTTCGCCCAACGCAACCTCAAACGCAAGATCGCCTACAGCTCAATCAGCCACATGGGTTTCGTGCTGATTGGCATCGGCAGTTTTAGCTCTCTTGGCACCAGCGGAGCGATGTTGCAGATGATCAGCCACGGCCTGATTGGCGCCAGTCTGTTCTTCCTTGTTGGAGCCACCTACGACCGCACCCACACCCTCCAATTGGATGAGATGGGCGGCGTGGGGCAGAAAATGCGGGTGATGTTCGCCCTCTGGACTGTGTGCTCCCTGGCATCCCTGGCGCTGCCTGGCATGAGCGGCTTCGTGAGCGAACTGATGGTGTTTGCCGGCTTTGCCACTGACGAGGCCTACAGCCTCACTTTCCGGATCGTGATCGCAGGCCTAGCCGCCGTGGGTGTGATCCTGACACCGATCTACCTGCTCTCGATGCTTCGCGAGATTTTTTTCGGCAAGGAGAACAGCGAACTGGTGTCGCACACGAACCTTGTGGATGCGGAGCCCCGCGAGGTGTACGTGATCGGTTGCCTCTTGGTGCCCATCATCGGTATCGGCCTCTATCCCCGCCTGATGACCGACAGCTACAGCAGCTCAATCGAAGCACTTGTGAACCGGGATGTGGTGGCGATGGAACGGATCACCCAACCAACCGCTCCGCTGATTCGGAGTTCACCCATTGTGTCCACCCTCATCCAGGCTCCATCCATCCCGCAGGCGTAACGAACTTCGTCCGTTCGGCGATCTGAACGGACGACGACCAACAAGGCTCGTAATTTTCAGACGCGACTGCTTGCTGCCATGCGTCAGATCAACTTCAGCCTGATCTTCGCCTTCGGCCTGGCGATGGTGTTTTTCACGCTTGAGAACACTGCTGCCACGACGGTTCATGTCCTGCCAGGACTCAAATACACCATGCCACTGGCAGCCCTACTGCTGCTGTCTTCAGGCATCGGTGCCGTTTCCGCCTGGTTCTTCGCCACCTGGAGCGGCATGCTCAACACGGTGATCACCGTGGGCAAAGACGAGGAATATCAAGCCCAGCAGGTTCGAATCCAGGAGCTTGAAACCGATCTCAACCGCTATCGCTCCACGGTGGAAACCCAGCTCGGCCTCCTCCCCTCTGCCAAGACATCCGCCAGCGATGACGAAGACAGTGACGTCGAACAACTCGATGTCAGTGCTTCCTGAGTCAGGCGAATCCCCTGTCTGATCGCTGGCGGAGCGGCTGAGGGCTCGATACCTTGCGTTCAGCAAGTGTGTGATGTTGCCCGAGATCAGCCGAAACCAAAGAGCTGATGCAGGAGCACGCCTCGCCATCCGCCTGCTTCAAGATGCAGCCCAGAGGGGGGATCTCGACCCCTGGGATGTTGACGTGATCGCAGTGGTTGATGGCTTCCTCGACCAGCTGCGTCAAAGGATTGACGTGCCTCGTCAAGTGGCTGCAGCCCTTCAAGGTCAGGGAGGTAGCTACGAGAAAGACCTGGCAGACAGCAGTGAGGCCTTTCTGGCCGCGTCTGTGCTGGTAGGCCTCAAGGCCGAAATTCTCGAGGCGGAAACCTTCCCGCCGGAACCGGTCTTTGAGGAGGGTTTCGAACCTGAGCTGGGAGATCAGGGTTGGCTTGATCCCGACTTCAACCTGCCACGACGACCAGAGCGGCATCTGGAAAGACGGCCTGTCGCCCCTCCCCCGCTTCGTCGGCCGGTGACGTTGGGTGAACTGATCGAACAGCTGGAATCGATCGCTGATCAACTCGAGACCGACGAGCTGGAGATGCGGCGTCGGCAGAAAGCAAAACGCTTCAGCAACCGCGAAGCCATTGCCCAGGTGGCCGCGCTTGCACACCGAGAAAAGCTGCCGGAAACAACGGCTGCCCTGGGTCAATTTCTGCAGAGCTGGGAAGACGTTCTGCACTGGATGGACTTTGAACAGCTGGTGCAGCGCTGGGGCGAAGTGGCAGCGCCCGATCTCGACACCGACCGCGTCGGCGTGTTCTGGGCGCTTCTGTTTCTGTCCTCTCAGGGACAGATCGAACTGCAGCAGGGAGACTCGCTGCATGGCCCACTGCAGCTCAAACGACTCCTAGCGTCAGGCAGCATGGCTCAACTGCCGATTACGAAGCTCAACGTGCCAGCTGTTGTGCCGGCCGGAGAAGCGGTTGCAGCCTGATCTGGCCCTTATGTTGACCTATCGATCTGAGGCCTGATGCGTCCATGAAGGCGATGATCCTGGCGGCAGGCAAGGGCACCCGCGTGCAGCCGATCACGCATGTGATCCCAAAACCAATGATTCCGATCCTGCAGAAGCCAGTGATGGAATTTCTCCTGGAGCTGCTGAAGGAACACGGCTTCACAGAGGTGATGGTGAACGTGTCTCACCTGGCCGAAGAGATCGAGAACTATTTCCGCGACGGTCAGCGCTTTGGGGTTGAGATCGCCTACAGCTTCGAAGGCCGCATCGAAGACGGTGAACTGATTGGCGATGCGCTGGGTTCCGCTGGTGGTCTCAAGAAGATTCAGGACTTCCAACCCTTCTTTGATGACACCTTTGTGGTGCTCTGTGGCGACGCCCTGATTGACCTTGATCTGAGCGAAGCCGTTCGCCGCCACCGCGAAAAGGGAGCGATCGCCAGCATCGTCACCAAGCGAGTGCCTCGTGACCAGGTGAGCAGCTACGGCGTGGTGGTGACCGATGAAGCGGGCAAAATCAGTGCCTTCCAAGAAAAGCCCAGCATCGACGAAGCGCTCAGCGACACCATCAACACCGGCATCTACATCTTTGAGCCGGAGATCTTCGAACACATCCCCTCAAGCCAGCCCTTTGACATTGGCTCGGATCTCTTCCCCAAGCTGGTGTCCCAAGGAGCCCCCTTCTACGCCCTGCCGATGGATTTCGAGTGGGTCGATATCGGCAAGGTCCCTGATTACTGGCAGGCGATTCGCAGTGTGCTGATGGGCGAAGTGCGCCAGGTTGGCATCCCCGGCAAGGAAGTTCGTCCTGGGGTCTACACCGGCCTCAATGTCGCTGCCAACTGGGACAAGATCAACGTTCAGGGACCGATCTACGTCGGTGGCATGACCCAGATTGAAGACGGCGCCACCCTGATAGGCCCAACCATGATCGGGCCAAGCTGCTCGATCTGCGAAGGCGCGGTGATCGACAACTCGATCATCTTTGACTACTCACGGATCGGTGCAGGGGTGCAGTTGGTCGACAAGCTTGTCTTTGGTCGCTACTGCGTTGGCCGCAATGGCGACCATTTCGACCTTCAGGAAGCTGCCCTCGACTGGCTGATCACCGATGCCAGACGAGCGGATTTGATCGAGCCATCACCTCAGCAGAAGGCCATGGCAGAACTGCTCGGTACAGATCTCACACCGACACCGGGCTAACACCCGCTTGTTCAAGCACCAGAGGAATCCGTTCCTCTGCACGCACAGCCATCAAATGCACACCCTGGGCAATCCCCATGTAGCGCTTCACCTGCTCCGCCGCGATGGCAATCCCCTCGGCGGCAGGATCTTCCGCAGCCTCCAAGCGGGCGATCAGCGCATCAGGAATGCAGGCTCCAGGCACCATGCGGTTGATGAAGCCGGCATTCTTGGCTGATTTCAGCAGAAATACCCCGGCCAGCACCGGCAGCTCTAGGGGTGCAGCCAGATCTGTGCAGAACCTCTCCAGCACTGCCCCATCCATCACCATCTGGGTCTGAAGGAAGCGTGCGCCAGCCTCCCGCTTGCGCTCGAGGCGCCTCAAAAGACCACTCTGGCTGGAGCAGTGTGGATCAGCGGCAGCACCGGCGAACAAAGCCGTGGGTCCGTCGGCCAGATCACCCTTGACTGGGTCCTCGCCGCGGTTG
Organism: Synechococcus sp. MIT S9451; assembly: GCF_047304725.1. Lineage (NCBI taxonomy): Bacteria > Bacillati > Cyanobacteriota > Cyanophyceae > Synechococcales > Synechococcaceae > Synechococcus > Synechococcus sp. MIT S9451. The sequence goes on from NZ_CP138971.1 coordinate 510,259, forward strand.
AAAGCCGTGACCTGATGCAAGAGACGCACTGATTCCAGCTCATTCACCGGACGCACCTTGGGCTGATCCCCGGCGGTCACAGGATCACCGGTGAGGCAGAGAAGATTGCGGATACCGAGGGCATGGGCGCCAAGCAGATCGGCTTGAAGAGCAATGCGATTACGGTCGCGACAGGCGATCTGCAGCACCGGCTCCATCCCGTGATCCAGCAGCAACCGGCACACCGCCAGGCTGCTCATGCGCATCACAGCACGGCTGCCATCTGTGACATTCACAGCGTGCACCCTGCCACGCAAGGCTGCCGCCATCGCCAGGGTATGGCGCACATCACCGCCTCTGGGAGGCATCACTTCTGCCGTAATGGTTGGCTGACCAGCCGCCAGACTGTGCTGCAGCGCCGTGCTGTCCATCTCTAATCGTCTTCTCCCAGCCGTCACTATGGGCGATCGGGATCACACCGCCAGAACGTGCCTAGGATGAAGTGACGATGAAGAGACGGGGACGATGAGCAGCGGCAACACCCCGGGCTCAATGAATGTTTCCCTGTCTAGCCGCGAGCTTGAGATCATCGAACTGGTGGCTGAAGGGCTGACCAATCAGGAAATTGCCGAACGTCTCACCATCAGCAAGCGCACGGTGGACAACCACGTGAGCAATGTCTTCACGAAAACAGGGTCCAAGAACCGCGTGGCCCTGCTGAACTGGGCCATGGATCACGGCAAGATCTGCCGGGATGGCTTTAACTGCTGCGTGCTCCCTCACGACGAGAGCGACGCTTCCTGAACACTTGGGCTGCAGGGCGGGGCATTGGCAGCAAAGAACAGCTGGCGAGGGGCAGCGAGAACAGAGCGGCGTAAGCCTCACAAGCTTCACGGTCTCCACCCATGAAGCGAAGAATCCCATCGGTGTCATAAAGGCCGTACATCGCCGCGTCTCCTGATCCCAGGGTGCATTCCGCGCCGGAGAGGCACGACACCTTCTCCCCAAATCTAAAGCAAATCGAAAGAGGCTTTCAAAGCCTGGGGCCATAGCTTCATGGGCTGCAAGGCCAAGGCAGCGTTGCTCCAACGCTTGTCACCCGTGATTTCCTGTCCACACCAGTCAGGAATCACCACAGAGGTCTGCATCGATGGCAGCTCCACCTCCGCCAAAACCAAGGGTGCATTCTCCCCCGTAAAGCAATCCACCACCCAGTCACCACCAGGAAGATCAAGGCCATAGCGAATCTTGGTCAGTCGATGGGGAGCAAGCTCCCAAAGCGCTTCCGCATCATCGAGTGGCAATGGATATTCGAACTCATGGCTGGCGAAGCCAGCGGCTGGAGCCTTGAGGGTCAACCACGCTGCCTGCTCTGCGCGAATCCGCATCCTCACGGTGATCCCCTGCTCAGAAGTGGCCAAATAACCCTGTCGAAGCGACTGGGGTGCTCCAGCGAGGGTCCGCCACCCTTCCGATCGGACCAGAAAACGACGTTCGATCTCAAGGGGCATGGGATCGCCTCAGTTGGGGGATGGCTCCGAAGCGACAAGACTGCCCGCCCAGTGAAGCTTCTGCGCCAGTGTTCGGTAATAGGAGGGCTTTCTATCCAATTGGAGCATCAAGGCATGGTGGGGGGCACGCTGCACCATGCAGCATTCACCTGGCTCCAGAACGGCACCTGCCACTCCATCTTTCCAGAGCTTCACAGGCCGTTCCCCTTCACCCAGTGGCCAAATCATCAACCGAGAGCGAGGAGGCACCACGACCGGCCGACTCGACAAACTCATCGGACAAATGGGGCTAACGATGATCGCATCGATCCCTGGATGCAGGATGGGTCCACCTGAGGCCATGGCATAGCCCGTCGAGCCCGTCGGCGTGGCCAGGATCAGCCCATCACCGCGCACCTGATCAACCACCTCACCATCGATCTCCAACTCGAGAATGCAAGTGGGGGCGAGGTCTTCTCGATGGGGGCGCAAGTAAAGATCGTTCAGGGCCCAATGTCGCTCCAGCGCATCGGAGGCATCCGCAGGAACCTGGGAGCGGCTGCCGTCCTCCATTGCACAGCGGAGGTCACGGCCGTGATGGACCGTTGCCTGCAGCATCATGCGCTGCTCCAGAGCGAACTGATCATCAATCAGACGCTGCCAGAGCTCAAGCCCACCCAGCATGGTGGAGTCATGGGTCAGGAAACCCAAGTGCCCCCCCACGTTGAAACAGAGAATCGGCACGTCATGCACCGCCAGATGCCGAGCTGCTCCGAGAACGGTGCCATCGCCTCCGAGCACAACAGCCACATTGGGCAATGTGGGTTCGGAGGCCATCAGACCAGGGAAGGGATTGGCCTTCGGGCCACTCATGGCCAGGGTGACCTCGGCCCCGAGAGAGGTGAGGTCGTCAGCGCAGCGCCTGGCTTCCCGCAAGGCAGCCAAGCTATCTGCTCTGTAAATCAACCAGACCCGATCAAGGCGCATGGGGCGTAGGCGCCGGAGATCACCAGCGCAGCAGGTTGAAGCGTTCCATATCCACTGTGACGCGATTGCGATAAAGCGACAGCAGAATCGCAAGACCCACGGCTGCCTCGGCAGCAGCCACGGTGATAACGAAAACAGCGAACACCTGGCCCCGAATTAAATCACCATCCACATAGGAGGAGAAGGCCATCAGATTGATGTTCACCCCATTAAGCATCAGCTCGATACTCATCAGCACGCGCACTGCATTACGGCTGTTGATCAGACCCCAGACACCGGTGCAGAACAACACTGCAGCCAGCAGAAGATACGCCTCGAGAGGTACGGATCCGTTCAGCAGCTCAGACATGGGGTGCAGATAAAAGGAAGAGATTCAGAACAGCACCGGTTCAGGCGGGGGGCTGATCCACCAAGAGAGGGGTACGGGACTTTTCAATCAGTCCCTGATCAGCCGACTGCCCCGTGCCCAGATCCGTTGCTTGCACATCTCGACGGGCCAAAACGATCGCGCCGATCATCGCCATCAGCAGAAGAACGGAAGCCAGCTCAAAGGGCAGAAGGTAATCGGTGAAGAGGTGCTCACCAATCCGAACGGTTGCGCCCTCACCGACGGCCTCTGGGCCAGGCACGGCCCAGGGGGTCGTGAAAGCAACCCTGACCAGCAAGGCAAACAGACCGGCGCAGACTCCTCCTGAGAGCAAGCGACGCGTTGGCAGGCCCTTGATCGGTTCCAGATCTTCCCGTTTATTCACGAGCATGATCGCGAACAGGATCAAGACGTTCACCGCTCCGACATAGACCAAGACCTGGGCCGCTGCCACAAAACTGGCATTGAGCAGCAGATACAAGCCAGCCACAGCCATGAAAACGCCACCCAGAAGAAAGGCGGAGTAAACGATGTTGCTCAGCAGCACAACGCCCAGGCCGCCAATCGCGATCACAGCGCCGAGAACGAGGAAGCAGATGAGCTGGGTTGAGGCAGCAATCGTCATCCTGCGTTCTCCTCCTTGGTGGTCGTCGAAGAGGATTCTCCCCCATCCGCTGCCGACTTGGGCATCGAAGCCAGCACCTGATCAGGAAGCTGACCCGCCCTTGGACGGTCAGCAGCAACACCATGGGGATCCATCTCACCCACAGGCAGATAGGCGAGCTCCCGAAGTGGCTGCACGGAAGCATCAGTGGTGACGCTCGTGGGCAGACGACCAAGAGCGACATTGTCGAAGTTGAGGCTGTGGCGATCGAAGGCTGCTAACTCGTATTCCTCAGTCATCGACAGACAATTCGTGGGGCAATACTCCACGCAGTTGCCACAGAAAATACAGACACCGAAGTCGATCGAATAGTTGCGCAGCTCCTTTTTCTTGGTCTGCTTGTTCATCACCCAGTCGACGACTGGCAGGTTGATGGGACAGACCCGAACGCACACCTCGCAAGCGATGCACTTGTCGAATTCGTAGTGAATCCGGCCGCGATAACGCTCGGACGGGATCAGCTTTTCGTAGGGATATTGCACCGTCACGGGACGACGCTGCATGTGGTCAAACGTGACTGCCAATCCCTGGGTCAGGTTGCGTGCCGCATCAACGGCATCCCTGGTGTAGTCACCAACCTGCTTGAGGAATCCGAACATGGCCTGGGAGGAAGTGGAACGGTGTGAGAACGAGGGGGGCGGGGCTAGGCGGATTCAACCGCCGAAAGCCACGGGAAAGGCCAATTTCAGTGCAGCTGTGACCAATAGGTTGACCAAGGCAAGCGGGAGAAGGAACTTCCAGCCCAGATTGAGCAGCTGATCGATCCTGACCCGCGGGGTGGTCCAGCGCAACAGGATGGCAAAAAAGACCAGCAGATAAGCCTTGAGCACCGTCATCACGATGCCTACGGTGCCTGTGATCACCTGCACAAGCGGTGCATCCACCGACTGGCCCATCCAGCCTGCCAGCCATTCCACAGGAATCGGGAAGCCCCACCCGCCGAGATAGAGAACCGACACCAACAGGGCAGAAAGCACCAGGTTGATGTAGCTGCCGAGATAGAAGAGGGCGAACTTCATCCCGGCGTACTCGGTCTGATACCCGGCGACCAGCTCTTCCTCTGCTTCCGGAAGATCGAAAGGAAGACGTTCGCATTCAGCCAGAGCACAGATCCAGAAGATCAGAAAGCCCACGGGCTGACGCCAGATATTCCAGCTGAGCAAACCGGCACCGGTCTGCTGGTCGACGATGTCAATCGTGCTGAGGGAATTGCTCATCATCACGACAGCCAGGACAGCCAGAGCGAGGGGGATCTCGTAGCTGATCGACTGGGCCGCAGCCCGCAATCCGCCAAGCAGGGAGTACTTGTTGTTGGAGGCGTAGCCGCTCATCAGCAGGCCAATCGGCTGAATGCTGCTAAGCGAGATCCAGAGGAAGATGCCAACCCCCACATTGCTCACGAGCAGGTTCTGGCCAAAAGGGACGATCAGCCAAGACAAGATGACCGGCACCACCACGAGCACCGGGCCAAGTGTGAACAGCACGCTGTCGGCCCGAGCCGGAATGATGTCCTCTTTCACCAGCAGCTTGAGGCCATCAGCTAGCGGCTGAAGCACCCCAAGGGCACCAGCGTATTCAGGGCCAATGCGCTGCTGAACGGCCGCCGAGATCTTGCGTTCCAGCCAAACCGTGACCAGCACACCCACGACAGCCGCCACAAGCACCAGCAGCATCGGCAGGGGCAGCCAAAGCAGATGAGCGACGTCAGGAGACAGGCCGAGTCCTTGCAATGCCTGGCTGAAACTGAACTCCAGGTCCAAACCGGGGCTCACCAGGGCCGTCATTGTGGTGGCAAGGGAGGTCACCATGTTCAGGGGTGAGATGGAAGCAACTTAGGCGCCCGCAGTCGGGAGGCGGCTTTCAAGCGGTATCCAGCTGCGCTGGGTACTGCCTGTGTAGATCTGCGAGGGACGGAAAATCCTGTTGGCACCGAGCTGTTCCCGCCAATGGGCCAACCAACCTGCCACCCGGGAAATGGCAAACACTGGTGTGAACAGATCGCGGGGGATCCCCAGTTTCCGATAGACGAGTCCGGAATAGAAATCGACATTGGGATAGATGCCCTTCGGTCCAAGCCTGGTTTCGGCAGCAGCCTCCAGGGCGCGGGCGACGTCATAGAGCTCGTCGTGACCGAAGCGCTCAAACATCTCCTCGACCAGAGCCTGAAGAATCACCGCCCGAGGGTCCTTCACCCTGTATTCCCGGTGACCAAAGCCCATCACCTTGCGCTTATTCGCAATCGCGTCATCGAGATAAGCCGCCGCCTGATCAGGAGAGCTGATCTCTTCCAGCATGGCCAGCACATCTTCATTAGCGCCGCCGTGTAGAGGACCGGCCAAGGTCCCGACTGCAGACGCAACCACCGCGTAGGGATCGGTGAGCGTGCTCGCCGTGACTCGAGCACTGAACGTACTGGCATTGAGGCTGTGCTCGGCGTGAAGCATCAGACAGCGATCAAAAATGCGGGCGGCAAACGGATCAGGTTCCCGCTCCGTGAGCATGTAGAGAAAATTGGCGGAATAAGCCAGATCGTCGCGGGGCTGGATCGGATCTTGGCCTTTGCGAATCAGCTGGAACGCAGCCACCATCGTGGGGATCTTGGCGATCAGCCGCACCACCGCCGCATAGATGTATTTGGGGTCGTCAATGGCCCGACGGGAATAGAACAATCCAAGGGATGCTGCGCTCGACTGCAGGGCATCCATGGGGTGACCGGTGGCCGGGAAGCACTTCATCATGTCCCGCACCCGGAAGCTCACCCGCCGGTGCATCTGCACCTCATGCTCGAAGGCCTTGAGCTGGTCAGTGGTGGGCAGCTCACCCCAAATCAGCAAATAAGCCGTTTCCAGAAAGGTGCTCTCGGCGGCGAGTTCCTCCAGCGGATAGCCGCGATAGGACAAACGCCCCTGCTGACCGTCGATGTCACAGATGGACGACTGGGTGGCAGGCACCCCATCCAGCCCGGGGCGGAAAACGATGCCTGTCCGCTCGTGGCGGATCTCCTCAACTGAAGACTGTCCCACCCCCAACCTGCATCGCCAGTGCAACCTAATCGGCGCCGCGCAAGAGCAGCCCTGGCCGCAACAACAGCTCCAAGCGCGCGGTCCCGACGACAGGCAGCTCTGTGCTCGGCCATCGCAGATGGCAGAAGCCCGCTTTGCGCATGCGCAAGAGCCCTGGTGGGGCTGCAAGAAGGGCAGCGGCAAAAGCGCTGAGATCAGGTTCATGGCCGACCAACAGGCATCGCCCCTGGAGCTGGGGGAGCAGGGCGTGATGATCGCCACCCGGCTTGAGAAAGGATGAGCACTCCGGTTCAGGTGCCAAGCCGGCGCGGTAGGCCAGCCACGCCGTTTCCAAGGCCCGAGCGTATGGACTAGAGATCAAGCGATCGGCACGGAGACCCGCCGTCACCAGGTGTGTCAGCACAGCATCGACGCGTTGTCGACCGCGCTGAGTTAGTGAACGGTCGGGGTGATCGCGGCCCGCAAAGCGTTCCACCGCGATCCCATGACGAAGCAGGAAGAGATCAACCCAGGTTGAGCAGGGCACGCAAGCGCAGGGTGTTGCCACCACCAGCCTGATCAGCGAATAACGCCGTGTCATCCGTGGGGTCCGGCCCCACAGCCACGGCCAACCCCTGCACCTGATCCAACAGGGAGCGACCTGCCACGGTCTGCACCAATGTCCAGGGGCGCCAACGCTGCAGCTGTTCACGACTGAGGGGCGCGGCCAGTGCCAGTTGCTGGGGCAGCGGCAGCTGTTGGTCCTCCAACGCCTTCAATTGCTGTAAGCGCTGCTGGAGTGGCTTGTCATCGCGACGCTGCTGCACCGTGTCAAGACTTTCCCCCCACCATTCCTGACGTCCCTCACGGGCAAGGGCCACCGCCAGCTCAGCCTGCAACGACTCCTGACCATGACTGCGTTTGCGCTGTAAACGGGTCCAAACCGTGAGCTGACCACGTTCAGCATCAAGTGACGAAGCGGCCAGGCCTTCTGCGCTCAGGGCGGCATCGACAGCATCAAATCCCGGACGCCCTGCCTCAGTCCCCACCAACCATCCCTGCGGCTGCTGTTCCCACAGCATCGGGCCGTCATTCCGGGCACTAATGGCATCCAGAGCCGGGGACGCCAAGGCCTGGAGCTGTCCCCGTAGCAATGGGCCCAGCCATTGCGCCTGAGGATCGTCGTTGGCCATCTCCAATAGGGCAGAGGGATTGGTGAGCAGCGCTAGGGCATCGGCGCTGCCCCCTGCAAACTCCAAGAGAGCCTCACGAGCTGCGGCTGCGTCAGTGCTGGAGGCCTCTGCCGCCACCACGGGAGACCGGAAACGCAGCATTCCATCCACCGCCAGATCAGCCCCTTGGACACCTAGGGACGCCACCAACCCATCCAAGTCGGAATGGTTCGCCAGCTCAGCAGGCAGGCCCAGCCATGAACCGAGCGCCTGAGGGGATGCCGTGACCAGGGCCACCCCATCGCCAAGCTCGGTTAAGCGACGCTGAAGATCAGCATCACCGAGCTGATGTTGATCGTCGAGTTGGGAGACATCGAGGGCCTGTTCAAGCACGCCTCGACCCGAGGCAAGCAGCAGGAGATCATTGTCGATCAAAGCCGTGGCAAGGGGCTGAGGATCGCGCCCCAGCAAGGCACCACGGCCACTAATCACGCCCATACCGCGGTAACTACTGACCTGCAGATCTGTGCCGGCCAAACTGCGGGTCTGCCAGAAACGCTGCAAAAACCGCCGCGGACCATCTGGATCCCGACTGGAAAGAGCCAGCACCCAGCCCAGGCGTCCATCATCTCCGCCCGAATCGAGCAGGGCGAGACTCACTTCAGGCCCAAGCCAGTCGGACAACTCATCGCTGTACTCCAGCCCGGCCAGAGCAAAAGCCCCATCACGCAGCTGTTGCACAGCCTCACGGGCAGCACGGCGCTGCTTCGAGGGTGCAACGGCCTCTGCATAGGCTGGCAATCGCCCGGGATCCATGAGCCAATGAAGGCTCAGAGCCGCCTGACTCGGCACGAACTGAGCTGCCCGAGGCAGCTCCAGCGGACGCTGGGCTTGGCGCAGAGGACTCTGCCGAGCCATCGTCCACCAAATCCCTGCAGCCGAGGTGAGCAGGAGCAGCACCGAGGCGGCGATAGCGAGAAGAAAAGAGCGGGCCTTCATGGGCCGGCGATCAAGCCAATTGACGACATCTTTGTCCATTCCGGGGCAGATGCCAGGGGGATTCAGAATGAATCGATGATCAACCCCGATGCCGCAGGCCGGCCCAAACCCCTCTCAGCGGTGAATCTTCAACACCTGCTTGAGGACGCAAACCCTCCAAGAATTGTCGATGTCAGAGAAGACCAGGAACTGGCTGTCGCAGCGTTTCCAGGTGATGTCTTGCATCTGCCCCTCAGCGCAGCCGATCGCTGGATGGACGATCTCCTGGACCAATTCAATGGTGACCAAGATGTTGTTGTGGTCTGCCATGCCGGGGTGCGCAGCTGGCAATTCGGCTGCTGGCTACTGGCGCAACGCCCTGACCTAACCGTCTGGAATCTGGAAGGCGGCATTGATGCCTGGAGCCAGCAGGTGGACCCTGGCGTGCCGCGGTACTAAGCGAACACGCCCCGTACGATCGAGGTGGTGACACCAACGTCTTGGAACCCCTGCCCAGCCGACAACAGGAAGTGCTGCGAGCCACGGTGCACCACTATGTCGACACCATTGAACCGGTGGGCAGCCGCACGCTCGTCAAGCGCTTTGGCCTCAAGGCGAGCTCAGCCACGGTGCGCTACGCGATGGGAGCCCTTGAGCAGCGGGGACTGCTCACCCAGCCCCATACCTCCGCAGGCCGCGTGCCCAGCCCTCGCGGCTACCGCCATTACGTGGACTGCCTGCTACCACCGCCGGGAGCAGCCGCTCAACATTTGGAGCAAGAACTGACCCAACTCAGCCTGCGCTGGGCCGCCCTCGACGATCTGCTCCAACAGATGGCCCGGCGCCTCACCGACTTCACAGGCCTGATGAGCCTGATCACCCACCCGACCCGGTTGCAACCGGCTCTCGAAGCACTCCGCTTGGTGCGCAGTGAGGAGCGTCTTCTGGTGATGCTGGTTCAGAACTCAAGCCAGGCAAGCCATCTCAACCTTCGCCTTCCCCACGGAAGTGAGCATCAAATCGAAGCGATCGAGCTGTGGACACGGAGGCAGCTGGAGCACAACGGCAATGGCCAAATCGCTTGGGAATCGCTGCCACTGGAACTGCAGGACTGTGGTCGAGCCCTGCAGGATGCGATCCATAGCCATCAGCAACTGGAGACGCCGCAAGAGTCCAGAAGTGTGTTTCACGGAGTCTCTCGATTGATCGCCGAGCCGGAATTCAGCCAAAGCTCTCGGGTCCGGCCGCTGCTGGAACTGATGGATGAACAACCCACAGCCCTCGCCCCAAGCCACTGTCATCCCTGCGGTGGTGTCTGGATCGGGCAGGAACATCCTCAGACAGCCCTGCACCAGTGTTCTGTGGTGCAGGCTCCCTATCGCAGCGGAGGCGAAGGAATCGGCCAGGTAGCCCTGGTCGGCCCCATGCGCATGGCTTATGCCACTGCTTTGGCAGCCGTGCAGTCAGTAGCCCGGACCCTTGAACGGCTTCTGTCGTAGAGACCAGACGATTGGGGATCAAGCACCCAGCGCATTTCCTAATCGCTCTGCCACTGCGTTCACATCCTTGTCTCCACGACCGGAACAGTTGAGGACAACTTCAGTACCGTCACTGAGGGTGGGACAGAGCTGTTCCAACCAGGCAAAGGCATGGGCCGTTTCGAGGGCGGGGATGATGCCCTCGAGTTGGCTCACAAGCTGCAGAGCTGTCAAAGCCTGCGCATCGGTAACGGCGCCATACTCAGCCCGACCGATCTCACGCAGATAGCTGTGCTCTGGGCCAACGCCGGGGTAATCGAGGCCTGCGCTGATTGAGTGGGCTTCCTGGACCTGACCGTCACCGTCCTGCAAGAGCAGACTCATGGCCCCGTGCAGGACACCGACACGCCCTTCAGTGATCGTGGCCGCATGACGCCCGGTCTCGACACCATCACCGGCCGCTTCTACCCCGATCAGGCGTACAGCCTTGTCCTGCACAAAGGGATGGAATAGGCCCATGGCGTTTGATCCACCGCCAACGCAGGCCACCAGCACGTCCGGCAGACGCCCAAAGGATTCCTGGCACTGTCGCTTGGCCTCCTCACCGATCACAGCGTGGAAGTCGCGCACGAGCATCGGATAGGGATGCGGACCCGCAACCGAGCCGAGAATGTAGTGGGTGGTTTCCACATTCGTTACCCAGTCGCGAATTGCTTCGCTGGTGGCGTCCTTCAGGGTGGCTGTCCCAGCTGTCACAGGTTGCACAGTGGCACCGAGAAGACGCATGCGGAAAACATTCAGCGCCTGACGACGCATGTCTTCGGCGCCCATATACACAACACAGTCCAGACCGAATCGGGCACACACCGTGGCTGTAGCCACACCATGCTGGCCGGCCCCTGTTTCGGCGATGATCCGCTTTTTGCCCATGCGCAGGGCAAGAAGCGCCTGGCCAAGGGCATTGTTGATCTTGTGGGCACCGGTGTGATTGAGGTCCTCACGCTTCAGCCAGATGCGCGGACCACCATCGGCGCGGCGGTAATGGTTGGTGAGGCGCTCGGCTTCATAGAGAGGTGTCTCACGCCCCACATAGCTGCGCAGAAGTCGATCCAACTCAGCAGTGAACGCGGGATCCTTCCAAGCTTTGGCGGCGGCTAGCTCCAGCTCAGCCAAAGCTGGCATCAGGGTTTCCGGCACATACTGGCCGCCATACCGCCCAAATCTGCCCCGATCTGAAGGCCTGGCATTCACGGCCAGATCCGCATCGGTGGGCTGGGAAGGCAGGGTGCTGGTCACAGAACAAACGACCGCACATGCGGACGCTGAAGCGTGGGATCAGCGTAAGCAGGCGATCACACGATGCCGCGGATCACAAGCACTCACCTCGAGGGCATGGAAACCAGCGGCATGGAGGGCAGCCTCCATATCGAGGCCGAAATACTGCTCGATATACGGCTCAGTGCTCTTGAGCAGGGTGGCCACTGGAGCCGGCAGGGCCTGTAAGACCGAGGAGGCTGGATCCTGATCCACCATCACCAGCACGCCACCAGGTCGCAGCAAGCGGGCTGCCTCCTTCAGCACGGCATGGGTTGCCGTCTGGGGAAGTTCATGGCAAACGAACTGCAGGCTGATCAGATCGATACAACCAGCAGCCAACCCGGTGTGTTCAGCCGCCGCATGGCGCCACTCCGCCACGACCCCGTCCACATCACGAACCCTTGCAACGGCGAGCATTTCGGGGGAGAGGTCCAGCCCCACAACCCGTGGCGAAGCCTTCCCAGCCGCAGCAGCACGACCCGCCAGCCAATCAGCCAGTGCCTGGGTGCTGACACCCACCGAACAACCGAGATCAAGCACCTGCTCCAGTCGACCGCTGAGCATGGGTTCCACCGCCTGATGGATCGCATTCCTCAGGCGGGCCTGCGCCTGCCCTGGACTGAGTGTTTCCTCAGGCCAAACCCTCAACGCCATCGCATCCGTGGCCTGCTCAGCCTCTGCCGCGGCCTGCCAGCAGAGATTGCCTTCTTCATAAGCGTGAAACCGCACGCGGTAGTAGTCGGGAGGTGAGAGACCAGGAGTGGTGCTCTGAGCGAGCAGAGGTGTCGCTGCATCCCTGAGTTCCGAACGCCGTCGTCGCCATGGGATGCCATTGCGTTCAGCGGTACGGATAATCAGCTGCCGAGCTTGAAAAAACAGGGGCCTGCGCAAGACACCGATGCTGATCAGCCGCTCGATCCAGCGACCGAGGCCCTGGCTTGAATCAGCCCAATGAGGAGCGGAGACGGGAACGGTCATTGCAGGAACGGCAGGATGGAGGTGATGACAGGAGGGCAATGCCAAAGGGAGGCTGGCAGGAATTCAGCAGCGGCGACAGTCTGCAGCGCCCAAGTGGTCCGGCAACAGATTCGACACCCAAGGCTGAGCAGATCGTGCGGGTGCAACCGACCCGTGGTGGCCGGGGCGGCAAAACTGTGACAGTGATCCGCGGCCTCGAGCTTGATGCGGCCGGATTCAAAGGTCTTCTCAAGAAACTGAAAAGCCGCATCGGCAGCGGCGGCACCGCCAAGGATGGGGTGGTGGAACTGCAGGGGGATCAAGTGGAACTAACCCTGGAGCTGCTGGCCAAAGAGGGATACCGGCCCAAACGGGCAGGAGGTTGAGGCCCAGCACGATGAAGCCGAAAGGCACGTCTGGCATAGCTGAGGGACAATGGCGATCCGAAAAGGCCAGATTCCATGTCCGCAACGCCCACCTACGGCAATCTCACGAACCAGGGAGCCTCCACCAACATCGCCTGGCACCACGCCTCGGTGGATCGGGCAGCCAGGGCCGAACAGAGAGGGCACCGCAGCACCATCCTCTGGTTCACCGGCCTCAGCGGTGCCGGCAAGAGCACCCTCGCGAATGCCGTGAACCAGGCTCTCTTTGAGCGCGGGCTCGCCACATACGTGCTTGATGGCGACAATGTGCGCCATGGCCTCTGCAAGGATCTGGGCTTCTCCGACGCGGACCGCGAGGAGAACATCCGCCGCATCGGCGAGGTGGCCAAGCTGTTTCTCGACGCAGGCGTGATTGTGCTCACCGCCTTCGTGTCCCCTTTCCGCGCCGACCGCGACAAGGCCCGGGCATTGGTGGAAAACGGCGATTTCATCGAGATCTTCTGCTCAGCAGACCTCAGCGTTTGCGAACAACGTGACACCAAGGGGCTTTACGCCAAGGCACGCGCAGGTGAGATCAAGGAATTCACAGGCATTTCAAGCCCCTACGAAGCCCCGGAGAGACCGGAGCTGTCTGTCGATACCGGCGCCAGCGATCTGGAGGCCTGCGTCAACCAGGTGGTCCGTGCCCTGATCGACCAGGGCATTATTCCGTCCCAGGCCTGACCTCGGACTGCCAGGCATCCACAAACGTTTTGGTGCAACTGGCGACGGGTACAGCCAGCAGCAACCCAAGCAAGGAGCCAAAGCCGAACAGATCTCCTGCCCTTGCCCCCACGGGCAGGACGATCAACAGCCAGGCCGGTTGCAGGCCAAGCAGATTGCCCATCAGGTGAGGCTGAATCACCTGATCGACGATCTGGCCAACAGCGATCGCGGCGGCAAGGATCTCTAAACCAGTGCGGGGATCCTGAATGGCCAGCAAGGCACTGACCGCCACGATCATGAGGGCGCTGGCATAAGGGATCAACGTGGTGAAGCCGATCAGCACTGCGAACAGCACCCCATAAGGAATCCCCAAGACGGTGAACACCACGATCTGTCCGAGGCTGAGGATCAGCGCCAGTACCACCTGTCCAGCGAAATAGCCGCGGAATGTTGCCGTGATCGTGGTGACCACAAGCTCCCGCCACGCCTCCGGCAGCCAACGGGCCAGGCCGGCAGTCATCGAATCCCCGCTCAGCAGAAAGAACACAGCCAACACAAGCACAATCACCGTGTTGATCGTTGTGCCGAGCGTCGCTCCGAGGATGGCGAGCAGGCGCTGGCTGAACTGACTGGCAACACGACTGAGGCGGGTGAGCAGATCACTGCTGACATCACCGAAATCACTGGGAAGTCCACGCTGCAGAGACCAGTCCTGCACCCGGTTAATCCAGCCTTCTGCTGCCACAAGCCAGCTGGGCAAGGTATTGATCAGCTGGCCCAGCTGATCAATCAACAAAGGCACAAGGGTGACTGCAGCGAGCACTAATCCCGTGGCGGTGAGCACAGTCACGAACAGGATCGCCAGCCAACGGGGCAGCCCGCTGCGCATCAGCCAGCGCGTTGGAATGTCGAGCAGAAAGGCGATCAGTGCCGCCGTCAAAAAGAGTGCAGGGAAAGGCGCCAGGGGCAGCAGGAGCTGCCGGCACACGTACAGATTGAGCGTGACCAGCGGAAGGGCCAAAGACCAGCGCAGCCAAAAGGGCCAGGGCATGGCAACGGGCGAATTGGCTTCATTGTGCGCAGACGCTCAAGTGCGTGGCTGGGCGTCAGCGATCGATCATGTTCTCGAGATAGACACTCGCCCCAAGCTCCAACAAACGGGCATCCTTCGCCACAACCGTGTCATGGAGACTCTGGCGGTAGGTCTGCAACCGAGTCGTGAGGGCAGGATCGGCGACCGCGAGGATCTGCGCCGCCAGCAGGCCTGCATTGAGACCACCGCCAATCGCCACCGTGGCCACAGGGATACCACCAGGCATCTGCACAATCGAATGGAGGGAATCAACGCCCGAAAGAGCCCGACTCTGGACCGGCACACCGATCACAGGAAGAGTTGTCAGCGAGGCCACCATGCCGGGCAAATGGGCGGCCCCACCAGCTCCAGCCACGATCACCCGAAAACCTTGATCCCTGGCCTGCTGAGCAAAAGCAACCATCTCTAGAGGGGTGCGATGGGCCGAAAGCACCCGCACCTCCACCGAAACATCCAAGTCTTCGAGAGCCTTCACCGCCGGATGCAGGCTGGGCAAGTCGGAATCACTGCCCATGATCACCGCAACCCGGGGCTGATCAGACATCGCTTGTGAGGGGAATGAGGTCACGGTTCTGACAGGGCGAGTGCGAACTGGCGAGACTGTCATCGTCCCGCACGGACACGTTCCGGTCACCTGCCATGCGACGGATCACCAACGTCCGCCTGCCCCGACGTCCTGACGCTACAGATCCTGCATCGCCGGAATTCTGGTCAATCGAGGTGGATCATCGCCAACGCATTCACGCACTGACGCCGATGCAGCCCAGTGCGGCCATGGCCGGCGAAGACTGGCAGGGCGACTGGCTCAGCCCCATGGGCGTGGACCTGCAGATCAACGGCGGCCTGGGCCTGGCCTTCCCTGAACTCCAGGAGGCTGATCTCCCCCGCCTCCTGAAGCTGCTGGATCAGCTCTGGCAAGACGGAGTGGAAGCGATCAGCCCCACGCTCGTCACCTGCGCGGTGGAACCTCTACGCCGATCCCTGGCAGTCCTGCAGGCTGCCAGGACGGACAAGCAACCCCAACGCTGTCATCTGCTCGGGGCCCATCTCGAGGGGCCGTTCCTTGCAGAAGCACGGCGGGGCGCCCACCCCAGAGAGCATCTCTGCGCCCCAAGCCTTGAAGCACTGGACGCACGCATTGGAGGCTTCGAGGCGGAGATTGCCTTGATGACTCTCGCCCCGGAGCTGGAGGGGGCAGCAGCCGTGATCAGCCGGCTGCGGGATCTCAACATCTGCGTCGCACTAGGACATACCAACGCCTCGGCCGAGCAGGCAATCACTGGCTTTGACCATGGCGTGACGATGCTCACGCATAGCTTCAATGCCATGCCCGGGCTGCATCACAGGGGCCCCGGCCCTATCGCGGAAGCCTGTCGCCAAGGGGACATTGCCATGGGGCTGATCGCCGATGGCGTCCATGTGCATCCCACCATGGCGGTACTGCTCCAGCAACTCGCGGGGGATCAACTGGTCTTAGTCAGTGACGCCCTAGCGCCCTATGGCCTTGCAGATGGTCGCCATCGCTGGGACGAACGGGTGCTTCTGGTGGACAAAGGAACCTGCCGACTGGAAGACGGCACCCTGGCAGGGGTCACCCTGCCATTGCTGGACGGCGCCATTCGTCTGGCCTCGTGGGGGGACAGGCCTGAAGCGTCGATCTGGGCCGCCACCTTGGCACCGCGAGAAGTGCTGGAAGCGAACGCCGCCGCGAAACTCGAGACCCTTCTGGTGGGCCAAAGCCTCCAAGACCTGCTGCGCTGGCGCTGGGGGAACAGCGACCATCAGCTCAGCTGGCGGCACGCTGCTTAGGATCCCCGCGATCCGCCCCCTCGACCGCCCATGGCTCCCGAGCAGCTGCTGAACAACAAGCAGACCGAAAAGCAGGAGGTGAAGGGCTATTTCGAAACCACTGGCTTCGATCGCTGGAACCGCATCTACAGCGACAGCGACGATGTGAACAAGGTGCAGCGCAACATCCGCATCGGCCACCAGAAAACCGTGGATGAAGTCCTCGACTGGATCAACACCAGCAACGAACTCACCAACGTGAGCTTCTGCGATGCCGGCTGCGGTGTGGGCAGCCTCAGCCTGCCCCTGGCCGCGATGGGCGCAGGCTCAATCCAGGCCAGCGACATCTCGGACGCGATGGCAAAGGAAGCCGAGCGCCGCGCCCGTGACGCCGGACTCAACATGGCCAAGCTCAACTTCAGCGCATCCGATCTGGAAAGCATCCGCGGCTCTTTCCACACCGTTTGCTGCCTCGACGTGTTCATCCATTACCCCCAGCCCGCAGCTGAAGAGATGGTGAAACACCTCTGCAGCCTCACCGAAGAGCGCCTGATCGTGAGCTTCGCCCCTTACACCCCTCTGCTGGCACTGCTCAAGGGAATTGGCCAACTGTTTCCCGGCCCCAGCAAAACCACCCGGGCGTACACCCTCAAGGAAGCCGGCATCGTCAAAGCCGCTGAAGCCTGTGGCTTCAAGCTGGTGCGCCGCAGCCTGAACCAGGCCCCCTTCTACTTCTCCCGCCTGATCGAGTTCCGCAAGGCCTGAGGTTGACGCCGCCCTACGGCTGATTAGCTCAACGCAGGCTCAGGGGGCGCAAGCGTCCTTGCCGCAGCACACCGAGCTGAATCGGCCGCGGCGCCCCGCTCCGCGGCAACGTCACCTCAACCCAGAGGGGATCCGTGGGCGAACGACGCGACGGATCGTTGACGTCGGGAGGGATGAACAGGGCTAGGGGCTCGGTCAACTCCACCAGGGCTTGGCCGTCCCGACGAATCAACTCACCGGCATAGCGCTCACCGTCTCCATCGTTCTGAGCCACCAGCCGGTCACCTTGCGCCTGAAGAATGACAGACTGGGTCGTGGATTCAGACGTCTCGGCGCCCGACAGCGGCACGAGCAAACGCAGGCTGACGTAACGCCCACGAATGGGGAGGTTGGGATCCACCGGTTGCGTCAGCGTCCAGAGCCGTGGTGAGGTGAGGCGCTCCACCCAGAAGCTCAAGCCAACCAGCAGCAACAGTCCGGCTTGGAACAGCGCCAGAAACACACCAGCACGCCGCATTGTCATTGCAGGGTCTCCTTCTGAACAGGCAAAAGCGAGCGACGCAAACGATTCAAGCCCCAGCCCCCAGCCAGAAAGAGCAAACCCAAACCGAGCAAGCTCAACGAGCGCTCCAAGCGCCCCATCACTTCAGCGATGTAAAACCCCATCAAGGTGATGGCAAACAGGGCGGTGCCGAAATTGATTCGTTCAGCACGGGCCTCCGCCGTCCCCCAAGCCATCAGACCGATGGCACCAAGCCCCCACCACAGAAAGCTGAGCACTGTGAGCTCCTGACCTTGCAGCTGCAGGTCCACCAGAATCCAGACCAATGCCACGGCCAACGGCCAGGCCCGATGGCGGCGCAACAGCCAGGCCAGCAGCATGGGCAGCCCCAGCAAGAGCCCCCAGGCCAGCAGCATGGGCCAGGTCGACGGCAGCGGGATTGGTGGTTGAGAGGACGCCGCCAGCGCCAACACAATCAACCCGGGTGGCAACAAGAGCCCGCCGACCCAGAGCAACACGCGCTGGGCAGGGCCAGCGACAGGGCGCATCGGCGCCGAGAAATAGGTGAGGGCCAACAAGACACTGCTCACGACCCAGGGGAGCCCGGCCCAGGAACTGAACTCCGGGTCGAACCTCTCCAGCTCCAGAGCCAGCAGCGCCCCCAGCCAGCCGGGCAGCAGCAAACTCAGCAGCACCAGCTGCGGCCCCTGACGCAGCAGCCACCAGCCGGCCGCCGCCGCCAATGACCAGAGCAGGAGTCCCCAACGGAGCGACCAATTGACCTCGAGGTTGAAAATCTGGGCACAAAGGAACACCCCAGCCCCCAGGCTGATCGTTCCAACCGCATGCAGCCCCTTCGACATCACAGGCAGACGCTGCGCAAACCAGTGGCCACCGAGATGCATCGCCACAGTGCACAACCAAAGCAATCCAAACCGGCTGAGCGGTGAGAGCTGATCCCAATGGGCAGCGACAAACAACAGCACACCAGCCGCAAGCAGCAGCGAGCCCACCAGCACCAACAGCCGCACTGGCCAGGTCAGCGCAGGCTGAGCCCTTGCCGGTTGCCCTTGCAGACGCTCCTGTTCCCAGGCCACGATCGATGCCGCCGCAGCGTCATCAATCAGACCTGCGTCTCGCCAACGTTGAAGGTGAAGGTCCCAGGCCGGGACGGAATCAGACAAAGGCTCCACGGGATCAACTCTTCAAGGTCACCTGGGGGAAGAGACGAACCGCCAGCAGCGGTGGATCGCCAACCTTCAGTTGCGCTGAACCAAGCAAACCTGCGAATTGCCCACCTTGTCCCTGCACAGACAATGCATGTGACCCAGGGAAGAGCGTTTGCATGCCAAACGTTTGAGACCCGCTGCGGGCCAGCAAAGAGCGCTCCCCATCCGTGATCTGGATGGTGCCCATGGCCATCAGACGCAAATTGCCGTCCGGCAGCATCACCGTTCCCTGCAGATCCGTCAGGAACTGCGAGTGACCCTTACCAACCTCGCGACGCTCAACGATCTGCTCAGCGCCGTAGAAACTGCCTGTGGGATTGGTGCAGGACGGCGTGCCTCCCTCCGGCACCGGAGACACCCTGACCACATAAGTGATCCGGTCTCCCACGCTCACGACAGCGTCGTTGTTCTGATCAAAAAACTGGCCGCTTTTGATGCTGCAGAACGCCAGTTGCAACGCCTTCGACGCTTGCGGTTGCCGATCACGCTTGGTGTTTGGCATCAGTCCGCATCCAGCGATGAACAGCAGGACAGCAGCAGCGGAACCAGCAACGGGAACTCGCACAGAAAAGATCAGCCGTTACCGCCCATGCTGGCAACGGTGTCGTGAAGGCTGGGTTAAATCAGCGGTGAGGAATGGAGCAGGCAACGGCGCCTCAAAGGCCAAAACATCTAAAACGTTGATCGGCAGCTTCTCCAGGCGCCAGGCATGCAGCTGATAGCCCCCATCGCCGGGAGTCGCAGAGGGGGCCAGGTGACGGCCCTGGAGGTACAGCGGATCGCCCAGCAGGGGGCTGCCCAGCTGGGCCAGATGAATGCGGATCTGATGGGGGCGACCGGTGGTGATCGCCACCTGAAGCCGATCGCCCTGCTCGCCTCGCTCCAACAAGGTCAGCTCGGAATGGGCGGTGAGTCGCCGTCGCACACTGGTCGCGGCGCCCCGAGCGTCATCAGGCGGCTCTGGCCCCCAGACCCAACCCAGCAGCGGGTGGGGGCGTTCCACCACATCAGTGCAGACCTGTAAAGGCACCTCAAGATCCAGCCCCTCCACCCGCTGGCTCCAGGCTTGATACAGCTTGCGGCACCCTCCCTGCGGCCGGAAATGGGCGGAAAGAGCAGCGCGAGTCTCCGGCCGGCGCGCGCACACCTGAAGACCCGAGGTAAATCGACCGAGCCGGTGCACGGGCTTGGGAACCAGAGACTCCCCTCGCTCCCGACTGCGCTGCTCCAGCAGGGCCGTGAGGGTGTGGAGCAGGAATCCTCCACCGGGCATCACCGGCAGACCCGACGGCTTATTGATCACCAGCAGATCACCGTCATCGTGGATCGTCTCCCACTGATCAGGCACCGCCTCTTCCCGCCAAGGCGGACGCTGCCAGCGAATCTGGTCACCGATGGCCACCGCAGCATCGATAAGCAACGGCTCGCCATTGCAGGAGAGCTGCCCGGCCTGCAATCTCTGAGCCCAGAGCGAGGCCGACGAATGGCGATGGCGGGATGCCATCACCTCACTGACGCGATGGCCTAGCTCATCAGCTACAACCTGGTCGCAATAGGTCCATCCTTGATTGAACGCAGCCGGTCGCCATCCCGACGGCACCGCCATCAATCCACCAAACGGTGCTGGAGGGCAAAGCGCACCAATTCAGTACGACTGGACGTGCCGGTCTTAATGAACAGGCGGCTCACGTACTTCTCAACATTGCGAATCGAAGTTTCCAGTTGGCGCGCGATTTCTTTATTCATGAGACCCTCGGCGACCAGTTGAAGCACGCTTGCTTCTCGGGGGGTGAAACTGAGCTGTGGCGTATCAGCAGCAGCGGCGGCTTCAGCTGAACCCGAGAGCATCGAACGGATCTCGTTGATCTGCCGAGCCATCTGTCCAACGTCGGCATCGGCAAAGCGAGCCGCCTCTGTCAGCAAGCGATCCTGCCGGCTCACCACGTTGCGCACGCGGGCCACCAATTCATCCGGATCGAACGGCTTCGGGATGTAGTCATCCACGCCAGCCACATAACCCTGGGTGCGGTCGGCGGTCATGCCCTTAGCGGTTAGGAAGATCACCGGGGTCCCCCCGAGGCGTTCGTCGCCACGCATCTTCTCGAGCAAACCGTAGCCGTCGCAGCGGGGCATCATCACGTCGCTGATCACGAGATCCGGCATCAGCTGCTGTGCCTTCTCCCAGCCGTCAAGGCCGTCCACTGCCGTGGTCACCTGAAAGCCTTCGTCCTCGAGATAGGCCTGCACCGCCGTGCGTAGCCCGGGTTCATCATCCACCAACAACAGCCTTGGGGCCGGACGAGAGGACGCTTCAATCGACTGGGGATCTGCATCCCCGGGAGGGGTGGAAGTCATGGCCCTGACAGGTTCTGAACGGAATCTAGGGGTGTTATCTCTTAGGGGAGACGCAGTGTCTCGATCGATTCCACAAGAAGAGTGGAATAGCCAAGCCCCCGTGCTGTATCTGTGAGGGTGGATGGATCAATTCCAGCCTGATCGGGCTGGCAGGCCGCCCACCACACAAGATGATCCTCTCGGTTCGCTGTGGTGACCAATCCACCAGGATTCAGACGACGCACATAGATGGCCTCGGCATCACGGGTGACCCGCAACGGGCCCTTGGTGCTGCAGTTCACCGACTCTGTGGGCACCACGAGATCGTTGGCAAATTCCTGCCAAAGCTTGTAGCGACGAAGATCAGGATCAGTCGCGTCCAAGGAAATCGAAAAGATGCCAAGTGTGTAAGTGCCACCGTCGATCGTCCTGGTCTCCAGGATCGTCATCTCCTGCGGACGCATGCGTTTCATCTTTTCGAGCAATTCATCCCGTTCGATCGCACCGGCGGATTGGCCGATCCAGCCACAACCAACCAGAAGGATCAGACTGAGCGTTCGTTGAACGGCGCGCATCGCATCGGGAGCTGAGGTCACACCATGCTGCCAAGCCCTCCTCAACGCAACGCCAGGGACGAGAAACCTGTGGCGCTGGACTTTCAAGCCACGACACCCTGCGCTCCTGAGGTGGTTGAAGCGATGGAGCCCTGGTGGCAGATCCAATGGGGCAACCCCTCGAGCCGTCAGCATCGGCTTGGGCTGACGGCAGCCGCCGGGGTCAGTGATGCCCGAGACCGCCTCGCTGCCTGCCTGAACGTGGATCCAGAGCAGATGATCTTTACGAGCGGTGCCACGGAGGCCAACAATCTGGCCCTCCTGGGCCATGCCCGGGCGATGGCGGAGCAAGCGGGCCGCCCTGGCCACCTGATCAGCGTCTGCACCGAACACCATGCTGTGCTTGATCCCCTGCAGCAGCTGAAGAGGGAGGGCTTCCGCCTCACACTCCTCACAACGGGAGTAGACGGCTTGGTCACCCCCTGCCAAGTGGAAGACGCCTTGCAGCCCGACACGATGCTGGTGAGTGTGATGGCCGCCAACAATGAGATCGGCGTGATTCAACCTCTGGAGCAGCTGGCAGACGTCTGTCATGCACAGGGCGCCCGGCTACACAGCGACGCCGCCCAGGCCTTCGGCAACATGCCTTTTCACCCCAAGCGCCTTGGCGTGGACCTCGCCAGCATCAGCGGCCACAAGCTCTACGGCCCGAAGGGCATCGGCGCCCTTGTCGTCGGCGAAGGGATCAAACTGCAGCCCCTGCAGTTCGGAGGCGGACAGGAGCGTGGTTTGCGGCCGGGAACGTTACCGGTGCCTCTGATCGTGGGCCTGGCCCGCGCAGCAGAGCTCGCCCTTGAGGATCTCGATGCCCGCAGCCTCCGGATGGTGGAACTGCGCAACCAGCTTTGGCGCGGCCTGCAGGAGCAGGTCGAAGGCGTGCAGCTCAACGGTGCACTCGAACATCGACTGCCCCACAACCTCAACATCCACGTGGCGGGAATCAACGGCAATCGCCTACAGCAAGCCCTACGAGGCAGGCTGCACTGCAGCAGCGGATCCGCCTGCAGCGCCGGCAGCCCCTCGCATGTGCTGCAAGCTCTTGGCCTCAGCCGAGAGGAGGCGAATGCCTCTCTGCGACTGAGCCTGGGCAGGATGACCGAGAAGGAAGACATCAACCGCGCGATTCAAGCGATCAGTGACGTGGTGAGCGGTTTGCGGCAGGGACACTGAAAACAACCGTTCAAATCGCTACGTTCCGGCGAGAGTCCTTTTCCTCAACACCCTGGTCATGACCGATTCAAGCGGCAGCCCCAGACTGCAGGTGATGAGAGCCGTCGAAGACGGCTGGAACGCCTTCACGAAGTCACCCTGGCCCTTCGTGTTGTTTGTCCTCCTTTTTTGGGTCCTATCGGCCCTCTTCCAGGCCATCGCCAATGTGGTCGTGGTTTTCGCCGGAAACACCTCCACCACTGTTCAAATCATTGGCTTAGTCGTGTCTTGGCTGGGCAGCACGATCATTAGCCTCTGGGGTGTGACCGGGTTGATCCGAGGTGCATGGAAAGCCCTTGATGGCGAGAAGCCCAATTTCTCAGAGTTAATCCGCTTAGACGGAGGAGCCGCCGGTCGACTGTTCATTAACCAGCTGGTGCTGGCGCTCATTCTCGGCATCATCGTCTCGCTCAGCCTTGTGATCAGTGGCCAAGTCGCTCAGCTCAATGAGGCCCTGGTCTTCATCCCCGCCATTACAGCCGCCGTCGTCTTCATCTATCTGGCGGTGAACCAGAAGTTTCTGCCCTGGATCGCCCTGATCCAGGACGGCAATCCCTTCGACACGATCCAAAGCGGACGTTCCGGCGTGGATCCTTCTTGGTGGTCGGTGGTGCTGCTTCTGATCATTGAGGCCTTGATCCTGCTCGTCGGCCTGCTTCTCTGTTGCGTCGGCCTGTTGGCAGCATTCCCAGTGGTGATCTGCATCTCCACAGCCGCCTACCGACAGATCTTCGGAAGTGAGGACAGCACGGGATTCCTCAGCTGATCTTCGACAGGGGCAGGCGACGGGCGAGCCGCAGTTTGGCGCTGCGGCTTCGCGGATTGGTGTCCTGTTCCTGCTCATCAGCAGTCAATGGCTTACGGGTGATCCGCTCGAGGCGTTCATCCTGCAAAAAGGCTGTTTTCACCCGTCGGTCCTCCAACGAATGGAAGCTGATGATCGCCAGCACTCCACTGGGCTGAAGCCAATCGGGTGCCTGCTGAAGCAAACGATCGAGCACCCCAAGCTCATCGTTCACGGCAATACGCAGGGCCTGAAAAGTACGTGTCGCCGGATGGATCCGTCCTCGGCGAGCCTTGGGCGGATAACACCCCGCCACCGCGTAAGCCAGAGCTGCGGTGCCTGCGTACGCACCATGCGTAGCCAAATCGTTCTTGATACGACGGGCGATCCGCCGTGACAAACGCTCCTCCCCATAGGCGTAGATCAGATCCGCCAAGGCGGCTTCCTCGAGTCGCTCGATTAATTCAGCCGCGGTTTCAGTGTTTGCCTCTGGATTCATGCGCATGTCGAGCGGGCCATCGAGTCGGAAGCTGAAGCCCCTGGCCGCCACATCCAACTGCGGACTACTCACCCCCAGATCCGCCAACACCAGATCCACAGGTTGTTCAGGCCGGAAATCAGCGAAATTGGTCGCCACAACAATGGCCCGCTCTCCATAGGGCCGCAGGCGTTCCGACGCAGCAGACCGGGCTGTGGCGTCCTGATCGAGGCCGATCAGTTGCAACCCCGGGTAACGATCCAGCAGCAGAGAGCTGTGGCCAGCGCCCCCCAGGGTTGCGTCAATCAACAGACCGTTCTGCCAGGGAGCATCAGCACTGGCGGCTAATGCCTGCAGCAGCGGAGCCGCCAACACCGGCACATGAACGAACCCATCTTCAGGGAGCTGTGACTGATCGGGCATGGGTCCTTCCTAATATCTCGATGCGTTCGCATTGCCACGGCCCCATGACGCAGCTGGAAACGCGCACGGAGCCGATGGTGGTCAACTTCGGCCCCCATCACCCCTCCATGCACGGGGTATTGAGGCTGGTGGTGACCCTCGACGGCGAAGACGTGGTGGATTGCGAGCCAGTGATCGGCTATCTCCACCGCGGCATGGAGAAGATCGCCGAGAACCGCACGAACGTGATGTTCGTGCCCTATGTGAGCCGCATGGACTATGCGGCGGGCATGTTCTACGAGGCGATCGTGGTCAATGCCCCGGAACGCCTGGCGGACATTCCGGTGCCGAAACGGGCGAGCTACATCCGGGTGCTGATGCTTGAGCTGAACCGCATCGCCAACCATCTGCTCTGGTTGGGTCCCTTCTTGGCAGATGTGGGTGCTCAGACCCCCTTCTTCTACATCTTCCGCGAGCGGGAGATGATTTATGACCTCTGGGAAGCAGCGACAGGCCAGCGCCTGATCAACAACAACTACTTCCGAATTGGCGGTGTTGCTGCAGATCTGCCTTTTGGCTGGCTGGAAAAGTGCCGCGATTTCTGCGACTGGTTCGGCCCGAAGATTGATGAATACGAAAAGCTGATCACAAACAATCCGATCTTTCGGCGCCGCATCGAAGGCTTGGGGGTGATTAGCCGCGATGAGGCAATCAACTGGAGCCTGTCCGGCCCCATGCTGCGAGCATCAGGCGTGCCCTGGGACCTTCGCAAAGTTGATCACTACGAGTGCTACGACGACTTTGACTGGAAGGTCGTCTCAGAGAAAGAAGGTGATTGTTTCGCCCGCTACCGCGTTCGGATCGAGGAGATGCGCCAGTCTCTGAGCATCCTGAGGCAGGCCTGCGAAATGATCCCCGGAGGCCCAACCGAAAACCTCGAAGCCAAGCGAATGGCCGAAGGTAAAAAGAGCGAATTCGCTGGATTCGATTACCAGTATGTGGCCAAGAAGGTTGCTCCAACCTTCAAGATTCCCAATGGTGAGCTCTACACAAGACTGGAATCTGGCAAGGGCGAAATCGGTGTCTTCATCCAGGGCAACAACGATGTCACCCCCTGGCGTTTCAAGATCCGCGCTGCCGACAGCAATAACCTGCAGATCCTTCCCCACATCCTCAAAGGCCACAAGGTGGCCGACATCATGGCGATCCTGGGCTCGATCGACGTGATCATGGGATCCGTGGATCGCTAACGATCTAGCCGGACGAGAACGCTGAATGAATATATTCCTGCGCAGACTCCAGCATGCCGGCCACCTGATTCCTTCCGCGTTGACGGGTTATCTCTGGTTGAAGGGTTGGCAGCCTCATCTGCCCGGCTGGGGATGCCCTTTCCGTGCCTTAACAGGCATCCCCTGTCCAGGCTGTTTCCTGACGCGAGCCACCTCTGCGGCCTTGACTGGACAACTCGATCGCTCAATCGAATTACACCTGTTTGGGCCCATTGCAGCAGCAACACTTGTGATCTGGAGCGTTGCATCGATCCGAACCAACAGGCTGATACCCAAACAACTATCCTTCGCCGCACTAGCCATAGCGGCATCAGCACTGTTCAGCTACTGGATGCTGCGGATCCTCTTCAGCTATGCCCTTCACCTCAAGGGCTTTCCCGGATTCCCAAGCCCATAAAAAAACCGCCCTACACAAAAGGGCGGCGATAAAATGATCAAACTCTGATTAGGATTTCACTCTTCAGACAGATGAAGAGGCACTAACCAGACCAGAACGTGAAACGTAGAGCTGGATAAAGAAAGTCACTACTGGCACATACACAATCAGGCCAACAATGCAGAAGCCGCAAGTCACAAAAGCAAGCAGGAAGGCCATTAATTGAATACCCACCAAAGCCCAACCTTTATCAGAACCGTAGACGGACGCAAAGGAGGAAGTGAAACAATCCCAAACGCCCTGATCAGTCGTAAACACCTTGTTCACGTAGACCGGCATCGACGCAAAGATGATCAACCCCGGAAGCACGCAAGCGAAAATCCCTATAGTTGATGCAACTGTAAACAGAACACCCGCTATGACATAGCGCCCAAGCCGAGACATCAAGACCGAATAAACATCGGAGAAGCCAACCACTTCACCACGCTGATAATAAAGAGCAGGAATCGCGGTGAACATCACACCAATCAGACTCTGCAGGATCCAGAAAGGAACATTACTGACCTGACTAAGAATCATTCCTATTCCGGCTCCGGCGCCTGAGCCGTCATCAATAGCTGCAAACCCAAAGAAAATAACGTAATAAACAATCAGCCCAATAATTCCTACAACAACCGAAGCCAACCAGGTCAGAAGAAGCGTCGGGACATGGGCAATCGTGTCCTTCCAAGCATCTCGCAGGGTGGAGCTGGCGCTAAACGAGGTCACAAGTCAAGGTCAATTACTGCAAATACTATCTTTTAGCTACAGGCCTTGCCACCTGGTAAGCAAATTCCGTAACAACACAACCTTAACGTCACCCAAACAATGTGCGACTTGACCTCACTCGGCAAAACACATCAAACAAAGCCGAGAGCAAGGTCACACTCATGAGCCTCAAGATACGCTCTGCTGATAGCAATTACCCGAAGATCTGCCCTTATTCTCACCATTAATGGTCACAAGGCAGCCGACATCATGATGCTCTTTGCTGGACTCGTTGATCACGAGCCTGCGGCAAGCAGAACGCCAATAACGATCAAAGAACAAGGCCTGCATAAAACAAGGAGCCGACCAACTATTGATCACGCGCACTAAGCCATCAGGTCAATCCACCACTCGAACACCACACAGAGCACAGTCACGTCAAGACTGCTTGATCGGCCGCCAGGGTTCGGATGAACATTGGAGTGAAGAAACATTCAGGCATATTTTCTAATCAGCCTTCCCCACAGAAGCGCAAAGCCCAAGGGAGGCATCGACGAAGACGACACAAGTCGATCTTGACACTTTTTAGAAGGAATAGGCTCAACTCAGTCTTATACTATTTAGACGTCTAGAGCATTGAACCAATGAGCGTGATTCCCATTACGATCTTGATTGGAGTTTTATGCTTGGATTTAGCCAATGCACTGATCGGCATGCTGACCAATTTCGAGCTTTTACCAGAACTCGGAAAATGGACAAACATTGCCTGTGCAGCCCTTAGCTTAATAGCAACACTGATGTCCTTTGTACTACTTTTAACCAAAAAATACTCATCGATTTTAATGGGCTTTATGGTGACCATGCTCAGCGCTCTATCCTTCGCCGTCTTCACAGCATGGACAGCAAGCTGGTTTGTGAACTGAGACTTGTATGAACCAAGCCAGTTGGCTCGAGCTTGAACGCCACGTGCGCTTTGGTGACACTGATGCGGCAGGCGTCATGCATTTCCATCAGCTCCTGCGCTGGTGCCATGAAGCCTGGGAGGAAAGCCTGGAACGCTACGGAGTAGCAGCCGCCGTGGTGTTTCCAGGCTGCCGCGATCAGGAACACAGGCCTCAAATCGCCCTACCCGTGATTCATTGCGAAGCCGACTTTGTGCGACCCGTGCATGGAGGAGATCAGCTTTGCCTCACCCTGCAACCAGAACGAATCAACCCAGGCTGCTTTGAGGTCAAGACAGCCTTCACTGTTCTTGGTGACAAGGTAGGCAATGGGCTTATCCGCCATCTTGCAATCGACACAAGTTCTCGACAGAGGTGTCCTCTGCCGGAGCCCATTGATCGATGGCTGGAAGCCTCCAGCATGGGACAGATCAGCAGTGTCTAATCCCAGCCCGCATTTGATGATTGCTGTGAGCGGTGCCAAGCCCAGAACAGAGCAGCGCACTGCAGAGGAAGCATGCAGCCCATCACCACAAGCAGGTGAAAGCCGTCATGTGTGTGCTCTGACAATGCTGAGGTACTCAAGAAAGCCGCCAACAGCAACACAGTGGTGGGCGCAAAACGTCTAACAAGATGGAGCATGATCAGAACCAGGGCTTCTGCTGATCGATATAAGCCTCACGGAACTCATCGGAAGTTTTTGTAAGGTAAATAATGCCCTCAACCATGCCAATAATTGACATCACTCCAGTTGCAGCACCGCAAGTAACGACGCCACCAGCAATACTCACCACCAACATGATGACGCCTGCATTATTATAATCAAGAACGAACTTATGAACCCCGAAGGCTCCGAGAAAGATCCCCAACAGGCCAGCTGCCAGCTTCTTGTTGTTGACATCAGACTCAGACAACGTGCTCATTTTTGAAAGCTCGATTGGGCAGAGTCTTGCAAACGCAGCCAAGCTTGCCAACGACTTTGTTGCCATTTGCCTGCCAACGTGGGCTCTAATTCCTGACACTGATGCCAGGCAATCGGACGTTCCGCCGGTCGCCAGTGACTGCTGAGCTGCTGCAGCTGTAACTGAAGCGATGGCCAGTCTGGATTAGCCGCCACGGCCTCATGGCAACGCACCAAAGCCACCAGCCTCTGCCCCCACTCCACCTGCTCCACAGGCAGGAACAGCACCGCGTCCAGGGGCAACTGCCGCTTGTGGGCATCCATCAGTAAGCGTTGCGCCAGTTGCTCTGGGAAAACGGTCTCGCCGCCCGAGTGAATCGCCCCATCCAGACGACCCTGAATCGTGAGATGCGTGATTTCATCAGCACTCCAGCGCAGAGTCGCCGCATCTCCTGAGCACCACCAACCGTTGGCGTCCGTCAATGGCTGAAGCCCACCCTCACACCAACGACCGATCGCAAGCCGATCGGCGCGCACCATGAGTGCACCCTGCGAATCCAGGTGCAACTCCACATCATCAAGGGGAGCGCCACAACCGGACTCGCCTGCCAGAAACTGCTCAGGACACTGGGCTGCCACCATCGCTGCCGTTTCCGTCGCCCCATAGCAGGGAGACAGCCTCACCCCCAAACGTCGGCAGTGATCAGCCAAATCCTGCGGCAGCGCTGCTCCACCAACCCAGACCACAGCAAACCGTTGCAACCAGCGCACCCCTTGAGCATGGGCAAGCAAACGACGCAGCTGAGTGGGAACGAGCGACACCACCATCGGGCTGCAATCCCAATCTCTGAGCGCCCTGCAGTGATCCAGAAGCCTCTGTGGATCACGCATCAGCGGCAGCGGCAGCAAGGCATGTTGAGCCCCCCAAAGATGGCTACGCCACCACGGCATCAGGCCACTCATGTGATGCAACGGCAGCGGGTTCAGCACCAAGGTCTGGCTGGGATCGATCCCAAGGGCCTTCAACCAGCGACCGGTCGCTGCTGCCGAATAGTCCAAATGCGCAAAGGGCTGCAAACAGAGGCTGCGGAACCGCTGGGATCCACCCCCAGCAAGAATGATTCCTGGACCATCAGGAAGCTTGGAGGCCGCAACTGCAAGCTCGCCATCGCCTTCAGCTGGTTGAAGCCAGATCCAACCGCCACCAGCGCTGGCTAAAGCCAACTCCTTCAACACCCCTGCACACCGGGTGGGCTCCACGCGCATGACTCTGAGCACACTCATGCCATCGCCTCTGAAGCAGCCCAGACCTGTTCCGGATCAGAGCTGAACAAGGGTCCCTGCGGGGACCAACCCGGGGCCAGCCCTGGAGCTGTCGGTGTCGGCCCCTGCAGTTGCAAAGCCGCGAGATGGGCAAGCCAGCGGGCACCGATGCCTGTTTCAAACGCCGTGCTCAGCATCAGCCGCGGCACGCCCTGCTGCAACTGGCGCAGCAATGGCCTGGGATCTCCCTCAAGACTGGGCCGGCGCACCTGCCAACCGGGCCAGTGTTCCCTCCAGGCTGGGTGCTTGCGCAGGCCTTCATCCAGGGCCACAGGCACCCGAGCCAACAAGCTGCGATGCCCTTCCAGATCGTCCGCCATCAGGGGCTGTTCCAACCACTCCAAGCGAGGGTCGCCCTGGAGGGTCTCGACCCAGCGCTGGGCTGTCTGGCGACACCAGCCGCCATTGGCATCCAATCGCAACTTGGAGCGGCGGGGCAAGGAATCACGCAACCACTCCAGCAGGCGCCATTCCTCGGCATCTGCAGTCGCGGCCACCTTCCATTTCACAGTCAAGGGATGTTCCTGCGCCGGACTCTCCGCCAGGAGCCGCTCCAACGCCGCAGGCATCCCACCACCCGCCGGCAGCAACTGAGCTGAAGACGGGGCGGGCAACCAGCTCTCTCCAGCCGCTCCACCCACGAGTTCCTGCACTTCCGCCAGAGCAGCACCAAGACCGAAGGCCACAGCACCAGGGCTGACCATCACATGCCGCTCCAGATCAGCCTCCGTCAGGCTCTGGCTGGACGTGCCAGCGAGTTCAGTCATCGCGCGAGCACACCGCTGTTGTTCGACGGAATCGAGCGGCGACACTTCACCCCAACCGCAACGACCTGAGGGAGATTCCAGGCGAAGCAACCAACCTCGGCGCTGTTGCCACTCACCGGCGGCGTTACGCAGGGAACGGGTGAGCACAAAGGAGTAGGGCCTGATCTGCAGCCTCAGCCCCATCGTCATCACCCTGCTGCCTGCTGGCCCCATCCCAGCAGAGGACTGATCGCCAGACCAGCACTCAAACCCAACCCATTAAGGGCCTGAAAGCGCAACGCCAGAAACTTGCTGTGCTGAATGCGCTCAGGCTCATGGTGATGCTGACGCAGTAAGCGGATCAAGGCTGCACCGGCGGGCAAGCCCAGCGCTCCAAGCAGAGCCGTCAACGGCCATTCCCCCTGCACCACAGGGATCCATTCCAGGGCCAGGGTGCCGACCACGAAGCAAGGGATCAGCGCGGCAGCCCTGGCCGTACCAAGACGCACCACAGGAGAGCGCTTGCCATGAGCTGCGTCTTCCTCCACCTGATGAAAGTGGGAACAAAACAGCACCAACGAGGTGGCAAGGGCTGGACCAGAGCCCAGCGTCAAGGCTGGTCCCCAGGGGATGGGGAGCTGCTCAACGCCATGAGCCGCTGGGGCGAGCACCAAGAGGGCTGCAGCGGTCGCGAAGGGACCGAAAGCCAACCAGCAAAGCGGTTCCCCCAAACCCAGATAACCCAGGCGGAATGGAGGGCCTTGGTACACGTATCCGATCGCGCAGCTGATCGCCACCAAACCAAGCACCGCAACGCTGCTGCGCAAGGCCAGAAACAGCATCAACAACAGGCCCAGCAGCAATGCCAGCCAAGCCAAAGACCGAACCGGCGGCTTACGTCCAAGCAAAGCCACCACCGAGTGGGGCTTCCCCCTGGCATCCACCCCGGTGTCCGCATCAAAGAGATCGTTACTGAGGTTTTCCCACAGCAGCAGCAGCACCGCTGCCACAAGAAAACCGACCGCCTGGCTCCAACGCACCGAATGACCTTCCGCCAGTCGCCAGCCGGCGGCCAAAAGCACCGGCATAACAGCCACGGAATACATCGGCCACTTGATCGCGGCCTTCCAGAGGCGCCGCCGATCCGGGTGCGGGGCGTAACGGGATGCAACAGCCTGCGGGTCTGGCATGGACTCAAGCCCTCCGGCCCATACGAAGGCCCATACATTTGAGCAGCACGGTGTCTTCTCCACGTCGGATGCAGGCCGCTTCCGCCTCCAGCCTGGATGCAGCACGGTTCCCTGACGTGCTGGCCGCTGCATTGCGAATCTGGGAACGGCAGCGGGTCGACGACGGGGTCTTCAGCATGGCCCTTCCCCTGCAAGGAGTGGACCCGTTAGAGCAACTACCGCTGCTGGAAGCAACTCATCCGTTCCGCTTTCTTTGGGATGGCGCACCTGGCCTCTGCCTGGCCGCCAGCGGGCGCTGTCATCACCTCGACCTCGCTGGCCCCAAACGATTTGAGCTGGCGCAACGCTTCAGCGATGCCACCCTGGCCCGCCTCATCGATGCCAGCCCCCACGCACCAGCCCAAGCCCGCAGCCGGGTGCTGTTGGCCTTTTCTTTTTTCTCCCATCCGAACGAACAGCAACGACAAGCCCAGCCACCAGCCGACACCACGCCAGCCGTCCAAGCGGTCCTGCCCCGATGGCAACTAAGCCGTCATGGCCGCCAGGGCTGGCTAAGAATCCATGGCTTGGCTCACCAAAGCGGCGATGTGCGCGATTTGGTGGAAACACTGTGGGCGATGCATCAACGCCTGCAGGCCCCGACTGCCAATGCCAACTCTCAGCACTGGCAAGGACCGATCGGTGCCGTGACCACCAACGTGCCCTGGCAGCAGTGCTATGCCCCGGCGCTTGAGCAGGGGATCGAACTGGTCAATCGGGGCGATCTGCACAAACTTGTGCTCGCAGTGCGCCAGAGCATCGCCCTGCGCGACACGCTCAATCCCCTTCCGCTCCTCGCCAGGCTGCGCCATGAGCAAGCTGGGAGCTGCCGCTTCCTCTGGCAACGCTCCGCTGCTGACGCTTTCTTCGGGGCCTCCCCGGAGCGCCTGCTGAGCCTGCGCGGCGGCCAGCTCCGCAGCGACGCCCTGGCTGGAACTGCAGGACAGGGGGACAGCGGCGAAGCTCTGCTGCAATCGGACAAGGACCGGCGCGAGCATGAGCTCGTGGTGCAAGCGATCACTGAGCACCTGCAGCAGCAGGGCCTCAGCCCACGTCGGCCACGGCGCCCTCAGCTGGCAAGACACGGACATCTGGTGCATCTCCACACCCCGATCACCGCGGCAGCCAGCGGCCATCAACCCCTGACCCTCGCCGGTGCACTCCACCCCACTCCTGCCGTGGCTGGTTTGCCACGGCGAGAGGCGATGACCTGGCTGCGCAGTCTGGAGCCGTTTGAACGCGGAGGCTATGCCGCCCCAGTGGGCTGGATCGACAGCGCTGGGGATGCGGAACTACGGGTAGCGATCCGCTGCGGCCATGCCCGCGGCCATCGCCTCGACCTGACCGCAGGGGCCGGCCTCGTGCGTGGATCACTGGCTGAGAAAGAACTTCAGGAGGTGGCTCTGAAGCTGGCCGTACTAGCCGACCAGCTCGACCTGCGCTCAGGGGGTCGGCAGCGAACGCAGACGCCAGTCCATTGAGGACTGCTTGAGCACATCACCGAAGGGCTCCACGCGCCCACCGATGTGTTGATGAAGAAAGTGCTCCTCTAACGCTGCCCAGGCCAACGCATTACGTGGATTGGCCCAGCCATGCCCCTCATCAGGAAACACAACAAAATCAATCGGTAATTGGCGAGCCGTCATTGCAGCTGCGATGGATTCACTCTCCCGCAAGCTGACCCGCGGATCATTGGCACCGTGACCCAACAGAAGAGGGCGTTGAATCTGATCCACATGATTGATCGGAGAAATGGCATCGAGGTCAACACTGCCGACACCAATCATGCGGTCAAAATTGATGCGAGTGGCTGCCCAATAAGGAGGAATCGCTTCCAACAATGTGCGGAGATTCGAGGGTCCGACTTCTGAAACCGCCGCTGCAAATAGCGTTGGATCACGCGTCAATCCTGCCAAAGCCGCATAGCCGCCATAGGACGCGCCCTTGATCACCAGTTTGTCAGGGTCAGCAATGCCCTGATCAACCGCCCAACCAACGGCGTCCACCAGATCATCCTGCATCCGGGCATACCACTCACCTTCTCCTGCCAGCAGATGCGCCTTTCCGAAACCAGTGCTGCCGCGATAGTTCACACTCATCACGTGATAGCCCCGATTAGCAAGCCACTGATGGGTACGATTCAAACCCCAATAATCTCTGGCCTGAGGGCCACCATGCACGACCAGAACAAGGGGCTGCGGGCCATCACTGGCGAGGGGAGTGCGCGTTAGATAAGCCGGAATCCGCCGACCATCCCGGGCCTTGAGGTCGAGGCTTTCCATCGATGCCAGGGCGTAATCGTCCAGTTTTGGCTGAACTGAAAACAACCGTTGATGCTGACGGCGATCTCGATCCCAGAGCCAGATTTGCTCGCCCTGACGATCGGAAGCGACCACAACTAGCCAGAGTCGATCTTTCCTGTCGCGATCGAAAACCGAGAACTCATTGGAGCCCGCCAAACGTTCTAAGGCGTCGTAATCGGAGCGCAGCGAAGGATCCAAAATGAAACGCTGACTACGCAAATCCGTTTCGACCAGCACCGAAGGCACGCCAGTCTCAATCGTGTTCATCGCGATGCCCAACGCTCCACTCGTTGCACGGTGCACGACTTCAAAACCACAGTCGGTCGTGCAGCGCTCCAGCTCCTCACGACTCCAACGCACAAGGCGAGGTTTATCTTCCCCCGTGCTCAGTTGCCCATACAGCCACTGACCATCACGGGTGAACCCTCCTGGCCCAGACAAGCGAGCATCTTCGAAATCGAATTGAAGAAAGGGGCGCCACTCCTTCTCACCAGGCAAACGAAGCTCATAGACCACGCCGCCATCGGCCAATTCCTCAGAGCGCAGATAGGGATGCCACTCACCATTGAGGCGATCCACTGCGACGGGTCGACCATCGTCAACTTGATGAAGCAGTTTGCGCTCTCCACTTGCAATATCGAGCACATAAAGATCGTGATAGCGAGGATCACGATCATTGAGGCCAACCACCAATTCACCCGGTACATCGCGATCTGCAGCATTGACACGCGCCAAGACACCAGATGGTGGCGTGAGATCAACCGTCTCGCCTGTGCTTGGGTCAATTCTGACCAGCACAGTGTTTTCATCTCCCTGTGCATCTCTGCTAGAGATCAAAAAGCGGCCATCAGGCGTCCATCGAGCACCCTGTTGCGGCCGATCCGTCTTCCGGGTCAGCAGACGGGGCTCTTCACGCCCATCTAGATCACGGACCCAGAGGTTGAGGACTCCTTCGTAAGGAGCGAGGTAGGCGATGCGGGTGCCATCGGGGCTGAGGTCAACCCCGGCGATCTCAGGGTTACCGAACAGCACCTCGCGCGGAATCAATGGCGGTGGCTCCGCCGCCGTCACGGCAACAGGGACCAAAACCTGACTGAAGACCAGGCCCGAGAGCAGCAACCCTCCAAGCATCACCGTGCGCCTACGCATCACCAATTCCCCTGAAGCACCAACAGAATTGTGGCGACCCTGTCCCAAAGTGACGAGACAACGCAGAGGGACTCAGCGTTGCGCGCTCAGACGTTCGATCACCCGATCAGCGAGAGGGACCTGCATGAGCCGTTCCACCTCTCGGATCCCAGTGGGACTGGTGACATTGATCTCGCTGAGCATGCCGCCAATCACGTCGATGCCGACGAAGAACAGGCCCTCTGCACGCAGGGCTGGTGCCAAGGCTGCACAGATCTGATGCTCGCGGTCACTGAGCTCGGTGGCCTCCGGATGCCCTCCCACGGCCAGGTTGCTACGGAACTCACCCTCCTTCGGCTTGCGATTCACGGCTCCGAGAGGTTCCCCGTCCACCAGCAGGATGCGCTTATCGCCATCGGTTACAGAGGGCAGAAAGCGTTGGGCCATCACTGGCAAACGCCCCTGCTCCGTCACCAGCTCCAGCAGCGCGCCCAGGCCTGGAGCCTGAGCTGACACCCGCACCACACCCAGACCGGCACGGCCTCCGAGAGGTTTGAGCACGACTTCGCCTTGTGCATGGGCAAAGGCCTCCAACTCGGAAATCCGACCGGCCACAAGGGTCGGGGCCATCCAACGGCTGAAACGCAGGGCTCCGAGCTTTTCGTTCCAGCTGCGCAACGAGGAAGGCCGGTTGAGAACCAATGCCCCAGCCCGCTCGGCAACCTCCAACAAATGGGTTGCATAGAGATAAGCCTCATCAACGGGTGGATCTTTGCGCATCCAAATCGCG
Source organism: Synechococcus sp. MIT S9451 (assembly GCF_047304725.1). NCBI lineage: Bacteria > Bacillati > Cyanobacteriota > Cyanophyceae > Synechococcales > Synechococcaceae > Synechococcus > Synechococcus sp. MIT S9451. Next base: position 546,712 of record NZ_CP138971.1, read on the forward strand.
TCAAAGGTCTGGAGCTGCTGTCGCTGCGGCTCGCCAATCGTGAGCCAGGGTTCAGCCTGCACAGGCACCGCAACGACAAGCGGTTCATCACCCAAGGCGATGAGATCAGCAGGGGTCGACGCCCACGCTTCATGACCGGCCCTCTGGGCAGCCTGCATCAGGGCAGCCGTGGAGTCTTTGACCGGATTGATCCGCTCCAGCGGATCCATCACAAACAACTGGCGCATCGGAACCTCCGATCAGGCCTGCGCCAGAAGCGCATCGAGGTCACCGGCACGCTCCAGCGCATGCAGCTCATCACAGCCACCGATGTGACGGTCGTTGATGAAAATCTGGGGAACACTGCGCCGGCCATTGCCCCGATCAGCCATGGCATCACGGGCCGGCTCATCACCATCGACGGAAATCTCGTGGAAGCTCACACCCTTGCGATCAAGCAATCCCTTGGCGCGCACGCAAAAGGGGCAGGTGCGCCAGGTATAGATCTCAACCTTGGCCATGGCTTTGCAGAACGGGTGAGGGGGAATCTTATGCAGGCCAACCACGCTGATAGCGTCGGATCAATGGAAAAACCCTCACCGTTGCTCGACCTCACTGACTTCAAGCGCGACCTCTCCGAGCTCACTGACCGCCTGGGCCATGCCCAGGACTGTCTTTGACGTTCCTGCACTGAAGGCCAGGCAGCAGGACCTCGAACAACTCGCAGCCCAACCGGGTTTCTGGGACGACCAACAAAACGCCCAGAAGCAAATGCGCCGCCTCGATGAGGTGAAAGCTCAACTGGAAAAGCTCTTGCAATGGCGTCGTGCCGTGGACGATGCGGAGGCAACCCTTGAGCTTTATGAGTTGGAGCCCGACGACGACATGCTCGCTGAGGCCCAGACCGGTCTGACCAAACTGCGTAGCGAACTGGATCGCTGGGAACTGGAGAGGCTACTGAGTGGGGAATACGACAAGGAAGGAGCCGTTCTCTCGATCAATGCGGGCGCCGGCGGCACCGATGCCCAGGACTGGGCCCAGATGCTCCTGCGCATGTATACGCGCTGGGCAGAAGACCATGGGATGTCGGTGAGCGTGGACGAACTCTCCGAAGGAGAAGAAGCAGGCATCAAGAGCGCCACGATCGAAATCGAGGGCCGCTACGCCTATGGCTATCTCCATAACGAGAAAGGCACCCACCGGCTGGTGCGTATCTCACCGTTCAACGCCAACGACAAGCGTCAAACCAGCTTCGCCGGTGTGGAGGTCATGCCCATGCTGGACGAAGACGTGGATGTCGATATCCCAGAGAAGGATCTAGAAGTCACCACCAGCCGATCCGGTGGTGCTGGTGGCCAGAACGTGAACAAGGTGGAAACCGCTGTCCGCATCCTGCATATCCCCACGGGCTTAGCCGTGCGGTGCACGCAAGAGCGTTCCCAGCTTCAAAACAAGGAAAAGGCCATGGCGCTGCTCAAAGCCAAGCTGCTAGTCATCGCCCAAGAACAACGCGCTGCGGAAATCGCCGACATCCGCGGCGACATTGTTGAAGCAGCCTGGGGAAATCAGATTCGCAATTATGTATTTCACCCCTATCAGATGGTCAAGGATCTAAGAACCCAGGAGGAGACCACCGATGTGCAAGGGGTGATGGACGGTGATCTCGACCCCTTCATTCAGGCTCTGCTGCGCCAGGGTGTCGACAGCCCAGGCCGTGAAGACGAGAGCTGACGCATGAATGAAACGGTGAACGACAACGCCCCCAGCTTCGTCAAGCAGGCCATGCGCAACATGGTGCGCAAGGGCAGCAAAAGCCTGTTGCACTTTGGCCTCACTGGCGTGGGTTTCCTCGCCTTCATTGTTTTGGTGGCTTGGCTCGGACGTCCCAGCCTTCCTTAATGACCAGGCCTGCATTCGAGCTCGATCTCGCATTTGATCCAGCACCAACGATCCTTCACGCTGACGCGGATTCCAAGACAGAGCACACTCGCCTCAGCGCTTCAGAGGACTGGCGCAAGGAGCTGACTGCTTGGCTGCAGACGATGAGAACATTGCAGCCGCCCGCTTGTCCTGCATCGGTACGACAGGCAAAGGGATTCAGCCTGGGCCTGCAACTCACCGATGATGCGACCATCGCCGACCTCAACGGCCGCTGGCGCAACAAACAGGAATCCACTGATGTGCTCTCGTTTGCCGCCCTTGACGACGCACCACCACTGATCGAGGCACCATGCCTGGAGCTGGGGGACATCATTGTGTCCGTGCCGACAGCCCGCAAACAGGCCAGCGACCACGGCCATGATCTGCTTTGGGAACTGCGCTGGCTCGTCAGCCACGGCTTTCTCCACCTGCTCGGCTGGGATCACCCCAACGAGGCACTGCTGTCAGCGATGCTGCGCTGCCAGGAGCAACTTCTTGGCAAGAGCGGTATGGTTCTGGGCCAAAGGGAGGGTGGTCGTGACGCGACTTCAGAACTCACTACTGCACCCTGAGAGCGCATCCACCGTGCCTGAGGATCTGAGCCAAACCAGTCCAACTCAGGCTCGGCGCACAGCGCGTCATGCTGCCCACCGCGGGGCCTGGACCATTGCCGGTGACCTGCCTTCCAGCTTCCGCTATGCCGCTCAGGGACTGGGCTACAGCTTCATCAGCCAACGAAACTTTCGCATTCACGTTGTGATTGGGGCCGTGGTGTTCAGCCTTGGGATCGGGCTGCAACTCCCTGCCCTGCAAATGGCTGTTTTGGTGCTCACCATCGCAGCGGTGCTTGTGTTGGAACTTCTCAATACCGCGATGGAAGCGGTCGTTGATCTGGCGATCGGACGGCGCTTTCACCCCCTTGCTCGGATCGCCAAGGATTGTGCCGCCGCCGCTGTACTGGTGGCTGCAATCAGCTCAATGCTGATCGCCCTGCTCCTGCTGCTGCCGCCACTGGTGGAGCGCCTTCAGGGATAATCAGAGCCATGCTTCTGGTGATCGACAACTACGACAGCTTCACCTTCAACTTGGTGCAGTATCTCGGTGAGCTGGCGAGCGAACACCCGGTCGCTGCTGATCTGCGCGTCGAGCGGAATGACGCCCTCAGCATTGGCGAGATCCGCAGCCTCAATCCAGAGGCCATCCTCCTGTCACCAGGCCCGGGTGACCCGGACCAATCAGGCGTGTGCCTCGACGTGCTTCGCGAACTGTCTCCCAGGGTCCCCACCCTCGGGGTCTGTCTCGGCCATCAGGCCCTGGCCCAGGTCTATGGCGGTCGTGTGGTGCGTGCCCCTGAACTCATGCATGGCAAGACCTCACCTGTGCTGCATCAAGGGGAAGGGGTGTTTGCCGGACTACCCCAACCCATCACCGCCACCAGATATCACAGCCTTGTGGCCGAGCGCGACAGTCTCCCCTCCTGCCTGGAGGTGACCGCCTGGCTCGAGGACGGCATGGTGATGGGTCTGCGACACCGTGACTATCCCCACCTTCAGGGAGTGCAGTTTCACCCTGAAAGCGTGCTCACCGAAGCCGGCCACCAGCTGCTAGCCAACTTCTTACGTCAAGCTGAGTCGGGAGCACACCACTGCTAGTTTCCAAGCCCAGTCGGATCCACTCCATGCCCGCTCGCAAGCCGACCACGGCAGTCCGATCCGCAGCGATGCTGCTCGGTGCATCCATCACCCTGGGGGGAAGCCTGCATGCCCAGGCCGGTGGCGTCACCATCACCAACTATGGCCACAGCGCCCTACTGATCAATGGTGGTGGCCAGTCGGTACTGATCAACCCGTTCCGAGCCGTGGGTTGTGCCAAGGGTCTTGCGGAACCACGGGTCACGGCGAACGTGATCCTGGCCAGTTCCGAACTCCCAGATGAAGGGGCCCGCATCGCCAACGGAACCTTCCTTTCCCGACCTGGTTCCTTCCGGGTAGGCGGCCTGAACCTGGAAGGCTTCTCCGCCCCTCATGACCGCATCGGGGGACGCCGTTACGGCCAGTCCACCCTGTGGCGTTGGCAGCAGGGTGGACTGAGCTTTGCCCACCTCGGCGGTACCGCCGCCAAGCTCAGCGGCGAAGACAAGGTGCTACTAGGGCGCCCTGATGTACTGATCATCGGCGTGGGCGGCGGGGGCAAGGTGTACAACGGCAAGGAAGCTGCTGAGGTCGTGAAAGCCCTCAACCCCCGCCGTGTGATTCCCGTGCAATACGTGAGCGGTGAAGCACCCGTCGGTTGCGATCAGACTGGTGTTCAGCCATTTCTGGATTCCTTAGGCGGCATCAAAGTGCAGCGCGTGGGCACCACGCTCACGCTTCCGAGCAGCCTGGGTGACAACACGGTGATCGACGTGATGCGCTGATCGGCCCCAACCGCAGCCGTTTCAGTCAGCCCACCGTCATTGATGTCGCCTGAAGCAGTCGCTGCAATCCAGAACGATCAAGACCTGCGATCAAAGCGAGCAACAGCAACACCCTCGCCTTCTGAGGATTGAGGGTGCCGGCTGGCAACAGCCCAAGTTGATGGTCATCAGCATGACCATGCACCGGCCCTGCACCACAGCGGTTCGAGCGCAGCATCAAAGGCAGAGAACCGCTCCAGGCCTCCAAGGCCCTTCGCTCCAACGCAGAAAGCTGACCAGCACCGGTCCCGGTGAACACCAGCCCCTCCACCCCTGCCATGAGAAGGGCTTGGATCAAGGCAGCAGGTGGATTGACGCAACCATGAAGGATCGCCACCTCCGGCCACAGTTCCGGCAGCTGCAGTCCCGCAAAAGGTATCTCCCGCTGGGTTCTCTCCGAAGGCAGATGGACACCGGCATCATCCAACAAACCCAGAGGGCCAGCACCAGGGCTTGCAAACGCACCCACTCCCTGCGTCGCCACCTTGCTGACAACACGAGCACTGTGAATCTCGCCATCCATCACCACCAGCACCCCCAGCCCCCTGGCCTTCAAGCTGACCGCCACCTGCACAGCCTGAAAGAGATTGAGAGGGCCATCAGCGCTCAAAGCCGTCGCTGGACGCATCGCCCCCACCAACACCACTGGCCTCGGATCGTCGATCAACAGATCCAGCAACCAGGCAGTTTCCTCCAAGGTATTGGTGCCATGGGTGATCACCACTCCCACAAGATGCGGATCAGCCGCAAAGGCCGCGCGAATGCGCAACACCAACTGATTCCAGTGCGCAAACTGCAAATCCGCACTGTCAACGCTGGCAATGGCCTCAACTTGAAAGCTGGCCAACTGATGCAGCTCAGGCACTGCCGCTAAAAGCTCTTCGGTGCTGAGAGCACCAGCTGCATAGCTGTTCAAGCGGGTGCTGGCATCACCGCGGCCAGCGATCGTGCCACCGGTGCTCAGCAACAACACAGAGGGGAGCATCTTCGCCAACAGCGTCATCTGGTGAGGCCAAAGCGGAGCGCCAGTTCATCCAATAAAGCCTCATCAACGCCATAACGTCGCAGGGCCTCCAACACGGCCCGAGGCTGATCGGTTTTGGAGACATCTCGCACCTGCTCGAACACCGTCAGGCCAATCGGACCGATCAGTTCGGTGAGATGGGCACGCAGCTGGTCATCTTCAAGCACAGCAGGAGCTGCAGATTCCTCTTCAGCCCTTGAGACAGGCAGGGGAGCTGTATTCGGGGCAGGAACTGATAACGCTTCACCCTCAGAGGCAGACAATTGCGCGGAAAGGGTTGCCGCCTTCGCCAGCAGTTCGTCGATCACAGCAACCGGCACGGAGGAGTTCTGCAGTTGGGTGCGGAGAAAGGCCGGATCATGCTGCGCCGCTTCGCAAAGCTCAGTGGTCCAGATGAAATCCGCAATCGGCCCGACACGATCTCGAAGCAGGGCAAGCAACGCCACCTGTAAACCTGCCTCAGGTGCAGCAGCTTGAGCCTGTGGCACAACCACTGACGGCTCCAGAGGAGCCATGGTTTCGATGCCCCCCCCGACAGGGACATCAGGCATTTTCAACTGGGCCTTGCGCATCGCCTCCTCCACATCAGCCAGGGCGAGTCCTGCACCCACCAATCGCTCCTGCAATGAGGGCAGCTGATGGGATTCAATCGTGGAGGGCGTCGACTCCAGCAGCAGCGCAACCATCGGGCCATAAATCACCACCAGATGGTCATGCAAAGCGACTTTGCTGACCGGTTGCCGAGGCCCATCCACCGTTGAGCGGGTCGGCAACGGCGACTGCGGAGCGGTATGGCTCACCAACACCGGCGATGGCTGATCCAGCAACTGAAGGGCATCAGCGGCATGCTTCAACCGTCTGGCAGGCTGATCCTCAAGCAGGGGAGCCAGCCAACGCTGTACCTCCAAATCGAGCCCTTCAAGCTTCCAGCAAGCCAACGTCTCGTCGTACAGAGTCGACGGCTCTCCACCGCAATACAGCAGCAGAGCTGACACCCCGAGGGCATAGAGATCAGCAGCCGGCGTAATCCGACCAAAACGTGCCCGTTCAGGGGCTGTGAAATAAGGCCGACCCAACTCAGACAAGCTTGGCTCACCCCCCTCAGGCTGCTGACGCTTGGCTTCCGTACGCGCCCGTAAGAGCGAAAAGTCCACCAAAAAAGGAGCGCCATCACTGTCCGGAAGGATGAGGTTGGCCGGATGAATGTCGCCATGCACCAGACCTGCGGCATGCACCACCTCCAGCACCTGCAGCACCTGACGCAACAACTCCGCTAGCCGCTGCTTGCGACGCAACAGGTCGAGGGATCCATGCAGGGATGGTCCAGCGATGTGCTCCTGAATGAAACAGAAGATTCCTCCCTGGGCATAGACATCCAGCACCCTGGGGATTCGAGGATGGCGCAGTCGATCGAGGCACGCCGACTCCACCCGCAACGCCTCTTCCAGAGCCGCATCGGCGGGAATCAGCTTGAGCACGGCCTGACGGTCACGCTGACGCTCCTGGAGCAGCAGCGTGTTGCGTTCCTTGGAGCGACTCAGGGGGCGAACGACGGAATAAGGGGTGTCTTGCAGCAGCGCATCCACGTTCAAGCCCGTCTCCAAAGGAACGCGACCAAAGCGCAGCAGCTCCTCGGGACCGAGACAGTAAAGATCCATCCGCTCTGGCAGACCCTTCAACTCCACATCACCCATCCCCCAGGCCAGCTGACGGAAGCGAGGGTCGATCAGCTCATAGGTGGAACGGGTGAAAGCCACACCATTCGCGGGGCTGACAGTCTGCAGCCGAGAGGCGAGATGCACTCCCTGGCCAAGAATGTCATCGCCATCGGCATAAATTTCACCGGTGTGCAGCCCGAAGCGATGGGCAAGCGACTGACGTCCGCGCGCACTCAGAGCCTCCACGGCCGACTGAATGAACTGGAGCGCCTGGGTTGGTCCATCGAAGGTCACCAACAAGCCATCCCCGAGGGATTTCACAAGCAGTCCCCCATGGCTCTGTACCGCGTCGCGAATCAATGACAGGTCTTCCTTGATGCGCTGAATCGCGATCAGTTCATCGGCAAAGATCTTCAGAGAGGAATCGACCACATCACTGAAGACGATGGCGCGGAGATGACGAGCTTGTTCCGGCATCAGCGATTGCCTCCCTGACCAGCGATGGTTGCCGACTTCGCTCCATAAACGGTGTAGGCCTGACCACCCTGAGGTAGAGACCAACCCTCAACAGCGGCCACAATCGCCCTCAGTTCCTTCAGTGCATACGGTTCAGGGAGGACTCCGCTGGCGTAGCCCAGAGATCTCGGTAGTTGAGTGACATTCTCATCCAATTGACGCAGAAACGGTTGGTGATCCGCCTGCAACAGGGGCTGACTAAGGGCTAGCGCCCCTAGGGGAATCAGATGGGAGTCTTCATGGAGCACCTCAAAGCCATCCATGCCGTGGGGGATTGCCCCATCCCAGGCGATCACATCAACCTTGTCGTCGTGAAGCATCTCGCGCAGGCGGGCATAACTAAGGGCGTAATGCACTTCGGAGAACCGCAAGCCGTGGAGGTTGAACAGTGGCAAGTAGAAACCGCTCAACGACCCTCGCGGCAACAAGCCGAGACGCTGACCGCGAAGATCAGCCCTACTCGTCAAACCACGGCTGGCTTTGACCAGCAGCTGTGACTTGGAATTGCCCCGCCGACCCAGCTGACGCACAAGCCCGTAGCCTCCGTTCTGCTCGAGCGCATAAGCCGTCAGTCCCGGAGGCAGAAAGGCCAGATCCCAACCTCCGTTCTTCAAGCGCAGCCGGGCCTGCTCCGGACTGACGACAGGCTCTAATTGCACTTCACACCGGCTGGCCACCGTCAGCAGCTCGCGCAAGCGGAACTGTTCACGATCAGCCAGAACACCAGCAGCTGACTCGAGCTGTCCCTCCTCGGCTCCGACCAGGCCAACCCTCAGCCGACCACCGGAGCCACAGAGGGAGACATCAGAACGGGGCACCCCTCCACAGGCGGAGGTGAGCAGCAAGGCCAACAACGACAGCCAGCGCTTCATCCCCCCTAACCCTTGCGATCCTTGAGCATCTGCATCGAGATCGCCAGGCTCTGTTTCATGCGCTCGAAGCTGCGCGCAAGCAGACCAATCTCATCACGACGCTCCCTCTCCTCAAAATTCACGGTGGCAGGGATCACACTCGCCTCCTCAGCCTTGCGGCTGATCTCACGCATCGGTCTGAGGATCAACTGATTCAGAACCACATTGGTGATAATTCCCACTCCTGCAAAAGCCAACGTCATCAGCCCTGCGGTGGCGATCAGGGAGCGATCCTTGGCTGCAAACACTGCCTTTTGGGGCACGGTGACGATCTGGGTGCCAACAATTTCATTCATCTTCCAGCCGAAGCCACTGCTGTCTCCATAAGCCAAGAGCTGACTGGCAGGCGCTCTCTGAGGCGTGGAATGGCAAACGAGGCAGCTTTCTTTCGAGACCTTGATCGGCTGGGCCACGAAATGGACCACCCCTAATGGCGTTGCCTTGCTGCCGGACTGGCGCTTGAGAGAAGGATCGCGCCGAAACTTCTCAATGATTCCAGTTTCAAACGAATCGGCCTTATCACGCAGATTGGTGGGATTAAGAGCCGCTTCTCGATAGGAATATTCGCGGTAATCGGGATTGTCCTTGAGCAAGCCCGCCACCGTCTGGGCCGAAAAACTGGGCACTGCCTCGGGCCGGAACAGTCCGGCGCCTTGATTGAGGGGCGCCACAATTGGATTCACTTTTTTGCTGGTGTAGGCACGCACCGACAACATTGCGTCCATAAAAAACGCAGCCCGCTGATCAATCAGCTCCCGTGCCTGCCAGCCGAACAGCAAATTCAGTAGAAGTACGGCGACCAGAATCGACAGCGTCAGGATGGCGGTGAGCGTGATCGCAAGTTGCTGACGCAACGGACGCTGCCCTGGCTCTGGGAACAACCGCTTGATCGGTGACATCAACCCCAACGACAGCTCTTTTGTTCACAAACTAGTGGGCAAACCAGGTTTTCACAGGTCATTCCGGCAGACCGTCAATCAGCCGATACGTCTCCCAGAAGCGCTGCATCTGTTCAGTGCTGCCAAGACTCACTCGGAGTGATCCATCGATCTGGGGCTTACCAACCATCGAGCGCACCAGGATGCCGGCATCGCGCAGCTCGGCCTCAACAGCAGAGGCAGGACGGCAGGGCCAGAGCAGTAGATAGTTGCCTCCATCCACGTGGAAACGCACCCGAGCTCGCTCAAGTTCAGACACGACAAACTCACGGGCGCGTAACACTTCTGCGACGTAGGTATCGACAAAAGCTTGATCCTCCAGCGCAGCAAAGGCGGCCGTCACCGCCAAGCTATTGACGTCGTAAGGGCCGGTAACCCGAGACACACGATCCACGACCTCGGCATGGCCGATGGCGAAGCCGATACGGAGACCAGCAAGGCCGGCAGTTTTCGCCAAAGAACGCAACACCAACAGATTCGGCGTTGCGTTGAAATCGATGATGGGCAGCACACTGTCGCCGGTGAATGCCTCATAAAGCTCATCCACAACCACGAGGGTGTTAGGCGCCGCAGCCGCAAGAGAGAGCACCCGATCGGCCTCCAGGCGCGTGCCTGTGGGATTGTTTGGATTGCAGAGCATCAACACCCGAGGGGATCGGGCCAGAGCTGCCATCACCGCTTCGTACGGGAAGCCATATCCAGGCATCTGATGCGGCACCGCCTCAATCGCCATCCCCTGCATGCCGGCGCATGGGGCGTAGTACCCGAACGTGGGGCTGGTGGTGAGCAGGGTGTCACCTGCCCCCCCATAGGCCTGCAAAACAGCATGAATGGCCCCATCCACTCCGTTGAACACCCCGACGCAAGCGGGGGCAAGATCATGAGCTAGACCGGCTGGCAACGCAGCCAAATTGGCCACGACCGCCTCCCTGAGGCCGTCGTACTCGGGATAGACCGCCAGCTGCTCGGCCGGGATCGCACGAAGTGCCTCCACCACCTTGGGACTTGGTCCAATCGTGTTTTCATTGAAATCGAGACGCAGCATCCCCCGCCTTCCCTCCAGGGGAGCGCTGTAAGCCTTGAGGCGCTCCACATCACTGCGAGCACGGATCACGCCATCCGCTGAGGGTGGCTGCGTCATCACATCTCCAGAAAGGTCGTATCACTGCCATTGTCGGTGGCGATCAGCCATTCATCACATCCTTGATGGCGACGGCTGCAACACAGTGATCACTAGATCCGCCACGATCACGTCGTGAACGGCAGCCATGACCCAAACCTCCTCCCAGAAGGCCGCAGCTCTGATCGCCAGCGTTGAAGATCTGGCGCAACACGCTGATTACTCGCTGATCCATGCCCTAACGCCCGACCCAGAAAGCAGGGAAGACGGCAACGACCACCAGGCCCGTGAAGTGCGCTCAGGCCATTACGTGCCCGTGACACCCACCCCACTCCACGACCCGCAGTACGTCAGCCACAGCGGCCCCTTGTTTCGAGAGCTTGGGCTCCAGGACGCTTTGGCGCACGATCACGACTTTCGCCGCTTCTTCTCCGGCGACCTCTCAGTCGCCCAACAACCGATGCGCAAGGTTGGCTGGGCAACGGGATATGCCCTGTCGATCTATGGCACGGAATACGTTCGCCAGTGCCCTTTTGGAACTGGGAACGGCTACGGAGATGGTCGGGCCCTGTCGATCTTCGAAGGCGTTTTCGCAGGGAAGCGCTGGGAGATGCAACTGAAGGGTGGCGGCCCCACGCCCTACTGCCGGGGGGCCGATGGCCGCGCAGTGCTCCGCTCCAGTGTGCGTGAATTTCTCGCCCAAGAGTTCATGCATGCCCTCGGGGTACCCACCTCACGCTCACTGACGCTCTATGCCTCGCATGCTGAAAGCGTGCGACGCCCCTGGTATGCAGACCACTCCAGGTCGCTGGATCCCGACGTCATGGTGACCAATGCCGCCGCGATCACAACCCGGGTAGCGCCATCCTTTCTACGGGTCGGACAACTAGAGCTGTTCGCCCGCCGAGCCCGCAGTGAAGCGCATCCACAGGCGCTTGAGGAACTGCAGACAATCACAGCCCATCTAATCGAACGCAATTACCGCTCTGACATTGACGCCAACCTGCCCTTCACCGATCAGGTGGTTGAGCTGGCGCAACTCTTTCGGGATCGTCTCACGACCTTGGTCGCCAACTGGATCCGCGTTGGCTACTGCCAAGGCAACTTCAATAGCGACAACTGCGCCGCAGGCGGATTCACCCTCGATTACGGACCCTTCGGCTTCTGTGAACTGTTCGATCCCCGCTTTCAACCCTGGACAGGAGGAGGCGAGCATTTCAGCTTCTTCAACCAACCCGCCGCGGCCGAAGCGAATTTCCAGATGTTCTGGACAGCCCTCCGCCCGCTGCTTCATGGTGACTCAGAGGCTCTGAAGCGCCTGGATCGGATCCATGCAAGCTTTGCCGCTGTCATGGAGAAGGCCCTCGATGCCATGTGGGCCAGCAAGCTTGGGCTGAGCACGCCAAACCCTGCATTGGTCCGAGAGCTGCTGGCCTTGATGGCGCAATCGCGGGCGGATTACACCCTTGTGTTCCAGCGGCTCTCCCACCTTCCAGAACACCTTGCTGCCCTGGAAGACAGCTTCTATCTACCCGCATCCGAAGAGTTAAAGAGAGCCTGGACGAACTGGCTAGATCGCTGGCGGGAGCAGATCACCGCTCACGGCGATGCCTCTGAGGCAGTCACTCGGATGCAACGGGCGAACCCGAGCATCACCTGGCGCGAATGGCTGATTGCACCCGCTTATCAGCAAGCGGAGCAAGGAGACAACCAGCTGATCCACGAGCTACAGGAGGTGTTCAGCACGCCCTATGGCGACCAAGTCGAGACAACACAAGCAAAGTATTGTCGCCTCAAGCCTCGAGAGTTCTTTAACGCTGGGGGCATCTCCCACTACAGCTGCTCGTCCTGACACCTGTCTGGAGTGGACTCACATCCGTTCCAGGCTGCCGATGCCCAACAGACCGAGACCGGCTTTGAGGGTATCAGCGGTGAGGCGGCAGAGGGCCAGACGGGAAGGCAGGGCCTCCGGATTGGCCTTGAGCACCGGCACCTGGTCATAAAAACGATTGAACACCTGGCTGAGCTCAAACAGATAGCTGCAGAGACGGTTGGGGAGCAACTCCTCCTCGACCTCGGCGATCACGGCATCGAACTTGAGCAGCTCCCGTACCAGCGCCCATTCCTGAGGTTCGCTGAACTGCAGCTGAGCCGTTGAGGCATCCAGATCACCACCCTTGCGAGCGATCCCTGCAATGCGCACCACCGCATACAGCAGATAGGGAGCGGTGTTGCCCTGCAACGCCAGCATCCGATCAAAGGAGAACTGGTAGTTGGTGATCCGGTTCTGGCTCAGGTCGGCGTACTTCACCGCCGCCAAGCCCACCGTGCCGGCCACATGACTAATGAACGCCTCTGATTCCGCGCGCTCCTCGTCCTTCAGGCGAGCACGAAGATCAGCATCGGCCCGCTCCACCGCCTCATCCAGCAAATCGCGCAAGCGCACCGTGTCACCCGAGCGAGTCTTGAGCTTCTTGCCGTCTTCCCCCTGCACCAAGCCGAAAGGTACATGTTGGAGGCGCCCACCATCAGGGATCCAACCCGCACGGTCAGCCACCTGGAACACCCCAGTGAAGTGATTCGCCTGACCGGCATCAGTCACGTAGATCACCCGGCGAGCTTGATCACCATCAGGCGCAGGCGCGAACCGATAACGGATCGCAGCCAGGTCAGTAGTGGCGTAGTTGAAGCCGCCATCACTCTTCTGCACGATCACGGGCAGCGGCTTGCCGTCCTTGCCACTGACCCCTTCAAGAAACACGCACTGGGCACCGTCATCAGTGACCAAGAGCTCGGCCTGCTTCAACCCTTCGATCACTGCCGGCAAGAAAGGGTTGTAGAACGACTCACCACGCTCACTTAGGTGGATGTCGAGCCGGTCATAGATCTTCTGGAACTCCCGCCGCGACTGGTCACAGAGCAGGCCCCAGGCCTTCAGCGACAGCGGATCACCGCTCTGCAGCTTCACCACCTCATCGCGGGATGTGGTCTGAAAAGCCTCGTCATCATCAAAGCGCTTCTTCGCTTCCCGGTAGAAAGCAACCAGATCACCGAGGTCAATGGCATCGGCGGTGTCGAGCGCCTCGGGAGCCACCTGCTTGAGGTGAGTGATCAACATCCCAAACTGGGTGCCCCAGTCGCCCACATGATTCAGGCGCAGCACAGGATGGCCGCGGAACTCCAGCACCCGCGCCAGAGAGTCGCCAATGATTGTGGAGCGCAGATGGCCCACGTGCATCTCCTTGGCAATGTTGGGGCTCGAGAAGTCGACCACCACCGGAGTCGGGTTCTCCACCAACGGGACCCCGAGCCGGTCATCCCCTAGGCGGGCCGCCACCTCTGCCGCCAACCGCTCGGGGCGAATCGTGAGATTGATGAAGCCTGGGCCAGCAATCTGTGGATCCAGGCAGAGAGCAGTGAAGCCGGCATCGCTTTGTAGCTGCTCCACAATTGCCGTCGCGATCTGCCGCGGAGCCTGCTTTAGCGGCTTGGCCAAAGGCAGGGCAGCATTGGCCTGAAAGTCACCAAATTCCGGCTTACTGGCAGGCGCCAGCTGGGGATCCAGCCCTACACCTTGCGTCGCGTCCCATGCGTCCGGGAAGGCCCGCTGCATCGCTTCGCGCAACTGGGTTTCGAGGGCCTGGGCGATGCGCAGCATGGAGAGCAGCGGAGACGGAGTCAGCCCCCGATCATCCCCCGGCGAGGGGCTAACCCTCCATGCGCAGGGCGAAGCCCACACCCCGCACGGTCTGGATTACCCGTTCTGCACCGGTGGCCTCCAGCTTCTTGCGCAGATAACGCACATACACATCCACCACATTTTCATCGCCGAAATAATCGTCTCCCCAAACATGCTGGATCAACTGGGCGCGCGAGAGGGCCTGACGGGGATGGCGCATGAAGCACTCGAGCAGATCGAACTCCCGAACGGTGAGCACCAAGGGATGGCTTTGGATCGCGCTGGTTCGTTCAGCACCATTCAGCACCAGGTCACCCACCTGAAGCACGTCAGAGCTAAACCCCTTGGAGCGGCGCATCAAGGCCTTCACGCGAGCCAGCACTTCACGCACGTTGAAGGGTTTGGAGATGAAGTCGTCTGCACCCGCATCGAGCGCGGCGACGCGATCATCCATTTCATCGCGGGCCGTGATCATGATCACCGGCAGGAACACACCGGTCTCCCGCAAGCGCCGACAGATATCCAAGCCGGTCATCCCGGGCATGTTCCAGTCGAGCAGGGCTAAATCAGGCGGCGCCTCTCGCAACGCCTTGATGGCCGTAATGCCATCAGCGGCGGTCACCACCGTGAAACCTTCAGCCTCGAGCTCCATCTCCAGCAACATCACGATGTTGGCCTCATCGTCGGCCAGAAACACCGTCGGCGTTGATCCAGGCATCAGCTCGGAGGAACTGCAAAAACGCTAGGAACGACCTGGGATTCCATCAACCGTTCCAGGGGCAACGCAGCAGTTCAGACCAGTGACTGACCTCGAAAGCGCATGCTCAGGTCAAGCCAGCTGCTCCGGGTGACTGGAGCACTAGTGGAGATCAGATCAATCCCAGTGGCGGCATACGCACCGAGAGCAGAC
Source organism: Synechococcus sp. MIT S9451 (assembly GCF_047304725.1). Classification (NCBI taxonomy): domain Bacteria; kingdom Bacillati; phylum Cyanobacteriota; class Cyanophyceae; order Synechococcales; family Synechococcaceae; genus Synechococcus; species Synechococcus sp. MIT S9451. Next base: position 561,822 of record NZ_CP138971.1, read on the forward strand.
GGATGGATCCCGGAGGCTTCCAGTAGCACCGAGCCAGAAGCCGATCGTTCAAGAGCCTGCTGTCGAAGCTGAGGCACCAAGGTGATCAGTGCCTCCGGCGTGAACTCATCCAACAACACACCATCTGCACCTGCCGCAACGGCGGCATAGGCCTCATCTGAGGTTTCTGCCTCCACGATCACGCGAACGGGCCAAGGGGCCTGGGCTCGCACCAGGACAATCGCAGCCTCCACACTGCCGGCCCAGGCCAGATGGTTCTCCTTCAGCATCGCCGCATCATCCAAACCCATGCGGTGGTTGATCCCACCACCACAGCGCACCGCATATTTCTCCAGCTCCCGCAGGCCTGGGGTGGTCTTGCGCGTATCCGCGAGGGCAACACCTGTGCCTTCAAGCATCGCCACAAGAGTTGCCGTTGCCGAAGCGATCCCGGAGAGCCTCATGGCCAGGTTGAGGGCCGTGCGCTCCAGGGCAACCAGGAGCGGGGCTGGCCCCTCCAACTCCAGCAAGCGATCACCGGCCTTCACCGGCGCCCCATCGGCCACGAGCACGTGAAGATTGCATCCACCATTCGGAGGCTGGAGCTCACGCAACAACGGTTCCACGAGCACACCGCCGCAGAAGACGCCATCGGCCTTCGCGACCCAGTGCGCTTGACCCTGGCGACCCTGCAGCGCTGGGGTAGTGAGATCGCCGCGGCCGAGATCCTCCTGGAGCCAATCACCCAGCTGTCGGCGCAACCGGGGCGTGATGGTGAGATCCGCTCGAGCCAAAACCAGGGATTGCGAGAACATCTCTCATGATGATCTGCGGCTCAAAGCAGCCATGAAAGGAACGACACCCACCGGTCGATTGCCCTGGCAGCCGGGCGACCTGGATGGCCTGCTGGCCCTCGGGCTGAACAACCTGATTCAGATCCTCCTGATCGTCGGACTCTGTCGCACAGTTCTGGGGTTTCCCGATGGCCTGATTTTCGGGCAAATCCTCCCGGCCGCAGGGCTGAGCATCCTCGTGGGAAACGTGGCCTATGCCCGCATGGCCCACCAACTAGCAGGACGAGAAGGTCGGAATGACTGCACAGCACTGCCCTACGGCATCAACACCGTCAGCCTGTTTGCCTACGTCTTCCTGGTGATGTTGCCGGTGAAGCTGGGAGCTCTCAACGGAGGACTCTCGGAAGCAGAGGCAGTCAGCCAGTCATGGCATGCCGGAATGGTGGCCTGTCTCGGCTCAGGCCTGATCGAAACAGCTGGAGCCACCTGCGCCGATCGGCTAAGGCGATGGCTTCCGCGAGCCGCCTTGCTCTCCACCCTGGCAGGAATCGCGCTCGGCTACATCGCCCTGGGCTTCCTGCTGCGCACCTTCGCTCACCCCCTGGTGGGCCTGAGCACACTGGCCATCATCTTGCTGGGTTACGTCGCAAGAGTGCGATGGCCCTTGCCCACCGGTTTGATGGCGCTACTGGTCGGCATCGTGCTCGCCTGGGGGAGTGGCTTAACCGCGCCGACAACTGCAGCCTGGTCCGAGTCGATGGCAGCGGTTGGTGTCCACATCCCAGCCCTTCAATTAAGGGCGCTCTGGGAGAACCGAAACGAACTTCTCCCCTGGCTGGGCGTCATCCTGCCCATGGGCCTGTTCAACGTGGTGGGGTCGCTGCAGAACCTGGAAAGTGCTGAAGCCGCCGGTGATGCCTACCCCACGCGCCCATGTCTGCTGATTGATGGCATCGGCACGCTCGTGGCAGCCGGCCTGGGCTCCTGCTTCCCCACCACGCTCTACATCGGCCATCCGGGATTCAAAACGCTGGGAGCTCGCTCGGCCTATTCGTGGCTGAACGGACTCGTCATGGCCGGGGCCTGCCTGTTCGGCCTATTCGGCCTGTTGGCACTGCTGATTCCGATCGACGCCGGCATGGCGATCGTGCTGTACCTCGGGGTGGCCATGACCGCCCAGGCGTTTGAAGCCACGCAGGGGCGCCATACACCGGCAGTGGTTCTTGGCCTACTGCCAGGGCTGGCCGGGTGGGGGGCCCAGCTCCTCAAGGCGGGGCTTCGCACAGGAGGCCTGGGCAGTGGTGATCAACCCTTCAACGAGGCAATTCTGCCAAGACTGAGCTCGATGGACGTGTGGGCCGATGGCCTTTTTGCTCTAGAGCAGGGCCAGATCATCACAGCGATGTTGCTCGCTGCATGGCTTGTCTACGCCATTGAGCAACGCTTCCTCGCAGCAAGCGTGTGCAGTGGCATCACCGCTGTACTGGCCTGGTTCGGCGTGATTCATGCCTGGCAGTTCACCAGCAGCGACACAACGCTGGAACTGGGCTGGGGCACCGGTCAACCCTGGGCGCTGGCCTATGCGGCAGTCACCGTGCTCACTTTCCTATGCAGAACCGCGAAAAAATCCGATCCAACACAGCCTCGGTCAGCTCCTCCCCGGTGATTTCGCCAAGGCTTTGAATCGCCTGGCGCAGATCAATCGTCCAGAAATCCCAAGGGAGGCCTTGGGCCGCCACCTCTTCGCTGCGCTGCAAGGCCTCCGCCGCACGAGCCGCCAGATCGGACTGACGCTGATTGAGCGCGATCAGGAGCGACTGCTCACTGAGGGATCCGCACTGGGCGAGTAGGGCCTGCACCAAAGCCGGTTCGCCGTCTCCGGTTTGGGCACTAAGGCGCACATCCAACGCAGGCGACGACGGTGCACCCTCAGCGGCGCTGTTGGTCAAATCCAGCTTGTTGCCAACCAGAAGACGGGGCACTGCACCAGGAATCTGTTCATACAGGGCCTGATCTTCCACCGTCCAGCCTGCTGCAAGATCAAACAGAAGCAGCACCAAATCGGCACTGGCCAGGGCGTCATGGCTGCGGGCAATCCCCAACTGCTCCACTTCATCCGTGGTGGCTCGGATCCCAGCGGTGTCGAGGAGAGTGATCGGCACACCCTCCAGCACAATCTCACTCTCGAGCAAATCACGCGTGGTACCGGGCAGATCGGTGACAATCGCCCGCTCACGGCGGCTGAGGCGGTTCAACAAAGAGCTCTTGCCGACATTGGGACGCCCCACCAAGGCCACGCGCAGACCCGTGCGCAAAGCGGCTCCCCGCGCACCGTCGGCCACCAGCTCCAAGAGGGTGGCGCGCACCTCCTGCAGCTCTTCGAGCAGGGCCCGACCATCAAGCGGAGGGAGATCATCTTCGAAATCAACACGGGCCTCCAACTCACTGAGCTGATCAAGCAACCGCTCTCGCAGCGCAACGACCCGGCGCTGAATCCCCCCATCGAGACCCGCCATTGCCAACTGAGCCGCACGCTGGCTTCGGGCTGACACCAGGTCGGTGATTGCCTCAGCACGCGTGAGATCCAAACGTCCGTTCAGAACCGCACGCTGGCTGAATTCACCCGGTAGGGCCCTTCTGACACCGGGCTGTTCCAGAACCCTTGCCATGACCCGCTGAACGGCGATCACACCGCCATGACAATGAATTTCCACCACATCTTCGGCAGTGAAACTACGGGGAGCGAGCATCACAAGCACGAGCACTTCATCGAGCCGCTCATGGCCGTCGGCCGCCACCACGTGGCCATACAGCACCCGGTGGCTCAGCCATTCCTGACTGCCGGGGAAGACAGTGATCGTCCGCACCACCCGCTGGGCCATGGGTCCAGACAGACGAATCACGGCGATACCTCCCTGACCAGGCGCAACAGCTGTGGCCACCGCCGCGATCGTGTCCGGCAGGACAGGGACTCCGCTCGCAGATGAAGACATCACAACATCAGAGGCAATGCGAGGCCGAGCATGGCGACGCCGAAGAGAGCTCCTTCCTACGATCTCCGCCGTCTGTCATTCGCCCCCGAAGCGCCCGTAGCCCATGGTCCGGTGGCAGCACAGCCTGATCAAACGCTGTCGCCGCTGGCTTCGGTGGCTCTGGGAACAGGAAGGCAGTCCTGGTCAGCGCGCCCGGGGTTTGGCCGCTGGTGTCTTCTGCGGTTGCTTCCCCTTCTTTGGACTGCAAACCCTGCTTGGCATTGGCCTGGCCAGCGTGGTTCGGGGCAACCACCTGCTGGCCGCTGCCGGCACCTGGATCAGCAATCCGTTCACCTACCTGCCGCTCTACTGGTTCAACTACCGCGTGGGAGATGCGCTGATGGGCAGAGCAGCCACAGCCACACTCACCGGCATCAACAAATCCACGCTCTGGCATCAGAGCTGGAGCTTCACCAGCCGTCTTCTGCTCGGATCGAGCATCGTTGGTCTCATCTTCGCGCTGTCGCTCGGATCCCTCGCTTGGTGGCTGTTCCGCCTGAAGCCCTCCCGACCGCATGGTGCTCAATTGGCGAGGCGCACCTCCGCGAGCCAGGCGAACAAGGGCTCCCAGTCATCCCGCTGATCAATCTCCTCCCAAAGGGTTTCGATCAGAGAACGACTTGGCGTACGCGCCAGGTTGAATCGATCGAGCCGCTCCAACACAGAACGGGATCGGTCTTTGAGCTTGAGCTCAACCTGAAGGGCATGCCACCAGGCATCACGCCAGGCCAGCCAGACCTGGCGTGGCGGTGCCTCGACTCCCGGAACAAACGGGCCCAAACCATCCGGTTCTTGTGGCAACCCATGGCGGTGAACCCACGCTTGCAAACCCGTGAATAAATCGCCATAGCCCACCGGCCAAGACGCCAGCAGATCGAGGGTGGCAGCGACCAAATCCAAAGACTGATCGGCATGCGCTGTCTGACAGAGCAGATCCGAATCAAGACCTAAGCGCCGCAGCAGGCAATGCCTGTAATGCGTTTGATAGACCTGCTTAAAGCCGTCGAGAGCCTGCTCCATCCGCTCCCGAGGCAACAGCATTGCCAATGGATCCTGAAGGAGTCGCAAGTTGTGATGGCAGATCGCCGGCTGGCGACCGTAGGCATAGAGCCCAGTCTGATCGAAATAGGCTGCCGTAAAGCCCGGATCCCAGGCCTCCAGAAAAGCGAAGGGTCCGTAATCAAAACTTTCACCGACAAGCGACATGTTGTCGGTGTTGAGCACACCGTGAACAAAGCCGGCCGCCATCCATTCAGCCGCCAATCGCGCCACCCGCTGCACCAACTCGCCATAGAAGGCCAACAACTGCCTTTCCAGTGCTGCATGATCACCGGCAGCTGCCGGCCAGGTTGCAGAAAGCATGGGGTAATACACCGCAACCACATGGCGAAGCAAACGCTCCAGACCCTTGCGATCCCGCAAGTAAAGGAGGCGCTCACAGGTGCCGAAGCGAAGATGGGTACGGGCCATGCGCACCATCACCGCACTACGCGTAGGCGATGGTTCGTCACCACGCCAAAGTTCTTCGCCAGTTTCAATGAGCGAGAGTGTTCTGCTGGTGGTCACGCCCAGGCGATGCAGTGCTTCAGAAGCGATGACCTCTCGCACGCCTCCCTTCAAGGTGAGACGTCCATCACCACCACGGCTCCAAGGAGTGGTGCCACTGCCCTTGGTCCCGAGATCCTGAAGATCGCCATGGGTGTCTCGCAGCTGGCCATAAAGGAAGCCTCGTCCATCCCCCAATTGGGGGTTGTAGGTGCCGAACTGATAACCGTGATATCGGAGGGCCAGCAGCGGCTGACGACACTGGAACCCTCCAAAAGCTTGCTCGAAATCGTGATCGGAAATGGTCTCGGGAGCCACTCCAAGTTGCTGCAGGAGGGCATCGTTGCGAAATCGCAGGCGCGTCTGTGGAAAATCAGCCGCCTGAACTGGATCCCAGAACGCCTCACCCAGGGACTCAATAGAAGCTTCAAAGGGCAGCGATAGCAGTCCATTGAACCCCATGGAGCCAAAGCTTCGTCGCAGAATCGTAGCGATCACCCCATCAACAACTGTTCGGTGGGCACTGAATTCCTAGGCTGCTGTGATGGGCTCCACCATGATTCAGGTGTCAAGACAACTCACTCTGGTCGCCAGCATCTGCATGGGGCTACTGATCACGAGCTGCAAAGAGAACAACAACAAAAGTGTCCCTACATCTTCACCGCCAGATCTACGCCTTGCCGAAGAGCCTTACCAAACCCAAGAGGTGATCAACCAACGAATGGCAATCGTCATTCCCTACCTGGAGAAAGCCACAGGACTACGCATTGATTACGTTCCTGCAATTAACTATGAACACAGCCATCAAATGCTCCGCGATGGTGACGTTGACCTGATCACCATTGGTCTATATGGCGGCTTCAAACTCCTGCACAACAACCCCAAGGTGACGCCCCTTGTCATTCAGAAGCGCTCGTTTCGCAGCATCCTGATTGCCAACAGCGCCAGTCTCGAGAACATCCAAGAGCGGGGTAATGGGAGATCACCTCTCTCCATCGTCCAAAACCAGAGCGTCGGCTTCGGCAGCCGCGCTTCAGGCTCGACCTTTTTACAGCCGCTGTTGCATCTGCATCAGCAGGAAGTGCCGTTTCTCAGCATCAGCGAATGTTTCCACGAACCCAATACCAACCATTTGCCCTTACTGGTCGCCGATGGCAGCATTGACCTGGCCTTCATTCCCAGCCTCAGCGGCGATCCGCTCCAGGCCATTGCCCCTGAGGTCCGAGACAAGGTCAGCGTTGTTTGGCAGAGCGAACTCAGCCGTAATGACTTTGTTGTCACGGCGGTTCACCCTGCTCAGAGCCTGAAACATGAGCAGCTGAAGAAAGTGGCCACAGCACTACTGGCCCTCAATCCAGAGCGGCCAGAGCACCAACGCGTTCTCGCAACATGGGGGTATCAGGGCTTTGAGAAGCCCAATCCATCCTTCCCCAAACAGACACTGCAGAAGGTGGCAGATGTGCATGCCTCTACCGGTGGATTCCCCACATGTCAGAACCTGTGAGCATGCCCAGCCCTCAGCCTGCAAAACGCTGGTCTTTGGCCCGTCGCTTTCTCTTGATCAGCCTGACGGTTGTGCTCACACAATCCCTTGCAAGCCTGCTGATCACCCGTGAACTGCGACAAATTTTCCTTAGAGGATTCCTGGAGAAAAAGCTTGATAGGCAGGCAATCGCACCGCTCAAAGATGTCAATGATCAACTCGATCAACTCACGGCAGAGCAAGCCAAACGCTGTTGCACAATCCAGGACTACCAACGCTTCCTGAAACCACTGCGTCTCTATGACGGCAAGGTGGGCATGATCGTGGGCAATGGCGGACTGGCCAGTACCCGCGGTAGCCATGTTCTGTTCAGCCAGACGCACTTGCATGCATTGGCAGACCGAGCTGTGGCGTCACCACGGGGGTTTGCCATGGTCGAGAACGACGAACATGAAGCGGTCGCGCTGAAAGCGATCAAGCTTCCAGGCGGTGCCGCTACAGGCCATTTCGTTTACCTGAGGCCGCTCTACAGCATGCCGCTGATCCACGCCCAGATGATGATCAAGCTGGCCTCTGAACTCACCCTTATTCTCCTAACCACTGCAATTCTGATCATCGCGGCCCGCCGCATTTTTAAACCCATCCGCAGCATCAGTCGGGAGCTTTCAGAAATTGAGCTCAACACCCTGCAGGCCGCGACTCTCTCTACCGCTGGGGCCCCAGTAGAACTCCTACCAATTCTGCAAGAGTTCAATCAGATGGTTGAACGACTTCAACTCTCGGCCAGTAATCAAAAACAGTTCGCTTCCACCATCAGCCACGAATTCCGCACCCCCCTCACGGTGATTTCTGGCTTTATTCAATCGGTTCTGAATCGAGGGGAATCGCTAGCTGAGCAACAGCGCAATGCTCTCGGGATTGCCAATCAAGAGGTGTTGAGGCTGAACCGCATGCTCAGCGATCTGCTCGACCTCAGCCGTGCCGACAACCACCAGCTCTCGATCCGACGCGAACCTTTCGACCTGATGCCGAGCCTGGAACATGGCCTGAGGCTGGCGAGAGCCGCCCACACCAATCCAATCCGCGACAACCTCAAGGGGCTGCCTGCCCTTGAAGTGATCGGTGATCCTGACCGGCTGGTGCAGTGCATCAGCAACCTGATCGGCAACGCCGTCAAATACTCCGCCCCAGACAGCCCAATCTCCCTTGAAGTCAGGCCCAACCCAAAGACCGTTCGTCTCATTGTCGAAGATCAGGGCCAGGGGATACCGGCCGATCAACTCGAACGCATCTTCGAACGATTCACCCGCGCCGAAGGCGTCTCCATTCCGAAGGGACAGAGCAGCTCAGGCCTGGGGCTGTCGATTGTGCAGATGCTGATGGAAGCTATGGGCGGCACTGTCACGGTGCGTTCCACGGTGGGGGAAGGCAGCCAATTCAGCCTTGAGCTGCCATTAATCACTCAAGCCTGACCGGTTCGGGCAATGTCGAGCACATCCGCCATCGAACGGATCTGATGCATCGTGCGCTGCAGCAGATCAGCACTGCCTAGCTCGACCAACAGCTCGATGCGCGCCGGCTTGCCGTAGGCAGTTTTCACACGCGCATCACTGACGTTGATCGATCCATCCGAGAGTCGCATCAGGATGTCTTTGAGAATCCCAACACGATCGATCACATCAATGCGGAGATGTACCGGGAAACGCTGGCCATGACGGCTGGCATCTGGATTCCAGCGCACCGGGAGTCGCCGTTCACTTGGGATTGCCTCGATGTTGGCGCACTCCTGGCGATGGATAGTGATGCCATGGTTGCCGAGAGCCACTGTGCCAACGATGGCTTCACCAGGCAGGGGACTACAACAGCCTCCGAGGCGGTAGTCGAGCCCCTCCAGTCCGAGGATCGGCTGAATTTCGCCAGGCCGTTGCCGCGGCGGAGCATCCGCCTGATGCTCCACCAACTTGCGAGCCACATCCTCATTGCTGAGGGGCTGGGCTTCAGCCTCGGTCTGCAGACGAATCTCCTCTCTCAGGCGATTCAGCACCTGATGCAAGGTGACAGCCCCAAAACCAAGAGCAGCCAACAAGTCTTCGGTGCTGTGAAGATTGCAACGCTCGGAAACGCGTGTCATCGCCTCACTGCAGAGCAGGGAATCGAAGCCGCTACGCCCCAGCTCACGCTCCAACAGTTCCTTACCGCGCTGGATCGTTTCTTGACGATGGCTGCGTTTATACCATTGACGGATGCGATTACGTGCCGTTGGCGTAGCAACGAAATTCAGCCAATCGAGGCTGGGGTGAGCCGTCTTGCTGGTGAGGATATTAACAAAATCACCGTTTTGCAGTGATGTGGACAATGTCGAGAGCTGGTCATTGATGCGTACGCCATGGCAATGATCTCCCACCTCTGAATGAATGCGATAAGCAAAATCAACAGCGGTCGAACCTTTGCGCAACCCCACCACTTCTCCCTTTGGGGTAAACACAAAAACCTCTTCATCGAAGAGATCTTCCTTAATCGAGGCCAAGTAGTCATTGTGATCGTCGTTACCGCCCTCCTGCTGCCAATCCACCAGTTGCCGCAGCCAGTTAAAGCGTTCGGTGTCGCCACCAGCAGCTGGTGAACCACCCTCCTTGTATTTCCAATGCGCCGCGATCCCGAACTCCGACACTTGATGCATCTCGGCCGTTCGGATCTGCACTTCAATCGGCCGATGCCGGCCGATCACTGCTGTATGCAGGGACTGATAACCATTGGGCTTAGGAAGACCGATGTAGTCCTTAAAGCGGCCGGGGATCGGACGAAATGTGTCATGCACCACCGCCAGAGCCCTATAACACGTTTCAAGATTGGGGGTGATAATCCGCACCGCCGCAACGTCATAGATCTCGTGAAACGCCTTCTGCTGGCGCTGCATCTTGCTCCAGATGCCATAGAGATGCTTCGGGCGACCTGTCACCTCACAGCTCTCGAGCCCCACCGCAGACAGCCGGTCGGCCAGAAGCTTCAAGGTCACTGCCAGTCGCTCTTCCCGTTCACTGCGCTTGGTCGCGACCTCCTCTTGAATTTCGCGAAAAGCCTCGGGCTCCAAAAGCTTGAAGGCGAGGTCTTCTAATTCCCACTTCAACCGGCCAATGCCAAGACGGTTGGCCAAAGGGGCGTAGATCTCACGGGTTTCACGAGCAATACGTTCCTGTTTCTCTGGCTTGAGCGCTCCCAGGGTGCGCATGTTGTGCAGGCGATCCGCGAGTTTCACCAAGACCACACGAATATCACTGGCCATGGCCAGGAACATCTTGCGCAGGTTCTCAGCCTGAGCCTCGGTGCGATTGGTGAAATGCAGCCCGCCGAGCTTGGTCACCCCCTCCACGAGAGAACGCACTTCAGCCCCGAAATGAGCCTCCAGCTGCTCTGGCGTGAGATCGGTGTCTTCCACAACATCGTGGAGGAAGCCGGCGGCGATCACCGGAGCACTAGCTCCGATATCGCGCAGCAGATCCGCGACCGCAACAGGATGAATGATGTAGGGATCACCACTGGCGCGGAACTGGCCTTCATGCAGCTGGAAAGCGAAATCGAAGGCTGCAGCGAGCAAGGCCTCCGCATCGGTGGGGCAGCTGTAGCCCGCACCAGGGGGCACATGCTTCAGGCACTCCTGCAGCCACTCGGGCAGGGGTATGCCGTAATCCTCAATACTGCGGATCGGATGGGCACGAACAGTGGGTAGACCGGCGGGCGGCTGAGCACAGACCGCATCGGTCTGTGTCGGTTCTGACGCAGAGGTGCCCTTCAGCATCCGACCCGGCAGGGTTGAACCATGGTATTGGAGTCATGTGCCCTGAACCGCCATCCATGAGCCAACGCCCAGGCCACGCAAGCGAGCGGAAGGCGGTGCTGGAACTGGAGCAGCTGCATCTGCGCTATCCAGGCGCCGAGCAGTGGACCCTGAATGGCCTTGATCTACGCATCACAGCCGGGGAACACCTGGCGCTCGTTGGCCCCTCCGGCTGCGGCAAAAGCACCGTTGCGAAAGCTGCACTGCAGTTGCTCCCCACTGGAAGTGTCTGCGAGGGCACGCTGAGGCTGAACGGCCGTGACCCCCGCGGTCTCAGCAGACGGAATCTGCAGCAGCTTCGGGGTGAAGCGGTGGGACTGGTGTTCCAGGACCCGATGACACGGCTCAACCCCCTCATGACCGTGGGAGGGCACTTGCTCGACACCTTGCGTGCCCACGGTCCTGAGATGCCGCTGAAAGCCCAGCGAGAGAGAGCCGAAGAGTTACTGGAACGGGTCAGCATCGGTGCCGACCGCTTCAACGCCTACCCCCATGAATTCAGCGGTGGCATGCGCCAGCGCCTGGCGATCGCGTTGGCCATCTGTCTCCAGCCCCCGCTCGTGATCGCTGATGAACCCACGACAAGCCTGGATGTGGCCGTGGCGGGGCAGGTCATGGCGGAACTGCGCCAGCTCTGCGACGGGCTTGGCAGTGCCCTGCTTCTGATCAGTCACGACCTTGCCATGGCCCATCGTTGGTGCGATCGCATGGCCGTGCTGGATGGAGGGAAGGTCGTGGAGACCTCCAGCAGCACAACAGTCCTCACCCAACCCAGCTCAAGGGTGGGGCAGAGGCTGGTGAAGGCGGCACGGCAACGGGAAGGAGGGAACACCCCATCAGCTCCGACTGCCACGACAGCGCTCCAGGTAGAGGAACTGCGCTGCTGGCACAACCTTGGCGGCACTCCATGGTCCCCACGTTGGCTGAAGGCCGTCGATGGCGTGAGCTTCCAAGTTCAGGCAGGTGAATCCCTGGGCGTGGTGGGAGGATCCGGCTGCGGAAAGAGCACGCTTTGCCGAGCCCTGATGGGACTGAGTCCGATCCGGGGAGGCCAGGTTTGGCTTCAGGGGGTCAATCTGCTGCAGCAACGAGGGGCCCGAAAGCGTCTGCTCAGACGCTCAATCCAGATGGTGTTCCAGGACCCACTCGCCTGCCTCAATCCGGCGATGTGCGTGAGTGATGCCATCGCTGATCCTCTGTTGATTCATGGTCTGCGAAGCAAAACAGCAGCCCGGGAGCGGGCCAGGGAATTGCTGGAACTCGTGGGAGTCTCACCCGCAGAACAATTCCAGAACAGGCGTCCCCGGCAGCTCTCCGGAGGACAACAGCAACGAGTGGCGATCGCCCGAGCTCTGGCTCTGGAGCCGAAAGTGCTGATCTGTGATGAAAGCGTGAGCATGCTGGATGCAGAGATTCAGGCAGACGTTCTGAACCTGCTGCGCACACTGCAACACCGCCTTGGACTGGCCATGGTGTTCGTCACCCACGATCTATCCGTAGCCAGCGGCTTCTGCCACCAGGTGATCGTGCTCGATCACGGCCGGATCGTGGAACAAGGCCCAGGCGATCAGATGCTCGCCCGTCCCAAGGCTGCAATTACACAAAAGCTGGTGGATGCATGCCCGCGCTTACCGACTTGACAGTGTGAGTCGCATCTCCCTGGGGGGGGGGGGTACAACAAAAGCATGTGGAATCGCTGAGGTTACGATGTCATCGACAAGGCAGAACACTGCCAACCTCTGAACGTCTCAACATGGGACTATTTATACGCGGCTGCAGTGGGAGGACCAAGCCATGCCAGCGATTATTCCCACACAAATAGCAGGTCCCATTTCATTGCTAATGAGGTCGCCATTGATGACAACACCGGCTTGACAGGTGCATTGGCTTTCGCCACACAAAATGGTTGAAACTTGGATTAACTATGGTTGCTAAACCACGCCAAAAATAGTTCAACCACCGCTGGCTATGGAGCAGAAAACAGCATCCGTTCAGGCGTGATTGGGTGCCAGGTTGTTCTTGCGCAAGCGACAACACTTGGCAGTGACCACCTTTTTCATGGCGGAGATGCATGCAGAGGCAATCCAGGCGGATCGAATGAGTGGAATCAGGTCAAGCCTGCAACGTGGAGAGCAAGCTGGTGCAATGGCCCACTGCCAATCTCCTCATCAGAATGGGCGAGACCCCAGGCTGCACAAATGAGATCTGCCTGCACAATCGCGATCATCGCCATCAGCTCCGGGATGTTGATGGCGGCGCCTGGATCAGCCCAGAACAAACCAATCGCCAGGATTGAGGAAGTGGTCTCACAACCTGCCTTTCAACGCCCGCACGGGAAAACGGAACGTGTGGCAACGCAAGGGCAGCCACTGCAGAACAGAACAGTGCTGCGAACAGCCAAACCCGGGCGGATGCAAATCCAGATGAACCAGGGCAACCGCAGCTTTCGCATGGGAGGCAACGCATCGCTTCAGATCAATGGCAACACGATCAACCACCGCAGCGGTCAGATCATCGCCTGGATCGCTCCAGGCGGACCAAGGGTCACACCACTTCAGATCCGCACCCGCATTGCCACCGCCGCGATCCGTGGCACGACCCTCTTCATCGATGACCAAGGTGACAAGATCATCTTTCTGAGCTGGGAAGGGGACGTCAGCGTCCAGGCCGACTCCGGCGAAGCCTTCTCGCTCAATGGTGGGCAGGTCCTCACCTATGACGACAGCACCGCCACATGGAGTGGACCTCGTCCGTTGACACGCAAACAGGCGATGACCCGGCGTCGGAAGAGCCAGTTGCTCAATGGCTTCCAGGCACCCATGCAGACCATGCCTGAAGTGGAAGCCGTTCTAAACCAGGCTCCGAGTACGGCCGATCTATGAGGAGACTGCCAAACCCTCGCCTCTGGGGGTGGGGGCTGGCATTGGTGGTGCCCATCCTGATCGGCATGCCGGCACTGCGGCAGGGCCTACCCATCGGAATGCTGGAGCAACTCGACGTTGAACTCCAAAGCCTCGCCATCTTGCTGCATGGCCGCAAGCCTCCCTCGAACGACCCAGTGATCGTTGCGATCGACGAGACATCACTTGCTGTGGATGTGCTGTTCACCCCGGAAGAGAGGAGTGACTCACCCCTACTCCAGGCCATGGGACCGTGGCCATGGCCTCGATCACTGCAAGCCGAACTCGCCGCGTATGTGCTGGAGCGTGGTGCTCGAGGCGTCATTTTCAACATCGTGTTTGCCAATCCCAGTGCATACGGCCCAGAGGATGACCAGCAGTTCCTGGATCGCCTCTCCCCCTGGAGGGATCGCATCACACTTGCCGCTGATTTCGAACGCAACAGCAACGACGGCATTGAACAACGCCAGCTTGTACTCCCTCTCTGGCCATGGCCAAGGATTGGCCTGACCACACTGCTGCTCAGCGAAAGGGGACAAGTACGAGCCATCCCCGGCAGCAACTGGAACGAAGATGAACTAGGAACGTTGCCCGGACCGCATCCAACGGCACTGGCCTTTGTTGCGAACGATCGCCCGCCAAGCCGCGAAGCTCTTGGCCTGCCGTTCAGCGGGCCAGCAGGTGATTGGCCGATGGTGCCGGCTTGGCAGCTTGAAACGCAGCCGGACTCGGTCTGGAAAGACCGACTCGTCCTGATCGGTTCCACCGCTGCTGCCATGGGCCAGCAGCAGGAAACCCCCTTTGGCCCGGTCAGCGGGGTGGAGGTCCAGGCCGTGGCGATCGCCGCCGTGGCGGAGAACACAGGACTGCTTCCACTACAAGCCTCCTGGGAGATTCCGCTGCTGATCGGATGGATCGCGCTGGCAGGGCTGCTGCTGCTCCGAGCGCGTTCGAGCCGAGCAATCGTGCTCACGACGCTGCTCCTGATCAGCCTGAGCCTGCTGCTGACAGGAACAATCTGGCTGGGGTTCCAACGTTGGCTACCCCAAGCCACAGTGCTTGCAGGACTGCTGCTGGGCGGAGGCACCAAAGCAGCACAAACCTGGTTGCAGGAAAACAGAGAACGAGATGAGCTACGGCGTGTGCTGGAACGGCGCGTCTCACCGCGACTGCTCCAGAAGATTCTCAAGGAACCGGACCGACTCGGGACCCAACTCGGAGGTCAGCACTGCCGCTGCGTGGTTCTATTCACCGATCTTGTTGGCTTCACAAGCCTCAGCTCCCAGCTCGAAGCCAAGACACTCTTTAACCTGCTGAATGCCTATTTCGATGGGCTGGCCGGCGCTGTCATCGCCGAGGACGGACTGCTCGATAAGTTCATCGGAGATTCACTGATGGCTGAATTCGGGATTCCGGAATCACGCGGTGATCGAGAGGAAGCACTGGCGGCGATCCGAGCAGCGCTGGCGATGCAGAAGAGCCTGGCAAGGCTCAATGCCCAGCTCGCAGCGGAACAACAGCCAACGCTAAGCCAGGGGATCGGCCTTCACTTCGGGGATCTAATCGCCGGAAACCTCGGTTCACGCGATCGGCTGGAGTTCACCGTGATTGGGGCAACGGTGAATGTCGCCAGCCGCCTCGAGGGCCTCACCAGGCAATTCCAGGAGTACCCGATCCTGATCAGCGGAGAGCTCCTCGCCCTGGTTGAGGATGCAGTCGAGGTTGTCGATCTTGGCCCTCAGGCCTTGAAAGGCTGGCCGGAACCGATCCAGGTGTTTGGCTTCATCAAACTGATCGGCGAAGAGTGATGCACCAGGAGCTCAGCGCGAAGACCCGAAGGATGATGATCCAAGCTCGCTCAAGCAAGAGTTTGGCTGAAGCGCCCAAGGATTGATCGCAACGGCCACTGGATCCAGCCCAAACCTGTCAATGGACTGCAGACGCGAGCATGCGGTCGTCTTGACTAGTCCTTATCGCTGCATCACTGAGATGCCCCGCCGGATCCGAGCCACATTGGTGCTAAGCCTCTGTGCGCTGTGCGCTTGCTGCTTGACAGGTGTTCAGAGCCGAGCACAAGCCAATCACAACAGGCCAACAGAACTGGATCCAGTGGATGTGATCTGGTTTCCGAATCCGCCCTACGCGATGAACGAGAAAGGGGTGCCCGCTGGATTTGAGATTGACCTGTGGCGGATGATCGCTGAAACGCGCCAAATCCCTTACCGCATTCGCAAAGCGAACAGCTTTGAGGAGTTACTGGCAGACATCAGCACAAACAAGGCAGACCTCGCGATCTCAGGAGTTCTGATCAATGAGAACCGCAGCAAGATTTTCCGTTTTTCCTTCCCCACAGCAAGCAGTGACCTGAAGATCTACACCCTCAAAAAGGAGGATTCGACAGCCATCAGGCTTCTGCAGATCCTGTTCTCAAAAGAAGTATTACTGATCTTCCTGGGCCTAATCCTCATCGCCTGCATCTTTGCTGTTCCGGTCTGGCTCATGGAGCGCCACAGACCGGAACTAGCCGACAACCAGAAACGACATCAACTGGTCTTCATTCTGCAAAAAACCCTGCTGCTCTCAACCGACCACACGCAACGAACGAGAAGTCGCCTGATGTCGATTGCTTCGCTCTTTGCCAGGGTTCTTCTGACTGGCTATTTCGCATCATACATCCTGAAAATAGCCAGCACTGATCAAGCGATCAATGTGGCCAAGCCGATGGACGAGATCAACTTGGAGACTCTTCAGGACTCCACATTCGCCGCCATCCCTGGCTACATCCAAACCTCAATCCTGAAGAGCAGTGGTGCCAAAACCATTGACTGTGATGTAGCCGAAACCTGTATTCATCTTCTACAAACTGGCCAGGCCGATGCCATTCTCGACGACATGCTCACCATGAAGACGGCACTGAGAACGATGCCCCCTGAACCCAAGATCTCTGCTGCATCAGACAAACTCATGACCCTCTTTATGGCCTTTGCCATTTCGGAGGAGTTCAACCGTGACGAACGCGCCCAAACCATCAACGACGCAATTGCCAGAAGCTACTACGACGGCAGCCACGCAAAATTGAGCAGAATCTGGATGCAGCGCTAATCAAAAGAGGTACATCAGGCCATCACAATCAAAAAGGGTTCAATCAGCCACAGCAGGCCCAGAGAAAAAGCCCCAAAGAGGCCAACAAAAGATCGAAAGATTAACGGGTCTATTGCAACCACTTGACCCTCCTTTCAACAACCGATCGGCCATCAGAGTCGCCGCCGAAGCACCGTCAGCAATTTGTCCAACACAGGAGGCAGCGGTGCCTCAAACACCATCCGTTGCCGGGTAATCGGATGATCGAGGCCCAGCTGGAACGCATGCAGCGCCTGACCAGGCAGATCAATCGGCAACTTGCGACAACGGCTGTAAATGGGGTCACCCACCACCGGATGGTTCATATGGGCGCAGTGCACACGGATCTGGTGCGTACGACCGGTATCCAACTTGAAACGGAGCAATGAATAATCGCCAAGCCGCTCCTGCAAGCTCCAGTGCGTACAGGCGTAACGACCGCTTTCACCGCTCACCACCGCGTATTTTTTGCGGTCTGCGGGATGGCGACCGATGGCACCCACGATGGAACCGGAATCACCCTGGGGAAGGCCATGCACGACGGCCAGATACTCGCGTGAGGCGATCCGCTTCTGGATTTGAACCTGAAGCTTCACAAGCGCCTCCTGGCTCTTGGCAATGACGATGCAACCTGTGGTGTCTTTATCCAGCCTGTGGACAATCCCTGGCCGCAGCTTGCCACTGATTCCTGGCAGGTCAGGGCAGTGATGCAACAGGCCGTTCACGAGCGTGCCGTCCTTGTTGCCGGGTGCCGGATGCACCGTGAGCCCAGCTGGTTTGTTGATCACGATCAGGTGCTCGTCCTCAAAGAGCACATCAAGCTCCATCGGCTCCGGCTTGAGATACGGCAAAGGCTCAGGCGGCGGCATCCAGAGCTGCACCTCATCTCCCTTCCGCAGTGGTGTTTTGGCCTTGCCGGTCTTCCCATTCACGCGCACGAAACCGGCATCAATGAATTTCTGAATCCGCGCACGGCTCTGCTCCGTGCGCTGACTCACTAACCAGCGATCGAGGCGCATCGGCAAGGGCTTGGGGTAGGTGAGGGTGACCAGTTCCCCCTCGCCTTCCCCGAAGGACTGGCTGAACGACTCCTCAGGCAGAAGCGGACGCTCACGGCGTTGCCTTTGCGCGCTCACGCTGCCGGCTCCGCAGGCAGCTCCAAAGAGATGCTGCCGAGTGCCGACTTGCGGAAATCGTCCATCAGACGCTGAGCCATCCGCGCTGTGTCTGACGACGTGTGCTTCTCTGCCGCGGCCTGCATCCAGTAGGCAGGGTCTGCCGTATCAGCGCTGAGGGGAACGCCATAACGCCCCTCCACCCGTGTCAGCGAGGCCCCGGAAGCCTGGCGTTGATCCAGATCAGCCAGTAAGCGGAGAAAAGCCTGAGCGACGAGCTCACCGTCGTAGGCCGCCTGGCCAATGTCATCGCAAAGGGCGAGGAAGAGGGCTGCTCGCTGATCATCCAGCCGCGGTGGCAGCACCCCTGGCGCATCGAGCAGATCCAGATCCTGCCCCACACGCACCCAGCGCAGCGTGCGCGTCACGCCCGCACGGCGAGCACTCGCTACCACTTTCTGCTTCACCAAGCGGTTGATCAAGGCAGATTTGCCGACGTTCGGAAAGCCAAGAGTGAGCGCCCGCACCGGCCTAGGGCGCATGCCGCGGTTTCGGCGCCGTTCATTGAGTTGATTGCCAGCGCGGATGGCCGCTTGCTGCAACTGCTTCACCCCAGTTCCGGCCTTGGCATCACACCAAACCGTGGCTTGGCCCTGGCTCTTGAACCACTGCTGCCAGGCCTCCCGCGCCTCGGCGGTAATCATGTCTCGCCGGTTGATCACCAGGAGGTGCTGCTTGCCCTTCACCCAGCGGCTGAGATGGGGGTGACCAGTGGCCAAAGGGATGCGGGCATCACGCACCTCAATCACCAGATCAACCTTGTCCAGATTGCGCTTGAGTTGCTGCTCCGCCTTGGCGATATGGCCTGGGTACCACTGAATCGGGGGGGTGCTCACGGCACCACCAGCACGGGACAGGGCGCCAGCTGAATCACACGCACTGCCGTGCTTTCCGTGTCGTCTTCCAGATTCACTCCGCGGGTGCCCATCACGATCAGATCCACATTCAACTCGTCGGCCACATTGCAGATCTCAAAGGCGGGCTTCCCTTCTCGCTCCACCAGCTCACAGGACACCCCAGCCTGCTCAAAACGACTGCGGGCCTGCTCCAGCAAGGGCGCAACCGTTGCATGGTCATGCATTTCTGGTCGTTCTGGCTGCACCACCGACAGCAAGACCATGCTGCTGCCATGACGACGGGCCAACTCCAAAGCCTTGCCTGCGATCTCGATCGCCTCACGGCTCTGATCGATCGGGAACAGAACGGTGTTGAACATGCGTTCCTCCACGGGGGCAGAACCGATATGGACGGTCTAGCGCCAGATCAGCGCCACCCGGGTTAATCTCCCCTCGTTTTCTTACCGCACGACACAACCCCATGGCGAAGCGTTCCCTGGCCAGCCTCACCGGCGCCGACCTCAGCGGCAAACGCGTTCTCGTGCGGGTTGACTTCAACGTGCCCCTGAACGACGCCGGTGCAATCACCGACGACACCCGCATCCGCGCCGCCCTGCCCACAATCAACGATCTCATCGGCAAGGGCGCCAAGGTGATCCTCTCGGCCCACTTCGGCCGTCCCAAGGGTCAGGTGAACGACAGCATGCGCCTCACCCCCGTGGCAGCCCGCCTCAGCGAGCTGCTGGGCAAGCCCGTGACCAAAACCGACAGCTGCATCGGCCCCGACGCCGAAGCCAAGGTGGGCGCCATGGCCAACGGTGATGTGGTGCTGCTGGAGAACGTTCGCTTCTTCGCTGAAGAAGAGAAGAACGATCCAGCCTTCGCCGAGAAGCTCGCCGGCCTCGCCGATGTATACGTCAACGATGCCTTCGGTGCAGCCCACCGTGCTCACGCCTCAACAGAGGGTGTGACCAAGTTCCTGAAGCCCAGTGTCGGCGGCTTCCTGATGGAGAAAGAGCTGCAGTATCTGCAGGGAGCGATCGATGCTCCCAAGCGTCCTCTGGCCGCAATCGTGGGTGGCTCCAAGGTGAGCTCCAAGATCGGCGTCCTCGAGGCTCTGCTCGACAAGTGCGACAAGATCCTCGTCGGTGGCGGCATGATCTTCACCTTCTACAAGGCCCGTGGCCTCTCGGTGGGCAAGAGCCTGGTGGAAGAAGACAAGCTGGAACTTGCCAAGGAGCTGGAAGCCAAGGCCAAAGCCAAAGGCGTGCAGTTCCTGCTGCCCACCGACGTGATCCTGGCTGACAACTTCGCCCCAGATGCCAACAGCCAGACCGTGAAGGTGGATGCCATCCCCGACGGCTGGATGGGTTTAGACATCGGTCCTGACTCTGTGCAGGTGTTCCAGGACGCCCTGGCTGATTGCCAGACCGTGATCTGGAACGGCCCCATGGGCGTGTTCGAGTTCGACAAATTCGCTGGTGGTACCAACGCCATTGCCACCACCCTGGCCGACCTCAGCGGCAAGGGCTGCTGCACGATCATCGGCGGTGGTGACTCCGTGGCAGCTGTGGAGAAGGCTGGCCTCGCCGACAAGATGTCCCACATCTCCACCGGCGGTGGCGCCAGCCTCGAGCTGCTGGAAGGCAAGGTGCTGCCTGGCGTGTCTGCCCTCGACGCAGCCTGATCAGACGTGCCTGGATCGGATCGGTGGTGACCCAATCGCCGATCCAACCTTGATCAGTTCGTTGCCGGGCCGTTCCACCAGGAATGGCCTTTTGACGGATCTGAGTCAACGGCCCCGCGGCGGCGATGGCGAACAGAACGCTCAGGCATCGGCAACAGCCCCAACCGCTCCCGCTCGCGATTGATCTGCTTGCGCCCCTGCTTGAGTAACGCCCGACGAGCCTGATGCTGCCGATGCTTGCAGCTGCGGTAGGCATCCAGGCTGGAAGCATCTTTGACACAACGCTGCTGATTCTTGAGCAGGGCCAAACGCTGGGGATAGCTGCTCAGCTCCCAGTCCCGGCGAGCCTTGAAGAGGGCCTGCTTCTGGGCCTGCGTGAGGGCCAAGCGCTCACCGCTGATATCTCGGGCCTCCACCTGAGCGCTCCAGGCCTGCAGGGACGAAGCAGTGAAAGCTGCACAAGAGATCAAACAGAAACGCTGCCAACCCGTGGATGCGGTCATCACGCAAAAAGTCGAATCACCGTTCCATGCTGTGGGTGATAACCCGCGAGGATCTGACCAGAACATCCGCCAGTGATGACAAGATCTGACCTGCACCCCCCCGCCCACTTGGCCTGCGTGGGCCTCGGCGCCCTGGGGCTACCGATGGCGATCACTCTGCGACAAGCCGGCTACAGCCTCAGGGTGCATACCCGAAGCCGAACGCCTGAAACCGACCCAGCCCTGGACGGCGCCCTTGCCTGTGCCAGCCCCGCCGCCGCTGTGACTGGATGCCAGGCGCTGGTGCTGTGCGTCAGCGATGACGCTGCTGTGGAGACGGTGCTCTGGGGAGAGCACGGAGCAGGCCCCGCGCTAACCCCCGGAAGTGTGGTGATCGACTGCTCAACGATCGCGCCGGCAACCTCCCAGGCCATGGCCAAGCGGTTGAGCGCAAGGGGCGTGCAGTATCTGGATGCCCCAGTTACAGGCGGAACGGAAGGTGCCAAAGCCGGCACGCTCACTGTGCTCTGTGGCGGCGAGGCCGCCGACTTGGATCGAGCCCGACCTGTCCTGGAAAGCATCGGTGGATCCATCAACCACTTCGGCCCTGTCGGGGCAGGACAACAGGTGAAAGCGATCAATCAGGTACTCGTCGCAGGCAGCTACGCCGCCGTGGCCGAGGCGGTCGCCTTGGGGCAACATCTACAACTGCCGATGGAGCAGGTGGTGCAGGCACTCAAAAATGGGGCCGCTGGCTCTTGGGCGCTGGAGCACCGTTCAGCAGCGATGCTTGCGGACCACTACCCCCTTGGTTTCAAGTTGGCCTTGCACCACAAGGATCTGGGGATCGCCCTGCAAGCAGCAGACAACTGTGACCTGACCCTACCGATCACCGCAGCCGTACGAGAGCAGGAAGAGGCCTTGATGCAGCAAGGATTCGGGAATGCTGATGTGTCCGTGCTCCGCAGAGGGGTGCTGCGCAGAGGGGTGCCGAACAGCCAGGCAACGCAGGATCTCGAGGATTAGCGCATCAAGCGATGCCGATCCAGAACGCAGAGTCGCCTGCGCTCACAACTCACTTTGTTCGTTCACAACCCGCACCTGCTTGGTGACAGTGATCACACCGTCGGGATGAACCAACATGGCGGCCCAGGTCTGAACACCAGCCTGAAAAGGCGCCTGAACCGACTTAAACAATCCACCGCCGCCAAGCGGCTCAAGCTGGATGTCTGGACTGCGCTGCTCGCGAACCTGAAGAGGTGTGAGACCGGTCAATCCGCCGGCGAGAAGGGCATCTCCAAGCGGTTCATCCAGAACCACATCCACGTCGTAACGGCTTCCCGTCAGCACCGCATCAGGAATCAACAACGTCACCGCGATCGGCTCTCGGGAACTCGCCAGCACGGATTGATCCTGGCGCAACTCCTGGCCGCTGATCAAGCCTCCTTCCGTGATGAGAGTGAGTTGCTGGCGGGCATCCAAGGAAAACAGAAGATCATCTTTTTCAGTGGTCCCGGTGATGGCCACACCGACCGGCAGCCGTCCATCCGCCAAAGGAGAACCGACGGAAAGGCGCCAGCGGGCGTTGGGGAAGCGCTGAGCAAAACGGCGCAAGCGCAGCAACAGCTGATCTCGTTGCTGCGGAACAATCAGGTCGTCCAAACCAGCCTGATCCGGAGCATTAAGAGCCTGCTCCAATCTGCCCACAAGCTCCTGCCCCTCTGTTGAGGCACCAACAGGAGCCCAAGCCAGAGGAGACACCGCAACCGAGAGGAGCGTGCCCAGCATCAGGGATCCCAGAGAGGAGCGGCCCAAAATGCTGCCGATCCGCGAAAGAGGTTGCAGCACGTCAACAGTTGCGAGCATCACCCTTAAGTTAGGGCGCCTGTTCGCGCCATGCCCGCTGCCATGTCACGGCTTCTGATCGCCGCCAGCGGTACCGGCGGGCATCTTTTTCCTGCGCTCGCTGTTGCCGAGGCGCTGCCCACCTCCTGGAGCAGCCGATGGCTAGGAGTACCTGATCGCTTGGAAACCTCACTGGTTCCCGACCGCTTCAGACTGATCACGGTGAAAGCGGGAGGATTGCAGGGGCGGGGGCTGCGCAAACTGCTTCAGCTGATTCAACTGATCGTCGCCAGCAAGGACGTGCGGCGCCTCATCGAGCAGGAGCACACGCAGGTGGTCTTCACCACCGGCGGCTACATCGCTGCACCAGCCATTTTGGCGGCCCGCTGGAGCCGCATCCCTGTGGTGCTGCATGAATCGAACGCCATTCCGGGTCGGGTGACCCGCCTGTTAGGCCGTTTTTGCACCAAGGTGGCGGTTGGTCTACCAACAGCGGTGGAACGCATTCCCGGCTGCAAAGCCGTCGTCACCGGTACGCCGGTGCGCGAAAGCTTTCTCACGCCCCAACCCCTACCGAACTGGGTGCCGTCCGGCACAGGGCCGCTCGTGCTGGTGATGGGCGGTAGCCAAGGCGCCGTCGGTCTGAATCGAATGGTGCGTGCCGTCCTACCCGATCTGCTCGAAGCCGGCTGCCGGGTGGTGCACCTCAGTGGCAGTAACGATCCCGAAGCAGGCAGCCTGAAGCACCCACAACTGGCGGAACAACCCTTCAGCGATGAGATTCCAGGGCTGCTGCAACATGCCGATCTGGCCATCAGCCGAGCTGGAGCCGGCAGCCTGAGCGAACTCGCCATCACCAGCACAGCCAGCATTCTGGTGCCGTTCCCCCAGGCTGCCGATCAACACCAGGATGCCAATGCAGCCTGTGCCGCCGCCTTGGGCGCCGCCGTGATCGTGCACCAACACGAGCCTGAACACCACACGCTGCGAAACACCCTCTGGCGTCTCCTGGGACCACGTCTGCGCAGTTGTGATCCAGCTGCTGATCCTTTAATCACGATGGCAGCAGGCATGGAACAACTCGCCGTGCGCGATGCCGAACACCAACTAGTGCGGCTGTTGCATGAGCTAGTCGGCCATTGAGCTCGTGGCACCGATCAAACCAAGGGCTGATGATCCAGCTCCTGGCGTAACGCATGGATGATGCGGCGGTTGTTGGCGCGAGTCTGCAGACCAATCCGAAGCCAACACTCTCCCAGGCCTTCGAAAGAACGGCAGTCACGCAGCAACACTCCACGCCGCGCGACCCCTTCGCGCAGGGCCATGAGTGAATGCTTGGCTTCCACCAGCAGATAATTCGCACTGCTGGGATACGACTGCAGCCCAGGCAGGTCATCAAGCTGAGCACGAAGCCAAGGCAGCTCATGCTGAACCCAATCGTGGACCCTCTGCGTCCAGCGCTGAAGGCCCGATCGATCACGCATCACCGCCACTCCTGCAGCCAGAGCCAGTCCATTCACAGCCCATGGATCTCGCCAGGCTGCCCAACGCTGCAGACGCTGCGAAGACGCCACTGCATAGCCCAAACGCAAACCGGCAACAGCAAACAGCTTGGTGAGGCTGCGAATGACCACCAAATTTGGATAGTCCTGCAGCAGTGGAATCATGGACTGAGCCTCCCCTCCAGGAACTAAGGGCAGGAATGCCTCGTCACAAATCACGAGGGCATAGCGAGGCAACAAACGCGTTAACGATTTCAGATCCCAGAGCTGACCGGTGGGGTTATGAGGATTGGTAATCCACAAACAATCAGAGCCATGTCCTGAGAGTGCGGTCTCCGGGAAGAACTGAGGCCACACATCACCCCAGGACAACGGCAATGGCAAGGGCAACAGAGCGCCATCCCAACATTTCAGTGAGCGGACGTAATCCGAAAATCCTGGAGTGGGGAGAAGGCTGACGCCCACAGCAGCCGCGTCACGAGCGGCCCAGGTAAACAATTCAGCAGCCCCATTGCCGGGCAACACAGACTCAGCATCAACGCCATGGTGCTGCGCAATCGCCTCTCGCAAGTCTGCTTGGCCTCGATCGGGATAATCACGCAGAGCACTGCCATCGATCGCCGCGGCCAAGGCCCGACGCATCACTGAAGGCGGCCGAAACGGCACCAGCGACGCACTCACATCCAGTAGCCGGCGCGGGTCGCATCCCAGCCTCCGCGCTTCATCGCTGAGATTGCCGCCATGGGCGGGACCCTGGCTGGTCAAGGGAGCTGACTCCAGATCAG
This sequence comes from Synechococcus sp. MIT S9451, assembly GCF_047304725.1. Taxonomy (NCBI): domain Bacteria; kingdom Bacillati; phylum Cyanobacteriota; class Cyanophyceae; order Synechococcales; family Synechococcaceae; genus Synechococcus; species Synechococcus sp. MIT S9451. The sequence continues at coordinate 586,822 of NZ_CP138971.1, forward strand.
AGCATCCTGCCGTTCCAGCCCCATCCCCCCCGCAACAGGTCAGACCGACAACGCCTCGACGGGACGATCAATGACCGATACAACCAACCCACAGCTACGCAGTGCCATGGCCGCCCTGGGACATCGCTGGATCCTGGTTGCGATGTTGATTGCATCGTCATCACAACCCCGGCCGGCTCATGCCAACGATGCGGTTCTGTCGCTGCTGCAGAACAAACACTGCCCGAAATGCAACTTGGCTGACGCGGATCTAGTCCACGCCGACCTCCGCGATGCCGACCTTCGAGGCGCACAATTGATGCGCACCAATCTGGGGCAAGCTCGCCTTGATGGAGCGAACCTCAGCGGCGCCGATCTCAACTTCAGCAGCCTGCGTGGCGCCTCGCTTCGGGGGGCCGATCTCAGGGGCAGCAACCTGTATGGAGCAGACCTGCGTGAAGCCGATCTGAGCGGTGCCCAGCTCAGCCCGAACGCCCTCGAGGAGGCGCATTGGCAAGGCGCCAGCGGCATTACTCACGGCACACGCAGCCATGCGGCCTTACATAACGCTGGAGTCGAGGCTTTTCAGGCCGGCCGCTGGTCCGAGGCCGAACAGTTGTTCAGCGATGCAATCCGACGCCACCCGCACGAGCCCTTGAGCTGGGTGGCTCGAGGAATCTGCCGTACGGAACAGGCGAAGGACTCGTTCGCCGCTGCAGATTTCCGTTACGCGGCCGTCCTCTACCAACAGCGCGGCAATGTCGAGGTCGTGGCGCAACTTCAGCAGGCTGCCACCAGCGTTCAGAAACGACGGACGGAGACCGTTGGCAAGCCTCACAGCAACGGTTGGGGCGGGCAAATTCTCAGCGGAGTGGCGTCTGTGACGCAGGCTCTGGCGCCACTGGCGGTGAAGGTGCTAGCCCCCATGGGAGTGGGCTTCTGAATAGCGCGCTGGCAGCTCAGTAGCTGGAACCTGTCAACTGCCGTGCGGCAGGGATCGAGGGCTGATATCCATAGCCATAGGTACCGCCTTGCTGATCATCAATGATGCGCGGCGTTACCAGGATGACCAATTCATTTTTGCTACGAGAGGCATTGGATTGCCGAAAGAATTGACCAATCAAAGGCAGATCGCCAAGAATTGGCCACTTTCTCACCTGCTGGATATCTCTATCCTGAATGACACCCGTAAGAATCAGCGTCTGACCATCGCGAACACGCAAGCTACCTGTATCCAAGCGGCGGGAGCTAAGGATACTGATGGGGCCACAATTGGGCACATCCTCCAAGCGGGTCACAGCAGAAATTGCGGGCGAAAGAGCAAAAGAAATAAACCCATTGTCATCAATTTTGGAAACCCTCGCGCCAAATGCAAGACCTGCAGTTCCAAACTCTGGCTGGCACGTATTAGGTGCACCATTCTGCCCAGCCTGAACGGCATAGCTCACGATTTCCTGAGTACCCACTGTCACAAAGGATTCATTCGCCCTAGGACGACCAATCGTGGCGTTACTCAAGGCCGAGTCACCACCAGAGGAGGAGACCTCCGCACCACCAGCAATCTCGCGAGGGGTCTCACTAAGGATAAGAGTGGGAGCAGCCAATGTCTTCGCACTATTGGACGTGATGAGCGCCTTAATAAAGTCGAAAAAGTTGTCCTTTGGGTAGATCGTGCCGGGATTAACTCGAGCTGGATCCAGGGGCTCAAGAATTTCCTGCGCCACTTGTGCATCCGCCCCAGTTGACGTGATCCTTTGCCGCTTTCCGCTCTGCGCATCTCCAGCAATAGCATTAAAGTTATTGTCGTTGGGAGGCAAAAAATTGCCAAATGCACCAACAAGCTCACCACGATCACTCACGATGAAATTATTGCCGTAGCGGAAGGCAAAGCTATTGCTGATAGCAGCATCATTATCAAGAGTGACATCAAGAATTCGAACCGAAAGTGCAACCTGACGCTGGCGTAAATCAATCTGCCGAAGATAGCCCTCGGCAATTTTCACGAGCTTGGAATCACTCACGAGTGTCACCGTCTGAAGCCTGGAATCTGTCGTCACCACAAGCCCTCTTAATGGACCTGTTGAGGCGCCATAGCTCTCGGTCTGCGTAATGGTCGATTTCTCTTGAGACGTTGCATTACTGATATCAGCGGTGCCTTGAGAAGCAGGTTCTCCTGAGGTGACTGTCACCGTGTTGGTGAAATTCACGGTGGCTCCAAGATTCCCCAAATACTCAGCCGCTGCTCGCGCACTGACTTGGTTCAATCTGATCACTTTCGACATCTGAGGGCCAAACGTCTTGGCAGCGACTGTCGGTCCAATCAGCAAAGTACGGTCATCAAGCTTGCCTTGCAGACCAGAAGCCAAGAGCACTCCGTTCAGCGCCCTGGAATAAGACTCGTTCTGAAAGGCGATCGAAACGGGCCGACCAGTCTTGGCCTGGGCATCCGCCCCCGAGTCCGCAGCGGAAGCGTCTGTGGCTCCGGCATCCGCCCCACCAGGATCATCCACAAACACGAAGCCATAACCGCCTAGGCGAGCCAGGGCCATCAGAGCATCCTTCGCAGGAGCATCTTTAAGCGTGAGCGTCACAGACGGCCCACTCACATTCACGTAGCTGCGGTTCTGCAGCACCATGGTGCCGACGGCCATGTCCCCTAGCGGCGGGGCGATCGCCCGAGGACGCAAGGGGGGGGCATAACGCTGCTGGGAGACCCGTCCTGGCGTGTTGAGATCCAGGCGTCCGGTCTGCAACTGGGGCGTTCCCAAGCCGTCAAAGGTCAGGATCAAATTGCGGCCATCAGCGCTCACCACGGGATCCTTCAGACTCTGACCAGTGGCCTGCCGCACTGTCACCCGATAGGTATCGCCACCACCGCTGAGCGACACGGCCTCAATCCCCAGCGAGGGCAAGCTCAGGGTCTGAGGGCCACGCCGAAGCCCTGGCGTGCCCTGGGTCCGCAGTCGCCCCTCCCAAACACCGTCATTCAGACGCTGTTGCAACAGTGGCTTCGATCCCACTCCCTCCAGAACCACTTCCAGCGCATTGGGTTGACGCCGCAACGTGAGCTGCATGCTCCCTTGGTGCTGACTCTGCGCAAGGGCCTGGCCACTGCCGTTCCAGGCAAGGGCCACCCCATCCAGGCACGCCCCCCCCAGGGCTAACGCCAGCACAAGAGGCGTCAGTCGCCGGGAAGAAGTCATGGGCCGGCCACCAACATCACGTGATGGGCGGATGGTATCGATCGCATCCGACCTCAGCCAGCGGGGTGCGACCGAAATGTCAAAGGATTAGGAACGCCAGGCCTCTGAGCGGCCCGCACCTGAAGCAGAGGGGTTGGCCTCCCCAACTGTTTTATCAAAGAAACTCAAGCGCAACTTCAATTGGGTGAGAGGGCGAACCACCACACCCGGCTCCTGGACATTGGCTTGATCATCCAGGGCCTGGAGGGCGAGGTCACTGGGCTGAACGAGCAACTGGAGGTTTTCCATCCTGCGAAGAAACGCCTGCAATGCTGCGTACGAACCCTTGGCCTGGAACAACACACTCGTTTTGCTGTAGCCGAGGTTCATCAGTGGATCCTTGCCCTGCTCCTCTGCTTGCGAGCCACTGGAGCGATTGGGAGAACCGGGCGGCCCGGCATCCGGCGGCAGGGCTGAAGCCTCCGGTTCATACAGCTCGATCACCACTCCTGTGGAAGACGCCTCCCGGCTGAGCTGGGCCAAGAAGGTCTGAATCCGTTCCCGGCCGGCAATCAGATCCACCAGTAGGGCCTGTTGCTCCTCCTCCTCCCGGGCCCGGATCTGTGCATTCACAAGTTGCCGCTGCAAGCCAGGTAAGGCTCCCTGCTTCTGGCGCAGCTCCTCAAGTCGCTGCTGCTGCTGCTGCAGGCGTCCAAAGCGAGGCCAGCCATCAACGCCCACCAATACAAGGATCACCACCAGCAGACCCAATAGCGGGGATCCCACCAGCACGCGCTCGCGGGTGAAACGCCGCTGCCAAGCTGGCAGTTCGGGGCTGAGGTTGGTCACAGTGCCACCCCCTTTAACTGCAGCAGCCGCAAGCGCTCGGCCATCCCCTTCGCACCAAGCGCCTCGAACTCCGCCAAAGTTGGCTGAACCGAGAGATCAAGGCCCCAGGTGAGGCTGAAGCTCACAACCGAGCCGTCCCCTTTCTCAGTCCGTGTGATCTTCACCACCTTGACTCCTTCATCCTTCGAGGCAGGCAAGGCGGCCATGGCCAACACCAGGGAATTAATTCGCTCCAACGGGCCAGGGCGACCCCCTGCCTGCACGACACCGCTGACACTGATCGCATCACCATTCACGCTGAGATCCTGAAGCTGAACCCCCTGAGGGGTGATACGGCGCAACTGCTCCAGAAGGGCTGAACCGGAACGCACCGCCACAAGTTGCTGAGCGATCTGCCTGTTGTCCTTCTCAAGGCTCGCCGTCCGCAGCTTCAGCCGGCGCAGCTTTGCCTCAGTCGCCAACATCGTCTGCTCCACAGGCAGCAAGGCTTCCAGTTGCTGGCGCTGATAGGTCTCCCACCAACGCATCACCCCCAGCCCAACCAGGGTGAGCAGCAGCACGCCACCACCCCATGCAGCACCCTGGAGAAGCAAGTTTCGGCTTTCTCTAACGGGTGGAGCGGCAGGCGACAGACCCAACTCCGGCCGTCGTTCCGCCAACAAATCCAGCCTGTCTCCCCCATCGAGAGCCAGAGTCATCAGCGGGTTTTCTGTGGACACAAGACCAGCAGTCGCTCCCTGGGGAAAGCCCCGCACCGGTCCTTCCGCGATCGCCCCAAGCCACGGCAACCATTGTTCCCGGTCCTGAGGAAGAGCTGTAATCCACCAAGTGCGCTCCCACTGCGGCTGAGCTTGGGCGGGGCGATGATCACGATCCCAGGCCAAAAGCATGGCCTTCAGTTCAGCCTGAAGAGCCTCAGCCTTAGCCAAGTCTGGCGAAAGCTCAACGTCGCCAAGCCAGCGATCCAACTCCGGGAACCCATGGCGCAGCAACAGCACTCTCCATCCACCACGGCTACGGATCAGCCAAATCAGTTCGTCAGGCACCTGATCAAAGGAGCCGACCAGACCACTCCAGGCGGAGGCCAGCAACCAATCGACCCGATGCAGACGTAGGTCGGCCGCTTCAACCACATCCACCCAGGCCTGCAGCATCAAGCGCTGGGTACCGACGAGCACACACATCGTTGGCGTGCCCACAGATGCATGCAGCGCCAAATAGGCATCCTCGAGGCTGAAGGGCCAATCAAGCCTGGGCTGCAGCTGACGCAACGCCTCTCCATCCAGCACCGTCAGTTCTGCATCACCCTCGAGCAAACGCCACTGACAGGCCTGAAGAGGGAGCAGTAACTCCAGATCCACCCCAGGCGTGGACAGGCCACTATCCAGCAGCAAATCGGCACACAATTCGCCTAAAGCCTGACGCTGCATCGGCAGGCCATCACGACAGAGATCTGCCGGCAAGCGCTCACAACGCCATTGACGCTTGCCATCCTTCAACCACGAGAGGGTGAGACTGTCGCCCTCCACCGCCATCACCACCCTTTGACGCGGAGCAAAGGCATGGGAAAGCACATCCAGACGCCGAAGCGCTGGTACTCGATCCAGAAGGTCAGCCAGCTCCAAGCACGGGATTCAGCCCTACGTGAAGGGTATCGATCATTGCCAGGGCACGCCGCTGCCCACCGCATCAGTGAGATTGCGGAAGCCATGGCGATCCAACTGAAGGCTCAACCCCTCCAAAATCCGCGAGACCAGAGCGGGCCCCTGAAAAATCCAGCCTGTATAAAGCTGAATCAGAGAGGCGCCGGCTGTGATCCGTTCCCATGCCACCTCAGGCGAATCAATGCCACCCACTCCGATCAACGGCAGAGAAGGACCGGCGCTGGCCCTGAGGCGACGCATCACCTCCAGGGCGCGATACCGCAGAGGCGCCCCACTCAGACCACCGGCTTCCTCAGCCAAGGTTTGTCCGGTCTGAGGCATGACCCGATCACCCAGTCCAAGGCGGTCAAGGCTGGTATTCACGGCAATGATCCCCGCCAGCCCTTCCTCATAGGCCATTCGCGCAATGGCATCGATGGCGTCATCCTCCAGGTCTGGCGCAATCTTCACTAACAGAGGTGGGCAAGCCTGGAGACGCCGTAACCGCTCCACCAGCCGTCGAAGCTGAGCGGAGTCCTGAAGATCTCTGAGCCCGGGAGTATTCGGGGAGCTGACGTTGATCACGGCGTAATCAGCCATCGGCGCCAGCAACTCGAGGGAGGAGGCGTAGTCGTCGGGAGCGAGCTCCAGACTGGTGATCTTCGACTTGCCAAGATTGATCCCCAACACCGCAGGACGCTGCCCCGGAGGTGGCAGAGCCTGGCGCTCCAGGGTGCGCAGCATCGCTTCAGCACCATCGTTGTTGAAGCCCATGCGATTCAGGGCTGCCTGTTCCTGGGCCAATCGGAACAAACGAGGGCGTGGATTTCCCGGCTGGGCATGCCAGGTGACGGTCCCCACCTCGGCAAAACCAAAACCAAAACGATCCCAGATTCCTGCTGCGACTCCATTCTTGTCGAATCCAGCTGCCAGACCGACTGGATTGCTGAAACGACAGCCAAACAACACCTGCTCCAGGCGTAGATCCCGACGTTGCAACTCGGAGGAGACGCCATCGAGCACAGTGGAGATGCCGGGCCAGCTCCGGCGCAGACTGGCCTGTCCTAAAGCGGTCAGCGCCGTTCGGCTGAGCTGCTCTGCATCCACACCCTCATCGTTGGCCAACACGGGGCCTAACCAACGTTGATAGAAGCCTCCGGCAGACATTGGGCCTGAAGCTCCACTGGCCATAGGCGACGGTTGACCCATCCCGTCCTCATCCCGACTGCTTTGATCCTGCCGCGCCACGGTGCAACCGCCATCGCTTTCCCTGCTCCACTGGCTGCAGCTCCCAATCGCGCCAACGCCAAGCGTCCTTTTTCTGCTCGAGCCTGGCCAGCGGTTGTTCCACAAGCTGGGCCAGTTCAATCGGCGTGAGCGAATAGCCCCCATCCGCCAAACGGTCGGCCAGTTCCAGCCGGCTCAAAAGCCTGACAAGGGCTGGGGGGGCCTGATCCTGCTCGTTGGGATCAGCGCGAGATACGACAGCCTCAGCAGCTGGATTGACGACTCCAGCCCTGGTGGAGACGGGCGACTGACCGCGAGAAAAACCAACCGCAATCTGGTCCACGCGCTCATTGTCGGGATCACCGCTATGCCCCTTCACATAAGCCAGAGGCACATCATCCAGACGGGCTGCATCGAGAGCCTTCCAAAGATCCTGATTGAGCACGGGTTTACCCGCTGCGGTTTTCCATCCCTTCCGTTTCCAGCCCTTCATCCAGGAGCTCAGTCCATCAATCAAATACTTGCTATCGGTGCGCAGGCGGAGGTCGGGATGGCGTGGCAGCTCCTGCAGACGCTCCAGCACAGCTAACGCCGCCTGGAGCTCCATCCTGTTGTTGGTCGTTGCGGGAGCAAAGCCACCAAACTCCTCAACGCTGCCGTCTTCAAAGCGCAGCAGTGCGCCCCAGCCTCCAGGCCCTGGGTTGCCACTGCAAGCCCCATCGGTGGCTGCCGCAATCACCCGTCCGCGGCCCTCAACCATTGGTTTCTCCGCGCCAAATTCGGTAGAACACAGATTCCTTCCCCCGCGGGCCCAAAGCAATGCCGCGAACCTACCCCGACCAGCGGAGCCCGCAGCCCCTCGGGCCAAGGACAGCTGCAGCCCTTGTGGTGGCCGCCGGGCTGACTGCGGCTGGCATCCCGCTTGCAGCCGCAAGCTTGTTTGACAGCCAACCGCTCGATGAACAACGTTTCGCGGTCTTGGCCAGGGCCGTAGGTCAAGACCGCTGGACACTGCTGGTTCTGGAGCAAATCAAAACCCGCCCGCTGTGTTGGGAAAAGCGCAGCGATGGACTGGTGAATCCTGCGCTCAACGGATTTGATTTCACCGGCATCTGCAGCCGATACCTCGATAGCAATGGGTATTCACTGCGCACTGGCGGCAGCGACATGGATTCCGCCTTCCGCCTACGGATCGAAAGTGACCGCCGGGGGCTTGTGCTCACCGCCTTCGATCCCAACCGAGCAGTGCCGATCGTGGTAGCCCGCTCCGAACAAGTGCAACGGAAGCGGGATGCCTTCGTCGAACTAAAACTCGAACCGGGCTGGAGCCTGGAACGTCGGGCCTACAAAGGACGCACCCTCAGCCATGTGTATTTCGCCCACGCTGAACCGACCACCACGCTGCTGGCCAAGGCTGGACAACGACCATCCACCGGAGCCAGCAGGATGGGAATCAGCGCCCCCCGCCCCCCACAACTGATCTCTCGCAACACAAACCGGCTTGGGAAGGGGCCGATCCGGCTAGAGGTCATACCCTTCCGCCCCTGAGTCCAGGGCAGGACCAGCTGGACAGTTACCAGAGCGCCACCCCAGGGGAGGCAGATCAGAGCCCAGCATCTACAAAACAGATGTGTGAGGAGTGTTGCGCGCCTCTGCAGGGTCGAAACAAGGCCAGACGCCTGCCATGCGCCTCCCTGATTGACTTCGCCTTCGGCGGAGTTTTTTTATGCGCCATCGGGGAGGAGCCATGAAAAAACCGGCTACCCCCTGAGGGGCAACCGGTTCAAAAGCAAAGGGTGCAGCCGGAGCGAACTCCGACCGGAGGATCACTTGAGGGTGACCTTGCCACCTGCTTCTTCGATGGCCTTCTTGACGGCTTCGGCGTCGTCCTTGGACACGCCTTCCTTGATGGCCTTTGGAGCAGCCTCGACCATGGCCTTGGCATCGCCCAGGCCCAGTCCAGTGGCTTCGCGCACAGCCTTGAGGACCTTGATCTTGGCCGAAGCATCAAAGCTTTCCAGCACAACATCAAATTCGGTCTTCTCTTCTGCGGCTTCACCACCAGCACCACCAGCGGCGCCAGGGGCTGCCATCACCACACCGGCAGATGCGGCAGCGGAAACACCAAAGGCCTCTTCAATCTGCTTGACCAGCTCGGAAGCTTCAAGCAGGGAAAGAGACTTCAGTGATTCGAGGATTTCGTCGGTTTTTGCAGACATGGTTGGGAATCAGCAACAGATCAAAAAAACAGTCGGGTCGAAGACGATCAGCTGTCGCCGGATTCGGCGTGCTGCTTGAGCGCCCGAGCGAGACCGGAGGGAACCTCGTTGATGCCAACAGCCACCTTGGTGGCCACTGCGTTGACGGCACCGGCAATCTGGGCCATAAGCACTTCCTTGGAAGGAAGATCGCCAATAGCTTTGATCTCGTCCTGAGAGAGGAGCTTGCCTTCGAAAAGGCCGCCTTTCGTCTCGGATTTTTTGGTGTCTTTTTGGAAGGACTGAACAGCCTTCACGGCACCACCAACATCGCCCTTAACCAGAACGAAGGCGTTGGTGCCCGACAGCAGGGACTTGAGATCCGACCAAGCACTGTCACCATCAATAGCCAGGCGCATCAAGGTGTTTTTGGTCACCTTGCACACACCATTGCTGGCCTGCAGACGAGTCCGCAGATCAGACATCTCTTTGATGGAAAGACCCTGGTAATCCAGGACCAGTGCCATTTCGGCCTCGCCGAGAAGCTGCTTGAGCTCTTCGACGATCTGTTGCTTGCTCTCCAGCGTGCGGCCCATAGGAATTGGATCGGATCGGGGGAACAAGCTGGGCACGCAGCCGTTGCAATTCCCGAAGGAATCGAGGCCGCGTGCCGATCCAATCCCAAAGGGAGAAAAATCGTTGCGTTGTCCTCGGCAGGGCTTATATCAATCGGTTGAAGAGCAGGTCTTCAACCAACACGATCACCTGCTGTCTTTGGCCGGGCGCGTGCCCGTCTGGCTTTCGCCAGTTGCCCAACTTACAACAAAGCCCCCACCAAGGTGGAGGCTTTGCCTTCTGAACGACTCGACGCAGTGATCACTCGTCCTGAGCGATGTCCTGCAACGCCGTGACATCCACTTCCACAGAGGGACCCATGGTCGAGGTCACGTAAAGGCTCTTCCAATAACGACCTTTGGCGCCAGAGGGCTTGTTGCGGTCGATCGTTTCCTGCAGAGTCTTGAGGTTATTCAGCAGGGCTTCAGCAGAGAAGCTTGCCTTGCCGAAACGCACGTGAACAATGCCAGTGCGATCGGCACGGAATTCGAGTTTGCCGGCCTTGAATTCCTTGATCGCCGAAGCCAGATCGGTCGTGACGGTGCCAGCTTTGGGGTTCGGCATCAGGCCACGGGGACCAAGCACACGACCCAACTTGGCCACCTTGGGCATCATGTCGGGGGTGGCAATCAGCAGGTCGAAATCCATCTCGCCCTTGGCGATGGTCTCCACCAGATCGTCATCGCCGGCGAGCTCGGCACCAGCAGCCTTGGCCTCGGCCACCTTCTCACCACGAGAAATCACGGCAATGCGCACGGTCTGACCAGTGCCTTCAGGCAAAGCGACGGTGGTGCGAAGCTGCTGATCGGTGTACTTGGGATCAATGCCAAGGCGCGCATGCGCTTCGATCGTTTCGTCAAATTTGGCGTTGGCGTTGTCCTTGACGATCTTGATCGCGTCAAGAGGTTCGTAGGCACGGTCCTCGATCTTGCCGACGAGGCTGGCCAGACGCTTAGAGAGTTTGGGCATGACAGGTACGGGGTGCAGGCGACCGGAAAGGTCTCCCCCAATGAGGTGAACGGAATGCGGAAAACGCTGAAAGGCTGAACGCGTTAGTCACTGATGGCGACGCCCATGTTGCGGGCGGTGCCTTCAATGATGCGCATCGCCGACTCAACGCTGGTGCAGTTGAGATCGGGCAGCTTTGTCTTAGCGATTTCCTCGAGCTGGGCGCGGTTGATGGAACCAACACTTCCCTTGGCGGACTCACCGGAACCTTTGGGGATTCCAGCGGCTTTGGTGATCAGCACCGACGCCGGAGGCGTCTTGGTGATGAAGGTGAAGCTGCGGTCTTCGAAGACCGAGATCTCCACCGGAATCACGAACCCGGCCTTGTCCTGCGTGCGGGCGTTGTATTCCTTGCAGAACGCCATGATGTTGACCCCGTGCTGACCGAGGGCAGGGCCCACCGGTGGTGCAGGGTTGGCTTTGCCGGCCTGAAGGGCCAGCTTGATCACAGCTACGACTTTCTTGGCCATCGGCTAGCGGGGTTGGACATCTGCGGATCACCTGACCCTCGGGGCAGGTGCGGCGAGGTGGTGAACCACCTCAGAGGCCGCCCTCCGCAGGGAGACGGCCGCCGCTGGATCAGCCTTGTTTACTGACCTGGGAAAACTCGAGTTCGACCGGGGTTTCCCGCCCGAAAATCGACAGCAAAGCCTTGAGCTTGCTGCGCTCGCCCGAGACCTCGATCACTTCGCCTTGGAAATCCTTAAAGGGCCCGGCGGTCACCAGGATTTGATCACCTTCGGTGAGATCAACCTTGACCACAGTCTTCTTCTCTGCCGCCCGCTTGAAGATGCGATCCACCTCCGAACGGCTCAGAGGTCTGGGTTTGATATGACCACGGGCCTTACCAGTGGCACGACGGTCCTCAGCCCCGACGAAATTAATCACGTTGGGGGTGCTTCGTACCGCCATCATCGTGTCCTCATCCAGAACCATGCGCACCAGTACGTATCCGGGGAAGACCTTCTCCTCGGTGGACTGACGGCTGCCGTCCTTCTTGATCTTGACCGCGGGCGTTTCGGGAATCTCGATCTCAAGGATGCGGTTGCTGACGCCGAGGGTGACAGCTCGCTGCTCCAGGGTGGCCTTCACCTTCTTCTCACAACTGGACGCCACTTGCACCGCGTACCAGCGGGCAATGGCTGTGCGTGCCACCGAAGCCGTACCGACTTCACCCTCGTTGGGGGCTGGCAGTTCGAGCACATCAGCGCTCTGATCAGTGAGGTCGACGTCAGACACGGGCGAAGGAGAAGTAAAAACTGAAAGACGAGAACAACAGATCACGACCGGAATTGCCGCTGATCAACGAAACACCTGAGAGGCCGACCAATCGAAGAAACGACTCACTGATGCAATCGCAGCAGCCGACAGACTCACCATCAAGATCACAGCGACTGATTCGCTGAACAGCTGCTGACGGGTGGGCCAGACCACGAGTTTGAGCTCTTCCAAAGTGGCGGCAACAAACCCTCCCTTCCGGCTATCGCCAGAGGGGGCCTGAGGCTTGGTCGCTGCTGTGTCCTCGGAGGTGGGGGTGGTCACGGATCCTCGGCCGGTGCTGACGCCGGTACCAAAGGCACCTGCCGGCAAACAGACACCATACCGGATGCCTTTCTCGTCAAGAGTCCGCAGCGAATCGGAAGGGATCTGCCGACGTCTCCCCGGCACTGACACGCACCGTCTTCGCTCCAGTGAAACGCTCCTCCAGCAGTTCAGTCGCCAGCGGGTTCTCCAGATGGCGCCTCAGCACACGACGCAGGGGGCGCGCTCCGTATTCGGGCTCATGACCAAGTTCCGCCAGAGCCCTGACCACCGGAGGATCCACCTCAAGGGCCAGCCCCTGCTCCGCCATCAGCAGCGAGAGGTCCTCCAACTGCAGGCGCACGATCCGCTCCAAATCGTCGACCCCCAAAGGTCGAAAGCGGATCACTTCATCAATACGGTTGAGAAACTCCGGACGGAACTGACGGCCGATGGCGTCATCCACCTGCCCAGCAAGGGCCCGCTCCAGGGCTTCCACATCCGAGCCCTCCTGCTGAACCTGGCGGGCCGTATCAAGAATGGCGCGGCTGGCCAAGTTGCTGGTCATCACCACAACGGTGTGGCGGAAATCAACCGTGCGGCCCTGGGAATCGGTGAGGCGGCCATCATCCAGCACCTGCAGCAACACATTGAACACATCTGGATGGGCCTTCTCCACCTCATCCAGCAATAAAAGGGCATAGGGGCGACGACGCACCGCCTCCGTGAGCTGCCCACCCTCCTCGTAGCCGACATAGCCAGGGGGTGCACCAAGCAGGCGCGCCACAGCATTGCGCTCCATGAATTCGCTCATGTCCAGACGCACCAGGGCCTCGTCCTCGTCAAACAAGAGAGCACCCAAAGCCTTGGCCAACTCCGTCTTGCCCACACCTGTGGGGCCCAGGAACAGAAAAGAACCCACGGGACGACGCGGATCCTTCATCCCAGCCCGGGCACGGCGGATGGCAGCGGCAACAGCTTGCACCGCTTCTGGCTGACCAATCACGCGTTCACCAAGGTGAACATCAAGCTCGAGCAGCTTCTGGCGCTCTCCCGCCATCAACCTTTGCACCGGGATGCCGGTCCAGCGGGCGACCACGTCGGCGATATCGCCAGCCTCAACCTGCTCACGCAGTAGAGCCGTACCGGCCGCCTGGGCCTCGGCCAGGGCCTGCTCGAGATCGTGGCGGCGCTGCTGAACGCGATGCAACTGGTCGTATTCCAGTCGGGCCGCCTCCTCGAGGTCACTGCTGCGTTCGGCTTCCGCCATCGCATGCCGCAAGTCTTCATCGTCCTGCAACAACTGCCGCAGTTCCGCCAGCTGGTCCCGTTCAGCCTGCCAACGATCCCGCAAGTTCTCCAAGTGGCTGGATGCTTCAAGCCTGGAACGCTGGAGCTGCACCCTTTCCGATTCCGGTGCCTGCTCCGCTGCAAGCAACGACAACTCCACGCGGCGCAGCTCTGCTTCCGCATCCTCCACAACCTGGGGCTTGGAGGTCACATCCATTTTCAATTGCGCAGCCGCTTCATCAATGAGGTCGATGGCTTTATCAGGCAGGCAACGGTCGCTGATGTAGCGATCAGCCAAGCGGATGGATGCCACCACCGCCTCGTCGGTAATGGTGACCCCGTGGTGCAGCTCGTAGCGTTCCTTGAGACCGCGCAGGATCTCCACGCTGAGCTCGAGGGAGGGCTCCAGGATCGGAACCTGCTGAAAGCGACGATGCAGAGCGGGATCCTTCTCAACCGTGCGGCGGTAGTCCTCTGGCGTTGTGGCGGCGATGCAACGCAAATCCCCCCGCGCCAGAGCGGGCTTGAGCAAGCTGCCGGCATCAGCACTGGTTCGGTCGCTACTCACCACCGTGTGCAGCTCATCGATGAACAGCACCACCCCTGCATCGGGGTCGCTCACCTCGGCAAGCACAGCGCGGAGGCGTTCCTCGAACTGGCCGCGAAACTTGGCTCCAGCGATCAAAGCGCCGACATCGAGAGCAACCAGACGAAGACCCTGTAAAGACTCCGGCACCTCACCGGCAACAATCCGCTGCGCCAGCAACTCAGCGATGGCTGTTTTGCCGACACCGGGGGCACCGATCAAGACCGGATTGTTCTTGCCGCGACGGGAGAGAACCTTGATCAGGCGGCGGATCTCGGAGTCACGACCGATCACCGGATCGAGCTTGCCTTCAGACGCGGCGGCGGTGAGATCTCGGCCATAAAGCGCAAGCGCCGTGGCGTCTGCCTCGGGCGCCTGATCGGCCAGGAGTGGATCGGCGGCCGGTGTTGACTCCGGTGGCGCCACCGAGCTCACGGGGGCGCTGCGACTGCTGCGCCGACGGGTCATGGCAGGGTCGGCGGCGGACGGGCTGGTGGGCTGGGGGCCTGAGGCCGGAGCCGGAGGCCGGCGCGCAGAGCTTTGTGCACCAGTCGACTGCATCGGAGGCCGCGACGGGAGAGGTGCCAGTGCCTCGTCTCTCGGCGCAACAGCGGTGCGCTGTGACGGACGCCATTGACGCACCTCTGCCTCAAGACGGTCTGCCGGCAGACCCTGCCGCTCGAGAAGATCAGCACCAACGCGAGGATCACGCCCCATGGCGATCAACACATGGGACACCTCGATCAGGCGGGAGCCCCAGAGACCACGACAGCGGTCGGCCTCTTCCAGCAACTCCTCAAGATCCTCACCGATGAACAATTCATCGCCGCGGGCCATCGGCTGATCAGCCAGAAATCCCTCCAACTGATCAAGCAGTTCTTCGCAATCGAGGCTGAGGGCATCCACCAGCTCGCTGTAATGGCGATCGCTGAACAACACCTGGAGCAGATGCTCCACATCCAGCTCACCGTGACGCCAACGGCGGGCGAGATCCTGCCCGGCCAGAAGAAGCTCCCAGGCGTCATCGCTGAAGCGATCAGGCTCAGCCGTGAGACTGGCGGGAGGTTCAACGCTGGAGCGGGCCGAAGAGGTCATGGCGGGCTGAACCTGGTTTATGCAGCGTCCGAACGAGACGAAAGCTGGATCAATTCCACTTTGTAGCCATCGGGGTCTTCCACAAAGGCGATCACGGTGCTGCCGTGCTTCATCGGACCTGGTTCACGCACCACACGGCCGCCTCGATCCGCAATCATCCGGCACGTGCCATCAATGTCATCCACACCGAGGGCGATATGGCCGTAGCCCTCCCCAAGGGCGTACTGATTGGTGTCCCAGTTGTGGGTCAGCTCCAGCACCGTGTTGTCACTTTCCGGCCCATAGCCCACAAAAGCCAGGGTGAAACGGCCAGAGGGGTAGTCCTTGCGGCGCAGCAACTGCATCCCCAAAACATCGGTGTAGAAGCTCAGGGATCGCTCCAGATCTCCCACTCGGAGCATGGTGTGAAGCATGCGCATGCGCTGTGGTTCCGCCCGTTCTCACCGCATGGTGCCAAAGAGCACAGGGATGCGGCAGAGGGCATTCCATAGGATCTCTTCATCTTTGACCGGCTGCACGTGCTCGATTCCCTCGATCTCGTCATCGACACCATCGTGGCCAGGGAGGTGCTGGATTCCCGCGGCAACCCCACGGTGGAGGCAGAAGTGCTGCTTGAAGGCGGAGCCAGCGGCCGGGCGATTGTGCCTAGCGGTGCTAGCACCGGTGCCCATGAAGCCCATGAACTGCGGGACGGCGGCAACCGCTACATGGGCAAGGGTGTCACCAAAGCGGTCGACCACATCGAAGACCGGATTGCCCCTGCCCTCTGTGGACTCTCGGCCTTGGATCAGGCGGCCGTCGACACCACCATGCAAGAGCTGGACGGCAGCGAGAACAAATCCAATCTCGGCGCCAACGCCATCCTGGCCGTGAGCATGGCAACAGCGCGTGCTGCCGCGAACGGCGTCGGACTTCCGCTCTATCGCTACTTGGGCGGCCCCATGGCTTCTCTGCTGCCGGTCCCCCTGATGAATGTGATCAATGGCGGGGCCCACGCCGCCAACAGCCTGGACTTTCAAGAGTTCATGCTTGTCCCCCACGGCGCTCCCACCTTCCGGGAAGCCCTGCGCATGGGCACCGAGGTGTTTCACACCCTCAAGGGTCTGCTCCACGACCGCGGCCTGAGCACCTCCGTGGGGGATGAAGGTGGCTTCGCTCCCAATCTGGGCAACATCGAAGCTGGGGACATCCTCGTTCAAGCGATCGAACAAGCCGGCTACAAACCTGGTGATGAGATTGCCCTGGCCTTGGACGTGGCCAGCACCGAATTCTTCAACGGTGGTCGCTACGCCTTTGATGGAGGCAGCTATGACAGCGCCGAGATGGTCGGCCAGCTGGAGCAACTGGTCAACCGCTTCCCCATCGTGTCGATCGAGGACGGGCTGGCCGAAGACGACTGGGACGGCTGGAAGCTGCTCACAGAGCGGCTAGGCGGCAAGGTGCAGCTTGTGGGTGACGACCTGTTTGTGACCAACAGCAAGCGCCTGCAGCGGGGCATCGATCAAGGCATTGCCAACTCGATCCTGATCAAGGTGAATCAAATTGGTTCTCTCACCGAAACCTTGCAGGCGATCGACCTGGCTGGCCGCTCCGGCTACACCAGCGTGATCAGCCACCGCAGCGGCGAGACCGAAGACACCACCATCGCCGACCTGTCCGTCGCCACCCGCGCCGGACAGATTAAAACCGGCTCCCTCAGCCGCAGTGAGCGAGTCGCCAAATACAACCAGCTGCTGCGCATCGAAGACGAACTGGGCAGCCAGGCCGTCTACGCCGGTGCTGCTGGCCAAGGCCCCCGCGGCAACGGCTGATCGCGGGCCCTAGTCCTGACACAGAACACAAAGCAGCAGGGCACTGGCTGGTGCCCCAGCTGCTTGATTCTGAATGGCTGGCGACGATCAACGAGACTCTGAAGACCGGCGCGGTCAACCAGGGCCAACAAGCTGGCCGGGAAGCACTGCTGGGCATCCAGGCCGACGGCAGCCACCTCACCGCTGACCGCTTTCACCAGGAGCTGTTCGCCCTCCTCACCGCGCCAGACCTCGTGGCAGCGGTCAAACAGGTGAGTGGGCTAGCAGCCATCCGACCGCTGCAGTTTGATCTGCTAACCAAGGCCCCAGGAGGGCAGGGGACCCCATGGCACCGAGATCGCGACTTCCTGCCCATCGATCGCCAGTCCTACACCTGCTGGATCCCCCTCGATCCAATCCCTGAGCACTGCACCTTGGTTTATGCAGAGGGAACAGCCATGCTGCCGCCGGAGCAGAGCGATGTGCCGGACCAAGCCAGCCTGCGTCGGCTGCTGGTTCGCCATGGAGCACCGATGCGTCAGCTTCCGGCGATGCAACCCGGAGATGTGGACATCCACCAGGGGCAGGTCTGGCATTACGGGCCGGCCAACAACACTCCGCACTGGCGCCGCGCCCTAGGGGTGGCCTTTGTGGCGGAAGGGACCCGTCTGTGTGCCAATCCACCAGGGTTTGCGGGGCCGGCTGGCGCTCGTATGCGCAGCACCACTTTGTGCACCTTGTTCGGCGCGGAGGCTGAAGGAGCACTGGTGCAAGGGAGCCGACATCCAGTGCTCTGAAATGATCCGGTTCCGCGACTTCTCTGCTGCCATTGCAACCGGCCGGAAGCATGGCCGCCATGTGTTCGTTCAGTGCCTGCCCAAAATGGGCTCTACAGCACTGAGTTGCAGCCTCCCCGATGCCGTCCACGAATTCGGCATGGATGCAGCACCCCTGCTGATCCAGCAGCACAGGCAACCCGACTTTGATGACCTGCGCTGGCAATGGCTCCAGCAGCGTCGCCAGCAACTGGCACCCACGGTGGATATCTGCACCAGCCTCTTTCTGTTAACGGCTGAGCTCAGCGATCTGGCACTGGATCGCCACGGGCATCAACGATTCCTGCTCAATCGCTCGCTACGGCCCTGGTTACGCAGCATCAGCAATTGGAGCTATCAGAACGCCAGCAACCCATTGCGTCATGCATGGGACAGCAGCTATCGCCTGTTTGTCCATCAAAGCGACCCGGAACTGCAGGCGGTGATGCCCCAGTCACTGAACAGTCTCAGGAGCATGGTGAGGTTCTGGATGCCGGTTTGGCTTGTGTATCAGCGCTGGATTGCGATCCACATGGACATTGGCATTGCCCACAGCCGATCAATCCTGATAACTGACCACAACGGAGTGATCCCCACCAACGCCAACCGCAGCCACTTTTCAAAAGGATTCGAGCAGAGCTTTAACAGGCTGATTCCTGCCATGCCCAGTCTTGGGATCTCACCAGAACGGAATCGTGCTTTTCAGCAGGATCTGCGCAGCAAACTATTAGCCATGCCTGCGTCAGCGCCCTGAGCCCGATAGCCCCTCGACGCGGGCGTCACGGCGCAATTTGAGCTGCAACTTCAACCATCCCATCGCGACAGGCACCCCAGCAGCCAGCGGCAGTAGGGCCCAGAGAGGGCGCGGGCTCGCTCCTAATAAAGCCGCCGAGAGCGCCAGGGCGCCGAGCAGCAGGGACTGGCCAATCGCATGTTGCGCCGTCACCATGCGGCGGAACTGACGATCGGATTCGCCCATACGAATCTGCAACTGCAGATCCCCTTGTTCAAGCCGCTCAAGACTTTCATCGAGCCGCCTGGGGAAGGCAACAGCCTTGCTACTGAGGGCGCCTACCTGGCGGCCCAACTCATTAAACAAATCATTGGAGCCGGATCCACTGGCAGTCATGAGGGGCAGCAGGTAAGGCTTGGCAATCGCCACAAGGCTAAAGCTGGGATCGAGGCTGCGCCCCACTCCCTCAAACGTTGACAGCGCCCGCATCACAAAAATCAGCTCCACCGGAAGCCGGAACGGCTGGCCATACACCAACTCGTAGAGATCTCCAGACAACTGGTCGATCACGTTGGCACTGAAGGGGGGAGTCAAGGCCTCCTTGAGCATCACTCGCACCAGGCGGCGCACCGGACCGGCGTCAATGTCAGCAGCGATCACTCCAGCGGCCTGCATCTCCTCGACGAGTGCAGAAGCATCCCTGGAGGCCGCAGCCCGCACCATCGACCCCAAGCGACGGCGTAATGCTTCAGAGAGCAGACCCATCATCCCGAAGTCGTAATAAATCAGGGCGCCATCAGTGGCGACAGCAAGATTGCCGGGATGGGGATCGGCGTGGAAAAACCCGAAACGCACCAGCTGTTGCAAATAGCTGGCGGCACCGATCTCCGCCACGGCAGAAGGATCGATCCCGGCCTCGAGCAAAGCCGGACGGTCATTCACCTTGATGCCAGGTAGGTAGTCGAGACAGAGCACCCTGCGAGTGCTGAGTTCCCAGATCACACCAGGAACGCGAATCCGAGGATCATCCAGAAACTGCTGACGGAAGCGGGCGGCGTATTGGGCTTCCATGCGGAAATCCAGTTCGCGCAGGAGCACCCGGCGACATTCCTGGGCGATCGCCACCCAGTCACGCCCTCGTCCCCAGCTCGGATGGCGCTGCAGGACGGCAGCCACCTGCTGCATCACCTCCAGATCGAGGCGGAACAAAGTCTCAAGACCAGGGCGCTGAATCTTCAGCACCACCTGCCGACCACTGCGCAGGCTGGCGCGATGCACCTGGGCGAGGGAGGCCGCCCCTAATGGCATCTGGTCCAGGTCAATGATCTCGGCGCAGCGCTGGCCAAGCTCTTGCTCCAACACCGACTGAGCCCGATCAAAGGAGAAGGGAGGCACCTTGTCCTGAAGGTCGGCGAGTTCAGCCACCCAACCGGCTGGCAACACATCCGGCCTGGCAGACAACAGCTGCCCAAGCTTGATAAACGCAGAACCCAAAGACAGCAATTCAGCCGTCAACCAACGGGCGCGGGTCTGCTGTCGCCTCGCTCGCCGCTCGGGGGTGCAACCACCTGAATAGGTCCACTCACGTGCATCCCACCAGAGGTAGGCGATCAGGGTGAGAACGGAGCGCCAGATGCGCAGGGCACGGAAAGCACCACGCAGAGGCGATCGCAACCGTTTCAAACCCATCAGAGGCTGCCTTCCATGCGGGTATTCAGGTCGGCCACTTTTGCGCGCAAACGGTCGATCTGATCCTGCGAATTTCCAGACTCGGCCGGGGGCGGCGTGACGGACTCCTCTGGACCTTGGCCATCCCGCTCCAACCGCTCAGCCTCAGCCTGAACCTCCTCCTGAAAAAGATCCCACTCGCGTCGAATTCGCTCTGGCGCATCCTGCGCCAAAACAGCTACTTCAGCAGCAGCTTCAGCCAGACCATGTCCCAACCTCGCCGTCAGACGACTGACAGTGGCCTTCATGAGGGCATCGGGAGAAGGCATGAGGTATCACCACTATGAGAAGACTGTGGCAAATTTATAGAGACGATTGCCGCAGACTCACAAGCTCCGCTTAGGGATCTGGGGGAGACACCGGCACCGGCATCTCCAGCACTGGCTGAAGCAGTGGGGTCGATGAGGGCACGACTGGCGACGCTGTCGGGACTGCAGGAGCTCCCACAGGGATCACAGCGGGCTCCACGGCCAAAGGAGCCGAGGGTTCCGGATTCGGCAACTCGAGCAAATCAACAACGTCAGGATCCGGCGTCAATCCATCAACAGCCTTCAACTCAGACCGTGGCTGAGCATCAGGATCAGCCGGGAGCTCCGGAGCAGGAATCAAGTCAAATCCATCCTCCACCGTCACGACTGCTGCAGGCAGCACAGGAGCTGGTGTGGCCGCAGCCTGCTGCTGACGCAGACGGGCTTCAGCGGCGATGCGCTCAGCAGCCAATAAGGCTTTGTCGTCCTTTTTCGGTTTTGGCGGTCGGGTTTTAGCGAGCTCAGCCTCGCGAGCCGCCACATCAGCGCTGAGGGGCCTGGAGTCTCCCTCATTGCGGCCCCGCAGTGACGCGAGGCTTTCGCCAGGAAAACGTTGCGCCGTGAAGGTCTGATGCTTGACGTTGGAGTTGCCTGCCTGCAAGAGCACAACACGCTGGGTGATGCCATAGCCCAAGGCAAAACAGGAACCTGCCACCAGTGGTCCGACCCAGAAACGTGGGCGACGCCGTGGCTTCTTCTCCTGTTTTGGCTGATTCTCCGCAGGCACAACTCAGGCACGAATAGCGCTGTCATCCTGCCAGCCCTTTTTGCTCCTGTCTGCGGAGGCACCCCTAGGTGGTGTAATCGGCGTTAATGCGCACGTACTGAGCAGACAGGTCGCAGCCCCAGGACCTTGCCTCACTCACACCATCTCCAAGACCAAGACGGATCTGCACACAGTCGTCCTGGAGATAAGCCCCCTGCACACACGACTGAAGATAAGCAGACGCTGCCTGTTGATCAAAGCCAATCGGAGCACCATCCCTCATCAATTGATGAGGCCCCAGCCAGAGAGTGACAGCTCCTGGATCAAAGGAGACCCCGGAACGACCGGCGGCCGCAATGATCCGACCCCAGTTGGGATCACGACCATGCACCGCTGTTTTCACGAGTGAAGACGAGCACACCGTGCGTGCCATCCGTAGTGCATCTGCCTCGCTGGTGGCACCTTCGACGTGAACCTCGATGAGGCAGGTGGCACCCTCCCCATCCCGAGCGATGGCCTTGGCCAGATGCTGCGCCACCAGCGTCACACCTTCCTCCAACGCGTCGAACTGTTCCGCTGCAAGCGGTTCACCAGCCGCAAAGGCCAGAAACGTGTCGTTGGTGCTGGTGTCACCATCCACGGTGATCGCATTGAAGGAGCGATCCACTGCATGACGCACCATCCCCTGCCACCGATCAGCAGGAACACCGGCATCACAGGTGAGGTAGCCCAGCATCGTGGCCATATCGGGATGAATCATTCCCGAGCCTTTGGCCATCCCACCGATGCGGACCCGGCGCCCACCCAACTCCACCTCAAGGGCGATCTGCTTGTCCACCAGATCGGTGGTGAGAATGGCTGCAGCAGCAGCGCCCCCCCCATCATCCGCAAGAGCGGAGACCAAGGGATCCATGGCCGCCAACAACGTGTCCATCGGGATCGGCACACCGATCACACCGGTGGAGCAGATCAGCACCTGGTCAGCCATCAGCCCTAGACGATCCGCCACGGCCTGGGTGGCTCGCAGGCTGTCGATCAGCCCACGATCGCCGGTACAGGCATTGGCCTGGCCGGAATTCGTCACCACTGCACGAACCCTGGGGGCGCCCTCTTGGAGACGTGCCGCACAGAGGTCGACGCAGGCAGCCCTGACAACGGAAGTTGTGAAAGTGCCGGCACAAACAGCATTCTCGGGCGCCAGTAAAAGCGAAAGGTCGCGTCTACCGGAGGCCTTCAACCCCGCCCGGATCCCTGCAGCCTGAAACCCATCGGGTGCTGTGATCCCTCCTGGGATGGGAGACCAGCGGACAGATTGCGCCATCGAAACCAACGGCAAGGCGAACCACGTTCGTCTATCTAAGCCGCCAGAGGCCCAACCCAGGTGCCCAACCCAGCGACAAACTGGTCGTGACGACTCCGATCCAATTCTTGAGCTCCGCTCACCGCTGGCAAGGTCTGCAACGTCGTATCGGCCTGACGGGTGGAATCGCCAGCGGCAAAAGCAGCGTGGGCCATTACCTAGAGCAGCAGGGCCTGCCTGTCCTGGATGCCGACATCTACGCCCACGAGGCACTAGCCCCAGGCAGCCCAGGAGCTGAAGCCGTGATCCAGCGCTATGGCCCCCAAGTGGAAGCATCGCTGCATACCAGTGATGAGGCGGCCGCCAGCGAGATGCACCGGATTGACCGACGAGCACTCGGCCAGATCGTGTTCAACAACCCCGCAGAACGTCAGTGGCTAGAGCAACTGATTCACCCAATGGTGCGGGCTCGGTTCAACCAGGAGATCGACCGAGAGCCTCAGGCATCAGCGATTGTGCTGATGATTCCATTGCTTTTCGAGGCGGGACTCGAAGCCCTGTGCTCGGAAATCTGGGTGGTGCAGTGCACGCCAACACAACAACTGACGCGCCTGTGTCAGAGAGATGGATTGGATCAAGAGGCAGCCCTGGCCAGGGTCAGGGCGCAATGGCCCATGCGAGAGAAGTGCCAGCACGCTGACCTGGTGCTCGACAACAGCGGAGCGCCAGAGCGCTGGAAAGCACAGATCGCCGAACAACTGCACTGGAGCAGCTGAATCTTCAACACTCAGCTAACTGTGATCATCTCGATCTCAAGCACCTCGACACCAGTGGTGATCAAGCTCACAGCGCATGCCAACGCAGGTCATCAGCTCCGAAGGTGATTGCGGCGATCTTGAGTTCATCCGCAACCGGGAGCACACCTCCCTTCCACCAATGACCACGATCAAAACCATCGCCGCCGCTGCTGCCTCCCTCGCCGCTGGTGCCACCTTGATGACCGTTGCAGGCCCTGCAGCACAAGCCAATCCCTACAACACCTTTGGCCGTGCCGGCGGCTGTGATTCAGTCGCCCTTGGTGGTCGTGGACCTAATGGTGGTGGATTCATCGCTGGCCGTGACTGCGGAGACCACCGCGACTGGGCCTCACGGGAAGCACGCCGCAATCGCCAGCACGACACCCAAACCCAACTGATTGGTCTGGGTGGTGGCCTGCTGGGCCAAATCATCAACGGCAGCCAGCAGCGTCAGCAAGCTGCTTCTGTGTCGTCCTCTGAACTGGCTCTGCTCAGGCAGCAGCAAGAGATCGAGCTGCTCAAGATGCAACTGCAGATGCAGCAACAGCCTGGCTACGGCTACCAGACGGTGAACTACGCCCCTGCTCCTCAGGCTCCTATGTATCACCAGCCTGCTTATGGCTATCAGCAGCAGAGCAGCTACCAGCAGCACTCCGGTTACGTGCAGCAGCCCCGTTACGGCTACTGATCACCCAGGCTCTGAACCACGACATCCAACACAACACGCTGCTAACCCTGCCAATGGCAGGGTTTTGTCTTGACTTCTGCGCCAGTTGATCAAGCTCACCATTGGCAGTCATCACCATCATGAGGAGGCCTGCCGATTCAGGCGATCTTGTGATCAAACCCGACAGGAACCCATCTGCTCCAATGACCTCACTCAAAGACCTGACCTGCGCCACAACAACAGTCGCCCTGGGCATCACCCTGATCAGCGGGGGCGGACCGGCCGCTCAGGCGCAAAGCGCTGCTGAACTGCAACTGCAACAGAACCAGCAAGAGATCAACCGCCTCAAGCAGCAGATGCAAATGCAGCAGGGCGGAGGTCCGGGACCACAAGGAGTTCAACCAGGAAGACCTCAGCCTGGGGCGGCAGTGATCGATGCCCGTTCGATCCAGCGCAGCGTCAACTTGGCACGCAATGCAGCGGTGAAGATGAACGGAGGTCTCAGCAAATACCGTCCGGCCCGCTGCATGTTCAAGGGCAGCGAACGCAACCCATGCATCGTGCAGCTGAATGCTCAAGGGATCGTTTTTCAGATCCCCGGTGGCCCTCCAGGCTGGGAGGAAGCGGGCCAGCCCCCCAGCTTGATGACCGTGCTTCTGGTCTCGCCGGATGGACGATCTCTGTTGCAGACAATCTCCAACGGTGCGCTGCAGGCACAACCTCAGCAGCAGCCAGGCATGTACCCACCTCAGCAGCAGCCCGGCATGTACCCACCTCAGCAGCAGCCCGGCATGTACCCACCTCAGCAGCAGCCCGGCCTGTACCCACCTCAGCAGCAGCCCGGCATGTACCCACCTCAGCAGCAGCCCGGCATGTACCCACCTCAGCAGCAGCCCGGCATGTACCCACCTCAGCAGCAGCCCGGCATGTACCCACCTCAGCAACGGCCAGCGATCTGAGCCCCTTGAAGCAAAACCGCCAGAAGCTCACCCCTTGAGCTTCTGGCTGAGGATCTGATTGGCCAGCTTGGGATCAGCCTTGCCACCGGTCTTCTTCATCAGCTGACCGACAAAGAAGCCCTGCAGCTTGGTCTTGCCGCCACGGAAAGCCTCAACCTCGTCGGGATGAGCTGCAAGCAGCTCTTCAACAATGGCGCTGATCGCTGCTGGATCACTAATCATTCCGAGCCCGCGCTCATCCACGATCGCCTTCGGGGAACCTCCCTTCTCCAGCAGTTCGGGCAGAATCTCCTTGGCGATCTTGCCGCTGATCTTGCCGCCATCGATCAGCTGCACCATCTCAGCCAACTGCTCAGGGCGGAATGGCAATTCCGCATAACTCAACCGATTGCTGTTCACATGAGCAGCGATGTCACCAGAGATCCAGTTGGCAGCAAGCTTGGCGTCAGCACCGGCATTCACCACCGCCTCGTAGTAGTCCGCCATCGGCCGCTCATCGGTGAGCACGCGAGCGTCGTACTGAGACAAACCCAGATCTTCGGCATAACGATGCCTCTTGGCAGCAGGCAGTTCCGGCAATTCAGCCCGCCACGCTTCCCGCTGATCAACGCTCACCTCAATCGGCCCCAAATCAGGGTCAGGGAAATAGCGGTAATCGCTTGCGCCCTCCTTGCTACGCATGCTCTTGGTGAGCTGCTTGCCTTCGTCCCAAAGACGGGTCTCTTGAATGATGGCTTCACCGCTCTCGTAAGCCTTGATCTGGCGCTGAATCTCGTAGTCGCACGCCTTCTGAATGGCCGAGAAGGAGTTCATATTCTTGATCTCAACCTTCGTGCCAAAGGGTGCATCAGGGCCCCGTCGCACGGAGATATTCACATCGCAACGAAGAGAACCCTCTTGCATGTTTCCGTCGCTAACGGCGAGGTAACGCATAATCCTGCGGATCTCTGAGGCATATTCCGCCGCTTCACGACCAGTACGCAGATCCGGTTTGCTGACAATCTCTGCCAGAGCCACACCGGCGCGGTTGTAGTCCACCAGGGAGTGGGTGGATCCAGCCAAACGGTCACTGCCGGCATGCACAAGTTTGCCGGCGTCCTCCTCCATATGCAGGCGCTCGATGCCGATCGTTTTCAAATAGGTGTCCTTGCCCTTTTCGGCCACTTCCACCTCGATCCATCCCTCTTCAGCGATCGGTTCGTCGTACTGAGAGATCTGGTAGTTCTTGGGCAGATCGGGATAGAAATATTGCTTGCGGTCGAACTTGCTGTGTTCAGCGATGTTCAGATTCAGCGCCATCGCTGCCTTCACGGCGTACTCGAGCACCTTCTGATTCAGCACCGGCAGCGTGCCAGGCAAACCGCACACCACTGGATCGATATGGGTGTTGGGTTCATCACCGAAGGTGGTGGAGGCAGCCGTGAAGATCTTGCTGTCGGTTCCCAGCTGCACGTGGGTCTCGAGACCGATCACGGCTTCCCAGGCTTGGTCTTTTGCTGCAGGTGCCGGCATCCGCTGTGAGGGTCTGTCAGAGCACCGCAATCCTATGGAAGAGGACTAAACGGCAAGCTGAGAGGCTGCCAAGACGCATCCACCGGCCTCGATCCCGCCATGACCGCCGCTTGCAGCTCTTCTTCTGAACCGGTGCTAGTGCTCGGCGGTGGCCTCATGGGCCTGGCGATCGCCCATCAACTAGCGCGCAAAGGGATTGCAGTCACCGTGCTCAGCCGCCGACGCAGTGAAGCCGCGGGGTTTGTCGCTGCAGGCATGCTCGCCCCCCATGCCGAAGGTCTCAGCGGCCCTCTACTGCAACTGGGGCAACTCAGCCTCGGACGAGTGCCGAGCTGGGTGGCCCAGATCGAGGCTGACAGTGGCCTGCCTTGCGGTCTGCGCTCGACGGGCATCGTCGTGCCGTTCCGCAGTGACAAAGAGCGAGACCTTTACCCCACAGCCGCTTTTGGCGAACCACTGGATCGCGAGCAGCTGGAACAGGAACTCCCTGGGCTGGCCCCTGAGTGGTCCGCTGGGCTTCTCTTCTCCCAAGACGGACAAATCGACAACCGACGCCAGCTCATGCGAGCGCTGGAGAGCGCCTGTGTCGACCGAGGTGTGCAGTTCCAAGAAGGAGTGGAGGTGCAGGAGCTACTGCAAAACCACGGCCAACTGAAAGGTGTCCGGACGAGGGACTTGGAAGGAACCTTGTCCACCCTCTCTTGCAGCCAAGCCATGCTTTGTAGCGGCGCCTGGAGTGCCCAACTGCTACCGGAGCTTCAGGTGTTTCCGGTGAAGGGGCAGATGTTGTCATTGCAGACTCCTCGCGGTGCTCTGCGGCGGGTGATCTTCGGTCCGGGGACTTATTTCGTGCCGCGAGAAGATGGCCTGGTGGTGGTGGGAGCCACATCGGAACGGAACGCAGGCTTCAACGAAGGACTCACACCCCAGGGGCAAACCACCCTCCAACAGGGCATTGCCGCGTTGCTGCCAGAAGCCATCAACTGGCCGCCGATGGAACGCTGGTGGGGCTTTCGTCCCTGCACACCCGACGAAGGCCCCTTACTGGGTGAGAGTCCGATCGCTGGACTGTGGCTGGCCTGCGGCCACCACCGCAATGGTGTGCTGATGGCAGGAGCAACCGCGGAGTTGATCGCCGATCTGGCCAGTGGTAGTGCACCCCGCAAGGATCTCGCGGCTCTGTTGCCCAGTTTCCGCTGGGATCGCTGGCGCTCTGAACCCTAAGAAGCATTGATTGAGTTTTTCTTTCCGCCGCAAGGGCTGCATGAATGCCATCCCACAGCCATCCTGAAAAGAACCTGGCACTGAACCGCCCAAGGCAGCCATCACTCCAAGCCATGCCGCCCTTCAGCGTCTTCGAGCGCAGCAGTCCGAAACTTCTGAACTGGCTGAAGTCCACAGGAGTGACTGGGACGATCCAAGGCTCCACGCGACTGATTCAGGAAAGAGAGCAGCAGCTAAGGCTCTTGATGCTCCTGGATAGAGAGCCCGTACCAGCTCTCTATCCCATCCTGAGCGGAAGCGCGGACATCCTGGTCACCCTCTCTGAGGTCACCCAAGTCGTCGGGAGCACCCGCCGTGGAGAGTTGTTGAGGGGGGAATGAGTTTGTTACTGGAGGAGCAACATGGGGCCTCAGCAGGCGTGCATTGCCCCGATGGCATGGCTCTGTTGACGATCAATGGCACACTCCTTTTGGCCGAACTGGAGAGCGACCTCTCCCTCGCCTGCCGTTTTGATCGAGGCTTGGCCTGCCTGCTCTCCCAACACAGTCGGGATCAACTCCAACGCTATCGAGGCGTAACCCACAGCCAACAAGCTGAGCTGAGCGAGATCGATCGTCTCGATCTCGCTCAGCTCACAGGCATCAGTCGAGCCGCTCGCCACGTCGACTGGCTCTGCAATCACTTTCAGACCAAGGAGGCCACAGAGCCATGAACTGGAATGCAGGCAGACAGGAGCCATGGCCTGCCTTGCCCTTTCGGATCATGGAAGGGGAGATGCTGCTCGTCTCCTCTGGCGAGCGCGACTTCGCACTGCTGCGTCTGGAAGCTGAACGCATCTATCCAGGCCTGCCAGAGCCGATATCAAGCGAAATCAAACTGAAACTACAGGCCATCCAAACAAGCCGGGTGGAGTTGCTGGCCGATGGCGACGACACAGAGGGTCGTCAGTGGTTAGGACAACGCCTGAGCGAAGAGCTTGGTGAAGAACAAGGTGAGGACGTCTCGCTCCCCCCAAGCAAGCAGGAGTTAATCGAGAAACTGATCGCGCGGCATGGCGTCTCTGACCAGCGTCATCAGACCTTGCTGCAGAGCTATCAACCTCTGAGCCATGGAAGCGAACAGGAGCTGTTCGTGGAAATGGAGATCAGCGGCGCAGACAATCTTGAATCCCCCGACGCTGCAATGCAACAGGGGAAGCACCTGAGCGATCCGGTCTTCAGTGCACTCTCCCTGGTCTGCAGGGATCAAGGCACGCTGCTACCGCTTCCCTCTCACCTGGCCGATCCGAACCTGAGACGTCGGCTGCAACAACTGCTCAATCGCACAGATCTGTTCGCTCGGGAGGTGGTGATCAATGCGAGCGATCTGAATCACGACTGTGGAGACCTGATCGGTTTTGTCGACGAACAAGACGACCAATCCGAAACACCCGGCAGCATCGTGGTGCTCAAATCCACTGCCAAGGGGTATCGCGCCTGGCTGCCTGGACAGATGTCCAGGCCATTACCGCTACATCAGTGCAGCCCATGGCTCGAGAATCTTTCTCCCCGCATGCTGTCGGTCAGCCCAGCCTTCGGCTCAAATGATCTGAGCACTCTTGGATTGCTGCGGTTTGCCTATGGCAAGCCACGCCACACCACAGCGTTCGTGATCGGCGGACTCCTGCTTGGAGTGATCATCGGCTTCCTTCTGGCAATCGGCAGAGACGTTGGAGCCGCCCGTTGGATTTTCGGCATGGGGATTGCCGGACTGCTCACCGGCACCACTCTGGGATTCCTCAGTGGGGGGTTCCGCTTGGGAGTTGGCGTGATGCTGCTCTCCACCCTGCTTTCCCTTCTCACCCCAACGTTCAACACGGTGATCACCAACCAGGCTCTTCCCGATCGAGACCTGGGCCTGCTGCTCCAGATCAGCCTGATCCTGGTGGCAGCAGGCATTGCCCGCGTCTGCTTCGAATGGGTGCAAACCAGGGCCGTTCAACTCAGCCAGCAAAGGGGTGCCGCCCGCTCGCAACTGGCCGGCATGCACCGCCTGCTGCGCCTGCCAACCGACTTTTTCCGAACGCGAAATGTTGGTGACTTACAGCTGCGCTTTGGTGCTCTCGACGAACTACGCGCTGAGATCCAACAACTTCTGGAGGGAGGGCTACTGCGGCTGGTGCTCACCAGCATCTACATCCTGTTCATGCTGCGCATCAGCGTGAAGCTGACAGCCTTAGCGCTGGTGGTAGCCGCGTTGATCCTCCTTCCCACTGCGCTGATTGGTCTGCAGTCGAGGCCTTTGCAACGACAACAGGAAGAAGCGGAAGGTCAGGCACAAAGCCGAAATCTGGAACTGCTCGGTGCTGTAGCCAAGCTGCGCCTGGCCGGCGCTGAACAGGCTGCGGCCCGATGGTGGGGTCAGGAATTCCAGAAGATCGTCAATCTTGAAAATGCACTTGATGCCAAGGAAGCCAGTGCCTCCCTGCTGAAGGCGGTCATGCCCAACCTCGGCACCTTGCTCGTATACATCGTTGTCACGCGATTAATCGCTGAGGCAGCCAATGCTCCGACCCTGAATGCGCCGAACGTGGGACAACTCCTCGGCTTCTTCTCGGCATTTGGCACCTTCATCGGTGCGGCCGCCGGCTTCGCCGGACTGTTGATTGGCGCCTTCGACATGCCTGTGATCTACGAACGGGCCCGACCGATCCTCCAAACCGAACCAGAAACTGCCGAATTGCTTGAGGAAGCAGGTGTTCTGCAAGGCCACGTACAGCTTGATCGCGTGAGCTATCGCTATGCACCAGAGCTACCGCTCGTGCTGGATGGCGTGAGTCTCGAGGTCAAAGCGGGGGAGCAACTCGCCATTGTTGGCCCCTCGGGGTCAGGTAAATCCACTTTGGTTCGTCTGCTACTGGGCTTCGCAGCCCCGGAAGACGGTGAAATCCGTTTCGATGGCCAACCGCTCAACGGTCTAAGGATCGACAGCGTGCGGCGACAGATCGGAACGGTGCTCCAAACGAACACCCTGTTCAACGGCACCCTGATGGAAGCGATCGCAGGCGGCAGCGTGATCGATGAAAAGGAGGCATGGCACGCGGCCGAGCTAGCAGGCCTGGCCGATGAAATCAGGGCCATGCCAATGGGCATGCAAACCATGGTTCCGGAAGGAGGCGGCACTCTTTCGGGCGGCCAGCGACAACGGGTCGCAATCGCGCGGGCCCTCGTACGTCAGCCCAGAATCCTGATTTTTGATGAAGCCACCAGCGCCCTCGACAACCGCACTCAGGCGATCGTCACGCGCAGCCTTGCATCACTCTCAATCTCCCGGATTGTGATCGCCCATCGCCTTAGCACGATCCGACAGGCTGATCAGATCGTTGTCCTCGCGCAGGGCCAGGTGCAGGAGCAGGGCAGCTGCGACACCCTGATGCAAGCCAAGGGGCTGTTTTCCCGGATGATGGAACGTCAGATCACATGAGCCTCTTCCGCAAAAAAGCACTGGATGCACTGTCCAGTCCTGAACAACTCGATCAACCGCTGCGACTGCTTCGTCCAGGTCAGTGGTTGCTTCTCCTTTCCCTGGGTGGATTCTGTCTCGCGATCGCAATCTGGTCCATTTTCGGCCGACTGCCCGTGCGGATCAGCGGCAAGGGAGTGCTGATCCGCACCAACAGTCTCACGGTGGTTCAGAGCGAATTAGCTGGCCGAATTCTTGAACTGAATCAGGCGATCGGAGATTGTGTGCAGCGCGGCCAATTGATGGCAAGGGTTGACCCCGTCAACCAGGAGGTCACCAAACAGGAAGCCGAACGGCAACTGGAACAACTCATCAATCAAGACCAACACGAAGACCAATTGGGAGCGATCCGAATCCGACAACAAGAGTCAGATATCGCGCGCATCAAACACCTGGCCGAATTAGGAGCGATGTCAATCGATAAACTCAGCGAACGCCAAAAGGAACTCAGCAGCCTGGTGGATTCCCTCGAAGCCCGCAATGGTCAGCGGGAGCAACAGATCCTGCAACAACGAGCCAAGATCGAAGCGCGCAATGAGGAAATCGCACGAATCGCCCAGATCCGCGCTCCAATCGACGGCTGTGTGATTGATCGCAACGTTCACAGAGGCGAGGTGCTGCAACCGGGCACCACTCTGTTCACCATCGAGGCCAATCCAGGGCAAGCCCCGCTGGAGAGTCTGGCTTTCTTCCCTGCCGGAGATGGCAAACGCCTGAGCGTGGGCCAAAGGGTACGCATCAGCCCGACCAGCACCAAACAACAACGCCACGGTGGAATCGAAGGCAAGGTCCTCAGCATCCGACGACTACCAGTGAGTGACAATGCCCTGACCAAACGTCTAGGGCTCGAGTCCCTGCTCGACGCGATAAGGATCGATCCAAAGGGACCGCTGATTGAAGTCCAAACCTCTCTACAGAGAGATCCAGCCACCATCAGCGGCTACGACTGGGGTGGTGGCCCAGGACCAGCCATGCAACTCACCACAGGAACACCGACAGAGGTTCGGGTTCTCGTGGAAGAACGGCGCCCGATCAGCTACGTGATCCCGATCCTGCGGGATCTCACGGGGATCTACTGATGGTGCGAACGCCCACGGTTCTGCAAATGGAGAACACCGAGTGCGGTGCTGCCTCCCTGAGCATCATGTTGCAGCACCACGGGCGCTACGTTCCCCTTACCCAACTGCGCGAGATGTGTGGCGTCTCGCGAGACGGAAGCGATGCCGCCAATCTCATCCGTGCGGCCCGCCGCCTTGGGATGGAGGCCAAGGGATTCAAAAAAGGACTAACGGCTCTGGAAGAGTTGAAGCCGCCGGCGATCCTCTTCTGGGAGTTCAATCATTTTCTGGTGTTCGAGGGATTTCGTGGCGATCGCGTCGCCCTCAACGACCCCGCCCTTGGCCGCCGCAGCGTTAGTCGAGAGGACTTCGACCGCAGCTATACGGGCATCGTCCTGACGATGGAACCTGGGCCCGATTTCAAACGCGGCGGAAAGGCTCCGTCGGTCTGGCCGATCGTGCTGCGGCGCCTCGGTAGCGAACCGAGCGCGGCTCTGTTCATCCTGATCGCCGGGCTTCTGCTGATTCTGCCGCAGCTGGTGATGCCGGTCTTCGCACAGATCTATCTGGACGAGGTGATCGGCAACAACATGAACCAATGGCTCAAACCAATGCTGTGGGCGATGGCCCTGAGCATTGGGGTGCAAGTCGTGCTCCAGCACTTGCAACTGGTGGGGACCCGCCGGCTGGAAAAGCGCCTGACCCGGCGTTTCGCCATTGGCTTCGAGCATCAAATCCTCGCCCTACCTGAACGCTTCTACAGCCAGCGCCATGCATCGGATATCGCTGGTCGGATGGAGATCAACGCCAGCATCGCCGAGTTCATCGGAGGACGTCTCATCCCGATGGTCACTGGCTTGTTGCTGCTGGTGTTCTATCTCATCCTCACCTTTCTCTACAGCCCATGGCTAGGTGTGCTGATCATCAGCACAACCTCCATCAACGCGCTCGTGGTGCAACTCAACCTTCGCACCCAAAAGGATGCCAGCCTCACGCTGGAGAAAGATGCAGCCAAAAGCGGTGCCGTGGTGGTGAGTGCCATGCGCGACATCGAAACGATCAAGGCTGCTGCAATCGAACACGATGTATTCCGCCGCTTTGCGGGATACCAGAGTCGACTGCTCAACACCCTTCAGGCCATCCAACTTCGCAATGCAAAATTGCGACTGGTTCCCAACGGTCTAACCACATTCAATGAGGTTGCCGTTCTCCTGCTGGGCTTTCTTCTCGTCATCCGGGGAGACCTGACTTTGGGCATGCTTCTGGCCGCCCAAACCATTGCCTTCAGCCTGAAAGGGCAAATCGAGAGTTTGATCGGGTTCGTGCAGGATCTACCTGAATTTGAAGCAGGTGTTCTCCGACTCGAGGATGTTCTCGAACAACCACGTGATCCGTTAATTACGAATGCTTCAGGCCAGGATCAAGCAAACGCACCAACTCGCTTAAGTGGACGCATCGAGCTCCAGCAACTGAGCTTCGCCTTCACCACAATCCAAGCCCCGCTGATCAACAACCTTTCTCTCACGATTGAGGCAGGGATGAGGGTTGCCCTTGTCGGCAGTAGCGGCAGCGGTAAAAGTACGCTGGCCAAAATACTGGGAGGCCTGCATCAGCCCAGTACAGGAGAGCTGCTCTTCGACGGCCATACGTTGCTCTCCATCCCGCGTGCGGTGGCCGTCAGCTCACTGGCAATGGTGCAACAGGACATCCAGCTCTTCGGATGCAGCGTGCGCGACAACCTCAGGCTCTGGAATCCAGAGATCAATGAGCGCGAACTGCTGACGGCATGCGGGGATGCGGAGATTCTCGACGTAGTTCGCGGCCTGCCCAATGGACTCGACACTGTGCTCAGCGAAGGCGGCCGCAACCTCTCAGGAGGGCAACGTCAACGACTTGAACTGGCCCGAGCCTTAGTCACCAACCCCAGCATCCTGATCATGGATGAAGCAACGTCCGCTCTAGACGCCGATACTGAGCAAAAGGTGATTGCAAACCTCGCCCGCCGTGGATGTACACAAGTGATTGTGGCTCACCGGCTGAGCACAATTCGCGATGCCGATCTGATCCTAGTCATGGAGAAAGGCCAAGTGATTCAGCAGGGGAAACACGAGCAACTCCTGCAAGAGGCCGATGGGGCCTATGCCCTGCTCCTCAGCGAGGTGAGCTGAACCTTCAGAGCCGGTCGCGCTTCTCAGCCCGCAAACCATGGATGGGGCCAATGCCAAGCTGCTCAACGCGTTGACACCGCAAATAGGTTGACGCCGGCCTCCTCCAAACGGCACTGCGTTGTGCCAGGAGCGAAGCCCGCAGCCTCCGCCAGCCTCACCATGTCGCCTTCATCCCGATGGATGAGTCGCCAATCGAGCAGATGATCCATCAATCCGCGCGTGGGGTTGCTGATGTGAAAATTGCCCAGGATGGAGCGCCCTCCTGGGGTGAGGCAGCCACGCATCCAGGTCTGCAAACGCGTGACAATTCGATCATCGAAGTAATCAATCAAGCCGATGGAATAGATCAGGTGCTGGGGTTCCAGCTCCAGCTGCTGACGGCCGATACTGAGATGCAGCAGGTTGCGGCGTTCCAAGCGCACCACCGACTCCAGCCCCTCGCGAATCAACCGCTCACGGACGAACTCAAGGGCCTGCTGATCCACATCCACCAGGGTGAAGCGCACCTGAGCAGCCAAATCAAGGTCCTGCAAAAGGATGTCGAACACCTCCGCAGCCGGGCCGCAAGCCAAGCTTGTCACCCGTAAGGGCCTCTGATCCGTGAGGATGAGAGCCCGCTGCAACTCCTCACGCAACAGCCCTCGCCGGTTGCGCACAGCCCGCGCTGCCGGCTGATTCAGAAAGCATCGGTCCAGCAGGATGCCCAGTTCCCCTGCTCCACCAGGCTGATCGGCATACATCCAGGCAATCGTGAGGAAATCCCCCGCATAGCCCCTCGGCTTGCGGTACATCCGTTCTGCGGAGCGGGTCAGCAGCAAATAGGGCAGCAGTTCAAGGCGCAACGCCTGGAGGGCAGCAGTGTCAGGCGCCGGAGTCTCGCCCGATAGTGGCGGAAACAGGCTGCCTGTCAGACGCACCAAGGTGTCGAAGGCAGTCATCAAATTGCTTCTCAGCACTGGATCGGGGCTACTGCGGCGTAGATCCACCTCCACCGCAGCCGCACATTGCTTAAAGCGCTGCACGGCCGCAGCCAAAGGTTCGGGCATCAATGAAGCAGCCCCGTGCCCGGCCACGCCGTCGCCCATTTGAGCATGGGTCTGGAGCAACAAGCGCTGGGCATTGATGGCTGCCAGAGCTCGAAACAGCCTCTGCCCCTGGGCAGGATCACCGTCCATCAAGGTATCAAGACCCTGGCGAGACAACCGCAGAGCATCGACAGACTCCAGGGCAATCACACTGGCCCTCGCCACACCGCCGAGCAGATAAGAGATGTCACCGAGCACGCTGCCTGGACCCAACAGCGGCCCCTGAGCATCAACCAAATCGGCCCATTGGGCCTGCACCACACCCGACGAAATCAGGAGCAAGCCATCGACTGCCTCGCCTTCCTGCACCAGGCATTCTCCGGGAGCAAAGGTACAGGGCTGAACATCCGCGAATGCCTGATCCACCGCCCCCTCTAGGGCCTGCAACAACAGCAGCGATTCAGCATTCAAAACAAAAACCCCCGGGACTTCGTCCCGAGGGTATGCAGAGCAGAACGAACCGTCAGGCGATCAGCCTTCGACGCGCCAGCCCTGGTCGGAAGGGGTCCAGTCGTTCAGCTCGGAAGCTTGAAACCAGAGGCCGATTTCAAACTGGGCGGTTTCGGCAGCATCAGACCCGTGAATGACGTTGCGTCCGATATTGACTGCCAGGTCACCGCGAATGGTGCCGGGTTCAGCTTCCAGGGGCTTGGTGGCACCGATCAGCTTGCGGGCGCTGGCGATCACTCCGTCGCCTTCCCACACCATGGCCACCACAGGGCCCGAAGTGATGAAGTCGACCAAACCAGCGAAGAAAGGACGCTCCTTATGCACGCCGTAATGCTGCTCAGCCAATGCCCGGCTGGGGGTGATCTGCTTCAAGCCCACCAGCTTGAAACCCTTGCGCTCAAAGCGGCCGAGGATCTCGCCCACCAGCCCGCGCTGGACACCATCGGGCTTGATGG
Source organism: Synechococcus sp. MIT S9451 (assembly GCF_047304725.1). Classification (NCBI taxonomy): domain Bacteria; kingdom Bacillati; phylum Cyanobacteriota; class Cyanophyceae; order Synechococcales; family Synechococcaceae; genus Synechococcus; species Synechococcus sp. MIT S9451. The sequence goes on from NZ_CP138971.1 coordinate 623,271, forward strand.
CGATGAACGTGCGTTCGGTGGCCATGAAGAAACCAGTCAGACAGAACCGCCCATGTTCCGTTCTGAAGCTGCCCCTTGGCAAGCAACTGCTGCACCGGCGCATTTCTGCCTGACGGAATCACCCTCCTTAGATTTGCCTCAACATCCCCAGTGCTCTCGAATCGCATGGTGCTCGCCGACCCCAACCCACCGGGCAGTGAGTCGAGCTCCAGCGACGGGCCAATGAGCACAGCCTGGACCGTGCAGGACAGTGCCGAGCTCTATGGCCTAGAGCGCTGGGGAGATCCCTACTTTTCGATCAATCTGCGCGGCCATGTGAGTGTGCAGCCTCGAGGCGAACGGGGCGGCAGCCTCGACTTAATGGAGTTGGTTCAGGGTCTGCAGGGACGCAACCTGAACCTGCCGTTGCTGATTCGTTTCGACGACATCCTTGAAGACCGGATTGAAAGCCTTCATGCCGCTTTCGAACGGGCGATCACTCGCTACGGCTACAGCGGCCGTTATCAGGGTGTATTCCCAGTGAAATGCAACCAGCAACGCCACGTGGTGGAGGAGCTGGTGAGCTGCGGCAAACGCTGGCACTTCGGCCTTGAGGCCGGCAGCAAGGCAGAGCTGCTCATCGCGCTCTCCCTGATCGACGACCCAGAAGCCCTGCTGATTTGCAACGGCTACAAGGATCAGCGATATATCGAAACGGCAATTCTGGCCAGGCGGCTAGGCAGACGACCAGTGGTGGTGATCGAACAAGCTGATGAAGTGCAGCGGATCATCGATGCCAGCCAAGAGCTCGGAGCCGCACCCCTGATCGGCATCCGCGCCCGGCTCTCCAGCCGCAGCACGGGTCGCTGGGGGAACTCCGTGGGCGAAAAGGCGAAGTTCGGGCTACCCGTGCCAGAGATCCTTTCCACCGTGGAAGCACTACGGGACGCAGGGCTGCTGAACGAACTGCGTCTGCTGCACTTCCACGTTGGCAGTCAGATCAACGACATTGCCGTCGTCAAAGACGCTCTGCAAGAAGCCTCTCGTATCTATGTGGAGCTGCACAAGCTCGGGGCACCGATGGGCTATCTCGATGTGGGAGGCGGCCTAGGGATTGACTACGACGGCAGCCGCACAGCCACTGCGGCCTCAACCAATTACTCACTACAGAACTACGCCAACGATGTCGTGGCCACGGTGCAAGAGGGTTGCGAGCCCCATGGAGTGGCCGTACCGACCCTGGTAAGCGAAAGCGGCCGAGCAATCGCTAGTCATTTTTCAGTGCTGGTGTTCAACGTGCTCGGCACCGGTGGCCTGCCTCAGGAGACCCCTGCTGAGAGGGAGGAGGAACCACTCATCGTGCGCAATCTGCGCGACACACTCGATGGCATCAACGGCCTCGCCGACGACGGCAACGCTGATGTCTCGCGCCTGCAGGAAGCCTGGAATGACGCGCGCAAGTTTAAGGACGATGCCCTTGCCGCCTTCCGGCTCGGCTACCTCAGCCTCACCGATCGCAGCCTGTCGGAACAACTCACCTGGGCCTGTGCCAAGGCTCTGCTGGAGCGCCTTCCAGAGCACTCGAACCTGCCGGAAGAACTGCAGGCATTGGCGGCGGTGCTGGCCCGCACCTATTACGCCAACCTCTCGATCTTCCGCTCTGCTCCAGACACCTGGGCCATCCAGCAGCTCTTCCCGCTAATGCCGCTGCATCGTCTGGGAGAGAAGCCCACAGAGCTCGGACACTTCGCCGACCTCACATGCGATTCCGACGGACGTCTTAACCGCTTCATCGCCGATGGCACCAGCAAACCCCTGCTGGAGCTCCATCCCCTGCAACCCGATGAGCCCTATCTCATCGGCATGTTCTTAGGCGGTGCCTATCAAGAGGTGATGGGCAACCTTCACAACCTGTTTGGCACCACCGATGCCGTGCACATCCGCCTGGCACCCGGCGGGAACTACCAGGTTGACCACGTCGTGCGCGGCGACACGAATGCTGAGGTGCTGACTGCCATGGAACACAACCCGGAGTCGTTACTAGAGCGCCTGAGAGTCGCCAGTGAGCAATCGATCCGCGCCAATCAGCTCAAGATCTCCGAGGCACGACGACTGATGGATCACCTTGAAAGCAGCCTCCGCCAGAGCACCTACCTGCAGAGCTGATCCACGATGACCCTGGTTCTCAGTCTTCTGGCAATCCTGGCGCTGCTCGGGCTGCATCGAATCTGCAAGCTCCAACAGCTCTCGCCTCCGCCATTGCGAATGCCGTTCATTGCGGCCGTCACCATCCCGTTGCTGACGCTCTTAGGAAAGATCGTGAGCTACGGCGGCTTACCAGTCTTGGTGGGATCACTGACCACCGCCATCACGCTGCTGTGGGCTTTCAGCATCATTCGCCTCCTGAGCTGGGCGATCTTGCAACTGCCTGCAGAGCTGGGCTGGTGGAAGCCAACGGCGAAGATCCTGCGCGATCTGATCACCCTGGCAATCATCACCACCGTCACCCTGGTGGTGATTCACCGCGATTTTCAGGTCAATCTTGTAGGTCTTGCAGCCACATCCGCAGTCGTCACCGCTGTGCTCGGTCTTGCAGCCCAGGAGACCCTCAAGAATCTGTTCGCAGGCATCTCCCTTCAAGTCGACTCGCCATTTGAGGAAGGCGACTGGATCGATCTGGGCTTCACCCGAGGGGTCGTCACCTCCCTGCGGTTGATGACCACGCGAATTCGAGTGCTCGACGGCTCCATCACGGTGGTGCCCAATAGCCGAATCACGATGGAAGGACTACGCCGCTTCAAACCGGATGAGCCAGTGGGGCAGATGATCGATCTGGGACTCGACTACGGCCTGCCACCGCGTCAAGCCATCCAACTCCTGCAGCGCACGCTGCAACACAACCGGAAGGTGCTGCGGCATCCGACTCCAAAAGTATGGGTGTCAGCCTTCGCGGATAGCTCAATCACCTACAGGTTGCTCACCTGGCAACGCTCTGCCCTTGAGCTGCAACCCCTCAAAAGCGATCTACTTGAGCAGATCTGGTATGCCCTCCACCGCATCGATCAGTCGATCCCCTACCCAATTCGCGACATCCGCACCCAACCCAGCCCAGCACGACTACCTTCACGCGATGTCAATCTCAAACAAAAACAGCGACTGCTCGCCTCCACGGAAATCTTCGGCCATTTGAATGAGAATCAACTCATCACGCTTGCCCAGAGCGCCACTTGCCAAAGCTTCGCGCCGGGGGAAACGGTCGTGCGCCAGAAAGAACGCGGCGACACCCTGTACATCGTCGTCAGTGGAATGCTGGAGGTGTTCCAGGCCACGGGAACCAACCCCTCAAGTGGTTTACCTGGACAACGCGTCGCCAGCCTGGAAGCGGCAGATATCTTCGGCGAGATGGCGCTGTGCACGGGTGAAGCCCGATCCGCGAGCGTGATCTGCAAAGACGAATGTGTGCTGCTCGAAATCGAACGCAAACACCTCCTGCCGCTGCTGGAGGAACATCCAGAAATTCTCGAAAGGATGGGCACGATCATCGCTGGCCGCCGTGAGCAACTCAAAGCCATCAAAGAAAACCGTGCCGAGAGCAGGCGTCTGGCTCTGATCTCCCGCATGCAACGCCTCTTCAGGCTCTCCGGACAGGATCTGTGGCCGAAATGAACTGGCAGCGATCATTGCGCCGTGGATTTCCCTACTTGTTGGCCTCAGCTCTCCTGATGGCACTGCAACAGTCACCGGTGGTGGAAACGGCCAACCTGCTGATCTATGACCTGGCCATCAGCTGGCGGCATCAAAACAACGAACAAGCAGCCGAAGACCTGCCATGGCCAATCACCGTCGTTGGGATCAACGAAGACGACCTCAAGCACTACGGCTGGCCCCTCGATGACAACCTCCTCTGCACCGCGTTGCAACGCCTTGATGGTCTTGGGGCGGCGGCCATCGGCCTGGATCTCTATCGGGATCAGGCCAAACCTTGCCTCCAGGAGGAGATCAAACGCAATCCCCGTCTGATCTCGATTCGCAATGAGGCCGCCAACATCGCCGCAATCCCGGGAGCCCCTGCGCAGCAACAAGCCTTCAACGATCTCATCATGGATTCGGGTCGGGTGGTCCGCCGCGATCTGATGCATGTCGGCGAGCAAGAGGAGGCGATCCGCTCTCTTCCCCTCCGCCTCCTGGAAACGGCGCAGCAGATGCCCGGTCTGGATCAACGACTCGAGCAAATGGCTGACCACCACTGGCTGACTGAGCAGTCAGGCGGCTATCAGAACACCGACACAGACGGCTACCAGACCATGCTTCCGGTCTATCCCCCCGGCCGGTATCCCAGCCTGGCGCTGCGGGACGTAATGGAGAACACCGTTGAAGAAGACATGATCCGCGGCAGAGTCGTGCTGATCGGCCACGTGGCTCGTTCGCTGCGCGATCTGTTCGGAATCCCCCACAGCCGCTTCGACCACAGCTCGCAGTTCTTTGAGGTGCCTGGCGTTGAGCTCCATGGCCAACGCTTAGAGGCGCTGCAGCGTCTACTGCAGAACCAAGCCCCACAGATCACTGCCGCCACAAGCTGGCAAAGGCTGATGCTGATGCTGGCGATGGGGGTTGTGGGAATTCTGATCGCCGAACGACCGACACGGATCCGCCGCAGCGTCTTGCTGCTGTCAGCGACAGCAGCCCTGCTCAGCGCAGGCGTGTTTGTCTTGACACTTGAGGGCATCTGGATCGGACTGACCATGCCCCTCTCTGGCCTGGTCCTGATCGGCGGCAGCGGCATCCTTGGACGCGGTGTACAGAGTCAACGCCATCAACAGGAAATGCGACGCTTACTCGGCCAGACCAGTTCACCTGCAGTGGCAGAACAACTGTGGGATCACCGTGAAGATCTGATCAAAGACGGACGCTTTGAAGGACGTGAGCAATACGTCACGGTTCTCTTCACCGATACCTGCAACTTCACCGGTGTGAGCGAACAGCTCAGTCCATCAGCGCTGATGCAATGGCTCAACCGAGGCATCGGCATCAGCGTGAATGCGGTCACCAGTCGCAGCGGCATGGTGAATAAATTCACCGGTGACGGCATGCTTGCAGTGTTCGGCGCACCCGTTTCAAACGGCATGGCGATCGATGCTGACCACGCCGTTGCCGCAGCCATCGACATCCAGCAGCGGATCACCGCCCTCAACACAGCGCTGAAAAAGGAAGGTTGCCCATGCCTGCGGATGCGGATCGGCATCCATTCAGGCCCAGTGCTGACAGGCTCGCTCGGCAGCAGTGAGCGGCTGGAATATGCCGTGATCGGCGACACGGTGAACTGCGCTTCGCGCCTGGAAAGCCTTCAAAAAGAGCGGCAAGACGGCGTTGTGCGGGTGTTGCTCTCGGCCGAAACACACTCGCTTCTGCATGGTCTGCCAGATCAGACCAAAGCTGAGCCCTGGGGAGCCATCAGCGTCAAGGGCCGGCAAGAAGCACTCGAAGTGGTTGAACTCAAAAGCACTGCACCGTAACGGTTTGGGGCCAGGAGGCATCAATCACCTCAGCGCCAAGATTGAGAGCTGCCTGCAAGCGAGACAACGTTGTGGAACCTCCACAAGCGGATTGGAGAGCGGTTAGATATCGGCGAATGCTCTGATCCTGCGGTTCCCCCTCCTGCACCAGCAAACTCAAGGCCGGTGGGGCAGATGCAGTGATAAAACCGAATTCATCATCACCACTATCGGCACCGCAGCGATAGGACGACTCCCACAGCAATGGCCTCGAGGAAGCCGGGACACTGATCAGAACTAAGCGGTTGACAGCAGCAGGCAGTTCCCGTTCAAGCACCGGAGGCGCAGCGGCATCGACGCTGCCGTCTGCAAGAGCGGTACGCAGGGTCACCTCCAGGGGCTGGGGATCGGGCGACGGACCCTCCAGCAAAGCGATCAGAGACGGATCGCCAGGAGCAAACACGCTGGAAGCAGGCACCACATGCACAAGCGGCCGAGCTGCACACTCACCACGGGTACCTCCGCCGATGCGCCGCCCCGGAAAGGAGTTACGGGACGCAGCTTGCAGCGCCGGCATCGCAGCGGCAACCATCACAAGGCTCAGCAGCGATGTGGCCAGCAGAGAGGAGGAAACAAAGCGTGCCATCGAAGACTGTGCTCCTGCACGGGGGGGTTGAATGGCTCCAGCTTGACGCCCTCAATCAACAAAACGCTTGAGGTAGGTCACTGATTGCTGTGATCTCGATCACAGCAATCAGGCCGTCAGCCCAATTCACCAAGGTGAACCAATCAGCTCAATCCCTGCCCAAAAGAAGGGATTGCTCACACCTGAGACAATGCGGCGGCGCTGAGAAGCACTGAGCTCATTCAGCAAAGGGGTTCCGCCCCCACCGATCACTTCATCACCTGAAAGTCGAACCAGACCCGACGAGAACAATTGACGGGTGCGCTGAAGCGCTTGGGCCTTGGGCACTCCCTGATCGAGTAACCGATAAAACTGCACAAAGAACGCCGAAGTCACCACGTCATCGACATACCAAAGAGTGCCGATGGCACTGCGTGCACCAGCCTGCAGGGCCAGCCCTGCGAAGCCAAGCTCACTGTCCTTGTCACCAAGCAGCGTGCGGCAAGCGCTGAGCACCACGAGATCAAGAGGCTGATCGCTGCGGTCTTTGCGCAAGCGAGCGAACTGGGCCATCGACATCGGCCCCGTACCGGTGTGCAACACCGACCGATCTGGACCACCGGGGCGGAAATCGGCATGGGTGGCCACATGCACGCGGGAATAGCGCTGATCGGCGGCACGATCAAGCAGCGCCTGGGGAGAGAAGTCGCTGTTGAGATAGCGATCGGCGCCGGTTGAGGCATCAATGCGTTCCAACTCCTGGGGCACCAGCGGCAACGGCGCCAAACCTTCGAACTGTGAAGCACCGAGAGCGAGCTGACCCTGAGGAGCATCCACTGAGGGAGACAAGGGCGTCAGTGCCAGTGACGGCGTCAGAGCAAAGGCATAGCGATCACCGAAATAACCTGAGCCATCGTTGAGGGCAGCAAAGGGGACCGCCTGCAGACCTTGGTCAGCAGCGATCAAAAGGGTCTGAATTCCCTGGGCTTGTAGGGCCTCAGTCAGAGGGGCCACCAACAGAGAATGCAGCTGGCGGGTAGGGGATGAGGGATTATCCACCGCCATCGGCTCCTGCCGTGACAATTGGCGATAGAGAGCCTTGAGTAAGCCGGCGAAGCGTTTGCGATCCACCTCCACCCGTCGTGCTTCAACAGGTGCCTTGGCACTGATGAGGGTGAGATCAAGGAAGCCATCCTTTTGCCCCTCCTGGTCATCCGTCGCCTTGGTGAATCGCACCTGCAACACGGCAGGCCTCTCGGCCAAGCGCTGGCTTTCCACCTGCTCCAACACCGTCTGCAGTTCTTCAACCGTTGGCGTGGGGGGAATCAGGGCCTGTTCGGCCTGGTCAAGGCCAAGTGCTGATGCCGTTCGCAGAGTGGCGACTTGATCGGAACTGCGAAGCTGATCAGCCGCCTGGTCAGGCGTCACGGTTTGAACGCTTGCTGAGGTCGATGTCGTCGGGCTCGTTGCAACGCTGGTATCGCCACTGTCACGACTGCTATCGAGCTCAACGACCAGGGTGGGATCGCTGCTCTGGGGCTGGGCACTAGGCGAACCACCCAAGTCTGTCTCGGCGGAATTCAGATCTGCTGACGGATTCGCGTTCTGCTGAGAAGGAGGCAAGATCGGCACCTCTGCAACGGCTTCGGTCAACACCGCCTTGAGCGTGGACTTCTTTTTGGTCGACTGAACAACTCCGTCGGTGTCGGTGTCGGTCGTCTTACAACGGTTCGATGTACCTGTGCCACTACATGTGGCCGTCGCAGGCGAGTTGGACAACACATCCAAAGTGCCAGCTTTCACCAGCGTCTCTCCGGTATACGAGATCTCTGATGTGACAGGAAAGCGAAGCGTTCCAGCACCCTCTTTACTGAAGTTTCCGCTTCCTTTAATCTCCGCATCCCAAATCAAAGTAAAGCCATCACCAACGCTGATTCCACCACCACCGGAGCCAAGCTTGAGAGTGGCAGATTTCACAGTTTCGTTGGCATCTCGACGCAACAGAGCGCCATTATCAAGAAAAATTGATGATTTATCGGGGCCCTCAATTGTATCGGCTCCAGCAGCCTGATCCATCCAAAGCGTTCCTCCACCAGTGGACGCCACTTCTTCCACATAGATGGCATCGAGGAAACGAAGAATTCCTTCCCCAGTCTGAACAAAATCACCATATGTAGCAGCAGTCTGTCCATCCTTCAGGGTGATTGGAGCGTGTACGACAAGATCACCGTCACCGGAGACCGTCAGATTCGAATTGAATGCCGTGCTAGACGAATCAACAGCCAAAGCATGACCACTTGATGGCTTGAGCTCAAGAGTGCTCCCCTGAAGCAGATCGATAGTCGAACTACCATTCAGAAGAATTTTATTCGTGAGAATATTCTGACCCGAAAGATTCATTAACTTACCGCCAGCCAAAGTGATTGGCTCAGGGATCGTCAGACCGCCACTGATCTCGAGAGTGCCACCGGATTGCACCTCTGTGCCTGCACTCGCGCCACCAAGCGCATTGGCACCGACAGCACGCAACGAACCAGTCTGGACAATAGTGGTGCCCGTCCAATCGACGTTATTACCAGAGAGAATGAGACGACCAGAGCCACTTTTGGTCAGCCCACCAGTACCTTTCAACGTGGAGGCGAGAGCTGGTGATGTAAATCCAGCCGTTCCAATTGTGTTGTCACCCGTCGCAATGTCGAGCGGTCCCGAGAGACTGAGAGTGATTGCTTCCGCACCCTGCACATAACCGGAGCCTGCTTTCAGAGAAAGTCCACCGCTACCAGTCGTGATGCTGGAATTCAGCTGAATATACCCAACTGCATCCAAAGTCAACTTATAGGCGGAGGACGAGTAATCAAGATCATAACCAGACTGCCAAACAATATTTCCGCCCTCGCTTGCATTTCCAGAGCCCGTCAAGATGCGAACATCGCCACTTCTCAAATTTTTGGCAATATCATCAACATCTACAGTTGACGCACTTTGGGAAGATTCGAATAACCGACCATTACCATTCGGGTCAGTGGTATCAGTGATTGAACCAGACCCACCAATCGTGATGTTGTAAGGGTCAAGTAACCATTCCCCGCCTAGACCATCGATCGACGACACATCAATCTTCTCGGGATTCGCCAACAAGAAAGGGCCAGACGTTTCAATCCGTCCACCATCCCCGCCCAAGGGGCCTCCTCTCGCCAACAGCGATCCTTCCACCACCGTGCCGCCATCGAGGTTGTTGAGATCACTCCAGATCACCACGGTGCCGCCGGCTCCGTGTCCTGTTGAGGAGGCATCCACCAGCGAACCCGGCTGCATCCAGGTCTGACTGGCCTGGCGCACCGAGGCGTCACTGTTCTGCCAACTACCGCCCACCTGCACCAAACCGCCCTTGCCAGAACCGGTGGCCAAAAGCTCAGTTCCCTCGCCAACGCGGATCAGCTCACCCGTGAGCGTCAGCGTGCCGCCATCACCAGCGGCATTGCTCACCGACAGCCGGCTTCCCTCCACATCGATACGGCCCCCGGGCGCATCCACCAACAAGGCTTCATCCACATCAATCGAGATCCCATCCATGCGGATCCAGGGACGTTTCTCGCCCAAGGCCCCAGGAAGCAAGCCCAACGCACCAGGCAAGGGATCACCAGCCAACCCAGCCACGCCGGTTGCCGGCGTACTGAACACGTCGAACACCCCTCCGCTGAAACGCAATTGCGAGGCAGTGCTCAATGTCAGCTGGGGAATCTGCTGAAACGAAGCCCCTGGCATCAATTGAATGCCTCCGGGAGAGAGCACAAACAAATGGGCCGGGGATGTCAGCGACACGCTCTTGTCGATGAAACTCCCATCCGCTGCCGTCACCCCCAGCACCAGATTGCGCACGCCATCGCTATCGATCGAGACTCCTTGAATCGCTCCGCGGGTATCGAACTCACTGAGCCGATGAAAGCGGTTGCTGCCGCCAGCAGTGCCCCCATCAATCCGGCAGACACCACTGCTACATCGACCACCCAGCGCTCCATTGACGCGGGTGCCTAGCCCCCCTGATCGCGACGACGCCACATCAGCATCAGCCGGTACAAAGCCACCTAAAGCGATCAACAGCGGCAACAGCGCCAGTCGTCTCATTTGATTCGCCCTCAGCACCTACAGGCAGCGCTTGTGTTGCTGCGTGAGAACGCTAGATGAATTTTTCTCAGACAACTTTAAAGTTTGCGCGAGTAACAAGCGCCGAATCAATGCTGCTTCTGCTGGCGCAACTGGTGGCCCCTCCACTGCAACCAGGTCCCGCCAGAGTGCCCGATCCGGCCCCCAACGAACGACCACGCGAGAGCACAACAGACAGCAGCACTGATGACGAAGGGATCAGCATCAGCCCAGATGCGATGCCGCAGGGCCAAGAGGAGGTGGTTCCGCCAGAAGCAAGCTCGGGTGCACTGAACTCTCCCTTACCTCTGATCAATGGCGAGACTCCCTACAGCTCCACTGAACTAAATCAACTGCTGCGGGAGTGCAGTCAATCGGCCAGTGTCAACGACCAGCTCAAACGCTGCGCAGAAAGCCTGACTGGACGGCTGCAACAAGACGGCTATGTGAATTCGCGGGTGTACATCGAGCGCGAACCTGCCCCCGGACAACTGACGGTGGTGATGGGCCGCCTGGTCGAATTGCAGATCAACAGCGACGACCAACGCCTCGAGCAGAGAGTGCGTCGGCGTCTCAGCAACTTGTTAGGCCAAACCCTCCACCTGCCCAGCCTTCAACGCCAGCTGCGTCAGTTGAAGCAACGCTCTGTTGTCAGCAGTGTCTCAGGCAGCCTCGGCAAACTGGGTAGCGACCCCACCCAGGCGGTGCTCACCCTCACCGTCACCCCCGCCAGCCATCCCTGGCGTGGCGATCTGAGCCTGCGCAACGATGGCAACGCCGGCAGCGGTGAATGGCGAGCACTGGCCGTGCTCCAGAAGCCGGAACTACTCGGGGAAGGAGACCTGCTGCAGATTTACGGCGAACTGAATGCAGATGGTGATCCAGAACTAGGGGCGAGCATCGGCTCCCTCAGCTACACCATCCCTTTGGGGGAGTCCGTCAGTCTCACCGGATCCTTCGGAGCCAGTCGCCGCAATCTCGTGGAGGCCCGTCAACCTGCCCACGGGCTCAGCTTCCGTCAATACCAGGGTCTGGCACAACTGCAATGGACCTTCGCCGATTCCGGGAATCAAACCTGGTATGCCCTGGCCGGACTCAGTGCCAACCGCAACGACAGCTACCTCGATGGCCAGTCCTTTCCCCTAATCATCGGTGGCGGCCCGGACGGTGACCTGAGCACGGGCTATCTACGCATCGGCCTCGGCCATGCGGGCAGCAACGCCAACCTCGGTTGGTCAGGTCAGATCTATGGGCTACAGGGCATCGCCGGCTTCAGCAGTTCGGAAGAGCTGCATGAGCTCTCCTTTTATGGCGTCGCCCCGGGTGAATCACGCGCACTGGGAGGAATCGTCTCCGCTGGCTGGCGGATTGATCCCAAGCTGCAGCTCAATGTGCGCGCCGCTGGCCAGGTGGCCTTCAACGAACTCACCAGCGACATGGGTTTTGCCCTCGGCAGTGATGTGGGCCTGAAAGGCTTACCCGGAACACTGATCAGCGGAGACAATGGCTGGCTCAGCACCGGCGAGCTGAACTGGACCTTCTGGCAGCAAAACGACAATGCCCTGCAGCTGGTGCCATTCATCGGTGTGGGGGGGATCCAGACCACCCGGGCCAAGGTGAGCATCCACGACACAATCGGGACAGGGGGCATCCTGCTGCGTTGGCTGCATGGGCAGCACTGGTCTGTGGAGCTTGGATGGAACGACCAGTTCCACGCCGACAACAACGCAGGCTTCTGGAACGACTGGCTGCTTGGCAGTGGCGCCTATGGCAAGGTCCGCTACCGCTTCTGAGCCTGAGTCAAAGCAGCAAACCGCGCTTCTCCAAGGGCTGAAGGTCGGCCAGGCGTAGGCGACCGGACTCCTCACTCACGGTTCCGCGGCTGCGCAGCTTGCTCAGGGTGCGAGAGGCGGTTTCCCGAGCCAGGCCGGCAATCAGAGCAATTTCCAGCTGCGCCAGCGCAGGAATCGGCGCTTGAGGATCGTTATCCGCAGAACTCTTGCGTGCCAGATAGGCCAGCGCATCGAGCAGCCGAGTGGTCGCATCGGCTGTCTGGAGAGCAAAACGTCGGTTGAGATCCCGCAGCCTGGAGGCTTCCAGCTTGGCGAGAGCCAGCGCAAAGCCAGCCTGCTTATCAAGCAAGGCTGCAAAAGGGGGAACTCTCAACTTCACCAGACGAAGCGGGGTGAGCGCCACCACATCAGCCGAACGGGCATCACCATCGAGCGCTGCCATCTCGCCAAACACATCTCCGGCACCCAGGAGCGACATCACCACTTCATCACCATCGGAGGTGTAGGTGCGCACTTTCGCCAAGCCATCACAAAGCAGAAACAGCGACTCTCCCCAGTCCTGTTCCATCACGATCACCTGATCGGCCTGATGGGAGGATTCCCTGTGTCGATCAAGGATCTGGTCAAGCTGATCAGGCTCCAAGCTTTCAAACAGGGAGATGGCCTGCAGATCGTCGCGGCTAAGCATGGTCGTCATGTTTGGATCGAAACCATCAGGACCACCCAGAGCAGCTTGCAGGCGAGGTGAAGACCCTGATCAAGAGCGAGGGAAAAACGAAATCTCCCCTTGCACCAATCGATGATCGCGTGCAGAACCATTTCCGCCAACCCAAGAACCGCAACTCCTGTGAGTAGTGCAACCGCTAGCCCATGGGTTGCGGCATGGGCAGTGAGCCACCAACGCCAGTTCAGGGTGACGTCACCACCGGCAATCTTTTCGCGAGCCATGCGATCGGTCTGCAGCACAAAGTCGCAGACGAAGTGGCCCATACCCAGAAGGATCAGCAGGTTGAGTGCTGCGATGACGTTCGCCTCAACACCTCGACTTCAATGACGCTAGGTCAGTTCTTGCGGCCTGGATCAGCAATGTCGCCCAGCATGGGAAGGGACCGCACACCCAACCATGGGGGGCATTGAGCCACAACTCGAAGAGATCCGCGCCCGGCTGAGGCAACTGCTGAGCACGCACCACAGCCAGCTGCAACCGGAAACTCACACCCACGCAACAGACGACATTGTGATCAAACAAGGAGCACCCGCCGAACGGGTGTTTCTTGTGAGCAGTGGCGTGCTGGCGGTGGAGCACATCGAAGCAGGCAAGCCAGCGCGCGTGCTCGCTCTGGTTCGAGAGGGCGACATCCTTGGAGAAATGGGATTATTCGGCGACAACCGTTACAGCGCTCAGGTCCGGGTTGAGGAGGGTCCCGCCAGCCTGCTGGCAGCCCGCAGTGACGACCTGCTCCAGGCTCTGTTGTTCGATACGGAATTGGTGCTGGAAATGCTGGCCCTCAGCGGGGCGCGCTGTCGCCAGGCCAACCACAACCAGGCCCTGCTACTCGATGCCATTCAGGCCCTGAGCACCAACGACAGTGCCGAACTGCAACGCTGCTGCTGCATCCTGGGCGAAAGCTCCGGCAGCCTGGCCAGCGCCGCCAAGCAGTTGGAGCTGATCCAGCAAAGGACGATGACACCGCAGCCCTGATGACAAGGCCTGCAGCAGACCAGCGGCGAACAGACGGTGTCCGATGGGTCGTCTGTTGCCATCCAGATTCAAGTCAACGCCGTGGTCAGTTGCTCCCGGGCTGCCTCAAGGGCCCCATCCAAGGCCGCCCCGTCGCGACCACCGGCCTGGGCCAGGTTCGGGCGACCGCCGCCACCACCGCCGCATTGCTTGGCAATCGCTCCAATGAACTTGCCGGCCTGCTGCCCCTTCGCGATCACCACCTTGCCGAAGGCAGCCACCAAAATGACCTTGCCAAGATCATCCGGATCGGGGAGGCCACCGATCACCACCGCAGCACCATCCCCCAAATGATCCGCCAAGCTTTGGGCTGCCCCTTGGAGGCCGGTGCCATCGACCCCATCCAGCCGCTCCACGAGGAGCTGGGCATCTCCAACAGCCACCGCTTGCGCAGCTAGAGCAGCGGATTTGGCCACCGCAAGCTCTGCCTGAACAGAGGCGAGCGCTTTACCGGTGGTTTTGAGCTCCTCCTGAAGCGCTGTCACCCGCTCAACGATCTCGCCGGGCTGCGCCTTGAACCGATCCCCTAGCTGCTTCACCACCGCATCCCGCTCGTTCAGGTAAGCGAGTACGGCAGCTCCGGCCACTGCTTCAATCCGGCGGATCCCTGCAGCCACACCGCTCTCGGCCACGATCTTGAACAGACCGATTTCTGCGGTATTCGCCACATGGGTGCCGCCGCAGAGCTCCATCGAGACTCCGGGAACATCCACCACGCGAACCACATCGGCGTACTTCTCACCAAACATGGCCACGGCCCCAGCCGCCTTGGCCCGCTCAATGGCCATCTCCTCTACCTGCAACGCATGGGCCTCGCTGATCCAGCCATTGATTAGGGCTTCAATCTGCTCCAGCTCCGCTGGCTTCACTGCTCGAGGACAGTGGAAATCAAAGCGAAGACGCTCAAAATCCACCAGCGAACCGGCTTGACCGATGCCGGGGTCGACGACTTGCTTGAGAGCCGCTTGAAGCAGATGGGTGGCGGTGTGATTGGCCTGCGCACGGCGACGACAGGCACGATCCACCTGACCATGCACCACGTCACCAATCGCAAGGGTGCCCCTGGCCACCCGTCCGCTGTGGACAAACACACTGCGATTGCGACTGACGCCATCGATCTCAACAATCAGGCCATTGCCATCTGGGCCATCGCCCACCAGCACACCGCGATCACCAACTTGACCGCCGCCCTCGCCATAAAAGGGGGTGGTATCAAGCACCAGCTGCACAGCATCACCAGCAGCGGCCTTCTGAGCCGGAGCTCCGTTCACCACCAGCGCCTGCACGCTGCTGCTCTGCTCCAGTAGCTCATAGCCCTGGAACGTCGTGGCCTCCAGCTCGGCGGCCACCTGATCAATGGCGTCCTGCAAGGTGAGGTCAATACTCACCGCGGCGGATTTTGCACGCTGGCGCTGCTCCTCCATCGCCGTTTCAAATCCGGCCAGATCAACCTCCAGCCCTTGCTCCTCGGCGATCTCCTGCGTGAGCTCGAGCGGAAAGCCGTAGGTGTCGTAGAGCTCAAAGGCCTGTGCCCCTGTGATCTGGCTGGGATGAGCAGCGATCAGCTCCGCCAGCAGCTTCTCCCCTCGCTCCAAGGTTTCAAGGAAACGAGCCTCTTCTCTCTGCAACTCGGCAAGGATCACATCCCGACGCTCCACGAGCTGGGGATAGGCCTCCTGCATCAAGGCGATCGAGGCTTCCCCCATCGTGGTCAGGAAAGGCTTGCCAATGCCGACCAAGCGGCCATGGCGCACCACCCGACGGAGCAGCCGCCGCAGGATGTAGCCGCGGCCGAGATTACTGGCGGTGACTCCATCACAGATCAACTGCACCACAGAACGGCTGTGGTCACCGATCACCTTCAGAGAGGTTTGCCCCTTCCCATCAAGCGTCGTGTAATCAACCCCGGCTAAATCTGCAGCCGTTTCAATCAGGGGATAGATCAGATCCGTTTCGTAGTTGTTCGGCACGCCCTGAAGGATCTGGGCCATGCGCTCCAGGCCCATGCCAGTGTCGATATTGCGATTCGCCAGCGGCGTGAGCGTTCCCTCAGCGTCGCGGTTGTATTGCATAAACACGAGGTTGTAGAACTCGATGAAACGGTCGTCGTCCTCCAGGTCGATGCCGTCATCTCCCAATTCGGGCTTGAAGTCGTAATACATCTCCGAACATGGTCCACAGGGCCCGGTTGGACCGGAAGCCCAGAAGTTGTCGGCTTCATCCATGCGGATGATCCGCTTCGGACTGACACCGACCACATCCCGCCAGATCACCTCTGCCTCATCGTCTTCACGGAAGACACTGACCACCAGATTGCTCGGATCAAGACCGAAGACACCGGTACTCAGCTCCCACGCCCACTGGATCGCCTGCTCCTTGAAATAATCGCCAAAGGAGAAGTTCCCGAGCATCTCGAAAAACGTGTGATGGCGTGCGGTTCGCCCCACGTTTTCAATGTCATTGGTGCGGATGCACTTCTGACTGCTCGTGGCACAAGGGGCAGGTCGCTCCTGCTGGCCGAGAAAAATCGGCTTGAACGGCAGCATGCCCGCAATGGTGAGCAGCACCGTTGGGTCCTCAGGCACCAAAGAGGCACTGGGCATCCGCTTGTGACCCCGCTGCTCGAAGAAATCGAGAAACGCCGCTCGAATCTCGGCACCGCTGCGGGGACGCGCTGCACCAGAGCGCGACGATCGTGCAACAGCCATGGCGAATTCAGGCAGGAAAGTCGGGTCCAGCAGCCATGATCACCCCTGAGCCGCCGCAGACGTTGGCCGCCCCGCTTCCTGACACCACTCCGAGCCCCTCCGACGCGCAGGGTTTGAACCGTGCCGCCCTGCGCTGGCGGTCGATCAGTTGGGCCCTGACCGCAGGCCTAGCAGCAGGACTGATCGGTCTGCCCTTTGGCCTCGAGATGGCTGTGCGATCCAGCGGCTGCGGCCTCTTTTATGGGTTGTTGGCCTTTCATCTTGAACGGGTCGATCCCGAGGACTCCCATCTCCAGGCAGGGCTTGTGGGAGCGATCTGCGGCGTCCGAAGTCTGGGAATGACCCTGCCCTCTCCTTTCGCCGGGGCAGATGCCCTGGCATCATTAGTAGTGGAACTCCTATTGGCGTGGTTGCCGTTGATCGGTAGCGCACTCCTGCTTCACGGAACCCAACGCATGCTGTCCGCGTCGCGGCCATGAGCCTGCTGCACGCCACCTGGCTTCCCGCCATTCGAACCCCCTCCAGCTCTGGGAGGCCTGCACTCCTCGTGTGGGCGGATACCTGGCGCGTGGCCGAGCCAGCAGGCCCAGGGGCGACGCCGGCGATCCATCCCTTCAGCCTCAGCCCCGACGACCTACGGGCCTGGCTGAGCGAACGCGACCTCCTACCCGACGGCATCATTGATGCCACGGCCTGCCTCACCCTGCCGAGCCGCACGGTGAAGCCGCGCAGAAAGCGCGGCGAAGCAGCGGCGTCAGACGACAACGGTTGGACCGGACTTCCTCTTCAGGCTGGTGAGCCAATCCCCAAACAAACCGAATGGTGGCCGTGGCAGGTGCAGGGTTTGGCGATTGAACCCGGAGCAGCCACGGCCTGGCTCGCGCGCCTACCCCTCTCGGGTCGACACCCGGACCTCGCCGACGAACTGCGCTGGTGGAGCCACATGCAGCGCTGGGCCCTCAGCCTGATCGCTAGGGGGCGCTGGATTCCCCAGGTCGAATTAAGCAGAGGTGAGGGCTACCCCCACAGGGCGCGTTGGGTGCCCCTGCTCAACCGCGAAGACGACCGCCGCCGGCTGGAGGATCTTGCCGCCCGTCTACCTCTGGTCGCCACCTGTGCCCTGCCCTGGCGAGAACCCACAGGTCGACGCAGCAACCGCACCACACGCTTAAGACCGGAGGCCATGCGCGCCGCCAACCCGGTTGCCAGCTGCCGGCCCCGCAGTGGTCGCCTACGGGTCGCCACCCTGCTGGAAGACCTGGTGGATGCCCAACTGCGTACAGGATTCACTCCTGACACAGAAGGACTGGATCCTCTACTCAGCGCCTGGCAGGACGCCCTGGGTTCTGAGACGGGCGTGATTCATCTGGACGATGAAGAAGCCGAACGACTCGCCACCGCCAGCAACCATTGGCGCGAAGGCGTGGCCGGCAATGTGGCAGCCGCCAGGGCATGTCTTGAACTCGAAACCCCTGAAGACGGGGAGGACCTTTGGACACTGCGCTTTGCTCTGCAGGCCGAAGCTGATCCAACCCTGAAGCTGCCGGCAGGGGTGGCCTGGGCGGCAGGACCCCAGGGCCTGCAACTGGGTGAAATTGCGGTGGAACATCCCGGCGAGTTGCTACTGGAGGGCATGGGCCGTGCCCTCACCGTGTTCGCGCCGATCGAGCGAGGGCTCGACAGTGCCACCCCCGAGGCCATGCAACTCACGCCAGCGGAAGCCTTTGTGCTGGTGCGCACCGCTGCCCGCCAATTGCGCGATGTGGGTGTGGGAGTGGAGCTGCCTCCAAGCCTCTCCGGTGGCCTAGCCAGCCGCCTTGGCTTGGCGATCAAAGCCGAACTTCCCGAACGATCCCGAGGCTTCACGCTCGGAGAAACCCTCGATTGGCAGTGGGAGCTGATGATCGGTGGCGTCACCCTGACGCTGCGGGAACTCGAGCGGTTAGCGGGTAAACGCAGCCCCTTGGTGCGGCACAAAGGCGCATGGATCGAGCTGCGTCCCAACGACCTCAAAAATGCCGAGCGGTTCTGTGCAGCCAACCCAGAACTCAGCCTCGATGACGCCCTGCGCCTAACGGCGACAGAAGGCGACACTCTGATGCGGCTGCCGGTGCATCGCCTTGAAGCCGGCCCTCGTCTGCAGGCAGTTCTCGAGCAATACCACCAGCAAAAAGCGCCAGACCCGCTCCCGGCTCCAGAAGGGTTCTGTGGCCAGCTAAGGCCCTATCAAGAGCGCGGGCTGGGCTGGCTGGCCTTCCTACACCGCTTTGATCAAGGCGCCTGCCTGGCCGACGACATGGGCCTCGGCAAAACGATCCAGCTGCTGGCGTTTCTGCAACACCTCAAAGCCGAACAGGAACTGAAGCGACCGGTGCTGCTTGTCGCCCCCACCTCAGTGCTAACCAACTGGAAACGGGAAGCGGCCGCGTTCACACCAGAACTGATGGTGAAGGAGCACTACGGGCCACGCCGGCCTTCCTCCCCGGCGGCCCTCAAGAAATCCTTGAAGGACATTGACATGGTGCTCACCAGCTACGGCCTGCTCCAACGCGATAGCGAGCTGCTGGAAAGCATCGACTGGCAAGGAGTCGTGATCGATGAAGCCCAGGCCATCAAGAATCCCAGTGCGAAGCAGAGCATGGCTGCCAGGGATCTAGGCCGCCCCGGCCGCAGCAGCCGTTTCCGCATCGCCCTCACCGGCACACCAGTGGAAAACCGAGTAAGTGAACTCTGGGCCCTGATGGATTTCCTCAACCCACGGGTGTTGGGGGAGGAAGACTTCTTCCGCCAGCGCTATCGCATGCCGATCGAGCGCTATGGCGACATGTCATCACTGCGCGATCTCAAATCCCGGGTGGGACCCTTCATCCTGCGTCGACTCAAGACCGACAAAGCGATCATTTCCGACCTGCCCGAAAAAGTGGAACTGAGCGAATGGGTGGGGCTCAGCAAGGAGCAGAAATCGCTCTATGCCAAAACCGTTGAAGACACGCTCGACGCGATCGCACGAGCACCACGCGGTCAACGTCATGGCCAGGTGCTGGGGCTGCTCACCAAACTGAAGCAGGTCTGCAATCACCCGGCCCTGGCTTTAAAGGAAAAGCAGCCCGACGACGATTTCCTCAAGCGTTCAGCCAAGCTCCAACGCCTGGAAGAGATCCTGGAAGAGGTGATCGAAGCAGGGGATCGGGCCCTGTTGTTTACCCAGTTCGCCGAATGGGGCCATCTGCTCCAGGGCTACCTGCAACGGCGCTGGCGCAGTGATGTTCCCTTCCTGAGCGGCAGTACGAGCAAAAGCGAACGGCAGGCGATGGTGGATCGCTTCCAAGAAGACCCCCGAGGACCGCAACTGTTCCTGCTTTCGCTCAAGGCCGGAGGCGTGGGCCTCAACCTCACCCGGGCTAGTCACGTGTTTCATATCGACCGCTGGTGGAACCCAGCCGTTGAAAATCAGGCCACCGATAGGGCCTACCGCATCGGCCAGACCAACCGGGTGATGGTGCACAAATTCATCACCAGCGGCTCAGTGGAGGAGAAGATAGATCGCATGATCCGCGAGAAATCACGGCTCGCCGAAGACATCATCGGCTCCGGCGAAGACTGGCTCGGCGGCCTGGACATGGGCCAGCTGAAGGAACTCGTAAGCCTGGAGGACTCCTGACCCATGACCATCACACCGTCGAATCACGGCATCAACACCTCCCTTGGCGATGAGGGGCTTGGGCAACAGCCCTGGTGGGTGGAGCAGTGGATGGAGCTGATCAACTCCTACCGCTACAAGAAACGGTTGGAACGTGCCTGGACCTATGCACGCGAAGGCAACGTCACCTCGATCCGATTCGAAGGCAGACGCGTGCATGCCCGGGTGCAAGGCACTGGTGAAGATCCCTACAAGGTGAAACTCTGGCTTGACGTTCTCAACGATGAGGACTGGCGCTATGTGCTCGAAGCGCTCACCCAAAAAGCGCGGTGGTCTGCCCAGCTGCTGGCGGGGATCATGCCAGCCGACATTGAGCGAGCCTTCGCCGCCAGCGGCCGGCGTCTCTTCCCCTTCAAGTTGCAAGAAGTACGCAGCGAATGCAGCTGTCCAGACAAGGCCAATCCCTGCAAACACATCAGTGCGGTCTATTTCCTGATGGGGGAACGCTTCAGCGAAGACCCATTCGTGCTCTTCCAACTGCGAGGTCGTACCCGCACGAAACTGCTGGAAGACCTGGCTGAATACCGCCGCAAGGCCCTGGAAACCCTGGCCGCAGAAGCGGCAAAGCATGCAGACGCCCCCTCTGATCCCAGCGAAAGCACCGTCAGCACAGACAACGAGCAGCCCACACCACCCCACCCCGCGGTGCTCGATCCCACTCTCTGGTGGCGATACGACGCCAGCCTCGATGCCGATTTGGTGGTGATCACTCCGGCGATGGAAGGCGACACCGGTCTCGATGCCGCCGGTGAGCTGCCGTTGGCAGAGGAACCCCGTTTCCCAAACTCCAAACAGCAGTTCCTCAACCATCTGCGCTCACAGGGCCAGGCCCTCGGCCAACAGGCGCTGATCGCCGCCATGACTGCAGGCGGTGGCTGAACAGCACGCACCCTGGCTTAGCCCAGACAGTCGGGCCTGGGCTGCGCGGATTCGGCGCTCCCACAGCCATGCCTTCAGGCGGCCGCTACTGGCGAATCGGCACAACTGCAGCCCTAACGCCAGGGTGAGCTGCCAAGAGCTGTTTGCTGCACCGTGGCCGGTGCTAGCCCATAACGACAGCAGCGACCCAGCCCTCGTGTATGCCAATGCTGCGGCCCTCAAGCTGTGGCAAAGGCGCTGGGCGCAGATGGTGGGGATGCCCTCGCGGCTCACCGCACCCGAGAAGGAACGCCGCGAACGGGCCCAAGCCCTGGGCAATGCCCGCCAGCAGGATGCCTACCAGGGCTATAGCGGCATCCGCATCGACAGCCAGGGGCACCGCTTTGTGATCAACAACGCCCGTATCTGGACCCTTTGGGATCTGAATGGACAACGCTGCGGTCAAGCCGCAACCTTTGCCAGCTGGCATTGGCTTTAAGCAACAACAACAAGAAGCCTGACTGCATTCGTGATTGCAGTGTGATTAGCCAATGCCCTGATCAAAAATGAGTTTCGGCTTTCACACCAACCTTGTCGTACCAACCGAACCCTGTCGTCTAGGCCGAACCGAAAGGGACGGTTCTCCGACTCCTCAGGTTCATTCAAATTGCGCAGATTGACGTTGCGGGTGACACGAACCACCCCGTTTGTTTCAACCATTGGAGACTATCCATGATCACCCTTCGTCAATCACCTTTCGATCTACTTGAGCGTCTTGAGCAACAGGTGGCCCAGGCCGAACGTGTGCCTGCAGCTGAAGTGCTGGAGCATGCCGACGGTTACACCGTGCGACTCGAATTGCCCGGTGTCGATCGCGACTCCATCGACGTGAAAGCCACCGATCGCAGCCTTGTGATTAGCGCCGAGCGCCACGCCAGCGTGGATCCCACCCTCGAAAACAACCCTCAACAACTCTTGAGCGAGTTCCGCCCAGGCAACTGGAGCCGCAGCTTCCGGTTCAGTCAGCCACTGGATCGAGACCAACTACGGGCCAGCTACCGCGATGGCATTCTCGAGATTCAGGCCGCCAAAGCCGACAACCGCACCACCGTGTCGGTGACGGTAGAGAGCTGAACGCCAAGGCATGAGAACACCAAGAGATCTCACCCAGGTGACAGGAGAACGATCCGGCCCTCCGCTTCGGCGGAGGGTTTTTGTTTGATACAAAGAAAACCGATTCGTTGGTGATCGATAAGCTTCTGAGCAAGCAACCGTCGCCGCCACTGGCGACCAACGCAGGAGCACGCCATGCAACGTCGGCAGCTGCTCCGGACCAGTGGAAAAGCGCTTGCCGCTGCAGCTGGAGCCGGAGCCTTGAGTGCCTGCACGATCCGTCGTGCCGAACACAACCGCAGCAGCGGCCTGCCGCAGGTGCGCTGGCGCATGGCCACCAGCTGGCCCGTGTCCCTCGACACGATTTATGGAGGCGCCGAAACCATCTGCAAACGGGTGGAGGTGATGAGTGGCGGTGGCTTCCAGATTGAACCCTTTGCAGCCGGCGAGATCGTTCCAGGACTGGAGGTGTTGGATGCGGTGCAGGCCGGCTCAGTGGAATGCGGCCACACCGCCAGTTACTACTTCATAGGCAAGAACCCTGCCTTCGCCTTCGGCACAGCGGTGCCCTTCGGCCTCTCAGCCCAGCAACAAAATGCCTGGCTGTATCAAGGGGGCGGCAACGAAGCGATGGACGCCCTCTTCGCCGATTTCGGGGCCAAGAGCTTTCCGGCCGGCAACACCGGCGGCCAGCTAGGCGGATGGTTCAAACGACCGGTTGAAGGCCTCGCCTCCCTCAAAGGGTTGAAAATGCGCATCCCTGGCCTGGGGGGCAAAGTGATGGCCCGCCTGGGGGTGAACGTGCAGGTGCTGCCAGGAGGTGAGATTTACCTGGCCCTGGAACGGGGAGCCATTGATGCCGCCGAATTCACCGGCCCCTACGACGACGAGAAGCTGGGCCTGCCCAAAGCAGCGAAGTACTACTACTACCCGGGTTGGTGGGAACCGGGGCCCAGCCTCACAGCTCTGGTGAACCGCAAAGCCTGGGCTGATCTTCCCGAGGAATACAAAGCGATGTTCAGCACCGCCTGCTACGAGGCGAATCTGGGCATGCTGAGCAAATATGAGCAACGCAATAGCGAAGCGCTGCTGCGGCTCCGCCGTCAGGGCATCAAGCTCGAGGTGTATAGCGATGACATCCTCAAGGCGGCCCATGAAGCCACTGGTGAAATGTTCGCGGAACTGGCTGCAGACGATCCTGGCTTTCGGGATCTGCTCGAACGCTGGCGTCTCTTCCGACGCGAAACTCTGAACTGGAACCGGATCAATGAACTGCCGCTGGCGCAGTTCAACACCAACACCGACGAGGTGAGCCCATGAGCGGCCTCTCAGCAGGTTTGGTGCGGTGCTTCGATCGCCTCAATGCCGCGGCCGCTTGGCTGGCGCGCTGGGCCGTTCTGCTGATGCTCGCCATTGGCATCTGGAATGTAATTGGCCGCTATGTGGGATCCGCCATCGGCCTCAATCTCAGCTCGAATGGTCTGATCGAGGCCCAGTGGTATCTCTTCGACCTGATCTTTCTGCTGGGCCTTGGCTGGACCCTTCAGAAGGGGGGCCATGTGCGCGTGGATGTGCTGCAAAGCCGCTGGTCAACACGGCGCCGTAACCGCCAGGAACTGAATGGAATCCTGCTGTTGCTCCTGCCCTTCGCCTTTGGGGTGATGGCGATCTCCATCGATCCGGCCCTCCGTTCCTTGAGCATCGGCGAGATGTCCCCTGACCCAGGAGGTCTGCCGCGCACCTGGGTGAAATCCCTTGTTCCCATTGGCTTTCTGCTGCTGGGACTTCAAGGCATTGCCGAAGCGTTGCGCCTGCGTTGGGCTCTACGGAACCCCAACGCCACCACCCAAGCGGACGAGACGAACCAAAACGGAGGCACAACGCTGTGATTGAGATCGAAGCTCTCGGCTGGGTCATCAGCTTCGACCCCTCCGCCGTGCTCGCCCCCGGCATGTTCCTGGCATTGATCGTGGCCCTCCTGAGTGGCTTCCCGGTGGCCTTCTGCCTTGGGGGCATCGGGGTGATCTTCGCCTTGCTGGGGATGCTGAGCGGCGAGATCGAGCCTCAGTTCGTCACCGCCCTACCTCAGCGAATCCTGGGGATCATGGCGAACTTCACGCTGCTCGCCATCCCTGCGTTCGTGTTCATGGGCTCCATGCTCGAAAGTTCGGGCATCGCCGAACGGCTGCTGGAAACCATGGGTCGGCTGCTGGGACGGCTGCGCGGTGGCCTCGCCCTAGCCGTGGTGCTGGTGGGCTCGTTATTGGCAGCAACCACGGGCGTTGTGGCGGCCACCGTCACAACCATGGGCCTGATCTCCCTTCCCGCCATGCTGCGAGCCGGTTACGACAAAAGCCTCGCTACCGGTGTGATCGTGGCCTCCGGCACCCTCGGTCAGATCATCCCGCCCAGCATCGTGTTGGTGGTGCTCGGAGACCAACTGGGAATCTCCGTTGGCGATCTGTTCATCGGCGCTCTACTGCCCGGTCTGCTGATGGCGGCTGTCTTTGCCATCTATGTCTTGGTCATCAGTGCCCTGAAACCGGAACTGGCACCCCAACTGCCCCCCAACACCGCCGGGCCTAGCCATCCGCTTCAACTGATTCAGTCGGTGTTTCCTCCCATTGCCCTGATCTTCGCCGTTCTGGGCAGCATCTTCTTTGGCATCGCCACCCCCACCGAAGCGGGAGTGATCGGCGCCGTTGGCGCCATGCTGCTGGCCGCCCTCAATGGCGGCTTCAGCCGACAGCAACTCTCCAATGTGTGTGAGAGCACCATGCGCACAACCGCCATGGTGATGGCGATCCTGATGGGCTCCACCGCCTTCAGCCTGGTCTTCCGTGGCGTCGGCGGTGATCAACTCATTTCCGATCTGCTGCTCAACCTCCCTGGCGGCAGGGTGGGCTTTCTGGTGTTCAGCATGCTGATCATCTTTCTGCTCGGCTTCTTTATCGATTTCTTCGAGATCGCCTTCATCGCCGTACCGCTCCTGCTACCAGCAGCCCGACAGTTGCTGGGCCCGGAGGCCCTGGTGTGGTTTGGCGTCATGATCGGCGCCAACCTGCAAACCTCCTTCCTCACACCTCCATTCGGCTTCGCCTTGTTCTACCTGCGCGGCGTGGCACCCGAGGGAGTGAGCACACGCGACATTTATCGGGGGGCGCTTCCCTTCGTTGGCCTGCAGGTGGCCGTACTGGCGTTCATCATCGCCGTGCCGGGCCTGGTCGACTGGCTACCCCGCCTTGCCGCTGCTCTGACCCCAACGCCGCTCACCTAAGGAGATCCGTAGAGTTCGATCAGAACAGGATTCGACCATGGTGACGGCAAGCCTCAGCAGTCCAGACCCTTCTGCTGTGGCTCCGCGACTGTCTCTGCAATGCGAAGCGATCGCAACCGACACCAGCACGATCCGCTCGCTCGACTGGGAGCGCAGTCGCTTCGACATCGAATTCGGGCTGCGCAACGGCACCACGTACAACAGCTTTCTGGTGCGCGGTGAACGCACCGCCCTGATCGACACCAGCCACGCCAAATTTCGCGACACCTGGATTCCCCTCCTTCAGGAGCAGATCGATCCCAAGGCCATTGATGTCCTGATCGTGAGCCACACCGAACCGGACCACTCCGGTCTGATCGGTGATCTGATCGATCTCAATCCCGACATCGAGATTGTCGGTTCAAAGGTGGCGCTCCAGTTCCTCAAAGATCAGGTGCACAGGCCCTTCAGCTCCCGCGCAGTCAAGAGTGGCGAGACGCTTGATCTCGGCACGAATGCCGACAGTGGCATGCACCACTGCATCGAGTTCCTCAGTGCCCCGAATCTGCACTGGCCAGACACGATCTTCTCGTTCGACCACGGCACTGGAATCCTCTACACCTGTGACGCCTTCGGCCTGCATTACTGCTCCGACGACGTCTTCGATCGTGATCCCGGCGCCATCGCCCCAGACTTTCGCTTCTATTACGACTGCCTGATGGGGCCGAATGCCCGCAGCGTGCTGCAGGCACTGAAGCGGATGGATGGTCTACCTGAGATCAACACCATTGCCGTCGGTCACGGACCGCTGCTGCGTCATCACCTCAGCCACTGGGTGAGCGACTACCGCGAGTGGAGCGGCCAGCGCAGCAAGGGGGAGAGCTACGCGGCGGTTTGTTATCTCAGCCAATACGGCTTTTCAGACCGGATCAGTCAGGCGATTGCGCATGGCATCGGCAAGGCAGACGCCCAGGTTCAGCTCGTGGATCTAAGGGCCACTGATCCACAGGAATTAACCGCACTGATCGGCGATGCCAAAGCCGTCGTGGCACCCACCTGGCCGGCGCAACCGGATAGCGAGCTGCAAGCATCGATCGGCACTCTTCTGGCCGCCCTTCATCCCAAGCAGCTGGTAGGGGTCTATGACGCCTTCGGCGGTAACGACGAACCGATCGATGCGGTCGCCGACCAGCTGCGCAGTCAGGGCCAGAAGCAAGCGTTTGCACCGCTACGGATTCGCCAGCTGCCCCAAGGCAATGACTACCAGCGCTGCGAGGAATCGGGAACCGACCTCGGCCAACTCTTGACCAAGGCCAAAACGATCGCAGCGATGAAAAGCCTGGACGGCGAGCTGGACAAGGCCCTCGGCCGCATCAGTGGTGGGCTTTATGTCGTCACTGCCAGCCAAGGAGAGGGTGAATCACGCCGCCGAAGCGCCATGGTCGCCAGTTGGGTGAGCCAGGCCAGCTTCAAGCCACCGGGCCTCACGGTCGCCGTCGCCAAGGACCGAGCCATCGAAGCCCTGATGCAAGTGGGAGATCGCTTTGTTCTCAACGTGCTGCGTCAGGACAACCACCAACAACTGCTGCGTCATTTCCTCAAGCGTTTTCCGCCCGGCGCCGATCGCTTCGCCGGCGTGAATGTGCTGGACAGTGCGGCCGATGGCGGTCCGGTGCTCAGTGATGCCCTGGCCTACCTGGGTTGCCGCGTGGAACAGCGCATGGAAGGTCCCGACCACTGGATCATCTATGCCGTCGTGGAGCAGGGCAATGTGTCCGACAGTGACGCCAGCACGGCAGTGCACCACCGCAAAGTTGGCAATCACTACTGAGAGCCATGCAGCATTGGCCTCGACCAGCTCCAGTCCTCAGACCATCCGACAGGATCTGAAACAGCTTTGAGCACACCAGACAAGTTTTCACCTGAAGCCGAGCTGTTTCTCGACAGCTGTGAGAGCCCACACGCGCTCGCTCGCGCCATTGATGGGCGCGAATCCAAACGGTTTGGTCTGCTGCTGAAAGCCAATCAGCGCATCATTCGCAGCAACAAGATCAGGGCACTGGCCGTGTATTGCATCGGGCTCACGCTCGGTGCCCTCTCGGGCAAAAGCATGGCGCTCGTCTATCTCAGCCTGTTCCTGATCGTCATCCTGTTGCTGCTCAGCAGACGCAAAAAAGATAGAGCCATCAACCAGGCTGTCGAGTCACGGATCAGCACCCTCCGCAAGCTCGGACTGATCAATGTCTGCCTCTCCCAGCACCACGACAAGGACATCAAACAGATGGAATTAGCTCTGGGCCTCAGACCACTGCCAGAACATGAACGAGGATCGTGAACGATGACGGCAGCAACGATGGAGAACCGGGCCTCAGACCAGTGTCAGGTGCTGAACCTACCGATCACGAATGGACTGATCAGCCTGCGTGCGCTGAGCCCCCAGCGTCTACGTTTCGAGCTGGAATACGCCCTGGAGCGGGGGAGCACCGCCAATAGTTTCCTGTTCGACGCTGGTGTCGACAGCCACGGCACGGAAAAGCCCGCGGTGCTGGTCCACCCACCAGGTGGGGCCTATGCCGATGTGTTTCTACCTGCCCTGGCCGAAGCACTGCCTGAGGATTGCGACACGCTGCAGGTGGTGGTTGGTCACGTCAACCCCAACCGGGTTGCCCTGCTGCGTGCCCTGGCCGACACCTATGCCCAGCTGACCCTGATCTGCTCCAACCCGGGGGCCAAATTGCTGCAAGAGCTTTGGCAGCAACGGAAACCGCTCTCGCCAGGAGAACCAGACAACCGGCCGCCTCTGCCGCCTCTGCCGACGCTGCAGGTCGTCCGTCAGGAACAGCGCATTCCGCTCAGCCACGGCCACAGCCTGCAACTGCTGCCAGCCCCCACCCCTCGCTGGCCAGGTGGCCTGCTCGCCTTTGAAGAGAGCGAAGGCCTGCTGATGAGCGACAAGCTCTTGTCAGCCCATGTGTGCACGTCGGAGTGGGCAGAGAGCAGCCGCAACGCCACCGAAGAAGAGCGACGGCACTTCTACGACTCTCTAATGGCACCGATGGCCACCCAAGTAGATGCGGTGATCGAACGGCTTGAGGAGCTCGACATCCGCACGATCGCGCCAGGCCATGGCCCCGCCATTGAAGACAGCTGGCGCAGTTTGCTCAGCGACTACCGACGTTGGGGTGAAAGCCAGCAGAAGGCTGCCCTGAATGTGGCCCTGCTGTTCGCCAGCGCTTACGGCAACACCGCTGCGATCGCCGATGCTCTGGCCCGTGGCGTCAGCCGCACCGGTGTTCGTGTGACCAGCCTCAACTGCGAATTCACGCCTGCTGATGAGCTGGTGGCCACCATCCGTTCCGCCGATGCAATTCTGATCGGCTCGCCGACACTGGGCGGACACGCCCCGACGCCCATCGTTTCGGCGCTGGGGACGGTGCTGGCGGAGGGGGATCGCAGCAAACCCGTGGGGGTGTTCGGCAGCTTCGGCTGGAGCGGTGAAGCCCTCGATCTGCTGGAGAGCAAGCTGCGCGATGGCGGCTTCAGTTTCGGCTTCGAACCGATCCGAATCAAATTCAGCCCCGATGCCGCCACGGTGCACACCCTGGAAGAAACCGGCACCCGTTTCGCCCGTGGCCTGCAGCAGGAGCAACGCAAACAACAGCGCCGCAGCGCCGGTGGCCTGAGCGAAAGCCGCAGTGATCCCGCCGTGCTTGCCCTGGGCCGGGTGGTCGGCTCACTCTGCGTGCTCACCGCCAGAAAAGGTCAGGAAAACACAGCCCTAACGGGAGCCATGGTGGCCAGCTGGGTGAGTCAGGCCAGCTTCACACCACCTGGAATCACCGTTGCGGTCGCCAAGGACCGTGCTGTGGAAGCCCTGCTGCACAAGGGGGATCGCTTTGCCCTGAACGTGCTGGCAGAGGGTCGCGAAACCAGCACGATGAAACAGTTCCTGCAGCCCTTTTCCCCAGGGGCCGATCGCTTCGCAGGCCTGGAACTCTCCAGCAGTCCTTATGACCAACCACTGCTCCCCGAAGCCCTTGCCTGGCTTGATGGCGAAGTGAAACAGCGGATGGAATGTGGTGACCATTGGCTGATCTACGCCGAGGTTAGCCACGGCGGCCTGCTCGACAGCGAGGCGACGACGGCGGTGCACCAACGACGCAGCGGTGCCAACTACTGAGACATCAAGACGCGGAGCACCCCGAGGGGGGGGGGGGGGCTAACTCATAGTCATTATGACTTAGAGCTACGATGAGGGCATCGACTCCCACCCTCTCTCCATGGACCTCTCCAAACCCACGACCCACGCCAACCTCGAAGCCGCCTTCGGGGGCGAGAGCATGGCCAACCGCAAATACCTCTTCTTTGCCGATGTGGCCAAGAAGCTGGGGCACAGCGAACTGGCCAAACTCTTTCGCGACACCGCCGCCCAGGAAACCGAACACGCCTTCGCCCACTTCCGCCTGCTCCACCCCGAGCTGGTGGTGAATAATCCCGCCACGCTCAGCGACGTCGACAAGCAGGCCCTACTCAGCCGCTGCCTGGAGTTGGCGATCGAAGGTGAAACCTATGAATTCACCACCATGTATCCAGAGTTCGCCGCCCAAGCTCGCAGCGATCGGGATGGTGGCGCCGCAGCGGAATTCAACGAGCAGATCGATGAATCCAAGGAGCACGCCGGCATCTTCCACACCGCCGCCAAAAATTTCGGCCTACTGGCTCCGATCGAGCAGCACCACGCCGAGCGCTATGGGGTGGCCCTACAGGCATTTCAGGGCAAAGGAACTGCAGGCGAAGCCTCCGAGCCCGTGCCAGGCCAATGGATCTGCAAGCTGTGCTCGATGATTTACGACCCCGCCGTAGGCGACCCAGATTCCGGCATCGCAGCTGGTACTCCCTTCGAGGCCATTCCTGACGACTGGCAGTGCCCGATCTGCGGCGCCCGCAAAGCCAGCTTTGTGCCCTACCGGGAAGCAGAGCTGAAAACAAACTGAACAAGGGCTAGGGCGTTCAGACTTCAGACCTGCGCGCCCTGCCTTGAAGTGATGCTCTCTTCTGCCCCAGGCCTACTGGTGATCGCTGCCAGCAACGGTGAGAACCTCAAGCTGGCACAGCGATTCGTTGAAGCCACCCAAAAGCTCGACACCACCGCAGACCTGCTTGATCTCACCACGATCGACCTTCCCCTCTTCACCCCCCGGGCCCAACAAGGAGAAACACCGGCCGCCATCGCAGCTCTCCAGGCACAACTGTTGGCAGCACCACGATGGGTGATCTGCGCTCCGGAATACAACGGCTCGATTCCGCCCTGCCTAACCAACGCGATCGCCTGGTTATCGGTGCAAGGGGACGACTTCAGGGCCCTATTCAATGGCCGGCCAATCGCGATGGCGACCTTCTCCGGCGGTGGCGGCATGGAACTGCTGCTGTCGCTGCGCATCCAGCTCACCCACCTCGGCGCCCAAGTGGTGGGCCGCCAGTTGCTCAGCAACCATGCCAAACCGCCGAAAGACGACAGCATCGCCGACCTGCTGCAGCGTCTTCTGCAAATGACACCTCTCCAACTCTGAGCCGATCACGCGGCATCACCTCCCCACCGGCGAAGCCATGACCGAACCAGCATCGATCAGTGATTCTGCCCTGATGCTCCGCCCTGCCGGAGAACGCTTCCACAGCGAGCGAGGCTGGCTCAACTCATGGCACAGCTTTTCCTTTGCAGGTCATCACCATCCCGATTGGATGGGCTTCGGGCCGCTGCGGGTGATCAACGACGACGTGATCGCAGCAGGCCAGGGCTTTGGCATGCATCCCCACCGCGACATGGAAATCATCACCGTGATGGTGGAAGGCCAACTCAACCATCGCGACTCGCTGGGTCACAGCGGGGTGATTCACGCTGGCGATGTGCAGCGCATGAGCGCCGGCACGGGCATCGTGCACAGCGAAGTGAACGAAGGAGACGTGCCCTGCAGGCTGCTGCAGATTTGGATCGAACCACACGAACTTGGCCTCTCGCCGAGCTACGAACAACGCCAAATCGCCATCGGCACCGACTGGACACCGCTGATCGCTCCGGACCAGCCAGAGGTGATGGCGATCGCCAGACCCGTGCAGATCTGGCGCGCCCAGCCCCCAGTCGGCGCAGAGCTTGCACTGCCTGCGTTTGGTGACGAGAGCGCCTGGATCCAAATGATCGACGGCAACGCCGAGCTCACAGGCGAAGCAGCAAACGCACCCATCCCGCTGGGGCGGGGCGACGGCATCGGCCTGCTCAAAAGCACCACCCACTGCAGCCTGCGCAGCACCAGTGGCAGCAGCAGTGGCAGTGGCAGTGGCAGCACCAATGATCGTTGCGATGCCCTGCTGTTTCTCCTGAGCTGATGGGGCCGACAGGGGCACACACCATCCCTAGCGCCCAGCAACAAGCCGACCAGCATCAACGTTGATGACATAGGTAGCGTAAGTAACAACATTTCCTAGCCAGATACCCTCTCCCGAACAGGAAAGCAGACTTTTCGCTGCAGCCTGATTGCAATCAATCAGTTGATCCCAAAGAGATTGAAAAATTCTCTTGCACACCACATCTTGTGCCCTGAAATAGCAAGGTGCTCAAGCCCCGCGGACCTCGATGAGATCTGACATCGCTCTCAAAACGATTCGGTACAGCGGCTTCGTGCTGGTGGAGCAGGCCAACCACTCATGGCAAGTGAGGCCGGAACGCAGCCCGATGACTGTTCTTCCTTTTCGGACACCCACCTGCTCGCTGGAGGATGTGAAAGCACTCATCGACTGGAAACTGTCTCAGGAGGAGCAGCTGATCGGGGTCGCCTGACACCCTGCAGCTCCTCCTTCAAACAGTTCAGGCAGCCTGAGGAGGCGGGGTTGGCGAATCCTGCAGCTGGAATGGAAGCACCAGGGTGGCCCAGCGCTCAGGCCGTTCAGGACGCTGACGACGCGCTTGACGCACGCCGAAAGGAACGCGCACGACGTTGGTGCCTTCCATTTGCAGGGTGTGACCCCGCTCAAGAGCCGACTCCAAACAATCAGGCAACGCCGGTGTGGTGGATTTGATGGTCATGGTCCCCCTGCGATGAAGCAGATGCCGAACAGTGTGCAAACACTTTTCGTTCTACAGAGAAAACCGAAAGGTATTTTTTCGATTTCGATGAAAATTTAACCTGACAGCTGCTGATCCGCCAGATCTGCCACTGAAGGACAGGTGCAGACAAGGTTGCGATCCCCGTAAGCGTTATCGATGCGGGCAACATGGGGCCAGAATTTGTACTCACGCTGATCCCCCAAGGGGAAGGCGGCCTGGGCTCGGCTGTAAGGCCGATCCCAGCTCTCAGCAGTCACGGCCGCAAGAGTATGGGGAGCCCGCTTCAGCGGGTTATCGGTTGGATCACTGGCGCCGGTTTCGATCGCCGCCGCTTCGGCCCGGATCGCGATCATCGCTTCACAGAACCGATCCAGTTCAGGCAGGCTTTCACTTTCAGTCGGCTCCACCATCACGGTGCCGGCCACAGGCCAGCTCACGGTTGGGGCATGGAAGCCGTAGTCCATCAGGCGCTTGGCGATGTCATCCACCTCAAGGCCTGCTGTGCGCTTGAGCTCGCGCAGATCAAGGATGCATTCATGCGCCACTAAGCCGCCTTCACCACGGAAGAGCACCGGGAAATGCGGATCAAGCCGCCGGGCCATGTAATTCGCGGCAAGAAGAGCGATCGCGGTGGCCTTGCGCAGGCCATGCGGACCCATCAGACGCAGGTACATCCAACTAATCGGCAGGATGCCGGCACTGCCCCAGGGCGCGGCCGACACCGCACTGATCGCCTCGTTGCCACCACATGCAGCCAGGGGGTGACCAGGCAGGAAGGGGAGCAGATGCTCCGCCACACCAATCGGTCCAACACCGGGCCCGCCGCCGCCGTGGGGAATGCAGAAGGTCTTATGCAAGTTCAGATGACAGACATCGGCTCCATAGGCTCCGGGCCGGCACAAGCCCACCTGGGCATTGAGATTGGCGCCGTCGAGATACACCTGACCACCGTGGGCATGCACACAGGCACAGATCTCGCGGATCCCCGGTTCGAATACACCGTGGGTGGAGGGGTAGGTGACCATCAAGGCCGCCAGGCGCTCGCCGTGCTGCTCGGCCTTGGCCTGCAGATCGACGAGATCAATATTGCCGTGCTGGTCGCAAGCGACCGGAACCACCCGCAAACCTGCCATCACGGCACTGGCCGGGTTGGTGCCGTGGGCGCTGGTGGGAATCAAACAAACATCCCTGCCCACGTCACCGCGGGAGAGATGCCAGGCTCGGATCACCAACAAGCCGGCGTATTCCCCCTGAGAACCGGCATTGGGCTGCAGCGACACTCCTGCAAAACCAGTAAGAGCAGCCAACCAGGTTTCCAGATCGGCCACCATCTGGCTCAGACCAGCCAGCTGTTCCGGCGGAGCAAATGGATGCAGGGCAGCGAATCCATGCCAACTAACTGGAGCGAGCTCAGCAGCAGCATTGAGCTTCATCGTGCAGCTGCCCAGGGGAATCATGCTGTGCACCAGCGACAGATCCCTGCTCACCAGCTTCTGGATGTAGCGAAGCAGCTCCGTTTCGCTGCGATGGTGATGAAAAACCGGTTGCTGAAGCCAGGTGTCCTCGCGCAGGGGAACACCGGGGAGAGCCGCTTGAAGCGCCGCATCTCCAAGCAACACCGGCAGCGCATCGCCAGCCGGCGGCAGCGGGGCAGCGCCGGCCGCCTGGGCCAGAATCACCAGCAGGGCATCAACCTCGGCAGCATCGCTGCATTCATCCAGGCTGATCCCGAAGCCCTCGGCTTGATCTGGAGCAGCACCATCGGGGAGGACCCGCAGGTTGTATCCCTGTTCCGTCGCCAGACGATGCACGGCAGGAGCCTGCACACACCGCACATCCACACTGTCAAAACGACAGCCCGCGGCCAAGGGATAACCCAATTGGCGCAGCCCTGCTTCCAATCGGAGGCGGAGATCGACAAGCTGTCGAGCGATCGCCTCCAAGCCATCCGGTCCATGGTGAACCGCATAGAAGGACGCCATCACCGCCAACAACACCTGGGCGGTGCAAATGTTGCTCGTGGCCTTGTCCCGTCGGATGTGCTGCTCACGGGTCTGAAGGGCGAGCCGCAACGCTGGCCGCCCTTCCGCATCGCGGGACTGACCGACGATCCGTCCCGGCACCTGACGCTTGAAGGCTTCACGGGTTGCGAAAAAAGCAGCATGGGGACCACCGCCCCCCATGGGAACACCGAAACGCTGGGCACTGCCCACGGCGATGTCGGCCCCCAGCTGACCCACCGGAGCCAGCAGCACCTGGGCAAAGGGATCGACCGCAACCGTCGCCAGAGCCTGATGGGCATGGGCCTGGGCGATGACTGCGGTTGGATCCCACAGCCGGCCGCAACGACCGGGAAGCTGCAGCAACATGCCGAACACATCTTGATCCCAGCGGAAGGCCTCGGGCTCCGCCACGTCGATCACCACCCCAAGCGGTTCTGCCCGGGTCTGCAACACCGCCAAGGTTTGGGGGAGCACGGCAGCATCCACCAGGAATCGCTTGGCCTCAGGCCTTGTGCACACAGCGAGGCTGAGGCCCATCGCCTCAGCGCATGCGGTGGCCTCGTCTAGCAGCGAAGCATTGGCAATCGGCAGTCCGGTCAGTTCGCTGATCAGCGTCTGAAAATTGAGCAGGGCCTCCAACCGTCCCTGAGCAATCTCCGCCTGATAAGGGGTGTAAGCGGTGTACCAAGCGGGGTTCTCCAGCACATGGCGCTTGATCAGTGCTGGCGTGGCTGTGTCGTGGTAGCCAAGACCAATCAATGAGCGCCGCACCCGATTGCGGGATCCAATCACCCGCAATTCAGCCAAGGCTTCGGCCTCACCACAGCCCAGCGGCATGCTCTCCACAGGCGGAGCGGCATCAAGAATCGCCCCAGGAACGACTGCGCTAACAAAGGCGTCGAGATCGGCAAAGCCAAGCGACTCGAGCATCGTTTGCTGGTCCGCCTCACTCGGGCCGACATGCCGTTGCACAAATGGCGAGAGCGAGGAAACCGTTTCTGCGGCAGAAGACGGGCGCTGTTCAAGCTGCGTCAAATCGCTCTCGCCGATTCGTGAACGATCGACTTTAAAAAAAAGCGGCTCAGGCAGCGGCCACTTTGGACGCATATGTGACCGAATCCATCAGCTCCTGCAGCTGGGCCAGATCTGAGGGACGCACCGCCAGCAACCAGCCCTGGCCATGAGGGTTGTTCTGCAGTTCTTCTGGGCTCGCGAGCACTGATTCGTTGCGCTCCACAACCTCACCACTGACAGGGGCATACATCTCCTCAACCGCCTTCACCGATTCCACGGTGCCAAAACTGCTACCGCGGCTGAGACTGGACCCCACCTCGGGCAGATCCACAAAGACGATGTCCCCCAACTGATCCACAGCGAAAGCACTCAGCCCGATACGCACCAGATCGCCATCGGCATGGGCGTATTCGTGGCTATCGGCGTAGCGAAACTGCTCAGGAAAATCAAAGGCCATGGGGCCGGGAGCGGGCAAAAACCTCACCCAGTGTGGAACAGATCGACGAGTCCTGCCGTATGCAGGGCCGTGAGCGCCCGCACCAGGGCCAGTTCCACATGGGTGCGATGGGTACCACCTTGCACGTAAAGGTTGAAAGGATCGCGCAGCGGAGCATCAGCGGAGAACTCACTGGTACTGCCATCGATGAACGTGCCACCGGCCATCACCAAATCACTGGCGTAGCCAGGCATCGCCGCCGGCACAGGATCGAGATACGAACCGATCGGCGAACAGGCTTGAAAGGCCCTGCACACCACCTTCAGGGCCTCGGGATCACCCAGCTGCACGGCCTGGATGAGATCGCTGCGGGCAGCACCGGCCTGGGGTTGCACCGCATAGCCAAGCTCAGAAAAGGTCTCGGCCACCAGATCGGCACCGATGAGCGCCTCCGCCACCATCTGCGGAGCAAGAAACAGTCCCTGCAGGATTAAACGATGTAGATCAAAGCCCGTGCCACCCTCACTGCCGATCCCGGGAGCGGTCAGACGGCAACAAGCCTGCTCAACCAGATCGGCCCGGCCGGCTACATAGCCACCGCCTGGGGCGATGGTGCCGCCCAGATTCTTAATCAGCGAACCGGCCACCAGATCCGCCCCCACAGCTGGGGGCTCCTGATCTTCAACCAGCTCGCCATAACAGTTGTCGACGAAACAAACGCAATCAGGCTGACGGCGATGAATCCGTTCGCACAGGCGGCCGATCGTCTCCACCGACAGCGAAGGGCGCCAGCTGTAGCCGCAGCTGCGTTGGATCAGGATCAAGCGCCGGGGGATCTCAAGCGCTCGATCCAGAGCCTGTTCATCCACCTCTCCAGCGGCCTCTGGTGCAGAGGTGAGCTCAAGCTGGTCATAAGCCACCCCAAATTCCGCCAGTGACCCCTGGCCGGACCCACGCAGGCCGATCACCTCTTCCAGCGTGTCGTAAGGCCGACCGGTAATTGCCAGCATCCGGTCACCGGGGCGAAGCACACCGAACAGAGCAGCGGCGATGGCATGGGTGCCGCTCACAAACTGCAGTCGCACAGCCGCGGTCTCTGCACCGAGCACCCGAGCGAACACCCGATCCAGCACCTGCCTGCCCTGATCACCATGGCCATAGCCCGTGAGCGAAGCGAAATGCTGGGTGCCGACGCGTTCGGCAGCAAAGGCCGCAAGCACCCGCTCCAAGCGGGGCAGCACCGCGGCTGTGCGCTGTGCCGACTGGGCCACCAAGCGCTCCCTCGCCGCTGCCACCAGAGCCCTGGCCCGTTGCTGCACCGCCTGGGGATCGAGCTGCTGAGAAACCATGAACAGCGCCTGGGATCCGTGCTGGTCGTTACATCATGCAGCGCTCTCCTACATTCATTTCTCCTACCGACCGCCTTGGAGCTCCGGGTTACCGCAGCAACAGACGGATTCGGTTCGTGGAGATCTCCTTGGTCACAACCTCTCCGGCGTCTACCCCCTCCGAACGCGAGCTGCGCATTCGCGCGGCACTGATGGCCCCCCGAGAACCGCTGCCGCGCAAGCAGCGCAAGCTCAAGAGCGGCACCACCTCCTTCATGCTGGTAATGCACGTGCTGGCCACAGTGGCGCTGTTGCCACGGTTCTGGAGCTGGCAAGCCCTGGTGGCCTTTGCAGTTCTGTACTGGACCACGGTGTTAGGGGTGACCTTGGGGCTGCACCGTCTGGTGGCGCATCGCAGCTTCGAGGTGCCGCATTGGCTTGAACGCGTGCTTGTGCTGATGGGCACCTTGGCCTGCCAGAGCGGACCGATCGACTGGGTGGCCTTGCACCGCCATCA
This sequence comes from Synechococcus sp. MIT S9451, assembly GCF_047304725.1. Classification (NCBI taxonomy): domain Bacteria; kingdom Bacillati; phylum Cyanobacteriota; class Cyanophyceae; order Synechococcales; family Synechococcaceae; genus Synechococcus; species Synechococcus sp. MIT S9451. The sequence goes on from NZ_CP138971.1 coordinate 661,076, forward strand.
CCATAAATTTTCCGATCAGCCCAACGACCATCACGACGCCGGTCGGGGGCTTTGGTGGAGCCACAGCGAGTGGATGCTGCATGAGATTCCTGCCCTGGAACACAAGGAACGCTTTGCTGGCGATCTGCTCAGCGATCCCTTTTACTTCTGGCTCGATCGCTGGTTCCTTCTGCCCCAGATACCGCTGGGTTTGGCCCTTTATTGGTACGGAGAAGCAGCCCAGGTGCATGGCGGTGGCCTTGGCCTGGTGCTGTGGGCGATTCCCTTGCGCCTCGTGGTCGTATACCACGTCACCTGGTTGGTGAATTCGGCCACCCACGCCTTCGGTTACCGCAATTTCGACTGCCCCGATCTGTCACGCAACTGCTGGTGGGTGGCGATTCTCTCCTTCGGTGAGGGATGGCATAACAACCATCACGCCCACCCGGCGAGTGCGCGCCATGGCCTGCGCTGGTTCGAATTTGACATCACCTGGATGCACATTCGCCTATTGCGCCGCCTCGGCCTCACCCGCCGAGTACGCCAGGCCCGCTACGCCCCCTGAGGGAGAACTCGAAGACGTCTCCTTAGCGCAACTTCAATCCTTCGAAACAGCAGCCTGACTTTCTGGTTCAAGCTGCTTGGCGCGCGAACGCAGCTGGGCCAGAAACCCCTCCGCGCCGTGACGGCCAGATCCGCCAAGCTCCTGATAAGTGGCATAGAGATCCAGTAATTCGCCATCGAGCTCATCGGAGCTGTAATCCCGCATACCAGCCATTACTGCCGCAAAGCGTTCCCGTCGCTGGCTCTTACTCACCGGGTAAGCGGCCATCACTTGATCGCGGCAGAAACGCCAGCTTCGAGCAGCGCAGAGCTGGTCAGCCAGAGCTGCGCTGAGAGCCGAGGCCTCCTCGGCGTCAATCCGCCAATCAAAGCCAGGCGGCAATGGCGCCAGCCCTACAAAAATCTCGAACAAAGCACCGGCACCGAGAGGCTGACCAGTGCCGTTCACCAAGGGAGCATGACCATCAGCCAGCACTTGCAACAACTCGGGATGCACCTCCTGAAGGTGCTCACGAATCGGATCGAGCCCTTCCAAGAGCACGGCATTGGCCTGACCAAGAGCCAAAAACACCTCGGGGCCTGGCGCTGCCAACTTGCCGTTGCGCAGATTTGAGATCTGGGAGTTGTGCACCCGGCCCAGATCAAGAGCCTCAGCCAACGCTGGCAGCACCTTGTGGGACCAGCCGTTGCGCTCATGCCAGACGTGCACAAGGTGGGCCATGGCTCGGCGACCTTCTTCCAGTCGCTCCCGGTAACCCTTGGTCACACAATCAGACCCAGAACTGGAAGCAGTCACTTGATACGGATCCTTATCGCCTATAGTTTGGAGAAAGCAATCGGATCAGCAATGACATCCTGTGTGATCACGACGCCATCTCCTCCGAGCAGGCCTACAGCTTCGCACGAAGCTTTGAAGCTTGCAGAGCGCTTACAACAGCCCCGCAAGGGGCACAAAGCCGTTGAGCCTGATCAGGCAAAGCGCTGGGGAACGATCGGATTCATGATCGCGATCCACGCCCTGTCGATTGTGGCCTTGCTGCCCCGCTTCTGGAGCTGGCAAGCCGTCACCTGCTTGGTGATTCTCTACTGGATCACCGCCTGCCTAGGCGTGACGCTTGGCTATCACCGTCTGCTGTCACATCGATCCTTCCGGGTCCCAACCTGGCTGGAGCGGTTTTTCGCCACCTGCGGCGCCCTCAGCTGTCAGCACGGCCCCATCGACTGGGTTGGCCTGCATCGCCACCACCACAAGTTTTCTGATACGGATGCTGATCACCACAACAGTCACCGCGGCTTCTGGTGGAGTCACATGGGATGGATGTTCCAGCCGATTGCGGCCATGCAAGCGGTGCCACGCCTGAGTGGCGACCTCAGCAGCGATCCCTATTACCGCTGGCTCAACACCAATTTCCTGCTGCTGCAACTGCCCCTGGCGATGCTGCTGTTCTGGATTGGCAGCATCAGTGGCGGCGGCGGCTGGGCCCTCGTGCTCTGGGGAGTTCCCCTGCGCCTGGTGGTCGTGTATCACGTCACCTGGCTGGTCAATTCCGCCACCCACTGCTGGGGCAGCGTGGCCTATGAGAGCGGTGACGCGTCCCGCAATAACAAATGGGTCGCCGCCTTGACCTTCGGCGAGGGCTGGCACAACAACCATCACGCCTTTCCCCATTCCGCCCGTCACGGTCTTCAGCCCGGGCAGATTGACCTCACCTGGGAACACATCCGACTGATGCGAACGCTCGGACTGGCCAGCCAAATTCGCCTGCCGGTCACGTCGTAAAGTTGCCGATCGCTCAATAGACGCTGTAACGGATCGATCCCATGGCCAAGCGCGTACAAGTCGTTCTGAATGAGGACGTTCTCAGCCTCGGCCGGGACGGAGACATGGTGGAAGTAGCTCCCGGCTATGCCCGCAACTTCCTCCTTCCCTTCGGCAAGGCCGTACCCGTGACGCCTGCCGTGATGAAGCAGGTGGAGCACCGTCGCGCCAAGGAGGCCGAGCGTCAGGCTGCCCTCAAGCAAGACGCCGTGGCCTTCCGCACCGCCCTTGACACCATCGGCCGCTTCACCGTTAAGAAGCAGACCGGTGATGACGATGTGCTGTTCGGAACGGTCACCAACGGTGACGTGGCCGAAGCGATTGAAACCGCCACCAAGAAGGAAGTGGATCGTCGCGACATCACCGTGCCCGACATTCATCGCACTGGTAACTACAAAGTGCAGGTGAAGCTGCACAGCGAAGTCACCGCTGAGATCAACCTGGAAGTGGTCAGCTACTGAGCCTCACCGAGGTCTGAATCACATCAGGCCGTCACATCCCACTCTGTTGCATGCTCTCAAGTGCGCCAGAGTGGGTTTTCGCTTTTGATTGGCCAACCGCCATGGTGACCGCCCCCTTGTCTGAACCCGGCGGCGAGTCCACCGAAGGCGGTCGCCGTGGCTTCGGCAAATCACGCCAACGCGATGAGCCCAATTTCGAGGCCCTGCCCGACTCCGTACCACCTCAAAACGTTGAGGCAGAGGAAGCAGTCTTGGGTGGAATCCTGCTTGACCCGGATGCCATCGGCCGCGTGGCCGATGTGCTGCAACCCGAGGCCTTTTATCTGAATGCCCACCGGGAGATCTTCCGCACGGCGGTGATGCTCCACAGCCAGGGCAAACCCACCGACCTCACGGCCATGACGGCATGGCTGGCCGACACGGGGGCACTCGACAAGGTGGGGGGCAGCGCCCGCTTGGTTGAGCTGGTGGAGCGGGTGGCCTCCACCGCCTCGATCGAGCAGGTGGCACGCCTCGTCATGGATAAGTTCCTGCGACGCCAACTGATCCGCTCCGGCAATGAAGTGATTCAGCTGGGCTTCGACCAAAGCCTGCCGATGGAACAGGTGCTCGACAAGGCAGAACAAACGATCTTCGCCATCAGCCAGGAGAAGCCCTCCAAGGGCCTCACCCCAACGGCTGAGATCCTCACCAGCACCTTCAACGAAATCGAGAGCCGTTCCCTCGGCACCTCCGTGGCAGGGATCCCGGTCAACTTTTACGACCTGGATGCCATGACCCAGGGCCTGCAGCGCAGCGATCTGATCATCGTGGCCGGCCGCCCTGCCATGGGCAAAACATCCATCGTGCTCAACCTGGCCAAAAACGTGGCCCAGCTCCACGACCTGCCGGTCTGCGTGTTCAGCCTGGAGATGAGCAAGGAGCAGCTCACCTACAGGCTCTTGTCGATGGAGGTAGGGATTGAAGCAGGCCGATTACGCACCGGCCGCCTGCAGCAAGAGGAATGGCCGCTGCTCGGCCAAGGCATCAACACCCTTGGCCAGCTGCCGATCTTCATCGACGACAAACCCAACTCCGGCGTTCTGGAAATGCGCTCGCTCTGCCGGCGACTGATGGCTGAACAAGGCAAAGAGCTGGGTCTGGTGGTGATCGACTACCTCCAGCTGATGGAGGGCTCCAGCCCAGACAACCGCGTGCAGGAAATCTCGAGAATCACAAGGGCCCTCAAAGGCATGGCCCGCGAACTGAACGTGCCAGTGATCGCCCTCTCCCAGCTCAGCCGGGGCGTGGAATCACGCACGAACAAGCGCCCGATGCTCAGTGATCTGCGCGAATCAGGCTCGATTGAGCAAGACGCCGACCTGGTGCTGATGATCTATCGCGACGAGTACTACAACCCGGAAACTCCAGACCGAGGCATCACTGAGGTGATCGTGACCAAACACCGCAACGGCCCCGTTGGCACGGTGAAGCTGCTGTTCGAACCGCAGTTCACCCGCTTCCGCAACCTGGCGGCTTAAGCCTGAGGTTGGAGCATGTGGATTGGCCGCATCCTGCTCTTGGGCGTTGGCTCGTCATACCTGGCCCGTTGGTTCCTCAGCCCTCAAGCCCATCGCAATTACGTGGCCAGTTGGCTCAAGCTTCTGCATAAAACCACCCGCATCCTGCCGAGGGGGAAACATCGGCTCCGCCAGGTCGCCATTCGAATCTTCGAAGCCACACTGAGCCCCAGCAACCGCCGCAAAGCTATCAATCGCTGACGCGTGAACAAAAACACATCGCCAAAGTGACGCAAGGGCCATAAAAGTACCTTGAAGTTCTGATTCCTTGATGGCTCACGGTGAAGGTTTTGGAGGCCCCTTTCCTGAGCTGCGCTGAGCTGAAGGAGCTGTTTCAGCCCCTTTCACCCAACCTCGCCGCCCTGCAATTAAGCAAGGGCCGGCTACTAGGGAAACTGCAGATTTTCAGCTTCGGCGCTTTTCGCTGCACCCTGCTCGCAACCAACCAAAGCTTGTTTCTCAGCGGCCAACGCAAGCCACAAGCCTGGACCCTGGCCATACCGCTGAACAACCCACTCCCGCACGATGCCTATCGCGCTCAAGGCGTGGTGATGCCTTGGCCGGGGCTGATGGGCTACAACATCCAGCTCAGCGATTTCGATCTACGCCTGCCTGCAGCCAGCCGGCTGTGCACGTTGGTCATCGCCAAAGACGAGCTCCTAAAGCGTCATCCCCAACAAAGGGGCTCACTCACTCTGGAACGGTGGCAAAACAGCAATCAGCTCGAATTGCGGGCAGATCATGCGAACCAACTTCGCGATCAAATCGAGACCTTGATCAAGGAAGAGGGAAAAACAACCGACCCAAGCACAGCCGAGCGATTACTCAGTGCAGTGATCAACTGCTTTGAAAACGAAGAGGCTGAAACAAGAGCCATCAAAAAGCGCCAAGCCCGCCACACAGCTGCGATCGAAGTGCTGCATTGGTGCCATACCAACCCTTGCCAAAGCATCACGGTCGAGGACCTCAGTGAGCTGTTGTACCAATCGCGAACATCCCTCTTCAAGGGATGCAAGGAGCATTTCAACCGCACACCACTGGAGGTGCAGCGTGCCGTCCGCCTCGACGGCGTGCGCGAGCTGCTGCTAAAGCCAAACAAACGCAATCAACTGGGTCTCAAGGGAATCAAACAGGTGGCGCAGCACTATGGCTTTCAAAGCCAAAGCCATTTCACACGCCGCTACAGCGAGGCCTACGGCGAGCAGCCTCAACAAACGATCCAGGACCATGACCCTGCAGATGCCAAATAAGCCGACTTAAAGCCAAATCGCGCACGATTGGGCTCTCCAATCCATGCAAGAGGGCTGGAAACCGAAAAGAATACGCCTGAGAATCTTCTGAGAGTTGCCTCTTTACAGCACCAAAGCAACTCCATCCATCAAAGCCGCTGAGGACAGGTCCTCAGCGGCCAATTCGCAAGGCCATCAAGAGCAACAGAGCCACCCGACAATCATTGTCGTCGCCCCTGACCTTGAGCTTCCAGCCCTTCGGCCTGAAGCAGCAACGGTCACGATTCAACTTGAGGCGACAGCCAACCCTCTAGCCACGATCACAGAGGCGCTCAAAGAACGACACCAAGAAGGCACACCAGCCAAAGAACTCCACCTCCTGGCACATGGCAACAGCCAAGGGATTCAGCTGGCTCACCAGTGGATCGATCAAGCCGCCTTGTTGCGCCATGCCAGCGAACTAGCCCATTGGCAGATCAGCACCGTAGTGCTGTGGTGCTGCCAGATCGGCCGCAATCAAGAATTCATTGACCTCTTCAAAGAGGCCACCGGAGCCGAGGTCTTCGCAAGCCAAAACAGCATCAACAAAGAAGCAATTAAGACGTCCAATCAAGATAGAGGTACTCGCCAGCTTTCTGAACTAATTGAAAATAGTCAACTCCATACCTGGCAAGGTGATTTAGAATGGATTCAAATTGACGACGAAATCGAAGGCAGAAAAACAGGTGCAAGATGCGGGGAATCAGTCAGCTTATCGAGCGATGGCAGCACATTAGCGATTGGGAGCTGGAATGATCGCACATTCAAGAAACAGCAAGGAAGTGTTGCTACTTATAGATTAAACAGTGACAACGAATGGGAACAGATCGGGATTATCAATGGTGATGACAAAGGTGACTTTTTTGGTGCCGAAGTAAGCCTCTCAAATGATGGCACAAGACTCGCCATTGGCGCACCAAGAGATGACAACGGAGGAAACCTGTCAGGGGCTGTCTCTATTTATGAATTAACAGGTAGCACATGGAACAAGCTTGGCAGCACGATTTCAGGCCTTGCGAAAGGACGAGCAGGATCATCCTTGGAACTCTCTGGCGATGGCGACTCGGTCATATTTGGTTCCGTAAAAAAGTTTAGTGGCAAAGGATTTGCAGGCGTTTATACTTGGAATGGGACAGCCTGGGATCGGGTTGGCAGCAATATTGAAGGCACTCAAAAGAAAGAATATGCAGGCACCTCGGTCGCCATATCAGAAGATGGCAGCCGAGTCGCAATCGGTTCAAATGGCTTTGACAGCAGCGGAAACGACAAGGGTCGAGTCAGGGTTTACGACAAAACTGGCAGCAGTTGGTCTTTAAAATTCAACATTATCGGGGCAGTAAAGGGAGACAAGTCTGGCACTGCTATCTCGCTATCAGACGACGGAAATATCATTGCGATTGGAGCCTGGGCGCATGGAAATAATAAAGGTCATGTTCGCGTCTATGACATTAGTGGTTCTAGCAAAGTACAGCTGGGAGCAGATATCGATGGTAACGCAAGCGGCCAACAGTTTGGTGGATCCGTCAGCCTATCTGCAAACGGACAACGATTAGCAATAGGTGCTCAGTACGCCGATGGTGCAGCTGGCAACAACTCCGGCCGAATCAAAATCTATGACTATCAGAGTAGCAGCAACACCTGGTCAAAAATTGGTTCAAACCTTGATGGAGCAGCAGCAGGCGACCGTGCGAGTGGTGCTGTTGGTGGCAGTGGGATAAGCCTCAGCGGCGACGGACAAAGTGTTGCCATTGGAGCCCAATTTCACAAGGGTGCCACAGGCAAAAATTCTGGACATGCAAGGGTTTTTGCTGCCAGTGGCATCACCATTGCCCAGACCGGCAGCACCGATGGCTCCGGCAATCTCCTCACCACAGAAGCGGGCTCCACATCCACATTCACCGTCGTCCTTGATGCCCAGCCCACGGCCAATGTCATCGTCAACCTCACCGGTGCTGACAGCACAGAGCATTCACTCAGCACCTCGTCGCTGACATTCACAACCAGCAACTGGGATACAGCTCAAACCATCACTGTCACCGGCGTTGACGACAGCCTCGACGATGGCGACATCACCACCACGCTCACCGCTACCGCCTCCAACACAGGCGGCTACGCCGGCACTGAAACAGCCACCACCACGCTCAAAACATCCGATAACGACACCGCCGGTATCACCATTGCCCAAACCGGCACCACCGATGGCTCTGGCAATCTCCTCACCACAGAAGCTGGCGGCACCTCCACATTCACCGTCGTCCTTGATGCCCAACCCACAGCCAATGTCACCGTCAACCTCACCGGTAACGACAGCACCGAGCATTCCCTCAGCGCCTCATCGCTGACATTCACAACCAGCAACTGGAATACAGCTCAAACCATCACCGTCACCGGCGTCGACGACAGCCTCGACGATGGCGACATCACCACCACACTCACCGCCACTGCCTCCAATACAGGTGGTTATGCCGGCAGCGAAACAGCCACCACCACCGTCAAAAACACCGATAACGACAGCGCCGGCATCACCATTGCCAAAACAGGCACCACCGATGGCTCCGGCAATCTCCTCACCACAGAAGCGGGCTCCACATCCACATTCACCGTCGTCCTTGATGCCCAGCCCACGGCCAATGTCACCGTCACGCTCTCGGGCGCCGACAGCACAGAACAATCTCTCAGCACCTCGTCGCTGACATTCACAACCAGCAACTGGGATACAGCCCAAACCGTCACTGTCACCGGCGTTGACGACAGCCTCGACGATGGCGACATCACCACCACACTCACCGCCAACGCCTCCAATACAGGTGGTTATGCCGGCACGGAAACGGCCACCACCACCGTCAAAAACACCGATAACGACAGCGCCGGCATCACCATTGCCAAAACAGGCACCACAGACGGCTCCGGCAATCTCCTCACCACAGAAGCTGGCGGCACCTCCACATTCACCGTCGTTCTCGATGCCAAACCCACAGCCAATGTCACCGTCAGCCTCACCGGTGCCGACAGCACCGAGCACTCCCTCAGCAGCTCTTCGCTGACATTCACAACCAGCAACTGGAATACTCCCCAAACCGTCACCGTCACTGGTGCCAATGACGCCATCGTTGATGGCGACATCACCACCACACTCACCGCCACCGCCTCCAACACAGGCGGCTACGCCGGCACTGAAACAGCCACCACCACCGTCAAAAACACCGACAACGAAAGTGCCGGCATCACCATTGCCCAAACAGGCAGCACCGATGGCTCCGGCAATCTGCTCACCACAGAAGCGGGCTCCACCTCCACATTCACCGTTGTTCTCGATGCCAAACCCACAGCCAATGTCACCGTCAGCCTCACCGGTGCTGACAGCACCGAGCATTCACTCAGCACCTCGTCGCTGACATTCACAACCAGCAACTGGGATACAGCCCAAACCGTCACCGTCACTGGCGTTGACGACAGCCTCGACGATGGTGACATCACCACCACACTCACCGCCACCGCCTCCAATACAGGCGGCTACGCCGGCAGCGAAACAGCCACCACCACTCTCAAGACATCCGATAACGACAGCTCTGGCCTCACCATTGCCCAAACCGGAACCACCGATGGCTCCGGCAATCTCCTCACCACAGAAGCTGGTGGGTCCTCCACATTCACCATTGTTCTTGATAATGAGCCAACAGCCAATGTCACCGTCTCCCTTACCGGTGCCGACAGCACCGAGCATTCACTCAGCACCTCAACGCTGACGTTCACGACCGCCAACTGGAATACAGCTCAAACCATCACCGTCACCGGCGTCGACGACAGCCTCGACGATGGCGACATCATCACCACACTCACCGCGACTGCTTCCAACACAGGTGGGTTTTCGGGATCAAAGGCTGTCTCGACAACCGTTAAAAACACGGACAACGACAGTGCTGGCATCACCATTGCCCAAACCGGAAGCACCGACGGCTCCGGCAATCTGCTCACCACAGAAGCCGGCTCCTCCTCCACATTCACCGTTGTTCTCGATGCCAAACCGACGGCCAATGTCACCGTCAACCTCACTGGTGCTGACAACACAGAGCATTCACTCAGCGCCTCATCGCTGACATTCACCGCAGACAACTGGAATACAGCTCAAACCATCACCGTCACCGGCGTCGACGACAGCCTCGACGATGGCGACATCACCACCACACTCACCGCCACCGCCTCCAACACAGGCGGCTACGCCGGCACTGAAACAGCCACCACCACCGTCAAAAACACAGACAACGACAGCACCGGCATCACCATTGCCAAAACCGGAACCACCGATGGCTCCGGCAATCTCCTCACCACAGAAGCCGGCTCCACCTCCACATTCACCGTCGTTCTGGACGCCAAACCAACGGCTGATGTCACCGTCAGCCTCACAGGCACTGACAGCACTGAACACTCACTCAGCGCCTCGTCGCTGACATTCACAACCAGCAACTGGAATACAGCGCAAACCGTCACCGTCACTGGTGCCAATGACACCATCGTTGATGGCGACATCACCACCACGCTCACCGCTACCGCCTCCAACACAGGCGGTTATGCCGGCAGCGAAACAGCCACCACCACTGTCAAAAACACCGACAACGAAAGTGCTGGCATCACCATTGCCAAAACAGGCACCACCGATGGCTCCGGCAATCTGCTCACCACAGAAGCTGGCGGCACCTCCACATTCACCGTTGTTCTCGATGCCAAACCAACGGCTGATGTCACCGTCACCCTCTCTGGTGCTGATAGCACCGAGCAGTCTCTTAGCGCCTCGTCGCTGACATTCACAAGCTCGAACTGGAATACGCCCCAAACCATCACTGTCACCGGAGTTGATGACAGCCTCATTGATGGCGATAGCACCACCACACTCACGGCCACCGCCTCCAACACAGGCGGCTACGCAGGTAGCGAAACAGCCACCACCACCGTCAAAACAACGAACAACGACAGCGGCGGCATCACCATTGCCAAAACAGGCACCACCGATGGCTCCGGCAATCTCCTCACTACAGAAGCCGGCGGCACCTCCACATTCACCGTCGTCCTTGATGCCCAACCCACGGCCAATGTCACCATCGCCCTCAGCGGTGTCGACAGCACCGAGCATTCACTCAGCACCTCGTCGCTGACATTCACCGCAGATAAATGGAATACAGCTCAAACCATCACCGTCACCGGGGTCGATGACAGCCTTGAGGATGGCGATAGCACCACCACACTCACCGCGACTGCATCCAATACAGGTGGATTCACCGGCAGCGAAACAGCCACCACCACCGTCAAAACCACAGACAATGACAATCCACCATCGATTAGCGATCAAAGTGAAGATGTTTTGGAAAGCGCCAGTAGTGGCACAGAATTACTTGATCTTGCCGACGCCAATTCGGGAAACGACACAGACAAAGACGGTGATCAAATCACCTATTCAATTAGCGATGGAAATGATATGGAACTATTTACGATTGAAGCAGCAACGGGAAAGATTTCACTTGCCTCAGGCAAGTCACTGGATCACGAAACAAGCGATCTACACGTTCTCGAGATCTCTGCAACAGACGGCACAAGATCAACAACAGCCAACATAAGCATCAACGTCATCGACGTCAATAATGCACCAGTTGCAGAAGCAGATAGCGGCTCAGTCAACGAAAATGAAACACTCAGCATCACCGCAGCATCGGGACTCATCCTTAACAATGACACCGATGAAGATGGTGACAACTTGGCCATCAGCGACTTCCATGCTGGTGCACTGAATGCAAGCTCACCTCGAATCGGACAGTTCAATACAGCCCTAGATGGCGATTTTGGGCAACTAACCCTGCAAACCGACGGATCATTCAGCTATACCGCCAACAAGACAGCAGCAGACGCACTCGCAGGTGGCGAAACAGCGAGCGAAATTTTTTCGTACAGACTCAGCGATGGAAAGCTAACGGACTCAACAGAGCTCACCATCACAATTACAGGCATTAATGACAATCCCTTCCTTGTCGACGCGATCAAAACGAAAAAATATATTGAAGGGCAAGGAAACGTCATTGTAATCGACGGTAGCCTCGACATTCGAGATATTGATGATGAAAATATTGAAAATGCAACGATCTCGATCTCGAACAGCACCTACGTCAGCACAGAAGATCAACTTGCGTTCACAAATAACTTTGGAGTATCTGGCAGCTGGAATTCCTCCACAGGCGTACTAACACTAAGTGGCTCAACCACAAAAGCGAATTACATCAGTGCCCTGCAAACAGTCACTTACACCAACACCAATGATGCCGATCCTGTAATCGGTGCAAGAACCATTCAATGGGTTGTCAATGATGGGGATGGCAGCTCAACAGCCATCGAATCGAAAATCATTGTGGGTGGTCGAAATGATGCCCCCTCATCAGTCAATGACACTGCCAGCGTTAACGCCGGCTCAACAGTGTCAACACACACCAACTTGCTAGCCAATGACACCGACCCAGAGAGTCACTCTCTTTCCATCACATCATTTCGAAGCGGTAGCGAGCAGGAATCAAATGTTGCATTTTCACCAGGCGCCACCTTAACAGGAATCTATGGTCAAATGACCATCGAATCGAATGGCACATACAGCTATACTGCTCAAGAAACAGCAGCTCAAAAATTACTCGAAGGCGAAACAGCAACCGAAACTTTCACATACAAAATAACAGACAGTCAAAGCACTGATGAAGGCATCGACACCGGCGAAATCACAATCACGATTACCGGAGTGAATGATGCACCAACAGCCATTAATGACACAGCGAATGTCAACGAAGATTCCTCAAAGTTATTTGAAGATTTCCAGGGAATCCTAAAGAATGACACCGATGTTGATGGCGACAAGCTTTATATCAAAAGCGTACGAACAGGAGCGGAAATCAGTAGTAGTGATTTCCAGCTCAACAGCGTGGGAACAGCACTCACAGGTACCTATGGCACATTATTAGTCAATCTCGATGGATCCTATCGTTTCACAGCCAACAATGCCGACAAGTTAGACGCTGGCGATAGAGAGACCGACAATTTCACATACACCCTGACCGACCTCACGAATGACGATACTGCCGAAGTGGCCATTCAGGTCACTGGGGTCAATGATGCGCCGACACTGAATACGATTGACAAAGGTGCAGTACTTGATCAAGCAAACTCTAATGCAATCACTAGCACGAAGCTTTCAGGTCAATTAACAGCATCCGATCCTGATGAGTCAGCTGTACTTGAATATGGAATCAGCTCAAGCAACACCACAAGTATTAGCAGCAATAATTGGAAGAGCTATGCAAGCAATTCACTCACAGGATCTTATGGTCAGCTCAGTGTTAATTCCTCAACAGGTGAATACAGCTACACACCCAACAAAACAGCTGTCAATAATCTTGTCGCCGGTCAGACAGCAACGGAGTCTTTTACACTTTTTGTAAGCGACGGCAGCCTGACATCTTCCCAGAATTTTGAGATTGACATCACTGGCGCAGCTGATACTCCAAGCTCGTCCAAGAGTGGCTCCTCAGGTAGTGGCTCTTCAGGTAGCAACTCCACAGACACAGCAACGTCAGAAACTAGTCATAGCGAAAATTGGAGTGATGGCTTTGATCACTTAATTGGCTCTCTAATGGCTGATAGCATCACCGGATCGGATAACTTTTCAAGCCTGTTAACAGCGTCCGACTCGTTCCTCGTCGCCTCGAATGATCTCGGCAGGATCAACGCACTTCCATCCATCAGTTCGATCACTTCTGATCAGAACGCTGTAAATGCATTCAACAGCGGGGAAGGCGGCTTCACGCAACGCATGCTCTCCAATGGGCTTGATTCAATCGAGCGCAGCAATGGCATTCGGCTAACACTGCCGAAATTCACAGATAACAATTGGCAAAAAACGATGCCTCCGGGCAAAACCAATCAGCTTCCCCTCTTCATCTCCCTCTTAAAAAACCCGAAACAGGACGCCATCGTCAAGCTCCAGATTGATGATGCATCGGTCAATCTTTCAGCAGGCGTTCTTCATTTCACAGCAGACAACTGGAATATGCCCCAAGCTGTCTGGATCGATCTCAACAGGGGCAATGAAGCGGAGGCAGAGGCACGGGTGAAGCTAACAACCAGCCTTCAGATTGGAGATGAATCATCAGCAGCCCAGGTCGATATTTTCATGATGACACTTCCAAATCTAAACACATGCCAACAGGAAGGCTGCGCCATCCCTTCAAATCAAACCAGTGAAACCGCGAACGATGATCCAAATCTTGATCTAGAACTGGAGACAGTCAGAGAAGAAAATTCGCCAGTTTTTCTGCTAATAAAATCCGCCCTATCGCCCTTGATTCTCCTCGCCAATATGGCAATCCATAGCATCAATCAAGCCAAAAGCATCCAACCAGAAACCAGCAAGACAAGATCACAACCTGAAGAACAAGCCCAGCATCAGGCCAAGTCAATCATCAATTCTGATCAGAGCCTCGGCACAAGCAACACGTATGAGGCCATTGAGCTCACCAGCCAACACAACAGCAGCCACACGTTGCCTGACACCAAGCGCCTGCCATCGCTCACGCCAGCCTCAGCCACCCTTGCAACAGCTGAACAGCAAGACATCGTTGTGATCTGGTGACAGCTGTTAAACGCAACGGTGCCTTCCCCGCACTAAGTCTGAACGAACACTGCATCGCAGCCGCCAAACCAGCAATCACCTGCCAAGCACTCAGCGCTCAGAGACACCAGAACAACACTGAAGCGGCACCCCAATTCCGATAATGGGGACATGACCAACAGTCCAGCCCCCACTGAAGTCTTCGACGTGATCGTCGTGGGAGGCGGGCATGCCGGCTGTGAGGCGGCGCTCACTGCAGCGAGGCTGGGTCTAAACACGGCACTGTTCACCCTCAATCTCGACCGCATCGCCTGGCAACCCTGCAATCCGGCCGTGGGCGGACCGGCCAAAAGCCAGCTGGTGCATGAAGTGGATGCCCTCGGAGGGGTGATCGGCCGCCTCGCCGATGCCACAGCCATCCAGAAGCGCATCCTCAACGCCAGCCGCGGCCCAGCCGTGTGGGCCCTGCGCGCTCAAACCGACAAGCGGCAGTACTCACGCCAGATGCTGCAGCTGCTGCAACACACCCCCAACCTGGCCCTGCGCGAGGCGATGGTCACCGGTCTGAACATTGAGGGCGACCCCACCGGTGGCGGTGAAAGCTGGGATCCCAGCCAGGGGCCAGTCGCCCAAATCACAGGGGTTTGCACCTATTTCGGCAGCGTTTACAACGCCAAGGCCGTCGTGCTCACAGCTGGCACCTTCTTGGGTGGCCGCATCTGGGTGGGCCATCAGTCCATGGCTGCAGGCCGGGCCGGGGAACAGGCCGCCGAAGGTCTCACTGAAGCTCTGCAGCAGCTTGGCTTTCACACCGACCGACTCAAGACCGGCACCCCTGCCCGCGTGGACCGGCGCAGCATCGCCCTTGATCAACTGGAAGAGCAACCCAGTGACGCTGCCGACCGCTTTTTCTCCTTTGATCCCGCCGCCTGGGCCAGCGGTGAGCAGATGAGCTGTCATCTCACCCGCACCACCGCCACCACCCACCAACTGATCAGAGACAATCTCCATCTCACGGCGATCTACGGCGGCGTGATCGACAGCAAAGGGCCCCGATACTGCCCCTCGATCGAAGACAAGATCGTGCGCTTCGCCGACAAAGACAGCCACCAGATCTTTTTGGAACCGGAAGGACGCGATACCCCCGAGATCTACGTGCAAGGCTTCTCCACCGGCCTGCCTGAACCGATCCAGCTGCAGCTGCTACGCAGCCTGCCCGGGCTTGAGCAGTGCGTGATGCTGCGCCCTGCCTACTCGGTGGATTACGACTACCTGCCCGCCACCCAGCTGCTGCCGTCTCTGGAGACCAAACGGGTGGGGGGGTTATTCAGCGCCGGCCAGCTCAACGGCACCACCGGTTATGAGGAAGCGGCCGCCCAGGGCCTGGTGGCAGGTCTGAATGCCGCCCGCCGTATCCGTGGCCAGGAGGCGGTGCACTTCCCCCGCGAAGGCAGTTACATCGGCACGATGATTGACGACCTGGTGAGCAAAGACCTACGCGAGCCCTACCGGGTGCTGACCAGCCGCAGTGAGTACCGGCTGGTGCTTCGGGGCGATAACGCCGACCGGCGCCTGACCCCCCTGGGTCGAGAACTGGGACTCATCGACGACCGCCGCTGGCAACTGTTTGAAGAGAAGCTCGAGGCGATGGAGGCTGAAAAGCAACGTCTAGAGACCCAGCGCCTCAAGGTGAGCGATCCGGTCGCCCCTGCTGTAGAGGCGGAAACCGGCGCCCCAATCAAAGGATCCATCACCTTGGCAGATCTCCTGCGCCGACCGGGGATGCATGCCGCTGATCTGGTGCGCCATGGCCTGGCCGACGTTGCTCTGCCCTTGCCGGTGCGGGAAGGGGCCGAGATCGACATCAAATACAGCGGTTATCTCCAACGCCAGCAGCAGCAGATCGATCAGGTGAAACGCCAACGCCAACGCAAATTGCCAGACGCGATCGATTACGCCGCCATCGGCACCCTCTCCAGGGAAGCTCGCGAAAAGCTTGCGGCCGTGCGCCCCCTCACCCTCGGCCAGGCCAGTCAAATCCCTGGGGTGAGTCAGGCCGACCTCACTGCCCTGCTCGTATGGCTGGAGCTGCAGCAACGACGCAGCCAATCAACCGATCCGCAACTCGCCCCAAGCGCAAACTCTCGATAGCGTTGAAGCCCTGGTCGATCCTCCATGGCCTCTTGCATCACCCGATCCAGGGCCTTCTGGAACCTGCGCGCCGAACAGGTGATGGACCAGGTGTTCATGAAATCGGACAGCACCCTCCATGCCGTGCGAGTGGCGGTCGATCCCGACCAGCCACCACGACGCAACGAGAACGGAACAACACGCCAACAGCAGAAGCGCAATGGACTGCTGATCAGCGCAACCGTGATGGCAGGGGTTGGGCTGAGTAGCAGCCTCTGGCTGGCCCACAACTGGCAGCGATCCCTACAGGCGCTCAACCGTGAACGCGACCTCCAGATGATCGAGCGACTGCGCCACTTGCCTGTCAACACGCAAGCGAATCAGGCATCAAAGGCTGACACCGCCCCAGCACCCGCGAATGCAGCCAACGCTGATGCTGTGCCAACCATCGCAAGCGCCGAACTCCAACCCCTCACCATTCCTTTGGCGGGCACTCTGCCCATCCCCAACGCCATTCCCAGTCCTGAGGAAGACGCAGCGCTGCTGATGGCACCCGCCGAACCACTCCTGGTGGGCGTCGTGCATGCCGGCGGAGGCCAGGGCTCAGCAATCTTCCAACTCGATCAACTCTCGCTGTCGGCATCCCCGGGCGAAGCGATCGGCAACAGCGGCTGGCAGCTGCGGTCGGTCCAAACCAATGGAGCCGTGATTGAACGCGATGGCGACGTTCGCAACCTGAGCGTGGGAGGAGCGTTCTGAACCAACCCAGCACCCTTCTTCCCTCGCCAACACCCCTGTGGGAAGCAGCAACGGCCGCAGTGCTTCGTGGCGAGGGCCCAAGCCCTCTACCCGGTCCTTGGCGCTTAATGCTGCTGGGAGATGGCAGCCCTACGCGCCATCTGCGACTGCTGACCGGCCACCCGGTGGCCGTGCGACTGGTGGCGATGGAACCGGAACCGGAATCGCCCGGTAGCCAACCATCCCAGCTGCCGCGAGAGGTCAGAGAGCTAGAGCCACCCCTCCTGCGTCGTCAGGTCTGGCTTGACTGCGGCGGACAAACCCTGGCCTGGGCAGAAAGCTGGTGGAACCAAACCGAAGCCGAACAGCATCTACGCGACCGCAACCTGCCGATCTGGCTCAGCCTCACCCAAGGGCGTTCGGAACTGTTTCGGGAGGTCGATGGTTTGGCTCTGGTGCAAAGCCCATGGCTGGAGGAGGGCTTCGCGCAGCAAGGACCCTTCTGGAGTCGGCACTACCGCTTCTTCCGCCAAGGCCGCGAACTGACTGTGATTCGCGAGGTGTTCAGCCCACGGCTTGAACAATGGCTCGGCCCTGCACCTCGCCAACCGCTTCACCTCATTTCATAAACAAATCGGGAGGTTTGTCCCAATTCGCCCTTGACAAGTTGCGCCTTAATGTGCTTTCCGGATCATGGGTGCAGTCATTCGGCGTTTCCTATGGCAACCCCCACCTGGCTGAGCCTCACCGAATTGGGACAGTTGTTCGGCATCTCCTCAACCCACTGCGGACGGGCCTTGGATCGCCTCGGCTGGCGCGATCGCCACGGCCGACCGACAACGACCGCGGTAGAGGCAGGCGCCGCAACAGCCACAGGATCCAGCCTGCAAGCACGCAATGCCGTTTGGAACACAAAAATCTGCTCCACCCTGCTGCAAAGCCAGGGTTACAAACGCATCAGCCGTTCCCAACACGTGAAGCAATGGGTGGCTCTGCTGGAGGCACTGAGCGAAGGTTCGGCCTCGATCACCACCACCCCTGAGCAGATGGCGCAAGATCTTCCTGCTGAACTCGTCGAGGATGTCAACACCCAGCTCAGCCGCCGGGGCTGCCGCTTTCAGGCTGCGCTGAACACCAGCGTCTGAACTGGTTCAGGACCGCCGGCGACTGGAGCGGGGCAAGGCACGACGGCCAGCCACCGGTCGCTGGGGTGATGACGGCGAAGCCACAGCATCCGACGCAGCCGGGGAAGGCTGAGACTGAACTCTTGCCTGAGAACGCTGCCAGCGCTCCACTCGGAAGCTGTCATCATCCGGCCAGGCATCGTCACTGTTCTGAACAGGCCGGCCAGACGAAACGGGCGAGGTCGAAGCAGGCGACGTCACAGCTGCAGGCTCATTCGCAGCAGCGATGAGAGGGGGCTGACGCCTGGAAATCGCCCGCAGACGCCGTTTACCGCCAGTGCTGACGGCACGGCTGTCCCCAGCGATGGCATCGACACGAGCGGAGGAACGGTCGCGAACGGTTCGAGCCGCCGGCTCTGGCTCCCAGGGCTCACGCCAGTCATCCTCTTCATCAAGCAGCCAATCAATCTTGTCTCCCACCCAGCGACCGACAGCGTCGAGGCTGGCCCCAGAGGAGCGACCGGCACGCCCAGCCACTCCACTACGGCGACCAGGACGGGTGCCTGCCACACCATCAACAAGTTGCCGACCGGTCTCGAGCCACTGATCCAGCCGGCGATCGAGCTGATCATCACGGCGCGGCCTTGACTGGCGCGGATAGGGCTGGCGTCTGGACTCCATACCGATGACGTTAACGACGACGGCGAGCCAGCCAACGTTCACGCCTGCAACCAATCAACGCGATCGACATCCCACACACCTGCAGGACCAAAAGGAACTGATTCATTTCAGCCATCAACGTCGGAGACAGACGGAACGATCGGCTCGAAGCGCAGCAGGCAGCTGGCATGCCAGACCCCGCCATGATGCCGTTCACAGCAAGGGCGACAGGCCGCGTTACGGACTCTGCGACGGTAAGGGACCGCACGGCCACAACAAGGGCAGATCGCCATCCAGCGAGCCGGCTTGACCGGTACAGGAAAGCGATGCCGCACACTCACCTCAAAGCGACTCTGAGTACGGTTGATCTGGGCCATGCGCGCACGAAAGTTGGGGCCATGGCTTTCCTCAACCCTGAGCACCAGATCCACCCAGGCGTGAATCATCTCGTGACAGAGCGTGCTTTCGGTGGCGGACCGGGGCAGAGGATCCAGCAGCGGTCGCGACAACACGATCTCCCGTCCCAGCGGTGGGGCCACACCGGGCCCACGCCGATACATCCCTGCCGTGCGACACATCCGGCCATCACTCCAACGCACCGACAGCAGAGGCTGCACACCATTGACCAGCGCACCATCGAAGTGCTCCCGGTTGAGCCGATGAAAGAGGGGCAACAACGGCTCCAGGGGCATGGCAGAAGCGAAGCAGCGCAGCGATCAAACGCGAGCAGTCTGACCGTCGTGGGCAGCCGTCAGTCAGACTTATTCGCAATCTCAAGCGTGCAGCGTCAATGGATGTGGCTCTGGTTCGGGACATCGGAAGCAAGGCCTTGCTGGCCGGAGCCGGAGCCCTGCTTCTGTACTGGACAATCACCGCTGTGAAGCTGGTGCTCAGCGCCCGCGGCATCAATCCGTTGATCAAGCAGTTCTTCACCCAAGTGGCGGCAGGACGGATTGATGCTGCCTATCTGCTCACCACCAAGAGCTATCGCCAACATGTCAATCGTCAGCAGTTCATCCGCTTCCTGGCGGGGCTGAAACTGAACCGCTTCCGCAACCTCAAGTCAGGCCGTCCACGCATGCAGGAAGGTGACATCATCCTCACCGTGAAGCTCAAATCAGACAACGACGAAGAGCTGCCCCTCGACTTCACCTTCACAAAGATGGATGACTCCTGGCGCATCGCCAGGATTAATCAGGTGAACAGCTGAACATCGACCACCTCACTGAACGATGACGGCAGCATCCGCGGAACGAGCCAGGGAACTTCGCAACCTGCTCAACACCGCCGCTCACGCCTATTACGTTCTGGATGCACCCGTGATGGAGGATCCGGTCTACGACCGGCTCTACAGGGAGTTGCTGGATCTTGAGGCCACGAATCCGAGCCTGGTCACAGCCGACAGCCCCAGCCAACGGGTGGGTGGGACTCCAGCCGAGGGATTCAGCAGTGTGCGACATCGCATCGGCCTGCTCAGCCTTGATAACGCTTTCAACAATGAAGAGCTGAGGGCCTGGTACACCCGCCTGCTGCGGGTGCTCGACCGCGAGCCCCCACCGGATCAGCCACCACCAGCTCTTGCGATGGTGGGAGAACTAAAGATCGATGGCAACGCACTCGCTCTCAGTTATGAAAACGGCGTGTTGGTGCAAGCAGCAACCCGCGGCGATGGCGAGCAAGGCGAAGAGATCACCGCCAACGTGCGCACGATCGGATCGATACCACTCCGCTTGCAGCTAGAGACGCCCCCGGCCTGGCTGGAGGTGCGTGGCGAAGCCTTCATTCCGGATGGCATCTTTGCCGCGATCAACACCGAACGCCAGCAACGCGGCGAAGCCCTGTTTGCCAACCCCCGCAACGCCTGCGCCGGCACCCTGCGCCAGTTGGATCCGAAGGTGGTCTCAGCCCGCCGCCTCGATTTCTTCGCCTACACCCTCCACCTCCCAGACGATTGGGAGGGGCCACGCCCCGTCAGTCAGTGGGATTCTCTGCACTGGCTGAGGGATGCCGGCTTCAAGGTGAATCCCAATGCAGAGCTCCTTGCTGACCTTGGAGCCGTGGAGGCATTTTTCACCAGCTGGGACAGCGGCCGCCGCCAGTTGGACTACGCCACCGATGGCGTGGTGGTGAAGCTCAATGATCTCCGGCTCCAGGATTCAGCCGGCTTCACCCAGAAAGCCCCCCGCTGGGCCATCGCGCTCAAATACCCGGCCGAAGAAGCCCCCAGCCGCTTGCTCCGCCTGGCCTGTCAGGTGGGCCGCACCGGTGTCATCACTCCCGTTGCTGAATTCGAACCAGTGCCACTGGCTGGCACTAGCGTCAGCCGTGCCACGTTGCACAACGCCGACCGTCTGGAGGAGTTGAATCTCCATGGCGGCGACACGATTGTGGTGCGCAAGGCCGGCGAGATCATTCCCGAAGTGGTGCGGGTGCTGCCGGAACTCCGACCGCAGAATGCCCAACGCCTGGAACTCCCACACACCTGCCCTGAATGCGGGTCCGAACTGGTGCGCGAGCAAGGCGAAGCCGCCACCCGCTGCGTCAACAGCAGTTGTCCGGCCATCCTGCGCGGTGCCCTACGCCACTGGGTCAGCAAAGGTGCACTCGATGTGGACGGCCTCGGCAGCAAATTAATTGAACAACTGGTGGACAGAGGTTTGGTGCAATCGATCGCCGACCTGTATCGCCTGGATGCAGCCTTACTGGGCAGCCTGGAACGCATGGGTCAGAAAAGTGCTGACAATCTGATCCATGCACTGGAACGCTCCCACAACCAGGGGTGGGCACGTCAGCTCTATGGACTTGGCATCCACCATGTGGGTGAAGTGAACGCCAAAGCGCTTTGCGCCAGCTTCCCGAACGCTGCCGCCCTCCAAACTGCCGCTTGCTCCGCACCCGAAAGCATCACGGCGGTGTTCGGCATTGGTGCTGAAATTGCCCAAAGCCTGCAGCAATGGTTTTCCAATCCCGCCAACCTGGAGTTGTTGGATGCCTTGCGCAGTCTGGGTTTCAGCTTGGCCCTCAATGATGAGGAGCGAGCCCGGACCGAAGCCTCCAAGGCCAACCGTCATCTCACTGGTCGCAGCTTCGTCCTGACGGGAACTCTGCCCACCCTGACGCGATCACAGGCCAAGGAGCTGATCGAAGCCGCCGGTGGCAAAGTGAGCGGATCTGTGAGCAAAAAGACCAGTTACGTGGTGGCAGGAGAAGAGGCCGGAAGCAAATTGGAAAAAGCCAAAACGCTTGGGCTCTCGATTCTTGATGAATCCGCACTGCAGACCCTGCTGAATCCAGCTCAATCCAACCCAATCTCTTGACCCGATGGGCACCCTGCTCCGACGTGTACTGCAAAACATCTCCGGGGAATGGCAACTGAACCTGGAAAGCCGAGTCCCCCGCGATGAGCTTTACCGGGCCCGAATTGCCTCCTCAAAACCCTCCCTGGGCTTTTTCATACTGCTGATCTGCTCAGCCGTTATTGCCACCCTCGGGCTGATCGCCAACAGCACCGCAGTGGTGATCGGCGCGATGATCGTGGCGCCGTTAATGGAACCAATCCTCAGCTTGGCCTTTGGCCTCACCGTTTCGGACGACCGTCTGATCAAACGCTCGGCCATTACGGTCATCATCGGCGTGGCCACAGTGGTGGGTACCGCATGGATTCTGGCCGGGTTATTTGGGGCTAGCGAGGTAAACAATGAGATGACGGCCCGCACCGCACCGAACCTGATTGATCTGGTGATTGCCGTTGCTGCTGCTATCGCAGGGGCCTTCACCATTAGTCGTGATCGGTTATCAAACTCGATTGCCGGCGTAGCAATCGCCGTGGCCCTTGTTCCACCTCTATGTGTCTGTGGCATCGGTCTGAGCCTTGGATCCGAACTCACCGCAGTGTTCGGTCGCGGCACCATCACGGGCCTCACGAATCAAGTTGCAGAAGGATCTTTGCTTCTCTTTCTCGCCAACTTGATCGGCATTACTGTAGCCAGCCTGGCGGTGTTCATGTTCCAGCGCTATGGCTCAGTCAAAACAGCCTGGCGGCACCTACTGGTTTGGCTTGGCTTGCTCGGCCTGCTCTGCATCCCCCTCTCTTCATCACTGCATGACTTCAGTGTGCGTCAGCAGATCAACAGCCAATTCTCAAACTTCAAAGCCGGTCTAATCCAGCAGGGTAAATATTCAGGCAAAGATGCTTATACCCTGCAGCGAATTAAATTGCTTTATAGCAATGTGCGCGTCTTGGACAACTCTGCAACGATTGACATCGTGCTCAATGTTCCCGAAAAACTAGTGGGCCAGATCGGCCTTGATGAGATGCAACAAAGAATCCGTCATCAAGCCCAGGATGAGTATGGACTGGAAGAGGTGACGATCAACATCAGCGTGATCCCTACACAGATTCTTCGCTATAACCCCACTTCGAGCAAAGCGTCATGAATCACGCTCCAACCCACCCCTGGATCAAGACTGACTGCGGCCAAGCCAAATACGCAGAGCTGTCTGCCAGAAAGGGGACGCTGGCCAAACTGCGACTGAGCTGGTTTGTTGTGATCGCCGCGCTGCGCGACTGGCATCTGCCAACCGCTTAAGGCTGCGTGCCCTCAGCCTGCAAGGCCCGTTGAGCAGCACGACCCACCAACCAAACTGCAGCAATCGTGGCCACGACTCCCACCACCCGAAGCGCCCAAGCACCGGGAGAAGCCTCGCCAGCCAGCACATCACCGAAGCGGGCCACGTCACCAGCCAGCGCACCCAGGGCACAGAACAGCACGGTTCCGGGAAGGATGCCGAGCAAACCCAAGCTGTAGTCGCGCAGGCTCACATCGCTGAGCCCATAGGCCAAATTCAGCAAAGAGAAAGGAAATGCCGGCGAGAGCCGGGTGAGCAAAACGAGCTTGAGCCCCTCACGGCTCACACCACGCTCAACAGCCTGCAACTTCGGGATGCTGGCTAACCGCTTCTGGGCCCAGTCCCGCAGCCAATGGCGTCCAAGCAAAAAGGTCGCTTCTGCTCCCAAGCAGGCACCCACAAACACCAGCACGCTCCCCCACCAGGTGCCGTAAAGCGCACCCGCCAGCATCGAAGCCCAGACACCTGGCAGCAACAGGGTGACCCACAGGGCATACAGCGGGATGAACAGCACTCCGCCGAGGGGGGTGCGCAGAACATCCAGTGCGGGCGTCAGCAGTGAAAGGAAATCAGCCAAAAGCCCACAGCGTCATGCCGCGGCCATGCTGACCGATCAGCCGATCACCGGTGGATGATTCGGAAAAGGCAAGCTTTCTATCCAACTCCGCTCGCTTTGCCTCGAGATGGCAAGACTGCAGGCAATACATCGTTAGCGCGATGGCAGCCCGTCGATGTCACTGGAGCTTCATTGGCCTGAGCAGCATGCTGGCGGCCCTACTCAGTGCCTGCAGCCAAACAGGGCCCTCCCTGCCAAGGGTGCTGCGAGTGGCGAGGAGTACCTCCGATCCAGGCGGCCTGAATGTGGACGAGACGGTGCGCAGTCGCCGGGTGATCAAGCAAGTGCAGGCGCTTGTGCAGGAGTTTGATCCCGGCCTGCATCTCCATCCCAGCAGCTTTTCGGAAGCCAACCTGCAACGGGAGATCGCCCGCCAGACGAACAGTGGACTGGGGCCGGATCTGATCATCACCAACGGCAACTCCGCCCTAGCCCTGCTGCACAACAAACTCACCGATCCGATCTCGCTGTCAGCTGAAGAACGGACCCAGATCTCATCGCTGGCCCTGAATCGAATCACCACAGCGGAAGGGCAAATCGCCGGCTTACCCGTGAGCCAGTATGTGCAGCTCGCCTGTTACGACAAACGCCGACTGCCAGAGCCGCCCGAAAGCCTCGATGCACTGGCCAAAGCCAGTGGCAAAGGCAAGGTGTTTGGCCTGGCCATGCACCTGGAAGATCTGTACTGGACCCTGGGGGGCTTCGAGGCCACAGCAGCTCTGCAGATGATGTTGGATCGTGGCAGTCCCAGCATTGAGAACAAGCGTCGCTTGAACGCCTGGCTGGGCTGGCTTCAGAACGCCAGCTTTCAGCAAAACGTGCTGTTCCTCAACAACCAGGTGGATCTGAGGGAGCAACTGATCAAGGGTCAACTCGACTGGATCACCTGCTGGAGCTCCCAGTTACCTCAGCTGCGCACAGCCCTGAAAGAGAACCTGGGAGTGACCACACTGCCCAGGGGCCCGGTTGGCAAAGCAACACCAATCACGCGTATGCAGGTGTGGGCGCTCGGACGCAATTCAAGCTCTCGCCAACGCGCCGACAGCCTGCGACTGCTGGCCTTCATGGTTGAACCCTGGGCTCAGAAAACATTGTCGCTGAAATACCGCACCTCCTTTCCCATCAATCCCAAAGTGATGCCGATCGTGCAGCGCCAGTTGGCGACAGAACGCCATCTCGATCCCGCTCAATTAGAGCTCGGACTCACCGACAAACCCAGCACCCATCACGGCAATGCATTACTGAGTGCCATCAGTTCCGATCCCCGGCGGATGACGGAAGTGGGCAACGTGCTCAACAACGTGATCTTCGGAACGCTCAATACCAAGGAGGCATCCATGGCGCTGGAGCAAGCCTTAGCAGGAGCAAAGCCATGAGCGCGCTGCCTTGGCTCGGCGCGGTCACACCGGGGGCGATCGGCGAAGAACTGCTCAGCTGGCTGGTGTATCTGCAGCGGGGATCTGTGCTTCTGCAGCTGGTAGTGGTGATCGGTCTGCCGATCACCATGCATCGATTCAGAGATCGCCACCTCGAGCCCCTGCGCAACCATCCAAACCTGCAGAGCCTCGTCGGCCCGTTGCTGCTGCTGCTACTCAGCCTGGTCTTCTCCCTGCTGCTCCAACCCAGTGGTCTGATTCGCTATTTCGCCCTGCTTTGGCTCGGATGGAATCTGTTCACTCCTCTGAAAACGCTGCTGCTGCACTTCAACAACACATTCCCGGTCGAGGAGCTGGAGAGCACGTTTCTCAAGCCTGTTTATGTGATTCTCTCCATCCTCTCGTTCATCAGGCTGATGGGCAGCCTCGAAAACCTTTCACGCATCCCCGTCGCCAATCTTTTTGGCGTTGAACTGAGCTTGGGCAAGATCTACACAGCGATTGTTGCCGTCTACATCATCCTCACGGTGGCCTCCAGACCCGCATCGTTCTTGGCCTGGATCAGTGGAAAGGTCTTCGGGGTGAAGAGCCAAAACCGCAAAGGCCTAGAGCTCATCTTCCGCTACAGCGTGATCGGCGTCGGCCTTCTGGCCGTGGCCTACTACGTGGGCATCGACGGCAACGCCTTCATCGCCATCGCCGGCGGCTTATCGGTCGGCATCGGTTTCGGCATCAAAGAAATCATCTCTAATTTCATCAGCAGCATCTGGTTGCTGTTTGAAGGCTCGGTCAGGCCCGGAGAGATCCTGATGATCAACGGTGATCCTTGCACCGTGCGCAATCTCGGGCTGCGAGCCACCCAGCTCCGCCGCGGCCGGGATGGGGCGGAGCTACTGATCCCCAACCAAAACTTCTTCACCGAAGAGGCGATCTCATACACGGCCACGGAGACCTCAAGACGCGACTCCGTCAACGTGGGCGCTGCCTATGACCATGACCCAGAGCAGGTGGTGGAGTTGCTAGAAGCCATCGCCACAAACCACCAGCAAGTGCTGAGCTATCCACCACCCCAGGCCTTCGTCACCGACTTCGCCGATTCCGCCGTGAACTATCGCCTGCTGTTCTGGGTGGCCAATCCGCTTCAGTCCTTCAACGTTGGTAGCGAACTGCGTCAGGCGATCTGGAAACGTTTTGAAGAAAAGGAGATCACCATCCCCTTCCCCCAGCGTCAGGTGTACCCCATGGAATGGCCACCAAGCAACCAGACAAGCCTGCGACCACAACTGCAAGCAGAGCCGAATCTTGAGCCAAGAACTGAAGACGAGATGGACTAAATTCGCGACCGCAACGCTTCGGTCTCATTCCAGATCTCCATTCGGCCCAGAAATTCAAATTAGAATTCCTGCAGACCAACACCGGTCTGTTGGTGGGGACCCTGGCGCTGCTGGCAGCCTGGCTCTTACTGCAACTATTGAGCCGCCATGGGCGCAATATGGGCAGCCACCTCGCGGCAGCACTCAGACGTCCTGTTCTGTTTGGGCTTGGGGTCTCGCTGTATGCGAGCTGGATCATTCATCAGCTCAATGAAGACCTCGGGCTGGGGCTGCTGGTTCAAGCTGAAGTCAACCGGATCTCCACAACCCTGGTAATCGCCAGCATCACCTGGGCCGTGATGAATGTTGGCCAGACCGTACTGCTGTCGGCATCGATGCGGCGCTGGATCCAAATCGAAGATCAGCAAGATGAGTCAATGCTGATCAATGTGATGAGCAGGCTTTACACAATTGTGGTACTTGTGATCGCCACTGCAGCCCTGATGGTGAACTTTGGGGTTCCCTCTGGAGCCATTGCCACGATGCTCGGCGGCGCTGGCATCGGCTTTTCCTTTGCTACCCAGCAGATCAGCCAGAACTTCCTCTCTGGCTTCATGCTGTTTTTTAATCGGCCCTTCAGGGAAGGCGACTGGATCAACGCCAACAATCTGGAAGGAACAGTTGAAAAGATTGGCTGGTACTACACACGAATTCGCACCTTTGATCGCCGACCTCTTTACATTCCGAACTCTTTATTTGCAACCAATCCAATTCAAAATCCTGGCGAAATGTACAACCGCAGGATTCTCGCGAACATCAGTCTTCGCTATGAAGATCTTGGAGCAATTAATGGCATCACCCAAGAAGTTCGCAGCCTCTTGCAACAGCATCCAGATATCGACCAAAGCCAGTCAATACTCGTCAACTTCAACGAATGGGATGCATCGTCGATCAACATGATGGTTTACTGCTTCACAAAAACTACGATATGGAAAGACTGGCTTGATATTCAGCAATCGATCTTTCTCGATATTGCTGCCGTTGTTCAGCGCAGCGGTGCCGATTTTGCCTTTAATTGCACAACGTTGTATCCAGCACCGGGCTCCGATTCAAACGCAATCACTCAGTCACTGAATCGAGGCGATCAGACGGGATCAAGCCAAACAGCATGAAGCCAGCATCAAGCACCCAGCCAACCCTCCCTTCAAAAGAGCAACGAGCTCCATTCCGGCTAACTCGATGCTGAGGTGTAGTGACGCAAAGCAAACATCCAGAAACCACGTGCAGCGGTGAAGAATCCAGCGGCCAAAATGATCCCTAAGGCCAACAACGGCAGTGAGGCCCGGCCCAACAACACCTCCGCCGGGACGGTGGTGAGAAACGCCACCGGCAGCACCAAGGTGAACAGGAGCCGCAGCGGTGCGGGGTAGGCCTCGATCGGATAACGGCCCGAGGCCAACAGAGCGCGCAGTACTTCCGTGGCATTCCAGGTCTTCACGAACCAGATGCTTGTGGCTGCGATCAGGAACCACAGGGAATAGAGAATCACACCACCAACCACCAACATCACCAGCACAGTGACCAACACAGCTGGCGTGAACACAACACCGGATTGGTGCGCTCCCCAGCCCGCCAGGCCCAGCCCAAGAACCACTTCCGACAAGCCCGCGGGAGCAAACGTCCGCAGCGACACCCAAAACTGACTGTCGATCGGCTTGAGCAGCACGAAATCCAGAGTGCCCTCACGCACATGGGTCACGATCGAGCCGAGATTGGGCCGCAGCCAGGCACTGCTCATGCCATCAAACACGGTGTAAAACCCCTGCACCATCAGGGCCTGGTTCCAGCTCCATCCACCAAGCTCACGGCCTGGGCCAAAAAAGAGGGATAACAGCAGCAGGCTGCCGCCCAGGCTCAAGGCCACCGCCAACAGTTCGATCAGCGCATTCGCCTGATACTCCAGCTGGGTTGCCAAAGCCGTTCCCCAGAAACGTCGCAAGGTGCGCCAGTAACGCCCCATCTCAAGCCCCCATGGCGCTGTAGCGCCGCACGCCGGCTCGCCACAGCAACAACACCAACGGCAGCAGCAGCAGCACCCAGCCCAGCTGTGCTGCAAAACCCCCAGCCAAATTGACCGAATCCCCCGAGAGCACCCGAGCAGGAAAATCAATCAGATAGGGGAAAGGGGTCCACTGCACCCACGCCCGAACAGCTGGGGGAAAGGCCGTCAGCGGAGCGAGCAGCCCTGAAAAGAACAGGAAAGGAAGAAACAACAAGCGCTCCAGAGCTGTGGCTTTCTCACTCCAGAAACAGAGAGAGGCGATCAGGCTCTGGAGCAAAAAAGCGATCGCAAACGCCATCCAAGTGGCCATCCAAGCCAGTAACAAGCCTCCGAGAGAGGGCACCCAGAACGCCTGGGGCTGAATCAAAAAGAACAGCGCAGCGATCAACGCTGCAAAGGGCAAGCGCGTGAGCTGTTCGCCAAGATGCGCAGCCACATAGCGCCAGAGAGGATGCAAGGGCTGCAACAGGTATGGCGACAACCTTCCCAACAGCGCATCCTCCTCAAAGGCGTAAACCACCCACACCACCGAAAACTGGCGCACCAGAAAAGCACTGAGGAAATACCGGTCCAGAGCGACTCCGTCCAACCCCAGCTCGGCCCGCGCCGCACTGCCGCTCCAGAGGCTGAGCATGATGAAGGGCAGCACTCCAGAGAGAGCCCAGAGGGCGATCTCGGCTCGGTACTCCAGCATGTGCGCGTATTGACTGCTCAACAGCGCCCGAATGATGCGCCAGTTGAGCCCGAAGATCCTCATCAGAGACTCCCCTGACGGAACAACTCACCGATCAGCTGATCGATCGGTGGATCATTCACTTCCAGATCCCGAACCTCAAAGCGCTCAAGGATCTGAGCCAACACGCTGGTGAGCAAAGCAGGGTCCACCCTGAGGTTGACCTCGCAGTTTTCAAGACGGTCAAGCTGCCCCAAAGCGGCGAAGGCCTCCGCTGGAGCCGGCTGTTCCAACTCAAGCCGCACATGGCGCTCCGGCGCCAAACGACTGGCCAAACGATCCAAAGCACCATCGTGGAACAGCTGCCCCTGGTGGATGAGCATCACCCGTGGGCACAGTGCCGTGATGTCAGCCATGTAATGGCTGGTGAGCAAAACAGTGGCTCCAGTGCGCCGGTTGTAGTCCGCCAGAAACTGACGCACCCGCATCTGGGCGTTCACATCCAGCCCCAGAGTCGGTTCATCCAGAAACAACACCTCCGGCTCATGCAGCAGGGCTGCCAGCAACTCCGCCTTCATGCGCTGTCCAAGCGACAACTTGCGCACCGGACGAGTGAGCTCTTCGCCGAGCTCAAGCAGATCGGAGAGCTCGTTGATCCGCCGGCGGGCAACGCGATCAGGGATGCCGTACACCGCTGCGTTCACCCGCAGCGAATCCATGGGCGGCAAGTCCCAGATGAGCTGTTGCTTCTGGCCCATCACCAGCGTGATGCGTCGCAGAAAATCGGGATGGCGACGTTGGGGTCGATGACCAGCCACCAACACCTCGCCGGCGCTGGGATGGATCAAACCACACAGCATTTTGAGCGTGGTCGTCTTGCCGGCACCATTGGCGCCGAGAAAGCCCACCATTTCACCGGGAGCGATCGAAAAGGACACCCCCTTGACCGCGGACACCTCACGATGGCGACGGCGCAAAAAATGCTGCAGGGTGCCAGCGAGACCAGGTTGCTTGTCGGCGACCCGATAGGTCTTGCTCAGCCCTTCAACCGAAATCAGCGAGGAATTCAGCGGTCGCCTTCAGCTCTCCCATCAGGCTAGAGATCGATTCTGCTGAAGACGATCAGCTGAGATCGGCGAGGCGTTTGCGGGCCAGATCCGCCTGAGCCTGCTTCTCCGCCAGATTGGCCTGGCATTCCGCCACCACCTCCGGCGGTGCCTTATCAGCGAAGTTGGGATTCCCAAGGCGACCTGCCAAACCCTTGATTTCCTTCTCAGCCTTGGAGATGTCTTTCTCCAGGCGAGCCGTTAGCGCTTCAAGGTCCACCAGGCCTTCAATCGGCAGCAACACCTGCAGCTCACCGCTCACACCAGCCAGAGCCTTCGCCACCGGTGATGCTTCCGACTGGTCTGGCGTCATCACCTGCACCGATTCAGCCCGGGTGAGGGCGGTGATATCGGCCGTTCCCCGCTGCAACATCGCTGCCAGATCGCCGCGGCCACTCACGAAACGCACCGGCACAGACTGCGACGGCTTCAAGCCAGCCACCGCCCGCAGGTTGCGCACCACGCGAATCGCCCCAATCAATTCCGTGAACGAGGCCTCAAGGCCATCATCCAGTGCTGCCTCATCCACAGCCGGCCATGCCTGAAGTGCCAAAAACGTGGTCTCCGATGCCGCGGTGACGCTGTGCCAGAGCTCCTCGGTGAGGTGCGGCATCAGCGGATGCAACATCAGATGCATCTGGCTGATCACCTTGGCGAGTACCTGCCGAGCCGTGCGCTGGTCGGCAAGCGCTTCGGCGCTGGAATTCTCACCAGGGTTGAGCCGCCGTTTGCTCAACTCCAGGTACCAGTCGCAGACATCGTTCCAAGCAAACTCATAGAGACCCTTGGCCGCTTCTCCCAGGCCATAGCTGCCGTAGCGCTCAGCCGTTTCGCGGTTCACCCGCGCCAGCCGGGAGAGAATCCAGCGATCTGCAAGCTGCAGTGCGGCTGGATCGGGATCCCCTAGTTGGGCCGGCGTCTCACCGCCAAGATTCATCAGCGCAAAACGGGTGGCGTTCCAAAGCTTGTTCGCGAAATTACGAGAGGCCTCCACCGTGGCGGACGTGTCCTTCTTTCGGTCGTAGTCGACGCGGATGTCCTGTCCAGCGCCGGCCACCTCGCGAACGAGCGCAAAGCGCAGAGCATCGGTGCCATACCGCTCGATCAGCAGCAGCGGATCGATACCGTTGCCAGCGCTCTTGCTCATTTTGCGGTTCTGCTCGTCCCGCACCAGGCCGTGGATGTAGACATCCTTGAAGGGCATCTCACCGGTGAAGGCACCGGCCATCATCGTCATCCGAGCCACCCAGAAAAAGATGATGTCGAAGCCCGTCACCAGCGTGCTGGTCGGATACCAGCGCTGGAGGTCGGCACTGTCGGCATCCGGCCAGCCCAACGTGGAAAACGGCCAAAGACCGCTGGAAAACCAGGTGTCGAGCACGTCCTCGTCCTGCTCAAGCTCCGCAGCCTCGCCGTACTTCGCTTGGGCCTTCTCCAGGGCTTCGGCTTCGTTCCGCGCCACCACATAGGGCGTGCTGTCGGTGTACTTGCCGTTGGTCTCACTGATCACGAACCAAGCGGGAATGCGATGGCCCCACCACAGCTGGCGACTGATGCACCAGTCGCGGATGTCGGTGAGCCAGTCGCGATAGACCTTCTCCCAACGTTCAGGAATGAAACGGGGGTCCTGGTTCTCCAGCGCCTCTCGGCAGCGAGCTGCGAGGGGCTCGGTCTTCACAAACCACTGGGTGGAGAGCAGCGGCTCCACCGGCACTTTGCCGCGGTCTGAGTAGGGAACGCTGTGGCGATAATCCTCCACCTTCACCAGCAGACCCAGCTGCTCAAGCCCGGCCACCACAGCCTTGCGAGCTTCGAAACGGTCCAGGCCCTCAAACTGCCCAGCCTCCTGATTCATGGTGCCGTTCTTGCGCATCACCGTGATCTGAGGCAGACGATGGCGCTGACCAATCGCAAAATCGTTGGGATCATGCGCGGGCGTCACCTTGACGCAGCCGGTGCCAAAGTCCTTCTCAACATGGTCGTCCGCCACGATCGGGATCTCTCGACCCACGAAAGGAAGCGTGAGGGTCTGACCGACCAAATGGGCATAACGGTCGTCGGTGGGATTCACCGCCACCGCGGTATCACCAAGCATCGTCTCGGGCCGGGTGGTGGCCACCTCCAAATGGCCTTCACCACTCGTCAATGGATATCGGAAATGCCAGAGGTGACCATCCACCTCCTTCATCTCCACCTCCAGGTCACTCACCGCCGAACCAGAGGCGGGGCACCAGTTCACCAGGTATTCACCGCGGTAGATCAGGCCCTGATCATGCAGCCGCACAAAGGCCTCCTTCACGGCCTCACTCAGCCCCTCATCGAGGGTGAAGCGTTGGCGTTGCCAGTCGACCGAATAACCAAGACGGCGCAACTGGCCCACAATCCGACCGCCGCTCTCCGCCTTCCACTCCCAGGCCCGCTCAAGGAACGCCTCCCGCCCCAAATCGTGACGGGTCTTGCCCTCCTCTTTGAGCTGTTTCTCAAGGATGGTCTGCACCGCAATCGAGGCATGGTCAGTACCCGGCAGGCAGAGCACGTTCTTCCCAGCCAAACGCTGGTAACGCACGATCGTGTCGATCAGAGCCGTGTTGAAGGCATGGCCCATGTGCAAGCTGCCGGTGACGTTCGGCGGCGGAATCACCACCGAGAACGGTTCACCTGGCGCTTTGGGATCGGGGTGAAAAGCTCCCTGCTCCTCCCAGGCCTGCTGCCAGCGGGCCTCGGTGCCCACCGGGTCATAGGTCTTGGCCAGCTCGGACACGAAACGCGTGCATACACAGCCGCCCATGCTCGCAAAGCATCGCTAGGGCGCGAACTGCCACTGGCCAGACACTCAGCCCTTGGCTAGGCGCCGGAGATAAGCCTCACGGGAACCGGCATTAATCCAACCGGTCGCGATCGTCTTGCTGAAGCTGGCGTTCACGCGGCCGCGGTGGATGTGGGATGGCCCCGCCGGAAAGATCACCAGCTTCCCCCGCTCCGCAGGCTCGTGGTGGTCCTGCCAGTGAAATTCAGTACCAGCCTCAGCAACCGTGTCGCAGTAGAGAATCCAGGCCAGCACACGATGCACCGGTTCAGTGGCTTCATCACTGATGGTCCAGTCGCAGTGCCACTGCTTGAAACCCTCCCCAGGGGCATAGCGCTGCAGATTGAAAATCGGCATCACGAACAGCTCCTGATCGGGACAAACCGAACGGAACAGCGGCCGCTCCTGCAGGTAGCGGTCCAGCCCTGCCGTCACACCCCTGAGAATCACTTCCGAGAGAGCAAAGGCATCAGGATCGCTGCGATCGATCGCCACGAGGCTGATGTCGGTCGACACCTTGGCCGGTTCATCAGCACCGCCAGGACCAAAGGCCACTCCAGGCCGCTGCAAATCACTGCGACGATCAAAAAAGGCCATCACCCCATCGGCCACCGCCTCGAAGCCAGCGTTGCTGTAGCGCCCGATCAGCGTCATGCCCGAACCTCCTCAGCGTCGGATCCAACGGCCAGGTGCTGCCACGGGATCGCCACCACACCGTCCAACTGCTGCCAGCGGCTGCGATCCGGCACCACCCGATCCAGCAGACCCACCCGCTCAAGGGCCCTGGCCACACGCTCAATCTCCAGCAGCGCCGGATCAGCCGCCACCTGGGGCAGCACCAGCACCTGCTGTTCAGCCGGATCCGCTAGCACTTGCAACTCCAGATCACCCAGATCTCGCTCGAAAAACACCCTGCGCAGACGGCTGGTGAGCGGTGCACCGAGGGCACTGGCGAAATGCTCCAAGCTGTCGCGCTCCCCAGACAAGCCGCAATTCAGGGCCAGCCAGATCAACAACTTGGCCCAGCTGTCCACCGTCCAGAGAGGCGCAAAACTCTCACGGTGCTGGCGGATCAACTCAAGAACCGCGAAATCAAACAGCGTGGCCTGCAGCCGAACCGGTTCAGGCGGCGTGGAAGGAGACGTGCTCATCCCTCCATCCTGACGGAAAGAGCGAGACCAACCTGTGCGGACGAGGCTGCCTGTCGGCAATTCACAAGGCAAACTGTGGAGAGCTGAACGCATCCGATGACCCTGGATCTGAACGATCCCGAACTCGAGTTTTCGGATCTTGTCTACGCCTATCAGAGCTGGGTGATGGCGGTGATCAACGACGAAAAGCTCGACAGCGAGGACATCTTGCTGAGCGATGAGATCACAGAAGACGCACTGAACTCGATGCGCTTCCTGCCCGGTGAAGTCACCAGTGCGATCGAGACCAGCCTTGCCCGTGTCTACGACGTGGATGCCGACGAACTCGCGGCTCTGCTGTTCCCCGAAGACTGACTGCGCCCCGCAGTCGTCGCTCGCAGCTGGCCAGACTGGCTGTCGCTTTCGATCGACTGCATGGGCTGGGCTGCTGCCGATATCCCCGACCAGCAGGGCCGTATTGCCCTGATCACCGGGGCCAATAGTGGTCTGGGGTTGGAAACGGCACGGGCCTTGCAGCGCAAGGGAGCCACCGTGGTGATGGCCTGCCGCAACCTGCGCAAAGGAGAGGAAGCAAAACAGCAGCTTTTGCTGGACAACGAGGGTGGGGCCCTCGATCTAGTGGCGCTTGACCTGGCCGATCTCACCAGCGTCAGCCGCTGCGTGGAGACGATGCACAACCGCTACGGGCGCCTTGACCTTCTGATCAATAACGCCGGAGTGATGGCACCGCCGCGGATGCTCAGTCGTCAGGGCCTGGAACTGCAACTCGCCACCAACCACCTTGGGCCGATGGCCCTCACGATCGACCTACTGCCGCTGATGGAACAGCAACGGGATCCAAGGGTGGTCACCGTCAGCTCTGGTGCGCAGTATTTCGGCCAAATCGCCTGGGACGATCCAAACGGCGAGCAACGCTATGACCGATGGCAGGCCTATAGCCAGAGCAAACTGGCCAACGTGATGTTTGCCCTGGAGCTCGATCAACGGCTACGGGCAGGCGCGAGCAACGTCAGTTCCTTGGCGGCGCACCCAGGGCTGGCCCGCACCAATCTCCAACCCACGTCGGTGGCGGCCAATGGCTCCTGGATCGAACCCCTGGCCTATCGATTGATGGACCCGCTCTTCCAGAGCGCAGCCATGGGAGCCCTACCCCAATTGCATGCCGCTACGGCGGCCTCAGCCCAAAGCGGTGAGCATTACGGTCCGGATGGGCTCGGTGGTTTCCGCGGCCATCCCAGCCGCCAGCCTGTGGCTGCGGCCGCCAGGGATGCCGCCCAGCGCAAACGTTTCTGGGAACTCAGCGAATCCTTGATCCAGGCAGCAAAAGGCCCAGACAGGCCACACCGATCAACGGACCTGGCGGCAGGTTGAGCAACAGGGCGAGAGCAAAGCCAGCACCGCTCAGGGCCATCCCCACCAGAGAAGAGCGCAACATCGCTGCCCTCAGGCTGGTAACGCGATGCAGGCCAGGCAACACGGGCGCACAGAGCAAGGCAATCACCAAAACCACCCCCACCGCCGCCATCGCGCTGACCACGACCAGGGCAGTCACGAAGGCCAGCGCCAGACGAAGTCCGCGGACAGGCAGGCCAACGGCAGCGGCCCCATCGGGATCAACCCCGAGGTAAACCAGGCTGCGGTATGAGCAGACCACCAACAGCAGCAGTGAGGCAGCCGCGATCAGCGTGCGCAACAGATCGCTGCTGCCCACGGCCAAAAGATCACCGAACAAAACAGCCTCGAGATCAAGGCGCAGATTCAGCAGGGGGATCAACAACACCCCCAGGCCGAGGAAACCGGCCAGCACAGTGTTGATCACAGCTTCGTGGCTGCGACCATCGCGCCGCTGCAATCGCTCTGCCACAAGAGCACCGAGCACTCCGCTGAGCACACCCCCGAGG
Organism: Synechococcus sp. MIT S9451; assembly: GCF_047304725.1. Classification (NCBI taxonomy): domain Bacteria; kingdom Bacillati; phylum Cyanobacteriota; class Cyanophyceae; order Synechococcales; family Synechococcaceae; genus Synechococcus; species Synechococcus sp. MIT S9451. The sequence continues at coordinate 697,646 of NZ_CP138971.1, forward strand.
GCCGGATCAAGACCAAGGGCGAGGGCGACCGCCAACCCAGGCAGCACAGCATGGGAAATCAGATTGCTCTGCAGCAATCGGCGCTGAGTCACCAGCAACGTTCCGGTCGCCGGGCAGAGCAGCCCCACCATCAGCGCCATCAGCAACGGCAGAACCCACCAAGGCATCGCATCAACCACAGGCGTGATTCCCCATATCGGTGAGTGCCGTGAGCGCACCCCGCACCTCGGCCGGAGTGCCGTCTGCCAGCAGCCGGCGATCGAGCACAAGCACGCGGTCGTACACATCCAGAGCCTCGCCCCAGTCGTGACTGCTCACGAGCAGGCTGTATCCCGCATCGGCAAGCTGGCGCATCAAACGCAGCAACTGCTGACGAGCCGGGGGGTCAATGGCGGCACAGGGTTCATCCAGCAGGAGAACCCGAGCAGGCTGCATCAGGGCACGGGCCAACAGGGTGCGCTGTTGTTGGCCGCCGGACAGGGCATCGAGACGGCGACCCGCCAACGCCTCCAAGCCAACACGTTGCAGCGCTGCAGCAACATCACAGCAGACGCTGCGGGGAGCCTGCACCTGACCTAGTGCCACCATCTCCCGCACCGTGATTGGAAAAGCCCAGTCGATCCGGCCCCGCTGAGGCATGAGAGCCACCCGGGGCCGACAGCGGCGGATCGGCTGCTCGCCAAGCCAGACGCTGCCAGCCGTGGGCATGAGCTGACCCTGAAGCAAATGAAGCAGAGTCGACTTGCCAGCACCATTGGCACCCACCAGTGCCGTGAGGCTGCCGGGAACCAAGCTGAAGCTCACATGATCGAGCGCCTGTTTGCCGTCATAGGCGAAGCAGAGGTCTTTGGCCCGGAGATGGTCAGCCTCAAGAGCGACAGAACGAGGGGCTGGCAGCTGCATCAGCGCAGGCCTCTTTGGCATGGTCTCGCCCATTCTGACGAGTGAAAGTGGGCGATACTGGGATCGAACCAGTGACAATCTCCTTGTAAGGGAGGTGCTCTACCGCTGAGCTAATCGCCCGTTGTGATCATTTTGCCTGAGCGCCGTGGCCAAAGGCCGTGACCATGACCGCGCCACGGCCCTGGCCTGTATTCCGTTCGGGTTGGTGGTCATGCCCGTTCTGGGGATTCCGGCTGGATGCATCGCTGGACTGTGCTTCCTGATCGGGGGCTTGTGGTTATCACCAGACCTCGACACCCGCTCCAAACCCCTGCATCGATGGGGGCCACTCAGAATGATCTGGTGGCCCTACCGCCGCCTCATTCCCCATCGGTCCCTGTTCTCCCACGGGCCATTGATCGGTATGAGCTTGAGAGTGCTGTGGCTTGTCGCTGTTGGTCTGATGGCCTGGCTGCTGCTGCGCAGCATCCCGGGGCTAGGGATCCCCGACCTCAACACCCTCAGCGCAATGGTGCAACAGCTGGTCCAGCAGCACCCAGGCTCTGTGATGGCAGCAGTCCTGGGGCTGGAAGCCAGTGTCTGGCTCCATCTCCTGCTCGATGGCGACCCCCTGCCGATGGAGTGGCACCGACATCGCCGCCAGAACAGGCGGCGATGAGAAGGTAACGGCAAGCATCGCGTGCTCCACCGTCATGGCCGACAACACCTCAGCCATTCCCAACCACCCTGATCCGTTGCGGAAACTGGAAGCGGTGGTGGCCCGTTTGCGCGATCCCGATCGCGGTTGCCCATGGGATCTCGAGCAAACCCACCAGTCACTGGTGCCCTACGTGCTGGAAGAAGCCCATGAAGTGGCTGACGCAATCCGCCACGGCGATGATGTCGATCTCAGGGAGGAACTGGGCGACCTCCTGCTGCAGGTGGTGCTGCATGCCCGCATCGCCGATGAGCACAAGCGCTTCAATCTGAACGGCGTGGCCGACGCCATCCTCGACAAACTGATTCGCCGGCACCCCCATGTGTTCGCCAATGGCGAAGCCAGCAACAGCGAAGCGGTGCGCCGCATCTGGGAAACGGTCAAAACGGCAGAACAGGCGGATCGAGCGGGTAAGCAGAAGCCATCCCCAAGTCCGTTAAGTGATCAACTGGCCCGCAAGGTGCGGGGACAACCCGCTCTGGCCGCAGCCATGACAATCTCCAAAAAAGCCGCCAAAGCCGGCTTCGAATGGGACGACATGGCCGGCGTATGGGAGAAAGTGCAGGAAGAGCTCGATGAACTGAAGGAAGCAGTCGCCTCAGGCGACAGCAGCCATGCCCAAGACGAGCTGGGAGACGTGCTCTTCACTTTGGTGAATGTGGCGCGCTGGTGCGGCCTCAATCCCGAAACAGGCCTAGCAGGCACGAACCACAGATTCCTTGACCGTTTCTCTCGGGTGGAAGCAGCCCTAGGAGGCAACCTGCAGGGCCAAAGCATCAAGCAATTGGAAGGACTCTGGCAACAAGCCAAAGCAGAGATCAAAGCTGAGACAACAATCTCGAATCGAAGCAACATTGCCTAGCGCAGCACCACTCTCAGAACATCGGCCAACAGCTCGGGCGCAAGCCTGCGCTGAAAGCTGAGTGCTGCTCAGAAATGACCACCCATGGAGCCCTCTGTCGTGCCCCAAAGCTCACGCTTCGTGGCATCAGCCTTGCGAATGCAATCCTGAGCCTCGGAGCGGGAGCGACAGTTGCGCGCTCTCTCTTCGAGAGACATCAGGCCAACCAGGCGGCCAAGAGTGTGCCGTGGCATTGCTGGCGTGGAGTCCATCAGAGCCCCCTCATCTCTCGTCTTGATTCAACGTTAACCGTGGCTTAACCAAGTGGCCATAGGCAGTCAAAACGTGGGGATGCACGTGGATCAACAGGCCGTGGCGTCAGACTTAGTTAGGGCTCAAAACTTTCAGGGCAATCAATTTTTTAGCCCAAATTGATCACCGAGTAGAGATTAAGGCCATCAACTCAAATCATCCTCCATGTTGAGGGAATCCCAAACACACAAGATTCAAGGGATTGCAGAATTCGCCTCACCAGCCAATCTGCTGCACCGAAATGATTAGCAATTCAAACAGGAGCACGGCTGCTTATTGACGAGCGAATTGACTGATCAATGCAGCATGATTGCAAAGCTCGTTAACACCAGCAGCCAACGGCCTGGCAGAAGCGACTGGAGGAGCAAATGGTCTTCAACAACAATCAAATCTTTTCCATCAAGGAATCAAGGAATCAAGGAATCAAGGAATCAAAACCAAAAATGCATCACAACAGAACAGCGACAAAGGCAACGCCGCCCAGGCATCAAGCAACAAAAATGACGTTGATGCAAACGTGAAAATCAATATTGCTTGTACAAAGCAATGCAGAGGTGGGTAACCTTTTAGAAACAAAAAATCTTTTAGCTGCCAAAGCCCTTCGTCGAAGGAGAACTTTTTTTCTTGCTTGTCTTCGGGGCAGCCGTTTTTCTCTCGGACGCAGAAGATTGATCTTTGAAAAACTGCCCATCAAGCCACACCGTGACAATATAAACAACAATGAGAACAGGAACGAGAACCAACCATTGATTCTCAAATTGATAAGGCAGATGCTGGATTCCAAAGATGGCCAGGTATCCAGTAATCAGAGTGAAGACAAAGCGTCGGATACTAGCAGGATTCAAAATGATGAAGCATATGCCCTTATTTTATCGATACGGCAGCATTATCAAGCTGATGGGGAGAAGAAGTCCATCATTATTCATCAGCCCCAGAAAGAGTTACCCAGAGGGATCATTCTTCTCGGCGAGCCTTTTTGCTGAACAAAAGCTAGAGACGAGTCTGGATCACAACCTGAATCGCTGCTCTTCCTCCAAAACCATGAGGGCTGATTCAACCTGTTCGTACATTTCGATCAAGAAGAAAGAAGGGGAACAAACCATCCTTAGATTGATATCAATACGGATTGACCCCCAATCTGGTCTCAGTCAACATCTGGCCTGCAGCATCGCATCACACTTTGATGATTCTGAGAAGACTCACGACCTAGAAAGATCCAATTCAGGCGATCAACAAGGCGATCAAAGCTGACATCAAGAAAATATAGATCGTTGCTCTGTACAACTCTGTTTTGCTGATCGAAGACCTGCTTGTGTATTCAGTCATCAAAAGAGTAGCGAGACTGTCTGCCTTTCTTGATTTCACCACGCTTTTTCTTGGCGTCAACCCTTTTGCGTTTAGAACTACGAGTTGGACGTGTTTCTTTACGCTGAGGTGGTGGTGGCTTGATCGCCTCCCTAATCAAATCCGCCAAACGCTTCAAGGCAATCTGACGGTTCTGAAATTGAGATCTCTCTTCAGAAACACAGATTCGCAAGCAACCATCAACAATCCTTGAACCATAAAATTCCAACAATCTTTGCTTTCGGTATGGTCCTAATGCCTCTGATTGAGAGATATTCCAAGACAATTCAACCGCAGTTTCAACTTTATTGACATTTTGCCCTCCTGCACCAGACGAACGGAAGAATTTCCAAGACAACTCAGCCCGCGGGATGCTGAGCCTTGGGTTAACCACCAGATCCGAATTAAGCATTCAATACTATTTGTGGGCTTTCCCCTTAGCTACAGGCTTAGGGATCAATGCATTGATAATTTCGGCATAAACAAAGACAAAATTTCTTATCGCCGAGAGCAGCAGATAAAAAAGCTTTCCGATGACCTTAAAAGTGGCAAGCATGGTCTCCATCAAGAGTTTCATTTCTCAAGCCACCCGCCTAACTGATTCGACGCCGAAAAGCTGGATTTGCCTCTTGATCGTGGCTAGATGCAACGAGTAGACATTTTGTTTCATACACAAATCACACTGACATACAAACGGCAGGGAGAGCTCTCGCTCCGGCTCGCCATTAAAAGGAATAGCAACCATGGTTCAGGCCTTCTCCTTGAGCTGACTTTTCAGAGCTTTGATTTGTTGGTCTAATTCAAGATTTGTTTTTTTAAGCTGTAGGCAGCGACTCCTAAGCTGACTGATCGACTGTTTAGAAATCACCTGCTCAAACTGAGAAATTAGGTCATCAATCCCAATCACAGATGGCTTGGAAAGCTTTGCCTTCCATCCGGTCAACTGCTTGACATCAGCCTCTGTCACCCGTTCACCAGCGAGCAACTTGCCTTCAACAACCTTCTTTGTCTTGTCATCTGCATTCGCCACACGCGAAAGTGTTCTGATACCAATCAAGTTGAAAGCATCTGCATCTAACTCAGTTGTGCTCAGCCACTTTTCCCATGAGTTTGCAAGGTCCTGAATCTCCTTAGCGCTGAAAGGGACTAGGCCTGATTTCTTGAATTGCGTCCATTCACGCGGGTTTGACTTTGACTTGCCGCGCAGAGTCTCCTTTAACTCAAAGAGATACTTGCCGCAAACGGCCAGATAAGCGCCAGTGGCCTGACGCAACTCAAAAACAGTCTCTTTCATCGTCTCCATCTGAAAATCAGAGAGGCGCGATGTTTCAACACCAGACTTGGCAAAGTCGACCGAGATGTCGGTGACCTGCTCAAGTCGCTGAACAAGGGGCATGGGCGACTACGCCAGACAGAGGCCTTGTAGCGCAGCTATTGGTCTGCAGCCAGTCTGGGATTGGACGAATCGTCCAATGGGGCCAAGAGCTTTGCCCTACAGAGAAACGCAACATCGGCCCATTCAACTCCTCCTGCCGAATCAAGAAGTACAATGCTCGCAATCCTGGGCCAGCTGCAGAAACTTTGTTGCTCAAATAAAGCCTTGCCAAGATTCCTGCTGAAGCGAGTGAAAGGAAACAGGGATTACACCTCAAAAGTCTTGCTTTAGCGTCAGTATTCGGCGCTTAAACGGTCCAGCCTTCTTGAAGAGGAGGCCTTGCTCACTGGAGCACCAGCCAAAGATCCATCCCAAAAGCATTCACATGAAGACAATAAAGACGCAAAAATTGGGTTAAATTGACTAAATAGGTTGAAGATTCGATTACTCCTGCGGATCCGCTTTGATCTGATTCTTCGCCTTAAGCGCCAACTTTTCAGCCACTGATGAAGCAAAAATAATCATTTAGGCCTTTAAACAAGCTTCAACCCTCTTGAGATTGACAAAATCGTGATGTGATCTGGTGTCAACGCATGCAAGTGTGTTCCCAGCCGCGGCCCACAGCTCGGACGCCTGACCCCTGCTCAACACCATTGTGTCCGGCACGGAGCAACCGGCATCGCCAGGCAAGCCGCGAGGAGACAGCAGCATGTAGGAGACAGCACCACCAACTTGCATAAATCGACACAGTCAAAGGGAGCCACTACCGGTAGTGTGTGGTCGTTCCAAGCGGACTACAGCTGGTGCTCAAGATCCTTGTTCTGGTGGTCTTCAGCCTGCAGACCTGGGCCATCTATGAGGCCAAACAGGCAGCAGCCGAAATCGAAATGACCCATGAAGGCGTGAAACGCCAGATCACCCCTGGTTGGTGATGCCTCGAGGCCTCCGATGATCCCAGTCATTCAAACAAGTTCGTTCTCAAAGCCTCAAACTTGCCGTCCCCACCGGATAAGCCATCAGGGATACGGAAATCAATCACATCCCATACAGGCCGATTGAGATAATTGCCAAGCAGCTGAGCATCCTCTCGAATCGCCGCGAGCGAGCCGTGGTCTGTCACATTCAAGCGGCTGCCGTCGCGACAAACCAAATTGAGTTCGTAGCTGTAATAGGAACTCTTATTGCCACGCACATATTCACGAATCAACTGAATCGCATGAACCTCCTTGAGGTTGTGAACGGTTGTTCCCTGGATGAACTGACTTGAAAACTGGTCAAAACAGCATTCCTTGCTGCGCATCCTCCAGATCAGAAACGCCCCGATCGCCACGAACAAGAGCGGGAACAGCAAAGACATCAAGAAGGCGCCAGGGTCCACACCTCCGGTCGATAGAGAAGCAATCGCAGAGATCAACCCAACTGCAAGGAACACTGCAGAAAATAGGTACGCGCTGAGGGTTGTCTTGAAGCTGAGGCTGGAACTCGTCAGGCTTTTGGTTCGTGTGGCCCGATGCGTGCAGAAATTCGTTCCTCCACCCACAAGCGGAGTCCACGCCACGTTCCAGGCCACTTCATCGTTGAAGCTGCTGAGATCCAGAAGTTCCCGCTTGTCCTGAAACACCGACAGCAGGCTCTGAACAAATCCCATCAGCCAACCTCTGCAACATTCACAGCCATGCTGCACCAGCCCAACAGGAATCAAGCGGCATTGGCAGACGACATTGTGGCGGCAGGACCCGACGCTGCCCTTAGCTGAAGACAGCAATCGCAAGGCTCAACCAGTCATGACCACTGCATCCCAGTCCGGAGGGGGCTGGATCGATGAACACCACGATGGGGTGCGCTACGGCCTCAAAGCGAAGCAACTGATAGAGGAGACCAGCCCTTTCCAGCGGATCACGCTGATCGAAAGCGAGCGCTACGGCAAGGGGCTACTCCTAGACGGCTGCTGGATGACAGCCGAACGTCAGGAACGTCACTACCACGAATCACTGGTGCATCCGGCCTTGTGCTCGGCTGCCTCAATCGAACGGGTGCTGGTGATCGGCGGTGGTGATGGCGGCACCGCTCGGGAATGCCTGCGTCATCCCAACGTGAAGCACCTCGACATGGTGGAAATCGATGGCCGGGTGGTGGAACTGAGCCAACAACACCTGCCAAGCATCGGCGGAGGCTGCTGGACGGATCCTCGCTTCCATCTGCATGTGGGCGACGGCATCGCCTGGGCCGCTGAGGCAGATGACGCGTCCTATGACGTGGTGCTGGTAGATGGCTCCGACCCCGTGGGACCAGCTGAGGGCCTGTTCAACCGGGCCTTCTTCAGCCACTGCAAACGGATTCTCAAGACGGGTGGTGTGTTCGCCACTCAGAGCGAATCGCCAGAGGCCTTCCGCCGCGTGCACATCGACACGGTGAAACTGATTCGAGACCTGTTCGGCCACGCCGATCCGCTCTATGGCTGGGTGCCCATGTATCCCAGCGGATGGTGGAGCTGGACCTTTGCAGCCACCGATGGCCCGCGCTATCGCCACCCACTGCCGGAACGGGCCGCTGCCGTGGCCGGTGGTTGTGAAATCTGGAGTCCACGCTGGCAGAACGGCGGTTTCGACGCCGTGCCCGCCTTCGTGGAAAGGGAGCTCGACTCATGAGCGGCAAGCTCCAATCGACGGATCTCGACCAGCTGTTTGACCGCGATGGCGCCATCTATATGGGTGCGCGCCGCGATCCGCAGGGCTGCCGCATCGGCCTGTTCGGTGTGCCGTACGACGGCACAACCTCATTCAGACCCGGCACCCGCTTCGGGCCGGCGGCCGTAAGGGAGGTGAGCAACGGCCTCGAGACCTACTGCCCGCAACTGCAGACAGACCTGGAGGATCTGGCCTATGTCGACCTCGGCGCCGTCGACATTCCCTTCGGCGCCCCGGAACCTGTGGTCAAGGCTGTGCAAGCAGCAACAAGCACAGTGCTCGATCTAGGCCTCAAGCCACTGATGCTGGGTGGCGAACACTCCATCAGCAGCGGCGCCGTGGCCGCCGTCGCCCAACGCCATCCGGAGCTCGTGCTGCTGCAACTCGATGCCCATGCCGATCTGCGCGACAGCTGGCTGGGGGCACGCCACAGCCATGCCTGTGCGATGCGACGCTGTCTGGACGTGCTCCCCAGTGGCCAGCTGCTGCAACTCGCCATCCGCAGCGGCACCCGCGAAGAATTCCAAGAGCTGGAACAGAGCCAACGCCGCATCAATCACCAACCCGACCAGTCCGGCAGCCAGCTGGCGGCCACGATGCGTTCAGCCCTGGAACCCCATCGCGGCAAGCCGCTCTATCTCACGGTGGATCTCGACTGGTTTGATCCCGCGATCATGCCCGGCACTGGTACCCCCGAACCGGGTGGCTTCTATTGGCACCACTTCGCCGCGCTGATTGACGTGCTCCGAGAGCATCAGCTGGCGGGCGCGGATGTGGTGGAGTTGGCTCCCCAGCTGGACCCCTCAGGCATCAGTAGCGTGCTGGCGAGCAAGGTCACCCGCAGCCTGCTGATGCTGCTCAACAACTGATCAATTCAGTGATCAGTAGTAATGACGAGCCTGGAGGCGCTGCTCCCGCAACCGGCTGTGCTGACGCTCCAGCAAGGCCAACACGATGGTGGGGTGCCGCAGAATCAGCTCGATAAACCGAGCCCTGGGCAAGCGCACGACGGCCACAGGCGTCAGTGCCAATGCATCGCAGCGATGGGTCAGACGCGTACCGGAAAGATCCTCGTAGCTGAAAATCTCACCGGGCCCATAGCGCATCTTGCCGGGTTCACCGGCAGCACTGAGCTCCACCATGCCGCGCTGCACTGCATAGATCGAATCTGAGGGTTCGCCCGCACAAAACACCCGAGCTCCGGTGGGGTAGGTGAGCTGATCGCCTTCCTGCTGATCAGCGAACAACTCAACCGGCGTTGGCAGTGGACTGGTAGAGAGCAAAAACGACGGAGACTTTCGTTCGACGGAATAATTCTTACGCAACGAAACAAAAAAAACACGTGTCGGACACAACACGTCCGCAACGCATGAGGAGTTTTTAATCCACAACAACCTGGCGGCTGGTGGGCTCAAGCGAGCGGCATGGAGCGCTCCTCAAGCTCCAACTGCAAGCCTGTAGGAGGCAACACCTGCTCATGCTCTTGCAACTGCGGCAGCGACGGTGGGCGAGCCGTCCAGTGATGACACCAGGCCACACGCGCTAGTTCGGCATGCACCGGCAGCCGTCTCAACCGGCACCATCCCACCACGGGCCCACTGGCGCCACTGGTTGACGCCGTGCAGTGATGGCAGCTGTGACAGCAGGCCTCGGACAACACCGCAAGGGGAGAGGGACGCTCACAGTAAGGACGCTTGCAAAAGCGAACCACGCTTCAGCTCGAATCTGCGGCTTTGCTTCCATTTCCCTCTCGCTACCCATCCAACCAGAGTCCATAGGATTCGGCCCATCTCTGCAGCGCCCCGTGACCGACCTTCAGCGCACCCCTCTTCATGACCTCTGCCGCGAAGCGGGAGGTCGCATGGTGCCCTTCGCGGGATGGGACATGGCCGTGCAGTTCTCTGGGCTGATCAGCGAACACGCGGCCGTGCGCCACAACGTGGGGATGTTCGACATCTCGCATATGGGCGTGGTGCGGCTGGAAGGTGCCAACCCCAAGGATGCTCTGCAAAAACTGGTGCCCACCGATCTGCATCGCATCGGTCCCGGCCAGGCTTGCTACACGGTTCTGCTCAATCAGACCGGCGGCATCCTCGATGATCTGATCATCTATGACATGGGCGACAGCACCCTGCTGGCCGTGATCAATGCTGCCTGCGCCGAGAACGACCAGGCCTGGCTGGAGCAGCAGCTGAGCGGAAGTGGCATCACCATCACGGATGCCAAAGGCGATGGCGTGCTGTTGGCCCTGCAAGGCCCAAGTGCCCAGTCCGTGCTCGAACAACTGAGCGGCTCCAGCCTTACGGAATTGCCCCGATTCGGACAGCGGATGCTGACCCTGCCAGATCTGCAGACCGATGTGCTGGTGGCCCGCACCGGCTACACCGGCGAAGACGGCTTTGAACTGCTGCTGCCTCGTGAGGCAGGGCGTCAACTCTGGAGCCGACTGTTGCAGGAAGGCGTTACACCCTGCGGCCTCGGCGCCCGAGACAGCCTGCGGCTGGAAGCAGCCATGCATCTTTACGGTCAAGACATGGACACCACCACCAGCCCCCTGGAGGCGGGGCTGGGATGGCTGGTGCACCTAGAAAATCCGGTGGACTTCATCGGCCGTGAGGCCCTCGAGCAAGAGGTGGAGCAAGGCAGCACCCGCCGGCTGGTGGGCCTGCGCCTGGAGGGCCGGGCCATTCCCCGCCACGACTACCCGATTTTCGATGGCGAGGAACGAGTGGGCCAAGTGAGTAGCGGCGGCTGGTCGCCCACCCTGGAGGCCGGAATCGGCCTCGGCTACGTGCCACGGGCTTTCGCCAAACCGGGCACAAAGCTCGCAGTGGAGATCCGCGGCAAACGCCATCCCGCCACGGTGGTCAAACGGCCGTTTTATCGACGCCCGGCCTGAAAGGAATCGCCAGGCAGGTCCTGTGGGAAACTCGCTTCTCATTCCCTCCCGACAGCTTCCATGCGCAGCAACGGATGCGGCGACCTGCGCAAGCAGCAAATCGATGAGCAGGTGCAGCTCTGCGGCTGGGTGGATCGGCGACGTGACCACGGTGGAGTGATCTTCATCGACCTGCGCGACCGCAGCGGCACTGTTCAGATCACCGTGGACCCCGACTTGGGTGCTGAGGCCTTTGCCGTGGCGGAGCACCTACGCAGCGAGACCGTGCTGCAGGTGAAAGGCAAGGTGCGGGCCCGACCGGACGAATCTCTAAACGAACGACTCGCCACTGGAGCGGTGGAAGTACTGGCCAGCACCATCACCGTGCTCAACGGCGTCAAGGGCAATCTGCCATTCCCCGTCTCGATCCACGACGAAGAGAACACGCGCGAGGAACTGAGGCTGCGTCACCGCTATCTGGATCTGCGCCGCAAGCGCATGAACGACAACCTGCGCCTGCGCGCCCAAACGATCCAGACCGCGCGCCGCTTCCTGGAGGACGAGGGCTTCATTGAGGTCGAGACTCCCGTGCTCACCCGGTCCACCCCTGAAGGCGCCCGCGACTACATCCTCCCCAGCCGCGTCTGCGGTGGTGAATGGTTCGCATTGCCCCAGTCTCCTCAGCTGTTCAAACAGCTGCTGATGGTGGGAGGCCTCGAGAAGTACTACCAAGTGGCGCGCTGCTTCCGCGATGAAGACCTGCGCGCTGACCGCCAGCCGGAATTCACCCAGCTGGATATGGAAATGAGCTTCATGGATCAAGAGCAGATCCTGGACCTCAACGAGCGGCTGATCTGCACCATCTGGAAGACCGCGAAGGGGATCGATTTGCCACGCCCCTTCCCCCGCATGACCTGGCACGACGCCATGGAGCGCTACGGCACCGACCGTCCCGACACCCGCTACGGCATGGAGCTCACCAACGTGAGCGACATCGTCAAGGACATGGGCTTCAAAGTGTTCAGCGGTGCCGTCAAGGCCGGTGGATCGGTGAAATGCATCGCCGTGCCCGAAGGCAATGACGCCGTTTCAAACGTGCGCATCAAACCCGGAGGTGATGTGTTCAGCGAGGCCCAGCAGGCGGGTGCCGGTGGCCTGGCCTTCATCCGTGTCCGAGACAGTGGCGAGATCGACACCATCGGCGCCATCAAAGACAACCTCAGCGAGGAACAGACCAAGGAGCTCCTCAGCCGCACCGGCGCCGAACCTGGCACCCTGCTGCTCTTCGGTGCTGGCGACACCGCCACCGTGAACAAAGCCCTCGACCGGGTGCGTCAATACCTCGCCAGAGAACTGGGGATGGTCAAGGCCGACCAAGAGAACGACCAGTGGAATTTCCTCTGGGTGGTCGATTTCCCGATGTTCGAATTCAACAGCGACGAGAACCGCTACGAAGCACTGCACCATCCCTTCTGCGCCCCCAACACCACCGATCTGGGCAGCGATGAGGCGATGTGGGCCGACACCCTGCCAAACGCCCGGGCCCAGGCGTACGACCTGGTGCTCAACGGCCTCGAGCTGGGGGGCGGCTCCCTGCGGATTCACGACTCCTCCCTGCAACGCCAGGTGCTGCAGACCGTGGGCCTGCCCCTGGCGGAAGCCGAGGAGCAGTTCGGCTTCCTGATCGAAGCGCTCGACATGGGAGCCCCGCCGCATGGCGGCCTGGCCTTCGGGCTCGACCGCATGGTGATGCTTCTGGCCGGGGAGGAATCGATCCGCGACACGATCGCCTTCCCCAAAACCCAGCAGGCACGCTGCCTCATGACTGCCGCTCCCGCCAAAGTGGCGGACCAACAGCTGGAAGACCTGCATGTGGCCAGCACCTGGGTAGATCCCAACGCGGACGATGACGCCTGAGAGGACGGTCAGCGAACCGGAATAGATTCCGTTCATTCCGAACTGCTGCAGCCGGATCGCTGAACCCTGAGGGCAGTTCATGGGGTGCCCTTTGGCCACCGGTTCGCGATCGACGGGTCCCTCCCGCGTCCGCACTGGCAGCGGCAACGACCTCCTGCGCCTGTATCTGCAGGACATCGGAAGGGTTGACCTGCTTACCAATGAGGAAGAGGTGCTCCTGGCTCGTCAGGTGCGGCACCGAGAAACCCTGCTGAAGGAAGAACGAGCTCTCGCTAGTGAGTACCCCCCGGTACAACGGCTGCTTGAGCTGGAACAACTGCAACAACGGGAAGCCAATCACATCTGTCACTGGCCAACCAAACAGGAATGGGCCAAAGCCGCAGGCCTCACGCCGGAAGAACTGACCACGGTGCTGCGTGAGGGCTATGGCATCTGGTCAGACCACAGCGAACTCGAAAGCCGGGAACTGCAGAAACGCCTGCGTGAAGGACGCAGGGCTCGCGATCGGATGATCCAGGCCAACCTGCGCCTGGTGGTGACGGTGGCCAAGAAATATCAGCAGCGAGGCCTGGAACTGCTTGACCTGGTGCAGGAAGGCACCCTGGGGCTGGAACGAGCGGTGGAAAAATTCGACCCCACCCGCGGCTTCCGCTTCAGCACCTACGCCTACTGGTGGATTCGCCAGGGCATCACACGAGCCATCGCCACCCAGAGCCGAACGATCCGACTGCCGGTGCACGTCACCGAGAAGCTGAACCGCATCAAAAAAGTGCAGCAGGAGATCGCCGCCAATGAGGGACGGATCGCCTCGATGAGCGACCTGGCACGCGAACTGGGGCTGAGTGAAGAAACCGTGCGCCTCACCCTGATGCGGGTACCGCGTTCGGTGTCGCTCGAGACCCGAGTGGGCAAGGACCAGGACACCCAGCTCGGGGATCTGCTGGAAGACGGCCATGCCACCCCAGAGCAGCAACTCACCCGAGACTCCCTGCACAACGACCTTGAGGAGCTGTTGGAAGAACTGACCGCCCGGGAGGCGGAGGTGATCCGGCGCCGCTTCGGGCTGGAAGACGACACTCCTCGCACCCTGGCGGAGATCGGCGAAGGCATGGCCCTGTCGCGCGAACGGGTGCGGCAGATCGAAACTCGAGCGCTGCTCAAGCTGCGCCAGCCTCAGCGCCGCATCAAGGTGCGTGAATACATCCTTGGCCTGGAATCCTGAGCTGCAGCAATGACCACCCCCCCTGGGATCGACATCGGTATTCCCACAGCCCAGCGCGAAGAGATTGCCGCAGGGCTGGCGCGCCTGCTGGCTGACACCTACGTGCTCTACGGCAAAACCCATGGTTTCCACTGGAACGTGACCGGGCCGATGTTCAACACGCTCCATCTGATGTTCATGGAGCAATACACCGAGCTCTGGAACGCCCTGGATGTGATCGCCGAACGGATCCGTGCCCTCGGTGTGGTGGCACCCCACGGCGGCAGCACATTGGCCACACTGGCCTCGATTGAGGAAGCCCAGCAGCAGCCTGCAGCCCTAGCAATGGTGCAGGAATTAATGAGCGGCCATGAAGCGGTCGCAAGAACGGCACGGAGCCTGTTTCCCCTGGTCGATGCGGCCGGCGACGAACCCACTGCTGATCTGCTCACCCAACGGCTGCAAATCCATGAAAAAACCGCCTGGATGCTGCGTAGCCTGCTGGAGAGCTGATCCGAACGACGCAGTCACGGACGCAATCACGTCGGATCAAACCAGCTGAAGTCTCAAAAGAGCGCTGGGGCCCTCGATCATTGGAGAGCACTCGGTACATTGAAGAAACGCCCAGGGAGCTATGGCCAAATTCGTCTTCGTCACCGGTGGAGTGGTTTCCAGCATCGGGAAGGGGATTGTGGCCGCCAGCCTCGGTCGGCTGCTCAAAGCCCGGGGGTACAGCGTCTCGATCCTGAAGCTCGATCCCTATCTGAATGTGGATCCGGGCACGATGAGCCCCTTCCAACACGGTGAGGTGTTCGTCACCGAAGACGGGGCCGAAACCGACCTCGACCTAGGCCATTACGAACGCTTCACCGACACGGCCATGTCACGCCTCAACAGCGTGACCACAGGATCGATCTATCAGTCGGTGATTAACAAAGAGCGCCGCGGTGACTACAACGGCGGCACGGTGCAGGTGATCCCGCATATCACTGGCGAAATCCGGGATCGCATCCACCGGGTGGCCGCCAACAGCAACGCCGACGTCGTGATCACCGAGATCGGTGGCACCGTGGGCGACATCGAGTCGCTGCCCTTCCTGGAGGCCATCCGTGAATTCCGCGGCGATGTGGGCCGCCATGACCTGGCCTACATCCACGTCACCCTGCTGCCGTACATCGGCACCTCCGGAGAACTCAAAACCAAGCCGACCCAGCACTCGGTGAAAGAGCTGCGTTCGATCGGCATCCAACCAGACGTGCTGGTGTGCCGCAGCGACCGAGACATCAACGACGATCTCAAGCGCAAAATCGGCGGCTTCTGTGGTGTCACGCAACGGGCGGTGATTCCCTCTCTAGATGCCGACAGCATCTATGCCGTGCCCCTCACCCTCGAAGAGGAAGGACTCTGCCGTGAAGTGCTGGATGTGCTGCAGCTCCAGGATCATGAGAGCGACATGACCGGCTGGGCCCAGCTCGTGCACAAACTGCGCAACCCCGGTCCCACTGTGAAGGTCGCCCTGGTGGGCAAATACGTGCAGCTCAACGACGCCTACCTGTCGGTGGTGGAGGCGCTGCGTCATGCCTGCTTGGCGCAGGATGCCTCTCTTGATTTGCACTGGGTCTGCGCCGAGCAAATCGAAACCGATGGTGCCGACACTCTGCTCAAGGGCATGGATGCAGTAGTGGTACCAGGAGGCTTTGGCAACCGCGGCGTCGATGGCAAGGTGGCCGCGATCCGCTGGGCCCGCGAGCAGAGGGTGCCCTTCCTGGGCCTTTGCTTGGGAATGCAGACAGCTGTGATCGAGTGGGCTCGCAATCAGGCCGGCCTCTCTGGTGCCTCCAGTGCCGAGCTCGATGCCGAGAGTCCCCATCCCGTGATCCACCTCCTACCCGAACAGCAAGACGTGGTGGACCTCGGTGGCACCATGCGCCTGGGGGTCTACCCCTGCCGGATCGCCGAGGGGTCAATGGCGGAACGCCTCTATGCCGATGAAGTGGTGTATGAACGCCACCGCCATCGCTACGAGTTCAACAACGCCTACCGCAACCTCTTCATCGAATCGGGCTACCGCATCAGCGGCACCTCACCGGACGGACGACTGGTTGAGCTGATCGAACTACCAGGCCATCCCTTCTTCACAGCCTGCCAGTACCACCCGGAATTCCTGTCCAGGCCAGGCCGGCCCCATCCCCTCTTCCGCGGCCTGATCGAAGCGGCACAACAACGGTTGCCCAGCAGCCCTAGCGAAGCAATTCGTCAGCAGCAGAAAAGCCAAGCTCAACTCAACGTCGGCCCATGAGCCACCACCTGCCGGTGGTGGAAACTTTCCACTCGCTCCAAGGGGAAGGGATGCATGCCGGCAGAAGCGCCTTCTTTATTCGCCTCGCCGGCTGCACTGTGGGCTGCAGCTGGTGCGATACCAAACACTCCTGGCCGATGGAGTCACACCCCGAGCAGAGCGTGACAACACTGGCTGCGGAAGCTGCCGCGGCTGCACAAGCCGGTGCTGCCTTCGTGGTGATCACCGGAGGTGAGCCCCTGCACCACAACCTCGATGCCCTCACCCAATCGATAAGAGCCGCCTGCAGCCTGCCTGTGCACATCGAAACAAGCGGCGTGGATCCGATCAGTGGCTCACCCGACTGGATCACCCTCTCGCCCAAACGGCATCAACCGCCTCGTGCCGAACTGCTCGCGGCTTGCCATGAGCTCAAGGTGGTGGTGCATGAAGCCAACGATCTGCTCTTTGCCGATGTGGCCGCCGCCCAGGCACCCCAGGCCAGCTGGTTGGTGCAACCGGGCTGGCAAAGCCCGGAAGGACAGCAATTGGCGATTCACTATGCCCAGAGCCATGCGCACTGGCGCCTCAGCCTTCAGAGCCACAAGTGGCTGCAAGTGCGCTGAGAAGCATGCTGAGGCCGAAAGATAAGCCAAGCATCTGAGCGCAAGCCACTCCAGAGCGCTATCAGGCAATTCTCAGGCAATGCACGCAACCCACTCAGGATTGAGCCGGCTGTGTGGTGAAAACTATGAGTTAGACATGAATCAACAATGAATCGTGAATGAGCTCACGTCACATTCAGCCAAATTTAAACGAGTCAAAATGTCACTTCAAATCATAAAAGTGCATATGGGAAGGAATACACAAGATTCCTTCAGCATCCATAGGAATCCTCACCAAAACAACGGCTAAACTTGGTAGTGCTGAGAAAGCGCTGACCGGACAACCACCCAGGCAGCTTCCATGGACAACCTGTTTGATCTCCTCAGCCAGCTCTGGCATCGGCAGAAAAGTCAGCATGTCCTTGATCAGTCGCAACTGAAGCCTCCTGGAGACCTGATCAGCCAAACGAGCAAGGGTGGTGCTACGCATGAGCACTTCGTTTTCTTTGATCAAGCTGACAGCAGCAGTCTGAGTGAACGCTCTGCAGCCACACTGAATTCAGCAGGGATCGAAGCCAGGCCAACGCAGCACTTTGATGCCATCAATGGCTTCAGCATTCAGCTGACGCCGTTCCAGGCCGAAACACTTCGCCAAAGCCCTGGAATCGGCAGTGTCGAAGCAGACCGTCCGATGCCGCTGATGCCTCCCGTGGAGGTGAGTCCAGCTGAGCCCAGAGGCTTCCAGAATTCGTTTCCTACAGTCCAAAAGCCCTCGACAGAAGCGTTTGACACCAACAGGCCACTAGAACTGAGTCTGGAGCGTTTTTGGGTCGAGAACCGAGTTGACCAGAGCGAAGAGCAAGCAAGACAAGAACAAACAAGCTCCATCTCCGCTTTGCCGGTTTACGGCAACGGCACGGCCAGCACGGGTGAAGTCCTCCCCTATGGGGTAAAGGCCGTCTGGAGAGGCCAAGACATCTCCACTAAAGGCAATGCCGGCAATGGCACCTATGCCTTCGTGATCGATTCAGGTGTGCTGAATACCACCGGCGATCTGAAGATCAATACCAGTTGGTCGAAAAGCTGGATCAGTGGTGAGAGTGCTTTCACCGATGGCAACGGCCATGGCACCCACGTTGCCGGCACGATTGCAGCACTCGCCAACGGTAAGGGCGTCGTCGGCGTCGCCCCGGGCGCTGAGGTGATTTCGCTAAAGGTCTTCAACAGCAGCGGTGGCGGTGCCAGCTACACCACAATCATTAGCGCGATCAATCATGCTGTCAATGTCATTAACAGCAACGGCCTCGACAAGACCAAGACTGTCATCAACATGAGCCTTGGCGGAGGCTTCAGTTCGGGCCTTGATGCCGCCGTCAAAAATGCCGCCGATCAGGGAATCAAATTTGCGATTGCAGCAGGAAATAGCGGTGCTGATGCGGATGGTTATTCACCTGCCAGTGCTGGTGATCACGCCAATGTGTACACCGTTTCTGCGGTCGATAACACATACAGAATGCCTAGTTTCTCTAACTGGGATGACCCCAGCGGAGGGGACGATGTGGATGTTGCGGCGCCGGGCGTCAGCGTGCTGTCGTACTACCGCGGTGGGAATCTTTCCTATCTAAGCGGCACATCAATGGCCGCACCCCACGTAGCAGGTTTGCTGCTCATGGGTGGAGTGAAAGCAGGAGACATGGTGACGGCCAACGGGGCAGGCCATAGTGATCCTTTTGCCTTGGCCTCCAATGGTCAACCACCTTCACCACCACCGGCACCAATCAAACCTCCGAAGGGTGGGTTAAACGACGATTTCAAAGGAGGCCAGACCGCAAGCTTCTGGTCTTCAATCAGCCTTGGCTCCATCAACAGCAACTTCACAGGGCGCACAGATTCGTTGTTTTTCTCGGGTACAGGCACCCGTTCAGCAACCACGAAGGCAATTGATCTCGATCAAGGTGCCACGATCAGCTTTGATCTTGTTTACGGCACTGATTACAACGGCGGAGAACAAGTCGATGCTGGCGAAGAGATAGTGCTGGAGTATTCCAGTGATGGCAGCAGCTGGAAGGAACTACAGACTTATGCCATCACAGATAGCACACGTAGCTGGGGCAGCCATACCGCCAACCTCTCCGAGAATTTTGCAACTGACAGCACCCAGCTGCGCTGGCGCCAGAAAACCCATTCAAGTAGCAACTGGGATCAGTGGGCTATTGACAATATCAACATCAAGGAAACCGATTTAGAAGTCATCGAATCCAACGGCAACGTCCATCTCCACAAAGACTCATCCGGCATGGGCTGGGTCAAGCTCGCCGATGGCTCCTTTGATGACATCACAGCAGGCGGGCAACGCAAAGGGGAAAACTCCTATTTCGGCTGGAGCCAACGCGCCGCTGAAACCATTAACGGCGTCAACACTCTCATCTGGACCAACACTGACGGACGCATGTCCGAATGGACTCTCGATTCCAACTGGAATCTCTCCAACTACGCCATCCACTCCAACGGCTCAGAAGGCTTCAGCAACGCTGAACTTGCCTTCAATCAAGATTTCAATAACGACAAACTCATCGGCCGCAACACCACTGCCGTCGAATCCAACGGCAACGTCCATCTCCACAAAGACTCCGCTGGCATGGGTTGGGTCAAGCTCGCCGATGGTTCCTTTGATGACATCACAGCAGGCGGGCAACGCAAAGGAGAAGGCTCCTACCAAGGCTGGAGTCAACGCGCTGCTGAATCCATTAACGGCACCAACAAACTCATTTGGACCCACGTCAGTGGCGCCATGTCCGAATGGACTCTCGATTCCAACTGGAATCTCTCCAGCTACGCCATTCACTCCAACGGCTCAGAAGGCTTCAGCAACGCTGAACTTGCCTTCAATCAAGATTTCAATAACGACAAACTCATCGGCCGCAACACCACTGCCGTCGAATCCAACGGCAACGTCCATCTCCACAAAGACTCCGCTGGCATGGGTTGGGTCAAGCTCGCCGATGGTTCCTTTGATGACATCACAGCAGGCGGGCAACGCAAAGGAGAAGGCTCCTACCAAGGCTGGAGTCAACGCGCTGCTGAATCCATTAACGGCACCAACAAACTCATTTGGACCCACGTCAGTGGCGCCATGTCCGAATGGACTCTCGATTCCAACTGGAATCTCTCCAGCTACGCCATTCACTCCAACGGCTCAGAAGGCTTCAGCAACGCTGAACTTGCCTTCAATCAAGATTTCAATAACGACAAACTCATCGGCCGCAACACCACTGCCGTCGAATCCAACGGCAACGTCCATCTCCACAAAGACTCCGCTGGCATGGGTTGGGTCAAGCTCGCCGATGGTTCCTTTGATGACATCACAGCAGGCGGGCAACGCAAAGGAGAAGGCTCCTACCAAGGCTGGAGTCAACGCGCTGCTGAATCCATTAACGGCACCAACAAACTCATTTGGACCCACGTCAGTGGCGCCATGTCCGAATGGACTCTCGATTCCAACTGGAATCTCTCCAGCTACGCCATTCACTCCAACGGCTCAGAAGGCTTCAGCAACGCTGAACTTGCCTTCAATCAAGATTTCAATAACGACAAACTCATCGGCCGCAACACCACTGCCGTCGAATCCAACGGCAACGTCCATCTCCACAAAGACTCCGCTGGCATGGGTTGGGTCAAGCTCGCCGATGGTTCCTTTGATGACATCACAGCAGGCGGGCAACGCAAAGGAGAAGGCTCCTACCAAGGCTGGAGTCAACGCGCTGCTGAATCCATTAACGGCACCAACAAACTCATTTGGACCCACGTCAGTGGCGCCATGTCCGAATGGACTCTCGATTCCAACTGGAATCTCTCCAGCTACGCCATTCACTCCAACGGCTCAGAAGGCTTCAGCAACGCTGAACTTGCCTTCAATCAAGATTTCAATAACGACAAACTCATCGGCCGCAACACCACTGCCGTCGAATCCAACGGCAACGTCCATCTCCACAAAGACTCCGCTGGCATGGGTTGGGTCAAGCTCGCCGATGGTTCCTTTGATGACATCACAGCAGGCGGGCAACGCAAAGGAGAAGGCTCCTACCAAGGCTGGAGTCAACGCGCTGCTGAATCCATTAACGGCACCAACAAACTCATTTGGACCCACGTCAGTGGCGCCATGTCCGAATGGACTCTCGATTCCAACTGGAATCTCTCCAGCTACGCCATTCACTCCAACGGCTCAGAAGGCTTCAGCAACGCTGAACTTGCCTTCAATCAAGATTTCAATAACGACAACATTATTGGCAATTTCTGACCAACAATCATTCCAACATCACTCCTAACAGCTGTTTCGTCTCCGCCTTCCACACCCTCCAGCGCAGCTTCACGCCCTCGGGGAGGTCCACCACGATTGGCCAAGAGGCGTTGTAAGGCACTAGGTAAGGCTGCTTCCCCAAAGTGAGAAAACTGCGCTTGTGGGGCTCGTCAGATGCACACAACTTGCGGGTGCTCATCACCACCAGAGGTCCATTCAAAACAAATAGCGCTTTACCCACAGCCTGGGGCAAACGCTTCATCGTCAAAGCCGGCCCAGACAACCAGGTGTTGTTGCAGCCCAACTCCACCTCTTTACCGACGATCAATTGCACCCGCCAATCGATCGGATGGGATGAAATCAAAGGATCCGAACTCTGCGGCAAGAGACCCGAGGGTTGGATCACCCAGCGCTGAAGCCCTGCTGCCGGTGCGGGGTAACCACTCAGATCAAGTCTGGGGATCGCATGCACCGGTCCCGCTGCACCCAGACAAAGCATGGTCAGCACAGCTGCCGATCGAGCAGCCCTCAATCCACCAACAGCCGAAAACAGGTTGAACAGACCCTTGGCCATGACCCATGCGGCAACAGAATGCCCAGCATGACCGATTCAACCGTGATTGCCCTGCTCTCCGGTGGCCTTGATTCCGCCACCGCTGCGGCCCTGGCCCTGGAAGCTGGGCACCGGGTGATCGGCCTCTCCTTTGATTACGGCCAACGCCATCGACGCGAACTGGAAGCAGCAGCAGCCTTAGTGACCACCCTCGGCCTGGCGGAGCACCACACCATTGAGGTGAACCTCGCCAGCTGGGGAGGTTCCTCCCTCACCGACGCACAACAAACCATCCCCACCGAAGGCGTGGAGGAAGGGGTGATCCCAAGCACCTATGTACCGGGTCGCAACACGGTGTTCATCAGCATCGGCCTCAGCCTGGCGGAAGCACGCGGCGCCGATCGCATCGTCCTCGGCGTGAATGCGGTCGACTACTCCGGTTACCCCGACTGCCGGCCCGACTACCTGGCTGCCTTTCAAACTCTGGCCAATCTGAGCAGCAAGGTGGGCCGCGAAGGCCATGGCCCTCAACTATGGGCCCCTCTGGTCACCTGGAGCAAACAACGGATCGTGGAGGAAGCCCTCCGCCTCAATGTGCCAATTGAACAGACCTGGAGTTGCTACACCGGCGGCGAGCAACCCTGCGGCGTGTGCGATAGCTGCAGAATCCGCGATCAAGCCCTGCGCGCTGCAGGCCGTCCCGATCTCTGCAGTTCAGGACGTTGACGTATCCCGCCGCTCACAGTGCTGGCTCGCAATCTGGTGCACCGGCGACGCGTCAAACGTTGCCGTGGCTGGAGCCGAACCAGGTGGCCAATGCCATGACAGCTCAGTGGGGAGAAGCGGGCTTCATCTGGCTCGATGGCGACGGCAGCGCCCGCGGCCGCTGGATCACCCTTGGTGCCGATCCGGTGGAGCAGCACTGCTGCCGGGGACTACCCGGTGAAAACGGCGCTTCCAATCCCTTTGATGTGCTGCGCCAACTCTCACCGGGGCACTGGACAGGTTGGCTCAGCTACGACGCCGCCGCCTGGAGCGAAGCCGCCAACCCCTGGCGCGGCGATGCCATGGCCAGCCTCTGGATCGCACGCCATGACCCAGTGCTGCGCTTTGATCTACAGCAACAACAGGTCTGGCTGGAGGGGGTCAACCCGCAACGCCTCAAGGCGATGCAGCAATGGTGGAACGCACTGATCGTCACCACGTCGACGACAAGCGAGACGATCACAACAGCAGCAGCGAAGGCCGATGCCCAAGGAAGCCAAACCCCACTCAATACCCGTTGGAAGCGAGAGACGAACCGCAACGACTATGCCGCCGGAGTCGAGCGAATACGCACGCTGATCGCGAATGGTGATCTCTTCCAAGCCAACCTCACAGCCTGCGCCTCCAGTCCGATCACTGCCGAAATCACCAATCTGGATCTCTTCCAGAGACTACGCGCCCGCTGCCCGGCTCCCTTCGCGGGCCTCGTGGTGGCTGACGGCGACGCCAGCGGCGAAGTCTTGCTCTCCACCTCGCCTGAACGCTTCCTCGAGGTGCAAAGCAATGGGCAGGTGGAAACCCGGCCGATCAAAGGCACGCGCCCCCGCGATAGCAATCCCGAGCAAGATGCCGCCAACGCTGCTGAACTGATGTGCAGCAGCAAAGACCGAGCCGAGAACGTGATGATCGTGGACCTGCTCCGTAACGACCTGGGCCGTGTTTGCATCCCTGGTTCGGTGCAAGTGCCCCAGCTGGTTGGCCTGGAAAGCTATGCCCGTGTGCATCACCTCACCTCAGTGGTGACCGGACAATTACGCGAAAGCACCAGCTGGGTGGATCTGCTGGAGGCGAGCTGGCCCGGAGGATCGATCAGCGGTGCACCCAAACTGCGGGCCTGCCAACGCATCGCCGAGCTGGAACCCAGTGGCCGAGGGCCCTACTGCGGATCCTTGCTACGGATCGACTGGGACGGCCGCTTCGACAGCAACATCCTCATCCGTACCGTGCTTCGTAAAGACGACCAGCTGCGGGTGCACGCCGGCTGCGGCATCGTCGCTGACTCTGACCCTGAAGCGGAAGCTGACGAACTCGACTGGAAACTGCTGCCGTTGCTGGAGGCTCTGGCATGAACGAAACCATCGCCTGGATCAATGACCGCTGGGGGCAGCCCACGGAACTGAGCCTTCCTCTCAGCGACCGGGGCCTGCAGCTGGGCGATGGCGTCTTTGAAACCGTATTGGTACGCAACGGACAACCCCAACTTCTCCAAGCACACCACCAGCGCTGGTGCGATGGAGCAACAGTCCTGGGGATGGCCCCACCGCCAACCCTGGAAGTGCTTCGACCTCTCATTGCAGAAGCGGTTCAACGCAGCTGCAGCGATGGCGCGCTGCGTCTGAACTGGAGCCGCGATGGTGCCGGAGCACGGGGAATCCAAGTACCACTTGACGAGCCAGATCCCAGCGAGCACCGCTTCTGGTTCAGCCTCGGCCCTCACACACCAACCTTCAACACCGAAAGCACCTGGATCAGTCGTCATGAACGGCGCAACGCCAACAGCCGTCTGAGCCATTGCAAAACCTTTGCCTACGGCCAGGCAATTCAGGCCCGCCAGGAAGCGATTCTTGCAGGTGCCGACGAAGGCCTACTACTCAGCACCACCGGGGAGCTCTGCTGCGGCAGCACTGCCAACCTGCTGGTGCTGCGCCAGGGCCAGTGGCTGACACCACCCCTGAGCAGCGGCTGCCTACCGGGAGTGATGCGCCAGCAACTGCTGGAGCTGGGCATCGCCCGTGAACAACACATCGACCCCACACCTCAACCAGGTGACAAGTGGCTTCTCATCAATAGCCTTGATTGCCGCGTAGTCAGTGAAGTGAACCACCAGGCCCTCTCAACAGCCGTGGAGGCCAAGGAGCTTTGGGCCGAACTCCTAACAACTGACCATTAGAAGCCAATCAATCAACACGTCATCGGACGTGCACCACAAGGCCAATGCCTTCAGCTACACCGAGCCTATGGGCACGGCTTTACGCAGCCTTCAAAAGCAGTGACAAGGCTCTCTGAAACGAAACATTCAGAACAACCACGAATGGAGGAGCCCGGAAACGAGCTCCTCCATCAGGAACGATCAGGCTGTGATCAAAGGATCAGAGCTTGTACCTCTCGCCCTTGGAAGCGTCGGTCCAATCGCAGGCATAACCCTTGGAAAAAGAGACGAATTGATTCCAAGCCTGAGGAGAGACAGGACCATTGGTCGCCGCGATGATCTCGAATTGACCATCACTGCTGATCTGTCCAATCCGCACAGTCTGGGAGAGGTGGTGGTTTGGCATCACCTTCACAGGACCCTGAGGAGCATCAAACTCGATGCCAATCAGAGCTTCACGCACCTTGTCGTCGTCAAAGCTATTGGCCTTCTCCACAGCAGCCTTCCAAAGGTGGACCATGTTGTAAGCCGACTCCTGAGGGTCAGCGACCATACGATCAGCGCCATACCGAGCCTTGAAATCAGCAACGAATTTTTTGGAGGCTGGGGTATCGATCGACATCATGTAGTTCCAAGCACCGTAGTGACCCTCAAGGAACTCGGAACCAATGACACTGATCTCTTCTTCCGCGATCGAATAGCTCATCACGTAATAACCATTGGCAGGCGTGATGCCGGCGTCCTGGATCTGCTTGAAGAAGGCAACATTCTGATCGCCATTCAGAGTATTGATGATCACACCACCATCAGGCAATGCCTTCTTAATCTTCGCAATAATCGGCGCCACTTCAGTATTACCTAGGGGGAGATAATCCTCTCCAACAACACTGCCACCAAGGGAGTTCAGCTGCGCCTTGGTGATGGTATTGGAAGTGCGAGGAAAAACATAGTCAGAACCCACAAGGAAAAAGGGCTTTCCTGCTGCTGGGGAGTCCTTGAACATGAAAGAGGTTGCAGGCTCAGACTGCTGGTTTGGGGTCGCACCGGCGTAGAAGATGTTGCTGGAACACTCCTGACCTTCATACTGAATCGGGTAATAGAGGAAGGCATTCTTCGCTTCGTAAACCGGCAACATGCTTTTACGACTTGCTGAAGTCCAGCCACCAAAAACAACAGGGACTTTGTCCTCATCGATCAGCTTCTTGGATTTCTCAGCGAAGGTAGGCCAATCGGAAGCTCCATCCTCAATAATGTATTCGATCTTGTACTTCTTACCTTCAACCTGAATACCACCGGAGACATTAATCTCATCGATTGCCATCTTCTCTGCGTCCACCAAGGTGGACTCCGAGATGGCCATGGTTCCCGTTAAAGAATGAAGAATCCCGACAGTGACAACATTAGCTTGCGAAGGC
Source organism: Synechococcus sp. MIT S9451 (assembly GCF_047304725.1). NCBI lineage: Bacteria > Bacillati > Cyanobacteriota > Cyanophyceae > Synechococcales > Synechococcaceae > Synechococcus > Synechococcus sp. MIT S9451. The sequence goes on from NZ_CP138971.1 coordinate 723,863, forward strand.
AGATCAAGGTCGGGAGGTGTTTCAACGTCTGGAGTCCAAGCCTCTTTAGGAGTACGAGAGACGGGCGACTCCCGCACTCCATTCAAGATCAGAAGCAAAAACCCAGCACTCATAAAACAGACAGGTAATGCCAATAACCCTGCCAACAGCCAACGCAAACGTAAAGGCCGCTCCGAAGCAATCACCTGTTTAGATTTAGAGCCTGAAGACGACGACTTGCCTTCAAACGAATCTAGAAAAGCATTCGCTTCATTAGATATATCTTTCCATTGATCTTCTCCCGAAGAGCCAGCAGAGCTAGTCTTGCGATCCATTTATTGCATTAAAATTGCGATTTTAATGCAAAGACTGGTCTTTATGGTTTTTTATCAAACACTAAGAAACTGATCCACCACCGCCTGACTGAGCTCACTGGTGGGTCCGCTGGCGACAATTCCGCCCCGCTGCATCGCGTAATAGCGGTCGGCCTGACGCACGAAATGGAGATGCTGCTCCACCAGCAGCACACCAATCCCGGTCTCAGCGATAATCCGTCGCACCGCCGCCTCAATATCCTGCACGATGTTGGGCTGAATGCCTTCCGTGGGCTCATCAAGAAGCAGCAATTTTGGTCGACCCAGGAGTGCCCGAGCGATCGCGAGCTGCTGCTGCTGACCACCGCTGAGATCCCCACCTTTGCGAGGCAAAAACTCTTGCAGGACTGGGAAGAGTTCATACACGAAGGGATCAATGCGGCGATGGCGCGCCAATCCCCCAGGCAAAGCCTCCATCCCCAGCTTCAGGTTCTCCTCGACCGTGAGCTGCGGGATGATCTCGCGACCCTGGGGTACATAGCCAATTCCCGCCCGCGCCCGGGAATGGGGTGGTTGCCGATCAAGCCCAGCGCCGTTGAAGACAAGCTCGCCACGACGGGGCCGCAGCAGACCGATTAATGACTTCAGCAACGTGGTTTTACCCACACCGTTGCGCCCGATCAGGCAGACCATTTCACCCGCTTTCACAGTGAGATCCACATCCCGGAGGATGTGGCTCTCGCCGTAGTAGGTGTTCAAGCCACGGATCTCTAGAAGCGTTGTCATCCGTTCTCCTCCTCGGTCGTGCCGAGATAAACCTCAATCACGCGTGGATCAGCCTGCACCTGATCCATCGTTCCCTCGCAGAGCACATGGCCCTGGTGCAGCACCGTCACCGGACTCTCAAGCCGACGGATGAACTCCATGTCGTGCTCAATCACCAGCACGGTGTGATCACCGGCCAACGACTTGAGCAGATCGGCAGTGAGATCCGTTTCCTCATCGGTGAGACCCGCCACCGGTTCATCCACCAGCAACAGATCAGGATCCTGACCGACCAGCATCGCGATCTCGAGCCACTGCTTCTGGCCATGGGACAAGGAACCCGCAGCCCAATCAGCCCGGTTCTGCAAATTGACGATGCTCATGAGGTGATGCACCTGATCCCGTTGCCCAGCTGTGAGACGTTGGAACAGCAGCGACCAGGGCTGCTTCGGACGACTCACCGCCAGGGCCAGATTCTCCTGCACACTCAGCTTCTCGAACACCCTTGGGCTCTGGAACTTGCGACCAATGCCCAGACGGGCGATGCGGTGCTCCGGACGTCCCAACAGTGAGCGTCCTTTGAACACCACGTCGCCATCCGTTGGCGCGGTCTTGCCAGTAATCACGTCAAGGAACGTGGTCTTACCGGCTCCGTTCGGCCCGATCACTGCACGGAGTTCACCGGGCTGCAAACCGAGGTTGAGATCTCGAAGCGCCAAAAAGCCGTCAAAGCTGACGGTGATCTGACGCAATTCCAACAGGGCTGAACTCATGGCTGCACCTCCACCTGACCTTCAAGTTCGAGACGGGGATAGGTACCAATGCGGCGCACGATCCCAACACTGTTGAGCGCATGACCGCAACCGATCAGCCAGTTCCCCAGCGTGTTGATCCCTAGAGAGTTGAGCCATGGAAACGCAGTGCTTTGACGGATCAACGCATTGCCCCAACGGATCAACCAGTTCCCCAGAGTGTTGAGGCAATAACCCAGACGGTTGAGCCAGTTGCCAGGGCCTTCGCCGCGGAACCAACCAATCACGCCTTCTGGCAGCGCCGTCACCACAAGGATGAACAAACCACCCTGAATGAACAGCCAGCTCTCCGGCAGCGCCTCACTCACGAGGCTCTTGGCGAAGTTGATCACCACAGCTCCGAGAATCGCCCCGACCAGGGTTCCACGACCGCCAACCGCAACCCAAATGACCATGTCAATCGACATGGGTACTTCCATGAACTGGGGTGAAGCACTTCCCGATTGAACGGTGTAGAGGGCACCGCCGATCCCGGCCAGTGCCCCAGCCAGTCCAAACACAAGCGTCTTGAACAACGTGGGGTTGTAGCCGGCGAAACGCAGTCGCGGCTCATCGTCGCGGATCGCGATCAACACATCGCCGAAACGACCGCGCACCACCCAACGCAACAGCGCCCAGATCAGGATCACCACTACAGCGGTGACCCAAAAGAACCATCGCTGCATCAAGTCGGAGCCGACGTACTGACCAAACAATTTGGTCGCAGGGGTCTGCAGACCGTTGGTGCCGTTAATCAGCTTCTGCTGGCCGTTGAAAAAGTTGTAGAAGACCAGCAATGCGGCCTGGGTCAGGATCGAAAAGTAGACCCCTTTGATCCGATTGCGGAACACGAGTCCACCCAAGACGCCAGCCAGAACCCCAGGGATCAGCCAGATCGCCACAAGGGTGAACCAAGGCGACGCGAAGGGATGCCAAAAGAACGGCAGCTCTTTGACGCCATAAAGACCAAAAAACTCAGGAATGCCGTTGGGCAGATCACCGGCATTACTGAGCTGCAGGTACATCGCCACGGCATAGCCGCCCAGGGCGAAAAAGATGCCCTGCCCCAGGCTGAGCAGACCAGTAAATCCCCAGATCAGATCGATGCCGAGGGCCACGATCGCCAGGGAAAGAAAACGACCCAGAAGGTTGAGCCTGAACACCGGAAGAATCGCTGGTGCAGCAACAATCGCGGCAACGATCAGCACCCAGAGGCAGACCAGAAGCCAGCGTCGTTGTTGTAAGGATTGGAACATGGCTCAGGCCTCCACCATGCGGCCCTTCTGCGGGAAGAGACCCGCGGGACGGAACTGCAGGAAGACGACGATCAGGGCAAAGACCATCACCTGAGCCATGCTCGTCGTGGCAAAGAACTCGACCGCACTGGCCAACGGTGCCGGCATATCAGGCCAAACAGACAGCAGCCGACCTGCACCAATCAGGTCCGTGAGAACACCAATGGCAAAGGACGCCAGAACGGTGCCATACAAATTGCCCACCCCGCCAAGAACCACAACCATGAAGCAGCCGACGATGTAGGAACCACCAACGTTCGGACCCACCGAACCGAGCAACGAGACGGCCACACCGGCCACACCGGCCAGACCGGAGCCAATGCCGAATGTGAGCACATCAACTGTTTCGGTTGGGATGCCGAGGCAATCGCTCATCGATCTGTTCTGGGTGACGGCACGGATGCGCATGCCCCAGACACTGCGATTCAAAAACCAACTGACTCCCACGACCGCCATCACCGTCATCACGATGATCACCAGCCGGGGAACTGGGAAGGTCATGTCGGCCATCTCCAGACCACCTCGCATCCACTGCGGTGCCGTGACATCAACATTGCGAGCATCTGCACGGGCAATTCGGTCGATCTGTGAGGCCAAACCTCCAGCAAGGCAGACACCCAAAAAGGCGGAGAAGGCCCAGGAGCCCAATCGGATCAACCGCGCACGCGCTCCCGCGAACCAGCCGGAAGGAAGCAAAAGGGGCAAACCAAATCCAGACACAAGCGCCAGGATCAGACCGGCGGCATAGGCCATCGGCACGCTGCGTACGAACTGCTGCAAGATCAAACTGACGCCCCAGGTCGCCAGCAGCGTCTCCAGCGGACTGCCATAAAGGCGACGGATCACGGTGCGTTCCAAAAGGATGCCGACCACACCACTGACGACAAAGGCCAGCGGAATGGCGACGAGCACATAGCAGTTGTAAAGGGGTTGCAGCGCAGGCAGCTTGAAGATCAGCTGCACCACATAGGTGGTGTAGGCACCGAGCATGATGAGCTCGCCATGGGCGAGGTTGATCACACCCATCAGGCCAAACACGATCGCCAGTCCAAGTGCAGCCATCAGCAAGACCGAGCCGATGGCGACACCGTTGAACAGGCTTTCAAAAAGCAGTTGCACGGAAGTCGGGACTGAAGCAGTCAGTGGAACGACAAAAAGAGGAGTCCCTAAAGGGACTCCTCCACAAACAATTCAGCAATCAAAAAGAGATGAAGCCGAATCAGAGCTTGTACTTACCGCCCTTGGAGGAATCGGTCCAATCACAGGCATAACCGGTGGAATCAGGGTGGATCTGGTTCCAGGCTTGCGGTGACACGGGGCCATCGGTCTCCTCGAGGATGGCGAACTGACCGTCCTTGGTGATCTGACCGATCCGCACGGTCTGGGAGAGGTGATGGTTCGGCATCACCTTCACAGGACCTTGAGGAGCATCAAACTCGATGCCAATCAGAGCTTCACGCACCTTGTCGTCTTCAAAGCTGTTGGCCTTTTCGACGGCGGCTTTCCACAGGTAGACCATGTTGTAAGCCGATTCCTGAGGGTCAGCGACCATCCGATCAGCGCCATAGGTGGCCTTGAAGTCGGCAGCGAACTTCTTGGAAGCAGGGGTGTCGATCGACATCATGTAGTTCCAAGCACCGTAGTGGCCCTCAAGGAACTCGGAACCGATGGTGCTGATTTCTTCTTCAGCGATCGAATAGCTCATCACGTAGTAGCCATTGGCAGGCGTGATGCCGGCGTCCTGGATCTGCTTGAAGAAGGCAACGTTCTGGTCACCATTCAGGGTGTTGATAATCACACCACCATCAGGCAATGCCTTCTTGATCTTGGCGATGATTGGCGCCACCTCGGTGTTACCCAGGGGCAGGTAATCCTCACCAACAACCTTGCCGCCAAGCTGCTCAACCTGAGCCTTGGTAATGGTGTTGGAGGTACGGGGGAAGACATAGTCAGAGCCCACCAGGAAGAAGTCCTTACCGGCAGCGGGTGACTTCTCATACATGAACTTGGTCGCCGGCTCCGACTGCTGGTTCGGGGTGGCACCGGTGTAGAAGATGTTGTTGGAACACTCCTGGCCTTCGTACTGAATCGGGTAGAAGAGGAAGGCGTTCTTCGATTCGTAAACCGGAAGCATCTCTTTGCGGCTGGCGGAGGTCCAGCCACCAAAGACGACGGGCACCTTGTCCTGGTCGATCAGCTTTTTCGACTTCTCAGCAAAGGTGGGCCAAGTGGATGCACCGTCTTCAACGATGGTTTCAATCGTGTAGCTCTTGCCATCGACCTCAACACCACCAGCGGCATTGATCTCTGCAATGGCCATTTTCTCGGTGTCCACCAGCGTCTTCTCCGAGATGGCCATCGTGCCGGTCAGAGAATGGAGGATGCCGACAGTGACGGTGCAATTGCCGTCGTCATCACAGGTGGCATTGGTGGCCTCATCACTACCACCACCACAGGCAGTAACAGCCAGGCCCAATGACGCCGAAGCCAGACCGGCAAACAGACGCTTGGAGAGAGAAGAGCTCATGAAATCCTCAACACAGGATGCGCGCCTCGCGGCGACAGCGCTTGAGTAGGACCCCTGAGCAATCGTTTTTGTATCAATAGGAACCAAATCGTATAACGTTTTTTTAATCTCTCCTTAACTTGGTAACTTTGGTAACTGCTGTTGCAGAAAGGCCACCACACATTCCAGGCCTTCGAGGCTGTGCAGATTGGTGAAGCACCAAGGCCTTTCCCCCCGCATGCGCAAGGTGTCGCGTTCCATCACCGCGAGGTCTGCTCCCACCAGCGGTGCCAGATCAATTTTGTTGATCACCAGAAGATCGGAACGGGTGATGCCAGGACCTCCCTTGCGCGGGATCTTGTCGCCAGCCGCGACATCAATGACATAGATGCACAGGTCCACCAGCTCTGGACTGAAACTTGCGGCCAAGTTGTCGCCGCCGCTCTCCACCATCACCAGATCCAGATCGGGAAACTGCGCCTCCAGCTCTGCCACTGCCGCCCGGTTGATCGAGCAGTCCTCCCGAATCGCCGTATGGGGGCAGCCACCGGTTTCCACCCCGCGGATTCGTTCTGGGTCGAGAGCACCGGCGCGAGTCAGGAACTGGGCATCTTCCTGGGTGTAGATGTCGTTCGTCACCACGGCGAGCTGCAACTGATCCCGCAGTTGTCGGCATAACGCTTCCACCAGGGCTGTTTTTCCGGAGCCCACTGGCCCTGCCACTCCCACACGCAGCTTGCTGCCCATCAGCTTCGGAACAAACGCGAATACAACTCAGCATGGGCCAGCTGAGCCAAAGATGCGCCAACTCCGCCAGACCAGAGCTGGCGGGGATCCTGCTCCTGAAGCAACCGCGCCTGCTCAGCGATCCTGAGCAACAGACGCTGCTGCAGCACCTGAGCCCGGGTGGGCCCCAACGGCACCAAACGCACTGCCGCACTGAGCTGATTGGCGGTCCAACCGTAGAGATAGCCCTCCACCATCTCCGTCTCGGACACGGCAAGCGCCAATGCTGCCCAAGCCCAGGCCCCTGGCCAAGCGAGCTTGGCTGGATCCGGCAGACCATGGCCCATATCCGCCATCAGCTGAAGCAGGGATCCCCCCATCTGCCGCTGTTGCGCGCGCATCTCAACCGCTTCCCGGGTCGACAGCAGCCATCCATCCAGATCCAGCACACGGTTCAAAGCGGCCTCATCACCAAGACGAGTCCAGAGCTGCAGGTCTGCCCTGAGCAACGAGAGAGACGCAGCCTCCAAGCGCAGGGCACCCCGTTCCAGTTCGGCTGTGAGCCAATCCTCGAGCGACGCCTCATCCGTGAGCAAACCCGCCTGAATCAACACCTCCAGTCCCTCGGAGTAGCTGAAGGCACCCACCGGCAAGGCAGGACTGACCAACTGCAGCAGAGCCAATGCACTCATACCGAAGAATTCATCTCGGAGTCGACATGCTCGTCGCCATGTCGATGGCTGTGGCCAGCGTAGGCACCGCCTTCCGGCAGAAAGGGACGACGACAACGGCTCAGCGTGAGCCCCAACCCGGCCAACATCGTCGCGAGCACGGCGTCATCTAACAGCAACAGCTCATGCTCATGCAGCTCAAGGGACACATGCCGATTGCCCAAGTGATAAGCCGCCTGCAATAACGCCAGGGGCGAAGCAGCCTGAACCCGTAGCAACTCCTCCTCTGTCGCCACCACCACCACCTGGCGCGTCCGCGCCCCATCAACCAACCGTTCACCAGGCTGAAGCGAGCCCTCCCGGGGCAATTGCAACAGCACATCCAGGCCACAACTGGTGCGCCTCCTGCCCCGCATCACTGTGCGCTGATGGGCAGTGAGCGGGAGCTGCAGCAGTTCAGCCGTCGCTGCGCTGGATGGGGCAGCAGCGGCCTGTCGATGTTCCAGCACGATCACCACGTCAGCCACCGATTCGGTCCTCCCTGATAACCCCAGCGTTCCCAGCCATCGAACCGTTGTTTGACATGCATTGCTACACAGTGAAGATGCCTGCTGCGTCGAGCGTGAGTCAATGCAACGCCCCGAGCCCTGGCATGGCCACTGCCAGCTGCACTTCGATTGCGCCGGCAATCGCACCCTTCACCAGGGAGGCTGCACAGCTCCCTTCAAACTGCTGCGTGCAGAGCAAGGCGACGATGGCCGCTGCGAGCTACCGCTGCTGCATACCGCCGGGGGCCTCGTCGGCGGAGACCAGCTCAGTCTCGATCTCAAACTGAAAAGGGACAGTCGCGCCCTGATCACCAGTGTGGCGGCGCAGAAGGTGTATGGAACCGTGGGCCGCAGCAGCCTCCATCCCGAAGGGGCGTGGGCGCTGCAAACCGTGCAATGCCAGCTGGCCAGAGGCAGCGATTTGGAATGGCTTCCGCAGGAGCTCGTGCTCTATGCCGATGCGTTGTTCGAACAACGGCTCAGCGTGATTTTGCCCAACAACGCCTCCTTTCTGAGCACCGAAATCGTGCGACTAGGTCGCACCGCCGCCAATGAAGTGCTGCAACAAGGACGATGGCGCTCAGCCCTCGCCATTCAACGACGCGATGGCGAAACACTGCAGTCCAGCCGCTGGGAATTGGTGGATCGCCTGGAACTCGGCAACACCAGCCTCACTGATCAACACGGTCTCCAGGGCCAACCCGTGTTCGGATCACTGGTTTGGGCGGCACCGATGACCCTGGCTCCAGAGGTGATGACCTCTCTCCTGGATCACGCCCGCAACGACCGTGCCGGCCTCACTGGCAACATGCGCTGCGGCCAACTTGAGCAGGGCTTGGTAGCCCGCTACGCCGGCCCCTCCAGTCGAGACGCACGTTTTTGGTTCAGCCGCATCTGGGCCCGCACCCGGGCCCTGCGGGGATTGGCTCAGCCAAGAATTCCACGGGTCTGGCCGTTGCAAGAGAAGCCATTGGAGCGACAAGAGTTCACAACGAACCCGTTATCGGCCACAACAGCGACACACTGAAGAAGACCGAGGCCCCTTATGCATCTCAGTCCCCAGGAAAAAGACAAACTGCTGGTCGTAACCGCGGCCTTGCTGGCGGAGCGACGGCTCAATCGCGGCCTCAAGCTCAATCACCCCGAGGCGGTGGCCTGGCTCAGTTTTTTGATTCTGGAAGGTGCCCGTGACGGCAAAACGGTGGCAGACCTCATGCAGGAAGGCACGACCTGGCTGGCACGCGATCAGGTGATGGAAGGGGTGCCTGAGCTGGTGAATGAGGTGCAGATCGAAGCGGTTTTTCCAGATGGCACCAAGCTTGTCACCCTTCACGACCCGATCCGTTGAGGCCTTTCTCCATGCCATCCCTGATTCCCGGCGAGCTGCTTCCCGAACCCGGAGAACTCGAACTCAATGCCGGACGTCCCGTCACCACCATCAACGTGGCTAACAGCAGCGACCGTCCCGTCCAGGTGGGCTCCCACTTCCATTTCTTCGAAGCCAATGCAGCCCTGCAATTCGACCGGGAGGCCGCCCGCGGACAACGACTCGACATCCCTGCGGGCACGGCGATCCGCTTCGAACCCGGCGACAACCGTGACGTGAATCTGATCCCCTACGCCGGCGCCCGACAGGTGATCGGCTTCAACGGCCGCATCAACGGACCCCTCGACGCCTGAATCCATGCCTTATCGCATTTCCCGCCAGGCCTACGCCGAGACCTATGGCCCCACCCGCGGCGATCGCGTCCGCCTCGCCGACACCGAGCTGATTCTCGAGGTTGAAAAGGATTACACCGTTTATGGCGATGAGGTGAAATTCGGCGGCGGCAAAGTGATCCGCGACGGCATGGGCCAGGCCCAAACCTCACGGGCTGGCGGTGCCGTCGACACCGTGATCACCAACGCTCTGATCCTCGACTGGTGGGGGATCGTCAAAGCCGACGTGGGCCTCAAAGATGGTCGCATCGTTGGCATCGGCAAGGCCGGCAACCCCGACACCCAGGAAGGGGTGACGATCGTGGTTGGACCCGGCACCGAGGCGATCGCCGGTGAAGGCCACATCCTTACCGCTGGAGGCATCGACACCCACATCCACTTCATCTGCCCTCAGCAGATCGAAACGGCCCTGGCCAGCGGCGTGACCACCTTGATGGGTGGCGGCACCGGACCGGCCACCGGCACGAATGCCACCACCTGCACGCCCGGTGCGTTTCACATCGCCCGGATGCTGCAAGCCGCCGAAGGCCTGCCGGTGAATCTGGGCTTCTTCGGCAAAGGCAACGCCAGCACGCCGGAAGCCCTCGAGGAGCAGGTGCGCGCCGGCGCCTGTGGACTGAAACTGCACGAAGACTGGGGCACCACCCCGGCGGCGATCGATGCCTGTCTATCCGTGGCGGACCAGATGGACGTGCAGGTCTGCATTCACACCGACACTCTCAATGAAGCCGGATTTGTTGAGGACACGATCGCCGCGATCAAAGGTCGCACGATCCACACCTTCCACACCGAAGGTGCCGGTGGTGGTCATGCTCCAGACATCATCAAGATCTGCGGGGAGGCGAACGTGCTGCCCAGCAGCACCAACCCGACGCGCCCTTACACCCGCAACACACTCGAGGAACACCTCGACATGCTGATGGTGTGCCACCACCTGGATCCAAAGATCCCGGAAGACGTGGCCTTCGCCGAATCACGCATCCGTCGCGAGACAATCGCCGCCGAAGACATCCTGCATGACCTCGGTGCCTTCTCGATCATCGCCAGCGACTCGCAAGCCATGGGCCGCGTCGGTGAGGTGATCACACGCACCTTCCAAACCGCCCACAAGATGAAGCTGCAGCGGGGTGCCCTGCCAGAAGACTCAAACCGCAACGACAACCATCGCCTGAAGAGGTACATCGCCAAAGTGACGATTAACCCTGCTCTGGCCCATGGCATCAGCAGCGAAGTGGGCTCGGTGGAAACCGGCAAATTGGCTGATCTGGTGCTGTGGAAGCCTGGCTTCTTTGGCATCCGCCCGGAGCTCGTGCTCAAGGGCGGCTCAATCGTCTGGGCCCAGATGGGCGATGCCAACGCCTCGATTCCGACCCCCGGACCGGTGCATGGCCGGCCGATGTTCGGCGCCTTCGGCAAAGCCCTCGCTGCCAGTTGCCTCACCTTCGTGAGCGAAGCGGCAATGGACGCCGACATTCAGCGCCAACTGGGGCTGGATCGCACCTGCATGGCTGTTCAAGACACCCGCAACGTCGGTAAAAAGTCCCTAAAGCTCAATGCCGCACTCCCGAAGGTGAGCGTGGATCCTCAGACCTATGAAGTCTTCGCCGACGGCGAGCTACTCACCTGCGAACCCGCCGAGGTGTTGCCCCTGGCCCAGCGCTACCTGCTGCTTTGAGCATCACCCTGCTGGTGGTCCAACACGTTGACCGTGAAGGACCAGGCGTGATTGCCGAGCTGGCTAGGGAGCGGGGGATGTCGATCACAACGCTGCGACCAGACCGTGGCGATCCATTCCCGAACCCCGCCAACTGTGCAAACACCGTGGCGCTCGTGCTCGGCGGACCCATGGGGGTGAACGAGCAACATCAGCCTGGGATGGCATGGCTGCAGAGGGAGCTGGACTGGCTCAAGACCTGGCATGCCAGCAAACGTCCCGTGCTCGGCATCTGCCTGGGAGCCCAGCTGCTGGCGACCGCAGCCGGCGGCAGCGTCGAGCCACTGCAGGTTGGCCAACCGCCAACCCCTCTCAAAGAAGTGGGATTGGGTGCCATTCACTGGTGGACCACTGCCGACCAAGAGCCAATGCTGCAGGGTCTGGATGCCAGTGAGATCGTGCTGCACTGGCATGGAGATCGCATCCGGCTACCGCGCGAGGCCACCTTGCTCGGCTCATCACTGCACTGTCTCGAACAGGTGTTCCGCATCGACCGTCATGCAATCGGGCTGCAGTGTCACCTGGAGCTGAGCGGCAAGACCATCCACCGTTGGCTCAACGAAGACAAGGATTATGTGGTGAGCGCCCGAGGCGAACAGGGGCTGGACGAACTACAACGCCAATGGAGCCAGTTCGGCCCAAGACTCGAACATCAGGGACGACGCCTGTTCAGCAACGTGCTTGATCAATGGGCAGCCATGAATCTCGACTGAGCAGTCGAGAAGGTAATGAGAATGACAAAACCGATGGTGCTTCTGTGTAATCAACGACATTGAGCCCCGGATGCGTAACAACAGCCACCTGTCGGGACCTAGCTGTTGGCGTTCAATTCCAATGAGCGCGAGCAGCGGTGATGTTCACGGAATACAGACCAACGTCTGGATATGACGAATACTTCTGCCGGCGTGATGAGGCTCCTCGCTCATCTCTCGAGCCTCTGCTGTCCTCTCTGGGGCAGATGGGCATTGCCGAACTCAACCGAAACCATGCCGCCGCCAGTCATCTACTTCGGCGCTTAGGGGCCACCTTTCGCCTCAATGAAAGTGGCATCCATAGCGGCGAACGGATCCTGCCCTTCGATCCGCTTCCACGCCTAATTGGCAGCAGCGAGTGGCAACGTCTCGAACAGGGGCTGATCCAGCGTCTTGAGGCAATCGACTGCTTTCTCGCCGACGTCTATGGCTCCCAACAGATTCTGAAGGACGGAGTAATTCCCCGTTCCGATGTGGAGAGCTCCGCCGGCTGGCGGCCAGACATCCAAGGCATCACCCTGCCCCTGAATCGCTGGTGCCATGTCTCCGGTTTAGACCTGATCCGCGATGGTGAAGGCACCTGGCGAGTCCTGGAGGACAACCTGCGCTGTCCGTCCGGGGTGGCCTACTTCTTGGAAAACAGGCGCGTGATGAAGCGCTTGTTCCCAAGCCTGTTTGAGGGAAGAACGGTGCAACCGATCGACGACTATCCCTCTCACCTGCTGCGCACCCTTCAAGACATCGCTCCCTGGAATGATGCACCTCAAGTGGTGCTGCTCACTCCTGGCGTTTACAACAGCGCCTACTTCGAGCACAGCTACCTTGCCCAGCAAATGGGCATTCCCCTCGTTGAGGGGCGCGATTTGGTCTGCGAAGACAGTCGGGTCTGGATGCGAAGCACCAATGGGCTTCGGGCGGTTGACGTCATCTACCGCCGCATTGACGATGATTTCCTAGACCCGACTGTGTTCCGCAGCGACTCAATCCTGGGGATCCCGGGGCTGATTGAGGTGTTGCGTCAAGGGAAGGTGGCCATCGCCAATGCACCAGGCACAGGCGTAGCCGACGACAAACTGATCTACGCCCATGTACCGGCGATGATCCATTACTACCTCGGCGAAGAGCCGATCATCGAGAACGTTCCCACCTACCTGTGCTCTCGCGAGTCAGACCGCCAATACGTTCTCGACCACCTCGAACACCTGGTGGTGAAATCCGTGGCCGAAGCCGGAGGCTATGGAATGCTGATCGGCGCTCAAGCCAGTCGCTCGGAACTCGCCTGCTTCGACGCCAAGATCCGCGCCAATCCGCGCAACTTCATCGCCCAACCGACACTGCAACTCTCCACCGTGCCCTCCCTAAGCGACGGCGAGCTTTATCCATGCCACGTTGATCTTCGCCCTTACGTCCTGCGCGGCAAGCGCAACTGGGTCAGCCCCGGAGGATTAACGCGCGTGGCGCTCAAGCGGGGCTCCTTGGTGGTGAATTCTTCCCAGGGCGGCGGCTGCAAGGACACCTGGATCGTGGATGAGCATCACGTCAGTGCCGGTCACCATCAGGAGGCTGTGCCGTGTTGAGCCGCGTCGCCGATTCCCTCTACTGGATCCATCGCTATCTAGAGAGAGCAGAGAACATCTCCCGCTTTTTAGAAGTCAGTGGGGCCATGGCCCTCGATTGCCCTCCCGGCAGTGCCGAACCCTGGTTGCCCCTGGTCGAAGCCAGCGGCGATCGTCACCGATTTGATCTGGCCTATCCAGCTGGCAGCCCCAGAGAGGTGATCCGCTTTCTGCTCTACGACCTGGACAACCCCAACAGCATCGTGCGCTGTATTTCCAGCGCCCGCGAGAACGCGCGCCAGATTCGTGATGTCATCACGACCGAGATGTGGGAACAGATCAATGATCTGCACTGGAGCTTGCAGGTTGGTGAACCGATCTGGCAGGAGCCGCTGCAAGAACAGCTGGGCACTATCCGTCGAGGATGCCAGATCTTCTACGGCATCACCGAAGCCAGCCTCAGCCGCGATCTGAGTTGGCTGTTCAGTCAGCTGGGGCGTTTGATCGAGCGCGCCGACAAAACCTCTCGCATCCTCGATGTGAAGTACTTCCTGCTCCTGCCATCACCGGAGGCGGTGGGAGGCGTCCTAGACGAACTGCAGTGGATCACTCTGCTGCGCACCGCCGGTGCCTATCAGATGTACCGCCAGAAGATGCAGCAGGCGATCAATCCGATCTCCGTAGCCAGCTTCCTTCTGCTCGATCCGATTTTTCCCCGCTCGGTGCGCTTCTGCCTACAAGGCATCAACGCCACATTGGAACAAATTCAACAGCAACCTGTGCAGGGGCCTCCAGATGATCTCGACTGTTTGAGCGGTCAACTGCTCGCCCGCTGGAGTTACGTACGCATCGATGCCTTGATCAACGCTGGTCTGCACGAGGCCATCGACCAACTACAGCAAGACCTCAACCGCCTCCACACGCTGATCCAAGCGCGTTACTTCACCACGACTGAACTACGCCCCAACGTCGCCAATCCCGAATGCGTGCTCACATCTTTCACCGCCTGACGTATCAATACGAGGACCCAGTGACGCTGGGGGAACACCGCCTCTGTCTGAAACCCCGGGGCCAGGGATTTCAACGCCTACTCGACCACCAGCTCATGGTGCTTCCGGAACCAAGCCAGCAAAGGGAACTCTTGGCCGCCAGCGGTGACGAAATCCTCAGACTCAACTTTTTCGGCAGCACCGACCGACTCTGCTTCGAAGCGCGCAGCTGTGTCGAAACACGACCAGCCCCACCCCTGGAGATCTGCTTCAACGGCCTGGAGCCATCCCTTCCCTACCCCCGAGGCCAACTCAATCAGGATCTGCTCGGCGCTCTGGAGGGGTGGCTACCCAATGGCCAACACGAACCTGCGGCGATCGATCTCACCCAGGAGGCGCTGATGGGCAGCAATCAACAGACCCTTGCATTCCTGATGCAACTGATCGGGCTGATCCAAGATCGAGTGAAATACACCCAGCGCCATCTGGGCCCGGCCTGGCCAGCAGGCCGCACACTGCGGGAACGAATTGGTTCATGCCGGGATCTAGCGATGCTGATGGTGACCTGCTGCAGGGTGGTGGGCCTTCCGGCACGGTTTGTGAGCGGCTATCAGCTGCTGGATCCGGCCCCAGAGCACTACGACCTACACGCCTGGGCGGAGGTGTATGTGCCAGGCGCTGGCTGGCGTGGTTTTGACCCCAGTGCCGGCAGTGAAGTGAATGAGCGATACGTCGTCCTGGCCACCTCATCCAAAGCGGCTCTCACCGCAGCGGTCAGCGGCACGTTCAGTGGTCCGCCCCAGACCGAAAGTGAGCTGAGCTGGAGAATCAGCGTCCAGGAGGAGCAAATCCCTGCCAAAGCAGCGAATGCGCTGATTCAGGCGGCCTGAAGCACGGGTCGCACACCATGCAGCAAAGGCTTCGGAGCCGACGCCACAGTGGCTGCCATCAACGCCGGAATGCGAGCACTGTTGTAGACCCGAAATTCCCGCAGTAGGGACACGCCTTGTTCACGCACGGCCTGATTGAGCACCACCGATCCCTCGGCATCAGAAATCGAACGATGGAACGTGCCGGGAGGGATGCGCAGGATGTCGCCTCCACTGTTTAAACGAACAATGTGGAAGGGAACATCCCAGGCGAGGTTCACCAAATAAAACGTGCGTCCGCCGCTAGCCGCCAGCAGATTGTCCTCCTGATGGGGATGGAGATAAAACTGCCAGGCTCCTGTCTTCGGGTCGTCCGGAGGACTGACGGCCGGTCCTGAGTGAATCACCAGATCACGGGCATTCGACGTCTCCACCGTCACGTCGAAGAAACGCACCGATGGCGTGTCGCGAAACCGTTCATAGGCCAGCAGCTCGAACATGGTGTGAATCCAGTCAAGGCAGCTCTCTTGCTTGGTTGTATCGAAACCGCCCGATCAACGTGGTGGCAACCAACACCCCTTTCACCACGGATTGCGGCTCAACCGCAATCAGATCAACCCCCCAGGTAGGCCATCTCCGCATGGGGCGACGGTGAACCCAGCTGGGCCCGCAGCTCACTGAAACGATCCTCCCGTCCATGCCATGCAGTGGTCAGCGCTGCCATCAGGCCGGCGTGATCAGGACGGGGCATCAACCAGCGGCGTAGGTCAAGCCCCTCATTCGCGAACAGACAGGTGAAGGCCAGACCATCGGCGGTGACCCGCAGCCGGTTGCAATCACCACAAAACGGCTCGGTGATGGAGGCAATCACCCCCACGAGCCCACCACCATCTCGATAACGCCAACGGGTTGCAGTGGCGTGATGAGCGCGACCCACAGGCTCGAGCGGCCACTGACGGTGCAAACGGGCAATCATCTCCGCAGCCGGCACAACCTGCTGCTCGGTCCAGCCGTTGCGATTGCCCACATCCATATATTCGATCAGGCGCAGCTCCAGCTGCTGGTCGCGGGCCAGTGCCGCCAAAGGAATGAGCTGGTCCTGGTTGACACCGTTCTGGATGACACTGTTCAACTTCAATTGGCCAAGACGCGGATCGAAGCCAGCCGCCCGAGCAGCCTTGAGAGCTCTCAGCACCTGAGCCAGCAAACGCTCACCCGTGCGCGCCTCCCCAGGGAAACCCGTCATACGCGCCACGCTGATGGCATCAGCTCCATCCAGACTGATCGTGACGCGGTCCAACCCAAGGGCCTTGAGCTGAAGGGCCCGCTGCGGCGTGAGCAGAATACCGTTACTGGTCAAAGTGAGCTGACGCAACTGGTGCAAGGGGTCAGAGGGATCGGTACGACCCGCGGCAAGTTGCTCCAGCAATGGCCAAAGCCGATCACTGAGTAAAGGCTCGCCACCAGTGAGCCGCAACGTGTGGGCACCAAGCCGGCAGGCTGCGCGGATCACCGCCAACTGGGCCTCGAGATTCAACAAACCTTCCGGCTCCTTTGCATCCGGGCAGCAGTAGGGACAGGCCAGATTGCAGCGAGCAGTCAGCGAGAGGCGCAACACCCCTAGGGGGCGATCCAACTGATCGATCACAGGGGTCATTGTCATGCCTGTAACGCTGCCAGATCAGCAGGAGCGTTCACATTGCGAAGAGCAGCAGCAGGCAGACGAACCGTCTGATGGGGAATCTGATCCAGCCAGCGCAACCAACGTCGATCGCCTTGCTGCAACTGCTGCCGAAGCAGCGGCTGAAACGGTGCACCGGAGGGATAGATGCCCAGTAAGGGTTGCAGGCGTTCGCCATCATCCGCTATGGCCACACGCTGGGGATCGGTCTGCCAGTCATCGATTAACTGCTGCAACACCGCCGGAGTGAGTAGCGGCATATCCACCGGCGCCACCAACAATGGATAACCAGAGTCAACAGCCAAGACCCGCTCCAACGCACGCAAAGGCCCCTGCCAGGGGGGCGATTCCAGCATCACTTGCACCTGAGGCCGTCCATGCAGCAGGGCTTGGTGGGACTGATGTCGGCTCACCACCAAAACCGGCAACTGCAATGCCCGCAGATGATCAACAAGGGTGGGCAACCAGAGGCCACCGCTGGGATGGGAAAGCAATGCCTTATCGCGACCCATCCGTTCACTGGCACCGCCACTGAAAACGCAGGCTGTGAGGCCATCAGATCTCATCACAACAGCTGACCAAACGACCACTGAAGCCAACTGGCAATCGTGCCAAAACATCACGGCAAACATGTAGCAATGATCACCTTTGGAAGATCAATCGCAAGAACTCATTGCATTGATTAGCGGAAATAATGTTTAGCGAGAACCGTTTTCACTTGTTTAGTAGCCGCTGCAACCATTGAGAGGGTAGCGAGTGGCGTTTAATCAATTTGTGAACGGTCCTTTTGTTCAGCGCCGTCTAATTCCATCCTCAGCACTTCTCTTCTGACGCTCGAGGGCACCAAAATTTCACTTTCATGCTTGGCGATCTTTGGTCGTTCCAAGGGAGATATCGAACACTTCATCTCACTTGGATTGCCTTTTTCCTGACGTTCGTCGTCTGGTTCAATCTGGCCCCTCTAGCCACCACAGTACGAGCAGATCTCGGCCTCGAACTCGGCGAGATCCGCACGGTGGCGATCTGCAACGTGGCCCTCACTATCCCAGCTCGGGTGCTGATCGGCATGCTGCTCGACAAATTCGGACCCCGGATTACCTATTCCTCGATCCTGGTCTTCTCGGCCTTTCCCTGCCTGCTGTTTGCCTCCGCTCAGGACTTCAACCAGCTGGTCGTAGCTCGTCTTTTACTCTCCATCGTCGGCGCCGGCTTCGTGATCGGCATCCGCATGGTGGCTGAGTGGTTCCCGCCGAAAGAAATCGGCCTAGCTGAAGGCATCTACGGCGGCTGGGGCAACTTCGGCTCGGCCTTCTCGGCACTCACCATGGTGTTTCTAGCTGGCGTTCTCTCGTTCTCCGGTGGCTTCGAACTACCAACAGGTGCAGTGCTGAACTGGCGCGGTGCAATCGCCCTCACAGGCATTATCTCTGCCCTTTACGGCGTCTTCTATTTCTTCAACGTCACCGATACACCTCCAGGCAAGGCGTATCAAAAGCCAGAGAAAACCGCTGGATTGGAAGTGACCTCCATGCGTGATTTCTGGGGTCTGCTGGGCATGAATGTCCCCTTTGCTGCGATTCTGTGCGTGCTCTGCTGGCGCCTGCAGAAAGTGGGCTTCCTCACTGCCGCCACCTATCCACTGGCCCTGGGCGCTGTTGCCCTCTGGTTTGCCTTCCAAACCTGGGGCATCATCCGCACCAACCGTGAACTGATCCTGGGCAACAAGGTCTACCCCAAGGAAGACCGCTACGAGTTCCGTCAGGTGGCCATTCTGGAACTCACCTACATCGTCAACTTCGGTTCCGAGCTCGCTGTGGTGTCGATGCTGCCCACCTTCTTTGAAACCACGTTTGATCTGCCAAAAGCGACGGCCGGCATTCTTGCCTCCTGCTTTGCATTCGTGAACCTGATTGCCCGCCCTGCAGGTGGTTTGATTTCCGACAAAGTCGGCAGCCGCAAGAACACCATGGGCTTCCTCACCGCCGGCCTGGGCTTTGGCTACCTGGTGATGAGCATGATCAAACCCGGCACCTTCTCAGGGGCCAGCGGCATCACCGTGGCCGTGGTGATCACGATGCTTGCGTCCTTCTTTGTCCAATCCGGAGAAGGTGCAACTTTTGCCCTAGTCCCTCTGGTGAAGCGCCGCGTCACCGGTCAGGTTGCCGGGCTGGTGGGTGCCTACGGAAATGTCGGTGCTGTGACCTATCTCACCATCTTCAGCCTGCTGCCGATGTGGATGGGTGGTGGTTCAGATCCCTCACCGGAGGTGATCGCCAACTCGAACAGTGCCTTTTTCATGATCCTTGGCATTGCTGGGCTGATTGTGGCCTTCTTCTGCTTCTTCTTCCTGAAGGAACCCAAAGGGTCTTTCGCAGAACTGCATGAAGGAGAAGAAGCGATTCCTGTGCTGGCTGGTCGCTGACCCCTCAAGCCCCACAACAAACGCCGCAGATTGCGGCTCCATGGCCTGGGCTAAAAGCCCAGGCTTTTCATTCTCAAAGCCATGACCACACCGTCTGTGCGCAGCCAGTGCCCCTACTGCGGTGTGGGCTGCGGCCTTGAATTGCTCGCTCCAGCCCAACCCGGTCAAGCCGTCAAACGCGATCCCGAAGGCAACCCAATCTGGACCGCGCGCGGCGACCGGCAGCACCCCTCCAGCCTTGGACAGGTGTGCATCAAAGGCGCCACCGTGGGGGAAACCCTCTCCCGCGGACGCCTCCAACAACCGCTCTATCGCGCCAGCCTTGATCAGGACTTCCAGCCGGTGAGCTGGGATACGGCCCTCCAGACGATCACCGATCAGATCCGTACAACCCTGCAAAGCAAAGGCCCTGATGCCATTGCCATGTATGGCTCTGGTCAGTTCCACACCGAGGATTACTACCTCGCCCAGAAACTACTGAAGGGAGCCCTAGGCACCAACAACTTTGATGCCAACTCACGCCTCTGCATGAGTTCGGCTGTAGCCGGCTACACCCGCAGCCTCGGCTCCGATGGCCCCCCCTGTTGCTACGAGGACATCGACCATTGCAGTGTGGCCGTGCTGATCGGCACCAACACGGCCGAATGCCACCCGGTGCTGTTCCAACGACTGCTCAAACGCAAAAAACGCAACCCCAACAGCCTCACGATCGTGGTGATCGATCCACGCCAGACCAACACCGCCAAAGCTGCCGACATCCACCTTGCCGTGGCACCAGGCACCGACCTGGCCCTGCTCCATGGCATGGCCCATCTCGTGCTGCGGGAGAACGGTCAAGACGTCAGCTTCATCGACCAGCACACCGAAAACTACAAACCATTCTTCGATGTGGTGACCCGCTGGACGCCACGCAAGGTGGCGCGCTTCTGCGGCATTCCCGAGAAACGTCTACGCGACGTCGCCGAATTGTTCCACAGGCGTCAGCGGGTGCTGAGCCTGTGGTCGATGGGCGTGAACCAACGGCGTGAGGGCACTGCTGTGGTACAGGGGCTGATCAACCTGCATCTGCTCAGTGGCCAGATCGGCAAGGAAGGGGCCGGGCCGTTCTCACTCACCGGCCAGCCCAATGCAATGGGTGGGCGTGAAGCCGGCGGGCTGGCCCATCTCCTTCCCGGCTACCGACTGGTGACCAATGCCGAACACCGCAGCCAAGTCGAACAAGCCTGGAACGTTCCAGCAGGGCGAATCTCTCCGATGCCTGGACTCGCCGCCTGGCAGCAGGTGGAAGCCATGGAACGAGGCGAGCTTGAGCTCTGGTGGGTGGCTGCTACCAACCCTCTGGTGAGCATGCCAGACCTGGAACGGGTCAAGGCAGCGATGCAGCGTTGTCCACTGGTTGTGGTCAGCGAGGCCTACGCAGACTCGGAAACATCCCACTACGCCCATCTGCTACTGCCTGCCTCGCAATGGAGCGAGAAGGCCGGCGCCATGACCAACTCCGAACGGCGCGTCACCTACTGTCCGGCCTATCGGCCCCGCCATGGCGACAGCCGGCCCGACTGGGAAGTGTTCGCAGACATCGGACGACGCCTGGGCTTTGTGGATCAGTTCAGCTACCACTCCTCCGCAGAGGTGTATGCAGAATTCACCAGGCTGACCACTGGACGACTCTGTGACATGTCAGGTCTGAGCCATGACCTGCTGGCTCAAGAGGGTCCGCAGCAGTGGCCCTTCCCCCAAGGCAGTGCTCCGACGCAGACCGCGAAACGCCTCTACACCGACCATCACTTCGCCACAGCAACGGGCCGAGCCCGTTTCAGCAACGACAAACCGCTGGGTCTGGCCGAACCCCCATGCAACACCTTTCCACTGGTGCTCACAGTGGGGCGCTACCTCGGGCAATGGCACACGATGACGCGCACCGGCAAGGTGAAACGTCTGCAAACCATGCACCCCGAACCGGTCCTGGAAATCCACCCAGACGATGCCCGCGCTTATCAAGTGGAAGACAAGCAACTCGCAGCGATCAGTTCCCGTCGCGGCCACATCACCGCGAAGGTACAGGTCAGCCCCCGGATCCGTCGCGGCACTGTGTTTTTACCCATGCACTGGGGATTTACTCAGGACAAAGCCTGCGAAGCCAATGTGCTGATGCATGATCAAGCCTGCCCTGTGTCGAAGCAACCGGAGCTGAAGGCCTGCGCTGTTGTCGTGGCGCCAGCAGTGTCCGTCGTCAAACCGGTGGAGCAAGAGATGGGACGACTGAAGGCACTTCGCAACCTGCTCACGCCAGCACTTCACTGAAAGCCGCTTCAAGGTTGTGGTGATCGTGCCCAGGCCGCACCAGCTTGCAGAGAGCGAACCGTTCCAGCTCACTCATCCCTGACCACTGGGCTGGCGTCAACCCAACCCCCCGGGTAGCGGCAGCAGTCAAGACTTCAGCTGGGCATCGATCGGCCTGCTGCCACGCTGCATCCACGATGGGGAGAAGATCCTTCGCTATCCCCTCGGCCATGCCACTAGTGCAGGACCGCAGATGCTCGCGCAACCGCTCTAAAGCGTCAGACGCATCAGGCCAGTCCACCAACTCCTGACGCTGTACCTGGCTGAGAGCAAGCCAGTGATTGAGTTTGAGCTTGAGGCCGATCAGATCCAACTTGCGGCGCACACAGAGGGGAATGCAGCGCCAGTTGCCAATGAAATCCTGCTCAAAAGCAAAACAATGACTGGCCGAATTGTGATGACTGCCCATCAACCAGGAGGGTGAATGGTGTCAATGATGACAACAAAGGAACGCAGAACCAGCGATGTTCACGCTGTTACAAGATTAACGTCGTGCGCTTCGCCCTCTCCCTTGGAATGTTGCTTGGCATCTCCCACGGATGGGTGATGTCTGAAAACTTGGCTCAAAACAAACCGAGCTTCCTGAATACTGGACAAAGCGTTAATTCTGATACTGATTTCTCTCCATTCAGTAGCGGTTCGCACCATTTTTTCTCATACTGAAATTCTGTTGAAGAGTTTCAGGCGTGACACACACCATTTCGTCCGTCTCAGGCCGCAGTCCCATCACTGTGGCGGCCGGTTTCCTGGGTGCCTTCATCGTCGGTTCCCTTGCCGTGCAGTTGGTTCACAGCCAATCCACCGCGGTTCAAACCGGAGCGGCAGCTGTTGAGCCTGTCGTCGCCAGCCCCGCCACGCTGTGGGCTGCATTGGGAGAACGGGATGCAGTGAGTGAGAGCAGCCGTGTTCCCACCGCCGCCGCCAACGTCCAACCCACCAACGCCACGGCCGCCAACATTGAAGCGGTCAAGGTTGAGGCTGTTGTGGGCTCTGAAGCCACCCTGTGGGCCCCACTCGGAGCGCGCTGATCGAGCACTGATGCCAAGCCAACCACGCCCTCTGCACCGGAACGGGGTTTAGCGTCCCAAGCGTCAGGACGCAGAACCGTGGGACTGAATCGACGTTCCTTCCTGCTCGGCAGTGGACTCACAGCCGCCGGACTCGTTGGTTCATGGCTGGGGGAAGCCGACCCTGCTGAAGCTGCTCCCCTCAAGGTCAATACTGCAATTCAGGCAGATGAAACGCCCCGTTCCTGCCAGCCCCAAGACCCTCTGGCAGCCTTGCTCGAGGGCAACGAACGTTTCGCCGCCGCTTGGCAGAGCAACAACACCGCAACGACCATGGCGGCAAGGGCTGAGGCCATGTCAAGCCTCTGGACCAAGGGTTGCTATCTACCAGGCGACACGCTGACAACAGGCCAGGCCCCCTGGGCTTCCATTCTCAGCTGCGCCGATTCACGCGTATCTCCGGAATGGATCTTCGATGCTGCCCCAGCGGATCTGTTCGTGATCCGCAGCGCAGGCAACACCGCATTTGATAACGCCATCGCCTCGCTCGAATTCGGCGTGGCCACGCTCCACACACCGTTGATCATGGTGATGGGTCACAGCGACTGCGGCGCTGTCAAAGCAGCCCGCGACAGCGCCCCTCTCACTCCACTGCTGGAGCAACTGGTGAAACCGATCCGGGCCAGCCTCAGCCCAGAGAACACTCTGGCAACAGCGATCAAACGCAACGCCGGCTTCGCCGCCAAACAACTCACACAACGCAGCCGGGTGCTGGCCGATGCAGAGGTCGATGGCCGTCTCACGATCGTGGTGAGCTACTTCGACATCCGGTCGGGCAAAGTCAGCCTGGTCTGATCTGCCAGGCTGAATCGATAAGCACGACCTCCGGCATCGGATGGGTGAAAACCTCAGCCACCTCAACCAGCAAGGTGAGGTGCACATGGTGGAGGTGGGCGACCGCTCCGCCTCACGACGCGAAGCCGTCGCTGAAGGCAGGATCAGGATGGCAACAGACACCCTGGCCCTGATTCAACGCGGCGAAACCCCGAAAGGTGATCTACTGGCGGTGGCGCGTGTGGCCGCGATTCAAGCTGCCAAACACACCTGGGAGCTGATCCCGCTCTGCCATCCACTCCCTCTCAGTGGCATCGATGTCTGCATCGAACCCGATCAGGATCTGCCAGGGCTCCGCCTCACCTGCAGCTGTCGCACCACCCACCAAACCGGTGTGGAGATGGAGGCCATGACGGCTGTCTCGGTGGGACTCCTCACCCTCTACGACATGCTCAAGGCCGTGGATCCGGCGATGACCATCGAAGCCATTCAGCTGCTGCGCAAGCAAGGAGGCCGTAACGGTGTCTGGATCCGCTGAGCCCTATGGCCCCGAAGGGTTGCCCTTGGAGGACGCCCGCCAACGGATCTTGGAGGCGATCCAACCCCTCACCGATCTCGAAACGCTTGCACTGGCTGATGCCCTGGGACGGGTCAGTGCCGAACCAACCGTGGCTCAAGAAGCCGTACCCGGCT
Organism: Synechococcus sp. MIT S9451; assembly: GCF_047304725.1. Lineage (NCBI taxonomy): Bacteria > Bacillati > Cyanobacteriota > Cyanophyceae > Synechococcales > Synechococcaceae > Synechococcus > Synechococcus sp. MIT S9451. Next base: position 748,037 of record NZ_CP138971.1, read on the forward strand.
TCAGGGCCTCAATGATGGATGGCTATGCCCTTGGTCAAGCCACTCAACCAGCACAAGGAGAGCGATGGAGTCTGCGCGGACGCGCCGTCGCCGGGCAGCCATTCCAAGGAAGTCTTGGCGCCGGAGAAGCGATCAGAATTCTGACGGGAGCCCCCCTCCCTCAAGGAGCCGACTGGGTGCTGCCCCAGGAACTGGTGAGGGAGAACGACCAGGCCATCACGCTGGTGCAAGAGGCCTCCGACAGGCCATGGATCCGCGCAGCGGACGAGGAGTGCCGCGCCGATGACGTTCTTCTGGAAGCAGGGCATCGACTCGGGCCTGCGGATCTAGCCCGACTGGCTAGCTGCGGCATTGCCGATCTCAAGGTGCACCAGCAAGCAAAGATCGGAATGCTGATCAGTGGTGACGAACTGGTGCCAGCCGGCAGCATCCGCCCTGCGGGTGCGATCTGGGAAAGCAACGGCACCCTTCTGGAGACGATGCTGCGCAAGCTTGGCCACAACGTTCACGACCGTCGCGTCGTGCCAGACCAGCCGGAAGCACTCCGCAGCAACCTCAGCGACCTTGCAGCCGTCTGCGATGTGGTGGTGACCACAGGGGGTGTCTCCGCTGGGGATAGCGATTGGATCCGTCCTCTGGTAGCGGAACTGGGCAGCGTCGACTTCTGGAAACTGTTCCTGCGGCCAGGGCGCCCCTTTGCCTTTGGAACATTGGGCCATGGGGTGCCGTTCTTCGGTCTACCGGGCAATCCGGTGGCAGCAGCCATCACTGCGTTGCAACTGCTCTGGCCTGCCCTGCAGCGACTGGAAGGACAAGCCTCACCCGAACTCTTCCCTCGATTACGAGTGGAACTGGCGGATCCATTACAACGACGCCCAGGCAGGCCTGAACTGGCCCGAGCACGCTTGGAAAGCAACGCTCAGGGAAAGCTGCTGGCGCGGCTGAATGGATCCCAAGCCTCCTCCCGGATCAGTTCTCTGCACCAAGCCGATCTGCTCTTAGAAGTGCCCGCCGACGCTGGAACGCTCGACGTCGGCACACCACTCTGGGCCCAGCTGGTGCGGACAAGACTGCTCTAATTAGATCCGAGTGGCCTGAAAAGTGGACCGTTGCCAGGCCGTCAGTGTTCCAGCTGAATCAAAAAGAATGCTGACCTGCTGAAACAAGGCTGGTCCGAGCAGACCACCGATCTCAAGCCGAAAGGCTGCGTTGGGCAGCTGCTCTGGAACGGAGAACACCAACCCATCGGCCATCACAGCGGAACAGTCATGGCGAAGCAACTGCTTCGGGTCAAACACCACCGGCTGAGGGGCACTGGGCTGTCCCTGGATGGCCTCGCTGGGGGTGAGGCGTTCCGAACTTCCCTGCCAACCCCGCAACGGTTCCAACAACGCCTCAGGTGAAGCGCAGATCGGGCGCTCAGGCTCCACGGATTGACCCTGCAGACAACGGAAGCCAACCGCACCAACGACCTGCAGCCGCCAATGGTGATCGATCGGCTCCCAGATGAGCACAAGCATCGAACGGGAACGAGCCTGAAACAGATTGATTTCGTGGCCGAACCGGGATGCTCCAGCATCCAAGCGTCGGCTGGACTGACCGCCAGCACCAGCGAACTGCCAGCAACCACCGCCAGCGTTGTAAGACTCACGGCTGATGGCGTAGGTGGCCTTGCCATCCGGCGCGAAGAACAAGCCTGATCCATCCCAAACGCCCGTGTCCTCATCGCTGAAGCTGATGGCATATCGCGTTGGCGTGATCACCCGTGTCGGTGTCGCGAAGTTCAGATCTCCTTCCGAATCACGCACGTGCCAGCAACCCCGGCCCTGCCAGCAACCCTCGAAATTGAGCCGGTTGAGAGTCCACTGATTCGTCATGGTCGGCTCCTCCCTGACCAATCAAGATTCCTAGTGTCGGGTCTAGAGCCATCCATTCCATGGGACTGACCATCGTCGGTTGCGGGTTTGTCGGGCTCGCACTGGCCCGTCAACTGCAACCCCGCCGTTCGCACCTGCCACTGACCCTGACGACCACACGCGAGGAGCGACGCCACGAGCTCGCGGCGCTGAGTGATGGCGTGATGGTCTGTGACGCCACGAACCCAACCCAACTGCTGAGAGCTCTGAACAAGAGCCGCCGCGCTGTGTTCTGTCTTGGTCCTAAAGGGGATCGTCAGGTCAATGAGGACGGCTACCGGCAGACCTTCATCGCAAGCTTCACGTGTTTGCAGTCACTGTTGCCACAGTTACCTGATCTCCAACAAATCCTCTATACGAGCAGTTGCTCGATCTACGGCAACGCTGATGGCGGCTGGGTTGATGAAGCAGCTCCACCCGATCCCAGGAATGGTCATGCGCAGGTACTGGTGGAGAGCGAACAACTGATTGGAGCCATGGCTGATGGAAGACGAAACGTTTGCATCCTTCGGCTCGGCGCCCTGTATGGTCCGGGGCGAGATCTAGACACCCGACTCAAGGGCCTGGCAGGCCGCGAACAGTCCAGCGATGGACAGCAGTTCACCAACTGGATTCATGTGGAGGATGCCGCAGGCGCCTTGATCGCTGCCATGGACGGAGAATGGAATGGTGTCGTCAATGTGGTGAACGACGCACCGATCTGCCTCAAGGATCTTGTCGATCACAGTCTGCGCAGACAGGGACTGGATCCGGTGCAATGGGGCAGAAGCGCAAACCAACGGCTCTGCAGTCGACGCATCAACAATGAACGGCTCAAAGCACTCGGATACCAACTCCAACACCCAACCCTGCACTCTCAGAGTGGGGTGTTCCCGCTCAGCCAGGCGCCCTGATCACCGCACCACTCCCGTTTCCAAAACGGGGCGTCATGTTTGAGGGCCTCAATCAGCTCGTTGCAGCAACGCTGGGCAGGGCCGCGGCGATCCGCCTGCACCACAACTAAAACGATCACTTCACCCGGGGAAAGGCGACCAACCCGATGGAGCACGAGCACCGCACCAGCGCCATGGAGCTGACGCAGCCTCTCCGCATCCTCATCAATGCGGCGCTCGCACATGCCCGGGTAATGCGTGAGTTCAAGGGCATCAAGATGTTCTCCCTGCGCACTCTCCGGACGCACCCGGCCGATGAATACAGCGCTAGCAGCAAACCCATCACAGCAGGACTCCAACCGCTGCCATGGAGAGAATGGCTCTGGGTGAATCTCCACCTGAACAGCCTTGGGCCTCTCAGACTGCTGAGCCTTCGCGTCCCCCATCTCAGCCACCGGTGAAGGGAGGCAGAAAGGCGAGTTCGTCACCAGCATGGAGCTGCTGATCCGGATCAACCAGTTCCTGATTCACCGCCACGCGCACTGCGGCAGGTAACGCTCCCAACTCCAGAGCCATCCAAAGCTGCAACGCCGTTTGCGGACCATCACCAGCGAGAGGCATGCGCTTCTCCTCCCATCCCGCCTGGTCCCGCAATGCCGCAAATAGAAGCACACGCACCGATCCCAAATCGTCATGCGGCATCACAGCCTGCAGGCGAGCTTCCATCGTTTTAGCGTCGACTACAGCTTTGCTTGCCAACTCTGACTCTCAGAATCGCCCTTCTCACAGTTTCCGATCGCCGCACCATCGCCGATGACGACAGTGGGCATTGCCTGGAGCAGAGGCTGGGAGCCGCAGGCCATCTCCTGGCGGAACGTGCGATCTGTCCAGATGACCGTTATCGGGTCAGAGCTGTGGTGAGCGGCTGGATTGCCGCACCAAACGTGGATGTGGTGATCACGAGTGGCGGCACAGGACTGACCGGCCGTGATGGCACTCCGGAGGCCATCACCCCCCTGCTGGACAAAAGCATCGATGGCTTCGGTGAGCTGTTCCGCATGCTGTCGTTCGAGACGATTGGCACCAGCAGCCTGCAGAGCCGCTGTCTGGCGGGGGTAGCCAACGGCACGATCGTGTTTGTCTTGCCAGGATCCCTCGATGCCGTGCAAACAGCATGGGACCGCTTGATCAAGTTGCAGCTCGACAGCACGACCAAGCCCTGCAACCTCGTACAGCTGATGCCAAGACTGCGCGAACCAGTTGATCAACCCGCCAGGTCCTAGAAGGGAATCGGCATCGTGACCGCCGCGGGTTCTGGAGCACAGGCATCAATCCGATGGTCAACCACCTCCCCCACCACCACAATCGATGGGGATGCAAAGGCCTGAGCCCGTGCCTCCTCCGCCACCACTGCCAGCGTGGAGGTAAGGCAGCGCTGCCCCGCAACCGTGCCCTGCTGGATCAAGGCCACGGGAGTATCCGCGGCCAAGCCTCCAGTGATCAGCTCCTCAGCGATCCGCGGCAGATTATGCAAACCCATATAAATCACCAAGCCGTCAGTCGCCGTGGCAAGCGCCCGCCAATTCACTGAAGGACGCCTCTTGTCGATCTCCTCATGGCCGGTGACAAAGGTCACCGAAGAGCCAGCTCGGCGATGGGTGACTGGAATACCGGCATAGGCAGGAGCTGCGATCCCAGCGGTCACGCCAGGCACCACTTCCACGCCAATGCCACGCGCAGCCAGATGGGCCGCTTCCTCGCCACCACGTCCGAACAGAAAGGGATCGCCTCCCTTAAGCCGCACCACACAACGATGTCGGTGCGCCAGTTCCACCAACACTGCATTGGTGCTCGGCTGCGGCACAGAATGATGGCCGCGGCGCTTTCCCACGAAATGGCGCTCACACCCTTCTGGCACGAGGTCGAGCACCTCCTTGGGCACGAGTGAGTCGTACACCAGGGCATCGCAGGAGGCCAGCAATCGATGCGCCTTGAGGGTCAACAACTCCGGATCACCGGGCCCAGCTCCCACCAGATAGACAGTGCCCTGAGACGAATCAGTCACGACAGAAGAGAAAGCAGAGAAACCAGACCGGCGCGGAGCTGAGGATCGTCAAGCAGCGAAGACACTCCACCAGCCTGCCGCAGCGCCTCCGCCATCCGATTCGGGGCCAGGGCCAGAGGTAAAGGCCAAGCGGCGGGATGCTGCTGGAGGTACTCCTCCCATGCATCGAACGCCACCAGGGCACAGCCAAGCTTCTCTTCAAGCATGTCGAGATAACGATCCGCCAAGCCCGGTCTCAGAGGGTGATGCACCACCACCGCAGAGCGACCATCACGCTCCAGTGCAGCGATCCAACGGCGCAACAGATCCCACCACTGCGGCCATGCGCCCAGAAAGGGCAACAACGTCACGCTGCCACCCGCCTGGCGCATCCGCTCTCGGATCTGCGGCACATCACTACGAGCATGAGTCCCCGGCAGCAGAAGCAACGGCAAAAGCCAATAAGAGCGCTGCGGATCCGTGGCTAGAGGTGCTGCCGTCAGTGCCTCCACCTCCACAGGGGCACGTCGAAGCCGGGCCAGGTCGTCAGCCAAGCGGATCAAACACTGGGGAATTTCACCCCCACGACGGCCATGCACCACCAGTCGGATCACCGCAGGCTCTCGATCCACTGGCACGGCCGCAAACCGTGCCGAGGAACACCCAAACGGAGCATTCCGTAACAACGGCAACGGATGATCCGCCCCCTGTACTGTTGAAGTCGAACGATCGTCAGCCATGACCATCGCATCATGCCCAGCCAGAGACGCAGACCGGCCCAAGCACAACGACGACCAAGCATGCAAGCCAGCTCCCGGCGTGAACAAGCCTGGGAAGACGAGATGGTCGACGCTAGGCGCCAAAGGCGCAGCAGATCCCCGATCGAGAGTGAGGAGGGGTACTGGGACAGGCATGACCGCGGACACTACCCCCGCTCCAACCAACGCTCGGAATTCGACCGGGACCTGGCAGCGATGGGCAAGGTTTGGTCGATGATCCGCCAGGGTGCCGCGCGCATGCTGGGCGAAATAGGCCGTCAGTACTGATTGGTGGTGGCGTTCAGGCATGGGGCTATCGAGCCAGAAAGCCCAGCGCCTCCTTGTATCCAATCACACCAAAAATCAAGGACAACAAACACTGCGTTTTGTTCGATCCGCTACCGCGCAAGCACTAGGCCGATCGCTAAACAACCGTTCACAGCTTTACCGAACTAATCGGCACTGCTGGCTCGATATTTCGAGATTGCCCCTCACTGCCAAGACCGATATCGAGCTCGAAGCTCGTCTATCTCCCCCCCCAGTTATGACCAGCAGCGCTCCCTCCAGAACCTATCTGGAAGGCAAAAAACTGAACAAGATCGAGCAAAACAAGGCTGCCAAGGATGGCTTGCTCGTGGGCAGCGAGATTGAGAAATTCGCAGAGATGGGTTGGGAGCAGGTCGATGAAACCGACCTACAGCTTCGCCTTAAGTGGTACGGCATGTTTTGGCGGCCGAAGACACCAGGCAAATTCATGCTTCGCCTCAGGGTGCCGAACGGCATCTTGTCCGCCCAACAGCTGCGCGTCGTTGGTTCGATTGTCGAGCGCTACGGCGAAAACGGCAGTTGTGATATCACCACCCGCCAGAACCTGCAGCTCAGAGGAGTGCTTCTCAGCGACCTACCAGAAATTCTCAAACGACTGAAGGAAGCCGGACTAAGCACCATTCAATCGGGATTTGACAATCCCCGAAACGTCACGGGCAATCCCCTGGCAGGCATTGATCCGCAAGAGATTGTGGATACGCGACCCTATACCCATGAACTCAATCAATTCCTCACCAACAATGAAGAGGGAAATCCTGAATACTCCAACCTTCCACGCAAGTGGAACACAGCCGTAGCCGGATCAAAAGACAACTTCCTCCTCCACAACGACATCATCTTTCATCCGGTTGAGAAGGATGGGGAGCTTGGATTCGGTGTGTGGGTTGGAGGCGTTTTGTCCTCCCAGATGAACGCCTATGCCCTGCCGCTCAACGCATGGGTCAAACCTGACGAACTCTGCAAAATCACTGACGCGGTCATCCGCCCTTGGCGTGACAACGGTGAGCGTGACAAGCGCCCCAAGGGTCGCTTCCGCCTCTACCTCGACCAAGTCGGGCTGGATCAGTTCCGCACCTTGGTTGAGGAGCACTTCGGTCCACTCACCCCAGACCCAGGCTCGGTGTTCGATCAGACCCCACGCTCTCACTACGGGATCCATCCCCAAAAGCAAGAAGGCCTGAACTTTGCTGGCCTGCACGTACCCGTCGGACGACTTAGAGCCGATGACTTGCAAGACCTGGCAAGCGCCAGCCTCCAATACGGCAATGGCGAGGTGCGCCTCACCGAGGACCAGAACGTGATCCTCGTGGGAGTCCCGAACGCGCAAATCAAACCATTGGAAGCTGATCCACTGCTGAAGCGTTTCCCGCTTCAGCCACAGGCAGTAGCAGCAGGCACCGTTTCCTGTACAGGAAACAGTTACTGCGGCTTTGCTCTCACCAACACCAAGGATCAAGCTCTTGCATTATCCAAGACACTTGACGCAGAGATCAACCTTACGGAAGAAATCAAGATCCACTGGACGGGCTGTCCTAATAACTGCGGACAAGCAGATATGGGAGCAATCGGCCTCACCGGAACCAAAACAAAAAATAGTGAAGGTGTGATGGGTGAAGGCTACAAAATTACGATTGGTGGCTCTCAAGGCAGTGACCCGACAATGGGATCAGTGCTGCACAAAGCCATTCCAGCAGATGAAATTCAAACTGTGTTGAAACAGCTACTCATCGAACAATTTGGAGCAACACCCAAACCTGCCCCCAGCACCAATTCTGAGCCCAAGGGAGGCACTGATTTCTTCTCCCGATTTATGAATCGCATTAGTAACTAAGCCAAAAACGAAACTCAAAATCGAACAAGCCGTGGCGCTGACTTTTTGAAGCCATGGTCACTCGATTCTCCAACAACCCTCTCTAGAAGTACCCATGTCCGAATCCCGCGATCTCTTCTCCCGCCTCGTCAACTGGTTCACCAGCAGCGGCGCTGACAAAGCTCCGATTTCCCGTCCTTCTAATCAACTGGATGGCTTCTCGAAGCTAATGAACAAAATCAGTGGCTGATTAAAGGGCCCATACATTCACTGACCTACCACTCCAAACACCTGAAATCAGCACCTACACCATGAGTGTCACTGCGTCCCAGATGGACTACGTCCTACCTAATGAACTTGTCGACGGCATGATTGGCGCCGGCGGCAAAAAAGCCACTGTCAGCATTAAGAACCTGCTGCTGCGTGGCTTCTATTCCGGAGCGATTCTCGGCCTGGCCGTGATCCTTGCACTGACCGTCGGGATCAAGAGTGGGCAACCCTGGCTCGGGTCATTACTGTTCCCCTTCGGGTTCGCAAGCATCGTGCTGTTTGGCATGGAGCTAGTCACCGGTAACTTCGCCCTCTTACCGATGGCCACCTGGGCAGGTCGCAGCAGCTGGCGCGCCACCTTCCGCAACTGGGCCTGGGTCTGGTTAGGGAACTGGATTGGAACTGCTGTTGTTGCCTTACTCATGGCCATCAGCCTCACAAGCGGCGGCACCGTTGACCCAGCCTCGGCTGCTGATGGTGGTGGCATGTGGCAACAGGTTGCCGCCAAGATCATTGCCCTCAACAAGACAAACGTTGTCACCAAATACGAGAACCTTCAGACTCTCGGCTTCTTCCTCGCCATTCTTCGCGGGGTGATCGCCAATTGGTTGGTGTGCCTAGGGGTCACCATGGCACTGGTGAGCAAGAGTGTTCCTGGAAAAATCCTGGCGTGCTGGCTTCCCATCACTGCTTTCCAATCGATGGGCATGGAGCACATCGTTGTGAATCAATTCCTGCACACTGCGGGACCCATCCTTGGCTCTGGCGTGAACATGGGTCAGGTCTTCATCTGGAACTTTATTCCCGTCACCATCGGCAACATCATTGGTGGCATGGTGTTCATCGGCATGCTCTTCTACAGCACCCACCGCACCAAGGTGGAGAACGTGCTTCCCAACGAGCATGATGACAAGCTGGAGCGTGAACTGGCCGCCGAGTTGGGCGCCCGCTGATCACGACTCTGTGAATGAGGTTGCCAATGAAGCCGTTCTTTGGGAGCGGCTTTCCAAAGCATCACGACGGGCTCCTTTGGATCCCGCATGGCTGGGGGAGGTTTACTCCCCCAGCCTTTCTGATGAACTGCGCCATGCCATAGCTGAAAAAATCGGCATGCTGGCCGAACGGGGCTGGCCGCTCATCCTGAAACTGATGGACCAATACGGCCCTAAAGACGAATTGATCCTGGCCGCAGGTCTTAGCCATCAGCCTGAAAGCCGTACCTGGCTGATGAAGCACCTCCGCAGCATCGATCCAGAAACAGAACCCGATCGAGCCCTACTGGTGCTGCAGTCACTGGCCTGCTGGGGTGGCGAACTTCCCTTATCCCTGATCGAACAAACGCTGGAGATGCCAGGCATGAATCTGCGTCTGGCCGGCCTGCAGCTGCTCAATTTCCATGCCCATCTGCTCGACGACAGGGAGTTGCTTCGCGTCTGCAACAAGCTACTCAAGGATTTCCGGGATCCCGTTGCGCTGACAACGATCCGACTGCTGCAACGCCGAAACGGCACCGCAATAACAGAGCGCCTGGCTCAGCTCACCATGGACGGTTCCGACCCTGTGGCAGCCGCAGCCCTCAAGGCGCTCGGTTGTATTGCCACACCTGCAAGTCAGCGATGGTTACTGGAACTCAGTCAGGCTCTGCCGGAAGGAGATCGACGCCAAATGGCATGCAAACAGCTCAAACAGCAATACAGAACCTAATCAAACCCGACTCATTCATCCAACAAAAAAGCCCGGATTATTCCGGGCTTTTACATGCTCACTCAGCCTGAGATCATCACCATTTCTTGTAAGGTAAGAATTTTCCACACATCGTGATCTCCACACGATCACCCTTGGGATCCTCAACCTTCTCAACATCAAGAGTGAAATCGATTGCACTCATGATGCCATCACCAAACTTTTCCTGAATCACATCCTTGAGAGGCATCCCATAAACTTGCATGATCTCGTAGAAGCGATAGATCAAAGGATCAGTGGGAATCACGGGCTCAAGACTGCCCTTGGTAGGAAACTCTTGAAGAGCTGCCGTGATTGCAGGATCAAGAGAAAGCAAGGATGCCAACTTCTCGGCCTCTTCAGCCGAAGCGGTGGCCTGGCCATAAAACAGCGATGCAATCCAAACCTCATCAAGGCCGAGAGCAGCCTCAAGATCAGCAAAGCTCATGCCCTTGGCTTTTTTGGCAGCCATCAGAGTTGAGGTCACCGTGGCTTGAGACGGCGCTGCCAGAGAGGGAGTCAGCGTGGAAGCAGTCATAAAAACTCAGAGAATGGGGCTGCTGCACAAAAACCGCATCCCAGAGGGGACGTCTCAGCAGTAGACCAAGACTCGTCGCATCCCAAACGCAAAAAAGACACTTTCACTACCAAAAATCACTTCCAGGCAGACTGAATTCTGCAGCAATCGCGACAGCAAGCGATCACCAACTCCTGCACTTTTAAAAGAGAAGATTCTGAACTCATGATCAGATACATTGCTTCCCGATTCAACCGCGCAGATGTTGGCTTGCGCCGATCAAGACCAAGCCGCCTACGGTTTCCAACTCTGATGATTGAGCGCCTGTATTACGCAGAAGGCCGCCATCACCCAGACCACCCTTTCCATGGCACCCATTCAGGGCTTTGTGCCTGGTAACAACCGCTACTCCCAGGGCTCTGAGGAAAAATAGAGGATCGTTCAAGACTCCATCTGTGCCGGTGCCTCAAGCCAGCCCCACCGCGCAACCAGCAAAGGAGCGCTTCAAGCAGCTGCTCCGCAAAGTGGGAAGTGGTGAGCACACCAGTAAAGGCTTAACCCGGGCCGAGGCCGATGAAGCCTTTGATCTGATGCTCACAGGCCAGGCCAGTGATACCCAAATCGGTGCCTTTCTGATCGCCCATCGCATCCGACGACCCGAGCCGCAGGAATTAAGCGGCATGGTCGACACCTATCGGCGGCTTGGGCCGGAAATCGTTAGTGCGCCTGATCAGCAACGGCCCATCTGCTTCGGCATGCCCTTTGACGGTCGCAAACGCACAGCTCCCCTGTATCCGCTCACCGCCCTGGTGCTGCTCAGCGTCGGCCAACCCGTGGTGTTTCAGGCCGGTGGACGCATGCCCGTCAAATACGGCATCACCGCCTCAGAACTCTTCACCGCGCTTGGGCTGGAACTGGCAACACTGTCTCTTGATGAGGTTCAGAGCGGCTTCCAAAGCCAGGGGCTGGCCCTGATCCATCAGCCCAGCCACTTTCCACTGGCCGATCAATTGATCCCCCATCGCGACGACCTGGGCAAACGCCCCCCGATCGCCAGTGCGGAATTGCTCTGGACAGCTCATGCAGGCGAGCATCTGCTGGTGAGTGGTTTTGTGCACCCCCCCACCGAAAGCCGTGCCTGGGAGGCCCTCACCATTGCGGGAGAAGCGGATGTCATCACCGTGAAGGGACTGGAGGGAGGCACCGATCTGCCCATCAGTAGGGCCTGCATCACCGCCCGCATGCGCCATGGGAAAGCACCTGAACGGCTCATTCTTCATCCCCGCGACCATGGCAGCTTCGGACCCGATCAGGAATGGCAAAGCCTGGAGGTGTGGCAAGACCAGGCGCAGGACGCCCTGCACAACCAAGGCCCTCTGATCTCTGCCCTGCGCTGGAATGCTGGCGTCTATCTCTGGATGGCCGGCTGGTCAACCAGCCTTGAGGCCGGGCTTGAACTCGCCGAAGCAACACTGAGCCAGGGTCGCGCCAGTTCCACCTTGCAAGCGCTGATTCAGTGGAGGGCGTCTGTGGGAGGGTGAGCGATCCCATCAGCCCCGCAGGCCTGAGCACGCGTGAGACGGTTTCAGTTCCCCACCCTGCTAAGCGCCTTCCTCACGCTCCTCAATGACCGGCTGAGTGAAAGCATCTTTCTACCCCTATTGCCACTGCTACTGAAGGATTTCATTAGCAGTGGTACCACCTTGGGGCTGCTCTCAGGCACCTACGCCCTGTCGCAGTTCACTGTCGCCCCACTGATCGGAGCCCTCAGCGACCGCTTTGGGCGCAAACCTGTGATCACCCTTTGCGTCATGGGGTCCGTGCTCGGCATGGGCCTGTTCGCCACCACTCTGAGCCTGCCCTGGCAGCAAATCTGGCCGGGTGCCGCTGCGGCAGGCCTGCCGGTGGCCATCTTGTTCGTGGCCAGAATCATCGACGGCGCCAGCGGAGGCACCGCTGCAACGGCCACAGCCGTTCTGGCCGACATCACAACCCCAGAAAACCGCGCCAGGGCTTTTGGCCTGATCGGCGTGGCCTTCGGCCTTGGCTTTGCCATTGCGCCAGGCCTAGGCGGACTGCTTGGTGACATCAACAAGAGTCTTCCAGCGTGGGCAGCCACTGGCTTCGCCCTGATCAATCTGATCGTCGTCCTTCAGCTGCTGCCAGAAACCCATTCCTTAAAGGCCCGCAAACAGCTTCCGCGCAAACGCGAACTCAATCCCATCACCCTGCTGAGACGCGTGTTCTCCAGACCAGATGTGCGCCGACTCTCGATCGCCTTCTTCGGCTTCTTCATGACCTTCAACGGATTTACCAACGTTCTGAGCCTTTACCTGATCAACAACTTCAACTGGACCGGGGGCATGCTCGGAGCAGCCTTCGCACTTGTGGGAGTGATTGCCATGGTGGTTCAGGGCGGACTGATCGGTCCCTTGGTCAAACGCTTCGGGGAACTTCGCCTCACCCTGTTGGGACTCGCGCTGCTGATGGTGGGATGCCTACTTATTCCTCTTGCCACCCCCATCACTTCCATCCCGGTGGTCTATACAGCCGTATCCCTGTTGGCCGTTGGCACCGGCCTGGTCACCCCCTGCCTGCGAACTCTCGTCTCCCGTCGCCTCGATCACGACGGACAGGGTGCAGCCCTGGGAGGCCTGCAAGGTCTGCAGAGCCTGGGCACCTTCCTTGGCGCCTCCGCGGCCGGCTTCAGCTACGACAAACTCGGACCGACGAGTCCCTTCTGGTTCGGCGGAATGATGCTGGTGGGAGTCGCTCTGCTAATGGCGGGCGGCCTACCCAAGCGGGCTCAAGTGCAACAGGGCTAAGGCAGTACACAACACCCCCCAACAGAGATGTGATTGCTACCTTGCCGGCAGCGATCTCCGTTCCTTTCAACACCCTGATGGCAGCACGTTCCCTGGATCCTGATCTGTACATCAACCGGGAACTGAGCTGGATCGCGTTCAACCAAAGGGTGCTGGCTCAGGCGCTGGATCAACGCACGCCATTGCTCGAACAAGCGAAATTCAGCGCCATCTTCAGCAACAACCTTGATGAGTTCTTCATGGTGCGGGTGGCATCTCTGAAGTCGCAAGTTGAGGCCGGGATCAGCACCGCCAGTGCCGATGGCCGAACACCGCAACAACAGCTCAAAGCGATTCGTGCAGAGCTGCTCCCACTGCTGGAGCAGCAACAAAAGCACTACCTCAACTCGCTCAAAACTGAACTGAACAAGCACGCCGTTCAGTTGCTCGATTACGCCCAGCTGAACGAAGGCCAACGCCTCTGGATCGACAACTTCTTTCAAACGGCAATCTTTCCAGTGCTGACACCACTGGCGGTGGATCCTGCCCACCCCTTCCCATTTGTAAGCAACCTGAGCCTCAACGTGGGTGCCCTTGTGGTCGACCCTGACAGCGGGCAACGCCAACTGGCGAGAGTCAAAGTGCCGCAAAAAATCCTGCCCAGATTCGTGGCGATCCCTACAGATCTCAGTGATTCGGATCCTGAACCCGTGCATACCGCCGTACCGCTGGAGCAGGTGGTGGCGTTCAACATCGGCCTGCTGTTCCCAGGCATGACCGTGGAGGGTCACTATTTCTTCCGCGTGACCCGAGACGCAGATCTAGAACTGCGCGACCTCGAGGCCGACGATCTGATGATTGCAATCGAGCAAGGACTGCACAAACGGCGTATGGGCGGTGAGGTGGTGCGCCTAGAGGTGGCCAACCAAATGCCTGACGACGTCATCGAAATGCTGATGGATGGCATGTCGGTGGCGGAGGACGACCTTTACCGAGTCGACGGCCCCCTAGGACTCGATGATCTGTTCGGCCTCCTGAGCCTTCCCCTCGAAGCGCTCAAGGATGAACCTCTCAATGGACACACTCCGGCAACCCTGGCCAGAGCCCAGCGGGGCATGCTTGAAGACGGCTCCATCAAGGAAGAGGAGTTCGAGAGCATCTTCTCCGTGATCCGGCGCCGCGATGTGCTTCTTCACCATCCCTACGACCTCTTCTCCACGTCCGTAGAGGAATTCATCAATCAGGCAGCGGACGACCCCCAGGTGATGGGGATCAAGATGACCCTCTACAGAACCTCCAAGGATTCACCGATCATCGCGGCCCTCATCCGTGCAGCAGAGCACGGCAAGCAAGTGATGGCCCTTGTTGAACTGAAGGCCCGCTTCGACGAAGACAACAACATCCAGTGGGCCAAGCAACTGGAAAGTTCGGGGGTGCATGTGGTGTATGGCGTGATCGGCCTCAAGACCCACACCAAGATTGTTCTGGTGGTGCGCAAGGAAAAACAGCGACTACGCAGCTATGTGCACATTGGCACCGGTAATTACAACTCCAAGACGTCCAAGCTCTATACAGATCTCGGCTTGCTTTCGGCCAGACCGGAACTAGGCCAAGACCTGGTGGAACTGTTCAACTACCTCACCGGTTTCTCCAAGCAGCAAAGCTTCCGCAGATTGTTGGTGGCACCCGTCACGCTTCGCAAAGGGATTGAAGGACTGATCCGCCGTGAGATCAAGCACGCCAAACAAGGCCATGGTGGCCACATCAAAGCCAAGATGAATTCGCTGGTGGATCCAGCAATCGTGGCTCTGCTCTATGAAGCGTCTCAAGCTGGCGTCGTCATCGAGCTGATCATCCGAGGAATGTGCTGCCTCTACCCCGGCAGAGAAGGAGTGAGTGACAGCATCCGCGTGGTGAGCATCATTGGCCGTTACCTCGAACATTCACGCATCTTCTGGTTCAGCAACAAAGGCGAAGCCGAGGTGTATTTGGGAAGTGCCGACTGGATGCCCCGCAATCTCGATCGTCGCGTCGAAGCGGTCAGCCCTGTGGAGGAACCGGAATTACGAGAACAGCTTGAGCGGCTTCTGAACCTCTACCTAGACGACAATCGAGGCGCCTGGGACATGCTCAGCGATGGAAGCTTCAGCCAGCGCAAACCGAGCCGTAAAACCATCCACTCCCAATTGGAACTGACCGACCTTTGGCGTCACGGCCTACCAGCAACCAACACCAACGACAAAACGGAGTCGGAAATCGCTGAATGATTGTGATCGCTGTTACATCACAACACCAGTTCGTGCACTGAAGACACAAAAAAACGCAAAAACGTGGCTGAATTTGGCTTGAGCCAAGCAACATCGACCGACTTTAACTTTGTCCTAGAAAATTACAGATTTGACACAGCTACCGTGCATACACGGTGCTAAGTTGCGCCCAAATCAAATCTCAGGAGGCCAGGGTGATGGGGATCCCTCTGGAATCTGCGGGTGATGCATTGCGCACCACTCCGTCAGAACCTGTTTTGCCGAACACCAAACGTGTTCGCTCAACAGATCAGGGAAAACGTGCTGCCCAAGCAGCGCGGCAGATCAAACAGGCTGGTCGGCTTTCCACTGATTCGATCGGCTATTACCTGAGCAGTATCGGCAGAATTCCGCTGCTCACAGCAGCCGAGGAGATCGAGCTTGCACATCATGTGCAAGACATGAAAGAGCTGCTTGAGACGCCTGAAGAGGAACGCACGCCTCGCCAACGCCACAAAATCCGAATGGGCAAGCGAGCCCGAGACAGGATGATGGCAGCCAACCTCCGCCTTGTGGTGAGCGTTGCCAAGAAGTACCAGAACCAAGGGCTCGAACTGCTTGATCTCGTTCAGGAAGGGGCTATAGGCCTTGAGCGAGCTGTCGACAAATTTGACCCAGCCATGGGCTACAAATTTTCCACCTATGCCTACTGGTGGATCCGACAGGGGATGACCCGGGCCATCGACAACAGTGCACGCACCATCCGCCTGCCCATCCACATCAGCGAAAAGCTCTCCAAGATGCGACGCATCTCCAGGGAGCTGTCGCACCGATTTGGCCGCCAACCCAACCGTCTGGAATTGGCCCATGCCATGGGCATCGAACCCCGGGATCTGGAAGATCTGATTTCCCAGAGCGCACCCTGTGCCTCCCTCGATGCCCATGCCCGCGGCGAAGAAGACCGCAGCACGCTGGGTGAGCTGATTCCTGACCCCAATGGCGAAGAGCCCATGGAGGGAATGGACCGCAGCATTCAGAAAGAGCACCTGGGTGGATGGCTCTCACAACTGAACGAACGGGAACAGAAGATCCTGCGCCTGCGCTTTGGCCTCGATGGAGAAGAGCCTCTGACCTTGGCTGAAATCGGACGACAGATCAACGTCTCGAGAGAGCGGGTGCGTCAGTTGGAAGCCAAAGCCATCCTCAAACTGCGGATGATGACCAACCATCAGCAGGCAGCCTGACATCGTTCAGGCAAGTCCTGCCCATGCAGCGTTGAGCCACCTGGTTGGTGTTGGCGTGATTGCGCTCTGGATGGTACTGGTGATCATCCTGGCGGTTTTCGCCCGCAAGCAATGGCCGATGCAGCGAGAACTGAGCCGCAAGATCGTGCACATCGGCTCAGGTCCTGTGCTGCCAGTTGCTTGGTGGCTGCAGATTCCTGCAGTCCTGGCGGTGCCTGTCGCTCTCGGCGTCACCCTTGTGGCTCTGATCAACCATCGCTGGCGTCTGCTCTCTGTCGTTGAGGATGTCGACCGCAACAGCTACGGCACCGTTGCCTATGGCCTGGCAATCACAACCCTTCTTGTTCTGTTCTGGCCGCAACAACCCCAGGCAGCATGCGCCGGTGTGCTGGTGATGGCCGCAGGGGACGGACTGGCTGGCTTGATCGGACGAGCGCTGCAATCCCCCAGCTGGCGAATCTGGGGGCAAACCAAATCGACCGCCGGCACTGTCACCATGCTGATAGTGAGCCTGGTGGCGCTCACCACACTGGCGATGCTGAGCCCCAGCAGTCCTGGCCCCATCGGTCTGGTGGTGATCAGCTTGCTAGCAGTCGGCCTAGAGCAACTCAGTCGCTGGGGTATCGACAACCTCAGCGTGCCGATCGCCGTCGGCATCAGCTGGCACTGGATGACGATCTGATTCGCGTCCAAACCGCGGTGCAGACGGTCAGAACTGCAGCATCCGCTCCCAATGACGACTCCAGTCACCATGGCTGCCAAGACCAGCCACCAACACCTGCTCCTGCGGCAGCGTCTGGAGACCAACCTGCCAGCGGCGTATCTGATCGGCCCGCTCCATCCACAAGCCCATCACCTGATGCTGGAGAGCATCACAATCCCAGTGCTGAGAGCTGGCAACCCGCTGGCTCCACTGCAAGAGACCATCCAACTGAAGAGGACGGAACCCCCGGACCCACAGTCCAGTCTGCTGTTCGAGTTCAAACAAGCGCAGGGGATCTCCGAAACCGAAGAAATGGAGAAAGACCACGGACGCAACCTCCATGCGCAATCACCCCAATGTAGTGATCAAACAGCAGACAGAACTTGAAAAAGAAGCTATCAACGAGATCCCTTACATGAACGAAATCATTGATAATCAAGCTGGCACTCTCTAGGTGCAAGTGCCAGATCAGACAGGCACGCGGGATGCAGCCACCGCCCCCGCCAGCCGCTCCAGGAGTTGCGCTGTGGTGTCGATGCTGATGCAGGCATCAGTCACACTCTGTCCGTAGGTCATCGCCGAGCGATCAGCACTGAGCTTCTGGCTTCCCTCAACCAAATGGCTCTCCAGCATCACCCCCATCACATGGGTAGAGCCCTGACGCACCTGATCGGCAACGGCTTCAAGCACGTCTCCCTGACGGCGAAAATCCTTATTGGAATTGCCGTGGCTGCAATCAACCATCAAACGTTCCTGTAAACCAGCCTTGCTCAGTTCTGCGGCTGCATCTTGCACCGCTTCGAAGTGGTAGTTGGTTCCGCGATTGCCGCCGCGCAAAACCAAATGCCCATGGGGGTTGCCGGTGGTGCTGACGATCGAAGCCTGACCACTGTGATTAATGCCAAGAAAATGATGAGGCTTCGATGCTGCCTGCATCGCGTTAATCGCGATGGTGGCACTGCCATCCGTGCTGTTCTTGTAACCGATCGGCATCGACAGGCCCGAGGCCATCTCCCGATGGGTCTGGCTCTCGGTGGTGCGCGCACCGATCGCGGTCCAACTAATCAAATCCGCGATGTACTGAGGCACCACGGGATCAAGTAATTCGGTGGCAGTGGGCATGCCATCACGAGCAAGATCGAGCAACAACGACCGCGACAGGCGTAATCCTGTGTTGATGTCATAGGAGCCGTCGAGATGGGGGTCATTAATCAGCCCCTTCCAACCAACTGTGGTGCGGGGTTTCTCGAAATACACACGCATCACCACCTCCAGCTCCTGACTGTGACGTTCACGCAGAGGTGCTAAACGGCTGGCATAGGCACGAGCAGCATCCACATCGTGGACCGAACAGGGCCCGACGATCACCAGCTGCCTCCGGTCCTGACCGCTGAGAATGGCCTGAATGCGCCGACGGGCACCAGTCACCGTCTCGGCAGCAACAGGATCAATCGGCAAATCACCATGAAGCAGGGCCGGGGCCACCAGTGGGCGGGTCTCCACCACATGCAGATCGGAAGTGGTGGTCATACCTCTGGCCGATAAAAACCCAGGTTACGTAAGCCACCGGATGCATCAATCACCAAAGACGGACCCATCAACAAGAAGAATGGTGGCAGAGCCCACCGTCAGAAGCCCCATCCCGATGCTGAGTGCATACCGCGAAAGCGCCGCCGAACGGACCGCCCAGGGGATCCCCCCCCTTCCGCTCAACGCAGAGCAGACCCAGGCACTCACGGAGCTGCTTCAAAACCCTCCAGCAGGAGAGGAGAAGGAGCTGCTGCATCTACTCAGTGAACGGATCCCACCCGGGGTGGACGAAGCCGCCTATGTGAAGGCCACCTGGCTGAGTGCCGTGGCCCAGGGCAGGGCCACCAGCCCTCTGATCTCACCGCTGGAAGCCACACGGCTGCTGGGCACGATGGTGGGGGGCTACAACGTGGCGGCCCTGATCGAGCTGCTACTGCACAGCGAGTCAGACCTCGCGGACTGCGCTGCCCAAGGCCTGAGCCGCAGCTTGTTGGTCTACGACGCCTACAACGAGGTGATGGAACTGGCCGCCACCAACCGCTTCGCCAAGCAGGTTGTGGACAGCTGGGCAGCCGGAGAGTGGTTCACATCCAAACCAGAACTGGCCGAGGAAATCACCGTCACCGTGTTCAAGGTGGAGGGCGAGACCAACACCGACGATCTTTCTCCCGCCACCCACGCCACAACCCGACCGGACATTCCCCTTCACTCTCTGGCGATGCTGGAGACGCGGGACCCCGCTGGCCTTGCCGCGATTGCCGAACTGAAAAGCAAGGGCCACCCAGTCGCCTATGTGGGAGACGTGGTGGGCACCGGCAGCTCCCGGAAATCAGCGATCAACTCGGTGCTCTGGCACACGGGCAACGACATCCCCCACGTCCCCAACAAACGCGCCGGCGGTGTGATCATCGGCGGCAAAATCGCTCCAATCTTTTTCAACACGGCAGAAGACTCCGGTGCTCTGCCAATCGAATGTGACGTCAGCCAGCTCAACAGCGGGGATGTGATCACCATCCGTCCCTACGCCGGCACGATCGAACGGGCCGCCGGAGAGGCAGGCGCCGGCGACATCATTGCTCGCTTCGACCTCAAACCAAGCACCATCAGTGATGAAGTGCGCGCCGGTGGCCGCATCCCCCTGATGATCGGCCGCGCCCTCACCGACAAAGTGCGCAATCAACTCGGCGTGGCTCCCTCCACACTGTTTATCCGACCCTCCGCACCTGCAGACACCGGTAAGGGCTTTACCCTCGCTCAAAAGATGGTCGGCAAAGCCTGTGGGCTTCCGGGCGTGCGCCCCGGCACCAGCTGCGAACCGCTGATGACAACCGTCGGCTCCCAGGACACCACTGGACCGATGACACGGGATGAGATGAAGGAACTCGCCTGCCTCGGCTTCTCAGCCGACTTGGTGATGCAGAGCTTCTGCCACACAGCTGCTTACCCCAAGCCTGTTGATCTACAGACCCAGAAAGACCTGCCTGACTTCTTCGCCCAGCGAGGCGGTGTGGCTCTGCGTCCAGGTGACGGCATCATCCACAGCTGGCTGAACCGCATGCTCCTGCCCGACACGGTGGGAACAGGAGGTGACAGTCACACCCGATTCCCTCTCGGAATCTCCTTCCCAGGCGGGTCTGGCGTTGTGGCCTTCGCCGCCGCCATCGGCGCCATGCCACTCGACATGCCTGAATCGGTGCTGGTGCGTTTCAGCGGCTCGCTGCAACCGGGGGTGACCTTGCGCGATGTGGTGAATGCCATCCCCTGGGTGGCCATTCAGAAAGGTCTGCTCACCGTGGAGAAATCAAACAAGAAAAACGTATTCAACGGCCGGATCATGGAGATCGAAGGCCTGCCAGACCTCAAGCTGGAGCAAGCCTTCGAGCTCACCGACGCCACCGCTGAACGCTCCTGCGCCGGCTGCACAATCAAGCTCTCAGAAGCAACGGTGAGCGAATACCTGCGCAGCAACGTGGCACTGCTCAAAAACATGGTCGCCCGGGGCTACAGCGATGCCCGAACCCTGGCTCGACGCATTAAGGCGATGGAGGAATGGCTCGCCAACCCACAGCTGCTAAGCGCCGATACCGATGCCGAGTATGCCGAAATCATCGAGATCAACCTCAACGACCTCACCGAACCCGTCCTGGCCTGTCCTAACGACCCCGACAACGTGAAGCTGCTGAGCGAAGTGTCCGGGGATGCAGTGCAGGAAGTGTTCATCGGCTCCTGCATGACCAACATCGGCCACTACCGCGCCGCGGCCAAGGTGCTCGAAGGCGCCGGCGCCAACAAGGCGCGTCTCTGGGTGTGCCCACCCACCCGAATGGACGAGGACATGCTCAAGACCGAGGGTTACTACGCCACGTTCGAAGCAGCTGGCTCGCGTATGGAGATGCCCGGCTGCTCACTGTGCATGGGAAACCAGGCCAGGGTCGACGACAACACCACCGTGTTTTCAACCAGCACCCGCAACTTCAATAATCGTCTCGGCAAGGGTGCTCAGGTGTATCTCGGCAGCGCAGAACTCGCCGCAGTTTGTGCCCTGCTCGGGCGCATCCCCACAGCCGAGGAATATCAGCGCATTGCCGCCGAAAAAATCGACCCGCTATCAGCTGAGCTCTATCGCTATCTGAACTTCGATCAAATCGATGGATTTGATGACGAGGGCCGCATCATCAGCGCAACCGACCAGGCTGACGTTCTGGCGAAAGCCTGAAGCCAGCCAGTCGTCATCAATGGTCGTTCTGAGTGAACTGAAACACCGCCGCCATCAACTTGGCTCCAGCCGCAGCATCCGCAGGCTGCTGGAACGCCGCTGGTGGGTCGTGGTGCTGGCGCTCATGCTCACAGGGCTCGGCGCGGCCCTCACAGGTGTGCTCTTCAAGGCGGGGCTCAAACTGCTGGGCGGCTGGCGGCTTGAACTTCTAGCCGAGTTTCCCGCCTGGGTTGTGTTACCCAGCCTTGGCGCACTAGGCGGTCTGGTGTCTGGCTTGCTGGTGTCACGGCTGGCCCCTGCTGCAGGGGGCTCAGGCATCACCCACATCATGGGTTTCCTCAAGCACCGTGCGGTGCCAATGGGCCTGCAGGTGGGACTGGTGAAACTTGTGGCTGGGATCGTGGCCATCGGCAGCGGCTTCCCACTCGGACCGGAAGGTCCGGCCGTGCAGATGGGTGGCTCCGTGGCATGGCAGATGGCGCGCTGGTTGAAAGCACCCGTGGCCTTTCGCCGCTTGATCGTGGCCGCCGGAGGCGGAGCCGGTATCGCAGCAGTGTTCAGTGCCCCCATCGGAGGCTTCGTCTACGCCGTAGAGGAATTGCTGCACTCCGCCAGACCGGTGGTGTTGCTTCTGGTGATTGTCACCACCTTCTGGGCCGATGCCTGGGCAGATGTCTTTGGGCTAGTGGGCATCAGCCCCTCCACGGGCGGACTGGATGCCACCCAAGGCTTCCTACTGGAAAGGGAGTACACGCCACTCGTGAGCTTTCTGCCAATCGATCTGGGCTATCTGATCGGACTGGGTGTGGTGGTGGGTGTGCTGGCAGAGCTCTACTGCCGCTACGTGCTGACCATGCAGCGCAAGGGAAACGCCTGGTTTGGTGATCGCTTGGTGCTGCGCATGGTGATCAGTGGTGGCGTGCTGGGCAGCGTGTACGCCTTTCTGCCGGATGCATTTCACAACCTCGAAGGTCTGCAGCATCTGATTGCCGACGGCAAAGTCGACATCCCCATGGCTCTGGGCACCTTCATCGTGCTGTTTTTCAGCACAGGCCTAGCGGCAGCCTCAGGAGCTCCAGGCGGGCTGTTCTACCCGATGCTCACCCTGGGAGGCGCCATCGGTCTGGCTTGTGGCATCTGGGTGGAGGCCCTCACCGGCCACGTGCCCAGCACCTATGTGTTCGCAGGGATGGGTGCCTTCGTGGCCAGCTGTTCCCGTACACCAATCACGGCCATGTTCCTGGCCTTCGCCCTCACCAAGGATCTTCTGATTCTGAAGCCAATCTTGGTGGCCTGTCTGGCCAGCTTCCTGGTGGCCCGTCTCTTCGACGGCCGCTCGATCTACGAACGCCAGCTCGGCATGGAGCTGCTGGAGGAGGATCACTTAGAAGCCCGCAGGGAGCGGCGCGGTGGCATCCATCACGCCTGGGAAGGATCCATCCGTCGACGCGCCTTTACAGCGCCTCCTCCGCCTCAACACCCCAAACCCACCCCACCGGAAGACAGTCACTGAAACAGGAAACCCTGCTGTTCAACCCAGCGGTGCCGGAGCCCGGTGCCCTGCGCACAGTGCTGGCGTTTCCCAGCACCTACACCGTGGGAATCACCAGCCTCGGCTACCAAATTGTCTGGGCGACTCTGGCGATGCGTCCGGACTTGGATGTGCGCCGCCTATTCACCGATCAGGGGGATCGGCCCCACCGCCAGTGCGACCTGTTCGGTCTCTCCCTGAGTTGGGAACTCGATGGCCCGGTCCTGCTTGATCTGCTCGAGCAGCAACGCATTCCGATCTGGAGCCACCAACGCAGTGATGAACACCCGATCGTGTTTGGAGGCGGTCCCGTCCTCACCGCTAACCCCGAGCCGTTAGCCCCGTTCTTCGATGTGGTGCTGCTGGGAGATGGTGAGAATCTTCTACCGGCCTTCATCGATGCCCTCCAGGCCGTGAAGGACCAACCCAGGCCAGAGCGCCTACGGCATCTGAGCACGGTGCCGGGGATCTACGTTCCCGAGTTGCATGCCCCCCGTTACGACCGTGAAGGCACGCTATTAGCGGTAGAACCGGTGGAGGCGACGCTACCCCGCACGATCGCCAAGCAGACCTGGCGTGGCAACAGCCTCAGCCACTCCACGGTGATCACCCCCGAAGCCGCCTGGCCGGATATTCACATGGTGGAAGTGGTCCGAAGCTGCCCTGAGCTCTGCCGCTTCTGCCTGGCCAGTTACCTCACCCTGCCGTTTCGGACCCCATCCCTCGAGGACGGATTAATCCCGGCCGTCGAAAAGGGGCTGACAGCCACCAAGCGATTGGGCTTACTGGGAGCCTCGGTGACCCAACACCCGCAGTTCACAGACCTACTGCAATGGCTAGGGCAGGACCGCTTCGATGATCTGAGACTGAGCGTCAGTTCCGTGCGAGCCGCCACGGTCACACCCGAACTGGCAAGCGTGCTGACCCGGCGAGGCAGCAAATCACTCACGATTGCAATCGAAAGTGGCAGTGAGCGCATCCGACGGGTCGTCAACAAAAAACTGAGCGGGGACGAAATCGAAGCTGCGGCCCGACACGCCAAACAAGGGGGACTAAAGGCTCTGAAGCTGTATGGAATGGTTGGCCTGCCCTGCGAAGACAACGACGACGTGGAGAGCACAGCAGCCCTTCTGCTCCATCTGAAGAAGGGCACACCAGGCCTCCGTTTCACCCTGGGCGTGAGCACCTTCGTCCCCAAAGCCCACACACCCTTCCAATGGCAAGGAGTGAGGCCAGAGGCGGAGAAACGTCTCAAGCTGCTGGCCAAACGCCTCAAACCCAAAGGCATCGACCTACGCCCAGAAAGTTATGGCTGGAGCGTGATCCAAGCTCTGCTCTCGCGCAGTGACAGGCGCCTAGCACCGGTGATTGCAGCGGTGCGTGGCTCCCAAGAAAGCCTCGGAGGCTGGAAGAAGGCCTACCGAGCAGCCAGAGCCGGCGAACTGCCCCAAGCCCAAAGCGCCGGCGTGACCCTGCCGCTCCCGCCCAGTTGGGAGTCCGTGGTGCATGAATGCTGGGATTCGAACCAGGTGCTGCCCTGGGAACACCTGGAAGGACCGCTCAGCAGAGAACGGTTGTTGGAGCATCAACAGGAAGCCCTCAGCCTGGGCAGCAACTGATCACAACACCGTCACCGAATCATTGGAGCGAGGTTCGCCGATACGACTGCGCAACCCCGCCAGGAGCATCCAACCGGCAATGTTCAGACGGCTATCAAAGAACGGCATATCGGTGCCGTGGAGCACCACAACGATCAAAATCGCGGCCCACCAGGCCCGATCGAAGAGGGACATCGAGGCGCAGCGCTGACTGACAACCAATAGGGCCAAAACCAGCCCGACGACCGCGATCGCCACGGGTAAACCATGACTGACGGCAAGCTCTAACGGCAAATTGTGAGAGTGGCCATGCCATTTACCCGTGCGCAACGGGTAAAGCACCGAAAAGGCTGCGGCGCCCCATCCCAGCCAGGGACGCTCGCTGATCAGCTGCAATGCCACAGACCACTGGCTGAGCCGAGTGGAGGCGAGTGCCCGCTCCGAGGCATAACGACTATCACTAAGCCGCGACCAAACCGACTCAGGCACCAGGGACCGCGCTGGGTCCTGAAGCAGAGTCGGCACCCCTGGCAGCACCGACAGCAAAACGGGCAGCAGAGCAAGCGCCAACAACGGCAGAAGCCAAGGCCAGCTCAGCGGCCCCAGCACCAAGGGCACCGCCAACACCAAAGCACCCCAGCCATTGCGCGAATCCGTGAGCACCAGCGCCGCCACGAGGGCCACCACAACCGCCAGCACGAGCAGGCGGCGGCCTCGTTTCAAACCAGGCTGAACCAAAGCCGCCAACGCCAGCGGCCACACCAGGGCCAGCCAGGCAGCAGCGATGTTGGCGTAATCAAACAAGCCCGAGAGCCGTCCCTCCGGTTCTCCACCTGGGGCAACAAACCAAATGATCAAGCCCCCAAGTACTTGCCAAGGTCCCTGCCAGCCCAACCAAAGCTGTCCGAGACCGGTCACCACCACAGGCACAGTGCCGGCAACCAGCCAGAGGGCCATCCGACGACGGGCCTTGGCATCGGCGAGATAGGGCTGGAATCCCCAGAACGCCCAGAAAAAAGGGATCCAGTTGCCCAGACCAGACAAGGCAAGGCCCCCGCTGTAGGCGTTGAAGCAACCCAGCAGCATCAACAGACCAGCAGCAATCAGCGGCCAATTCCAAGGATCGCGCCAATAGGGGCATTCACGGCGCAGGCTGCCAAGCAAAAGGGCAGGGAAGAGCAAGAAGCTCGCCAGCAGTGCACTGGATGGCAACAGCAGCAAACCCAGCTGAACCAGCAACCAGCCCGCTGGAGAGGCTGCGTCGGGACAGCCCAGCGCAAGGCGCTGGCGCAGACGCTCAAACAACGCGCAGAACTGCACAACGACAGTGCTCATGCGAAAACAGTGCTCATGCAAAAACGGTGCTCATGCAAAAACGGCCGTGCGGCCGCGATAAACCATGACCTGACGATGCAGATGCAAATGCACAGCCCTTGCCAGGGCGAGGCGCTCGGTATCACGGCCTTTGCGAATCAAATCCTCCACCTCATCGCGATGGCTCACATGCACCGTCGTCTGCTCAATGATCGGGCCATCGTCGAGGTTCTCTGTCACGTAGTGGGCCGTGGCACCAATCAGCTTCACACCCCGCTGCCAGGCTCGGTGATACGGCTGCGCACCCTTAAAAGCGGGAAGGAAGGAATGGTGGATATTGATCACCGTGGGAAAACGACTGAGGAAATTCGCACTCAGCACCTGCATGTATTTAGCCAGCACGGCGAGCTCAATGCCGTTGCTCTCCAGCAACTCGAGCATGCGCGCCTCCGATTCGGGCTTGGTGGCCGCAGTCACGGGCACGCAAGCAAACGCCACTCCGAATTCCTGACAGAGCGGTTCAAGATCAGGGTGATTGGCCACCACCAAAGCAACCTGCATCGGTAACTCGCCGCTCCGAGAGCGCCAAAGCAGATCGAGCAAACAATGGCTCTGCTTGCTGGCAAAAATCGCGACGCGAGCCAAGGCGTCTGAAAAATGCAACTGGGCTTCCCCTCCAAGCCGCTCTGCCAGAGCGCTAACCGCCGGTTCAATCGCCTCTCGAGGCAAACCAAACCCTTGCTGTTCCCATTCCAAACGACTGAGAAACAAGCCCGCTCCTGCATCCGTGTGGTGATCGGCATGGCAGATATTGCCGCCATTGGCCGCAACCCAGCCCGCGAGTTCACTCACTAAACCAGGCCGGTCCGGACAGATCATCTGCAGGATCACGGAAGGGGAACTCAAAACCAGAACGCATGAACAACCAGTCTCCCAATCACGCTGCAAGCGGGTAAACCCGGTAAAATGCCGCCCATCTCTATGCCCCTGCTTCGTGATGCTGAGCGCCCTGCGTCGCCTCGCCTCGTTCTGCCTCTGCGCCTGCCTTTGCCTGGGACTCGCAGCCCCCGCGAACGCCGCCAAAAGCATCAATCGCACCATCAGCCCCGACGACATGGAGGTGATTCGCCGCAATGCCGAAGGGTTTAAGAATGCACAGGAGCGTTTGCCCGATCTGGCCAAGCTCGTGAACGCACGCGACTGGACCTTCACCCGCAACCTGATCCACGGTCCGATGCAGGAAGTGGGCCGGGAAATGTCCTACATCAATCAGCGCCTTCTCAAGGACGATCGCTCCGAAGCGAACAAGCTGGCCACCACCCTGAAAGAAGCCCTCGCTGATCTTGACGAATCAGCCCGCCTGCAAGACGGCGCGAAGCTGCAGAAGTCCTACACCTCTGTCGCCACCGGCTTCGCCAACTATGCCCGGGTGATTCCAGAACAGGCCCTGAACTGATCCAAGCACTCTGAGTCACTCCATTGCCGTCATCGGTGCTGGCGCCATTGGTGCTGGCACAGCTTGGTGGCTGTCGCGATCAGGCCACCAGGTTGAACTGATCGACCCAGCACTGGCCAAAGACCCAAGCCGGCATTCCAGTTCGCCATTGACAGGAACATCAGCGTCCCTCGGGATCTTGATGGGCCATGTCTTCCGCCGCTCCAGCGGTCGCGCCTGGCGCCTGCGCCGCCGCAGCATGGAGCTCTGGCCTCTCTGGGTGGAGGAACTCAGCTGCCCAGACGAACCACTACTGCTTCAAACTCCTCTGGTGCAGTTAGCCACCACAGATGAGGAGGCTGCACTGCAGCGAAAGCTGGTGGAAGAACGTTCCCATCTCGGGCTGAGCTTCATCACCGCAGACACGCTGGCCGATGAGCACCCTGATTGGCCCAAGTCATCGCATGGTGGGTTGCAGTCGAACCACGATGGCCGTTTAGATCCACTGATCCTGCAACGAAGCCTGCGCCGTCAATTGCACAGGCTCAGCGTGCCCATGCAGACAGCTGCGGTGGAGACCCTCCATCGGGATGGCAACCAATGGCAATTGGAATTGAGCGATGGCAGCCGTAGCTACGCAGACACCGTGGTGGTTTGCAGTGGCCTGGCCAGCCAGACACTTCTGGCCCCCTTGGGCCATGCACGAGCCATGGAGCCAGTGCTGGGACAAGTGCTGCAACTCAAGCTGCGCAATCCAGATGCACTGAACCCCCACTGGCCAGCAGTGCTGATGAGCCATGGCGTAAACCTGATACGCCATGGGTCCGATCAGCTCCTGCTTGGAGCCACGCTCGAACCCGGTGAAGAACCACTCGAGGCCGCCACTCTGACCATGCGCGCCCTGAATGGACACGCCCCAACCTGGCTGGAGCAGGCTGAGGTGATAGGGCACTGGCACGGGCTGCGGGCCCGCCCGAGTGGTCGTCCAGCTCCACTACTGGAAAAGCTCGAACCCGGTCTGATCCTGGCCAGTGGTCATTACCGAAACGGAGTTCTACTGGCTCCGGCCACGGCCGAATGGGTCAGCAAGGAGATCGACGGCGAGACATCCAAAGCGTGATGCTTACCAAGCCTTAAGCCTGCCTTTACAGAACAAGCAGGAGCACCAGCTAAACATTGAAAACGCGACAAGCATCCGCCACACATGACTCGCTCTCTTCTGACACGCACAGCCGCCAGCCTTCTCGGCATCGGTGCTGCTGTCAGCCTCGTCTCCTGCTCCTCCGGTGGTGATGGCGAAAAGGTGGAAGGTCGCCTCTCAGCAGCCGGCGCTTCATTCCCCGCCGCGATTTACCAGCGCTGGTTCCAGGATCTTGCTCCTCAGGGCATCAACGTCAACTACCAGTCCGTGGGCTCCGGCGCAGGTGTGCGTCAGTTCACTGCTGGCACGGTGGACTTTGGGGCTTCCGACAAACCCATGAAAGCTGAGGCCATCGCCAAAGTGGAACGTGGTGTGGTTCAGATCCCAATGACCGCAGGCGCCATCGCCGTCGCTTACAACAATCCCGGTTGCGACCTGAAGCTGAACCAGCAGCAACTCGCCGGGATCTTCCTGGGAACGATCAAAAACTTCAACGAGCTCGGCTGCGAAGACAAAAGCATCAAGGTGGTGCATCGCTCCGATGGGTCCGGTACCACTTACAACTTCACCAAGCACCTCGCCGCCATCAGCCCTGACTGGAAGAAGGATGTTGGTGCCGACAAATCGGTGCAGTGGCCCACGGGCGTCGGAGCCAAAGGCAATGAAGGCGTGGCAGCACAGCTGAGCCAGATCGGGGGCGGCATCGGTTATGTCGAGCTGGCCTACGTGAAAGGTGATCTACAGGCCGCCGCTGTTGAAAATGCTTCTGGGATGCAAGTGAAGCCCACCAACGCAACAGCGAGCGAAGCGCTCGGCTCCATCGACCTCGGTCCAGACCTGATCGGTGGCAACCCCAACCCCGAAGGCGGTTACCCAATCGTGACCTTCACCTGGGTGCTGGCCTACGCCACCGGCAACGGAGAGAAGACTCCGATTCTGAAGAAGACCTTCGACTACATGCTGTCGGATGAGTCCCAGTCCAAAGCACCGGAGCTGGGCTATGTCTCCCTGCCTCCAGAAGTGGTGAGCAAAGCCAAGGCTGCTGCCAACTCGATCAGCGAATGATCCAATCAGCCCATCGCTGAGACTGAGGAGGGGGCTTAAGGCCCCCTTTTTGCTGTGTGTTGTGCTGTGTTGATCAAGAAGTTGAAAGATGACTGGCTTTTGTAGGACCCCAGGGCTGAAAGCCCACTCGATTTTTTGCCCCAATCCACAGTGAATCTCTCCCACAAAAAATCCCCGCCTGAGTACAGACGGGGAAAAGGGGATGCTGCTCAAAGAGAGCCCATACAGGAACGCTGTTCAGACAATCATTGGGAACGAGTTCACTTGGATTCAGTGAATTCAGCGTCGATCACATCGTCACCACCATCAGCAGCGGAGGCGCCTGTGGCACCGGCATCAGCATCAGCTCCCGAAGCTGCACCATCAGCACCAGCTTGCTGATACACCGAAGCACCCAGGGCATAAAGCTCCTGCTGAAGCTCCTCCAGCAAGGACTTCATCGCATCGAAATCATCCTTGTCGACGGCTTCTTTCAACTTGACACGCTTCTCCTCCACCTTTGTCTTGGCATCGGCATCAACCTTGTCGCCAAGCTCACCAAGCTGCTTCTCTGCCTGATAAACAAGGGTCTCAGCTTGATTCTTGACATCGATACGCTCGCGCTTCTCCTTATCAGCGCTGGCGTTGGCTTCGGCATCCTTCACCATCTTGTCCACCTCGTTCTCACTCAGCGTGGATGCGCCCGTGATCGAGATGGACTGCTCCTTGCCACTGCCCTTGTCCTTGGCCGTCACGCTAAGGATGCCGTTGGCATCAATATCGAAAGTCACTTCGATCTGAGGCACGCCACGGGGAGCCGGGGGGATGCCATCAAGGCGGAAGGTTCCGAGCGACTTGTTATCGGAAGCCATCTCACGCTCGCCTTGAAGCACGTGAATCTCCACGTTGGTCTGACCGTCCACAGCGGTGGAATAGGTCTCCGACTTCTTGGTGGGAACAGTGGTGTTGCGGGTGATCATCTTGGTCATCACGCCACCCAGGGTCTCGACACCCAGGGAGAGGGGGGTGACATCAAGGAGAAGAATGTCTTTCACCTCACCAGCCAGGACGCCACCCTGGATCGCGGCACCAACGGCCACCACCTCATCGGGATTCACCGTCTGGTTGGGGTCCTTACCGGTGACCCTTTTCACCAACTCGAGCACGGCAGGAATACGGGTGGAACCACCCACCATCACGATCTCGTCGAGTTCACCAGAGGAAAGCTTGGCGTCCTTGAGGGCTTGCTCCACCGGCACACGGCAGCGATCGATCAACTTGGAAGCGAGTTCCTCAAACTTGGCGCGGGTCAGGGTGAGATCTAAGTGCTTAGGACCCTCAGGGGTGGCCGTGATGAACGGCAGGTTGATCTCACTCTGGGTGGCGTTGGAGAGCTCGATCTTGGCCTTCTCAGCGGCCTCAGTCAGACGTTGCAGAGCCTGCTTGTCCTGACGCAGGTCAATTCCTTCATTCGACTGGAAGGTTCCAGCCAGATGATCAACGATCACCTTGTCGAAGTCATCGCCACCGAGGTGCGTATCACCAGACGTGGAAAGCACCTCAAACACGCCGTCGCCAACTTCGAGCACGGACACGTCGAAGGTGCCACCACCCAGGTCAAACACGAGGATGCGCTCGTTGCTCTTCTTGTCGAGTCCGTAGGCCAGCGCGGCAGCCGTGGGCTCGTTAATGATGCGCAGCACCTCAAGGCCGGCGATCTTGCCGGCATCCTTCGTGGCCTGACGCTGAGAGTCGTTGAAATAGGCGGGAACAGTGATCACCGCTTGGGTGACAGTCTCACCGAGGTACTTGCCGGCGTCATCGGCCAGCTTGCGTAGCACTTGGGCGGAGACCTCTTCAGGAGCGAACTGCTTCTCCAGAACCGGGCACTTCACCTTCACATTGGAGCCAGCCTTCTCGACGCCATAACTCACCTCCTTCGATTCCTCATTGACCTCGTCGACACGGCGACCAATGAAGCGCTTCACCGAATAAAAGGTGTTATCCGGGTTCATCACCGCCTGACGCTTGGCGATCTGCCCGACCAGTTGATCCTGGTTTTTGGTGTAAGCCACCACCGAGGGGGTGGTGCGGAATCCTTCCGCGTTAGCGATCACGGTGGGCTTGCCGCCCTCCATGACGGAAACACAGCTGTTCGTTGTGCCTAGGTCAATGCCAACAACCTTGCCCATGGGATCCCACCTCCTCGTCGAAATGTCGTCTTGAACCTCTGCATCTTCTCCAGAGCAGTGGTCTCAAGACGAGGTGTGGTTCCCGAACAGCCGGGGCGGCAGGCTGGTCATCAGAGCAGGCAGCCGCCCATGACCAGCCCAGGAACGATCGGGGCCAGCACAGCACTGGTGGGCCTTCTCGGCGATCCGGTGCATCACTCACTGTCTCCGGCGTTGCAAAACGCGGCGTTATCGGCCATGGAACTCGACTGGGTCTTTCTGGCCATGCCGACGCCGGCCGACCAGCTCAGCAGCGTCTTGAAGGGACTGGAAGCGATCGGCTGCCGCGGCCTGAACGTGACCATTCCCCATAAACAAACTGTGGCCGCCCTCTGCAAAACGCTCAGCCCACTGGCGCAGCGTCTAGGCGCAGTGAACGTGCTGGTCCCCCATGCCGATGGCGGTTGGTTCGGCACCAACACCGACGTCGAAGGCTTCTGTCGACCCCTGCGCGATGCAGAGTCGAGCTGGAACGAGCGACGGGCCCTAGTGCTGGGCTGTGGAGGGAGTGCCAGAGCGGTCGTAGCGGGACTGATCGAGCTGGGATGCTCCTGCGTAGAAATCGCAGGACGTCGGAACGAAGCCCTGATCGCATTCCAACGGGAGTGCCTTGACTGGGCACCCCAGCTGAAGACCGTGTGCTTGAGCGATGAAACTGCTTTGGCCACGAGCCTGGAGCAGGCGGATCTTGTCGTGAATACAACGCCGGTGGGGATGGCTTCGCCCAGTGACCCGAACGCAGCCCTCGCCAGCCCCCTCAGCCCCAATCTGATTGGCCGACTGAAGCAAGAATCCTGGGTGTACGACATCATCTACACCCCAAGACCGACCCGCTTGCTGCAACTTGCAGATGAGCGGGGCTATCGCACCCTCGACGGTCTGGAAATGCTCGTCCAACAGGGCGCAGCGGCCCTGCGTCTCTGGTCTGGTCGCGACGATGTGCCAGTGGCAGCCATGCGTGATGCAGCCCTCCAACAACTGACCACCTAGCGTCAGCCCAGCACAAAGGCCTCTATGTCGATTCCCGTCTGGCAGCGGTTGCTCGGACTGTTGGTGTACCTGCTACCCCTCAGCGATGCTCTGCCCTTCGGACAGTCTCTCGTAACTCAGTACCCAATTTTGGGACTGTTCCTGCTTCCGGCAGTCCCGTTGGTGATCCTCGAGCAAAGCATCCGCTTTGGACCGCTAGCTCTTGGTGGTTTGCTGTTGTTCTTCGTGCTGTTCCTGGGGGTCGTGCGCAATCCCAACGTGCCTTACTTCCTGCGTTTCAACACACTTCAGGCACTGTTGATAGACATCGTGGTGATCCTGATCACCTACGTCTACACTCCGCTGTCGATGCAGCTAGGCAGCCTCGGGGATGGCCTCGTGATCCGCACCCTGGGCAGCACAGTGTTCCTAGGTGTGCTGGGGATCGTGATCTTCGCCCTGATCGAGTGCCTGCGCGGTCGAGAGCCCGATCTTCCCGGGATCAGCCAGGCCGTGCGGATGCAGCTCTACTGAGCTGTCAACCCCCCAGACGATAAGGTGATTGATCCGTCGCTCACTTTGGTGAGCCTTGAGTCCCTGTCGGAGTGACCTTCCATGACCCAGCAGCCTTACTACGAGACCATGTACATCCTCCGTCCGGATATTCCGGAAGAGGAAGTTGAGTCTCATCTGCTCAAGTACCGCGACATCATCGTTGAGGCCGGTGCCGAGGTGCTCGACAACCAGATGCGTGGCAAGCGCCGACTGGCTTATGCGATCAACAAGAACAAGGAAGGCATCTACGTGCAGCTGAGCCACAACGGCGATGGCCAGCAGGTTGCCGTGCTTGAGAAAGCAATGCGCTTAAGCGAAGACGTGATCCGCTATCTCACCGTCAAGCAAGACGGCCCGCTGCCCGCTCCTCGCGTCATGCCCGGCACGGAAGCACCTGCGCAACAGGAAGAGCAAGAGCCTGCCAGCACCCCAGCCTGATTCCAACTCCTGCTCAGTGCAGGGATTGTTCAGTCCATGGCCCAGCGATACCGTCTGGCCATGGACTTTTTTTCTGGTCACCATCAGGCTCCAACACCCTTGTGGCAAGCCTCGACGGATCCATTGGAACGATCAGAGCCAACATCCAGCTCAATGCAGCAAAGCACTGGACACAGCGAAGCAAGCGACGCTGAACTGACGCATCTACGCGCACGGGTGCAGGAACTAGAAGCCAACGTTGCCGATTACGAAGCCCTGCTCGAGGAACTCCCTGATCTCTTCGAACGCAAGTTCCAGCAGCGACTTGAACCGCTGCTGGAGCGCTATCGCCTGCTCGCTCAAGCCCAGGACTTGCACGCACCCCAGGCACCCTTACAGAAAGCAGCACTGCGATGGAGCTGGCCCAGAGTGAGGCGAATTAGCTTCAACAATCAAGACTCAGAAGAGAACGCCGCCTGACGATCAGGCTGAGCGTGACTGCTCTGAGTGCTTGCCAACCTCAACGGCGATGGGTCGCTGCCCAAAGACGGGTTGGCAACCCCCAGACGTAGATGAAGCCTTCTGCAGCACGGTGATCGAATTGATCCTCGCTGCCATAGGAGGCCATTTCCGGAACGTAGAGGCTGCTGCCTGCAGAGGAACGACCGGTGACGGTGGCAGTGCCCTTGTGTAGCCGCAGCCGCACGACACCGTTGACATGCACCTGGGTGCGATCCATGAAGCCATCAAGGGCATCCTTGAGCGGCCCGAACCAAAGACCCTGGTACACCAGGTCAGCCCACTGCATCTCCAGCTGGCGCTTGCTGCGCAGCACATCGGCGGCGAGAGTCAGGCTTTCCAGCTCTTGGTGGGCCTGAATGAGGAGAAGCAGGCCAGGGGTTTCGTAGATCTCACGACTCTTGATGCCGACCACCCGGTTCTCGATCATGTCGAGGCGACCGATGCCATGGGTTCCAGCCAAACGGTTGGCTTCGCGGATCAGGGCAATCGGATCCAGACGCTGGCCGTTGATCGCCACGGGGTTTCCGGCCTCGAAGCTGATCTCAATCTCGTCGGGGTCATCAGGCGTCTCCCCAATCGATCGGGTCATGGCGAACACCTCTTCAGGGGGTGCCACCATCGGATCTTCAAGGGGGCCGGCTTCAATGCTGCGACCCAACAAGTTGAGGTCGATCGAATAGGGCGACTTCTTGCTCACCGGCGCCGGGATGCCGCAGCGCTCGCCATAGGCGATGGTCTCCTCACGGCTCATACCCCATTCGCGCGCAGGGGTGAGCACCTTGAGATCCGGCGCCAAAGCGGCGATCGCCACATCAAAACGCACCTGATCGTTGCCCTTGCCGGTGCAACCATGGGCGACGGCATCAGCACCCACCTCCCGGGCCACCTCAACCAAACGGCGGGCGATTAGAGGACGGGCCAGGGCAGTGGACAAGGGATAGCGACCCTCATACAGAGCATTGGCCCGGATCGCCGGGAAGGCGAACTCCTCAATGAACGGTTGAATCAGATCACCCACCAGCGACTGGCTGGCGCCAGCCTCAAGTGCCTTGAGGCGGATTGGTTCGAGCTCATCACCCTGACCCAGATCGGCAGCGAAGGTGATCACCTCCTCCACGCCCCACTCCTCCTTCAGGTAAGGAATGCAAACGCTGGTATCAACTCCCCCGGAATAGGCGAGCACGACCTTCTTCGCACGGCCCATCAATGCGACTCCTGATCACAATCGTCTGATTCTCTCTCCCCGCCGGTCAGGCCCACCAACAGCCAGATCACAACAAGCACAGAGGGACCAAACACCAGCCACACCACAGTCGGGCCGTCAACAATCGGAGAGCCGGGATGGAGAGCTCCCCAACGGCGTAGACCGGCACTGATGAGCAAAGCAAGTGCCCAGAGCAGCAACAGGGCACGAGGTTTGCCGCTCAAGCTGAATCTTGCTGTTGCCGTCCACTATGGTGGTTAATTGGACTAATTGGACTTTGTCCTCGGCGATGAGCAGCGCACTCGATAACATCAATCCAGCCCTGACCCGTTACGGGCGCAAGGAGCCTGCACCGGTGCTGCCCCTGCGCGAAGAGCCTGATCTCCTCAGCTGGCTGGAAACCAGTGGCCGTCTGGTCGAAGACGAGGAATCCTCCTCCAGCGACGTGAGCACCGTCGAGGAAGAGGAACTGTCTGCACTGATGGGCGAAAAAGAGGACTACAACAAAGATGATGAGCAGGAAGAGAACTGGGAAGACTGAGACAACAGGTCTCCTGGCGTTCTGACTGACAGTCGACTGACCCTGATCAGATCAAGCACGTCTGGGGCTCTCTTAATCTCACGGCGCCCAGACACGCAGCTGTGGATCAAACAACGGAAGCGTCCCAGGTGATGGACGGTCGTTTGCCAGCGATGGTCCTTGCCATAGCCGTGTTTGGCCTCGCTTTCGCCAGCGATCGCCTCATACCCGGCAGCCTGCTCAGCCTGCCGTTGCTGATCACAACACTGGTGGCAAGCGTGGTGGCTTGGCTAGGAATCCCCTGGCTTCGGGCCCTCAAAATGGGGCAAGTGATCCGCGAAGACGGCCCCCAGGCGCATCTGAGCAAGGCCGGCACACCGACCATGGGAGGGCTACTGGTGGTGCCAGTGGGTGTGATCATCGGTGCTCTCGTGAGCGTGATGAACGGCGACGACAAACGACTGCTTGCAGTCGCCACCGTCACCCTGGCCTTCATGCTGATCGGCGGGATCGATGATTGGCGCAGCCTCACCCGTCAGACCAACACTGGCCTGACGCCCCGGGGAAAACTGTTGCTTCAGGCAAGTGCGGCTGGCTTGTTTCTGGCTGTAGCGGGCTGGCAGGGCTGGATCACGGGCACGATTGCCTTTCCCTTCGGGCTCAACCTGGCACTGGGATGGTTGATCTGGCCCCTGGCTCTATTCGTGTTTCTGGCCGAAAGCAACGCCACCAATCTCACCGATGGGCTCGACGGCCTCGCCGCCGGTTGCGGAGCCTTGGTGTTCAGCGGCTTGGCGCTACAACTGATGCTGCGCGGCAATGGCGGTGACCCATCTCTGGCGGGTTTCTGTATGGCCATGGCCGGCACCTGGATCGGATTCCTCGTGCACAACCGCAATCCAGCCCGAGTGTTCATGGGAGACACAGGATCACTGGCGATGGGAGCAGCCCTCACCGCTGTAGCCCTGCTGAGCAACAGCCTCTGGCCGCTGCTGGTGATGGGCGGGGTGTTTCTAGCCGAATCGCTTTCTGTGATTATTCAGGTCTGGGTGTTCAAAGCCACCAAGGGATCTGATGGAGTGGGCAAACGGGTGTTCCGGATGGCGCCCCTGCACCATCACTTCGAGCTAGGTGGTGCCAGCGAACAACAGGTGGTGAGAGCCTTCTGGCTGATCACCGCTTTACTCGTGATAGCAGGAGTGTTGTTGCGACCACACAGCTAGGGCAGCCCCCAACGGAAACGAATCGAAGTCGCAGTCTCAATCGCGAGGCAATCAGACCCAAAAAGAGTGGAATGGCTGCTAAAACCCAGCAACTGGCGATTGGTGGTTCATTGAAAAGTGAGCAACATTCATGCTGTTCGCAACCATGAATGTTGAAGGAAAAATGAATGCGATAGCATCGATCAACGGACTCAATCCCCTGAGCATCCCAACGGCAGAAACCCACGACAGATGAAAGAAAAAATCATCTTTTATGCATTTAGCTCTCAGAGTTGGGATTCATATTTTCCCATCATTAAGGAGATCTTGGTCCAAGAACCAAACGCAAAAAACTGGATGAGCGTTTGCGCACCTTGTGATCGCTATGAGTTTAGAAACGACAACTCAAAAGATTTATTTGAACTTTTCAAGGAAAAATTCAGCACACCACCTCAAGACACATTACCCAAACCCAATGAGTACGAATACGCGCTTGTCACCACCCACATCCCAGACGAAAGACATGGATTAAACAAGGGCTTGTATATCCATGTTCCACACGGCTCTGCCTTTGGCAACAATATGGCCTCAGATTATTTACTATCCTGCTACAAAGCCTCGAATATCTATTGCGGAGTATCACCAACAGAAGGGGAATACATCACCGACTCAATCGGCGAGCTTGCCAGAAAAGAAGCACTATTTGTTGCCACAGGATGCCCAAAAAACGATATGTTCTCTGACTACATATCTGGCTCACAAGAAAAGAGAGATCAAATCAAACATGAAGTCAAACAAGCGCTGAATATTGCTAGCGATCAAGCAGTTATTTTTATTGCTTCTCACTGGACATCACGTGGAATCTTAAGACGATTTGGCACCAGCCTGATACAGGCACTCTCAACACTGGGAGACAAAGTCCATATTATTCAAGGTGCACATCCGAATTTATGGACGAATCATGTTAGCACTCAAACATCGGAATGGATCTACAGGTCTCTCTGCCATGAAAGAGATAGGGGTTCGGCTTCGTTAAGCCTTGGAGTCAGTGATGCCATTGCTCTTCTGGCTTCTGACGTCGTCATCGCTGACATCAGCTCAATTGTGATCGAAGCAGCTTTACTGGAGAAGCCACTTCTATTAAACATCGACAAAGACTCCTTTCGCAACAACCAGACTTATGAAATCTACAAAGATATAAGCGTCCAGTTCGAGGGTGCAGATGATCTCATGCAGGCCTTTATGAATGGCGTTGAGTTTCCCAGCAACAGAGACAACATGCTCAAAAAAGTAAGAGAATTATTTGGCTACAATATCGGAAATTCATCAAAACAAGTAGCTAAGATTATCCTCAACTCTGTGTCTAACTTGAAGACAGCATAATCAACAAGAATCATTGGATTCAATCTCAGCAACCTGTCGTCTTCACCATGTCTGCCACATGAAACAAGAGCCCAAGATCTTCTCAAATCAGAGGCTCGCCCCTATCATGGCTATCAAGATCGCATGGCTCAAAATCAACATCTGCAGGCGCAGTGACTCATCTAGACCAATCCGATCAGAAGAAAATTGTAGGGTTGTGACGGAGCTTGTGACTCTGCTTGAGTCAGATCAAGCCCGGCTTCAACGACTCAGGTTTTGATCGTGAGGGTTTGAATCGATAGGTCCCTTGTTGATAACGCCAATGCAGCTTCTTTTGGCCTCGCCAGACAAACCAAACAAGATCTTTTTTGCTTTCGGTCAAACATCCTGAGAACGTTCCGTTCTCAAAACCTTGGATGCCTTGGTAATGAGTCAAATTGTAGTGAGAGCAATGCGCCATCACGTCCTGATGGCTGGGCTTGCGCGCCGTTTCAAGCATGACGCTGACGACAGCAGCCGTGAGCGCAACCTGAACCCAAAACCGCCTTGCCAAGCTGTGACAGAACCATTCGCTCGATCTTCAGTCTAGATCGACCAAACAAACGACCCCATGGAGATCCACCTGCGCCATACAGCTCAGCTCCACAAACCACGATCTCGTGATCTGAACTGATGTTTAGCGTACGGTTGATGAGTGGCT
Organism: Synechococcus sp. MIT S9451; assembly: GCF_047304725.1. Classification (NCBI taxonomy): domain Bacteria; kingdom Bacillati; phylum Cyanobacteriota; class Cyanophyceae; order Synechococcales; family Synechococcaceae; genus Synechococcus; species Synechococcus sp. MIT S9451. The sequence goes on from NZ_CP138971.1 coordinate 787,261, forward strand.
TGCGGAACATCAGCCAAACAGAATGGAGTCACAGACGACTGAAATGGTGCTTAAGTAACGATGAATGCCTCAAACCACAACGACAGTTCGTGTCATAGGAGTCAACTCAAATAATGGCCTATTTCACCTGGAAGGAAGCCGGTCTCACCAGCGACTGCGCCAGCCTCGAAGCCATGGCCGCCCGCTTTGAGGAAGCCGCCAGCCTGATGCGAAGGATGGCCAAGGAAGGCTTCCAGCTGGAACGCAGCAAAGGACTGCAGCGCATCACCCATCCCACCCCAGACGTGTTTGATGCTTGGGGCTTCGTCAATGAGGAATCTCCAGAGCGTCAGCTCACCCTGATGCCTGATCTTCCCCACTGAGCCGCAAACCGTCACTGCTCACGGACGTAACCGACGATCCACACCACCACAAACGCCAACGACGAGACTCCGAGATAAATCAGGGCCCACTTCTGCAGGCTGGCGATCTCCCAGCCGAACAAAAGACCATCGGCCGCATCCCCGGCAGTGGTGAAGGCAAGGATGAAGGCCATGGCCGGCGAAGAGCGAAGATCGCACCATGCTGATGCCTGGCCGTCCATGACCTTATTTCCCAAAACCGTGATGCTTCTAGGCAGCGGCGAACTGGGCAAAGAAGTGGTGATCGCAGCCCAACGCCTTGGCTGCCGGGTGATCGCCTGCGACCGCTATGCCCAGGCGCCTGCCATGCAAGTCGCCGATCAAGCCGAGGTGTTCGCCATGACGGATGCCGCGGCCTTGCAGGACGTGGTGCGCCGCCACAAACCTGATGTGGTAATTCCCGAGATCGAAGCCCTGGCGGTCGACGCCTTGCAGTCTCTTGAAGATGAGGGGATCCAGGTGATCCCCACGGCTAGAGCCACGGCGGTGACCATGAACCGCGACCGCATCAGAGATCTGGCGTCCGATGCACTGGGACTGCGCACGGCCCGCTTCGCTTATGCCACCAACCTTGAAGAACTGAGATCAGCCGCCATTCCCCTGGGCTGGCCCGTGGTGGTGAAGCCGGTGATGAGCTCGTCCGGCAAAGGCCAAAGCGTGGTTCACAACGTCGACGAACTGGAACAGGCCTGGCAGACCGCCGTATCGGGTGCCAGGGGCAGCAGCGAGCGGGTGATCGTCGAGGAATTCTTGAACTTCGAGTTAGAGATCACCTTGCTCACCATCCGCCAAGCCAATGGCCCCACCCTGTTCTGCCCACCGATCGGCCATGAACAAAGCGGCGGTGACTATCAGTGCAGCTGGCAACCCGCAGCTCTAAGTGCCGCCCAACTGAACCAGGCTCAAACCATGGCTCGCACTGTCACCGACAATCTCGGCGGCGTGGGACTGTTCGGCGTTGAATTCTTTCTGTGCGGCGATGACGTGGTGTTCTCTGAACTCTCACCCCGGCCTCATGACACGGGTCTAGTCACGCTGATCAGCCAGAACCTGAGCGAGTTCGAATTGCACCTCAGGGCAGTGCTAGGGCTCCCGATACCTTCAATCCAATGCCAAAGCCCCTCAGCCAGCCGTGTGATCTTGGCGGATGCCCAGCTGCCTAGCGTCCGTTATTCCGGAGTGGGAGAGGCCCTGGAAGAAGCCGATAGCCAGGTGCTGTTGTTCGGCAAACCTGATGCTCGCCCCGGCCGGCGCATGGGGGTGGTGTTAGCCCGCGGTCAAGACGTCGCTGAGGCGCAGACCAAGGCTGACCGGGCAGCCGGCAGGATCAAGGTCATGCCCGGTTGACAGCAGCTCAACGACGGCTGAGGAATCGGTAGTGCTGGAGGCCCTCCAGCACTCCTGACATCGACTGACGGCTGGCGAAGAACACTCTTTGTTGATGGCGGAAGCTGTCCAGGCTGGGGTCGTGCTCCGCCAACACCACAGTGGCGGGAAGCCCCCGTACCAATTCACCATCACCCTGCTCACTGGCCACCACCAAGATGCGCTCGAGGGGAAGACCCCAACGGAGGGAAAGGAAACGGATCGCCTCGCTGCGCGAAGCCCGCATCGGCACCACATCCAGAAACCAATGGCAGCGCAGTGACGGACGCGCCGCCTGTTGACGCTGACGCAATCGCTGGCGCACCAGAGGAAGGATCCCTTCCCCAGACTGACGGAGCAGGTAACTCACTTTGAAGTCCCCCTGATGCTCAGGTTCCTGCAGCTTCAAATGGGCTCCAAGATCCTGAAGGGTCGTTTCCACCCGCTCGCGGTTCCAATCCACCGCGATCATGCGCGACCACTCTGGATCGGAGCTGTTCTCCTGGCCGTAAACGATCTCTGTGCCAGCTCGGGTGATCCACACGCCTGGGTCGGGCAGATGTAACTCAGTGAACCGATGTCTGGCGACAGCCAATGACCGACCCGTGAGAATGCCAAGGGCACTTGGGCGTCCTGACCGAGCGTCCTTCTCCAGATGCTGGCGCAGAGCCACCAAGCCATCCCCAGCCGGCAACTCGAGGCTGTGATCGAGATCGAGAAGGAAAAGGCGATCGGCCAGACGACTGGGCACTGCTGAAGAATCACCAGAGCGAGCCACGGCCGGCTGACGTGCCTCCAGCTTGCCTTGCATCAGGGCGAGATAGGAGCAGATATGGGCATCCCAACTGAAATGACGGCTGACGGCTTCAATACCGTTGTCACGCCAGCGATGCCAACGGGCCTGATCGGCTCCAGCCTGTTCAAGACCGTCCTGCACGGCCTCGAGGTCAGTGACATCCACCAGCAATCCGTTCTCGCAGCGGGCAAGGATGTCGCGGGGACCTCCGTCATCGGTGGCCACCATCGGCAGACCGCAGGCTGCAGCCTCAAGCAGGGTGAGCCCAAAGGGCTCGGTGAGAGCAGGATTCACAAACAGACCCTGACGCTGCGCCGCCCAGCGATAGACGGCGGGTATCTGCTCACGGCGATGTTGCTTCGGATAAGCCACCTGGCCGTAAAGGTCATAACGATCAACCAGATCGAAAACCTGCTGGAACACATCCCGTTGCTGCTTCTCGAGCTGGCGGGGGTCCTCCCGGCAACCCAGCACGAGCACCAGATTTGGCGTTCGCGGAGGACGGCGGAACGTCCGAAAGCCTCGACCAATGCAGGGATGTTTTTACGTCGCACAGCCCGGGAGATCGCCAAAAGGGGCGGCAACTCCGGATCCCGTAAGAACGGCCCTAAGAGAGCATCCAATGCCTCAGCTTCTGCGCCGGTGGGTTGAGGATGAAAACGACGGGCATCCACGCCAGGCGGAACCACTTCAGCGCGCTCAACCTGAAAACGGCCATAACGGGCGTACTGCTCCTGGACCTCTTGACGGGTACTGGTCACCACCAGATCCGCATGCGCCAAGGCAAGCTCCTCGGCATCGATACGACGACTAATCGAATACGACTGCTCAATCTGATCGTGATCGCCTCCTGCCGCGAGCAAGCGTCGCAACTTCTCGCGACCAAGGGAATGACCGGTGAACACCAGTGGGATTCCGAGGCGACGACTCACTAATGCCCCGACGTAACCAGCATCGGCGTAATGCGCATGAATCCAGTCGGGTCTGTGCTCAGGCTGCTGAAGACGGGCCACAAGCTGATCGGCCAGATCATCGAGATGGGGCCAGAGCTGCTCCTTGCGCAGATAACGACGCGGTCCGAAAGGAAAGCGCAGGATGGACGCTCCAGGAGCAATCTCCTCGTGCGGCTGTGCATAGTCCTGGGAGACCCGCCGGTCCTGGACCAAACGTGTCACCACTTCGACCCGTTCGACCTCCGGACGAGCAGCCAGGCCACGGGCAAGTTCAAGAACGTAGAGGGTCTGGCCACCGGTATCGGCATCACGGCCAAGCTCAAGATCACGGGAACGGAAGAGACCGTGCAGGTGCAGTTGCAACAACTTGAATCCCACACTCACCCCTAATGCACAACGCGACAGACCAAAAGGCCTGATCAAGGGTTAGGGGCATCCACCATCAAAAATGTGAAAAAAAGCTGAGAAATCAAGCGAACTCCAACAAAGAAATCTCGCAAATCCATGCCAGCACAGGCATTTCTGGGATTGCTCTGCAAACGGGGCTCAGTCTGAATGCTAAGCAAATGCAAACTTTCAGCGGTTGCCTGATCCATGCAACTGGTTTAACAACCGACGCAACTCATAGCTGGGAGGTGACATCCACCAAGGGAATGCGATCACTGCCCCAACCTCCACCATCAAACCGAAAGGACGAGGCAGGTTGCAGCTGCTGGTTGATCCATGCCTCAATCAATGGTGCCAACACCGGCGCTGTTGTGGCTGCGCTGGGAGCACGCAGATTGAAATGGCCACCACCCGATGCCAAAACCAATCGGTGGCCATTCGCCAGAGGTCGACCGTTGCGCAATGGGGTGACCGCTTCCGGCCCGGAAGGCACCAACCAATCACCACTACCACTCACCAAAAGCACCTTGGCCGTGAGTTCATGGCCGCTACCGGGATCAAACAGAAGACGCAAAGGCGGGCTAACCGCAACCGCCACCTTGATACGCGGGTCCCCCAAAGAACCATCCGAAGCCACTTTGAGCCAACTGCACTGGAGCAGCCAACTGAGGTTGCGTTCAGGATCTCGAGGATCCTGACAACGGGACATCAGCTGTTCATCGGTCGTGCGCAGACCAGCCACTTGCAACGTGGTGGTGGCTCCCCAGGAATGCCCCACCATCGCCACCGCATCGGTATCGAGCCCAACACCAGGCAAGAGATCACCGGCCGCCACGGCATCAATCAAGGCGGTGACATCGAGCGGCCTAAGACGCAACTCATCGGCTTGCGGTGGCGGCTGATCTCCCATCAACATTGCCTGCTGCTGAGCCAGATCACTGCCTTGATGAACTGGCAACACCACCGTGTAACCACGGGAAGCCAACCACTGGGCCCAACCCGCAAAACTGGCCGGTTCATCCCAAAGGCCATGGGAGATCACCACTAACTGACCATTGGCGTCAGCACTGGGCTGGAGGATCACGAGCTCAAGCGGCCGCGATCGATGGGCCGCCGCGATTGATGTCTGCATGCGCCTCCAGCCTCGCCGTTGCAACAGCTCGGCCGCTAGAGCGACATCAACCGACTGCTCCACTCGGCCAGCAGCGATCAGCAGCTGAGCCGAACGCTGATGACGTGCCAAACGGTTGGCATAGAACACCAAGGCCTGCAGATCAATCGATGCCGTCGTTCCCGGTAGATGGCGCAGCAAACCGAGGAGATTGGGCTGGTCATCTCGGTAGGCCGCCTTCAGAGCTGATCTCAGATCTGCACCGGTCAAGGGACCCGACAGACCCTCGACATCCATCAGTTCTGAAGCCGCCAGTAGGGCCTGCTCAAACAAAGGCTGACCGGCCGATTCGCTCAAGAAACCAACACTCTGGTCCGGCAGCGGAGCCGTCAGCATCTGCTCCAGAACCCGAGTGACCGCCCCCTCACCAACGCGATCAAGCTCCGCTAAATCTGGATTCGCCAGTAACAACTGCTGAGCCGTCTCCGCCTGGCCGAGCTCAAAGCTCACCTCGGTCTCCAACAGGGGCAAGATCATGCGCAAGCGTTCGATAGCACGACTCGGCAGAGGCATCAGAGCAATCAGAACGCCGCTCAACGCCACCAGAGTGGAAGTGAGCAGACCATGCTTCCAAACTGTGATCACGCAGCCTCCGGAAGGATCTCCGCTGGATGTTGTTCAAGCACCTTGGCCAGATAACGACCCGTATGACTGGTCGGATGCTGGGCCACCTCCTCCGGCGTGCCACAGACCAACACTTGGCCACCCTTGTCGCCCCCTTCAGGACCAAGATCGATCAACCAGTCGGAACAACGAATCACATCCAGATTGTGCTCGATGCAGATAATCGAATTGCCCTTATCCACAAGCCGCTGCATCACATCCATGAGCTTGTGCACGTCATAGAAGCTCAAACCTGTGGTGGGCTCATCGATCAGGTAGAGGGTCTTGCCAGTGGCCCGCCGGGACAACTCCGTCGCCAGCTTCACGCGCTGGGCCTCACCGCCCGACAACGTGGGCGCCGGCTGCCCGAGTTTGACGTAACCGAGCCCCACATCCACCAGGGTGCGCAGACGGTCCGCTGCCTGGGGGATCGCCGAGAACACTTCAGCGGCCTGCTCCACCGTCATCTCTAGAACGTCAGCGATGGTGTGGCCCTTGTAGGTGACCTGCAAGGTTTCACGGTTGAAGCGAGCCCCCTTACAGACGTCGCATTGCACATAAACATCCGGCAGAAAATTCATCTCAATCACGTTCACGCCCTGACCACGACAGGCCTCGCAGCGACCACCCTTGACGTTGAAGCTGAACTGTCCCACCTGATAGCCGCGGGCCTTGGCCTCCACCGTGGCAGCGAACACCTGACGAATCGGATCAAAAGCACCCGTGTAAGTGGCTGGATTAGAGCGAGGGGTGCGACCGATCGGTGACTGATCAATCACGATCACCTTGTCGATCGATTTGAGACCACGCAATTCACCCAAACCGGCTGGAAAAGGCACCTTGTGACCCAAACCGTTCTCCAGCGCGGGATGCAACAGCTCGTTCACCAGAGTGCTCTTACCGCTCCCGCTCACACCGGTCACCGAAACGAGCCTGCCAAGCGGAAACTCAACACTGACATCGCAAAGATTGTTGCGTGTGCAATTGAGCAACTTGAGGCTGCGAGTACTCCCATGGCGCCGCTCTGCCGGCGTCGGAATGGATCGCCGACCGCTGAGATAGGCACCGGTGAGTGACTGCTCAGCTTCAAGCAGTTCCTTCAGGTTGCCCTCAGCAACGATATGACCACCGTGTACACCCGCTCCTGGGCCGATATCAACGAGGTGATCAGCGGCCCGGATCGTGTCCTCATCGTGCTCCACGACAACCAGAGTGTTTCCCAGGTCGCGCAAACGATGCAGCGTGGCCAGCAGTCGATCGTTATCACGCTGGTGCAAGCCGATGCTGGGTTCATCAAGCACGTACAGCACACCGGTGAGTCCTGCACCGATCTGAGTCGCGAGCCGGATGCGCTGCGCTTCACCACCTGAAAGCGTCATCGCCGGCCGATCCAAACTCAGGTAGTCGAGGCCCACATCCAGCAGAAAGCGCAGACGCATGCGGATCTCGCGAAGCACCAGATCACCGATTTGCATCTGGCGAGGATTCAGCAGTGGCTCACATCCCTCGGAAGCCCCCACACCCATCAGCTGTTCAATTCGCTCCAGGGTCTGACCCACACTCACAGCCGTGAGCTCAGGAATCCTGAACGGGCCAACCTTTACTGCCAAGGCTTCTGGCCGCAGGCGCTGACCGGCGCAACTGGCGCACGGCACCAACTCGAGATACTTCTCCAACTTTTGGCGCTGGGCCTCCCCGCTGGCATCGCGGAGTTGTCGCTCCAAGATGGGGAGAATGCCCTCGAACGGGCGCGTGTAGCCAGAGCTCTTGCGAAAGCGGCTATCGGCCTGGATCAGAATCGGTTCACGACTGCCATGCAGCAACACATCTCGCTGCTCATCCGTGAGCTCTTGCCAGGGGGTTTTGATCTCAAAGCCGAAGGCTTCGCCAACGGAGTACAGCAGGGAGAAGTAGTAGGAATTATCTTTCTCAGCCCAGGGAGCAACAGCGGCATAGACGGGCAAGGATGGATCGGGCACCACCCTCTCCGCGGTGAACTTGCGTAAATGACCGATGCCATGACAAGCCTCGCAGGCTCCGTAAGGGCTGTTGAAAGAAAAGAGCCGTGGTGACAGCTCTTCCATCACGGCGCCGTGAACCGGACACGCAAAGTTCTCGGAATAAAGACGCTCGCGTTCCAGACCTTCGGGAAGCTCTTCGCCTTTCTTCGGCACCACCTCCACTAAGGCCAAGCCGTCGCCGCGCTTCAACGCTGTGCGCAGGGAATCGGTGAGGCGTTCCTGGATTCCCTCCCGAGCCACCAAACGATCAACGACCACTTCGATGTTGTGGCTCTGGTTCTTATCCAGCTCAATGTTGTCGGCAAGCTCACGCACCTCTCCGTTGATGCGAACACGAGCAAAGCCCTCAGCAGCCAAACCACTAATCAACTTGCTGTGGGTGCCCTTCTTACCGCGCACCACCGGTGCCAGCAGCTGATACCGGGTGGCCTCCGGCAAGGTGAGGATCTGATCGACCATCTCATCGATGGTCTGAGGCCGGATTGAACGTCCACACTTCGGGCAATGAGGCTCTCCGGCACGACCGAAAAGCAAGCGCAGATAGTCCTGAATCTCAGTGACCGTTCCCACCGTCGAACGGGGGTTATGGCTAGTGGATTTCTGATCGATGGAGATCGCAGGGGAAAGCCCCTCAATCGCATCCACATCCGGCTTATCCACCTGTCCGAGGAACTGGCGGGCGTAGGCGGAAAGACTCTCCACGTACCGTCGCTGACCCTCAGCGAAGATCGTGTCGAAAGCCAACGAGCTCTTACCGCTCCCGCTCACACCGGTGAACACCACCATCTTGTTGCGAGGGATGGTGACGTCGACATTCTTGAGATTGTGCTGACGGGCTCCACGCACCCGGATCACACCTTCCGATGAACTTCCAGCAAGATTCACCGGCGGCCTGAACTCAGCATCCGTCGAGTTGGAAGCAACAGGCCGCATGCAGCGCTCGTCAGCAGCCCAGCAGTGTAGAGAGACTGAGGGACCGATTGGTCAGGCCGCCCGCTGATCCAAAAGACTTGCGGCATAAGCACGCGCTTCACCAAGATCACCGCCGGCAAGCTCCGCCAGTTCCTGCTGCCTGGCCTGAGTGTCCCGCAGCTGGGACACTCGCGAACGGGTCTGACCGTCAACGACGGTTTTACTGACACGGAAATGGTGATCGGCAGCAGCAGCAACCAGCGGTTGATGGGTCACACAGAAGACCTGTCGACGGCTAGCCATCGTGCGCAGCAAATCAGCCATCGCCCCACTGACCCGACCACTCACACCAGAGTCGATCTCATCGAAGAGCAAAGAACTGGAACCATCCACACCGGCAAGACAGGTTTTGAGCGCCAGCAGAAACCGAGACATCTCACCGCCTGAAGCCACTTCAGCCAGTGGAGCGAGAGGCTGACCGGGATTGGCGGAAAAGAGGAAATTGACGGCATCAGCCCCTATTTCACTGGGATCACAGGCTGTGATTGCCACTTGAAAGCGAACATTCGCCAACCCCATCGGCCGGAGGTGATTGAGCAGGCTCTGCTCCAGATCACTGGCAGCCTGCTCCCGCAACTGCGTCAAACGATGATTAGCCGCATCCCTTTCGAGACGTGCCTTGGTCTCATCGGCAAGCAACTGATCAAGAGCCGCATCTGCACCACCTTCTGTCAGCTGATCCCGCAGTGCATCGGTCAACCGACACAGACCCGCCAGATCCAAGCCATGACGACGCTCCAACCGCTTGAGCAGGGCAAGCCGATCCTGCAATTCACTCAGCCGGGCGGGATCACTATCGAGAACAGCTCCATAGCTCTCGAGCTCTCGAATCAGATCCCGTAATCCAGACTCCAAATCAAGGCATTGCCCACTGAGGGACTGCAAAGAAGGATCCAGCAGTTGCATCTGCTGGAGCTCATGGCAACAGGCCAACAAATGATCCATGGCGGACGGAGCCTGGTCGGCACCGTCCTGAAGGCGTCCGATCAATTGCGCCAGGCCCTCCTGCAGACGCACACCATGCACGAGGCGATCCTGTTCAGCACTGAGTTGTTTGAGCTCATCGCAATCGTTGAGGGCCGCGGCCTCCAGCTCCGCCAGCAACGCCTGACGTTCCTCCAGCTGCTCCTGCCACTGATCCGCCTGTTGACGCGCCTGGTCCAACAGCGCAGAGGCTTCTCGCCATTGAAGCCACGTCACGCGCACCTCGGCTAGAGCAGTTACCAATGGTGCTGCCCCAAGCCGATCCAGCCAGCGACGTTGCTGACCCGGCCGAGCTAACTGCTGGGTCTGCCCCTGAACAGTGAGATCGATGAGCAGTGGCCGCAGCCCAAGCACCTGCTGGCGATTGACCGCCACACCGTTGATCCGAAAGCGACAGGACAGACGCTCATCCTGTCGGCGCCACTCACGGCTCACCACCAGAGCATCAGACCCATCGTCGTCATCAGCGTCCCAAGCCAGTTGCTGCTGCTGTAACCAATCGATGACGCCATCACTGGGAGTGAAACGGGCTTCGATTCCGGCTCGTGGCTCACCACCACGCACCAAACGAGTGGCCGCTGTTCCCTGAAGTCCGCCGAGCACCGCATCAAGGGCGTCAAGCAACAGCGATTTACCAGCACCCGTTTCACCGGTCAGCACCGTGAAACCCGGCTCGAAATCAAGCTCCAGGCTCTCAATCAGAGCAATGTTGTGCAGTCGCAGACCGGCTAGCACGGCAGCTCCTGGTGATCGGATTGACCGTAGCGGCTGCTCAGCTCGTTTAGAAGGGGGTCACTGCCAATGCCGGCTGTGATCGAACAGGAACTAGGTGATTTCATCGAAGCCGCTGGTCTGCTCAGCTACGACCCAGCTGCGATCACACGCATTTATGCCGGTCACCCCCAACGGCTGCTGCGAAGGCTGTGGCAAACCCTGGTACCCATCGGCCTACTGCTGCTGGGATTAGCGACTGATTGGGTTCTGGGTCTATTGAAGAGTCCTGAACGAGCCCGTAACCGTGCAAAAGAATGCGCCGAACTTTTGGTCGAACTGGGGCCTGCCTTTATTAAGGCTGGACAGGCCTTGTCCACGCGTCCAGACATCATTCCCCCCGTTCTGCTGGAGGAACTAGCCCAACTACAAGATCAACTGCCTGGATTCGACAGTGATCTGGCGATGGCGTGCATCGAAGAGGACCTTGGCGCTCCAATCGAAGAAATTTTCAAGGATCTCGAGCGTGAGCCAATTTCCGCGGCCTCTCTCGGCCAGGTGCACCGCGGTGTGCTGATGAGCGGCCAGGCCGTCGCTGTGAAGGTGCAACGACCGGGTCTACGCGAGCAAATCACTCTGGATCTCTACATCGTTAGGAATATTGCCGCCTGGCTGAACAGCAATATCGGCCTAATCCGCAGTGATCTGGTGGCTCTGATCGACGAACTGGGTCGACGGGTGTTCGAAGAGATGGACTACTTGAACGAGGCAGCGAACGCCGAACGATTCCGCGAACTGCACCACCAAAATCCGCGCATCGCCGTTCCTGCCATCTATCAGGACTCCACCAGTCGCCGGGTGCTGACGATGGAGTGGATTGACGGCGTGAAACTGACCAATCTCAGTGCCGTGCGCGCCCTCGGCATCGATCCAGATGACATGGTCGAAGTGGGCGTGAGCTGCAGCTTGCAGCAATTACTGGAACATGGTTTTTTCCATGCCGATCCACACCCAGGCAACCTGCTAGCTCTCGAAGACGGCCGCCTCTGCTATCTCGATTTCGGAATGATGAGTGAGGTGAGCCGAGAATCGCGCACCGGCTTAATCCAGGCTGTTGTGCACCTGGTGAACCGCAATTTCGCTCAGCTCTCCAAAGATTTCGTCACCCTCGGCTTCCTCGCTGAAGATGTGAATCTCGAACCCATCGTTCCGGCCTTCGAATCGGTGTTCAGCCAAGCCCTGGAAATGGGGGTCAACCGCATGGACTTCAAGAGCGTCACCGACGACATGTCGGGGGTGATGTACAAATTCCCGTTCCGGGTGCCGCCCTATTACGCCCTGATCATCCGCTCATTAGTCACGCTGGAAGGCATTGCCCTGAGTGTGGATCCAGAGTTCAAAATTCTTGGGGCCGCCTATCCGTATTTCGCCCAGCGCCTCATGGAGGACCCGGATCCCCAGCTGCGTCAAAGCCTGAAGGAAATGCTCTTCGACGGTGAAGCATTCCGCTGGACTCGGCTGGAAAACCTGGTGGCCAGTGCAGCCAGTCAGGCCCAACTCGATTTAGACACCCTTCTCGATCAAGTGCTCGATTTTCTTTTCTCTGCCAACGGCGGACTGTTGCGAACGCAGTTAGTCGAAGCGGTGGTGGAGCGACTCGATGCTCTTGGCTGGCTGACCGTTCAACGTCTCGGACGCCAACTCCCCCGGGCTCTGCAACCAGCGCTAATCAGCAACACGAGCAGTTGGGGCATCGAACAGGAACAGTTGCTTGACCTCGAACCAATCCGCCAACTCCTGGTCGTGTTGCAGCAATTACCAGGCTTCAGCCCCGATCTTGTCCTCAAACGTCTGCCCCGATTGATCCGCGAACCGGATGCCCGCCGGATGGGAGCACAAGTGGCGAAGGGACTGGCCGAACGCGGAGTTGTCCGCCTAGTGAAGGTGGCCGCTGGAATCCCTGCCTAAATTTCACAGACAAAGAAAAGGCCATCCGCCAGTCAGCTGTGAATCATTCGTCCAAGACGCGTCGCCGCCGGCTGCTGGCTCTGTGCACTGGAGTGGGAGTGACCCTGACGGGCCTTGGAGCCATCGCCAGCCCACCAAGCCAAGCAGCCAAAGATGTCGCTCTGGTGAGCGGAGCCTTTCGTCGTTCGATCTCCGTGGCCGATCTTGCCTACCTGGCTGAGACTGGTAAGCCCAGGGGACTGATGGTGGATATCCTCCGCCTGAGCAATCAGAACCCTGAAGACGTCGCCAAATTGCTCAACCAGGAACTGAATCTGCCGCTTGTACTCACCAGTCGGCTGATGTCGACCCGAATCGGTGATGTGATCATCCGCCGGGTGGCTCGAATCATCTATCCGCTGATGGTTCCTGCACCGGAAGTGAGCGTGCCTGCAATCAGGGCCGGCGTGATCAACGGACTACAAATCGGCGACGGCGGCCTAACAGCCATCAAGTTTCTAGAGGCCTATCCAGCTGAAGTGATGGAGGTCAACATCCCGGCGTTGATGGCTGTGATTGAAAAGGCTCAATCAATTTCAGGTCTGGTGCAATTTTTCTCAGAATCCCCACTCGACGGCCTCAAGGACGCCCAACCCTGAGACATAGATTCCTCTGGTCCCTTGCCATTCGCCGGTGTCTCTGCTGCAGAACCTCCGCAGGCGTCTGATCACCGGACCCGTCATGCAGGACTGGCCCGGCCTGATTGAAGCCTATCGAGGCTGGTTGCCGGTTTCAGATGCCACGCCTGTGGTGACCCTGCATGAAGGTGCCACTCCCCTCATTCCCGTCCCTTCGGTGGCCGAAAGGATCGGTCGAGGCGTCAAGGTCTACGTCAAATACGACGGTCTCAACCCCACCGGCTCCTTCAAAGACCGGGGCATGACCATGGCAATCAGCAAAGCCAAGGAAGTCGGCTGTGAAGCAGTGATCTGCGCCAGCACGGGCAACACGTCCGCAGCCGCAGCCGCCTATGCCCGGCGTGCCGGGATGCGGGCGTTTGTCTTGATCCCAGATGGCTATGTCGCCCAAGGGAAACTGGCCCAGGCCCTCGTCTACGGAGCTGAGGTACTGGCCATCCGTGGCAACTTCGACCGTGCTCTCGACATCGTGAGGGAAGCAGCCGAAAGCTATCCGGTCACCCTGGTGAACTCGGTGAATCCCTACCGCCTGCAGGGTCAAAAAACCGCTGCTTTTGAGGTGATCGATGCCCTTGGCAATGCCCCCGATTGGCTTTGCATTCCGATGGGGAATGCCGGCAACATCACGGCGTATTGGATGGGCTTCCAGGAGTATTACCAGGCAGGCCACAGCCGCACACTGCCCCGAATGATGGGTTTCCAGGCCAGCGGATCAGCTCCTCTCGTCCACAACACCACCGTGGAGGATCCCAACACCATCGCCACCGCGATCCGAATCGGTAACCCGGTGAACCGAGACAAGGCTCTTGCCGCCCGCGAAGGCAGCAACGGCGCCTTCCTCGACGTCACCGACGCCGAAATCATCGAGGCCTACAAGCTGCTGGGTGGCCAAGAAGGGATCTTCTGCGAACCAGCCAGCGCTGCCTCCGTCGCAGGTTTGCTGAAGCGGTCTGCCGAAGTGCCTGAAGGGGCCACGGTGGTGTGTGTACTGACCGGCAATGGACTCAAGGATCCGGACTGTGCCATCAACAACAACGATGCCGCCTTCCATACAGATCTGGATCCAAATCTCGAGACCGTGGCCAAGGTGATGGGTTTCTGAGCTGTGCAGCTCTGGATCAATCTCTCGATCTGGCCCCTCTAGGTAGGGGCTTTTTGATGGGTCGACGTCACTCTGAGAGGTTGCTCTTCGGCGAACCACCCGACAAAGCGGCTGCGGAAGACGCCAGAAAAGCCACAAAAAAATGGTGGAAAACGGCTGACAACTCCCCCCGGCTCGACAAGTGATTCTTTCCCCAGGCTGTGGAAGCTGTGCAAAACGAGAGGTTCTCCGCATTCGCTGAAGCCACTTCCCCAGGCCTGTGAAAGCAACCAATCAGGATCCAACTGGATTCTGAACGGTTTTCCACGCTTTCCCCAGGACCGACTACGGCTGTTTTATTTGGTTTTAAAAATCATCAAATCCAAAAGACGGATGATGCCGATCCAAATGCTCTGGCCGTTGCACATCTCCTCAGCCTGTGAAACCGTGGGAGCTCTTCAGGACACTTGGTCGGGACGTTGACTCCATGAAACTGGTCTGTTCCCAGGCGGAGCTCAATACAGCCCTCCAACTGGTAAGTCGTGCTGTGGCATCTCGCCCAACCCACCCGGTACTGGCCAATGTTCTGCTCACTGCTGATGCAGGCACGGGTCGCCTCAGCCTCACCGGATTTGATCTCAATCTCGGCATTCAGACTTCTCTATCGGCATCGGTTGAAGCGAGCGGCGCCGTGACACTGCCTGCCCGTTTGCTAGGCGAGATCGTTTCACGGCTTTCTGTTGATTCACCAATCACCCTGGCCACAGATGAAGCTTCCGAGCAGGTCGAGCTCACCAGCTTGAGCGGCAGTTACCAAATGCGCGCCATGCCGGCTGATGAATTTCCTGATCTGCCGCTGGTTGAAAACGGCACCGCTCTGCGTGTGGATGCAGTCTCGCTGGTTCAGGCTCTGCGAGGAACCTTGTTTGCGAGTAGCGCTGACGAAGCAAAACAGCTCCTCACAGGCGTTCACCTTCGCTTCGAAGGGCGTCATCTCGAAGCGGCATCTACCGATGGCCACCGTCTTGCCGTTTTGACGGTGAACGATGCGTTGCAGGACGATCCAACCGCCGCTGGATCAGCGGAGGGGATCACGTCTGACGATGGTTCTCTTGCTGTCACCCTGCCAGCTCGTTCCTTGCGTGAGGTGGAGCGTCTGATTGCTGGCTGGAAAAGTGATGATCCAGTCACGCTCTTTTATGACCGCGGCCAGGTGGTTGTGCTCGCTGCTGACCAGATGGTCACGAGCCGCACCTTGGAAGGCACCTATCCGAATTATCGGCAGCTCATCCCCGATGGGTTCACCCGCACGATTGATTTGGAACGCCGTCCATTCATGGCGGCCTTGGAACGGGTGGCCGTGCTTGCTGATCAGCACAACAACGTGGTGAGGATCAGCACGGATCCCACTGCGGGTCTGGTGCAGATCAGTGCTGATGCACAGGATGTGGGTAGTGGATCGGAATCACTACCGGCCACGCTCACTGGAGAGGCTGTGCAGATTGCCTTCAATGTGCGCTATGTCCTCGATGGCCTCAAAGCCATGGAGGGAGATCGGATCTCGCTTCAGTGCAATGCCCCAACCACACCGGCGATCCTCACACCCGCCGATAATGAAGCAGGGTTCACCTATCTGGTGATGCCCGTTCAGATCCGCAATTGACACCCTCGAACGTCCGTCACCGTGGAGCTTCCGGATCAGGTCCTGTTGAGTGATCTGCTGCACCACAGGGTGCGTTGTGATCAGGGCATCGACCATGGAGCTGGTGTGATGGCTTGGATGCATCCGCCAGTGCATCGGTTGCTTGGTTGGGTGAGCCGTCCTTCCGCCCTTCGCAACAGTCGTGATGTCTGGCGTCTGGATCAATGGCGTGGCATCTCCGACCAGGAAGTGTTTGTGAAAGGGCTTCCCTCAGTCAGTGATCAGCTCACTTTGGAGCGGCTTCCGACTCTGATTGATGCTGATCTGGTGGATCGGCATGGTGAGCGTCTGGGCCAGATTGCCGACCTCACGTTCGTGCCTGCCACCGGCAAGATCCTCCACTACCTCGTGTCTCGAAGCGATCCGCGTCTTCCTGGTAGCAGTCGCTGGCGGCTGACGACTGATCGGATTCTCGATCAGCAGCCGGGTTTGGTCACCACCGGTCTCTCAGCTCTCGATGACTTACCGCTGGCACGCTCAAGCGTCCGTCAAGACCTACTGCGTCGATCAAAGCATTGGCGTGAGCAGATTCAGCAGATCGGAGATCGGGCTGGTGAGCGCTTGGAAGGCTGGCTGGAAGAGCCCCCTTGGGATGGCACCGCAGGTTGGGTGGAGCGTGATCAGGACAACGCCGACCATTGGGATGACTCCGGTGATTGGGAGGGTTCCTATGCCACGACACCTGAGTCCGTGCGAGATCAGACATCTGAATTTGCTTCGCCTCTCGAGCCTCTCAATGAGGATCTTGATGATCCTCTCAATGGTTGGGATGAGTCTGATTGGAGAGAGGATCCCCCTCGCTCCAGGCGACCTCGCCGCGGTCGTCCCCATTCGTCCGCTCCCGATCCGCAGGAGGAGTCGGATTCTGATCCCTGGGTCTGAGACCACAGTCGGCAACACTGGTAGAAGCTGAAATCCACCCTGTGGTCCAGTCCCTTGAATCGGCAATGCCGTTTGATGTGGCCGCCGCTCTCCGCCAGGAGGGACTTACCGAGGACGATTACCTGGAGATTCAGCGTCGTCTTGGTCGAGATCCCAACCGTGCGGAGCTGGGGATGTTTGGCGTGATGTGGTCGGAGCACTGCTGTTATCGCAATTCCCGGCCTCTGCTCAGTGGTTTCCCTACGGAAGGACCGCGCATCTTGGTGGGGCCTGGAGAGAACGCAGGAGTGGTGGATCTCGGCGATGGCCATCGCCTTGCCTTCAAGATCGAAAGCCACAACCATCCCTCTGCTGTGGAGCCCTTCCAAGGCGCAGCCACTGGTGTGGGTGGCATTCTCCGAGACATCTTCACCATGGGTGCTCGCCCGATCGCCCTGCTCAATGCCCTTCGCTTCGGGCCCTTGGAGGAAACCAGCACCCGCGGTCTCGTTGAGGGTGTGGTTGCCGGCATCGCCCATTACGGCAACTGCGTTGGCGTGCCCACCGTGGGAGGAGAGGTGGCGTTCGATGCCTCTTACAGCGGCAATCCCCTGGTGAATGCCATGGCTTTGGGCTTGATGGAGACCGACGACATCGTCAAGTCCGGCGCCTCCGGTGTCGGTAATCCCGTCGTCTATGTCGGCAGCACCACCGGTCGTGATGGCATGGGTGGAGCCAGTTTCGCCAGTGCTGAACTAAGTGCTGCTTCTTTGGATGACCGCCCTGCTGTTCAGGTGGGTGATCCTTTTCTCGAGAAAGGTTTGATTGAAGCCTGTCTGGAGGCGTTCCAGACTGGAGATGTGGTGGCTGCCCAGGACATGGGGGCGGCCGGGTTGACCTGCAGCTGTTCAGAGATGGCTGCGAAGGGGGATGTGGGCGTGGAGCTCGACCTCGACAAGGTTCCTGCCCGTGAAGAGGGCATGACTGCTTATGAGTACCTCCTGTCCGAATCTCAGGAGCGCATGTTGTTTGTGGTGCGCGCCGGTCGGGAGGAGCCGCTGATGGAACGTTTCCGGCGCTGGGGCCTTCAGGCTGCTGTGGTCGGTCGTGTGTTGGAGGAACCGGTTGTGCGGGTGTTGCAGCATGGCGAGGTTGCTGCTGAGGTGCCCTCTCGGGCTCTGGCGGAGGACACCCCGATCAACCATCACGAACTGCTGGCTGAACCCCCGGCTGATCTCCAGCAGCACTGGACCTGGTGTGATGCCGATCTACCCCCGGCGCCTGTTGGCCATGACTGGGGTACTGACCTGCTCAAGCTGCTGGATGATCCCACGATCGCCAGTAAGCGTTGGGTCTATCGCCAGTACGACCAGCAGGTTTTGGCCAACACCGTGGTTCCATCCGGTGGGGCTGATGCCGCTGTGGTGCGGCTTCGACCACAGCAAGGTGAGGCCTCCCTGCAGACCACGGTCCGTGGCGTGGCTGCAACGGTCGATTGTCCCAACCGCTGGGTGGCTCTTGATCCAGAACGCGGCGCCATCGCAGCGGTGGCTGAGTCTGCTCGCAATCTCAGTTGTGTCGGTGCTGAGCCCCTCGCGGTCACCGACAACCTCAACTTCCCCTCCCCAGAGACCGATCGTGGTTATTGGCAGCTCGCCCTGGCTTGTCGAGGATTGTCAGAAGCGTGTCGTGCGCTCAACACTCCGGTGACTGGAGGGAACGTTTCTCTCTACAACGAAACCCGCGGCGACGACGGCACCCTCACACCCATTCATCCCACTCCTGTGGTGGGCATGGTGGGCTTGGTGGACGACATCAATCGGGTGTGCGGTATGGCTTGGCGTCAGCCCGGTGATCCGATTGTGATGCTTGGGGTCTCGGGTGAGCATCCTGAGGATGATCGGGTCGGGTTTGGCGGTAGCGCTTACCAAGGTGTCATTCACGGCTTGCTTACCGGTCGTCCCCCACGGATCGATCTCGGCTTGGAGGTCAGCGTCCAGGCCCTTGTGCGTGAAGCCATTGCGCAAGGGTTGCTCGCTTCCGCTCATGACTGCAGTGATGGAGGTCTGGCGGTAACCCTGGCGGAAGCGTCGTTAGCTTCTGGGCAAGGCGTTGAGATCAAGTTGGGAGCTTCTCCGGCGTCGTTGCAGCGACGTTTGTTCGCAGAAGGTGGAGCCCGCATTGTGGTGTCGGTGAAATCGGAGCGATGGGAGGACTGGCAAGCTTTGCTGTCCTCTGTCGATGTTCCGCTGCAGCGACTGGGATCCGTGGCTGATCATGATCAGCTCTCCATCACCTGTGAGGGGCAGTCTGTGTTGACTCTGTCGGTGGATGCGTTGGCATCCACGTATGAGCAGGCGTTGCCCCGTCGCCTTGAGGTCTCGTGAGCGGCCGCTGGGGCGTGGTGCAAAATCATGACGGAAGTCTGAAGTTGAGGCGCCCTGTGCATCAGCCCATCGCAGAGCGACCCGATCGGATGGAGGAGGCGTGCGGGGTTTATGCGGTGTTGGCCGATGGGCAACCTGTTGCCAATCTCACTTACTTCGGTCTGTATTCACTGCAGCATCGCGGTCAGGAATCGGCCGGTATCGCCGTTTTCAACCACGGCAAGGTGCGCTTGCACAAAGACATGGGCTTGGTCAGCCAGGTGTTCGATCAGGACGTGCTGGCGCGAATGCCCGGCAACCTCGCCATCGGCCATAACCGCTATTCCACAACGGGCAGCAGCAAGGCTTGCAATGCGCAGCCTGTGGTGTTGATGACCCGTCTGGGGCCTTTTGCCTTTGCTCACAACGGCAATCTTGTCAATGCCGCTGAGCTCCGGGACAAGCTCGATGATGGTCAGACCGAATTCACCTCCACCACTGATTCGGAATTAATTGCTTTCGCGATTCAGCAGGCCGTGAATCGTGGGCTGGATTGGAAGCCGGCCATCATCGAAGCCGCTGCCATGTGCCGCGGAGCCTTCAGCTTGGTGATCGGTACCGTCGACGCGTTGTATGCCCTTCGGGACAGTTATGGCGTCCGACCGTTGGTCTTCGGTCGGTTGGGAGATGCCGAGAGTGGTCACTGGGTGGTGAGCAGTGAAAGCTGTGGTCTGGACATCATCGGTGCAGCTTTTGAGGCTGACGTCGAACCTGGCGAGTTGATTACCTTTCGGCTTGGAGACACTGAGCCCCAGCGGGAGCAATGGGCGGAGCCTTCAACGCGGATGTGTGTGTTCGAGATGATTTATTTCGCTCGTCCAGATAGTCGCTTTTTCGGTGAGTCGCTGTATAGCTATCGCCAACGGATTGGTCAGATTCTGGCCCGTGAATCGGGCGTTGAGGCTGATTTGGTGATCGGTGTACCGGATTCTGGGATTCCGGCAGCGATTGGTTTCTCTCAGGCCAGTGGCATCACCTTCGCTGATGGTCTGATCAAAAATCGCTATGTGGGTCGCACCTTCATTCAGCCCACTCAGGCGATGCGAGAGGCTGGAATCCGCGTCAAGCTCAATCCGTTGCCGGATGTCTTGGCTGGTAAGCGGGTGGTGGTGATTGATGACTCCATCGTGCGCGGTACGACCAGCCGCAAATTGGTGCAGGCTCTGCGTGATGCAGGCGCCACTGAGGTGCACATGCGGATCAGTTCACCGCCAGTCACCCATCCCTGCTTCTACGGCATCGATACCGATACGCAGGATCAGTTAATTGCCGCTCGGTTGACGGTGAAGCAGATCGAGGACCATCTCAAGGTTGACACCCTCGCTTATCTCAGCAAGGAAGGCATGGTTGAAGCCGCTCACGCCAGCTCTGAACATTTCTGCACGGCTTGTTTTGATGGCAGCTATCCAATTCCCATGGATGACTCGGTTCGTTCCAGCAAACTGATGCTCGAACCCTCAGGTGTGGCGGCGTCCAAAGGCTGAGCACAGCAAGCTTCCATCCGGATCTGGGCAGGGATTTAGCTCAGCAAGGGCACCAGATCGGCGAGGCTTTCATCGCCCTTGAGAGTCAGTTGGGTGGGTTGATCGGTGTTGTTGCTCAGCTCGGCGCTGAGCAGTCGGCCATGGCGGTTCTTGCTGCTGACCACCCCCACAAGCTCTTCGACAGCACAGATGGAAACGAGGCGGTCTGGATCCTTCCCTTTGCTTTCGAGCTGCATGATCATGTCGCCCATATCGCCCCTTTTGCACCGGCGTAAATCGCTTAGTGGCAGGCGTATGACTTTCCCCTGACGGCTACCCACAAGAATCTCACCACTGTTTCCTTGTGATTCAGCACTGTGGTCGTTGTGGGCTGGTTGACTGACGGCCCCGACCAGAGATTCTCCGGGCAGCATTCGCATTGTCATTGGACCCTGAGCCAATTTCCCCATCAATGGCAGCGCTTGTTCCTCGACAGGTAGGCAGAGCACTCGGCCGATGTCGCTGACCAGGGCGACTGTTCCGTCGTCTTCACACACCACAGCCGAGAGCAGTGAGACGCCTTCTTTCAGTTTCACGATGCTGGTGGCACGTCCTGAGAGATCCTGCACCTCTTGCAGAGGAAGTCGTTTAAAGCGTCCATCGCTGCTGAGCAGTCCTAAGGAGCGGCAACGGTTGGCGTTGTCGTCGTCAGAGGCCGGAAGGCGCAGCAGGCTGACCACTGGATCGCCTTCCATGGCGGTTGGCAGGAAGCGTTCCAGTCCTCCCGGTTGCTGGCCAGCGAATTCCCAGCGCACCAAGGCCATGCGTCCGCTGCTGGTCACGGCCAGCAATCGGGGCTCAGGCTTGATTGGCAGGATCAGACGGGCCGGAGAGGGTTCATCACCCAGTTCCACTGGTTCGTTCAGATGCAGCCGACCGAGCAGTTGAGGGCTCACCACTTTCACCTGACCATCGGTCTGGATCAGGAGACGTCCGTCCGTGGGCAGGGCTCCAAGCGCCTGACGTCGCTGTAGTTCGGCATTGGGGCGCTGACTCGCAGCCTTTTCGGCCAGCAAGTGGTCGCCTCCTTCGATCAGGCGGGTGCGTCGCGGTGTGGCGAAGCGTTTTTTCAGTTGCTTCAGCTCCTGCACCATCGCATCGAGCAGTTGATCTCGTTCCTTTAACAGCAACTGAAGGCGTTGCCGTTCTCGGCGCAGATCCTCTGCTTCATTGCGCAGGCTTTCTTGCTCAAGGCCTGTGAGCCGTCGTAAGGGCATTGCCAGAACGGCATCAGCCTGTCGTTCGGTTAGATCGAGATGCACCATCAGGCTTGCCCTGGCGGAGGCGGCATCCTTGGCCTCTTGAATCATGGCGATCACCCGTTGGAGTGAATCCAGGGCCGTGATCAAACCCTCCACGACCTCAAGCCGGTCTTCCGTCTTGCGTAGGGCATGACTGGTGCGCCGGATCAGCGTCAGTTCCCGGTATTCCAGGAAGGTCTGCATCAGCTGTCGCAACGACAGCTGTTGTGGTTGACCATTCACCAGGGCCAGGAGAATGGCGCCGAAATTGCTTTGCAGCGATGTTCGGCGTTGCAATTCGGCGAGCACTTTGTCGGGTTCAGCGTCGCGGCGAAGTTCCACTACGACGCGCATGCCTTCGCGATCGCTTTCATCCCTGATGTCGGCAATCCCTCCGATCTTGCCGTCGTTGACTTGGTCGGCGAGTTTTTCGATCCAGCCGGCCTTGCTGAGTTGGTAAGGCAGTTCGGTGATGATCACTGCGCCTCGTTTGTGGCGCCCTTTCCCGGGTTGGATTTCCTCGATGTGGGCGACGCCCCGCATCGGAATGCTTCCCCGGCCGCGCAGATACGTTTCACGGACGCCGGTTCCCAGCAGCACCTCACCGCCTGTGGGGAAATCGGGCCCAGGGATCATCGACAGCAGCTTCTCGTCACTTAGATCGGGCTTGCGCACCATTGCGATCAAGCCATCGACCACTTCGCCCAGGTTGTGTGGCGGGATGCTGGTGGCCATGCCCACCGCGATGCCGGAGCAACCGTTTAGGAGAAGGAACGGCAGCTGGGCCGGAAGCACCGTTGGTTCTTGTTGGGACCCGTCGAAGTTGGAGGCAAAATCAACTGTGTCATCGCCGATCTCATCGAGAAGGCCTTGATGGGCGATGGGGGCCAACCGCGTTTCGGTGTAACGCATGGCTGCCGGTGGGTCATCGTCCACCGATCCGAAGTTTCCATGGCCATCGAGGAGTGGATGGCGGCTCGAGAAGGTCTGAACCAATCGCACCAGTGCGTCGTAGACCGCCTGGTCACCATGGGGGTGATACTTGCCCAGCACGTCACCCACCACGCGGGCGCATTTGCGATAGGGGCGGTCTGGGGTGAGCCCCAGTTCATGCATCGCAAACAGGATGCGGCGCTGCACCGGTTTGAGACCGTCACGGGCATCAGGAAGCGCCCGACCCACGATCACGCTCATCGCGTATTCGAGGTAGGAGCGCTGCATCTCTTGATGCAGGGCGATCGGTTGAACGCGCTCCTCTGCCATCCGTGTCTGGAACTACCGAGGGCGAACGGGGCTCAGCCTACAGATGTCTTTCTGTTTGAACAGCCCTGTTCAAGGACTGCTGGAGGGATCCGCATTGGCTTGGGCACGTTCAACCGCAGTTTTAAGCCCGGGGTTGGTCAGCAGATCTCGGGTGGCGAGGCGCAGGCTGAGACCCCAGAGTTGCTGCTTCTGATGATCAGGCAGAACGTAGTTGGGATCTTGTTTTAGGGCCTGTTGAGCAAGCGTGATCGCTTCTTCATCTCCGTCTTTTTGACGATTCAGAGCTGCGGCCAGGGCCAGCATCGGTTCGGCGTTGCGTTCGATGGTTAGGACATGGCGCCAACGCTGGATCGCTTCTCGCGTGTTCCCCATTTCGAACAACACGATCCCCTGGTTGTTCAGTGCTTCCCAGAATGTTGGTTTGAGGGATGACGCCTTTTCAAAGGCGCTGAGGGCGGCACGGAATTCCGTTTGCATCACCCGTGCATTGCCAAGGTCGAAGTAGGCACTGGGGTTCTTCGGATCCAGCTTTAGCCCTTGGTCCAGGAGCGGGATGGCATCGTTCGGTCGATTGTCCCGAAGAGCTAAAGAGGCTTCGGCAAACCAGAGTCCTGCATTCTTTGGGTCGAGTTTTTTGGCGCGGGCCAGGGAGTCGGCGGCCGGTTTGAGCTGTTTGCTGCGTAGTTGGGCTTCTGCCAGCACGGCCCATAAGCGTTCATCATTCGGACGCAGCCGTACGGCCAGGGCTGCGAGTCGGGCTGCTTCCTCGGGTTGTCCCAGGCTGAGAAGTTGGGCGGCGGTTCGGCCGATGCCGATGGCTGAACCCTCTAATTCCTGGGCACTGGGTAGGTAAACCGTAGGTACAAGCGCCTGAGCGGGCAGTGTGCTGACGATGCTGGCCATCGACAGCACCAGGGCTGAG
The DNA here is from genome assembly GCF_047304725.1 of Synechococcus sp. MIT S9451. Taxonomy (NCBI): domain Bacteria; kingdom Bacillati; phylum Cyanobacteriota; class Cyanophyceae; order Synechococcales; family Synechococcaceae; genus Synechococcus; species Synechococcus sp. MIT S9451. The sequence goes on from NZ_CP138971.1 coordinate 811,289, forward strand.
CACCACGAACGTTGACGTCTCCCCATCACCTTGATCCAGATTTGTCCAGCGTAGGCACGTCCTTCGGCTCTGCCGCGGCGGCATTTCGGCGCCACATCCAGGGTTTAATCCGGCGTAGTGCCGAACCGCGCAGTTGCTCTTGCCAGGTGGCGTCATCCCATGTCATCGCCTGTTCACGGCTGAGATCAAGCATCCATTGCCGTGGTTGCAGATCTGGATCGTCGTTGCTCGGTATGTCGCCTCGATTCCAGGGGCAGACGTCCTGGCAGATGTCGCAACCAGCCACCCAGGGGCCCATCGCTGCCTTGATTGTTTCGGGTAGCTCGGCGTCTCGATTTTCAATCGTGTGATAGGCAAGGCAGAGCCCTGAATCCACCACGAACGGTTCTCGGATCGCCTGGGTCGGGCAGGCCTCCATGCAGAGCGTGCAGCGACCGCAAAGGGGTGCTGCGGGGGGGTCGGGGCTGAGCTCGATGTCGCAGAGGAGATGGCCAATCACCATCCAGGAGCCGCGTTCGTGGTGGATCAGATTGCTGTGCTTTCCGATCCAGCCCAGGCCAGCTTCTTCGGCCCAGGCTTTGTCCAGCAAGGGATCGGCATCCACACAAGCTCGCCAGCGGGTGCCAGGTTTCTGGCTTTCCAGCCACCGTCCCAGTCGTTTCAGTCGTTGGCTCACCACCCGGTGGTAGTCCCGCCCCCAGCCATAGCGCGCGATTGCCAGACGGCCTGGCATCCGTTCGTGTTTCACGTGGTAGTTGAGGCCCACGGCCAGCAGGCTCGTAGCGCCCTCCAGCAATTGAGTCGCATCCTTTCGTCGCGGTGCTGCCATCCAGCCCATGTCGGCTTGGTACCCCGCGTCCAGCCACCGTTCCAGAGCTGCGCTGCGTAAGCGCATCCGTGCGCTTCCTGGCAGTCGGGCGATTCCGACCGGTTCGAATCCCTGTGCTCGGGCCTGATGCTTCAGAGCGCTGCTGAGTTCCTTCTGAGCCGACAGAGCCTCCACGGAAACTGACTCTAAAGTTGGGCACCTTCTGGCAGTTTGCCGTGTCTGCTTCAGCTTCGGGTCTTTCCTCCAACCTGCGCCTGGCGGCAGTGCTTCGCTGGCTCGGCATCACTCTCGTGGTGCTGCTGATTCTCCAGCTCGTCGTGATCTTCAGTGCTGCGGAATGGAGTGATCCAGCTTTTCAGCAGGTGCTGATTGAGCGCCTGGTGAATCAGGCACCGATGGGTTTGGTGGGTCTGTTGTTGATGTTGATTGGTTCGCGGCTTGATCATCCAGGTGCTGCGCGTACGCCGATTCGCTGGGTGGTCTGCGTCCTCTCCTCTTTGCTCACCATCGCCCTGATCGGTGTCGTCCCCATGGCGATCACCGGTAATCAGACCCTTGCTGGTCAGGCTGATCAGACCCTCGAGCAAAAGCGTGGTCAGTTGGAGATGGCCCGCCAGCAGTCCAAGGATCCTGAAGGCGTGAAGATGTTGGGTGAACAGCTGGCCCAGGCCGGCCAGCTGCCTGCAGGTGCCAGCGATGACGACAAAACCAAGGCTGCCCAGAGGTTTATTGATGGTCAGCTTGCTCAGATGGACGACCAGATCCAGCAGGCTGAACGACAGCGCAATCTGGCTGTGAATCAGCGGCGCTTTGGGGGCACTTTCAGTGCGGTCGTTTTGGCTGTGGCCTTTGTGCTGCTTGCTCTCGCCTCGGTTCTCTAAAGGCGGGTTTTCGCTGGCAGCTGGTTAGGTTGGGCAGATCACGTCGGCTCCAAGCCCTGGTCGTTCCTTGGTGCAGTCCAACCCCAGACCTGATCTGCCGCTCGGCGACAGACTTCAGAAGGATCTGAAAAATGATCTGATCGCCGGTCTGCTGGTGGTCATTCCGCTTGCCACCACGATTTGGTTGGCGACAACGGTGAGCCGCTTTGTACTCGCGTTTTTGACGTCGATTCCGAAGCAGTTCAATCCTTTCATCACCCTCAATCCGCTTCTACAGGATCTGATCAACCTGGCGCTGGGTTTAACGGTGCCTCTGCTCGGGATCTTGTTGATCGGCCTGATGGCTCGCAACATCGTTGGCCGCTGGTTGCTTGAGTTCGGTGAGGGGACCTTGCAACGCATCCCCCTGGCAGGCTCCGTTTACAAGACGCTCAAGCAGTTGCTTGAGACCTTTCTGCGAGACAACTCCAGTCGTTTCCGCCGGGTTGTTCTCGTGGAATATCCCCGTGAAGGACTCTTCAGCGTTGGATTCGTGACCGGAGTGGTTGGTCCCTCACTCCAGGCCGATTTGAAGGAACCGTTGCTCAGCGTCTTCATTCCCACAGCGCCCAATCCCACCACTGGCTGGTACACCCTGGTTCCTGAATCCTCGGTGCGGGATCTCGAGATTTCGGTGGAGGATGCCTTCCGAACGATTATTTCGGCTGGCATTGTGAATCCCGATGAGCGGGAGGCTCCGGTCAATCGCAGTTTTTCAAGTCTGATCTCCCAGCTGCGAGCATCGGTATCCCCCTCGTCGTCCACGTCAGGGGTCTGACCCATCCCTTCGTTTTTTACTTGCTTTCATGCAGTCCCGTTCTCTAGCCCGTGAGCTGGCACTGCTGGTGCTTGGTCAGCTCTCTGATCGTGATCATCAGGATGCTGCGGATCTGCAGCTGGATTCCGTTCTCCAGAAAGCTCTTGAGACTTTGCAGCAGCATTGGCGAGAGTCGCTGGATGCCTCGGCTCAGGATCTTGAAAAGGCTCAGCAGTCTCTGCTCGATAGCGAGCTTCAAGATGGTGGCGATCACAGTTCATCCGTGGTTCGGGATCACCTCAAGGCTTCACTGACTACCGCTGAGCAGGTGTTGAACAGTCTCTCCGGAAGCCTGGAGCTGCCCCGTCTGCTTGCCTTGGCTGATCAGGAGACCGTGCGCCACGGAGCGATGCGTCGGGTGAGTCTGGTGTTGGAACAGCGGAGTGGCATCGATGCTCGTCTAGATGGGGTGATGGAGGGCTGGCGTTTGAGTCGTTTGCCCCGCATCGACCGTGACATCCTGCGCCTAGCCGTGGTTGATCTCACCAGTTTGAAGACACCTTCCGCTGTCGCCTGCAATGAGGCGGTCGAACTGGCTAACCGCTACAGCGATGATCAAGGTCGTCGCATGATTAATGGCGTTCTGCGGCGTCTGCAGAATGCGGCTCAGGCTTCATCTGCAGGCTCCTGATTTCGTTTCGCTTCGGCAGTTTCGATGGTTTTCGACTGGTTCCAGCGTCGCTCCGCTCAACCCGAGCCGACTCCAGCGGAGAGTGACTCGGCATCACCGATCGACAGTGATGGCGAGACACCAGAGTCTTCCGCAGCAGACGAGCTGGCCAACGCACAATCGCCTGAGCCTGAGCCTGAGCCTGAGCCTGAGCCTGAGCCTGAGCCTGAGCCTGAGCCTGAGCCCAGCATCCCTGCATCACAGCCGTCAGTTGCGGCAGTTGCGGCAGTGGATGAGGCAGCTCCAACCGCTGCCGAAGCTTCGGCGACCGCTGATGTGGACGACGATCCCCTTGAGTGGGCTCGTCAGGCCTATGCCCGTCTGAAGGCGCAGCAGGCGGCTGAAGCTGAACAAATTCAGACGCCCGTTGCGCCAGAGCAGCCCTTACCAGAGCAGCCCTCAGTTGAAGAGGTCTCTGAGGTGGCCTCACCTGAATCACCGGTGAGCACCGCTTCGTCTGCCACTCCGCTTTCGACCCCGATTGCCACTTCGGAGTCCAGTACGACTCCCGCACCAAGGCTGTCTCTTCTCGAGCAGGCCGCCGCTGAGCGGCAGCAACGCCAGCAGGAGCTTGAGGCCCGTGCCACGTCCGCACCGGTGTCGATGCCTGCACCGGCCGCTCCCTCGGTTGAGCCTGCTCTGGCAGATGGTTCTGATCAACCTCAGCTTGGCGAGTTCGATGACAGCTTCACTTGGTCTGCCGAGGTGTTGGCGGCCCAGGGTCGTCAGGCCGATCAGGTCTCGCTGGAAGAAATCGACTGGCTCGTTCGCCTTCGTCGTGGCCTTGAAAAAACCCGACAGGGCTTTGTTACTGGTCTTCTCGACAGCCTTGGAGATGATCCCCTCACCCCTGAGGTGGTGGATGACCTTGAGGCCCTTCTGCTCCGTGCAGATGCTGGTGTTGTGGCGACCGATCAGGTGATGGAAGCGCTCAGAAAACGCCTCAATGAAGAGGTGGTGGATCCCAGCGAAGGAATCCGTTTCTTGAAGGAGCAGCTGCGAAACTTGCTGGATGAGCCGATTCAGGCCAGTGGTTTTGAGCTACTTGCCCCTGAGCGCGGGCGTCTGAATATCTGGTTGATGGTGGGTGTCAATGGAGTCGGTAAGACCACGACCCTCGGCAAGCTTGCCAACCTGGCGGTGCGAAGCGGTTACAGCGCCATGATCGCCGCTGCGGATACGTTCCGAGCTGCTGCAGTGCAGCAGGTGGAGGTGTGGGGTCAACGCAGTGATGTGCCCGTGGTGTCCAATCCCACAGCCAACGCTGATCCTGCTGCTGTCGTGTTCGATGCGATTGGAGCGGCCCGCTCCAAAGAGGCAGATCTGCTCTTGGTCGACACGGCTGGTCGTCTGCAGACAAAGCACAATTTGATGGAGGAGCTTCAGAAGATTCGGCGCATCGTTGATCGTCTAGCTCCGGAATCGAAGGTGGAATCTCTCCTGGTCCTTGATGCCAGTCAGGGTCAGAACGGGCTGAAACAGGCGCTGGCCTTCGCCAAGGCTGCCGATCTCACGGGGGTGGTGATCACCAAACTCGATGGAACCTCCCGCGGTGGAGTTGCTCTGGCTGTTTCGTCTGAGGCGGGTCTTCCGATCAGGTTCATCGGAGCCGGAGAGGGAATCCGTGACCTCCGACCGTTCAACAGCTTTGAGTTTGTGGAGGCTTTGTTGGCCGGCCGCTGATCGCCGTAGCTAGCGTTCGCGCACTGCCATGGACGGCCGTGAGCAGCAAGTCAACCCGTCGCCATTCCACGCCGCATCAACGCACCGTGGCTCAGCCCTTAACGGCGACTGCTTCGCTGCGAGAACTGTTCGACAGCTTTTCTAGGGAGCAGCGATCCAGCCAGGAGCTTCTGGCCTCCCTTGGATTTGCCCTGCGTAGCTTCACCAACCTGCATCGCTTCCTGGAGTTGGTGCCTGTGGTGGCCTCCCGTCTGGTGGGTGTTGACGGTTCCCTGCTGGTCCCTTTCACCGCTGATGGCAGGATCTGGCGCGAGCAATTGCAGATGTTGCCAGATCAGCGGTCGCCAGAGCTGTTGCGACAAATCGCCGCCTTTGATCCGGGCACAGCGGTGGGCTTCGGTTCGGATGAACGCCAGGTGCTTGCTCTCGACCATCTAGTCCAGCGCCATCTCGGCCGGGCCGGTCTGTTTGCCACATCTCTGGTGGCTCGCGGCCGTCAGCGGGGTCGTCTGTATGTGTTCAGCAGTACCGGTCCTCTGGTTTGGAGTGACGTGCACCGGCGCCATGTGCAACTGGTGGCTGATCTCACTGGTGTTGCTGTCGAACACGATTTGATGCTCCAGGAAGCACGCCGTCATGAGCGTGTGGATCGCCAGCTCAGCATTGGTGCCGAAATTCAGGCGCAATTGCTTCCCGATCATTGTCCGGTGATCGAAGGGGTGGAGCTTGCCGCTCGTTGTCGTCCCGCCTTTCAGGTGGGTGGTGACTACTACGACTTCATTCCCACGCGTCCGGAGCTGATGGGTCGGCGCCGTGAGCGTGGACGCTGGGCTCTGTTGATGGGTGATGTGATGGGGAAGGGGGTCCCCGCTGGTCTACTGATGACCATGCTGCGCGGGATGTTGCGGGCCGAAGTTCTCAGCGGCCTGCCTCCTGATCGGATCCTCCACGATCTCAACCAGCTGGCCCAGGAGGATCTGGCTCAGTCGCACCGTTTTGTCACGCTGTTCTATTCCGATTTCGATCCCCGTACCCGACGCTTGCGCTTTGCCAATGCTGCCCACAATCCGCCCTTGATTTGGAGGGCGCAGCAGCGCAGTATCAGTCGGTTGGATGCCCCGGGTCTGCTGATTGGTTTGCAGGCGGAGGCGGAATACGGTTGCGGTGAGGTGGTGCTTGAACCTGGTGATGTGCTGCTCTATTACACCGATGGGGTGACCGAGGCACCTGGGATCACTGGTGATCGCTTTGATGAGGAGCGCCTGATGCGCAGCCTTGAGGCGGCTTGTCGATCTGGCACCGGGTCTCAAGGCATCCTCGATCAGCTCTTCACCCGTCTGGATCGCTTCGTTGGAGTGGATCGCCAACTGGAAGATGATGCCTCGATGGTGGTGTTGAAGGTCCCGGAGGAGGTGATGTTGCCTTCTGTTCCCCGGGCTGCGCTCTGATTGTTCGGCACCGTTGGGATCCCTCGGCCTGACAAGCTGACTGCACGCTGAGCTCGGATGACGGTATGGCTGGGGGAGTGACGGGTGGAGGCTCCGGCACCTGGAGTGACCGCTTTGATCAGGGCCTCCACCCTGCGATCGAAAGGTTCAATGCTTCGATCGGGTTCGACATCACTCTTCTTCAAGAGGATCTCGACGGTTCCATCGCCCATGCCCGCATGTTGGCGGAATGTGGTGTGATCAGTGCCGAGGAAGCCAGCCAGCTCTGCGCAGGGCTGGAGACGATACGCGATGAGGCCGCGGCCGGATCTTTCCGTCCCGGCCTGGCTGATGAGGATGTTCACTTTGCCGTTGAGCGGCGTTTGATCACCCTGCTCGGACCGGTCGGAAAGAAGCTTCACACCGGTCGCAGTCGTAACGACCAAGTGGGCACCGACCTGCGCCTTTGGCTGCGCCGTCGTCTTGATGAACTGAACGATCGCGTGCTCCGTTTTCAGCGGGCGCTGCTGCAACAGGCCTTAGACCAGCGCACCACCCTGATCCCGGGCTATACGCACCTGCAGCGGGCACAGCCCGTTTGTCTGGCGCATCATCTTCTTGCTTATGTGGAGATGCTGGAGCGTGATCGCCAGCGCCTGGCTGATGTGCGCGGCAGGGTCAATGTCTCACCACTTGGGGCTGCTGCCTTGGCAGGAACCCCGGTGCCGATCAACCGCCGCAGCACAGCCGAGGCCCTTGGTTTCGAGGCGATCTATGCCAACAGTCTTGATGCTGTCAGTGACCGAGATTTCGCTGTTGAATTCGCATCGGCTGCGGCGCTGGTGATGGTGCACCTCAGTCGTCTTGCGGAAGAGGTGATTTTCTGGGCGAGCGAGGAGTGTGGCTTTGTGCGACTCAGCGATCGCTGTGCCACCGGCAGCAGCCTGATGCCCCAGAAGAAGAATCCTGATGTACCTGAATTGGTGCGGGGTAAGTGCGGGCGCGTTTTCGGCCACTTGCAAGGTTTGCTGACGATGATTAAGGGTCTTCCCCTCGCGTACAACAAGGATTTTCAGGAAGACAAGGAAGCCCTGTTCGATCTGGTTCGCACCACATCCGATTGTCTTGAGGCGATGGCGATCCTGATGGAGGAAGGAGTCGAGTTTCGTCCTGAGCGGCTTGAACGGGCGGTGGCGTCTGATTTTTCTAATGCCACGGATGTCGCTGATTATCTGGTGGCCCGCGGTGTGCCTTTCCGGGAGGCCTACCAGTTAGTCGGGGCCGTGGTGAAACGTTGTCTGCAGGACGGTGTGTTGTTGCTCGATCTCAGCCTCGACCAATGGAAAAGCTTTCACCCTGTGTTTGAGGCGGATCTGTTCGAGGCTCTAGCTCCGCGTCAAGTGGTGGCGGCCCGCGTCAGTGAAGGGGGCACTGGTTTTGTGCGTGTTGAGGAACAGTTGAAACGCTGGGAATCGCGATTGGCATGAAGGTGGATGAAACGAAGTGACTGACTGGGTCTACGCTGAGTAGGCCAAAGGCCATTGATTCCTTTCCGGAGCATGAACCGATGGCAGGTCAGGTCCCATCGGTCCCCTTCATCAACGGTCCACTAGGAAAGTGAGCATCTTCGTCGGCAATCTGCCCTTCCGCGCTGAGCAGGAAGACATCATTGAATTGTTTGCGACCCATGGCGAGGTCTCAAACTGCGCCCTTCCTTTGGAACGGGACACCGGTCGAAAGCGTGGCTTCGCCTTCATCGAAATGGTCGATGAAGCTGCCGAAGACGCTGCGATCGAGGCGCTCCAGGGAGTTGAGCTCATGGGTCGTCCCCTGAGGATCAATAAAGCCGAGCCTCGTGGCAGCGCTCCACGTCGTGGTGGCGGTGGCGGTTATGGCGGCGGCGGTGGTGGTTACCGCGGCGGTGGTTCGGAAGGAGGTGGTTACCGCAGCGGTGGCGGTGGCGGTGGCGGTTATGGCGGTGGCTCTGGTGCCCGTGGCTGGGAAGATCGCAGTTACGGCGGTGGCGCTGGCGGCGGCGGCGGCGCTGGCGGTCAGTCCAGTGACTATGACGACGGTCGCAGTCGTCGCCGTCGCAGCGGTGCTGGTGGTGGTGGTGACAGTTACGGCGGTGCTGAGGGCTGATCTCTGCTTTTACAGCCCGGCATCAAGCAGTTGCCGGGCTGCTTCCTCCAGCACCGGGATGTCAGCTCCACGGCGTTGAGCTTTGAGCCCGAGGTTGCGTCTCCAGTGCCGGGCTCCAGGGACTCCTTCCACCAGTTGCACCAGATGGCGGCAGAGGTCCCAGAGCCTCCCGCCCCGTTCGAGATGAGCTTGGGCATGGGGGATCAGGCCAAGCACCACACCTGAGGCGGTGATGGTGCGTTCGCTCTCGCCGTAGATCAGTTGGTCGACACATCCCCAACGCAGAGGATGGGCATAGGCCGATCGCCCCACCATGGCGCCATCACAGCTGCGCAGCGCATCCAGACACTGTTCCGGGGTGTCGAGGCCACCGTTGAGTTCGATCGTCAGCTCGGGTCTGCGTTGTTTCAGGGCGATGACCCGGTCATGTTGCAGCGGTGGAATTGTGCGGTTCTGCTTGGGGTCGAGTCCCTCCAGCCAGGCTTTGCGGGCATGAATCGCGAAGCGTGAGGCACCGCCGGCAGCAACCAGGTCGACAAAGGTCTGGAGCAGGGCATCACTATCGAGGTCGTCGATGCCCACGCGGTGTTTCACGGTCACCGGCAGCGGGGAGGCCTGGCACATCGCTTCTACGCAGCGAGCGACCTGTTCTGGTTCCGCCATCAGGCAGGCACCGAAATTGCCTGCTTGCACCCTGGGGCTAGGGCAGCCCACGTTGAGGTTGATCTCGTCGTACCCCCAGTCGGCAGCCATTTTTGTGGCTTCAGCCAGCAGAGCGGGGTCATCGCCCCCGACCTGTAGGGCAATGGGATGTTCCACCGGATCGAACGCCAACAGGCGTTCCCGACGCTTGCTGTGGTGCAGCGCTTGAGCCACCACCATCTCTGAATAGAGCAGAGCTCGACGGCTGATCTGCCGCATCAGCACTCGGAAGTGTCGATCGGTGCAGTCGAGCATCGGCGCGACGCTGAACCGCCAGGCGGGTTCCCGATCAATAGGGGGTGGGGAATCCATCGCTCCATTCTTCCCTTCCCTTGGACCGAAGCACTTAGATAAGGGGTGTTGATCGATTCATGCCTGAAGCCATGGCCTCTTCACTGCAGTACTGGTGGCTGAGTCGCCGTTCCCTGCTGTTGGCGATCTTGGCCGGATCGGTCGGTCTGTTCAGGTCGCCGAAGCTTGTGCTGGCTGCCTCCAAGGCTGATGAAACGGCCTGGGACCTCAGTGATGCGGAGTGGAAGCGCCGCTTGTCTCCGGAGGCTTATCGCGTTTTGCGACAGGAAGGAACGGAACCACCGTTTAGCAGTGCTCTCAATGATGAAAAGCGACCAGGCACCTTTCACTGCAGCGGTTGTGATCTGCCTCTGTTCTCCTCTGAGGCCAAGTTCAACAGCGGCACCGGCTGGCCCAGCTTTTGGCAGGCACTGCCTGGAGCGATCGCCACAAAGATAGATTTCAAGCTGATCATTCCCCGCACCGAATACCACTGCCGTCGCTGTGGTGGTCATCAGGGCCATGTGTTTAATGACGGGCCCAAACCCACCGGCAAGCGTTTCTGCAACAACGGAGTTGCACTGCGATTCCAGCCCTCCCCATGATTTGATTGTGATCGGTGGGGGTCCCGCCGGTTTCATGGCAGCGATCACGGCGGCGGAGCAGGGCTGCCAGAGAGTGCTGGTGCTGGAGGCCACACCGGACCCGTTGACCAAGGTTCGGATCAGCGGAGGGGGCCGTTGCAATGTCACCCATGCTTGCTGGGACCCTCGGGAACTGGTCGGTCATTACCCCCGCGGTAGCCGCCCCCTGCGCGGGCCGTTCAGCCGTTTTGCTTGTGGTGATGCCGTGGGCTGGTTCTCAGACCATGGCCTTGAGTTGGTGGAGGAACCTGATGGCCGCATGTTCCCCCAAGCCAACCGTTCCGAGGCGGTGATCGATTGCCTGCTCAAGGCTTCCCGTGCAGTTGGTGTGGCGTTGGAATGCCGTGCTCCGGTGCGCCGGGTGGAGACCACCCAAGCCGGTTTCGTGGTGCATGGTTCTGGTGGTCGGGTCTGGCGTGGCTGCAGGCTGTTGCTGGCCACCGGTGGCCACCCCAGTGGCCGACGCTTTGCTCAGCTTTTGGGGCATGGGGTGACGCCTCCGTTGCCTTCCTTGTTCACCTTGGCTCTGGAAGCACCCGCGATTACGGCTTGCAGTGGCATCGCTCTTGATGATGTCAGCCTCGAAGTGAAGTGCGATCAGCAGCGTTTTCGGCAGACCGGTCGTGTGCTGATCACTCACTGGGGTCTCAGCGGACCCGCCACCTTGCGCCTGAGTGCTTTTGCAGCGCGTGCTTTGCATGGCCAGCGTTATCGGGGTGTTCTGCTAGTGCGCTGGGTTGGGGGCCACACACTGGATCAGGTCGCGTCTGAGTTGGCGCAGTTGCGCCGGCAGCAGCCACGACGCAGTTTGGCGGTGGCCAGGCCTTGGCCTGAACGCTTGCCGCGTCGCCTTTGGTTGGCTTTGCTCTTGCAGGTAGGGGCCGACTCGCAGCGCCGCTGGGCTGATTGTCCCGGGAGTTGGGAGCGGGCTTTGGCTCAGGCTCTCACCGGAAGTCGTTACCCGATTCGCGGTCGCGGTCCGTTCGGGGAGGAGTTCGTCACAGCTGGCGGGGTGGATCTCGGGGAGATCAATCTGGCCACGATGGAGAGTCGGCGGCTGCCAGGGCTTTATCTCGCTGGTGAGCTGATGGATGTCGATGGGGTCACCGGAGGTTTCAATTTTCAGCACTGCTGGAGCAGCGGCTGGCTGGCTGGTCAGGCCATAGCCGCGTCTCTGTCTTGATCGGAATGGCCTGCATCGTCTTCAAAGCGATGCAGGCTCAGTTGATCTGATCGAACACGGTGAACATCGGCAGATACATCGCCAGCAGAATGGAGCCGACGATGCCGCCAACGACCACGATCATTGCTGGTTCGAGCATCGAGGTGAGGGCCTTGACCGCTGCCGAGACCTCGTCTTCGTAAAAGTCGGCCACCTTGCTCAGCATCTGATCCATCTCCCCGGTTTCTTCGCCGATGGCCAGCATGCTGAGGGCCATATCGGGTAGAACTTTTTGGCGGATCAGGGCCGCGCTCAGCAGCACCCCTTCCTGCACCCGGTTGCGGGATTCCAGAATCGCGTCGGAAATGATCGCGTTGCCGGCGGTTTCGCTCGAGATCTCTAAGGACATCAGGATTGGAACTCCTGCCCGGGTCAGGGAGCTGAAAATCCGACAGAACTGGGCGGTGGCCGTTTTCATGATCAGATCCCCAAAGAGAGGCAGTTTCAGGATCAGGCGATCGATCACACGCCGCCCGTTGTGCGTGGCGTAGTAGCGGCTGATCAGCCAGATCCCTATCAGCCCGGCGCCGGCAATCAGTAGGGCAAAAGACGATCGCAATAAGGCGCTCAAATCCACCATCAGCTGAGTGAACAGCGGTAGCTCTGCTCCTAGGTCTTCAAAGATCCCCGCGAAGGTTGGAATCAAAAAGATGGTCATTCCCAGAAACACCAGGATGGCGATTGCCAGAACGGCGACTGGATAGCCCAGGGCGCCTTTGATCTGGTTTTGCAGCCTGGCGTTGTCTTCAAGCAGCTTGGCTAAACGTTTCAGTGATTCGTCGAGGACGCCTCCCGCTTCACCGGCTTCGACCATGGCAATGCTGAGCTTGTCGAACACCTTCGGCCATTGGCGCATGGCAGTCGCCATGGCCGTGCCTTGATTCACATCCAGGCCGATCTGCAGCAATGCTCGCTTGAACATCGGCAGTCGCTGCTGGCTGGCCATCAGATCCAGGCTGCGCACAATCGGCACCCCTGCATCCACAAGTGCCGCCAGCTTGCTCGCAAAAACCGCCTTTTCTCGCACCCCCGGTGCCTTTTCAAAGGCGCCACTGAGATCGAAGGAGAGCATGGTTTGCAGGCCGCCTTTTGCCTGTCCTTCGCTCGTGTTGTTGGGGTTGCTTCCACGCTTCCGTGGCCTTCCACCTTGGTCGGTTGGCTTCTCCATCTGAACCGTTGTCGCCTTGATGCCCCGCCGTCGCAGCAGCTTGCGCGCCGTTGCTAGATCCGGAGCTTGGATCCGCAGGGTTCGGTCTCCGCCACTGGTGGCTTGATAGGTGGCAACGAAGCTGGCCATGGCGTTCGGCTCAGCTGTTCCCTAGGAGACGATTCAGTTCGCCTGGTTTCCCGGCCTTGGTCATGGCTTCTGCCTGGCTGATTGCTCCGGTTTGGACGAGATTGGCAAGGGCCCGTTCCAGGGTCTGCATGCCCAGTTCACCCCCGGTCTGAAGTTGGGAATAGAGCTGAGCCGTTTTGCCTTCACGGATCAGGTTTGCGATTGCCGGGGTGTTGATCAAGATCTCTTGAGCCATCACCCGTCCGAATTCGCCGGGCTGCGGCTTGTCGCGACGGCAGAGGGTTTGGGAGAACACGGCCATCAGACTTCCCGATAGCTGCACACGGATTTGGGTCTGCTGGCCAGGTGGGAACACATCCACCATGCGATCGACGGTCTGGGCGGCTGAGCTTGTGTGCAGGGTGCCGAAGACCAAGTGACCGGTTTCGGCTGCACTGATGGCGAGTTGAATCGTTTCCAGATCGCGCATCTCACCCACCAGAATCACGTCGGGGTCTTCGCGCAGCGCAGCCCGTAGGGCATTGGCAAAGCTGCGAGTGTCTTCATGCAACTGGCGCTGGTGCACCATGCTGCGGTCACTGCGGTACACGAATTCGATCGGATCCTCGATCGTGAGGATGTGCTCGCTGCGGGTGTGGTTGATGTGGTCGAGCAGTGCCGCCAATGTGGTGGTTTTGCCGGATCCGGTCGGTCCCGTCACCAGCACAAGGCCGCGGGGGCGGGCAGAGGTTTCCACCACCACTGGGGGCAGGTTGAGTGCCTCGATACTGGGAATTGAACTGCCGAGCGCCCTGAGGCAGGCGGCATAGCTGCCCTTCTGGCGATAGACGTTCACGCGGAAGCGTGCCACGCCTTTGAGGCCGTAGGCACAATCGAGCTCCCAGGTCTGTTCCAGCGTCTTGCGCTGGCTGTTATTGAGCATTGAGAAGATCAGGCGGTTGCAGCTCTCCTCACTCAGCGGTGTGTCGGAGAGGGGGCGCAGTTCGCCGCTGAAACGGCCGTACGGTGGTTGGCCGCAGGCGAGATGCAGATCACTGCCTTCGGCCTTGACCAGTTGCTCCATCAGGTCTTCGATCATCAGATCCATGGCAGGCACCTCACTGACGAGGGGTCAGACAGTACGGACATTCCAGCCAGCCTTCCTGTAGTCCGCCACCACATCGTTCACAGGTGACGGTGCTGAGAGCCCTGGCTCGTCGCTCCGACTCCAGGCCTGAGTCGGTGAGGATCATCCGGCCCACTTCTTCCAAGGTGGTCTGACCCTGACGCACCAACTCGAGGCTGTAGCCCAGCAGGGTTTTCATGCCCGATTCCAGAGCCAGACGACGGAGCACATCGGTGGTGGCACCGTTGGCCACAGCCGTGGCCAACTGCTCGTTCATGCGCAGCACTTCGTACACACCGATCCGGCCTCGATAACCGCTGCCCTGACAGTGGGGACAGGGGTCGCCACTGTGGTCACGATTGCCATCGTGGTGGTGGGCTCGGTAGAAGCGCACACCTGTCTCATGGTGCGTCATGAGCCCGAATCGGCCCAGTTCAGTGGCATCGGGTTGATAGCTTTCGCGGCAATGGCTACAGACACGCCGTAGCAGCCGTTGCGACACAATCCCGATCAGGGAAGCGCTGACCATGAAGGGTTCCACCCCCATCTCGCCAAGGCGGGCGATAGCGCTTGGGGCGTCGTTGCAGTGCAGGGTGGTGAGCACCAGGTGGCCGGTCAGGGCAGCTTCGATCGCTGTTTTGGCTGTTTCTAGATCACGGGTCTCTCCCACGAGAAGCACGTCTGGGTCTTGTCGCATGAACGCCCGTAGGGCCGTGCTGAAGTCGAAGCCCTTTTCCCGGTTCACCTGGCATTGGGTGATGCCTGGGAGGGTGTATTCGATTGGATCCTCCACCGTTGAGATATTGATCCCGGGATCGTTGCGTTCCGCCAGCAGCGAGTAGAGAGTCGTCGATTTTCCTGATCCTGTTGGACCAGTCACCAGGATCATGCCGAATGGCTTGGAGCCGAGGCTGCGCACCAGTTCGAGTGCCTCCGGGTTGCTGATCAGCTTGTCGAGGCCCAGTTGCGTGGATGAGCTGTCGAGGAGCCGCAGCACGATCTTTTCCCCGAAGCGGCTCGGCAGACTGCTGACGCGGAAATCAACGCTGCGTTGGCGAAAGCGGCGGCGGATTCGACCGTCTTGGGCTTGCCGTCTTTCGGCGATATCGAGGTCGGCCATGATCTTGAAGCGTGAGGTCACGGCTGGCACCAGGCGACTGGGCAGCGGTTCGCTGTAGCTCTGCAACACACCGTCCTGGCGGAAGCGCACCTGGAGGCCGATTTGTTGGGGTTCCACATGAATGTCGCTTGCCCCAAGTTGCAGGGCCTGAAGCAGGATGCGGTTCACCAGATTCACCACTGGTGAGGCGTTCGTGTCTCGGAAGGTTTGTTCGAGGTCTTCGTGTCTTGAGCCCAGTCGGGCTGCTTCTTCGGGCTCTTCTTCCAGGACCCCGTCGCTGTTGAAGCCAGAGAGCAGTGAATCGAGGTTGATGGGTGCCTCGCTCTCTTCCTGGCTTTCTGGGGGGTCATCCAGTGTTTCTTCTCCAGGATCCTGCGGCAGGTTGATGTCTGCTTCTGCTTGATTTGACTCCGCCAAAGCAGCAGTGGTCTGGTTGGCCTCCTGGCTCTGGAGGGCGATCAGGGCTGCGGCCAGGCGTGGATGCTTGTTGGGGACAAGTCCTTTTGCTTCAAGTCTTGTCAGCAGTTGCTGATGGCTGTCTTGATCCAGTCGTTCCGGGACCGGTTCCTGCAACAGCAGCTCCAGGACAAAACGCTGCTGGTCTCTCACGGTGGGGCTGCGGCGAGGGATCTGGTGCTGGAGGTGCGGGCTTCCGCCGCTTGTGGGAGGTGAGCCTTACCTATCAACATGTCTAGGTGTGAATCTGCAACTGGTCAGCATGAGTGGCGATCCCTCTTCATCAGCTCACGATCCCGCCGCTGATGCTGCAGCACCCGGTCCAGGTCCCGAGGCTGCGGCCGAGACTGTGGAGGCTCCGAGTGATGCAGCCAGCGCTCCCTCTCCGGATCCAACAGCAGCGGGTGGCAAAGACAATGAAGCGCGCTTGGAGCAGTTGGAGCGCGAACACAGCAGCTTGCGCGAAGAACACGAGACCCTGCGCAGCCAATACATGCGCATCGCTGCTGATTTCGACAACTTCCGCAAGCGTCAGAGCCGAGATCAGGATGATCTCAAGGTGCAACTCACCTGCAGCACATTGAGCGAGATCCTGCCGGTGGTGGACAACTTCGAGCGTGCCCGGCATCAGCTCAATCCCGAAGGTGAAGAGGCCCAGGCTTTACATCGCAGCTATCAGGGGCTCTACAAGCAGCTGGTGGATGTGTTGAAGCAACTTGGTGTTGCTCCGATGCGGGTTGTGGGTCAGGAGTTCGATCCCAGCTTGCATGAGGCTGTTTTGCGGGAACCGAGCGATCAGCACCATGAAGACGTGGTGATCGAAGAGCTGCAGCGGGGGTATCACCTCAATGGCCGTGTGCTCCGCCACGCCATGGTGAAGGTGTCGATGGGGCCCGGACCCCAAGGTGATGTCGCCTCGGCAACGGCGCCTGATTCTCCCGCTGATGCTCAGGATTCTGGCCCTGCGATGGAGGGAGAACCCAACCAACAGGAGAGTTGAGCTCCCTTGGCTGGCCCTTAGGGTGATGAACGGGATGACGAGCTGATGGCCGATTACTACGACCTGCTCGGCGTCAGTCGTGACGCCGATGCCGACACGCTCAAGCGTGCCTATCGGCGGCTTGCTCGTCAGTATCACCCTGATATCAATAAGGATCCTGGTGCTGAGGATCGCTTCAAGGAGATCGGCAGGGCCTACGAGGTCCTCAGCGATCCACAGACCAAGGCCCGTTACGACCAGTTCGGTGAAGCTGGTCTTGGTGGAGCTGCAGGTATGCCCGATATGGGCGATATGGGCGGCTTTGCTGATCTGTTTGAGACCTTTTTCAGTGGTTTCGGGGGTGCTGCTGGAGGTGCTGGAGCTCGTCCGCGGCGGCGGGGCCCCCAGCAAGGCGATGACCTTCGCTACGACCTGACGATCGACTTCAATCAGGCCGTGTTCGGCCAAGAGAGGGAGATCCGCATTCCTCACCTGGAAACCTGCACCACGTGCAACGGCTCTGGGGCTAAGTCGGGAAGTGGTCCCACCACCTGCTCCACCTGCGGTGGTGTCGGTCAGGTGCGGCGCGCCACCCGCACTCCTTTCGGAAATTTCACCCAGGTGGCGGAATGTCCCACCTGTGGCGGCAGCGGTCAGGTCATCGCTGATCCTTGTTCAGCCTGTGGTGGCCAAGGGGTGATTCAGGTGCGCAAGAAATTGCGCATCAATATTCCCGCTGGTGTTGATACGGGCACGCGCTTGCGTGTTGCGGGCGAAGGCAATGCCGGCCTCCGTGGTGGTCCTTCCGGTGACCTCTACGTCTTTCTTACGGTCAAAAGCCATCCCAGTTTGCGCAGGGATGGCCTCACCGTTCTCTCTGATGTGAAGGTGAGCTATCTCCAGGCCATTCTCGGAGACACGATTGAGGTGGAGACCGTTGACGGTCCCACCAGTTTGGAGATTCCGGTCGGCACTCAGCCCAATGCGGTGCTCACCCTCGAGAACAAGGGCATCCCCAAGTTGGGTAACCCAGTGGCCAGAGGTAATCAAAGGGTCACAGTGTCTGTTCAGTTGCCCACTCGTCTCAATGAGGAGGAGCGCACGCTGCTGGAACAGTTGGCCGGTCACCATTCAGCTCGAGGTGTGCAGCATCACCACCACAACAGCGGTCTCTTCGCACGACTGTTTGGTCAAGGTTGACGTTGACTGGCTCCGATGTTGATCAGCAGCTCGATCTCCGCGGCACTCCGTGTCCGGTGAACTTCATTCGCTGTCGGCTCACGCTGGAGACCATGGTCCCTGGACAGGTTCTGGCGGTCAGCCTGGATCGGGGCGAGCCGGAGGCAATGGTGGTGCCCGGTTTGGAACAGGACGGCCATCAGGTTCAGCTGGATGGCGGCACTGACGACTGGGTGAGTTTGAAGGTGACCTGTGGGGGTGGTTGAGCAACGCTTTAGGGGTGTGGTGGTGGCGTTGCAGGCCAACTACCTCGAGGTGGAACTGGATCCGCCCGACGCCGCCACGCGACTGCTCTGCACCCGCCGCACCCGCCTCAATCATCGTGGCGCTGCCGTTCATGTTGGCGATCGCGTATGGGTCGAGGCGATTGATCAGCAGCAGCGTCGTGCTGTGGTAGCGGATGTGGAACCTCGCTTCAGTTGGTTGAGCCGCCCTCCCGTGGCCAATGTCACCGCGGTGGTGGTTGCTTTCTCGGTGGAGCAACCAGCGTTTGATCCCGATCAGGCCAGTCGGTTCCTGCTCACAGCTGAGCAAACGGGCCTGGTCGTTCAGGTGCTGCTGACCAAATGCGACCTGCTGCAGGAGAAGGCCTCTCGGCAATTGGTGGATCGGCTTCAGGGCTGGGGGTATGCACCTTTGCTGCTGTCCTCTGAGACCGGTGAAGGTATGGAGTCTTTGCGCACGCTCCTCAAGGGTCAGGCCCTGTCGGTGTTATGCGGTCCTTCCGGTGTGGGCAAAAGCTCTTTGCTCAACAGCCTGCTACCGCAGTTGTCGCTCAGAGTTGGGGCCGTCTCAGGGCGCCTGCAAAGAGGGCGGCACACGACGCGCCACGTTGAATTGCATGCGCTCGGTCCTGAAGCGAGAGTGGCCGATACACCGGGGTTTAATCGTCCCGACTTACCGGATGACGTTCATAACCTTGAGGTGCTGTTCCCCGAATTACGCAGTCAACTCGAGACCCATCCCTGTCGTTTCCGAGACTGTCTGCATCGGGATGAACCAGGCTGCGGGGTCAGTCGTGATTGGGAGCGTTACGGCATTTATCGGCGGGCCGTTGAGGAGCTGATGGGGTTCAGCCGCCCATCCCGGGGAGGTTGAGGTTGAGGCCTCCGGTGAGTTCTTCCATCCGCTCTTTCATCGTGGCGGTGGAGTGCTCATAGGCCGACTGGAGTGCCGCGAGAGTGGCCGCTTCACAGGCACTCTGCCCCTCTGCCAGCAGGGACGGGTCAAGGCGCACTCTCAGGGGTTGCTGGTTGCCTGACAGCCAGATGCTTGCCCGGCCATCATCGCTGCTTCCTTCGATTTCCATACCATCGAGTTCCTCCTGAAGCTTCTGGGCGTCTTGTTGGATCTGCTGAGCCTTGCGGAAAGCCTCGGTGAGTTGTCCGAAGTTGGGGAGTCCGAACCCTGCCATGGCGCCTAAGGGAGAACGGGCAGGTTAAGCGGTCAGTGCGTGATCGTTTGACTGAATCCGAGTCGTTTCACTTCTGGGTGAAGGGTGATGCCGTGGTTGTTTTCCACTTCTTTTTGCACCAGGGCAATCAGGCTGAGGATGTCATTCGCACTCGCAGAGCCGTTGTTAACGATGAAATTGGCGTGCACGGGTGACACCTCAGCGCCGCCAATGCGGTGGCCTTTCAGCCCTAAGGCTTCGATCAGCTGGCCGGCTTTAAGAGGTTCGGGATTGCGGAAGACGCTGCCACAGCTAGGCCACTGATACGGCTGCGTTGTGGTGCGGTGGTTGAGGTTGCTGCTGGTGGCGCGGCTGAGTGCCTTGGGATCGTGGCCTGGCTCCAGCTGAAAGCGCGCCGAGATCACCATCAGGTCGCAGTCCTGGAGGCGACTATGGCGGTAGGAAAAGTCGAGCTCAGCATTGTTCAAGATGCGGATGGCAGCGTTCTCGCTGCCATTTGGCAAAGTATCGATCACCTCAACGGAAAGCAGTCTCTCGGCGGTGCAGCCTCCCTGAGCTCCGGCATTCATGACGGCAGCACCCCCCACGGTGCCAGGGATACCCACAGCCCATTCCAGGCCATGAAGACCTGCACGGGCCGCGCGCCGGGCCAGGGTTGGGATCGGTTCACCGGCTAAAGCTTCCACCACACCGGTCTCTCCGTTGAGGTTCATGCCTTGAAGCTTGCGTAGGCAGATGGTGAGACCTGCCAGGCCGGCATCACTGATCAACAGATTGGAGCCTGCACCGATCACTCTCCAGGACAGTTGGTGCTGATGCGCCCAGCTGATCAGTTCGATCAGCTGATCCCTGTGCGTTGGTTCCGCTAGCCATTCGGCTGGTCCACCCACCCGCCAGGTGGTGTAGTCAGCCAGGGAGACCTGGGAACGCAACAGTTCCGGGTCGTGATCAACCATCAGGCTGCTAGCGATGTCGGCTGGGTGGCGTCAGCAGACGATTCGTCGGGGCAAAGACGGTTCCAGAGGCTGTTCACATCACCAGCCCCCATCGCCAGCACGAGATCTTCGGGTCGGCTGTGTTCTTGAACCAGGGCAGTGAGTTGGTCCATGGTGTCGGCCACCAAAACAGAGCGCTCTGGAATTAACTGCTGCAGCTTTTCACCCAGGGTGTGGCTGTTGATGCCTTCGATAGCTGCTTCTCCGGCGGAATAGATCGGGGCCAGCACCACCGTGTCTGCACTGCTGAGGGCTTGAGCAAAGGCGTCGAGAAACTCTTGGGTGCGGCTGTAGCGATGGGGCTGAAACACCACCAGCAGCCGTTGTGGTGCACGGGGCAGGGGGCTGCGACCGCTGCTCACCATCAACTGCGCCATTTCGAGAGTGGCTCGCACTTCACTGGGGTGATGGGCGTAGTCGTCAACCACCAGCCGTCCCTGCCAGCTCCCACGGAAATCGAAGCGGCGTCCGGGCGGGCGCAGTTGGCTGAGACCCAGTTGCAGTTGTTCAAAGGGCAGGCCTTCCATCCTGCAGGCCGCAAGGGCAGCGGTGGCATTGCTGAGGTTGTGCAGGCCGGGCATGGGCAGCGTGATGCGACCGATGCGAGCACCACCTTCGTAGAAGTCCGCCTCGGTGAGGTCCCCTTCCAGTGCGACGGGAAGGGCGGCGTAATCCACACCTTCGTGGCTGCTCACAGACCACCAGTGGGTGGCCTGGAAATGCTCCCTGAGAATCGGGTCGTCATGGTTGGCCAGCAGCCGATCGCAGCCGGCTCCGAACCGTTGCATGGTGGCGATCAGATCGTTGAGATCGGCGTAGTGATCCGTATGGTCCAGCTCGAGGTTGGTGATCACGCCCAAGTGTGCAGCGAACTTGACAAGCGAACCGTCGGATTCGTCGGCTTCTGCCACCAATAACCGCCCTTCACCGGCGTGGCCATTGCTCCCGTAGCAGGGCACGACGCCGCCGATGACTGCCGTTGGGTCCTCTCCGGCGGCGGCCAGAAGCGTGGTGATCACCGTGCTCGTGGTTGTTTTGCCGTGGCTGCC
The DNA here is from genome assembly GCF_047304725.1 of Synechococcus sp. MIT S9451. Taxonomy (NCBI): domain Bacteria; kingdom Bacillati; phylum Cyanobacteriota; class Cyanophyceae; order Synechococcales; family Synechococcaceae; genus Synechococcus; species Synechococcus sp. MIT S9451. The sequence goes on from NZ_CP138971.1 coordinate 832,290, forward strand.
GGCGACGGCAATCGACGTCTGTTCGGCAATCAGGGCCGCCAAAACATCGGAGCGATGAAGGATGGTGAGCCCGAGGGCTCGCGCTGCCATCAGCTCTGGGTTGTGATCAGGGATGGCGGTGCTGATGACCACATGGGGCTGAGGCCCATCAGCAGAAGTGACGGCCTTGATCGTTTCTGCGATCTGCTGCGGGAACACCCGGACTCCGAGCTCAGCCAGCTCCTGCACGGTTGATGATTGCTTGGGCTCTGAACCGGAAACGCGTTGTCCGCGTTTGGCCAGAATCAGCGCAAGGGCTGACATGCCGATGCCGCCGATTCCGATGAAATGGATGGGTTGCTGGCGGCTGAGCAAACTGGACAAGGGGTTGAACCGTGGGTCCGAAAGATAGGTCAGGATCTGGCCGAAAGCTTGTCATCGACACGCTTGTCAGCAGTTGGTCCTGGAGGTCGATCTAGGGGAGACCTGGCCCAGCGGTTGACGATGGTCTGTCGGGTGGAGTGGCACGCGGACCCGAGAGAAAACACCAATTTCTGTATGATCGGCGGCCAAACCACCTAGCTGCGGATTTCCGCTTAAGTAATGACCCTGCGCGTTGCGATCAATGGATTCGGCCGAATCGGTCGCAATGTGATGCGGGGTTGGATCAGCCGTGGCGCTGACACCGGTATTGAAATCGTGGGCGTCAACGCCACGTCTGACCCCAAGACCAGCGCTCACCTGCTGACCTACGACTCCATTCTGGGCAAACTCGACCCCAGCGTAAAGATCGAAACCACTGATGATTCCATGATCATCAATGGCAAAGAAGTCAAGTTTTTCTCCGACCGCAATCCGCTCAACTGCCCCTGGAAAGAATGGGGTGTGGATCTGGTGATTGAGTCCACCGGTGTCTTCAACACCGATGAAAAAGCCAGCATGCACATCCAGGCTGGTGCCAAGAAGGTGATCCTCACCGCTCCTGGTAAAGGTCCGAAGGTGGGCACCTTCGTCGTCGGTGTGAATGAGGACCAGTACCGCCATGAGGATTGGGACATCCTCAGCAATGCCAGCTGCACCACCAACTGCCTTGCGCCTTTGGTGAAGGTGATTGATCAGTCGATCGGTATCAACCGTGGTCTGATGACCACCATTCACAGCTACACCGGTGACCAGAGGATCCTGGACAACAACCACCGCGACCTGCGTCGTGCCCGAGCTGCAGCCGTGAATATGGTTCCCACCTCAACCGGTGCAGCTCAAGCTGTTGCTCTGGTGTATCCCGCGGTGAAGGGCAAGTTCACCGGTATTGCCATGCGCGTTCCTACCCCGAACGTGTCCGCGGTTGACCTGGTGTTCCAGTCCTCCCGCGCCTCGTCTGTCGATGAGATCAAGTCGATCATCAAGGCCGCGGCCGAAGGCCCGATGAGCAACGTGATCAAGTACGGCGATCTGCCTCTGGTCTCAACCGACTACGCCGGTACTGATCAGTCGACGATCTTCGATGCCGACCTGACCCTGTCCATGGGTGACGACTTCTTCAAGATCGTTTCCTGGTACGACAATGAGTGGGGCTACAGCCAGCGTGTTGTTGATCTGGCTGAAGTGGTTGCTCGTAATTGGAAGTGATCAGCTGATCGTCCGACTCTGTTTTGCTTGATCCCTCCCTTCGGGGAGGGATTTTTTTGTGATCGCCTCCTGATCTCAGAGGCCTTGAAAGTGATCAAAACCACTGCGCCTCATTGGACGGCCACCCTCTTTCCACTGGATCACGTCAGGTTGGTCAGTGATCCAGCCCACCTGACTGCTTTCTGGACGTGCAGTCAGCCAGGCCTCCGCCCAAGCTTGGGGCAGGCTCAGCACCAGTTCGAAGTCCTCTCCGCCGCTAAGACACCATTCCCGCCAAGCTTCGCCCTTGGGCCAACCTGAAGCATGTGGCAAGCGCTTTTGTTCGAGCACAGCACCGCAGCCACTGCTCTGGCAAAGGTTTTGTACTGCTGCCAGTAGCCCGTCGCTGCTGTCTGTTCCCCCGGCTCTCCAGGCAAGGTCCTTCGGTTTGCACTCGATCAGTTGGACCAGAGCATCCAGGCGTGGTTCAGGGCGTTGATGCCGTGTGATGGCCATCGTCCTCAAGGCTTCGGGTAAGTCGGTCTGCATGGCCATTGCTTCCCTTTGAAGCAGGCCTAGCCCCAGGCGGCTCAGCCCATGGGCACCACTCACCACGATCCAATCTCCGGCCCGGGCTTGATTGCGATGCAGACGCAGCGGTCCCAGGGTCCCTAGAGCAGTAATGGACAGGATTCGTTCGCTGCCCCTGGTGCAGTCTCCTCCCAGCAGCTGTCCACCGCTGGACTGCAGCATCGCTGCGATGCCGCTATAGACCCCCTCCACCCAGCTCCATGGGGTTTGTGGTGGTGCGACCAGCCCAACGGTGACCCCAAGCACGGTGTCCACGCCACTGGAGGCCAGATCGGAGAGATTGGCGGCCGCGGCTCGCCATCCCACGTCGGCCGCGGTTGTGGTGGCATCGCTGAAATGGACGTTCTCGACCAACACGTCTGTGTTGATCAGGAGGTCGGCGGCGGGATTCTTGAGTTGGGCCGTGTCGTCATCGAGCTGACCGGGCGGCGCAAACCTTGCCAGCCGCCGCAGCAGCTCCGCTTCTCCTAGTGATTGCAGCGTCTCAGCCAAGGTTGAGACCTCAGGCGTGCGGCTGGAGTCGATCTGCCCCGTCGATCACCTTGATGCTCACGACGCGGTCATCGACTCCCAGTTCTTCCAGCACATCAAAACCGTCCACCACATAGCCGAAGGCGGCATTGCGGCCATCCACCAGATTCAGGCCTGCTGGGGTGAGTTCCGCTTCATAGAGAAACATGAAGAACTGGGAGGAACCGTCGCCAAGAGATTGATCGGAATGGGCCCATCCCAGGGTGCCGAGGGTGGCAAAGGGCAGGGTTGGTGTGGCTTTGTAGAGCCCCACATCTTCGAAGGTTTCGTTGTAGATGGTCTCGGCTTCACCAGGTACACGGATCTCGAGGGGGACGTGGCGCTCCTGCTTGGTTTTGGGGTCGATGTAACCGATCTCGGGACCCTTCGGATCACCGGTTTGAAGGATGTAGAAATCCTCCGCACGGATGAATGGAAGGCCGTCGTAGAAGCCTTTGAGACTGAGGTCGATGAAGGCGCCTGCGGTGAGTGGAGCGTTGTAACCGTCCACCACAGCGGTGAGTTCGCCTTGGCTCGTGCTGATGCTCACGGTGGCGCGACCCTTCAGACGAGGCAGCGCATCGAACTCGGTCGGGATGGCTGGAATCGTCTCATCGGTGAGCAGAGCTTCCAGATCGCCGACTGTGGTGAGGGTCTTCCTTCGCACTTGGATCAACCCGGTTTTGTTCTGTTGGTCGACTTCGGTCTGCATCGCGGTGATGCCTGCGTCGACTGCGTCGAGTAGTCCCTCAGCGATGGTTTGATCGTCGCTTGCCATCGAGGCGAGGATGCTGTCCCGGCGGGTGGACAGGAAGGCTTGGCTCTTGGTCAGTGAACGGCTGAGCGCGCTCCAACGTTTGGCCCGGAGGTCATCGCTAGTGCCTTCAAGTCGATGCTGGAGATCGCGCAAATCGGGCTGCTCGAAGGGGAGAGCATCGCGCAGGATCGCGGCAGGGTCCTTGACCGCATTGCCCTGCGGTAGGCCGGCATTGGCCGGCTCAGCAACGAGAAGACCAAGGGATGTGATGAGGGCGACCAGCAGTGCGGCAAGACGCTGATGGGCCATGAGGAAGCCAGGTGCTGCCTGGACTTTGGCACAGCCGTATGATCCCCTGAACCGTCCAGCCGGAATGATCTCCAGCAACGACTTTCGCACCGGTACCACCATCGAGCTTGATGGTGCCGTTTGGCGGGTTGTCGAGTTCCTTCATGTCAAGCCTGGCAAGGGTTCTGCCTTCGTGCGCACCAAGCTCAAGGCTGTCCAGAGCGGCAACGTGGTTGAGAAGACGTTTCGCGCCGGGGAGATGCTGCCTCAGGCGATTCTTGAAAAGGCCACCCTTCAGCACACCTACATGGAAGGTGAGGACTATGTCTTTATGGACATGTCCTCTTATGAGGAGACTCGGCTCACCGCCAAACAGATCGGTGACAGCCGCAAATATCTCAAGGAAGGAATGGAGGTCAGCGTTGTCTCGTGGAATGAGAAGCCCCTGGAGGTGGAACTTCCCAACTCCGTGGTGCTGGAGATCACCGAAACTGATCCGGGTGTGAAGGGCGACACAGCCACGGGTGGCACGAAACCTGCGATTCTTGAGACCGGCGCCCAGGTGATGGTGCCTCTCTTTCTCTCCATTGGCGAGAAAATCAAGGTTGATACTCGCAATGATTCCTATCTGGGCCGGGAGAACGGATGACCATGCAGCTTGATCACGACCAGCTTCATCGCTTGCTGGAGGTCCTCTCAGACAGCGATATCCAGGAATTCCGTCTTGAAGGAGACGACTTCCGTCTTGAGGTAAGGCGCAATCTGCCCGCTGTGGCAGTGGCTGCTGCTCCTGTGGCCGCAGTAGCTGCGGCTCCAGCAGCTCCGATGGAGGTTGCCCATGAGTCGTCTGCACCAAGCACACCGCCACCACCGGTGCCTGCTTCCCGCTCTGACTTGGTGGATGTCACCGCTCCGATGGTTGGAACTTTTTATCGAGCCCCTGCTCCGGGTGAACCCTCCTTTGTGGAAGTGGGCAGTCGCATCGGTGTCGGTCAGACGGTGTGCATTCTTGAGGCGATGAAGCTCATGAATGAGTTGGAAGCGGAGACCTCCGGTGAAGTGGTGGAGATTCTTGTGGACAATGGAACTCCGGTGGAATTCGGCCAGGTGCTGATGAGGGTCAAGCCTGGCTGAGATCCCAGGCGGCTTGAATTGCTGCAAGCATGCTTGCCGGGCGGGCTACACCCATCCCGGCGATATCAAATCCTGTGCCGTGGTCTGGTGAGGTGCGAAGGAAAGGCAGCCCGAGGCTGGTATTCACGGCTTGATCGAAGGCCAGCAGCTTCACTGGGATCAGTCCCTGATCGTGATAGAGCGCTAGGTACCCATCAGGACTGGTGTCGTCTGCGCCCTTGCTCCAGGCTTGAGCTGCGCTCAGCCAACAGGTGTCTGGCGGGAGCGGGCCTGTGAGGATCACATCGGGGTTGGCGGAGGCCCACCGCTGCATCACTTGTTTGAGCCAGCTGGCTTCTTCCTGGCCCAGTTGACCGTTCTCTCCGGCATGGGGATTGAGTCCGGCCACGTGCAGTTTTGGTCGTTGGTGGAAACGCCGACAGAAGTCCGCCAGGGTGTTGAGTTTGCTGTGGATTCGTTCTGGAGTCAGCGCTCTGGGTACTTCTGCTAGTGGGATGTGTGTTGTGGCCAGCAGGGTGTTGAGTCGCCAGCTGGTATGGGGAGAGACTGCGGTGAAGAGCATCGAGGCCTCAGACCAGCCCCCCAGTTCGGCCAGTCGTTCGGTTTGGCCGGGATAGGAATGACCTGCAGCGTGCCAGATGTGTTTGGCGATCGGCGCGGTGACCAGAGCGCGGGCTCTGCCCTCGAGAGCATGGCTGGCAGCACGCGTTAGCCACTGGAAGCTGGCGGCACCTCCCGCAGGGCTGGGCTCTCCTGGTTTGACAGTCTCCGCAAGGGGCATGTCGTCGATCTCGAATCGATCGGGATTGGCAAGGGAGATTGCTCCCCGCCGGCTCAGCTCCTCATAGGTGATCTCGAGACTGCGCCGGCAGCCCACCAGTAGGGGAGACATCTCGCTGGGACAGCCGCGGTTGGCTAAGGCTTTAAGGGTGACTTCCATGCCGATCCCGGCTGGATCGCCGAGAGCAATCACCAAGCGCTGATTAGCGTCAGTGGGTTCAAGGGACATGACGATGCTGCGCTGGTTGCTTCTGGGGCTGCTGATCTACGGACTGGGTACTGCGTTCAAGAACGGCTGGTTGGAGGTGCAATGGCAGCAGTTGTTCGAAGATGCGGGTCTTGGCTTTGATGACTCTGAGCAGCCGCTGCGTCTGCATGAGCATCCGATCCTCAAGCCGCCCCCGGCTCCGAGCCGCGAGCCCTGAATCCTTCTTGCTCCCAGCAGTTACGCATACCACTGCGGAAATCGGGGTGAACGAGTCGGTAGCCAAGCTCCTGGCAGAGCAGCTGGTTGCTCACCCGTCGATTTTCTGCCCAAAAGGAACGCGCCATGGGGCTCATGGACCCTTCCACAGCGTTGTAGGAGCGGCAGGCAGGCAGAGCGATCCCTAGCAGCTCGGCGGCATAGCTCTGCACCTCCGCACTCGGGGCTGGTCGGTCATCGCACACATTCACGATCGCCGGCCTTTGGCCGTTTGAGGCTCGATCGATCAGATGCAGACATGCTCCCGCAATGTCATCCACATGGATGCGGGAGAACACCTGCCCTGGTTTTTCCACTGGCTTGATCTCCCCGCGGAGAATGGCCTTCAGCGGAGAGCGCCCGGGGCCATAGATCCCTGGTAAACGCATGATTTGAAGGGGAAGATCGGTCTGCATCCAGGCCTCTTCACAGTCGAGTCTGCGCTTACTGCGTTCCTGGGTGGGGTTGGGGGCGTCTGTTTCGCTCACCCAATGTCCCTGGCGGTCGCCATAGACCCCTGTCGTTGAGAGGTAGCCCACCCATTGCAGCGGCATCGAGCCGAGCCGATCGCCAAGGCAGCGCAGCACGGGGTCTTGACCATCGCGTTCTGGAGCGATGGTGCTGATCAGATGGGTCACTCCGTTGAGCTGTTCTGGGGTCGGAATGCGACCTAGCTGGCTGTCAAAGCACAGTTCTTCGTCTGAGCCGTTGTCATCGACAAGACGACGCGTGGTGAGAACATGGGCGCCGCTCTGGCGTGCGAGCGAGGCGATTCGCTTCCCACTGAACCCTGCACCAAGAACTAGCAGGGTGGCGTTGGCCGGCCAAGGACGGGAACGGTTGACAGTTTCGCTTGCCATCAGTACAAGTGTATTAGTTCACGAATCGGCCATGACAGGCGCATCTCTTTCTTTGGTCTCACCAACTGCCTCTATGGTGCCCCGGCGCCCGTCTGCGCGCTTGGCCTTGCCCCATTGCGCCGGTGCTTTGATGGCCGCGGCTCTTGTCACTGGCGCTTTTGTGTTGGCTCCCGAGCAGCCCCAACAGCAGGCCTCCATCTGTGAAAGACATCATTCAGTGTCGGCCTGTCGCGTTTGGTGAGCTGTTGAGTTCAGGCCGCCTGCAGATTCCAGTCGCCCGTTAGAGGGTCATCGTCTTGTTGCTGGGGCTGGTGGTGATGGGGCGACGCGGTGTTGTTGAGTTCCGGTTGGGCCCATTGCAGCAAGCGCATCGCTAGGCGTAGATCTCCATCCATCCAGGCGCGAATCGCCATCGCCCGACGTGGGTCATAAAAGCGCTGACGCCGATACCAGTCGAAAACATCAGCATCGGACTTATGCCCATTGCATGAGAGGCAAGCCGGAACACAATTTTCGGTAATGCTCAGGCCGCCACGACATTGGGGGACAATGTGATCAATTGATTCAGAGGGTTTGCCACAATAAATACAACTTTTACCCGTATATGTGTGAAGGGATTGACGCCATCGTCGAACGCGCAATTTGGGGCAGAGTTCGTCGAGGAAAACCGCGTCCCTGTTGTGCATCCGAGTATCTCGGTTAGAGCTAGTTTGCCCCGTTTTGCTCGGCCGTCAATGTGTCGAAGAATGCATTTTTGCAAGTTCCAGCTGTTTGTTGATCAAGAAAGTTTTTGATGCCTTGTCTGCTCTGCACAGGCCTCTAAGATTTTCTTCGCTGGTTCTGTGGCTACGGCGTCCTCCAGCTCCCGCTGTTATCTCGGCCTCTCCCCTTCAGGGCTGGTGCAGGTGATCCATCCTTTTGATGCGGTGACCCATGCCCAGATTGGTCGGGTTCGCCCTCGTGGCATCTGGAGGGGAGTCAAGAAAGGTTGGGAGTTTCCCCTGGCTGCAGCGCAGTCGCTTCAAGAGCAGTTGGGATCCCGTTTCCCCACCCGCGACGATCTCGCACGTTGGATCCATTGGCATCGTCATCCCTTGCCTCCGCTGCCGGATCATCGGCAGCTTGTGGAGTTGGCCGACTTGATGACGGTGCTCCCTGACGGCCGCCAGCCGTTGCCTCACCAGCGTTCGGGAGCGCGATGGCTGCTGGCTCGTCGTGGTGCCGTTCTGGCCGATGAGATGGGTCTCGGTAAAACACTCACGGCTTTGCTGGCGGCGAGGGCCTTGATGCGGGCAATGTCGTTGCGGTTGATGGTGGTGGCACCGGTCGGACTCCACGGCCATTGGCGTCGGGAAGCGGAGGCTCTGGATTTGAGGATCACCCTGCTCAGCTGGGCTCGGCTGCCTCAAGACCTGCCTGCTGCCGGCACCTTGCTCGTGGTGGATGAAGCCCACTACGGCCAGTCGATGCTGGCTCAGCGCACCCAGGCACTCCTCCGTCTTGCCCGCCATCCGCGCCTGAGGGCCATCTGGTTGCTGACTGGCACACCGATGAAGAACGGACGGCCTGATCAGTTCTATCCCCTGCTCGCTGCGATCGATCATCCGATTGCTCGTGATCAACGCGCTTTTGAGGAGACGTTTTGTCAGGGGCATTGGCGCGATGAGGGCAACAATCGGCGCTGGCAAGCCAAAGGCGCCAGTCAATTGGAGGAACTCCGTCGCCTCACCAAGCCACTGGTTTTGCACCGTCGCAAACAGCAGGTGTTAGGCCTGCCCCCAAAGCAGCGTTGTTTTCATCCCATCGCCATCGCTGATGCGGAATCCCTGGGTTTGGATCATCGAATGTCTCAGGTGATCGATGACTACCGCCGTCGCGTGCGAGAGGGACAGGTGCGCTCTGATGCTGAGGCCTTTGCGGTGCTCACAGCCCTACGGCGGATCGGAGCGGAGTTCAAGTTGCCCTTTGCAGAGCGTCTTGTTCAGGAGCTGCGCCGACAACAGCAGCCTGTGGTGCTGTTCAGTGGCTTCGTTGATCCGTTGCAGTTATTGCAGCAGCGGATCGGCGGGGAGTTGCTCACTGGGCGACTGAAGCCTGTGGAGCGTCAGGCGGTGGTGGATCGTTTTCAGTCTGGAGAGAGTGATCTTTTGCTGGCGACCTATGGGGCCGGAGGGCTTGGCTTCACCCTCCACCGGGCCCGCCACGTGGTGCTGTTGGAGCGACCTTGGACTCCCGGAGATGTGGATCAGGCGGAGGATCGCTGTCACCGCTTGGGAATGGATGGTGGGCTGACCAGTCACTGGCTGCAGCTTGGGGTTGCTGATCAGTTGGTGGATGGGCTTGTGGCCAGCAAGGCCAAGCAGATCGAGGTGCTGCTTGGCACGCGTCGCTTGAGGCTGGATCGTCAGCCCTTGCCTGCCATGCTCTTGCGCTGTTTGCAGGACGCCTGACGCACCTTCAGTTCATGACTGATCATCGGGTCGGCTGTTGTCCCCTGGTCCTTCACCAGTGTGAGGGCTCGATTCACATCCAGGCATGCCTCATCGATTTGGCCCAGAAGGGTATGCAGCAATGAGCGATCCGTTAGCGGGGCTGGATCGCTGCGGTGGGCTTTCACCACTTGATTGCAGCGATTGAGTGCCTGATTGAGTTGACTGAGGTCAAGTTCCTCAAGACAGGCTTGAGGTGTCAGTTCCGCCTCGCTCAGGCCGGATGTCGGTGCTGAGCGGCTGCGGCAACCCACTCCGGTGAGAAGCAGGCTGGTGAGTAGCGCTGCGCCCAGTGCTCGCTTGGATTTAGTAGCTGTAACGCTGGTCACCGTAAGAAGAGGCAGAAGAGGAGGACTGGCTACTTTCGCCGCCTAGAGGGCGGTTTTCGGGAAGAGAAGCGTTGCTTTTCCGGGGTCCGAACAAATCGCCGAGGTAGCGACCGCAGTCGGGGTAGGTGCCGGGGTCGTTGACCACCGCTTCGGTGATCATGACCGCCGCATGTTCAGGCGAGGTCTTGAACATCCCACTTTTCTGCCGCTTGATCAGGGCGTAAGAGGCATCCCAGCTCACGTTGTGATCGTTGCCGTTGCTGCGCATGAAGCAATACACCTGAGCCCCTTTGTTTGGGGAGGCGTTGGCAGCCTGGGCGTTTCCAGGCAGCAGGCTGCTGAGGCAAAGACCCGCCAAGGACAGGGTGAGAACGGAGCTTGCACGGTTCCTGGCCATGGCTGGACGAAGTGGTCGATCTGCGCCAACGTATCGACTCGACCGATGATGTCCAGGCCTCAGGATTCACCTAGGCCAAGAGGCACTAACAGTTTCACCAGCAGCGGCAGGACCAGAAGCACGGTGATGAGCCGTACCGCATGCAAGGCAGCGACTGCAGCGCCGACGCCGAATTCCGCCCCAACAAGGCTCATACCACTGATGCCGCCAGGTGCGGCTCCGAGCAGGGCCACCATTGGATCGATCCCGAGTAAGCGGCTGGTCCACAGTCCGATGGCGATCCCTGTCATCACAAGAGTGAGGGTGATCAGGATGGCCGGTCGCCAGAGTTCCTGCAGTTGTTCCAGTGAGGCGCGGGTCAGGCTGGTACCGATCACCACGCCAATGGCGATCTCGATCGTTGTTCGCGTTCCTGTAGGCCATTCGGCAACATCCAGCCGTCCGCTCATGCTCACGATCCCTGCCCCCAGCAGTGCGCCTGCAAGGGGAGCGGCGGGGATGCCGGTGCGTAAAGCGAGCAGGCCCATGCTGGTGCCGGCGAGGGCATAGATCAGAAGAGTTGCCAGAGGGGGCATTGGAGGTTCCGATCGCATAAGGGTTTCAGTCTGATCCCAGATGTGTTGTCATCGGCGCATTCCCATTGGCATGCATCGGCCATGACCCAGTCCGTGTCTTTTCGGATCACCCGCACGGCAGAGGATGTCGCTCAGGCGATCAATGCCCTGTCGCAGCGATTGGTGAAGCTCGAGCAGCGTCTCGAGAGCCTTGAACTGCAGGTCAGGCAGCACCATGACACCCCTGAGATGCCAGCGGATGAACTTGCCCGCCTTGATGACGTGGATCGTCTGCTGATGGACTGTCAGTCGCTGCTGCAATCCACCGCCGCCAGCACAGAGGCCATGGCTGAGATGCCCGTTGCGGAGACGGCCACAGAGGATTTCGCCGATCACGCTGTTCATGATGGCGATGAAAGCGATGCTGTCTCCGATCTGTTTTCTGGGTCAGAGGATGGCAATCAGGTCGATCACGAGGCGGCATGAACAGGCCGGAGGTGTCAAAATGAAAAGAAAGTGACCCATGGCCATTCCTCAGCCCGGTGCATGTGCAAGCGGCGGTAGCCGTAGTGCTTTTCGTTCGTTCCCCGCTGGTCGTTCCGGGCGTGGATACGTCGAAGGGGGCCATCAGCTTGAGAAACTTGAGTTTGCTCTTGCTGTGGCAATCACCCGCGGTGATCAGTCACGCATCACTCTTCTGCGCGAGCAAATCGATGCGATGGGTGGCAATGTTGAGGAGCCAGGTACTTGATTGATCTCTCACTTTGTATTGCAATGGTGACGATTACGTTAAACTCAAAACAGATCATCGTTTAGACATTGACGTCAATACTTGCACGAGCTTCTGGGGGCTCTGCGGCAGTGATCGATAAGCGGCAGGGTTATCTTGACTCGGCACAACGGTTGTTTGCCCAAGCCCGTGTAGCAGCTGAAAAGGGTGATGTTCCTGAATCCGGATCTCTGATTCTCCGTGCTCTCGATCAGGAACGTCGAGCCGGTGGGGTTGGCCCGCAGGTCATGCAACTGATCAAGCCACGCCAGTGAGGCGAAACTTGGATCTTTCCTTGTTCAATCGTTCAAGCGGGTGACCGGACTCGAACCGGCGACGTTCAGCTTGGGAAGCTGACATTCTACCACTGAATTACACCCGCACATCGGCAGTTTATGGCACTGCCGCCGATCATCCTTCTGATCGTTTCGCCTTGTCGCCTCAGCTGTTTAAGGCTGCTGCTGCTGCTGCCAAACCATCACCCATGTTGGTTTTGCCCAGGTTGAGGGAATGCAGCGTGGATTCAATCGCAGCAACGGCTGTTAGCACATCCCGATCGCATACAAATCCAAGATGGCCGATGCGGAAGACTTGGCCCTTGAGGTGATCCTGACCTCCGGCCAGCAAGATGTCAAAACGGTCCTTGACGGCTTTGCGCAGTTGTTCTGCATCGATGCCGTCTGGAGCCACGGCGGTGATCGCAGGGCTCCCATAACCGTCTGCGGCATAGAGGGGGAGGCCCATGGCTTTCATGCCTGCCTGAGCAGCGGCACGGTGGCGGGCATGACGGTTGAAAATTGATTCCATGCCTTCGGTCTGCATCATCTCCAGTGCTGCTTCTAGGGCGAAGTAGAGGTTCACAGCAGGGGTGAACGGGTTGCTGTTCTTCGCAGCAGTTTTCCTGTAAGGCCCCAGATCGAGATAAAACTTGGGCAGATCGGAACGCTCATAGGCTTTCCAGGCCCTTTCGCTCATGGCCACGAAGCTCAGGCCAGGGGGCATCATGTATCCCTTTTGGGAGCCGGAGGCCACCACGTCCAGGCCCCAGCTGTCCATGGGCACATTTGTGGCTCCGAGACTGGTGACACAGTCAGCAATCGTTAGTGCTGTTCCGTGGGCGCGCACGTGAGCGCTGATGGTTTCGAGATCGTTGATGACTCCAGTCGAGGTTTCGGAATGGGTGAGAATCACGGCACGGATTGCTTTCTCCGTGTCGGCTTCCAGAGCGTTGCGGAAGGCATTTGGATCCAGGGGTTGGCCCCACTCGGCCTTGATCACTTCCACGTCAAGGCCATAGGCCTTGGCCACCTTCACCCAGCGTTCTCCGAATTTGCCGTTATCTCCGCAGACCACCTTGTCGCCGCGGCTGAGGGTGTTGATGATGCCGGCTTCCATTGCAGCGGTTCCACTGCCTGTGATCACCAGCACATCGTTGCTGGTTTGATGCAGCCAACGCAGTTGCTCTGTGGTGCGCTGCACCACAGCCTGAAACTCACCACTGCGATGTCCGATGGGGTGACGGCCCATGGCCTTGAGCACCGTCTCGGGCACCGGGGTGGGCCCGGGGATCATCAGGGTGAGCTTGTCCTGCACGGCCGCGGAAATGCCAATCCATCATCTTAAAAAATGGTCCTGAACGTCTTGTTGCTGGTCAGTCCATATGCCTGAGGCGTCCCCTTCTCCGAGCTTGGGTTTGACCTTGCCCATGTGGGTGGCTGCTGCTGCCAGGGCTGCCATGCAGTGCCTGGTCGGTGAGCCGGTTGTGCTGAATCAGCAGCTGTTCCAGCCAGGTGGCGATCCTGTGCAGACCGTGCCTGTGCGATCCGTCTCCCTCCTGGAGAGCGGAGTGCAGGCTTTGGCGATCAGTGTGTGTGATCCCGGGCCAGGGTTGGATCTCACCCGGGGATTGGAGGTCTGGGTGCGTGTGGCCTGGGCCCCAACTGCCGATCCTTGGCTGAATGTGATTCCAGGTGCTGGTGTTGGTCGGTTCGCCGAGGGTGGAGGCATCTGTCTCTCCACCTTTGCCCGTGAGCTGCTGGAGCAGAATCTGCGGCCTTTTGTTCCTAAGGGTCGTGGTCTGGTGGTGGAGGTGGTGCTTCCCCGCGGGCGTGAGCTGGCTCAACGCACCAGCAATGCTGCCTTTGGTGTGGTGGAGGGGCTGGCGCTGATCGGCACTCAGGCTGAGGTGCAGATCAGTGCCTCGCCGGATCAGTTACAGAGCAGTCTGGAGCGGTTGCGGGCGCTGGTTGTTGAGCCGGACTTCGCTGGGCGGCTGACGCTGGTGATTGGCGAGAACGGCTTTCACTTGGCGCAGCAGCTCGGCTTCGGGTCTTCAGGGCCGCTGCTCAAGACCGGTAACTGGATCGGACCGATGCTGGTGGCGGCGGCGGAAGCGGGCGTGGAGGAGTTGGTGCTTTTGGGTTATCAGGGAAAGTTGGTCAAGCTTGCCGGCGGCATTTTTCATACCCATCACCACCTGGCTGACGGGCGGTTGGAGGTGTTGGTAGCGCTGGCGGTGGACCTTGCTTTTCCTTTGGATCTGCTGCAAAGCCTGGGTCAAGCGGCGTCCGTTGAAGCGGCTCTTGAGGATCTCCAGACTCGGGAGCCGAGGCAGGCTGAGGCGTTGCGGCAGGCCATGGCGGCAGCAGTGGAGGCTCGGGTTAGGGCCTATCTCCAGCGTTATGGAGATTGGGCCCTGCAGGTGGGTGCTGTGCTGTTCGATCGCTCCAGGCAGCGACGCTGGCCAGGTCCAGTTGGACAGGTCTTGCTGGCGGATTGGGGACGAAGCCTTTGAGCCCCTTCTCTACGCTGATTGATTGACGGTCGTTTGCCCACGACCCCATTCGTAGAGATGACTCAGATTCAGCCTGACGGCCAGCGAAAGCCAGCGATCGTCATTCTCGATTTCGGTTCGCAGTATTCCGAACTGATTGCCCGGCGGGTGAGGGAAACGGAGGTGTTCTCTCTGGTGATCGGCTACAGCACCTCTGCTGAGGAGCTTCGCAAAATGGCTCCAGCGGGAATCATCCTGAGTGGTGGACCCAGCTCTGTTTACGCCGACGGTGCCCCCCTATGTGATCCGGAGATCTGGACTCTGGGAATCCCGGTGTTAGGGGTCTGCTACGGCATGCAGCTGATGGTGCAGCAGCTTGGGGGTGAGGTTGAGGCGGCCACAGGCAAGGCCGAATACGGCAAAGCGCCACTACAGGTGGATGACCCTACTGATTTGCTCACCAACGTCGACGACGGCTCCACGATGTGGATGAGCCATGGCGATTCGGTGAAGGCGTTGCCGAAAGGCTTCGTGCGCTTGGCCCACACCACCAACACACCTGAAGCTGCGGTGGCTGATCACAACCGCAGGCTCTATGGCGTGCAGTTCCATCCCGAGGTGGTGCACTCCACCTGCGGCATGGCTCTGATCCGCAATTTCGTTTATCACGTTTGTGGTTGTGAGCCGGATTGGACCACCGATGCCTTCATTGAGGAGGCGGTTGCACAGGTGCGGCAGCAGGTGGGCGATAAGCGGGTGCTGCTGGCGTTGTCTGGTGGTGTGGATTCATCCACCCTCGCCTTTTTGCTGAAGAAAGCGATTGGCGATCAGCTCACCTGCATGTTCATTGATCAGGGCTTCATGCGTAAAGGCGAGCCTGAATTCCTGATGGATTTCTTTGATCGAAAGTTCAACATCAACGTTGAATACATCCATGCTCGTAAGCGGTTTCTAGAGAAGCTCAATGGAGTGACGGATCCTGAGCAGAAGCGCAAGATCATCGGCACCGAGTTCATTCGTGTGTTTGAAGAGGAGAGCAAGCGCCTTGGCCCCTTTGATTACCTTGCCCAGGGCACTCTCTATCCGGATGTGATCGAGAGCGCCGGCACCAACGTTGACCCGAAAACCGGAGAGCGGGTGGCGGTGAAGATCAAGAGCCATCACAACGTTGGTGGCCTGCCTAAGGATCTGCAGTTCAAGTTGGTGGAGCCTCTGCGCAAATTGTTTAAGGACGAGGTGCGCAAGGTTGGCCGCAACCTTGGATTGCCCGAGGAGATCGTGCGTCGCCATCCCTTCCCCGGTCCGGGTCTGGCGATTCGCATTCTTGGGGAGGTGACGGACGAGAAGCTCGATTGCCTTCGCGATGCCGATCTGATCGTGCGTGAGGAGATCAAGGAGGCCGGCCTTTATCACGACATTTGGCAAGCCTTCGCTGTGTTGCTGCCTGTGCGTTCAGTTGGTGTGATGGGCGACAAGCGCACCTACGCCTGGCCGATCGTGCTGCGCTGTGTCTCCAGCGAAGACGGTATGACCGCTGATTGGTCCAGGCTTCCACCCGAGCTGATGGAGCGGATCTCCAACCGCATCGTCAATGAGGTGAAGGGCGTGAACCGGGTGGTGCTGGATATCACCAGCAAGCCCCCCGGCACGATTGAGTGGGAATAGTGCTGCTAGGGGCTGGTGGAGGGTCGACGGCGCCGATACTCTGAGCCCCCGGCCGGAATTCGTTGTGACCGCTGCTCAAGAGCAGACCCTGCAGCTTCAGCGACGTCTGCAGCAAGACAGTATCCAGCTGGTCGGCAAGACGATCTACATCAACCCCTTCCTCTACTGGCGTCGCTTTGACAGCAACACCGATCGCTGGTTGAGGGAGCCCGGTCAGCTCACCGAAGAGCAGATTCTTCAAAATCGAGGCCGTTTCTATCCCGAGCTGGCTTGGGATCTCCTTGATGAGGATGGGCGCCAGATCAAAGATGGTGCTGTTGAGATGTTTCTCAAGAGCCTTGAGTTGATCAGCACCTTCCATCCCGAGCTCACCGCCGGTCAGATGCTGGAGGTGGAGCGCAAGATGGCGATCACTAAGAAGCGCTCATTTGAGCGTTGGGTGGAGAAATCATTTCGGCGTCGCTTCAAGCTGGAGTCGCGGGAACGGCGTCGCTTTGCCAGGGATCGTTTTCTGCGCAGCTGGCGGGAGTGGATCGGGCAGGAGACGACCCATCAAGCGATTGTGCCCGTGTTGGCCCTGATTGTGCTCAGTGGTGTGATGGGTTGGACCTTCGGGACGCGGCAGGCGGCTTGTCCCACATTGGTGCTGCCTTCGGAGCAGACTGGGATTCGCTGACTACCGGTCCGATGGCCGATCAAAGACCGCTCGAAGCGTTCAGGCTCACCCTGATGCAGGAGGTTCTGCCGGTGGGTCTGGCCATGGTTGAACGGGTGCGCAAGGGTGGTGCCTCCAAAATGGTTGAGGGTTTCACGGGTTCATCTGACCCCCTGGGAGATCTGCGTGATGAAGGGGAAACCGCGGCAAAGCAGGTGCGGGAACGGCTTGATCAAGTCAGTCCTGGACTAGGCAATCCTGTGATTCAGGTGGATGTGGATGTTGAGCCAGGTTCTGCCTCAACGCTGTCTGAGTCTCCTGAATCGGCGGCTGAGATTGGCGCAACGATGGATGGGACAACAACGACCTCTGACGATCGCGAGTCGCTCCAGGTGGTTCTCGCCAGGATTGAGACGCGGCTGGATCAGCTCCAGCAGCATCTCGCGTCCTGAGCATCGCTTCCGCTCCCATGGCCCGATCCAGCTTTACCGGACGTGAGGGCGGTTATCGCCACAGCGGTCTGAAGCAACAGCCGCTGGTTTTGATCGGCTTGGTGCTGGTGTTCAGCGGGGCGATGTTGACCCGGCTCACTTGGTTGCAGGTGTTGGAGGGTGCCCATTACCGCGAGCTGGCGGATGAGAACCGCATCCGTTTGGTGCCCCGTTCTCCAATTCGTGGTCGTCTGCTCGACCGAGAAGGCCGCGTGCTGGCATCCAGCAAGCTCACCTATTCGCTCTATATCGAGCCCCGATTGGTGGATGACGCGAGCTGGCCTCCGTTACGAGATCGTCTGTCTCGGTTGCTCAATTTGAGTCCGGTCGAGCTCGATCGGCGGCGCGAGCGTGGGGTGGACCGCGATGGTTATCGCACCACCCTGGCCACCGAGCTCAAGCCCGAACAGGTGCTGCGTTTCCAGGAGCAGGCTTTGGGTTTGAAGGGAGCCATGGTGGATGTGGACATCCTCCGCTTCTATCCCCACGGCACGATGGCGGCTCACGCCCTTGGCTATTCCTCCCCGATCACGGAAAGCGAGTACAAGCTGCTCGGCGACAAGGGCTACAAAATTCGCGACCGCATCGGCCGCACCGGCGTTGAAGCTGCCTATGAACCCCATCTGCGCGGTAAGTGGGGCGGCCAGATGTTGGAAGTGAATGCCATGGGTGAGGTGCAGCGGAACCTCGGTGATCGCCCCTCGGTGGCCGGAAAGGACCTCACTCTCACCCTTGACCTCGATCTCCAGCTGGTGGCGGAGCAGGTTTTGGCTGATAAGAAGGGCGGCGCGATTGTGGCGATGGATCCCCGCACTGGTGCGATCTTGGCCTTGGCCAGTAAGCCCAATTACGACCCCAATTTTTTCTCCAAACTGGTCACCACCCAGAAGGAGTACGACCAGCTGTTCGACAACCCACGCCTGCCCTTGTTCAGTCGTGCATTGAATGCTTACAACCCAGGCAGCACCTGGAAAGTGGTCACTGCAATGGCTGGGATGGAGTCAGGAAAGTATCCCCCTGAAACCAAGCTGAAAACTGCTGCCTGTATTACTTATGGAGGGCACTGCTTCCCAGACCATAACGGTGCAGGTTTCGGCACCATCGGTTACGCCGATGCCCTTCGCTTCTCGAGCAACACTTTTTTCTATCAGATTGGTGTCGGTGTTGGATCACGCCACCTCAAGAAGGCGGCCACGGATCTGGGGTTTGGTGCCAAGAGCGGGATCGAGATTGGTTGGGAGGAAAGCGTGGGTTTAGTGGCCGATGAAGATTGGGCGGCCGCCGGCCGTGGCTGGGGTCAACCTGGAACCACGCCCTGGATTCCCGAAGATATGGCGAGCGCCTCGATCGGTCAGTCGGTGGTGCAAATCACACCGTTGCAGCTGGCACGGGCCTACAGCGTGTTTGCCAATGGCGGCTGGCTGGTCACCCCTCACTTGGCGGATCAGGGTCTGGATTGGACGGCACCGTCGCGGCGGAGCAGGGTGGCCATCAAACCCGCCACTTTGGCCAAGATCCGGGAAGGATTACGTAAAGTGGTCTCCGATGGAACCGGTTATGGACTGAACGGTCCTGGGATCCCATCGGCTGGCGGTAAGACCGGCACGGCAGAAGACAACAGCTCTCATGGAGCGGATCATGCCTGGTTTGCCACTTATGCCCCCTATCCGGAGGGTGAGATCGTGATCGTGGCATTTGCGCAGAACACCCCAGGTGGCGGCTCAGTGCATGCGCTGCCGATGGCAAAAAAGGTGATGGAGGTGTGGAACCGCAAACGCCAGAAGAGCTGAGCTTGAGGCTCAGGCAACAGCGCCTAACTCTTGCTGCAGCACATGGCGGTAGTAGCCCCGCAGTTGTTCTGTGGCACCAGCCCATCCCCAGCGTTCGGCTTCCTGGCGGGCTGCAGAGCGAAGACTCTGGCGCTCAATGTCGTTGCCAAGCAGCTTGCTGGTGGCTTCGATCAGGCTTTTGGCACCACCATCGGCGCCATCCGGTTCATACAAGCAGCCGTTGATGCCATCGCTGATGATGTCGGGAATGCCGCCGCGATTGGCCCCGACAACGGGGCAGCCGGCGGCCATCGCTTCTAGAAGCACGAGGCCGAGGGTTTCGGTGCTGGAAGGGAACAGAAAGGCATCACCGCTTGCATAGGCACTGGCCAGTTCGTCACCCGCCAGGTAGCCCACGAAGGTGGTTGCGGTGCCTTCGAAGTGTTTTTCTAGCTGCTGCCGATGGGGTCCGTCGCCCACCAGCGCTAACCGCGCATCGGGCATGGCCTCGAGCACCGGTCGGATCCTTTCAATCTGCTTTTCGGCTGAGAGACGGCCCACATAAAGGAGCAGTGAACCGCGGTCGTCATGGCAACCGTGCAGTCGCTCTCGCATCGCGTCGCTGCGTAGTTCCGGGCGGAACATGTCTGTATCCACCCCTCGCTGCCAGAGATCGGTGTGCTGAATTCCCTTCTCGCTCAGCTCCTGCACCATTGCGGTAGAGGTGCAGAGGTTGAGTACGGCCTGGTTATGGGCTGCCTTGAGCAGTTCCCATAGCAGCGGCTCCAGCATGCCCATGCCGTAGTGCTCGAGATATTTGGGCAGATGGGTGTGGTAGCTCGCAACCAGGGGAATTCCCTTGGTTTTGGCCAGCCAGATGCCTCCAAGCCCAAGGACGGCGGGATTGACGACATGGATAAGGTCTGGCTGGAAGCTGTCGATCGCTTCTGATACTGCCGGTCTGGGCAGGGCAAGCTTCAGTTCTGGATACAGCGGCAGCGGCATGGCGGGCACGCCAATCAGCTGGGCGCCCATGTAGTCGCTTGGACATCCCTCCGGACAGAACACAACCACCTCATCACCTGCTTCCACCAGGTGCCTCACCGTTTTGGTAAGCCTGGTGACGATGCCGTCTACCTTCGGAAGGAAGGTTTCGGTGAAAAAAGCGACTTTCACTGGGTCGGCGGTGGGGAGATGCGGATCAAGGTGCAGTGCCGATTGCTTCCGCCTGGGTCTTGGTCCAGGCGGAGGTGCAGAGAATGCGGTTGCGATCGCAACGGTCGGCGTAGCGCGTGGCGATTTCCATCACTTCCTTCAGCAGACCATCATCAAGGGTCGTGGGATTGAGGCCGAGCTCGAGGAAGCAACGGTTGTCCACGATCAGATCGTTTTCCACAGCCTCGTTACGAGGGTTGGGCAAGTTGTTCACCTGGGCTCCGGTGAGTGCGGCCACCTTTTTGGCCAGCTCGCCCACTTGATGGCTTTCGGTCATCTGGTTGAAGATCTTCACCCGCTCGCTTTTGCTGGGGGGGTTCTCCAGAGCGAGCTGCACGCACTTCACCGAGTCGCGGATGTGAATGAAGGCCCGGGTCTGGCCGCCCGTGCCATGCACGGTGAGCGGATAGCCGATGGCCGCTTGCATCAGGAAGCGGTTGAGCACAGTGCCGTAGTCGCCGTCGTAATCAAAGCGGTTGGTGAGACGCGGATCCCGGTCGGTGGCATCGGTATTGGTGCCCCAGACGATGCCCTGGTGCAGGTCGGTGATGCGGACGTTGTCGTTCTTGTTGTAGTAGAGGAAGAGCAGCTGATCGAGCGTCTTGGTCATGTGATAGACGCTGCCAGGGCTGGCGGGGTGGAGGATCTCTTCCTCAAAGCGGCTGCCGTCAGGCTGGGGAACCTCCACTTTGAGGTAGCCCTCAGGAATGGTGGCGCCGCGGTGCGAGCCGTAGCCATAAACGCCCATGGTGCCCAGATGCACCACATGGATGTCTTGTCCGCTTTCGACGATGGCGGCCAGTAGGTTGTGGGTTCCGTTGACGTTGTTGTCGACTGTATAGCGCTTGGTGGCGCTGCTCTTCATCGAATAGGGAGCAGCCCGTTGCTCGGCGAAATGCACCACTGCATTGGGTTTTTCTTCGATCAGCAGATCGAGCAGCCGTTGGTATTCGTGGGCGATATCCATGTGCAGGAAGCGCATGGGTTTGCCGCCGATTTCCTCCCACGCCTTCAGACGCTCGCCGATGCTGGTGATCGGGGTGAGCGATTCAACCTCGAGATCGATATCGATCTTGCGGCGACTGAGGTTATCGACGATCAGCACGTCGTGACCCTGGTCCGCAAGATTCACTGCACAGGGCCAGCCGCAGAAGCCGTCGCCGCCGAGAACGAGAACCTTCACCTCAAACTCCTGCCGAAGCGTGCTGAGCGCTAATCCCGGGCAAGCTACTACAGGGTTTTCAGCTGATCACCACAGTCACGGCCACTAGGGCGACCACAAGCACCCCGCCAACCACGATCAACAGCTGAGAGCTGCTGCTGCGGCTGGATTTCACGTCAATCACTTCCATGCGTGGTTCTTTGGCGAAGGCATTCAGCCTTCCTCCATCCTCTTCTGTGACTTGCATGGATTCGATGTTTCCGAAGGGGAGACCTTATGGGCTTCTGGCTGCTTTGGGCCGATTGCGCCATGGTCTGTCATGACTAGCTTTTCACCGTTCCGGTGGTGGGGGAGCTAGGGGAGGCGTCCTGACGCAGTGGCAGCCGGCCTGCTAGGTGGGCTTGTCTGCCTGCCTGAACGGCTAAGCCCATGGCTTCGGCCATGGCTGGGGGGTCTCCTGCCATAGCAATGGCACTGTTGACCAGGACCGCTGCTGCCCCCATCTCCAGTGCTTGGGCGGCTTCACTCGGAACGCCGATCCCCGCATCCACCACAACTGGAACGCTGGCGTTCTCAATGATCAGAGCGATGTTGGCGAGGTTGCGGAGACCCTGACCGGAGCCGATCGGCGAGCCTAGGGGCATCACCGTGGCGCAGCCCACATCCTCCAGGTGTTTGGCCAATAGAGGATCGGCATTGATGTACGGGAGAACGGTGAACCCCTCCTTCACGAGTTGTTTGGCGGCTTCGAGCGTGCCGATCGGATCGGGGAGGAGATGGCGGCTATCGGGGATCACCTCCAGCTTGACGAAGGTGTTGTCCTCCTGGCCTGCAAGCTTGGCGAGTTCGCGACCCAGCCGTGCCACGCGCACTGCTTCATCAGCGGTGGCACAACCTGCCGTATTGGGGAGCATCCAGATTCTTGACCAGTCGATCGCTTCCATCAGGCCTTCATGCCCTACAGCCACCGTCTGGACCCGGCGTACGGCCACGGTGACGATCTCGCAACCCGATCGTTCCAGGCTTTGCTGCATTGTGGCCAGATTCGGGTATTTGCCCGTGCCAGTGAACAAGCGACTGTTGAACTGTCGCCCTGCGATCAGCAGCGGATCCGAAGCGTTGGTGTAGCTGGAGAGGGGAGAGGTCGAAACCGTGGACATGCCGAAGAGCAGAAAAGGGTGTGAGAACCGGGTGGGGACTGAACAGGCCAGTTGGAATGGCCCTAACTTGAGCCCATCATCCTGTTTCAGCCATGCCTGTTCCACCCGTCGTGGATCTGCCTGTTGAAAGTGCCGTGCCTTTTGAAAGCCAGCTGCCTTTTGATAGTTCAAGGCTGGCGATGCCTCTGATGCTCGAGGGCAATGTTGAAAGCTTTGATCCGGTAGCTCGTGCTTCCGACTTGGCCGTCACGATGCCGCGCCAATGGTGCGGGCGTTACAAGAGCTTCCCCAACGGCATGGATCAGGAGGTGCTGCTCAATCTTTCCAGCGTGCAGGCCTATGGCCAAATGGTGGCGCTCCGCGGAGACATGACGATTGGCACGATCAAGACCCCAGTTCAAGGCAATCTCAATGCCAAGTCAGATCAGCTTGATCTGATTCCCCTTGCTGACAGCCTCCCCGACGGGTTGGAGAGTGGCGGCGAGTTTCTGGGTCTTCAGGGGTTTGACCTTGCTGGCTGGGAAGCGCCTCGGCTCACCAATCCCGGCGGACGCTTGATTCTGTCGCCTGGTTGCGTCTCAGAAGCCCTTCCGATTCGCGGCCTCTGGTGAGCTGGCGTCTTTGCCTGAACGAAGTTGGCGTTCAATGCGTTTCAGCCGTTTGGTTGCTGTGGTGTTGGCTGGTTCAAATTCCAACACTTTGCGATAGAGATCTGCAGACTTCTCCGGCTCGAGCAGGCGCTCATGGGCAAAGGCAAGGTTGTTGAGGGCGACGGGGTAGTCCGCCTTGGCATTCAGAGCAGACCTGTAATGCTTCACCGCACCGTCAAAGTCTTTCTGAGCCGCCAAAGCAAAGCCCAGGGCGTTCTCGATCAGCGCCTTGGCTTCATCAGGCTCCCCTGAAAGGCGCTTTAGGGCTTGGCGCAGGTTGGCCGTGGCCTGTGGGTAGAGCCGCTTGCGAAGTTGCACAGATGCGAGCTCATAGAGCCGGCCAGCATCTTTCGACGTTGCAGCACCCTCTTGCTCAAACTGGATCAGGTTGAGCTCATCCCTGCGGGTTCGAAGCAGCTGTCGACCGACCACAACGGCAACGATCGCGAGCAAGACGATCAGACCCAGCAGATAAGTCTGTGGGAGGAGTCCATCCATCACGAGCAACTCCTCCTCTCAGTTCAATGGTTCGGCGTTTGATTCAGCTTTTTGCTGCTGTCACCACATTGGTGAAGCTGCCGGGATCAGCTACGGCCAGTTGGGCCAGCATCTTGCGGTTCAGGCGCACATCGGCCTTCTTGAGGCCGCCGATTAGGCGGCTATAGCTCATGCCGTTGAGACGTGCAGCAGCGTTGATCCGTGCAATCCAGAGGCGACGGAAGTCACGCTTGCGACGACGACGGTCGCGATAGGCGTTGCACAGCGCCTTCATCACGCGCTGGTTGGCGGTGCGGAAGAGGGTGCCGTTGCTGCCACGGAAACCACGGGCAAGGCGCAGAATTTTGTTACGGCGCTTGCGGGCAACGTTGCCTCTTTTAACGCGGGCCATGGATCAGGGGAGTCAGTAAGGGAAACAGTTCGGGTTCGCGACGAGCGAGCGCAAGCTCGATCAGGCGTAAGGCATCATCAGGGCCACACGTTCCTCATCGGTGCGGTCCACAACGGCTTTGGTGCCCAGGTGGCGCTTCAGCTTCGGGCTCTTGTGATCCAGAAGGTGATTGTGGAAGGCACGACGACGCATGAATTTGCCAGTACCTGTTGCTTTGAACCGCTTGGCGGCTGCTTTGCGGGTCTTCAGCTTGGGCATGTCTCTGGCAGCACGTGGCACAAACGACAACAATACGCCCTCATCCTCCCCCAGCCAATGAACCGCTTCGGACGCGTCCTGTCGCTGGGGGTCATCACCCCTTCTGTGCTGGTGGTGAGTGTGATCTGCGGTGGTTGTCGGGCCCAGGAGGCGGCGGTCTCTCCTGGGCCTGCCAAGCCTGTAATCCCCACGCATCGTCCTGTGCCAGCGCCGCCCCAGGCGTCTGGGAATCGTCTTTGGGTTGCCCTTGACGATCACCTAGGACGGGGCACAAAGCGTGATCAGCCCGCTCCGACATTGACGCTTCGCAGTGCTGGGGCTTCCCCACTGGTGCTCCGAGATGGCAGCGCTTCGGGGGTCTCCCAGCCACTAGCGACTGCGCCAAACCTCTCGATCAGTTGGCGGTTGGAGCCGCTTGCTGAGCCCGTCAAGGTGTCCCGTTTAGTGGCGGGGCCTTACGCCAGTTTCGAGACCGCCGATCGGGTGGCGCAGCGGTGGCGTCAGCAGGGCGTTCAGGCGTTGGTCGCCCATCCGGGTGAGTGGGAGGTCTGGGCTCCAGAGACTGCTTCTGTGCTGGAGGGAGTTGCGACCCGTCCTTGGCGCAACACGATCACTTCAGTGGTTCGTCCGGTACTTGAGGGCATCGATGGCGACCTCAAGCCCCTTGCTGGTCCCTTGTTGCTCGAGGCCCCCGATGGTTTGAGCTGGAAGGGTGGTGTGATGCAGGGGCCATTCCGGCTGCAGCCAGATGCCTACGGCAGCTGGACGCTGCTTGAGCAGGTACCACTGGAGCGTTACCTCGAGGGTGTGGTGCCCCATGAGATTGGGGCTGGTTCGCCGGAGGCGGCTTTGCAGGCTCAGGCTGTCCTGGCCCGCACATGGGCGCTGGCCAATAGCCATCGTTTTGGCATCGACGGCTATCACCTGTGCAGTGACACCCAGTGCCAGGTCTATAGCGATCCCCGCGATGCCGGTTCAGCGGTGCGACAGGCCATTAAGGCCACGACTGGTCAGGTGTTGCAGTGGAACGGCAAACCGATCAGTGCTGTTTATCACGCCTCCAATGGTGGTGTGATGGCCTCGGCGCCTGAGGCGTGGGCGATGGCTCCCGCTGCTTACTTGCAGGCTCAAGCCGATGGTGACCAGGGCTGGCTTGATGCCGTTGTGCTGCCGTTGAACGATGCCGATGCCGTCCGCCGTCTTGTTCAGGCTGGTCGTGGTGCTTATGGGGCTGGTCATCCGTTATTCCGCTGGACGCGGACCTATACGGCATCTCAGCTTGAAAGGGCCTTGGCCTCTCAGTCCCCTGGTGTTGTGCAGGGCGTAGCGGTGGTGAAGCGTGGCCCTAGTGGGAGGGTTCTGACCCTGCGCATTGAGGGCGATGGGCCAGGTTCCGCTGTGGATCTGCGTCTTGATGCCATTCGCCGCACCTTGCGGCGGCTGCCCAGCACTCTGTTCACACTCGAAACCAGTGGAGAGGGAGTTTGGCGCTTCAACGGCGGTGGCTTCGGCCATGGGGCCGGACTGTCCCAGGCCGGGGCCATTGATCTGGCCTCTCGGGGATGGTCGGTGCAGCGCATTCTTCAGCACTACTACCCGGGAGCGACCCTGGCACCGCTAGCCCCATAGGGCGCGCCGCTTAGAGTCCCGCTATTCCGCGAAGTGCGATGGCCGTGGCGGCAGTGACTGGTGATCACCGACGCGGCAAGTCAGCCCTGTTCCTTGTGGCCTGCGGCTGGGCGGGGGCAGCACCCCACTGGTTGGATCCTCTGCGCAGCCTGGCGCCAGCGGTCACCTTGGCACTGCTGCTGGGGGGTTACGGCCTTCGCACTGTGCTTCGCAGTCGTGATCAGCCCTGTGCTCCGGGCGCTGATCCAGATCGAGAGGATGATTCTCTGGATTTGCCCGCCGTGGATGTGGTGGTGGCCGCCCGGGATGAGGAAGCAGTAGTCACCAGGTTGGTGGAGCGTCTTACTGCCTTGCGCTATCCCAAGGAGCGCCTTTCGCTCTGGGTCGTGGATGACGGCAGTCAGGATCGCACCGGCCTCTTGCTCGATGACCTCAAGCAGCAGCATCCTCAGTTGCAGGTGATTCATCGCAAGCGCGGTGCAGGTGGAGGAAAGTCGGGCGCGCTCAACACCGTGCTTCAGCAGCTCAAGGGCGATTGGATGTTGGTGCTTGATGCTGATGCGCAGCTCCAGAACGATGTGTTGGAGCGCTTGCTGCCTTTTGCGCTTCGTGGCCGCTGGGCTGCCGTGCAGTTGCGTAAAGCGGTCACGAACGCCCAGGAGAGTTGGCTCACGAGGGTGCAGGCGATGGAGATGGCTCTCGACGCTCTTTTGCAGCAGGGTCGGCTCCGGGGCGCCGGCGTGATGGAGCTTCGCGGTAACGGGCAGTTGCTTCAGCGCAGCCGACTGCAGGCCTGTGGGGGCTTCAACGAAGACACGGTCACTGACGATCTCGATCTCAGCTTTCGGCTTCTGACGGATGGCGCCCCTGTGGGTCTGCTCTGGGATCCCCCAGTCCAGGAGGAGGCGGTGGAATCGCTCCCGGCCCTGTGGAAGCAGCGTCAACGTTGGGCTGAAGGTGGGTTGCAGCGTTTCTTTGATTACTGGCCGAAACTCACCTCTGGATCGCTGAGTGCTGGTCAGAAGCTCGATCTGGCCTGTTTCTTTTTGCTCCAGTACGTGCTGCCCTTGCTGTCGTTTGCGGATCTGGTCACGAGCCTGATCCTGCGCACGATGCCGGTGTACTGGCCTCTCTCAATCGTTGCGTTCAGCGTGTCGGGTTTGGCGTATTGGCGTGGTTGTCGCAGGTTGAGCGAGGGCCCTGAGCTTCCTCGGCCCGGGTTGCTCAACTTGCTGCTTGGGATCGCTTATCTGGGTCATTGGTTTGTCGTGATTCCCTGGGTCACGCTCAAGATGACCCTGTTCCCGAAGCGATTGGTGTGGGCCAAGACCAGTCATCGCGGCGAGGCACCGGCCTAATCTAAACAATCAAGTTTGAGCCATTTATGGCTTTTGCTTGTTGATTGCTTCGTTGAAATAGATGTCGCTTAAAGCTTTTGGGGCAACGCATAATTCTTTTGCCGGAAGGAGTTATTGAGTCTGATTGCTTCTCTTTTCTAGTTGCGGTTTGAATTAGCTGTCCAGGTCAGCATCGACGACTTGGCCATTGAAGAAGTCAGCGAAGCGCTTCACTTTGTCGTCCATTGGTGAGCGCATTGGAGGTTGGCCTGGTGGATTAACGGTTGGCTGCCCCTGCTCCTGCGTCGGTGCAGCTGTCTGGGGTAGCTGAGGCGATGGTGGTGTGCCTGCTGTCGTTATTGCTGGTGGTGCACCCGTCGGTGTAGTCACGGGCGTTGGCATGGATCCGGTTTGGGGCTGGGACTGAGCAGGAGGCGGAGCGGGGATGGCAGCAGTGGACTGCACAGCAGGCGGTTGGGTGGGCGCTGAGATGGTTGGTGCTGCACTCCTGGCTGGTGCCGGTGCTGGTGCCGGCGTTGGCGCTGAAGTAGGTGGGGCCGCACCGGGGGCTGCTGTTGCTGGGGTGATGACACCAGCGTGGTTCTCCAGCACCAGTTGGCGGTTGCCGCCGCAGGCCCGGGCGATGGCCTGTTCCAGCAAGGTGGCGCGGCTTTGCACCATGCCCATCCAGTTTCCGGCTACCTGCACCACGGCCCGATGCGAATCCATCCGCACCAATTGAGCCTGCTGGGAGAGCAGCATCCGCGTGGAGGGCAATTCCAGGCTGGCCAGGATCTGCTGCCACAGCTCGGGCAGGTTGGTGCTGGTGGCACCGGCAGTAGCACTGGCAGTCTCGTCTGGGCTCGTTTGCTCTGCTTCCAGATCGGTCGCTGGTGCTGCAGTGGTGGCAGTTGGGCCGGTGGGAGGTAAGGAAACCGAAGCGGTTGTTGGGGCCGCAGCTGTTTCAGTTGGGGGTGCTGGCGCAGCTGAGGGAGGTGGAGCCGCCACTGCAGTCGCTTCGCTGGGCACGGGAACTGAAGCTGCAGCAGGGTGTGCAACGGCAGCCGCTTGTGCAGTTGTTCTCAGTGCTGCGGCAGCTGGGGCTGGAGTCTGTGCTGCAGCTTGAGGCGCGGTGGCCATGCCTTTGGCGGCAACGGGTTCGGCTTCGGCCAGCAGGCCCATCAGCAAGACTTCCAGCCACAGCCGGGGTTGCACGCTCAGACGCAGTTGCTGTTCGCTGCCTCGTAAGCGCGCTTGCCAGTGCAGTAACCGTTGCCTCCCGATTCGTTGCGCCAGATCAGGCAGCTGCGCACGGAACTGGGGCGACACACTGGTGAGCTCCGGACGATCCGGCGCAGCTGCCATCAGCACCAGGTCCCGAAGGATGCCGGCCAGGCCTTGCAGTACGGCGCCAGGATCGCGCCCCCGGTCCAGCAGGCTGCGGCTCGATTCCACCAGCTGCAGTGGATCACCGCTCGCCAGGGCTTCCGCCAACGCGATGAGGTCCTGTTCGGGAACGGCGCCGAGCAGGTCCCATACGGCATCGGCTTCAATCGGAGCCGGCAGCAGGCTGAGCTGATCCAGCAGGCTTTCCGCATCGCGCAGGCCCCCCTGGGCTCGCTGGGCTACCACATGCACTGCTTCTGGCTGGATGGGGATCGATTCCTGTTCAGCGATCCAGGTGAGGTGTTTCTCCAGTGCATCGATCGGGATGCGACGGAAATCGAAGCGCTGGCAGCGGCTCAGAATCGTGGGCAGCACTCGCTGCGGGTCGGTGGTGGCCAGCACGAACACCACCCGCGGTGGCGGCTCTTCCAGCGTCTTGAGCAGGGCATTGAAGGCTGCAGTGGAGAGCATGTGGCACTCGTCCACCACGTACACCTTCCAGCGCGCCTGCACTGGTGCGAATCGGGAGCGTTCGATCAGATCGCGGATGTTGTCAACGCCGGTATTGGAGGCGGCGTCGATCTCGATCACATCAAGGGCGGTGCCGGCTGCGATCGTGGTGCAGAGCTCGCAAGTGCCGCAGGGTTCAGGCGTCGGCCCTTCGCTGCTGAGGCAGTTGAGCGAACGGGCCAGGATTCTGGCGCTGGAGGTCTTGCCGGTACCGCGCGGGCCGCTGAAGAGGTAGGCAGGCGCGATCCGGTCAGTGCGCAGGGCGTGCCCCAGGGTCGCGGCAATCGCGTCCTGCCCCACCAGCTGGTCAAACCGCTGGGGCCGGTATTTGTGATGCAGCGGCTGGTAGGCCTGGCTCATGCGACCTGGGTATTGCCGGGAGACTACTCAGGTTGCTTCGCTTCAGGCAGTGCGCGGGGTTCTTCCAGCAGGGCATCAATCTTCTGTTTCAGCTCCTCGACCGCCGCCAGTTCATCGGCCAGGGTCTGGCCACTGAGCAGTAGGCGCTTGTTGCCTTCATGGTCTGCTTGCTGCAGAAGCGTCTCGAGTTTGTTGAGCAGATTGAGGCGCAGCCGCTCCAGCTTTGCCACCCCTTCCCGGGCCATCGCCCGACTGTTGTCGTCCAGCAGGCCCCGTTGCACCAGCAGTTCCAGCCCCTTCATTAAGGCCGAAGGCATCAGCTGGCTCCAGTGCCGGGCTCGTTCCAAGACGGAGTTCACCTGATCGCTGCGATGGCGGCCGGTCTTGCACCAGGTGGCGAAGTGTTCGCAGTTGTTGAACAGCAGGTTGTAGTTCTGCTCACCGATGCGGCTCATCGCCCTGCGCAGGGTGACGCCCTGGGGGGAGCACTGAGAATGCTCCACCACGGTGACAGGCTGGCCGGAGCTGAAGTCGTCCTGAAGGCTGCGCAGGATTTCACGGCCCTCCAGGTAGTGGGCCACGGTGCCGTCGCCTAAGTCGATGCCGTGGTGGAGAAAAAGGCCGTGCTGCCGAGGCACCTGAAGGTGATCGGCAGCGGCCATCGCTTCAGGCGGATTCCTGTTGGCGATCAGCGCCTGGCAGCGGCAGCACCTTGCCGCCGGTGTGTTCATCCACCATGGCGCGAGTCACGGTGAAGGTTTTCACGTTCTTGCGTGAGGGGAGGTCGTACATCAGATCGAGCATCAGCTCCTCCACGATTCCGCGGAGGGCACGGGCGCCGGTTTTGCGTCGGTGGGCCTCTGAGGCGATGGCTGCTACGGCATCGTTCTCGAATTCGAGCTGCACGTTGTCCATGCTCAGCAAGGTGCGGAACTGTTTCACCAGCGCATCGCGAGGCTCGGTGAGAATTGACTTGAGGGCTGGTTCATCCAGGGGTTCAAGCACGGCGCTCACTGGCATCCGGCCAATGAATTCAGGGATGAGGCCGTAGCGCACCAGGTCGTCGGGCTCCAGATGGCGCAGTACTTGGGCGGCCTGGAGGTCGCGGTTGGCGCGGTTGCGACCGCGGCCATCGCTGCTTGGCACGAAGCCGATGGCGTTACGCCCCATCCGTTTCTGCACCACATCGTCCAGCCCCACGAAGGCGCCGCCACAGATGAACAGGATCTGACTGGTATCGATCTGGATGCAGTCTTGATAAGGGTGCTTACGACCACCTTGGGGCGGCACGTTGGCGACGGTGCCCTCAAGCATTTTCAGCAGGGCTTGCTGAACGCCTTCCCCAGAGACATCGCGGGTAATTGAGGGGTTTTCACTCTTGCGAGCGATTTTGTCGATCTCGTCGATATAAATAATGCCGCGCTGCGCCTGATCCACATCCATGTCGGCTTTCTGCAGCAGTCGCAGCAGGATGTTTTCCACGTCTTCACCGACGTATCCCGCTTCCGTGAGGGTGGTGGCATCGGCCACGGCGAAGGGCACATCCAGCATTTCTGCCAGCGTTTGGGCCAGCAGGGTCTTGCCGCAGCCAGTCGGGCCGATCAGCAGGATGTTGCTCTTATGCAATCGGGTCGCGGTCTCTTCCGTTTCGCCTTTGCCATCCCCCTGCCAGGCCAGCCGCTTGTAGTGGTTGTAAACAGCCACAGAGAGCACCTTCTTGGCAGCGTCCTGACCAACAACCTGTTCATCCAGGAATGACTTGATCTCCTGCGGTTTGGGAATCGTGGCCAGGGTGGGTGCTGGCTTGCTGCTCTTGCGTGTGCCCTGGGCGGTTTTGCGACCTGCATCAGCGCCATGACGGGGATTGCCCTGGGCGTCGATCAGCTCTTCATCAAGGATCTCGTTGCAGAGATCAATGCATTCATCGCAGATATAGACGCCGGGACCGGCGATCAGCTTGCGCACCTGTTCCTGGGACTTGCCGCAGAAGGAGCACTTCAGATGGGCATCGAATTTGGCCATCGGGCGCCGGACTCTTCAAACGGGCAGAAACGGACCTCTCGTGTAGGGACGGTCCGGTACCAAGGATCGTTGCTGAAACGGGCGATGTCAGCCCTCCGTAACGATTCCTCCGTCTGCGGGACTGTCCACCACCCGATCGATCAAGCCGTATTCAACCGCTTCTGCCGGCGAAAGGAAGTAGTCGCGGTCAGTGTCTTCGGAGATTTTGTCGAGGGGTTGGCCGGTGTGTTCGGCCATCAGTCCGTTCAAGGTTTCCTTAAGAAAGAGGATTTCCTGGGCCTGGATTTCGATATCCACTGCCTGGCCCTGGGCGCCGCCGAGTGGTTGGTGGATCATGATCCGGGCGTTTGGCAGTGCCAGTCGCTTGCCTTTGCAGCCGCCGGAGAGGAGGAAGGCCCCCATCGACGCTGCTAGGCCATAGCAAATGGTGACCACGTTTGGAGTCACCTGCTGCATCGTGTCGTAGATCGCCAGCCCTGCTGTGACTGATCCACCCGGTGAGTTGATGTAGATCTGGATGTCTTTTTCGGGGTCCTCGGCTTCGAGGAAGAGGAGTTGCGCCACCAAGGCATCCGCAACCTGGTCATCGATACCAGTGCCTAGAAAAATGATCCGTTCGCGAAGAAGACGCGAATAGATATCAAAGGCGCGTTCGCCACGCCCCGACTGCTCCACCACTGTGGGCAACACCCCCGGAGCCGCGGATGGCATGGTTGCACTGGGGCGGATGCCATGCCAGCGGTTCTGGATCGGGTGGTGGCTGCGGGCGTTGATCACGCGGCGGTCGGGGCAGAACGTTGTGGGTGCAATCTATGGGGCTTGATCAGCCCTTGGTGTCCTCATCCGATTTTGCGGTCTTGGTCTTGGCGGTTTTGGCCTTGGTGTCCTTGGCCTTTTTGGCTGATGGTTTGGACTTAGTTTTGGCCGAGGCCTCTTCAGCGGCTTTCTCGGTCACCGTGCTGTTGTCCTCGAGCCAACCCAGCAGCTTGTCGCGTAGAAGGTCTTCGATCACGACATCCCGCAAGCGTTGGGGATCGATGTCTCGTTCCCCTGAGAGTTCCCGCTTCACCTCGGTCACTTTCGCGTCGATATCGGCGTCTTCAACCTTGAGCCCTTCGCTTTCGGCCAGGGCCGAGAGGGCCAGGCTGCGGCGAAGCCGCTCTTCCGCCTCCGGTCGGGACGATTCCATCAGATTGCGCACGAGCTCAGGCGTGAAGAGCGATTTCACATCCATGCCTTGCTGAGCGAACTGTCCGGCGGTTTGTTCGACCAGGTTGCGCACTTCTTGTTGCACCAGGCTCTCGGGCAACTCCACCTCCAGCTGTTCCACTAAGGCGGCGATCAGGGCGTCGTGACGGTTGCTCTTCTGGCGACGATCAGCATCGTCTTTGAGGCGCTGTTCCAGATCAGCGCGCAGTTCGGTCATCGTGTCTTTGTCGCTGGCCTGCTTGGCGAAGGCATCGTCAAGCTCAGGCAGCTCACGGGTCTTGAGATCCTTGAGGTTGATCACAAAGCTGGCCTTGCGACCACGGGCATCGTCCTTGGAGTAGTCATCAGGGAACTGGCATGCAACGGTTTTCTCATCGCCGATGCTCATGCCCACAATCCCTTCCACGAATCCGGGGATCATGCGGCCGTCTTCCAGCTCCACATCCATCGAGTCGGCGCTGCCACCTTCAATGGCGCTGCCGTCATCGCTGTAGGTGCCGTTGAAGCCGACCACGGCCACATCACCGCTGGCTGCTGGCCTGTTCTCGACCGGGACCAAGGTGGCCATCTGCTTGCGTGATTGCTCGATCATCTCCTCGACCTTGGCGGGGTCGTAGCTCACGCTTTCAGCTTCCGCATTCAGGCCTTTGGTGGCCTTCAGCTTGGGGACCGGCGCCACATCGGTTTCCAGGGTGACGGTCAGTTCCTTGCTGGGATCAAAGGCGTCGAGCAGTTTCTCGAAGCCATCGGCGAGGTCGGGCTGACCCAGGGCCTCGATTTTCTCCTGTTCGATCGCTTCACGCCAAACGCCATCCACCATCGACTCGAGAGCCGTTGCACGGATGCGAAGCGGACCAATCTGCTGCAGCAGCACGGCTCTGGGCACCTTGCCTTTGCGGAAGCCGGGCAGATTGATCGTCCGGCTGAGCTGAGCCACGGCCGCTTCGTAACTCTCCTTGCAGCGTGCAGCTGGCACTGCCACTTCAACGGCCAGGCGGCTGCCGGGACGGGTGGTGGTCTTGACCTTCAACGAAGCGGCGCTCATCTGAACTGGTACGGGCAGCCCAACACTTTATGAAAGAGCCAGCACAGGCTTCGCCGCGTATTGTGACCCCAGCGTTCTCTCGGGTGTACCAACAGCTCTCCATCCTGGTCACCCTTCGAAAGTCAGAAGACGTCTGAAATCGTTTCCCAGCTTCAGCGACAAGCGTTTGCTCATCTCCTCTCAAACCAGCGACCGATCCCTGCCGTCCCGACCTCTCACCGTTGCTGTGCTTGGCGCCAGCGGTGCTGTGGGTCAGGAACTGCTTCAGCTGCTCGAGCAACGGGCTTTCCCGGTCTCTGAACTGCGCTTGTTGGCATCTTCCCGCTCGGCCGGCACGACCCAGTCTTGGAAAGGCCAGCAGCTCACGGTTCAGGAGGTGAGCGCTGAGGCCTTTCAGGGTGTTGATCTTGTGCTCGCTTCTGCCGGGGGCACTGTCTCCAAGCAGTGGCGTGAGGCCATCATCGCTGCCGGAGCGTTGATGATTGACAACTCCAGCGCGTTTCGGATGGAGGAGGGCGTGCCGCTGGTGGTGCCTGAGGTCAACCCTGATGCTGCCTTTGGGCATCAGGGTGTCATCGCGAATCCGAACTGCACCACGATTTTGCTCACCCTTGCCCTGGCGCCTCTTGCTGCCAGGGTTCCGATGTGTCGGGTGGTGGTGAGTACTTATCAGTCCGCTAGTGGTGCCGGCGCTCGCGCCATGGAGGAGCTGCGTGATCTCAGCCAGGTGGTGCTCGATGGCGGCACACCTGAAAGTGCCGTGCTTCCTCACTCCTTGGCCTTCAATCTCTTCCTTCACAATTCCCCGCTGCAGGCAAACAGCTATTGCGAGGAGGAGATGAAGATGGTCAATGAAACGCGCAAGATCATGGAACTTCCGGATTTGCGTTTCAGTGCCACTTGTGTACGGGTGCCCGTCTTGAGGGCCCATTCTGAAGCCGTGAATGTGGAGTTCGAACAGCCCTTTCCGGTCGAGGAAGCCCGTTCCCTGCTTGCCGCAGCCCCTGGGGTCGAGCTCATCGATCGACGGGACGACAACCGTTTCCCCATGCCCACTGATGTGACCGGTCGAGATCCCATCGCTGTGGGTCGGATCCGTCAGGACATCAGCGAACCGAATGCTCTCGAGTTCTGGCTGTGCGGTGACCAGATCCGCAAGGGGGCCGCGCTGAACGCGATTCAGATCGCAGAACTGTTGATTTCTTCCTGATCGCTATGAGTACTGCTGCCCAGCTGTCCCCTACTCCTTTCGGTCGTTTGCTCACGGCGATGGTGACCCCCTTCGATGCCGAAGGCAAGGTTGATTTGGCCTTGGCCGGCCGGCTCGCCAGCCATCTGGTGGAGGAAGGGTCGGAAGGCATTTTGGTCTGCGGCACCACTGGTGAATCCCCCACCCTCAGCTGGGAGGAGCAGGTGCAGATGCTGGCTGCGGTTCGTGAGGCCGTTGGTCCTGGTGTGAAGGTGCTGGCAGGCACTGGTAGTAACAGCACCGCTGAAGCAGTGGAGGCAACCCGTGAGGCGGCAGCTGCTGGTGCTGATGGCGCTTTGGTGGTTGTGCCTTACTACAACAAGCCTCCTCAGGAGGGGCTTGAGGCCCATTTCCGCGCCGTGGCTCAGGCTGCTCCTGAGTTGCCTCTGATGCTCTACAACATCCCTGGCCGAACCGGATGCAGTCTTGCTCCTGCCACTGTGGCCCGTCTGATGGATTGTCCCAATGTGGTGAGCATCAAGGCCGCAAGCGGCACTACTGAAGAAGTCAGTCAGCTGCGTCTTACCTGTGGCCCCAAACTGGCGATCTATAGCGGTGATGACGCCCTGACCTTGCCGATGCTCTCAGTTGGTGCTGTTGGTGTGGTGAGTGTGGCCAGCCATGTGGCCGGTCGTCGCCTGTGCTCGATGATCGAATCCTTCTTTGCCGGCCGTCATGCTGAGGCTCTTGCGCAGCATGACCAGCTCTTGCCGCTCTGTAAGGCCCTGTTCGCCACCACCAATCCGATTCCCGTCAAAGCTGCACTTGAGCTCAGCGGTTGGCCAGTCGGTGCTCCTCGTCTTCCTTTGCTACCGCTCGATTCATCCATGCGTGACACCCTCTCTCAAGCCTTGGCCGCCTTGCGTCAGACCTGACGCCACGGCTGATCTCCTAAGGCGTTCCGAGGCCAGCGGCTTCGGTGCCAGCGCCCGACCTGTTTTCTCTCTCTAGTTACGACGCAATTCCATGACACCGATCTCTTCCCTCAACCGATCACGTAATGGCCAAGCCACAGCAAACGAGCCCTGCCTGCGGGTGATTCCTCTTGGTGGTCTGCATGAGATCGGCAAGAACACCTGTGTGTTCGAGTACGGAGATGATCTGATGCTCGTTGACGCTGGTCTTGCCTTTCCCAGCGATGGCATGCACGGTGTCAATGTCGTGCTCCCGGATACGAGCTTTCTGAGGGAGAACCAGAAGCGCATCCGGGGAATGATCGTCACCCATGGTCATGAGGATCACATCGGTGGCATTGCCCATCACCTCAAGCACTTCAACATTCCTGTGATTTATGGGCCGCGTTTGGCTCTGTCGATGCTCACCGGCAAGATGGATGAGGCTGGCGTTACCGATCGCACCACCTTGCAGACCGTGGGTCCGCGGGACGTGGTCAAGGTGGGTCAGCACTTCTCGGTGGAGTTCATCCGCAACACCCACTCGATGGCGGATAGCTTTTCTTTGGCTATCACCACTCCTGTGGGCACGGTGATTTTCACCGGTGATTTCAAATTTGATCACACCCCGGTGGATGGTGAGCACTTCGACATCGCCCGCCTGGCACATCACGGTGATCAGGGTGTGCTCTGTCTCTTCAGCGACTCCACTAACGCCGAGGTACCTGGTTTCTGTCCGCCAGAGCGTTCGGTGTTTCCCAATCTCGATCGCCGCATGGCGGAGGCGGAGGGCCGGGTGATCATCACCACCTTTGCCAGTTCGATCCATAGGGTGGCCATGATTCTTGAGCTGGCGCTCAAGAACGGCCGCAAGGTGGGTCTGCTGGGCCGTTCGATGCTCAATGTGATCGCCAAAGCTCGCGAACTTGGCTACATGCGCGCGCCCGATGATTTGTTTGTGCCGATTAAGCAGATCAACGATCTGCCCGATCGCGAAACCCTGCTCTTAATGACGGGAAGTCAGGGAGAACCGCTGGCGGCTCTCAGCCGCATCTCCCGCGGCGAGCACCCGCAGGTGAAGGTCAAAACCACAGATACGATCATTTTCTCGGCGAGTCCTATCCCTGGCAACACGATCTCAGTGGTTAACACCATTGATCGTTTGATGATGCTTGGCGCCAAGGTCGTTTATGGCAAAGGCGAAGGCATTCACGTGTCAGGTCATGGCTTCCAGGAAGACCAGAAGCTGATGTTGGCGCTGACGAAGCCC
Source organism: Synechococcus sp. MIT S9451 (assembly GCF_047304725.1). Classification (NCBI taxonomy): domain Bacteria; kingdom Bacillati; phylum Cyanobacteriota; class Cyanophyceae; order Synechococcales; family Synechococcaceae; genus Synechococcus; species Synechococcus sp. MIT S9451. The sequence continues at coordinate 869,395 of NZ_CP138971.1, forward strand.
AAGTTTTTTGTGCCGGTGCATGGTGAGCACCGCATGCTCGTCTGCCATTCCAAGACCGGCCATTCCATGGGGGTGCCGGAAGACAACACGCTGATCATCGACAACGGAGACGTGGTTGAGCTCACCGCCGATTCGATCCGCAAGGGTGATCCTGTGAAGGCCGGTATTGAGCTGCTCGATCAGTCCCGCAACGGCATTGTCGATGCACGTGTTCTTAAGGAAAGACAGCAGCTCGCTGAAGACGGGGTGGTCACGATCTTGGCGGCGATCAGTACCGATGGCGCCATGGTTGCACCGCCACGGGTCAACCTTCGCGGTGTGGTCACCACGGCTGACGCCCGCAAGATGTCGCTCTGGACTGAGCGGGAAATCAAGTGGGTGCTTGAGAACCGCTGGAAGCAGCTCTGCCGCATGACTGGTGAAAAGACGCCAGAAGTGGATTGGATGGGTGTGCAGCGTGAGGTGGAAGTGGGCTTGGGTCGGCGCATGCGCCGAGAGCTTCAGGTGGAGCCCCTCATCCTCTGCCTTGTGCAGCCAGCTCCAGGAGGCACGCCTGTGTACAAGGGCCGTGCTGATGCTGAGCCGGATGACCGTCCGGCGCCTCGTGGTCGCGGTGGCCGCGGCGGCTATCGCGGCCAGGGTGGTCATGGTCGCCGTGACCGGGATCAGGCTCCTAAGCGTGTGATTCCTGCGTCGCCGTCGTCTTCACCGTCGTCTTCACCCTCGTCTTCACCGTCTGCGACCCCTGCTGCACCCGTTTCGAAGCAGGCCCCTGCAGCGGCAGCGCCGGTGGTGAGTCGTCCTAAGGCCGAGCTGGAGCCCGAGATGCCCGCAGGACGCACTCGCCGCCGCCGTTCAGCCGCGGCATGAGCTTGGTTTCCGCCAATCAGTGAATCAAGCGTCGCCTTTTGGCGACGCTTTTTGTTTGGCTGTTTGGGAGGGTCAGATTTGTCGGAGCGAGTCGGTTTTGCTCCGGAAGGTGTTGAGAAGAAGCTGCAGATAGCTGACGCTGCGTAGCTTGATATTGGCTGTTAGTGACATGCCCACCTGAAGCGGCAGAGTCGTGCCGTTCTTCAGTTTGAGCTGTTGGTCATTGAGCTCGATGGTGGCCGGATAACGATATTCCTCTCGTCCTTGTTGGGCGTCTGGTGCCAGTGCATCGGATCCCACCGAGGAGACACTGCCTTCGAGCACACCGAAATCGGTGGCCGGAAAGGAGTCGATGCTGACTTCCGCGTTTTGACCCTTGCGCACGAAGCCGATCTTGCTGCTTGGGATTTCCACATCAGCTTCCAGGGTGTTGAACGGCACCACTTTCAGTGCTGCTTGGCTGGATTGGTCCTGGGAGACGAAGCCCGGGTTGGTGAGCTTGAGGTCGAAGACAATGCCATCCACAGGAGAGCGCAGCAACTGGTTGCGGTTGGTCACTTTCACTTCGGTGCGTCTGGCTTCCAGCTGAGCGCGTTCACTGCGCAGGCCTGCTAACTCAGCACTCAGTTGTTCGATCTGTTGATCGATCTGATTGATCTGGCGGCGCCCATCCAGTTCGAGCTTGACCAGCTCACCCTTCAATTCAGTGACTTTGTTGCGTTGTTGCAGATATTGGATGTCTGGTGAGGCGCCCTCGCGGGCTAGGCCTGCAAGGCGCTCAAGAATTTCTTTTTCCAGAGATAGATTGGTCTTGGTGGTGATGAGTTGTTCACGATTGAGCTCGAGGGTGCGTTCTCGCTCAAGTCGTTTGAGTTTGAGTTGTTCTTTTTTTTGATTGATCTGAGTACTTTTTTCACTCACACCTTGCTCTAAAGAGTTGAGTTGTTCAGCGGTGCTCTCTTGATCGAGGCGGATGAGCAGTTGGCCCTTTTTCACGCGCTCGCCGTTTTTCACCAGGATCTCCTCGACAACGCCTCCGGTAGGGATCCGAACTTCTTTGACGTTACCGACAGGTTCGAGTTTTCCTTGGGCGACGACCACTTCCTCGGTGCGGGCGATCGCTAGCCAGCCGATTCCGAAAACGGTGGTGCCGATCAGGGCCCAAGTGGTGGCTTTCAGCCAGAAACGATCTTGTTGCAGAACACTTTCATTGTTGGTGATGGAACCGGCACGTTTCTCAAGTTGATCTTGAGCTTTACGGATCAGGCCACCAACGGGGTTCTGTTTGATCTTGCCCATGTCAGCTGGCCTCCTGTTGGCGGTAGAGCGCGTAGTAACGGCCGCGCTTGGCCATCAATTCATCGTGGCTGCCGACTTCGGCGACCACTCCAAGATGCATCACCACAATCACATCGGCGCGACGCACGGTGGCCAGACGGTGGGTGATGAAGAACACCGTGCAGTCCTGCAGGGCTTGCACCAGGTTGTCGCAGACACGGCGTTCTGTTTCGTAGTCAAGGGCGCTGGTGGCCTCATCCATCACCAGCAGCTTGGGGTTGCTGAGCAAGGTGCGTGCGATGGCGATGCGTTGGCGTTGGCCCCCACTCAGGGAGGCACCGCGTTCGCCCACCGGTGAGCTATAGCCGCTGGGCAGCTCCATGATGAAGTCATGGGCATCGGCCAACTTGGCGGCCATCACGATCTCATCACTACCGACATCGGGCTGCGTGAGGGCAATGTTTTCGCTGATTGTGCCGGAGAACAGCAACGGATCCTGAGGCACGATTCCGATTTGCCGCCGTAGGGAATAGAGCTCAACCTTGTCGATGTCATAGCCATCGATGAGGATGCGACCTTCCTCAGGCGCGTAGAGGCGAGGCAAGAGTTTCATCAGTGTGCTCTTGCCGCTTCCGCTCTGGCCGACGATTCCTACAAAGGTGCCTGCCTTGATCTGCAGGTTCACATCTTTGAGGACAGGAGCTGCATCGGGACGGAACCGGAAGGTGAGGTTCTCGAAGTTCACTGCTCCTTCGATTGGTGGCAATGGCACCTTGGCCTTGTCGACTTCGTTCGACTCCTGGGGGGTGTCAATGACATCGGCCAGTCGCTCGAAACTGACCTTCAGTTCCTGAATGTTCTGCCAGATGCTGGAGAGGCGAAGGAGGGGCTGGGTGACATAGCCGGAGATGATTCGGAAGGCGATCAACTGACCCAGGGTTAGATCACCACTGAGAACGAGAGTGGCGCCAACCCATAGCACCATCAGCTGGGAGAGCTTCTGCAGCACCTGGGAGGTTTGGCTCAGCACGGTGCCGCTGATCGTTTTTTCAAACGAGCGATTGATGTAGCCGGCGTAGAACTCTTGCCAGGAGAAGCGGCTCACCATCTCAACGTTCTGGCTTTTCACGGTTTGGATCCCCGTGAGCACCTCCACCAGATGGCTCTGAGTCTTGGCGTTTGCTTCTGCTGCCTGGCGATATTGGCGCCGGAACAAGGGAGCCCCGATCAGGGTGAGCCCCACTTGAATCGGTAGAACCGCCAGGGCGATCAGGGTGAGAAGCCAGCTGTAGACCACCATCACAAGGATGTAGATCACTGAGAAGCAAGCATCCAGAAGGGTGGTGAGGGCTTGGCCGGTGAGGAAATTTCGGATCTTCTCCAGCTCGCCGATGCGAGAGCCCAGTTCACCAACGGGACGTTTGTCGAAATATCCCAAGGGCAGCCGCAGGAGGTGATCAATCACCTCTGCACCAAGGCGCTGGTCGATTCGGTTGGTTGTTTCAGAGAACAGGAATGTCTTGAGGCTGCCGAGCACTCCCTCCAGCAAGGTGACGACCACCAAGGCGATGCCAAGCACTTGGAGCGTGTCGAGGCTGCGTTGGGTGATCACCTTGTCGATGATGACCTGGATCAGGAGGGGGTTGGCGAGAGCGAACAGTTGCACCACGAAGCTGGCGACGAGCACCTGCACCAACACGGCACGGTGGCGTTTCAGGGCGGGCCAGAACCAGTTGGGTCCGAAGGTTTCGTTCGGGGTGGTGTTGGTGCGATCCAGCAAGAGCAGATCGATGCCTTCGGGGAAGGTGTCTTCCAGTTGCTCGGGCTGCAGGTTGACGATGCCGTCACGGGGGGACGCCAGGGTGAGTCCGTTCTGGTTGCTGCGGGCCACGACGGCAAAGCTTTCGCCCCAGGGGATCAGCGTTGGTGTCTGTAGCCGGGTTCCCATCGCCGCACCGACTCGGGCTCCGGACACGTGCAGACCAAGGCCCGCCGCAATCTGGCCGCACAGCCGCAGATTGGGGGTTTGGCCACGGCGAATCGTTTCGCGCAGAACCTTGTCAATGGCATCGCGGCGCACGGGCAGTTTCATCAGCTGCGCCAGCATCTGGAAGCAGGCCAGGGTCTCCTGCAGGACGCCTTCAGCACGAATCAGGCGCAGCTGATCAAGCACATCACCGCTGGGGTCGAAGCGACTCACAGGTGTCGGACCAGCCTGCAGGGTCGAGAGCGCTTGGGATCCTTGGTCGTCGTTTGCCTTGGTTGTAGGTGCTGGTTCTGGTTCGTTGGCTGTGTCGGTTTGTTCAGCCGAGCTGATGATCATCTCCACCAGTGGCCTGGGGAGGCTGATCAGCCGTGACGGAAACGGCTTGCTCTCGGCTGGCAGCGTTTCTTCTTGAACGGCTGTTCCTGGGGTGCTGCCGTTCCAGGCTGAGACAAGGAATACATCGCGTTGATCAGCGTCTGCAGCTTTGATTGCAGCCGGGTTGAGAGGCACCCGTTCGGCGGCGCGCAGCGTATCTGGCAGAAGGCGCAGAGAGCTGCCTTCAGCCCGTGCATTGCTTTGCTGCAGATCCTGCATCAGGGCGATGACCTCCTGACCCCAGAGCTGGCTGTCGCACCAGCGGCGGAAGCTCTCTTCCTCCTGGTAGAGGTGAGCCCAAAGCTCATCACCAATGGCGGCAGCCTTGAGGGCATCGCTGGCGATCAGGTTTTCGCAACTACGACCGCACAGCAGGCTGGCGGCACCGAGGACTGCCCCTGGGTCAAATTTCCCCAGAGAGATCAATCGTCCCTGGTCGTTGCCCACCAGACGTGCACGTCCCTCAATCAGGATCAGCACCCGACCAGGAATCACCCCTGGATCCACGAGCTGTTGGCCGAGTTCGAATGACAGCAACTCAATGCCATCCTGCAACCGAATTCGGGCAGGATCGCTCAGCCCCTTGAAGGCCTCATGCTGCAGGAGTTGGTTGATGACGTTCTGGTTCATGAGGAAGCGGAACCGGCGTCAGTTTGCGTGGAAAGTGCTTGCAAATGGCGGCCAGTTTCCTCTTTTAACCATTCCTGAAGCAGTTCCATGCTCATCTGCTCGGCCATGCGTTCATCGAAGCTGGCCGGTGCAAATCGTTCCAGCCGGGTGACGACCCACCAGCGGTCGATCCGGAACGGCTCCAGCAGCATGCCTGGCCGGGCGGCCCGCAGTTTTTCCGACAGTGTGGGATGGGCTTGGTTCAGGGGAACCGGTCCGATCACACCGTTGGTGTTGCGTTCCATTCCCTGGGAGTAGCGCCCCGCCAGGTCGCTGAAGTTGGCTTCCCCGTGAGCGATGCGGAGATAGAGCTCCTGGGCCTGGGATTGGCTGCTCAGCCGCAGCAGGCTATAGACGACGCGATCGAGACGACCTTTTTGGGAGAGGAAACGGGCTTCTGCTTTGGCACCGAATTCCTCTTTTGCTAACTGAGCCATCCGAGCGGGTCGAAAAAGCTGCTCGTAAAAAGCCTCTTCACTCAGGCCGCTGGAGCTGATGAGTTCGTTCATGGCTTCCGCAGAGGGGGCGTTCTGCTGGCGAAGAAAGTCATTGATGGCAGCCTTTTGAGTCTCCTCAGTGAGCGTCACCATGTTGGTGATATCACTCACCAGCATCCGTTCGATTAACGAATCCAGCAGTCCATGCTTGGTCAGTAGCTTTAGGGCCTCTGGACTGAGCACCGATCGCAGATCGGGCAGCATTGGTTCGAGCACGCGAATTGGCCACTTGAATGCAAGCTAGGTCTGTTGGCAGGCCTAGGCAGTTTTGTTCAAAGCTTGTTGAAGGAAAGGGTCTTGCGCAGCAGCCAAGGCGTCAGATCGATAGCTTTTTGGACCGATGCTTCTGCATCCAGGCGATCGGTGTCCGCTTCGATCGTTTCGTCCTGACGGATTGGTTCAGAGTCCGTGCCTGAGGGTGAAGTGCTGTCCAGCTTGGTCTTGTCGCTGCTCGGATCGACAATCTCTGGCTCTGGTGGCTGGGGTTTGGACGGCACGACGGCCCTGTCGGTCTGGGCCAGGATTGCTTCACGCGTTGATGTCGTGCTGTTGAGCCAGGGTGTGGCCGATGCCACGGGTTGGAGCTGGGTGGGTGGGCTGACGGAGCTTTGGAGGAAGGGATCTCGGATCAGCGCTTGGCCGATGTCTTCATCGCCTCGGGTCTCCGAGCTGTTGTCGAGCGCACCGCCTGTTTTTGTCTCCGGCTCGTCTGGCGTCTGGCCCTGCTCCAGCTCAGCCAGGCCTTTGCAGCGATCCAGCCCTTGTTGAGCGAGATCGCGCAGGGTGTCAGGAGGATGGCTGTTCAGCACCAGCTGGTAGTGATCCAGTGCCTGTCTCGATTGATCCAATCCATGGAAGTAGATATGTCCCAGTAACAGGGCTACAAACGCGCGCCAGGCCAGACGGGCGTCCTGCTCCGCACCCGACCTTGTTCCTGTTTCGAGCTGGCGGAGAAGGCTGCTGGCGATGGTCTCGGCCTGTTGGAAATTGCCATCGCCATAGGCCTGTTCAGCGGCGAGATACTGCTGCTGAACATCCACGTCCACAAGGCCTCAAGGCTTCTGCTCCAGTTGTAGTGCGTTCTTGTCCCACTGGATGCGCCAGCCGCAGCCGAGATCTCTACCTCCAGGTCCCTCCCCAGAGGCTGTGGCTGAGGTCAGATCGTCGAGTTGTCGGTGATTGAGGGGTGGTGCGCCTTGGTCCCTTAGCCATTGGGCTAACAGCATTCGGCGCAGGCCGGGGGCCAGAGCTGCGACGTGGCGTCGGTTCAGGCCTGGGCCTTCCTCCAGAGTTCTGAGGCTGAGCCGAAGTAAGGCGGATTGGCTGTCTTCCAGTTGGGAGAGGCGTTCGGAGAGATGCGCCATCCGTTGTTCACAGCCAGGGTGCATGGCGTTGAGTACCGGCAGGACTTCCTGGCGGATGCGGTTCCGGCCGAACCTCAGATCGTTGTTGCTTGGATCGTTCCAGATCGGCAACTTCAGTTCTGAGCAGATCGTGGCGGTTTCCTTGCGCGTGAAGCTCAGTAGGGGTCGCACGAGAAGCAGCGTGGGGTCGTTGGCGCTATCGAGAGTCCGTTCTCGCCGCAGGCTGCCCAGGCCAGCCAGGTCCGTACCGCGAGCCATCTGGAGCAGCAGGGTTTCGGCTTTGTCGGTAGCGGTGTGGGCGCAGATCACCCGGCGACAGGGCAGATCCGGATGGGCTTGGCTGATCTCTACGGCGGTGCGACCCAGCTGGTCATAGCGCCAGTCACGGGCCTTGGCCTCGCTACCGGCTTGCTCGGCATTGGCACGGCTGATGGCAAGGCGGAGGCCCTGGTCTTCGTACCAGCGCTGCAGTTCTGTGGCGATCGCACTGGATCCCTGATGCCAGCTGTGATCACCATGCCAGCCATGAAGCGTCCAGTTGTGGAGTCGGCGCAGGCCTAGTAGCAGGGCGGTCAGGGCCATCGAGTCTTGCCCGCCAGACACCGCCAGCAGCAGCATCGCCCCCTGGGGCAGCAGCTTGGGCTGCTTGAGAAGCTCGCGGTGCAAACGATCGTGCCAGCCCGACCAGCAGCTGCTTAGGGCTGGATCAGCCTGGGGATCCATGCGGTGGGAGAATCAACGTCTCTGACTCTGGCTTGATGACCCGCCTCGCTCAGCTGCCTACCACCCTGCGTCAGCGCCTTGAGCAGCGCTCGGCTCTGAAGGTGATTGCTGGTCTGATGAACTTCGATCCCGCTTCCGTCGCCCGAGTTGCCCGTGCGGCAGGCCATGGTGGTGCTGATCTGATCGATGTGGCCTGTGATCCCGAGCTTGTCTCTTTGGCGGTCCATGAATCGGGCGGTGTGCCGGTCTGTGTGTCAGCTGTCGATCCCGAGCTCTTTCCCGCCGCTGTCGCCGCTGGTGCCGTGATGGTTGAGATCGGCAACTTCGATGCTTTTTATCCCCAGGGCCGCCTCTTTTCAGCCGACGAAGTTCTGGAGCTCACACGCCAGACCCGTGCCCTCCTGCCCGGGGTGGTGATGAGTGTCACGGTGCCCCATGTGTTGCCCATGGACGAGCAGCAGCAATTGGCGCTGGATCTGGTGGCAGCTGGTGCTGATCTGATTCAGACCGAAGGCGGCACCAGCGCTAAACCTTTCAGTGCCGGCACGCTTGGACTGATTGAAAAGGCTGCGCCCACATTGGCGGCGACTCACAGCATCAACGCTGCACTGCAGCAGGCCGCTGTGTCCGTGCCTGTTCTTTGCGCCTCTGGGCTTTCGTCTGTCACCCTGCCGATGGCGATTGCCGCTGGGGCTGCCGGTGTGGGTGTCGGTTCTGCGGTGAATCGTCTCAGTGATGAGCTGGCCATGGTGGCTGTGGTGCGCAGTCTTCGCGAGGCCTTGGGCACCAGCGCCTCTTTGCTGCGGTTGTGATCGTTTGGTTGTTGTTCTCCTGATCGAGACCAAGGGGCGTGATTGCATCACGCCTTTTTTTGTGGCTGCACGCCAACTGCCGCATGCGCCCCAACGGCCTGGGCTGGCGCCATAAACTGGATCCTCGGCCGCGCTGGCAGTGACGTGAATCCCCAGTACGACCTCACCGCGCCATACACCCCCCAAGGGGATCAGCCCAAAGCAATCGCCCAGTTAGTGGAGGGGGTGAATAGCGGTCAGCGCTACCAGACGCTGCTGGGAGCGACAGGCACCGGCAAGACGTTCACGATGGCGAACGTGATCGCTAAGACCGGCCGGCCGGCATTGGTGCTGGCCCATAACAAGACCTTGGCGGCTCAGCTCTGCAATGAGTTGAGGGAGTTTTTCCCTCAAAACGCAGTCGAATATTTCATCTCCTATTACGACTACTACCAACCGGAGGCTTACGTTCCGGTCAGCGATACCTACATCGCCAAGACAGCGTCGATCAACGAAGAGATCGACATGTTGCGCCACTCCGCGACCCGTTCCCTCTTTGAGCGCAACGATGTGATTGTTGTTGCGTCGATCAGTTGCATTTACGGTCTCGGGATTCCAAGCGAATACCTCAAGGCTTCTGTCAAGTTCCAGGTGGGAGAGAGCCTTGATCTGAGGGGATCGCTGCGAGAGCTGGTGAACAACCAGTACAGCCGCAACGACACCGACATCACTCGGGGTCGTTTCCGGGTGCGTGGAGATGTGCTCGAAATTGGCCCTGCGTACGAAGACCGGTTGGTGCGCATCGAGCTTTTTGGGGATGAAGTGGAGGCGATCCGTTATGTGGATCCCACGACGGGTGAGATCCTCCAGAGCTTGGAGACGATCAATATCTACCCGGCCAAACACTTTGTGACGCCTAAGGAGCGTTTGAATCTGGCGATTAAGGACATCCGCACCGAGCTCAGGGAACGGCTCGACCTCCTCAACGCCGAAGGCAAGCTCCTCGAGGCCCAGCGGCTAGAGCAGCGCACCACCTATGACCTGGAGATGTTGGATCAGGTGGGCTACTGCAATGGAGTGGAGAACTACGCCCGTCATCTGGCCGGTCGGGAGCCCGGTTCGCCACCGGAATGCCTCATCGATTATTTCCCTGATGACTGGCTGCTGATCGTGGATGAGAGTCATGTCACCTGCTCTCAGTTGCAAGCGATGTACAACGGCGACCAGGCCCGTAAGAAGGTGCTGATCGACCATGGCTTTCGCCTCCCCAGTGCTGCTGATAATCGCCCTCTCAAGGCTGAGGAGTTCTGGACCAAAGCCCGCCAGACGGTGTTCGTAAGTGCCACGCCAGGCAAGTGGGAGATGAACGAAAGCGAGGGGCAGGTAGCCGAGCAGGTGATCCGTCCTACCGGCGTGCTCGACCCGGTGGTGGAAGTGCGCCCCACCACCGGTCAGGTGGATGATCTGCTTGGGGAGATCCGCACGCGTGCCAAGAAGCAGCAGCGGGTTTTGGTGACCACGCTGACCAAACGCATGGCGGAGGATCTCACCGATTACATGGCGGAGAACGGCGTCAGAGTGCGCTATCTGCATTCGGAGATCCACTCGATTGAACGAATCGAGATCATTCAGGACTTACGGCTCGGTGAATACGACGTATTGGTTGGGGTCAACCTGCTGCGGGAGGGACTGGATCTGCCGGAGGTGTCGCTCGTGGCAATCCTTGATGCCGACAAGGAGGGCTTTCTGCGCGCCGAGCGCTCGTTGATTCAGACCATCGGTCGGGCGGCACGCCATGTTGAGGGGATGGCCTTGCTGTATGCCGAAAACATGACGGACTCCATGGCCAAGGCGATTGAGGAGACCGAGCGGCGACGCTGTATCCAGCAGGCCTACAACGAAAAGCACGGCATCGTGCCCAGGGCCGCTGGTAAAAAAGCCAGCAATTCGATTCTCTCTTTTCTGGAGTTGTCTCGGAAACTCAAGTCTGATGGGCCTGACGCTGATCTCGTCAAGGTGGCTGGTAAGGCTGTGAAGGCGATCGAGGATGACGTCGATGGCATGGCCCTTGATGCCCTGCCGGAACTGATCGATCAGCTTGAGCTGCGCATGAAAGACGCTGCCAAGAAGCTGGATTTTGAAGAGGCCGCCAATCTGCGGGATCGCATTAAGCAGTTGCGCCAGAAACTGGTGGGTAAGGCTTGAGCCGATTCTTTTGAACTCGTCGTTCGGTGCTGCGGTCTCCACCTATGACGCTGCGGCAACACCTCAGCGGTTGGCAGCCGATCGGCTGGCAGAGGAAGCATGGCGGTTGCTCGCGTCTGACAGCAGCGCTGCCCCTGTCAAGGCGCCTGATTGTCTGCTCGATCTTGGATGCGGCACTGGTCTGGTCACGCGTGCCTGGCTGGATCTGTTGCAGGACCAAGGGCAGCTGCCACCTCGTCAGCTGCTGCTATTGGATCAGGCTCCCGAAATGGTGGCTCACGCCATGGCTCTGCTCTCAGAGCGTCATGGAGCGGTGCAGGGGCTGTCCGTTGATGCCTTCAGCTCCGATCTGGTGCGTGTTCTCGCCGAGAGGCCTGTTGCCGATGGCATGCGTCTGATCCTGTCCAGCTATGCGCTCCAGTGGAGTGAGGCCCCGCTGACGGTGTTGCGTGAGGTATGGGCGAGGCTGCTCCAACCTGGTGACTGGTTGGCCCTCGTGGTGCCAGATGCCCGCAGCTTGGCCTTGCTCAGGAGGGCTCTGTCAGCGGCGTCCTTACCCAATCATTTGATCGAGCTGCCCGCAGAACAGGATTTGATTGGGCCAGCGGCGCAACGCTGCCTCGATTCCAGGTTCATTTGGGTTGGTAGTGGATCGTTTGCCAACGCGGTCGCGGTGGATTCGGCCCTGGCCTACCTGCGCCACTTCGCACTGATCGGCGCCCGTCCACCAACCTCTCGCTATTCGCGCCCCCAATTGGTTCGTCTGCGGCGTGTCTTGGATCAGCAATTACGCGAAGGGCCAGCGGTGCTGGATTACCACTCCACCTGGATGGTGTTGCGCCGGCGTTGAAGCCGGCAGCTTTGGGGCTTAGCCCTCTAGAGGTGATTCGCTGCCCTGGGCCTGATGCACTTCGTTGCCGCCGAGTCCGAAGCCGGCATGGACCGCTTGAACGGCAGCGATGCCATCGGCTTCTGCCACCACGCAACTGGTACGGATTTCGCTGGTGGCGATCAGTTCGATATTGAGGCCGGCATCGGCCAGATAGCGGAACATCCGGCCAGCTGTCCCGGCTGTGGCAGGCATGCCTGCTCCAACGGCACTAACGCGGGCGATGGCGGGGCCATCCTCAAGCTGGGCACCAGGCCACTGGGCAAGCAAAGGTGCGAGCGCCTGATCGGCGCGCGAGCGCTCGTCCCGCTTGAGGGTGAAGGTGATGTCGCGGCTGCCGTCGGCATGTTGCCGTTCCGACTGCACGATCGCGTCCAGACTGATGCTCGCATCAGCGAGGGCGGAGCAGAGGGCTGCTGCAGTGCCCGGCTTGTCGGGCACATGGCGCACACTCACCTGGGCCTGATCGCGATCGAGGGCAACGCCGCGTACTTCGGGCTCGCCTTCTCCGGACGTTGGTGGATTGAGGTGAACCTGGTGTTCATCGAGTTCAAAGGCGTCGGAGACGGCTCTTAGCGCTTTGCCGCCGAATTCCGCATCGATGACGCAGCTCAGCTTCACTTCGCTGGTGGCGATCAGGCGCAGATTGATACCGGCCCTGGAGAGAGTGTCGAAGAGACCGGCGGCAATGCCTGGGCGGCCCATGATCCCGGCGCCATTAATGCTCAGCTTGCTCATGCCGCCTTGTGCGACAAGCTGCCCCCCATCACGATCTAGAAGGCCTGCGCAAATCGCCCGCGCTGTGGGCAGATCTGCATCGGCAACGGTGAAGGTGATGTCGTTGCTGCTGCCTTCGTGGGTGGCCTGAATGATCAGGTCCACATTCACGCCTCCGGCGGAGAGGGCTTCGAAGAGCTTGGCAGCCACGCCCGGTTGATCTGGCACATGGGAAAGGGCCAGCACGGCCTGGTCTTCCACCAGGTCAGCGCCATCAACCGGCCGGCCCAGTTCGAGTCCGTCGCGGCCGATCGGTCGGCCGCTGCGACTGGTGAGGGTGGTGCCGGGTTCATTGCTCCAACTGGAGCGCACCACGAGGGTGACGCCGTAATTGCGTGCGATCTCCACGGCCCTGGGATGGAGCACCGCGGCGCCGAGACTGGCGAGTTCGAGCATCTCGTCGCAGCTCACCTGAGGCATCAGTTGGGCATCTTTCACCTTGCGCGGGTCGGTGGTGAGCACCCCGGGGACATCGGTGTAAATCTCACAAGCATCCGCACCGAGTGCTGCCGCCAGGGCTACGGCAGAGGTGTCGGAGCCGCCTCGGCCCAGCGTGGTGATCTCCGCGGTTCCGCCGCTGCTCTGGCTAGTGCCTTGGAACCCTGCCACGACGACCACCTGACCCTCATCGAGACGACTGCGCAGCCGGTTGGTCCGCACTTCGAGGATGCGCGCTCGTCCGTGGGCCGATTCCGTCACGATTCCCACTTGGGGCCCTGTCATTGACACCGCTGGGATGCCAAGGGCATTGAGGGCCATCGACAGCAGGGCGATCGATACCTGCTCCCCGGTGGCCAGCAGCATGTCCATCTCTCGCTGAGGCGGGTCACTGCTAATCGCCCGTGCCTTGCTGGTGAGCTCGTCAGTGGTGTGGCCCATGGCCGACACCACGATCACCAGATCGTTGCCCTCCTCTTTGCTGGCGGCAATGCGCTGGGCTACCGCCTTGATGCGCTCCACATCAGCGACGGAGGTGCCACCGAATTTCTGCACCAGCAGCGCCATGCCAGCCGTCTCATACCGCTGGTGATTGTCTCACTGGGCTCCCCCACCGGCTACGGCTCCCAAGAGCCCATCCCGGAAGGCAGCAGCCGGCTGGGCTCCGCGTTTGAGTGATGCTTCCACCTCCAGCAGCCGACCGAGCAGGTTGAGGCAGCGGTTTGGCGGGCGACCTTGCAACTGCTTGCGCATTACATAAATGCGTTTGGGGTTGCCGATTCCCGCCGCTTTGGCGATCACGGCGACATCCCGTTCGCCTTGTTGTTCCATCAGGCTCACCCAAAGCCATCCCCGGATCTGGCCGGTGAGGGTTGCCACGATGCGCAGGGCTGGTTCACCGGCATCGATCAATGCATCCAGGCGACAGATGGCTTCGCCCACCTGGCCTTCCAGCAAGGCATCGCCCACTTGCAAAGCATTGGCGGCTTGGCCATCAATCAATGCAGCCACAGCATCGGCAGTGATCGTGGCGCTGCCGGTGCTGCTGGCATGAAGGGCAAGTTTTTGCAGTTCCGCATTCAGCCGCGCACTGTCATTGCCAATGGCGTCGATCAGGGCATCCACTGCTGTGGGCTCTAGGTCGAGGGCGAGCTCGCTGGCGGTGCGTTCCACCAGTTGGCGCTGGCCAGCTCCATCCCAGACGGCCGGGAGTTGAAATCGCTCTTCATTGGCGAGCTTGGCTTTGATCCGTTTCTGAAGGGTCTTGGTGGTGCGCAAACGGCCATCGGGCTTGGCCGGGTTGCACAGCACCAGATGGCTTGTGTCGGGGATTAACTCAAGGGCAGCGTCGAAGCGGTCGGCCAGTTCGCTTGGACAGGCGTTGCAGAAGGGAGACCGTTGTAAAAGCACCAGCCGGTCGCCGCTGCCAAATGGCGGGGTTCGGGCCTCCTCCAGAGCCTGCAGAGCCTGGCCGCTGTCGCCACCATCGAGGCGGCTGAGATTGATGCTGCTCCAGGTTGGGTCCACCACGCTGTCGATCAGCTTTGTCACTGCTCTTTCAAGGGCTGCGCTGTCGTCGCCCCAGAACAGGTGCACGGGCATGGCAGGCTGACCGCGGAGGATGCTGAAGTCTGCCCCCTGCCGCAAGCCCTTGTGACCCAAGAGGTGCACAGTGATCATCCGATCTTCACCGAAAGCATCCGACGCATTCGCCTGTTACTCGGCGACACCGGTTTAGACCCTCTGCAGCAGCAGGTTTTGGAACGGCTTGTGCACAGCAGTGGGGATCCTTCTTTGGCTCCTCTGCTCCGGTTCAGTGCAGGGGCCTGCGACCAGGGCCTGGCAGCGCTTCAGGCCGGTGCGCTGATTCTCACCGACACGGCGATGGCAGCAGCGGCGGTGGCACCGATGGCCAAGCGCACGGGAGGGAATGCAGTCAATTCATTACTGGATTGGGCCCCTTCCCAAGCACCGGAAGGGTCGACCCGTTCGGCCGCTGCGATGGCAGCCTGCTGGCCTGTGCTTTCGCGCCGTGCATTGGCAGAGGCCAGGCCATTACCGCTGTTGTTGGTGGGCAGTGCCCCGACTGCGCTGGAGCAACTGATGGACCAACTGTTGGAGGGTGCAGCTGCGCCCAGCCTGGTGATCGGGATGCCCGTTGGGTTTGTGGGCGTACCAGAAAGCAAACGTCGTTTGGCAGCCACGGACCTGCCCCAGATCCGGCTCGAAGGAACCCGTGGTGGTGCAGGCCTGGTGGCGGCAGCTTGCAATGCGTTGCTGCGGGCAGGAGCAAGCGCTTAGGCATTCGGTTTGGGGGAGGCAGTTCAGGCAGCGAGTTGATCCAGCACCTGCTGAGCCCTTTGCACCACCGGTGTGGGCACGCCCGCCAGTCGTGCTGCTTCGATGCCATAGCTGCGGCTGGCGCCTCCAGGGGCGACTTGATGCAGGAACAGGAGGTCTTCCCCGGTTTCTTTCACAAGGACCTGGTAATTGGCCACATTGCCCCGCTGATCCGCCAGGGCATTGAGTTCGTGGTAATGCGTGGCGAACACAGTCCTGGCTTGGAGTTCGCCAGCCAGGTGCTCACTCACGGCCCAGGCGATTGAGAGGCCATCGAAGGTGGCGGTGCCTCTCCCGATCTCGTCCAAAAGCACCAACGATCGTTCACTGGCGTGGTGGAGGATGTTGGCGGTTTCGGCCATTTCCACCATGAAGGTGGATTGGCCTGCTGCCAGATCATCAACGGCGCCAACACGGGTGAAGATGCGGTCGGCGATACCGATGCAAGCCGACTGCGCCGGCACCCATCCACCCATTTGGGCAAGCAGCTGGATCAGACCGATCTGACGGAGATAGCAGCTCTTGCCGCTGGCATTGGGGCCGGTCAAAACCACCAGGTCGATGTCGCTTCCGAGCCCGATGTCGTTGGGTGTGAAGTGCTCTTCCACCAGCAGTTGTTCCACCACAGGATGGCGGCCGGCCTCCACGATCAGCGCGCGGCTGTCATTGATCTCAGGTGCGCACCAACCTTCGGTGGCGGCCACGTCCGCCAGGCTGCTGAGGGCATCCAAACCAGCAACGGCTCGGGCTGATCTTCGGATTGCTTCAGCGTGCTGGCCCACCTCCTCCCGCAGGGTGCAGAACAGTTCGTATTCGCGTTGAGCGCTGCGAGCTCTGAGCTGAAAGATGGTGCCTTCTCGTGCCTTCAGGTCGGGGGTGATGAAGCGTTCTTCGTTGGCCAGGGTTTGGCGGCGGATCCAGTGGTCGGGCACGGACGTGGATTTGGCGCGGCTCACGGAGAGGAAGTAGCCAAAGGTGCGGTGATATTGCAGGCGCAGATTGGTGTTGCCGCTCAGCTGGCGTTCGAGAAGTTCCTGGTCCGCCAACCAGCTGTCCTGGTCGTCGAGCTGGTTGCGTAGCCCATCAAGGAGGGGGTCGACGCTGTCGTGGATCAGACCACCCTCACTCAGGTTCAGAGGAGGGTTCTCCACGAGTTCGTGTCGGATCGTGCGAGCCAGGCTCTGGAGTTCGCGATCCGGTACCAGCAAGTGCTCGAGCCAGTGGGGGCCAGCGTTGAGGCGTTCGCTGATCAGTTCCGCTAGCAAGGGCAGCCGTTCGAGCCCATCAGCGATGGCGACGAGATCACGAGCGCCAGCCTGGCCGGCTCCAGCGCGCCCCGCCAGACGTTCAAGGTCTCCCATCGGCCGCAGCAAACGCCGCAGGGCCTGCCGCAGTGGCCGGTTCTCCACGAGGGTGCTGACGGTGGATTGACGTTGCTGGATGGCCTGCGTCTTCACCAACGGGGCTTCGAGCCAGCGGCGTAGACAGCGACTACCCATGGCGGTGAGGGTTCGGTCGATCGCCCAGAGCAGGGAGCCTTGAAATTGACCATCACGCTGGGTTGAGGTCAGTTCGAGGTTGCGTCGGGTTTGGGCATCCAGCACCAGTGCATCACCGTTGAAGCGCAGGCTCGGTCGATCCAGTGGAGGCGCATTGAGGTCATCCTCTTCCAGCGGTCGGGTTTCGTTGAGATAGGCGAGCAGTCCTCCGGCAGCTCTTAAGGCCAGGGGGTGGTTCTGCAGACCGAGGCCATCAATGGTTGCGAGACGGTAGTGGCTGAGCAGTGCCTGCTCTGCTTCCGGGCGGCTGAAGGGGGTGCTGGCCATGGCCGTGAGCCGCTGTCGTTCCGGGCACCAGGCCGGTCGGCCGTTGGCGCTGTCGTTTGGATTGAGCTCGTGTCCAGGTCCCCAAAGCAGTTCCGCCGCATCGAGCCGCGCCAGCTCTTGATGCAGTTCGCTGCTGCTTTCCATTTGCAGCAGCACCAGTTCTCCGGTACTCACATCGGCGCTGGCCAGGCCCCAACGAAAGGGTTGCTTGCCCTGTGCCGGTTCCACGACCACGGCGGCCAGCCAGTTGTTGCGGCGAGCGCTCAGCATGCCTTCTTCAAGCACTGTGCCTGGCGTGAGCACCCGTGTGATGTCACGCCGCAGCAAGGTGCCCTTCGCGCTCCCCTTTGCTGGCGCAGCCTCCAGTTGATCGCAGAGTGCCACGCTGCGCCCCTTGCGGATCAGATCGGAGCAGTAACGCTCGGCTGCGTGGTGGGGGATGCCAGCCATGGGCACCCGTCCGACACTTTTACCTGCTTCCTTACCTGTGAGAGTGAGTTCCAGCAGGCGCGAGAGCTCGATTGCATCCTCGAAGAAGCATTCAAAGAAATCGCCGAGTCGATAGAGCAGCACCCGCTCCGGATGGGCTGCTTTCAGCTCAACGTAGTGGCGCAGCATTGGCGTGAGCTGCGCCGGCTCCACGAGACTGTGATGGCTCCAGGCGGGCAGGTCGTCGTCATTGCTTTCGAGCAGGCTGGTGTTTGCAGAGGGGTTGTCGTTGTCGGGCTGATCGTTGACACCGTCTTGTGCGGCTGTCGCGGTCTCCTCCGAGGCCTGACGCTGTCGAGGCCTTGCTTCGGCATCAGCGGTGAGGGCTGCGTCATTCAGCGGTGTGGTGCCGTCGCCATTGCCGTGTCGATCTGCCCTCCCGGTTGGCTGGGAGTTGTCCGGCCTTGCCAGCTCCGGATCCCCGAACAGATTGCCCTGCATGGCCAGATCCAGTTGGGGCACGGGGAGCGCTGGCGGGGGTTTGATCGTAAGGGTCTTGATAGCGACTCTTCACCACAAGCTGTAAAGGTTGGCGCTGGTCATGCCGGGACCCTCGGCCCCCGCGTGGGAGAATCCCAACCACCGACCTGGCGTCGACTTACTCCATGCAGATCCTCAACACCCTCACCGTTCTGGCCCTGGTGGTGATGTCGTTCGCCATGATTGTGGCTGTGCCCGTCCTCTACGCCTCTAACGAGGACAGTGGCAACTCCAATCGCCTGATTCTTCTCGGCGGCATCGCCTGGGTGGCCCTAGTGCTGCTCAATTGGGGTGTCAGTTTCTTTGTCGTCTGACACACAGACATTGATCTGATCGCACGTGGGTCTTCCACCGAGGTGGGAGCATGTGATCAGTTTCAGCCGGTCTTATGGCCATTTTTGAGGGTCGCTTCACCGATGCGCAGGCTCTGCGCATCGGTGTTGTTGTGGCTCGTTTCAACGATCTGGTCACCAGCAAGCTGCTCAGTGGCTGTCTCGACTGCTTGTCCCGGCATGGTGTGGATGCGACCGATACCAGCTCCCAATTGGATGTGGCCTGGGTTCCGGGGTCTTTTGAACTGCCATTGGTGGCTCAAACAATGGCTCGCAGCGGCAGCTATGACGTGCTGATCACTCTCGGAGCAGTGATTCGTGGCGACACCCCCCATTTCGATGTCGTCGTGGCTGAGGCCAGCAAGGGGGTGGCCTCAGTCGCGCGTGATACGGCTGTGCCGGTGATCTTCGGGGTCCTTACCACAGACACCATGCAACAGGCCCTGGAACGGGCTGGGATCAAGAACAATCTTGGCTGGAGCTATGGCCTTGAGGCTCTGGAGATGGGCTCTCTGATGAAAGCTCTCGGTTGATTGACTGAGGGCACCTTGTTAGTGCATGCTTTCCAGGTCGCGAGGGACACAACCTCACGGCCGACTTGCGGATGTAGCTCAGTGGTAGAGCATCTCCTTGCCAAGGAGAGGGTCGAGAGTTCGAATCTCTTCATCCGCTTGCTTATTGCTTCCTGATCAGTACTTGCTGGGGGGATGCATCATCAAATTCCAGCTGCTTGTAGAAGCCCGCGCTGTTCGTCGTCATGAGGTAGACACGTTCGGCGTTCCGAATCGCAGGGGCTGCGAGCAGGGCCTCGACCACCCGGCGCCCCAGTCCTCGCCCCTGCAAGTCTCCGGCAACCACCACGTCCCAGAGCACGGCGCGATGAATGCCGTCGCTATGGGCGCGGCCGAAGCCCACGATCCGCTTGCCACGCCACAGGCTGACGACCACCGTGCTGCCTGCCAGCATCTTCTTGAGGTCGCTCGTGGTGCGGTTCTCAGCCCAGAAGGCGTGCTTCTGGAAGAGCCGGCGCAACTTGATCAGGCCCCGGCTCGGACGCAGCCCGGGTCCCATGCCAAACCAGCGCAGGCCTGGGGCTCCAGGGGCATGTTCAACCAGGCGGATGCGTGCCATGGCATTGGATGTTGGTCTTCATCATCCGCCTCTGCGTTCACCAAGGCTGAATGGTGAGAAGACAACGGAGATCCCGAACTCCTCGGCGAATTCCAGCACCCTGCACCAGGCCCTGTGGTGACCGTCTGATTCGTCTGCTGAGGGGCGAAGGATTCCGCGCAGGATCACGGGCGCCTGATGGCTCTGAAGCGTCATTTCGAACAGAGGCCAGCCCACATCGCTCTGCACCCCATCCTCCCGAAAGCTGGGCACCACATCCAGGCTGCCAATCAGTACGCGCCGGAGGTTGCTGTCCCAGTTGTAGGCAATCCCATAGCGCACCAGCAGATCTGCCGCCAAAGCCCAGGAGCGGCCTTCTGTATCGATGACGACGGGCAGAGCTTCGCCACGGGCCCGCATGCTGCTGGTTCGTTGGAACTGAAGTGGAGTCTTCTGTTCGATGACGCTCTCGTCCGGATCGGGCTCGGGTGAAGCCTGTTTGTTGAGCAGGTTCTTGATCCGCTGACGCAGTTGATCGCCGCCATCGCTGCTGCCATTGGCTTCGAGCTGGAGTAAATCCCAGCGTTCTCCAGTGCCGCCCCAGATCATGGGGCCATAGTTGTCGTGCAGGATCCGACCGTCGCGGTTGGAGGCTGCTTCGGCATGGGTCATCACCGTTTGGATGGTGATGTCTTCCGCCTGCCAGCCCCAGCTGCGGGCAATGGCTGCCGTTTCCGCGCACAATCCTTGCAATTGCGCCACCGTTGGCGGCTGGCTCCAGGGATCGGGCTGACCTCCCATGCAGGCGCAGGAGAGGGCAACGGAATTGTTGTTGCGCCCCCATGTATGCGCTGGTAGATCAACGCTGTAGGCATGGAGGCGGTGCACCCGCCCATCACCATTGATGATGGAGTGGTAGTGGCCGCTGCGAACCCAGTCGTAGTGGGTTGCCGTCCAGTGCAGATAGATGGTGGCTCCCATGTTGTCTGCTTAGCCAGCTGTTTTGAAGCGTGCTGTTTTGCAGAGCTGGCGGGCGAGTCGCGTGTTCTCAGTAGGCTGGCCCCCAGACGATCCGCTGCATCCATGCTCAAGCTCCTGCTGGGTGATCCCAATGCCCGCAAGCTGAAGCGCTACCAGCCGATCGTCTCTGACATCAATCTGCTGGAGGAGGAGATTGCTCCTCTCAGTGATGACGACCTGCGCCGTCGCACGGCTGACTTCCGTCAGAAGCTGGAGAACGCCGGCTCGCTTCAGAAACAGCGGCCCCTTCTTGATGAACTTCTGCCGGAGGCTTTCGCGGTTGTGCGTGAAGCCGGGAAGCGGGTGCTGGGCATGCGTCACTTCGATGTGCAGATGATCGGGGGCATGGTTCTGCATGAGGGTCAGATCGCCGAGATGAAGACCGGTGAGGGCAAGACCTTGGTGGCCACGTTGCCCAGTTACCTCAATGCACTCACCGGCCGCGGCGTTCATGTCGTCACCGTGAACGACTATCTGGCTCGGCGTGACGCGGAGTGGATGGGCCAGGTGCATCGTTTCTTGGGCCTTTCGGTGGGTCTGATCCAGCAGGACATGGATCCCGCCACCCGGCGCAAAAACTATGGATGTGACATCACCTATGCGACCAATTCAGAACTGGGGTTTGATTACCTTCGCGACAACATGGCCAATGACATCAGCGAGGTGGTGCAGCGCGAGTTCCAGTACTGCGTGATTGATGAGGTTGATTCGATCCTGATCGATGAGGCCCGCACGCCTCTGATTATTTCCGGTCAGGTGGAAAGACCTCAGGAGAAATACCAGCAGGCGGCGCAGGTGGCAGATACTCTCGAGCGTGCGGCCGAAATGGGGAAGGACGGCATCGATCCCGAAGGGGATTACGAGGTGGATGAGAAACAGCGCAGTTGCACCCTTACCGATGAAGGTTTTTCAAAGGCAGAGAAACTACTTGGTGTGAGTGATCTTTATGACCCTCAAGATCCCTGGGCGCATTACATTACGAATGCGCTGAAGGCAAAGGATTTGTTCGTCCGCGATGTGAACTACATCGTGCGTGATGGCGAAGCCGTGATTGTTGATGAATTCACCGGCAGGGTGATGCCTGGTCGACGCTGGAGTGATGGGCAGCACCAGGCGATCGAAGCTAAAGAGAGCCTGCAGATTCAGCCGGAAACACAGACGCTGGCTTCGATTACCTACCAAAACTTCTTTTTGCTTTACCCCCGCTTAGCCGGGATGACAGGGACGGCCAAGACTGAGGAAGTGGAGTTCGAGAAGACTTACAAACTCGAGACCACGATTGTGCCCACCAATCGAGTGCGAGCCCGCCGTGATCTGGCCGATCAGGTTTACAAAACTGAAACCGCTAAATGGCGAGCGGTGGCGAAAGAGACCGCTCAGATCCACCACGATGGCCGGCCGGTCCTGGTGGGTACCACCAGCGTCGAAAAGAGCGAGCTGCTCAGCACCCTGTTGGCCGAGGAATCCATTCCTCACAACCTGCTCAACGCCAAGCCAGAAAACGTGGAGCGGGAGGCTGAGATCGTGGCGCAGGCCGGCCGCTCCGGTGCTGTGACGATCGCCACCAACATGGCGGGCCGCGGTACCGACATCATTCTCGGTGGAAACAGTGACTACATGGCACGCCTGAAGTTGCGAGAGGTGCTCTTGCCCAGGCTGGTCAAGCCGGAGGAGGGTCATCGCCCACCTGTGCCTCTCCAGCGCAGTCAAGAGGCTTCTGGGTTTGCGGCTAAGGCAGCGCCTTCCTCAGGGCCCCACGGCAGCGCACCGAGCGAAGCCAGGGCCATCGGCAGCCTGTATCCCTGTCAACTCAGTGATGACACGGACCAGGCGCTGGCCGATCTTGCTCGTGATCTGATCAAGGCCTGGGGTGATCGTGCCCTCAGCGTGATTGAGCTGGAGGATCGCATTGCCACGGCGGCAGAGAAGGCTCCTACTGAGGATGAGCAGATTGCCGCTTTGCGGTCGGCGATTGGCCGAGTGAAGGCGGAATACGACGAGGTGGTCAAACAGGAAGAGGCTCGTGTGCGTGAGGCGGGTGGTCTCCATGTCATCGGCACTGAACGGCATGAATCCCGTCGTGTCGATAACCAGCTACGAGGTCGAGCCGGCCGCCAGGGGGACCCCGGCAGCACTCGCTTTTTCCTGTCGCTTGGCGACAACTTGCTGCGCATCTTTGGTGGTGACCGGGTCGCTGGACTGATGAATGCCTTCCGCGTCGAGGAGGACATGCCGATTGAGTCGGGGATGTTGACCCGCTCTCTCGAAGGTGCGCAAAAGAAGGTGGAAACGTATTACTACGACATCCGTAAGCAGGTCTTTGAGTACGACGAAGTGATGAACAATCAGCGCCGGGCTGTCTACACCGAACGGCGCCGCGTGCTCGAGGGGCGTGAGCTTAAGAAGCAGGTGATTGGCTATGGAGAGCGCACGATGAATGAAATCGTTGAGGCCTATGTGAACCCCGATCTCCCGCCTGAGGAGTGGGATCTTGGTCAGCTGGTGGGCAAGGTTCAGGAGTTTGTCTATCTGCTTGAGGATCTAAAGCCCGATCAACTCAGTGGTCTCTCCATGGATGACCTCAAGGCATTTCTGCAGGAGCAGCTACGCAACGCCTACGACCTCAAGGAGGGCCAGATTGAACAAGAACGCCCAGGCCTCATGCGCGAAGCTGAGCGTTTCTTCATTCTCCAGCAGATCGATACCCTCTGGCGGGAGCATCTCCAAGCGATGGATGCGCTGCGCGAATCGGTTGGCCTGCGCGGTTATGGCCAGAAAGATCCGCTGATCGAATACAAGAATGAGGGCTATGACATGTTCCTGGAGATGATGACCAACATGCGCCGCAACGTGATTTATTCGATGTTCATGTTCCAGCCAGCTCCTGCGGCTCAGCAGACAGCAAGCGCCTGATTGTCTCTGGGTCAGTCCCCCAAGAACTCGAGGATCTCTCGGTCCTTGAGGTTCTGAGATTTGCCACTACGCACCTCACTGATCGGCCGTCCCGCTGCGACGGCCTTGAGGCAGGCCTGCAGGGTGCCCACCTGGCTCTCCAGTTGATCGATTCGCTCCATCAGGTTGCGAATGACGTTGGCCTCGGCATCTGGCAAGGCGGAGTGGGCTAGCGGGTTGATCCGCACTCCACTCTGGTGAATCACCCTGCCGGGAATCCCGACCACGGTGGAATCGGCCTCCACGTCGCGCACTACCACCGAGCCTGCTCCAATGCGGGTGTTGGTGCCGATCTTCAGAGCCCCCAGCACCTTGGCACCGGCTCCCACCACCACATTGCTGGCGAGGGTGGGGTGACGTTTGCCGCTTTCCTTGCCTGTTCCTCCCAGGGTCACTCCCTGGTACAGCAGGCAGTGGTCTCCCACCTCGGCGGTTTCGCCGATCACCACCCCCATGCCGTGGTCGATAAACACGCCGCTGCCGATGCGGGCACCGGGGTGAATTTCGATACCGGTCAGGCCCCGGCTTAGCTGGCTCAGCAGCCGAGCTGGAAGTTTGAGGGGTAGGCGGGAGTGCCACAGCCGGTGGCTGAGACGGTGGACTGTGATGGCCTGAAAGCCCGGATAGCAGAGCAGGATCTCTAGAGCGCCTCGTGCCGCAGGGTCCCGCTCACGGATGAGGGCCATGTCAGCTCGGATCTGCTTGAACATGGCCTTGTCAGTTTGGACGCTTGCCTGGTGCAGGCATCATCACCTGTCAGGGGTGCGGGCTGTGGTCTTTCAGTTGGTCTGCAGACCGATCTCTTTGCGCAGCAGTTCGATCGTGTCGCTGCTCAGGTAGCTCTCAGCGCAGTGCACTTGGGGCATGCGCATCAGCTGGGACCGGTTCTGGCGCAGGCTCTGTTCCACGAGGGGCAGGCTTGGCCGATCGCAGAGCACATGGCTGGAGGCTCGCAACAGTGCCAGTAGCCGGCTACCCACGTCTGGAGTTGCGGTCATTAACAGCAGTTCATTGCCACGCATGCTGTGCAAGATCACCTCGGCGGCACGCAGGATGCCCGGGCTGATGCTCACCAGGCCCACGCAGCTTCCGGCTCTGAGTTCCTTGAGCAGATTGAGTTCTTCACGGAAGTCGTTCAGATCCACTGCCACCGCGCGCACGCCGTGACGTTTGGCCAGCTCCTCGATCGGCTGCAGGAAGTAGCGGCTTGTCACCACGGTGCCATTGCTGGCGCTCTCCAGAACACTCTCGAGCTCCTCCATCGGCACCACCTCAACGGGCACATCCAGGCTTGGCTCGAGTTCTTCAGCAATCAGCATGGAGGCACCGATATCCTCCCTCGGAGTGCTCACCAGCACCCGCGCGCCGCAGCGCAGTCTCCAGTCGATCTCGCGCGTGAGCAGTTCCCGGGTCTGCTGCAGGGTGCAGCCGGCATTGAGGAGTCCGTCAACGCATTTGCGCACCTCGCGGTCGAGATCTGTCACCCCACGGTTGCGGATGTGCACAGGGGTGCGCACTTCTCGGGGTTTTTGCTGGTCACGCACGTAAATGCCAGACCCGGCCATCGCTTCCACCACGCCGTCGGTTTCCAGCTGGCGATAGACCTTGCTGATGGTGTTGCGATGCAGACCGGTCTGCATCGCGAGCTGGCGGGTGCTTGGTAGCCGGTGGCCTGGCGGGTAGTGCCGGGCGGCGATCGCGAAGCAGATCTGGTTGTAAAGCTGGGTCGAAGCCGGAATGTCGCTTTCCTGCTGAATGTGGAATCGCACGCCGGTGGACCGGATCGAATTGCGGCCACCCTAAGAAGTGATCGTCCTGGTGACAATTGGTTGGGTGGTCTGTGTCCTGATGCCAATTCCTGAGCGCGCTTTAAAAACTCCCTCTCATTGGCACACACTTGCCCGTTCGCATGCACCACTGCGCTGTTGGTGGGCGCCAGTAAATGACACTAAACAGTGTCGTTCTCGTGCTGTCCTCGTGCTACCTGAGGTGTTTGGCGTGAATGCCTGGGTGCGCAGCATTGCTGATCGGATCGCCGCAGAAGGGGTGCCGGCGCTGGCCATGCCGCTGTTTGCGCGCACAGCGCCGCAGTTGGAGTTGGGTTACGACCCGGATGCGCTGGCGGAGGGGCGCCGTCACAAAGACAGCACCACCATGGCGGGGATCCTCGCTGACGTTCGCCATGCCGCCGCCTGGCTGCGGACGCAGGGCTGCACGGAGCTCACAGTGTTGGGGTTTTGTTTCGGGGGCCATGCTGCCCTGCTTGCGGCCACGCTTCCAGAGGTGCAGAGCAGTTTTGACTTTTACGGCGCCGGTGTTTGCCAAGGCCGCCCTGGTGGAGGGCCGCCCAGTTTGGAGCTCTTGGATCGAGTCGCTGGCAATCTCACCTGCATTTGCGCTGCAGCCGATCCGCTGATTCCACCAGCGGACCAGCAGCAGATAGCGGATGCCTTGAAAGCATCTGACCCTTCAGAAGAGCGGTTGCGCTATGTGGGCATTGATGGGGCTGATCATGGCTTCATGTGTGAAGCTCGCAGCAACCATGATCCAGTAGCGGCACAGCTGGGTTGGCAACTGTTGCTCGACCACCTTCACGCTTGAGCGTTATGGGGTGGTGCCGCTTTTGCCGCTCATCCTGGCCGCACGGGGAGGGGCTGTGATGGTCCGTACTGCCTTCACGACGGGTTGGTCGTCGTCCTTGTCCTTCTTCACCAGCGGCGTCTTGCGCGGTGTGAGGAACATGATCATGTTGCGGCCTTCACGCTTCGGAGGCTGTTGGATTTCGGCCTGCTCTTCAAGATCCTTGGCCATCCGCCGCAGCAACACTTCGGCGAGGGCGGTGTGTTGAATCTCCCGACCGCGGAAGATCACGGTGCATTTCACCTTGTCACCAGCCTTGAGGAAACGCTGGGCTTGGCCAATGCGGACGTCGTAGTCATGCAGGTCAATTTTGTAGCGCATCTTGACCTCTTTCACCTCGGTCTGATGCGACTTTTTCTTGGCTTCTTTGGCCTTCTTCTCTTGCTCAAATTTGAACTTGCCGTAATCCATGATCCGGCAGACCGGAGGATCGGCTTTTTCGCTCACCAGCACCAGGTCAAGTTCGCGCTCCTGGGCGACAGATAGCGCCTCTTCCCTGTCGATCACGCCAAGCTGGGTGCCATCAGCATCAACAACTCGCAGCTGCGGATAATTGATGCGTTCGTTGATGTTGGGGAGCTCACGAACAGGAGCGCGTCGATCAAAACGGGGACGTGGAGCCATTCAGGGTGTTGAGGGAACAGGGAAGGACGGCGGCCCAGCTTGGACAAACGCAGGCACTTCTCCTCTCACACTAGACCTCCTTTGATCAGATTCATCGCTTCGTTGAAGGGTTCCTTACTCCTCAGCCAGTGGGGTTGATGCTGGCGGCGAAACCAAGTTCGCTGGCGTTTGGCGAACTGTTGCGTGCGTCGGGTGGTGATGGCAATTGCATCCTCGCGACTCAGGGTTCCGTCCAGTTCCTGCAGCGCTTCCCCGTAGCCGATGGTCTGAAGGAGGGGGAGGTCAGCACCGAAGCGCTGGCGTAGTAGATCCGTTTCCTCCAGCAAGCCATCCACGTAGAGCTGGCGTGTTCGATGGCTGATTCGCTCACGTAGGTCGATCGGGTCGAGCCCCAGTTCCAGCACCCTCCAGGGCGGGGGGCTGGCACTCTGCTGGCTGCTGATGGTGCGTCCGGTCGCATAGAGCACCTCAAGCGCGCGTTGGGTGCGCACCGCGTCGGCCGGTGCGATCCGACGACCGGCCTCTGGATCTGACTGTTGCAGCAGTGCATGACAGAGCGGTTGCCCGAGCTGTTCCATCTGGGCGCGTAGCTGAGGCTGTGGCGCCACGGCAGGTGGCTTGAGACCGCTGGTGAGGGATTTGAGATAGAGACCGCTTCCTCCCACCAGGAGGGCCATGCTCCGCGTTGCGATCGAGCGGTTGACCGCCTCCATCGCCACGCCCTGAAATTCCTGGAGCGTTAGAGGCTGGTCTGGGTTGCGCAGGTCGAGCAGGTGGTGGGTGACCTCGGCTTGCTGGGCGGGTGTGGGTTTGGCCGTACCCACGCTCATCCCCCTGTAGAGCTGGCGGGAATCGACGTTGATCACCTCGAGTTGCAGCTGCTGGGCCAGGGCGATTCCAAGCGCCGTCTTGCCACTGGCGGTGGGGCCCAGCACCACGATCACCAGGGGATGATGTGCTGCCTGATTGGGGTTGTCGGGGCTGGTGGGAATGGCACTGGTGTCGCCCATGGGTGAATCCTGGGGGTGCACCCCTGGGAAAAATGACGCCTCAGAGGCCTCTGCAAGCGCCTCTGGTGCACCGGTGGTAAATTCAGCCTGACAGGAGGCTTTGCAGACCACGAACGCATGAGCGAAGCCTCAAAGGTTCAAGCCGCCTACGGCGCTGAACAGATTCAGGTCCTCGAAGGGCTTGAGCCAGTCCGTAAGCGCCCGGGGATGTACATCGGCACCACAGGGCCGCGTGGACTCCATCACCTGGTGTACGAGGTTGTCGATAACTCTGTCGACGAGGCTCTGGCTGGGCATTGCTCAGAGATCCTTGTCGTCCTTGGTGAGGACGGCTCAGCCTCAGTCACCGACAACGGCAGAGGCATTCCGACGGACGTGCACCCGCGCACTGGCAAGAGTGCTTTGGAGACAGTGCTCACGGTGCTGCATGCCGGCGGCAAGTTCGGTGCCGGTGGCTACAAAGTGTCTGGAGGCCTCCATGGGGTGGGGGTTTCCGTTGTTAATGCCCTGAGTGAATGGGTTGAGGTGACGGTCCGCCGTCAGGGTCAGGTGCACCGTCAGCGCTTTGAACGTGGTGCAGCCATTGGCAGTCTTCGCTCAGAAGATCAGCCCGCTGATGAGAATGGCCGCACCGGTACGAGTGTCTGCTTCAAGCCAGACATCGATATTTTTACGGTTGGCATTGTCTTTGATTACTCCACTCTTTCCGCCAGGCTGAGAGAGCTTGCTTATCTCAATGGCGGAGTCAGCATCGTCTTTCGCGATGAGCGTGAATCTGCCCGAAGTCCAGAAGGTGAGCCTCACGAAGAAATTTATTTCTACGAAGGTGGTATCAAAGAATACGTTGCCTATATGAATGCGGAGAAGGAACCCCTTCATCCGGAGATTATTTATGTGAATGCCGAGAAAGATGGTGTCTCGGTTGAAGCAGCTCTTCAGTGGTGTGTTGATGCCTATTCCGACAGTATTCTTGGTTTCGCCAACAACATCCGAACTGTTGATGGCGGCACCCATATTGAGGGTCTGAAAACTGTTCTGACTCGCACGCTCAACACCTTTGCTCGGAAGCGCGGTAAGCGCAAAGAAGCTGATTCCAATCTCGCTGGTGAAAATATTCGCGAGGGCCTCACCGCTGTGCTGTCGGTGAAGGTTCCGGAGCCTGAGTTTGAGGGTCAAACCAAGACCAAACTGGGTAACACCGAAGTTCGCGGCATTGTTGACAGTCTTGTCGGTGAGTCTCTCGGTCAGTACCTGGAATTCAATCCAGGAGTGATCGACATGATCCTGGAGAAGGCCATTCAGGCCTTTAATGCAGCCGAAGCAGCGCGCCGGGCGCGTGAGCTTGTACGGCGCAAGAGCGTGTTGGAGAGCTCCACGCTCCCCGGCAAGTTGGCAGATTGCAGTTCAAGGGATCCATCCGAGTCTGAGATCTACATCGTTGAGGGTGATTCAGCTGGCGGCTCCGCCAAGCAAGGCCGTGATCGTCGTTTCCAAGCGATTCTTCCCTTGCGCGGAAAGATCCTCAATATTGAGAAAACAGACGATGCCAAAATCTACAAAAATACCGAGATTCAGGCTCTGATCACGGCCCTTGGCCTTGGCATCAAAGGCGAAGACTTTGATCAGAAGAATCTTCGCTACCATCGCGTTGTCATCATGACCGATGCTGATGTGGATGGTGCTCACATCCGCACCCTATTGCTCACCTTTTTCTACCGCTATCAGAAGGAGCTGGTGGAGGGTGGTTTTATCTACATCGCCTGCCCTCCTCTCTACAAAGTGGAGCGCGGAAAAAATCACACGTACTGCTACAACGAGCAAGATCTCCAAAAAACGCTATCAAGCTTTCCAGAAAAAGCTAATTACAACATTCAGCGTTTCAAAGGTTTGGGTGAGATGATGCCGAAACAGCTTTGGGAGACCACAATGGATCCCACCACGCGCATGATGAAACGCGTGGAAATTGAAGATGCCCTCGAAGCCGATCGCATCTTCACCATCCTGATGGGCGACAAGGTGGCACCGCGTCGTGAATTCATTGAAACCCACAGCGCTGAACTTGATATGACCAACCTCGACATCTGATGCAGGCTTCGCTGGTTACCGCGATGCGCTGGAGCTGGCTGCTCGGTGTTGCTCTGCTGGCCCCGGCGGCCCTTCCCGCTGGAGGAGCAGATCGACGTCTTCCAGAAGTGCGACGTCGTGATGGTGGTGGGCCGTTGATCAGTGGTTCCCACGATCTTTTGCATGCCTCCCCCAGGGTGAATGCTCCTTCTCTGCGTCGACTCGACTTGGGCACCCCGCTGCGGGTCTTGCGGCGTTGGCGATGTGAAAACGGTGAGGAGTGGCTGCAAGTTCAGGTGGCCTCAACCGTGGGTACTGAGCATCCTGGTGCGGTCCAGCGTGGCTGGATGCATGGCTGACGCCCTGTTGTTCACCCGTCAGGTCGCCCTAGTTGGATTGGGGGCCATTCCCGGTGCGTGGTTGCGGCTGCGGGTGGTTAACCACTACGAACCGATGGTGCCGCGCAAACACTGGGGAACGTTTGCGGTCAACCTGATCGCGGCGTTTGGTCTCGGTCTTGTGGCAGGACTGACCGTGAGTGGCAAATGCCAGTCCGACACAGCGACCGCACCGTTGCTATTGCTGATCGCCACCGGTTTCTTTGGCAGTCTCAGTACCTTTTCCACCTTTGCGGTTGAGTTGCTCAACACCCTCAGGGCCCATCAGTGGCTGGAATGCCTTGTGCTCGCAGTCGGTTCGGTGTTGGGTGGCTTACTGGTGGCTGCACTCGGCTATGGCCTCGGGGTGGCCTGATGGAGGCGAAGACGAGCCGATTCACTCTTCAGCAGGAGTTGTGGGAGCTTGTTCTGGTGGCGATCGGTGCTGTTCCAGGCGCTGTGTTGCGCTGGCAACTGGGTCTCCATCTCGGCGAGAAGGATCTCGTTGCCAATGTGGTCGGTGCCTTGGTGCTGGGCTTGTTGGCTGGATGCCCCAGTCGCCCCCGCCGTCAGCTCCTCCTCGGCATTGGTTTTTGTGGATCGCTCACCACGTTCAGCAGTTGGATGGTGAACAGTGTTGAGCTGATTGCCTCTGGGCAATGGGTTGAGGCCCTGGGCCTGATTGGTTTGACCCTTGGCCTGGGTGTCGGCGCCGCAGCGCTTGGATTTTGGGTCGGTCGGGCCCTGACGGCCCCGGTACCGACCCGTTGAGCTGAGGCTTAGCAGGCCAGTGCTGCTTCGATCGCGGTTGTCAATTCGGTTGACTCGGGCTCAACTCCGCTCTTGAAGCGTGCGATCACGCTGCCGTCCTTGCCCACGAGGAACTTCTCGAAGTTCCAGGCCACATCACCGGCCGGCTCCATCTGGTTGAGAGTGGAGTAAGGCTCGGTTGTTGTGCCCATGGCGTGCACCTTGTCGAACAGCTCGAAGCTGGCGCCGTAGGTGGTAGAGCAGAAGGCTTGAATTTCTTCAAGCGTGCCGGGTTCCTGGCCACCAAAGTCGTTACAGGGAAATCCCAGCACGCGCAGGCCCTGAGACCCATAGGTTTTGTTGAGTGCTTCCAGGCCGGAATACTGCTTGGTGAAGCCGCAGCGGCTGGCCACATTCACGATCAGCAGCACATTGCCGGCGTAGTCGCTGAGGCTTTTGTCATTGCCATCGGCGCCGCGCACCGTCACTCCATTCACATTCAGGCCCATGCTCATCCGATTAGGAGCGAAAACCCTAGCTGGGAACTGTTTGGTGCAGGCATGGGCCATACACTGAGCAGGCCCAGACCACAGGCCGATGGACGAGGCAACTGGGGTGGTCGCGTCCGTGGTGACCCAGCAGCTGGAATCAATGCTGGCGGCGGGGAATTACGACGCCGTCAAATTGTTGCTGGAGCCTGTTCAGCCTGTGGATATTGCCGAGGCGATCGGCAGCCTGCCACGAACGTTGCAGGCTCTCGCATTCCGTTTGCTGAGCAAGGATGAAGCAATCGAGGTGTATGAATATCTCGAGCCGGCGGTGCAGCAGAGCCTGCTGGAGCGACTGCGCTCAGGAGAGGTGCTCGAGCTCGTTGAGGAGATGTCACCCGACGACCGTGTGCGGTTGTTTGATGAACTTCCCGCCAAGGTGGTGCGTCGGTTGTTGATGGAGCTGAGCCCGGCGGAGCGTCGGGTGACCGCACAGTTGCTGGGTTATGAGGCGGAGACCGCCGGTCGTCTCATGACGACTGAGTTCATTGACCTCAAGGAGTTCCACAGTGCCGCTCAGGCGCTCACGATCGTGCGTCGTCGCGCTCGGGACACGGAGACGATTTACAGCCTCTATGTCACCGATGGGGAGCGCCATCTCACCGGCATCCTGTCCCTTCGCGATCTGGTCACGGCCGATCCAGATGATCACGTCGGCGATGTGATGACGCGGGATGTGGTGAGCGTGCGCACCAACACGGATCAGGAGGAGGTGGCTCGGGCGATCCAGCGCTATGACTTCCTGGCTGTTCCCGTGGTGGACCTTGAGCAGCGGTTGGTGGGCATCGTCACTGTTGATGACGTCATCGACGTGATCGAACAGGAAGCAACCCGTGACCTTTATGCAGCAGGTGCTGTGCAGGCGGGTGATGAAGACGATTACTTCCAGAGCAACCTGTTCACAGTGGCCCGCCGCCGGGTGGTCTGGCTCACGGTGCTGGTGGTGGCCAGCTTTTTCACCTCGGAGGTGATTGCCCTCAACGAGCAGGTGCTGAAGGAGGTGGTGTTGCTGACCGCTTTCATTCCTTTGCTGACGGGTAGCGGCGGCAACGTTGGTGCCCAGAGTTCCACAGTGGTGATTCGTGGTTTGAGCACCCAGCGCATCCAGACGCTTGGACCCCTATGGGTGGTGGTGCGTGAGGCGATTGCCGGGGCCTTGCTGGGCTTGCTGATGTTGTTGGTGGTGGTTCCGTTCGCTTGGTGGCGTGGTGGAGGGCCCTTGGTCGCTGCGGCGGTGGGCATCAGCCTGATGGCGATCACCACCTTGGCGGCTACGGCTGGAGCGGCGTTACCGCTTTTGTTCAATCGCATGGGCCTGGATCCGGCGCTGATGTCGGCTCCCTTCATCACCACCGCCACGGATGTGGCTGGCGTCATCATCTATCTCAGCACCGCCGCCTGGCTGCTGGCGAATCTCCCCTTAGCGGCCTGAGAGGCCCACTAGGGATATTTACCTAATTTGGCGACAGTTTCTTTTCTGAGAGTCTCTTTACACTTCTTTAGGGGTACTCTTTACATAACGCAATGAACGCCAAGGAGCACGCATGATCGCCGCTACTGCTCTCGCCCCAGCTGCCTCCGCCAGCGCCAAAGCGCGTCGGCCTTCCGGGTCTCGCTCGGTTGTGGCAGATGTCGACATGGTGCGTTCGTATCTGCGCGATATCGGTCGAGTGCCGCTGCTGAGCCACCAGCAGGAGATCACGCTGGGCCGTCAGGTGCAAGAGCTGATGGAACTGGAGGTGCTGGAAGCAGAGCTGAGGAGTGAGCGTGGTGAGGAGGATGTGCCGCGTGAGGAGCTCGCCAAGAAGGCTGGATTAAGTGCAGTGCAGCTAAAGCGCAAGTTTCAAGCGGGGAGACGGGCAAAGGAGCGGATGGTGGCGGCGAACCTGCGGCTGGTGGTGAGCGTGGCCAAGAAATACACCAAGCGGAATATGGAGCTTCTGGATTTGATCCAGGAGGGAACGATCGGCCTGGTGCGGGGAGTGGAGAAGTTCGACCCAACGCGGGGCTACAAGTTCAGTACGTATGCGTATTGGTGGATCCGTCAGGGGATCACGCGGGCGATTGCGGAGAAGAGCCGAACGATCCGTCTGCCGATCCACATCACGGAGATGCTGAACAAGCTGAAGAAAGGGCAACGCGAGTTGAGCCAAGAGCTGGGACGGACGCCGACGGTGTCGGAGCTGGCTGGATTTGTGGAGCTGCCGGAGGAGGAGGTGAAGGAGCTGATGTGCCGTGCCCGTCAGCCGGTGAGTTTGGAGATGAAGGTGGGCGACGGAGATGACACGGAACTGCTGGATTTGCTCTCAGGTGATGGAGAGCTGCTGTCCGAGCAGGTGGAAGGCGAGTGCTTGAAGGGAGATCTGCGCGATCTGTTGGAGCAACTGCCGGAACTGCAGCGGAAGGTGTTGCGGATGCGCTACGGGATGACGGGGGAGGATCCGATGAGCCTCACTGGCATCGGCCGCATCATCGGCATTAGCCGAGACAGGGTTCGCAATCTTGAACGCGATGGTTTGGCCTGTCTTCGTCGCCTCAGCCATCAAGTGGAGGCCTACGTGGCTTGCTGAAGCCGGGTTGTTTGCTGATTGTTGGCTGATCAGTGCGGTTCTGCGCTGATCAGTCTGAAGACTTGTGGAGGCACTCCAGTAGCAGGGTATTGACCTGATCAGGGCACTCGTCATGGGGGCAATGTCCTGCTGTGGCGATCACATGCAGGCTGCGTACCACCGGAAAGCGCTCTGCCCAGTTCTGGGCTTCGCTGAGGGGCTCCCAGGGATCATGTTCTCCCCAGATCAGATCCACCGGTACGGTCAGTGTCATGAGTAAATCGGGAGCCAGATGATCGTCGAAGAGGTTGATGAAACCTCGGAAGGCTTCGGCCGCACCTTGTCGTTGCGTTGGTCTGTAGAGCAGCTCCACAAGGGCGTCGTCCCGATTGCCGCCGCTTGGGTACGCCTGACGAAGCACCCGTTCAATCACTCCAGGCCGGGCGGCATTGCGGAAGAGGGCTGAGCTCAACCATCGCTGCGCCACGAGTGTTTTCAGCAGCGGTCGGATCCACGCCATCCAGGCCGGCTGGGTGGCGAGTTGTTTGTCATCCATCAGCCGTTGAGCACAGTCGATGAGCACCACGCTCCGGCAGGGACTATTTCCGGGGGTCGCCTTCAGCAGTTGGCTGGCACGAAGTGCCACCACGCCCCCGATCGAATTGCCCACGAGTACCACTGGTTGCTGCACCACCTCACGGCAGAAGTCGGCGACTTGTTCGCCCCAGAGATCGAAGCTGTAGCGCAGAGCTCCGTCTTGATGGACGACCTGAGCATCGTTCTGGAGCAGGGCTCGCGGCTGGCTACTGCTGCCGAATCCAATCAGGTCGAGGGCGTAGATGGTGGCATGGCGGCTGAGAGCCGGGATGGTGTGACGCCAGTGGTTTGTGTTGGCCCCGAAGCCATGGATCAGAATCAAGGCCGGACCACTGTGCTGACTTGACTCCTGGCTGCACCAACCCACCTCAAGCAGTTGGTGCTGGGGTCCTTGCCAGTGCCAGATCTGATCAGCTTGCATCGTTCAGGCTGTTGATCGGTTTGGGGCCGAACCAGCGAGCTTCCAGGTCCTTGACCGTCACATAGAAAGGTGGCACCACCCCAAGAGAGAGAACGGTCGCCACCACGAGGCCGCCGAAGATCACTGTGCCCAGGGACTGCTGGCTGTTCGCACCTGCACCGTTGGCCACCACCAGGGGTAGGAAGCCTGCCAGGGCAGCAATGGCGGTCATCAGGATCGGTCGCAACCTGGATTCGGCTGATTCAACGGCGGCTTCGGTAATGCTCTTGCCCTGTGTCAGCTTCTGCTCAGCGACCTCCACGATCAGGATGCCGTTCTTGGCGGCTAGACCGATCAGGGTCACGAGACCGACCTGGGCGTAGATGTTCAGATCAATGGAACGAACAGCAAGGAAAGCCAGTGCCCCGAGCATGGCCAAAGGCACGGTGGCCAGGATGATCACCGGTGTGATGTAGCTCTCGTACTGGGCTGAAAGAACGAGGTAGACGATGAGCACACCGAGCCCGAACACCAGCACACTTGCATTCCCGGCAGAGAGTTGCAGTGCGGCAAGGCCGGTGAAGGCCGAACCGATGTTCGTGTAGTTCTGAGCCTTGAACAATTGTTGGATCTTGCTGAGAGCCTGACCGCTGCTCTTGCCAATGGCCTGTACGCCCTGGATCAGAACAGTGCGGTTCAGGTTGTAATGACTGATCACCGGTGGGGCGCTGCTCAGGTTTGCTTCGGCGAACTGGGAGACCTGTACCAGTTCGCCATCGCGATTGCGTACATAGAAGCTAAGGATGTCTTCGATGTTTTGGCGCTGGTCTGGACTTCCTTGGAGATAGATGTTGCGAACCTGGCCGCTCTCGTATGTCAAGCCTGAGTAGTTGCTTCCTGCCAGTGCCGCAACATTGTTCATCGCCTCTTGATAGTCGATGTTGAGAGCTCCCATCACGTCCCGATTCACCTTGAGGCCAATGGCCGGTGAACTGGGATTGAACTGGCTATAGATGCTGGAGAAATCGCCGCTTGCGGTTGCTTCTTTAATCAGTTGGCCTGATAGATCAGATAGATCGTTGAAGCTATAAGCACCATTGCTGAGATCATTGAATTGGAAATAGAAACCACCTTGGGAGGAGAAACCTGGAACTGCAGGAGGCCCTGATGCTGCAGCCAGTCCATCGCTGAGCTCGATCAACTTCGCATTGAGCCGATTCACGATTGCCTTTGAACTATGCGTGGCTCCTTTGCGCTCTTCCAAAGGTTTGAGGCCGAAGAAGAAGATGCCTTGATCGGGGCTGGAGCCATTGAAGCCGGAGCCGTTGATGATTGAGGCGTTGTCCACGTCCTCTTCTTCGCTTAGGACCTTGGCGATCTGAGCGCCAAGCTTCTTGGTTTCAACCAAGGAGGCGCCATTTTGCAGTTGGAAGATACCGAGTCCATAGCCCTGGTCTTCATCGGGAATGAAGGCTGTTGGTAGAGCGGCAAACGAAAAGCAGGTAAGAACGATGCCTGCTGCTAGACCAATAAGGATGAGTCTTCGCAGGGCAATCAGCTTGTTCAGCAAGCTCCCATAGGCTTGTTGTAGCCAGTCGAAGCCTTGATTGAAGGCACGGAAGATCTGAGGCAGATTGGCACCCGCGATGGCACCCACAGCGACACCGGCGAGATAGGTCCAACTGCCAAAAGCGGCGGCACTGAAGTGTCCAAAGGCGAGGCCCACAATCACTCCAACCACGATCCAACTGCGACCTCTTGGTTCGGGTGGCTTCTGTTTTGGGAGAATCAGGCCTGAGAGCATTGGCGAGAAGGTCAGGGCATTGAAGGCTGAAATCGCAATCGAGAAGGCAATCGTGAGCGCAAACTGCTTGTAGATAATTCCGATGCCGCCTGGATAGAAGGCCACTGGCACGAAAACTGCCATCAGTACAAGGGCTGTTGCCAGCAGGGCGCCGAACAATTCACCCATGCAGGCCAAGGCTGCTTCGCGAGGTTTCATGCCTTTCTCGATGTTGGTGGATACGGCTTCAATCACCACGATCGCGTCATCAACCACAAGGCCTGTGGCCAGCACCAGGCCTAGGAGAGTGAGTTGGTTAATGGAAAAACCGAAGACCTTCAGGAATGCAAAGCTACCCACTAAAGAAATCGGGATCGCCAGGCTGGGAACCACAGTGGCCCGCCAATTTTGGAGGAAGAGAAATAGAATCACCAGCACCAGCACGATCGCCAGGCCGAGGGCATCGATCACCCCATCAACGGAGGCTTCGATGAATTGACCGATGTCATAAATCTGATCGACGGTGACCCCAGGAGGCACAATGGAATTGAACTGGTTGAGTTTTTCCACCACCGCATTGGAGACATCGAGGGCATTGCTGGATGGTGTTTGATAAACCGCAAGGGTGAGGGCTTCGTGGCCGTTTTTGTCAATTCCTTGAACTGAGAACGTGTTGGTTCCATAGCGCACCTCGCCAACATCCTGGAGTTTGAGCAAGTTTCCTGCAGGAGAGCGGTTGACGATCAGGTTGTTGAAGTCTTCGATCGAGATGAGATTGCCATTGTTTTCAACTAAAATTGGGTAGGTATAAGCCTGCTCGCCTGATGCTGGAGGACCGCCAACAAGGCCTCCAACGGCGACACTATTTTGGGACTTGACTGCGTTGAGAACGTCCTCGGCAGTGAGCTGATTAGCGGCCAGCTTCTCGGGATCGACAAAGAGCCAGTACGCAGGATTAGCTCCTCCGAAAACGGTGACCGTGGCAACACCCTCTACCCGTGAGAGGGGGTAGTAAAGCTGCTCATACACGAGTCCGTTTAAGTAAGCAGCATCAAATTGCCCTTCGGTTGAGCTGATCTCATAGGCAAGCAGAATGGAGGGGTTGCTCTGTTTGACCGAAACTCCGGTAGCAGCCACCTGCTTAGGCAGCTGTGGCTGGGCCAGGGAAACCCGGTTCTGCACATTCACCTGGTCAATGTCGATATCAGTTGTCTGGTCGAAATAGACATTGATCGTGCTGCTTCCCGTCATGTCGCTGTTCGACGAGATGTAATTGACCCCAGGCACGCCGTTGATCTGCTGCTCCAGAGGATTGGTGACCGCTTGCTCGGTGACTTCGGCATTCGCTCCGCCGTACACCGCAGTGACTTGGATCAGAGGATTGGCGATATTCGGCAGGTTGGCGATCGGCAGGGTGGGGATCGCGATGACGCCAATCAGCACAATCAGAATGCTGCAGACCGTTGTCAGGACTGGGCGCTTGATGAAGTTGTCAGAGAAGGACATTGCGATTAGTTCCTTCCCTTGCTGACCTTCACCGGCATGCCACTGCGCAGTCGGCTGGTGTTGCTCACTGCCACTTGATCCCCGGACTGAAGACCCGACGTCACGGGATAGAGGTTGTCTTGCAGATCCCCCAGTTCAACCTTGGTCTGGATCACGATCGGTGTGTCTCCAGGCAGCCGCTCCAGCGTTGTCAGCGCTTGCTTGGAGGCATGCGCGGAGGCTTTGATCGCCGGCAATGCTTTTTTAAGGGGAACCAGCCGATACACAAAAGGCTGCTGGGCCTGCATCATCACGGCCTGCACTGGCACCGCCAGTTGTTGTTGTTCGCCAGTAATGATTTCGCTCTTGACGTACTGGCCGGTTTTCAGCCGTCCGGTGAGGTTAGGAAAGGTGGCTTTCACCATCACCGTGTTAGGTGCGTTCTTGCTGCCGGGAAGACCGAAGTAGGGGGAGATAAAGGTCACCTCACCGCTCCCTTTCACGGGGGGATCGGTTTGGGACGCCACCTTCACGGTCTGGCCAGTTTTGACAGCATCGGCCTGTGATGCCGGAATTTGCATCAGCGTCCAGAGCATGGTGTTGTCGACGATGCCTGTGATGGACTGGCCAGTTCTGACGTAATCGCCAAGCTTCACGGTGTCGAGATCGCCGACGATTCCATCGATGGGTGATCGCACATATTTGTATCCGAGTGTGGCTTCATCGGCGAGGGCCTGATCCCGTGAGGCGATTGCCTGGGTGACGTAGCGATCCCGTTGTTTGGCGGAGGCGGCACCTTGCTGGTAAAGGAACTCGTAGCGCTCCGCATTTAGCCGGTCGGTGCGGGCCTGGGCTTTGGAGGCGTTGAGGGATGCACTTTGCTGCACGTTGTCCAGCACCAGGATCGTTTCACCGGCTTTGACGCGCTGGCCTTCGCGGGCCACGATCTTCACCACGCGGCCTTCACTTTCCGGCTTGAGTGCCACGTTGCTGGTGGATTCCAGCAGGCTGATGGCCTGAAGTCTTGGTTGGAACGTGGCCGTTCTGATCCGGGCGGTATTGACCGACAGGAGGGTCTTGTCGTGCTGGTGATGACTGCAGCTCGCAAGCACGATCACGGATGGCAGCAGGGCCAAGACCGGGATTTGGCGATGCATCATCACTGTTTTTTCAGACCCTAGGTGGGGTTTTGGCTTCCAGTCTTTTTGGTTAAGGTCACCTCACCCAGTCCCACCGAGCTCAGTAGAGCTTGGTGATGCCATCGCCGATGGCGGAGTAGCAGTTCTGCAGTTGTTTGTCGCTGATGCAGAGCGGTGGCAGAAGGTACACCACGTTGCCAAGGGGCCTGATGTAGACGCCATCTTCAAGGCAAAGACGCTGCAGCTGGCGGCCCACAGGATTGAGATAGTTGGTGCTACCGCAGTCGAGCTCGAATGCGGCCATGGTGCCGAGACAGCGGACTTGTTTCACCATGCTGTGGGCTGTGAGTGCTTGTAGATGGGGTCTGTGTCGGCCTTCAAAGTGGAGGAAGCGCTCGGGGTGTTGTTCCAGCAGGTCGAGGCTGGCGAGTGCAGCCGCACAGCCAAGAGGGTTGGCGGTGAAGCTGTGGCCATGGAAGAAGGTTTTCAGTGGTTCTTCGCTAATAAAACCGGCAAAGATCCGCTCGCTCGCAAGGGTGCCGCCCATGGGCAGGAAGCCGCCGGTGAGGCCTTTGGAGAGGGCCATCAGATCCGGCTGAATTCCCGCGCGTTGGGACGCAAACAGGCTGCCTGTACGTCCGAAGCCCGTCATCACTTCATCGGCGATCAGCAGTGTGCCCCGGTCGCGCACGCGTGCCTCTACAGCCCTTAAAAATTCAGGCCGAACCATGCGCATCCCAGAGGCGCCTTGGATCAGCGGCTCCAGAATCACGCCAGCAGTGGGAACCGCCAGGGCGTCGTCTAGCTCGTTGAGGGCTTGGGCCTCCCGCGTTTCAATGTCGCTGTCTCCCCAGTGGGTATGGGGCCAGCTAATGCGGGCCACATCAAACAGCAGTTCGTCATAGGCCTCGGTGAATACCGAGCGGTCCCCAACGGCCATGGCTCCGAAGGTGTCGCCGTGATATGCCCCTTCGAAAGCCACGAGACGACGGCGGTCACTGCCTTGGTTTCGCCACCATTGCCAGGCCATTTTCAGTGCCACTTCTACGGCAGTGGATCCGTTGTCTGAAAAGAAGAGACGGTCCAGGCCGCTGAGGGCTGCCAATCGGGTGGCGAGTTGCTCGGCAGGTTCGTGGCTGAAGTTGGCGAAGATCACCTGCTCCATCACCTGGGCCTGAAGGCCGACGGCCGCTGCGATCGATGGTTCGCTGTGGCCGTGCAGGGTGACCCACCAGCTGCTGATCGCATCAATCAGAGTGCGTCCATCGTCGAGTTGCAGCACACAGCCGTCGGCGCCGCTGACCCGAAGGGGCTCAGGATGCAGGGCGACCTGGGTGGTGGGGTGCCAGAGGTGCGGGTGCCAGGGCATCCAGGCAGGTTGCGTTGGTGAGTTCAGATTTGCAGAGTGGCTGCAGTGATCGCCGCACCGTCATGGATGTCGTCTTGCATCATGCGTCTCGATAGGGCGCACCTTGCTGATGCCATCGCTGCCTTTAGGCACAACAGATTTGGAGGCAATCTCTGCTGACCTTGATCAGGCGTTGTTGCAGTGGTGGGAGAAGCATGGCCGCCGTGATCCGGCACAAAAACCCTGGATGTTCATGCCTGATGGCGCATGGCCCGAACCCCAGCACAGCCTTCCTCCATATGGGGTTCTGGTCGCTGAGGTGATGCTCCAGCAGACCCAGCTCCAGGTGGTGCTTCCTTACTGGCGGGCCTGGATGGAGGCCTTCCCGAGGCTCGAGGTCTTGGCTGAAGCGGATGAACAGGCGGTGCTGTTGCGCTGGCAGGGGCTGGGCTACTACTCCAGGGCTCGTCGTTTGCTTGCAGCAGCTCAGCAGTTGTTTGCAGAGTTGAGGCCGATTGGTGAGGCCGATCCTCAGGCTTGGCCTCACCAACTGGATCGCTGGCTTCTGCTGCCCGGCATCGGTCGCAGCACCGCGGGTGGCATCCTCTCTTCTGCTTTTAATAGCCCCCTGGCGATTTTGGATGGCAATGTGCGCCGGGTGCTCGCCAGGGTGATGGCCCACTCGCACCCGCCGATGCGCCATCAAGGGCTGTTCTGGACTTGGAGCCAGTGCCTGATCGCTGCGGCGCCGCAACGAGCCAGGGATCTCAATCAGGCCCTCATGGATTTGGGCGCGACTCTCTGCACGCCGCGTCATCCGGCCTGCGCTTCATGTCCGTGGCAATCGGCTTGCGCTGCGTACGCTTCGGGCAGCCCTGATCATTACCCCGTGAAAGAAGCTCCCCGCGATGTGCCCTTTCAGGTGATCGGTGTGGGTGTTGTGCTCAATCAAGCTGGCCAGGTGTTGATCGATCAGCGTCTTAATGAGGGCTTACTGGGGGGGATGTGGGAATTCCCTGGTGGCAAACAGGAGCCAGGCGAACTGATTCAGGCCACGATTGCCCGTGAGTTGATGGAGGAACTGGCGATCGAGGTCACGGTGGATCAGGAGCTGATTTGCGTGGATCATGCCTACAGCCATAAACGGCTGCGTTTTGAGGTGTACCTCTGCACTTGGTGCTCAGGTGAGCCGCAGCCCTTGGCCAGTCAGCAGGTGCGATGGGTGCAGCCCCAGGAGCTCGGGGCCTATCCCTTCCCTGCTGCTAATGCCCGCATCATCGCGGCGCTGATGACCCATCTCGGTTTGCCTGCGTTGGATCAGTCCGTCTCGGGTTGAGTGGTTTGCGCAGTTGGCAGTTGTCGCACTGCTAGCCAGGCTGCGGGAAGTTAGATGCCAGCTGATGGCCAATCGTGCGGTCTGTGCCCCATGGGTGCTGTGTTTGGGGGAAGCACTGGTTGATCGTCTGGGGCCTTTGGGCGGTGATCCGGCGACTGCCTCACTGTCTGACTGCGATGATCGCCTTGGCGGTGCCCCTGCCAATGTGGCCTGTGCTCTGGCCCGTCTCGGCACCCCTGTGGGCTTCCTCGGCCGGCTTGGAGAGGACGATATCGGCGCCAGTTTTAACGAGTTACTGCGGGATCGTGGCGTTGACCTGAGGGGTGTTCAGGCCGATACCGTCCGCCCCAGTCGGGTGGTGCTGGTGCGCCGGGATGCAACTGGGGAGAGGGTGTTTCAGGGCTTTGCCGGGGATCAGGGCGAGGGTTTTGCTGATCAGGGTCTTGATTGCCAGCAGCTGTCGTTGTCCTGGCCTGCGTTGGCGTCAGCTGCTCGCTGGTTATTGGTCGGCACGATTCCGCTGGCGACGCCTGAGTCAGCGGAAACCCTCCAGTGGGCCATTGAGCAAGTGGATCAGTCGGATCTGCGTTTGGCCTTGGACGTCAACTGGCGGCCCACGTTCTGGGATCCAGCCGCCGATCCCTCTGCAGGACCTTCACCTCAGGCTTTGGCCTCAATGGCGCCTTTGCTCGATCGGGCTTCATTGATCAAGCTGGCACGGGAGGAAGCGATCTGGGTGTTCAACAGCGACAACCCTGAGGCGATCAGCAAGTGTTTGCCTACCCACCCCGATGTGGTGGTCACTGATGGCGGTCATCCCGTGCAGTGGTGCATCGCTGGCCACGTTGGTGCGATGGATGTTCTGCCCCCGCCAAGGGTGGTGGATACCACCGGTGCTGGGGATGCATTCACAGCAGGGCTGCTGCATCAGCTTCTCGCTCTTACACCCTCGGGTGGTGCCCCTCTGGTTCTGTCTGCAGCTTTGGTTGAGGAAGTGATCCGTTATGCCGCTGCCTGTGGTGCTTTGGTCTGCGCTGGTGCCGGTGGTATTGACCCTCAGCCGTCGGCGGCTGACGTGGAGCATTTCCTCCAGCAAAGTGCAGCGGTGGTCTCTGGACTGCGCTGAATCAATCGATCAAGCACTTCATGAGCTGGGTGGGTGAAGGACGGCAGTCCTTCCTTCCCCTGGCCCATGATCCAGTTGGAGCGTCCAAGCGTCCTGACAGTTCAGCTTGAGACGCTCTGGCCACTCCACGACGAGTAGGGCTCCCATCGCCAGAGCTTCCTCTTCTTCCTGCAGAAATAGATCATTGGCCGATTCAGGGCGTTCAAGCCTGTAGAGGTCGAGATGCACCAGGGGGGGCTGACCTTGGGGGTAGTGCTGGGCCAGGGCGAAGGTGGGGCTTGTGATCGGTTCGTGGATGCCAAGAGCGAGAGCGATGCCTTGCACCAGGGAGGTCTTGCCGGCACCGAGTTGGCCCTGAAGCAGCAGGACTGTCCCTGCCGAAAGCTGGCCGGCAAGATCACGCCCCAGGCGGTGGGTGGCCTCTAGGTCGTCGA
Organism: Synechococcus sp. MIT S9451; assembly: GCF_047304725.1. Lineage (NCBI taxonomy): Bacteria > Bacillati > Cyanobacteriota > Cyanophyceae > Synechococcales > Synechococcaceae > Synechococcus > Synechococcus sp. MIT S9451. Next base: position 913,017 of record NZ_CP138971.1, read on the forward strand.
GGATCCAGCGGTTGTCTGTAGATTGGCGATCTGGCGAGCCCGAAGCCTCGGCGACTCTGCAGAGATTTCCGTTCACGTTCTCCCCAGGGAGCTTTTTAACCATGGTGGCAACACCCACGGCAACGACCGGCCTACAGGTCGCTGATGACTATGTCGTTGCGGATCTGAATCAGGCTGATTTTGGTCGCAAGGAGCTCGACATCGCCGAGACCGAGATGCCCGGTCTGATGGCGCTGCGCACCAAATACGGCACTGAGAAACCTCTTAAGGGTGCTCGCATCGCCGGCTCTTTGCACATGACCATTCAGACGGCTTGTCTGATGGAAACCTTGGTGGAACTGGGCGCTGAGGTGCGCTGGGCTTCCTGCAATATCTTTTCGACGCAGGATCACGCTGCTGCTGCGATGGCAGCCCGCGGCATTCCAGTGTTTGCGGTCAAGGGTGAGACCCTTGAGGAGTATTGGGCTTATACCCACCGCATCCTCGAGTGGGGTGATGGCGGCAGCCCCAACATGATCCTCGACGACGGTGGCGACGCCACCGGTCTCGTGATGCTGGGCAGCAAGGCTGAGCAGGACATCAGCGTGCTCGACAACCCTTCCAATGAGGAGGAGACCTTCCTATTTGCCTCGATTAAGAAGAAGCTGGCTGAGGATTCAAGCTTCTATTCACGAACCAAGGCCCAGATTCAGGGGGTGACTGAGGAAACCACCACAGGTGTGGCTCGGCTTTACAAGATGCAGAAGAGCGGTGAGCTGCCCTTCCCGGCGATCAACGTCAACGACTCGGTCACCAAGAGCAAGTTCGACAACCTCTATGGCTGTCGCGAGTCGCTGGTTGACAGCATCAAGCGTGCCACCGACGTGATGGTTGCTGGCAAACAGGCTCTTGTGGTCGGCTATGGCGACGTGGGCAAGGGCTCAGCCCAGTCTCTGCGTGGACTCGGTGCCACGGTTTGTATTGCTGAGGTCGATCCGATCTGTGCCCTGCAGGCTGCGATGGAGGGCTATCGCGTTGTCCGTTTGGACGATGTGGTCGATCAGATGGACATCTTCGTCACCGCCACCGGCAACTTCCAGGTGATCCGCAGTGAGCACTTGGTGCGCATGAAGGACGAGGCGATCGTCTGCAACATCGGTCACTTCGACAATGAGATCGATGTTGCCTCCCTCAAGGAGTACCAGTGGGACAACATCAAGCCGCAGGTGGATCACATCACCCTGCCCAATGGCAATCGCATCATCCTGCTGGCCGAGGGTCGTCTGGTGAACTTGGGCTGCGCCACCGGCCACCCCAGTTTCGTGATGAGTAACTCCTTCACCAATCAGGTGCTGGCCCAAATCGAGCTGTTCACGAAGGGCAGTGAGTACGGCAAGGAGGTCTACGTGCTGCCCAAGCACCTCGATGAAATGGTGGCTCGTCTTCACCTGGATCGCATCGGCGCCAAGCTCAGCGAGCTGAGCAAAGAACAAGCTGACTACATCAATGTGCCTGTGGAGGGACCCTTCAAGCCCGATCACTATCGCTATTGATCACTGCAGCCCAAAGCGGTTTGCTTTGGGCTTTTTGTTTGGCCAGGTCGCTTGAGCGGCCTGGCTTTTTTGATGTGTCAGGGTCTAAGCCATGGCAAATCTCATGATCTGGCGGGAATGGGTCGGGCTGGCACGTGATCCCGTGATCCGGCGGCAGTGGGGAGCAGCGATGTTCGCCGGCTTCTTTGCATTACTGCCTTTGATCCTCTCGGTTGACCTCTATATCGACGACATAGAGCGGGCTATGGATGGCAGCCGTGGTTGGGTTCGTGTGGGTCGGCCGCTTGCGGACACCCTCGTGGAGTGGCTGAATTTTGGGTCGCCGGCGACGGCGGTGGCTCCGCTTTACACGCTGGTGGCGATTGCATTCCTCTCCAGCGTTGGCGTGGCCGTTGCTCGTGTTCATGGCATTCGTTCACCGTTCTGGACGGCGATCGCCAGCCTGCCGCTGATGGCCCAGCCCTATGCGTTGCAGGCCATGTCTTACGGCTTTGACGCGCTCTTTATGGCAGCGGCTTTGGCTTGCTCCATAACGGCCGCTTTGTTGGTGCATTTTCGTTTTGCTTGGTCAAGGGTTGCAGCAGCCCTTGTGCTGCAGCTGTTTGCCTTCAATCTCTACCAACCGGGAGCCAACGGCTTCCTGATGATGACGGGGTGTCTCTGCATCGCGTCGGTGCTCGGCCTCTTGAATCGCCCTTGGCAGGTGCTCTCCCTGCGGTTGCGCCTCATCCTCAGTGCTGTTGTTTATGCGGGTGGTTATGGCCTCTATCGGCTGTTGTTTTCCCTGCTGTTTGAACACAGGCTGAATCGCTACGCCAGCAGTGCTGCTGAACTGAAGCCTTTGGATAGTGCTCTGCCGATGGCATTGAGCACGTCGGTCATTGAGCCTCTGCAGCAGCTGCTTGCGGATTTTGGTCGCTGGCCTCTAGTGCTGCCTTGTTGTCTGTTCATCTGCACCTATGCATTGCTGGTGCGGCAGTGGCGCTCATGGCGTGTGGCGTTGGCAGTTGGTGTGGGATTTTGTTCCTGGTCTTGTTGCTGTCGCCAGGCGGGATGCTCCTGTTGAGGGAGTCATTCGTTCGCCATCCACGGGTGCTGCTTTATCTCGGCCCGTTCGGCACCTGCCTCATTCTTCAGATCGTGGTGATGTCGCGCTCAATCGGTCGTCCTTTCTGGAGCCTGGGCATGGTGCCGTTGATCTGGCTGATGGTGGTTGTCTCCTATGCCTATGGCCATGGGTTTGCGGCGCAGGCCCGTTTCGAACAGCCACGTCTTTCACGCATCGTGGCTGCTGCTTCTGCCCTGCAGAGCCGTGACATGGAGCACCCAGTGCGCTTTCTGGTGGTGGACGGCACGATGCCCCGTTCTCCGGTTTTGCAGAACACGACTCGCAAATTTCCCTTGATGGATCGGTTGATTCCTCCGCTTCTGGATGGCAATCAAACTTTTTCCTTTAGCCAGTTGCGGCTTCATGGTCTTGATCTTGAAAAACGACGACCTGAGGAGCTGGAGGGTGGGTGGCCAGCTGGCTGTGAGCCCTCGCTGGATGCAATCTGCTCTTCGGAGTTTTCGCTTCAGCGGGTCACTGATGACACCTTTGTGCTCCAAATTGCCCCGGAGCGGCCGGCTCTCTAGGCCAGCTGTGAAACACTGACGACGCCTTCACACCTCTTCATGGGACTGTCGGAACTGATCACCCAGCTGCCTGAGCTGATTAAGCAGGCGGTGGCGGTCAACCCCTTGGCTGGATATGGGGCGATTTTCGCGGCGATGTTTCTTGAGAATCTGTTTCCGCCGATTCCTTCTGAGCTGATCATGCCCCTAGGGGGATTTCTGGTGCAGCAAGGCCAGCTGCAGTTTGTACCAGTGGTGTTCGCTGGTCTGCTGGGAACGGTGCTTGGTGCCCTCCCCTGGTACGGCATCGGCCGCGTGATCAATGAAGAGCGGATTGAGCATTGGTTGGAGCGGCATGGTCGCTGGATCGGTATCAGCCCTGCTGAACTGGCCCGTAGTCGCCGCTGGTTCAATCGCTTTGGTACGGCCCTTGTGTTTTGGGGTCGCCTGGTGCCTGGCATTCGCACTCTGATTTCAGTGCCTGCAGGGATCGAGATGATGCCGATGGCGCCATTCCTGATCTGGACGACTGCCGGCAGCTTGATCTGGACCTTGCTGCTCACCCTCGCAGGATTCCTGCTGGGGGAGAGCTATAGCAACGTCGAGCTTTGGATCGAGCCTGTCTCCAAGCTGATCAAGGTTGGCCTGGTGATCGTTGTTGTGGCGGGAGGCATCTGGCTGGGTCTGCGCATCTGGCGCCGTCGTCGCTCTGCCAATTGATCCAAGGGGAAATCCCCCCTTGGATCACCCCAGCAGTGCCGGCCGCTTGATCGCGGTGCTGGTCAGAACGGAACTTCCTCGTCGCTGGGGCTGCCACCACCGAAGCCGCCGCCGCCGTAGTTTCCCCCACCTTCATTTTCGCGTTTCGATCCCAGCAGCTCAAGCCTGTCGACCCGCACCACCGGCTTGCTGCGCTCCTCACCGCTGTTGCGATCGGTCCAGCGGTCAAGTTTGACGCTGCCGATGATGCCAAGCAGAGAGCCTTTCCTGACGTAGTCGGCGGCCACCTGGGCTTGTTTGCCCCAGATCTCAAGGTTGAACCAGTCCGGCTCGTCGTCGCGACTGCGGCGGTTAACGGCCATGGTCAGGTTGGCAACCATGCTTCCCGACTCGAAGTAACGCACTTCGGGGTCGCGGCCTGCACGGCCCACAAGGGTGACTGAATTGACGCCCATGGATTCCTCCTCTTCGTTGGTTCATGATGCGCCACGGTTTTCGTGGCTGCCTTCAAGGAGTTCCACCCTCCTGTCCGGATGTCTCAAAAGGTCCCAGAAAGGTTGGGGAAACGCCCCTATGATTCGCCGAACCTGAGCCTTGTTCCGTGCTTTTTCGTCGCTTCCAGCTGTCCCGCGACATCGGCATCGACCTTGGCACCGCCAATACTCTGATTTACGTTTCCGGCCGCGGCATTGTGCTGCAGGAACCCTCTGTGGTGGCCCTGGATCTGGAACGGGGAGTGCCTCTGGCCGTGGGTGATGAGGCCAAGCTGATGCTCGGCCGCACCCCAGGCAATATCAAGGCCGTCCGGCCCCTGCGCGACGGGGTGATCGCTGATTTCGATGCGGCTGAGCAGATGCTCAAGACCTTTATCCAGAAAGGCAATGAAGGCCGAGGCATCGTGGCCCCCCGTCTGGTGGTTGGTATCCCTAGTGGCGTCACCGGTGTAGAGCGCCGCGCTGTCCGTGAGGCGGGCCTGGCCGGTGCGAGGGAAGTGCATCTGATTGATGAGCCTGTAGCGGCTGCCATTGGGGCCGGTCTGCCCGTGACTGAGCCTGTGGGAACGATGATTGTGGATATCGGTGGCGGCACCACCGAGGTGGCCGTGCTCAGCCTTGGCGGCACCGTGCTGAGTGAGTCGGTCCGCGTCGCGGGGGATGAGATCAGCGATTCGATCGGTGTTTACCTGAAGAAGGTGCACAACTTGGTCGTTGGCGAACGCACTGCGGAGGAGATCAAGATCCGAATTGGTTCTGCCTTCCCAGACAACGAATTCGACCAGACGGTGATGGATGTGCGCGGTTTGCATCTGCTCTCTGGCTTGCCCCGCACGATTCAGCTTCAGGCTGGTGACCTCCGCGAAGCAATCGCCGAGCCCCTCAACGTCATCGTTGAGGCTGTGAAGCGCACCCTGGAGCGCACGCCACCCGAGCTGGCTGCTGACATCGTTGATCGCGGCATCATGCTGGCCGGTGGCGGTGCGCTTGTGCGTGGCATCAGTGATCTGATCAGCCACGAGACTGGGATTTTCACGCACATCGCTGAGGATCCTTTGCTGTGTGTGGTGAACGGATGCGGTCAGGTGCTTGAGGACTACAAGCGTCTTCAGCGGGTGCTTGATACTCCCGAATACGTGCGCAACACCGTGACGGCCTGATCGGATGGCGGCCTCTCAGTGGCCAGCCGGTCCCCGTTGGCGTGGAGGGCGTCGGCTTTGGCCATGGCTTGCACTCCTCGTCGTTTTAGCGCTTGTGCGCTGGAGCAAGGGTGCTGGTTTTGTCGATGCCTATGCCTTGCTGAGTCGGCCGTTCTGGCCGGGTTCGGCTCAGAAGGAGTGGTTGCAGTCAGCAGGAACACTGGAGCAGAAGGCCCAGCTTGAGTTGCTCCGTCAGGACAACGCCCGCTTGCGCGATTTGCTTGAGCTCAACCGTGGTTCGGGGGATGGTCAAGTGGCGGCGGCAGTGATCTCCCGTAACGCTGCAGCCTGGTGGCAGCAGCTGGAACTGGGGCAAGGTGCAAGCGCCGGCCTTGCGAGTGGTGATGCGGTCATTGGCCCAGGAGGCCTGATTGGCCGTGTTCAGAGCGTCACCCCCACCACCGCCAGGGTCAAGTTGTTGACAGCACCTGGCAGCAAAGTGGGCGTTTGGGTGCCTCGCACGCGCCAGCACGCATTGTTGGTCGGGGTTGGTACCGCCCGGCCGCAGTTGCGTTTCATCGACAAGGACATCAAGGCGCGGCCCGGTGATCTGGTCAGTACCTCTCCAGCAAGCACCCTGCTTCCTCCCAACCTTCCGGTCGCTGTGATCCAGTCGCTCAACAGCCGCGCCGTGCCAGCACCGAAAGGGGTGGTGCAGCTGATCGCTGCTCCTGAGGCGGTGGATTGGGTGCAGGTGCAGACCCGCTGATGGCCCGTTTGCATGCCCAGCCGATCTGTGTGGCTTCGGCTTTGGCTATCCCCATGCTTGTCCTCGCCCAGCCGGCTTGGCTCACTCTGTCTGGAGTGGGTCCGAGCTGGGCGGTGTTGTGGTTGCTGCCTTGGGCCCTGGTGGATGGACCCATTTCAGGCGCGATTGCCGGTGCGGCCATCGCCCTGGTCCTTGATGGCCTTGGTGTTGATGGCCTAACCCAACTGCCGGCCCTGGTCTTGTTGGGGTGGTGGTGGGGCCGATTGGGACGTCGGGGACGACCGATTCAGCGCAGTCTCAATCTTGGCTTGCTGGCCTGGATCGGGGCCATGGTGGTTGGTGTCAGTCTCTGGCTGCAGTTGCGTTTAGTCCAGGGGCTCGATGCGCCATTGCTGCAGCACTGGGCCTGGCATCTCTGTCTTACCCAGGCCGTGATCACTGGCTTGCTCGCACCGATGCTCTCCTCGTGGCAGCTGCTGGTTTGGCGACGGCGCTCTCGGGCATGAGCGGTCACCATGACGGCATGCAAACGCTGAGGACGATGCACTGGGATCGGCGACTTCGGATGACGCTGATCGCCGCTGCTCTAGCGGGATCCTCCCTGCTGGCAATCGGTTGTCGACCCCAGCCGCGAGCAGACCAACCACTCCAGCTGTGGACATTGCAACTGGCGCCGAAATTCAATACCTATATGGAGGGCGTGATGACGGCCTGGACGTCCGATCATCCCGATGCGCCTGTGCGCTGGACTGATCTTCCCTGGGGTTCGGTGGAGCGCAAGCTGCTGGCAGCTGTCTTTGCTCGGACTGCTCCTGATGTCGTGAATCTCAATCCCCCTTTCGCGGCCAATCTCGCCAGCAAAGGGGGACTGACCGACTTGACCCCGTTGTTGCCTGAGGGTGCTGCAGATCGCTATTTGCCATCCGTTTGGACAGCGGCTCGCGATCCCCAGGCAGGACAGATCGCGGTGCCTTGGTATCTCACGGTGCGGCTGAATCTGGTGAATCAGGGCTTGCTGCAGCAGGCGGGGCTCAAGCAACCGCCGCAGCGTTGGAAGGATGTGCCCGCTTTCGCCCGCGCTATTCGCGAGACAACTGGGCGCTATGCCCTGTTTGTCACCGTGGTTCCGGATGACTCTGCCGAGTTACTCGAATCGCTGGTGCAGATGGGAGTGACCTTGCTGGATGATCGGCAACGTGCCGCCTTCGCAACCCCTGAGGGGAGGCGTGCCTTTGCTTTCTGGGTGGATCTTTACCGCCAGGGGCTTCTACCCCGTGAAGTAGTCAGTCAGGGCCAGAGCCGTGCTGTTGAGCTCTACCAAAGCGGCGCATTGGCGTTATTGGCGAAGGGTCCGGAGTTCTTGCGCAGCATTCAGACCAACGCACCCCAGGTGGCGGCTGCGACGAGAGCTCATCCACCTCTCACCGGAGCTGATGGCACTGCCAATGTGGCCTTGATGACTCTGGCGGTTCCCCGCCAGAGTGCTCGGCCCCGTGAGGCCCTGGCCCTGGCGCTCTTCCTCACCAATGGGCCCAATCAGGCCCGTTTTGTGCAGGAGGCTCCGGTGTTGCCGTCGTCGCTGGAGGCCCTTGCTGAGGTGCGCGCCCAGTTGGAGGCGGCCAGTCCGGAGGGTTCTCAGCAGGCCCAGTTGCGTGAAGCCCGCCTGTTATCTCTCGCCACCCTGGAGCGTGCCCGGGTGTTGGTGCCCTCTTCGCCAGGGATCAAGCGCCTGCAGAGCATCATCTACACCCAGTTGCAGCGGGCGATGTTGGGCCAGATTAGTAGTGATCAGGCCGTGGAACAGGCTGCGCTGGAATGGAATCGCTACGCCGAAGCCCGCTGGCCAGAACATTAAGAGAACCGAAAGTCTGACGGTCCTGCGGGGATTACTCCCGGTTTTGTCTTCGCGGAAGGGTAGGGTTGCGATTCTTCATGGCGGCGGTCGCATGGCCGAGAGCGGGTCCTCCAACCCGAAAAGCAGCGAAGCAGCGAAATCCCACGCTCCTGAATCGCCGCAAGCCACGATCCTTGTGGTCGATGACGAGCCCGCGGTTCGTCGTGTACTGGTGATGCGTCTCCAGTTAGTGGGTTATCGGGTGATCTGCGCCGAAGACGGCGAGCAGGCCCTGGAGATGTTCCACAACGAGTCGCCAGATTTGGTGGTGCTCGATGTGATGCTGCCCAAGATGGATGGCTTTGCGGTTTGCCGACGTCTGCGGGCTGAGTCGTGTGTGCCGATCATCTTTCTCTCGGCTCTTGAAGCGATTTCTGAGCGCGTAGCTGGTCTTGACCTTGGCGCTGACGACTATCTGCCGAAACCTTTCAGCCCCAAAGAGCTCGAAGCTCGAATTGCCTCCATCCTGCGTCGGGTCGGACGCGGTTCCGCCACAGCAGAGCCTCGGGAAATTCCTGTAGGCCAGGGCGTGCTCCGGGTGGGTGATCTGGTTGTTGACACCAATCGCCGCCAGGTCAGTCGCGGCAGTGATCGCATCTCGCTCACCTATACCGAATTCAGTCTGTTGGAGCTGCTGTTCCGCGAGCCTGGCAGGGTTGTTCCCAGGGCTGAGATCCTGGAGCAGCTCTGGGGGTATCCGCCTCGTCGGGCGGCAGATCTCCGCGTCGTTGACGTCTACGTCGCCCGTTTGCGCGGCAAGCTTGAGCCGGATCCGCGCAATCCTGAACTGATTCTCACGGTTCGAGGCATTGGTTATGCCTCCCAACGCATGGGTGAATTGCCTCAGGTTGCCGTCAACGCCTAGCGATTCTCTTCGCTTGGGCCCCTGCTCGGGCAGGATGGCGCCCGACTGACTGCTTCGTTGTGTCCGATCTGCGCGAGACCCGTCTTGAGAAGGCGAATGCCCTACGCGAGATGGGTCAGGGGCCCTATGCCCTGCGCTTTGCACCCAGCCATCGCACCATTCAGTTGCAGAAGGATCACGCGGATCTCCCAAAAGGAGAAGAGCGTGCGGTTGAGGTGGCTGTCGCCGGTCGGGTGATGACCCGAAGGGTGATGGGCAAGTTGGCCTTTTTCACCCTCGCCGATGAAACCGGAACGATCCAGCTTTTCCTAGAGAAATCATCCCTCGGTGATGCTTTTGCTCAGATCACCAGCTTGGTGGATGCTGGTGATCTGATCGGTGTGGAGGGCATCTTGCGCCGCACTGATCGCGGTGAGCTTTCGGTGAAGGTGAGCGGCTGGCAGATGCTCACCAAGGCGCTGCAGCCCCTGCCGGACAAGTGGCATGGCCTGGCGGATGTGGAGAAGCGTTACCGCCAGCGTTATCTCGATCTGATCGTCAGCCCCCAGTCGCGTGAAACCTTTCGGCGACGTGCCCTGCTGGTGAGCGGCATCCGGCGTTGGCTGGATGAGCGATCGTTTCTGGAGATCGAAACGCCGGTGTTGCAGTCGGAGGCGGGTGGTGCGGATGCACGCCCCTTCATCACTCACCACAACACGCTTGATCTTCCCCTTTACCTCCGCATCGCCACTGAGCTGCATCTCAAGCGACTGGTCGTTGGTGGCTTCGAGCGCGTCTACGAACTCGGGCGCATCTTTCGCAATGAGGGAGTTAGCACGCGTCACAACCCTGAATTCACAACGGTGGAGGTTTATCAGGCTTATGCCGATTACAACGACATGATCGAGCTCACCGAGGCGATGATCGCCACGGTGTGTGAGCAGGTGTGCGGAGACACCAAGATCAACTACCAGGGCACGGAAATCGACCTCACTCCGCCCTGGCGTCGCGCCACCATGCATGAGTTGGTGCACCAGGCCACGGGGCTCGATTTCAACACCTTCTCCGACCGGGCTGCGGCGGCAGCGGCAATGGAATTGATTGGCTTGGTTGTGCCTGAGCAGGCCGACACTGTCGGAAGGCTGCTGAATGAGGCATTTGAGCAGAAGGTGGAAGCGACGCTGATCCAACCCACCTTTGTGACGGACTATCCGATCGAGATCTCTCCGCTTGCGCGCAAGCACCGCAGCAAGCCTGGTTTGGTGGAGCGTTTTGAGCTTTTCATCGTTGGTCGTGAAACTGCCAATGCATTCAGTGAGCTGACCGATCCACTCGATCAGCGTGAACGTTTGGAGGCCCAGCAAGCGCGCAAGGCAGCTGGAGATCTGGAAGCCCAGGGCCTGGATGAGGACTTTGTGAATGCCCTTGAGATCGGCATGCCCCCCACCGGAGGCCTTGGGATCGGGATTGATCGCCTCGTGATGTTGCTCACGGATAGCCCCTCGATTCGGGATGTGATCGCTTTCCCTCTGCTTCGTCCGGAGAGCCGTACTGACGTTTCATCCCCTCAGCATGGATAATTAAGGTTCAGTGGCAGGGTCCTCTTCCAATGAGTGGTGAGCGCGTAGGTTTCCGCTTCAAGCACGCCGATGCGGTGGTCAAGCGCAATCCCCAGGGGCGGTCGCGCCGGGGTTGGGTGATGGAGCCGGTTGAGCAGACCACCAGTCGTGGCACCAAGATGCCCGCCTATCGCATCCGCTGGCGCGATAGCGAGCGCCCTGAGATCGTGCTTCAGCACATGCTGATCGCCGATCCGGATCCCACTCCGCCGCCCGAGAATGTGAGCCTCGAGCCCCCCGCACCCAAGGCCTGAGCACGATCAGATGAGGCCGTTTTTGCGCCTCAGCTGCTCGAGTTCCTGTTCGGCTTCAAACAACGCCCAGTCCTCATTGAGTGATCGATCAGGGCTGGCTTTTTGATCGTCGGCGATCAGTTGGCTGAGTTGGTGTTCCACTGTTCGGAAGTTGGTTCCGAGCGTATCCAGTTCACCCCATAGCTCACGGCCCTGTGCCATCAGGGTCTGAACATGTTGATCGGCTCGCTCTGCTAGCGGCTGGGCTCCGGCATCACGGGCTCTTTGGCTGCGTGCGTTCCAGTCACGAACGTCGCTGGCCAGGGCTAAAAGTTGGCGGCGCAGGTCTTTTGCTTGATCCTGCAGTTGTGTGAGGCGGGTCTGCAGGCCACGCTGGCGGTCCTGCAGATGTTGCTGCTGCAGCAGCTCGTTCTGGTGAGGATTGGCGCGCAGAAAGGCATCCAGTCGTTGCTCGAGGCTGCGCTCGAGTTCGTCAAGCCAGGAGGGTGCCATCAGTCGACGGAGTCGGGGCTGGCGTCGGGGGCTCGTGTGATCAGCGGTGCTTCGATCTCCTGTCGCAGTGGGGTGATTGCTGCATCACGGGAGCGCAGCAGCAACTGGGTCAGTCGGGCGACAGAGCCTTCACCCAGTTCAAGTCCGCCCAGGCGTTCAAACGCCTGCGCATAAAGGAGCTCAAGGTCTTCGATCAGCGTCTCGCGTTGGCTGCGGATCGTCTGGCGCTGTTCTTCTCTGCTCATAACGTCATTCTGCTGGTGTCAGCAGATACAAGGACAGGCTTTCGTCCGGATCATGCCAGCGATCCAGCATGCGCCAACCTGCTGCAGCCGTCAGTGTCCTGGTCATGGCGGGGTTGTACTTCAGGCTGTATTCGGTCACCAAGGGTTCCCTGGCCCTGAACGACCAGGATTGGTTATCAATGGTCACACTCTGTTCACAACGGCTGACCAAGGCCATTTCGACGCGATTGTGTTCCGGTTGCCATTGGGCTCGGTAGACGAACTGGTCGGGTTGGAAGTTTGCGTTCAGGTCGCGATTGAGGCGATGCAGGAGGTTGCGGGCGAAGGCGGCAGACACTCCCGCTGCATCGTCGTACGCCGCTTCTAAGACCGAAGCTGGTTTGGGGTGATCGAGGCCCAGCAGCAGTGGACCACCGTCCAGGATGTGGTGAAAGCGGCTGAGGAGTTGCACGGCCTCTGTGCGGTTGAAATTGCCGAGGGAACTGCCCGGGAAAAAGCCGAGTCTGCGCTGGTTGTTGAGCAGCGGATCGGGGGGAAGCGCTGTCAGTTGGCTGTGGTCGCAGCAGATCCCGAGCATTGGAACCTGGGGGTGGAGCTGCTGCAGGGCCTGGGTGGCCTGGCTGAGATGGTTGGCGCTGATGTCGAGGGCGACATAGGCCGCTGGTTGAAGGGCCCTGAGCAGGGGGCCCACTTTGCGGGCACTGCCCGCACCAAATTCCACGATCACGCCGGGTCCAAGGGCTGCGGCAATCGCATCCGCCTGCTGTTCAAGCAGAGCGATTTCCGTCCGAGTGAGTCCGTATTCGGGCTGTTCACAGATCTGGTCAAATAGCCGGGATCCTTCCGCGTCGTAAAGGAGCCAGGCCGGAAGTTGCTTGGGTTGGCAACGCAATCCCGCCTGCACCAGCTTCAGCATGTCTGTGGCGGGGGGATGGAGGTCGATCAGCGTGATCGGTGCTGTTGTAAGGGCGTTTGTTGCCTTCGTGCTGCCACGAGTAGCGGACCTGGTCATGGTTATCGGGCGAGGCGAATGCCAGCTGCCATCCAGCGGCTCGCTGGGGCAAAGAAATTGCGATAGGTCAGACGGGCATGGCTCGTTGGGGTGAGCTGGCTACTGCCGCGCAGCACGAATTGGGAGGTCATGAATTTGCCGTTGTATTCCCCCACTGCACCTGCTGCTGGTTGAAAGCCGGGATAGGGACGGTATGGGCTGGATGTCCATTGCCAGAGCGTGTCGTGGCTTTCTTCCAGGGCATCTCCATGACTGCGGGCCGCTATTTCCCATTCCGCTTCGCTTGGAAGCCGCAAGCCAGCCCAGCGGGCAAAGGCATCCGCTTCAAACCAGCTGAGATGGCGGACCGGTTGGTGGGGATCCAGCGGTTGGCGACCAGCGAGGGTGAATTCCGAACTCCAGGCTGCGTCGGGGTGGTCCTGGCGCCAGTAGCGGGGCGCTTGCCAGCCCCGCTGCTGGCAGATAGCCCAGCCTTCGCTCATCCAGAGTTCAGGACGTTTGTAGCCGTCATCGTCGATGAAGTGTTGGTAGGCGTCGTTGCGCACCAGCTGGCTGGAGATCGCGAACGGTTCCAGCCAGACACGATGACGGGGGGCCTCGTTGTCGAAATGGAAGGCTCGAGGTTCGATTGCGTCGCGGCTGGCACCGATTTCGACTAACCCACCTGGATGCTCGAGCCAGCAGCACGGCGCTGAGCAGGTGGATGATGCAGGTTCCCAGCTGGCGTTGTAGCTCGGTTCAAGCGGCTGACGGCTGAAGCCGTCGAGCAGATCCATCAGCAGCAGCTCTTGATGCTGTTGTTCGTGCTGCAATCCGAGTTCGATCAGCTCGCAGTAACGAGGATCTTCCCCCTGGTTGAGAAGTGCTTCAAGGGATGCATTCACCCGCTGGCGCCAGCAGGTGATGTCCTTCATGGGTGGTCGGCTGAGTAAACCGCGATCAGGGCGGGGTTGACGCGGTCCGACGGTCTCGTAATAGGAATTGAACAGATACCCCCAGCGCGGATCCGCACTGCGGTGCTCCGGTTGGAAGGGTTTCAGGACGAAGGTCTCGAAGAACCATGTTGTGTGCGCCAAGTGCCATTTGGGTGGACTGGCATCTGCCATTCCCTGCAGGCAGAGATCCTCTGGCTCCAAGGGGGCGATCAGTGCTTCGCTTTGATGGCGCACCGTCAGCAACCGTTGCAGCAGGGTGCTGGAGGGCATGGCCTGAGATGTGTTGGGGCAGACCCTAGGGAGATCCTGTCAGCCCTGCAGACCCCCACAGATGGCGGTGAAGCCATGACAGTGCCCCTAGCATCGGCCCACTGCTGGGGAGGCGATGGTGATCGGGTCTGTGCTCGCGGAGCGCTACCGCATCGATCAGCAGCTCACGTCGGTTGATGCGGCCGATCACACCGCACCGCAGGGTCTGCTCTGGCGAGGTGCCGATCTCTTGGCTGCGGAAGCACCTGTGGCCCTGCGGGAGTTGTTGTCGATTTCGTCCCAGCAGCGGTTTCGCTCGCTCTGGCCGGCGATGCAGAAAGTTCTGCATCCCCAGATCCCTCGTTTTGGCGGTTTGTTTGAAGAGGAAGGTGCCCTCTGGCTTGTGCGTGAGTGGCAGCAGGGAACCACCTTCGATCAGATCCAGAAGCAACGAGCAGACCGTCAACTGGTGTTCGGTCCTGGTGAAGTCCTGTTGTTGCTGAGGCAGCTACTGCCAGCGCTTGCGGTCCTCCATGCCGAGGATCTGGTGCATGGTGATATCAATCCCAGCAACTTGCTGCGTCGGGATCAGGACGGCATGCCGGTGCTGCTCGATTTTGGGCTGCTGCAGTGCCAGCGAGCCCAGCCAATGTCTGGGGCAACGGCTGCTTTTGCACCCCAGGCCCAGGGTCGCGGCGAGCCTGCAGCGGCTTGGATGGATTTGCACGCCCTTGGGGTTACGGCCCTGGCGTTGCTGACTGGTCGTAGGCCGGAGCAGCTGCTGGATCCCGTTGGTCAGGCCTGGAGCATTCCCGACGGTTTGGGTTTGGGTTCGAACTTTCGCGAGGTTTTACATCGCCTGTTGAGCGAGCGTTCGGGTGAGCGCTTTGAGCGAGCGACCGAAGCTCTGCAGGCGCTGCAGGCGGTCGTGATGCCTGAGACCACCGGACCAATCGCGCGGGCTGAGCGCACCTTGGTGCTGGCGCCGGCAACTGTGCCGGAGTGCGAGAGTCCTGTCACATCCCCTGATCTGCCGCGGTTGGATCGAGGCACGCCTGAGGGAGACCGTGATTCGTCAGGAGCAGCAGCCCCTGATGGGGGGCGGCGTGCCCGCCCCCGTGAGCATGAACGTCAGCAGGCGGCCGAAGGCCGGCTCTGGCCTGTGGTGGTTGCTTTGCTCATGTCGGCTGTGGTTGGAACGGCCATCGGTTGGTTTCTGTTGACCCGGGGCACGACACCTGGTGCGGCTCCCTCCACTGATCGCGATCTGATCGGTCGGGCCCCGCAGGCCAGTCTTCCGCCTGCGGAAGTGGATCAGCGCCAGCAGTTGCTCAGTCGTCTTCGGGCTCTGCAGGTGGATCGCAGTTGGTTCCTGAAATTGGTGGATGACAGCCTGCTGGCTCGCTATCCCGAGCGCAACGGTCGTCTGCCTGGGGATGCCCTGGAGGATGCGCCCTTGCGCCGGGTCTGGAATGAGTTGGCGGAGGAATGGCTGGCCAGAGTCGAGCAGTTGCCCCCTGTGTTGCGGGCCCGTCTCGGACGCCTCAAGGCGGTTGACTGGCGCAAGCAGCGTGATCTGCTCACCGAGCAGGGGGTGGATGCTCAGGTGGTGGAGCAGTTGGTGACGGCTTCGGCACAGAATCTCCTGCCCGGGGTGGCGATGGGAACCAAGCCCCCAGAGCCCTATCGCCAGTTGTGGTTTGCCGCGGCGATCCGCAGTCTCGAGAATGTGCGCATCGAAACCCTCACGGCCCGGCCACGGCAGCCCACGGTGCTGTCCAGCCGCGTGCAGGCCGGGGGCGCTCGGTTGATCTCGATCAAGGTGCCGCAGGGCCGACGGTTAGTGCTGGGCATCAATGGCACGCCGCTGATGCAGATGACTGTGTACGGAGCCAATGGAGATGTGGCAGCGCAACGGGGTCCGCTTCGGGTGGTGACGCTCCCGCCGGATGCGGGATCGCCCGTTCAGGTGCTTGTGACCAATGAAGGGGTGTCATCCGGGGTGCTCACCCTTTCGTGCCGTGCGGATTGGCCTGCGCCCAAGCCCTTGCCGGCTGTCGATTCTGATCCCATTCCTGATTCAGCCACCGGCGTTAGCGGCGCCATCGATGCGGCGCCTCAAGCTCCGGGCCCGCGTCCCGCCATGGCTCCACCGGTTGATCCCGTTGAGCCTGCTCCTCCCGTCGACAGCACTCAGCCTTGAGACAGGCCGGTGGAGCACTGTTTCGTGTGATAGATGCGTTGAATTAGTAACGCGACAGTGCTGCTTTTGTTTCTTTCTTGGTCTGTTTCTCTTTCTCAAAGGCCCGCTTGTCGTGCAGTTTGCGTCCTTTGCCGAGGCCGATGGTGAGCTTGATCCAGGACCCTTTCAGATGCAGGTTGAGGGGGATCAGGGTGAGGCCCTTTTGGTCCAGTTGAATGCGTAGTTTGTCGATCTCACGCCGATGAGCGAGAAGTCGGCGCACGCGCAGGGGGTCGTGGTTGAAATAGCTGCCTGCGTGGGTGTGCGGAGAGATGTGCACGTTGTGCAGTTGCATCTGGCCATTGCGGATCAGACAGAAGCCATCTCGCAGGTTGCTCTGTCCGGCCCGTACCGATTTCACTTCGGTGCCCAGTAGTTCGATCCCGGTTTCCAGAGTTTCAAGGATGTCGTACTGATGCCGCGCAAAGCGGTTGTCAGCCAGGATCCGTGGCTTGTCGTTGGCATCCTTCCCGCTGTTTCCCCTGCGGCCCGGGCCTTTTGCCATAACGCTGCGCTGCTGCCGCTGCTAATCACGAGCCTAGAGGGATCTTGACTCCCATCCAACCTCTGGGCTCGGTACGCTCGTGCCATGGCGATCGAGTCTTCAGCTGCCAGATCCAAGCGACCGCGACGGGAGTTGAAGGATCCGTCGCCGCTTCTGTCACCGGAACGCTCTGCCCAGGAGAGTGCTCCTGGCAGGGAAGACAGCCTGCGGCCCCGCCGCCTGAATGACTACATCGGCCAAGCGGAGCTCAAGCAGGTGCTTGGCATCGCTGTGCAGGCGGCGAGTGCCCGCGGCGATGCCCTCGACCATGTGCTGCTCTACGGCCCCCCTGGCCTGGGCAAGACCACCATGGCTCTTGTGCTGGCTGAAGAGCTTGGCGTCCCCTGTCGGATCACTAGCGCCCCGGCTTTGGAGCGACCTCGCGACATTGTGGGCCTGCTGGTCAATCTGCAACCAAGGGAGTTGCTGTTTATCGACGAGATCCACCGGCTCACCCGCGTGGCGGAGGAGCTGCTCTATCCGGCAATGGAGGATCGCCGCCTCGATCTCACGGTTGGAAAGGGCAGTACTGCCCGCACGCGAACCCTCGATTTGCCTCCCTTCACCCTGGTTGGGGCGACCACCAAGGCAGGTTCTCTCAGTTCCCCGTTGCGGGATCGCTTTGGGCTGTTGCAGCGGCTTGAGTTTTATGGGCAGGAGGATCTGGAGGCGATCGTTGAGCGGGCTGCCGGGCTGCTTGGCCTGAGCTTGTCGGCCCATGGCTGCACCGAAATCGCTCGCCGCTGCCGGGGAACGCCGCGGATTGCGAACCGTCTGCTGCGGCGTGTGCGCGACGTGGCCAGTGTGCGAGCAGTATCTGTCAACGGTGACTCAACACCGCCCGATGGCTCTGTGTTGATCGACGCCGATCTGGTGGACGAAGCCCTGAGCTTGCACCGGGTTGATGGTCGAGGCCTTGATGCCAGTGATCGCCGCCTGTTGGAGCTGTTGCTGCAGTCCCATGGCGGAGGTCCGGTGGGGCTCGATACCCTTGCGGCCGCTCTGGGGGAAGACGCCACCACCTTGGAAACGGTTGTGGAGCCCTATCTGCTCCAACTCGGATTTTTGCAGCGCACCCCCCGTGGCCGGGTCGTGACGGTTGCCGGTCGGCGCCATCTCGGCTGGCCAGCGGTGGGGGAGCCCACTTTGAAGGATCCTGCTGTGGAGGATCCCGCTGCATGAGCCGGCTTCCCTGCGTGCTGTTGGTGCTGATGGCTTGTTGGTTCTTCCCGATGGCCTTGCCTGCGGCCGCTTTATCGGCCACCTCAACGGATCAGGCCCTGTTCAAGCAGGCGTTGGTTGCCAGTCGCAATGGGGACGCATCGCAGGCCTTGTTGCTTTGGGACCGCTTTCTCACAGACCATCCGCAGGATGCGGCGGCTCTGAGTAACCGCGGCAACGTTCGCCTTTTGCTGGGCGATGCCGAGGGTGCGATTGCAGACCAGACCCGGTCTATGGAGCTATCCCCCGAGGAGATGGATCCCCATCTCAATCGCGGTACTGCAGAAGAAGCGCTTCGGCAGTGGGACGCCGCGGCAGCCGACTATCGCTGGATCCTTGCTCGAGATCCTGCTGAAGCGTCCGCCCTGTACAACCTCGGCAATGTGCTCGGCTCCCAGGCGGTTTGGGACGATGCGGCCGAGCTTTACAGCCAAGCATCCCTGGCGAGACCAGGCTTTGCCATGGCCCGCTCTAGTGAGGCGCTGGCGCGGTACCAATTGGAGCAGTTCGATTCGGCTGAGCGGGAGTTGCGCAATCTGATCCGCCGTTACCCACTGTTTGCGGATGCTCGTGCCGGCCTCAGCGCTTTGCTGTGGCGACGCGGCCAGCGAGGTGAGGCTGAGAGCCATTGGGCAGCCGCGGCAGGTCTGGATCCCCGCTACCGCCAGGCGGAATGGCTGCTTGAAATTCGGCGCTGGCCGCCACAACCGACGGCTGATCTGATGGCCTTTCTCAGATTGGAGGTCCCATGAGCGAACTGGCCAGCACGGCTTGGAGCCAGGCCCTCGCCCAGCATCTTCCCGACTTGCTGGAGTTGCGTCGCCACTTGCATGCCCATCCTGAGCTCAGTGGTGAGGAGCATCAGACCGCTGCCCTTGTGGCAGGTGATCTGCGCGACCATGGCTGGAACGTGCGTGAAGGTGTGGGCCGCACCGGTGTTGTGGCGGAACTCGGACCCTCCGATGGGCCAAGGATCGGCTTGCGGGTGGATATGGACGCGTTGCCAGTGGAGGAACGCACCGAACTCCCCTACGCCTCCCTGCGCCAGGGCGTGATGCATGCCTGCGGCCATGACCTGCACACCTGCATCGGTCTTGGGGTCGCTCGCCTGCTTGCGGCTTGTCAGGTGCATCAGCCCCTTCCTCGCGGGGTGCGTCTTTTATTTCAGCCAGCGGAAGAGCTGGCCGAGGGTGCTCGATGGATGCGGGATGACGGGGCCCTTGAGGGGCTTTCAGCCCTCTATGGCGTTCATGTGTTCCCCACCCTTGCCGTTGGTTCGATTGGTGTTCGCAGTGGCAGTCTCACCGCCGCCGCCGGTGAGCTGGAGATCATCGTCATGGGCGAGGGTGGTCATGGTGCCAGGCCTCACCAATCCGTGGATGCGATCTGGATTGCCGCGCGGGTGGTGACTGGCTTGCAGGAGGCCATTAGCCGTCGTCTGGATGCCTTGCATCCTGTGGTGGTCAGCTTTGGCAAGATCGACGGCGGTAAAGCCTTCAACGTGATTGCCGATCGGGTGCGATTGCTCGGTACCGTGCGTTGTCTGGATGTTGACCTCCATAACCGCCTGCCCGCTTGGATTGAAGAGACGGTGCAGGCAATCTGTTCCAGTTTCGGCGCCTCCGCTGAGGTCACCTATCGCTGCATTGCTCCACCAGTGCACAACGATCCCGGACTCACCGATTTGCTGGAACGTTGTGCCATTGATCAGCTTGGTCGGTCCCAGGTGATGCGTCTGGATCAACCATCGCTCGGTGCGGAGGATTTTGCGGAACTGTTGAAAGATCTTCCCGGCAGCATGTTCCGGCTTGGAGTGGCGGGCCCCGAGGGCTGCGCCCCGCTTCATCACGGTCGTTTCTGCCCAGAGGAGGGCAGCTTGGAAGTTGGTATTCGTGTGCTCACTGCCACGCTGTTGGCCTGGATGACGGACCTGAACCCATGACCCTTCGTCAGGCCATTCCCGCACATATCTGGTTATCTCTGGCCGCCCCGTTGTTGGTGTTGCTTGGCATCGTGGCTCTGATCCAGCGTCAAGGTACCGACCGTCTGCAGGCGCTTCCTGCCATCCTGGTGGGCATCGGTCTGGTGATCAGCGCAGTGGTCGGACGGCGTCGCCGGCGCTATCGCCTTTTGATGGCCCTGCGCAGCACGCGAACCGATCGCCTTGATTCAGACGATGCGCAATGACCTCCACACCGGATGAGCCCAAGCCCCTCCCCGATCCGCAGGCTTTGCGCCAAGCGATCGGTTCTGGGGATCCGATGCGAGCTCTGCCTGCGCTGGCTCGATTGAGAGCGATGCCTGATGAAGAGACGGAGTCGGTGGTGGTTCCCCTGCTGGTGTTGGGTTCGGAGCAAGCGGCGTTTGTGGTGCGATCGCTCAGTTGCAGCGGGCTCGGTCTTCGACGCAGTGAGCAGGGCTGGCAGGTGCTCTCTCGCCTGGTTCGAGATGACGAGGATGCCAACGTGCGCGCAGAGGCTGCGAATTCACTGGCCAGCTATGGCGTCGAACGGGCCTGGCCACTGCTGCGCGACAGGTTTGCCGCAGATGATGCCTGGTTGGTGCGTTGCAGCATCCTGTCGGCCTTTGCTGAGCAGCCGCAGATTGATCCCGCCTGGTTGCTGGAGCTGGCTCAGCTTGCGATTGAGGATGCCGACGGCACTGTTCGCGTCGGCGGCGCCGAAATCCTTGGCCGGCTTGTCCATGACGGAGTTGCCCAGGCGTCCACGGCCCGTCATTGGCTTCATTCGCTCCAGAAGGACGGCGATCATCGCGTGGTGGCTGCTGCTCTAAATGGGTTGCAGCCTTGAACTGAATGTCGTTGCTAGCTTTCGAGCAACACTAGGGGTGCCTGCTCTGTTGTCTCAACAGAATGGGCTGAGATCACACCCTCCGAACCTGATCCGGGTCATGCCGGCGCAGGGAAGTGACCAAGCGTGATCACCGGTTTGCCGACCCCTGGGCGTCCCATCGCTCTTTCATCATGCGTGCTTCCTGGGTTCAGTCCCGTCGCGGACAGTCCAACGTGTCCCAGATGCATTTCGCCCGTCAGGGCCTGGTGACCGAGGAAATGGTCTATGTGGCCAGGAGGGAGAACCTGCCTGAGACCTTGGTCATGGAGGAGGTGGCCCGGGGGCGGATGATCATTCCCGCCAACATCAACCACGAAAATCTTGAGCCGATGGCGATTGGGATCGCCAGCAAGTGCAAGGTGAATGCAAATATCGGCGCCTCTCCCAATGCCTCGGATGCCGAGGAAGAGGTCAAGAAACTGAACCTGGCGGTGAAATACGGTGCCGACACCGTGATGGACCTGTCCACCGGCGGCGTCAATCTTGATGATGTGCGCACCGCGATTATCAAGGCTTCACCCGTGCCGATCGGCACCGTGCCGGTGTATCAGGCCCTGGAGAGCGTGCATGGCTCGATTGAGAAGCTTTCGGAAGATGACTTCCTGCACATCATTGAGAAGCACTGTCAGCAGGGCGTCGATTACCAGACGATCCACGCTGGTTTGCTGATCGAGCACCTGCCCAAGGTGAAGGGTCGCATCACGGGGATCGTCAGCCGCGGCGGCGGAATCCTGGCCCAGTGGATGCTGTATCACCACAAACAAAACCCGCTCTACACGCGCTTCGACGACATCTGCGAGATCTTCAAGCGCTACGACTGCACCTTTTCGCTTGGTGATTCTCTGCGTCCTGGCTGTCAGCACGACGCCTCCGATGCGGCCCAGCTGGCTGAGCTGAAGACGCTGGGTGACCTCACCCGTCGCGCCTGGACGCACGACGTGCAGGTGATGGTGGAAGGTCCGGGCCACGTGCCTCTCGATCAGATCGAGTTCAACGTCAAGAAGCAGATGGAGGAGTGCAATGAAGCCCCCTTCTACGTGCTCGGTCCTTTGGTCACCGACATTGCGCCTGGTTATGACCACATCACCAGTGCCATTGGCGCAGCGATGGCTGGCTGGCATGGCACGGCGATGCTCTGCTATGTGACCCCCAAGGAGCACCTTGGTCTACCTAATGCAGACGATGTGAGAGAGGGGTTGATCGCCTACAAGATCGCCGCCCATGCCGCTGATATTGCTCGGCATCGCCCCGGTGCCCGTGACCGTGATGATGAGCTCAGCCGGGCCCGCTATGCCTTCGATTGGAACAAGCAGTTCGAACTTTCTCTCGACCCTGAGCGGGCCAAGGAATATCATGATGAAACCCTGCCCGCCGACATTTACAAGCAGGCGGAGTTCTGCTCGATGTGTGGGCCCAAGCACTGCCCGATGCAGACCAAGATCACCGATGCAGACCTCGAAGGTTTGGAAGACGTGCTCAAGGCCAAGGGGGCTGCAGAGCTGGTGACTATGAAGCAGGACAAAGCCTGAGCGGACTGGTGTCTTAGGACGGACGACTCCTTTGCGCTGATCGTCTTTTTGCCCCGGTGGTGACACCGGGGTTTTTTGTGTTGTGGACTGCTTCTTTTGGGTGTGCTGGCTGACCAGTTCTGCCTCGCTGCGCATGCGATGCGTCGTGCTCCAGGGGCCATGCCATGCCGCCATGGCATGCCATGCAAAAGCCCCCCGTTAGGAGGGCTCGGACGCTTGGTTGAATGGACCCGAAGGTCATTCCTATCTCAGTCGAGGATCAGCCCAGCAGAGCTTTCGACTTGGTCACCACGTTGTCCACGGTGAAACCGAATTCCTTCATGCAGGTTCCGCCGGGTGCTGAAGCGCCGAAGCGGTGCATGGTGACGCTGTCGCCATCGAGACCGATGAAGCGATGCCAGCCGAAGGTTTCGGCGGCTTCGACCACGATCCGTTTGCGCACGGCAGAGGGAAGCACCTGCTCCTTATAGGCGTCGCTCTGTTCGTCGAACAGTTCCACACAGGGCATCGAAACCACGCGTACTTTGCGGCCCTCGCTGCTGAGCTGTTTGGCGGCCTGAACGCAGAGGTCCAGTTCGGAGCCTGTGCCGATCAGGATCAGCTCAGGAGTGCCGTCACAGTCCTCGAGGATGTAGCCACCGAGGGCCACTTTGTCGATCGAGGAGTTGGCCTGGTTGGCCATGTTCTGGCGGCTGAGGCACAGGGCGCTGGGGCGTTTGCGGTTTTCGATCGCCAGCTTGTAGGCACCGCTGGTCTCGTTGCCGTCGCCTGGACGGAACACCAGCATGTTCGGAATCGCACGCAGCGAGGGGATGGTCTCAATCGGTTGGTGGGTAGGACCGTCTTCGCCCACGCCGATGGAATCGTGGGTGAGCACGTAGATCACACCCAGCTCACTGAGGGCTGACAGGCGCATGGAGCCGCGCATGTAGTCGGCAAATACCAGGAATGTGCCGCCGTAGGGGATAAGACCACTGTTGTGGTAAGCAATGCCGTTCAGGATCGCGGCCATGGCGTGCTCACGCACACCGAAGTGGAGGTAGCGCTTCTCGGGGCTCTCGGGTTGGAAGGAGCCGGTTTCACCCTTGATGTCGGTGTAGTTGGAGTGGGTGAGGTCGGCCGACCCACCAATCAGCTCGGGCAGGTTGGGGCCGAGGGCACCAAGGCAGATCTGAGAGTGCTTGCGGGTTGCCAGTCCACCGTCCTCAGGTGTGTAGGTGGGCAGATTCTTATCCCAACCCTCGGGGAGTTCACCCCGGAGCATCCGCTCGAAGACAGCGGCCTCAGCTGGATATTGGGTGCGGTAGGTGGCCAAGGTTTGGTTCCATTCGGCCTCGAGGCTGGCGCCGCGATCGATGGCCTGGCGGAACTGGTCATAGGCCTCTTGGGGGACTTCAAAGGCGCCGTAGTTCCAGTTCAGTTGCTGACGGGTGAGGGCTGTTTCGTCTTCTCCCAGAGGGGCACCGTGCACACCTGCGGTGTCGCTTTTGTTGGGTGAGCCGTAGCCAATGGTGGTGGTGACCTTGATGATCGAAGGCTTGTCGGTCACAGCCTTGGCGGCTTCGATTGCCTTGGTGATGGCATCCACATCGGTATTGCCTTCGGCCACATGCTGCACATGCCAGCCGTAGGCCTCGTAGCGCTTGAGAACGTCTTCGGTGAAGGACACGTCGGTGCGTCCGTCGATCGTGATGCTGTTGTCGTCGTAAAGAGCGATCAGCTTGCCCAGCTTCAAATGTCCAGCCAAGGACGCGGCTTCCGATGCGACGCCTTCCTGGTTGCAGCCGTCACCCATCACCACATAGGTGTAATGGTCGACAAGGGTTGAACCGGGTTTGTTGAATTTGGCAGCGAGATGGGTTTCGGCGATCGCCAGGCCCACTGCGTTTGAGATGCCCGCACCGAGAGGCCCGGTGGTCACTTCCACACCCGGGGTTTCAAAGGTTTCAGGGTGTCCTGGGGTCTTGGAGCCCCACTGGCGGAAGTTTTTGATGTCTTCAATCGACACCGAGTCGTAGCCGGTGAGGTGCAGCAGCGCATAGAGCAACATGCAGCCATGACCCGCGGAGAGCACGAAGCGGTCGCGGTTGAACCATTTGGGGTTCTTGGGGTTGTGCTTCAGGAACTTGTCCCATAGCGCATAGCCCATCGGAGCGCAGCCCATGGGAAGGCCGGGGTGACCGCTCTTGGATTTGTTGATGGCGTCAACGGCCAGCATGCGGATGCTGTTGACGCAGAGCGTGTCGATAGAAGCGGGCGCGGCGACCATGGCGTACGAGTGGAGAAGCGGTAAAGAATGCCGTCAGTCTGAAACAACGGGTCGGCGGCACGAAAGCGTGCCACCTATCGGTTGGTTCAGCGCATGCGACGGAAGGCAAGGCAGACGTTGTGGCCGCCGAAGCCGAAGGAGTTGGAGAGCACGGTTCCCAGTGTGTGCTCACGGGCCGTGTTGGGCACGACATCCAGATCACAGTCGGGATCGGGATTGGCGTAGTTGATGGTGGGAGGCACCACGCCGTTGCGGATTGCCAGCACGCTGGCCACCGCTTCGATGCCGCCGGATCCTCCTAGGAGGTGGCCTGTCATCGACTTGGTGGAGCTCACTGGAATTGCGAGAGCACGAGAGCCAAGGGCGCTCTTGATCGCAGCGGTCTCGTTGCTGTCGTTGGCTGGGGTGCTGGTGCCGTGGGCATTGATGTAATCCACGGATTCAGCACTGATCTCTCCGTCCTCAAGGGCGAGGCGGATTGCTGCTGCACCACCAACGCCACCGGGGGTCGGTGCGGTGATGTGATGGGCATCGCATGTGGTGCCGTAACCCACCACTTCGGCCAGTACCGTGGCGCCTCGAGCCTCCGCGTGGG
Source organism: Synechococcus sp. MIT S9451 (assembly GCF_047304725.1). NCBI lineage: Bacteria > Bacillati > Cyanobacteriota > Cyanophyceae > Synechococcales > Synechococcaceae > Synechococcus > Synechococcus sp. MIT S9451. The sequence continues at coordinate 938,081 of NZ_CP138971.1, forward strand.
CCAGGGTCTCGAGGACCAGCACGCCGGCTCCTTCGCCAATCACAAAGCCGTCGCGTTCTTTGTCGAAGGGTCGGCTTGCTGAGGCTGGGTCATCGTTGCGGAAAGACAATGCCTTGGCGCTGGCGAAACCAGCCACTCCAAGTGGCGTGATGGCGGATTCAGCACCACCGCAGATCATGACGTCGGCCTTACCTAGCTGCAGCAGCCGGAAGGCATCGCCCACTGAGTTGGAGCCAGCTGCACAGGCGGTAGCAACAGCTGAACTGGGACCTTTGGCGCCAAGGGCGATCGCCGCCAGGCCAGTGGCCATGTTGGGAATCATCATGGGCACTGTGAACGGACTGACCCGTCCAGGGCCCTTGCCGTCAAGCACATGGGCCTGAGTCTCCATCGTGAGCAGCCCACCCACGCCCGATCCGATGCTGACACCGATTCGATCAGCATTGGCCTCGGTGATCTCGAGGCCGGCATCAGCAACAGCTTGTTTGGCTGCCACCACACCGAACTTGCAGAACCGATCCCAGCGCTTCGCTTCCTTGGCTTCAAGGAATCCAGTGGGGTCAAAGTCCTTGACCTCTGCAGCGAACCGACAGGCATGAGCTGACGCATCGAACAGGGTGATGCCCGCTACGCCATTGCAGCCCGAAGCGAGACCGTTCCAATAGTCGGAAACGGTATTGCCAATCGGTGTCACCGCGCCGAGGCCGGTGACCACAACGCGTTGAAGACCCTTCACCATGCCAATCCTCAGGCCTGCTTGTCTTCGATGTACTTGACGGCGTCACCGACGGTGGTGATGCCCTCAGCTGCTTCATCGGGGATTTCGATGTCAAAGGCCTCTTCCAGGGCCATCACGAGTTCAACGGTGTCGAGGGAGTCGGCGCCGAGATCGTTCTGGAAATTCGACTCCGGCTTGACCTCGCCGGCATCGACGCTGAGCTGCTCCGCCACGATCGAACGGACTTTTTCTAGGATCGCTTCCTGGGACATAGCCGTGAAGACGGGACGACGCATCTTACGGGCTGGCCTCAGTGACCCCTGCTTTTGGCCCCCTCTTCAAGCCCCCACTGTCGTTAACAACGGTGAAGGCCCCAGCGTGAGTGTGGTTCAGCTGCGTTGATGGCGGGTACGTTGGCGCCAAGCCATTTGTTCAGGACCGGACGCATGTCCCACGCCGTCAAGATCTACGACACCTGCATCGGCTGCACACAGTGTGTGCGTGCCTGCCCTCTCGATGTTCTTGAGATGGTGCCCTGGGACGGTTGCAAGGCCGGTCAGATCGCTTCATCTCCTCGCACTGAAGATTGCGTCGGTTGCAAGCGTTGTGAAACCGCCTGTCCCACGGACTTCCTCAGCATCCGTGTTTATCTTGGTGATGAGACCAGCCGAAGCATGGGCTTGGCCTACTGATCACCTCTGAAAAGCAATAAGCTCAGCCCGGCTTCAGCCGGGCTTTTTTTGTATGTGCGGAATCGTTGCGGTGATCGGCTCTAGGGACGCTTCCCCGTTGCTTTTGGAGGGTCTGCGTCAGCTGGAATACCGCGGTTATGACTCCGCCGGTGTGGCCACCGTTGAGAACGGTGAGCTGCACTGCGTTCGGGCCAAGGGAAAGCTTGTGAATCTCACTGCCCGTGTCGACCAGGAGGGAGCCCCTGGGCTGTGCGGCATCGGTCATACCCGCTGGGCGACCCATGGCAAGCCGGAGGAACACAACGCCCATCCCCATCGCAACGGTTCCGGACGGGTGGCGGTGGTGCAGAACGGCATCATTGAGAACCACCGAAGCCTGCGGGACGAGCTGACAGCGGCTGGGGTGGTTTTTCAGTCCGAGACCGACACCGAGGTGATTCCCCATCTGGTGGGAGCCGAGTTGGACCGTCTTGTTGCTGCTGGTGAGAAGCCCAGTGGTGCCCTGTTGCTCAATGCTCTTCAAGCGGTATTGCCCGCACTGCAAGGGGCCTATGCGCTGGCAGTGGTTTGGGCGGAGGTGCCTGGGGCCCTGGTGGTGGCGCGCCGCGCCGCGCCGCTGCTCATCGGCCTGGGGGAGGGGGAATTCATCTGCGCCAGTGACACGCCTGCGCTAGCCGGTTTCACCCGCACGATTTTGCCGATGGAAGACGGGGAGGTGGCTCTGCTCAGTCCTCTCGGCATCGAGCTCTATAACGCGCAAGGAGAGCGCCAGCAGCGCACGCCCACCGTGCTCAGTAACCAGGAGGGAGTGGCGGATAAGCGTGATTTCCGCCACTTCATGCTCAAGGAGATTCATGAGCAACCGGAAACAGCTGAACTGTGGGTGGCACGCCATCTACCCGCAGGCTTAACGGCCGGCAATCCTGTTGCTTTGCCCTTTGATGAAGACTTCTATGCCGGGGTCGAGCGCATCCAGATCCTGGCCTGCGGCACCAGTCGCCATGCTGCCCAGGTCGGGGGCTATCTGCTGGAGCAGTTCGCTGGCCTCCCCACGAGCGTTTTCTACGCCAGTGAATTTCGCTATGCCCCGCCTCCGTTGGCACCGAACACCCTCACGATCGGCGTCACCCAGTCGGGTGAAACAGCCGACACCTTGGCGGCTCTGGCCATGGAGTCGGACCGTCGTGCTGGCCATCTAGATCCTGCCTATGCCAGCCGACAGTTGGGGATCACCAATCGACCGGAAAGTTCCCTGGCGCGCCAGGTGGACGCGATCCTCGACATCGGCGCCGGTATTGAGGTTGGTGTGGCTGCCACCAAGACTTTTCTGGGCCAGTTGCTCGCTTTTTACGCTTTGGCCTTGGCCTTCGCAGCCCGTCGGGGTCGTCGCAGTGATGCGGAGATCCATGATTTGGTGCAGGAGTTGCGCCAGCTTCCGACCCAGTTGCGTCAGCTGGTCGATGCGCACGACAAGCAGTCAGAGGCGCTTGCCCACCGTTTTGCAGAAACGCAGGATGTGATTTTCCTGGGAAGGGGCATCAACTATCCGATCGCCCTGGAAGGTGCTCTGAAGCTCAAGGAGATCAGCTACATCCACGCCGAGGGCTATCCCGCTGGCGAGATGAAGCACGGCCCGATTGCTTTGCTCGATTCCCGTGTGCCCGTGGTGTCGATCGCAGTACCCGGCAATGTCTTTGAGAAAGTGCTCAGCAATGCTCAGGAAGCGAAGGCCAGGGATGCGCGTTTGATCGGTGTAGCTCCTGAAGGCCCGGATACTGATTTGTTCGATGATCTGCTGCCGGTACCGGAGGTGAGCGAGTGGATCAGCCCCCTGCTCACGGTGGTGCCGATGCAGCTGCTCAGCTATCACATCGCTGCGCATCGCGGCCTTGATGTGGATCAGCCCCGCAACCTGGCAAAGAGCGTCACGGTGGAGTGATCCAAAGCGGGTTCAGGCGGCTTTTTCGCTTGGATCAAGCTGTTGATCACTGCGCCCATACACATCGTCGAAGCGCACGATGTCATCCTCGCCTAGGTATTCGCCGCTCTGCACCTCGATCATCTCCACAGGGATGCGTCCGGGATTGCTGAGGCGATGGTGGCAGCCCATCGGGATATAGGTGCTCTGGTTTTCGCCCACAAGTTGTTCATCGCCGTCGCGCTCCACCAAAGCGGTACCGCGCACGACGACCCAGTGTTCAGCTCGGTGATGGTGCATCTGGAGCGACAGGCTCTCGCCTGGCTTCACGGAGATGCGTTTGACTTGCCAACGGCTGCCCTCCATCACGCCGGTGTAATGGCCCCAGGGGCGGTAGATCTTGCGGTGGGCCTTGCCCTCGGGGCTGCCGTCAGCCTCCAGTTGGGCGACCACTTTCTTGATGTTCTGGGCCTGATCACGATTGGCGATCAGCACGGCGTCATCGGTTTCAACCACAACAAGGTTCTCGACCCCTAGGCCCACCACGAGACGGTGCTCGCTGCGTAGGTAGCAGTTGCGGCTGTTTTCGCTGATGACACGGCCGCGCAGCACGTTGCCGTCAGCGTCCTTGTTGGAGGTGTCCCAAAGGGCGCTCCAGCTCCCCACATCACTCCATCCAGCATCGAGGGGGAGCACGCTGCCCAATTGGGTCTGCTCCATCACGGCTACATCGATGGCCACCTCGGGGCAACGGGCGAAGGCATGGTGGTCGAGCCGACGGAAGTCAAGGTCGGGATGGTCTTGCTCCAGTGCCGACCTGCAGCAGCTCACCACCTCGGGGGCGAGTCGTTCCAGTTCCGCCAGCATGGCGCTGGCCCGGAATAGGAACATGCCGCTGTTCCAGGTGAAGCGGCCGGTGGTGAGGAACTGCTCAGCGGTGGCTTGGTCTGGTTTTTCTACAAAGCGTGCAATTGGGGCTGGGCTCAGAGTTCTTGCTTGTAAAGGTTCAGTGGCTTCGATGTAGCCGTAGCCGGTTTCGGGTGCCGTGGGCACGATGCCAAAGGTCACCAATCGCCCAGCCTCCGCTGCGCTCCGGCCGGCTTGAACCGTGGCGCGAAAGCGCTCGCCATCACGGATGACGTGGTCGGCTGCGAGCACTAGCAGCAGCGGGTCCTCTCCCTTGACCGTTGCCTGCAGGGCGGCGATGGCCACGGCGGGTGCGGTGTTGCGACCCATCGGTTCCAGCAGGATCGCACCAGGTTTCACGTCGATTTGGCGCATCTGCTCGGCCACGATGAAGCGGTGGTCGTCATTGCAGATCAGCAGCGGATCCTGCAGATCGTCCAGCCCCTCCAGGCGTTGCTGGGTCTGTTGCAGCAGGGTCTCCTCACCGCTGCCCCCCAGCGGCCAGTACTGCTTTGGGTAGCTGGCGCGGGAAAGAGGCCAGAGACGGGTTCCTGTGCCTCCGCAAAGAATCACAGGGATTAAGGGGGTGCTCACCGAAGCCTGGACGCGTGATGGCTCGATCCTGCCCCACGTCCCTATCGCTGTCAGCCCTTGGAGGTCACAGCTCCAGCAGTCCCGGTGGCGGGGTGAGCAGTAGCCAGCCCTCCTTGAGGTGCACCTCCGGCACAATCGCTTCCACGAAAGGGATCAGGAGGCGGCGTCCATCGTCCCGTTCAATTTCCAGCAGGTCGTTCCCGGCGCTGGTGAGGTCGGTGACGGTGCCAATCACCGTGCCCTCGGTGCCGAGACGGGCCTCCAGGCCCACCAGGTCGAGGAGGTGGAACTCACCCTCAGCCAGTTCGGGTCGGTCATCGGCTGGTACGACAAGGCTTTGCCCCACAAGGGCTTCGGCGCCGCTGCGGTCATTGATGCCTTCAAAACGCACCACGAACAGGCTCTTTCCGGGCAGCTGACGGCCGCTTTTGAGCTCCACTGGCTTGGGCGGGTTGCCTTTGGCTTGCAACCAGCGAGCACCGGGTTCCGTGAACCGCTCCGGGAAATCGCTGGCGGGGTTAATGCGCAGCTCCCCTCGCAGGCCTTGAACGCCTACGACCTTGCCAACGGTGAGCCATTCAGCCGGATCGCTTGAGGTGGTGGTGCCGTGGCCGGCCATGGCCGCTCGTTCAGAAGTCTGTTGATCATGGCGTCACGCGATACTGAGGCTCTGATCGTTTTCCTGTCATGGCCACCAGTGCTCCGATCCTTCCCGGCGCCACGGTGAAAGTGGTGGATGTCACCTCGATTTACAACGGTTACACCGGGTTTGTGCAGCGCATTAGTGGCGATCGCGCTGCGGTGCTGTTTGAGGGCGGTAACTGGGACAAGCTCGTCACCCTGCGTCTGCGCGATCTCCAGGCCGGCTGATGGACAAGACCACCATCCGCGGGCGCCTGGCGCGGGTGGTGCTCGACTCCGACACAACGGCGGGTCGTCTTTACAACCTTGTGGTGTTCGGGGCCATCCTGCTCAGTGTTGTGGGCTTGATGTTCGAGCCCGCACCACTTCTGCCTGGGTCAGTTCAGGTTGCTGTTCCCGTTTGGGTCGATCTGATCGATCGCATGGCCTTGGCGGTGTTTGCGGCTGACTTAGCCCTGCATCTGATGGCCAGTCCTAGGCCATTGGCTTATTTGCGGAGTTTCTATGGCTTGATCGATCTCTGCGCCGTGCTCTTTTTTGCGGTGCCCCAGATCAGCAGTGGTTTGGTGTTGTGGGTGTTCAAGTTCGGCCGCATTCTGCGGGTGTTCAAATTGCTGCGTTTCATGGATGAAGCCCGCGCTCTGGGCGCGGCGCTTCGGGCCAGCGCCCGTCGCATCACTGTCTTCATCCTGTTTGTCTTGATCCTTCAGGTTGTTTTGGGCTACGTGATGGTGGTGGTGGAGAGTGTTCACCCCGAAAGTCAGTTCCGTAGCGTTGCCCAGGGGGTCTATTGGGCGATCGTGACCATGACCACCGTTGGTTATGGCGATATCGTGCCCCAAACCGCGCTGGGCCGAATCCTCGCGGCGTTGGTGATGCTGCTTGGCTTTGGGATCATTGCCATCCCCACGGGCATCGTCACTGTTGAGGGTCTGCGTCGGTCCGGAGCTCGAGCAAGCTTGCGGGCCATACGCTGCATTGACTGCGGTCAGGTCAGTCATCGCAACCGTGCTCGCTTCTGCGATCGCTGTGGAGCAGAGTTGCCGAAGCGTGAACGAGCCGAGCATCAAGGCTCGGCTCCGTCTCCCTCAACGTTTTGAAGAGCCGCCTGGGCCGCCTTCTGCTCTGCGTCCCTGCGAGATCCGCCCCATCCTTCAGCCACGGTGTGTCCCTTCAGCTCCACCTGGCAGTGGAAGCGGCGTGGGTCGCCATGGCGGCGACTGGTCTCAAGGCTGTTGTAGACGGGCAGCCCTAGTTTGCGGGCTTGACTCCACTCCTGTAGGGCGGATTTGGCATTGCCCTTGTGAGGGTCAGCCAGTACCGCTGCACTGGTGCGCTGCCAGTGCGGTGTGAGCCAGGCATGCACCGGTTCTAGAGACCCCCAGGCTTGATAGATCGCGCCGATCAGTGCTTCGCAGGCTTCCGCCCGCAGCGTGGCTTGGCCGGCGTCATCTCCCCTGGCCTTGGCGCCGATCACAAGCATGGCGTCGATCCCGATCTGCTTTCCAAGCTGTGCTAGCCAACGGTCGCTAACAATCTGGGCCCGGAGCGCTGAACGTTCTCCCACGGGGAGCTGGGGGTAGTGCTGTTCGATGAATTCACTGGCCGTAAGTCTCAGCACCGCATCGCCAAGAAATTCCAGGCGTTCGTGATGGATGGCTAGGCCCGCTGATGTGTGGGTGAGGGCTTCATCCAGGAGGGACAGGGTGCGGGGTTCATCCGGGCTGTCGGCGGTGTTCATGCCCAGCACCTCGCAGAAGCAGCGAAGTTGATCGCTGCGTGATGGGGTGGGGGCGGAGGCAGTGGCCAGATCGATGGGCACAGTTCAGTGCGATGTGGAGCCCGAAGAGACGTGGGGCGCGAAAAGGGTGAAAGCAGGGCATAAGCCGGGTTCTGTTCTCCTTCCTTTGGAAGGGGGCGGTCATCTATCTGGGATCGCCGTTGCCGACGACCTCTAGCGGCGCACTAAAGCGGAACGGGGTAGATGGCCAACCGTCGTTCCTCGGCCTTGCTCCCAGCCGGGGTTTACCGAGCCAGCACCTCTCGATGCTGCTGGTGCGCTCTTACCGCACCTTTGCACCCTTGCCTGTGCCGGCGAACCGGCCATCGGCGGTGTGTTTCTGTGGCACTCTCCTCACGGTCACCCGCACTGGGCGTTACCCAGCAAGCCTGGCCATCGGGGAGCCCGGACTTTCCTCAACCAGGCCCATGTCTGCCCGAAGGCAGGCATGCCCTGATCGCGACCACCTCGCCTGCTTTCAAACCCCATAATGGCTGTTAATGGGGCTGTAGCTCAGCCGGATAGAGCGACGGTTTCCTAAACCGTAGGTCGTGGGTTCGAGTCCCGCCAGCCCCGTGATGATTGCCTTGTGATCCCGTAGCCGCCACTACATCTAGCGGGGTGGCGTTCCCTCACTCTGTCGCTAGCGTTGATGCAGTGAACCCGGTTCCATGACCCAGCTTCACGATCTGCGGCTCCGACTTTTGGTGCAGCAGGAAAGCGAGCGCATCGCTGATTCCCAGCCCACAGACCTCGATCTCTCAGTCGTTCAGGCCCGCTGCCTGTGCTGGTTAGCGCTTTTGGCTGAAGCCCATGAAGATCAGGCCAGTGATGCGGAACGGCGTGGTGATACCGAGCAGGCCATGGGATGGTTTGCCGATTCGATGCGCCTTCGTGACGTGATCCAAGTGGTGTCGTCGATTGAGATCCCTCTTCCGGCCATGTCTGATCTCAGAGATGAGGACGGTGGCGATGGTTTGTCTGATTTCCCGTCGGATTCCGATGGATTTTCCGGGGAGCCACCTCTGGCTGCTTAACCAGATGTCATGATGGGGATTGATCTTGAGGGTCTGACGTGCCTGAAGAGCCCTGTCAATGCCCTGACTGCCAGCGCTTCTACCGCGAGCACGATCGCCTGATTCGGGAATCACCGACTCTGCGTCAGCAGCAAGAACTCAGTTGGGCTGCTCTTCAGGCCTTCCGCACGCTTTCCGGTCGTGTGCTGGAGGATCTTCAAAAGCAGCATGGAGCACGTCCGGCTGAAGCTCAGACCCATGCAACTCCGGTGGGCCCCACCGAGGAGCCAGCAGACGCCCTGCATCAGGCCATGGCTGATCTGGAGAACATCAACGCTCACCTGTTCTCGATTGAGGCGTTGATGGAACGCATCTTCGACGTGCGCGTCCCTGAAGCGATCGAACAGAAGTTCCGTGAACTGGCTGGCGAGCTCGCCCCTGATCCTCTGAATGCAGATCGCCTGCGCTTGAATCGCCTGCTGCACCAGACGCCTGATCTGCCTGATCGCAGCTGATCTGATTCCATTGGATCTGAGAGCTCTGAATCACAGATCGGTCTCGATCCATCCATCCATGAGCCTGAGGGGGGCTTTTCAGCTGAGTCTTGATCCTTGGCTGAAGAGTTGAAGTTGGAGCTGACGCGGATGATCACCTCGCTGAGGTGCTCCGATCGCCAGCATCCAGGACGGCTGAGGCGCTCGATCAGCGCACGTCGCAGGTGATGTCCACTTTGAGTGGCTTCACCTTCCAGATGTGGTCGCAGTATTCCTGGATCGAACGATCGGAGGAAAAGAACCCGCTTCGAGCGGCATTCAGCACAGACATGCGATTCCACTGACTGCGATCACTCCATGCCTGGCTAACGGCATCTTGGGCCCGTAGATAGTCAGCGAAGTCGGCCATCACAAAGAAGGGGTCGCTGTTGCTGAGGTTGTCGATGAGGGGCCGGAACAAGTCGGCGTCGCCGTTGCTGAAGTGGCCGGTCTGGATCAGATGAATCGCTTCCGAAAGCTCGGGGCGTGAGTCGATCACCTCCCATGGGCGATAGCCACTGCGTTTGAGTGCAGCGATTTCCTCAACCGTCTGACCGAACAGGAAAAAGTTGTCCTCACCGACTTGGTCGCGGATCTCGACGTTGGCACCATCGAGGGTGCCGATGGTGAGCGCTCCATTCATGGCGAACTTCATGTTGCCGGTGCCTGAAGCCTCCTTGCCGGCGGTGGAGATTTGCTCGGAAAGGTCGGATCCTGGGTACACCTGCTCGCCCAGTTTCACGGTGTAGTTGGGGAGGAAGACCACGCGCAAACGGCCATCCATGTCCGGATCAGCGTTCACCGTTTCGGCGATGCCGTTAATGAAGCGGATGATCAACTTGGCCATGTAATAGCCCGGAGCAGCTTTGCCCCCGAAGATCACGGTGCGAGGCGCCATGCCGTCGGCCTGGCCGTTCTTGATCCGCAGGTACTGGGTGATGATCTGCAGCGCATTGAGATGCTGGCGCTTGTATTCGTGGATGCGCTTCACTTGCACATCGAACAGGCTGGCGGGATCCACCAAGACGCCTGTATGGCGATGGATGTAGCTCGACAGTTTGCGCTTCACCGTCAGCTTGGTGTTGCCCCACTGCTCGAGGAAGCCGCTGTCGTTTTGATGGGCTTCCAGCTTGCGCAGGTTCTCCATGTTGGAGATCCAGTCGCTACCCACGTGTTGCTCCAGCAGGGAGGACAGGGGGGGATTGGCCAGGGCCACCCAGCGCCGTGGTGTAACGCCGTTGGTGACGTTGGTGAACTTCTCGGGCCAGAGGGCTGCGAACTCTGGCAACAATTGGGTGCGCACCAGTTCGGAGTGGAGAGCGGCCACACCGTTCACGTGGTGAGCGCCAATGGTGGCCAGGTGGGCCATGCGCACGGCCTTGCCGCCGTCCTCATCAATGATGGACAGCTTGCGGATGATGGCGTCATTGCCGGGGAAGCGCAGGCGCACTTGTTGTAAGAAGCGGCTGTTGATCTCGTAGATCAGCTCCAAGTGGCGGGGTAGGAGATTGGAGAACAGGTCTAGGTCCCACTTCTCAAGAGCTTCGGGCAGCAGCGTGTGATTGGTATAGGCCACTGAGCGGGTGGTGATTTCCCAGGCCTTCTCCCAGGTCAGGTGGCGATCGTCGATCAGTAGCCGCATGAGCTCGGCCACGGCGATTGCGGGGTGGGTGTCATTGAGCTGCACCGTCCAGTAGTCGGCGAAGTTCTCCACGGCCAGCCCGCGCTGATCGAGGCTGCGCAGCATGTCCTGTAGGGAACAGCTCACGAAGAAGTGCTGCTGCTTCAGGCGCAGGCGGCGGCCTTCATCCGTGCCATCGTTCGGGTAGAGCACCTTGGAGAGGGTTTCGCTACCAACCTTCTCTTCCACGGCGCCGTAATAATCGCCGATGTTGAAGGCATAGAAGTCGAAGCTTTCCGTGGCATCAGCGCGCCAGAGACGTAGGCGGTCGCAGGTGTTGACCCTGTAGCCCAGCACTGGTACATCGTGGGGCACTCCAATCGCGTGCTCTGCCGGAATCCAGCGGGAGCGGTAGTTGCCCTTGTCGTCGGTGTAACTCTCGGTGCGGCCACCGAAGCCCACAAAGCAGGCCTCGTCCGGTTGGGGTAGTTCCCAGGGCCATCCGCCTTTCAGCCATTTGTCGGTGACTTCGACTTGCCAGCCATCACGGATCAGTTGGTCGAAGATCCCGAATTCGTAGCGAATGCCATAGCCCGTGGCCGGCACCTGCAGGCTGGCGAGGGATTCCATGTAACAGGCGGCCAGTCTCCCTAGCCCGCCATTGCCCAGTCCGGGCTCCTCCTCGACGTCAAGAATCTGCTGCAACGACTCAACCCCGAAGCGGCGCACCGCTTCCTCCGCTTCCTGCTGGATGCCCAAATTGAGCAGGTTGTTGTTGAGTTGTGGACCGATGAGGAATTCCGCCGAGAGGTACGCCACCGTTTTTTGCGGTCGTGCCCTGATGGCCTCCAGGCTGGCCAGGTACCGAGTCATCAGTCGGTCGCGCACTGCATAGCTCAGCGCCATGTAGAGGTCATGGCGGCTGGCGGTCGGCGCCAATTTCCCGAGCGTGAAAAACAGGTGCTCGGTCATGCCAGCGAAGACGGCGTCGGCATCCAGGCCGGCACGTTCAGGGTCGGCGTAGCAACTTGGGGTCGGCAGACGTAGATCGAGGGGCTCGGAGATCGTCATGGTTGGGAATATCACTTGGTCGAGAGATGACCCAAGTGTGAAGGCCCTGGACGATGCCTGCTTCAGACGGTGCAGGAACTGTGACCGAGTCGTGAGTATCTGGCCCAGGCATCTTGTCCACTGTGCGGAACGGAGCCATGGTTGATTCGTCTCCCTGGGCTGCCCATCGAGAGCAGTTGGCGGCCAGGACTTCCCTTAATCTCCCAATCATTCAGGAGTCTTTCATTGATGTTGATCCCGCTTGAGCTGGCCCAGCTCTCGGCGCAGCTGAGCGATCTCAGCAGCCACGACATCGAGGTCGCGGAGACGTTGATCGGGGTGATCCGCTTTCTGCTCATCTTCGTGGCGGCCCGCACACTGGCAGAGATCCTGGTGCGGTTTCAGTTGCCCACGATCTTGGGGGAACTGGTCGCAGGCGTGATCATTGGTGCGTCCGGACTCCATTTGGTTGTGCCTCCGGAAACCCAGGTTCATCTCAGTGAGGGTTTCAATGCCCTGATCGCTGGCTTGGCTTCGATTCCACCGGAATCCATCCCTGAGATCTACAACGAAACATTCCCATCGCTGCAGGCGGTGGCCACTCTCGGCCTGTACGCCCTGCTCTTCCTCACCGGTCTCGAAAGTGAGTTGGATGAGTTGGTGGCGGTTGGCGGTCAGGCCTTCACTGTGGCGGTGGCCGGTGTGGTGTTGCCCTTCGCCTTGGGTACCGCTGGTCTGATGGTCTTCTTCGATGTCGATCTGATCCCGGCGGTCTTTGCAGGTGCGTCGATGACTGCCACCAGCATTGGGATTACTGCCAGTGTCTTCGGTGAGCTGGGTTACCTCAAGACGCGAGAGGGCCAGATCGTGATCGGTGCTGCTGTGCTCGATGACATCCTCGGCATCGTCATCTTGGCGGTGGTGGTATCACTGGCGGCCGGCGGTTCCTTTTCAATCGCACCGATCCTGAAGCTGGTGGCGGCGGCGATCATTTTTGTGGTGGCTGCCGTTGGCCTCAGCCGCACCGCAGCACCAGCCTTTGACTGGTTGATCGACCAGCTCAAAGCCCCAGGCGAGGTTCTGGTGGCTTCCTTTGTGATTCTCTCTTTCAGCTGCTTCGCCGCCACGGCGATTGGTTTGGAAGCGGCATTGGGAGCCTTCGCAGCCGGTCTGATCCTCAGTGGGTCGAAGCACAATCACGCGATTCAGCAGGCAGTGCTGCCGATCGTCACCCTCTTCGCCACCATTTTCTTCGTGTTGGTTGGTGCTGGGATGGATCTCTCAGTGATCAATCCGCTCGATCCCGCAAGTCGTTCGGCACTCGTCGTTGCAGGTTTCCTCCTCGTGATTGCCATCGTTGGCAAGATTGCGGCCGGCTGGGCTTTTGTGAGCGATCAGCCCACGAAGCGTCTGGTGGTTGGCCTGGGAATGATGCCCCGAGGCGAGGTGGGCTTGATTTTTCTTGGCTTAGGTACGAGCGCTGGGTTGCTCTCCCCTTCGCTGGAGGCCGCCATCCTGTTGATGGTGATTGGCACCACTTTTCTGGCTCCGGTCCTGCTGCGGCTGGTACTCGGTGGTGACAAGCCCGACGGTGGTGACACAGTCGATGACACGGTGGCCGCTGATCCCGTCGGCTTGGTCTAATCCTCAGCGCTCATCTTGCTGTTGGCTGCTCGCTACCAGCAGAAACAGGCTCCAACCCACGGTGATCAGTGCCAGGCTGGAGCCCCACCCTGGCCCAAGGGTCCAGCTGAGCAGCAGCTGTACGCCTAATCCGACAGCGAGAGCTAGCAGCAGGCTGCTCGCCACGAGTGCCACCTGTTGCCAGCGGCTATTGAGTGGGCCATCAATCAGGCTGGACTCAAAGCGGCCGAGTGGCCTGCTCAGAGGGAGATACAGAGCTAACGCCCAGAACAGCGAGCCTCGCAGGATGGCCGGATCGTTGAGGGGGCCATAGCCAAGGGTGAACGCGTCCACGGCACAAGTGCTGGAGAGGCTCTATAGCATCACTGCCCCAGGTGGGATCTGACGTGACCATGGCTCCAGAAAGGGTTCCGGATCAAGTGCACGACCTTGCTGGCGATGGTCACCATGAGGATCTGGTCAGCCTGCGGCTTCCGGATGTCCGCCGCGATCCCTGGTCTCACCTCGGCTATGCAGTGCATTGCCTGTGTTGTGGCCCGAGGGATTCAGAGCTTGCAGGAGCTGCTGCACAGAATCCTGCTGTGCTGTTGGTGCATGGCTTCGGTGCCTCCACCGACCATTGGCGCCATAACGTTCCCGTCCTCGCTCGAACACATGAGGTCCATGCCCTGGATCTCCTTGGCTTTGGTCGCAGTGCCAAGCCAGCCGGTCTCACCTACGGCGGTGCGCTCTGGCGTGATCAGCTGATCGCCTACATCCGCGAGCGGATTGGCCGTCCCACCGTGATTGTGGGTAATTCTCTCGGGGGCTTTGCGGCTCTTGCCGCCGGTGCTGCCCTTGGTGACGACTGCGCTGGTGTGGTGCTGCTGAATGCGGCCGGCCCCTTCAGCGATGAACAGAGGCAGCCCGAGGGGTGGGGTGCGATTGCCCGTAAGACCATTGGCATGGCCTTACTGCGCAGTGCCTTGCTTCAGAGGGTGCTGTTTGAAAACATGCGTCGACCAGCCACGATCAGGCGCACCCTGAATCAGGTGTATCTCGACCCCACCAATGTCGATGATGAGCTGGTCGAGGCGATCCGGGTGCCCTCCTGTGACCCTGGGGCGTTCGGGGTCTTTCGCACCGTCTTTGACATCCCCAAGGGCCAGCCGCTGGATGCGTTCTTCTCCCAGCTGCAAGCGCCGCTCTTGCTGCTTTGGGGCATCCGCGACCCCTGGATCAACGCCGCCGGGCGGCGAGCCAGTTTTCAGCGCCATGCGCCTGCGGCCACCACTGAAGTGGTGTTGGAGGCTGGTCATTGCCCCCATGACGAGGTGCCAGAACAGGTGAATCGGGCAATGCTGGACTGGTTGCAGGGTCTGTCATTGGAACGAACGGCCGCGCCACACTTGGATGGCCCAAGCTGATGGCCATGACGCTGATTCAGCAGTCCCTGCCCTATCCCCACTGGGAGTTTGTCCATCCCAGCAGCGGTGATCGCCTGCGGATTGTTCCTGAACGGGGCGGATTGGTGACCGCGTGGTGTTGCGATGGTCGGGAGTTGCTGTATTTCGATCAGACCCGCTTCGCCGATCCTGGCAAGAGCATTCGGGGTGGCATTCCGGTGTTGTTTCCGATTTGCGGCAATCTTCCCGGGGATGTGTTTCCGGTGGATGGGGTGAATCACACCCTCAAACAGCATGGCTTTGCCCGGGATTTGCCCTGGCAGCTCCAGCTGCTTGATGATCAGAGCGGTATTCAGCTGACGCTCACGGATACCGAGCAAACGCGAGCGGCATTTCCCTTCCCGTTTCAGGTGGTGATGGCGCTTCGGCCGTTAGCTCAGGCGCTGGAGATCAGAACCACGGTGACCCATACGGGCAATGGCTCTGGGGTGATGCCTTTTAGCTTCGGTCTCCATCCTTATTTCAAGGTGACTGATCTGGGCTGTTCCCGCCTCGAGGGCCTGCCCCCTCGCTGCCTGAATCATCTGGAGATGGCGGAGGAGGACACGGCCTCGCAGCTGGCCCGCCTGCCTGAGGGTGTGGATTTCCTCTGTCGCGACGCAGAGGGTCCGGTGACTCTCATCGATCAACGGGCTGGTATCAAGGTGCAGCTTGATCAGCCTGCACCGATGGACCTCACCGTGATCTGGACTGAGCCACCTCGACCCATGATTTGTCTGGAGCCTTGGACTGGACCTCGGCAGGCGCTGCTCAGTGGTGACCGCAAACTGCAGCTTGCGGCAGGTGAGAGCCTGGAGCTTCGCTGCACCTACAGGGTCAGTGAGGGTTGAAGGCTCAAGCGATGGTGACAGGCTTGGCCACGCCGGGTAGGCGGCCGCGGCTGAGTTGCAGGCGGGGATCGAACTGGCGCTTCACCGCTTCGATCAGGGGCCGTGATGGGGCATCCGTCCATGCCGGCAGCGTTTCTTCTGGAGGCTGGCTGGCGGGCTGAATCAAAACGCTGAGCCGGCCGCCTAGAGCTTCCACGCGCCTGCGCAGGGCCTGCACCTGCGCCCTTGTGCTCGCTTGATCACTCCAGGCATCGCCGCATCCAGCCCCTGCAGCTAGGAGCCAATGCCAATCTCTCAGTGCTTGCGTTTCCCGGCTGCTGAACAGAGCTTGCGCTTGGCTGGGAGGCAGGCTGATGCGCAGCAGCCACTGCTGAGAACCTTGATCGCCTGCGTCAGTTGGTCGTGCCGCAGGCGGTGGCAATGGTCCATCCCAGGGGTGTCGTTCCGCTTTCAATCGGTGGGACTCTGCGAGCGACTCGAGGCGGTTGAGCTGGTCTGTGACCGCTGCATCGCTGACGCTCGCAATCCCCGCTTGGATGCCAAGCCCCTGGATGGGATCTTGCTGCCAGTTGAGCAGTTCGAGGGTGAGCGTGCTCGCGACCACCTCGGCTCGCCAGGCTTCGAGGGCATCCAGATCCCCCTTGAGGTTGAGGAGGGCCCGCGCTGGTCGAATCGGCTGCACCCTCAGGGTGAGTTCGCTGATCAGGGCAAGGCTGCCCCAGCTGCCGCAGAGCAGGCGCATCAGGTCGTAGCCAGCCACATTCTTCACCACCCTGCCGCCGGCATGCGCTTCGACACCGTCACTGCGGATCAGGCCGATGCCGATGATTTGATCACGCACACCAAGATGTCGATGGCGCAGGCCCCCTGTCAGACCTCTAGCCACCAGCCCCCCCACCGTGCCGGCTGTCGTGGGCTGGTGGCTACTGCCCCAGGGCCAGTCGATGGGCAGCCACTGGTTCTGTTCCGCCAGCACTGCTTGCAGATCCGTCAGGCTCAGGCCTGCCTGCACACTGATCGTGAGGTCATCAATGGCATGGTCCAGCACTGTGTTGCACTGGCGCAGGCTGATCAGAGGAGACGGCTGCAGGGCTGCTCCCCAGTGCATCCGGGTGCCCAGCCCGGAGGGGATCCAGGGGCTGCTGGTGGCATGGAGCTCTCGCACCATCGTCTGCAAGTCCGCCAGGCTGTCTGGTGTCAGCGGTGTTGGCAAAGCGGTGGGTTCGTGGTGAGCGGCGGAACGGCTGATGGTGCTGGGGTGGTGCGGAAGATGATCGTGCCATGGGCGCTGCCATGACCTCGCCTGTGCCACCGCGGCCAGCTGGAACGATCGTTGTCATCGATGATGATCCCACCGGATCTCAAACGGTGCACAGCTGTCCGTTGCTGCTGCGTTGGGATGTGGAGACGCTGCGGCGTGGTTTGCGCCACCCTTCGCCGTTGTTGTTTGTCCTGGCGAACACCCGGGCTCTGACGGCCCCAGAGGCAGAGGCTCGAAATCGGGAGATTGTGGTGGCTTTGGCGGAGGCGATGCAGTTGGAAAACCTGGCTGCCCAGGAGGTGTTGCTGGTGAGCCGCGGTGACTCCACGCTGCGGGGCCATGGGGTGCTGGAGCCACAGGTGCTGGCACAGGAATGGCAGGCCCGCTTTGAACCTGTGGATGCCACCCTTCATGTCCCTGCTTTCCTGCCGGGGGGACGCACCACCATCAATGGTGTGCATTTGCTCCATGGTGAGCCTGTGCATACGACCGCCTTCGCTCAGGATCGGCTGTTTGGTTACAGCACCAGCGATTTGGCGGCTTGGTTGGAGGAGAAGAGCGCCGGACGGATCTCGGCAGCCTCCGTGGTTCGGCTGGATTTGGAGCTTTTGGATGGCGCCGCTGCTTCCGTCTGTGCTGAAGGGGGTCCCTCCGGCTTAAGGGCCTTGGTGGCTCGGCTGACTGGGATGGAGCACAACCGTGCGGTTGTGGTGGATGCGATTCGGCCGGAACATTTGCAGGCACTGGGAGTGGCGGTGCGCCAGTTGCAAGGTCGCAAACGCTTTTTGTTCCGCTCTGCTGCCAGTTTGCTCAATGGTCTGGTGGATGGTGGCCCTAAGCCGTTAGGGCCGCAACCGATGGATGCAGTCGGGCTAGCCGGACTGCGACGGGTCGCGTCAGGACCCAATGGTGGCGCACTTCCAGGCTTGGTCTTGCTCGGTTCCCATGTGCCTTTGGCTGATCGGCAGCTTCGGCGATTGCTGCAGGAGTCGGGCTGCTTTGGTGTGGAGCTTCCTGTCGCCAGGATTGCCCGTGTGTTGGAGGGGGGGCAGGCCGAATGGCTGCTGGCTGACCTCGAGGCGGAATGGAGAGATCAGTTAGAGCAGATTTTGCTCTCGGGGTGTACGCCGGTGCTCTACACCAGCCGTGGTGAGTTGCACTTCGGCGCAGGAGAGGCCGCCGCCGCTCGCAGATTGCACTTCGGGATGGCTCTTGCCCGATTGATGGGGCGCCTGGTGGCCGCCGTGGTAAGCCAGCTCGGGTATGTCATCAGCAAGGGGGGCATCACGACCGGCACTTTGCTGGCAGAGGGATTGCAGTTGCCTGCCATGCAGCTGGAGGGCCAGCTCTTACCAGGCTTGTCGCTCGTGCGTCCGATGAAGGACGGGGCCTCCAGCGCTGTCGCAGGTTTGCCGATCGTGACCTTCCCTGGGAATCTTGGTGATGACAACACCCTTTTCGAGGCCTGGAGACTGATGCAAGGCGACGCCTAAACCACACCTTCAGGCTTGGCTCCGATCAGGGAGGCGGAGCGGGCCAGCAGTTCCATCGGGTGGTTGACCACCGCTGTCTGACTTGTGGCAGGTAGATGACGCCGCAGCTGCAGGCTGCAACCGATGTTGGCGCTGGCGATCACACTGGCGCCGGTGCCGCTGAGATCAGCAGCCTTGATCCGGCCCAGTTCGGCGGCTTCATCCGGCTGAACCAGGTTGTAGATGCCGGCGCTGCCGCAGCAGACGCCTGCCTCTGTGGCTTCGCGCAGTTGGAGGTGGGGAATGGTTTCTAAGAGCTGGCGAGGCTGATGGCTGATGCCTTGGCCGTGAATCATGTGGCAGGCATCGTGATACGCCACCAAGAGCGGTTGATCGGCACTGGCCTTTTGCCCGTTGGCATGGGACAGAGGTTGCAGGGATTGCTGGAATGGCTTGGAGAGTCCCTTGGTGAAGAGGAACTCGTGAACATCTTGAACCGGGCAGTGAAAGCCATCGGTTTGAGATCCACCGTCCAAGATTTCTGAATAGGCCTTCATGGTGTGGCCACAGCCGGAGGCGGCCACCAGCACGGCATCGAGTGGTGGATCGATCTGGTCGCTCGTGAAGCTCTCCACCAGGGCGCTTGCCAGATCTCTGGTCTGTTCCATCTGGCCTTGGTGATGGCTCACCGCACCGCAACAGCCTTGATTGGAGGGGATCACGACTTCGTAGCCATTGGCCTGGAGCACAGCCACGGTGGCCGCATTGACTGCCGGGTCAAAACAGCGTTGAACGCAGCCAAGCACTAGGCCGACACGACCGCGTTGCTCTCCCTGGGCCGGGTTGATGTGAGGGAACTGATCGCGGAAGCCTTCCTCTGCCAACTTGGGCAAGAGCGACTCCATCGCTTCCAGCTGCGGCCCAAGCAGGCGCACGAAACCGCTGCGGCGCATGAGGTCTTGGATAGGAGTGCCGGCGTAGGCCCGTAGGGGAGTGAGCAGGGCCCGCAGGCGTTTCGGATAGGGCAGCACCTGCAGCAGCAGTTGGCGAAACCGGGTCTGCCAGCAGCTGCGCAGTTCGGGTTTGTTGAGCTGGGGACGGGTGGCTTCGATCAGTTGGTCGTAGCGCACTCCCGATGGGCAGGCGCTGACGCAGGCGAAACAGCCGAGGCAACTGTCGAAATGGGAGGCCACAGTGGCATCCAGCTCCAGTTCCCCGGCGTCAATCGCTTTGAGGGTATGGATGCGGCCGCGGGGAGAGTCCATCTCCGTTCCCATCACCCGGTAACTGGCGCATGTCGGCAGGCAGAAGCCGCAATGCACGCAGGGGTCGGTGGGATCAGAGCTGGCCATAGCGCCATTCTGATGGGCTGGGCTGGATCTCTGGGCGTTGGAGCCGCTGCGAGAGGGTCTGGTGGTTGATTTCCCTCAGCTGGTTCACGACCTCTGGATGGCACTGTCCATGCAGTTTTGGCTGGCGATTCAGTCGGAGTGGGGCGCTGAGGTAATTGACGATCAGGGCGCGGCGTGTGGCTGCGGAGCGATTGCTTCTGGATCCATGCAGCGTCCATGGCGTGTGCACGGTGCCATCCCCGAAGGCCATCGGTGCCGCCACGCTGGGATTGGCCTGGGGCAGTCCGGTCGGAGTGGTTCTGGCGGGTTGCGGTTGTGACATCAGACAGTGGTTCTGACTTCCCGGCACGAATTGGATCGGTCCGTTGCTGGAGTCGATCGCCTGCAGCGGCAGCCAGAGGGTCAGGGCGGCCAGCTGATCCGCTGGGATGTAACGGGCGTCCTGGTGCCAGGCGGTGCCAGGGTCTCCGGGTCGTTTGTTGTAGAGCGTCACCGCCAGCAGGTGCAGGGCGGTGTCATCGAGACCGCAGCATGCTTGAAGCCTTGTGGTCAGAGTGGGCTGCTGGAGCAGGGCCGTCAGTTCGGGTAGGTCATCCTGCAGAAACCAGAGCGGCACACCTGCGCTCTGCCATCGTTCGGCCGCCTTCAAGATCTTCGGGATGAGTGCAAGCAATTGGTTGCATGCTGCGCCATCGAGGAGTTGGGGCACCAGCGCGAAACCATCGCGTTCAAATGTGGCGTCAGCCAGTTGCATGGCTCAGCAGATAGAGCTTCATGGACCAGGTGCCATCGCTATGGGGGCTCAGTTTGATGTGGCTGAATCCTTCGGTATGGCCCGGTGCCACCTCTTGATGCCAGTTGTGATGGCGGCGACGGCAGTGCTCGATTGCCGCTGCAGGGCACCAGGGAGCCAGGGTGTGGAGGAGGGCCTGTACTTCCGGAGCATCAGCGGCGCTTCCTCGTTGCAGTCGTCCGGCAGGGAACAGTTCAAACCCGAGTTGGTCGAGGCCTTCTCCCCCCCAATCGAGGGTGGCTGACCAGCAGAGGCTGGCCTGATTGAGCAAGCGATGCAGGCCTGGCGTGCACAGATCAGAAGCCTGCTTCTGCAGCCAGGACCATTGGTGGGGTCCGGTGAGGTTGAGTCGGATCCTGCCTTGCTGATGGCTGGGACGGCCTGGGAAAAAACCGCAATGGCTGATGCCCAGATCGCCTCCGCCTGGCTCCGGTATGAGCCAGGTGGTCGTCAGACTTGGTAGCAACTGTCGGCGCGCTTCCAGCACCCCTTGCTGGCGTGGTCCGCGCCGGTGATCCAAACGGAAAAACACACCAGGGGCGTCTTGGAAGGGATGGTCGAATTCAAGCCAGGGTTCCCGCAGCACCCCCTTTGCCCCTCGCAGGGCACGGTCGATGCGTGCGCAGACGTCTTGCCATTGCTCCCACTGCTGGCGTTGGCCAGGCGGGGGAAGGGGGACTGATAGATCCACACCTCCTTCTGGATCGTTGAGGCGGTATTCGCATAGAGCGACCGCGCCGATTGGTGGCGTCAGACGTAGCAATGCAGGTGCGTGTGTCTGCGATGAAGACGTAGGAATCCTCCCAGGACCACCCGTTGGCTCGGGCCGCCTGTGGGACACACCCGATGTCGGTGGTAGCCGGCGTTGAACAGCAGCAGTTCTCCAGGGTTCAGTTTGACCTGATCGCCACTGCTGCTGATCTGCAACTCGCCGCCCTTAGTGGCTGAATCCACGCCATAGAGAAAGCTCATTTGAAAGCGTGGTTCGAAGGCTGCAGGCAGCAGGGTTCCATTTTCAATCAGGTTCACAGGATTCCAGTCCCGTTCGCAGTGTTCGGGGATGCCGCCTCCGTTGGCCATCTCCCGCAGAGCCCAGCCCGGAACACGCGTGCCATCTTCAAGTTCGAGCTCCTTGAGCGGTGTGCCGAAGTGATCGCTGAAGAGAGTTGCGATCGGTTGAAAGAACAGCTCCTCCATCTGTTGCAGCAAAGGTATGGGCTGCAGCGCCAAAGTGCCGCGGTAGCGATCTGGGGCCGTGCCCACGCAGCTGCGTGGCAGGGTGCGGCCCCAGGGTGTGGTGGCCCAGGCCTTGTCGTGACTCGGCTCTCTTAGTTGTCGGCAGAGCTCGGAGATGGCGAGATGGTCGAGCTTGGGATGCCAGCGGGTTAGTGCCAGATCCCCCGCCAGCACGGCCTTAAGGGCTGCTGAGCGTGTTGGGATCGGGGCTGACATGACTGGTGAAACGTCGCGGGCGGGACGCCTCGTTCAGAATCGGTTGATGATGGCGTCGGCGAAGCCGCTGCAACTCACCGGCTCCACCTGAGGTTCCATCAGCCTGGCCAGGTCGTAAGTGACCTGCTTGTCGGCGATCGCGGTGCTTAGGCCTTTGGTGATGAGGTCCGCGGCTTCCTGCCAACCCAGGAACTCCAACATCATCACGCCACTGAGGATGACGGAACCGGGATTGATGCGGTCGAGGCCGGCGTGTTTCGGTGCTGTGCCGTGGGTGGCCTCGAAGATGGCCGCTGTTTCACCGATGTTGGCACCGGGTGCCATGCCAAGCCCTCCCACCATGGCCGCGGCGGCATCGGAGATGTAGTCACCGTTGAGATTGAGGGTGGCGAGGATCGAATACTCCTGGGGACGGGTCTGGATCTGCTGGAAGATGCTGTCGGCGATGCGGTCATCGACCATCACCATCTGCTTCCACTTGCCGTTTCCGTGGCTGGAGCCAATGGCGTCGATCACGCTCTGCACTTCGGCGTCGATGGCGGTTGTCTTCTCAGGGGTGAGGCTGTCGTAGCCAGGCTCAATCATGCGGGCATTGGCCTGCACGCTCAGGTTTGGATCTTGTTCGAGGTTGCCGAGGATCCAGCTTTCCCGTTCAGTGATGCACACATCGCGGAATTCACTGGTGGCAAGTTCATAGCCCCAGTCGCGGAACGCCCCCTCGGTGAATTTCATGATGTTGCCCTTATGCACCAGGGTGACGTGGCGCTTATCGCCCTGGAGGCGCAGGGCGTGCTGAATCGCCTTGCGGATATGGCGCTGGCTGCCGTGCTTGCTCACTGGTTTGATGCCGATGCCAGAACCCTCAGGGATCTGGCGTTTCCCCAGCTTGCCGTTGGCGGGAATCACGACGTCGTTGAGGTGTTTGCGGAGCTCTTGCCCGACAGGATCATCGGCCTCCCATTCCACCCCCATATAGATGTCTTCTGTGTTTTCCCTGTAGACGATCACGTCTAGATCCTGAGGACGCCGGTGTGGGCTAGGGGTGCCCGCGTAGTAGCGGCAAGGGCGCACGCAGGAATACAGATCGAAGATCTGACGCAAGGCCACGTTCAGGGAGCGGATGCCGCCGCCAACAGGTGTGGTGAGGGGGCCTTTGATCGCTACGCCATAGGTACGGATCGCTTCAAGGGTGTCCTCCGGCAGGTATTGATAGGTGCCGTAGAGGTCGCAGGCCTCATCGCCTGCATAGACCTTGAACCATTCGATCGTTTTGTTGCCGTCATAGGCCTTGGCTACGGCGGCATCCAGCACCTTCTGGGTGGCCGGCCAAATGTCCACGCCGGTGCCATCGCCGCGGATGAAGGGAATGATCGGGTTGTTGGCTACCACTGGCTGGCCGTTCTCGAAGCGGATTGGCGTGCCCTGAGTGGGGGCGGTGAGCTTCTCGAACTGGGCCATAGATGGGGTGTGCCGCATGGCGACGTTGTGCTGGGGCGAGCCTATGACTCGGGGGGGGATCTCTAAAGTTCGATCTGATCCGCCCCCACGACCCATGGCCAAACCTGCAGGTGTTTGGGTGGTGGCTGCCTGTTTCAACGAACAGGCCGTGATCACCCATTTCATTGAACGGGTGTTGGCAGTTCCGGGGGTGGAGCGTTTGGTGCTGATTGATGACGGCTCTCGCGATGGCACCGTCGACCAGATTCGAGCCTTTCAGCGGCAAGACCGGCAGCGCGAGGGTGATGGGTCAGTGACCCTGTTGGAACTCACTCGCAACTTCGGCAAGGAGGCGGCAATGCTCGCGGGTCTCGACCATGCCTGTGGTCAGTGCTCTGCAGCGGTGCTGATCGACTCCGATCTTCAGCATCCACCTGAGTTGATTGAGGGGATGATCGAGGCGTGGCGTCAGGGTGCGGAGGTTGTCACTGCCGTGCGTGATGACCGGGATCAAGAGTCACGCTTGAAGGTGGCCAGTGCCTCATGGTTCTATCGGGTGTTCAACAAGCTGGTGGATTCGATCCAGTTGAAGGAAGGGGCCGGTGATTTCCGCTTGCTTGATGCACCGGTGGTGGAGGCGCTCACCAGTTTGCGTGAGTCGAGCCGCTTCTCTAAGGGCTTGTTGCCTTGGACCGGGTTTCGCAGTCTGGAAATGCCCTATCAGCGGGTGAGTCGCAGCGGTGGCACCACCTCCTGGAGTCCCCTCAAACTTTGGAGCTATGCCCTTGACGGCATCTTCTCTTTTTCGGTGCTGCCGTTGAAGGTTTGGAGCGGGATCGGAATTGTGGTTTCCCTTCTGAGCTTGATCTATGCCCTGGTGATCGTTCTCGACACCCTCTTCACAGGAGTGGATGCCCCAGGTTTCGCCACGCTGATCGTGGCGATTCTCTTCCTTGGCGGGATTCAGCTGATCGGCATCGGTGTGCTCGGTGAATACATCGGTCGGATCTATGTCGAGGCGAAGGCTCGTCCCCACTACTTCATCCGCACCATCCACCGCGATGGCTGAGTGGGGTTGGCGATGGTTTCAGTTGGCTGTGCCTGTGGTCTGCATCAACTGCTGAATCGCTCTCCACTCCCGCTGTCGCCAGGGGGAGCTGGCGAAAGGAGCTGAGACGGCAAAACCGGCAACGTTGAGATCACAATCAAGCGGGGCACCAGGGTGCACGAGCAGCTGCGCTGGTGTCTGCAACCTGTCGTCAGGCAGCTTGCGGCTGCACAGCTCCTGCCAGCAGGCTTGCAGAGGTGCCCCACTCATTTGGCCTGTGAAGAGCACTCCGGCAAAGCCGCTGTTGCTGGCAATGCCCTGTCGGCGCTGTCGTCTGCTGGCCTTTGCGCTGAGCAGTTGCAGCACGCTCCACTTGAGTAACCCTGCGCCGCGGATGGCGTCCCACCAGCAGCGCAGGGGTAGCCCTGTGGGCAGTGGTTCGGCGGTGCTACGCATCCAGGTGATCCGCTGCTCAGCGGCGAGGCTGAGCAGCGTGTCGTGAATTAGGGGCACCAGATGGATGTGTTGGTGGCCGTCGAGGGCAATGGCATCGGATCCACAGAGTTGACGGAAGCGTTGGATCTGGGCTGAGATTTCGAGGCGGAGTTGTGTTGTCACGCGGCGGCGGCGACGATGGCGCCGCGGCAGGAGCGATAGAAGCAGCCATTGTCCGAAGGAGAGATTGAAATGGCCGTGGTTGTTGACCAGGTCTGGAACGGCATCGCATGGAGCACTCGACGGCCCTTCAGTGAGGCAGAGATGGAGGCAGAGCTGCTGGTTTGGTTTCAGGGTTGCGAGTTGATGCCAGCGCTCCAGGGCTGACCTTGTTTCCGGACCGTTGACTAGCAGGCTGGCACCATCCAGCTGTCCGGCTTCGATCAGGCCCAGGATTGCTTCGTTGGTGGCCTGACTTAGTCCGAGGTCGTCGGCATGCAGGCGCGGGCGCTGGCCATGGCTTCGCCTTCGTTGAGTGAAGCGTGCCGCTCTCGACCAGATCAGAGCATTGAGCACCGTGGGAGTGAAGACAAAAATGGTGTCCAGCACTGCTGTCGAGGCGTTGGTCCCGATCAGGGTTGCCAAGGTTGCTGCGGGCAGTGCAAGCGGTAGCAGTCCGCAAACGGTGAGATTGATGGCGTACTGCACCACCAACCAGCGGCGGGCAAACCGGGCCCCGCCTGTCTCCGGCCGGAAGGTGAAGCGGGCGTGGCCTAGATATCCCGTCAACGAGGCCGCCAAGAACGCCAGAGGATTGGCTAGCCAGATGGGCATGGCCCATCGCAGTGCAATCAGCACGCCGTAATGCACAGCAGCGGCGACGATGCCCACCATTCCGTAAAGGCTGAGGCGGGTGCTGATCGAGCGGAAAGCCATGGTCTGAACACCTCGGTCGCAACCGTAACGGCCGCTGGCAGACAGACCAGGAAGCATTCATCCTTACCGATAGGTGATTGGACGGTGGTGTGAACGCAGCTGAAGCCATTCACAGCGTGCCTCAGGCCCAGGCCTTGGCTTCATCGGTGACCTTGGTGCGTCAGCACTTCCCTGCTGCCAAGCCCAACCTTCGGCCTTGGCGGGACGACCCTCAGACCCGTCAGTGGACCGAGCAGGAAACCCTGGATTTCTCCTTCCATTTCCCCGGCTGGAGTCCCCGGCTGGAGTGCCGCAGCCTGCTGTTGCAATTGCGCCTACAGGCCGATCCGCGAGAGCAGAGTTCACCCCTTCTTGGTGTGCTGATGCGAGGAATGACCTACGACGGCGAACGCTGGCGCCTAGCCACCGTCGGGGACTGGCAGCCCAGTGGACGGCACCTGCCTCAGCCCGATCAGGTGCTGCATTTACAGCAGATTTGTCGTGATTTGCATGCTCTGTTCAGCACCGTCTCGTAACCCTTCGCAACCCCTGAGGCCCTCAGACCGGAGAGGGCTTTTATGGTTCTCGTCTGTGCTACGCCTTTCTTACCCATGTCTGTCGCTCTTGCTGCCCAGCTCCGTGAAGGCACCAAGAAGTCGCACACCATGGCCGAAAACACCGGCTTTGTGAGCTGCTTCCTCAAAGGTGTTGTTGACAAGGGCAGCTACCGCAAGTTGGTGACTGACCTCTACTTCGTGTACACCGCCATGGAGGAGGAGATCGGCAAGCTGGAGGACCATCCCGTGGTTGGTCCTGTGGCGATGGAGCAGCTCAACCGCCGTGAGTCTCTTGAGCAGGATCTGACTTACTACTTCGGCGAGGGCTGGAAGGAACAGATTCAGCCTTCACCCTCTGCTGCCGCTTACGTCGAGCGCATTCACGCTGTTGCCAAGGAGTCCCCTGAACTGCTGGTGGGACATCACTACACCCGCTATTTGGGTGATCTCTCTGGTGGTCAGATCCTCAAGAACATCGCCCAGAAAGCGATGAATATGAAGGGCGACGACGGCCTGCGCTTCTACGTCTTTGATGACATCGCCGATGAGAAGGCCTTTAAGACCACCTATCGGGCCACCATGGACGAGCTGCCGATCGACCAGGCCACGGCCGATCGCATTGTTGAGGAAGCCAACCATGCCTTCCACCTGAATATGAACATGTTCAAGGAACTTGAGGGCAATCTTGTGGCTGCGATTGGCAAGGTTCTGTTCGGCTTCCTGACCCGTCGTGAGCGCACAGGGAGTACTGAGGCGGCTGCGGCTTGATTCCTCTGGATTGAATCCACCCCTTCTGTGATGCAGTGCTGATTGCTAACGGCTCTGAGCCCTCAGGCGTTGGCCTTTCTCCGATCAGGGTTCTGGTGCCAGGCACCGGAACCCGTTTTCGTTGTGGTGGTTTGAGTGTGGCCATGCAGACAGCCCGTCTGCTTTCCACATTGCGTCCCACTGAAGTGGTCACCTATCGCCAGCGGCAGGATGATCATCCTTTTCTGGATGACCTGCTTCGGCAGGAGAAGGTTCCAGGCTCCTCCCTCTGGCTGGTGAGTTGGGGTTTTGATGTGCCGGTGCTGTTGCGGCGGCTTCGGGGGCGTTCAGTGATTTATCAAGCCCATAGCAGCGGCTATGGCTTTGATCTGCCGCCAGGGGTGCCTGTGCTCGCGGTCAGTCGCAACACTCTCGGCTACTGGGGGGATCGCGCCCCAAGAAACCCTTTGTTTCTGTTGCCCAATGCCCTGGAAGCTCAGTGGCTCGAGCGAGGAGATCGCTACGGGGCCGGTGGCCCAAGGGTGATTGATGTACTGGTGCAGCAGCGCAAGAGCAGTGATTACGTGCTTAAGCAGTTAGTCCCAGCACTGCATGCTCGTGGCTTGCGGGTGGAGGTGCAGAACGGCTGGGTGGAGGATCTGGTGGATTTGTTCAACAGTGCCAGCGTTTATCTCTATGACTCCGCAGAACACTGGCGTGCTGCTGGTGTGAGTGAGGGTTTCGGCTTGCCGCCTCTTGAAGCGATGGCCTGCGGTTGCGTGGTGTTTAGCAGCCTGAATCACGCCCTCGCCGACACCCTCACCCCTGGTGAGCTCGGCCATCAGATCGGTTGCGGCAGCCTTGAGCATGATCTGGAGAGGATCTCTGCTGCTGTGGCAGATCAGGCTGCTTGGCGCTGCTCCGGGCCTGCACTTGATCAATTCCTCATTGCTTATTCGGAATCGGCCCTCAAGCAGCGTTGGCAGGCGTTGCTGGTCACGCTGGATCGATTGTTGCCGGCCCAGCAGCAGCAGTCGGTGTTGCGCTCTCGTCCGCTCTGGCGTCTGCGCTTCAGTCGTCAGTGGCGGGGGTTGAGGCGGGTGGTCAATCGGTTGCCTGGCTGGCCTGTGGGGCGGAAACCCTGAGGGTGCGAGCGGTCTAAGGTCATTTCATCTGAATTCTGACTGCCTTGTGAGCTGCAAGGTCAGTCTCTGACGGCCTTCATGCCCTTGCAAAGTCAGACCTGGAGCAATCTCAGCCAGCTGCTTCGCGAGTTGCCACGACGGCGTCTTCGGTTGTTGGTGATCGTTTTGATTGCATCCCTGTTTCAGGGTTTGCTGGATGTGTTTCTGGTGGCGCTGCTGGCGCGTCTTGTTGGTCTACTGGCGGGAGCGCGATTAGAGGATTATCTGCCAGGCATCAAGGTGTTCGGCGGCGGTTTGCTTGATCAATCTGGTTGGTTGGTGGCATTGCTGATCGGTTCCTTCTGGTTGGCATCGGGGATCCGTTTTGCTGTGGCATTGATGCAAAGCCTGCTCAGTGCTGAGGTTTGGAATGATCTTGTCAACAAGGTGTATGACAATCTGATGCGTCAGAAGTATGGGTTCTTTATTCGTCAGCGCACGGCTAATCTGTCTGAAAAGTTTAACCGTATCCTCAATAGTGTGTCTACGGGAGTGATTAGTCCGATCATTCTGATCGCGGGCAATGTGGTTTCGATTAGTTCGCTTTTAATCGGGGTAGTTTTGGTGCTTGGCACGAAGGCATTGGCTGTATTTGCTTTGATGCTTCTGGCCTATGTGTTGGCTTCTAAGATTATTACTCCCTATCTACGCCTTGCCACGAAGCAGCGTATTCGCTATGGGCGAAGGATTAATCTGTTGCTGATGGAATCTCTACGCTCGATGCGCGAGGTTCAGCTTTATTCAGCTGAAAATTATTTTGTTTCCCGATTTGCTCGCGACGGCGTGATTGCCAAGCGCTACGACCGCATTGGTCGTTTGCTCCCAGATGTGCCGCGACTCGTGATCGAACCGGCTGGCATCACGATTTTGTTTGTCGTCGGAATCGTTCCTGCTTTGCTGAGTGGTGATTCCCAGGGAGTCAAAAATGCCATTCCTGCTCTGTCGGCGGTGCTTGTGGCATTGCTGCGTATCTCTGGGCCATTGCAGTCGATGTTCCGCAGCATTAATCGTCTTCGCGGAGGACTGCCTGAGATTGCCGATGCCCTCGAGCTCCTTAGTCTCAAACCCGAGCGCTATCTGATCAGTTCCCCAGGAGTACCCACTCCCGAGGGTGTGATGCCCCGTCGTTATATCCAGCTCAAGGATGTGAGTTTTGCCTATGCGCCAGATTCCAACCCTGTGATTAGCGGTATCAATCTCTCGATCCCAATCGGTGCCCGGATCGCCTTGGTTGGTCGCACTGGTAGTGGTAAGACCACGCTCGCGCATTTAATGCTGGGACTGTTTCAGCCCACCTCAGGCCAACTTCTACTCGACGGTATTGAAGTGACTGATCAGGAGGTTCCTGCATGGCAGGCCAATTGTGCATTTGTTCCTCAAACGATTCGTTTAATTGATGGAAGCATTCGTGACAACGTTGCCTTCGGATGCGACAGCGACACGATTGATGATGATCTTGTATGGAGTGCTCTGGAGGCTGCTCAATTTGATGAGTACGTCGCGGGTATGACCTATGGCCTCTACACGATGATCGGAGAGAACGGCATCAAGTTGTCTGGAGGCCAGCGTCAGCGGCTCTCGCTGGCTCGTGCTTTCTTCCGGGGTGCCAAGGTGTTGGTGCTGGATGAAGCCACCAGTGCGCTTGATAACAAGACTGAGCATGATGTGATGCAGGCTCTCGATATCGTCGGTCGCCGTTGCACCACGATCGTGATTGCCCATCGTCTCTCCACGGTGAAAAAGTGTGATCTGATTTATGAGATGGCAGCAGGTGAAATCATTGCCAGCGGTGATTTTCAGCAGTTGCAGGAACGTTCTTCTTCGTTCCGTGAGATGGCCTTGATTGAGGGCGAATAAGAGAGCAATGGCGGATTTCATCGTTCTCGCCACTGCAGACTGGGACCATCCGCTCTGGACGAACAAGCAGCACACCGCACTGTCTTTGGCGGAGGCTGGACACCGCGTGCTTTATGTGGAATCGCTCGGCATTCGCCCGCCGCGGGTGGGCTCTGCTGATCGCACACGCATCGTCCGGCGTCTTCGGCGATTGCTGCAACTCCCCCGTCACCGGCGTGAACGGCTGTGGGTATGGTCGCCACCTGTGTTGCCTGGTGGCCACAGCGGCACGGCTCTCAAGCTCAATCGCCAGTTTCTGCAAGGCGGGCTCGAGTTGGCTTGCCGTTGGTTGGGCTTCAGCAACCCGATCCTCTGGACCTACAACCCCCTCACCACCCTTTATCTCGACCCCGAGAGCTTCGCGGGCAGCGTGTATCACTGCGTTGATCGCATTCAGGATCAGCCCGGGATGCCCGTGGCGCGCATCGAGGCCAATGAGCAGGCTCTGTCGCGTGCTGTGGATGTGGTGTTTGCCACATCGCCGCAACTGCAGATCAGTCACAAGCACTCGAACCACCACACCCTGTTGTTTGGCAATGTGGCGGACCACTCCCATTTCAGTCGTGCCCGCCTGGGCGATGACAACGGCCCTTTGCTTTGTCCTGAGCGACTTCAGGCGCTCCCCCGGCCGAGGCTTTTGTTCATGGGGGCGATCGATGCTTACAAGCTCGATCTGGCCTTGCTGCTTCAGCTCGCCCAGCGCCACCACGAATGGACGTTTGTGCTGATCGGCCCTGTGGGGGAGTGCGATCCCTCCACTGATGTGGCTGCGCTGAAGGCTTGCCCAAACGTGGAGTTGGTGGGATCTGTGGCTTACGGCGAGTTGCCTGGCTGGCTGGCGCATGCCGACTTGGCTCTGCTGCCGTTGCAGCTGAATGGCTACACCCGCCACATGTTCCCGATGAAGTTTTTCGAATACCTCTCGTCGGGCCTGCCGGTGGTGGCCACCGCGATTCCGGCACTTGATGCTCACGGTGATGTGGCCTGGCTGTGCCCGCCTGAGACAACGATGTTTGAGCAATCGATCCAGGCGGCCTTAGCAGGAGACGGTCCGAGCCTCCAGCAGCGTCTGGAGCGGGCGGCAACCCAGACCTATAAAGCGCGCACCGCTTCGATGTTGGCCTATTTGGATCGTGTGGGCCTTCTGGCGGAAGCCCAGCGCAATCAATCTGATCCGCTGGGCATCGAGCCTTCGTTGCTTCAGCGTTTAGGGCTCTTGGTGAGAGGCCTTGGCAGTCGGGTGTTGGTGGCCATCAGTCATCGCCTGATGCGTGCCGGCCACCCTCGTGCTGCAGTGAAGGTGCTGCAGGGGCTAGCCAAGAGCCGATGGGGCGATTGCCTTCTGAAAGGAGGGCTCGTATTACCGCTCGTGCGCTGCGGCGAGTACCGCCAGGCCCGATTGGTGATGGAGCAGCTCTGGCATGGCTATGGCCATGTGGGGGAGCTCAAGCAGCTGTTGTTTCGCCGTGGCAATCGCCCATCGGAGCGTTATGAGCAGGTGTTGCTGTTTGAGGAACTGGTCACCAGCACGGTGCTCCCTCTCTATGCCCTCAACTACTGCCAGGTGGTGTTGGCGCATCGCTGCGTGGATGTGAAGGATGAAGCGCGCATGCGCCAGTCGGCCCTGGCGATTGCTGCGATGGCCTCCGCTCTCGAGCAGGATCCCGGCACACTTCTGTGCTTGCGTTCGAATCGCCGTAACCGCAGCAAGCTGTTGGTGTCGTGCTACGCCACGCTTCTGCGCTTACAGCTTGGGCTGCAACAGTTTGACGACCTGGCGGTCCTGGGCCGGCGCTGCCTGGACTGGGCCGAGCGGTTGGATTTGGAAGCGATTGATGCCGATACCTCCTATCGGCTCACCCGCAATATCCTGCGGGTGTTGTTGATCAACGTGTTGGAAGCGTGGACTCAGCGTGATTCCGCGCTGATGCAACGCACAGCACGCGTGATTGAGCGCTTACACCACCACTGCCATCGCGGCCTGTTTGACCAGCAATCGGCCCAGGAGAATCACCGCGGTTTTGCCGATGCTGTGCTGGAGAGGGTGCAGCGCTTGGAGCACGCTCAGCTGCAGGGCCAACCGGTAGTAGCGGCTGAGGAGGCGCTGCCCAGCCTGATGTTGCTCATGCTCAAGAGCGAACGGGAGCTGGCCAGTGAAGCGATTCGTCAGGAGCGTTTGAACCATGTGTTGCCTCTGTTCAGGCCCTATCTCGCTGGAGTGCCGCTTTGAGTCCCCCGAGGCGCGTGGTGCTTTACATCGACAGCCTCAAACTCGGAGGGGCCGAACGGGTCACCCTGACCTGGGCCCGTTGGCTGCATCAGGCGGGATGGCAGCCCTTGGTGCTGACCCGCAAGCCCGTCAGCTGGGATTTTTATCCACTGCCCGCTGGCGTGGTGCGGGCGGTGGAGCCTGCGGATGCCTCCTGGATGCGGCGGTTGGGCCTGTTGGCATTCCCTTTCCGGGTGCTGCGTCTGCAGCGCTGGCTGGATGATCAGAACGTGGGGCTTGCGATTGGCGTCACGTCGCTTCCAGCCATCAAGTTGCTCTTTGCAGCGCGACTGTTGGGAGTGCCTTGTGTGGTGTCGGAGCGCAACTATCCCCCGCTGAAGCGGATTGGACGGCTCTGGAGTGGGCTGCGCCGGCTCAGTTATCCCTGGGCGGCTCTCCACCTGGTTCAGACCCGTGCTGTTGGGACCTGGATGGCAGCCCATCTGGGCGCCCATCGCCAGTTGTTGCTGCCCAATCCCGTGCAGTGGCCTTTGACCCGTTTCCATCCCAGCCTTGAGCCTCAGCACTGGCTTGCGCAACGCGGCTGCCAGGCCTCCGATCCTTTGCTGTTGGCTGTGGGCACCAAAGCGGATCAGAAGGGTTTCGATCGTCTGGTGCGTTGGTGGATGTCTCTGGCGCAGGCGGATGCCCGGCTGCAGTTGGTGATCGTGGGCTTAGATGATGCGCCGTATCACGGCCGCGATCAGCAGGCGGATCTGCGCACCTTGCTGGTTGATCAGCCTGATTTGCAGGCGCGGTTGCATTTCCCTGGCCGAGTCGGCAACTTGGCAGATTGGTACGCGCGAGCTCAGCTCTTTGTGCTCTCCTCCCGCTACGAGGGGTTCCCCAATGTGTTGTTGGAGGCGATGGCCGCGGGGTGCTGTTGCGTGGCCGCCGATTGCCCTCAGGGGCCTGCTGATCTGATTCAAGACGGCGTGAACGGTCGTTTGATGCCTGATACGGCATCTGATGCCCAATGGCTGCAGGTGCTGACGGGCTTGTTGGCGGATGCTGGGGAGCGGCAACGCTTAGCCGCGCAAGCGGTGGACGTGCGAGAGGTGTATGCCCCAGCGGCGTTGCAACAGCGGTTGATGCAAGCTCTTGAACGCGTGATGCAGGAGGCGGCAGCGAACTGACATGCAGCAAGCCGCGCAAGAGAACGCCGATGACCTTTGGCTGGTGTTGCCTCACTTGGGACCTGGAGGAGCTCAGAAAGTGGCGTTGCTTGCGGCCGGCTTTTTTATGGCCAAAGGCTGGCGCGTGCGCCTGGTGACGATGCTGCCCGGTCCTGCCCAAGCCCATGCGATCCCAGAGGGGCTGTTGGTCACCGATCTTGCGCCTGCGGTGGATGCTCTCTGGAAGCGGGATCACTGGAACCGTTCCCTCTTGGCGCGCGGTCGCCGCTTTCTGGCCCCGAAGCGACGGCTGCATCGCTTGCTTGCACGTCTTTTGATGGGGCCTCTGCTGGGGGTGCTGGAGCCAGTGCAGCCCGGCCAGCGCCACTGGCGCTCTCAGCTGCTGCGCTGGTGTGTGAATGGGATTGACGGCCCGCCCTCCTGGGAGCTGGAGCGGTTGCTGCATCGCCACTGCCCCACACGGGTGGTGTCATTTCTCAGCCGCACCAACATGCGGATCTGCAGTGCCCTGTGGTGGCGAGATTGTCATTTGGTGGTGTCGGAACGGAATGACCTCCGCAAGCAACAGTTGCCGTTCCCCTGGCCGCGCTTTCGCCGCTTGCTCTACCGAAGGGCGGACGTGCTCACGGCCAACACGGCTGGGGTGATGGACAGCCTGGTGCCGTTGTTCCAGGCCCGTCAGCTGGCGTTACTTCCCAACCCGCTTCCCATGCCGGTGGTGCCTGCTGCGGTGGGGTCGGCTGGAGATCGCCAAGGGTTTGTGACCGTGGCGCGGCTGGTGCCGCAAAAGGGCATCGATGTGCTGATTCGCGCTCTAACTCAAACCGCTGGCGCGGCGCGGAACTGGACGCTGACCCTTGTGGGGGATGGGCCGGAACGGGAGGCGTTGGAGCAGCAGGTGCAGCAGGCCGGTTTGCAGGAGCGGGTGCAGTTCCTCGGTTTTCGCTCGGATCCGCAGACGTTTCTTTTGCAGGCCGGCGTGTTTGTGTTGCCCTCCCGCTTCGAGGGCATGCCGAATGCTTTGTTGGAAGCGATGGCCGCGGGACTTGCGGTGGTGGTCACTGATGCGTCGCCCGGGCCGCTGGAGGTGGTGGAGGACGGTGTCAGCGGATTGGTGGTCCCCAGCGATGACCCGTTCGCCCTGGCCGAAGCCCTTGATCGCTTGGGGGCTGATCCCGAGTTGCGGGAGCGCTTAGGCGCTGCGGCGCGAGACACCTTGCGCCAGTTGGATTGGCCTGTGGTCGGTCCGATCTGGGAGTCGTTGGTGGATCAGCCATGACCCTGCAACGGTTGCTGGTGTTTGCCCCCACCCGCAGGGCGGCATCGGAAACCTTCGTGCGCGCCAATCTGGCGGGGTTGCCGTTCGAGGTGCAGGCCTACTTCGGTGATGAACGCCCTTGGAACCAACCGGCTCGCCTGGCCTATGGCCTGGCGGTGATGTTGAGCAAGGTCTGCACGCGCCTAGGACTGTTGCGCCTGGCGGGTTGGCCGGCAGCCATGGTGGCTCGAGGCTTGATCGCCCGCCATCGGCCCGATCTGGTCTTGGCGGAGTTTGGTTTCCATGCCGTGCGGGTGATGGAGGCGGCCCCGGTGATGGCGGTGCCCCTGGTGGTGCATTTCCGCGGCTCGGACCTCTCTGCGCAGAGCAAACTCGGTGTGTTGCGCGGCCGCTACCGCCGCTTGATGGGTTTGGCGGAAGGATTGATCTGTAAATCCCAGCCCATGGCCGAGACACTGCAGGCGTTGGGCGCGCCTGCAGATCGCATCTTGATCAGTGCATCCGGAGCGAATGCCCACCTGTTCCACAGCAGTGAGCCGGCAGCGGCGCCTCCTGTCTGTCTATCGGTGGGGCGCTTTGTGGCCAAGAAGGGCCCGTTGCACACGATCCGTGCCTTTGCTGCCCAGCCTCAGGGCCAGCTCTGGATGGTGGGGGAGGGGCCGTTACTGGCGGAAGCGAAAGCCTTGGCGGAGCAGCTGGATCTGGGGCCGCGGATCCGTTTCCTCGGTGTGCACAGTCAGGCTGATGTGGCGGTCTTGATGCGGCAAGTGCGGGTGTTCGTCCAACATTCCCTGGTGGCAGCGGATGGCGACAGTGAGGGCAATCCCGTGGCGGTGATGGAAGCGCAACTCAGTGGTTTGCCGGTGGTGGCCACGCGCCACGCCGGGATCCCTGAGGTGGTGATCGATGGCAAGACCGGCGTGCTGGTGGAGGAAGGCGATGTGAGGGGAATGGCCGAGGCGATCGAACGGTTGCTTCAGGATCCAACGTTGTGCGCCCAGTTCGGCGCTGCAGGCCGTTGCCATGTGGAGCAGGGGTTCACCCTGGAGCAGCATCTGGAGGATCTCAGTCGCTTTTTGATCCAGACCCATGCCAAGGCGGAGAGGGTTGCATGAGCGGCGGCAAACAACGGCTTCTTTTGATCCGGGGCTTGGGTCATAGCGGCACCACGATTCTCGACTTGGCCTTGGGTGCCCATCCCCAGATCACTGGGCTGGGTGAGGCGGTGCGATTGCTGGAGAAACCTGCAGCCAAAGACAGCCACCGTGGGCCCGCCCAGTTGCGCGGGGATCTGCGTTATCAGCGCCATTGCACCTGCGGCCTGGTGGCAGATGCCTGCCCAGTGTGGGGGCCGATCCTGCGCTGGCTCCCCGCCCATGACGATCAACCCCTACCCGCGAAGCTCAAGCGTTTGCTGGCGGCGCTCGAACCCTCAGCGGCTGGTCCAGGAATGAATTCATGGGTGGTGGAGTCGTATCAAGACGATTTCGTGCTGCCCTTGCTTGAGGATCCGGCTCTGGAGATCCGGGTGATTCATCTCACGAGGGATGTGCGCAGTTGGGTGCATTCCCGCTCTCGCGATGGTCGTCAAAGGGGTCGCTGGCTGCCTGGTCTTCAGCCTTTGCTGCGCTGGTGGCGTCTTAGTGCACGCCATGAACGGCAGCTGCAGAGGTGCGGGAAGCCAGTGTTCCGTCTCGGCTACGAGGAGCTGGCCCTGCGGCCGGAGCAGAGTTTGCGTCGCCTCTGTGACTGGTTGGAGCTGGATTTCGCTCCTGCGATGCTGGCTCCGGTGGCTCAGTCGGGTAGCCACATCCTCTCGGGTAATCGTGTGCGCTTCGATGCCGAGAAAGGGGCGGCGATTCACTACGACGCTGCTTGGATGAGCCATGGGGCCGGGATCGCCCAGCTCGCCTTGGCTTGGCCGCCCCTGGCGGCCCTCAATCGGCGGCTGGTTTACTCCACTTCTCGCCGGTAGATGTGGCCGTTGCTGACGGCGGGATCGAAGTTGTAGATCTGCCGGTAGCCACTGAGATCAATGCCGTATTTCTTGAGCTTCTTGCCTGAGTCGAGATCCAACAGCAGGTCTCCCGGCTGCGCTTGATAACGCTCGCCCCGGCCGATGCCATCGATCACCTTGCTGAGGCCAGTATCGGGGTCGAGGTAGATCAAGCGGTCATAGGGGAGGGTGCGCAGGTAGTCGGAGTGTTTGAACCACGACTTCGAGAAGATCAGGTTTACCGGCTCACCGCGCCGCTTGGTCTGGCGCGCCAGGACCTGGGCTTGATCAAAGGTGGCGCGCCAGGAGCGTTGGGTGTTGCGGATTGAGGTGAAGCGCTCTTGGAAGTGATGGGCGAAACGGTGTTCCACCGCCACGATCGAGAGGCTGAGGCCCATGCCGATGGCCCCGGTGATCCTGCGGCTGGAACGGCTCAGCAGCCACGGGCTGATGACCACGGCCCAGACCATCAGCAGGTCGATCACCGCCACCAAATTCACCGGCAGCGCCATATAGCTGGTGCTTTTGAATCCCACCAGGGCCCATAGGGCCAGGGCATAGGCGAGGGCTCCGAGGTTGAGGCCGTCGATCACCGAGAACGAGAAGTCGCTGCGCTGGCGGCTCCACTGGACCAGACGCACCACGATGAAGATCAGCACCACAAAGGTGCGGATGTCGAGCTCAAAGGCGGAGAACCGCAGGCTGGAGTCGTAGCGCTGAACGCCGAGGTAAAGGCTCGGCAGCAGGCTCAACCAGGTGGCACTCGCCAGAAAAAAGGGCACCAGGCAGAGCAGGTTGAGTTCCAGTCGCCTCTGATTTGTCCATTGGCGTGGTGGATGGGTGAGCAAGGACGCCATCGCTGGCACCACGAACAACACGATGGCGGTGTCTTTGAGAAAGCTGCCGATCAGGGCCCAGATCAGGGCCAGTAGGGCGGAGCGACGGTCTCCTGTTTGGCGATGCTGGAGCCAGTGAAAGGCGAACAGCGCCAGCAGCAGGCTGAGAAGCCTTTCGCTGTAGATGAACTGGAAATAGTTGTAGGCCGCTGAGCTGGTGAACAGATAAAGACTGCAGCCGATCAGTAGGACTGCGGGAGCCTTGGCAGCTTGAGGTTTGGTGGGCCTGAGGCTTTGCTGCACCACGGCCACGCTCAGGCCAATGGTGGCCACGAGTTCGGCGGCACTGATCAGTGCCCACACCTTGGGATAGGGCGTGAACCAACTGAGGATGTGCAGGTCCTGGTGGGAGAGGGGAAAGAAGCGGAAGTCGTTGCGGCCCATCGCTTCACCGATGAAGCTGGGCCGAGGGCTGAAGTTGTCGACGAGCAGACCGTTGTGGATGTCGTCGAACCAGGTGACGATCTCCTTGTAAAACCAGCTGCTCTCGCTCACCATCAGCAGCGCGTAGACGGTCAGCAGACCGCAGGCGATCG
Source organism: Synechococcus sp. MIT S9451 (assembly GCF_047304725.1). Taxonomy (NCBI): domain Bacteria; kingdom Bacillati; phylum Cyanobacteriota; class Cyanophyceae; order Synechococcales; family Synechococcaceae; genus Synechococcus; species Synechococcus sp. MIT S9451. Next base: position 976,131 of record NZ_CP138971.1, read on the forward strand.
GGTGGCGACGGATGAACGTCCAGGCCTGGCTGAGCAGGCTGTTGGGATGGCTCGATGCCTCTGCTGGAGCAGGAGCTTGATTGATGGCCAGAATCAGGAGGCCGATCAGAAGCAGCAGCACCACCAGCCAGAGTTCGTGGGCCAGGCCGTTGTAGTTCTCCAGTAGTGCAGATCCTTCGGGGAGCAGGGGATCAGGGAGTTGCAGACGGTGTTGCACGAGCCAACTGCACAAGCCAAGCCCGATCAGCAGAACTCCGCCGGAGATCCGCGCCAGCCAAAGCATCAGCCGGTTCACCATGGCCATCGTCATGGCTGAATCCGGAAAATGCGGCCGTTCTTCTGGCCGTTGTTGTCTTGGTAGAGCAGTTGGGTGGGCCAGCGTTCGAGCAGCGGTTGAAGCGTGCTGGCGTCTTTGTCGATCGTGAACAGCAGATCGCCCACTTGGGGTGTGTAGGGCTCGCCTTTGCCTGTGCCTTCCTCGACGCTGAAGCGGTTGCGCTGCGGGTCGAATTCGATCAGGCGATCAAAGCGAAGGCGGCCAAGGTGGCGTTTGGCCGAGAACCACGATTGTTTGCTGTAGATCAGGTTGATGGCTTCGCCTTGGGTGCGGATCGGAGCAGTGGTGGCATCAATGGCTTGGTATGCCTCCAGCCACGACTGTTGACGCACCTTGATGGTGCTCACGCTGGCCGCGACGTTTGGCGGCTGGAGGTGGTCGAGACCGATGCTTCCCAGCACGACCGCCGATCCGACAGCACCAGCCAGCCTTGCTGAGCTGCGACGCTCAAGCGCAGGGCTGATCCAACAGGTCCAGACGAAGCAAAGATCCAGCACCGTCACCCATTGCACGGGCAGGCTGAGGTACTTGTGCGACTCAAAGCCGATCAACACCAGTAAGCCGGCGCCATAACTCAGAGCTGCCAGGTTGAGACCATCCAGCAGGGTGACGCGGCTGCGCCCCAGGCTGATGGACGCGGCGCGAACCAGGCAAAAGCCGATCAGACACCAGAAGCGCCAGTCGGGGGCGAACAGGAAGCCCTTGTTTTTGTTGTAGGAGCCCTTGTTGGCAAAGGCGCTGGGCAGCAGGGAGAGCACCACATAGGCCAGCAGAAAGATCAGAGCCAGGGAGCAAAGCCAGAGCTCGAGGCGATAGGCCTCTACCCATTCCGCTCGTGAGCTGCTGGTCCAGCTGGGACGGCCCTCCACCAACCCCAGGCTGCCAGCGATCAGCATCACCGCGGGCGGCACCACGAACAGCACCACGAACAGCACCACGGCGATGTCTTTGATGAAGATGCCAATGAGACCGAAAAGTAGGGCGGCATAAAACGAAGCCTTGTCGCGGTGCTGGTGATGGTGCAGATAGGCGCCGCAGTAGAGGGCAAGGACGAACGTGAGGAAGCGTTCGCAATAGGAGAACTGAAAGAAGGCCATCCCGGTGGCGGGATGGAATAACAGCAGCAAGCTGGTGATCAGCAGCAGCGCCGGAATCTGGGTACGTCCACTGAGCCTGCGTACAAACCGGGCACTCACCACCACGATGGTGAACAGCTCAGCGGCGCTCACCAGCATCCACACCTTCACGTAACCGGTGAACCAGCTGAGGATGTGCAGATCTTGATGGGCGAGCGGGAAGAAGCGGTAGTCGTCGCGTCGCATCGTTTCGCGCAGGAAGTCGTGGCGGAACGAGAAGTTGTTGAGGAGATGCTCTTCGGGGATGTCCTTGAACCAGCCCACCAGTTCGGGATACATCCAGGTGGTGCCCTGCACCATCGCCACCGTGTAGCCGGCGAACAGAGCGAGCACCAGGGGGTGCTGACGGGTGAAGCGCAGTAGCTGGTTGGGCCGCGATGTTTGGTCGGTTGTTCCTTGGGAATGCTCTTGCTGATGCTGGGCACGGCGGATCAGCACCACCAGCGTGAGCACACTGAGGGCCAGCAGCGCCAGAAACAGGTCGTGGGAGGTGGCTTGGTATTGCTTGAGCAGCGTTTTACCCGCGCTCACCTCTGGTGAGGGCAAGAGATTGCGGTGTTGCATCAGCCACAGCCAGCCGCCGAGCCCTAGGCCGATCAGCACGCTGGCGATGGTATTGATCCAGGCCAGAAGGGGCAGCGGCCGACGGCTGTCGTCAGTGTTCATCGATGGTTCAGTTGATCTCAAGCGCGGGCATTGCTTTCACCACGTCATCGATGGCTTTCACCTGGGTGAGGAAGGCCTCCAGTTGCTCCAGGGGCAGGGCACTGGGGCCATCGCAGCGAGCTTTGTCGGGATTGGGATGGGATTCCAGGAACAACCCCGCCAGGCCCACGGCCATGCCCGCTCTGGCCAAGTCCATGATTTGGCTGCGCCTGCCACTTGAGGCGGCACCACCTGGGTCGCGGCACTGCAAGGCATGGGTCACGTCAAAGATCAGCGGCAGGTTGCTGCAGCACCGCTTCATCACCCCGAAGCCGAGCATGTCCACCACGAGGTTGTCGTAGCCGAAGTTGCTGCCGCGCTCGCAGATCAAAAGCTGCTCGTTGCCGCATTCCCGAAACTTCTCAACCATGTTCGCCATCTGCGATGGGCTGAGGAACTGGGGTTTCTTGATGTTGATCACGGCTCCGGTGCGGGCCATCGCCTCTACCAGGTCGGTTTGGCGGGCGAGGAAGGCCGGCAGCTGGATGATGTCGCACACGGCAGCGGCCGGTGCTGCCTCCTCCGGGCTGTGCACGTCGGTGATCACCGGAATGCCGTGCGTGTCTTTCACCGCTTGGAGCATCTGGAGACCGTCCTTTAGGCCCGGGCCCCGATAGGAATGGATCGATGAGCGGTTGGCCTTGTCGTAGGAGGCCTTGAACACCAGGGGAATGCCCAGGGCTTGGCACACCGATTTGTAGTGGCCGGCCACATCAACAGCGAAGTCGCGCGACTCCAACACGTTGACTCCACCGATGAGTACGAAAGGTGCATCGTTGGCGAAGTGGATGTTGCCCAACGCAACGCTGCGGGCGGCCATGGGGGTGGAGCTCAGGTGGATTGAAGCCTAGGGCTGGCCCCTGGAGCGGCTTTAGGCTGCCTCCATTGGCCCTGGTGCAGGCGAATGGCGATCGCTCCGATCCCGATTTTTATCGGATACGACCCGCGTGAGCGTGCGGCCACCAATGTGCTGATTGACAGCCTGTATCAGCACAGTTCGATGCCACTGGCGATCACGCCGCTGGTGACCCCGCAGCTGGAGGCCCAGGGGTTGTATCGGCGCGAGCGCGATCCAAAGCAGAGCACGGCCTTTTCATTCACCCGTTTTCTGGTGCCCCATCTGATGGGCTACCAGGGCTGGGCGCTGTTCATGGATTGCGACATGCTTTGCCGCGCCGACATCAAGGCGCTCTGGGATCAGCGGGATGACCGCTACGGCGCCATGTGTGTGCAGCACGAACACGTGCCTGGGGAGACGGTGAAATTTCTCGGGGAGGTGCAGAGCGCTTACCCCAAGAAGAACTGGAGCTCGTTGATGCTGCTCAACTGCAGCCGTTGCACCAAGCTCACAGTTGATTACGTGAATACTGCCTCTGGTCTGGAGCTGCACCGCTTTTATTGGCTGGAAGGTGACCATGAGATCGGTGCTCTTGATGGCGGTTGGAATCACCTCGTTGATGTGCAATCACCACCAGAGACCGAGGAGGCATCGCCGATGCTGCATTGGACTCTGGGTGGACCCTGGTTCCGAGAGCAGCGCACGATGGGAGGTCCCTTGGCGGCTGAGTGGTTTTCCGCCAGAGATGACGCCATGAAGCTGTGGGACTGATGACGATTCAGCGTTCTGTGGTCGCTGTGCCGGCGCGGTTGGCCTCCTCCCGTCTGCCCGACAAGGTGCTGGCCGACATCGGTGGCAAGCCGATGATTCAGCGGGTGCTGGAGCAATGCGCCAAGGCCAATGGGCCTGCGGCTGTGGTGCTGTGCACCGATAGCCAGCGTTTGCAGGCTCTGGCAGAAGGCTGGGGTTTCCCTGTGTTGATGACGTCAGAAGATTGCAGTTCCGGCAGTGAGCGGATCGCGTCGGTGGCTGATCAGCTGGTGGCGATGGCTTGGGGTGAGGTGGCTGATCGCTGGGATCTCCCCACTCGAGCTGAGCGTTTGGTCAGCACGGCGGTGATCAATGTGCAGGGGGATCAGCCGTTCCTTGATCCTGAAGTGGTCAGTGCGATGGCGACCGAATTTGTGCGGCTCGATCCGGTGCCAGCTGTTGTCACACCGGTGTACCGGCTTAAACCCGACACTATCCATAACCCAGCTGTGGTGAAGACCCTATTGGCCCATGACGGTCGGGCTCTCTACTTCTCACGCTCCGCCATCCCTCACGTTCGCGATGTTGATCCCGCCGCTTGGCATCAGCACACCCACTACTGGGGCCATGTGGGCATGTATGGCTTCCGCGGCGATGTGCTCGCTGCTTGGGATCAGTTGCCTGCCTCGCCTCTTGAGGATTTAGAGCGGCTTGAGCAGTTGCGCTTGATCGAAGCTGGTCACACGATCGCTACCTTCTCGGTGGAAGGCACGTCGTTGTCGGTGGATACTGCGGAGCAGCTGGAGCAAGCCCGGCAGATGGCGTCTCACGGCTGAGGACTCACCCTTTGCACCAGCGGCTGGCGGTGGGCCACAGGTGATTGAAATCGAGAGCGGGAAGCACTTTGGTGGCCCTTTGTAGATCCTTGGCCTGGAGCTGGCCTATCTGGGCAAGCAGGTCATCGGGGATCACCGTGGCCGTGGCACTCACATTCACCTTCTCAGTCCACGCCGGTTCCTGGTAGGGGATTGTCAGATAGCGGCAGAGGTCGGCGTAGGTCTTAGGGGTGAACAGGGTTTCGAAGAGACCGATGAAGCAGTGCTCTAACCCGAAGGCTTGATCGAGTGCATCGAGGGTCTGGCCGTAGTTGCTGCGTAGACCTCGCCCTTTGGCCACTCTCTTCCGCAGGGTCTCCACTTCCAAGCCGGCATCTCGGAGGCCTTGCTTGCGCAGTTTCATGCGCTGACTGGAGATGATGCGCTCGATTGGATCGCGCATCAGGAACACTGGTTTTACAGGAATGCCACGCTGCTCAAAGCTGGTTTTGATTTCTTGCAGGGTCTCTGCGCTGAGCAGGGCATAGGAGGGGGTGATGTCGCCAGTGAGGTGGATCTGAGCTCCCCTGAGGTGGGGGCGCGTCAACAGCCAGGCGAAATAGTCGGTGTAGCGCTCGGGGTTGTGGATGAACCACTGACGTAGCCAGCTGCGGGGCTGAATCCAGGTTTTGGGTTGTTTGGGCTGGATCCGGATGTTGCGGAACCGGGCCAGTTCCGGCACGGTGCGAGCGTCGTGGACGTGATACTCCTTCAGGCAGCCGAAATCTGCATCACGGCGGCTGTGCAGTTGTTGATACAGCCAGGAGGTTCCGGCCTTCTGGGCACCGACCCCCAGTAGAAAGACGCCTGGTGTCTGCGGGCAACCGTCAGTCATTGCGGTCTCTCCAGCCATTGCGGCTTAGTTCCTTCCAGAGCCCTTTCGCCTTGAGGATGTACTCGGCCAGCTCGCGAACGGCCCCATGGCCGCCGCGGCTCTTGAGTACAGCATCGGCTTGATATTGAACCGCGCGACAGGCATCTGATGGGGTCACCAGTAGCCCCACTTGATGGCGCACGGCCAGATCATTGAGGTCATCTCCGATGAAGGCCGTGACCGCGGCGGTGACATTGAGCTGCTTTTGTAGTCGCTCGAGGGCGGCGGGTTTGTCTTTGATGCCCACCATGCAGTGGTTGATCCCCAGCTGCCGTGCTCGTACTTCCGTGGCGCCGCCTTTGCCGCCACTGAGGAAGGCCAATTGCAACCCGGCTTGTTGCAGCAGGCGGATGCCCAACCCGTCTCGCACGTCAAAGCGTTTTTGCAGCAGACCGTTGGGATCAAACCAAAGGCCGCCGTCGGTGAGCACACCGTCCACATCCATGACCAGTAGTTCGATCTGGCCCAGGGCTTGGCGCTGGCGTCGCCATTGAAGGGAGCGCAGCAGTGCTCTCATCAGGCCAGCCCTGCCTGCACCAGGTCATGGAGGCGAAGCAATCCATCTAACGTGCCGTCAGGATGCACCACCGGCAGTACCGAAATCGGTTTGCGGCGGTTGTGCTCCATCCGCTGAATGGCCTCGACCGCCATCAACTCGGCCGTCACCGTGATCGGATCGACTGTCATCAGGTCGGTGGCCTTGAGGCTGGCCCAGGCATCACTGCTGTGATCTCGCAAAGCTCGGCGTAGGTCACCGTCCGTGATCAGGCCCGCCAGACATCCAGGCTTGGTGGGATCTTCGACCCAGCCACTGCCAATCGCTCCCTGGGTGAGCTGGCTGATCACCTCCGGTAGGGGGGTTGTGGGTTGCAGGGCGGGAAGTTTGGTGGCCGGCACCATGAGATCTGCCACGGTCATGGTGAGCTGCTTGCCAAGCGAGCCCGCTGGATGGTTGATGGCGAAGTCGGCGGGCGAGATACCTCGTCGTTCCATCCATACCGCCGCAAGGGCATCACCAATCGCCATGGCAACCGCCGTGCTGGCGGTTGGTGCGAGGTTGAGGGGGCAGACCTCTCGGTCCACGACCGCCTCCAGCACCACATCGCTGCCACGCGCTAGGGAGGAATCTGCCCTGCCTACAAGAGCGATGCGGGCGGTGCCTCGGCGCTTGAGATGCGGGAGGACCTCGAGGAGCTCGCTTGTTTCTCCGCTGTTGGAGAGAAGTAGGCAAACATCGTCAGGAGCGACCACCCCGAGATCCCCATGCAGGGCATCGAGGGGATTGAGATAGAGGGCCATGAGGCCGATCGAGGAGAAGGTGGCGGCGATTTTTCGAGCAACGATGCCACTTTTGCCCACGCCGGTAATCACCAGCTTCGCTTTGCGATCGGCGCACTGCTCCAGAAGGTTCAGCGCCTGTTCCACCTCATGGCTGCTGAGACGATCGGCAGCGGCGGAGATAGCGGCTGCTTCCTCTTGCAGGCAGCGGGTGAGGGCAGACAACGGCTAATCAGCGGAGCTTCCGTTGATTCTGGGCCCTGGAGGCAGCCTCTAGGCTTCTGATCAGCTCCTCTGTGATCGTGAACCAGGCTCTCAAGTCTGTGGCCAGGGAGTCTGGGCGGACCAGTTGGGTGAGGGGTCATCGCTGAATGGGATTGCGTGCTCTGCTGCGGCTTGCCTTGGGCTGCCCTGCCCCGCCGCGCAGACCACCGCTGGTGCAGTGCGCATTGGCCGGCACCGGTCCCCGTCGCTTGATTGCTTATCTCACCGGAGGGTCTCAGGGTTGGATCCTCGACTTCCTCTGGCGTGATCTCACCGCCACCAGCGTTTGGCGAGATGGCGAGGCCCCTGAGCTGCTGGTGGCCTCGGATCGCAACAGCCTGGCGTCAATGATGGAGGGCGCGGATGCCTTTGTGTTGGTGATGTTCCAAGGGCATCTCCCGCGCTTGTTGCGAGACGGCATTCCAGCGGAGCGCGTGATCCTCTACATGAGTCATGTGCGGATCGGTCTTGGTCTGCCTGATCTCAGTCGTCTGCATGGGGTGCTGGCGCTCAATGCCCATGAGGAGGCGTTGCTCAGGATGCAAGGGGTGGAGTCAGAGCGCTTGCATCGCTTTCCAGCCGGTTACGACCCCCGTTTGTTTTTCCCTGGCCGGCCCCTGGCCCAGCGTCGCTTTGATGTGCTGTTTGTGGGTCGTTACGTAGGTTCCAGCAACAGCAACTACCACCAGCGCAAGCGCTATGCGCTGCTTTGTGACCTGATTGGTCTGCTGAGCCACCAGGGCCTGCGTGTGGCTGTGCTGGGTAATGGTTGGCAGGCCTGTGAATATCCTCTGCCTGCTGCGCTTGAGCTGATCGATGCTCCCCACAGCGACTACGGCGCGGTTTATCGCCAGACCCGTCTGGGTCTGCTCGGTGTCGGCCCAAGAAGGGGGGCCTGTGTCCTTTCTGGAGGGTCTGGTCAGTGGATGTTTGATGCTCTCAGTGGCCACAGGATTTGCCGCTGACTTTCAGTCCGGTGTGGATGGCATCTGGCATTTGCCACTGAAGGCAGAGGCGCCGCTCTGGTGCGAGCAGATTCAGGCCTGTTTGCTGGCTGCCCAAGCCGATCCAGACTTGGGGAGTGGAGTCTGTTCCCCTGCACGCCAGGCTTTTCTGGAGGCGGCTCAGTTTGAGCGTTTGGCTTTGCAACTCCGCCAGCTCTGTGATCAATCCTTGATAGGCGGCAGCATGGAGCGATCGGATGGCTGATCAACCGCCTGTGCATTTGCCTGGCATCCCGGAGAGCGTGCTCGACGCCTTACAAGAGCAAGCCCGTCTTCTCGGTGGTTTACGTCTGGCTTTAGTGGGGGGCGCTGTGCGTGATGCTCTGTTGCATCACCACCACCTTGAACCATGGCGGAGCCTCCCGGACCTTGATCTGGTGGTGGAAGGCTGCAGTGAGCAATTGGCGACCTCTCTGCGTCAGCGCCTCGGCGAGGCGCGGGTGTCGGAGCTTCGGGTGCATGGCAGTTTCGGCACGGTCGAGATGGTGCTGGATGGAGTGTTATTGGATTTGGCCCGTGCCCGTCGTGAGTGCTATCCCGCGCCTGGGGAGAATCCGTTGGTCGAGCCCGGGCTGTTGTGTGATGACCTGGCCCGCCGGGATTTCACCGTGAATGCGATGGCCCTCGTGCTGCCGCTGGCAGAAGCTGAACCGGAGCTGCTTGATCTCCATGGCGGTCAGAGTGACTTGGCAATCCGGCAGCTGAACTTCCTACATGCAGGAAGTGTGCAGGACGACCCCACCCGGGTGTTCCGAGGAGCGCGTTATGCCGCCCGTCTCAACTTTCGCCTGGCGCCGCAGGCGGTCGAACAGCTGCAGCGCACCGTGGCGGAGTGGCCCTGGTCCTGGCGCCCTGGAGACAGGCCTGATGCTGTGCCGCCGGCCCTCGGCACGCGCCTGCGCATGGAGCTTGATGTGTTGTTTGGCCGCGAACCCTGGCGTCAGGCGCTGATGCATTTGCAGAGCTGGGGCGCTCTGACTTTGCTGGATTCGCAGTTGCAGAGCGATGGCTTGTTGCTGCGGCGTTTGCACAGGGCCGATCGTTTGGGGTTGCCGTTGTTGTGCGTGTTCGTCGCTGCTAGCCAGACCCCTCTGGCCCTGGCCCAGCGCCTGCAACTGCCCCTGCAACAGCAACGCTGGCTCGAGCAACTGAAGCACTTGCAAGACTGGTTGACGCTGGAGGTGTTGCAACAGCCTTGGCAAGGCTGGAGCGCTGCGCAATGGAGCGAAGCGCTGGAGGCGAAACCGTGGAGCCCGGAGGTGGTTGCCTTGGAGGTGGCCCGGGCTGGAACGTGCTGGCGACCGTTGCTGCGTTGGTGGGGGCGCTGGCGCCATGTGAAACCGCCGCAGACGGCCCGGGAGTTGATCGCATCCGGCTTGCAGCCTGGCCCTCAATTGGGGGAGGCGCTGCGTCGGTCTCGTTTGCAGCGATTGGAGGCGATGCGATGACGAGGTCATCGCGCCCTGGTCTGCTGCGTTGGGGGACGAGTTTGGTGGTGCTGATCGGCAGCGCCTTTGCTTTGAGAGCTCTGGCCCTGATTGATTCCACTGGCTTGTGGAGCGACGAGCTTTACACCATCGGCAAAAGTTTTCAGCCCAGTTATGAGGCTTTGCTGGCGATGCTCCGTCAGGACACGCATCCCCCCCTCTATTACACGTTGATCTGGTTATGGGGCCAGTTGCTGCCGCCTTCAGCGGTCACGCTTCGCCTCTTTTCTTGGCTGGCCTATGTGTTCGGGGGTTTGGTGATCACGGCCCAGGCAGGTGCCTTGGCTCGCCAGCAGGCATGGGCAAGGCCACGGTTGGCGCTGGCCGCGGCGGCTCTGATGGTCTTTTGCTCTCCTTACCCCGTGCGTTTTGCAATCGAGGGCAAGGGGTATGCCCTGTTGGTGTTGCTCGTGGCCCTGGCCTGGTGGTGGCGTCAGCGCAGCCAATGGCTGGCCTATGGCCTCAGCGTGGCCTTGGCGGCACTCACCCACTACTACGGTCTGTTTCTCTTCGCCGCCACCGTTTGCTGGGATGCTTGGCAGCGACGGCCCCGTGCCGCCTTCACCGCAGCCTTGGCACTGATTCCTGCGCTGGTCTGGATGCTGCAGGCATCGACCTATCTGATGCGCAGTGGCACAGGTGCCTGGATCGGTCGACCGGATTTCGCTCTCCTGGAAGACACCCTGGCTCGAGCACTCGGGTTCTGGCCTCTGCCCAAACTTGCCCTATTGGTGCTTGCGGCTGCTGTAATTGCCTGTTTTGGATTGCAGCGAGAGCTGGCTGATCCGAAGCAGGAAAAACACGCTGGGCAGAAGATCGGCTTAGCGGATTCCAGTGGCTTGATCCCATCAATGTTGATGGTGGTGGCTGTGCTGATGATCTCCTTCTGGAAACCGCTTGCTTTCAGCCGTTATTTCGTGGTGCTGTTGCCGGCGTTCGTGCCCTGGCTTGCGGTGCGACTGGCGGCGTTGCCGTTCAACGCTCGCGGGCGGGTTGGCGCCTTTGTCGCCCTGGGGGCATTGTTGTGCAGTTGGTGGTGGCACAGCTTCTCTGAGTTGGATCCGTCGCTGAATGGCCATGGAGCGAGGGAAGCCGATCAGTTTCAACTGGTCAGTCGTGCTTTGGCTCAAGAGTCCCATCGCTTCTCCCGGCGCGAGCGGCTGTTCAATCTCAGTGACCAGATGGAGGTGGCGGCTGGTCGGATGGCCCAGCCCGCGCGCTCCTGGGGTGGGACTTCAGAGTTGGATCAATTGCTGGTCTCAGATGCATTGCCGCACCACCTCTGGCTGGCAGACAGTGGAGATGCCAAGGGGGCGCGGCCGCGGCTGACCGTGTTGCGGAGGCGGGCTGAAGGTGCTGGCTACCGTTGCCAAACGGCAGAGATCTCCGACGTCGGTGCCTCGCCCTATGCCCAGGTGCAGCGTTGCCGCCTAGTCACACCTCTACATTCAGAGCAGCGCTGACGATGCCGGAAGTGACGCCGCCGCTGCGCCAGCAGCCCCAGAAGCCTCAAGTGCTTTACATCACGAGTCGAGGCCACAGCGGTTCCACGCTGTTGTCGTTGCTGGTGAGTGGTCACAGCCAGGTGGTGAGTGCCGGTGAGCTGAAGATGCTCACGAATCCAGATCCCACGAGGCGTTTGTGTAGCTGCCATCGCTTGGCGCCGGATCAGTGCCCCTTTTGGAGCCAGGTACAGCAGCACGTGATCGAGGCAGTGGGTCGTCCTTTAGATCAGCTTGTGCTCGGGGATGACGGGGATGACGCCACATTCCTCCGCCACAACCAGGCGTTATTCACTGCGATCGCGGCGGTGAGTGGTAGCGGATTGATCGTTGATTCCTCCAAATCGCTGCCGCGACTGTCGCGCCTGCTCGCCGCCAATGCTCAGGGCGCTGATTTTGTCTTGTATCCAGTGCATCTTCATCGCGGTCCCTTTGGCTCGATGAACAGTGCTCGGAAACGTGGAGATCAGCTCAGGAGCGCGGCTTACAACTACACCCGCTTGTTTTTTCTCACCCGTGAAAGGCTGCATGGTGTTCAGGCGCTCAGGGTGTATTACGAGCGGCTCGCTGCAAAACCGCGTGAAGAAATGGCGCGGGTGATGGAATGGCTTGGGCTTCCTCTTGAAGAGGGGCAGTTCCAGTGGCGTGATGGGATTCGCCGTGACATTCACGGCAATGACATGCGGTTTGGTCATTCCGATCAGATTCGGCTGGATCAGAGCTGGCGCCGGCAACTCTCGTTCTCCCAGAAAATGGGGGTGTTGGTATGGACGTTGCCTGTGCGTCTGCGTTCCGCCTGGCTGTTTCGGAGGCTGCGGCTCTGGATCAAGCCGGGGGTGTCTCCCTTCCCCTGAGCGACCAGCCTCGTTCAGGGTTGGCGTTCATAAATGGCTCCGTAGTTCATCCCGGGCCGGAAGCGATAAACCTCTGCGTAACGGCTACTTTCGTCTCCCAGCACCGTGAGCTTGCGTTTGTCGATGTTGGCCAGTAGATCCCCAGGCTGGGGTCGGTATCGCCTTCCACGACCGATGCCATCCACCACGAAATAGGTGCGGGTCACTGGGTCGAGTTCGATCAGCCTTTCATAGGGAAGGCGCTCATATTCGGCACGTCCGAACCAGGTTTGCATGAAGATCAGGTTGCGCGGTTCTCCGGCTCTGCGCCGTTCGTTGAGGAGCGCTTCCAGCTCTTCGAAGGTGGTGCGCCATTTCTGCTGGTTCACCTGAATCTTGCCGATCCGTTTGCTGAAGGTTTGCGCTTGCCCGCTCTCCAGCGCCAGCACCCCGGCACTGAGGGTGATGCCAAAAGCACCCACGAAGGCTGGTGTGGTTTTGCGGTGCAGCGCCGGTGCAGCCCATCGGCTCCAGATCAAAGCCAGATCCAGCACGGTGACCAGCTGCACTGGCAGGGTCCAGAAGCTCTCGTAGGGGTAGCCCACACTGAGGAATAGCGCGGCGGCGTAAGCCAGAGCTCCGAGGTTGAGTGCATCGAGCACGTTGGCCTTGCAGCGGTCACGCACGATCAGCAGCCAGCGAGTGAGGCTGAATAGGCTCAGCGCCAGTAGGCGCCAATCAGCGATCAGCGTTAGGCGGTCGCTGTTGGAAAAGCCATGGCTTCCTCCATACAGGCTTGGCAGCAGGCTGAGCACTAGGTAGGCGGCGATGGTCACGACGCTGAGACCACATAGCCACCACTCCAGGGCGTAAGACTGTCGCTTCCCAGGGTCTCGCCTGCTGGCAGCCAGCATCAGCGTGAAGATCGCAGGTGCTACGAACAGAATGACGGCGATGTCTTTGACGAATAGCCCCACTAGCGCACAGCCAAAAGCAAGCGCGAAAGACTGGCGACTTTCAGTGCGTTGATGCTCCAGGACCGCGCAGATGAACAGGCTGAACAACAGGGTGAGCAACCGTTCGCTGTAGATCAGTTGGAAAAAGGCCCAGCCGGTGGCGGGATGGAACAGCAGCAGCAAGCTGATCAGCCAAAGCTGTCCAGGCCATTCGCTCCCTCCGCTCAGAGTGGTCACCGCTCGGTTGGCCAGCAGCACGATCGCCACTAGTTCCAGGGCGCTCACCAGACTCCATACCTTCACCTAGGGCGTGAGCCAACTAAGGAGGTGCAGGTCCTGGTGGGCGAGCGGAAAGAAGCGAAAGCTATTGGCCCGCATCGTTTCATTGATCAAGCCATCGCGTAGCTGGAAGGGGTTGATCAGTTGGCCGTTGTGGATGTCTCTCAACCAGCCCTGCAATTCCGGGTAGAAGCCAGAGGTGTGTTGCACCATCACCACCCCGTAGGCGATGAACACGATCAGCAGCAGCGGGTGGTGGCGACACCAGCGCATGGCTTGTGTGCCCAGCGGTTTGTGTGCCTGAGATGGCGGCTTTGCGCTGTCTGCTGGTTGGCTCAGTGCCCATCTCAAAAGACCGATCAGGCCTAGAGCGACGCTGGTAAGTACCACTCCGTGGGAGAGGTGGTTGTAGTTGCGCAGCAGCTGTTGACCTGCCGAGGAAGTCGGTGCGGGAAGCGCGCTGAAGCCAACCATCAGCCCAAACGTGATGGCAATGGCGGCCAAACCAATCAGCCCGCAGCTCACCAGAAGCCAGCGCATCGATTGCGGTGGTTGCAGCGAAGGAGGAATGTGCACAGAAAGCCTTTTCGTGCAGCCTGGGTGAGCAGGAGGCTACGCCGGGTTCCACTGCGGGGCATGAGCGATAGCCTCTTGCCATGAGTTTTCTCGCCGGCCTCAACGATGCCCAGCGCCGGGCGGTCGATCATCACGAGGGGCCGTTGCTCGTGGTGGCGGGAGCTGGTAGTGGCAAGACGCGGGCACTCACCCATCGCATTGCCCACTTGATTGGCGAGCATGGCGCCGATCCGGCTCAGATCCTGGCAGTCACCTTTACGAATAAGGCGGCCCGGGAGATGAAGGAGAGGCTGGAGCTCTTGCTGGCCCAGCGTTTGGCCCAGAGTCAATTTGGGCAGCCCTGGAGCACCCTGCCGCCAGTTGAGCAGCGCCAGCTGCGCTCCCGTATCTATAGGGAGGTGACCAAGGAGCTATGGATCGGCACCTTCCATGCCCTCTTCGCGCGCATGCTCCGCTTCGACATCGACAAATTTAAGGATGTTGAGGGGCTGAGCTGGACCAAGCAGTTTTCGATCTACGACGAGGCCGATGCCCAGAGCCTGGTGAAGGAGATCGTCACCCAAGAGCTGCAGCTCGATCCCAAGCGCTTCGAACCCAAGAAAGTGCGCTGGGCGATTAGTAATGCCAAGAACCAGGGTTGGCTGCCGGATCAGTTGGAGGCCAATGCTGAGGGGCAGCGCGGCAAACTCACTGCCGATGTCTACCGCCGCTACCGCAAGGCCCTCGCAGCCAACAATGCCCTCGATTTCGATGATCTGTTGCTGTTGCCGGTGCAGCTGTTGCAGCAGAACGAGCAAGTGCGCGCTTATTGGCACCGTCGCTTTGCCCATGTGTTGGTGGATGAGTATCAGGACACCAACCGCACTCAGTACGACCTGATCAAGCTGCTGGTCACCGATGGCAAGGATCCCCAGGTCTACGACAACTGGGCGGGACGCTCAGTGTTTGTGGTGGGTGATGCCGACCAGAGCATTTACAGCTTCCGAGCTGCAGATTTCACGATCCTGATGGGTTTCCAGGACGACTTTGGTGACAAGGCGCCTGATGACGCCACGCGCACGATGGTGAAGCTGGAGGAGAACTATCGCTCCACCGCCACGATTCTGGAGGCGGCCAACACGCTCATAGCTCATAACAGTGAGCGGATCGACAAGGTCTTGCGGCCTACCCGTGGCGAGGGCGAGCTGATCACGCTCACTCGCTGTGATGATGAGATCGCCGAAGCCGAAGCGGTCGTGCACCGGCTCAGAATGATGGAGGCAGCCAACCCCGACTTGCGCTGGGGCGACATGGCCGTGCTCTATCGCACCAATGCCCAGTCTCGGGCGATCGAGGAATCGCTGGTGCGTTGGCGCATCCCCTATGTGGTGGTGGGAGGCCTGCGCTTTTACGACCGGCGCGAAATTAAGGATGTTCTCGGCTACATGCGTTTGCTGATTAACCCGGCCGACACCGTCAGCCTGCTGAGGGTGATCAACGTGCCCAAGCGAGGCATTGGCAAGACCACGATCCAACGCTGCACTGATGCTGCCAATCAGCTGGGCATTCCCCTGTGGGATGTGGTGAGTGATCCGGAAGCAGCACGTTCGCTTGGTGGTCGCTCTGCTCGAGGGCTGCTTCAGTTCTGTGAGCTGATCAACGATCTCAAGCAGCACATCCACGACACGATGCCGTCGGAGCTGATCCAACAGGTGCTGGAGAAGAGCGGTTATGTGAGTGAGTTGATTGCGGAGGGCACCGATGAGGCTGAAGAACGCCGCCGCAACTTGCAGGAACTGGTGAATGCCGCTCTCCAATACCAGGAAGAAAACGACGAGGGTGATCTCGAGGGCTTTCTCGCTTCTGCTGCCTTAGCCAGTGATGCTGATAGCAAGGACACCGAGGCCGATCGCGTCACCTTGATGACCTTGCACAGCAGCAAGGGCCTGGAGTTTCCGGTGGTGTGCCTGGTGGGGTTGGAGCAGGGATTATTCCCTAGCTATCGGTCTCTGGATGATCCGGCGTCGTTGGAGGAAGAACGTCGCCTCTGTTATGTGGGCATCACCCGCGCCAAGGAGCGCCTGTTTCTGTCGCATGCGAGTGAGCGTCGGCTCTGGGGTGGGATGCGCGAACCAGCTGTGCCGAGTGTCTTTCTCTCTGAGTTGCCAGAAGCGCTGGTGCAGGGAGACCTCCCCCGGTCCGGTGGTGCGGCGATCCGGCGGGAGCAGCGGTTGGAGCGGCTGACCCGCGTTGATCGGTCCAAACCGGGTAGTGCGCCTGCCAATGCAGTTCGTCGCCGACAGGCCGGTCCTGCCCCTGGTAAGAGCTGGGCTGTGGGCGATCAGGTGAGCCATGTCAGTTTTGGCATCGGCGAGATCACCCACACCTTTGGCAGCGGCGAGAAGGTGTCGATCGCGGTGAAGTTCCCAGGGATGGGGCCCAAAATTCTTGATCCGCGTTTGGCTCCGATTGAACCGATTTAGGGAGAAGCCAATGGCACGGCGCGGGGTGATGGGGCGGATGATCGGGCGCCTACTTGGCCGTCGCCCAGCACCTGAAGAGCTTTGTTTCAAAGACCCCTGGGTCGGGGTCGACGGCGGCAACGGTTTCGGTGGTCAGAAACTGTTGCGCTCCCAGCAACCCTTGGGTGTTGTCGCGGCTTCTTGCACCGATCTGTTGCGGGATGTGCAGCTGATTACCCGCTACTGCTGCATCGAGCAGCCTTATTGGGCCGCTTTTCTTCGTCATTACGCATCACTTGGCGTGCGCCTCATGCATGTGTGTGTTCAGAGCGAAGCAGATGAGCACGTGCTGCGACACATGCCAACCCCGGATGGGTTGATCTGTGAGGTGCATCGGTTTCCCGCCAGCTTGACTCCCGCGGCTGCATTGAAAACCCTGGATCTGCAGTTGTTGGCCTCTCGGGCACCGTTCACCTTGCTGGTGGATGCCGATGAATATCTGCAACCTTTGCGCACCGATGTGTCGATCGAGCAGTTGTTTGCCCTGTTCCCAGATGTGGCCCAGCTGTTTTTGCCTTGGTTGATGCACCCGTTGGTTGATGCTGCCGATGCTCAGCGGCTGGGGTTTTGGGGACATATCGGCAAGCCCCTGGTGCGTTCAAACCGGATGGCCTCGATTGCTTTCGATCACGGATTTGCCGTGGATGATCCTCAGGCCAGCCATCGTCAGGCTTCTGCGCCTGTGGGCCTATTTGGTTTGGCATTGACCCATCGCTGGGCCCGTAGTTTTCGCGATTGTTTGCTCAAAACACTCTTTAACCGGTTTGAGGATGCCAAAAGTGCCGATTGCGATCGGGCACTGGCATTGATCAATGCGGGTGAATTGCCAATTCGTTTGCGCCTGTTGGCTTACCTCTCGTTGCAGCAGGGGTATCTACCGGTGCTTGATGGTGTGGCTGGACAGGTGGAGGGCGATCTGGAAGAGCTGATCTTGCGACAGTGGATTTCACTGGAGCAGGAACAGGTGTGCCGAGCGCTTTTTAATCGCTATCGGGAGCTGTTGCGCTCCTCTTTGCCCCAGTTGCCCGTTTACCCCGCAACGTCGTTATTGGTGTTGGCGAAACTTTTGCCAAGTCTTGACGCGTTGGAGGAGGGGCAGCCGGGTTAGTCGTCTCAGCGGCAGGTGTTGGCTTGCAGCCACCGGGCGTGGGGCCAAAGGTCGAGCACTGTGTTCCCGAAGCGATGGATCATCGCTTCGTACACCTCCCGGTAGGCCAGGACCACTGTCTGCTCCAACATTGGGCACAGATTGGCTTGCTTCGGGGAGGCGTTGACCCGTGTCTCGAATTCGGCGGGTGGTAATTCAAGATTCAGAAAGTGTTGCAGTCGGATGTGTGCTTCGGTGGTGAAGAGCTGTTCGTAGAACTCCACGTGAATGCAGTCGCTGGGAAAGCTCTGCTCCAGAGCCTTGAGGGTTTGGTGATATTGCGTTTTGGTGGCAAAACGGGGGTGGTGATGGAG
The DNA here is from genome assembly GCF_047304725.1 of Synechococcus sp. MIT S9451. Taxonomy (NCBI): domain Bacteria; kingdom Bacillati; phylum Cyanobacteriota; class Cyanophyceae; order Synechococcales; family Synechococcaceae; genus Synechococcus; species Synechococcus sp. MIT S9451. The sequence goes on from NZ_CP138971.1 coordinate 993,787, forward strand.
CACGGCCAAAGCCGTTTCTTCATGGCGGTAACCACAGAGCTGAGGGAAGCGGTTCTGTCGCCGCAGCATGCGTAGCTGCGACCAGATGCGCTCTACCGGATCGCGCAGCAGCAGAATCACTTTCACTTCGAACCCGCCCGCTTTGAGCAAGCGGCGTACCTGCCGGAATTGCCGGCTGTTGAGCTCTGCGTAATGGGGGGAGAGATCGCCAGTGGCCTGCAGTGTGGGATCACTGGTGATCAGGCTGCGGAAGTAGTGGAGGTAACACCGCGGATCTTCCCTCATGCTCTGCTGCTTCTCTATATCGGCGAGTTGCTCGAATGTCGTGGTGTCGAACTGGCCTTGGCGGCTGAACCATCCAGGTGCGGACGTTGGGCGAGCGGCTTGGAGGTGTGGGAAGGCTTTGTATTCCTTGCAAAATCCGAAATTGATCTCTTTGCAACGGCTCAGTTCCTTGTGCAGCCAGCTCGTGCCTGCTTTTTGTGCCCCCACCCCAAGGATGAAACGGGGCTTTTGCGGGTGGTGATGGCTTCTAGGCACGGCGTTGGCTCCCTCGTCGAAGGGGGAATAGGCTCCGCTCAAACCCTGCGTTTTGATGACCTTGAGCAGCAAGCTGTACGCCTCTGGGTACTGGCCTGTTCGGGGTAACTAAAAGCGCTCGGGTTCTCACTATACCACTCTGCTTCCCCAGACCCTGCGGCTGATTCAAGGCGAGCAATTGGTGTTCTACTCCTCGTCTGAAGAGATCCTCAGTCTGGTGGAACAGCTGTGCCGTCAGCACGGGATTGTGTTGCAGGCGGAGCTGCGGTTGTTGCACAGCCTTCCTGCTTGGTCGTTGGCGGAGCGTCTGATGCAGGGCTGTCGGGCCATGCAACTGGATCTGTTGGAGAAGCCTGCAGCGTTTGGGGCCGAAAAAGCTGTGATTCATTACTGGCGCGATTACAAGGGCGCCGGTGCGGAGGTGCTCCGCCAGATGCTCACCGTATGGCTCAGCAAGATTGATCTGATCACAGCGCTGGCCTCAGAGGTCGACCACGACCACTTGGTGTGGATTGACGCCACCATTGCGCGTTTCAATGGGCGGCGATCGAATTGGCGTTTTTGGTTGAGTGCTGATCACCCTGATCGCTTTTGCCATTACGGCAGTGAGATGCGGCGTTATGGCCGCCACCTGCCTTTAAACGCGTCGTACCTTTCTGGCCCCAGGCTGCGTTGGAGTGCTCTGCAGCAGTTGTTCAACGTCATGGCGGAACGGGCTGCGCTCATGCCCTATGGCCACGATGAAGAAACAATTCTGGCGGAATGTGTGCAGCACTCGCCGGATTGGTTTCAGCGTATTGGTATCCCCTACACCCGTCTGGCGGGGAGGCCGTTGCTGCAGGCGCAATTGAAAAACCACCTTCTGGCCTGTCATCCCCGGGCGCGTCGCTAAGCCCGGGCGATCGCCGTCCATCCCAGGTCTTGCAGTGTCGCTGCTGCTGGGGCAGAGCAACTCACCAGCAGGGGTCCGCAGGTTTGGGGATCGATTAGTAAATCTTCGATAGCTGGTTCGAGGTTGTAGCTGATGTCTTGACCCTCGCGCAGCACGCGAACGCTTGTGCCCAAGCTGGCTAAAGCTCGGCGGTTGGCGGGGGCCAGGGTGCTGGTGATCCCTTGCGCAAGGCATTCAAGGGCGCCGGCGAAACTCGGTATCTGATCCACCAAGAGGTTCACGCTGATGGCCTCACTGGCAGCCACCATTTCATTGAGATGGCCCAGCAATCCGAAGCCGGTCACATCTGTGCAGGAGTGAACGGCTTCTGGATGCTGTTGGCTGAGGGCTAGTAGCTCGTTGAGCCGGGGATGCTGGCTGCAGCTCAGTTGTTGCAGGGCGGAATCAAGATGATGGGGTGCGCAGTGGCCTTGCATGGCGGCTGCGAAGAGAACGCCACTGCCCAAGCTGCGGCTGAGCAACAGCACATCGCCACGTTGGATCGGCCCTTTGCGCCAGGGGGCCTGGCCTGAAGCTGTGCAGCCGCTGACGCTGAGGCTGAGCTGTAGATCCAGCGCCATTGGAGGATTGGAGGCCTGGCGAGACTCCATGGTGTGGCCGCCAATCAAGGTCGCTCCTTGCTCTGCTAGGGCTGATTGGATCCCTTCCAGGGTTTGGCTGAGCAGCGTCACCTGCTGACTACTGTCCACGGCAGGCACGGTCACGATGGCTTGGGCTGTGGCCACTCGAGCCCCTGAGGCCCAGAGATCGGAGCAGGCATGAAGGGTTGTGAGGCGCCCGTTGAGCCAAGGATCGGAAATCAGCGCAGGGAATCCATCCACGGAGCTGAGCAGCGTGGTGTTGGTTGCTGTGGTTCCCAGGGTCTGGGCGTCTTCCGGTTGTTGGCTCAGCTGGCCTACACCGCAGCGTTGTAGGGCTTGCTCAAGCGGGGCTGCGGGCAATTTGGCGGCACAACCCCGGCACGCCATGGCTGCGTTTTGGGTTGTGTTGCGACTGTGCGCTGCCATGGAAGCATCAGGTTGCAGTCGTTTCAGGAAGCGATGGTCGAGATGGCGTTTCCATCGCCACAGCCAGGGATGGGGCCCGAACAGGAATGGCCCCCAAAGCATCCAGGCGGAGGGGCGTCTCCGATCAACGGCACACCCCAGGAGCTGCAGTGCCCGGCGCTGGGGTGTCCACGACAAGGGCCGTTGGTTGTGGCTGAGTCGTTCGAGGTTGCGAGCTAGGGGCTTGGCTGCGCGCACAGCCCACACCCCCGATGGCGGTCGTTGGTTGCCGTCGATCACGGCGCAATCACCGGCAGCTAGCAGCTGGGGGTGGCCTACGACCTGAAGGCTGGCATGGGTGCGGACCCTCCCTCGGGCGTCGCAGGGGAGCCCGCTCGCTGCCAGCCAATGGGGTGCATGGCTGCCGGTGCATAGCAGTGTGCTGCTTGTGTCAGGAGCTGTGGTGCGTTTGATCACGATGCCGGCCTCGCCCAGGCGTTGCCCCATGGAGGGGCGAAGCTGATGCTCTCCGATGTACAAGTGCAGGCGTCGACCGGGCCAGCGGCGTCGCAAGGACAGGGCTACTTCCACAGCAGCGAGGCCAGCCCCGACGATGTGGAAGGGATCTACGGCCGCGTCATTTGCCTCCTCATCGGCGATGGCGATGGCTTCAAGGGCGGGTCCCAGGGGTTTGATCGGGATGGCGTGCCGGAACGCATGTTGCTTGGTGATCGCTCCTACATTCAGGCTGAGCCGATCAAAAGGCAGGGCCGGGCGATTGAGTAGCAGGATTGTCCCGTCAGGATTGAGCCCGGTGATCTCGGCCTGAATGAAGGCGACTCCTGCTTGTTGCGCCAGCCAGCGCATGTCAATGTTGATGCCGTTGAGAGTGTCGAGGCCAGCGATATATGCCGGCACCATGCCTGAATAAAGCGAGGCACTGGAGCTACTGACCAAGGTGATCAGTCCCTTGGGGCGTTTTTGTGGGTGCATGGCCCAGCGTTTCAGCAGCAACGCATGGCTGTGGCCACCTCCGGCTAGCAGGAGATGCTCAGAAACCAAGACTGAACTGAGCAATCCAGCGCAGCTCGTCGAAACTCACAACCTCATCATTTTCAACGAAGTGAACCCCGGCGGTTAAGCGCAATGGAATTCCACCTGTGATGTTGCTGGACACCCCAAATGTGGCCCTGCCAATGGCGTAATCGATGAAGGTTCCCCACCATTCATTGACGACCAAGCTCACAGATCCGATTGGACCCCAGCAGAGGTTTTCGTCAATCTGAGCCACTTTGCGGTTCTGTTCAACCTGCATACAAGTGAAATTGAAGAATTCATCTTTGTCAGTCAGGCTGGCGAAACGACCGGTTCCAAAGCCGCCGTTGGCGATGAAGAGGGGATAGTCCCTCCCGTGATCCCCTAGCCACCAACCCTTTGAGGCCATCAGATAGAGATTGCGACCGGTGTCGGTGTTGTCGTCCCACTGAATGACTTGTTCGCCTCCGAAAGCAATGCCACCGGTGTCACCGATGGCGCGGGCGATGCGAAACCCCGAGCTGACGCCATCTTCAATGCCTGTGCCGCCACCAGGAATGTCTGGGTTGTTCTGTAGGCTGCGGAAAGAAGTGTTCAGAGCAACACTCCAGTTCTTGGTTTGGAGGATATTGGCGTGAACAATTGCCCAACCATCGAGATCGCCTGAATCTCCGGCCGGAATAAATGGATCACCGGGATTGCGACCGTTTTGATAGTCGTAGCCCAGCAACGACACATCCCCAAACCATCGCTGACTCCATCGAAAGCCATTGGGGATACGCAGGCTGATGTCTGGCCCCACCAATCCATCGCCATAAGCAATCGAGCGATTGAGCGCTTGAAGGGGAGGAGGCGGTGGTGGGCCCGGCACGATGCGGGATGGCATGGCCTCTTCTTGGGCGATCAGCTCGGCTGGGGGCTCTTCGCTGGTGACGGATTCGCCATTGGGCTCAACGCTGTCGATCACGGCGATCGTGTCTGTGGGTTCAGGTGCGAGAGGAGGAATGGTGTCTGGAAGTACCTCCCAGATGATGGCGTTGGCTGGGCCGTTGTTGGATCCTTCACCCGCGACGGATGGGTTATTTGGCACCACCTCCCACACCACCTCGGTTGCGCGCGAAGGGTTGGTGGTGGAGGGACTTGCACTGCCTGGCACCACCTCCCAGACGATCGGTTGGGGTGCAGCTGACTGTGGTGTTGCTTGCGATTCAGAGGGAAAGGTTGGGACGTTTGTCGCTCCACCCTCGACGGAGGGCACCAGGATCTGCAGCTGATCAGCCTGCTCTTCGGTGACCGGCTCCCAGATCACTTGCTCTTGTGCCCGTCCCTGCAATGGCGCTGCGATGGCGAGCGGCGCCAGGCCGGCTAGTAGCCACATGGGCTTGGAAAGGAGAGGAATCTTGGGTTTCCGACTCATTTGCTACCCCGATAGCCGTTGGGGTTGGCCGATTGCCAGGCCCAGCCGTCGCGGCACATGTCGGCGAGGGAGCGCTTGGCTTTCCAGCCAAGGATTTTCTCGGCTTTCTTAGGGCATGCTTCAAGCTTGGGCACATCGCCTGCACGGCGCCCAACCATTTCGTAAGGGATGGTGACGCCCGTGGCGGCTTCAAAGCCATGCACCACATTCATCACACTAAGACCCTTCCCGGTGCCTAGGTTCAGAGTGAGGTTCAGGGGGGCGCGCGACTGCAGCATGTGATCTAAGGCAGCGGCATGGGCTTCAGCTAGATCCATGACATGCAGATAATCACGGATGCCGGTGCCATCATCGGTTAGGTAGTCATCACCGAAGACCCTCAATTTTTCGTGTCGTCCAGCCGCTATTTGGGTGATGTAAGGGAAGAGATTGTTGGGAACTCCTAGAGGGTCTTCACCGATGCTGCCTGAGGGGTGAGCTCCAACGGGATTAAAATAACGCAGGCAGGCTGAACGCCAGGGGCCAGCAATGGCAAGTGAGCCAAGAATCTGTTCTACTGCAAGCTTGGTCTGTGCGTAGGGGTGGATAGGGTTGGTAGGAGTGCTTTCTGTGAGAGGGAAGAATTCTGGCTCGCCGTAAACTGTGCTGGTGCTGCTAAAAACGATTGTTCTGCATTCATGAGCTTCCATCGCTGCCAACAATGCTGTAGACCCGCTTACGTTTACATCCCAATAATGAAGTGGCTTAGCAACAGATTCACTGACCGCTTTGAGGCCGGCGAAATGAATAACTGCTTCTAGCTGGCTAGAACAATTGGCTTTGCTAGTGAATACAGCTTCAAGCTTTGCTTGATCACGAATGTCACAGCGTATCAATTGTAAACGTTCTTTGCCAAAGCCGACTCCTGCAAGCTTTGCAACTCTCTCTAGGGCTACTGATGAACTGTTGGAGAGGTCATCAATCACTACTAAGTTATGGCCATGACTAAGAAGCACCAGACAGGTGTGGCTACCGATAAATCCTGCACCTCCAGTAACTAGAATATTGGCCATTGTTTAGTTCTCAGACTCGAAGACTACAGTCAAGAAGTATCCATCCAGCAATAGGAGTGCTCTGGAGAGAAAGTTGTTCACGCAATTGAATAAGTTGTTCACGCTTAGCAGCACCTGGGGAAGTGACGAGTATCTGAGTACAACAGTGGCGAGTTTCAAGCAGGCTTGAACTAACCAGCAACTCGCAATCATCTGGGAGCGAATTTCTAAGGCAAGTTTTCAGGGTGGATAGGGAGGATGAGTCAAGAGATCCTACAGGTATCAATGCGACAGATTTTTTATTTGATAATGGTCCATCAGCTAGGAGCTGAATGGATGAAAACCAGGCTTCCTGGCTTATTTTATTTCGACTAGGCAAACGTTCTAGTAAAGGTCCAGGTAAATTTCGTGATAACGAGTCAATGCTAAATATAAGGTCACTACGACGATCAACTATTAGTGCAAGCACACCACCAATAGATAAACCAACAAGAAGCCCGAGGCCAAGAATTCTTTTTTTATTTGGACTAACTGGATAGTCTAATTGTGTAGGAGTAGAGATAAGTTCCCAAGGGCTTGATGCTCTAGCTTTTTCTAACTCAACTTGCTTTAATCGATTTTGAAGACTTACTAAAGTTGCTTCGTCGCGTAATGCTTCTTGTGTTAATTCACGATGCCTTGAAATGACTTCTTTGGGTCTATTCAAAGCCAAAAGTTTTGCTTGAGCCAATTCAAGCTCACCTCTCAACAAAGCAAGAGTTTGCTCGTTGATGTAATACACTAAGGTTTTTCTTTCGAGTTCAAGTTTTTTGACCAGTGGGTCATTGTCCTTGAAGCGACTTCGTAAACCTGCAAGTCTTGTTTCTACTGATGTCAGTTGGTCAAAAGTAGAAGACTTATTATTAAGAGAGCCAAGTTGCGAAGCAAAGTAAATTGATCCAGTTCCGGCTCTTTTTGTTGCTTCTATTTGCACTTTAAGAGCCCGCACTCTTTGCATAGATGCTGTGCGGGCTTTTTCAATACTACCCCCGCCACCAGTTATTTTAGTTCCAGCATTTTCGCCTCCACTAGCTCCAGTGATGCTGCCAGCCAAGGGTAGGCCATCAAGCAAACCTAATCCGTTCGAATAGCCGTAATCGAGAGCTAAACGTGAACTTTGAATTGATTTAGGCTTGATTTTAGCAATCTGCTCATTAAGATAGGAAATAACATTCGAAAGCTCACGATCACGTCCTCTATTTGAATATTTTTGATAGGCATTAGAGATCATTTGTGTAATTGGTAAAACAAGTTCTTTATCTGTGTTTCTGAACTCAACGTTAAGTACTGATGTGCCAGGTTGTTCTTCAGCTGTGATGGCTGATTGAGCCCAAGCTTGAAACCGCATACTTTTAGCTTCTGGCGGTGTTTTATGAGACTTAACCGCCTCAAAAATAGGCAGTAGAACTGAAGGACTGGTCAAGATTTGTATTTCGGTAGCTATTGAATCGGAGCGACCTGAAAGACCAAGTCCAGTAACTGCAGCTAGTGCCGAATTTTGATTAAATAATGAATTTAAGCCGCCTGATTGCTCACTCGCAAGTACAATCTGAAATTGCGCTTGATATACTGGCTTGGTCTGTAATAATTGAACGCCAGAAATTATTAAACTGATCGCACCACTTACAGCGATCCAAGGCCATCTACGTTTGAGTGCTGCAAATATTTGCCCCAAATCAAGCTCTTCATCTCTGGAGGAGACAGCCTGAATAATCTCATCTGAGCGTAAGTTGTTCATTAATTGAAGTCCTTGAAGAGGCTGAAAATGGAGTATATACCTAATGCCGGAGTCGTTATTTCATCTAGTATGGTAATTGTGGCAGATAGGGGTGAATCATTGACTCTTATAACGTCGCCAGGCATTAATATTGGGTTTTTGTAAGAACCAGATGGATTTGATCCAGTAATAAAAAACTTACGTCGGTCTGTAGTACCATCGCGGTTAAATCTGATAAATTCTACTCTTCCACGAACAAGTTTTTGTCCGCCCGCAGCAGCAAGAGCTTGATCCAAGCTTGATCCCTGAGGAAGAATCTTTTTGCCGCTATCCCGGACTCTCCCAGTTACAAAGACTGATACATAATCAGGGCTTAAATTAGTTTGGCCAGCCTTAATTATTTGCTCTCTTAATTCAACTTTAGAACGTCGTACAAATACTGTATCTCCATCGAAAAGGCGAATATTCTGAGACTCGTCTCCTTCTGTAATAAGGGCGAGAAAATTTAATTTTGCTTTTATTTTTCCACCACCGCTGCTGAGTGGACGCTTTCTAGTCACATATACTTCACTAAGATTTGAGAATGGAGTTACTCCTCCAGATGTACGAAGAGCGTCAAATACAGTTGGCAAACGTAAAGTCGGACTGATTTCTGTACCTCCAATCCTCGGACCTGGTTGTTGCTTGGTCACGCTGTAAATAGATCCATTGCCATCTTGTTGTCTCAAGCCAATTGTGTCAGCAGGAACTTGGTCTGACCCTGCAACCATTTGCTGACCTGAGAGGTGGTAATATCCTGGCCTTAAAACTTCGCCACCTATATAAACCCGAATTGGCCTATAAGCGACAGGGCTCACAAACACTTCTGGATTTTTTATATACGAGCTGAATTGTTGTGTTAGAAAGTAGCGGAGTTCTTCAATGGTCAAGCCTTCAACGAATAGTGATCGAAGCCTGGGTAAATATAGAGTTCCGTCGGGACCAATTGTAAAAGTTCCTGAATATTCAGGGATGTCTAGCAACTCTATTACGAGTGCATCGCCAGGACCAAGAATATAGCCATCTCTAATTTGGTTATGAAGTATTGAGGTGGAAGGTGTCTTGGCTACTGCAGGAATCGTACTTGCTAGCGTTGAAATTATATTTCTTTCAATTTTCTCATTTGCAACTGGATTTTGTCTTCTCTCAATGGACTTAGAGGGTGTGCCGAAGGCCAGCGAAGCCAAAATGGCCAGCAAAGCGGCTCTTTTAGCAGGTCGTATGAGCTGTTCCATAATTATTATCTTATGACATGCCTAGGGTCGATTTTGCCCTGAGTGGTCAGGCATTGAAGCGGATCTACTCATGAGGAAGCTTGACCTGAGCCTTCAGGAGGTCATCCTAAGGAGAACCAACCCTCTCTTCTGGCCGAGACCTTGTGTGCCATTTAAGGAATCTCTAGAATGAATTGTATTGACCAGTTATTTGCCGATATATTTCCTCCTGCCTCAGCGAACCTGACTTATTCTTTAAATAAGCTTACCCTCTGCACCATAATCTCCTGACAAGGATTTTTCAAGCTCTTCAGCCATTTATAGATTGACCATATGGGCATTAATTTTGAATCACAGTTGTCTAAACGTTTTGATTTATTTGCTCGACTTTTGCTGGAATGAGATAAAAGCTTAATTGCTGAAATCTTCATGATTGCCAATCTCGCTTTAGCTGATTGTGTCTGATTAACGAAGATCAACTTGAATTGCTTCCTAGGGTAGCCATCGTGTGGCCATCTAGTTTATTCTCAAAGTATACGGTGCTCAGCTTTATGATTAAGACCACCCGACGCGAGTAAGTGACTATTTGTGAACAGGTATTGGGGTGGCGCCCCCTCATGCCCCTAAGGGCTCTAGGCGCGTTATAATGACAAGTTAAAGCTCGACGGCCGTATGCTTTGGCCAGCAATGGTTGGATTTGATGGTCGTTCTGCCTCGCATCCATAGCACTCTCTGTGGATCAATCCACGATTGTGACGGTTGAGCACTGCTCTCGTCCATCGTGGTAATAGACATACTTATTGTGTCTGAGCGACGTTTTCTATACCCTCTTCCTTTCTTCATGACCTCATCTTCCATCAGGAAAACAGCACTTGTTACAGGCATCACTGGTCAGGATGGAAGTTATCTTGCAGAGCTTCTTCTGGAAAAGGGTTACATCGTCCACGGTATTAAGCGTCGTGCCTCTTCCTTCAATACAAGCCGTATAGACCATCTTTATCAGGATCCACACGAGAATGACCCTCGCCTTGTCCTGCATTATGGTGATCTAACAGACAGCACTAATCTGATAAGAATCATACAACAAGTTCGCCCAGATGAAATATACAACTTGGGGGCTCAAAGTCACGTGGCTGTCAGTTTTGAGTCGCCAGAATACACTGCTAATAGTGACGGTCTCGGCACTCTTAGAATTCTTGAAGCAGTTCGAATCTTGGGTTTAGCCAAGAAAACACGTATCTATCAGGCAAGTACTAGTGAATTGTATGGCTTGGTTCAAGAAGTTCCACAAAAAGAATCCACACCTTTTTATCCTCGTAGCCCTTATGGTGTCGCCAAGCTGTACGCTTATTGGATTACTGTGAATTACAGAGAAGCCTATGGCATGTATGCCTGCAATGGAATACTTTTTAATCATGAAAGTCCTCGAAGAGGTGAAACATTCGTGACAAGGAAGATTACTCGAGGTCTTGCGCGAATAGACGCTAAATTAGATTGTTGTCTTTATGTTGGCAACCTTGATTCAAAGCGAGATTGGGGCCATGCGCGTGACTATGTTGAAATGCAGTGGCTGATGCTTCAGCAAAATTGCCCTGAGGACTTTGTGATCGCTACTGGAAGACAGGAATCCGTACGCCGATTTATTGAAATAGCGGCACATGAACTTGGTTGGGAGGATTTTATATGGCAGGGTAAGGGTCTAGACGAGATTGGACTTCGCTCAGACTCAGGTTCTGTAGTCGTACGTATCGATCCTCGTTATTTCAGGCCAACTGAAGTTGAAACTCTGCTCGGCGATCCGACAAAGGCAAGTAAGAAGCTCGGCTGGACACCAACTACTACCTTGGAAGAACTTGTTTCTGAGATGGTGTTAGTTGATCGGGAAGAGGCTCTTAAAGAAGCATATCTTAAAAAGCAGGGGTTCAAAGTTGTTGGTTCCATGGAAACCCCACCTAGTAACTCAGAGGTCGCAGCGACGTCACAACCTCTTGTAGACAGCTGACTTTAATGAGTGGACTTGATAAGTTATGGTTATTTTATGAGCACTTTTCTAACCTTTGAAGATCGAATATTTGTTGCTGGACATCGTGGTATGGCTGGCAGTGCTATTTGCCGATCTCTTCGTCAAGCAGGTTATGGTAATCCAGCTTATGGAGGCTCTCTTTTAACTGCAGATCGTTTAGAGCTTGATTTGCTTGACTACTCTGCTGTCAAAAATTGGTTCGATAATCGTAAACCCACTGTTGTTGTGTTGGCTGCGGCAATTGTTGGTGGCATCCAGGCTAACTCTGATTATCCAGCAGATTTTCTTTTAGGCAACCTCAAGATTCAATCTAACGTCATTGAAGCATCTTGGCTTTCGGGTGTTCGAAGGCTTCTTTTCTTAGGTAGTAGCTGTATCTACCCTAAATTTGCTAGGCAACCAATTAATGAGGAAGAACTTCTTACAGGTGCGCTAGAACCGACGAACGAATGGTATGCAATTGCCAAAATCGCTGGTATTAAACTGTGCCAAGCTCTTCGCTCTCAGCATGATTTTGATGCCATTAGTTTAATGCCGACAAATTTATATGGACCTGGTGATAATTATCATCCTACTAATAGTCACGTTCTTCCAGCCTTCATTAGACGGTTTCATGAGGCAGCTTCGGAATCAGCTGCCTCTGTTCAATGCTGGGGTAGTGGCAATCCCTTAAGAGAATTTCTGCATGTTGATGACTTGGCTGAGGCTTGTGTTTTTGCACTAGAGCACTGGTCTCCTCTTGATGGTGAGCATAGCCATCTGAATGTAGGAACCGGCATGGATTTGAGTATACGTGAGTTGGCTGAGTTGGTAGCCAAAGCCTCGGGTTATAAAGGTGATATTGTCTGGGATACCAGTAAGCCCGATGGAACACCTAAGAAACAACTTGATGTAAGTCGCATTAATCAATTGGGATGGAAGGCTCGAATTTCACTTCCTGAAGGCATTAATTCTACTGTGCGCTTGTTTAAAGAGCAGTTTGACAGCAACCTTCTTAGGCTATGATGTGTATTTCTCAGATTACATACCCTGCAATATCCTCCCCGTCAATTGTTAGCATTGGCAGGGGAAATCCCGTGGTTGATTTCTTGGTTCATATCGTTGGTAAACACTATTTGCTTCCAAAAAAACAATTTTTCTGATCCTATGGCCCCCTTGGTTAAGCGAAATTTAATTACCGGAGGCGCCGGTTTCCTGGGCTCCCATCTTGTCGACCGGTTAATGAAGGCCGATGAGGAAGTTATATGTCTCGATAATTATTTCACTGGTCGCAAGGAAAATATATCGCATTGGATAGGCCATCCACGTTTTGAACTTATTCGTCACGATGTAACTGAACCTATAAAATTGGAGGTTGATAGAATTTGGCACCTCGCTTGCCCTGCCTCGCCAGTACATTATCAATTTAATCCCATTAAAACTGCTAAGACAAGCTTTTTAGGTACATACAACATGTTGGGGTTGGCGCGTCGTGTCGGCGCCCGCATCTTGCTTGCAAGTACAAGTGAGGTCTATGGTGATCCTGAGATACACCCACAGTCAGAGGATTATAGAGGCTGTGTAAATACTATTGGGCCCCGCAGTTGTTACGATGAAGGTAAGCGTATCTCTGAAACACTGTGTTTTGACTATCAGAGAATGCATGCCACTGAAATACGTGTAATGCGTATTTTCAATACATATGGGCCGCGAATGCTTCCCGATGATGGTCGTGTTGTTAGTAATTTCATTGTTCAAGCTTTGCGTGGTTTGCCTCTAACGCTCTATGGGGATGGTAGCCAGACAAGAAGCTTTTGTTACGTTGACGATCTTATTGAAGGGATGATCTCTTTTATGAATTCTGATTGTTGTGGTCCGTTTAATATTGGTAATCCTGAGGAATTTACAATCCGAGAGTTGGCTGAGCTGATTCTATTAAAGATTAATCCAAGGCTAAGTCTTATAGAGCAACCTTTGCCAGCTGATGATCCAATGCAGCGTCGACCAGTTATTGATTTGGCTCGCCGTGAATTAGGCTGGAATCCAAGAGTCTCGCTAAATCAAGGTTTGGACGACACCATAGAATGGTTCAGGCGAGCTCTCGACATCAAGAACCCTTAACTCTTGCTTTATAACTTCTTGGCGTTACTATTGTTTTATCAGTAATCCTTTGGCACTCCAAAGGATTACTGATTATTCTGGAGTCTACGTTCTTTTTTATCTTCTCTTTTTGTTTTGTCATCTCTGGACCTATATTGCCTACCTTCTTTATGTTGTGTCTTCTCTGCGCCTTTCTATAATAAGACCTCGCTTAAGATATGCCTCTAGATTTTATTGGCCCAAGGTATCTGGGGCTTAAGTTTTCACAAGGATTCTTCTAATCAGCTTACTCCTGCCGCTTAATGACTTATTGACCACTCTATTTGGATTTGATTGAGTACAGCTTTGGTCTTTTGGTAGAATAATAGCCACATTATGGTGGTCTATTCGATTAGTCTTAGGTCCAGAAATCGTCTTCCGAGCCTTTTCTGTTTGAGAATGCTAATAACAGCTATTTTACCCCCAAGCCTAAAGTACAATCGCCGTATGGTTTCTGTATGAGGACCCTCGAGACCCGAAAAGTTCATCATGGTTGATTGCGCTTCTTGGAGGTGGATCATTTCCCTTTTGTTTTTTCTGTCTAATTTTCTCTCACAAATTAATTGATAATATGAAGGTTCTCGTTCTCGGCGGCGACGGCTTCTGCGGCTGGCCCTGTGCAGTGAATCTTGCGGACCAGGGTCACGACGTGCTGATCGTCGATAACCTCAGTCGCCGCAAGATCGATATCGATCTCGAGGTTGAATCGCTCACCCCGATCACCAGCATCGGCGAGCGTCTGAAGGCGTGGGAGGAAATCGGCGGCAAACCCATGCGCTTCCTGCACATGGATATCGCCCACGAATACCAACGGCTGCTCGATCTGCTGATCGAAGAAAAACCCAATGCAGTGGTGCATTTCGCCGAGCAACGGGCTGCTCCCTATTCGATGAAGAGCAGCGCCACCAAGCGCTATACAGTCGACAACAACGTCAACGGAACCCACAACCTACTGGCCGCCATCGTCGAAAGCGGACAAGACATCCATGTGGTGCATCTGGGCACCATGGGCGTTTATGGCTACGGCTCGCACCGCGGCGCCACCATTCCTGAGGGCTACCTCAAAGTGGAGGTTCCCCAGCCTGACGGCAGCCGCTTTGAGGAAGAGATCCTCCACCCCGCCAGCCCTGGCAGCGTCTATCACATGACCAAGACGCTCGATCAGCTGCTCTTCCTCTACTACAACAAGAACGACAACGTCCGCATCACCGACCTGCACCAGGGCATCGTCTGGGGCACCAATACCGATGCCACCGACCGGGATCCGCGTCTCACCAACCGCTTTGATTACGACGGCGACTACGGCACTGTGCTCAACCGCTTCCTGATGCAAGCGGCCATCGGCTATCCGCTCACCGTGCATGGCACGGGCGGCCAGACCCGGGCCTTCATTCACATCCGCGACTCGGTGAAGTGCGTGCAGCTCGCTCTGGAGAACCCCCCCAGCAAAAGCGAGCGGGTGAAGATCTTCAACCAGATGACCGAAAGCCATCAAGTGGGCGAGCTGGCCAAAAAGGTGGCCGCACTCACCGGAGCCCAGGTGAACAACTTGCCCAACCCTCGTAACGAGGCTGTGGAAAACGATCTGATCGTGGACAACCGTTGCTTCCTCGAGCTCGGCCTCAATCCCACGACCCTTGATGATGGTCTGCTGAAGGAAGTGATGGAAATCGCCACGCGCTACGCCGACCGTTGCGATCGCAACCGCATTCTCTGCACCTCCGCCTGGACCAAGACCCAGGCGGAAGCAATCGGCACTGTACCTTAATATGTAGAATCCCTTTTTGAGAAAAGGGTATATCGCTTAAAACAACTTTTAAACTCAATTGCATTATGATCGAGACCCATTCTCAGCTCTTTTATTCTTTTTGCGATGCAGAATTCTCTTGCCTTCTTAAGCCGTATGTATATTGGCAAAGGTCGCACCTAGTTTATAGGCAAGCACTGCGGATCGCTTAAAAGTCTAACAAAATCGTTCTAATGAGTAATCCTGAATCCACTAGGATACTTTTACTAAAGCTTTGGTGTCACCTGACTCGGATCAGGAAGTTGCAATTGATTTCCTTGTTAGCAGTTATGTTAATAAGTGGTCTTTCAGAGCTGGTTTCCTTAGGGGCTGCACTTCCATTCTTGGCTGTACTTAGCGATCCCGATGAATTATTAAATCAGCCATACTTTAGTCAAATTTCTCTTCAATTAGGAATTCACGATTCCAATGGTCTTATTATATTTGCGACTATCGCTTTTGCGTCAGCAGCTATATTAGCTGCCTCTATAAGGTTAATTAACTTATGGATAAACGGACGCTTGGCTGCTTCCATTGGTTCTGATTTGAGCTGCGAAGCTTATAGGCGTACCCTATATCAGCCCTACACTGTACATGTTAGGCGAAATAGTAGTGCAGTTATAACAACAACAACATCTCAAATCAGTCGAACTGTTGGGGCCATTAGTGCATTTCTTCAACTAATTACATCTACTATTGTTGCATTAGGCTTGCTGACCGGACTCTTTCTAATCGATGCTGGAGTTGCTTTAGCTGCTGCGATTCTCTTTGTTAGTGCTTACATTATAGTTGCCTTTGCTACACGTAAGGAGCTTCGACTGAATGGTCAAAAAATTACTTCTGCTACTTCGCTACAGTTAAAGGCATTGCAGGAAGGTCTTGGCGCGATCAGAGAAGTTTTACTTGATGGAAGTCAAGCAACGTATTTAAAAATCTATAAACAAGCTGATCGACCGCAACGTCTGCTTGAGGCAAAAAATAGTTTTTTGGGTACTTTTCCTCGGTACGTGTTAGAGGCCTTGGGGATGGTCACTATAGCAGTGTTGGGCTGTCTTTTGGTTTTCCAAAGAGGCAGTGGCACTTCGGTTATCCCAGTATTGGGTGGCTTAGCAATCGGAGCGCAAAGATTGCTTCCTGCTTTACAGCAAATTTACAATGGTTGGGCATCTCTTAAAGGATATAATGACGCTATGCAAGGTGTATTAGAGATGTTAAATCAGCAAGTTCCCAACATGACTATTGGACCAAGCCCAATATCTTTTAATGACCGATTATTGTTCGATTCTGTCACATTCAGGTATGAGCAAAGCCTCCCAAATGTGATCGATAAGATCAATTTGGATATCAAGAAAGGTGACCGAATAGGATTAATTGGGAGCACTGGAAGTGGTAAAAGTACAACTGTAGATTTGCTCATGGGTTTACTAGAACCTACTGAAGGAGTTATTTATGTTGATAATGTAAATATGCACGCCCTCGATAGGCCAGATTTGATTCATTCATGGAGGTCTGCAATCGCCCATGTCCCTCAAGCTATCTATCTTTCAGATAGCAGTATTACTGAAAACATTGCATTTGGCCTAGAGAAACATGATATTAATTTCGAAAGAGTTGAACTTGCTGCACGTCAGGCACAATTACACGATTTTATTAATTCTACTGAAAAAGGTTACGACACTATTGTTGGAGAACGAGGAATAAGGTTAAGCGGGGGTCAGAGGCAGCGTATTGGTATAGCAAGAGCCCTTTATAAAAATGCTCGCATACTTGTATTCGACGAAGCGACAAGTGCCCTAGATAATTCTACAGAAAAGTCAGTAATGGCGGCAATTAATTCCCTTAGTCAGGACCTAACTGTTATAATAATTGCTCATCGCCTTAGTACAGTACAGAGTTGTAATCGAGTTATCAGACTCGAAAATGGCACTGTTATTGCTGATGGGCCACCAGCCATCATTTTAGGTAAAAATATTGATAGTTGTTCTTAGCTATGATGCCAAAATCCCCAATTCCATGTAAATCCCACTCTGCTCTTCACAGATTTAAAATATTAGCTGCCCCAGCAAATCAAAAGACACCAGCACTTTTCTTAGATAGAGATGGTGTGATTATTAAAGATGTTCATCATATATCTGACCCTGAACTTGTGGAGATTTGTCCTGGAGCTTTCGAACTTATTCACTGTGCCAATCAATCTAGATGGCCAGTAGTTGTTGTTACTAACCAATCTGGGATATCACGCGGTTTATTTGATTGGACAAGTTTTGATAGGGTTAATGAGCGTATGATTTCTCTGTTGGGCACTAGCGCTTCAATTTCAGCAATTTTTGCAAATGGTTTGCCCCCCGGTTCACCTTCGCAAAGTTGGAGAAAGCCAAGCCCACTTATGCTCATAGAGGCCACTAAATATTTGAATATAGATATTTCTCAATCAATTATGGTTGGTGACCGTTTGTCAGATCTTCAAGCTGGCTGTGCTGCTTCCGTAAAATATATATTTCATGTATTAAGCAGACATGGCATTAAGGAACGCCCTTCTGTACTCTCATGGTACAACTCAGTTGACAACCAAAGTGGGATTAGTCCACCAATTTTGACTTGCCTAAATAGCCTCAAGACTTTTCCGCTTAGCATTATCTCTTCAAAAGATCAAAAATCTAGCTAATGACTTCATTTAATTGCGATATACTGATTGTAGGTGGAGGCATGGTTGGTCTTTCCCTTGCATACCAGGTTCTTGGGAGAGGAATTTCTAAAAATATTATCGTACTAGATAAAGAAGATAAGTTTGGCGTGCATAGCTCAGGACGCAACAGTGGTGTTTTACATGCCGGACTTTACTATAAACCTGGAACATTAAAAGCTAGGGTTTGTGTCGATGGTGCCAAACGCCTCAGAGAATGGGTAGAAGAACGTAATCTGCCTTTGAATGCATGTGGAAAGGTCATTGTCCCTCAACGTATTGACCTGGACTCTCAGCTTGAAGTGCTCGCCGAACGTGGCAAATCTAATGGGGCTACAGTGGAGTTTTGGGATGAGCATCAATTGCACCAATGTATTCCTGAAGCAAGGACTGCTAGTGGACGTGCCCTTTGGAGTCCAAATACAGCAGTAGTAAAACCTATATCAGTCGTAAATTCACTCCAGAGTGAACTAATTGAAAAGGGAGTAAGATTCTTGTCGGGCTGTCGCAATTGGTTCGCTTCACCTGAACAATGCAAACTCACTCTCGCAGATGGATCGACGATTTCTTATGGTCATCTGATAAATTCTGCTGGTTTACAAGCAGATCGAGTTGCACATTTATTTGGCGTTGGCCTTCAGTATACATTATTACCATTTAAAGGATTGTATTGGAAGCTTAAGCCAGAATCACCTATACAACCTCGTTGCAATCTCTATCCAGTTCCTGACCTGAATGTACCCTTTCTCGGTGTTCACTTTACTCCCAACACCGAAGCGACGCCCACTATCAGTATTGGACCTACTGCAACACCAGCCTGGGGTCGGGAAAATTATCGTGGTCTACAAGCTATTGAACCATTGATGGCTGCATCTAATTTATCTATTCTGGCTAGGCAATATCTTGCTAATCGTGGTGGTTTCCGTCGCTATGTTCACGAACAAGCCTTCTTGTCTTTACCTCCTTTGCTTTTAAATGCTGCACAACAACTAATTCCTGAAATTAAATCTGAATATTTCAGCCTAAGTGATAAGGTGGGAATCAGATCTCAACTCTTCAATCGCGATGGCCAACGCTTGGAAGATGATTTTTTATGCCTGGATGGGCCACACAGTACACATGTTCTGAATGCTATCTCGCCTGCATTTACAGCAAGCTTTGCATTGGCTGATTTGATTCTTGATCAATCTTCTCTGGCTAACAATTTGTCATGACGCAATCATTCCGCGCATTATTACTGGCAGCTGGGTTAGGTACTCGCTTACGTCCCTTGACCTTGAATACACCTAAGTGTCTAGTCTCTATTGGAGGTGAACCTCTTCTAGGTCGCTGGTTACGTCAATTAGAATCTACCGGTTGCGAATCTGTATTAATTAACGGCCATTATTTGTCAGGGCAAGTGGAAGAGTTCATTTCACACTGGCCCAGAGGCGATATGTCTATTCAATATGTTTACGAGAAACAACTTTTGGGAACAGCAGGTACCCTTGTTGCGAACAAAGACTTTTTCGCTGGCACAACTGGTTTGCTAATCCACGCAGATAATTTAATGGTAGGGAGTTTATCAGATTTTTTATATGCTCATTATCATCGCCATTCGAGTTGCCTTTTGACCATGCTGACATTCATTACGCAGGATCCCAATTCTTGTGGAATAGTTAAAACGAATGACTCTGGTATAGTTACTGACTTTTTCGAAAAAGCATCTGATCCACCTGGTAATTTGGCAAACGGAGCTCTTTATGCGTTCGATCCCTCGTTCGTCGATTTTATTTGTGAACATCACCCTCTTTCAATAGATTTTAGTACTCAAGTTATTCCTACTTTGATGGGTCGGATACAGACCTGGTTAACACACCAGCCATATTTAGATATTGGCACACCTACTTCTCTTGCAATTGCACAACATCTTCTATCTACTAAATCATGACTTCTAATCAAAATACCTTTCTCTCCTTGTCACGTGATTATCTCAATCGTTTGCAGAACTCCTTTAATCAGGAGATTTTAGAATCTGTCTCTCTTCTTGCTCAAGATTTGTATGAAGCATGGGTTGAACAACGAAATGTATTCATTTGTGGGAATGGCGGTAGTGCTGCTAATGCTATCCACATAGCAAATGACTTCCATTTTGGCATAGGAGCATGTGGACCGGGACCTAGTCTCCCTGGTTTACGCATTGAGGCCCTATCAGCGAATCAAGGAGTAATTACCTGTTTGGCAAATGACATAGGGTATGAAAATATTTACTCTCATCAACTCCAAGTTAAGGGCCGTCCAGAAGACATTTTGATCGTTCTTTCAGGTAGTGGAAATTCTCCTAATATCGCCAATGCCCTCGATACAGCTGCTAGGATGAACATCAAGTCTTTTGCGATTCTTGCATACTCAGGTGGACTCTGTCTTGAAAAAGCTGACGTTCCTCTTCATTTTCCTGTAAATGATATGCAAGTTGCAGAAGACACCCAGTTATTAGTGGGCCATATGTGCATGCAATGGCTCAATAGTAATAAACCTTCATCTCTCTCGACACTATTTTGATGGCTGAAGTCGATTTCATGAGCGTACTACATAAAAGTACCCAACGGGATTATCTTGCTCGTGTAAATGACAATGAGTATCCAAAGGCCAGAGCAGCAGAACTAGCAAAAAGATTTGACTATGATTATTGGGATGGTGATAGACGTGTCTGTTACGGAGGATATCGCTACCTAGCTGGAAGATGGGAGAAAGTAGCACGTTCTATGGTAGATCATTATGATCTTCCATCCTCTCCTAAAATTTTAGACATTGGCTGCGGTAAAGCATACCTCTTATATGATTTCCTGAAAGTTCTGCCTGACTGCCAGGTCTATGGTATTGATTCTTCAGAGTATGCAATTTCTAATAGCAAGGAGGAAATTCGTGATCGCTTGACTCTAGGTAATGCTGTAAACCTTCCATGGCCTGATAATTATTTTGATTTGGTCATTTCTATAAATACATTACATTGCTTGCATGCTAATGAACTTAACAGTGCTCTCCGTGAGATGGAAAGGGTTGGCAAGCACAATAAATATCTGTGCGTTGAAAGCTGGAGAAATCAGTCCGAAAAAGCTAATCTTCTTTATTGGCAAGTCACATGCGAGGCATTCAATACACCTGATGCTTGGCAATGGTGGTTCAAGCTCACTGGCTACACAGGTGATCACTCTTTTATTTATTTCGAATGACCACTACTTCAAAACAACTCCCAAGTACTACCAAGGCGGCTATCCTTGTTTCTCAAAAACAGCCTCTTATAGTCGATACTATCGAATTGCCATCTGAGCTATATGTTGGACAGGTACTTGTAAAAATTCACGTTAGTGGCATATGTGGCTCGCAGTTGGGAGAGATTGATGGGGTCAAAGGTCCTGATCGCTACCTTCCCCATTTAATGGGTCACGAGGGTTTTGCGGAAGTTCTTGCAGTG
Organism: Synechococcus sp. MIT S9451; assembly: GCF_047304725.1. Taxonomy (NCBI): domain Bacteria; kingdom Bacillati; phylum Cyanobacteriota; class Cyanophyceae; order Synechococcales; family Synechococcaceae; genus Synechococcus; species Synechococcus sp. MIT S9451. The sequence goes on from NZ_CP138971.1 coordinate 1,014,821, forward strand.
GGTCCAGGTGTTAAGCATATATCTGTTGGTGATCGTGTTGTTTTACATTGGCGGAAAGGTGAAGGTATTCAAGCTGATCCTCCAAGTTATCGTTGGAGAGGTAATGTTCTTAATGCTGGATGGGTAACTACCTTCAATGACCATGCAGTAGTTAGTGAAAATCGATGTACTCGTGTACCTGCTAACACTAACCCTGATGCAGCAGCACTTTTTGGATGTGCCATTACAACAGGATTTGGTGTTGTTGAAAATAATGCTGCTGTTCGTATGGGTGAAACTGTGGTTGTCTTTGGAGCTGGTGGTATAGGCTTAAATATAATACAAGCTGCATCTTTGTTGTCAGCATCAAAGATTATAGCTGTCGACTTATTCGATAGTAGGCTCGAACTTGCCAAAAGGTTAGGTGCGACACATGTAATTAATAGTCGTAATACTGATCCCTCTCAATCAATTGTCAATGCTCTGCAGGACATGCCACTTGATGTTTTCATCGACAATACTGGTGTTCCTTCAATCATCGAGATGGGATATAATTTAACTCACGGTCAAGGTCGAGTTATACTTGTAGGTGTCCCTCGTCATGGAAGTAATATTAGCCTCCATTCTTTGCCATTGCATTTTGGCAAGATTCTCACAGGATCCCATGGTGGAGAAAGTCGTCCTTCTTTAGATATCCCTAGATACATACGTCTATTGAATAATGGTACACTGAGACTAGATGGTCTTGTAAGTCAACGATTTCCATTAGAAGATATAAATGATGCAATTGACGCTATGAGAAACGGCTCTACTGCTGGACGTGTGATGATCGATCTGTGACTCTTCCATATATCACTCTCGAACAAGCCAGCAATCTGCAAGGTTGTGTTTTGGCTTATGGTCATTTCACTACTATTCATCCAGGGCATATTCGTTATCTGCGTCATGCGCGTAGTTTAGGTTCTACTTTTGTTGTCGCGTTAATTGGTGACTTCACTTCAGATAGTCAGTCTCCATATATGTTTAGTCAGCTAGAACGCTCCGAAGCCCTAAATATGCTAGGAATAGCTGACAAGATTGTCTTATTAAAGTCTGATGAATTAGGTTCTGCTATAAGTGTTATTCGCCCTTCAATACTGGTTTTAGGTACAGAATTACAGGGTGTTTCAGCGTTGGAGCAACCTTTGTCTTTATTACGTGAACAGGGTGGTACCGTTCAATTTCATGCAGGTGACGTTCATTATGCAAATGCAGATCTTTTAACAAATTCTGAGAGGGATTTGAAGCGACAGCGTCTTTTGCAATTTCGTCTTTCATGTCAGCGCCAGGGTCTAGCTCTTAAAGACTTACTCGATTCTATGAAGGCATGGTCTGATACACGATTAATAGTACTAGGTGATACTATTGTCGACCAGTATGCTGCCTGCGAAGCAATTGGGATGAGTGCAGAAGCCCCCGTTGTCGTTGTTAGGGAATTAGCAAATAGAAATTTTATTGGTGCTGCTGCCGTTGTGGCCGCTCATATTCGCGCCCTCGGAGCGCAGGTGGATCTGTTGTCTGTAGTTGGTAATGATAGTACAGCAGATTTAGTTAACCAGGAACTTTCATCACAAGGAATAGGAAATGAGCTTATCAGAGACCCCTCTCGACCAACTACTTTTAAGAAGAGATATGTTGTCGAGAACCAAAAACTCTTCAGAGTTAGTCGATTAGAACAACATAATTTAGATCAACCGATTGAGGATCAACTTATTGAGCGTTTAGAAAAGTTAGCTCCCTTTGTCAACGGCATCGTCATTTCAGATTTTGTATACGGAGTTGTAACCCCTCGTGTATTAGAGATTGTTCAATCTCTTGCACGTCGCTATAAACTCCTGTTATTTGGAGATCTTCAGTGCAGTAGTCAAGTTGGGTCAATAACAAGATTTCAGAATTTTTCTTTGTTATGCCCTAATGAGCGTGAATTACGACTAGCACTTCAGGACAAAGACACTGGTATAGAGAGCCTCAGTCAAGGTCTGCTTAAGTCCACCAATTGTGAGAGGTTAATCGTTAAACTCGCGGCGGATGGATTTATTGTTTACGATCGTGATACTAATGATCGGTTCATCACTCAAGCGTTTCCAGCTTTAAGCGTTAACCCACTTGATGTAGCGGGCGCCGGTGATTCTGTTTTAGCCGTCATGGCTACCGGAATTTCCAGCGGACAACGAATGATGCCTACCGCGGCACTCGCATGTTGTATGGCTGCTCTTGCAGTCGAGACAATGGGTAATACTCCCATTTCATCAACAGTTCTTTCTGACAGCCTTAAGGAGGTTTTATCATCATGAACAAAATATCTATTCTTGTAATCGGTAGCAACAGCTTCAGTGGTTCCCATTTTGTCAATGAAGCACTTCTCGCCGGTCATGAGGTATGGGGAGTTAGTAGGTCTCCTGAATTAGACAAGGTATTTCTTCCCTATCGATGGTCCATTTCATCCTCAGATTCTATTGCAACAAAAGAGAACTTCCATTTCAACATTATAGATCTAAACACTCAGCTTCAAAATCTTCTTGATCTTATTAATCATGTTCGGCCTAGTGTAATCGTTAATTTTGCTGCTCAAGGCATGGTTGCAGAAAGTTGGCAGAATCCAACTGACTGGTACCAGACGAATGTTGTAAGTCAAGTTGCACTTCACGATGCTCTTCGTCATATGAAATTTCTAGATAAGTATGTACATGTCACTACTCCTGAAGTGTATGGCAGTACAGATGAAGGATGGCTCGCAGAAAATTATAATTTTGCGCCTAGTACTCCATATGCTGTAAGCCGAGCTGCTTGTGACTTGCATTTGCTAAGCTTTTATAAAGCATATGATTTCCCTGTTATATTTACACGGGCAGCAAATGTATATGGTCCAGGCCAACAATTATATCGTATTATTCCTCGTGCAATTTTAAGTGCTCGTACTGGTACACCACTACCTTTGCATGGCGGTGGTTATTCAGAGCGTTGCTTCATTCATATTAGGGATGCTATGCAGGCCACTCTGAATCTTGCGTTCAACGCAGAGGCTGGTTCTACTTGGCATTTGTCAACTAAGAATCCGATAAGTATCCGTTCTTTAGTTCAGAAGATTGCTGATTACTGTGGTGCTGATTTTAATGATTTTGTCGAAGATACTGGTGAACGTCTAGGCAAAGACCAAAGCTACCTCTTGGATAGCTCATCCATTCGTAGGCGATTTAGTTGGAGTGATAAGATAAGTCTCGATGACGGCCTTTTGGAGTCAATTGCCTGGGTGGACAATCACCTGGACAAGCTCAAATCCTTACCTTGGACTTATCAGCACAAATCATGAACATTCTCGTAACTGGTGGCTGTGGCTACAAAGGCTCTGTACTCGTCCCCGCTTTATTGTCGGATGGTCATACTGTCACTAGCTTTGATACTCAATGGTTTGGCAACCATTTAAATCCCCACCCATCTTTAACAAATCTTAAAGGAAATATTTTAGATCTATCCGAATTACCTCTAGATGGATACGATGCCATAATTCATTTAGCTAACATTGCAAATGACCCAGCAGTTGAATTAAATCCAACGCTCAGTTGGGAAGTCAATGTCCTAGCTAGTCAGCAGCTAGCAGATCGTGCAGTAAGAGCTGGAGTCAAACATTTTATGTATGCTAGTTCTGGCAGTGTATATGGAATTAAGGACGAACCTAACGTTACTGAAGAACTTGAACTTGTTCCTATATCCGTTTATAATAAAACAAAAATGGTTGCTGAAAGGGTCTTTCTCTCCTATTCAGATGTTATGAATGTTCATTGTATTCGCCCAGCAACTGTATGTGGCATATCTCCGCGTATGCGTCTTGATGTTAGTGTCAACATGCTTACTTATCAGGCACTAGCCAATAAGAAAATAACGGTATTTGGTGGTGCTCAAACGCGCCCAAATATTCATATAAAAGATATTGTAGATGTATATAGACACTTTTTGTTAAATCCCCACCTTCCATCAGGCTGTTATAATGCTGGTTTCGAAAATATTTCTATTCTCGAGATTTCCAACCTAATAACCAATTCAATACCTGCTGAAGTTGAGGTCACACCCTCAAATGACCCTAGGTCGTATCGGCAGGACTCATCAAAGTTACTTAACACTGGTTTTCAGCCGCGATATTCAATTAAGGATGCAATTGAAGAGATTAAAATAGCTTTTGAATCTGGAGAGCTAAGGGATCGTGACGAATATTATACCATTAAGCAAATGAAGAATCTCAAATTGGATCATTAAAAAATGAAAGCCAATTACACACAATCACTTGCTCTATTTGAGAAAATGGTTCTCATTAGAGAGGTTGAGCGTTCCATTGCTGATAATTATGCAAATGGAAAAATGCGCTGCCCCACACACCTTTCTATAGGTCAAGAAGCAGTCTCAGCTGCATTCTCCCAGCTATCCAATATAAATGACTATGCTGTAAGTACACATAGGGGCCATGCGCATTTTCTCGCTAAAGGAGGCAATCTCAACTCCATGATCGCTGAGATTTATGGCAAGTCAACTGGTTGTTCAATTGGCAAGGGTGGATCAATGCATCTTATAGACCTTAATGTCAACTTTATGGGTACTTCGGCTATAGTGGGAAATAGTATTCCTCTCGGCGTTGGTCTTGCTTATGCGTTAATGTTACAAAAATCTGAGCACTTAAGCTATATATTTTTAGGGGATGGAGCAACTGAAGAGGGTGTATTCTATGAATCATTAAACTTCGCCGTACTAAAAAATCTCCCAGTTGTTTTTGTATGTGAAAACAACTTTTATTCTGTATATTCACCTCTTACTGTCCGGCAGCCGCCGAGCAGATCCATTTCTGCTTTAGCCAACGAAATCGGTGCCAATATCGTTGTTGGCAATGGCAATAATGTACGCGAATCCTTTGATAAACTTCAGTTAGCTATATCTTCTGCCAAAAATGATGCTAAACCAGTCTTTCTGGAGTTTTTTACTTACCGTCACCGAGAGCACTGTGGGCCCAATTTTGATGATCATCTTGAATATCGACCTAAGGATGAGATCCAACATTGGACTGAGAATGATCCCATAGAAGAACACCGTAAATTTATGATTAATCAGTTTGCCACCGAGCCGATTATCTTTGACAATGTATATACTTCTATACGAAGTAAAATTAACGACGCTTTTGATTTCGCAGAGTCTTCTCCGCCTCCTTCTCCCGATACAGCATATAAGCATATATATGCTTCTAATAGTTAAGTTGGCTCTATGAAAGATCTTTCATTCTCTCAGCAAATTAATAGGGCTATTGATGACTCAATGGCATCTGATCAAAATGTCTTGTGTTTCGGTTTAGGTGTTACTGATCCAAAGGCTGTTTTTGGTACCACTTATGGTCTTGAACAGAAATATGGTCCAGTTAGAGTTTTTGATATGCCAACCTCTGAGAATGCCATGACAGGTGTAGCAATAGGCATGTCATTAGCCGGCTATAAACCTGTTATGACACATCAGAGATTAGATTTTTTTCTATTGGCAATGGATCAACTTGTTAATTCAGCAGCTAAATATCACTATATGTTTGGAGGTCAAGTCTCAGTTCCAATTACCATTCGACTAATCCTCGGGCGAGGTTGGGGACAAGGTCCAACACATTCTCAAAATCTTCAATCATGGTTCGCTCACATACCAGGACTTAAAGTAGTAGCACCTACTACACCCTTAGATGCCTATTATCTCCTAAAAGAATCTATTCAGGACCCAAATCCTGTTGTGTTTCTTGAACATCGATGGCTCCACAATAATACTGATGAGCTTGTCCTCAATAAAGCTCCATTATCCATTGGTAACTCAACTTATATCTCTTCCGGTTCTACAGTCACTGTTGTATCAAGCTCTTATTTGACTATACAAGCATATAAAGCTTGTAAGTATTTAGAGAATTTTTCAATATTTTCTGATCACATTGATCTACTTACCATTAAGCCACTAGATATCGAAAGTATTTTCCAATCTGTTCATAAAACCGGCAGGCTTCTTGTTTTAGATCCTGGGTTTGAAACCTGTTCCGTAGGTTCTGATATTATTGCTAAGGTTACTTCCAAATGTTGGAGTTCTCTCAAAGCACCTCCTCAATTATTGGCCATGCCTGATGTACCAGAACCTACTAGTTATTTTTTAACTCGCGGCTTCTATCACTCTTCTGCAGAGATAGCAAAGGCTATAGCTAATCTATGCTCACATAGTGATCCAAACATCACTCAATCCATTGATCTTGAGGAATCGCTAAAAGAACCAGTTCCTCACGACATACCTGGTAGTTGGTTTTCGGGCCCTTTTTAGTATGTCACTTCCGACCGTAGTTGTAATTGGTCCTGGCAAAATTGGACGTGATCTACTAATTAAACTACTTAGATCACCTAAAGTTAATTTAATTGGTCTTATAGGGCGAAATTACGGGACTAGCAGTGAAAAATTCTCCACACAATATAATGTTCCATATTATGGAGCTGGCTTATCCGAGTATTTAGATCATGTTCATGATACTTCTATCTTTATAGATGCAACGACTGCAGAATTTCATTCAAATCATTTAAAATTGCTTCAGCCTTTTAATCCATTTATTGTTGATTTAACCCCTAGTGGTATCGGAAGTATATATTCACCTCTTGCCTCACCTAATATTCCACCCAAAGGCACTAGCATTAGTTTGGTCAGTTGTGGAGGTCAAACAGCTCTCCCTCTTCTTTACGAACTTTCCTCATGCTTCACTCATGTTGAATATATTGAGGTTGTCTCTTCTATGGCTTCCCTGGCTGTGGGTCCCGGTACACGTCTAAATATTGATGAATATATCCACACAACACAAAGCGCCATCAAATCTCTATTACCATGCCCTGAGGTAAAGGTTATTTTGAACATCAACCCTGCCAATCCACCTGTTACAATGAAGACAACCCTAAGTATGGTAGGAGAAATGAAGTATGAGCTTGATAAGATTAAATCAGTGGCATATCAAACCCAGAATCTAGTACAAGCCTATTGTCCCGGTTATTCCATCAAGGTCCCTCCAGTATTTATGAATGATGGGCGTTTGGTTACAATGCTACAGGTCTCTGGTGCTGGTGATTACTTACCTACTTACGCTGGTAATCTTGATATCATCAATTCCTCTTGTGTTGAGCTTTGTGAGCAAATCTCCTCCAATTTTTTCTGATGCGTTTTCTAGATAACACACTAAGGGACGGCAGTCATTACAATAAGCACTCTTATTCGCCCCAACAGGTAGCTGATATTGCTTCTTTACTTGACTCAGTACATGTAGATGTTATTGAAATAGGTCATGGAAACGGTTTAGGAGCAAGTTCTCTTCAAATTGGTATCTCTAAGTTCCATGATTTAGAACTCGTAAAAGCAGCCCGTTCAGTTGTCAAATCTTCAAAAATAGGTGTTCATGTTATACCGGGTATTGCAACATTTGTTGAAGATGTCTATCCAGCCATACAAGAGGGTGTTTCTTATGTCAGAGTTGCTTCCCACTGTACAGAAGCTGATATCACTCAAACTATGATTGAAAAGCTCGTTGCTATGGATATAGAGGTATGGGGAGCCTTAATGATGTCCCACATGATTGAACCTAACGAATTAGCAAAGCAAGCTCAGAAAATGGAGGCATACGGAGCCTCAGGTGTCGTCTTCTATGATTCAGCAGGTACTTTTACTCCTATTGATGTCAAAAATATTCTTTATGAGTTCCATGATTTACTATCAATTCAATCAGGTTTTCATGCACATAATAACCTTACACTAGCTTCAGCTAATTCGCTTGTAGCACTTCAATCAGGAGCTACTTTTATTGATGGATCACTGGCTGGCTTTGGTGCTGGAGCTGGTAACTTATCTCTTCCTCATTTTTTTGCGATATTATCCAAGATCAACCCTAATTCGAAACTTGAATGGCAAAAATATTTGAGTATAATGCAACAATTCATTGATTCTGGCTTAATTGTTTTCCCTCAGTCGAATGAGATGAATGTTATAAGCGGTGTTAATGGTGTTTTCTCCGGGTTTGTTTCTCATATTCTTCGTATAGCAGATCAGTATTCCGTTTGTCCAGTTGAGTTATTTAAACTCTGTGGTCATAATAAGCTTGTAGCAGGACAAGAAGACCTTATTGTTGAAATAGCTCAGTCCTTAAAGTACAACAATGCTTAATTCTCTTTGGATCTTAGCTTCTCAGCCTCAGATGTTCAGGTATCTTTGTACATCCTCTGAATACGACCTTTTTCTTTTTGACTTAGAACATTCTAATTTTCTATATCCTGATATAGCTTCCTGTATAGATATTGCGCGTTCTCATGGTAAGTCTATCTGTTTACGATTGTCATGTCAGACAAAGTCTCATATCCTCCACTCTATTGAGTTGAACCCTGATTTAATAATGATACCTGATGTTTCATCTCCATCTCAATTGTCAGATATATTAGATAATTATACCTTGCCTCCTCAAGGCAGCAGAGGGTTTTCCCCTTATTCATATTCCTCCATTGTTTCTCAACAATCCAATTTCAACACAACTAAGTTATGTTTACAACTCGAATCAAAGCTTTCTTTCGATAACCGTGACATGTTCAAAAAGATAGATGCTGTAGATTCTATTTTCATAGGTCGCTATGATCTTTCACGATCCCTTGATTGTGCAATAGATTCTACTCTATATATTTCTATGCTTATTGACTTAAGTCAGGAGTTCCGTTCCGTTGGCTTGAAGGTCGGAACTGTCTGTTTATCTGAATCTGAATATCCTCTATTCTCACAGAATTTTGATTTTTTATCTCTAGGTTCCGATGTAACCCGTATGCTAGAATCTAAAAGACAATTCAAACTATAACTTGTATGGATCTCAGAATTTCCGGAAAAACTGCGCTTGTCACAGGTGGGGCTTCCGGCATAGGTCTTGCAATCGTAAAAGAATTATTAGACAACGATTGTAATGTGTATTTTACGAGTCGTTCGTCAGAGCGCCTAGAACATGCTAGCCAGCAACTTAAGCCTATTTCTTCTAAATATTTCCCTTTAAAAATAGATCTCTGTGAAGATGGTGTTCCTGAGCAGCTAGCAAAAGATCTTCTTTCTAAAACTTCTATAGATATTTTAGTTAACAACATTGGCGATACTCTTGGGATTACTGATCCTTATTGCCCTATTGAAGATTGGCATCGTCTTTTCGACCTCATCATGGGTGTTGCCATTCGCTTAAATAATGCATTTATTCCTAATATGTCAAGTAATCATTGGGGACGTATCGTTAATATCACAGCTGGTGCTGCGTATGAGAATTCAGGACCCGTTCCATATTGCACCTTCAAAGCAGCTTTCACAGCTTACTCACGTTCTATGGCTCGTGTTCTAGCCTTAGAATCTAATAATGTTGTAATGTCTTCAGTCTTACCAGGTGTTGTCATTACCGAAAACGGTCATTGGCAGAATGTTATGAAAACCAGACCTGAGCATGCCGAGAAGTACTTATCGGAGAGAACCACTTTGAAGCGATTTGGTTTGCCTGAAGAAATCAGTCCAATTGTTGCTTTGTTATGTTCTGACTTAGCCAGTTTCTGTGTAGGTTCTGTTATTCCTGTTGAAGGAGGACAGGCTCGCCACTATTTCCAAAGGGTAGAAGATTGATGCGCTGTGCTGATTGGATCATTTCACGCCTTAATAGTTTTGGGTGTACAGAAGTATTTGGCGTAACTGGAGGTGCTGTTGTACATTTATTTGATGCGGCTGAGATTAATCCTTCCGTAAATGTAAGTTACTTCAACCATGAGCAATCCGCCTCTTTTGCAGCAGAGGCATTTTCTAAATTTTCCTCAACTCTATCTGCCTGTATTGTTACGACTGGACCTGGAGCTACAAATGCTCTGACAGGTCTTGCAGCTGCTTGGCTTGACTCGATACCTATGATCTTTATCAGTGGGCAGGCCAGATCGAATAATATTATATCTAGCAGACCATTAAGACAAGTTGGTACCCAGGAAGTTGATATAGTATCGATGGTCAGTTCTATGACCAAATCTTGCGAACAAATTACATCTATTCGTCAACTTGTAGATTCTTTTGATGCCCATATTCATAACGCTTACACCGGAAGACCCGGACCTATTTGGTTAGATATTTGCGTCGATGTACTTTGGAGTGAAATGAATGATGAGCATCTTCTTGCACCACCACCACCATCACTTCCATCTCCACCACTAATATCTGCTAATTTTTTCAATAATATCTTACCTTCTCTATTTAAGAAATCCCGTCGTCCTTTACTCCTAATGGGTGGTGGGTGTCGTAATCCTGTCATTCCCAATCTATCTTCTATCATTTCATCGATTGGTATACCGTTTGTAACTACTTGGCTTGGATATGATCTTGTAGATACTAAACACCCTTTGCATATGGGTCATATCGGGATGAGTGGTCAGAGAGGTGCAAATTTATTAGTAGGGAATACTGATCTTCTCATTTGCGTAGGCTCTTCTGTTTCTAATTCAGTAACCTCTACGATAATCAGTAACTTTGCCCCTAATGCTATAAGAGTCAATGTTAATATCGACCCTAAGGATTTTTCGCATACATTTAATTTCTTTCACTACAATATTGAAGCTCCAGCTACCCAAATCTTCCAGTCCCTTGTTGGTTTATCCAATAATTTTTCTGTATCCCTCAAATGGTTAGAGTTTTCCAATAAGTGTAAGCATTTGTCGTACAATGAGGCCCCCCCTCCCTCTAAGTTTGTTCATCCATTCAACATATTCCGTTCGTTTAATGAATATGGCCCTGAGGATTTGGTGTTTGTTGTAGACGGTGGTGGAACTTCCGTCTACTCCTCCTTTCAGTGCCTTATGCCAAGCCCCAAACGGAGGCTTATCCTTTCCACTGGCCTCTGCTCAATGGGTTCAGGACTCCCTGAGGCCCTTGGAGTTTCTCGTAGTGGTCTTCCAGTTGTTCTATTCTGCGGTGATGGTAGCTTCCCTTTTAATGTTCAAGAGCTACAAGCTGTTCATGATAAAAACCTACCTATACTTTACATAATCTTTTCTAATAATGCCTATCTTTCTATCCGATCAACACAAACTCAGTTCCTAGATTCACGTCATGTTGGGTCAAAACCACCTGATGTTCACCTTCTTGATATTAAATCCATCTCAGAAGCTTTCTCCATCCAATATTCAAAAGTAGATTCACTACAAGAATTCAGATCTTTTCTAACCTCACATAATTTTGAAGCTCCTTATATTATCGAAATACCAACAGATCCAAATCAAGAGATTCAACCAAGACAAAGTTTTAAACAAACCAATGGTCAATACTCACCTAATCCCCTAACGCTGATGGACCCTCCTCTCAATTCATCCATCCAAAACGAACTTAATATTTTTCAATCTGATTTTAAATTAATTCAAGCCATTGAAAAAGATCTTCTCTTATCTTATCCTCAATCCACATCTTCTCGTTCTACAAGAATTTCAACCCTCCAATCAGAGTCACTTCTTTCCGTTTCTGATATAGTCATTAGAGAAAAAATGATTCGTGAAGCACGTCTATACGAGAAAGAGTATTTTGATGGCAATAGACTATATGGTTATGGTGGTTACTATTACCATCCTAGGTTTTGGACTCAAGTTGCTGTCGATATTAAGGATTATTTTTGCATTAACAACCAAGATTCTATTTTGGAACTTGGATGTGCCAAAGGTTTTCTTTTGTATGACCTCCAAACTTTAATCCCTGAAGTACAACTGACAGGACTTGATATTTCAACTTATGCCCTTGATAATAAACACCCTCCATTAAATGCAAAGCTAATTAATAAATGTATCAGTTCAATTCTTGATTGTTCGTGCCAATATGATTATATACTTGCTATTAATACAATATCTGAACTTCCTGCTGACTTACTTGTGCCAGTACTAGCTTCTATATCCCGACTATCCGTTAAGTCTTCTTATATCAATCTTCTGACATGGAATAGCGAATCGGAAAAACGAATGATAGATTCTTGGAATATTACCTCTCAATCAATTCTTACCAAGCATGAATGGTTCGAAATAATGAGCAAGGCTAAATACGCTGGTCACTACTCTTTTACTACCCTTTCATTTTGACTATGTTAAAATCAATCTCACACTGTAATGTCTGCGGCTCTTCTGTTAAGCAAGTTCTTGATCTTCCAAATTTACCTCTCACAGGTCTCTATTATCCCACATTGTCATTAGCTTTAGAATCGCCAACGTTTGATCAGGGTCTCAGTTATTGTCCAAGTTGTGGACATTGTCAGCTTTCTAATGTTATTGATCCTTCGATTGTTTATGATGACTCATATACTCATCGCACTTCCCACTCTCCACTATCCAGGAATGGCAATGAGTTCCTTTTTAATTATATAACTAATTCGGTCAACCTTTCTGCTTCAGATATTATCTTAGAGGCTGGATGTAATGATTGTTACTTACTTCAACGCTTATATGATTACGATAGTTTGCCTCAATACTTTGGTTTTGACCCTATATGGATAGATCAATCACCTTCGTATAGGCACCTTAATGTATATGGATCTTTCGTTGAAGACATTGACAAGAACATACCAGATATCCAGCCGACACTTGTTATTAGCGCTCATACTTTCGAACATGTTGTCGATTTAAAATCATCTCTAGCTTTACTTGTCAATAGAACCGCACCTGATGGAAGAATTATTATAGAAATGCCTAGCTTTGATACACTTATACGTTTAACCCGATTTGATCAAGTATTCCATCAACATGTGCAATATATTTCTGAATCTTCCATCCAAGAGCTAGCGAGTCAGCTCAATTGCTCACTTTTAAATATCACATATAATTATACATACTGGGGTGGTACAGTAATCTTCGATTTACAAAAAACCAGCCCATCCTCTGATCAAATCAGAAATAATTCCATCAAGCATAATGAATCAAATATTATTGAATCATATAAATATTTTCAAAACTCTATCAAGTCCGTAGAAAATTCTTTGCCTGACAAATCAGATGTTACTTACTTAGGTGCAGCGCAGATGTTACCTATTCTCAATTATCATGTAAAAAATACCATTCAGTTTAATTCTATATTAGATGATAATCCTGATAGAATAGGTAAATATCTACCAAATTTAAATCTTCCTATCTTACCTTTATCAACTCATTCAGTTTCTCCTTCTAGTCCCTCTAGTTTTGTAATAGGTGCTGTTGATTCCACTCGAGCTCTTATATCACGCTCAAGAGAGTTGGGATTTCCTAACATATTTTCATTTTTTAATTCCTCCATCTAATCTCTATTTACTAACGGGTTTTCTCTCTTTCACATCTATAACTAATCCTTAATTACCCACTTTACAGCCCCAAACTTTAAATTGTAATGATACATTCTCTCACTAAAACTTTAAAACATATACTTGTAACAAATAGTACTCTACGTCGGTTCTTATCTCTCTTCTATTTCAAGCAAGGGCTCGCAGGCTGTCCTATCTTACCTATATACTGGCGAATCTTATTTTTACTGTTCTTCCCTGTCTATATTCCCCTTGCATATTTTCTCCGTAGATTTCAAATTAAATTCTTTTACTTTTTCATACCTTCCTCTGTTGGTCATGTTCTTTGGGAATTAGATTTATTAGAGATTTCTTTAATTCTAGGAAATGATATCTCACCCCACCAAAATGTAGTTGTTTTTAGCGGCAGTCATTTATCCTCAGATGTATCCAGAGTTTATCAAGACAAATCTTTAGCAAAATCCTACACCAATCAATACTTATATTTATTACTATTTCCTCTCTTCTTCTCGAACCAGGATATCATCAAGCCTGTTTCAATTGCCCACTTCACTCTTTCTAGTTCCAATGGATCATCCTTAAAGAGTCTCGTATCATTGTTCCTGTTCCCTTTCCTATCAAGAACTAATAATGATTTACGTAATTTTAACCGTAACTTCAACAATCTTTATGAATCAAATCACCAAAAAATAATAAATCATCGAATCAAGAGACGTAATAACTTATCTTCAGCACTGTCTAAAAACAAACCTCTAAATAGTTTATTGCCATCGCAATATTTTATTATACAATTTAAGCAATATTCAGGTAATGCTACTCCTACTCCATATTCCCTTCAAGACAAAGTTAAACTTTTCGAATTAGTCTCTTCTACATTAGGTATCAAGGGCATACAGATTGGTTCTCACTTTGAATCCCTTAGTTCTCAAACTGATAATACTAATATCATTGATCTTACAATCGGATCCGCCTTCCCTTCATTACTGAGTCCTGTTTCTTTTAAAGATCAGCTTCTTGTATCTTCTCGTGCCAAATGTGCATTTATTAATGCTTCTGGATGTGAATCCATTTTCGCAACTATGGAAATTCCTTACGTCTATTATGGTTCCTGGCATTTACTTATGAATTGTATTTCTTCTCAAGCGATTAATGTTCCTACATTAATCTATAACAAACACACAAATACATTCTTGAATTTAAAGGATCAACTTTTCGTGCATAACTCGATTGCTGATACTTCAGGCCACGATCCTACTTTATTAGATCCACATCTTCATTTCTTGATCCCTACTTTGGACGAGATTCTTGAAGCTTATCAATTAGTAACATATGGATCTGAGTTTCTTCAGAAACTAAAATATGACCAAGAACTTTTCCTCAAGAACTATTTATGTGACTCAGATCTTTCACATTCATACTCCATGGGCATGCCTATGTTGCCATCTAAATTCTCTATTCTTACTTCCTTATGACCCGAGATTCTCTTCACATATACCTAATCACTCACAATAAAAATGTAGACTATTACCTATCCTTGTTTAATCATCTATGCGCCCATCTTCCCTTAGAAGTCTCATTTAGTTTAATTTCCAATCAGGAGTTTTCTCATACTTCAAATTATTTCAAAGGTTATATCCGAGTTCTTTTTGAGAATTTCTTCACTTTATTTTGGAATTGCTCTCATGCAACGCGTTTTAGTCTAAAAGCTTTCAAAATCTTTTTTGTTTCTCTTTTTGCAGAATCTTTTAAGTACTTGACTGACAGTAAATTTCGACAAAAGATCTTAATACGAACGGTTGTAACTTCCAAGCACTATCATGCTATTGAATCCACATCCTTTTGTAATTACGACTATTCTCTCATCTTGGAAGATGATCTGTATTTTCTTTCTGCAGACTCTTTCGCTTTGCATCTTCAAACCATCTTTAAGTTCCTTAAGCCACCCTTTTTTGTAGATATTGCTGGTGGCTATAATCTTTCCAATCTAAGATATTCTTCTCTCCATCCTATATTTGACTCAGATAATCTTTCAATTTATCATATCTTCCCACCGCAATCCAATACAGCATGCGCCTACCTTTTCGATAAGTCATTTGCTAGATCAACCCATCGTCTTTTATTCTCACATCCCTTCCTGCGGAGTTTCATCGGTAATGATTTTCTTTTAAATTTGGTATTTCTTCTTTACGGCAGCGATATCCAATGTCTACACTGTTCTACAGACTCAATTTCCCATGGTTCTTTTTCAGGTCATACAGTATCATGGACCAAAAAATATTGATTTTTAATTAACTATTCATTATCATGTCATTCAAAACACCTATCTTACTCATTACCTGGCGAAGACCTGATACAACGAGACTTGTTCTTGAGTCTCTTCGTGAACTTAAGCCAACATACCTTTATGTCGCCTCCGATGGCCCTAATTCTGATCGTTTAGGTGAATCAAATCTTGTATCTAAAACACGAGAGCTAATTGATCACTTTGTTGATTGGCCTTGCAGTATTTTTAAATTCTATTCTCAAACTAACAATGGTTGTCGTACAGGCGTTAGCTCGGCTATAAATTGGTTTTTTGATCATGTTGAGGAGGGTATAATTCTTGAGGATGATTGCGTTCCACACCCCGCTTTTTATTCTTATTGCTCCGAATTACTCCAGTACTACCGCCACGACACTCGCGTTTGGTGTATTAGTGGCAGTAATTTCCAAAATGGTATCTGGCGTGGAGATGGTACATATTACTTTAGTCGATATATGCATTGTTGGGGTTGGGCATCCTGGCGACGTTGTTGGAAAAACTATAACGTCAATTTAACTAATTACGACGCTTTTTGTTCTTCTGGCTCCGTCACCAATGTTTTCGAAACATCGGTTGAAAGATCATATTGGTCACGTATCTGGGAATCTTTGGTTAAACATGGAGTACCGGACACATGGGATTACCAATGGTGTTTCACTTGCCTCTCGAATAGTGGTTTAGTGATACTTCCGAATTTCAACCTTGTCCAAAACATTGGTTTTGGAGTAGACGCCACGCATACACAAAATATGTCTATCGACACTTCTCTACCAACTGACATTCCTCCTCTTCGTCACCCTTCGTTTGTCCTAAGAGACTCATTAGCCGATTCATACACTTTCAACCACCACTACGGCGGTCGTTTCCGCAAATTTCCCCTCTCCTTTTTCTCATTGCCCACTCGAATATTCCGATTATTGCAACGTTTCATTCGTAATTTAATTCATAAGTTGTAATATTAGTTCTGTTCACCATCCCTTGAGTGCTTCCCCCTCCACCCTATCGTCAGTTATAATTTCGAGATACGTATTGCTTTTCTTGTTGTATGATTGATGAGGTCTTTTCTGGTCAATTGCTCCTAGCAGTTATTCTTCGCAGTAAGACTTCATTTGAGCAAGGGATCAAATTTGTTACTCCCGATGAGTTTTCTCAACAACTCGGCTATATGCGTAGACCTGAAGGCTATAAAATTCCACCTCACGTACACAACCCTGTCTCTCGAAATGTTCTTTATACCAAAGAAGTACTTCTAATTAAATCAGGTTCAGTTCGCGTCGATTTTTATACTGACCAACAAATCTATCTAGAAAGTCGTATCATTTCTACCGGGGATATAATTCTTTTAGCTCATGGTGGTCATGGTTTTGAAATGCTCGAGGATACTCAGATTATAGAGATCAAACAGGGTCCTTACGCTGGTGATAAAGACAAAACAAGGTTCACTGGCATTTCTAGCGTCGAGGCTGTTATTAAGTCATGAGTAACCCTTTTCATTTTAGTAGCAAATTTTATGACTTACTATATAGTGACAAGGACACTATTGCTGAGTCTAACTACGTACATCAGCATCTTCAGCAAAACAAAATTTCTGGTAATACCATCCTTGAGTTTGGTTGTGGTACTGGACGACATGCGCGTCAACTTGCTTCCCTAGGTTATAAGGTTCATGGCATAGATCGGAGCAAGGCTATGGTTGAATCTTGTCCCTTAGTCTCTGGTTTCACCTGTCAATATGGTGATATTGTCGATTTTACCACAAACAAAAACTTCGACGCGATTCTATCACTTTTTCACGTTATAAGTTATCAAGTAACAAACGATGATCTTCTTTCGTCTTTCAACACAGTTTACAATCATCTTAATAATGGAGGTTTATTTTTGTTCGATGTCTGGTATACACCTGCTGTGCTTTGTCAGCAACCAGAAACTCGTATTAAAAGAATTCAGACATCTGACATTGCATTCACCCGCATCGCTGAACCCACTGTTTACCCCAATCTCAATCGTGTCGACGTAAATTATACAATGTTTTGTGAAAACTTACATACTCATGAAATCTCCACCTTCACAGAGGTACACCCTATGAGGCATTTTTCAATTCCTGAAATCCAGTATATAGCTACTAATTTTGGCTTTGAAATAATCCAAACAGAGGAATGGCTTACTCGCAATGTTCCCTCATTCGATACTTGGGGTATTACTTTTCTCTTGAGAAAAAAATGACCGATTTTATTCCTGTTAATGAACCCTCTATTGGGTATAGAGAAAAAGAGCTTGTCCTTCAGGCGCTAGATTCTGGATGGATTTCCTCCGAGGGGCCTTTTGTTTCTCAATTTGAGGAATTGTTGAGCGGTAGAGTTAATAGAAGTTATGGTATTGCTTGTTCAAGTGGAACTGCAGCTTTGGATATAGCTGTACAAGCTTTAGGTATTGGACCTGGTGATGAGGTAATTCTTCCATCATTTACAATTATATCCTGTGCTTCCGCTATTTATCGTACTGGTGCTACCCCAGTCCCAGTAGATGTTCATCCAAATCTTTGGAATATCACAGCTGAAAATATTGAGCCAGCTATCAATTCCAACACTGTTGCAATTATGATGGTCCATATTTACGGACTACCTGTTGATATTGATCCAATTCTCAATCTTGCCACTAAGTATTCGTTAGCTGTTATAGAAGATGCTGCAGAATTAATTGGTGGATCTTATAAAGATAAACCCTGCGGATCTTTTGGTACCATCAGTACTTTTTCATTTTATCCTAATAAACATATTACCACAGGTGAGGGTGGTATGGTTTTGACCAATGATCATCAGTTGGCGACACGGTGTCAATCGTTGCGAAATCTGTGCTTTAAACCTGAATCTCGATTTATCCATGAGGAAATAGGTTGGAATTATCGGCTCACAAATATTCAGGCTGCGCTTGGTATTGCGCAATTAGAAAAGTTAGACCAAACTCTCCTACAAAAAGCTCATATTGGTTCATTATATTATGATCTACTCTGCTCTATCCCTGACATTTGCTTACCGACAACTACTACACCTTACTCCAACAATATCTATTGGGTATTTGGCCTTGTGCTTGGAGATAGTTATTCCATAAATGTTGCTGATATTATGTCAGAATTACGTAAACTCCATGTTGGATCGCGACCTTTTTTCTATCCCATACATTTACAGCCAGTATTTACAAAACTTGGTCTTTTCAAAAATATATCTCTACCTGTTTCTGAAAAACTAGCAACCAATGGCTTTTATATACCCAGCGGAGTAACTCTATCTGATTCTGATATATTTGAAGTGTCTACTAAATTGAGTAGTATTCTATCCAAGTACCATTCATGAAAATCCGCTTAGCTGTATTTTTTGATCAGCGCCTTCACGCCGGAGGTGGCTTTCAACAAGCACTTAATGCAGCTCTTGTCACATCAAAGATACCTTCAGAATTGGCCACAATACTGTATTTTACCTATCACAAAGAAAATATACCTATCCTCCAAAGTTATGATCTAAACCCCTTTATGCTGCATATATCCTTTTTTGATAAAATATATTCTCGTATACGCTCTTCAATCAAGCAACCATTACTTTTACGTATACTTAAACTCGTATCTAAATATTCTTGTCTTGAAGCACAGTTTATTAGGCACAATATAGATTTAGTATATTTTCTTTCTCCTTCTCCTTGGGCTAGGACACTTGAAAACCTATGTTATATCTTCACTGTATGGGACCTCTGCCATAGAGATCACCCCGAGTTCCCTGAAGTCTATTCTAATCGAGAATTTGAATATAGAGAACAATTGATAAATTCTACCATTCCTCGTGCAATTGCAACTATTTCAGATTCTTATTCGACTAAGCAGAAATTATTCCAACGTTACGGGATTGATTTAGATCGTATACATGTCATACCTTTTCAACCAGCGCCCGCTCTTGTTAATCCAGCTGATGACAACAAGTCTGTCAATGTCACTCAGAAACACAACCTTGACCACCCGTATATCTTTTACCCCGCACAATTCTGGCCCCATAAAAATCATATTTATCTTATCGATGGCATTCATCTGCTTGAATCCATGCACAATATAAAAATATCAGCTGTTTTTACTGGTTCAGATAAATCAAATCAACAACATGTCACTGAATATGCAATGAAACTTGGTTTACAGAAACGTATACGTTTTGCAGGTTTTGTTCCAAATGATGAGTTAAGATATTATTATCTTCAGTCCTTAGCATTAGTAATGCCCTCTTATTTTGGGCCTACCAATTTACCACCTCTAGAAGCATTCGAACTTGGTGTCCCAATCTTATACCCCAACCTTGATGGCATGGCAGAACAAGTAGGTAACGCTGCGCTTTTAATAGACATCAATGATCCACATTCTTTGGCCAACCATTTAAAATTGCTTATCACAGATACCTCACTTAGAAAACGACTCATAGTCTCAGGTTATGAGCAACTCAGTAAAATCAACACCATATCAAGATCTTCTATCCTCTCTGAAATTATCACCAAGTTTTCTATTAAACGTAGTTGTTGGTACTAATCAACTTTCTATTCTTTGCTGTTTTAATTATCTATTTTTCTAGATTTTTTCCAAAAGTTTTCTTCTCTACTCCTTTTTTCCGATTTATATGTATTGCCTCCCCTCATCTCTCGCTCTAGACTGTCCAACAACACTATATCTAGAGTGAGGGTCCCCCCCCTTTTTAGCTAATACTATCATTTTTACAAACTTCAACTATGTCATATACCATAACTATTGTTACTGTTACTTACAACGATATTCAAGGCTTCGCTAGAACATCCAAATCTGTTATACCACAGCTTAATTCTGATATTCAATGGATTATCAAGGATGGGGGTTCTTCTCCTTGCATTTTAGCCCAAATCAAAAATATATCTTACCCACATGCACTATTAATAACTACTAAAGACACTTCTGTATACGATGGTATGAATATAGCCCTAGACTATGCAAAGGGTAAGTTTCTTCTTTTTCTCAATGGAGGAGATACTCTCGCTTCTGACGATTTATTAACTAAGTTATGTAGAGCCATTTCAGAAGTCGATGACACCCCAATGCTATTACTGGCTCCTTACATAGAGATTGATTGTTATACCATTAAACGATTTGTCAATGTCGGAGCAACTTCACTCAATTATTTCTCAAAATGGCGTATGCCAACAGTTGCCCAATCACAGCTTTTTTCAAGGGATATATATACCTCACAACGTTTCACTCTAAACCATTCTATTTCTGCTGATCATCTTTTTTATTGGAAAGCTATCACTAATTTTAGTCCTCAAATAAAAATATTGAACTATCCTATTGCCCATTTCTATCTCGGAGGTATCTCTACTCGCTTTCCTTTTAGATCAGCTAATGATGTTTTATCTTGTTTGTTGATTGATCCATCTATAAGCAGTTTTGAAGCCTTATTGCTATATGGTATTAGATTAGCTGCTGGCTTCAGACGCTATCTACTTGAACTCGTCCTTAAACCTTTGTTTTCTCCCTTATACGTTTTACTTAATCTGAGATTTCGTCTTGTTGTTTGGGCACTTGGTATTAACGGTGAAGGTTCTTCTATTATCGCCAATCAATGGTTTGATACAGTATCTTCAAATTCTCAACGTACTCTTTTTGTTTGCTCTCGCGGATCTCTATTATCACAAAAGCTCAGAAAATCCAGATTTCGAGATCGTATTCTCAAAGATTCCAAAAACTATTTCATTGAATTACCCTCTTTTTTCCGCTTTTATCCAATTCATTTTTTCCTCAAACTTATCATCCCTATCAACCTAATTTCACATTCTCTTCTTGTCTTAGATGACTATCCCTTTGCCTTGTCATCCAATCAAGTTCTATATTTTCATCAGCTTAACCTCCTAAAAAGTAAATCCATTTTTTGGCGGTTCAAACGTTTTGTCTTCAGATTACTTTTATCTTCTTCTCCTATGGTCTATTGTCAAACTAACCATGTGGCTAAAGCCTTTACATCTAAATTTACTAATCTCAGATGCTTTTCTTTTTTGCACAACATCTCATGAGAAATAAACCTTTACAGCTCTTCTATCCTGCATCCTATTTACCACACAAGAACCATGAATTACTTTTGCACGAAGACTTAATCTCCTGCTTTATTTCTTACCGAATCCATATACACTTGACCATTTCACCTGATATTGCACCCTTTAGGAGTCTCTCCACATTCACCCTCTGGGGTCGTTTATCAAGAACTCAATGTACTAAATTACTCAAAAATTCTGACGTTTTACTATTCCCTTCACTCTTTGAATCACTTGGTTTACCCCTGCTAGAAGCAGCTCAACTTTCTAAACCAGTCATTTGTCCAGATCTTGATTATTCACGTGAACTTTTAGGTGATTCTCCTTATTATTATGATTCATCACAACCAATTGACAGCTTAATTTCTGTCATCAAGAACATATCATCTAGTTCTACACTATCAGCTGCTAAACTTGTTAAAAGCTCCCTCTCCACGGCTACTGCATGGGATGAATTTAAATTGCGTTTGGCTCTGTGACAACCGATAAATTACTTTCTATAATCACCATCGGACTCGATATAGATGACATAAGCACTACCTTCTTATCTTTGCCACAGCCCCTTCCTGAATGGGTGCAATATCTTATAGTGGCACCTGATAGTATTTTCACATCCCTCCGTCAAAGGATATCTAACACAGATATACAGTATATAGCTGATTCATCTCACGGTGTTTATTCAGCAATGAATGACGGTCTAGCATCTTCTAAAGGTCAATATATTTGGTTTCTTAATTCTGGTGATATTTCTCTTATTACTGATTTCTCCATATTAAATAAGGTTCTTGTTCACTCTATACGCCATAATACTAACATAATATTTTTTAAGCCTATTTTTCATCGTTGGGTTTACAAACTTAACTTGTTTCTTTCTTTCAGGCAAATATTTCTTTTCACAACTATTATTCAACTCATGCCTTGTGGTCATCAAAATATACTAATTGCTTCCGAAGCACACCCGCCTTTTAATTCTTCTTTTAAGTTTTCTGCAGATTTTAATATCATCTCCAGTGTACTTCGTTCCAATTTGGGATTAACCTCTGTCGAATCATTTCCTTTGGCACGTCAATCTTCTGGAGGTATTTCTGATATTAATAGATTCTTGGTCTTTCGCGAACGATATCTGTCTACGATAGAACATCGACCACTCCATATTACCTTTTTGTCGTACTTTGCCTTTCTACTACGTATTCTTTACTTGTTCTTTTCAAATATAGTTAAGTTTGCTACACAATCACTATGATCTCGTTACTTGTATTTCTCATATTTGTTCCCTATATATCTTTGCCTGGATTGGTTTATACTTCTTCTTATGTTCAGCCGCTCACTGTTTTGCTCAGTTGGACCATAATTTTCTACAAATATCATCTTCATCTCAATCGATCTCTAACGATATACGTTTCTGTGTTCTTTGGTTATTTACTTATATCCTCTCTCCTTCTTATCAGTCCTTATACTGTCCCCTTATTATCTTCTACCTCTATCGTAGCTGCGTATTTTATAGGATTACTCCAATTTATATTTTTCTCTTCCCTTTTTTCGAAATGTGTCTTTACTAATATATCTTCCCCTCGTATCTATATTCAAAATGTTTTACTTTTTCTTCCTCTTGTTATTTTCTTGGCATATTGTATAGACTATTTATTTCCTGGCGCATTCGACATCATTAAATCGAAATCTGACGAAATCTCAAATTCAGCTACCTTAACCACTGTTTATCGAGGCCGTTCAGGCCTATTACCAGAACCTTCTTATTCAGGATTACTTCTTTCCGCTTCTTTTGTTACTTCTTTCTACTTATACGCATCACACAATATTTATTGTAATCTCAATCGTATATTTAATATCCAAGTTTACCAATCTCTTTTATTTTCTTTCCTCCTTACTAAACGAGTGCAATATACATTCCTGTTTTCTTTATTATCTGTAGCTTTGAGTTTAAGCATAAGCTCTCTCATCTCTTTTTTATTGCCATGTATTCTTCTTTTCATACCCTTAATTATATCCTTCATTCTTAGATTAAAGCTTTCCACTAGTTTCCTCTACCTTCTTCTGTCTTCACTAATATTACTTGTTATATTGATTCTATCTATCAATCTTTTACCACAAAGTACACGTTTATTTAAGATTTTTACCATACTTACTTCTGACTTTGGAAATTTTCTCCGATTCATATTTATTAAAGACCAATCAGGCGCAGATAGATTCAATTCTCTTTTTCTTGGGTTATACCCTCTCACAAAAGTGCCTTTCACTGGTTTTGGTCTTGGTTCCTACTATACTTTCTTTTCTAAATGTACTGATTCTATAGTTCTCACATTCAATCTTATGTGTGATTCTCAATGGAATTCAACTCGCAACCACAATTCATTTGCTAATTTTACTCAAGATTTTGGATTAATTGGGCTTTCTTTTCTTACCTTTATTCCTGTCTATGGTTTTAAATTAAAATTACTAAGTATCCCCTTGCCTTACTTATTCACTTTTGTTTATTTGGTCCTCATACTTATCATCCTACCATGTCCTTTGGGTGCACCAACCTCTTGGAGTTTATTGTCTGCTTATTGTATTTTCATATATTCCTTACGTCAGTCAAGAGAAACCGCCACATAATAAGCTTATTTAATTGAATTACTGGAATCCCATTGAACCTTATTTTGTTTCCACTTAATCTTTCACTATGTCTTTTGCACCCCCTGGCTTTTCACAAATCAACTTATTAATCATAGTACCAACACTCAATTCTTATCAACTACTGCCTCGACTAGTTTCTTCGCTTAAACAACAAACATTCACATCTTGGCAACTTTTATTTATAGATGGATCGTCTTCGTCAGAGCATATTGCTTATCTCAATGAATGTTGCGCTTCTGATTCTCGTATACATTGGGTGAATCAAGCTTCTCATTACCATGGAATATTTGGGGCCATGAATCAAGGTTTTGACTTATCAATGAGTGAACCATTCAAGTCTGATTATATTCTTTTCTGGGGTTCAGACGATTGGGCTTTTTCTTCTACTTCTTTATTCGATACTTTTAACTCACTAGACTTATCTTCTGTGCTTCCTGATATGATTTTTACTAAGGGTCAATATGTCTCCAATAAATCTTCCCAAACAGGTCGAATCACCTCCTTTTCTAAACGTAAGTTTATTGATCTATCTAATTTCCGACGCTATTTATTATTCGGTTACACTCCACCGCATCAAGCTACATTCTTTTCTGTTCACAGTGTTTTCAATTTCCTAAGATATTCTCCTGATTTCTCTTTATCAGCAGATTTAGACTATTTTCTCCGAGTATCAAAGCTTAACTTAGACCTGGACCAGCAGGCTCCCTTTTTGATTCAGTTTGTTAATTTAATTACTGTATATATTTCTGATGGGGGTGTAAGTGCACAATATAGTAAACGTCGCTTCAACGAAGTACGTAAAGCCTATACTGCTTCCTTCTCACATTTATGGTGGCTTCCTTTCATTTTACGTTATTTCCGACGTCTGCTTAGTTTATTTTGACTCATTTTCAAATCTTTGGCTCTACTTCTCCATCTGGATATGCTTTTCACAAACTAGTTTCATCTACTTTTCCGTCTTCTTCTTCCACTACATATTCACGCCACAATTCGACTTGTTATCCTGATTCTAAATTTCTAGATCTTTCAAATCCTGATACTTCTATTTTACCCAGGAAACTTTCTGTCCTGATCAGTTTTGCTCCTATATGGGCTTTTTCCAATTTCCTCTCCTATGTTGACGAACATATTTCTGGCTATTTTAAACATATTCAGGCTATTGTAGTTTGTTCTTCAACTTCAGCAATAACAAAGCGCTTTTCCTTTAGTCATTATGATCGTCATCTTTCCGCCATGTTAGTTCACCATGAGGATTTGGTTGTCTCACTATGTTCTAAGCATAATATTAAGCATGCCATCGTTCGCCCAAGTATGATTTATGGCCTTGTTGGCCCCTACTCTGATGCTAATATCAGTCAATTGACTAAAATCATGAGTTTTTCACCCTTTCTTTTTCTCCCGAGTCAAACCGGTCTTCGTCAACCTATTCATGCAACGCAGCTTGCTTCTGTATTTCTTTCCTTATCTGATAACTTGACATCCTCGGATCATTTTTTTAATAATTCTTCTTGTCATATATATAATGTTGGTGGTGATTCCGAGCTCACTTACCATGAAATGCTAAAGGCTATTCAACAAGCTCTTCCCATCAATCATTCTGCGAGAAATTGCCTATTTATTCGAATACCTAATAGGTTGTTTTACTTTTTCGCCTCGCCTTTGCTTTTTGCTTCCTCTAAATTGTTCGAATCTTTCCTTCGCATAAGCAGTAATCTCTCCGGATTCACACCAGCACACAAATTTCTTGGAGTTTCACCAAGACCTTTCCCCATCATCTAGTAGCTGTGGACTTTCTTAAGTCTTTACTTGTCTTCTTATTGTCCCTTTTCTTCTCTTGTGCCTTTCTTTTTTATTTTATCCCTATACTACGTCGTTTTGTAGTAGATACTCCAAATCATAGAAGTTCTCACCTCTTAGCTACGCCCACAGCTGGAGGAATTTCTTTTGTCATTCCACCTGTGATTTTGTCATTATTTTTTGCAAATCACACTGGTACATCTCCTACTTTTGCTATTATTTCTTTACTTTTACCTCTTGCTGCTGTAGGTTTTATTGATGATTTAATCAACTTGCCTTCTCCGCTTCGATATATTGTTCAATTTTTGACTTCCGTTGCAATATTAAAATATAGTCCCTTCGACTACTTGTTCGATGACATATATTCGATCTTATTTTTATTGCTATTGTTGGTTTCATGTACGACAATTATTAATTTTGTAAATTTCATGGATGGCCTTGATGGTCTTGTGGCTGGCTGTATGTTTGTTGCTTTCGCTACAGCTAACCTATATTTCCATCTTCCCTGGACTAGTTGGTGTTTAGTCGGTTCTCTTTTTGGTTTTTTGATTTGGAATTGGAGTCCGGCGAAGGTTTTCATGGGTGATACTGGCAGTACATTTCTAGGTGCCCTTTTCGCTTCCTATGTTTTGAACTCCACCGGCCTTTTAGAGTCCATAGCTTTCCTTCTCATACTTACACCTCTTCTAGCAGATTCGCTCTCCTGCTTATTTAGGCGTTTTTTAGCAGGTCATTCTATTTTCCAGGCACATCGACTGCATCTATACCAACGTCTTAATCAGGCTGGTTGGTCTCATTCGCTTGTAGCTACCTTATATATCTCCGCTACACTTATACTTTCTGTACCCTTCTTCTTTGGTTTTTTTCATCTTGTCATTCTTCTGGCTTTACTTGAAATCTTCTTAGCTTTTTTCTTGGATCGTACCTCTGCTTACCCTTTTCCGCCTGTTCACTCCTCCTAATGTTTTTTCCCAGTCTTGGTCGCTATATTATTCGCTCTCTTATTGACCTTGGTCCTTTACAACGACGTTTCCTTTTAATAGGTATAGATTCCATACTTTTACCAGCTAGTGTTTGGTTAAGTGCTTGGTTGCGTTTGGCTCATCCCTTGCATCCTGGTTTTACCCCAGTTGCAACTTGGTTGCTACCTGCCTCAGTTTTAGTAGGTATTCCCTTATATGCGCTTTCGGGTCAATACAAAGGTTTGACCAGGTACGTTGGTAGTTCAGCCTTCTATCGTTTAGCTGGGCGCAATAGTCTTCTTGTTCTTCTACTTGTCGGACTAGGTGTACTTCTTCGCCTTCCCATGCCTCCTCGAAGTAGCTGGCTCCTTTTGTGGCTGCTTCTCACCGGTTTCACAGGAGCAATTCGCTTCGCTATGCGAGATGTGTTGCTCAGCTTGTGTTCTATCCGTTATTCCAGGCAATTAAGAGTTGCTATCTATGGTGCTGGTGAAGCTGGCGCTCAATTAGCTGCAGCCCTCCGTCTAGCCGGTAATCACCAAATTACTGTCTTTCTTGATGATGATCCCCATCTTTGGAATCGCTCTATTAATGGTATTCCTATCAAGCCTCCTCAGATTCTTCCGGATCTAGTCGACGAAATAGATCAAGTTCTTTTGGCGATACCTTCACTCACGCGTAGTCGCCGCAGGTCATTAGTCGATCACCTCCAACTTCAGTCTATTCCAGTTCTTCAAATCCCCTCAGTAGACGATCTAACCTCTGGGAGAGCTCGTATTGATTCTCTCCGTCCTCTTGCAATTGAAGATCTACTTGGAAGAGATTCCGTTGCTCCTGATCCTAATCTTTTAGGTCCATTTATTACAGGTTCTGTACTCTGTGTTACTGGCGCTGGTGGTTCTATTGGTTCTGAACTTTGTAGACAGATCCTTCTTTATAATCCAAGTAAGCTTATCTTGATTGAACGAAGTGAATCATCCCTTTATACAATCGATTCAGAACTTAGGCCTCTCCTATCGTCTGGTACCACCCTCATTCCAGTTCTTGGAAACGTTTGTGATATTAACTTTTTGAAATCCATATTCTCTCAAAACAACGTCGATATTGTTTTTCATGCAGCTGCGTACAAACATGTTCCCCTTGTTCAAGTAAACCCTATCTCTGGTATTTTTAATAATGTTTTTTCCACGAGAGCTATATGTTTGGCTTGTTCTTCTCTTGGTGTTCGCCAAGTTGTTCTGATTTCTACTGACAAGGCTGTTCGCCCTACTAATGTGATGGGTGCTTCTAAACGTTTGGCTGAATTAATTGTTCAAGCTTCATCAGAAGAAGCCTTTTCTCAATCCACCCCTTTAAAACAACAAACTATTTTCGCCATGGTTCGCTTTGGCAATGTATTGGGTTCTTCAGGCTCGGTTGTTCCTTTATTTCGTCGCCAGATTGCATCGGGGGGTCCTATTACATTAACTCACCCAGAGATTATAAGATATTTCATGACGATACCTGAGGCTGCCCAGCTGGTGCTTCAAACGCCTCCAATGGCTCAAGGAGGTGATGTCTTTCTATTAGATATGGGTCAACCCGTTCGAATTAAGGACTTGGCAGAACAAATGATTAAACTCAGTGGCCTTACATTGCGTGATTCAAGAAATCCTAATGGGGACATTGAGATTATCTGTACTGGCATAAGACCCGGTGAAAAGCTTTATGAAGAGTTGCTTATTGATGCTAAATCCGAGCCAACTTGCCACCCATTAATTTTTAGAGCAAAAGAACGGTCTATTTCTCCTCAACTTTTATGGCAAAAGCTGGACTCCCTCTATTCTTCTCTTTCGGATTATGACGTTTCTAAATCTCTTCAAATTCTATCTGAACTTGTCCCTGAGTGGACACCTAATTCCCCTTGATTCGTCTGCTTACTAGCCTGCTTTTCACTGCTTGGCTTTAATCAAATATTTGCAGTCTTTTTCTTAAGGTCTGTTTTTCTTTTTTGTTTTTCCTAATGCTTTATATTCTCTCCAAGGTTCTTCCCCTCTGCTTTCTTCCGCTTGGGTTCAGCCTCCTACTCAACCTTTTTGGTCTCTTTAAGCAAAAGCGCTATCCCTTTTTTATTTCAATTTCTTTTCTTTGGTTTTTTTCACTTGGTATTGTCAGCCAGCTTTTATGGTGTTATCTCGAATCTCCTTTGATCCGCTCAACTGCATCACAGGCTCAGGCTGCCGATGCAATTGTTGTTTTGAGTGGTGGACGTCATCCCGCCCCTGGTCCGGCGCGCGTGAGCGAATGGAATGACCCCGATCGCTTCCTGGCAGGGTTGGATTTGTACCGGGCGGGTAAGGCGCCGCTTTTGCTGTTCACCGGTGGTGCCAGTCCTTATCGACCGGGGCAGCCGCCTGAGGGGCAATTGTATCTCCAGGAAGCAGAGCAATTGGGCATTCCAGCGACTGCCATGGCCAGTACCCCCCCAGTCGTTAACACCGCGGAAGAAGCCGTCGCGATCAGTCAGTTGCTGCATCAAAGCAATGGGCGCAATCCCAGAGTGTTGCTGGTGACGAGTGCTTTCCACATGCGCCGGGCGCAACGTTTGTTTGAGCGTCAGGGCCTTGCCGTGGTGCCTTTCCCGGTTGACTTTCACACCCGCGCTGCTTGGGCCGGCCCTCTTTGGCGTGATCCAACGCAGTGGTTTCCGAGTCCACAGGCCCTCAATGACAGCTCCCGTGCGATTCGGGAGCTGTTGGGTCGTTTGGTTTATAGGGCCTGGTAATCAGGGGCTGCTGTTCTTCAGGGAACCAGAGTTGTGGCAACAGCTTTTTGTTGCTGTAGTCCAGTCGCCAAGGCTTCGAGTTGATTCAGGCGTTGCTGAAGACTCTCCAGTTGGTACGCCATTTCGGCATTGTGGTTTTCCACTTGCTTGAGTTTTGATTGCAGCTGTGCGTTTCTATCACCTGTGCCCGAAGGAGCAAGCTGGCCAAGCTTGAACACGAACCCAGCTCTGCCGGCAACGGTGTCGAGGCTTCCACTGCCGTAATTGCTGGCCCCGCCGAACAGAACAGAGCCGCCGGCATTGAAAGATAGACGCTCATTCAGCCTTGCTGCGCAGCCCACACCCATGGCGTAGCGGCTGCTGTATCCACCAGTGCCGACGCCGCAGGAGAAGGGAGCATCGTCAGAGACGGTGGGAAGTGCTGATAGAGCGGCGGAGAGGGCTGCAGCGCCAGCAACGCCAGACCCGAGAGCATTGACGTCATCCTCAAGGCTGTCGATCGCTTTGCTGTTTTTGTTGATGTCAGTGGTGTGCTTGTCGAGCTGACCCTGAACACTCACACCATTGATCTGAAGGTCGCTGCCTTCGGTGATGTTGATGGGAATCTTCTTGCCATTCGCATCGGTGGCGTAGAGCTTTTGCACGCCATTGGATTCAACGGTCACCAGGGAGTTCTCGCCAATGTGGAGCTCTTCTTCCCCGGCCGCATTGAGCTTGCGACGTACAATGCTTTTCCCTCCTACTGACAAGCCTTCGTCGTCAATGACTGCGATTGAGCTGTTTCCATCGGCTCCAAGGGTGACTTTTGTTGTGTCGTTGTTTTCGCATGAATCTGAATTGCTGACGCAAGTTTTTTTGACGAGGTTATTGAGGTTAGTTGGGTATTCGATGAATAAAGGACTTCCGCTTGATGGAAGGCCTTGGATGTCTGTAAAACCCTCAAATTTTTCTGTTTCAATATCCCATATTCTGACTCGTCTAGTGGCGGAGCCGCTTGGTGCCTCAAGGAAGTATATCTTTCCTGTTTTGGTATTAACTGTATAGTCGGAGGCGCTAAATGTTCCTAGATTGCTGTCCGGGAATATATCTTCGTAGACGTTTGTTGCTACACCACCAGTATTCATTTTGTACAGATCAAGCCTTGTTCTGCTTCCAGTATTGACTCCGGTTACGAAGTAGCCAAGGTTGTTGCTTCCTGGGTTGATTTCTTGGGCTTGACCTTTTTGTTGGCCAAGTAACGGTGATGAAATTAGTGCTAAATAGAGAGCAGTTGATTTCAAGGTTTTATGCATTTTGGTGAGTCTTTCTAGTTCTCATGGAATTTTCAGTATTTAATCAGGCTGTATTCATATGACCCCCAGTCTTGTGTTCGGTTTTTGATCCGTCCAGTCTTTCTTGAGATCTTCTCTCGAAGTATCAATTGCGTCATTTGAGTTCATGCAAAAAATGCATGAACTTGTTATTCCCGCTGATTATTGCTGCTGAGGCGTGGAGTGATAGTGATGTCTTCGCTATGCCTCAGACTCAGAAACTCCACCTAAAGCCACCGTTGTAGTTGATGGATTGGGTGCTTCCTGGTGAAAGCTGACCGAGGCCATTGAAGTAGAGCGAGAAGCGGTTGTTGAGTGCAACATCCAAGCCGAGCCCAACGTTGAGCCAGGAGGTCGGTGCTGGAGTTCCATCCACCGTGAAGGAGCCCTTTGGAGCCGATCGGAAGCTGGCGGTGAGGGCCCGGTTGGTATCACCGAGATCCCAGGCATAGCCGAGGCTGAGGCGGGGGATGAAGGTGGTGCTACCGGTCTTAAAGGGTTGCTTGAAGGCGAGGGCGAGCTCGAGTGGAACGGAGTTGTAGGTGGCGGCGTCGTACTTGAGGGAGTAGCTGGCTTTGCCTGGATCGGCGGTTTTGATCAGGGGATTACCAGGCTGGACATAGGCGCGGTTTTTGGAGGTGGTGGTTTCGGAGTAGCTGGCCTGATTGAGCTGCAGCCAGCTGAGGCCGAGGCTTGGGGTGAGGCTGCCCTGGTTGCCGGTGCTGATCCGATGGCTGAGGCGGAGGCTGCCGCCGATGGCGGTGCTGCTGGAGGAGCCTTCCTCGGTGGAGGGGTAGCCCTTGATGTTGACCTGACGGGTGGTGTCTGTTGAGAAACCACCAGCGGAGAAGGAACCAGTGAGCCAGGTGGAGGAGGACAGGCGCTGCTTGGCGTAGAGCATGCCACTCCAGCCCTCGGTTTTCCCGAAGGTGGTGGGTTCATCGGTCGTGGTCCAGAGATTGTCAAAGCGTCCAGCGATTCCGATCAGGGTGTTGTCACCCACGAGGGTGTCAGCACCGACGGAGGTGTTGAAGGCGGTGGTGTTGTAGCCGGCTTGCGCAGAGCTACCGCTGCCAGGTGTTGCGGCATCGGAACCACCGGCTTCCACCCAGGTGCGCCACTTACCGCAGTCGTTGGGATCACCCGTATAGGTGTCACCAGGCTGGAGCGTTTGGACGTTGAGGATGCAGCGCTGCAGCTGGGAGAGCACAGCGGAATCAAGGCTGGTGTTGACTTCTTGCTGGAAGGCTTGGCCAGTGGCGAGTGCCACTTGTGGGAAGGCTGCGGAGGTGGCGCCGGAGAGCTGACGGTAGAGCTTGTTGAGCTCCCCTTTGGTCTCTTGGGCAAAGATCAGCGCAGCAATGGCGTTGAAGTCTGCCGTGCTGCCAGCGGCTTGGATGGTGTTGACGGCCTTGCCAACGGCGGTGGAGTTGGGATCCAGTCCGCCTGGTGCGTAGTCAACGTCGTAGTGGAAGGCGAGATCGGTGTTGTTGTTCGTGAGCTCGAAGTCAAAGGAGGCAACCGCTGACTTGGGTGCGATCAGCTTGAGATCACCGATGGTGACGCCTTCTTGGGCATTGACGATGCCTTCTGAGACGAAGGATCCAGGCATGGCCTCACCCACCTGGTTGGCGAGTAGCTCAATAGTGCCGTTGAGATCAGCGCGGTAGTGGGTGGTGAGGTTGTCAGTCTTGCCGGAGCGGAGAACGAGGTCTGCCTCATAGAGGGAGGTGTTGGTGGTTTCGAAGTTGGCGTAGACCTTGAGATCGCCGATGCGGTACTCACCACCGGGGTTAATGACGCCGCGCTGATAGAGGGTGACATTGCCGTTGGCTTGCACGAGGTTGGACTCAAGGCGTGCATCTGGGGCGTTGTAGATGTTCTTGGTGAGCCCTGGAATGATGATGTCTCCAGAGATCTCGCCGTAGTTGTTGATTTCATCCGGACCACCTGGTCCTCGGATGGCTTCACCACTGCCATTACTGCCACCAATGATGGTGCCGTAATTGGTGACGCGTTCAACGGTGTTTGTGGGCAGCACGATGGCGGCCGCATCGCTGCCAGTGCCACCTTGAATCACAGCACCGGCTTCATTGACAACGTTCAAGTTGCCGCTGATGGCGCTGGTGCTCTTGGTGATGCCAATGCCACCTTCACCGCTGGAGATGATCACACCGGTGTTGATCACTTTCACTTCACCGGCACGGGCACCGACGTATTGACGTTCGTCATACGTGAACTCATCGGTGTACTGCACCGTATCGGTGCTGCCTTCAGTGATGTTGCTCACCGTGCCATCAGGGTTTTGGTAGAGGTAGGCACCGCCTGTGGCTGTTTGGAAGAGCAGGGCCACTGCGTTTTCGCCGGTGGCGCTGATCGTGCCTGAGTTGTTGTAGGTGAGGTTGCCGGAGGTCCCACTTGGGGTGCTCAGGGCTTTATGGGAACTGGCCTTGTTGACGCCTCCAAAGACGAAGCCACCACCACCGGCAAGACTCTGAGCCACGACAGCATGGGAGCCTTTGCCGCTAGTGCGGATGGTGCCGGTGTTGGTGAGCCAGATGTTGCCAGAGCCGGAGTCTTTATTGGTGTTGTTGAGACTGACCACTCCCGAGGAGGAGCCGCCGACACCACCACCACCACCGATGGATTGGATCAGCATGCCAAAGCTGTTGTCACCGCTGGTTGTGATCACACCACTATTGGTGACTGTGATGTCACCTGCGGTTGTGGAGCTGCCGCCATGGTCAGCAGCGGAGAAGCTGACGCTGCTGCCTCCGGTGGTGTAGCCACCACCACCGCCGATGGATTGGAGCACAACGGCAGGAGAGAAATTGCCGCTGGTTGAGATTCCAGGCACTTCGGTAGCTGTGACGCCCGTTGCTGTGTTTTCCGTCACGACGCCTCCGGCTGCATTGCTCCACGTGATGCCGCTTGCGCTTGCATTGGCATTGAGAGTGCCGCTGCCGCCGCTGCCGAGCTGCACGGTCCCGGTGGTGGATGCGGCAAAACCACCGCCACCACCAATGGTCTGAGCCATCAGTGCCGGGCTGGTATTACCAGTGCTGAACAGCTGTGCCCCGGAGTTGATCGTGAGCTCGATGGCAGCGGCGGATGTGTTGCCGGTGTTGGCGACCGCAGAGGTGCGGCCGAGGCTGAGGTTGCCTGCCACGGTGTCGACGCTGCCGCCGCCGCCGCCGATGGTCTGGGCGATCAGGCCGGCTGCATTGCTACCAGCGGAGCCCACCTTGTTGTTGATTGTGAGCGTCAGCGCTCCTGCGCTGCGATTGCCAAGGCCCTGTCCACCAAGGGTGGCATTGCCGCCGATGGCGCCAGCGACACCACCACCACCGCCGATGGTTTGAACGATGGCACCGGCGCCGCGATCACCAGCGCTGGTGAGGTTGGAATCGATGGTGAGATTGAGGGCACCACCTGTGCCTTCCGGAGTTCCGAGGAGGCCGGATGTACCGCCGAGGTTGGCGTTGCCACCAACGTCGCCAACGCGGCCGCCACCGCCGCCAATGGATTGGAGCATCAAGGCAGCTGCATCGGTGCCATTGGTGGCGGCATTGATCTGACTGCTGAGACTGAGAGCAGCAGCGGAGGATGTGCCGAGGTATCGGCCGCCCAGTTGGGCATTGGCACTGGTGCTGCCGGTATAGCCGCCACCACCACCAATGGATTGGTAGGAGAGGCCGCTGGAACCTTGACCAGTGGTGACCACGCGGCTACGGCTGCCGGCCGTGAAGCTGATCACACCGCCTGAACCTTCGCTGCCTTCTGTTCCACCACCGAGGAGAAGATCGCCGCTGCTCGTGTCGGTGCTGGGGAAGACCAGGCCGCCGCCGCCACCGAGCGACTGGAGCACAAAGGCGGGTGATTGGTCTCCAAAGGTTTGGATCGAACCATTGCCTCCGTTCGTTGCGAGATCAAGGCTGACCTTGCCACCATCACCGATGGCGCCATTGGCACCGAGCGTGACGCTGCCAGCGGCACTGCCGGCCCGTCCACCGCCGCCACCAATGGATTGAGCCGAGATGCCGATGGACTGAGCCCCGGCTGTGGTGATCGTGCCGGTGCTGTTGATGGTGACATCAGCAGCGTCGCCGTTGGCGAGTGTCGATGCGCCCATGGTGAGGGAGCTTGAGGTGGAGCCCGTGACACCACCGCCAGCACCGATGGATTGCAGCAGCACGCCATCGCTACCGAAGCCCGTCGTCACCACATCAGCGTTCAGGGTGAGGTCAACTTTTCCGGCATCAAGGTTGAGACTGCTGACGGCACCGGCGCTTGCTGTTGCAGAGGGGAGAGGTGCATAACCACCACCACCACCGATGGATTGGGCCAGCAGAGCAGGAGAGAGATTGCCAGTGGTGGTGAGGTCTCCAGTGATTGTCAGATTCAGTGCATTGGCTTGGTTGTCTGTGGCCTTCGTGCCGCCAAGGTTGATGCTGGTGGCGGTGGCTTTTTCGAGACCAAAGACGGCACCACCACCACCGGCGATGGATTGGGCGACGATTGCTGCCGAATTACTACCTGAGGTTGCAATTGCTCCGCTAGTGGAGAAGGTGATGGCTGCACTGTTGTTGTTGCCGATCACCGAGCCACCCAGGCTGATGGCGTTGCCGCCAGCTGAGGTGGTGTAGAGACCGCCACCAGCAATGGACTGGAGGATCACACCGGTGGAGTTGAGACCGGTGGTGATGATGTTTCCGGAGTTGGTGAAGTTGATGGCGCCCGAGCGGCTGTCGCCAAAACCACTGCCACCCACGCTGACGGAGGTGGGAGCACTGCCGATTAAGGCGCCGCCGCCACCGATGGACTGGATCGTGAAGCCCGGGGAGCTGATGCCGTTGGTGGTGATGGGTGCGCCGCTGATGGCTGTGATGCTTCCGCCGCGGATGTCGGAGCGAAGAGAGGAGCTGCTTCCGGTGCTGACGCTGCCATCAACGGCACCGAGGAGACCACCACCACCACCGATGGATTGGAGCACGACGCCTGGGCTGTCGTTACTAGCTGTCTGAATGCTGCGGCTGAGTTGGGTGTATTTGAGCGAACCGGCTGATGCATCAACACCGGCCTGTTGCGTGCCGCCTACCACCACATTCCCGCCCACATCGGCAACGATGCCACCACCACCGCCGATCGATTGGAGAACGGCACCAGGGCTGTTGGTACCAGTGGTGATGACTTGGAAGGGGAGGATGAGTTCGAGGTCAGCACCGGTGGAGGTGCCGGTGGTGAGGCCACCAAGCTGAACGGTGCCAGCGGGAACGCTGCCGATCCAGCCACCACCGCCACCGATGGATTGGTGGATCACGCCAGGTGAGAACTGCCCAGTGGCTTGGAGAATGCCGCCGCCTTCTACGAGGGTGAGGGTGCCGCCGGATCCAGCGGTGCCGTTGCTGCCACCGCCGAGGATGACGGTACCGCTGCCGTTGCTGTCACCAAGGCCGACCATGCCGCCGCCGCCACCGACGGATTGCATCAGGTAAGAGGGTGCGTAATTGCCGCTGGTTGCAATCGTTCCACCCGTGTTGTTGAGGGTGACATTGCCAGCATTGCCGCTGGCTCCGTTCGCACCAAGGGTGAGAGAGCCGCTGGCACTGCCGATCCGACCACCACCGGCGCCAACGGATTGGGCGACCACACCGATGCTGTAATCGCCTGTGGTCTGAATGGTTCCACCGGTGTTGTTGATGCTGACGTTGCCGGCATTACCGCTGGCATTGGTGGCTCCCATCACAAGGCTGGTGCTGCTGCCTCCAGCGCTACCGCCGCCGCCGCCAATGGACTGGGCGACGATGCCTTCTGAGTTTTTGCCGGTGGTGATGATCGTGCCTTGTTGGGTGATGAGGACATCGGAAGCATTGGCGAGACCGCCATCCATGCCGAGGCGCATA
Source organism: Synechococcus sp. MIT S9451 (assembly GCF_047304725.1). Classification (NCBI taxonomy): domain Bacteria; kingdom Bacillati; phylum Cyanobacteriota; class Cyanophyceae; order Synechococcales; family Synechococcaceae; genus Synechococcus; species Synechococcus sp. MIT S9451. Next base: position 1,051,916 of record NZ_CP138971.1, read on the forward strand.
GTGTCTCCGCTTTGGGAGGTGAAACCGCCGCCGCCACCGATGGATTGGGCAATCACCCCTTGCGATTGCACGCCGGTGGTGACCAGGTTGCTGGCACTGCTGAAGTAAAGATCAATCGAGCCGCTATTGCCGACCATTTGGCCACTGCCGCCCAGTTCCACAGCAGCTGAATTACCACTGCCGTCGCCACCGACGTAACCGCCGCCACCGCCAATGGTTTGGGCGATGACCGCTGGGGAGGAAACACCTGTGGTTTGGATCCGTGAGTTGCTCTTGGAGGTGAGGCTGATCGATCCAGAGCTGGTTTGGCCTACGACATCGCCACCAAGGCTGACGGAGGATTTGGAGGTATAGGCAACGCCGCCGCCGCCGCCGATGGACTGGAGGATGAGGCCCGGTGAGTTGCGTTTCTCCGTTGAGATAGTCCAGCGCTGGCTAATAGCAGTGACATCACTGGCTGAGGTGTTGCCCGTGCTCACGGTGCCGAAATTGATTTGATCTCCATCCACATCACCAGCGAGGCCACCACCACCACCGATGGATTGCATCACCACACCGGGGCTGTTAATGCCCTTGGTGAGCGCAGTGAAGGGTCCGTTGAGGGTGATGGCACCGGCCTTGAAGCTACCGGTTCCAGAGCCGCCGAGAGTGGCGTTTCCGCCGATGGAATTGACTGAGCCACCACCACCACCGATGGATTGAATCACCAGAGCAGCGGAATCGTTGCCGATGGAGGTGAGAGAGGCACCGGCGTTGCTCACCACGCGGATGGCACCGCCATCTCCATTGCTGACACCAAGGCTGGAGAGGCCCAGGGTGGCGTTACCGCCAACAGTGCCAAGACGGCCACCACCACCACCGATGGCCTGGACAAGCATGACCGGGGATGTGGAACCTTTCGTGATCAGGTCACCTTCAATATCAGCCAGCACTGCTTGCTCAACCGGTTGAATTTCGCAAGACCCGAAGCGACAGGCGATCGGCATTGGCAGATTGCTTGAGCCGGTGATGCCGACGGAGGCAGCATTGATGTAAGCCCCTAACAAGCCATTGGTTGTTGCATTGCCGGCAAACCCGCCGCCACCACCGATGGTCTGAACGACAAAAGCAGGGCTGTTATCACCGGTGGTTTGCAGGATGCCACTGACATTGGCGGTGATCGGACCACCCGTTGCTGTGCCACTAAAATATTTGGAGACGTCAGATTCAAGGCCCAGAATTGCAGATGTTCTGGAATTGACGAGCGCCCAACCTCCGCCGCCTCCGATCGACTGCAGGATGGCTGCCGCTGACCGTGCCCCAGATGTTGAAATGAGGCTGCTATTTGTGGTGGTGAAGTTGATCGATCCCGCAGACAGTTTGGATGTGGCGTTAACAGATTGAGACTCGTGCCCGAATTGGATGTTTCCGGTATAGGCATCATTTAAAGCCTGGATGGCGCCGCCGCCCCCACCAATGCTTTGAAGCAGCAGTGCAGGGGATCCCAGTCCCGTGGTTGTCAGATTGGATTGATTTTTGACTGTGATATCGCCTGAACTGCCTAATGTTGTGTCGACCGCCCCTAGTAGGAAAGCGGGGGTCGAATCATATCCGTCGCGATCATCTGTTAGCTTCCAATTGATAGCGCCAGAGCCACCGCCACCACCGATACTTTGGGCGATGAGGGCGGCTGAGTTGTTGCCAGTTGTGGTTATTTTACCTTTGTTGTTGATAGAAACATTAGAGGAGTCGTTGGATCCATCGGAATAAGTGGCGCCAAGCACCATTCGATAATCGACGGCTGTATTGATACCGATAAATCCACCGCCACCACCGATGGATTGGGCAAGAATTCCTGTGCTGTTGCTGCCGAAGGTCTGAATCGAGCCGTTGGTGGTGACATCAACGGCATTGCTTTGGTTGTTGCTTTCAAGGGTTCTGTACGAACCCAGGTCAACCTGGCCGGCCGCCTGGGCGATCCAGCCACCGCCGCCACCGATGGATTGCGCCACTAATGCCGGCGAATTGTTCCCTGTCGTCTGAATCGTTCCTTGAGTGGTGACATCAACCTTTCCTGCGGTGGATGTCTGGGAGGCCAGAGATTGTATGGATCCAACGCTGACTGCGCCTGAAACGATGCCAACGAGGCCACCACCACCGCCAATGGATTGGGCCAGCAGGCCGCTGGAATAAATGCCCTTGGTGCTGATGTTTCCGGTTTGCGTAATCGATACATCTCCTGCACTGTTGTCACCCCGTCCTTTTAGGGTGCCGACTCTCGCAAATCTCTGAGAGTCGCCTGTGGCGCCGCCACCACCACCAATCGATTGGGCCACTAGGGCTGGCGAATTGATGCCCAAGCTAAATAGGTTGGCATTGCTATTCACGGTAATGGCGCCGCCTTTGCCGCCGTTAGATTGGATTGCTCCGAGGAAGGAGTAATTGTTGCCTTGATCGAGTAGTAGCCATCCGCCACCATCGCCAATGCTTTGTGCAAGAACAACGGAAGAATTATCTCCTTGTGTGTAATATTGTTCGGCATTGATCGTGATGTTGACAGCGTTGGCATTGCCTCCGCCGCCTATGCCAACTGTTTTGTTCTTGACGATCATTGCGTCGACATGGTCGAGATTGTCAAGGATGCGGAAGTAGTTGCTGTCGCCCGCGACTTTGTTGTCGATGATGTCTTTCCAGTCTTCGTTCCATGAGCTAGCTGTCTCTTTTTTCACGAACCCTTGCGGACCTTGGCTTCCAAGAAGAGCAGCACTCTGTCCGCCTTTGTTCGGTGTGATGTCTCCTAAGAAGCCGCCACCACCGCCAATGGATTGGGCAATTAATGCTTGTGAACCTATGCCCTCGGTGGTGATATTGCCGTTCGTGTTAATGGTGATTGTCTGGCCAGAATTAGCATTCGCTTCGGTATTCGTACTGGCGTTGCCAAGCCAGAAGAATTCTGGATCCGATGCCACTGGTGCGTAGACGCCACCGCCACCGGCCGATTGCACAAGCATCGCCGGTGCGGCATCTCCCGTGGTCGTGATGATCCCGGTGTTATTCACGGTGACTGCACCACCCGATCCATCAGAGCCGCCGATGTTGCCCACTGATATCAGTTGCTCCCCTTTGGTTACAGGTCCTGTTAGGGCCTGTCCTCCTCCATGGCTGACAGCTGCAAGGCCAATCGAACCGTCACCAAGCGTCTTCAGTAAGGCTGTGTTGGTGACGGACACGTCACCTGCTGATGTGTTGCCTTTGGTGTTTGCGCCAGCCAAGAGATCGCCGCCGATCTCAGCGATGAAGCCGCCGCCGCCACCCCCGCTGACAGCGGTTAGGGCAGTTGCCGCTTCACCTGTGGTGGTAATAAAGCTACCGGTATTCTCAACAGTGATGTCACCACCACTGGCGTCAATGGTGAGGTCTGGTGCGTTAATTCCCATCTTCGCAAGGTCGGTTGACGTCCCGAAGATGGTTCCGCCTCCCCCGCCCAGGCTCATGATGTTGATGCCTGTGGAGCCATCACCTGTTGTGGAGATGTTGCCGCTATTGCGGAAGGTGATGTCACCGCCACTGCTGTTGCCGGCCATATCCTTGGCACCCATCCGCACAGAGTTGGCTTTCGCGCTCACCGCACCACCACCGCCACCAACGGTTTGCACTCGGATGGCTTGCGAATAATTTCCTGTAGTCGAGATATTGGCTGTGTTGTTGACATCAATGTCGCCACCAAAGCCAATCGATCCCCCTTGGCTGCCGAGGCGTAGGTTGCTGTTGTTGGCAGATTGGAGGTCTGTCCAGCCGCCTCCACCGCCAACACTTTGAATCAGTAGGCCTGGAGCACCTCTTCCTGTGGTTGTAATGAACTCACCGGTGTTTTTAACCGTGATGTTTTCTGAACCTGAATTAAATGCTTTGTGGCCAGAAAGGAAGAGGCGATAACTCCCTTCCGTACTGGAGAGCAAACTCTTATCTAATTGAGAGAAGGCGTTAACGCCCCCTCCACCACCCACGCTTTGTGCAAGCAATGCAATGGAGCCTCGGCCTGTTGTGCTGATGTTTCCGGAGTTTGTGACGGTGACGTTCCCGCTCGTGGAGTTGGCTGTGTAAAGCGAACCCATGTACATTTCGTCGATTGTTCTTGCACTCATGAAGCCACCGCCCCCGGCGATGGATTGGGCAAGGATGCCTCCGGAGGCTTGCCCGGTGGTGCTGATATCTCCACTGTTGTTGACTACAACATCGCCAGAATTGCTGGAAACATATCCATTGGCGCCTAGTGAAATGGTTGCGGCATTCATGCTGCCGGCATACCCTCCACCGCCGCCAATGGATTGGGCGACTAAGGCAGGAGAGATCTTTCCTTTCGTGGTGATGGAGGCTTGGTTCGTAACCTCGACATTTCCGGCATCATCGGTGTCTCCAAACACGTCGGCAACAACAGAACCTTTTTTGTTCCATTTTTGGCTGCCAGTGCCCATGTGTCCTTTCCATGAGTTGGGTGGTGTTTCTGTGAATCTGTTTTCTCCGATGAAGCCGCCACCACCACCAATCGACTGAGCTGCGATGCCCGGCGAGCTATTGCCTTCTGTGTAAATAGACTTGCCAGTATTAATCAGTTTGACGAGCCCGCTGGATGCTGAGAGTTTATTTCCACGTCCTGTGAGGCCCAGTTGAACATTGCCGTAATACTGGTCGGCACGACCTCCTCCTCCAGCAATTGATTGAAGTAAGAGGGCCGGTGCATCGATGCCTTTGGTGCTAATCGATCCAGAGTTGGTTACATCGACCGATCCTGAATCACTGAAACCAGAGCCTTTGTTAAGACCCATTTGTACCGTGCCGGCTTTATTGCCCAGAAGGCCTCCTCCGCCTCCAATGGATTGAACGGTAATAGCACCAGCACTCAATCCGGTAGTGGTGATGTTGGCCCTGTTGATGACGTCAATGTTTCCGCCTTTGACGGTTCCATAGGGTGAGAGGGAGCCGAGTTGGACAGTTGTATCTTCTGCTGTGCTCCCTGCCAGCCAACCGCCACCACCACCGATGGATTGGATCAGCATGGCTCGGGCATAATCTCCTTCGGTTGTGATAAAGCTGCCGGTGTTGCTTACCGTGATATCTCCTCCTGAGCCATTGCCGGTTGCACTCGATCCCAATTGAAGATTGGATGCGAGCTCCTTTTGGTCAAGCCGGCGCACGTTGCCGCCACCAGCACCAATCGACTGCACGACCATCGCAGAGGACGAGATGCCTTTGGACGAGAGATTGCCCGAATTGTTGAGGGTGATCGCTCCGCTATGTGCACGAAGAGAGCCGTTATCACCCATCTGCAGAGTTTGTGTATTGTCAGCCTTCGCGAGTTCATTGTTTAGGGTGGTGTAGCCACCGCCACCACCGATGGACTGCGCCATGATCAGAGGCGATGTAATCCCTGTGGTAACGATGTTCCCACTATTTTTGATATTGATATTGCCTGCTTTGGAGTCAACTATATTGTCGCCCCCCAGCTGAATTGTCTCATTGCTGGTGAGGCTGACGACACCACCGCCACCACCAATACTCTGAACAACAAGGGCAGCTGATGCACCGCCTGTTGTGCTGAGCAGGCTGGTATTGGTGACGTTGACATTGCCAGCGTTGATGTTCTTCAGACTCGTGCCTCCGAATGTCACCCCATCTTTGGAGGAGCCAATGAATCCACCACCGCCGCCAATGGATTGAGCCAGGATTGCTGTTGAACCAATCCCTGAAGTTTGAATCGACTGTCCTGTTGAAGAGAGAGTGATGCTGCCCGATGTACCTAACGTATCGCTAAGGCCATTGACTGCTCCAAGGGTCGCTTTTCCGCCAGAGGACCCAGCAATGTACCCGCCTCCGGCTCCAATCGACTGAATAATGATGCCACTCGAATAGTTGCCATCGGTCTGAACAAGATTGGTGTTGGTGACCTTGATGTCACCTGATGCGGCAGCGGCGAGATGGTTTTTCGTGCCAAGAGCAAGATCTCCAGCGGCGGAGCTAATCACACCGCCACCGCCTCCGATTGTTTGGGCCGTTAGGGCTGCGGAGAATTCACCGGTGGTCCAGAGGATTGCCTTATTTTCAACAGTGACGTTGCCGGAGTTGGCGTTGCCGCTGTTGTTATTTATGGCCCCGATCCGAGTTCCTCCCAAACCACTTGCATTCAGCAAGCCATAGCCGCCGCCTCCTCCAATCGATTGCGCGACTAAAGCAGGTGAATAATTCCCTTTTGTAGTAATTGCCTTCGAAGAGTTATTGACTGTGACGGCACCTGCGGTTGCGTTGATCTCCCCAGTGCTGCCAAACGTAATTTTGTATTTTTTGTCACTGCCTGTTTGAGCCATGTATCCACCGCCGCCAGCTAGGGACTGTGCGAACAGGCCCGCTGACCCGACCTTTGTTGTGCTGAGATTGCTTGTGTTGGTGACGGTGACATTGCCTGTTGTGATGACTGGGATGTCTTTCGATGCCACTGCAGTGGAAATCGAGCCCATCCGTAATGAACTGCTGGCGCTGGTGGCTGAGGAGCCGCCACCACCACCAATGGATTGAGCAATGATCGCTGCAGAGTTGACTCCAAATGTTGCAATCGTTGCCTTGTTGGTTACTTCGACATCACCGGCAATGCTTGTGCTGTTGCTTGCAATCGTGCCGCCCATCGTCGCAATATTGCCAGTCTGCGTGCCGGTGAATCCTCCTCCCCCGGCAATCGCTTGCGCCAAGATTCCTGTTGAGTTTTCTCCTTTGGTTTGGATGGCTGTGTAGTTGACATTGGCCTCGATTGACCCGGCATTGCTACTGCCGATTTGTGTGGCGCCCAGTGTTGTATTTCCTCCCACATTGCCAATCCAGCCTCCACCACCACCGATGGTTTGCATCACGAGTGCCGGTGAGTCATTCCCTTCCGTGGCTACTGCTTTGCCAGATCCAGTAAAGGTGATCGAACCGGCGTTGGCAGTTCCCGGCCCTGAGCTTGTCATCCCAAGTGTGGCGTTTCCGATGACTTCAGCTCCAAAGCCGCCACCTCCGGCGATCGATTGAATCACCATCCCGGAAGAGTTCGTGCCTTCCGTGACGACATTTCCTGTGAGGTTGGCCACCACATTTCCAGAGCTGAGATTGCCACTTACTTTCTTTGCTCCGAAGTTGGCATCTCCGAGGGCGCTTCCTGTGTAACCACCGCCACCACCAATCGACTGAGCTGTCAGTGCTGATGAATAGTCTCCTTGGGTGTAGAGAATGGAGCGAGCGGTGATCTTCACATCGCCAGAGCTGGCGGTGCCTGAATTGTTAATGCTTCCAAGTTGTGTTGTTCCATTCCCGCTTGCAGTTAGCAGTGAGAATCCACCACCACCGCCAATGGATTGCGCCACAAGTGCGGGGGAGAAGTTGGCTGATGTTGCAATTTGAGCGCCAGTGTTATTGACATTGACGTTTCCGGCTTTGGCATTGATCGCTCCAGTGCTGCCAAAAGAGACTGCGTATTCTTCGTAATCACCGGTTTGTGACACATAGCCACCACCGCCAGCAATGGACTGGGCAATCAGACCCGCTGAGCCCACTGAGCTTGTGCTGAGGATTCCCTTATTGGTGACCTCCACATTGCCTGTTGTGATTGTTGGCAAGCTTCCCGGCTCTGTGGCTGTGGAAATACCGCCCAAGCGGATGGAGTCTCCCTTGCTTGTGGCGGACGCACCGCCACCACCGCCGACGGCCTGGGCAATGATGGCTGCTGAATTGATCCCTGAAATGTTATCAGTTCCAGCTGAAGTGATGATTGTGGCGTTATTCGTCAGCGTCACATCGCCTGCGTTGCTTGTGCTATTGCCTGAGATTGTTCCACCCAGATTCAGAACGCTACCTTTTGTGGATCCGGTAAATCCACCACCACCAGCAATGGCTTGAGCCAGAATGCCGGTGGAGTTTTCTCCGATGGTCTGAATGGATTTGTAGTTGATAGTTGCCCGGATGGAGCCTGCGTTTGCGCTTCCAATCTGAGTCCCCCCCAGTGTGGCATTGCCACCCACATTGCCGATCCAACCACCACCACCACCGATGGATTGAAGAACAATCGCCGGTGCATCGATGCCTTTGGTCACCACCAGTTCTCCAGAACCTGAGAAGGTCACTGAACCTGCGTTGGCAGTACTGGTGGCTGTGCTCGTCATGCCGAGAACGGCATTTCCTTTGACTTCCGCACCAAATCCACCACCACCTGCGACCGACTGAACCACCAGTGCAGCTGAGTTTTGCCCTTCAGTGATGGCGTTGCCAGTGAGTTTGGCGTTGACGGAACCAGCGCTGAGGTTGCCTCTCACCTTGGAGGCGCCAAGGGTGACATTGCCGAGGGCATTGCCGGTGACTCCACCGCCGCCGCCGACGGACTGAATCACAGCAGCGGTGGAGAAGTTTGCTGCTGTACCGATCGTGCTGGTGCTTGTCAGCGTGACATTGCCGCCTTTGAGGCTGGTGCCAGCTTCACTACCGAGCTGGGCATTGGGTGTGCTGCGCAGCAATGACCAACCACCGCCACCACCGATGGATTGGGCGACGAGGGCGGGACTGTAGGCACCCACGGTGACAAGAGATCGACCGGTGTTTGTGAGCTTGACGTCACCTGCGTTGGCGGAGGTGAGGTTGCTCCCCGCGAGAGTGACGCTGTAGCGGGCAAGGGCATTGGTTTCAGCGATGTATCCGCCGCCGCCGGCGATGGATTGAACCATCAGGGCTGGGGAGCCATTGCCTGCGGTTTGGAGGATGCCCCTGTTGGTGACGGTGACGTTTTCAGCATTGGCGATGTTGCCAGCGCTGGCACCGAGTCTGCTGAGGGTGCCAAGGGACTTGGCGGCTGCACCACCACCACCACCGATGGATTGGGCGAGGAGTGCAGCTGCGTTAATACCGGTGGTGGTGATGTCACCGGTGTTTGTGACGTTGACAGTGCCACCGGAGGCGTTGCCCACGAGGGAGCCGCCGAGGATGACGGCATCACCGACGGAGAGACCAGCCACACCACCGCCACCACCAATGGATTGGGCAAGCAGACCGATGGAATTGTTACCGGTGGTCTGGATGAGGCTGGAGCTGGTGACGTTCACAGCACCAGCGTTGGCGCTGCCGGTGCCGCTGGCACCCATCGTCACGTTGCCTGTGACTTCAGCGCTGGCACCACCACCACCACCGATGGATTGGGCAAGGAGAGCGGGTGAGCTGAGCCCTTTGCTGATCAGCAGTTTTGCGCTGTTGCGCACGGTGACAGCACCACCATTGGCGGATGCGCCGATGAGGTTGACCGCACCGAGGTTGAGAGTGGTGCCGATGTCGCCAGCACGGCCGCCACCGCCGCCGATGGATTGAACGTTGATCAGAGGGCTGAAGTTGCCGCTGGTTTGAACAGAGCCGGAGTTGGTTAGGGAGACCTTGCCTGCGTTTTGCCTACCGGAGCTGCTGCTGCTGCCGAACTGAGCGGAACCGTCAACTTGCCCTGTGTAGGCACCACCACCACCGATGGACTGGAGGCTGATGCCTGGTGAGGTGTTGCCGGTGGTGGTGATCACAGAGCGGCTCGTCACTGTAATGTCACCGCCATCCATGGGCGCAGCACTGGTTTGAGCGCCGAGGATCAGATTCCCTTCGACGGGTCCGACCCAACCACCACCACCACCGATGGATTGAGCCGAAAGTGCCTGGCTGTAATCGCCTTTGGTTGAGAGGACTTTTCCTAAGTTATTGATCCTGATGTCCCCGCCAGAGAGGTCGGCAGAGGCTGCGGCATCAATGCTGCCGATGGTGACCGAGCCACCAGAGGTCTGGGCGATGCGACCACCCCCACCACCGATGGACTGGGCGAAGATCGCGGGGGAATAGCGGGCGAGGGTGATGAGGCTGCCTTCGTTGCGTAAGCCCATGGCCTGGGCGGATTGGAGCCCAGCGGCATTGCTTGAACCGATTTGGACGGTGCCCTTAGCGCTGTCCGCGGAACCACCACCACCACCGATGGCCTGATAGAGGATCGCGGGGGAGAACTCCGAGTTGGATTGGAGGGTGCCGGTGTTGAAGAGTTCGGTTTTCCCAGAGCGACCGGTGGCGCCATTGCTGCCGAGGGTGGCGTTGCCAAAGCCAGATTGGACATCACCACCACCACCAGCGACGCTGTGGAGATAGACGGGGATCGACGAGCTGCCAAAGGTGAGGATGTTGCCGCTGTTGCGCAGGGTGACTTTGCCTGAGCCACCACCTGAACCGCCAGAGCCGCCGAGGCTGAGGGTGCCTTGATTGATGTTGGCGGTGGCGCGTCCGCCTCCGCCACCGATGGATTTCGCGACGACGCCATAGGAGCCGGTGCCATAGGTGGTGATATTGCCGGCATTGGTGAGTGTGACGTTGCCCGCACTGCCGCCTATACCACCGGATGCACCGAGGCTGAGGGAGTCTTGGCTGCTGCCGATGTCGCCACCACCACCGCCGATGGCGAGGGCAAAGACACCGATACCGTTGTCACCACGGGTGACGATGTCAGCACCAGCGTTGTTGGTGATGGTGATGTTGCCGGAGTTACCGCCGGAGCCGCCGGATCCGCCGAGAGATGCACTCATGGCAGCAGTGCTGGAGAGGGAGCCACCACCACCACCGACAGACTGGGCATAGATGCCGTAGGCAGCATTGCCGCTGACATCGATGACCCCGGAGTTAGTGACGGAGACGTTGCTGGCATTACCACCGTCGCCGCCGGAACCACCAAAGCTGATAGAGGCATCAGTGCCTGCGCTGGCGCTTGGGGTGGCGATGCTGATACGACCGCCACCGCCGCCAACCGATTGGGAGAAGACACCATGGGATTGGCTCCCCTTGGTGATGACGATGCCTTTGTTCGTGACGGAGACATTGCCGGCACTGCCGCCGCCACCGGCGGTGCCACCGACCTGGAGGGTGCCGCTGATGGTGTTGCCTTCTGCGGATGAAGGCGTGGCGAGGGAGGCTTCACCACCACCACCACCGACGGACTGGGCGTAGATGGCAATGGCGTTGGCGCCTGTGGTTTGAATATCGGCGGCGTTCGTAATGGAGACGCTGCCGCTGTTGCCGCCGGAACCACCGGAGCCGCCGATGGTTCCGTTGAGGGAGATCTTGGAGGAGGAGGTGCCGCCAACAAAGCTGCTGGAGCTACCACCGCCACCGCCCACGGATTGGATGTAAAGGGCAGTGGCGTTATCGCCAGACGTGAGGATGGTGCCGTCTTGGATGTTGATCGACACAGCACCGCTATTGCCGCCATCACCACCGCTGGCACCGATGCCAACGTTGACGCTGACGTCACCACCTTGAACGTTATTGACGTTGCTGCCAGCGCTACCGCCGCCACCGCCGATGGACTGAGCCATCAGAGCGATGGCGTTGTTACCAGTGGTAGTGATGATGAGGTCATCGGCGTTCAGGCTGACGGAGCCGCTGTTACCACCGCCACCGCCACCGCCGGAGACACCGGCTGCTAATCCACCAAGCGTGGCCTTGGTGGTGCTGTTCGCGGCTTTGTTATGGATGGAACCACCCTGGCCACCACCTCCACCGATGGACTGGAGCAGGATGCCTTTGGCTGACTCCCCAGTGGTGGAGACGCGCAGGGTTTTCGCGCGATTGGTTGTGAGAGACACGTCGCCTGCTGTGGATCCGCCACCGCCTTTGCCGCCCATCGCAAAGGTTGCGGAAGCGGAGTAAGTGGCGTTGCCGCTATTGGTCGCGGTGTTGGTGATCGAGCCACCGGCGCCACCACCACCACCAACGGACTGGAGGAAGACACCTGTGGACTGGGTACCTGTGGTGACGATGTTTCCAGAGAGGCGAGCGGTGACTTCACCTGCTTGCCCGCCAGCGCCGCCATCCCCGGCTTTGGTGCCGTCTGCACCAAAGGAGAAGTTGGAGTTGGCGTCTGTTGCAGAAGGGGATGCATTGGCGGTGATCGAACCGCCTTGACCGCCCCCACCTCCAATGGACTGGAGCAGGACGCCGTATGCATTCTCCCCTGCTGTGGTGATGCTGCCGTTGGCGTAGAGGTCAACATCTCCAGCGCGGCCGCCGGTTCCACCTGCACCACCCATGCCCATTGAAGCCGACACATTGCCACTGGAGGCAGAGTTGTTGATGGAACCTGCGGCACCACCACCACCACCAACGGACTGGAGGAAGACGGCATGGGCCCCGTGACCACCAGTCTGAACAGTCAGATCGGCCAGCTGTCCGGCAGAGCCGAGGGTCACTGAGGAGGCGCTACCACCATTACCGCCCTGACGCGTGAGTGCCGCTGAGGCACCCAGTGAGAAGGAGGAGTTTGATGAAGTGGTCGCGACATTACTGCTCAACACCGAGCCGCTCTGACCACCACCACCACCAATGGATTGGAGGAGGAGACCATGAGCACCTGCTCCTTCACCAGTCGTGGTGTTGCCGGTGATCACCGTCAGTTTGCTCGGTACCGAGATATTCACCTGGCCTCCGGAGCCTCCGGTGCCACCGGCACCACCCATGGCGACGGAGGTGGAAGCCTCAAGTTTTGAACTGCCGGAAGCGGAGGCTGAATTGGTGACGGAGCCGCCAACACCACCACCACCACCGACGGATTGGGCAAAGAAGCCGATCGAGTTTTCGCCGGAGGTCTGAATCCCACCAGAGAGACTGCCTCGGACTGTTTGCCCCCATGAGCCACCACCACCATCTCCACCAATAGGAGCGGATGCGCCTAACGCAAAAGTGGAATTGGCTGAGGTTGCATCAGCGGAAGCATTGGAGGTGACGGAACCACCTTGTCCACCACCACCACCGATGGACTGGAGGAGAACGCCGTAGGAGACGTCGCCCTGGGTGATGTATGTGCCCTTCAGATAGGCCGAGACGATGCCCCCCGCACCACCATCACCACCGGAACCACCCATGGCGAATGTGGCGGAGAGGTTGCCACCTGATGCGGCGTTGTTGACGGAACCACCGGCACCACCACCGCCACCGATGGACTGGAGGAAGACGGCATTGGCGTTATCACCGCGGGTCTGAACGACGAGATCAGCGATTTGTCGAGCGGAGCCGAGGGTGACGGACCCACCGGAGCCACCGGCACCACCAGCACCACCAGCGGCACCGGAACCACCAAAGGAGAAGGAGGCGTTGGAGGCCGATGTAGCGACATTGCTGCCGATGATCGAACCACCGGTACCACCACCACCACCGATGGATTGGAGGAGGAGACCGTGGGAACCGGTGCCGCTGTTAAGGGAGACGTTGCCGGTAGAGATGGTGAGGGTGTTGGGGACTTGGAAGGAGACGGCCTGACCTGAGCCACCACGTCCGCCCTTACCGCCCATGCCAAAGGTGGCGGAGGCTGCAACTTTGACGTTGCCAGAGGAGGAGGCTGAATTGGTGACGGAGCCACCGGCACCACCACCACCACCAACGGATTGGGCAAAGAAGCCGATGGATCCATCACCAACGGTGGTGATGGCACCAGCGATGGAACCTGTTACGGCACCGGCTTGGCCACCACCGCCACCATCGGCACCAACACCAGCGGTAGCACCAAAGGAGAAGTTGGAGTTGGCGGACTTGGCATCCGATGAGGCATTGGAGGTGACGGAACCACCTTGTCCACCACCACCACCAATGGACTGGAGGAGAACGCCGTAGGAGGAGGTACCTGTGGTGATGTATGTGCCTTTGCCGTAGAAGTTGACGGCACTTGCGGAACCACCGGAACCACCGGAACCACCCATGGCGAATGTGGCGGAGAGGTTGCCACCTGATGCGGCGTTGTTGACGGAACCACCGGTACCACCACCACCACCAATGGACTGGAGGAAGACGGCATTGGCGTTATCACCGCGGGTCTGAACGACGAGATCAGCGATTTGTCGAGCGGAGCCGAGGGTGACGGACCCACCGGAGCCACCGGCACCACCAGCACCACCAGCGGCACCGGAACCACCAAAGGAGAAGGAGGCGTTGGAGGCCGATGTAGCGACATTGCTGCCGATGATCGAACCACCGGTACCACCACCACCACCGATGGATTGGAGGAGGAGACCGTGGGAACCGGTGCCGCTGTTAAGGGAGACGTTGCCGGTAGAGATGGTGAGGGTGTTGGGGACTTGGAAGGAGACGGCCTGACCTGAGCCACCACGTCCGCCCTTACCGCCCATGCCAAAGGTGGCGGAGGCTGCAACTTTGACGTTGCCAGAGGAGGAGGCTGAATTGGTGACGGAGCCACCGGCACCACCACCACCACCAACGGATTGGGCAAAGAAGCCGATGGATCCATCACCAACGGTGGTGATGGCACCAGCGATGGAACCTGTTACGGCACCGGCTTGGCCACCACCGCCACCATCGGCACCAACACCAGCGGTAGCACCAAAGGAGAAGTTGGAGTTGGCGGACTTGGCATCCGATGAGGCATTGGAGGTGACGGAACCACCTTGTCCACCACCACCACCAATGGACTGGAGGAGAACGCCGTAGGAGGAGGTACCTGTGGTGATGTATGTGCCTTTGCCGTAGAAGTTGACGGCACTTGCGGAACCACCGGAACCACCGGAACCACCCATGGCGAATGTGGCGGAGAGGTTGCCACCTGATGCGGCGTTGTTGACGGAACCACCGGCACCACCACCGCCACCGATGGACTGGAGGAAGACGGCATTGGCGTTATCACCGCGGGTCTGAACGACGAGATCAGCGATTTGCGAGGAGGAGCCAAGGGTGACGGACCCACCGGAGCCGCCAGCACCACCAGCACCACCAGCGGCACCGGAACCACCAAAGGAGAAGGAGGCGTTGGAGGCCGATGTAGCGACATTGCTGCCGATGATCGAACCACCGGTACCACCACCACCACCGATGGATTGGAGGAGGAGACCGTGGGAACCGGTGCCGCTGTTAAGGGAGACGTTGCCGGTGGAGATGGTGAGGGTGTTGGGGACTTGGAAGGAGACGGCCTGACCTGAGCCACCACGTCCGCCCTTACCGCCCATGCCAAAGGTGGCGGAGGCTGCAACTTTGACGTTGCCGGAGGAGGAGGCTGAATTGGTGACGGAGCCACCGGCACCACCACCACCACCAACGGATTGGGCAAAGAAGCCGATGGATCCATCACCAACGGTGGTGATGGCACCAGCGATGGAACCTGTTACGGCACCGGCTTGGCCACCACCGCCACCATCGGCACCGACACCAGCGGTAGCACCAAAGGAGAAGTTGGAGTTGGCGGACTTGGCATCCGATGAGGCATTGGAGGTGACGGAACCACCTTGTCCACCACCACCGCCGATGGACTGGAGGAGAACGCCGTAGGAGGAGGTACCTGTGGTGATGTATGTGCCTTTGCCGTAGAAGTTGACGGCACTTGCGGAACCACCGGAACCACCGGAACCACCCATGGCGAATGTGGCGGAGAGGTTGCCACCTGATGCGGCGTTGTTGACGGACCCACCGGCACCACCACCGCCACCGATGGACTGGAGGAAGACGGCATTGGCGTTATCACCGCGGGTCTGAACGACGAGATCAGCGATTTGTCGAGCGGAGCCGAGGGTGACGGACCCACCGGAGCCGCCAGCACCACCAGCACCACCAGCGGCACCGGAACCACCAAAGGAGAAGGAGGCGTTGGAGGCCGATGTAGCGACATTGCTGCCGATGATCGAACCACCGGTACCACCACCACCACCGATGGATTGGAGGAGGAGACCGTGGGAACCGGTGCCGCTGTTAAGGGAGACGTTGCCGGTAGAGATGGTGAGGGTGTTGGGGACTTGGAAGGAGACGGCCTGACCTGAGCCACCACGTCCGCCCTTACCGCCCATGCCAAAGGTGGCGGAGGCTGCAACTTTGACGTTGCCGGAGGAGGAGGCTGAATTGGTGACGGAGCCACCGGCACCACCACCACCACCAACGGATTGGGCAAAGAAGCCGATGGATCCATCACCAACGGTGGTGATGGCACCAGCGATGGAACCTGTTACGGCACCGGCTTGGCCACCACCGCCACCATCGGCACCGACGCCAGCGGTAGCACCAAAGGAGAAGTTGGAGTTGGCGGACTTGGCATCCGATGAGGCATTGGAGGTGACGGAACCACCTTGTCCACCACCACCACCAATGGACTGGAGGAGAACGCCGTAGGAGGAGGTACCTGTGGTGATGTATGTGCCTTTGCCGTAGAAGTTGACGGCACTTGCGGAACCACCGGAGCCACCGGAACCACCCATGGCGAATGTGGCGGAGAGGTTGCCACCTGATGCGGCGTTGTTGACGGAACCACCGGCACCACCACCGCCACCGATGGACTGGAGGAAGACGGCATTGGCGTTATCACCGCGGGTCTGAACGACGAGATCAGCGATTTGTCGAGCGGAGCCGAGGGTGACGGACCCACCGGAGCCACCGGCACCACCAGCACCACCAGCGGCACCGGAACCACCAAAGGAGAAGGAGGCGTTGGAGGCCGATGTAGCGACATTGCTGCCGATGATCGAACCACCGGTACCACCACCACCACCGATGGATTGGAGGAGGAGACCGTGGGAACCGGTGCCGCTGTTAAGGGAGACGTTGCCGGTAGAGATGGTGAGGGTGTTGGGGACTTGGAAGGAGACGGCCTGACCTGAGCCACCACGTCCGCCCTTACCGCCCATGCCAAAGGTGGCGGAGGCTGCAACTTTGACGTTGCCAGAGGAGGAGGCTGAATTGGTGACGGAGCCACCGGCACCACCACCACCACCAACGGATTGGGCAAAGAAGCCGATGGATCCATCACCAACGGTGGTGATGGCACCAGCGATGGAACCTGTTACGGCACCGGCTTGGCCACCACCGCCACCATCGGCACCAACACCAGCGGTAGCACCAAAGGAGAAGTTGGAGTTGGCGGACTTGGCATCCGATGAGGCATTGGAGGTGACGGAACCACCTTGTCCACCACCACCACCAATGGACTGGAGGAGAACGCCGTAGGAGGAGGTACCTGTGGTGATGTATGTGCCTTTGCCGTAGAAGTTGACGGCACTTGCGGAACCACCGGAACCACCGGAACCACCCATGGCGAATGTGGCGGAGAGGTTGCCACCTGATGCGGCGTTGTTGACGGAACCACCGGCACCACCACCGCCACCGATGGACTGGAGGAAGACGGCATTGGCGTTATCACCGCGGGTCTGAACGACGAGATCAGCGATTTGTCGAGCGGAGCCGAGGGTGACGGACCCACCGGAGCCACCGGCACCACCAGCACCACCAGCGGCACCGGAACCACCAAAGGAGAAGGAGGCGTTGGAGGCCGATGTAGCGACATTGCTGCCGATGATGGAACCACCTTGTCCACCACCACCACCAATGGACTGGAGAAGGATGCCTTGAGCACCGGTACCTGTCGTGGAGACGGTGAGGGTGTTGGGGACTTGGAAGGAGACGGCCTGACCTGAGCCACCACGTCCGCCCTTACCGCCCATGCCAAAGGTGGCGGAGGCTGCAACTTTGACGTTGCCAGAGGAGGAGGCTGAATTGGTGACGGAGCCACCGGCACCACCACCACCACCAACGGATTGGGCAAAGAAGCCGATGGATCCATCACCAACGGTGGTGATGGCACCAGCGATGGAACCTGTTACGGCACCGGCTTGGCCACCACCGCCACCATCGGCACCGACACCAGCGGTAGCACCAAAGGAGAAGTTGGAGTTGGCGGACTTGGCATCCGATGAGGCATTGGAGGTGACGGAACCACCTTGTCCACCACCACCACCAATGGACTGGAGGAGAACGCCGTAGGAGGAGGTGCCTGTGGTGATGTATGTGCCTTTGCCGTAGAAGTTGACGGCACTTGCGGAACCACCGGAGCCACCGGAACCACCCATGGCGAATGTGGCGGAGAGGTTGCCACCTGATGCGGCGTTGTTGACGGACCCACCGGCACCACCACCACCACCAATGGACTGGAGGAAGATGGCATTGGCGTTATCACCGCGGGTCTGAACAACGAGATCAGCGATTTGCGAGGAGGAGCCAAGGGTGACGGACCCACCGGAGCCGCCAGCACCACCAGCACCACCAGCGGCACCGGAACCACCAAAGGAGAAGGAGGCGTTGGAGGCCGATGTAGCGACATTGCTGCCGATGATCGAACCACCGGTACCACCACCACCACCGATGGATTGGAGGAGGAGACCGTGGGAACCGGTGCCGCTGTTAAGCGAGACGTTGCCGGTGGAGATGGTGAGGGTGTCTGGGACTTGGAAGGAGACGTTGCGACCTGAGCCACCACGTCCGCCCTGACCGCCCATGCCAAAGGTGGCGGAGGCTGCAACTTTGACGTTGCCAGAGGAGGAGGCTGAATTGGTGACGGAGCCACCGGCACCACCACCACCACCAACGGATTGGGCAAAGAAGCCGATGGATCCATCACCAACGGTGGTGATGGCACCAGCGATGGAACCTGTTACGGCACCGGCTTGGCCACCACCGCCACCATCGGCACCGACACCAGCGGTAGCACCAAAGGAGAAGTTGGAGTTGGCGGACTTGGCATCCGATGAGGCATTGGAGGTGACGGAACCACCTTGTCCACCACCACCGCCGATGGACTGGAGGAGAACGCCGTAGGAGGAGGTACCTGTGGTGATGTATGTGCCTTTGCCGTAGAAGTTGACGGCACTTGCGGAACCACCGGAACCACCGGAACCACCCATGGCGAATGTGGCGGAGAGGTTGCCACCTGATGCGGCGTTGTTGACGGACCCACCGGTACCACCACCACCACCAATGGACTGGAGGAAGACGGCATTGGCGTTATCACCGCGGGTCTGAACGACGAGATCAGCGATTTGCGAGGAGGAGCCAAGGGTGACGGACCCACCGGAGCCGCCAGCACCACCAGCACCACCAGCGGCACCGGAACCACCAAAGGAGAAGGAGGCGTTGGAGGCCGATGTAGCGACATTGCTGCCGATGATGGAGCCACCTTGTCCACCACCACCACCGATGGATTGGAGGAGGAGACCGTGGGAACCGGTGCCGCTGTTAAGGGAGACGTTGCCGGTGGAGATGGTGAGGGTGTTGGGGACTTGGAAGGAGACGTTGCGGCCAGATCCACCGGAACCACCCTTACCGCCCATGCCAAAGGTGGCCGAGGCTGCAAATTTCACATTGCCTGAGGCTTTCGACGAGTTTGTGACGGAGCCTCCGGCACCACCACCGCCACCAACCGATTGGGCAAAGAAGCCATAGGAGTTATCGCCTTGGGTCACGATCGAGCCTGCGATCGAGCCGCTGACGTCCCCGGTCGATCCTCCGGCACCACCTTTGCCAGCTACACCGACTGAAGCGCCAAGGGCAAACTTCGAATTCGCTTCGGTTGCATCCGCTGAGGCATTGGAGGTGACGGAGCCGCCTTGTCCACCACCGCCACCAATGGCTTGGATCAGCACACCATGCGATGAGTGTCCTGTCGTCTGGAAGGTGCCGTTGGCATAAAGGGAAACATCGCCGGCATTACCACCGTTGCCCCCGGATCCACCCATGCCAAACGACACGGAGAGGTTGCCTCCAGAGGAACCAGCATTGGTATTGGACCCAACGCCACCGCCTCCACCGAGGGATTGAATAAACAGTGCGGTGGCATTGTCGCCGCTGGTTTGAATCGTGAGATCAGCAATGTCTGTGGCACTACCGAGGTTGACGTCGCCACCACTTCCCCCGCTGCCACCTTGCCCACCAACTGATGCTGAGGCACCAAAGTTGAATGAGGAATTGGCCGCTGATGTCGTCGTTGTATCTGACTTGACTTCGCCAGCATTGCCGCCGCCTCCACCGAGGCTTTGCAGCGTCATGCCTGTTGATGAATCTCCCTTCGTGATGATTGTGATCGGCGAAATTGCCGTGAAGCTGACATCACCTCCACTTCCTCCTGCCCCACCATTTCCGCCTAGTGCGACAGAAAGGGAGCCAGAAAACTTATTACCGCCTGATGCGGAAGCACTGCTGATTGTGGAGCCACCAATACCACCACCGCCGCCGACGGACTGCACGTAGATACCATCAGCAGCCGCACCACTTGTGGTGACCGAGCCGCCAAAGGAAACATCAACATCACCAGCACTACCGCCAGCGCCTCCACTTCCTCCTGTTGCCGCTGATGCGCCAAGGCTGAAGGTTGAGGATTTGGAATCTTTGCTATCTGGTGCGCTTGATTCAGATTGAGAAACTGTGCTGCCACCGGTGCCACCACCACCACCAATGGATTGGGCGATAAAACCGCGAGAATTTGAACCGCTTGTTGTAATCGTAGAGATGGTATTAACAATCACATTGTTGGCGTTACCACCGGCACCGCCTTTCGCTCCCATGGCGAAAGCGGCATTGACGGCGCCACCTTGATTGTTGGTGCTTGCGCCGCCGCCAGTGCCACCACCACCACCGACCGATTGTGCGAGGAAGCCTTCTGCACTATCACCTTTGGTTGTGATTGTCAGCCTCAGAGGGTTCGATGCACTGCTGCCAACCGTCACGATGCCTGAATTGCCACCAGTTCCACCTTCTCCTGAGGCGTTAGCGGCTGCTCCAAACGAATACTTCGATTTGCTTTTGTTGTAGCTGGTACTACTGGCACCACCACCTGTACCACCACCCCCACCGATTGACTGTGCAACAAAGCCTTTGGACAGATGCCCTCTGGTGGAAATAGTCAGGCTCCTTCCAGTTGTGTCGGGATTGACGGTGACATTCCCAGACACTCCGCCACTACCACCTTTGCCACCAAGGCCAACGCTGGCGCTGCCTTGAATGGTCTTGTCACCCTTGAGTGAAGCGTTGGCTGAAAGCGATTCGGAGCTGCCTCCAGCACCACCACCTCCACCCACCGATTGCGCCAAAACACCTGGCGCCAACGCGCCAACAGTGGTGATGTTTCCAGAAATATTGACGATGACATTGCCCGAACGACCACCTTCGCCGCCTGAACCAGCAATGTTTGCGCCCAGAGTAATGGGGCTTCCTGATTTAGAAACTGTGGCTGAATAATTGCTAGTGGAACCACCCGTACCACCACCACCGCCAACGGATTGGGCCAGCAATCCATAGGCAAAATCACCACTGATCACAGAATTCCCATCAACGACACCCGTGGTGATGTCTCCGCTTGAAGTCACCGTGACATTGCCACCACTGCTCCCGGCTCCACCCTCGCCACCGAGGCTGACACTCCCTCCGACACTGACGGATTTTCCGGTGCTGCCTGTGGCCTGAATGTTCAGTGTGCTGCCACCGCTTCCACCGCCACCGCCAATGGATTGGGCGACGATGCCACTGGCATGATCCCCATAGGTGCGAATCGAGCTCGCAGTATTCGTAACGATGACATTGCCTGCTGAACCACCAGCTGCGCCGCTTCCGCCAATGCTGACTCCAGCACTGACAGATGTTTTTGCGCTCGCTCCAAGTTGTCCGTTGATGGTGCTACCTCCGGCACCACCACCGCCACCAACCGATTGGGCAAACAATCCGTAGGCAAAGTCGCCATAAATTTCACCGTCGAACAGCGTCCCGGTTGTGATGGTTCCGCTGTTGGTGATCGTGACATTTCCAGAGTTGCCGCCCGTGCCTCCACTACCGCCAACACTGGCGCCGGCATTGACGGAAGGCCCGCCAGTGGAACCGGCTAGCTGAGCGTTGATCACACGACCGCCGGATCCGCCACCACCGCCAAGAGATTGGGCATAAATGGCAGCACTGTTATTGCCAATCGTTTGGATGTTCCCGGTGTTGCTGACCGACACATTGCCGCCAGTGTTGCCTGAACCCCCAGATCCTCCGAGGCTGACGCCAACATTGGCACTTACACCTTTGGAAAGACTGACTTGTCCAGTGATTGCTTCTCCACCAGCTCCACCGCCACCGCCAACAGATTGGGCGTAAATGCCATAGGAATTGTTGCCATAAAGCTGATCGAGAAGATTGGTGCCAGTCGTAATCGCAGCCGCGTTGATCACTGTGACATCACTTGCTGTGCCTCCAGTTCCTCCACTGCCGCCGAGGTTCACACCTGCACTGACTGCATTGCTGCCTGCAGCACCACTCAAGCTCAGAGAAGTTCCACCAGCTCCACCACCACCGCCAATGGATTGAGCAAGAATTCCAGTGGCAAAATCACCTCGTGTGGTGATTTTTACACCAGTGTTTTTGACATAGACCGATCCAGCGCTGTTTCCTGAGCCGCCTGCCCCACCAATATTGACGCCTGCAGTGACTGCTGCTTTCCCTCCTCCTGAGACAGCCGCAGTCAGAGAGCTTCCACCAGCACCACCACCACCACCCACCGATTGGGCATAGATGCCATAGCCATAGTTGCCGGTTAATTCTTGGGTTTCGATGTTGATCGATCCGGTCTCGATCGTTGCACTGTTGGTAATGCTGACGTCGCCAGAGGTTCCACCGCTTCCTGCTTTGCCGCCGATTGTTGCGCTAAGGCCGACAGAAGCTGTACCGGAACCGTTCAGAGTGGCGCTGATTGCACTGCCGCCATTGCCGCCGCTGCCGCCAATGGATTGGGCAAAAATGCCAGCTGAACTGTCTTCGGTTGTGGTGATTGAGGCACCCGTGTTGACGATGGTGACGTTGCCTGCAGAAGCTCCAGATCCAGCTTCCCCACCAATGGTTGCTCCTGCTGAGACTGAAGCAGTTCCACCAAATCCGAGCGTCCCTGAGATCGCATTACCGCCATTGCCTCCACTACCACCAACGGATTGAGCAAAGATGGCTGGTGAATTTTCGCCTTGGGTGCTCAATGTTGAGCTGTTGGTTACTTTTACATTCCCACCGCTGCCACCTCGACCGCCGCTGCCGCCAAGAACTGCGGAAGCATTGACTCCAGCAGTGCCACCTCCGGCGGCCTGGATGTTCATGGATGAACCACCAGTGCCGCCACCTCCGCCAAGCGACTGGGCAAAGATCGCTGACGCATAGCTTGAACCCAGCGTTTGGATGAAGTCGCCGGTTGAGGTGACGGTGACGTCCTTGCCGCTGCCTCCTCCACTGCCTTTGCCGCCAAGCGTGGCGCCTGCATTCACCCCAGCAGTGCCACCTAGGGCTACCTGACCCGTGACTGCATTACCACCACTGCCACCGCCACCACCGACGGACTGGGCAAAAATGCCATAGGAGAGAAATTCTCTAGTAATGATTGAACTGCCAGAAGTGACTGTCACTGCTCCTGCACTTCCACCTTCACCGCCTTCACCACCAATGGTTGCTGCGGCATTCACCCCAGCCGCTCCACCACCGCCAGCCTGAATGGTGAGAGCTCCACCGCCAGAGCCACCGCCGCCACCGACAGATTGGGCAAAAATGCCGGCAGATTGAATTTGATAAGTCGATATTTGTCCGCCAGTGGTTGTTACTGAAACGGATCCGGAGTTACCACCGCCACCTCCAATGGCGCCAACGGAGCCACCCATGTTGACGCCTGCCGATCCACCTCCTGAAAGTTGAGCATTGATGGTGGAGCCGCCTTGGCCGCCGCCACCACCCACGGATTGGGCGAAAATACCTTGAGATAATTTGCCCTTCGTTTCAATCACATCGTCGCCGGAAAGATTGGCGACAACAGTCACACTCCCAGCGCTTCCACCTCGTCCACCGGAGCCGCCAATCGCAAAGTTGGCGCTCACCCCTGCTGCACCACCCACAGCGGCGCTGGCTGTGGTTGAAGAGCCACCGGCACCACCGCCACCTCCAATCGATTGCGCCAGGATTCCAGGCGAGAAATCAACGGGCGTGTTCGTGGAATTATCCAGGCCTGTTTTGATCGATCCGCTGCCGTAAGTCAAGTTGACGGAACGGCCATCTCCCGCACCCCCGCCGCTGCCGCCAACTCCCACAGCTGCTGATGCACTACCAATCGGATTGGCACTCACTGCGCCAGAGATTGCGCTGCCGCCCGCACCACCTCCTCCTCCAATCGATTGGATGATGATGCCCGGCGAGAAACTTTGGTGGGTAGAGATGTCACCACTGATATTTCCAGTAGCAGTTCCGGCTGACCCGCCACTGGCTCCTTGCCCTCCTAAGGCAACGCTGGCGCTAATAGTGAGTGATGCGGTTGCCGAAAGTGAGCTCCCTCCGGCACCACCACCACCGCCAATGCTGGTAATGCTGACGCCTGGCGAATACAGGCCTTTCGTGGTGATCGTGCCACTAAATGTTGCGGACGCTGTGTTGCCTTCTCCTCCGCCACTACCGCTGCCGCCAATGGATGGTGCAATTGATGCAGTACCCGCTGCCATGCTGAGGCTGGATCCTCCAGATCCACCACCGCCGCCGATGCTGGCCACGTTGATTCCTGGGGATTGAAAGCCTTCGGTGCTGATCGTGCCACCCATATTGAGGTTGACAGTTCCAGCATTCGCTCCAGTGCCACCTTCACCTCCAACACCGACGGAAACACTCAGTCCGCCGCTACCGGAGACAGACTTGGCGCTACCGCCAGAGCCGCCACCACCGCCGATGCTGGTTGCACTAATACCAGCGGCGTAGTCACCAGTTGTAGTGATATTGGCATTGAATGGATTGCCGCTTTCGCCAACGCTCACAGTGCCTCCAACGGCACCTGAACCGCCTTTGCCGCCAATGGCGACACCCACGCTGATGCCTACACCGATCGCTCCGCTGCTTGAGCTGCCGCCGTTGCCACCACCACCACCAACGGACTGCACAAGAATGCCAGGCGCGCTGAAGCCAGCGGTTTTGATCGTGACAGGAGCTGCTCCTGAGGGTGAATTAACGACAGCTGTACCACCCACGCCTCCAGACGCACCATCTCCACCAACGGAGACGGAGATAGGTCCTGCGGAACTGGCATCACCACCGTTACCGCCACCGCCACCAATGGACTGAACAATCACACCAGGCGCGTAATCCTGGAATGTGTTGATTGAGCCGCCACTCAGGTTGGCAGTCGCCACTCCAGCATTGCCTCCTGGTCCACCTTTGGCTCCAAAACTGATCAGTCCATAGCTTGTGCCTGCGCTACCGCCGCCACCACCGATGCTTTGCACCAGGATGCCTGAGGACAGGATTGCGTCCCCGCTGGTGCCAGTGGTGATGGTTCCACCCGTGAAATTGACGGTTGCATTGCCTGCATTGCCGCCAGCCCCTGCTTCAGAGGAGGCACCGAGGTTGATGGCAGCAGCGCTGGTGCCGATCGCGCCACCACCGCCACCGATGGATTGAACGATGATGCCTTGAGAGTTGTTCCCACTGGTGGTGATTGAGCCAGCCGACATCGAGGCTTCGGCTGAGCCACCGGCTCCGCCAGCCCCACCTTGCGCAGCACCAAGACTGACAAAGGAAATTTGTGCAGGTACGGCACCACCACCACCACCAACGCTTTGGGCGTTGATGCCAGGCATATTGGCCCCAACCGTCGCGATTGATCCGGTGTTGCTGGCCTGAACATTGCCAGCAGCGCCGCCCGTGCCACCAAGGCCTCCAAAGGTGACAATCACACCACCTGATCCTGCCTTGCCTCCCTGGCCGCCAACGGATTGAACCAGGATGCCAGCTCCGCCAGCCTTGCCGCTGTTGGACACGCTGATGCTGCCGGCATTGCTACCGGTGGCGAGGCCTGAAACACCTCCAGTGCCTCCAGTTCCGCCTGAGCCGAAGGTACCGCTACCTCCGTCGCCTCCGACGCCTCCGGTGCTTTGAGACAACACGCCAATGGCACCAGCACTGTCGCCGCCCGAGCGGTTTGTGACAGAAACACTGGCACCGCTTTGAATGGTGATCCCTACGCTTTGGTTGACGGAGCTGCCGCCGGCTCCACCAGGCCCACCACTTGCCAGACCTGCTCCTGCTCCGTTACCGCCATCTCCCGAAATTGCCGATGCTTGAACACCAGAAAGATTGCTATTGCTAGACGTATTGATCGAGACAGAGCCACCGCTCGCAAAGGTGACTTGAACATTGCCGGGGGAGCCACCTGTGCCACCAGCGCCACCGTTGCCAATCGAACCGCCGCCGGTACCGCCCTTGCCACCAACCGATTTCGATCCAACTTGTGAGCTATAGGAGCCTGTAACGGTCTGGGTGATATTGGGCCCTTGCCCACCCGTGCCACCCGTGCGCCCCGTGGTGCTCCATGGGTCATAGCTTGGTTGCGAGCCTTGGCCACCGCTTCCTTGGAGTAAGGGCTGCGAAGGAGGTGAGTTGTAAGACCCAGAACCTACGTTCTGGGTTTGGGCAAGCACACTCGTCGTCCGTCCTGCCATCAGAAGGAAAGCAGGTAGCAGGGCTATTGCAGACGAGGTGCGGCGTTTCACGAAAGACAGCAAGCCGGTAAAGGTTAGGTACGCTCATCTTTTGCGACAACTGCTTTTTGATCATTTCCGGCCAGTTGTCATCACTGGTCCATATCACTGCTTGAATCCCCTTATCTGTGCATCTGACATGGCAACTCGCTCGTTCGCAATCGCCCTTGCTCTGGCCTGTGCGTCTTTGTTCGCTCCCTGCGCGAGGGCTCTCGAGCCTGATGCTGTCGATGCCAAATTTCGAACGGTCACTGTGTTGACGCCCGTGACAGAAGCGGGAGAGCTAAAGCCGCTCAAGCAGGCCGGCATGGTTGCATTTTTTTCGACCCTCGCTGCTGATCTCTTTGCTCAGCAATGGCGTCAACGCACAGGTGAAAAGGGCGAGTTTCGTGTTGCTCCGTTGGCCTTGACCCAATTCGAGGCTGCCTTCCTCACGGCTCGGGAAAGCGACGCAAGTTTGACCAAGGCCTACGTACCTGACCCAGCTCAAATCCCAGCTGTTGTAGGTCTGCAGCTGCAGCAAGGGGTTGCCCTTGAGCAGGCTCGCAGTCTGGCTCAACAGCAGCCCTATGTGATCTGTCCAGACCCTTTGGTGCGGATCACCCAGACGCAAGATGGGAAGTCGTCCACCATTGTTCCTTGCGCTTTCACGTTTACATCGATGGCGCTGCTGGTGAATCGCAGTAACCAGGATGCGCAATCACCCACTGTGCTCAAGGCCTATTCACTTCAGGAGATGGTGCAGTTCCTCACCCAAGAGTCGGGTGAGGATGCACGCAATCTCACGATCGCTTCACCGATCGATCAACCTGCCGATCAGGCAGCTTCTGCTTCTTCAGACTGAGCGACTTCCACTTCTGAAATTGGCTCAATTCCTGCGGCTTGGATGATCTGGCCAATGGCAGCGGTGAGCGTTTGTTGTGCAGCTGAAAGCTGACGCATGCGGAAACGATGCTCGTTCAGCTCATTTTCAGATCGGATCAGATCGTTCAGTGCATTGATCGCTTCTGCAGGCAGAGCGTTCATGGCATAAACACGACCATCAAGGGTGAGGGTTTGTTGGTCTTCGTTCGTGACTTGATCCTGGCCTGAAGTTTCTTCCTGGTTCTGATCTTCCATGTGAGAGGGCATGAAGTCGCTCATCAGTTCTCTGCAGAGACACGATCGGTTGAGTGTATGGGCAATGTTCTATTTGGGTGGCATCGGATCCAAGGATTGTGATGGCCGGGAACGGGATCTCCTTCCATCAACCCTTGGAAACAAGACTGATGCAGGCCTTGCCGGAGCAGTTGTACCTGACTGCGTAGAGACGATGGAGCATGGCCCATGGAGGGAGAAAGGCTCAGAGTGCCTTCGCCGCAGCCGTAGACCGCTACAAATGCCAGGCGGTCGACGTCTGCATGCTGCCCTTCGCTCCCGTGCAGGGTCCAGCCATCGTGGTAACTACAGTCACCTGGTTGAAGTCCCAGGGTGCTGATGTGTTGCCAATCCTCCCGTTGCCAGACTTGTTGGTAACCATGAAAACTGTCGATTGCACTGCCGCCTTGCAGAAAATGGCAACTGGGATGTGGCGGTTGCCAGTATTCGAGTGGTGAATCGCTTTGGTTGACAATTGGTGTGATTGGGATCCAGAGGGTCAGGAAGTCACAGCCTTCAACAGGAATAAATAGAGCGTCTTGATGCCAGGGGGTGTGCTCACTGCCAGGCGGTTTGAAATAGGTCTGATCGCGCAGCAACCAGATTTTGTCGCTGTTGAGGAGATTGGCGGCCAGTTGGGCCGGCTCTTCCTCCAGTAGCCAGCATTCCAGTTCTGGACTCTGCCTCCACAGATTTTCGCGAAAATCCCAATGTTGGCCGTACTCCAAAACGCTGGTCTCCAGCCCTGATGTGCTCGCGTTGTTGTTCTCTCTTCCAGAAGGTGAAGCCAGCAGTGCAGCGACTCTGTTGATCTTGTCTTGG
This sequence comes from Synechococcus sp. MIT S9451, assembly GCF_047304725.1. Classification (NCBI taxonomy): domain Bacteria; kingdom Bacillati; phylum Cyanobacteriota; class Cyanophyceae; order Synechococcales; family Synechococcaceae; genus Synechococcus; species Synechococcus sp. MIT S9451. Next base: position 1,080,211 of record NZ_CP138971.1, read on the forward strand.
CCGCAAAAGCGATGGGCGATGCCCTGAAGGCCACCGCAGGCTGAGGGGGTATGGGCGGCCCGGGGCATGGTCTTCTCCGGTGGTGGCTGCCATCATGTCGCCCTTGGTGTGGAGTTGTGCATGCGTCCGAGCTGGGACACGTTCTGGACCGATGACTCCTTGATCGAGGCGATGTTGGCCCCATTGGCTCCATCCGCTGTGCAGCGTCAGTTTCTGCAGGGCCTCACCCCTGTCGATGCACCTGCGATTGGGCTGGAGCTCTCGAGTCGCGGTTTGCGTCGCCGTCCGCACATGGCGGCATGGCTATTGAGCGGTCGTCTGCAGCGTTGGTCTGCTTTGCTTCAGCCGCTCGTTCGTGCTGATGGCACGTTTGCCTCAGGGCTCACGGTGGAGGATCTCCAGCCGTTCATTCAGTCGCAGGATCTGTTTGATCGGGAAACCTGGCTTGAATACACCCAACCACTGCGGCGCCAGGGCGGTCAGCCCTTTTTATTGTTTCGCCACACACGCCGGCCTCTCAGGCTTGACGAGTTGCGCCAGCAGTTGGAATCCCTGTATGGCCGATTGGGTTCACGCTTGCAGCAGCGTCTGCCGTTGCCCTCCGATGCCTGGTGGCAGTCACTTCAGCAGATCCCACAGGCTGGGGCTGATCAGCTAGGGATCGATCTCGATCCTTTGCAGGGTGGTTGGCGCTTCCTCTTTGGGGTGACGGACCCTCAGGCTTTGCTGGCTGCGCTTGGCTTCGAGCCGCCTCTGGGGGCTGGTTTGGAAGCATTCCCGCTGGCATTGGCTCTCGATAGTCGTCAAGTGGTTGCAAACCGCTACTGCCTGGAGGTGTTTCCGCGCTATCGCCAGGACCACACAATCATTGGCTACCCCGGCGAGATCCCGGCCGATGTTGATCAATGGCCGGCCTGGACGCCCCATCCAGCCTTGATACCGCCGACACGTCTCAAGGCGCTCATGCAAGCCTCCGTGCATGTGCCGTCGGTGGCGTATGGCTCGCAGCAGCTCGCACTGCGTGGTGGTCTGAGTCACCAGAAGCTGGTGGTGGAAGAGGGGCAGCTTGTCGATCACAAGGCCTATCTGGGCGTCATGGTGACAGCTGCGAAGACAACGCAAGCGGCATCGGTTGCTGTACCTGAACGGGCTAGAGGAAGTTCACCCGTCGACCATGCCATTCAGTGGCTGAGCCAAGCGACCGATGGATGGTTTGGTTTTGCACTCAGTCCTGGGCGTTCTGATCAATGGGTGCCGCTGGCTTGCCTCGCCTTGCTCGCGCAATGGCGGGATGAGCCGCAGCTCATGGAGGCTTATGCCAGGCAGCGCGATGCATTGGAGCCCTTGCTGCAAGCTCCTCAACCTGTTGGCTATAGCCGAGTCACACCAGCTGATCTCGACAGCTCCATTTGGTTGCGCCGCTGCCTGCTGTCTCTTCAACGACCGTCATCGGCTTCACTGGATCGTTTTCTGGCATCAGGCTGGAGCCGTGATGTCGGCATCAGCACTTACTCAGATCCGCAGCCGATCGCGGCATTTATCCAGCGACAGCCTGTAGAGATGGCGGCGTGGTGTGCTCCCCATGACTGTGTGCTGATCAACTGGGCTGCCGATCCCAGCATGCCTAAATCCGGTGCTGCCTTACAGCATTTACGTGATCGTTTAAACGAGGGCCGATTTCGCAGTTACTGGTGGCCTCTTGATGGCTTGATTTTCAGTCTCATGCCTCGGGGGAGCTTGCCTCGGGGTGTGGTGAAGGCCTGTCTCCAACAGTCATTGTCCCCGGCTGTCGAGAGGGCTTTGCCCCCGTTGCATGCGGAGCGCTGCCAGGCCTTCAACCGCGCCTTGTTGCTGATACGCCACGGAACTGTTGCTGAACAGCAGCAGGGAGACGCCGTAATGGCAACTCTGATTCGTCGCCCTGAGGATTTCCGTGATCTGTTGGTGATGCAGCTACCGCAACCGGACCAGTTGGACCCCGATGCAGACGTGCACTGGCTTTGGAAGGGACGGATGGAAGGTAGCTTGGCCCCCGACCCTGAGGGCTATCTTGCAGCGGCGCTGTTCCTAGCAACTCAAGTGCGTTCTAAATAGGCCTGGAAATCGTTCATATCGAATAGGTCGTCCAAACCCCCTTCCACAAGTAGATCCAGCTCGTCATCACTCATGGCCAGGATCTGCTCGGCTTGCGCACGCAAAAGATCGGCTGCTCGGAGCTGAAAACCCTTATCGGCGGCAAGTTTTAGCACCCCTTGGAGATCGAGCTGGCTGAGCTGCTCTTGCAGATCGGGATTCTGATCCACTGTGGCGAGGAAGGACTCCAGATCCTGAAGGGCCATGCTGTTACAGGCAGAGGCAATGATGAAGATCCTGGCATTGCTTCTGCAAAATCCCCATAGGATCAGTGGGCTTTGGCAATGATCGCGTGCATATCCATTTTCTGATTCCCTGTTATGGCGGTCAGATTTCGGAAGTCACCTTTACCAGTTTTGTGCGATTTATTGCCAGAGCTCCGCAGTTGGGTCTGGAGTGGAGCCTGGACACGCTTGTGAATGAAAGCCTGATTCCAAGGGGGCGAAATGCACTGGTGGCCAGGGCAATGCATAATCCCCGTGCGACCCATTTGATGTTTCTGGATGCGGATATTGGCTTTGATCCTGACTACATCTTGATGCTGCTTCAAGAGGATGTGGATGTAATCGGTGGTGGTTATCCCAAGAAAAGTTTGCCAATCGATTATGTGATCAATCCGATTAAGGATGGAGAGGCCGATGATGGCAAGGCAGAAGTGGAACGCATTGGCACCGGTTTCCTCTTGCTGAAGCGGGAGGTGTTTAGTCGCATGGCCGAGGCGATGCCTGATCTTAAATACACCGATGATTGTGGTCTGGATCCCTCGATCAATGAACACCTTTATGCCTTCTTTGAGTGCGGGTTGTTTGGCGAAAAAGTATTTATGAGCGAAGACTGGCTGTTCTGTAATCGCTGGCGTGAACTGGGGGGCCGAATTTTTATTTCCAAGCGCTTCGCTCTTACCCATGTGGGCAGCTATGCCTTCTCGGAAGCCTCCCAGGCCGATCTGCTCGCTCGTCTGAGTGCTCAGCTCACGGCGGCTCCAGCCGCGACAGCGACGACCTCACCCTTGAGTGCTCCGTCTGCCTCCACATCCACATCATCGGCATCCGAGCCGGATGGAGCCGTTGCTGCCTCCTCGGCACAACCAGTCCGGAAGAGCAGCACAGCCAAGCCTGCGGCGGTCAAGACGGCAGCAGCCAAGATGGCCAAGGCCAAACCCGCAGCGAAAACTGCCAAGGCCAAGCCTGCGGCAAAACCAAGCCGATCGCCCCGGCGTAAAGGAGCGGACAGCTCCCCTGCAAACTGACTTTGGTTCTTCCTCCGTGTCCATGACGCAACTGCAAAGCCTGCGCGGCATGGTTGATCTGCTTCCGGAGCAGACCTGCCGCTGGCAGGCGGTTGAATCCTTGGCTCGTCAGCATTTTCAGCGCTGGGGATGCCGAGAGATCCGAACCCCGATGCTGGAAGTCACCGAGTTGTTCGCTCGTGGCATCGGCGAAGCCACCGACGTTGTCGGCAAGGAGATGTACACCTTTCAGGATCGTGGAGACCGGTCCTGCACCTTGCGGCCTGAGGGGACGGCCTCAGTGGTGCGGGCGGCGCTGCAGCACGGTTTACTTGCGCAGGGATCGCAGCGCCTTTGGTACAGCGGCCCGATGTTTCGTTATGAGCGGCCCCAGGCCGGCCGGCAACGCCAGTTCCATCAGATCGGTGTGGAATGGCTTGGGGTGACCTCAGCGTTCAGCGATGCAGAAGTGATCGCCCTCGCTTGGGATCTGCTTGCTGATCTGGGCGTCGATGGTTTGGCTCTTGAGATCAACACGCTCGGTACGCCGGAGGATCGCCAGGTCTATCGCAGCCGCCTTGTGTCGTGGTTGGAGCAGCGCCAGGATCTGCTGGATGCTGATTCCCAGCAACGGCTGAGCACCAACCCTCTTCGTATTCTCGACAGCAAGCATCCCCAGACGCGCGAGCTACTCCAGGACGCTCCGATGTTGGAGCAGAGCCTCGCTGCTGAAAGTCTCAGTCGCCATCAGGCTGTGCTGCAGGGGCTCGATGATCTTTCGATTCCTTATGCCGTGAACCCTCGCCTTGTGCGTGGTCTCGATTACTACGGCCACACCGCGTTTGAGATCACCAGCGATCAACTCGGTGCTCAGGCCACCGTCTGTGGTGGTGGCCGTTACGACGGTCTGGTGCAGCAGCTCGGTGGTGCCACCACCCCGGCGATTGGCTGGGCCTTGGGGATGGAACGGCTGCTCTTGGTGCTTGAGGCTGCGGCAACCGCGAACCCCAGCGGTCGTGCCGCCCGCCTCGTGAAGGAGGCTTCCCCTGATGTGTATGTGGTGAATCGTGGAGAACAGGCTCAGCGCCAGGCCCTCGTCCTCTGCAGGCAGTTGCGACGAGCCGGCTTGGCCGTTCAGCGTGATGAATCAGGCTCGGCCTTTGGCAAGCAGTTCAAGCGAGCTGACCGCAGTGGCGCCGCCTTTGCCTTGGTGATTGGGGATGAGGAGGCCGAACGCCGTGTGGTGCGGCTCAAAGCACTGAAGTCAGCTTCACCGGATGCTGGGGACGAGCAGCAGCAGGATTGGAGCCTCAACGATCTAAGCCCACTGGTCGACGTTCTTCAAACCGGAGTGATGCCTGATCCGGTGGTGGGGACGTAGGGGTGAGCAGGAGAAGGGGATGACATCTGCCAGCAACGTTTCACAGACCGACGCTTGCAGCGCAGTGATTGGTACTCGTGGCGCAGCCGTTATCACGCCCTATTACAAGGAATCGCTTGCTGTACTCGAGCGCTGTCATCGCAGCTGTCAGGAGCAAAAGGGAGATTGGCCACTCCGACATGTGATGGTCGCGGATGGTCATCCACGCCCTGAGCTGGCTGGCTGGAATGTGGATCACATCGTCCTGCCCCAGGCCCATGGCGACAACGGCAACACGCCCCGATGTCTTGGCGCGATCTCGGCGATCAATCAGGGCTACTGGCCCATTCTGTTTCTCGACGCTGATAACTGGTTTCAGCCCTGGCACCTCAACACGGTGATGGCGCTGAGACAGCGCCATCCCAAGGCGGATGTGCTGGCCATGGGCAGAGAGTGTGCCCTCCCTGATGGCACTGTCATTCGGGGCGTGCCGGAAGAGGATCTTGCCCATCGCCATATCGACACCTCCTGCTACGTCTTTTATCCCTCGGCCTTCCGTGTTTTGTCGCTTTGGGGGATGATGCCACCGTATTTAGGCCCGATCTGTGATCGCTTTATTCGTGAAGCGATCAACGATTACGGACTTGTCCTTGCAGGCACTCATCTGCCCAGTGTGGTCTTCACTGCCCACTACAGCTGGGCTTATCAGGCTCTTGGACGTCCGGTGCCTGATGATGTCCATGATGTTGATTGGTCTCTTTTGAGGGCCAAGTTCAATCCATCTGAGATCCATCGTCGGACCGGCTTGCAATCGTCTCTGTCAAGCTCGGTGCCGATTGGAGCAGATGTCACCACGACCATGACTCAACAGGGTTCCAGCATCAGCGGACCCATCCTTTCCACGCTTCATACCCCTCAGGATCTCTGAATGTCCGTGTTTGCAATCAGCTCAATTTGCTGCATCGGAGCCGGTTATGTCGGCGGGCCGACCATGGCCGTCATCGCCGACCGCTGCCCAGATCTTCAGGTCACCGTGGTGGATCTCAATGAGCAGCGGATTGCGGCATGGAACGACCAGGATCTGAGTCAGTTGCCGGTGTATGAGCCTGGTTTGGATGCGGTGGTCGGCAGGGCCCGCGGTCGCAATCTCACCTTCTCCACGGCGGTGGATGATGCCATCGCCAAGGCTGACATGGTGTTCATTTCCGTGAACACGCCCACGAAAACCAAGGGGTTAGGTGCTGGCCAGGCCAGTGACTTGCGCTGGGTGGAGGCTTGTGCTCGCCAGGTGGCCAAGGTGGCTCAGGGGCACACGATCGTGGTGGAGAAAAGCACCCTTCCGGTACGAACAGCCCAGGCGATCAAAGAGATCCTGAGCGCAGCTCAGGGTGGAGGTGACGCAGCACGCAGCTTCTCGGTGTTGTCCAACCCTGAATTTCTGGCGGAAGGCACAGCCATTAGTGATCTGGAGGTCCCTGACAGGGTGCTGATCGGCGGAGAAGAACCCGCAGCCATTAATGCGCTTGCTTCGGTGTATGCCCACTGGGTTCCCCAAGACAAGATTCTGCGCACCAATCTCTGGAGCAGTGAGCTCTCCAAGCTCACTGCCAATGCCTTCTTGGCCCAACGCATCAGCTCGATCAATTCGATCGCGGCGTTCTGTGAGGCCACCGGTGCGGATGTGCGCGAAGTGGCGCGGGCGATCGGCACAGATAGCAGAATCGGCCCCAAGTTCCTCCAGGCCGGTCCTGGTTTTGGTGGCAGCTGCTTTCAGAAAGACATCCTCAATTTGGTCTACCTCTGTCGCCATTTCGGCTTGCCAGACGTTGCTGATTACTGGCAGAGCGTGGTCGCTTTGAACACCTGGCAGCAACACCGCATCTCTCGTTTAGTGGTTCAGAAACTGTTCGGAACGGTGACGGGCAAGCGTCTTGCTGTGCTTGGCTTTGCGTTCAAGGCTGATACGAACGACACACGCGAGGCACCGGCGATCCGTATCTGTCGCGATCTGCTTGAGGAGGGGGCTCAGCTGGCGATTCACGATCCCAAAGTTGATCCGGAGCAGATCGCCCGCGATCTGCATCTCCCCGCGAGTGCAGCTCCAGACCCTGCCGCCGGTCCGTCCCGGGCCGCTCTCAGCGGCGAGGGCACGTGGTGGAAAGGGGCCGATGAGGCTTCCACCATTGCTGGTGCCGATGCGGTGCTGATTCTCACCGAGTGGCAGCAGTACCGCCAGCTCGATTGGACCGTTCTGGCCCCACTTCTGCGCCAGCCTGCCTGGATATTTGATGCTCGCTCAGTCGTGGACCCCGCAGTCGTCGCCGCTGCTGGCCTGAAGCTCTGGCGCTTGGGCGATGGTGGTGTGGAGTCTGAGGCCTGATCGTTTTCACTCTCAGCAGTTGGTCTGATGCCCTTGTCTTCCTCCCGTCCGATTCTGGTCACCGGTGCAGCCGGTTTTATCGGAGCCGCTCTCTGCCAGCGCCTGCTGGAACGCGGCGATCGTGTGATTGGCATCGATAACCTCAACACCTATTACGACCCGGCCCTGAAGCAGGCAAGGCTGGCCCAGATCAAGGCGATGGCTCCAGCTGAGGCCTGGCGCTTTGAATGCCTGGCTCTGGAAGACGGAGAGTCTCTTCTCGGTCTCTTTGCGACTGAACAGCCCAGGGTGGTGGTCAATTTGGCGGCTCAGGCTGGTGTGCGTTATTCACTTGAGAACCCAGCGGCCTACATCCAGAGCAACCTTGTGGGCTTCGGGCACATCCTTGAAGGATGTCGTCACCACAGTGTGGAGAACTTGGTGTATGCCTCAAGCAGCTCCGTCTATGGCGGCAATCGCAACTTGCCGTTTGATGAGCGGCAGGCTGTGAATCACCCGGTGAGTCTCTATGCGGCTAGCAAAAAGGCCAACGAGCTGATGGCTCACACTTACAGCCATCTCTACGGTCTACCGGCCACCGGTCTGCGCTTCTTCACGGTGTATGGCCCCTGGGGCCGGCCCGATATGGCACCGATGCTGTTTGCTAAGGCGATCTTGGCGGGTCAGCCGATCCGTGTGTTTAACCACGGCAAGATGCAGCGGGATTTCACTTATATCGATGACATTGTGGAAGGGGTGGTGCGCTGCTGCGATAAGCCGGCGACTAGCAATCCTCACTTCGACCCCCATGCCCCTGATCCGGCGACGGCGGCGGCACCCCATCGGGTGTTCAACATCGGCAACAGTCAGCCCACTGAACTGCTGCGTTTTATCGAAGTTATGGAGCAGGCTCTGGGTCGCGATGCGATCAAGGAGTTTCAGCCGATGCAGCCTGGAGATGTGGTGGCCACTGCTGCCAAGACCACCGCACTCGAGGAGTGGGTCGGTTTCCGCCCCTCAACACCGATTGAAACTGGGGTTCAGCGCTTTGCTGATTGGTACCGGAGTTTCTATGCGCTCTGAGGCTCAGTCGTAAAAACGTTTTCCATCCGCACGTTTGCGTTGATGGCGCCGTGCCTCCCTTCGCGTGTATTCACTCACGGTGGGGTTCGCCACGCTGGGGTCAACGTGTGCGACTTGTTCCCAGAGATCCCGCGGCGCCCAGCGCACGCTGTGGGACACCCGGTCGTGCCTAGTGATGTGGCACCAATGGCTGCAACCGCACTTTGGACAAAACAACTCTTCCAACCACTCATCGCTCAGTACAAACACTGGATAAGCGTTGATCACCAAGCGGGCCCGCTTGGCCGACATGCCCCGCTGCTGCAGTTGCTCAGGCTGCAGCAGGTGCAGAAAGTATTTTTTGCCGTTTCCTTCGACGCGCTGCTCCGGATGGGCGGGGCAAAACAGTTCACGCCGCTTGGGCCGGCTCTTGGGCCGGCGCTTGGGGTGCTGGGTTGGTGCGGAGGTTGAAGCTTGCATTGAACCTGTCGATGCATCAACCATTGAATCCACTGGTCTGCCTTCTCTAAATGTATGGCTTAAGGGTTCCCAGAGTGTGCATCGCTACGGTGAGCTTCCTAGGCGATGCGGGATACGCATAAAACGCTCCCCCATCAAAAACCCCCAGGCTGAAACAGCACTGGGGGGTTGGATGCGCAATGTTTGACAGTCTGCGCTCAATGAATCAGGCGGAACCGACCCCGGTGTAGGAACCGTAGAAAAAGAGGCCGACGACGAAAAGAACAGCCATCCCTCCAGCTGTGGCCACTAGCCAAAGAGGAAGAGTTCCTTCGGTCCAGCGAGATCGCCATGCAACCGCAGGACGACCATCTGGAAGGCGATCAGGAATGCGACCGTCAGGAAGATTGGATTTTTTGCCGCTCATGAATCAGTTCCTCAGTTGAAGAAGTAGCTGGAGAACAGAATCCCGCAGGTGAAGATGAACAACAGGCCCAGATACAGGCTGGTGCGGTTCAGCTCAACAGGAAGGCTGTTCGGATTGTTGTTGCGCTCCATTGGTGTCTCAGATCTGTGAGGTGATCAGCGGCGAATAAACTGCATGGCAGCAAGGGCGCCAAGGAAAAACACCGTAGGCACGCCCAGGGTGTGAAGGGCCAGCCAACGTACCGTGAAAATCGGATAGTTGCGCGGCGTGGAGGTGGCAGGGGACTGCGTCATGATTTATTTCAGGCGAACGTCGAGTTGGGACTTGCCTTCGTATCGCTGGCTCACAACAGGAGCTTTGCTCTCGCTCGCCTGAAAATAAGCATCAGGTCGAGGAGTTCCAAAGGCGTCGTAGGCCAGGCCAGTGGACACGAACAGGAAGCCGGCGAGGAAAATCGCAGGCAGTGTCACAGCGTGGATCACCCAGTAGCGGATGCTGGTGATGATCTCAAAAAACGGGCGTTCCCCGGTGGAGCCGGCAGCCATGGCTTCGGGCGTATCAGCTTGGTGATCCTAAGGGCTGGGTCCGATCCTCGGGGCCTCTTGCCTCTGTTGGTTACACAGAGTTGTGGGCTGGGTGGTGTTGGATCAGCCCACCCAGCGCAGCAGAATGCCTCGCTCGCCAAGCACGAAACCTTTCCCATCCACCATCGCGAAGCGAGTGAAGTTGCTGGGCTGCTTTGCGCCCACAGGGTCCCTCTGCCAGCTCTGCCCACCGTCGTTGCTGACCAGCAGAGTGCCGTTGCCACCGGCAGCCCAGATGGCGCCATCTGGAGTCCAGGTCAGATCGAGATAGCCGTATCCATTCGTGATTGGCACGATGGGCTTGCCCCAGCTCTCGTAGTTGTCGGCGTCATCATTCAGACGGATTTGCGCACCCCGGGCCAGCATCCAAAGGTGGCCGTCTGGCTGATACCCGATGCTCTGCAGGCGTTGGCTGCTCACCCGTTGATGCACCTGCCAGACGGGCTGACCGGGATCCCAGCTGGCGTAAAAGTTGCCCAAGCTGCTGACGCTCATGTAGCGGCCATCGTCACTGCGGCGCAAATCTCTGACCGCTCCAGCGGCGTCGCTGACTTCGGCATCCCAGCTGCCGCCTCCGTCAGAGGTTTGATAAACAGCCCCAACGTTGGTGGCGAGTTCAGCCTGATTACGGCCAAGGGCGGTAATCAGATAAGGCTCACCTGGGAGTTTGGTGTCAAGAAAGAGTCGGGTCCAGTTGCTGCCGCCATCGCTGGTGTGCATCAGCAGGCCCGGCTGACCAGCGAGCCAGCCGTCCTGACCATCGAAATCGATGCTGATCAGTCGGAAGTTCTCTTCTTCAGGCAGGTCAAGGCTGCGTTCGCTCCAGCTCTCACCCCCGTCTTGGGTCTCCAGGATCATGCGGTTGCTGCCGACAAGGAAGCCGTGGTTGGCGTCCGTGAACGCCACATCCAGGGGATTGGACTGGGTGTCGAGCGCAATGGCCTGCCAGGGGCTGGTCTCCGCCGCTGCCAGACGTGTTGCTACGCAACTTCCGAGGCCAAGGCCGAGGCAGGCCACCAGCAGCAGCTGGATCAAGGGTTTGAACAGGCGCTTCATGGGGAACAACAGGAGTGCAGGCTGGATGGCAGTGATGCGATCAGCGCAGGGAATAAAGGGACAGGAAAAAGGCAAAGGCCAGAGCCATGCTGCCGAAGATCAGCACATTTTTCTGACCTGGTGTGAGGCGATTGACCCCAAGGCCGTAATTGAGGTTTTCCTCGAATCCGCTGGGCTTCGTGGAAGGGCCAATATCTCGGAAGGCGCCCACCTTGCTGCGGCACACCGGACAGCGGAAACGAATGGCGTCGAGGTCTTCAAAGGCTGTGCCCGAATCGATTCCAAGCTTTTTCACCCCTTCGGCGGGGTCGTACACATAGCCACAGCTGCGACACTCAAAGCGATGGGTGCGCGGATCGGTGGTCGATGCTTCGGCGGCGGTTGAAGACTCGGTGGTCGATGACTCAGTGGCAGTCACCCTTGTGCTGACCATCTCAGCTTCTGTGCCGGATGCCTCAGCCGGAGCAGCAGCCTTGGGTCCAGAAATCTCGTCGCTCACTGCTGCTTCTCTGGGTCAGGAGACTCTATCGGGGGCGGCAGTCAGGTGGAGGCGAATGCCAGACTGACGCTTAGGTCGGGCTCATTCATGTTTGCGCTGCCGGGTTACGACGCCTTTCTGGGCTTTCTGCTGATTGCAGCAGCGGTGCCAGTGTTGGCGTTGATCACCAACAAGCTTCTCGCTCCTCGCAGTCAGCAAGGTGAGCGTGAGATCACCTACGAATCGGGGATGGAGCCCATCGGTGGTGCCTGGATTCAGTTCAACATCCGCTACTACATGTTTGCGCTGGTCTTCGTCATCTTCGATGTTGAGACCGTCTTCCTGTATCCATGGGCCGTGGCATTCCATCGCCTTGGTTTGTTGGCCTTTATCGAGGCCCTCATTTTTATTGCCATCCTGCTGGTGGCGCTGGCCTATGCCTGGCGCAAAGGCGCCCTTGAGTGGAGCTGACTGATGCCTGAATCAACGTCCCCTTCAATCTCAGCTGTTCGTGATCTGCGGGCTGCAAGCTGTGGCCCTGTGGCTGGAGCCGCTGAGTCAGCTCCCGCTGTTACGTCTGATCTGAGTGAGAACGTCATTCTCACCAGCCTTGATGACCTGCATAACTGGGCCCGACTGAGCAGCCTTTGGCCTTTGTTGTATGGCACAGCTTGTTGCTTCATTGAATTTGCGGCCCTGATTGGCTCCCGTTTTGACTTTGACCGGTTCGGTCTGGTGCCTCGCAGTTCACCCCGTCAGGCGGACCTTCTGATCGTGGCCGGAACGGTGACGATGAAAATGGCTCCTGCTCTGGTCCGGCTCTATGAGCAAATGCCAGAACCCAAATATGTGATTGCGATGGGGGCATGCACGATTACCGGTGGCATGTTCAGCGCCGACTCCACGACGGCGGTCCGCGGTGTTGACAAGCTGATCCCCGTGGATCTTTATCTGCCTGGGTGCCCGCCTCGGCCGGAAGCGATCTTTGATGCGGTGATCAAGTTGCGCAAAAAAGTTTCGAATGAGTCAGTGAGTGATCGGCGCCAGTTGGAGCAAACGCATCGCTATTGCACGGTGAAACATGCCATGAAGCCGGTTGAGCCGATCGTGACCGGGGCATACCTGCAAGCTGAAACGCAAATTGCAGCCTTGCAGCCCGGCGCAGGTCTCCCCATGCCAGCGCTCTCCACCCCTGCGTCCGCCCCTGCGGAATCGCCTTCGACTGACTCTTCTGCCTCCTGAGCGCTACTGCCATGAGTGAAACGCCTAAGTCTTCCGCCGCGAGCACGTCTGAAGAGAGCCAGCTTCCAGCTGCGCCCGAACGTGGCCCTGTGAGTTTGTGGCTGCAGCAACAAGGCTTCGAGCATGAGCTGTTGCCAGCTGATCATGTTGGTGTGGAAACCATCGGGATTGAACCGATGTTTCTGCCTGTGATTGCTGCAGCCTTGAAAGGGTATGGATTCGACTATCTCCAGTGCCAGGGCGGTTACGACGAAGGTCCGGGGCAACGGCTTGTCTGTTTTTATCACTTGGTGGCGATGGCCGAAGTGGTGGAGGGCAATGTTGACCAGGTGCGTGAAGTGCGGCTCAAGGTGTTCCTGTCCCGCGAAGGCGAGCCTCATCTGCCCACGCTTTACGGCCTCTTCCGTGGCGCGGATTGGCAGGAGCGTGAAACCTTCGACATGTTTGGCATTCGTTTTGATGGCCATCCCCATCCCAAGCGCTTATTGATGCCAGAGGATTGGAAGGGCTGGCCTCTGCGCAAGGATTATGTGCAGCCTGACTTTTACGAAATGCAGGACGCCTATTGATTGGGTTCGACTTGATTGCTTGGTTGAGAATGTTTTCGAGCCGGCAGAGGGAGAGTACTCGCAGCTCGTTGATACTCTGGACTCGTTGATAGAAATAGCTACGGTAAAATCATCATTTAAGTATTGATTGTGGTAGGGGCGAAATGGGTGATTGATAGGTGTTGATCTCCTCCCAGCCGCTGTATTCCTTCTTCTTGTATCCTTCTTGCCTAGAAGGCACGAGAGTTTTTGGCAGGGTCTGAGGGGGGGCTGGTGTTTTCTTTTTGGTCTCTTTGGGCTTCAGGTGTGATTCGCATTGCCCCCTTTTTTCTTGCAGGTTTTTTCGGTTTAGTTCACTCGCTTGTTTTTGGGCCGGGTCGTTTTTATTGACCTTGTCCTGCTTGCTTGTCGGACTTTTGTTTGCGGTAGAAGCGCATCACCCCAAGCGCCAGGCTGCGGGGGTCATGGCGCAGCGTGGCGGTGGGCCGGCTGCCTTGAAGTGGCGCTTCCATCACCTCGTAGCCCTCTGTCTGCAGTGCCCGGCGATTGCACAGCACGGGTTCCGCTCCCCGGGATCGGTAGTGGGTAATCAGGGGTGATTCGGGTAAGTCTTCTTGAGCCAGCACTGCCGTGAACAAGCGTTTGCTCACCCCGAGGCTTGCGAGCTGGGCTTCGATGGCTCGCAGGTGGCCGCTCACATCCAGCCCGTCGGTTTCGCCTGGTTGTGTCATCAGATTGCAGATGTACAGACGAGGAGCCCTGCTGCGCTGAATGGCCGTCACCAGTTCGGGCACAAGCAGGTTGGGAAGGAGCGAGGTGTAGAGGCTGCCGGGGCCGAGCAGGATCAGATCCGCATGGGCAATGGCTTCGAGGGCTCGCGGTAGGGCCGGTGGTTGTTCCGGTAGGCAACCCAGCCGCACGATTGGGCTTGGTGCATGGCCAATGGCCGACTCCCCTTCGATGCGTTGGCCGTTTTCCAGTTCGGCCCAGAGGCGCACATCCACGTTGGTCGCTGGCACGACTTGACCTTGAACGGCCAAAACGCGACTGGACGCGGTGATGGCTGTTTCCAGGCTGCCGGTGATCGCTGTGAGTGCCGAAAGGAATAGGTTCCCGAAGCTGTGGCCTTCTAGGCCCCCGCCTGCCGAAAATCGATATTGGAACAGGCGGGTGAGCAGTGGTTCCTCGGTCGAGAGGGCGGCAAGACAGTTGCGGATGTCGCCGGGTGGCTGCACGCCCAGTTCCCGGCGCAGCACACCGCTGCTGCCGCCGTCATCGGCCACGGTGACGATGGCCGTGATATTCGAGCTGTAGCGCTTCAGCCCGCTGAGCAGGGTGGAAAGGCCTGTGCCGCCACCAATGGCAACAATGTTCGGGCCGCGGTTAAGTCGGCTTTTGGCCCGCAGCGCATCCACCAGCACCGTGTCTTTCTCGGGCGCAAGGGCTTGCTGAATTGACCCGAAGCTGCGGCTCTGGCCCCATAAGAGCAGGCCGATGCCAATAAGCACGACAAGGGGACCCGTCACTTCGCGCGGCAGGACTCGCGTGATCCAGCCCAGTGATTCCTGGATGGCCCACAGCATCCAGTAAATCGGCTGCAGGTCAGCCCACACTGCTGCACCCAGCAATGCCAGCATCAGCCCAACACTGGAGGTGAGCAGCCAGCGCTTCACCACCAGACCTGGTTGTAGCCAGCGCACGGCCCGGCGCGACCGGTTCATCAGAGCGCGTTGCCGTTCTGATTGCAGCCCACGCAGCCTGTCTGTGCGGCTGCTGCGCCTCATCCTGGGCCGTGATGAAGGGTTAGGCGAGCTCAACAGCTGGGCGGCATCGGCAGGGCTTCCTGAACTGTACGGAAGTGGCCAGGATCCATCACCCCCCTTGCAAAAGCATGCAGGATGGGGCTCAAGCACCGTTTTCTTCTTCGCGTGCAAAGCCTGACGGCCAGCTCAACTTCTTCAGCGCACCATCCCGTGGTGGAGATGCGCAAACTCACGATGCAGTGGGGAGCGCGGCCCGTGCTCGATCAGGTTGATTTGAGGATGGAGCCTGGACAGCGGCTTGCGGTTGTTGGCCCCTCTGGCGCAGGCAAATCAACGGTGTTGCGCTTATTGGCTGGTCTGCAGTTGCCCACGGCTGGGGAGCTGCGATTGTTCGGCGAGCCTCAGGATTATTTGCGCCTGGATCAGCGTTATCCCAAGGATGTGCGCCTGGTGTTCCAGAACCCGGCGCTCTTGGCGTCGCTCACAGTGGAGGAGAACGTCGGCTTTTTATTGATGCGGCTCGGGCGCTTTAAGCCCAGTCAGATTCGCGAACGGGTGATGGCCTGTCTGGAAGCGGTGGGCCTGCACGATGTGGCAGACCAATTCCCTGGTCAGCTCAGCGGTGGCATGCAGAAACGCGTCAGCTTTGCCCGGGCTCTTGTGGATGATCCCGATCGGGATGCGGAGGCCATGCCGCTGATGCTCTACGACGAGCCCACGGCCGGTCTCGATCCTGTTGCTTGCACCCGGATTGAGGATCTGATTGTGAAGACCACTGCTGTTGCTAACGGCTGTTCGGTTGTGGTGAGCCATGTTCACAGCACGATTGAGCGCACGGCTGAGCGTGTCGTACTGCTGTACGGCGGTCAGTTTCGCTGGGATGGATCGATCGACGAGTACCGCCGTAGCGATAACCCTTACGTCCAACAGTTCAGGACCGGTAACCTGCACGGGCCGATGCAACCCACTGATCACTGATTGCTATGCGTCGCAGTGTCCGTGAAGCGATTGTCGGATTCTCCCTCGTTGGAGCGTTGGTGGGGTTCACCGGCACCATGCTTTGGCTTCGCGGCTATAGCCTCGGCGCTGAAACTTGGACGGTCACTGCGGAATTCGCCAATGCCGGTGGTCTGGCCGAGCGTTCGCCTGTCACCTATCGCGGCATCGTGGTCGGTGTGGTGCAGGAAGTGAAAGTCACTCCAGCTGCCGTCAAGGTTGTGTTGGAAATCAATCAGGAAGATCTCCGTCTTCCTACCCCCGTGACGGCAACGGTGGCTTCAGGCTCGTTGTTGGGAGGTGATGCTCAGGTGAATTTGATTAGTGGCGGTAATGCCGCGTTGCTCTCTGCGACCACGCCTGGTCCGAAATCTGATCAGTGCAGAGGGGGCAAGGTGCTGTGTGCAGGCACGACGATTCGCGGCGAGGCAGGTGCAAGTCTCGACACGGTGACGGCTTCGATGCAACGTTTGCTCCAAGAAGCCGAAGACCAGAAGTTGGTCTCCAGCCTGGTGAATTCCTCCAAGGAATTCGATGCTGTCGCCAAGGAGGCCAAGACGGTGCTCGGTCAGTTGGGAGATGAACTCGAGCGGGCAGCGCCAACGATCACCAACCTCAATCTGGCCACGGCAGAGGCGGTTGAGGCTGCTGCTCATATCAACAACTTGTCAGCGGCACTCGATAACCCCAAAACTGTTTCGGAGCTCAAGCAAACTGTCTCGAACGCCCGTTCGTTGACGCAGCGCTTCGATGCTGTTGGCGGGGACATTGAGCAGCTCACTGACGACCCGAAGTTCATCAAGGCGGTGCGGGATGTGGCGATCGGTCTGGGTGCTTTTTTTCAGGAGCTCTATCCGGCCGAGACCAGTAAGCCCTGAGTGCTGGGGGAGCGCTGATGGTGTTGTTGTTCCGAATCGACAACCTGTCGTTGGCTTGAGATTTTGATTGTTGCCTCGGGGCCAGAGAGAGCTCCGAAAGGCTCAGGTCTCAAGTCACGGTGTTGATGGCGTCCATGGCAATGGCGGCAATCGCCTGATCGCTGGCCTTCGGCAGTTGAACGTACTTACCACCAGCAGCCTCGGCCAGGTCTTTGCCCATGCCGCTGCCGATGAATTTTCGCTCGGTGTCGATCACCAGAAGCTTGATGCCCAGCATTCGGTAGCGGGCGGCCACATCCAGCACTTCCTGCTTGAGGTCGGGTTTCTCGTCTCCCTCAAGTGCAGGCTGGCCAAGAGAGGTGCTGAGGGGGACGTTGCCGCGGCCATCTGTGATGGCGACCACAACCACTTGACCGAGATCGCTTGTTGCCAGGGCGTTGGCACCGACTCTGGCAGCCTGAGTGAGGCCATGGGCCAGGGGTGAGCCGCCGCCGCAGGGCATCGATTCCAGGCGTCGGCGTGCAGCGGTGATTGAGCGGGTGGGTGGCAGCAGAACTTCGGCCTGGTCGCCGCGGAAAGGGATCAGGGCCACTTCGTCGCGGTTCTCGTAGGCCTCAGTGAGCAAACGGATCACAGCTCCCTTTGCGCTTTGCATTCGGTTGAGGGCCATCGAGCCACTGGCATCCACCAGAAAGATCACGAGAGCCCCGGATTGACGCTGCAGCAGCTTGGCGCGCAGATCCGATTCCTCCACGATCACCGTGCGATCCGGCTGGCGGGCTCGCCGTGCTTTCTGATAGGGCGCCGCTGCCCTCAGCGTGGCGTCGACGGCGATGCGGCGGACAGGGCCACGGGGCAGGATCGGTTTGACGTAGCGGCCGCGGCTATCACTCAAAACCACCGATCGGCTGCCGCTATTGCCGCTCTTGGCCTTGGCCGATGAGAACAGCAGCAGATCGGGATCGATCGCGACAGCTTCCGGGTCAAGCATGAACTCTTCAGGAATCGACGGTGGGGGCTCGTCGTCTGGAGTGTCGTCTTCGTCGTTGTCCTGTTCGTCCTCACTGTCGTCCTGGTTGTCGTCCGGCGGCTCTTGGTCCTCAGGCGACTCCTCGCCCTGGGGCGGCGGCGGGGGCGGTTGATCTTCCGGAGGTGGAGGTTCCATTTGCTCGTCCTGGGGCGGCAGTTGCAGGGCCCTTGGCGCGATCACCAGGCGCACGGCCACTTGCAGGTCGTCGGCTTCCACTCGGTCTCGGCCGCTCAGAGCGGCATGGGCTTTGGCCACGCGCACCGCATAGAGCTCGGAGCGGTGCCCCTCAACGCCGCCGCGGATGGCTTCGGTGACCAGGTACTGAATCTGTTCGGTGCTGATCTGGACATCCGGCAGCCATTGGCGCGCCAGCAACAGCTGGGTGGCAAGTGCTTCGGTTTCCTCCCCCCACTTGTCGGCGAAGCTGCGGCTGCACTGGCCATGGGAGAGCACGGCCTCGGTGATCTCCACACGCTGTTCTGTGCTTACCAGCTGGTCGGCGGAGAGGGCGATCGCAAAGCGGTCGAGTAAGTGGTCGCGTACGGCACCTTCTTCCGGGTTGTAGGTCGCGATCAGGAGCGGTCGGCAGGGGTGGCTGAGGCTGAGGCCTTCGCGTTCCACCTGGTTTTCGCCGCTGCCGACGGCCGCCAGCATCAGGTTGACGATGCCGTCATCAAGCAGGTTGAGCTCATCGACATAGAGCACGCCTCTGTGGGCTTCCGCCAGCAGGCCAGGCTGGAACACGGCACTGCCGCTGGCCAAGGAGGCCGTCACGTCGACGGCGCCAACGAGTCGGTCTTCCGTGATGCCCAGCGGCACCTGGATGAAAGGGGCTGGCAGCACCTTGGTGGGCAGATTGGCAGCGGTTGCGTCTTCCTCTGCGCCCCATTCCTCAGGCCGTAGGGGATCGAGATTGCGGCCAGCTGTGCCTTCCACATCCAGCACGTCGATCGGCGGCAGAAGGGCATGGAGCCCGCGTGCCAGTACGGATTTGCCCGTGCCGCGACCCCCTGCAATGATCACACCACCGAGCGCCGGATCCACGGCCGCCAGCAGCAGGGCGAGCTTGAGGGAGCCGTGGCCGGTGATCGCCGCCAGTGGGAAGGCACGGCTGGCCTGATCTTGGGCGGCACTGTTGGCCACACCACCCGCTGCTGCCACCCCTCCTGACACCATGAACGTTTCCAGGTCCTTGCGTGAGCGCCAGTCTCGCTGATCAACCCCGTTGCTTGGCAGTGGCCCTCGGTGCAAACCTGCCCAGCTCTGTCGGGGATCCGCGTCAGACCCTGCTTGCAGTGCGTCCTCTCTTGGAGCAGTTGCTTGCTGATTGGGCTGGTGAAGCCTTGCACTACCGCTGGTCACCGTTGCTCGAAACGGCACCGGTGGGCGGTCCGCTTCAACAACCGATGTATCTCAATGCGGTGGTCATCGTGCGGGGTCTGAACCGAGTGCCGCACCAGGATGCAGCCCTGGAGCTGTTGGTGTCGCTCCATGCGCTGGAACGGCAGTTCGGGCGTGATCGCGTTCGGGAGCAGCGCTGGGGCCCGCGCACGCTTGACCTCGACTTGTTGTTCTGGGATGAACTACGCCTTGAGCATCCGCGCTTGGTCTTGCCCCACCCTCGGATGCATCTGCGTGCCTTCGTGATGGAGCCTTTGTTGGCGGCGATGCAGTCATCCGTCGACTGGACGGTCTGAATCCAGCGGTGCTCAAAGGATGGCTGCTGAGCCAGATGGGTGACTTGGACTGCTTTTGGAGTGGTTGAGCGCAATCACCTGATCGGCTTGTTGAAGCAGCTGTGGATCATGGGTGCTCACCAGAACCAGTCGGCCTTGCGTCCTTTCCTGGATGACCGCACGCACGCTCTCTGCAGCAGCGGTATCCAGAAATGCAGTCGGTTCATCGAGCACCTCCACCGGTCGATCCCGCAGCCAGGCGCGTAGGAGGCCGAGCCGATGAATCTCACCGCCGGAGAAGGGATCCTGTGCCAGGCTCATGGGAGCATCCAGACCGCCTTCGCGCAGCAGTAGATGGCTCAGGCCAAGCCGTTGCAGCCAGGTTTCGATCACTGTTTTCGACTGCTCTCCACCCAGCAGCAGGTTGTCGCGCAAGCTGGCTTCAAACAGCACAGCATGTTGCGGTGCGTAGCCAATCAATTGGTGCATTTGCACGGCACCGGCTGGGCCGGAGAGGTGCCAACTCTCCGTGTTGCAGACCAACTCCCAGGCGCTGTGCTCTTCGCTTAATAATCCGCAGAGTTGATCGAGCAGGCTGGTCTTGCCGCAGCCAGAGGGCCCAGTGATGGCAATCAGTCTGTTCGGCTTCAGGCTGAGAGAGGTCACGGCGGCAGAAGCCGTTGGCATCACTTGCCATCGCAATGCTGTCCATGGCGCCTGCCCCAGCCTGGCAAGGTCACGGTCTGACAGGGTGTTTTCGCCTTCCAGTCGAGGGATGGGTCGCAGCTGTTGCCTCCGCTGGCATAGGGCTTCATATCCGGGCAGATTGCCAAGGCAGAGCCGTCTGGCCTGGACCACGTTGCTGAGGGAGGAGCCGGCCCGATAGGCGAGCACCAGCGTTGTGGTGAGCACCTTCGCAGTCAGCGCGTCTCCTTGGAGGAGCATCCACAGACCCGCAATCGCCACGACCAGCGTGTCGCGCCAAGCGTTGTAGCCGGCTCGACGTCGCACCCGTTCTTTCAGAAGCCAGCGGCCTTGTGCGGTCTCCTTGCTGAAGCGCTCCAGGAGCCAGGCTTCCGCTGCTGCTGCGCGTACTGCTTTAAGACCATGCAGGCTGTCCCCCACGGTGCGCTGCAGCGCTGCATTGAGGCGGCTCTGGATGCGGCCTAGTCCCCAGCTGTCCGAGCGTTGTAGCAGCGCTGCTGTTGCTGTTGCCAGCAACGCCAACAGCAGTGGCCAGGCAGCGCTGCGGCCAATGAGTAACACGCTGGCGAGGTAAATCACCATGGCCAGAAGGGCCTGGACCAGGCGTACGGCCTGGTCCAGGCTGAGGGTGGTGCGGTTGATGTCGCCCATCAAGAGGGCGAGCAGGGCACCACGCCCAAGTCGGTCGAGTTGCGACGAGGAGGCGGTGAACACCTGGTGAAGGAGTTGATGGCGCAGGCGATCGGTGAAACCGGAGCGCAACCGTTCTCGGCTGATGGCAACGCGTGTTTGCATCAGACCGCGCAGGAGGATCAGACCCACCAGCAGCGCCAGACTTGCTGGCAAGGACAGGCTGATGGCGAGCGGTAGTGATGCAGCGGCCGCAGACCCAGATCCCAGCAGCAGTGTCACCGCCAATCCGAGGCCGGCAATGTCGAGCAGGCTGCTGATGCTGCTGAGCAAGCCCAGTAAGACCAGATGGCGCCACCCGGCTTCCTGCGCAAGGTCTTTCAGCAGTTTGATCTGCAGCAGACGGGGAAGGCCACGGGGTGCTGATGCCATCAACAATGCAAAGTCCCACCAACGCAGCAGGATCGATGTTGCACTAACGATCCTGCTGCTCAACCGTCATGCTGGGCCTAAGCAATGCCCCGCGAGCCCATGGCGCCTTTGCCGCCCCCAGAACCCTCCCAGTTGTTGGAGACCATTGATGCACTCGACTCGCGCAAGATTCGCTTCGAGTGCAACCGTATCCGTCTTCCGATGGGGGTTGAGGGCACCTTCGGGATCATTCGCCACCCCGGGGCCTCACTGGCAGTGCCGATCACGGCTGATGGCCAGGTGGTGTTGCTGCGTCAGTACCGCTTTGCTGTGCAGGCTCGTTTGCTGGAGTTCCCCGCCGGGACCCTTGAAGAGGGTGAAGATCCGCTGGAGTCGATGCAGCGGGAGCTTGGCGAGGAGGCGGGTTACAGCGCTGCTCGCTGGGACGTGCTTGGGCCAATGTTGCCCTGTCCTGGCTATTCCGATGAGGTGATCCACTGCTTTCTGGCCAGGGAGCTGAGTCCTCTTGAAAATCCTCCGGCTGGGGATGACGATGAGGATCTTGAAGTGGTGCTGATGAGCCCGGCCGAGTTGGATGCACGACTGGCCTCTGGTGAGGAATGGCTGGATGGCAAGAGCGTCACGGCCTGGTTCAGGGCCAAGCAATTGCTGGGGCTCTAAGCGGGATCGCGCGCGTCACCCTCTGCTTGTGGCCTGCCTGTTGATCCTGCAGGAATCGTGTTGATCGGGGCTCTCTTGCTTCTGCTTTGTTGATGTCATCACCTCGCACCTTGTTCTGGCACCGTCGCGATCTGCGTCTGGCTGACAACACTGGCCTGCAGGCTGCTGTTGCACTGGGGCCTGCGGTCACTGGGGTGTATGTGCTTGATCCATTGCTCATCACCCCTCCGCAGCAACTGCCGCCGATGGCTCCGGCTCGGCTGTGGTTTTTGATTGAAACCCTGATCGAGCTGCAGCAGCGTTGGCGAGAGGCCGGCAGCAGGCTGTTGGTGGTTGCAGGAGATCCGGTCGAGCTCCTGCCACGTTTGGCGTCGCTGCTTGATGCCCCAACGGTGGTGTGGAGCCGGGATGTGGAGCCCTATGCCCGTGCTCGTGACCGAAAGGTTGCCAAGGCTTTACAGGCCGATGGTCGCAAGCTTTTGGTGGATTGGGATCAGCTCCTGGTGGCCCCGGAGCTGATCAAGACTGGAGGCGGTGACCCCTACAGGGTGTATGGCCCTTTTCTGCGCAATTGGCGCGGACAGGTTGAGCGCAGACAACCCAGCACCGTTGAAGCCCCCGTTGGATTAAGCGACCTGGACTCAGACACCCTCGAGGCGCTCACCAGCGGGGAAGGTGAGCTGGGTCGTTTATGCGCTTACGGCCATGGTGAGCTGGAGCGGTTGCGGGCCGAGCACGGTTTCGGCGGCATGGAACTTTGCCCCTGCCGGCCAGGTGAGGCAGCAGCAGCGCAACAGCTGGCCACTTTTGTGGACGGACCGTTGCTGGCCTATGAACCCGATCGCAATTTCCCTGGGGTCGAGGGAACGTCCTCTCTCAGTGCAGCGCTGAGTGTGGGCACGGTGAGCCCGCGCCAGGCCTGGTGCGCGGCCCAGGAGATGAAAGAGATGGCCCGCAGTGATGAGCAGCGCCAGGCGATCATGGTGTGGGAGCAGGAGCTGGGCTGGCGGGAGTTTTACCAGCAGGCGTTGTTCCATTTCCCGGAGCTGGAACAGGGGCCTTACCGCGAGCAGTGGACTCGTTTCCCGTGGCAGAACAACAACGACTGGTTTGAGGCTTGGAAGACGGGTCAGACCGGCATGCCGATGATTGATGCGGCCATGCGTCAGTTGAATCAGAGCGGCTGGATGCACAACCGCTGCCGCATGATCGTGGCCTCTTATCTGGTTAAAGACCTGATTTGTGATTGGCGCTGGGGTGAGCGCGCCTTCATGGAACTCGAGGTGGATGGCGATCTGGCCGCCAACAATGGCGGATGGCAGTGGAGCGCGAGTAGCGGTATGGATCCAAAGCCCCTGCGCATCTTTAATCCGTCCACCCAGGCCTCCAAGTTTGATGCTGAAGCTGATTACATCCGCCAGTGGTTGCCGGAGTTGAGGCATGTGAACACCAAGGATCTACTCAGTGGTCAGATTGCTGCCTTGGAGCGCCGTGGTTATCCCGAGCCGCTGGTGGATCACAAGCAGCAGCAGGCACGATTCAAGGGGCTTTATGCCACCATTCGCTCCTGAGGTGTTTCGTTTCATGGTTCTTGTTGCGGTACATTTGTTGACCCTTTGAGTGTGCAAATTTGCCCATCAATTGTGAGTTCTAGCTCTACTTCAATCGGTGCTTTTTCGGAAAGAATCAAGGGGAGATGTTCGATCGTGTTGTATCGGTTTAGAGGGCTGAGGTCGGGCTGTTTAGACCAGCGGAATTCCTGGCGTTGGCTCGATTGGTTCCAGGCTGCTTTCACAACTTTTACCTGGTGCGTAGCGGTTGTTGTGTTGTGTAGCCTGAGCTCTACATTCGCGATATGGGTGTGGCTGGTGTTACGCGGCTTCTGCGGATTTGAGTGGCCGTGGGGTAAGGCGCCGCCAGGGCTGCGAGGAACCGGATTCACCCACAGTCTGAGCTCGGAATGAATGATTCCTGAGGGACATTGGGGTGGTTTGTGCATGGTGATTAGAGGGATGGGAAAGAAGATGGGGATGAGGAAGAATAGTGAGGTGTGCATCACGTTCGGCATCCATGAAAAGGTGGCCGTAGCCACCTTTGTGTTGGTTGTGTTGGGGTGATTGCGTGATTCAGCTGTTGGTCCAGCTGACAGAAGCGCCTAGGTCGATGAGTTCTGCATGGGTCAGCGAGGAGTGGTTCTCGTCGTAGGGGTTGCGAATGTCGTAGTCCCCTGTGATCGCGTCGTAGCCGACGATGCTGCGAGCATGGCCGCCCCAGCCCACGGTGACGACGTTGTCGCCATTGACCAAGGCTTGGAGTTCTGCGGAGCTGACGCCATTGACGCCAGAAGCGTTGAGAGTGCTCCAGGTTGCAGAGAGACCGGTGACATGCTCAAGGGCCTTTCGCCGTGATCCCCAGCTGATGCCTTCGTTGCCTGCAATGCCGTAGCGGTTGGTGTTTTCCTGTCCGATGCGACCAGATTCATTGATCTGGGCATAGGCCTTTTCAGCAAGGGCGACCCAGAGTTCATTGTTGTCTGCCACCACGGCATCGGTTGCGGTGCCATCGCCGGCATCGGCGTAGATGTATTGGCCCGTGGCTGATGTGGCCATCTTGCTGTCGACGGTGACATAGTCGACCTTGCCGTCGGTATGAAAGCGAACGCTGTAGGTGCCATCGCCATTAGCAGTGAACATCTCCTCAATCAGCTCGGATTTGTTATTGGCCGTGCCGGCAAGAGCGGAGAGGAAATAACAGGATCCTGTCGCTCCCTGATCAATATCGCTGGCGTCAACACCATCCACAAAGAGGCTGCCAGCGGCTTTTGTGTAGGTGCCGGCCACGTTGCCTTCATCGTCGTTGTGGATCATGGGTCTGTCGGTGCCCAGCATGTGTTTGCCAATCAGCAGATTGAGATCCTGGGTGCTGGAGCCGGCTTTTAGATCGCCGAGATCATTGACGATGCTGTCGTAACCGGTGTACCAGGCGTTGCTGTCGTCGTGGAACAGCACTTTCTCAGACAGCACCGAGAGGTCGGCGCGCATGGTGCAGTTGAAGGTGTTCCAGAATTCGCGCAGATCGGTTAGCTCGGTGCCATTCACAGAGCCGTAATCGCCAGCACTTTTGAGAATGCCAATGATGTCATTGCGGCTGAATTCGTTATCAAATTTGATTGAGTTGAGCGTGGCATTTTTAACGCTGCTGTCATCAATCAAGTCGTTGGTGAGTTGTTCAAAGCAATCGGCTTCACGGCTGATGTTGAGGTTGAAACCAGTGGCACCGTTGTTGTTCCAAGCTGAGCTGTTGTAGCTGTAAATGCGGCTGGTGTAGTGGCCTTCATTCAGGAAGGTGCTGATGTTTTCATCCTGGGTTCCCCACTTGTTCGACCAGGTGACCAGTGAGCCGGCCTCGTCATAGAGAGCGAGGCCAACATTGGCGGAGAGACCGGTGAGGGAGAGGTCAAAGTTGCCGGCTTTGCCGGCATGGAAGGAGAAGAAATCGTTGTAGTCACGAGTCCTACCGCTGCTGTAACCAACGGTGCCGATTACCTGCTTGTCATCGCGATAGGCGACGGTGCCGATGTCAGCTGCATTGTTGAAGCTGTCGGTGACGTCGTAGCCGCTGCCCTCATTGGCGGAGAAGCCGCTGCCCCAAGTGAAGTTGTAGTGGGTTTCGGTGCCGGTGGATTGATCGCGATCAAAGCGGTCTTCTGCGAGCAGGTTGTTCACCTCCGCGCGTTCTCCCAAGAAGGAGAGCACGTCTGGATCAATGGTGGGGAAGGAGATGCGTGGCAGTGGCCTGAAGCCAAAGAAGCCTTCCTCCGTGTCTCCGGTGAGTGGATCGAGCTGAGGTGGTGCGGTGTTGAGATCAGCTGGATGGGCTGGATCGAGCTCAAGTCGCTCAGCGCTGGCTGGCTGTTGTGCGCTCGTGATAGCGCGGCCGTCTTGATGGCCACCGGTGAGTTGATCGATCTGGGCTGGATCGCTGTTGTCTTGCTGGCGATCGCTGCCTTGATCGGCCTGGGAGGGATCAGCGGCAACGCCTGCTGGCTGGCTGGTGTGGTGCTGGCTGGGTGTGCCCTGGTTCCAGAGTGCAGGGCGATGGGGCTTGAGTGTGGCGGCTTGTTGGTTCTGATCGTCGTCTGCCAAAGCGGAGATCGGATCCTGGGCGCTTAGAGGATCGGAGGCAGAACCTGGTTGGCCGTTGTTCTGTTGGGAGAGGCCGTAGGCGGAGGGGTCTCCGCCAGCGACGCGCTGATAAGCATTGCTGGCGTCAAAACCGGTGAAGAGATCGCCGTCGAGGTTGAACTCAAGCATGGGAGGAGGTGAGAACGTTGGAGACCGGAGTGGGGTCTGGCCTCTGGATGAACTCAGCTTTTCCGATTTGTTGATTGCACTTGATGATCAAGATCGAGGCGGGCTGTGATCTTGCTCACAGACCCTAGTTTTGTCTTGCTCAAGGTGTTGTCTAGGAATGGACACAGTTTCGTGCCTATAAAATCCGTCTGCATGGTTGTTGCTTGCATGCTTAGGTCAAGGTCATTGATGAGAAAAAAGAGGCCTATCAGGCCTCTTCTCGAAGTATTGATTTTGTGTGATGATTCAGCTCAGGGAGTAGCGAATGTCGGCGCCGAGTTGTCTCAGCTGAGCGTGGGTCAGGCTGAGGTGTTGATTGTCCCAGGGATTGCGAATGTCAAATCGCTGGGTTGTATCGTCATAGCCCACAATCGAGTATGCATGGCTTTGCACGCCAGAGCTGATGTTTGTGGGTCCGCTCCCAGAGCCTGTCGCCAAACCGTTGAAACCTCGGACGGTCACGACTCGATTGCCATTCACATAGCTGATCAGTTCAGCTTCGCTGACACCGCCAAATCCGCTGAGGTTTACGGCCTCCGAAGTCGCGCTCAACCCTGTGATGTGGGTGATTGCAGTTGCAGAGTTGCCGCCATTGATTCCTGCGTAGGAGTTGCGCCCGTTTTGGCTGATGCGGCCTGACTCGTTCACTTGGGCGTAAGCCTTCTCGGCAAGGGCGACCCAGAGTTCATTGTCGTCGGCAACGATATTTTGGTTTCCTCCGTCGCTGCCTGAGTTGGCATAGATGTAGCGGCCTGTGGCTGATGTGGCCATCATGCTGTCGACGGTGACATAGTCGACCTTGCCGTTGGTGTAGACGCGAACGCTGTAGGTGCCATCACCGTTGTCGGTGAACATGTCTTCAATGAGCTCAGGTTTGTCATTGGCCGTGCCGGCAAGAGCGGAGAGGAAATAACAGGACCCTGTCGCTCCCTGATCGATATCGCTGGCGTCAAAACCATCGATCTCCAGGCTCCCAGCAGCTTGGGTGTAGGTGCCGACCACGTTGCCCTCAACGTCGCTGTGGATCATGGGCCTATCAGTGCCCAGCATATGTTTGCCAATCAGCAGATTGAGATCCTGGGTGCTGGAGCCGGCTTCTAGATCGCCGAGATCATCGCGGATGCTGTCGTAACCGGTGTACCAGGCATTGCTGTCGTCGTGGAACAGCACTTTCTCAGACAGCACCGAGAGGTCGGCGCGCATGGTGCAGTTGAAGGTGTTCCAGAATTCGCGCAGATCGGTTAGCTCGGTGCCGGTGACAGAGCCGTAATCTCCAGCACTTTTGAGAATACCAATGATGTCATTGCGGCTGAATTTGTTATCGAATTTGATTGAGTTGAGCGTGGCATTTTTAACGCTGTTGTCATCAATTAAATCGTTGGTGAGCTGTTCAAAGCAATCGGCTTGACGGCTGATGTTGAGATTGAAGGCTGTTGCGCCGTTGTTGTTCCAAGCTGAGCTGTTGTAGCTGTAAATGCGGCTGGTGTAGTGGCCTTCATTCAGGAAGGTGCTGATGTTTTCATTCTGGGTTCCTGATTTGTTCGACCAGGTGACCAGTGAGCCGGCTTCGTCATAGAGAGCGAGGCCAACATTGGCGGAGAGGCCGGTGAGGGAGAGGTCAAAGTTGCCGGCTTTGCCGGCATGGAAGGAGAAGAAATCGTTGTAGTCACGAGTCCTACCGCTGCTGTAACCAACGGTGCCGATTACCTGCTGGTCATCGCGATAGGCGACGGTGCCGATGTCAGCTGCATTGTTGAAGCTGTCGGTGACGTCGTAGTCGCTGCCCTCATTGGCGGAGAAGCCGCTGCCCCAAGTGAAGTTGTAGTGGGTTTCGGTGCCGGTGGATTGATCGCGATCAAAGCGGTCTTCTGCGAGCAGGTTGTTCACCTCCGCGCGTTCGCCGAGATAGGAGAGGAAATCCGGATCAATCTCAAAGACGCTTGGCAGTGGAATGAAGCCAAAAGACGCATCCTCCGTGTCTCCGGTGAGTGGATCGAGCTGCGGTGGTGCGGTGTTGAGATCAGCTGGATGGGCTGGATCGAGCTCAAGTCGCTCAGCGCTGGCTGGCTGTTGTGCGCTCGCGATGGCGCGGCCGTCTTGATGGCCACCGGTGAGTTGATCGATCTGGGCTGGATCGCTGTTGTCTTGCTGGCGATCGCTGCCTTGATCGGCCTGGGAGGGATCAGCGGCAACGCCTGCTGGCTGGCTGGTGTGGTGCTGGCTGGGTGTGCCCTGGTTCCAGAGTGCAGGGCGATGGGGCTTGAGTGTGGCGGCTTGTTGGTTCTGATCGTCGTCTGCCAAAGCGGAGATCGGATCCTGGGCGCTTAGAGGATCGGAGGCAGAACCTGCTTGGCCGTTGTTCTGTTGGGAGAGGCCGTAGGCGGAGGGGTCTCCGCCAGCGACGCGCTGATAAGCATTGCTGGCGTCAAAACCGGTGAAGAGATCGCCGTCGAGGTTGAACTCAAGCATGGGAGGAGGTGAGAACGTTGGAGACCGGAGTGGGGTCTGGCCTCTGGATGAACTCAGCTTTTCCGATTTGTTGATTGCACTTGATGATCAAGATCGAGGCGGGCTGTGATCTTGCTCACAGCCTGTTTTCGTGCGTCATACATCGGGGTGGTGGAGCACCACACAACCGTCTGAAGATTCAGTCAACGAGCCGCATCCTTTGTTTTCAGTCGATGGCCGGTGCGTTGATTGGGCTCCTGTCCTGCCCACAGATGATTGGTCTCGCTTGACGGCGGATGGTTTGGGATTTTTCAGAAATGGTGATGCAGCTCAGGCCACCATGCGCTCTTGTGTGCTGCTGCTGAGAAGACGCTTCACCACCCTGATGACACGATCCTGCTGTTCCACGCTCAGTTCTGGGAAGATCGGCAAGCTCAGCACTTCACTACAGAGCTGTTCGGTGATGGGCAGGCTGCCAGGTGCAAGCCCGAGGTCGACATAGGCGGGCTGACGGTGGATTGGAATCGGGTAGTAGATGATCGTGTTCACACCTTGCTCTTGCAGGCTTTGCTTGAGCCAATCCCGTCGATGGCTACTGGGCAGTCCAAAGTTGTTGGCTGCATTACTGCCAAGAGCGGCCTCGGTTTGCTGCGCCTCTGGGCTGAGATTGACGCGCACCACAAATTGATTCCAGCCATGGCCCACGGCAGGATCAGCGGCAGGATCGGGTAATTCCAAGCCTGGTAGGTCTGCTAGCGCCTTGATGTAGCGCGAGGCAATCGCAGCCCGCTTATCCACCCAAGTGCGCAGATGGGGCAGCTTGACGTTGAGCACCGCTGCCTGCAGGGCATCAAGCCTGCTGTTGTAGCCAAGTTCAGTGTGGAGGTAGCGGCGAGGCATGCCATGCACAGCCAGTTCGCGAATGCGCTGAGCAAGACCATCGTCATCGCAAGTGACGGCGCCGCCATCGCCTGCTCCGCCCAGGTTCTTGGTGGGGAAGAAGCTGAAGCAGCCCGCATCGCCCCAGCTGCCCACCGGTTTGCCGTTCCAGCAGGCACCTGTCGCTTGGGCACAATCCTCAACCACCTGGAGGCTGTGGCGTTGAGCGATCGCCATCAGCGCCTCCATATCGACCGGCCGGCCGAAGAGGTGCACGGGCATTAGCGCTTTGGTGTTCGGCGTAATGGCGGCTTCGATCTTGGTGAGATCAATCAGATAGGTGACGGGATCCACATCCACGAACACCGGGGTGGCACCAACCGCACTGATTGCCTCAGCGGTGGCAAAAAAGCTGAAGGAGGCGGTGATCACTTGATCGCCTGCTCCGATGCCGAGGCCACGCAGGGCAAGGATCAGGGCGTCGGTGCCGCTGTTGCATCCCACGCTATGAGCTGTGCTCACGCAGGTTGAGAAGTCGGTTTCAAACTTCTGGATCTCACCGCCGCCGATGTATTGGCCGCTGTGCAACACGCGCAGAATGGCGTCATCCAGCTCTGGCCTCAGATCGGCGAGCTGCTGACTGAGACTGAAGGGAGGCACCTGCATGCGGGAAACCTTAAGCCGTCTACCTAAACCATTGGGGCTCCTCGCCAGGGTGCCACTTGATGTTGCAGCCGAGCGAAGGGTGTTGTTCCGGATTGGGAGCGTTCCCTTTCAGCACGGCATCCAGGGCGGCGCGTAGGTCGTGGCCATCCAGAGCCCGGTCATTGCCCGGTCGGCTTGCATCCAATTGGCCTCGGTAGCGCAGGGTCTCGATTCCCTTGTGATCTGGAGCGAACAGATAGAACTCGGGCGTGCAGGCGGCTTGGAGGGCTTTCGCCAGAGTCTGCTTTTGGTCGAGCAGATAGGGAAAGTGCCAGTGGTTCCTTCGGGCTTGGTCTGCCAGCGCATCAGCTCCGTCCTGGGGATGGGTGATCCAGCTGTTGCTGGCCACCCCAAGCAGGCTCACTTGCTGGCCGTAGTCCTGTTCGATTCGGGTCAGTTCTGCTTCGATGTGCTTCACGAACGGGCAGTGACTGCACAGCAACATCAGCAGCACCGGACGCTGTGGTAGATCGCTGCTCTTGATCAGCCCATCGCTCCCCGTGCCTGCGGCCACCGGCAGGGCGAACGCCGGCATTGCACTGGCGAGTGGAAGCATGGTGGAGGGTGTCAGAACCATGAAACGGCGGCGCTTTGCCCTCAGGATGGGCCGGAATCTGCTGGAGTCGTGTCGTGGCTGTGCAGCGCATCACCCCGCCAACCCAACCCGGTGTGGCCGTCCCTATGCGCATGGCGTCCTTGCTGTTCGGGGCTGGGGTGATGCTGGCGCTCACTGCCTGCAACAGCTCTGAGCCCCGTCCTGCCTGGAAGGTGTTCCCGCTGCAACGCCATCAAGCTCACGACGGACTGGCGGTGGTCAACCAGCCTGATGGCTACGGCATCCATCTCTATCTCGAGACGGATACAACCGACAGGGCTGTCTGCAAGCCGCGCTGGTTGGTCGATCCAGCGCGGCTGTTTAACGGCAATGGCAGCCATCCGTTCTCGTCAGGTGTGGCAACAAGGCAGGAGTTCTTTGCAGCTGTGGGTCGCAAGGATGTGCGCAGTGCCCTAGAGGAACAGCTCAAGGCGTTGTGCATGGCACGCGAGCCCCAGGCTCGTTGGCTTTGGATCGAACCTCCGCGCCAGGCTTCAGACGTGAAGCCTCTGCACTTGCCGGCGCTAGAGGAGTACCACCTGCTCACCGATCCAGCTGAGGAGAAGGCGCGTCAGGAGGCGCTGCTTACAAATCCCTCCCAGACCACGGATTCAGCTTCACGCCAGTAACGGCTGAATCGCCCGAGGCGGGGTGGGCGCGGGAGTGCCACAAAGGGTTCGGGATCGAGCAGTTCGAGGGGGAGCTGCTCGTCAATGGCATCGGCGATCCGCTCCAGACGGGGATCGACAGGGGTGCTGCTCACCACGCCATCAGCCTTGTGGCGCTTGGCGAAGGCCATCACTTCGGCTGCGACATCGCCTTTGCGAAGACTCAGCGGCAGGGCCAGGGCGCTCTCATAGAGGAAGCCGACGCGTTTGCGGCTGATGCTGGCTTCCCGGATCCAGCCACTGTCGAACACGAACAGGGCCGGGGCTTGGGGCCAGGCGAGCAGGGCTGGGTTGCGGGGGCCAAGGGCCTCGTCATGCACCCAGAGGACGGGACGTTGAAAGGGCATGGTGGCGTCAGCGTTTTGGGCGGGCGGTGGCGGCTGAGGGCCGGGCAAAGGTGGCGCCTCGCCCCCTCCCATGCGTTCCGCCGGTGTCGCGGCTGGCGGCTGGGGTGGCAAAGAGCTGGTTCTCGAGTTGTGCGTAGCTGCCTTCAAACGGACAACAGCCCGCGCTGGGGCAATCCGTGCAGAACCGGCCCTGGCTGTATCGCTCCAAGTTTTCGCGGTTATAGAAATAGGGCTTGTGGCTGAAGCTGCTGGCTACCCATTGCCAACTCAGGTGGTTGCTGGCTGGATCGCCATCCAACAGATGCCTAAGGAACCAGTCGGCCCCTGCTTTCCAGTGCACCCGTCGCCAGTGCACCACGTAGGCCGCAAGCCATAGCCGGGCGTGGTTGTGCAGCCAGCCTGTTTCAACCAAGTCTGCTTGGAACCGATCCATACAGGCCAGTCCGGTCCGTCCTGTGCGGATGTCGTCCGGCACGTTTCGGCCATAAGAGTTCGGATCGTGGCCGGTGTTGAGTTCCTCTTGGTTGTCGTTGATCTGATCACCTAGGCCAGTCCACATCCGCTGCCAAAAATCCCGCCAGCCCAGCTCCTTGATCAGCGTCGCTCCGTCTTCGCGCTGCTGGCGGCGCTGGCGCAGTTGGTCAAAAACCGCCTCACGCACTTCCGCAAGGCTGAGAACGCCGTGACGGATGTATGGCGACAGCTGGGTGACGGCGCCATCGAGATGGTTTCGGCTGCGCCCATAACGCTTGGCATTCATCCGTTCCAGCTGCTGTTCGGCTGCATCACGTCCGCCGCGGAGTGGGCTGAGGCCTCCTTCGGTCTGCGGAAACAGCTGCTCAAGATGTTGTGCGAACAGGTCTCGGTTAGGGAACTTCCGGGGCAGGTCGTCCTCTGCAACTGCCCAGTTCAGGGGTGGTGGAGCGGGCAGCTGGGTCACCGGGTCATCCACCTGACACTGGCTTTCACTCTGTCGTTCTGCAGTTGAAAGCGCGAATGGTCGCAGTGTGGGGGAGAATCACCCGAATTGTTATCCCGCGGGCACGGCTCGATGCTTCTCGATCTCACCGGCAAGAAGATCCTCGTCACAGGTATTGCCAACAACCGTTCGATTGCCTGGGGGATCGCCCAGCAGCTCAAGGCCGCTGGTGCCGAGTTGGGCATCACCTATCTGCCGGATGACAAGGGTCGTTTCGAGGCGAAGGTGCGTGAGCTCACCGCTCCGCTTGAGCCCAGCCTCTTTCTGCCACTGAATGTGCAGGACGCTGACCAAATGGAAACGGTGTTCGCTGAGATCAAGGAGAAGTGGGGCCAGCTGGACGGGCTGGTGCATTGCCTTGCCTTTGCGGGGAAGGAGGAGTTGATCGGTGATTACAGCGCCACCACGGCTGCAGGCTTTGCCCGTGCTCTGGAGATCAGCGCCTACTCCCTGGCTCCTCTTTGTGCCTATGCCAAGCCGCTGTTCAGTGAGAAAGCTGGTGTGATCACGCTCTCCTACTTGGGCTCTGAGCGGGCCATCCCGAACTACAACGTCATGGGTGTGGCTAAGGCGGCTTTGGAAGCCTCCGTGCGTTATCTGGCGGCGGAGCTGGGTCCCGAGAAGCAAGTTCGAGTCAATGCCATCAGTGCTGGCCCGATCCGCACCCTCGCAAGTTCGGCCATCGGCGGCATCCTCGACATGATTCACAACGTGGAGGAGAAAGCTCCTCTGCGTCGCACCGTCACTCAGATGGAGGTGGGTGGCACCGCTGCCTTCCTGCTCAGCGATCTTGCTAGCGGGATCTCTGGCCAGACCATCTACGTCGACTCCGGCTACTGCATTAACGGCATGTGATGCGTTGCCAGCGAGCAGGCATCGGCTGAAGGAGGCTGGTGCCTTTTGCTCTGTTCGGCATGATCAGTCAGTACTGACTGATCATGCGCTTCGGGCGCAGAGGGCCATGCGCACAGGTGAAGTCCATCGCGTCACCGGTGAAACTGATGTGCGCGTCAGGCTTGGCCTCGACGGCAATGGACGCTGCACGGCCTCGACTGGTGTGCCTTTCCTGGATCACATGCTCCACCAGATCAGTAGCCATGGGTTGATTGACCTGGAGATTGCTGCCACTGGAGACACGCATATTGATGACCATCACACCAATGAGGATGTGGGCATCGCTGTGGGCCAGGCTCTGTCCCAAGCCCTTGGTGATCGCCGCGGCATCCATCGATTCGGACATTTCGTCGCCCCGTTGGACGAGGCCTTGGTGCAAGTGGCACTGGATTGTTCAGGCAGGCCCCACCTCAGCTTCGGACTGGACATCCCGACCCAGAAGATTGGCTCATACGACACCGAGCTGGTGAAGGAGTTCTTTGTGGCTGTGGTGAACAATTCAGGTCTCACCTTGCACATCCGTCAGCTGGATGGAGTGAATTCGCATCACATCGTGGAGGCTTCTTTCAAGGCCTTTGCCCGAGCCCTGCGTCTCGCCACCGAGATCGATCCTCGTCGGGCAGGGGCAGTGCCAAGCAGCAAGGGGGTGCTGGAGCAGGCGGGGAGCTAACGCCCACGCTTCATAGTCCGTTACGAGAGGATGAATGCCTTGATGCTCGTGCCGTTGTGACTGTTGCTCCTGCCACCGCCCGTTTCAATAGGGCTGACTGGGCCAGCGCCTTCCGCAACGTTGAGCAGGAGCTCACGCGGGAGAGGGTGCAGGTGGCCAGCGGGAGTGTCCCGGTTGAACTCGATGGCTGTCTTTACCGCAACGGGCCGGGTCGGCTTGAACGGGATGGTCATTCCGTGCATCACCCCTTTGATGGCGACGGCATGATCACCGCGATCCAGTTTGGTGCCGGCGAAGCCCACTGCAGCAACCGCTTCGTGCGCACCAAAGGCTGGAAGGAGGAAGAGCAGGCCGGTCGCTTTCTCTATCGGGGCGTTTTCGGCACTCAGAAGCCAGGTGGTGCACTGGCCAATGCATTCGATCTGCGCCTCAAGAACATTGCCAATACCCATGTGGTGCGATTGGGCGATCAGCTCCTCGCCCTCTGGGAGGCGGCCGAACCCCACGCGCTAGACCCTGAAAGCCTTGAGACACGTGGGCTGTCGCTGCTCGATGGGGTGCTGAGTCAGGGCGAGGCCTTCAGTGCCCACCCCCGCTTTGATCCCGGTCATCACGGCAGTCCGCGCATGGTCACGTTTGGGGTGAGCACCGGGCCTCGAAGCACCATCCGTTTGATGGAGTTCGCCACTCAAGACGATCCCTCGGCGGCCATCCGGGCCGGAGATCTGCTCTGTGATCGCCGCGACAGCTTCAACGGTTTTGCCTTCCTCCACGATTTCGCCATCACGCCGAACTGGGCAGTGTTTTTGCAGAACGCCGTGGCGTTCAATCCTCTGCCTTTCGTGATGGGCCAGAAGGGTGCAGCGCAGTGCTTAGCCTCCAAGACCGGCGGCCAAGCGATGTTCTGGTTGGTGCCGCGGGAGTCAGGGGCTTATGCCGGAGAGCCTCCCCGTCTGGTGCCTGCGCCCGAAGGGTTTGTCTTTCACCATGTCAACGCCTGGGAGGAGAACGATGCTCTGCTGATCGACAGCATCCACTACAGCGATTTCCCCTCGATTGGGCCGGAGGTGGATTTCCGTGAGGTGGATTTCGACAGCATTCCTGCCGGCCTGTTGAAGCGGTGTCGCATCGATCTCCCGAGTGGTCAGTGCAGCACTGAGCTGCTTGGAGACCGTTGCTGTGAGTTCGCAATGGTGCATCCCGACCATCAAGGCCTGCCTGCACGCTTCGCCTGGATGGCGGTGGCGGAGCGGGAGCAGGGCAATGATCCCCTGCAGGCCATTCAAAAGCGGGATGTTCACACCGGAGAAACGCAGCGATGGAGTGCCGCGCCGCGCGGGTTTGTGAGTGAGCCGATCATGGTGCCCCGCCCAGGCAGTGCAAAGGAAGACGACGGTTGGGTGCTGGTTCCTGTTTGGAACGGTGCCCGCCAAGCCACTGATCTAGTGATTCTCAGGGCTGACGACCTCCAAGAGCAGGCCGTGCTGGAGCTTCCCCTGGCGATCCCTCATGGTTTGCATGGCAGCTGGGTGCCTAGTCATGGTTTGACGCAGCCCGGTCACGGTTGAGCAGGATTGTTTGGCCTGGGTTCTCCAGCATGGGGATGTGGTCTGATCGTTCTCGATGACGATGCTGAGCTTCTGTCCACTCTCTGCCGTGTCTCGAAGCACGCTGGGTGCTTGTGCTGGATGGGCTTTATTGGCTCCGCTTGGGCTTGGGCTGCAGATGTTGCCTGTGGCGCCGATGATGGCTGCGGAGCGCGTTTGCAACGGCACCCTTCTCCAGATCAAGGTGCTTGAACGCGGCACTGCTGTGAGTGATCGGTTTCGCTTTTCGCTGCGTCTGGAGGCGGAGGCCAGCACCAAGAGTGCAGCGATGAACTTGCTCAATCAGCGGGTTGATCAGGCTCGTCGGGAGATCAAGCCGTTGGCGATGGGCCGGCTCACGATTCCCGCTCCCCGTCATGACCGCATTGGTGGTGGTGGCGCTGGGCGCCGTGTCGAACGGGCTAGCACCAGCATCAGCGGTGACGTGAGCCGCCATCGTTACGACGCCCTGATTCAGACCGCTGCTCGGCTTGAAGGGGTGCGTTTGCAGGGGATGCTCTCCCTCGCATCGAGCAGTGGCAACACGTCACTGGCTGGTCAGTTGTTGGAGCAGGCTTTGCAGAACGGGCGTGGACGGGCCGAGCTCACGGCCAACGCCCTTGGCCTGCGGCGGGTTGATTTGCTGCGAATTGATCAGCGAGGGTTTGGTGCCCAGCCGATGGCCATGGCCTCGCGCCAGGCCAGTGAGGGTTACAACCCTGATGAGGCGCCCAAGCCAAGCCAGACGCTCAGCCTTGATCTCTCGTACTGCCTGAGCTGAACCTGATTCACACAATGGGGCTACCCCTAGGTGTGTTGGATGCGCGATCGCTTGCTTTGGCTCACGAGCTTGTTGTTTGTCGCTTGGTTGGTCTGGTCAGAGACCAGTTTTCAGTTTTATGAGCAGTCACTCGGGCGTGATCTGGGCTTGTCGGTGAGTCGGGTTTCGTTGATTGCTGGCAGCTTTCTCGTGCCCTATGGATTGCTGCAGATTCCTGTGGGTCGCCTTCTCGATCAGGGACGCCTGGACCGTTGGTTGTGGATGGCTGCCCTGCTGGCCTCTGGATTCAGTGTGGCCTTTGCCTTCAGTCACGATTTGCCCGGTCTGATGCTCAGCCGAATGGGGATGGGGATGGCCTGTGCGGTGGCTTTTCCTGCCTCAGCGCTGATCGCCCGTAAGACGCTGCCAGCGAAGCGTTTCCCGTTGGCGATGGGGCTCACGGACAGCCTGCTGGGGTGGGGGGCTGCTTTCGCCGCCTTTGTGCCGTTGGTTTTGCCGTCGGCTGCCTGGAGGCATCTGGTGATCGTTCAGGCGCTGTTGTTGGCGGTGTTGGTGGTTGTGCCTGTGATTGTCTTGACGCAAGGCAGGACGGTTCTGGTGTGTGCTCCTGATCGACACCGCTCGCAGAGTGCTGTTCCGTGGACCCCCACAGCTGTTGGCCAAGTCATCCGCGCTTGTCTCATTTATGCGTGGGGCGGTGGGTTTGTCTTCGGTCTTGCCCAATACGGATTGATTTCTGGTCTGCGTGGTTGGAGCGGTGAGCGCATGCAATGGATGTCACTGACGATGTCCCTGGGGATCGCCTTAGGCATGGTGCTGTCGGGATATCTCGGCAGCTGTGCGCTGCGTCGGGGGCGGGTGCTCCTGACAGGCACCGTTTTGAATGGTTTGGCTCTTCTGGCTCTATTGCAGCTGCCCAACCATGCGACTGCGCCGCTGGGGGCGTCCGCTCTCTGTCTGGGTTTGGGGCTAGGTGCTGCAGTGCTCGCCTTCCCATTGGCAGAAGAAGGGGCTCCGCAGGGTCACACCGCTTTCACAGTGGCGATCGTGAACACGACAGGCACGGTGATGGGTGGGGTGATGGCGATTGTCTCTGGGTTGATCCTGCAGGCATCAGCCCCAGGCGATGTGATGCCTGTGCTGATGGTCTATGGCCTGCTGGCCTTGTTTGGCGTTGCAATCGCTTTGGGGCTGGTGTTCAGGCCATCGGTTGTTCAAGATCTGTCTTGACCGCTGCGCTGCGCTTCTTTCCAAGCCAACCGTGGGGCCGTCCATAGCGTCGCGAGCACAAGCGGTGTGACAGGAACCGCAGCAATCACAATGAAGGCCTGAAGAGCGTTGATGGAGGTGGGATCGGTCAGGCTGGACCCGACCCGAAGAAGCACCAGCGTGAGGCTGCCGATCATCAGAGCCCAGAAAAGGCGGAGTGGTGCTGGGGGTTCATCCCGGCCGCTCACCACCATGGCTGCGGCATAGCTCATCGAGTCGGCGCTGGTGCACATGAACAGCACCACCAGCAACAGACCAATTGGAATCAGGAGTCCCGACAGCGGAAGCTGGCTGAGGATCGTCAGCAATGTGGATGCAGCGGCATTGATGCCGTTGCTCTCAAGTGCACTGGTGATGTCAGCACCGTTCAGGTCTAGATACATGCCTGTTCCACCCACCAGCGTGAACCAGAGATTGGTGACCAGTGGGCAGAGAATGGCGACCGCAAGCACCAATTCTCGGATGCTGCGTCCACGGCTCACCCCGGCGGTGAACAGGCCCATCAGGGGTGCGTAGCCGAGGAACCAGCCCCAGTAGAAGATCGTCCACCAGTTGAGCCATTCGCCAGTTTGGGCATTGCGAGGAAGGAGGGCCATCTGGGGGAGATGAACCACATTGCTCAGCAGTGCGCTGAAGAAGTGTTGGATCAGCCAAAGTCCAGGGCCCAGAAGCAGCAGCCCAGCCGCCAGGGCGATGGTGAGCCATACGTTGAGCTCCGACAGCCATTTGATGCCTTTCTGAATGCCGCTGACGGTTGACGTGGCGAACACGGCAGTGAGTAGGACCACCACGAGCGATTGCAGACCAGCACTGTTGGTGAGCCATGGCAGTTTGCCGGCAGCATCGCTGAGCTGAAGGGAGAGAAACCCAAGCGGCCCAACGGTGCCGGCGATGGCTGCGACCACGGAAAGGCCATCGGCGAGATCGCCGATAGGTCCGTCCACCCACCCCCTTGGCAGCACAGTGACCAAAAGGGTGCGGGGGCGAAGAGGTTCACCACGCCGCTCCAGAATCGAGAAGGTGATGGTGGTGGTGGTGGCGACCAGGGCCCAGGCGAGGAATCCCCAGTGCAGAAAACTCACGGCCAGGGCTGGATCCACGGCCGCAGCCGTTTTCCCCTCAATCCCTGCTGCTTGGAACAGAGGGGAAGGGGTGAGGTAGTGAAACAGCGGTTCGGCTGCTGACCAGAACACGCCACCGCCGGCGAGCAGGGTGCAGATCAAGACTGCACACCAGTCAAAGAACTTGAAACTTGGTTTTGCGTTCTCACCCCCCAGTCTGAGCTTCCCCACAGGGCTCACTGCGATGGCCAGCGCGATCAGGAACAGCAGCAGCACCATCCACTGCCAGAGTCCACCGAGCAGTGTGCTGATCAGTGCTTGGCCCTGATCGGTGAACTTTTTGGCCAGGGCCAGGTCGATGGCTGACACCACCAGGAACACCAGCAATGGGCCTGCTCCCACCCACAGCGGTGGTTGGCGCCACCAGGGGCGAGGGGAAGGGGGGGATTGCGACATGGATTTCTGGGGAGGGAGCGTGGCGCGGACGTGGATTTAGGGGCGCACTGCCTGACGTTGGTGGCT
Organism: Synechococcus sp. MIT S9451; assembly: GCF_047304725.1. Lineage (NCBI taxonomy): Bacteria > Bacillati > Cyanobacteriota > Cyanophyceae > Synechococcales > Synechococcaceae > Synechococcus > Synechococcus sp. MIT S9451. The sequence goes on from NZ_CP138971.1 coordinate 1,119,673, forward strand.
CCAGCAGCTCAGATCCACAGCTGGTTGTTCGCCACGGGCTAGTCGGGCGAGTGAGTCACCGATGAGTGGTGCGAATTTGAAGGATTGCCCCGACCCCCCTGCGAACAGGCTCAGTTTCGGGGTGAGACGATCCAGCACGAAGTTCACATCGCTGGTCATGGAGTACGGGCTGATCACCGTTTCAACGCGTTCCTGCACGCCTTCGAGGTTGTTAAACAGGAAATGGTCCAGCAGCTCGACCAGTCGTGGCGGTGGTTCGCTGCTCATGGCGTTGGGTTCAACCACGCGCAGCTCTTTCGGTGCCCAATCGATCCCGCTTTTGATCCTTGGCCTGCCATCCTCTGTTCGGCTCAAGACGGGAAAGCCGTAATACAGCCCGCCGTCATCGCCACGCTCCTGCTGGAAGCAGAACCATTGCGGGTAACGGTCGGCGAGGTTTGGATCCACCGTGTAGTGGGCCCAGAGCATCGGCCAGATCTCGAGCTTGGGAGCAAGACCGAGGGGGGCGAGCAGCAACTGGCTCCAGATTCCGCAAGCCACCACGACCTGGCCGGCTGCGATGTGATGGCCATTCTCTAGGCGGACGCCGCCGCCATCAGCATCAATGCTGCTGACTGGGCTGTGTTCGATCAGCTGATGACCCGCGTTGCGGGCGGTGCGAATCCAATGGGCGATCACTTTGTCGCTGCGCACTGCACCCGCGGTGGGCTCAAACAGGCCGGTGAACTCCGCTTTGGGTTTCAGCGGGAAGCGGGCTGCAATTTCTGCCGCATTGAGTGCTTCGTAAGGAATGCCCTGGTCATCCATCACCCTGCGCGCCCCAGGGATCGATCCCTCGATCGTTTCCTCATCCCAGCTTTCGCCGTAGAAGAGCAATCCGTGGGTTTGGCGCAGTGTCTCGCCGGCGTGGGTTTCTTCCTCTCGCCAGAGCCTGTTCGCTTCCTGGGCGAGACGGCAGAGTACCGGGTCGGAGTACATCTCGCGGAACATCCGGGTTTCGCCGAAGCTGCTGGCTTTGGCATGGGCCAGGGTCTGGGCCTCAACCAACACCACATCGGTGATGCCACTGCGCGCAAGGGAAGCCGCGCAGCTCAGGCCTGCCATGCCACCGCCAACGATGACGACAGACGTCTGAGCTGGAATGGAGGCAGGACTGGTCATTCCGTTTCTCCGAAGCTGAGACCGATGGGCTCCGTGCGGGGGGCTGCAGCCACTTCATTCAGGGCAGCTCCCACAGACAGGCCTTGATCGCGTTGGTTCAGATACTTGCTGGCGCGTTGGCGCACTTCATCCCTAACGAATGTGTAAACGTCCTCAGCACCGGCGCCTTTCCAGGCTTCAGGCGAGAAGCGTTCAATGGAGTCGGCAATCACGGCCCCCGCATTAACCAGAGGGTCGGGCAAAACCGGAATGTCACGTTCCCTCAGACTTTCGGCCAGCTGGGGATCCTGGAAGGGTGCATTGGCGGCAGGGACCACCGCCTTGGTCCGCAGCGCCGCGGTGATCGAGGCATCTATCAGGCCTGAGATCGAGCAGGGCAGCAACAGATCCAGCTCCAGTTCCCACCAAGGACAATCGTTGGGAAGAGGTGTTGCGCCTTTGAAGCCCGCTCGCTCCCGGCTCAGATCAACGGTGAACACTGTCCAGCCGTGGTCCACCAAAGTGCGGGCGACCGTGCCGCCCACCGCGCCGCAGCCGTGAACCAGGGCACGCCCTGGTTCAGCATCTTCCAGTTTGTTGCCCAGCACGGCTTCCACAGCACCAAGGGTGCCGTGGGCAGTGGCAGCGCTGGCATCCACCGGACTGCCCACCGCTGCCAGGACATGGGGTGTCAAAGCGGTCAGACGCTCCATGTCCTCGAGGCTGGTGTTGAGATCACAGCCTGTGATCATTGCCCCATCCAGAGATTCGAGAAGCTCTGCGGTGACGCTGATCAATTCCTCCTTCACAGCTGCTGGGTCGGAGGCGCGAGCAACGATCTTCCCGCCTGCGAAACCGGTGCCGTAGAGATCGTGTTTGTGGGTCATCAGACCAGCCAGGCGCTGTCCATCAGCGATGCAGGCTTCATCGCTCGGGTAATTGAGCAGCCGAAGCCCACCATTCGCCGGCCTCTTGGCATCCGTGGCTTCGCCCACCACAAAGACAGAGAGATGGTCGGAGACGTGTTCCGCCAGAACCGTCACCGGCGGCGTGTGATTTGTGGTGCTGCCCATCAGCCCACCCGTTCCATCATTTGGTGGTGCTCGACGTAATCGAGACTCCACTCGCTCGGCGCAGAAGCAATTCGCTCCTGCAGGCGTTGATAGACCGTGTCTGCAGCTTGATCGCCTGCGGCGGAAGCAAAGCTGTGACGGCTCCAACTGCGGATCGTGGCCATCAGTCCTGCAGCGAACGTGGCTGTGTCACCGTCCTCGTTCCAGCGGCGGCGATAGGGGCACTTCACATAGGCCGTCCGCTCATCCACTAGGCGAAGACCGTTGCGGTATGCCGGTGAAGACTCATCTTTGAGCGGAGCCATGAACTCCGTCGGTGACTTGTAGAAGTTGTTGACGGTGCCATTGCGGTAATGCTCCTCGCTAATCAGTCCTTCGTCGGCCATGCCGCGCCAGATCTGATGGAGCTGGTCGTGCACATTGCGGGTTTCCCCTCCGTTGTGCCCCAGATAGCGACCCTGTTCATCGCGTGAAAGATTCACGGTTAACAGTCGCCCTCCCACCTTGAGCTCGCGGCTGCGCAGTTCAAGGACGTAGTTCCAGTCCTTCAGCGCTTGGGCAGTGAAGCGTTCCAAGGCTTCGCTATCGCCGGAGGCAAGCACATGGGTATGGGTATTGAGCGGACCTGGAGATGCGCTCAGCCAGTGCATCGCTGTGGCGGAGAATCCGAAACTCACCGTGTCTGGAGCGACGGAGGGCTCATAGAAACTGCGAGCACTCACTAAGACGGTCGGTTTCGGGGACCGGGGAATCTGGAGGGCCAAGTTTTCCGCCAAGGCCACGTTGTCGTTGCTGGGCAGGTCATTGCCGATCAGCGTCAGATGTGCATCCGGCTGGTTGGCATGCAGGCGATCCAGAATCTGGTTCCAGAGACCAACAGCGGTGCCACCATCGGCAGCTCCGTAGTCGATTAGCACGTGGCTGTTTTGGGCAGCCAGGGAATCCACACAAGTCAAGGCCCAGTCCGAAGCAGCTTCGATGCAGAGCAGAGCTCCTTCGGTCTGTGCGCTGTAACCCGTGGTCATGGCGATGGCCATCGACCTCGTCAGCGTCAGATTGCACGGTACAGCGCTGCCCAGGTCTGACTCGCTACACAACCTTAAGAAGCTCGCGCAGCTTTGGTTCCAGCTGCATGAAGGCAAGGCCGCGATGGCTGAGGCGCTCTTTGGTGTCTGACGGCATCTCGGCAAAGGTCAGATCGGTACCGGTTGCTTCGAAGATTGGGTCGTATCCAAAGCCGTCTTCACCCCGTGGTTCCTGGGTGATGCGTCCTAGGCAACGGCCCTCGACTTCGGCCAGCACGCAGCCATCGGGGGCGGCGATGCAGAGGGCAGCACTGAAGTGCGCCTCACGGTTTTTGCTCGCGCCCAACTCCAAGAGCAGGCGGGTGATCCGTGCTTCATCTGTGTCGGCATAGCGCGCGGAGTAAACGCCAGGAGCGCCTCCGAGGGCTTCCACGCTTAATCCCGAATCATCGGCCAGAGCCCAATGGTCGGTTGCAGCGGCCACGGCAATGGCTTTGATCCTGGCATTTTCGCTGAAGCTGGTGCCGGTTTCCTCCACATCCATGTCCCTGGGCTGGGGCGTCAGGCTCAGAGGTAGATGGGCCAGCAGGCGGGCGAATTCACGGATCTTGCCGGCATTGCCGCTGGCGATGACCAGGGTGCGAGGTCTCATCGTGGCGAAAGGGAGAGTTGCGGAGACGGGTTCAGATCGCGGTGGCGAAGCTCTTGGCCCAGGCGAGCACCGTCTCGACTTGTTCGGAGCTGGGCGCTTCGCAGTACAGACGCAGCAGTGGTTCGGTGCCGGAGAATCGGAGCATGAGCCAGTGGCTGGGGCCGAGCCGCAGCTTCACGCCGTCGATGGTTATCACCTCTTGCACCGGGATGCCGGCAACCTCCTTGGGCGGGTTCTGCGACAGCAGTGTCTCGAGGCGGTGGCGGGAGGCCATGTCGGCCAGGCGCAGGTCCACCCGGTCGTAATGGCTGGCGCCACCGCAGCGATCCTGGAGCGACGTCACTCTGGCGCCCAGCGGTTTGCCCCCTTCGACAAGCGCTTCGAGCACCAGTAGGGCCGCAAACAGGGCATCCCGTTCAGGTAGATGCATGCCGAAGCCCACGCCACCCGATTCTTCGCCGCCGATCAACACCTCTCCGTTCAGCATCTGGGAGGCGATGTATTTGAAGCCCACAGGCAGTTCCAGTACCTCACGCTCAAGGTCTTCAGCGACTAGACGCATCAGGTCTGAACCGCTCACTGTTTTCACGACTGAGCCGGGAAGTTGCCGTGCACGCGCTAGATGGTCGATCAAGAGAGGCATCAGTTGTTGCGTACTGCAGAAGTGCCCCTGCTCATTAACGGCAGCAATGCGGTCGCCGTCGCCGTCAAATACCAGGCCCACAGCTGGAGAACCGCTCGCGCTCGTCTCCTTCACCGTGGCGATCAATTCCTGCAAATAAGAGGCGAGAGGCTCAGGTGGGTTGCCGCCGAACAGGGGGTCGCGGCTGCTGCGGATTTCACGGACTGGTCCATCCGGGCCACCGAGCAGCTCGGCCATACAGCCGGCGGCAGAGCCATGCATGGGATCAACAATGACCTTCAGGTTCATGGCATCAAGGCCGCGGCGGAGGCCATCAAGGTCGACTTTGGTTCGCAGCGATGCGAGATGCTCCGCTCTGGCGTCAAATCGCTCCGTATCACCTTGGCTGGCTGCGGTGATGCCTCCCGCCGCCAGGCGCTTCTCCACTGCTGTGGTGAAGTCACCCTCCACAGACCCTCCAAACGGGCCTTTGATCTTCAGTCCCAACCATTCCGGTGGGTTGTGGCTGGCAGTAATCACCAGTGCCCCGAGGGCTTGGCGTTCCACGACTGCCGAGCTGCAGGCCGGGGTGGGCACGGCGGTGGAGCTGAGTAGCGGTTTGAGGCCGCAGCCGCGTACTGCTGAGGCAATGGCCTCGGCCAGTTCTGGTGCAAGGAAGCGGCGGTCGTATCCGATCACCACCGTTTCACTCGCGTTACTAGGCGGAGCGCGATGCGCCAGTTCCTGAGCTGATGCGGCAGCAACCATCAGCAGGCGTTCCACAGTGATGTCGACCCCGAGGATCCCCCGCCATCCGTCGGTGCCGAACTGGATTGGCGAGGCAGCGAGAGGTAGGGGAGCTGAAGCCATGGACGGCTGGAGGGAAGCAGGCGTTCGATTCAGGATCTAGCAGCGGGCCGCCGTAACGTCGGGCGATGGGTGACACCCCTTTTGCTGACAAGCCACTCACTGATCGCCTGTTGCGCAGCTGGGTGCGTTGCCGGCGTCGGGCCTGGCTGGATCGGCATGGTGATTCCCACGCCAGGATCTACACCGCCCATCGCACCCTCCAGCTCGACGATCAACAACGCAGTTTTGTGGCGTTGCTGCCGAGGAAACCCGCAGCGGGGCTTTCCGGCTTGGCCGAGGGGGCTCCTGGTGTGGTGGGTGTGCGTTTGACAGGAGAGGGGCCCGATGGCCTTCCCCTGGAGGCGCATCCGCCGCTGCTGGAACGGGTGGCCGGGAGCAGTCGCTGGGGAGACTTCGCCTATCGCCCAGTGCTTGCTCGTCAGGGACGGAGGCTCACCCGTGAACATCGTCTCCCCCTTGCCCTGGGTGGACAATTGCTCGCGGATTTGCAGCAGTCGCCGGTGGGAGAGGCTCTCGCGGTTGCAGGAGCTGGGCGACGGTTGGAGAAGGAACGGCTACCCCTCAATGCAGCCCTTCAGCGCCAGTTGGATGAAGCATTGGTCAAGTTGGCGGCTGATTTACAGCGTTTGGATCCGCCTCCGCTAGCGGCCGATCGACGCAAATGCACACTCTGTAGCTGGAGAGGCCTCTGCAATGCCGAGGCAGCGTCCGAAGGTCATCTCAGCGAAGTGAGTGGAATCGGGGCGAAACGCCGCGAGATGCTCCAGGAGTTAGGGATCCATGGCCTCAAGGACTTGGCGGCGGCCGATCCTGCGGTGTTGGCCACTCAGCTCGAGCGCTACGGCGAACAGCACGGTGCGGTGGCACTTCCGTTGGTCGTCCAAGCCCGGGCCCAACGTGATGGTCTGGTGGAGCGACTTGATCAGGCTTCGAGTCTTCCCGAGCTGGCGATGGCGCCAGGGGTGCTGCTTTACGACATCGAGTCGGATCCCGATGCTCGCGATGACTTCCTGCATGGTTTTGTTTGTCTGCCGCGTGACCAGTCAGGCCGCTGGGACCTTGGTCGAGCCCGCTATCACCCACTTCTGGTGCTTCAGGAACATGGTGAGAAGCGTTCTTGGCTGAGGTTGCGCCGTTTGCTGGCTTCTTACGCCGACTGGCCGATTCTTCATTACGGCGAGACCGAATCGCTGGCTTTGAAACGCATGGCGCAGCGTCAGGGGGCTAGTGATCGCCAGTTAGAGAGCTATAAACATCGGTTAGTGGATGTGCATGCCCGGGTGCGGCATCACTGGCGATTACCGCTCAACAGTTATGGCCTTAAGTCCGTCGCCGCATGGCGCGGTTTTCAGTGGCGTCAACGCAGTGTGGACGGAGCCAGGGCGCTGCTGTGGTGGCGGCAGTGGCGGGGATCCGGCCCTCTCGATCGCGGACATCACCAAACCTTGCGCTGGATTTTTACTTACAACGAAGATGACTGCCTGGCGACATGGGCGGTGGCCTCATGGTTGTTGGAGCAAGACAACCATGAGGAGAGATCGGACGTCACCGGTGCGTCGGAGAGATGAAAAAAGGGGCTGTGGAGCCCCTTCGCATATTCAGTGGTCAATCTCTGTGGTCAAGCTGGGTTGGCGTCAGCCGACCACGCTGGGCTGCACCAGAAGATAAAGAAACCAGAAGCCGCCAATAAAGGGCACCAAGTTGATGAAAATCCAGACCCACTCCTTGCCGCTGTCGCGAAGACGGCGAACGGTGATTGAGAGGGACGGAAAGATTTGGGCAATGGCATAGATCATGGCCACGCCTAGGAGGATGCCATTTTCCGTGTTGGCGAAAATGGTGGTGCCGATGATCAGGAGGATCAAATAAATAATCGTGTCAAGCAGGGCGAACCACCAGTACTCAGATCGCGTTGCTTTGCCGCCGTAGGTGAAGGATTTCCGCCATGCAGTGGTGAACGCCTCAATCGGTCCCATGGATGTCGTTGGATTACTCGCCGGAACTATGGCGCTAGTCAGGAATTTTGTCTATTTTGAGACAAAAAAATTAGCTGGTTTGTGCACTCCCGCACTCTTGGAAGGCTGGCGGTTCCTGTAAGCGCACGGCTTGGCTTCCGGTCGATAGCTCAAGCGATGGCTGTTGTAAGGCGCCACGTCGAATTAAAGCCAGTCCTCGCCAGCTGCTGCCCTCTTGAACGGCAGAGGTGATGGTTCCTGCTCGATCGCCTTTGTGCAGAAGGGTGTCTCCGATTGCTGGGGAGGTGGCTAGGGCCTCGGAGGGTTGAACGGTCCAGCAACGCAGCTTTTGTTTCACGCCATCGCGGGATGCCAGCTTGGCGATGGTCTCCTGGCCGAGATAGCAGCCTTTATCCAGGCTCACCCAGTCGCCGAGGCCAAGCTCCAGAGGATTGGTGTCGCCGTTCAACTCCTGCTTGCTGAAGGGCAGCCCAAGGTTGAGACGCCAGTGCTCGAGTTGGTCTGGGTTGGCCAAATTCAGGCTCTCCCAATCTGAGGGTAGGGATGTGCCCTCAAGCCAGAGGACTTCCTGATCCCACTGTGGGGGTTGGTGTGCAGGGCAGAGTCGTTGCAGCCGCCGCCGTTGACCTGACTGGGTGATCTTGACGCGATCGGCGGGAAAGATCACTCGATCGAAGCCAGTGAGCAGGGCTTCTGCATCGCCGCAGAGAACCAACACATCGGCGCCCTCTGGATCGAGGCGCACCTCCAGGAGAGCTTGCACCCTGCCTGTAGCCGTGAGCCAGCAGCTGCGGATGAGCTGATGGTCGGGGGCCTGCTGAATCGCAGCACTGGTTTGTCCATGCAAGAACTGACGACTGCCGCCTCCTTTCAGGCGCAGAGAGGGGAAGCTGGCATCCCAGAGCAGTGCTTGTGCGCCATCGTTCATGGCTTCAGCTCCTTGGCACGGGCTGCGATTTCGCTCAGTTTGAACAAGCTGACCAATTCCAGCCCAGCGGCTTCCATGGCTTGTTGGCCGCCTTCTTCCCTGTCAACGATCGTGACCACCCGTGCCACGACATAGCCGGCTTGTTTGAGTTGATTCACCGCTTGAATCGACGATCCTCCGGTAGTCACCACGTCTTCCAGCACGGTGACCCGGGCGCCTGCGGGGGGTAAAGGACCTTCCAGCCATGCGCCGGTGCCATGGCCTTTGGCCTGCTTGCGCACAATCAAGGCATCCAAGCTGCGGCCAGCTTGAGCTGCAGCCATCGCCACTCCGCTCACCAATGGATCTGCCCCCAAGGTGAGTCCTCCAACGGCGACCGCGTCAGGCTCCACGCAAGCGAGCATGGCAGGGCTGAGTAGGGCTAGGCCAGTTCCACTCAGAGCAACTGGTTTGCAGTTCACGTAATGGTCACTGTTGCGGCCGGAGGCGAGCGTGAAGGCGCCATGGCGGTAGCACTCGGCTGCTAGTCGGTTCAACAGGTTGTCGCGGCTCATAGGGGGACTGGTCCGGGACGGATCTTCTGCCTAGTTTGCGCTCAGCTGGGTCCTGGGTTGTGTCGCGCCTTCTTCACTCTTCGCTTGTGTTGTTGGTGTTGGCTGTGACGAATCCTGCGCGACAGGTGGTCGCCCGTCCTGTGGTCTGTACCACCAGCCTTGAAGCGCCTACTGCCATACAAGCCTCCGGGCCTGCTCTGCCGGTAGAAATCACTCGCTGCGCGCCAGTGGAGCGTACGGACACGATGATGGATCGCCGTTTTTATACCTGGACTTCTCCCTTTGCCCGCGGCGTGGATGTGATCCATCAGGTCACAGACCTGCTCGGCATCGCAATGGCCGGTCCGGAGGGCAATCGCCTGATGGGTTTCGGATTCCCGGATCAAACGATCATCTGGGATGGCTCTGCTCTGCAAAACACCACAGAGTCCTTGTTGGAGGAGCAGAGCAAGCCGATTCCTTGGCGCACTGTCGATATCTCAAGTGGTTTTGATAGCAGCCTGGCTAGTGAGGAGGAAGTCACCACTGAGACGGTGATGGTGGACCTGGACCTCCTCCCCAGTGAAACCATTGGCCCCCCGGTGCGCGGCCTGTGGTAAATCCTCATGCCAAGGGGGTCTAGCAATCTGGTGAATGCAGCGAACTCATAATTCGCCTAAGGCGAGTTCGATCCTCGCGACCCCCATTCACCCCAACTGATGCGCATCCTGCTTCTGCTGGTTTTGTTGGTGATGCCTGCGTTCTTTGCAGCGGTCGAGGTATCTCTTCTGCGCTTGCGCACCAGTCGGGTTCGGGTGCTGGATGAGCAGGGCGTGGCAGGTGCTCATGCGGTGCATCGCCTGCAGCGCCGCATGCGGCGGGCCCTGCTGATGTGTCAGCTCGGAGCCACGCTCTCCCTGGTCGCTCTCGGCTGGGCCGGCAGTGGATTTGCGTGGCATTGGTGGCCTCAGCAGACGCTGCCAAGCCGGTGGTGGACTTTGGTCTGGTTCCTGTTCCTCACCCTCTTGGCCACGTTGGTGGCGGGCTTGTTGCCCCGTGCCTGGGTGCTTAGCCGTCCGGAACGGGCGGCGCTGATCTTGGCACCGGTTCTGGAGGCAGTGATGCGGGTGCTGAGGCCGATTCTCTCGCTTTTGGAGGCGTTGGCCTCCTTAGTGCTGAGACTGATGGGCCTGCCAGCGCGCTGGGATTCCCTCGGTTCACCGCTGACTGCGGGTGAATTGGAAACCCTGATCGAAAGTGGCGATGTCACCGGCCTGCGGCCGGACGAACGCAACATTCTTGAAGGGGTTTTCGCGTTGCGCGATACCCAGGTGCGGGAGGTGATGGTGCCTCGTTCGGGCATGGTCACGCTTCCTGTGGATGTGCGTTTTGCTGAGCTGATGGAGGCGGTGCACCGCACCCGTCATGCCCGCTTCCCGGTGATTGGCCAATCGCTTGATGACGTGCGGGGAGTCCTTGATCTGCGCTTGCTTGCCGAACCGATTGCTGGCGGGCTGCTGGATGAGGCTTCGCCACTCGAGCCTTACCTACTTCCTGCCGAACGTGTCCTCGAAACCAGCACCCTGGCGGAGCTGCTGGCCCTGATCCGTAATGGCCACCCCTTGCTTCTGGTGGTGGATGAACACGGTGGTACTGAGGGGCTGGTGACGGCAGCGGACCTCACCGGTGAGATCGTTGGGGAGGAGCCGGAGCCGGATTCGGAGATTCCGGATCTCCAGCCCTTGATGAACAGCCCTGGTAGCTGGCTGGTGGCTGGGGACTTGGAGATCTTTGAGCTCAATCGTCAGCTGGGACTTGAATTGCCCGAGGCCACGGAGCACCACACCCTTGCCGGTTTTTTGCTGGAGCGGCTGCAACACATCCCTGCAGAAGGAGAAGCACTGCGACATCACGGGCTGCAATTTGAGATCGTGGCGATGGACGGACCCCGCATTGGCCGTGTGTTGTTGATCTGCCCAGAAGGCTCTCCCACCGCTTCTGATGACCACAATCCTGAGATCTCCGATGCCTAACAGCTGTGTTCAGTTCGTCTGATCAAGAGCAATCAGGGATAATTGGCCGGATCCCTTTCGCCTGCCCATGACCGAACCAATGGTGCCGGTGAAGGTTGGTGTGATCGGAATTGGCAACATGGGCTGGCATCACGCTCGCGTGCTGAGCCTGCTCAAAGATGCTGAGCTCGTTGGGGTCGCCGACCCTGACCCCGACCGCGGCCAGCTGGCAAAAGAGCAGTTCGGCTGCGGTTGGTTTGCCGATTACCGCGAGATGCTCTCTGAGGTTGAGGCGGTTTGCATCGCTGTACCAACGCTGCTGCACCATGCCGTTGGCCTCGCCTGTCTCGATGCCGGCCTGCATGTGCTGATCGAGAAGCCGATTGCGGCGAGCCAAGAGGAGGCATCGGCCTTGATCGCTGCTGCCAGCAGGAACGGGCGTTTGCTGCAGGTGGGGCATATCGAGCGTTTCAACCCTGCCTTCCGCGAACTGATCAAGGTGGTTGCCAATGAGGAGGTGGTTGTTTTGGAGGCGCGTCGGCATAGTCCCCATGCCGACCGGGCCAACGATGTGTCGGTGGTTCTCGATCTGATGATCCATGATCTCGACCTGGTCTTAGAGCTTGCTCAGGCCCCTGTGGTCAGCCTCGCTGCCGCGGGTGGCCGCAGTGCTGAGGGCCCGATTGATTATGTGAACGCCACACTCGGTTTTGCGAACGGTGTGGTGGCGAGCCTCACGGCTAGCAAAATGAGTCATCGCAAAATCCGCAGCTTGAGTGCCCATTGCCGCGCAAGCCTTGTGGAGACTGACTTCCTCAATCACAACCTCCACATTCATCGCCGTGCCCACGAGTGGTACTCGGCTGACCATGGCGAGCTGTTGTATCGGAATGATGGTTTCATCGAGGAGGTGAGTACCACCTCCATCGAGCCCCTGTATGCCGAGCTTGAGCACTTCCTTCAGTGCGTGCGAGGCAGGGAAACGCCTGCTGTTGATGGTCAACAGGCATCCAGAGCCTTGAGGCTGGCGGATCTGATCGAGCATGCCGTTGAGCATCCAGGCATCGGTGTGCCTCTGAACGATCCGATCTGACCTCTTCCGCTCTGTTCAGACCAGGCCTTCCAGTTCCGCCAAGTCCCGAAGAGCAGCAATCTGCCAGTGGCGACACTGCGCTGGTGAGGCGCGATAGAACTGAGCCCATGCAGCCGCCTTGTGCTCGGAGTAACTGGCAACGTCTTGCTCGGGGTGGGTGAGTCCCCAGCCGACACGCACCGCATGTCCGATCACGACATCGAGAGCAATGTCATCGTCGAAGCGAACGTTTGGATTGGTGGCGGTGAAGGCCATCAGTGACAACAAGCATTCGCTGCAGAGTTGTCGGTATTCCGGTGCGCTGATTCTGCCGAGTAGATGCTCGATTTGAACGGCAAAATTTCGCTCGCCAGGTGTTTTCTCCAGTAGCAGTGCACTGGTCAGTCGATTGCGCCGTTCAAGCTTGTCGCCGATGACGAGGCCGCGGCAATGTTGCAGCAGTGACCAGATTCCTGCATGGAAGTCTTTGGGTACGCGCTGCAGTGATCCGAGTCGGATTCGATGCTGGAGCCAGTCTCCACCACTGGGTTGCTCTTCCATAGGGGCTGGGACGGCCCATTGCACCGTGCCGCTGAGATGAAGCTGTTCGTTGCGTTTCAACGATGCTCGGGCGTGCTCAAGGTCGCTGAGCACGGCCCGAAGGCGTAGCCCGATGGCGTGGGGAGGCTCGCTGCAGAGAGCCTCGAAGCCTTCGTCTTGGCTGCAGTGTCGTTCAGCGGCCAGTTCGGAGGTCAGCAGCAACAGCATTTGTCCCAGTTGCAGGGTGAGAGTGCCGCTCAGCAGCTGGGGTTGGCGTCTGGCCAGGCCATCCAGTGCCAGTAAAAGTTCTTGTTGCAGGCTGCTTTCGCGGGCATCACTGCCACAGGTACGGCGAATGAGCCCCGCAATTGTTCCACTGCCGACTGGGCGACTGAGGCTCGAGTCGGCGGTGTAGTTGCGCCCCACCACAACAGTTTTCTGGCGGGCAAGCAGGTCGATCAGTGCGTCCTCTAGCTGGGGGTGCACCAGACCGAGCACGCCCGCGCAGCGTCTGACCACATTCCAGTCTTGTTGTTGCAGACCTCGGCGATAGATCTCCTCCACCAGGGCAAGCAGTGTGACGCTGCTGCCCTGTGGTCCCTGTAGTTGGGCCCCATCGCCGAGACGAATGTTCAGCTGTTCGAGCACTTCGGCTTGCTCGCGCAGGGAGGCACTGCTCCAGAGGCGTTCGCATAGTTCGGCTGGAGAGATGTCATCGAGTTCTTGCTCCTGCGCGGCAGTGAGATCGCCCAGATCGGTTGAGTCCTGCAACAAGCGTGTCGGGTCAGTGCTCTGGTCATGGTCCGCAGGGTCAGCGCAGGTACCGCGCCGCTGATCCGATAAATCGACCCATTGGCCCTGACTGGCCAGGTCGTCAAGGTGTGCATAGTGCACGGCGATGCCATCGATTTCTCCAGTGCACAACCGTTCTGCGAGGGCCAGCACGGTCTCCGGTGCTCTTGAGAACACCGTTTCCGAGATTGGGATCACCAGCAGAGGAGCCCCTGCACCTCGCCAGTGACGCTGCAGGAGGTGGAGCTCGTTCAACACGGTTTCCACCAGATGATTTGGGTCATCCGTGAGATAGAACGTGTCCTCCTCCAGTACGGAGGGGGGGAAGACCATCTGGTTTTGCCCTTGCCGATAGAAACGGGCGGTGACCGCCGATTCCGTCCGTACCGGTGGATGACCAGTGAGACCGAGGCTTGGATTGGCACCGATTGGGCGCAGCCGTTGTTTGAGGGCTGCCGATGGCTGCACTGTTACCTCTCCTGAGCCTGTGTCAGACACTGGGAGGCCTCGACCTCTGAGGATGTTGGCCTGGTTGGAGTTGCTGGCCACCAGTGTCACCAACACCCGATCTGCGCCAAGCGCAGCCGGCAGCCTCCGCCCGCAGGGGTCTAGGTCTTCGGGCAGCAGCAGACCTGCCAGCAACATCTCCCCTAGCCAGGCGAGGCTTTGGGTCCACAACAGCGGCACGTTGGCGTTCGCGTGTCGCTGTTGACTTCCAGCTTGCCGACGTTCAGCGCTGAGAGCGTCCTTTGGCACCACATAGAGCTCTGGATAAAGCCGCTCGCCGTTGTGCTCGACGGCCAGCGGTTGGAGCCGCTGCTGCCATTGCCTGGCCTCATCCCAGCGTTCTTCACAGCAGGCGGTGATGAGTTCGTAGGCCAGGAACAGGGGCCATTCCGATTCGATCCCCTCAAAGGTGGCTAGTTCCTCCCGCTCGTAATGGAGACGGCTGATGTCTTCCACCACGGTCTGGTGACCATCACGGCGGAAGCGTTTGTAGCCATAGGGTCCGCCGAGATCACGGCGGATTCGGTCGCAGGTGCGGGCTACCAGCTGCCGGTCTTCGATCGCCCAGGCGGGGTAGCCCACCACAGAGAGGCAAGCACTATCAGATTCTTTGCTTGCCGACTCACGAGGGAGCAGCCCTTGCAGTGCGCGGCGCAGACGCACCAATGAACCCTGGGGGATCTGCACAACCACGCTGCCGTCACCGTTGGTGCCGAACAGATCGAGGGCCTCCAGGGCCTCCAGCGCCGCTTTGGCCATCCCGATCGAGCTGGCGTTGCGTTCGGGTAAGCCGTGATTGCCTTTGTCGCCGCGCTCCCAAATGCCGTAGTCGGGAATGCGGTAAGCCCTGGCGACGTAATACACCAGGTTTTGGATGAAGTCCGCTTCATGGCGGCTACGCACCACCGTCAGCCCGCTCCGGGTGAGTTGCGCCAGTTGGAGCAGAAACAGCGATGTGGCATCCAGTTGCAGGTGCCCCCAGCCGTTATCAGGTACCACCGTGTCACCGGTGGCTGTGTCGTACTTGGCGTGAAGGGCGTCAAGCGGATGGAGGCTTTTTTTGAAACGCTCAACTTTGTGGGCCTGGCGCATCATGGCGTTGAGCAGGCCCCGCATCAGTGCCAGAACCCGTTGCTCCAGCTCCCAGGAGCGTGCTGTGGCAACCCCCTCGAGGCGCCGGTGGGCGAGGGCCAGGCCCCAGACGCACTGGATGGAATAAACGCAGTCGCGGACCCAAGCATCGCCATAGTTGCCATGGACGGTGTGAGCGGTGCTTGCGGGCAGCAGACCGGTGACCGGATGCTGTCGGCTCAGGACCACCCGCTCAATTGATTGATCCAGGCTGTGGAGCAGCTGCCTTCGCTGCTTTTCTTGATTGAGATCGAAGGGGGTGGGTTGCGTCCGAACCATGACCTCCTGGCCGACCGGACCTAAATTCTCCTCTCTTGGCTCGACCTGGATGGGCACTGTCAATCTCGATCCTTCTGATCAACGCCGTTGCCATGTGCTGGGGATTGGGGTGGATGCCTGTGCAGACGTGCGTAGCGCTGCCATTGGCCTGCACGCTCGAGGAGGTGGTCAGATCGTGACCCTGAATGCTGAGATGACGATGTTGGCCAGGTCCAACCCCTCTCTGGGCGCTGCGATTGCTGATGCTGAGCTGGTGATTCCAGATGGTGCGGGAGTGGTTTGGGCTCTGGCTCGCCAGGGTGTCAAGGTGCGCCGCAGTCCCGGGATTGAGCTGGCTCGTGCCCTGCTCAGCGATGCCCAGAGTCATGGCTGGAGAGTGGCGCTGATCGGTGCCACTCCGGAGGTGATGGGCCGTCTGCGCGATTGTTTGGCCCGGGAACTGCCGGAGCTGCACGTTGTGATCGCAGAGCATGGTTACCAATCAGCTGCGGATTGGCCAAAACTGGAAGCCAATCTCAGGGCTCAGGCTCCGGACCTCGTGCTGCTTGCCCTCGGCGTACCGCGCCAAGAAACCTGGTCACAGCGGGTGCGTCAAGGGCAGCCTGGATTGTGGATGGGCGTAGGAGGCAGTTTTGATGTGTGGGCCGGAGTCAAGCAGAGGGCACCACAATGGATGAGCCGCTTCCAAGTGGAATGGCTTTATCGCTTGGTGCAGGAACCGAGTCGCTGGAGACGGATGTTGTCCCTGCCTGCCTTTGCATTTGCAGTGTTGCGTCGTCGTTGACTGGGCTTGCCAATCAATGCCGATCGCTGCACTCCAAATAAAACCTGTGCTCTACAAGGCTTCTGGGGCCTCGGAGAGGATCTCAAGTCTTCGTTCTGTTCGGGCCTTGATCAGCGGAAGCCCACGGAGGCCTGCCAAACGAAGGCGAGAAGCAGGAACAACAGAGGAATGATCGGCAGGATGTCGACCAGCGGACCGAAGGCCTGATAAGCCTCGGGCAGTTGGGCCAGCAGATCGAGTGTGGTGGCGGCCATCCCGGCGATGTAAAACGTCGTTCAGCGGACGCTACCACGTGTGATGGGCGGGAGAGTTCGGATCCCAGGGAGCGAAATCCTCTGAAAAACAGCCTTCGCGGATCGCTTGGCCCATGGCGGTGGTGAAGCGGATCAAGTGGGTGAGGTTGTGCAAGCTCAGCAGCGTCAGTCCCAGCAGTTCTTCACTGCGGATCAGATGGTGCAGGTAGGCCCGGGTATGGCCTTGACAGGCCGGGCAGCTGCAACTTGGATCCAGGGGCGTGTGGTCATGGCGGAAGCGGGCATTACGCAGATTCCAGCGCTCGCCGTTCACCAGGGCGGTGCCATGGCGACCGAGGCGTGTCGGTAGAACGCAGTCGAACAGATCAATGCCGTTTGCAACAGCGATCGCCATCTCCGGGAGTGTGCCAATCCCCATCAGATAGCGGGGACGGTCGCTGGGCAGCAGGGGGGTCACTTGGCGGACGATTCGATGCATGTCTTCAACCGGCTCCCCCACACTCACCCCGCCAATAGCGATGCCGGGCAGGTCGAAGCTGGCAATGGAACGGGCACTTTGTTCGCGCAGATGGGGGTAGCAGCCTCCTTGCACAATCCCGAACAGGGCTTGATCGGTTTTGGTGTGAGCGGTGGCACAACGCTCAAGCCAGGCATGGGTTCGGCGGCAGGCCTCCTCCACGTCGTTCTCGGTAGCTGGATAAGGGGGGCACTGGTCGAATGCCATGGCCACATCGGCCCCCAGGGCCATCTGGATCTCCATCGAGCGCTCCGGTGTGAGCAGGATGCGGCTTCCATCCCTGGGATTGCGGAAATCCACGCCGTGATCGTCGATGCGGTTGAGGTCCGCCAGGCTGAAGACTTGGAACCCTCCTGAATCAGTGAGCATCGGGCCATCCCAGCCCATAAAGCGGTGGAGGCCGCCGGCTTCAGCCACCACCTGCTCACCAGGCTGTAGATGCAGGTGATAGGTGTTGGAAAGCACCATCTGCGCTCCTGTCTCAGCCAGTTGCGCGCTCGTCACTCCTTTGACGGTTCCCAAAGTGCCGACCGGCATGAACCGCGGGGTGGAGACGGGGCCATGGGGCGTTTGAAAACAACCGCAGCGCGCTTTGGTGTTGCTGCAGTGTGCGTCGATCTGAAAGCGGAACACGGGCCAATCCGGGGCCATGCCTGACCCTACGGTGAGCGGGATCTCCTGCTGCGGCGTGGCCGCTCATGTCGATGCCGAGCGCTCCTGGCTGGTTGCGCGATCTTTCCGGGGCCTGGGTCTTCTATTCCGTGTTGCCCGGTTGGCCTGGTGTGGCTCCTGGATTTGAACGCATCGCCCGCTTTGCCCCTTGGATTGGCCTCGTGATTGCAGCGCTGCAGGTTGCTGTATGGCTTCTCCTGCAGGCTCTGGCCTGGCCTGTGGCGGCTTCCGTGTTGCTCGTGATCAGCGTTGGGGTTTGGATCACCGGCGGGTTGCACGTCGATGGGGTGATGGATAGTGCCGATGGTTTGGCTGCCGGTCCGTCTCGATGTTTGGAGGCGATGGAAGACAGTCGGGTCGGTGCCAGCGGCGTCCAGGCGTTTGCCTTGGTCTTGATCCTGCAGGTTGCTGCGTTGTGGTCTCTTGCGGATCGCCTGCCGGCGTGGATCCCTGTGGTGTTGCTTAGTGCTGGTTTCTGGGGGAGATGCTCACCGCTATGGGCCCTGCAGCGGTTTCGCTACCTGCGGCCGGATGGAACGGCGGGCTTTCATCGGGCCAGGGCCCGTGGCCTGAGGGAGTGGGTGCCTGCCCTGATCGTGGCGTCCATCACCCTTGCGCTCACCTTTGCTTTGGCTCAGCCGTTGGGGCTTCTGATCGCTTTAACGATGGCGGTGGGTGTGGTGATCAGTGGAGTTGTGGCTGAATGTCTCGGCCGCAGGCTTGGTGGCCATACCGGAGACAGCTACGGAGCATCGGTTGTGTGGACCGAGAGCTTCACCTTGGTGGCTCTTGCTGTGCTTCTCCCTCTGCTGGATGGCGCGGCAGGGTGAGCACAAAGGCATTGCCTTTCGCTGGTAATTGGGGATCGACTGCGGCTGGGCTGTCGGCTAGCACAAGGTTCCCGCCCCGTTCCTCCGCGAGTTGGCGTGCGAGGGCCAGACCGATTCCGCTGCCGCTGCGGTCCTTGCTGCGGCTGCCTCGGACGCCCCGGCTAAAAATCGCTTGCCGTTCATGCTCAGGGATCGGGTCTCCCTCGTCCCAAAGGCAGAGACCCTTCTCAAGAATTTTGAGCCCGAGTGCTGCTCCGGATGGGCTGTAACGGAATGCATTTTCCATCAGGTTGGCCAGGATCTCGGCCACGACTGCATCGGCAGCCGGTCTGGGTTCTTGCATCCATGCCGGCCACTGCATCGGTCCATGCCAGTCACGCCCCTGCAATGCGGCCGTGGCGGCGGCGCGTTCCGCCAGGGGCGCCACCAGCGTCTGAAGGCTGATTGCGGGGTGGTCGGGGAGCACTGGAGGCAGCAGCAGTGGAGTGCTGCCGCTGCTGGCGAGGCGTACATCGGGGTTGCCAATCCGGTCGAGGGCGGAGATGTAGCGATCCAATTGCCCTTGTTCCTGCAGCAGATTTTCGACCAGCGCCCTGTGGTGACTGTCGGGATCAAGCCGGCGCAGCAGCAGTTGGGCGTAGGTGCGGAGAGCGGCAAGCGGATTGCGAAGCTGATGCACCATCAGATTCAGTTGCTGACGCTGTTGCTCGAGCTGCTCCATCAGACGGCTTCGCTCGACGTCCAGGCTCAGGCACTGGGCCATGGCGCTGGCACTGGCCTGGAGGCGTTGATCCAGATCGGTTGTCCAGGCCTGGTCGTGAATGGCTTCGGCTCGAAGGGCCCCGAGCAGAAGATTGCCGTTGCGCAGGGGATACCAGCGCCGTTCAGGGCTCGGTATGCGAAGGCTGGGATCGGCTTCGGCTGGTGGTAAGGATGTGGCGCTTGTGGGCCATTGCTGCACCATCTCCAAGCTGGCGCTCTCGCCCTCCTGCCCTTGGGCTGCATACAGAACCAAACGGGACAGCGCATTCACAGCAGCGAAGCTCTCGAGCTGTTGCTGCGCCAGTTGCAGGAAGCGTTCCGACAGTGGCATGGCATCGATCGTGCCCCTTCATACAGACGACCTGAAGGTCTGCTTTGCCCAGGGACTTGAAAAATTGGGAAAAAGTCTTAAGATCTGATGATCGACAGACATCGCAACGCCCTAAGGCGTGTGCGAAACGTCATCGGGCCCAGTTTTTGGTTGCACATTTCTTGCAGCCAAGGCTACAGCAGAGTTTGACCACTAACCATCTCTGTCTGCGTCAACTCCGGTTGACTGAATAGTGATGCGTGCTCTGGTGCGGCGCTGAGTTCACTCAGTTCCCTCTAGCCGCCTCTGCTGCTGACGTTTGGACAGTTCTGTCCCTCCCTGCTCTTTCTCTTGCCCTCGCTCCGGGGGTCATCGTCTTATGTCCAAGAAGCGCAAGCGCATTAGTCGCCGCCGCCTGGCAGGTCAGCGGGTTTTGGCCCATGTGGCCACCTTTCATCTTGAGACGGGCGAGCACAAGCCGGTGACGGCAGCCCGACGCTATATCGCTGAAAGCTGCATCAGCGCGCCTGCGCTCCTGCGTGTGCGCCGTAACGAGCACACCACGGATCATTTCTTCTGGGGTGAGAAGGGCTTGTTCAGCGCCCAGTACGCCGAAGAGAACCACTTCCTCTTCCCCTCATTGCGCTCCATCGTCGACAAGGTTGGCGAAGAGGTGATGTTCGAAGGTCTTGAACTGGCCTCCGATGACTGGGAAGAAATGGAAGAGTACGAGTACGCCTTCGTTTAAGTCCGGTCGCTGACGCCTTCAGCGGTCATCAAGCGTCGACACCTGGAGTTTTTAGCCAGGTGTCGATTGTTTTGCAGATGGTTGGAAAGACCCTTTCGGGGATGGTATGCCCCCCGTTGAAGGTCTCGAGGTTCAGCTCAGCTTGGCTCTTGGCCAGGCGTCTTGAGAGCTCATCAACCGCTGAGGCCGGTACCACCTCGTCTTGAAGGCCGTGAATGAGCAGCACAGGTGGACGCTGGATTGGCGGGTTCCAGTTGGGATGGGGATAGCCGCTGCAAGCAATTAATCCGGCCAAGGGGAGAGTGGTGCCGGTGGCTAGGGCCATGGCGGCTCCCTGGGAAAACCCAAGCACCACTGTTGCTTGAAGGGGGATGCCATCGTTGGCCAGCTCGAGCAGTCTGGCCTTGAGGTGCTCCTGTGCTGCGGGCACAGCCTCCCATTCTGCAGGGAAAAGGCCATACCACTGACGACCCATGCCCTGGGGATGGAGCTCAGGTGCGGGCAGGGCCACCACATCAAGAGCTGTTCTCGTCTGCCGCGCCAGGGCTTCCCCAAGGATCAGTAGGTCATCGGCATCTGCTCCCCAGCCGTGGAGCAGCACCAGTCGGGCTTGTGCGTCAGCTCTCGGCTGCTGCCGGAGCGCGGTGGTGGTGGCCAAGGGCATGAGGGGAGCTGGAGCGTTGCTGCGTAGGTTGGCTCAGGCCTGATTTTGCCCCGATTCCATGGCTCCGTTCGCCCTGCTGAGCGTCTCTGACAAAACCGGCCTGGTTCCTTTGGCTGAGGCGTTGCACCATCAGCATGGCTTTCAGCTGCTCTCCAGCGGTGGCACTGCAAAGGTGCTTCAGGACGCGGGGTTGCCTGTGACCAAGGTGGCGGACTACACCAGTGCGCCTGAAATCCTTGGCGGACGAGTCAAAACCCTGCATCCGCGTGTGCATGGCGGCATCCTTGCCAAGCGCGATGATGCCGCCCATCGTCAGGATCTTGAGCAGCAACAGATCCCTCTGATCGATTTGGTGGTGGTCAACCTCTACCCCTTCAGGGAGACGGTTGCCCGCCCGGATGTGACCTGGGATCAGGCGATCGAGAACATCGACATCGGCGGACCGACCATGGTGCGGGCTGCGGCCAAGAACCATGCCGATGTGGCAGTGCTGACCAGCCCCGATCAGTACGAGCGTGTGCTGGACGCTCTTCAGAACTCAGGAGGGGGTGTGCCCGCTCCAATGCGCCGACAGTTGGCGCTCGAAGCTTTCCAGCACACTGCTGCTTACGACACGGCGATCAGTGTCTGGATGGCTGGACAGATGGATGTTGAGTCAGCTCCCTGGCTTGATGCCGTGCCTCTGCGCCAGACGTTGCGTTATGGCGAAAATCCCCATCAGAAGGCTCGTTGGTACAGCCAGCCCAACCAGGGTTGGGGTGGTGCGCTCCAATTGCAGGGCAAGGAGCTGAGCACCAATAACTTGCTCGACCTTGAGGCATCACTGGCGACAGTGCGCGAATTCGGCTTTGGTGTCGATGGTCGTCATCCTGCCCAGCAGCCAGCAGCGGTTGTGGTGAAGCACACCAATCCCTGCGGTGTTGCCGTGGGCGATGGGGTCGCTCATGCCCTCAAACGCGCCCTCGATGCAGACAGGGTCAGTGCTTTCGGTGGCATTGTTGCCATCAATGGGGAGGTGGATGCGGAGGCGGCTCGTGAGCTCACCAGTCTCTTCTTGGAGTGTGTCGTGGCCCCAGGCTTCACTGCGGAGGCTCGCGAGGTGCTGTCCGCCAAGGCCAATTTGCGCCTGCTGGAGCTGTCGTCCGCCGCGATTGATGCGGCTGGTCATGATCACCTGCGCAGCATCCTGGGTGGCGTGCTTGTCCAGGATCTCGACGATCAGCCGATTGATCCCGCCACTTGGACGGTGCCGACTCAGCGCCAGCCCACAGAGCAGGAAAAAGCTGACCTTCAATTCGCCTGGCAGCTGGTCCGTCATGTGCGTTCAAACGCAATTGTGGTGGCGCGTGGGGGTCAAAGCCTTGGTGTTGGTGCCGGCCAGATGAATCGGGTTGGTTCAGCCCGGTTGGCCCTTGAGGCTGCAGGGGAGCAAGCCAACAATGCGGTGCTCGCCAGCGACGGCTTCTTCCCGTTTGATGACACCGTGCGTCTCGCTGCCAGCCATGGCATCTCCGCGGTGATTCATCCCGGCGGCAGCATGCGCGATGCCGACTCGATTAAGGCTTGCGATGAACTGGGGCTGGCGATGATGCTCACCGGTCGGCGGCATTTTCTTCACTGAATCAGGTTTCAGCTGGACCGTGTTGGTCAGCGACGGGTTGGGTGCAGTTCTAAATTCCTTCCACGCAACTGCTTCTCTCGATGCTGGCCACTCTTCCTTTCAGCCTCAACTTCGTCCATCCACTTCTGATGGGGCTGCTTCTTGCCATGGGTGGCTATGCCATGTTTCTTGGCATCAAGACCAAGAAGGTACGCACTGGCACTGCTGAGCAGCGAAAGGCTCTGCTGCCCGGCAAGTTTGCCCAGCGTCACTATTTCTGGGGCAGCATGCTGCTGGCGTTGATGGTGTTTGGCAGCCTTGGAGGCATGGCCGTCACCTACCTCAATAACGGCAAACTGTTTGTTGGCCCTCATCTCTTGGTGGGCCTGGCGATGACGGGAATGATTGCTGGAGCTGCCTCACTGTCACCCCTGATGCAACGTGGCAATGTGATTGCCCGCAAGGTTCATGTTGGTCTCAATATGGGCATGCTCACGCTCTTCCTCTGGCAGGTCGTGAGTGGGCTGCAAATCGTGAACAAGATCTGGACGAACAGCTGACCTAGGCAGAGAGCCTTGGCAACTTTGGGCGGCGTTTAAAACGCCGCCCTTTTTCGTGGTGGACAGACCAGATGATGGGTGGCGTGGAAGTCCTCCTGCACTTTCCAAGTCAGCCGTCGGGAGATCTGGCGCACGATCTGGCGTAGAAGATGATCACCGCTCGATTGCACCAGACCGTCTGGAAGCAATGTGATCACTTTGGGGAGCTTGATCCAGACAGAAAGATCAAGATCCCAGCTCACATTCGTCGAGACCTCTGAAGCTGCCGCAGGCTGTTCCGCCTTGCTGATGGCGGTGTCTTCAAGTCGCAATGAGGCCTGAAAGTCAACGTCGTAGAGGGCATTGAGGCCATCGCCGCTGCCGGGAACAGGCACCGTGGCGATGGCATAGGTTCCCTGTTGCTGGGGAAGAAGTCGAAGGCCGATGGTCGGCTCCACTTCGAAGCCAAAGTTGCCGAAGCGGCCGAGCCGTAGGGCGTAGGCCTGTGGATCAAGCACCTCGACCTCCATCGGCTTGGCACAACGCCTGAACCAGCCCTCATGACGATCCAGGTACGAACTGACCTGGGCCATAGGGGCGCGCATCTCCATCTGATCGGAGAAATGACTGCTGTAGCAGCGGACCTGTGGGTCCTTGCTATGTCGCAGGCTGTCAGCTGGATGTCTCGTCAAGAGCAGCACGAATCGCGGTCCCTTTCCGGGGAGGGTCCCCGCGTGTCAACCAATGTAAAGGTGCCCAGGGTCAGATTTCGCTCAGCGCGATCAGTCGCTGAATCACGTGTTCCACAACGCGATCAGGTGTGGAGGCGCCAGAGGTAATACCGACGGTCACAGGGCCGGAGGGAAGGAAGTTGTCTTCCCTTCTGAGCTCTTCTTCCTCGTCCAGGGGCTTGTGCTCGATGCTGTTGTCGGCTCCGATCCGTTCCGGGGTGTCGATATGGAAGGAGCGGATGCCGCGGCTGATGGCAATCTCCTGGAGGTGAGTGGTATTGGAGGAGTTGTAACCACCAATCACCACCATCAGGTCGAGGGGCTCATCCACCAGCGAGAACATTGCGTCCTGGCGTTCCTGGGTGGCATCGCAGATGGTGTTGAAGGCCAGGAAGTGATCGTTGAGGTCGGCGGGGCCGTATTTGCGCAGCATCGTGCGTTCGAACAAGCGCCCGATTTCCTCGGTTTCACTTTTGAGCATTGTTGTCTGGTTCGCCACGCCCAGTCGTTCAAGGTCGCGATCAGGATCGAATCCCTGGGAACAGGCGTTGGCGAATTTGGCCATGAAGGCCTCGCGGTCGCCGTTGCCAAGGATGTAGTCGGCCACCATCTGCGCTTCCTTGAGGTCGAGCACGACTAGATAGGTGCCGGCAAAGGAGCTGGTGGCAAGGGTTTCCTCATGCTTCACCTTGCCGTGAATGATCGAGGTGCAGGTGTGCTTCTTGTGCTTCTCCACCGTGTTCCACACCTTCGAGACCCAGGGGCAAGTGGTGTCAACGATGTGGCACCCTCGCTCGTTGAGCAGTTGCATCTCCTGCACCGTTGCCCCGAAAGCGGGAAGGATCACCACATCGCCGCAGTCGACACCGGAGAAGTCCTTCACGCCTTGGTCGACTGCGATGAACTCCACGTTCATCTCACGGAGGTGGTCGTTCACAGATGGGTTGTGAATGATCTCGTTGGTGATCCAGATCCGCTCATGGGGATAGTGCTTGCGGGTCTCGTAGGCCATCGCCACGGCCCGTTCCACGCCCCAGCAGAAGCCGAAGGCTTCTGCTAAACGAACTTTCAGGCGTCCATGGCTGAGGCGATAGTCGTTATCACGGATGGAGCCGATCAGGCTGCTCTGATAAGCCTGCTCCAGGCTGCCGGCGACCTCGTCGGCGCGTCCGAAGCCTCGGCGGTTGTAGCGGTCGGAATGGTGCAGAGAACGCTTGAAGGCGTGGGTATCCATATCCGGCAAAGCAGTGGCATGACTCTATGGGCAGCTCCGGCTGTCTGACGTGACAGGGGTCGTTGTTGCGGATGGTTTGGCCATCACTGCCCAATAAAAAAGTCCGACCTGATGGCCGGACCTGGTTTGTTGCGTTCAGCCAAGAGTGGCTGTCTAGTTGTTGGTGGTGGCGAAGTCTGGATAGGCCTCCATGCCGTGCTCACCGATGTCAAGGCCTTCGGTTTCTTCGGCTTCAGTAACGCGGATGCCACCGAATAGGGCACCGATCACTGACCAGGCGATCCAGCAGGTCACTAGGGCCCAAAGTGCGTAGGCACCGGCGCCAAGGGCTTGGATTCCAAGCTGGTCGATACCTCCGCCGTTGAACAGTCCGAGCGCATCGCCACTCTCCTGGATGTCGTAGCCCCAGAGACCAATGACGAGAGTTCCCCAAACACCACAGACACCGTGTACGGAGAAGGCTCCGACCGGGTCATCGATTCCGGCGGAATCGAGTGCGGCGACTGCGAAAACAACAATGATGCCTCCGATTAAACCGGCAAGCCAGGAGCCAACCCAGGTGAGGTTGGCGCAACCTGCGGTGATGCTGACGAGACCAGCCAAGATGCCGTTGATGATCATCGTCAGGTCTGGCTTACCCGACGTGAGTGTGGAGATAAGCGTGGCGCCGATGGCACCGCCTGCCGCCGCGAGGGTGGTGGTGACTGCCACATAGGGCACCCATTCATCCATGCCGAGTTGGGAGCCTGGATTGAATCCATACCAGCCGATCCAAAGGATCAGAGCTCCAAGAGTGGCAATGGCCATGTTGTGGCCTGGGATGGCCTGGGGACGGCCACTAACAAATTTGCCAATGCGAGGGCCGAGGAGCATGGCTCCAACCAGCCCTGCCCAGGCCCCAACTGAGTGAACGATTGAAGAGCCTGCAAAATCGATGAAGGGTCGAATCACGGCTCCATCAGCATCCCTGGCCCCAATTTCGTTCAGCCAACCACTGTTCCATTCCCAGGAGCCAGAGATGGGGTAGATCACACCCGTCAGCACAATTGCGAAGACCACGAATTCACCGAACTTGACGCGTTCAGCCACGAGTCCGGAAACAATCGTTGCGGCAGTACCAGCAAAAGCAGCCTGGAAGAGGAAGTCGATGGATGGCACCAACTGCACACAATCCTTTGCTGGATCAGGGTTTGCGGCACATGCCAAGGCATCAGCTGCACTCCAGTCGAAGAAGAATCCTTTGAAGGAAAGCCAACCGCTAACGATGGAATCCCCATACATCAGGGAATAACCGACAACCCAATAAGCGGTGACGGCCAGTGCGAAAACAAACAGATTTTTCGCAAGAATGTTGACGGCGTTTTTCTGACGGCACATGCCGGCTTCGACCATGGCGAAGCCGGCATTCATGAAGATCACAAGCACTGCTGCGATCAGCAGCCACAGGTTGTCAGCGAGGAACTTCGCTGCTTGTGCACCTGTGAGGTCACTGAGGCCGACGCTTTCGGCTCGGACGGAAAGATTGAAAATGCCTAGCCCTAGTAGGGCGAGGGGAACGGTTGCCAGCCAGAGGCGGGAGCGATCGGAGCTAAAGCCGCGGATGCTGCGGAGGAGGAGCATGGGGCCATCCAGGAGGCTGGCCTCCTGGAGACGCGTCTTGCTCCGCCTCGATGGCGGCTGCAGAGCAGTTGTCATAAATGAAAAGCAGGGCTGCAAAGCCGGTGGTTTTGGTCCACCGCTAAATCAAAAATGCTCGTTAGCGAACTTTTTTCAAGTGTCTTTGGCTACCGAATTTGCAAAAGGTGCATATTGTTACATTCGCTACAGCCCTGGTTCTAGCTGGGTTGCTGCCGTTTCACGGGTCTTAAGCCCAGCCAGCTCACCTGATCGCGTTCAAAACGGAAGCAGCAGGGCAGCACCTCGACGCCGGCATCAAGGGCCTCACGAAAGAGTTCGCCGTAGCGTGGATCTGCGCGATCGCCTGGAGCAAAGCAGGTCAGATCCGGCCTGCTTAAACAGGGCACCAGAACAGCCCGTGCGCTGGGCAGTACGTCGATTAGCTCTTGCAGATGCTTCTGCCCCCGTTCGGTGATGGTGTCCGGGAAGAGGGCCAGGGAACCTTCGCACCAGGTGGTGTTTTTCACCTCCAAGTAAATCGGGCGTTGATCAACGGCCTGTTCCGCCGGCTGGAGCAGTAGGTCGATGCGGCTCTTCTTGTTCTTGCCATAGGGCACTTCCGCGCGGATGGAGCCGATCTCGCCAAGCTGCGCATCGAGGCAGCCGGCTTCGATCGCGGCGCGGATTAGTCGATTGGGGAGTGCGGTATTGATGCCAACCCAGCACTCTTTCCCGTCCGCTCCAGGCACTTCTGCTTGCTCCCAGGTCCAGGCCAGTTTTCGGGTTGGGGATGGGGCATGGCGCAGTCGCACCCTTTGGCCTGGCAGGAGCACGCCAGTCATGGGTCCGGTGTTGGCGCAATGGGCTGTGACCTCTGTGCCGTCATCCAGGCGAACATCCGCCAGGAAGCGTTTGTAGCGCTTGAGCAGTACCCCTTCATGTAAGGCCTCGAACTGAAGGAGGGGTAAATCCGCCATGGGTGTGAGCTGAAGAGTCCGGGGATGGTGGCCATGGTGGCCCCTGGCCTGTGCCGCTCAGCCCCAGGCGGCCGAGAATGCCGCCCGACTCTTCACTGCCTGCGGTCCCTCCATGGCGAGATCCCTCAAGCGCATCGCTCTGGTGGTGACCTATGGCACCTTGCTCAGCAAGGTGGGTGGCCTCGCCCGACAACTGGTGATTGCTGCTGCTTTCGGCGTTGGGGCTGCCTATGACGCCTACAACTACGCCTACGTGCTGCCGGGATTTCTGCTCATCCTGCTCGGCGGCATCAATGGGCCCTTTCACAGTGCGATGGTGAGCGTTCTGAGTCGTCGCCCTCGGCAGGAGGGTGCCCATATTCTCGCCACGCTCAACTCGATGGTGAGTGCTGTGTTGCTGGTGGTGACCCTCGCACTGGTGCTTGCGGCCGACCCGCTGATCACCCTGGTGGGGCCGGGACTGCCTCCAGAGCTGCACCACAACGCCGTCCTTCAGCTGCAAGTGATGGCACCGATGGCTCTGCTGGCCGGTTTGATCGGCCTCGGCTTTGGATCCCTCAATGCTGCTGATGAGTTCTGGATCCCGGCGATTTCGCCATTGATGTCAAGCCTGGCCTTGATTCTCGGCGTTGGTTTGCTCTGGTGGCAGCTCGGTGACTCGATTGCATTGCCCGAGTTCGCGATCCGGGGGGGAGTGGTGTTGGCCCTCGCCACCCTGGTTGGTGCCTTTTCCCAGTGGTTACTCCAGCTCCCGGCGTTGATGAAGCATGGGTTGGCTCGGCTCCATTTCGTCTGGGACTGGCGCCATCCCGGGGTGCGTGAGGTCTGGCAGGTGATGGGCCCTGCCACCCTCTCCTCGGGCATGTTGCAGATCAATGTGTTCACTGATCTGTTCTTCGCCTCTGGAATTCTCGGTGCGGCGGCTGGTCTGGGCTACGCCAATCTGCTGGTGCAGACCCCATTGGGTTTGATCTCCAATGCTCTGCTGGTGCCGCTCCTACCCACCTTTGCCAGGTTGACGGCCGCAGAGGATCGCCCCGCTCTGGTGGCACGCATCCGTCAGGGACTGATGCTTTCGACGGCCAGCATGCTTCCTCTGGGCGCGCTGTTTGTGGCTCTCGGTGGGCCAATCGTGGCGCTGGTTTACGAACGTGGTGCTTTCGATGCCCAGGCCGTGCAGTTGGTCACCGGACTGCTGATGGCGTATGGCGTCGGCATGCCGGCCTATCTCGGCCGCGATGTGCTCGTGCGTGTTTTTTACGCCTTGGGCGATGGCACCACACCTTTCCGTCTCTCCATGGCGGGGATCGGCATGAATGTTTTGTTCGACTGGGTTCTCGTGGGTGGCCCGACGCCTTGGGGCCCTCAGCTTCCGTTCAATCTCGGTGCTCCGGGTCTGGTGCTTGCGACGGTGGCGATCAATCTGATCACCTGCATCGCACTGCTGTTGGCGTTGCAGTCGCGACTTCAGGTTTTACCCCTGCGGAACTGGGCCATGGATGGGCTGTCCCTGTTGGTGTCTGCTGGGCTTTCAGGTGCAGCAGCATGGGCACTGAGTGCTCTGATTGCCTGGCCCCACGATTTGGTGGGGCGTCTGTTCCAGGTGGGCTTGTCGACGGCGGCGAGTTGTCTGGTCTTCTTCGCTCTGGGTCGTGCCTTTGATGTGCCGGAAGTGGCCCAAATCACAAGCACCGTCACGCGCCGATTTAGTCGTCGTTGAGAATGACGTTGCGGTCTTCCCGCACTTGGATGGGCAGCTCAAGTTGCTGTCGCCCCACCACTTGAGGCCCCTGCACGGACAAGATGCGGGCCTCAATCCCGAATTCCTTGAAAGCGTTTTCGAGCTCCTGAATCAATGCTTTCTCCACCTGAGCTTCGGAATCAACAACTTTGCCGATCAGGCGCTCTCCGAGCTTGCCGATGCGTTGGCGCATCACCTCGCGGGCATTAGTGACCTCGATGATCAGCACGGGAACGTCCGGGTTGGCAGCAACCTTATCGGCAGTGCTCCTCCAGGATCTCCTCGAGATCATGAAGCTGTACAGCAGGAATCAGACGCGCCAGCGGAAGTTTGGTGCTGCCGCCACCCATCGGAACCTGTAGGGCTTCGAGCGCTTGGCGGGCAGCAATCCCTGCACCTTGATCCAGTCGGGCGCTGCATTCGATCGCTAGAGCCTCCGCTAGGCCCGCATCGCCGAGATAGAGATGCCATCCGGCGACTTGTAGGTAAAGACGATCGCTGAGCGCGGTGGTCAGATCGCGTAGGGCAGCAGCATCGAGGCTCATGGCTGATCGCGTTGTGGAGGATGCGTAGGGGTGGTGGCCACTGGTTCTGTTCGGCCGGGTCGTTGGGCAATCACGGTGATTAATTGCACCACCAACAGCGTGAACCAGATGTCTGTGAACCAAGCAAGATGCCCCCAAGGGTGACGCATGCCCTGCACGAACCAGAGCCCGCTGTTGATGGCGGCAAAGACACCTGCGTGCAGGGTGAGATTCACAATCCGGCTGAAGTGCCGGTAGATCGGATCCTCCGGATTGGCCGGGCCGTACCAGCGGATGGGCATGGAGCAGCGCCTGTGCAATGCATTGATTGTGGCGCTCGCTTCGAGCGCCTGGGAGCTCCGCTGATGCGACAGGGCCGCAGGCATGGTTGACGTCGGGTGCCTCGATGAGCTCAGATAGTCGGACTCAAGCGCTTGTAGCTCAGCGGATTAGAGCATCTGACTACGGATCAGAGGGTCGGGAGTTCGAATCTCTCCAGGCGCGCTTGAAAGCTGTCCGCAAGGGCAGTTTTTTTTTTGCAATCAATTCGTTGGAAGTCATTTCCTACGATTCATCAACAGCAGGCCTCCTCCGATGTCAGACAGCGCTTCCGCTCCGATCAATGCCGCTCTGGTGGATGCCGATCCCGCGATCGCTGCCCTGATTGCTCAGGAGCAGAACCGTCAGGAAACGCACCTGGAGCTGATCGCTTCCGAGAACTTTGCCTCTCGTGCCGTGATGCAGGCCCAGGGCTCGGTTCTCACCAACAAATATGCCGAAGGCCTTCCCCACAAGCGTTACTACGGCGGCTGTGAGCACGTGGATGCCATCGAGGAGCTGGCGATCGAGCGGGCCAAGCAGCTCTTTGGTGCCGCCTGGGCCAACGTTCAGCCTCACAGCGGTGCCCAGGCCAACTTCGCCGTCTTTCTGGCGCTGCTGAAGCCTGGCGACACGATCATGGGTATGGACCTCAGCCATGGCGGGCACCTCACCCACGGATCGCCCGTGAACGTGAGCGGTAAGTGGTTCAACGTGGTGCAGTACGGAGTTGATCAATCAACCCAGCGCCTGGACATGGAGCGGGTCCGGCAACTTGCGCTTGAGCACAAACCGAAGCTGATCGTTTGCGGCTATTCCGCTTACCCACGCACGATCGATTTCCCTGCCTTCCGAGCCATCGCCGATGAAGTGGGTGCCTTCTTGCTGGCTGATATGGCCCACATCGCGGGGCTCGTGGCTGCAGGAGTGCACCCCAGTCCTTTGCCTCACTGTGATGTGGTGACAACGACCACCCACAAAACCTTGCGGGGGCCTCGCGGTGGCTTGATCCTCTGTCGCGATGCCGACTTCGCCAAGCGTTTCGACAAGGCCGTCTTCCCTGGCACCCAGGGTGGTCCGCTTGAGCACGTAATCGCGGCCAAGGCTGTGGCCTTTGGTGAGGCCTTACAGGCTGACTTCAAGGCCTACAGCCTTCAGGTCGTGGCGAATGCCCAGGCTCTCGCTCAGCGCATTCAGGCTCGTGGCATCGATGTGGTCAGCGATGGCACCGATAACCATCTTGTGCTGCTTGATCTGCGCAGCATCGGTATGACGGGCAAGGTGGCCGATCTGCTGGTGAGTGATGTCAATATCACCGCCAACAAGAACACCGTGCCGTTTGATCCTGAGTCGCCCTTCGTCACCAGTGGTCTGCGGCTCGGAACCGCAGCCCTCACCACCCGCGGATTTGATGCTGACGCCTTCGCTGAGGTGGCTGATGTGATTGCAGACCGGCTGCTCAACCCCGAAGACGATGCTGTGCAAAGTCGTTGCCGTGAGAGGGTCCTCGACCTTTGCCGGCGCTTCCCGCTGTATCTCAATCCTTCGCCTGTGCCGGCGCTTGCCTGACTGTCCTAGCGGTGGCTGGAACGATGTGGTTGGCTTGCCTAGATTGGAACCATCTCATCCGATCTGGGTGATCCGCCTCCGGAGTCTTCTGTGATCCTCGCGAGCAGCCCTCTCGCCGTGGCCGTGATCACGCTGATGATCGCGGCAGGGATCACGACGTTGGTCGTTCCCTTGGTGCGACGACTTGGTCTGCAACTGGGGCTGATTGATCAACCCGATCCGCGTAAACAGCACTCCACCCCGATGGTGCGCCTGGGTGGTGTGGGCATGGTCTTGGGCTTCTGCGCTGCGTTGGCCGTCATCTGGGGGATTGGCGGTTTTGGCCTGCTAGCCCCCGATCGTGACCAATTGATCTGGACGACGCTGGCCGGATCTCTCTGCTTTTTCTTCATCGGACTGGCCGATGATTTGTTCGCTCTTTCCCCCTGGCCGCGCCTCGCAGGCCAGATCACCGTGGCCATGGTGGTGTGGTCCCAGGGGGTGCGCATCGGTGCGATTGACCTCCCCTGGCTGAGTGGGTCTGCCTCGGTCATCGTTTTGCCCGAACTCTTCAGCCTCGCTGCAACGGTGATCTGGCTGGTGGGTATTACCAATGCAATCAACTGGCTGGATGGCCTTGACGGCCTTGCTGCCGGAGTGGCCGGTATTGCAGCGGTTGGTCTGCTTTCGGTGAGTTTCTCGCTTAACCAGGCGGCAGCTGGCTTGCTGGCGGCGGCCCTGGCGGGATGCTGCTTCGGTTTCTTGCGCCACAACTTCAATCCCGCCCGCATCTTTATGGGCGATGGTGGCTCCTATTTCCTTGGCTTCACTCTGGCTGCCGTCAGCATCGTTGGCCCCGCCAAAGGCCTCACTACCGTCAGTCTTCTGCTGCCATTGCTGATCCTGTCTCTGCCCCTAGCGGATATGTCTGCCGTGATCATGGGGCGGCTGAGTGATGGCCATTCCCCCTTTTATCCAGATCGGCGCCACCTGCATCACCGCTTGTTACGTGCGGGGTTCAGTCATCGACGCACGGTTTTGCTCATTTACGTCTTCACGCAATGGTTGGCTGCTCTTGCAATGGTGGTGGCCAACGTTGAACTCCGCTTTCTCTGGTTGGCTTTAGCGACGGCGATTTTGGTGGCCACCGTCGTGGTGATGCGTCGTCGTCAGATGGAAGAATCGGCTCGGAAGGCTGCACGCCGAAGAGCCCATGCAGACAAGAACCTCGCAGCCTGTCATCACAACCATGGCTGAGGGTGCGGCTGATGCCGCAACGGGTCAAGGTGTCGAGTTGCTCTGCGTTGGCACTGAGTTGCTGTTGGGGAACATTCTCAATGGCAATGCCCGTTGGCTTGGCGAGCAGCTCGCTGGTCTTGGTCTTCCGCACTATCGCCAGTCCGTGTTGGGGGATAACCGCGACAGGGTGATTGCTTTCGTGCGCGAAGCGTCAACGCGCTCCAGGGTGCTCATTACCACCGGTGGTCTGGGACCGACACCCGACGATCTCACCACTGAGGCGATTGCCTCCGCGTTTGAGGTGCCGCTCGAGGAGCGTCCGGAGGTGTGGGCTGACATCACCGCCAAGGCTCGCAGTCGTGGTCGTCAACCGTCCCTCAGTACTCGCCGACAGGCTCTGCTCCCAAGGGGTGCCACGGTGTTGCCCAACCCCACTGGCACTGCACCAGGGATGATCTGGTCACCTCAGGAGCAGTTCACCCTGCTCACGTTTCCTGGGGTGCCGAGTGAAATGCGGGCCATGTGGACTGCCACCGCAGTTCCCTGGTTGCAGCAGGCTGGACTGACTCAGGGGGTCTTCACCAGTCGCCTTCTGCATTTCTGGGGGATTGGTGAATCCAGCCTGGCTGAACAGATCGATGATTTGCTCGCAGGCACCAATCCCACCGTTGCGCCCTATGCCGGTGGTGGGGAGGTGATGCTGAGACTCACTGCCTGCGCGGACAACCCTGAAGCAGGACGCAGGCTTCTAGAGCCGTTGGAGGTGGAGCTACGTCGTCGCACTGGTGATCACTGTTTTGGGACTGATGCTGACAGCCTCGCGTCAGTGGTCCTCCAATTGCTGCGCCAGCGAGGACAGACCGTTGCGGTGGCGGAGTCCTGCAGCGGAGGCGGTCTGGGGTCTGCACTGACAGCAGTCCCGGGCTCTTCCGAGGTTGTGCTCGGGGGGGTCATCGCCTATGCCAATGCGGTCAAGCAGTCGCTGTTGCGCGTTCCAGCAGAGCTGTTGAATCGCCATGGCGCCGTCAGTGACCCTGTGGCAGCGGCGATGGCTGAAGGAGTACGCCGCTGTACAGGGGCTGATTGGGGCCTAGGAATCACTGGGATTGCGGGCCCTGGTGGTGGCAGCGATGACAAGCCTGTGGGGTTGGTTCATATTGCAGTGGCTGGTCCGGATGGCTGTATCAGCAGTGCTTGCCGTTTTGGAGAGACGCGAGGTCGCGACTGGGTTCGTCGTCTCAGTGTTGGCGAAGCGCTTGATCGTCTGCGGCTGCGTCTCTTCATGCACTCTCCATCAGGTTGAGGCTGCGGCTTAGGGTGAGCGGCTGATCACTTGGCCGGAATGAGCAGCGGCACGCTTTACGACAAGGTCTGGGATCTGCACAGCGTTGCGGATCTCCCTGGTGGGCCCACCCAGCTGCTGATCGGATTGCACCTAATCCATGAGGTCACCAGCCCCCAGGCGTTTGCGGCTCTGGACGACAAGGGCCTTCCCGTGCGTTGTCCGGAGCGCACCGTGGCCACGGTGGATCACATTGTGCCCACGACGAGTCAGGCAAGGCCGTTCGCCGATTCCCTGGCGGAAGAGATGCTCAGCACCCTGGAGCGCAACTGCGCTCGCCATGGCATCACCCTGTATGGGCTGGGTAGCGGCCGCCAAGGGATTGTGCATGTGATCGCCCCGGAACTGGGCCTCACCCAGCCTGGGATGACGGTCGCCTGCGGTGACTCACATACATCCACCCATGGCGCCTTCGGTGCCATCGCTTTCGGGATTGGCACCAGTCAGGTGCGTGATGTGTTGGCCAGCCAGAGCTTGGCGATGAACAAGCTGAAGGTGCGCCGTCTTTGGTTCGAAAACAGGCTCAGCCCTGGGGTGTTTGCCAAGGATCTGATCTTGCACGTGATTCGCACTCTCGGCGTTAAGGCTGGGGTGGGCCATGCGTATGAGTTCGCCGGGCCTGCGATCGAGGCTTTGTCGATGGAAGAGCGCATGACCCTCTGCAATATGGCCATCGAGGGTGGCGCTCGATGCGGGTACGTCAACCCTGATCAAGTCACCTTCGACTACCTCGCTGGTCGGCCGGAGGCACCTGAGGGTGAAGCTTGGGATCGGGCGGTTCAGTGGTGGCGCTCTTTGGCTTCCGATGCTGATGCCCGCTTTGATGATGAGGTGCGGTTTGATGCCGCAGCGATCGCTCCGATCGTGACCTGGGGTATCACGCCAGGCCAGGGCATCGGTGTGGATGAGACGGTGCCCACCACCGAGCAAATGGATCCAGCAGATCGGCCGATTGCCGAGGAGGCCTACCGCTATATGGATCTGGCCCCGGGGTCTGCGATCGCTGGAGTCCCCGTGGATGTCTGTTTTATTGGCAGTTGCACCAATGGCCGCTTAAGCGATCTCCAGGCAGCTGCCGATGTGGCTCGTGGTCGCCAAGTCGCAGATGGTATCAAGGCCTTTGTGGTGCCGGGTTCGGAACAGGTGGCCCGTGCGGCGGAAGCTGAGGGGCTTGATCAGGTGTTTCGCGCCGCCGGATTTGATTGGCGGGAGCCGGGATGTTCGATGTGCCTGGCCATGAATCCCGATCGGCTGGAAGGTCGTCAGATCAGTGCCAGTTCCAGTAACCGCAACTTCAAAGGCCGACAAGGATCAGCCACTGGCCGCACCCTGCTGATGAGCCCGGCCATGGTTGCGGCAGCAGCCATCCATGGTGCGGTCACCGATGTGCGCAACCTTGCTCCTGCCGACGGCTGAATGCATCCGCGCTGCGTTTCTGTTGTTCGTTTCTTCTTTGTTCTTCCACGTCAGCCATGACCCAGTCCGGCCCTTTCCCCCAGGGAACGATCACCAGCGTCAATGGACGGGCCTTTGCCCTGCGTGGCGATGACATCGATACCGATCGGATCATTCCGGCCCGTTTCCTCAAATGCGTCAGTTTTGATGCCCTTGGCTCCCAGGCCTTCGCTGATGATCGTCAGGAGCTTGCTGGGGACCATCCCTTTGATCAGGCAGCTCATGTCGGAGCATCGATCCTTGTGGTCAATGGGAATTTCGGTTGTGGTTCGAGCCGGGAGCATGCCCCTCAAGCCTTGATGCGCTGGGGTATTCGTGCGCTCGTGGGTGTGAGTTTTGCTGAGATCTTCCACGGCAACTGCCTGGCTCTTGGCATTCCTTGCGCTACGGCGAGCTCTGATCAGATCAAGCAGCTGCAGGCAGCAGTTTCAGCAGATGCCACGGCATCTTGGAGCCTGGATCTGCAGACCTGTCAGTGCCGCAGTGAAGCGGCTGGAGAGTGGGCTGTTGGCTTTGAGTCTGGAGCGCTCGAGATGTTGCTGAGCGGTCGCTGGGATGCCACCTCTCAGTTGGTGGCCCGCGATGCTGAGCTGAAGCAAACCATGGCTGCGCTCCCGTATCTGAACGGCTTTTAAGTCAGCTGGGCTGCGGACACTTGCCTCAGTGTCTATGAATGAAGAAGAGGCATCCGGCTGATGGGCTTTCCACTGTTCCCCACCTTTTATTCCCTGACTGGGTTGCTCGCTTTGAGTCTTGGCACGGTTGTCCCGTTGCGGGCGGCGGAGCCGATTCCGATCAAGGTCGATCCGGTGGTGCGTCTTCAGTCCACAGGTGACTGTCGTGGGTGTGATCTGCGAGGGGTGGATTTGGGCGGTGCCCATTTGATTGGAGTGGATCTTCGTGATGCTGATCTGCGTGGTGCCCGCCTTGAAGGTGCAAATCTGGAGGGAGCGGACCTCAGTGGGGCTCGTTTGGATGGTGCCAATCTGCAAAGGGCCGTTCTCAGCAATGCTGAACTCACTGGAGCGGATCTGCGTCGCGCTGATCTCCGGGAGGCGGTGGTGATCAATGCCTATGCCCCTGGAGTGAAAACCGATGGCATGCAGTACGCCGGCTCGGACCTCACCGGTAGCCACTTGATTTATGGCGGTGGACCTGATTGAGCGGCTGAGAATGGAGCCTTGATCAGAACAGGCCCTTGTCGGGGTTGTTCAGGTTCGTCGGTGTGTAGGGAACAAAGGGCACCCCGGTTCCCGTGAAGTTGAAGTCATGCAGGCGGAATCGGAAGCCGCCGATCCCTTCATAAGGGTTGTAGTAGAAACCGAAGTCGTAGGAACGCCGCTGCCAGCGCAGCTCAAGGTTGGAGTTGATCACGTTGCCGTAGTACGCCGAATTCGGGTTGACGTTTAGGGCCAGGCCGGCGTTGATGATCAAGGGACCGGCCAGTTGCTGGGTGACACCCATGCCAATCGTGCCGAGGTCGACCGCCTGATCGAAATCAAACGGACTGGATCCCTGTTTGAGGGTGCCGCCACCGATCACCGACACCTGGGTGTAATCCAGGAATGGCTTGCTGAAGGTCCCCAGGGTCAGGGTGGGGCCACCACTCAGCGAGAGGGTGTTCTGTTGCGTGCCGTTGCCGTACGCCGCTAGCAGGGTGTTGACATAGCTGTTGAGCGTGAGGCCAGGGACGATGGCGACTGGCGAGTAGCGATAGGCCGCTTCAGGTGTGAGCGCTGCAGGTTGACCTCGCCAGAGTGGATAGCTGCTGTTGAGGGAGGCATAGATATTGGCGCGCCACAGATCCGCAAGGTTTTCGCTCTCAAACGTTTCCGCCTGATAGTTGCCGACGCCCATGCGCCAGAGGAACGTGTTGGTGAGTTGGCCCCAGTTCCAGTCCCCTTTCTGTTCAGCGAATCCGCCAAAGGCTGAATACACGTCGGTTTGGCCAAGGGATCCATTCCATGTGCGGTAGCGGTAAGCGCCAAACATGCGTGTCTTTAAGTTGCCAACGACAGGCAGGTTGAAGCGGTTTTTCAGTTCTCCCCAGTAGCGGCTTGCATTCGCGAAGTTGGAGGGATTCAAGCTGCTGATGTCGGCGTTCAAGGATGTTTGCCATCCCCACAGCTGACCCGAGAGCTCGGCTTCAAGGCCAAAGGCATCGCCTGCCGTGATCGCTTGCTCCACTTTGCCGCTGTCGACTGCACTGCCAGGAGCCACGTAACTGTCGGTCTGACCATCGATTGCCCGCTGCACCAGAAGCTGCGGTTGCAGATCCAATTGGTAGTCATTGCTGAGTTTGATCGGCTTGAGGTTGCGGCCGATGAAGAAGCCATCGCGGTCATCGTTGTCAATCCCCACCACCCAGCGGTTATCCACTTCTTCTTGCTTCTGGATGCGTTGGGTGCGGCTGACGTTGATGGGTAGCCGCTCTTCCACGATCAGCCTGTTCCGGCGCGCCTTGATCAGGATGTCGCCGTTGGGCTCCTGTCTGGCGACCACATCTTCGGCGTCAATGCGGGTCTGGGCAGGGGTGAAGGGATCGTTGGTGAAGCCCATGCGGTCAGCGGTCCAGCCTTCCGGTGTGAGGCGGATCTTGCTGGCCTGGATCCGCCAGCGGCTGATTTCACCTGTCACCAGCTGCGTGCGTCCGAGCTGTTTCAGTTGGGTGGGTTTCATGCCGCCGTAATCGTTTTCTTCCTCGATGGTTTGCTCGCGGGTCTGCTGCTTCCTCTGGCCTCCGCCGGGGACACCGAGACGCCGTTCGATCGTGAGGGATTGTTGGATCTGGATGCTGCTGATTCGTTGGTCAATTGCGGCAATGGCGCTGGCACGAAGCGCTTCTTGCTCCGATGGCGAGAGGCTGGAGTATCGGGTCTGTGCGATGGGCTCCGGCTGGGTAGAGGAGTGTCCTGCAGTGACCCGCGTACCCGCACCATCCAGTGTGATGGCCTCGAGCTCCTGGTTGAGGGTTTGAGAGGGCCTGCGGTTTGCGCGGTCTGGGTCTGGACAACCCAGTGGTGGTGGCACCTCGCTTTGTGCTGCAGCAGCGCGATCTCGCCCCCAGCGGTAACGCGCACCGATGAGGTAGGCATTGCTGCCTTCTCGCACACCGCTGTAGGTGCCGAAGGCGCCTGATCGGTGGTGAATGCGTCCTACCAGTGAGAGCTGTTTCGAGACTGCGGCCTCGAGCTCAAAGCCGAGATAGTTGAGCAGCTGCGCGTAGTTTTCGCGGTAGGTGCGTTCATAGTTACTGGCTGCTGTGAAGTAGCTGACGCCTTCCACCACTCCGAAGCTCAGCCAAGGCTGGAGCCAAAGTCTGGCCCCAATGCCGAGAATGCCTTCACCGAACTGTTGCCCTGGTGTGTCCGCATAGGGAACCGCTTGATTAAATTCACCTCCTGGCTGTTGATAGGCCTGATGGCCGAAGAGATTGCCCTCGAGTTCGATCGCTAGGGGGCCCGCTTTCCAGATTCGTTTCTGCAGGGTTACACCGAGCAGATATTCCGGACGCATGCGTCCATTGAAGAGAAAGGTGTCGCCAAAGTTGGAGTCGATGCTTTGGCCACCCCAGGCAGTGGCAGCCCAGGGATGGGGATGCCATTGAGGAATCGGGGGGAGAACAGGTGGACAGGCCATGCCCAGATGGGTGGCAGATTCGGCATGCACCGGCCCTGGAACGACCCAGTCCCCAGAGCCAGGAAGCTCCTGCGTCCAGAACTCACCAGTATCCCCTTGCGGGCTGATCCGTTCAGCGGTCCTGCCGGACAGCTCGATCTGCAACGCTGTTGGAAATCCCAGCCCCGAGCTCTCCAACACTGGCAGTGGTCGGATGGAACGAACGGCAGCACCTTGTGCCGATGGGCTCGTGGGATTGAGGTCGATTGCGGCGCTGTCGAGATCGAGAACGCCATAGACGTCCTCAAGGATGCCTTCGTTCTGAATCAGGCTGAAGCGAAGCGTGCTGGCCTGGAAATATTGAGCACCCCTGCGGTAGCGCACACGGCCTTGTGCCGCGAAGGTACTGAAATTTGAATCGAATTCAATTCTGTCAGCCTGAAGCAGTCCACCATTGATTTGGGCACTGACGTTGCCCTCGGCCACAAACAGGTCACGTTCGCCGTCGAACCGCTGCTGATCTGCTCTGAGCTGAATCTCAAGGGGCGGCGTCTGCGACGCTGCTGACTGACTGACCTGGCCAGTGGTTGATGGCCTACGAATGTCTTCGCTTTGGGCCAGAGCCTTCTCGCCGCTCGTGAGTGCCAGAGCCGCAGACAGCCCAAGTGACCCGATCGCAATCAGTTGATGGCGTTGGGGCTGGGCGAATCGACCTGGCAAGCGATCTCTCCTGAGGCCGCTGATCTTGCCATGGTGAGATCGCTGGAATGCTCTGGTGCTGACCAGTGCTGCGCGTGACCGACAGCCTGGATCAGATCAGCCAGAGTCAGTCTTCGAGATCCTTGCGGCTAGGTGTGCGGCTGGGATCGCTAGCCAAGAAGCCAAACACGAAGATCCCAAGGAAGAAGAAGACGACCGAGTACACGGAAATCTTGAGGGCAAGCATGGAGACCGACCGGCGTCTGGGACAGCGTCATCATCTTATGGGGCAATGTTTGCTAGACACGATGCAGAACCGTCTCCAGGCCCGGCGATCGGAGTGGATTGAAACGTTTCGCAGTCGCTCGCGTCTGGATCTGCTGCCGCAGTGGCGTCGAATGGAGGATCCAGGCCGGGGTCCTGCCCTTGATGACCCGTGGGGTCAAATGCACCGCCCTGACTGGGTTAAACGTGGTTTGTTGATCTGGCCTAGGGGAGGCCTCTGGCGCCGGCTCACGCTTCAATTGATCTGTCCGCAGGCCTGGCGCACTGGTGAGCAGTGCCGCGAACGTTTGGTGCTCAGTTGGTGGGCTGATCAGGTGCGCCTTTGGGTGGATGGGGTGCTGGTGCACGAGGGAGACCTGTTTGATACGCGCTGCCGCTGGCCGCTCCCCTCGTCCTGGCGTCAGGGGACGCCGCTTGAGATCCTGCTGGAATTGCGCAGTCCCTGTCATGACGACGGCGCGCTGATCACCAGTCAGGTGGTGCGTGAACCGCTGCGGCCTGCTCATGACGCAGCGCAGCTGCTTCTGCCCGAAGCGCTGGATTTGGCGCTCCCGTCCCTTGCGGACTTGCCTGAGGCATTGTTGGAGCTGGATCCTCTGTCCTCCCAGGCGTCTGAGGCCGTTGCGGCTGTGCTTCTCAACACTCCTGCCCCTGCAGGAGTGCTGCATTGGATTGGCCATGCACACCTTGACCTGGCCTGGCTCTGGCCAGTCGCGGATACCTGGCAAGCGGCGGAACGGACCTTCCGTTCGGCGCTTGATTTGATGGAGCG
Source organism: Synechococcus sp. MIT S9451 (assembly GCF_047304725.1). Classification (NCBI taxonomy): domain Bacteria; kingdom Bacillati; phylum Cyanobacteriota; class Cyanophyceae; order Synechococcales; family Synechococcaceae; genus Synechococcus; species Synechococcus sp. MIT S9451. The sequence continues at coordinate 1,160,605 of NZ_CP138971.1, forward strand.
CTTCCCGGAATTGCGCTTTGCCCATTCCACACCCGCTCTCTATCAATGGATGGAGCGCTTTCGGCCGGCGTTGTGGGCACGGATTCGTGCGGCCAGCATTGCTGGGCGTTGGGAACCCATCAACGGCCCTTGGGTGGAGACTGATTGCGTGCTTGTCAGCACGGCATCTCTGTGGCAACAGTTCTGTCTCGGACAGAGATACAGCCGTCGGGCCTTCCCTGAATGGCGGCATCAACTGGCGTGGTTACCCGACAGCTTTGGCTTCGCAGCGGGTGTGCCGGCGGTGGCCGTGGCGGAGGGAGTGCGCTGGTTCTGCACCCATAAGCTCGCCTGGAATGCCAGTGAGCCCTTCCCCCATCGTCTGTTCCGTTGGCGTAGCCGCGGTGGCGCTGAGCTACTCGCCTTGATGCTGCCGCCGATCGGCACTGACGCCGATCCGGCTGCGATCCAGGCTGAACATCGAGCCTTTGGCGCTGCCACAGGGCTGAATCATGCGCTTTGGACACCAGGCGTGGGAGATCACGGCGGCGGCCCCACTGTGGAAATGCTCGAGCAGATGGAGCTATGGGATGGCCACCCCCAGGTGACGCATCGGTCTGCCTCCACGGTTCGCGACTTTTTGGCGGAGCTGGAGCCGATGGCGGCGACTTTGCCGGTTTGGCGTGATGAGCTCTATCTCGATCTTCATCGGGGATGTTCAACCAGTCGACCGGATCAGAAACGCCACAACCGAAGCTTGGAGCGTCTGCTGCGGGAGGTGGATCTGACGGCGGCGCTGCTTCGTCGCCGCAGTGCGGCTCGACCAGCTGCCTCGGCGGATTGGCGCACGCTGCTGTTCCAGCAGTTCCATGACATCCTTCCTGGAACCTCCATCCCGGAGGTGTTCGACCAGGCCGAATCGCTGTGGCGCCAGGATCGCCGCCAGGCTTCAGCACAGCGTGATCAACATCTCGCCCAGCTTCTGGGGGATGGTGGCGTGGATGGCAAGGGCTGGGCATGGGTGGGCCTTCAGCCCTTGGCACGGTGGTCTCCGGTGCTGCGGTTGCCGCATGCAGGATGGGCTGCCATGGGGCAGCCATTGCCCATTCAGCCTGCGGTGTCTGGCGGTACATGGGTGCAGCTGCCGGTGCTCCAGGGGGTGGCGGCGTTGCCATTGGAATGTCGATTCAAAGTCGATGCCCCTCAGGGGGTTGTGCGGGGAGCTGTGCAGGTCGAATCCATCTCGACCGGAGGCTTTCGGCTGACCAACGGCCGCTTGTCTGCGGAACTCGGTGCGCAAGGAGTGCATCAGCTTTGGGATGGTGCAGGAGTGCCGCAGTTGCTGGGGCCAATCGCGTTGCGACGTTTTCGAGATCAGGGCGAGTTCTGGGATGCCTGGGATCTTGCAGCCGATTACCGCGATCATCCGTTGCCTGTGGAGTGGGAATCGGCCTCGTTTCAGCTGGTTGAGGCGGGCCCCCTGGTGGCACGGGTGCTCGTGCGTGCTCGTGCCGGTCACAGTCGGATTCGGCTTGATTGTCAGCTCAGGGCGGACAGCCCCTGGCTGGAGCTCACCTGCAGTGTGCACTGGAAGCAGACCCATGAGTTGCTCAGGCTGGAGATCCCCTTGGCGCAGTCCGCTGTGCGCTGGGCGGCGGACACCAGTGGCGGAGTGATCGAACGCCCAGCCAGGCCTTGCACACCTCGAGAGCGGGTGCGATGGGAAGTGCCAGTGATTTCATGGTGTGCAAGTGAGGCTGCGGCCCCAGGAGGTGGCTTGGCGCTGCTCCTCGATGGCCCTCAGGGGGTGGATGCCGAGCCGGGGCGTTTGGGTGTCTCACTGCTTCGAGGTCCGACCTGGCCTGACCCTGGTGCGGACCGTGGCTGGCATCGCCAGCGCGTGGCACTGATGCCAACGCCTGCAGGCTGGTGCAGGGATGGCATCCCTCAGGCGGCGATCGCTTTTCGCGAACCCGGCTGGTGTCGGCCCTCATCATTGGCCGATCCGACTGTCTTGTTGCCGTCGCTCCCAGTCGGGCTGGTGCCTGTGGCCGTCCTCACTCCACTCGATCGAGCGGAGGGCGACCCTTCCAGATTGACGATCAGAGTGCACAACCCTGGCGCCCGACGCCAAACCTGGTACCCGCAAGGCTGGACTGTGATGCGACGGCACGAGGAGCCGGCTGCCTCGATCACTCTCAGGCCAGGCGAACTGGTGGAACTGGAGCTTTCGCCTGACGACGAGACCGTTGAGCCGGTGAATCAGTCTTCGTGATCATCAAAGGGATCGTCCAGTTTTTTGGACGGTGGTCCGAAGGCGGTGTAAACCCCGAACCCGGTCAGGCCGAGCAAGACAGCCAGTACGCCAATGGCAACGGATAGGGCTGGTGAAGAGGTTTCCATCACATCTCTCGACAGGTTCGGCCTGAATCAGGGCCATGACCTTTACAGTACCGAGACTTAACCTCACCCGAGACCCAAGCGCTGCCATGGCTCAACGCACTCGTCTGGGAGATCTCCTCCGTCCCCTGAACTCCGAGTACGGCAAGGTGGTGCCGGGCTGGGGAACGACACCGGTGATGGGCATTTTTATGTCCCTTTTCCTTGTGTTCCTGCTCGTGATCTTGCAGCTGTACAACAAGTCCCTGATTCTTGAGGGCATCAACGTCAACTGGAACGGCCTCGGCTGAAGCTGATTCATGAACGTTTTCGGGGTCGGCCTTCCTGAGATGGCCGTGATTGGTGCTGTGGCCCTGCTTGTGTTTGGGCCAAAACGCCTTCCCGAGCTGGGTCGCACCCTTGGTAAAACGCTCAAGGGATTCCAGTCAGCGTCCAAGGAATTTGAACGCGAGATCAACAAAGCCATGGCTGAGCCTGAGGTCACAGCCTCGGATGCTTCAGAGTCGTCTGGCGACACCGGATTGTCTCAGTCCCAGTCCAGTGAGGACGGCGCTGATGTGGTTCAGTCCTCCTTGCCACCGTCGTCAGAGGGGTGATGCAAAGCGGTGATCTCCGCTTAGTGGTGGGGCTCGGAAATCCGGGGAAGCGTTATGCCGGCACGCGGCACAACGTTGGTTTCATGGCTCTGGAGACCTGGGCTCAGCGCGAGAACGTACGCTTCCGCACCATGACCAAGCTCCAGGGGGAGTTGGCGGAGGTGGGGTTAGGCAGTAACCGACTGCGGCTACTCATGCCTCAGACCTACATGAATGAGAGCGGACGATCGATTCGTGCAGCTCTCGATTGGTTTGATCTCTCTGTCGATCAGGTGCTTGTCCTCGTGGATGACATGGATCTACCTCTGGGACGATTGCGCCTGCGTGCCAAGGGCAGTGCTGGAGGCCACAACGGTTTGAAAAGCACGATTCAGCATCTCGGCACTCAGGATTTTGCTCGCCTTCGGATCGGTATCGGAGCTCCCGGTCGCTCGGCGGAGGAGCGGCGGGCCCGCACCGTATCTCACGTTCTTGGCAGCTTTCATCAGGCGGAACAGACCCTGCTTGACGAGGTGCTTGAAGAGGTCTTGCGTGGTCTCGTTCTGATTCAGAAGCAGGGGCTCGATCGCGCTGGCAATCATCTCAATGGCTTGCAGCTCGCAACGGAGGAGCAGGGATGACGCCACTTCCTGTGACGAATGCTCATCTGAGAGTTCTGCGTCAGAGCTTTCAGGAGAAGTGCCTGGAGGGAGAGGTGAGTGCCGGAGGATTCTCCTGGCAGTTCTGCTGGTCTTTCGATCGTGGAGAACTGACGGTTGAACCCTCGCTTGGAAGGGCCTTGATTCAGGACGCGTTGCTGCGCTTTTTGGTGAAGGCTGACTACCACCTTGAAGCAGGAGGTGATTACACCTTCACCGTTCGGTCACGTTTCTGAAGCCAGGCCCTCTTGATGGTGGTCTTGGCCACTCGAGCTGCTGGCCAAGGTGATCCTCCAGGAGAACAAGGGCTGCAATGGCATCCAGTTCGCATGGTGGAAGACGCAGGCCATGCGGCAGCAATCGCCTCCATCCTCGAGCTGGCCAGATCTGCCAGTACCGATCCCTTGCTCTGAGGGTTGTACCGGCCTCATTCACCCGCACGATGGGGGCCAGATGCTGCAGCTGCTGATCCAAGCCGCTGCTGGATGTTCCGTTGCCAAGCACCAGAGAGGAGAGGTGCATGCGTTGGTGCCATTGATTGAGCTGCTCAACGGTCTGCTCCGTTGCCATGACGAGAGCATCGAGGACATGTCCTCTGGTGCAATCGGCCAGAACTAGGCCGCATTTGCTTCGACCAGGGTCGATGGCGACGACAAGACCGCTACACGGATTAGCGGCGGTCATTGCTTCTGGGCTGGGGGATCTCTCCCATCGGTTCAATGGTCACCATCACAGGATCTGCAGTGTCGCTGCGACGCAATGCCAGCACGCGAAGTTCGACCCTTGAGGGGGCACGACTGAGCAGTGTGCTGCCGAGCTGATTGAGGGCGTTTGCGTCGAACTGCAGGCCCTGCACGAGCGATCCTCGCCGCTGGGCTTCGGCCAGAGCCGATGCGAGCAGCAGGTTGAGGCGGTTGCGAATCGCTTCAGCGTCGGTTTCGGATCGCTCCAAGGCCGTGCGGGCGAGCACTGCATCTCGTTCGACCACAGTGGTGTTGGGCCGCACCTCAGGGAAGGCGTAAACAACTTTCTCGCCCAAAAGCACATTGGCTGCCGAGCGAATGTTCACCACCCAGGTGCCCGGTTTTTTGATGGTGGATTCCACGCCTTCAATGTCGTTGCGGGGAACAAGAAGGATCTGGCGATCAGGACTCTCGCCAGGCAGCACTCTTTGATAGGCCTGTTGATTGGCTTCTCTTAGCAGCTGATCGATCACTTGCTTCGCCTGTCCAGGATTGTCGAGGCGAAGGGTTGCGGTGGCCAGTGGCTGGCCGCTGCTGAGAACCACATTGCCAAGCCGCAGCGCAAGGCGTTGTTTCTCGAGTTCCCGCAGTTCTGCTTCCCCTTTGTTGATGCGCTCGCGCACATCGTTCAGTTCTTGTTCTGTGCGTTGGATTTCGGCATCACGAGCCTGCACATCGCGACTGAGGCGCTGACGCTCGGCCTCCAGTCTCTGCCGCTGCTGTTGCAGGGGCACCAGAGTTTTTCTCAGCGCATCAGCTTTGGCCTGGGCGGTGGCGAGTTCTTGACGGGCCCGTTGTCGTTCCGCCTGGGCTTGTTTCACTTCCCTGGTTGCTCCAGCCTGCGCATCACGACTGCGCTCCAGTTCCTTGCGACTTGAGCGTAATTTCTCCTGTAATGCATTCAGTTCGAACAGTCCTACGCGCAGCTGTCTGCTGACCAGCAGCATCAATCCCAGTGACAGTGCGGAGATCAGGCTGCCGGTCAACACTGTGATCACAACGGCAGTGCTGCGCGGCCTCAGACCCAGCAGGCTCAGACGTGCTTTGCCGACACGTGAGCCAAGACGATCGCCCAGGGTGGCGAGTACGCCACCAAGTACGAGCAGAGTGAGAATCAGCAGCCAGCCGGTCAACGTTCCTTAGTGGTTGGGGGGTGACCTTGCCAACCGACAGTCATTCTCACCCTTTGAATCCCTAGCTGAATTTCTTCGCTAGGGCGATTGGATCGAGCACTGTGATCTTTTTGCGGTCGATCTCAACCAGTCCTGAATTGCGCAGATCGCCCAGCAACCGTGTGATCGTTACCCGTGTGGAGCCAATGGCTTCGGCGATCGCCTGATGAGATAGGCGTAGGTCGATGGTGATACCACGATCGCTGGGAACACCAAAATCACGGCAGAGAACGAGCAAGAAGCTGACCAGGCGGGAGGACATGTCCCGATGGGTCAATGTCTCGATCATGGTCTCCGTTTGCAGGATGCGGCTCGAAAGCCCCTGCAGTAGCAGCAGGCCGACGCCAGAGTCGGCTTCGATCGCCTGGCGTACTGACCCGGCTGGAGCGGTGATCATTTCCACCCTGGTGAAGGCGACTGAGTGATAAAACCGGTCGGAGCGATGGCCAGTCAGCAGGGAGAGGACGCCAAACAGGCTGTTTTCCCTTAGCAGTGCCACCGTGATCTCTTCGCCGGACTCATAGACCCGAGAGAGGCGTACTGCACCTCGGCGGATCAGATAAACACGTTCGGCAGGATCGCCCGGGAAGAAAATTGTTTTGCCCCGCTCAACCATTTCCGTGGAGGCGCCATCAAGGCCACGGATCACGTCCATCAAAGTGCGTGGCTTCTGCTCGGAGGCGTTGGCGAGGTTCACCGGCCCTGTAAGTGGAGAGACGGTACGGCTGAAACCGTGCATGACTCCAGGCATGAAGACACTGCTGATCTCCAGAAGTTAAGGATGAACTTTGTCGACTCGTGTAGCAACAGGTACGGAATTCAGCGCTCGTTCAGCGCCAGTCGTTGTGCTGCCATCAATTGGGTCAGGCCCGGTTCGGCAAGGTCGAGCAGCTGATTGAGCTGTTGCCGGCTGAAGGACGCACCTTCCGCTGTGCCTTGAATCTCTAACAGATTGCCGCTGCTAGCCATCACCACGTTCATGTCCACATCCGCTCGGCAGTCTTCGCTGTAGTCGAGGTCGAGAAGACCGTTTCCTGCGAGAAGGCCGACGGAAACGGCGGCCACTTGTTGGGTGATGGGCTGTCGCTGCACCAGCCCTGTCTCCAGAAGTTTGTTGCAGGCATGTTGGAGGGCGACCCAGGCCCCTGTGATCGATGCGGTACGGGTTCCGGCATCAGCCTGAATCACGTCGCAATCGATCAGCAGCGTGTTTTCCCCAAGCGCTTCCATGTCGATGCAGGCGCGCAAGCTGCGACCGATCAGGCGCTGAATCTCCTGGGTGCGGCCCGAGAGTTTCATCAGCTCTCGCTTCTGGCGTTCAGGGGTAGACCCTGGCAACAGGCGGTATTCCGCGCTCAACCAGCCTTTTCCCTCACCTTTTCGCCAGCGGGGTACGCCCTCCTGGTGGCAGATGCTGCAAAGCACGGCGGTCTCTCCGGTGTGGACAATCAGCGAACTGAGGGCAAAGCCCATCGGATCCCAACTGATTGAGAACGGGCGCAGATCAGCGGCTGTGCGGCCATCGGCACGCTCGGTGTTGCCGCCATGGCTGGTAGGAGCTGTCATGGCCAGAGCCTGGGGAGAGGGGGGTGGCTTGAGCCTGGCAGGTGGCCAGCTCGCTACCTGCGTCTTGTGCGGGCAGGGCGAGAGGGACGCTGCGGACCTTTACACCAGGGATAGTGTCAGAGTGCTTGTAAACCTGGCCGGCGGCGCTAGGTTTGAATTCAGCGGGATACTCCCGGACGCGCGAGAACTTGATGACAGCGAGCCTCAGCACTAGCCATCGTCCCGGTGATTCCCGATTGGCGGATCATCGGACTCTGGAGCGTGCAGGGCTTCATCCGCTGCCTTTGCCCGCGCCGCGGCCACCCTTGCATCTGGTTTCACCAGAAGGGGAGCTGCAAGTCCACACCGCTCCTTATCGCGGCAGTTTTGCCACTGTTCTCAGTCAGGCGCTTCGCTCAGCTGGGCTCGGCAGTCGCGTCATGGTGGTGCAGTTTCTGAAGGGTGGTGTGGCCCAGGGTCCGGAGCGTCGCCTCACCCTCTGTGGTCGGCTGCAGTGGCTTCGCCCTGATTTGGCCTGCTGCCTGGCCGATCCCGCTGCCGATCAGAGCCCGGATGTCAGGGCCGCTGTGGAGGCCCTATGGGTTGAGTGTCGGCAGCATCTGCTCGCAGGCGATCTGGATCATCTGGTGCTGGATGAGTTGGGTCTTGCTGTTGCTTTGGGTTACCTGGATGAACAGGAGGTTCGCAGCACGCTCGACCAGCGGCCTGGCTCTATGGATGTGATCGTGACGGGCCCATCCATTCCAGACTCCCTGATGGACATGGCCGATCAGGTCACCGAATTGCGTCGAGGTTTCTAATGCTCAAGAACGATCGCTGGATCACCGAGCAGGCTTCTGGCGGCATGCTTGAGCCGTTTCAGTCAGGGTTGGTGCGCCATCTCGACCCTGAACAGCGGAAGAGCCCTGTGCTCAGTTTTGGCTGTTCCTCCTATGGCTATGACCTTCGTCTCTCGCCCCAGGAATTTCTGATCTTTAAGCATGTGCCTGGCACGGTGATGAACCCCAAGCGGTTCAACCCAGCCAATCTTGAACCGACTGAGCTTCATCACGACGAAGACGGCGCCTATTTCATCCTTCCGGCTCATTCCTATGGGCTTGGTGTTGCCCTCGAGAAGATGAAGGTGCCGCCGAATATCACGGTGATTTGCCTTGGCAAGAGCACCTATGCGCGGCTCGGCATCATCGTGAATACCACTCCTGCTGAAGCCAGTTGGGAGGGGCATCTCACCCTGGAATTCAGCAATAGCTCCGGAGCGGATTGCCGCATCTATGCCAACGAAGGCATCTGTCAGCTGTTGTTCTTTGAAGGCGACCCCTGCGACACCACCTACAGCGATCGGCAGGGCAAGTATCAGCACCAGCCTGAGAGGGTGACGTTGGCAAAGGTCTGAAGGCTCTCCCCTTCAGGGAGCCAGTCTGGCCTTGTGTAATCGGGTTTTTTCGTACCAGGCCGCGAACTCCGGAGCCCATTGCTGCAAGTGCGGCCACATCAGATCGCACAACTCACGGATTTCTTGCTGGGCATCGAGCTTGGCTCTCAGATCCATGAAGTGAAGGAAAGCCCGAAGACTGAAGCTCACAACAAAGTGCTGGCGGTAGTCGAAGGGAAGGATTCCACGGGCATGCTCCTCGGCAAATCCGCCCTGCAGCAGGTCGCGATAGCGCTCAGCTCCCTGGCGACAGAGTTGGAGGTCCTGTGCTCGTTGCTCCTCGCTGTAGGCATATTTCTTGCCTTGCCGATCGCTGTAGGTGCCTAAGGGGCGTAGGTAGAACACTTCCTCGAGGTCCAGTTCACCGTTGGCTGCACGGCAGATTCGATCGCCGGTGTAGCGCATGGATTGAACGTCGAAACTCACGCCTACCCGGTGGGTGCGGGCCTGCTGCATCACTGAATGGGGAAACCAGCCCACGTTCAGCACGATCTGGGCATGTTCGAGTGGGCCGTAATGGCCACGTTCCCCAGCGAGGAGCCGTTTCACACAAACTTCGCCAGCACGGCGTTCATCCGGCCACTGGTCTCGATCCCCGGCCACGAAGCCTTCGCTGTAGTCCTGATGCATGCCGGCATACACACACTGCTGAGGGTTGGGTGTGGCGGCGATCAAGTCGACCCGGAAGCGAGGATCCATGGCGGATGGGAATGAAATAAACGGGTCTTGGCCGATCATGGCCGTTTCTTTCAGCCGTGGCTGCGAGGCCCGGCACTGCCGGATGTGGCTGTAGCAATTGAATCGACAGGTTCTAGGGCGCTAATGCTGCCGATCCCTGAGAACTGCGGCAGGGGTGTTGCTTCGATCAGTGCTGTGCTGAGGGCTTCAAGTTCGGCGGGTGTGCGCACACCAAGCGATCTGCCGCGGAGCTCCCCATCGGCGTCGAACAGATTCAACTGAGGAATGCCGTTGACCTCATAGCGGTCAATCAAGTCTTGCCATTGGGGGTTGTCGATATTGATCAGCACCACATCCATCCGTCCGCTGGTGCGTCGTTCGGTGTCCAGCATCGCTGGTGCCATCTCCCGGCAGGCCTCGCACCAGTCGGCATAAAACTCGAGCATGGTTGGAGCTTGATTGCTCAGAGCCACTTCCGGCGAAAGTGATCGCCGCGCGAGTTGATCCATCGGTGATTCCGCCGACATGCCATTGCGCAGCAAAAAGAGCACCACCGCCAACAACACAGCGCTAATGACAAGCAGGATCTTTTGCAGTGCGCTCAGGCTCGCGGACGCGGACTGACCGGTCATGCCGAACTTCAGAGACGGACGTCACTCTGGCAGGCTCTCGTGAACGGCGTTGCTAGCGTTTGATCAAGCGCGACTGCCGATGCCGCTGCTGAGATTTTTGCTGCTGCCTTTTCGTGCGCCATTGGTGCTCCTCCTGTTCGGGGTAGCGACGGTGATGGGCCACCACTGGACCGTGTTCCAACAGGAGCTGATTCAAGGGGAAGGCCTGGATCCTCAGATCTATTGGACGGTGGAGGTGGTCCAGTCTCTGGTGGTGGTGATCATTTGCACCATGCCGGATTTGCTGCTTCGTCAAATCTCGATGCTGATGGCCTCTAGCAGGGTCTTCAGCCTCGTGGTCACCTTGCTTTTGGTGATTACAGGTGGTTTGTATGTCTTGCAGCTGAAGTTGCTTGCTGATGTGCTGATTCTTGCCTCAGCTGTGCTTTTGGCTCGTTTGGATCTCACCCGAATCAGGGTGGTGCCGCCGCCTGTCGTGATGGCGTTCTGGATGGCGATGATTGTGCTGGCTGGGATCTGGCTGGGCCATTCCTTGTCGAGCCCGCTTTGGCCACTGGCGGCTTCAGCGTCGATCAGTTTCTGAATCTGAAACAGATCCCCCCAGGTCAATCGTTTGCGGTGTCAGCGTGTCGCGGCGCGCAGGCGGCCTGGTTGCTCTGCAGGTAGGCCCAGAGGTTGCCCAGCACTTTTTTGGTGTAGATCCTCGTTTCCGGGTAGGGGATTCGTTCACTCCAGAGTTCCGGGTCCTGCTCTAGTTCGTCGCTGCGCCAACCTCCGGCGGCGCCTGGACCGGCGTTGTAGCTCGCCACCGTGAGCCAGGGGTTGCCTTGCCACTGGTCCAACAGTTGGCCTAAGTAGCGGGCTCCGAGTCTGGAGTTGGCCTTCGGATCCTTCAGCTCCTTGTCATTGAGCTTGCGTCCGGCCAATTCGGTTGCTGTGGCGGGCATCAGTTGCATTAACCCTTGGGCCCCCACAACCGAACGCACCCCGGGTGAATAGCGGGATTCCTGTTTGGCGATCGCTCGCAGCAGGGCTTCGTGCACGTTTTCTTCGTGCGCAGCCGCCGCAAAGACAGCGGCGAACGGACGCGGATGTTGGAGATGATGCAGTGTCCAGCGCGTGTTGCAGCTTTCACCCACGAGACGCAGGCTCGTGCGCCAAAGAGTGTCGAGCCCACCCCAGTGGTCTCCGACAGCGAGGCGTAGGCGTCCTGTCGTGATCCTCTCGGCGTGATCGGGTGCAGGGCTGAGTGAGGTGGGATCCAGGCGGCTGGCATGACGGCTGCGCCAGCTTTCCCATGCCTCCTTCGCCATGCCCAGTCGCCATAGGTTGTTGACTAAGGCGTCGTCGCTTTTGAGAGGGCGCCATTTCAAGCTCGGAGGGCTTGTGTCCCGATCACCAGAGTTCAACATGACCTCAGCAGGTTGATTCAGGCCGGGAAGCGTGTCTTGCCCAAGCCGGGCTGAGGCTCGCCACGTGTAGTACCCCGGAGGATGCTGTTTCAGTAGCGTTTGCCATTGGCGTTTGGCCTCCGCAGCACGCCCTTGCTTGGCAAGGCTGAGCCCGAGCCAAAAGCGCTGCCGTGCTGCAAGCGGTTCCGGCAGCACGGTGGTGGCCAGTGCCTGCAGCCAGCCTTCTGCCTGCTGCCAACGACCAGCCAAGAGTTCCGCTCGTGCTAGGTCCCACTGCAGCTGCCAACTGGCTGGATGCTTCGGCCATCGTTGGAAGACAGAGGCAGCCTTGCGCTTCCCCAGGCGCACCTCAGCTGTTGCGATATCGGCGGACTGATCGCGCAACGATTGCGGCAGTTGGGCTAGCAGCGTTGCCTCCGGGTACAACGGCTCGCTCAGGAGGCGTGCCGCCTCGAGGCCAGTGGCACCAACAGGATTGGCACTGCTATGGGTCAGTGCCACCAGTAAGCGTTCCCCCTTGGACCGCTGTTCTTGCGTGCCCTGCAGCAAGGCTCGGCCGATGCTCAGGGCAGTGGCGGGTTGAGGGGGCGCTCCCTGCAGGCAGTCGAGGCTTGCCTGTCCATCCCCGAGGGTCGCCAGGGCCCTGGCCAGTAACTGACGCTCGTCGTTGCTGAGGGCTGCGGCAGTGGTGCTCAGGAGGCAGGCCTCACGGATTACCCCCCCGGCGCCATGGTGGCCTGGGCCCCAGCGCGCTAGATGAAGCGCCTGCTTGGTTTCCACAGCACGTTCAAGGCTGGCGGGATGGGCTGGATGCTGCTTCAGCAGGTGTTGTGTGAGGTCAGGGTTTGTCCTGGAGAGGTGATAGGCAGCATCCGCACTGAGCGGGCTGTCAGGGAAGAGCAGCACCAGTGCCTGCCAGCGAGACTTGGCGCGATCAAGGTCGCCTAGTTGGCTTGCCGTACTGGCTTGTTGTTGCAGGACAGCAGCGGCAATCGGTGCCGATCCCCAGGCCTGTCCCTGCAGTAACCGTTGCCGGCGCCTTTGAGAGTCTTGATCGGCGGTCGCTAGCAGCAAGGCGGCTTCGCGCCGTTGGCCGGGATCCCATGACCATCGGTAGTTCTTCCACAGCACTGCCTCGCTGGCGGCAGGGGTGAGCACGGTGTGCTGGTGTCGCAGCAGCTGCTGACCGGCCAGGATCAGCCCCACGCTGCCGATCACTGTGCCGCCGAGTAGCAGCAGGCCGCGGGAAGTACGCTCAGTCAAGCCGCCGGCGCGAACTGCTGGCATTCTGTTGCTGAGGCATGACCTCTGGCATGGCGAGGGTGAAGCGAGAGTCGCATCCGGGACAGTTCCAGCGCCGACGCATTGCACTGGCGTGGTTGCTCTTGCTTTTGATTTGGGGGGGGCGATGGATGTGGCCTCTGCTGTGGCTACCCGGCTGGGTGGTGGTGCTCATCGCTGTCTGGGCAGTGCTGGAGCTGGCGGGATTGCTGCTGGCCGCGAAGCGCTGGCGGTGAGACGCCTGGAAGCGGATTAACCTCCAGCTCTCTCAACTGCGACCTGATGGCCGACCACGCCACTCCGCCCCTGGGGATGCCCCACCATCCCTCCCAGGCGGCCTTCGGCACTGATGGTCTGCGTGGACGGGTGGGTTCTGCGATCACGCCCGCTTTGGCGCTTCAGGTGGGCTATTGGTGCGGCCGCGTGTTCCCGCGGCAGGGTCCGGTGTTGATCGGAATGGATTCACGCTGCAGTGGCGCCATGGTGGTGTCGGCGCTCACGGCCGGTCTCACCGCTGCGGGGCGTGAGGTTTGGACCTTGGGACTGTGCGCTACCCCGGCGGTGCCCCACTTGATCCGTCGATGCGGTGCCGCCGGTGGCTTGATGGTGTCTGCCAGCCATAACCCGCCACATGACAATGGCATCAAGGTGTTTGGTGCGGATGGCAACAAGGTGCGCCCTGAGTTGCAGCAGGCGATTGAGTCAGGACTGCGCGGTGCGTCAGCCACCTCCGCTCCAGCCGAGGTGGAGCCGGCCTGTGCACCCGCCCACCACCGGCCGGAACTGCTCCAGCATTACCGGGATGGTTTGTTGGCCAGCGTGCCTGGGCAGGGACTCAAGGGGGTGAAGCTGGTTCTGGATCTCTGTTGGGGATCGGCCACGGCTCTCGGTGCGGAGGTGTTTCAGGCTCTTGGTGCTGATCTCGCGGTGCTGCACGGAGAACCGGATGGCACCCGCATCAATGTTGGTTGCGGGTCAACCCATCTCGAGCCATTGCGGGAGGCGGTGATGACCAGTGGTGCCGCCATGGGCTTTGCCTTTGATGGCGATGCCGACCGCATGTTGGCTGTGGATGGTCAGGGTCGGGTGGTTGATGGAGACCACGTGCTCTATCTCTGGGGATCAGCACTGCAGGATCAGGGGGCTCTGCCTGATCAGCTTCTCGTGGCCACAGTGATGTCAAATCTTGGCTTCGAACGGGCCTGGCAGGCGCGAGGCGGTGTTCTCCAACGCACTGCTGTGGGCGATCAGCACGTGCATGCGGCGATGGTGAGCTCTGGCGCCGCCCTTGGCGGTGAGCAATCGGGTCACATCCTCTCTTCGGCCCATGGTCTGGCAGGCGATGGGGTGCTCACCGCTCTGCAGATCGCCAACCTCTGCCAGCAGCGGGAGCTCAGCCTGGCCGAGTTATTGGATCAAAGTTTCCAGCCTTATCCGCAAAAGTTGGTGAACGTGCGGGTGCCTGATCTGAGCCGTCGCAAACATTGGGATCGCTGTGAGCCTTTGCATGCGCTCGTGCGTGAAGCAGAGGAAGCGATGGCTGATCAGGGGCGAGTTTTGGTACGGGCCAGCGGCACTGAACCCCTGTTGAGAGTGATGGTTGAGGCGGCAGAGCAAGCCAGTGTGGACCTCTGGACTGAGCGTCTCGCCGTTGCTGCTGATCAGCATCTCAATGCGGCCTGAGTAGCCCTAGGGCCAGGCTCAGAGCACCGTCGCAGGCATCGCCGTCGCTCCTGGCCCATTGCCAGTGGGGCAGCTTGGCCGTGAGGTGTTGCTCCACCAGGTTGCGGAGCAAATGAAGATGAGTAATCGCGCCTCCCTGGGCACTGATCGATGCCGAGGGAAGGTCTAGAGCTTTGGCGACCGCCGCCACCGCTTCTGCCAACGCCATGGCCGAGTGATCGAGTACTTGCAGGGCTTGTGTGTCGCCAGCCTGGGCCTCCGCTTCCACCAGCGGGGCTAAGCGGGCTATGGCAGCCACGCCCATCTCCTGGCCTGCTGCCAGTGTTTTGATCGCTTCGGGGCTGCTGCACCCCAGAGCTGTCCAGAGTTGGTCCAGTAATCGGGTCTTGGGTAAACGACCATCGGCCATGCGCAGGCTCAGCTGTAGGCCCTGATGGCCGATGTCATAGGCCGATCCGGCGCCGTCGAGCCGCCAGCCCCAGCCTCCGCTGCGGTGTTCTCGCCCCTCGGCATTGCGGCCAAGGCAAATCATGCCGGTGCCGCTGATCAGCACAATCCCTGCTGAACGGGGAAAGGCGGCATGCAGGGCCGTGCGTTCGTCGCCGTTCACAAGGGCCATGGCCGGGTCGAGTTGGAGGGCTTGGCAGAGCAACGCATGCCCGCGTTGTTGCAGGGCCGTGCCCTGTTCGATGCCGCTGGCGCCAACGACGGCTGCCTTGATCGGGGTGGTTTGGGGCAGGGCGGCTTCTGTGAGAGCAGCGTTCAGGCTGGAGCGAATCGCGGCTTGAAAGGCGGCTTCGCCACCGTCGGCAGCGAGGTGGCAGACCCCACTCCCCTCGCCTTCGCCAACGATTGGTCCAGCACCTGCATCGGCCCCTGGTTCAGGGTTGCAGAGCCAGCGTTGTAGGCGGCAGCGGGTGTGGGTTTGACCGGCATCGAATCCGGCGATCAGCATGGTTGTTCCCTTGCGTCGATGAGGGTTGTTTCGTTAGCGGTTGTGACGGGTTGGGCCAGGGTGGCGAGGCAGAACAAGCCAACGATCTGCACTTCCGGCCGAAAGAAGATCGTGTCTGTGGCGCCTTGCACCACCAAGCCAGCGATGGCGGCAAGGCTCGCCAGCCGTGGCAAGTTGAGCAGCCCTTCACCTCCGAGCCCGATGAGGCCGCGGCGCAGACTGCTCATAAGTAAACCAAGGCTGGCGATGAGGCCTGGAATTCCTGTTTCTACGAGGATCTCGAGAGGTACTGAGTAGGCGCTGAGGGCATTGAATCGCGGCTGCTGATAGAGGGGGTAGATGCTGTTGAAGGCGTTATTGCCAGGGCCAATGCCGAGCCAGGGGCGGTCCTGAACCATTTCGATCGAGGCCATCCAGACGTTGATCCGGAAGTTGTTGGAGCTATCGCCACGACCTGCCAGCAGGCTGGCGACGCGGGTGCGAATTGGTTCCACCTGGGTTGCAGCTACGGCAGTTAGGGCGATTGCCAGCATGAGCAGGCCAAGAGGAAGGAGCCGCCGCCAGAGCGGCGGCCAATGGCGGATGCCCCGCAGCAGCAGGAGCAGGAGCACAAGGCCGAGGGCCGCCACCATTCCCAGCCAGCCGCCGCGGCTGTAGCTGAACAGCGTCGCGCCCGTTCCCAGAATTAGGGACGTGCCGGCGAACAGCCGTTGCCCCCAGGTGCGCCAACGCAGTAGGGCCACCAGGGCGATGGGCAGGATCGGCACCAGATAACCCGCCAGCAAATTGGGATTGCCGAGGGGGCCATAGATGCGAATCGTGCCTTCGGCAACGGAATTGGGGTCAGCCCAGCCGGCGAGTTCTTCGGTCGGTCCGTACAGCTGACGCAGGGCCAGCACACTGCTGAGCAAACTGCCGCTGAGCAGCGCTGCCACGAGACGATCCCACCAAATCGGACGCGCCTGCAGGAGTTGGCGCATCAGGGCATAGACCCCGAGATAGCTGAGGAGCTTGATCAGGCCCTTTGCAGCTGCGATGGGCACAGGCGAAAACCCTGTGGTCAGAACGGCAATGGCCAGGTAGAGCAGCATCCAGCCGCTGATCGCACCAAGTCGACCGGGCGGGGTGATGAGGGCCCAGAGCAGCCAGAGGGCACCACAGGCCATCACCACCAGGCTGAGACCCGTGCGGCTGATCACGGGCAAAGTGGCCAGCAGAGCCATCAGCACCAGGCAGGCGGTGGCCTGTAGGCGCTTCTGCTGGCCGCTCGAGCAGGGGAGCCATCCCTGCCAGCGCAGCAATAACGGAGGTGTGGCAACCGCATCAGCCATCAGCGTCAGCCATCACGGGGAGGGTGTGGTGTCCGCTGAATTATCAACCCGTTCCCAGGATTGTTCGAGTTCTGCAACGGATGGCAGTGGCGTGTTGTTGCGGCGGAACAACACCCGGTACACCGGCAGCTGCTGCTCCAACACGTAACGCTCTCGTTCTGTTGGCACGGGTAGCGGATTAGCCCCTCGCCAGGGACGGGTGTCCTCCTTGGGGCGCGCAAAGCATCCACTCAGTTCGGTGAGAGCCACCATCGGCTTGATCACCTCGAGGACATCGCTCTGGATGAACAGTTCGCGGCCCTGCTGGAGTGCGGAGGCGATGGCGAGCAGCAGGGAGGGTTGCAGCACCCGCCTTTTCTGGTGCCGTTTCTTGAACCACGGGTCAGGGAATTGAATCGACACGCGCTGGAGACGATCGGCTGGTAGCGCCTCCATCCAGCCCTCCATGCTCACGTTGGCGTTGCAGAAGAGGAAATGGAGGTTGTGCAGCTCCCTGGCCTCCCGATCGCGTTGGGCTGCATCCACAAGGGGCCTGCGGATTTCGACGCCAAGGTGATTCCAGTGTGGCTGGGTTTCCGCCAGGGCTAGCAAGAACTGGCCCCTGGCAGAGCCGATGTCGAGGTGGATGGGTCTGCTCGGATCGTCAAACAGCGCATCCGGCCCGGGCAGCTCCCGGGGCAGCTGGAAAAACCGGCTGAGGGGATTGACGTGCTGGCGCAAGATCAGGCAGAGGGTGGTGGATCAGCCTCTGAGGTTGCCAGGGGGGCGTGACGCAGGAGTCCCCAGCAGGCGGTGTATCCATGCAGGTGGGTGCTCCCGGCCAAAGGGCCAACTTCGCCGTTGCAGAAGGCACCCGCGATCGGTAGGTCTGCGATGACGGAACGGGCGATCCCAACATCCCCGTTTTTGCTGCCAAAGAGGCCTTCCCCCCTCCCGAGGCAGGCGAACAGTAGGCCGAACAGTGGCTGTTGATCACAACGTTCTCGGGCCTCGCAGAGCAGCTGGCGGGCCTCTCTGCGGGAGGCTTCTGCTTCCCGTAGTTGAAACTGAACGTTCTGTCCGACCCGGATCCTTTCGGCAACCGCGACTGCTCCGTTTCGGGGATCGACGCCGATCAGGTTGCGCACCAGGAAGGCACTGCGTGGTTCTGGGGAAGTGCTGGCTCCCATCAGCAGAGCACCTCTTTCGATGCCCAGGAAGAGGGAGTCTTTCACCAGTTCGCGTTCCTCGTCATTGAGCTCGGCAAGAACCCGCTGCAGGCAGGCAACAGGCGTGTCGCGTTTCTGGTTATGACTGAGTTCGAGCAGCACGTTCCGTTCAGCTTGCTCGATTGAGAACACTGGGCCGATTGGTTTGCAGCCCTGCGCTACCGCCGGTTCCAGCGTCCAGTCCCCGCCAATGGCAATGCCAACGGCTCCACTCCTCACGGCCTGTCCCTGCAGAAGAGAGCCATGGGGTGCTGCATGAGGAGCGGCAATTCCTCCCAGGCAGGGAGCGGAGGGGAAGGCGTAGTCGAGGCCGCTCATCATGTCGTTGATGCTCGAGCTGCTCGGGTCAATCAGGATGATGAGCGACCGCAGCGCCGCAGGATCCAGTCCAAGCCATTGCTGCCACTGCTGATTGGATCCGTCTAGATCGGGCAGGGTGTCGGTTGTGACCGCAAAGGGTTGAAGCACCGCCCCAGGCAGGTTGAGCAGGGTGACACTCAGGGCGGGTGTTTGTTCCAGTTCGCAGGCTTTGCCTTTGCTGTTGGTGCCGACGACACCGCCGCCGATGCAACCCAGCCAGTGCTCCGACTGCAGTCGCTCCTGAAGGAGTGGCTGCAGTCGAGGGAGATCACTGGCGAAATCACTGGAGACAAACACCAGGGCCAGGTCAGCTTTGGCCGGTCCGAGAGCGGTGCTGACCTCCTTCACGGCTGCATCCAGGGAGGTCTGACTGGACAGCGCTGTGCGACATCGGGCCTGGGCCTTGCGTGGTCGCAACCAGTTGAACGGTGAGAACAGCCGCATGGCTGGACCTTACCAACCCTGCCTTTGCGGATGTGTGCGTCGATAATGGCGCCGACTTGAACCACTCCGGTGCCCGATCTTCCTTACCGCAGCCTGGTGTGGCTGACCTATCGCCTCGGAGCCACTTTCGCTTTGGGTCTGCCGCTTGTCCTGCTGATCTGGGCCGCGGTGCGCAGGGAGGCGGTGATCAATCGTTTGCTCGGCATCTATTGGAAGGTGGCCAGCTTGCTTGTCATCACCTTGCTGTTGCTGACGGATCAGCGCCCACTGGGTTACATCACAGCCTTGTTGGCCCCCGTGCTGATGACGATCAGCGTGTGGTTCTGGGTGGATCTGAATGAGGAGCTCGCTGATGGATCTCTGCGCAACCCACTCACCCTCACGGTGAGGCTCTGGCGGTGGGCCCTGAGTGGGTTCTCGGTGATCGCCACCGCGATGGCGATCAGCAGTCTCTCTTGTGTGACGGCACTCCAGGGCAGTGACTGCAAAGCCTGGCTTGAGGCCCCCCAAGGATTGCATCGGGTGCTGGAGAGAGTGTTTGATTTCCTGTTCGGTGGAGACTGGAACGAAGCCGTCGCGGCCTTCTTTGGCTACGTGATGCTGGTGGCCTATGTCGTGGGCCTGCTCCAGTGGTTGTTGGTCCGTCTGCCCAGACAGGGGCGCGTCGCAGGTGAGTTCTGATCCGTTGACGTCAGGCGAGCTCGTCATCTTGGAGAGCATCAGCCGTGAGCGCCCCGACCGTGTCGTGCGGCTCGCGGGTTATGTCCAATTGTCGGGAGGTGCAACAGAAGCGCTTGAACTCTTGCTGTTCCGTGGCTTCAGCAGTTGCATCACTCACCCCACAGCCTTTGATCCCGATCAGAGCGTGTTGCCTGATGGGGCCTGCATTGAGCAGGCCACGTTGCTTGTGGGGCCATTGAATCCGGATGCTGAGCAACCGCTGTTGGGACCAGTCCCCGTTCACCAGTTGCTCGACCCTGAGGCTTGGATCTGAGTTAACGACGCTCAAGCACGGCCACACAGCGACCACACAGCTCGGGGTGATCTGGGTGTTGCCCGATGTCGTTTTCGTAGTGCCAGCAGCGTTCACACTTCTGACCACGGGAACGGGCGACTTCGATCACGGCCAGCTCACTCTCCTCGCTCGCCAAAAGCTCGGCCCAGGGATCACCTCCCAGCTGTAGTTGGGAGACCAACAACCAATCGTGTAGCCCATCCACCTCCGGTTGCCCGTGCTCCTGCATCCAGTTCACCGCGTCTTGCAGTGCTGGGCTGCGCACATCGATCCGCACGGTGGCTTCGAGGGACGCGCCTAGTTCTCTCCTGGCGCGGCAGTCTTCGAGAACGCGGTTGACGGCGCTTCGTAGGTCTCGCAGCTGCTGCATCGGGGCCTGGAGGCTGTCGTCTCGCCAACTGTCTGGCACCGTGGGCCAACCGCGGCGGAACACGGAGTCTTCCTCTACCGGGTAGGGCAGGTTCTGCCAGATGTCTTCCGCCATGTGGCAGAGCACGGGGGCAATCGCCCCGGAGAGTCGTTCGATGATGAGAGCCATCACCGTTTGACAACTGCGGCGGCGTTTGTCGTTGGGGGCACTGACGTAAAGCCGGTCTTTGGCGATGTCGAGGTAGAAGTTGGAGAGGTCGCTGACGCAGTAGTTCTGCAGCAACTGGAAAAAGCGGAAGAATTCGAAATTCTCAAAGGCCTCTGAAATGCTGTCGAGCACGGTGGCGGTGCGCTGCAACATCCAGCGATCGAGCAACGGCAGTTCGTGAATCGGGATGGCATCCCGTGTCGGGTCGAAGTCGTGGAGGTTGCCGAGGAGGTAGCGGGCAGTGTTGCGCACTTTGCGGTAGACGTCGGCGAGCTGGCGCAGGATGCCGGCGCCGATCGGCACATCCGCTGAGTAGTCCACGGAGCTCACCCAAAGACGCAGCACATCGGCGCCATAGGGCGGCTCTTGTTTTTGGTTTTTGCCACCCTCGATGATCACCATCGGATCAACGACATTGCCGAGGGATTTGCTCATCTTGCGGCCCTTCTCGTCGAGAGCGAAGCCATGGGTGAGCACAGTGCGATAGGGGGCATGGCCGTTGACCGCCACCGATGTGAGCAGGGAGCTCTGGAACCAGCCCCGGTGTTGGTCGGATCCTTCCAGGTAAAGGTCGGCGGGATAGCTCAGGCCCTCGCGCTGGCTGGCCACGGCGGCCCAACTGGAGCCGGAGTCGAACCACACGTCCATGGTGTCGGTGCCTTTGCGCCACTGGTCAGCTTCCGTCTGATGGCTGGGTGGCAGAAGCTCGGCTTCGTCTTTCTCCCACCACACGTCGGCCCCGTGCTCGGCAATGAGAGCCTGAATGTGGCTGATGGAGTCGGCGTTCAACAGCACGTCGCCGCTGCTGCGGTGATAGAAGACTGGGATCGGTACACCCCACGTGCGTTGTCGGGAGATGCACCAGTCGCCCCGTTCAGCAACCATGGACTCGATCCTGTTGCGGCCGGAGCCCGGGAGCCACCTCACCTGATCGATCGCCTCAAGGGCATCGGCGCGGAACCCCTCCACGGAGGCAAACCACTGCTCGGTGGCACGGAAAATGGTGGGTTTCTTGGTGCGCCAGTCGTAGGGGTAGCGGTGGGCATAGCTCTCGTGTTTGAGCAGTGCGCCCGATTCTTCCAGTGCTTCGAGGATGGCCGGGTTGGCATCTTTCAGGACGTTCAGGCCCGCGAAAGGACCGGCCTCGGCGGTGAGGGTGCCTGCTTCATCCACCGGACACAGCACGGGCAGCCCGTGCTTCCGGCCAGTGTTGAAGTCATCCACACCGTGGCCAGGGGCGGTGTGTACCAGCCCGGTTCCGGACTCCGTGGTGATGTATTCCCCTCCGACAACGATCGGACTTTCCCTCTCGAGCAGGGGGTGGCGGTAGCTGAGGCCTGCAAGATCGGCTCCCTTGACCACGGCTTTCTGGGTTAGCGAGGTCTCGAACTTGGAGGCCAAGCTCTCGCACAGCTCGGAGGCCACAATCAGCAAACGGCCATCTGCATCGGCCGCGAAGGCGTAATCCAGGCGCTCATTGATCGACACCGCCAGGTTGGCGGGAAGAGTCCAGGGGGTGGTGGTCCAGATCGCCACCTTCAACGTCTGCCCGAGCTCGGGACCCTCGATCGGTAGCTCTAGGCCTTGCTCCTTGAGAGAGGCACGTAGTGCATCTGGCACGGAGACAGCTGGGAAGGCCACATACACGCTTGGGCTGGTATGACCATCGGGGTATTCCAGTTCGGCTTCGGCAAGGGCGGTGCGGGAGCTTGGACTCCAGTGCACCGGTTTCAGGCCTCGATAGATGTGGCCCTTGAGGGCCATGCTCCCGAAGACCTCGATTTGGGCGGCTTCATACTCCTTCTGGAGGGTGAGATAGGGGTGACTCCAGTCGGCCCAGATCCCCCAGCGCTTGAAGCCCGCCATTTGGCTGTCCACCTGCTTGCGGGCATAGACCGCAGCTTTCTTGCGAAGCTTCACCGGTGTCAGCGCTTTGCGTTGCTCTTGGTCCATGGCCTGGAGAACCTTGAGTTCGATCGGCAGGCCGTGGCAGTCCCAGCCGGGCACGAAGCGCACGCGCTGACCCTTCATCACCCGATGTTTGTTGATGATGTCTTTGAGCACCTTGTTGAGGGCATGCCCCATGTGCAGGGCCCCGTTGGCGTAGGGGGGACCGTCGTGAAGCGTGAAGACCGGGCCTGGGTTCTCTTCGCCAAGGCGCTGGTCGATTCCTTGCTCGGTCCAGAAGCTCTGCAGCTGCGGTTCGCGCTGGATTGCGTTGGCACGCATCCCGAACCCTGTCTGGAGAAGGTTGAGGGTTTCCTTGTATGAGGGGCGCGCATCAGCGGCCGGGCGGCTCTCCTGGGACACAATGGCGCTGCAGCAACCGGGATTATCAGTCCTCGCCGGTGCTCATCGGGGTTTCGGCTTCCGGATCGTCGCCGGATGGCTCGGACAGGACCGTGCTCGAAGCCGTTGTGATGTCTGCATCGCTGGGTGGTTCCAGTGATGTTGCTGGTTTCGGTTCCGGCCGAACCCAACGTTTGCCTTTTCCCTTCACACGAGGGCTGCCGAAGCCTTTGCCTCTTTTCTCTGAGGGTGCGCTGTGCGTTGGCAAGGCCGATTCGGGGGATGTCTGCTTGGCAGCAACTGGATCGGCTGTCACGGTGATCGTCTCAGCGTTGACTGCTGCTTCGGCTGCTTCGGATGGTGCGTTTATCTCTGCGGCTTCTAGGGGTTCAGGAGCACTGAGGGAGGCCACTGTGGTGTCGTGGTGGACCTCAGGCGCTGTGCTTTCGGCCTGGTCAGTACTGGATGGCTCAGGGGTGGTGTCCTCTGTTTCAGGACGGACCCAGCGTTTCCCCGTGCGGCTTGTTCCTTCAGGCTTTGCGGAGGTCGGTGGGGAGGGCTTGAGGGCGGTGAGTGCTGCTCCGGCGCTGTTGCCAAGGCTCACCATGGCCGCAAGCAGCTGCTGCACGCTTGTGATCCAGCGTTCGCGAGAACTGAGACGCTGTTTCTCCTCGCTGCTGAGCTGGTGCCAGCGAGCCTGGGCCACTTCACTGCCCAGTCGGCCGATGAGCAGAGTGCCGCAGACCACAGCAAGCATCGGCGACCCCCGCAGCAGATCGCTGCTGGTCACCAGCACCAGCCCCAGCAGCAGAACCACTGCCCCCCAGAGACCATCGCGCGGTCGGCTCAGTTCAGTTGCCAGCAGGGGCAGCAACAGCACTGCCATGCCCACCAGCAGGCAGAGATCTCCGGTGAGGTTGGCCAGCATCAGCAAGTGGGTGCGGGTTGGCTCCATTCTGGTTGGATGCCTAGAGTTCGGCCGCTGCCCACCTGGCGGAATTGGTAGACGCGCTGGTTTTAGGTACCAGTGGCTTCGGTCGTGGGGGTTCAAGTCCCCCGGTGGGCATTGCACTTTTCTTAGGGTCAAGTGCTTGTGACATGTTGAGAAGGCTGCGTCAACCGATGACCAACGCAACCGCTGCTGCCTTCACTGCACCGCCTGCGGGCCAGGGGTTGCGCTCAGTGCCAAAGGAATTCCTTGACCCCCCTGCGGCGTGGAACCCCACCGTGGGGCTGTTCCTCTGTGGCTATGCCCTCGCCGCGGTCACCATTTGGGGGTGGTTTATCGGGACCTGGCCCCTGCCCGTGCTGTTGATGACGGGATTTCTGGCACTGCATTTGGAAGGCACCGTTGTGCACGATGCATGCCACAAGGCCGCCCATCCTGTGCCCTGGATCAACCAGGCGATGGGGCATGGGTCAGCTCTGCTGCTTGGCTTCAGTTTTCCTGTGTTCACGCGAGTGCATCTACAGCATCACTCCCATGTGAATGACCCCAAGAACGATCCCGATCACATCGTCAGCACCTTCGGTCCGCTTTGGCTGATTGCACCGCGGTTTTTTTATCACGAGTATTTCTTTTTTCAGCGCAAGCTCTGGAAACGCTGGGAGTTGATGCAGTGGGGGTTTGAACGGGCTGTCTTCATCACGATTGTGGTCGCTGCAGTTCGTTTTGATTTTCTGTCCTTCATTTTCAATTGTTGGTTTGCCCCAGCCTTGATGGTGGGTGTCACCCTCGGCTTGTTCTTCGACTACCTGCCCCATCGTCCGTTTCTGTCGCGTAACCGCTGGCAGAACGCGCGCGTGTATCCCGGTCGCACGATGAACTGGCTGATCATGGGCCAGAACTATCACTTGGTTCACCATCTCTGGCCTTCGATCCCTTGGTTCGAGTACAAGCCGGCCTATGAAGCCACCAAGCCCCTGCTCGATTCAAAGGGTTCCCCTCAGCGCCTTGGGCTCTTTGAGACGCGCACCGATCTGTTCAACTTCCTCTACGACATCTTCCTTGGGGTGCGTAGCCATAAGCCACATGGCAGCAAGATGCGCCGTCTTGCTTGGGTCATGCCAAGTTCTCGCATGCGTCGGGGTTGGATGGGTCTGCTCCAGCGCACAGCCGTTACGCCGGCACGCAGACGCTTCTAATCAGCATTGAGTTTGTGCTGATTCGGTTCGGCTTGGTGCCTTCTGTTCGTGGCTGATCACTCCGTCAGGATCTTGGGAACCCTGAAGAAATCGCCTTCCCGCAGTGGCGCTTGATCCAGCAGTTCTTCGCGCACATCAGTTGGCACAACGGCATCTTCTCGGGTGACGTTGACCACTTCCACAGCGCGAGTGGTTGGCGGCACTCCTTCTGTCTCCACGGCTTGGAGTTGTTCGACGTAATCGAGGATGCGCTCCAGTTGGCCGGTGTAGGTGGTGATGGTCTCCTCCGGCAGGTCGAGCCGAGCCAGCTTGGCCACCTTGCGCACGTCGTCGGCTGTGATTTTGCTCATGCGGCGGTGAGGAAGGTGGCTAAATCATTGCGCAGCGCCGTCGCTGCCGTGCTCAGGAATTCGGCGCCATGGTCAGCCTTCGCCAGAAACGGGTCAGAGCCCATGCGGCCATCGGGATGGCGGCGGCGGAAATCTGCCGGGCCATGGATGGGCCCGCAGGGGGGTGGTTCAGGTAGTGGGCGTTGTTTGTCCTCCAGGCTGGGATGCAGATGCAGGGTGAGCGCGATTTCGCTCGGGGTGGCGTGCTGACCTTCCCTGTCGCCGTAGAGCGACCGCGCATGTTGCATCACTGGTCCGGCCATGAACCAATTCGCCAGCCTGCAGCGCAGTCGTGGAGCGACTGGCAGGCCGCGGCTGGTGGCGGTGCCATAGGCCTGGGCGAAGGCGGCTTTGGCTGTTGCAATGTTCCCGCCGTGTCCGTTCACGACGAAGATCCGCTCGAAGCCATGGGTGGCCAGGGACAAAACCAGGTCGTGCAGCACGGCCAGCAGGGTGTTGGGCTGCAGGCTCATCGTGCCGGCGAAACCTAGATGGTGCTCTGCCATGCCAAAGGCCTGGGCTGGAGTCACGAGTACACCGCTCTGTCTCCCTAGCTCGAGGGCCACCGCTTCGGCGGTGAGTGCGTCGGTGCCAATCGCTCCGGTGGGTCCGTGTTGCTCGGTCGATCCGAGCGGGATGATCACACCTTTGTACTGCTCCAGATAGCGATCTACTTCAGGCCAGCTGCGCAGAGCCAGTCGAATCGCTTCGGTGCTGGAGACCGGTCCTGGGAGGGGGGAACTCATGCCAAGCGAATCATTCGTCTGATGATCGCTCAGCAACCCCCCGCTTGCCGATCGGGGAAGGGATCAATGGGCGGTGCCGTTGCCGTCGTACTTGTCGGTGTTGTAGTAGCCACCTCTGGTCCCGAAATAGAGCGTCGCCAGCACGAAAAACCCGCAGCTAAAGAGCAGCACGGTGCCGAGGTTGAATCCTGAGAGGGCAGCGTCCATGGTCAGATGCTTGATGCTGTAAGCATGCCAACCAATCAGGTTGGAGTTGGAATTGGTGCGCTGATCGTCACCGTTGGCGTGCAGTGATCGCTCAGCTGTCGTTTTGGCGCGATCCAGGCAACGACACAGTCAAGGATGCAACGGTTGGTGGTTAACCAGTGATTTCCTGACCTGCCTCTGGAACGTCCAGCCATTGCCGCAACCAGGCAGTAAGCCAGATGAAGGGCAGTGTGTCTGCGAGGGCCGCCATGGCTTTGAACAGATAGCCACTGGCGATGAAGGCGGTGAGCTGCGGCAGCACTGGTTCGCCGGTGCGGATTGGCAGCACGTGGGCTGCGTAGTGGCTAATCAGCACGACCGCGCTGGTGTCGACCAGCTGGCTCACCAGGGTGGAGCCGTTGTTACGCAGCCATAGAGCTTTCCCTTGGGTGCGTTCTTTCCAGAAATGGAACAGACGAACATCCACGAACTGGGCGGTGAGATACGCCACCATCGAGGCTCCTACTGAACCAAAGGCCAGCCGCTGGATCTCAAAGAAGGTCGTCTCTGGAGCGTCTTGGAGCCCCGGCATCACGCCTCCCAGCCAGAGGATCAGCACCACCCAGACGTTGAGCAGTAGCCCCACCCACACCACCTGTGCTGCTTTGCGTTCACCCCACAGTTCACTGATCAGGTCGGTGCAGAGGAAGGTGACTGGGTAGGGGAGTGCACCGACGGCCACCACGATTGGCCAGGAGCCGATGTGGCCCAGAGCTAGAAAGCGCGTCAGCCCGAGGATGTTGAGCATCCCCAGGGTGCCGAGGAACAATCCCACCAGCACGAGAAACACCAGATCGCGGCGGGCTTGCAAGCTGCTACTGGTCACGGTGGTGAAGGGAGACATGCCTGGGATGCTCAACAGGGCCTGTAGTGGCTGAAGGCCAGGTAGTCCTGTAGCCATCTTGAGCTTGATGCCTGTTTGCTAAAGCGGCTCGTGCTCACCTGCCACCCCGGGTGCTGTTGCTCGGTCGATGGTGGATAGCGCTCCAGAACCACTGAGTGCACGAGGGTCTGTACAGGCCTAGCCCCTGGCCCCAGAAGCGCACTATGGACGGCATGGGGGCCGAGTCGGATCTGAAGCAACATCGGCATCTGGAAGTGATTGCGGATGGCGAGATCCTTGGTGCTGTATGCGATCGCTGCGTCTTCTCCGAGCGAGTAGAAGCGCTCCTCGCCGTAGGCATCGATGCTGTGGTTATGGCGCTCAAGCACCCGACAGCCGGCGTGAAGGAACAATTGGTACAGGTTGGTGGCAATCAGGCATAGGCCGCCTCCGGCCTCGGAGAGAACTTGCCCCCGAATGAAGACGGGGCCAGCTCGGTAGCCAGCTGCTTCTGTGGGCTCTCCGAGCAGCTGCGACAGGCTGAAAGCCTCACCGGAAGGGATGAGGTGGTTGTGAAGCGTTTCAATCGCACGTTCCAGGTTGTGGAGGCGGTTTGCGCAGGTTGTGGCGTCTCCCCGTTCCGGAATGGGTGTAGTGATCTCTTGCCAAGGTCTGGCCTTAGCTGTGAAGGCTTCGGCTTCTGTCTGGCTCAGCTGCCGATGTTGGAGCGCTGGTGTGCCTGGGTACCGACGCCATTGCGCCATGGCCTGGCATCCAGCTAACCGGATCCGACGCTTTAAAGGAGGCGGAAGTCGATGAAGCATGCTCAGGCCTCGGCCGATTCCAGCCAAGCAGACCGTTGTTCAGCAGGTATCGAGAAGCCGCCTTTTCTCAGATCACAGGCAGATCGGGACGCCTCAACATCTTTTCGGGCTGTGCAGGCCAGAACGTTTTGCATGAATCTTTCATGCAAAATCTAGGCTTCATGTTGGTCGTGCAGTTTCTCTAGCAGCCTCGCTCTGCTGTGCCGTTGAGCCTTAACTTCTGGCTCCCTTTTCGTTGATTGATTGTCAGCAGCCCATTTCCTTTCTGTAATTCGTAGCCAACCCTGTCCCATTGTTTGACGGACAGAACTACTTTGTATCCATCGTTTTCTGCTTCTATTCTTGTGTCTGTGTAAGTGGAGATATAGGCCTCTCTTTGCTTGCCGTTGATGCCGATAAGCAAACGATTGTTAGATGTTTTGGCTTTTGGAAAAGTTGCCCACACAAGGGGCTCTGTGTTGCTGTTGTTGTAGAAATAAAGGCTGCATCCGCGTGGCAGCTCTTGCCATGCAAGGGGCGTGACCTTGAGGTCCTGCGTCTTTGCTTTGCTGCAAGCAGTGTTGAGCAGCAAGGTGGCAAGACAGGTGACTGCAAAAGACTGTCTGAGCATTGGTCTTAAGGCTGGTCTATTGCAAGTCTTGCACTGATGGCTTGATGAAGCCACTTCTGTGGCCGCCTGACCCATCGCCAATGATTGACCTGCTCTTGCAAGGGCCTTGCTCGCCCGGCCTGCGGAGGCTGTGGGCGCTGAATTGAGAAGTTGCCTCGATGCTCAACAATAATGAGGCCTGTGGGTTGATTGGAGAGTCAATGCGCCTCTAAAGCTATTGCCTGGGCTCTTCAGGTAGTCGTTGAAATTGCTTTGGGGTAAGAGGCATTTACCTCTATGAGCTGGCCCAAATCCCCATTAGGAAGATGCACAGAAGGGCAATTACTGCAAAGTTTGCTTGTGCTTCCTCTCTTCTAATTGTTTGTGCAGTTTCTGGTTTGTCCTCGTCTGTTGACCGAGAAATTTTGTTTGCATAGCAAATCGTTATGCCGAAGACCGCAAGGGCTGAGACGTACATTGCAATATAAAACTTGTCTAATAGCGTTAGGTAGGATAGTGATGGAGGGAGCATCTGTTTGTAGCCGTCTTGCAGAAAGACAAGTGTAAGTATGACGGACGCTGGAAGGGCTATCTTTGCCTCCGCAGCTCTCGCGTCAATCATGGGAGTTAAGAAGGCTACTGACGAAACAATTCCTAAGGGTAATAGTAGCTGCCAAGAGCTAGATCCAAAATTTCTTGTGTAGCTTACCTCTGTTATAAAGTTGGGGTAAATGCCAATATTCTCGCTGCCAAACTCCTCCCTGGCATCTGCATTGAGTCCCATTGCTGTTGGGTATATGTGTTTCCTTGATTTAAAGGTCGCCTGATTAAGTGTATAGCCTTGAAGTGCATTTTTTTGAGAAATTCCGGAGGACCCTGAATGGTCGGTTTCAAACACCAGCTCTGTAAGCCAAAAATCGTCTGACTCTATTTCTATTGGCAGGGTAATAGATTCAAATGGGAATCGTCTCAGGTCGATGTCATTAGCGAGGAATCTTCCAGAGAAGACAACGGACTGGTATGTCCATCCATCGCTGTCTGTATAGGGGTCTTCAGGTGAGAGCTCTTTTGTAAAGTCCCAATGCTCAACGGCGTTAAGGAACTCAAGCGTCCGTGCTGGGTCTGCTTGTGTTTCCTCGTCCCATGCCTTGACGGGCTTCTTCCATTTCACCCATGCGTATCCGTCAGCGGCAAATGTTTTAGTTTGCGGGTCAAAAGCAGATATTTTCTGTATAAATATTCCAATCGTGAATTGCGTGTATGCATTCTCTTTGTCTTTTCTGGTGATGGCTTCATAGTGGTCTTTTTTCGCAACTGTTAGAGTATTCGTCTGAGTGGTATTGAATATTATGAAGCCGATTAGTATGGCAATGATTATGATCCCAGATGCTCGGAGTCCTTTGGTCCCTAATTTGCTTGGCGACGCTGTTGCTCTCTTTAGGGCCCGAAGTAGTCTGTGAAGGCTCTTCCTCGGTCTTATTGTTTTGACGTTTGGCATGGCGGCTGATGGATTTTGTCGCTTGCACTGTGTCCTTTCGGCTTAATTCATGCTGTCAATAATGTTCAGCTTGTTTGTTGTTGTGTGTGAATGGCTGATATCAGAGGATGTAAGGCTTTTGTGTAGGTATTTGCAGGTCTAATGTTCTGGTTGGTCCGATGCCCAGCCCATTCTCTTGGATGATCTGCTCCCCCGAAGGTCTTCTGCTGTCGACCTGCTCTTGATGGGGTTTCAGAGCTTTACTTTGCAGGCTCCAGACCAGCCACGGTATTGAATTCTGTTGGTTATGGCTTCTTCCACCTCCATTAGCTTTTGTCTGCTTCCGTTGATATAGCTTGTATAGCCATCGCCGTCTTTCCCGCATGATACCCACCGATATCCAGGGGGATCATTTTTGATTGTGCATATTGCTCTTTGTCCTCCTCTTCGGCCTGTTGTGTTTCTTCCATACTCTTCTAGTTCTTGAAACTTTACTAGTCGTTGTTCGAGAATTAGTTCACCAGTGTGGGTGGCTATCACGGCATCTCCTGCCGCCTCGCATTGGATCTTTGATGTGGTCTCTGTAGCTGTGCATGAAGGGGTGAAGGACGTGATTACTGCCCAAGTTCCTACAAAAACTTGCTTTAGCATTCTTTTTAATGCGGCTCCTTTTGCCAAGGTTGGCACGGGTGGCATTTTGTGGGCAACTTTGTAGCCACCCAGCCCATTACCAAGGATTTCCCAGCTCTACACAAATCCTTCTTCTGCCGTCCTGCAGAGGTAGTGGGACCTGGCTTGGTGGGCTGCAGGTTGGTGAAACGCCAAGCGGATGGCAGCTTGCTCTGGGGCGTGATTGTGGAGA
The DNA here is from genome assembly GCF_047304725.1 of Synechococcus sp. MIT S9451. Lineage (NCBI taxonomy): Bacteria > Bacillati > Cyanobacteriota > Cyanophyceae > Synechococcales > Synechococcaceae > Synechococcus > Synechococcus sp. MIT S9451. The sequence goes on from NZ_CP138971.1 coordinate 1,191,097, forward strand.
CGGAGGCGTATTCGCAGGATGAGCCTGCCTGTCACGGCTACCGCCGTCGCTCACCGCAAAACGAAACCCTGTTTGGCGAGCCAGGGCGGTTTTATGTGTATGTGAGCTATGGCATCCACCACTGCGTGAATCGAGCCGTGAGCTCAAGCAGCTCAGGCTGGGCTTGATTTTTGAAAGTTTGCTCTGGGTCAGTCAGCCAAGGTTCAAGCCACTGCAGCTGATTTGAGCGATTTTTCTTGCTTGCAGATGCTCAACGGCTAAGTAGGGCTACAAGCTCTGGTGGGGTTGATGGATAAATCAGTGGTGCAGCCGTAGCCCTGATGTCAGCAGCAATCCAGCATCTTGCTCAAGCCGCCATCGCTCCGCAATAACAACGGCACACTCCAGGTGAGGGTGCGGATTGATGGCAAGGATGCGTTTGTCAACCGCCTGGGTCGTTGGAGCGACCCTGTGGCTGTCGCCAAGGCACAAGCCATCAGTGCCCAAATCTGGAGCGACTATCAACAAGGCTGCTTTGACCGCAGCCTGATGGCATATCAACCGCTGATAGGTGGCAAGCAGGTAGCACTGCTGGAGGCGCTGAGGGTGAGGGCAGAGACCAAACGCCAGGCTGCTGCAGTTCACGCTCACAAGCTGCTGGAGCGATATGGAAAACCCATCCGCAATCGCAGTGAAGCAGAGGAGTTTCTGCGCTGGTTGAGAGAGGAGCGTGGATTGAGCGACTGCACGATTGCTGGGTTGATGAGCCATTACCGCCAGTGCAGTGGAGGCAGCGCCATCTCTTTTCTCACAAGCTCAAGTGGCAGCGGCGCTCAGTGCAGAGCGAAGTGCTGAGCGTGGATGAAATCCACTCAGTGCTTGCTGATTTGGAGAGCAATGAGAGCTGGTATTACCCGCTGTTTCTGCTGTGGCTCAGCACAGGGATGCGGAATGCAGAAATCAGGGGATTGACCTGGGATTGCATTCGCTGGGAAGACGGTGAGGTGCTGGTCTGCAAGAGCCTGCGGCGTGATGGCTATTGCTCAGGTCATCACAGCTGGGCAACGACGAAGACAGGAAGAGAGCGGGTTGTGCCACTGACCGCTCAGGTGCTGGAGGTGTTGAGGCAGCACAAGGCTGAGATGGAGCAGCTGGGTGTTTATGAGGCGTATGGATTGGTGTTTATCTCTCTCACCAGTCACACCAACATCTACGACCATCTAGTGGGTCGTGTGTGGAAGCGTTCATTGCAGCGTTGTGGCTTGAAGCCCCGCCGTCTTTACGCCCAACGCCATAGATTTTTATCTCATGCTTTAGCGATGGGGAACTCGCCAGCTGACTTGGCAGCGGCAGCAGGTCATTCCACCAAGATGCTGCTAGAGACCTATGCCAAACCCACAGGCAAATTGAAGATGCCGAGATGGCAAACAGCTTGAAGCCAAAATTCAAAAAAAAGATGGTACAAGTCAAGCTATAAAAGTGGGTGCATTGCTGAGTATTAGTGCGGAAAAGCATGAATAAAACTGGCTTGGTCTAATGATCGCTTTGGTTGGCTTTGCCTGCAGTTATTTAAGTGTTATTAAATCAAAATATGCCGACCCTGCAAAAGGTGCAACTTGCATAAATAACTATCGCCTGCAGTGCTTGCTCGGTGGACTGAGAAGCAAAAACTGCAAGTCAGATCAAAGAAGAGATGCGTTGGATGCCAAGGAATTGGTGTCAGTGTCTCTGCGTGACAAGCGATAGGAAAAATCCAAATGACATCAATAAAAACTCAAGACCAACAACAACAGAGGCAACAGGCACAAAGGTTGAAAAGGAAGATCAAGCACCTTATTCATGATGAGCTCCACAGCATCCGCCCCTGGTGGTTTGTTAGTTTTCACTACCGAGACCACCCCAGCAAAGAAGATGATCTGCTAAAGGATGTCACTGACCTAAAGCGAAAACTGCATCGCATCATCTACAAGAGCCGTGATAAGAGCGTCAAAGGTGCTGGAGAGTATCCTTATCCACGGATGCTGTTTTTTCACGAAACTAGCTACCAGGGAACAGGTCAATTCCACACCCACCTGATTGTGGAGAAGTTGCCAGAGAGCCTAAATAATCAAGTTGGGATGGAAACCCTGTTTCAGAGGCGATTGCCAGCCAAGGTCAAGACGTTATTTAAATGGAAATCCATTGATATTCAGCGCATGAACCCAGAAGAGCCTGAATACAGGCGTATCAGTAGTTATTTGGGAAAACAGACCAACTTGGAGCTGATTGCCCTTGATCCATTCAATAGTGACCTATCAACGAGAAAGAGATGAGACGAAACCAACTCACGATTACCTACCCAGAGGGAGAAGCTCAACAACTTCATCAGGTACTGCTCCTATTGAAGAGAAGCCGTTGCCTGAATATCTCAGCATTTTGCAGAGCAGCGATTGCGGAGAAGCTGGAGCGACTGGAGGCAGTCCAGTGAAGACCATTACTGTTCGCCTGCCTGATGTGGAGGCTGCGATGCTTATTGAATTAAAGAGGAAAAACAAAAGCCTCAGAGATTTTCAGAGATGGGTCGCTGATAAAATCAAGGCTGAATATAGGGCGGATTCCATCAATATGTGATATTATACAATTGTTTGCTCCGCTGCAATGGTAGAAGTTGAAACCATCGGCAATGCAACTTTGATCGTGTCTGAAGGGGGGGAGCCCCTCTTGGCTACCGATGTATGGCTTGATGAGGATCCAGCATATTTTGGTTCATGGGTCCTCTCGCATAAAGTTCCCGAGGAACAAAGATTCAAGCTTGCAAAGTGTAAGTTTATATTCATATCACATTTTCATCCCGATCATCTAAACCTTGCTTCTTTGCGGCATTTTAAAGGTGCGACAATACTTCTCGCCCAGCATTATGGATCGCGGGTTGAGCGAGAACTCCGTTCTGCTGGCTTTACTGTATTAAACCTTCCTTCTGCTAAGTGGATTTCTCTAGGTGCGAGAACCAGAGTAATGCTGTTTAGCAACGAGCTCCAGGACTCTGCGTTGATGGTAGAAGTTAATGATGGAAAGTCTAAATCTTTGCTGGTTAATCTTAATGACTCGGGGGCAATAGGTTTCGTTACTTCGGTTTCTCGTCTGGCTGCTTCATATGAAAACTCGATTTATCTTGCTCTTCATGGTTATGGAGATGCAGACATGATTAATTTGTTTGATGAAAATGGGTGCCAAATCCCTCCAGTCGCTGCAAATAAATTTCCAGTAGGCAGGGACTTTAGCGCCTATATGAAGAAATTTAAGTGCAATATTGCAGTGCCATTTAGTTCCTTCCATCAGTATCAACGCCGTGACTCCTGGTGGGCTAATGAATACATAACTCCCACTTCTGCGTACTCAGAGGGTTTTTCTGGAGATGGGGGAAAGCGTATTTATCCTCCTTTTCAGCGGATTCTATTTGAGGGTGGTGAGATTAAATTCTATTCTATAAACCCACCTGAAAAGGTTTTAGATGCCCCTGTTGACGAGGCGGCATTCGGTGATAGCTGGTCGGACAAGCTCACTGACCGAGATATTGGTTTGTGTAAGCAGTATTTCAATTCGATCTCATCCCTATCTAGAAGCTTTAGGTCTATAAGCTTGCTTGTCGGTGACAGTAAGGCTAGCGTCTTGTCAGATGGTAGAGGGTCTGTCGATCTTCAATTTGAGGTGCCAAGGAAATCTTTAATGAGGGCTGTTAAAAGAGAAATATTTGACGATCTCTTGATAGGTAACTTTATGAAAACTACTATTGCTGGAGCCAATAACTTATACTTCCCCGACTTCACTTTGTCGGTCGCAAAATATTCCGATAATGGCGGCGTCAAGTTGTCGGATCAGCTCAAGGACTATTTTGCTTTTTATAGGGGCAATAGATCTATGGCTGATCGTCTGGAGATGCGAGTTGGTCGCGCGAGAGGTTTTATTTCTGCGTCTATTTCTGGCGAAGTCAGAAATGCGCTGAAGAAGTTGATCCGTAAGTAAGGATTGCTTTCGATTCCTCAAGCCACTCCCATAGTCACCAATCCATCGCAAAGAATTACACAGCTCTGCCCCACGCCTTCTCCTGCCGTCCAGCGGAGGTCGTTGCCCCTGAGCTGATTGGTTGCAGGTTGGTCAAACGCAAGCCCTCTGGTGCGTTGTTCAGGGGCGTGATTGTGGGAACGGAGGCGTATTTCCAGGATGTACCTTGCCATTAAAGGGGTTAGGCATTTCCTAAGCGCTGCTTGTTGCCAATCCTTTTTGGGTCATAAAGAAAAAGTCAAAGAAACTTGACTGAGTTATGACCGAATTGGAAAAGTCTGAAAAGGATGCCAAAAGAGCAGGTGTCAATTTAGTTGTAATGGGTGTTCTTCACCTCTTCTTCGCATTTTTTGCCTCCCTTGGGTACGCGATTTATCTTGATTATTGGAAGCCATTTTTGGTGGCTACGCTGACCGCGATTGTATCTATTGTCGCTGCCGCTATTGTTGGAGGGATTCTTGGGGCTGTTATTGGTGCAGCTGGTGGCTCTGACGATGCCGCAGGGCTGATTGGGCTTGTGGTGGGTGTTCTGTTCGGTTACATCGCCCCTTTGGCTTCTTTCCTGATTTTTAGAATAAAAGTTCTAGCTCTTCGTGATCGCATAGGGAGTGTGTGAGTAGAGGTGGGTTGAGTCTGAGATTATGGGGTAGGTGACTACTTGGCTTGCATCAGCCACCCAGCCTATTACCAAGGATTTCCCAGCCCTACACAAATCCTTCTTCTGCTGAAGAGAAGATGTTGCTTGAATATCTCAGCATTCTGCCGTGAAGCGATTGCTGAGAAGCTGGAGCGATTGGATCGCCTGGAGGTGGTCAAATGAAGACCATCACCATTCGGCTACCTGATGTGGAGGTGGCGATGTTTGAAGAGCTGAGAAAATCTGGTGGTGCTTATGCACGCCTTGGTCAAGCTATTGCTCAAGCTGTAAGACAAGAATATGGCAAACTTCTAAAGCTAGGTGGAAATCGCTGATCTTTAGTAATTAACCTGATGCGCTCGAGCGGGTTGTGATAAAATTGAAAAAGTTGCACCATAAATGATGATTCCGCGTGCCAAGTCTGTTGCGAAGTGGCTGATTAAAAATTCTCTACCTTGTGGAATAGTGGCTTTATTAGAGCGCTGTAGAGTATATCTCGATACATCATTCGCGAATGAAGAGGCGACACTTGATGCGCTTGCTAGTGAGATCGGATTAATAAATCCGCTTGAGCAGCCACGTGCCAGTTGGGTTGTTGATATTGGTGCCAGCGATGGCGTCAGCCAGTCTTCAACGAACAAATATGCGTATATTTATGGCTGGAGCGGATGTATGATTGAGTGCGACTCCCTGAAATTTTCGTCGCTCTCAACCCTTTATTCTAATCGCGAGAATATTTCCCTCGTAAGGGCGAAGGTCAGCCCGTATAATATTGTAAATATTCTCAAGGCTTGCGATGTGCCTCAAGACTTTCAGATTCTGAATCTTGATATTGACTCTTGGGATTTATTCGTTATTGAATCGTTGCTCAAGTCTGGCTACTTGCCTTCGCTCATAACTATGGAGATTAACGAAAAGATTCCCGAAGGCGTAATCTTTTCTGTCAGATATAATCACGAGCACGTTCATCGGGGTGATCACTTTTATGGCTGCTCTATTGCGGCTGCTTGTGCCGTCGTAAAGAAATTTGGTTATTCTTTGGCTGCTGTTGAATGGAATAACGCTTTCTTTGTGAAGCAGAGCGTTGCTCCTGCTTTGCCTGATTTGTCAGCATCGGAAGCATTTCGTATGGGTTATTTTGCGCGGGAAGATCGCTTGTCGGTTTTTCCTTGGAACGCAAATGTTGATTTCTGGCATTCTCTTGAGCCAGAGCAGGCGCTAAGTGAAATTAAAAGTTACTGTTCTGAATACGCCGATAATCTTTATGACCTGAGGCTCGCTTGAATTGTCATGTTCCCAGCAATCTGCGTCTGGAGTTTAATTGTTTATAGATCATTTAATGCAATCCCCGTGGTTGTCTTTTATTGCCAATCCACGCCATCTGCTAAGCCACTCCCATAGCCACCACGCCCTCCCAATCCCTCCCAATCCCTCCCAATCCCTCCCAATCCCTCCCTCAATCCTTCTTCTGCCGTCCAGCGGAGGTCGTTGCCCCTGAGCTGATTGGCTGCCGGTTGGTGAAACGCCAAACAGACGGCAGCCTGCTCTGGGGTGTGGTGGTGGAAACGGAGGCGTATTCACAGGATGAACCTGCCTGCCACGGCTACCGGCGCCGCTCACCGCAGAACGAAACCCTGTTTGGCGAGCCAGGGCGGTTTTATGTGTATGTGAGCTATGGCATCCACCACTGCGTGAATGTGGTGACTCACCGCTCTGAATGGGCTAACGGGGTACTTCTTCGCGCGATTGCTCTCCCTGCTGAGCCTGAAAGGGTTGCGGCCGGTCCGGGGCTTCTTGCACGTCGTTTCGGGATCGATCGCAGTGATGACAGCTGCTCAGTTTGTGGTGAGAATGAGTTGTGGCTGGCGCCGCGACCAGCAGCACTCGAGCAGCCTGTGCTTGTGACGACCACCCGGATCGGAATCTCCCAGGGGCATGAGTTGCCCTGGCGCTGGTATCTCCAGGCGAGCCGCAGCGTTAGTAAGCGGGCCCGTGGTGATCGGCTCCCGCCTGTTTCCGCTGCCTGGATGCCCGATGGAGCCGTAACGGCATGAGCAGCTGGAGCCATCGCCACATCCTCGATCTGGCGGCGTTCTCTCGCGACGATTTCGCGATGGTGTTGGAGCTTGCCCAACGCTTCCGCTCCATGCCCTTAACCGGAGCGCGCAAGTTGCCGGCGTTGCAGGGCAGGCTGGTTGCCACCTTGTTTTTTGAACCCAGCACACGCACCCGAAGCAGCTTTGAGTTGGCTGCCAAGCGTCTTTCTGCGGATGTTCAGAGCTTCGCGCCAGCCAGTAGTTCCTTGAGCAAGGGTGAATCACTGCTCGACACGGCGCGCACCTATGTGGCCATGGGGGCGGATGTGCTGGTGGTGCGTCATCAGTGCACCAGTGTTCCTCAGCAGCTGGCGGAATCGCTCGAAGCGTCCGGTGAACGCACGATGGTGCTCAACGGCGGCGATGGGCTGCATAGCCATCCCAGCCAGGGATTGCTCGATCTCTACACCTTGGCCCATTATTTCGATCCTCAAGGGGCATCGATCGATGCCCTTGAGGGCAAACGTTTGTTGATTGTGGGAGACATCCTTCATTCCCGCGTGGCCCGTTCCAATCTCTGGGCACTCACTGCCTGTGGTGTGGATGTGACCCTTTGCGGACCGCCGAGTTTGCTCCCCGAGAGCTTTGCCCGCTTTGTGGATGCGCCTCCCCCTGGTCAGCAGTGGGATCCGGTACCCCAACGTGGCAGGGTCAGCGTGGAGCGAGATCTCGACACCGCTTTGGCTGGGGTGGATGCGGTGATGACCTTGCGTCTTCAAAAAGAACGCATGCGCCAGCATCTGCTCACCGATCTCGATCGCTATCACCGCGCCTATGGCCTCAGCCATCAACGTTTGCAGCGGTGTGGTGCTGATATTCCTGTTCTCCACCCAGGACCCGTCAACCGTGGGGTGGAGATGAGTGGCTCCCTTCTTGATGACACATCCCGCTGTTTGGTCGAGGAGCAGGTGCGCAACGGCATCCCAGTGCGCATGGCCCTGCTTTATCTCATGGCAGCTGCAGAATCGTCGGTGGAGCCTTCTGACGTGTCTGCGGGATGATCCTGATGGCCTGACACCTGATTGGAGTAGTACTCCATGGCGGCCTTCAAGGCAGCATCGGGCGCCGAGATCGAGGGGCCTGTGCCTCCGCTCTGCATCGGGAAAGGTGCATCTGGAGCATCCAGGCCGATGTGCTGGCTAGGCATGCCAGTGAGCAGCATGGATGCTCGTTGTTGTGATGTCACCGCAAAGATCCACTTGATCAGAAGGGTCAAGCGGTTTTCACGCTCGGGCATGAAGGCGAGGTGGGCCAGTGCCCAGAGGATCCAGCCAATCCCGCCGCTGAATTTCAAGCCACGCAGATCGGCGACTGCGTCGACCCGGTCGAGCACGGCCATGCTGCCGAAATCAAACCAGTTGAAGTTCGGGCGAGGTCTTTGAGCCACGATGGCGCCAATGTCTTTGCCCACGAAACCTCCCGCCTGGGTGGCAGGTCCGGCCATGCCAGGAAGTGGGTTGCCGCTGCTGGTGTGGAGGTAGGAGCAAAGATCCCCCACTACCCGAATCTCCGGATGGCTTTGGATCGAGAAGTCTGGTTCGACAACCACTCGACCGGCTCGGTCGAGTTCGCAATCGATTGCTTCGGCCAGTTTTCGGCCAAGGTGAGAAGGGCGCACCCCAGCGGTCCAGATCACGGTGGCCGCCTGGATGAGCAGGTCACCCTCCGGGGTGCTCATCGTCACTTCGCCCGGTTGCATCGTTTGCACCCGAGCCTTGAATTGCACTTCCACTCCAAGCTTTTCGAGGCTGCTCTGCGCCGCCTTTGACAACGACTCCGGCATCGCCTTGAGCAGCCTGTCTCCTGGGTCTACCAGCACGATTCGCGTGTCCTCGGTGTTCAATTGCTTGAACTCGCGACGCATCGCGTTGCGCATCAGTTCCGACACCGCACCAGCCATTTCACAGCCGGTGGGCCCACCTCCAACAATGACAACGGTCTGGAGGAACTTGCGGGCCGCAGGATCCGGTGATTGTTCTGCCTGCTCAATCGCCATCAACAGACGTCGACGGATTTCTTCAGCGTGCTCGAGGATCTTCATTGGGGGCGCAAAGGTGCGCCACTGCTCATGGCCGAAGAAGGTGCTTCCGGAGCCCGTGGCCAGAACCAGATGGTCGTAGCTGTAGGCCCTGGAGTTGAAAATGATTTGTTTGCTTTCAGGCTTGAGATTGGTGACCTCGCCCAGCAGCACCTGAACGTTGTTTTGTTTGCCCACGAGCTGACGAAGTGGGGTGGCAACATCACCACGAGAGACCAGGCCAGTGGCGACCTGGTACAGCAGGGGCTGAAACAGATTGAAGTTGCGCTTGTCGATCAAGGTGATGCGCACATCAGCCTTGGCAAGGGCCTTGCAGGCCCTGACGCCTGCAAATCCACCTCCCACGATCACAACGTGGGGCGCATCGCGGAGCCTCTCTTCTGGTGGCTCTAGCTCGAGGAAGAAATGCTCTGCTGCCATCAACCCTGTAGCAACGGTCCTATCCCGAAGGGTATGGACGTTGTTAGGAAATGACCGTTTTGCTTTGAAACTTCGGAATTGATCCGGATGCAAGGCGTGCGCGTTGTGATGGGCTCTGTTCAGAGCAATTTGAAGCCTTCCAGCAGCAGGCCGTAGAGCAAGCCGATTCTCATCATATCGATCATTTGCAGGCCTAAAAGGGTCTCGGTTCGCTTCGGCCATGGCCGGCGGATCCTGACCAGCAGTTCCCAGAAGGCCACTGTGATGAGAGCAGCCACAGGATCCATCAGCGCGCTGGCGCCTGCGATCGACCCCACGGAACTTCCGATCAGGAAGCTGGCAAGCATCAAGATCAGCAGCAAGGAGGCTCGTCGCCATGGGTTGTCTGCCCAGCGCTGCAGTCGCCCCCACCAATCACCCAAGCTTCTTTGCAGCTGAGTTGTCTGTAAACGTTGACTCATCGCTCTCCGGCACCATGCGGAAGGATCCGGTCAATCCCGTGGAAAAAGAGGCAGGGATGACAGTAGATGATCCCCATCACCCGACCCAGTGCCCTGCCATTAGCTATATACACCATTTCTGGTGTTCGTGCCGTAACGATGCACTACGGGTGGGGGTAAAGAGGGCTCGACTGTTGAAGTCCTTGGCCCGCCGTCAGCACGCATGTCCCAAGCAAACCTCCCCACGAGGGGCTTGGCAAGGGGGCGATTGCTTATTTCGACTCTGCTTTGGCCTTCCTGGATCCCTTCCCTTCCAGTAGCTCGAGCAGGGCTTCCATCTGAGCCATCACACCACGCACTTCGCCTGCTTCTGGCAGCAGCCCGTCCTCCATCACGCCTTGGTGCATTTCTCGCAGCTCCTGACGGATGTAGCGCAGGTGGCTGACTACCTGCTCTCGCTTCGACTGCGACATGAGGGAAAAGCTACTAATGCCCTCCCTTTTACCTCATGATCCGTCCTTGCGGATGGCGTTTGCTGTTCAGCGTTCCTGCCAGAGCGATCAGTCCGAAGGTGACGAGGGCGGTTGGCCTGGCCAGCACCGTGGCTGCCACGAGTGTGCTGAGCGCTGTGAGCAGGGGGAGTCGCGGCCGGCGCGTTAGGGATCGGGCCAATGTTGATGGCCGTCGCTTGGCCATGGTTATCCCCTTTTGTTGAACTGGGCGCGGGCTTCGGCATACACATCAGCATCGATCACGTTGATGCCGGCGGCATTGGCGATTGATTCGATTTTCTTGCGCACGGCAGGACGCACAAAGAAAGGAACTTCCTTCAGGGCTTGTTCCGCTTCGCTGCTCCACTCCATGCTCTTATCAATCTTCGCCTTAATTAAGAGACTAAAGGATCCAGTGCTTGAAGGGCATCATCTTTGAGTTCTTTTGCTGCCACTGGCATTTGGGCGCTGATTGAGTGTGATTTAGTGTTCTCGCTTCTGTCTGCCCTTCTCGCTGGGAGGGGAGGCTGTTCTGGGGCCTGCCCGCCTGAATGTGCTGCACAGTTGTTGCTGCACGGTTGTTGCTCACACTTGTTGCTCACGCTGCGATCAACTCTCGCCACGGCGGCCTCCTTTCTCTGATGGCAATGGCAGGATGCGATTCACGCATTGGTTGTGATTGTGTCGTGAGCAGTGATGTTTTGTTTTGGGATGATCGGTGTGAGGAAGTTTGGATGGTTTCCTTGTGAGGCTGGGGTTATTGAAGATGGTGGCAAAAGGTTGTAAGGAAATGTTCGCATCTATGTATGCTTTGTGCGTTGAGATGGGCCGTATGTCGCCAGTGCTTGGCTCAATTGATGAGGGTTAGCCGTTGGCTCGATTTAACCTGGAGGTTGTGGTTCTCCTGGCTCTATGGCTGAACTAGCACTCCGCTTTAAAGCGCTCGTTGCTCAATCGATGACGGGGCTGATGAGTAAAGCATTGGTCTGCGCAATGCTTTCTTTGATCAGTGCTGTCTATGCGCGAAAGATGTTTTTAGGTTCAGCAGATGTGCTGAGTATGGGGATTGCCGTCTTGCCAATGGTTGTTGTGTCCTTGGGTTTTTTCATCGTTCTGATTAACATTGCTTTGGGTTCTGAAGGTGAGAAAATTGTCTAGCTCTATTTTGCTCGCGCCTAGGAGTCTCGCCTTGGCGTTTATTTTTTTTATGGGCTCAGCTTTCCATTGCCTTGATTGGTTGGGTGTAGAAAGAACTGTTGAGTGGGGAATGGGAATGGTATTTGCATTTGCGATGATGATCTCTCTGGTTTTTTGGTATAAGAAGCTTGTCCGTCTTAATATTTTAAAATTTATCTCTTGATGTTCGCGTTGAAGTGATCTCTTCCGGCGGCCTCTTGGCTGAATGCCTTGATGCTGTGATTGCGTTGGCCTTGTTGGTGTGCGGCTGTTTGTTGAGCCTGCATGGGTTGGCTCCACGACGCGTTGCGGCCCTGCGTCGCATCGTTGGGTGTGTGGTCTGGATGCTGCATCAGGCGTTACCCAACTCTTCTCTGTCCCTCAACTGCGTTCCTGCAGTGGATCTCATCCAGAGCCGTGCCTGATCCTGCGAAGCGCTCAAAGTCTCGATCTTGAGCCTCGATTTCAGCAAGATCCTGCTGATCATGCTTGAAAGTGCGATGGCTCTGCAGCCAATCTCAACGACTTTGTTCCCGTGTTGGTCGTTGAGATCGTGATTGCATCTCACCTCCCTTCGAGGCGAGTGTTGTGGTCTGGATGGCTGGCTGATCGGCAAGCATGAGCTGCTTCAGGCGGTTGTATCCCATCTCATACGCAACCATTCGTTGCTCAGCCAGCTCCTGGAGTCGCTCAGCATCTCGATACGTGGAACGCATGGCTGATAGCTCCGCATGCATTTCAGCAGATAGGCCAAGCTCTACAAGCTGGTCACTGTTGTCGTCGAGCATCAAGTTGCAAACATGATGGATGTCTAAGGGCCGGTTTTGCTTCAATCTGTTCTGGCTAGGCATCTTGGTGGATCCAGTTTTGAGCACGCGTGAGTGAAGAGTTGAGGCTGATGCTGTCAGCTATTGGTACGGCAAGTTGCACTTTTTTGTTGGCAGCTCATGCTTCCGCGTTGCAGTCACCTTCGGCTGAAAGTAAACGTTCCTCTGCTTTGTGGTCTCCACACCAGTTCACGATCAAGTCGACCAGGGTCAGCCAAGACCATGCAGGTTGTCGTGCAGCCTCGCTGGCCAGGTCATTGCATCGAACAACATCCTGCAGGAATGCAGGCTCTCCCCTGCCAATCGCTTGAGGTATCGCCTCGTGATCAGTGAGGTGGTGGTCACGAGCCATCAGCTCTTGTTCCTGCTCTGATCATTTGTATCTGGCAGCAGCGAAGTCAACGCATCATTCAATGCAATGCCGTGTTGCCGACTTTTCATCTGGCAAGCGTTGACCAGCCCGCGGAAGATCAACAGTGTTATCGGCTGTGGATGGTCAAGACTGCAGGCCAGTCACTGTGATGGCCTTGTCGTGTCATCAATCTGTTTCTCACGGTTGGCACTCTGCGCGCGTCGATTGCCGCCTTGGAGTTTCAGTCGCTCTCAAGACCACACAGGTCTCTGCTGGCTGCGACGAACGATGATCTCGTCCCTGGTGATTGCGACTGATCGCTCTGCCATCAATTTCATCCAACCGTTCAGAGTTGACCCAAGGGGGCTGCTCTGTTCAGGGGGATGCTTGCAGGAGTTTCGTGGTTGTGAAGCGATCGACCCAAGTGTGTGAGCTGATCACAACCGGTTGAAAAGGCTGTCTAAGCAGCTTCTTCTTGTTTGGTTTCCTCTTCGGAGAGCAAGAAACGCTTGCGCTGGGCTGACTCATAGCCAGTCAGTTCCTTCTGCTGTTGCTCCTTGGCTCTCTCTGCTTTGTTGCACCCCATCAAAAGGGGGTGGATGCCTCTTCTGCTCATTTGAGTTGACGCTTATCGGATCGCGCGCGGTGGCTTTGAAGCCCAATCGCGTCAAATAATCTTATCGTTTTCTCTTGGCTGGGTGAGTGGGGTTTCCAGTGGCTTTACATATCGATGGCGTGCCGTTTCGTTGGATGCTGCATCGAAGCAGTGTCCAGGCAAGTGCTGAAGATCGTCACACTCATGAAACTCTCAGTTGGTGAGGATCATGCAGATACTTGATGCCAAAAAGGGCGCTTCCGAAGCAACCACACAGCATCGTCATCACCGGCGATACATATTGGCGACTGCCCGTTCTCTTGCCTGCCTCAGCCTGTCTTGATGGTGATGGGCTCAGAGCGGCTTGTGCCCAGAGTGGGTGTTTGATCACTCGCGCGCATCAGAAAAATCTTGCATCGCTTTGGTATGGAGGCCAACTCTGGATGCTGAGCGTGTTTCTAGCTCCTTGCGTAGGTGAGTGGTGGCTTCACGAACAAATGCTTTTTCGTTCTCATGTGCGGTAAGGATTTGCTTGGTGACCTCTTTCAGTGCAGCCAGTTCTTGACAGGCATCAATCTCACGGAAGGCGGCTTCAAGCTGAAATCTCTGTTCGACAGACAAGCGATGGTGGTTCATGGGGGTCATTGATCATCGAGACAAGCTATGGATCTCCGCACGGTTGGTGTTGTTCGGTCGTTGGTTCGGCAACCACCCTTGGAACGTGTGGCAGTGGTCCAGTCCGACCAGTCAAATTGGTGTTGACCTCAGGTTGGTATGGATCAATCCGAAATTAAAAACTGGCAAAAGATCGCATCAGATCTAGAGGCTGCTGGTGCAATCCATAGCGGCTTTTATCTGCGAGCTCGTGCCATCGCTGATGGTGAGCCTGATCCGATGCCCACTCTCTCCGAGCTGAGTCAGAAGCCGTCTGCTGCATAGTGCCCGCAGAGTTTGTGTGATGGTTGCTCCCCACCATTCAATCCCGTACTCGTTGGCATCCATGCTCCTTCTGGCTTGCTCGCTCACTGCACCAGGCATTGCGTTGACTTCACACAAGCGGCTTGCCAGTTCGCTCGTCGCATAAGAATCAACTGCTAATCATTCGTAGGCACAGCCTTTTGGCTTTGGCTCCGCCAGAGTTGATGTGATTTCTGCGCTGATCGTTTTGCTGCGAGCAGTCTCACTGGCTGTTATTTGCTTTCTTGCTGCCTGTTCGTCTCTCGACAGCACCCAAGAGCTCCAGCCAAGTGCCATCTCTTCTGGCGCTGTAGCTGCGCAGCTTCCATTGCAACCACCCGGTCAGGCTGGTCCGACAGCGGATCTCTTGGTCGGAGAGGTCCCTCTTCTTAGTGCTCGCCGAACGGATGAATGGTTTCCGGATGGCAATCCCATCTGGAAAGTGGAGTTGCATCGTGGGCGAAGACTGCTCGCCAGCTGGGATGCGGCCAGTGGGGTCTCCCAGCGACAACATGCAGATCGCCGCTGGAGCCCTGGCAATGCTTCTCCTCTACCGATCGGGATCTATGCCCTTGGTCAACCGGAACCCTGGGGGCATGATCTCTGGTTTGATTTGCAGCCTCGGTTTGAGACCACTCGCAGTGCGCTTGGCATCCATCGCTGTTTTCCAGGTACTGGCTGCATCTGCATTCCGGATCGATCAGATATCGATGCATTGGCCGCCTGGGTCCGTCGGGCTCGAATTCAACAACTAACGGTGCTCAACTAGCTGGAGCTGTTTCTTGGTATGGGCCTGAAGTCAGGCTTCTGAATTGTCTTGGGCCCGTGCTGGTGACTCGCTGAGAATTTGCAACGGCATGAGTAGCAGGAGTCTTTTCGTCAGCTCGCTTCACGGAATTGGGAGCACTGATCACCGTTCTGCATGATGCCTAGCCATGCTCCTTCCAATTAATTTGGATGCCAAGAGTGGGTACTAGCACGCATTTCTCTACTAACTCAGTAGAACCACCCGCGCCCCAGGTAATTTGCAATTCATCGAAGGAAAAATGAATGAGAGCCTCACCGATGAGGTTCTCATTCATGAGTGAATCTCTCTTCATATGTCGCATCTTGATCTCCACCCGCTTCTTGTCAGGGCTCAGAGAAGACTGGTACTCTTCCCAGTAAGCTCCTGATCCTGCCGCTATTTCTTTCTCTTCGGTCTTTGTAAGAGGGATAAAAGCTTCTGTGGGCCATCCTTCGTATGCATAGATTTGACCAGTTTTTCTATCAAAAGCCCATAAAGGTTCTTTGCCTTGAGAGGCTCTTTGTGCATGAAGGGAGCTCGCGTCTGGATAGGTATCAAAGGCTGCTTTAGCTTGATCGAGCGCATGATTGGAGCTTGAACAATATACTGAAATGAATCGATTCTCCTGAAGGTCTGAGCATGAGCTCAGAACAAGTAAAGGCGCGCAAATGAGCGGGATATGTGCAGCAGAGCGCAGGAGGCGCATGGTCTTCAAGGAAAGCAAAATCGGTTGAGGTCGGATCTTTCCCTTCAGAGTCGTTGAATCCGGAGTGATGGCGTTGTGCCGAGCCGTCCAATAGAAAGAGCGGCGCACCCTTCACGTGAGCAACGCTAACTCGCTTTGGCGAAAGCGGTCTTAACACGTCTCCACTGGGATGTGCGGTGGCTGCTGTGATGCCCCTTAACGGTGGCTCCCATCACACCTGACTCGGGAGCCGCTGCCCTCGGGCCTCACGAGACCAGCTTCCAAATGGGTGCCGATGTCTTCATTGTTGATTGCCCTATCTCTCTAAAGATCTGACGTGCTGCATTTGCTTTGGCAGGATAGTTTCCCGCAAGGTTGACGACTGGGAGTATGCAATTCAGATCGCAGACAGGACGGCTCTTCTCAGTTGAAGAAGTCATCAACTTGTTGGTGTCTCTGGTGGCGACTGACTCCAAAGCCGAGGCGAAGTGGAGAGGCTTCTACAACTCCCTCAGTGCCAGCGAGCTTCAAGACGAGTGGGAGGAATGCTGGAGCGACCAGCCCAGTCGTTAAGTGTTGACCTTCCGTGTTTGGTTTGATGGGGCCATTGGCAAGTGCATGGCTCGGCCGTTCGCGTCTCTCGGGTTTGTGGCTGTCTTTATGCCACAGCAGCCGCTGCTTCAACCCCTGGCCATAAAGCAGCGAACTCTGCGTCAGACACGACCGCCGTGACTTCAAATTGAATCCCATATCCCTTGATCCAAGGGCCAAGGTGTGCCCAAACTTTTCCGATGTCGCTGGCCATCGCGATGGCGACGCCGCTCCCGCTGACAGGTTCGCAAACGCGGTATTTCAGCTCAAAGCCTTCGAATGTGTCCCCAGGACCTCCTGCATTGATGTAGTCAGCAAAACCGGGGCAGGATTCCCACGCTCCCTCAACAGTTGGGAACGTCCAAACAATCAGGAAGTGCTGCATCAGTCGACCAGTGGCTTTGCTGTTGGTAGCCACACTTGGATCGATGCATGCAGTTGTGCGATGGAGTGCTGACACTCGGGCTTCTTCCCAAAGGCTTGGAGGGCCTTGAGGCCTATTTGTCAGGCCTTTATCGAGCCAAGATCAACAATTGAGTGTTCTGCCTCTGTTGCTGAACCAGTGGTTGCTGCAAGCAGACTTCATTTGCAGGTTGGAACGGAGAAGTCTCCATAGGCCTCTGCTGATAGCGTCAAAGATGCCTCCATCAAGAGGGTGCACGCTGTTTGAGTATTTTTGCGCTTGTGCAAGCGGATGGACGAAATCTGTTGTTTCTTTGCCTTGCGTCATAGTCGAGCCAGCCTTTAAGAGTATTCGATTCGATTTTTTAAATGTCTACCGCTGAACAGGCTTACAGTATTTGCTACAAAAAACCTGACGGTTTTACAGAGTGCACCTCCATTTCTGCTGCTGATGTGGTGAAAGCTCGCATTCTTGCCATGGAATTCAATGACTATATTAAGCAGCATCCGAATTGCATCTGCTCGATTTTGCCTGTGCAAGATTAGGCCTTCCTCGGTTTCTAGTGCGTTTGGATCAAGGCTTGAATGCTTCGATTGGTGTGGATTGGCTTGCTGGTGAGAAGTCGATAGCTTGATGATGATGTGCTCTCTAACGCATGCATTGTGTTTAGAGCGTCAATGTTTGTTGAAGGCTTGTGCGTTGCTTGGCTTCCCTGTCAGGGCTTGGATCAATGGCATGTGGTGAGGCCTGGCTGAAAGGACTCCAGAAGGATTGATGTCAGTGACTTTTGCTGTTCGTTTGTGCGGCACTTGTATTGGCTGATTACATCACCACGCCTGCTTGGATTGCTACGACTGCGGCTGCTTGACGGTTGCGTACTCCTAATTTGCCAATGACAGCGCTGACGTGGCTTTTGACTGTTTCCACAGACACGAAGAGCCGCTCAGCAATTTCCTTATTCGTTGAGCCTGAGGCCAGGCAGCTCAGGACCTCGGATTCCTTTTTGGTTAGATCAGATGGCAGTAAATGTTGTGGGTTGTTGGCGAAATCAGCCGCTTGAAGCACATCGCGCGGGTAATAGATGCCGCCATGCAGGGTTTTCCGTAACGCACCCATGAAGTCACCATCTCCTCGGCCACCGAGAGATGACACGAACATCGCCCCTTCTGCACCAGCTTCGATGCAGTGATGGACCATCGATTTGGTCTCAGTGCGCAGGAACACAAGGCAGATGGTGTCAGGGCAAGCAAGCTTGGTTTTCCTGACCAGGCTGATGCCGCAGCCCTCTTCCAAGTCCTCAGTCACAAAAAGCAGATCTGGGCAGCAGCTCTTTGTGATCTCCACAACCTCTGATTCTGTGGTGTAGGCCCCAATTAACCCCTCTGAGATTGGGGGTAGGAGGCTGAATGCTCCCAGCGTCAATGGGTCCGCCATGCAAACGATGACCTGAGTGCCTTGAAGTAGGGCTGTGGCCTCAGCGCTGACTTCGCCTCGAAGCGGTTGGCGAGCGAATTCCATCTTGAGCTCTGGTTAGGTCTGCAGTTCAGGCATTAGATCAAAGCCGTGCGACCCCTTAGCGCTTCCTTGGTGTTGTCTGACTCTCCGATCGGATTGGACTGGACATTCAGCCTTGCGCCACGTTCAGGCAAGCCAGCGCCACTTTCGGCTGTTTCGTCTTCGAGAACAATGCGCGATTCGACGGATGTCAGAAGCAGCTTCAAGGGTGGAAAGTTAAGACCAACCAGATCGGAGGAGCCCATGACGGCGGATACTCCACCACAGCAGATTGCAGAAGCAGGCTGACTTTCTGGCGCCTGCTCCAACAGTCTCAAACAAGCGTCTGGGTTGCTCTTTTGGTCGGCACTGGAATGTTCGCCGCGCCAATCGACGCTCCGCTCGCATCGCCCTAGGTACCCCTGGAGATCGCGACCCAACACCTCGAGCCAATGGCCCCAGGCCGCCTCGAGCCAGACGCTGACACCTTTCTCTCCTTTGCATTGATTGGGTTTAGCCATGCACCAACGAGCGACGTAGGCCGCCTTCCCGCCGGGGAGGGCGGTCGTCCTTTTTTGATGGGCTGCTAGGCCGAACTGCACAGGCGCAGCAGCACGACATCTTGAGGTTGGCGAGCCTGTGGGGAGATAAAGCGTCATCCCCGCTGGATGGATGGTGACGACACCTGGGCTTTGTGTATCGGGTCCACAGCGCTCGCGGTCGCTCTCAAAAACGGTTCAAAATGTCTTGGGGCGTTAGGGATACCGCCCCGCCATCTTGCTCGCTCTGGGCCACGCTCCAAGAGGTCTGCAGTCTCACGGGTTCCGCACTGCTCCAGCTTGAGAGTTGGCGTGATGGTTGGTGCTGTTGCCCTGGCGGCCCTGCACGTGTCCTCCTCTGCAAAAGCAGCCGTGGAGATTGGCACCGCATCTGATCCTGCACTGTTAAGTGTCGCTGGATCAGATCCAGTTGGCACAAGGGTTTTGTTGAATTGTCAATGGAGAATAGGGGACTCGAACCCCTGGCCTCTGCGGTGCGATCACAGCGCTCTACCAGCTGAGCTAATTCCCCGATTGCAAAAACCTAGCGTCAGAGTCCAGGCAGAATGCAGGCATAGGCGGCAGAGATGCCCATGGCCAGTTCAGCCATCACCCCAGAACAGCTCGAGAGCTTTGATGAGTCCTCTGTGGCTGTCTTGGCACAGCGCCTCGAAGACGATGACTACCCCACCCCCTTCGCTGGGTTGGGGGATTGGCACCTGTTACGGGCTCTCGCCATTCATCGTCCTGAGCTCACAGCCCCCTATGTGCATTTGATTGATCAGGAACCCTTCGATGAGGACTGATCCCGGCACCCTCTGCGGGCGCAGGGTGCTTGTTGCCGCTAGTGGAAGCATCGCCGCGGTTAAAACCCCCCTGTTGGTGAGTGCGCTGGTGAAAGCTGGTGCGGAGGTGCGGTGTGTGCTCACTCCCAGTGCCGCCCGGTTGGTCAGTGCAGTGGCCCTGTCAAGCCTCAGTCGTCATCGTTGTTATCAAGACGAGGATCAGTGGAATCCAGACCAGCCCAGGCCTCTGCACGTCAGTTTGGCGGAATGGGCGGAGGTGGTGATCGTTGCTCCGCTCAGTGCCACCACCCTGGCGCGATGGACTCAAGGCCTAGCTGATGGTCTCTTGGCCAGTCTGCTTTTGGCCTGTGAGCGGCCTGTGGTGGCTGCAGCCGCCATGAACACAGGCATGTGGGATCATCCCGCAGTGCGACGGAACTGGGCTCTCTTGGCGGAGGATCCGCGGGTTCTCAGCCTTGGCCCCGAGGTCGGGCTGCTGGCCTGCGACCGCATGGGGGATGGTCGTATGGCGGCCCCGGAGTGCATTCAGCTTGCAGCGACCAGTGCTCTGCAGCGCTGTGATCCCCATGGTGGCGTTCCGCGTGACTGGGCCGGCCGCACCCTGGTGGTGTCATCGGGACCGACCGTGGAAGCACTGGATCCTGCCCGGTTGATCACCAACCGCAGCACTGGACGCATGGGGGTGCTGATCGCCCAAGCTGCGCGCTTTCGCGGAGCGGCAGTACAGCTTGTGCACGGTCCTCTCCAGGTGCCTGAAGCCTGGCTGGAAGGGCTCGGCTGTTATCCGGTCAGCTCAGCAGAAGCGATGCAAGAGCAGCTTGGTGCTCTCCAGCCAGACGCTGATGCAGTCGTGATGGCTGCTGCCGTGGCTGATCTGCGTCTGCGAGGCGGGCCTTCCCCTGCCAAGGCTGCCAAGGTTGCGTTGCAAGCGTCCCTCACCTCCAACCTTGAACCTGTGCCCGATTTGCTGGCGGGGCTGCATGCCAACCGACCAGCTACGCAGCGGCTGCTTGGGTTCGCAGCCCTTAGCGGTGGGGAGGAGGAGATCATCAGCCGTGCCCACGCGAAGTGCACAGCCAAGGGTTGCGATCTGTTGATGGCGAATCCCATCGACATCCCTAGCCAGGGATTCGGAGAGGCTCCGAATGGTGGTTGGTTGATCAGCGCCAATGGCGGCGTAGAGGTGGTGCCTGTGATGGACAAGTTCTGCTTGGCCCATCGGTTGCTGGATCGTTTGCTCTCCTTGCAGGAAGCCTGATCTCGATCCCTCAGGCTGCCATCTCGACTTGGGGTTGGTCGAGCATGGCGATGAAGGTCTTGAGCTGCAGCCTGGGGATGTAGGGCCATCCGCCTGACCGCTCAATCGCTTGAAGCAGGTTGAACAATTGGTGACGATCTTCCGGCAGGCTGCTGCGGAAGGATCCATCTTGAATGTCGCGATGCAGGGCTTCGATGCTGCGCAGCATCGTGAGCAGAGCTTGGGGCCGCCCCTGAAGATGGCCGGCCAGTGCATTCAGTTCTGCCAACAGTGCTTCGAGTCGTTCCTGCTCTGCTGAAGGCAGTGTTTCGATCTCATGACTGAGGACGGACAACGCGACGGGTTGTTTACAGCTGCGAAAGGGTACCCGGAACAAGCGTTTGCCACCTGTAGGATCCGCCTGATCGGTGGATACCGTCATCATTCGGCCATTCGGCTTCCTTTCATGAGCATCCGTCCCCTGCTGGCCCTGGTGCTGGCTTTCTGTCTCACCGTGGTGACCGCCTGCAGCGGTGGTGCCCAGGCTGTTGACAGTTCCAACATCACTTACGACGACATTCGCAACACCGGCAAAGCGAATGATTGCCCAGTTATTTCTGATTCCGCCCGCGGATCGATCAGCCTCACCCCCGGTGGCTCCTATGAGCTCAAGGGCATCTGCATGCATCCCACAAGGGTTTTCGTGAAAGGTGAGCCCGCGAACAAGCGTCAGGAGGCTCAGTTCGTTGAGGGCAAGATCCTCACTCGCTTCACCTCCAGCCTTGATGAGGTGTACGGCAACCTCACCGTGAAGAGCGACGGCATCAATTTCAGCGAGCAAGGCGGTATCGACTTTCAGCCGATCACCGTGCTGGTTCCTGGCGGTGAGGAGTACCCCTTCACCTTCTCCAGTAAGTCGCTTGAAGCCACAGCTGATGGCGCTGCCATCACCACTAGTACTGACTTCGAAGGCACCTACCGCACCCCCAGCTACCGCACGAGCAACTTCATTGATCCCAAGGGTCGTGCCCTCACCACCGGTGTGGACTATCCCCAGGGTTTGATTGGTTTGGCTGGTGACTACGAGGAACTGGATAGCGAGAACATCAAGCGCTACATCGATGGCGTGGGTCAAATGACCCTCTCGATCACCAAGGTGGATCCAGAAACCGGCGAGTTCGCTGGAGTGTTCTCTGCCACCCAGCCTTCCGACTCCGACATGGGAGGACGCGAGATTGTCGACGTGAAAATCAGTGGTGATCTTTACGGACGTCTGGAAGAGGGCTGATCGCAAGCCGAACACCTGCCAGATCGCAAGGGGGGCCATTGGCCCCCCTTTTTTTGTGTCGTCTGTGAGAATCCCCCCTTGTTTCCCTCCCAAGCTCAGCCATGACTGCCAGCTCTGCTCCGAACAGCGTGATCGCTCCATACGGCGGCACCCTGGTGGACCTGATGGTCTCCGATGCGGAACAGGCAGCAGTGAAGGCTTCAGCCACGAAGACCTTGGAGTGCTCCGATCGCAATGCTTGCGATGTTGAGTTGCTTGTGGTGGGTGGCTTCTCCCCTGAGCGGGGGTTCATGCATCAGGCCGATTACGACTCCGTTGTGGCGTCTCATCGCACCACGTCGGGATATCTGTTCGGCCTGCCGATCGTGATGGACACCGATTGCGACGATGTTGCGGTCGGCGATCGGGTGCTGCTCACCTACAAGGGTCAGGATCTGGCGGTGCTCACTGTTGAAGACAAGTGGGAGCCCGACAAGGTGGTGGAAGCCAAGGGTTGCTATGGCACCACGTCGATTGAGCACCCCGCCGTTCGCATGATCACGATGGAGCGGAAGCGGTTTTATTTAGGTGGGCTGATCCAGGGTCTTGCACTGCCCAAGCGAGTCTTCCCCTGTAAGACGCCTGCTGAGGTGCGTGCAGGCTTGCCCAGTGGTGAAGATGTTGTGGCATTCCAGTGCCGTAACCCCATTCACCGTGCCCACTATGAGCTCTTCACCCGGGCGCTGCATGCCCAAAACGTGAGTGAGAACGCTGTGGTGCTGGTGCATCCCACCTGCGGCCCCACCCAACAAGACGACATCCCCGGGGTGGTGCGCTTTCAAACCTATGAACGTTTAGCGGCTGAAGTGGACAACGCGAGCATCCGCTGGGCGTACCTCCCTTATGCGATGCACATGGCTGGCCCGCGTGAGGCTCTGCAGCACATGATCATCCGCCGCAACTACGGCTGCACCCACTTCATCATCGGCCGCGATATGGCTGGCTGTAAGTCGTCGCTGAACGGCGATGACTTTTACGGCCCTTATGACGCTCAGAACTTTGCCAAGGAGTGTGCTGTTGAACTGTCGATGGAGACTGTTCCTTCCCTCAATCTTGTGTTCACGGAGGAAGAGGGCTATGTGACGGCTGAGCATGCAGAGACCCGTGGTCTCCATGTCAAAAAGCTGAGCGGCACCCAATTCCGCAAGATGCTGCGCAGTGGTGAGGAGATCCCGGAGTGGTTCGCGTTCAAGAGCGTTGTTGATGTGCTCCGCTCCGCCTGATCCCTGAGCATCTCCATTAACATTCCTTCATCAGAGGCAAGAGAACCTTGAACAAGCGTTGGCGCAACGTTGGGCTTTACGTCCTGCTTGTGGTCGTGGTCATAGCGGTGGGAACAGCCTTCCTTGACCGTCCAGACCCTGCGACCGCAGCCCGTACCCTCCGTTACAGCGATTTCGTGGAGGCGGTTCAGGAGGATCAGGTCAGTCGGGTGACCATCTCTCCAGACCGCGCCTCAGCGTTGATCGTGGAGAACGATGGCCGACGCGCCGAGGTGAATCTCGCCCCGGACAAGGATCTGCTCAAGTTGTTGACCGATCACAACGTGGATATCGCGGTGCAACCCACCCGAGAACAGGGTGCATGGCAGCAGGCTGCTGGCAGTTTGGTGTTCCCCTTGCTGCTGCTTGGTGGATTGTTCTTCCTCTTCCGCCGTGCCCAGGGCGGAGGCGGTGGCAATCCAGCCATGAACTTCGGCAAGAGCAAGGCTCGTGTCCAAATGGAGCCTTCCACTCAGGTCACGTTTGGAGATGTGGCTGGCATCGAAGGAGCCAAGCTTGAGCTCACTGAGGTTGTCGACTTCCTCAAGAACCCTGACCGCTTCACCGCTGTTGGCGCAAAGATCCCTAAAGGCTGCCTTCTGGTCGGTCCTCCCGGTACCGGTAAGACCCTGCTCGCCAAGGCTGTGGCGGGTGAAGCGGGTGTGCCGTTCTTCTCGATCTCCGGCTCGGAGTTTGTGGAGATGTTCGTCGGTGTTGGCGCCAGTCGTGTTCGTGACCTCTTTGAGCAGGCCAAGAAAAATGCTCCTTGCATCGTCTTTATTGACGAGATCGATGCCGTTGGACGCCAGCGTGGGGCAGGTTTAGGCGGTGGCAACGACGAACGTGAGCAGACCCTGAACCAATTGCTCACAGAGATGGATGGGTTCGAGGGCAACACCGGCATCATCATCATCGCCGCCACCAATCGTCCTGATGTTCTGGATGCTGCTTTGATGCGTCCTGGTCGCTTTGACCGACAAGTCACCGTCGATCGTCCTGATTACAACGGTCGGCTCCAGATTCTCGGCGTTCATGCCCGCAGCAAGACGCTGTCCAAGGACGTCGACCTCGACAAGGTAGCCAGGCGAACGCCTGGCTACACCGGGGCTGATTTAGCGAACCTTCTCAACGAAGCGGCGATCCTGGCCGCACGTCGTGGCCTCACGGAGGTGAGCAATGACGAGATCAGTGATGCGATTGAGCGCATCATGGTGGGACCCGAAAAGAAAGATCGGGTGATGACGGAACGGCGTAAGCGTCTCGTTGCTTATCACGAGGCAGGCCATGCTCTGGTGGGAGCTGTGATGCCTGATTACGACGCAGTCCAAAAGATCTCGATCATTCCTCGTGGCAATGCCGGCGGTCTCACCTTCTTTACGCCCAGTGAAGAGCGGATGGAGTCGGGGTTGTATTCCCGCACCTATCTCCAGAGCCAAATGGCAGTGGCCCTTGGCGGTCGTGTCGCTGAAGAAATTATCTATGGCGAAGACGAGGTCACAACCGGAGCGTCCAATGACCTCCAGCAGGTTGCTCAGGTTGCCCGTCAGATGGTGACTCGCTTTGGCATGAGCGACAAATTAGGACCCGTCGCGCTTGGTCGTGCTCAGGGCGGAATGTTCCTCGGACGCGACATCGCAGCCGAAAGAGATTTCTCGGAAGACACCGCGGCCACGATCGATGCCGAGGTCTCTGATCTTGTTGATGCCGCCTACAAGCGCGCAACCAAGGTGCTTCTCGACAATCGGGCAGTGTTGGATGAACTGACCGAGATGCTTGTTGAGCAGGAGACAGTCGATTCCGAGGAGCTGCAAGAGTTGTTGATTCGCCGCGACGTTCGCGTTGCCGAATACATCTGATCGATCGCGTCCTGATCGGATCAACTGGACTGATCGCCAGCACCAGTTGATCCGATCTCTGCGTGAGCAGCCCTTTCTGGTGGTGCTTCGCCCCTCTCCTCTCGATTGGTCAGTGGAGACGTTTGATCAGGCACCTCTGCTCTGTGTGATCAATCAACTGGTCGACGCTGGAGTTCACCACATCGAAATCGCCTGGACTCCTCATTGCCGCTGGGGTGAGCTGATCTGCTGGCTGCGAGACCGCTATCCAGCCCTGCGGCTAGGCGCTGCATCGGTGACGCGACGGGAAGCGTTGGAGATGGTGATCGATCTCGGCATGGCTTATGCCATGTCTCCTTGTTTTGATCCATCTCTACTTCGGTTGGCCCGTCGCCATGGCCAGCTTCTGGTCCCCGGGGTGTTTTCGCCGTCGGAGGTGCAGCAGGCCGTCGCTTTCGGATGTGAGCTCGTGAAGCTTTTCCCTGCAGCCACAGTGGGGATCAACTATCTCCGTCAGTTATCGGCACCGCTTTCGCCGTTGCCTTGCATGATCGCGGCGGGTGGTCTCACGGCAGCAGATCTGGATCCTTGGCTTGCGGCGGGGTATCACGCCTTGGCCCTTGGTCGCGGTTTGATCGACGGCGAAAAGCTCGATCAAAGCCTCCTTTCATGGTTGGGATGAGAATCAAGTGCTACAGATGAGATAGATATTCTTTGTTCGATGTCTCAGCTGTCGATCAAGCTGTCCGATAAGGCTGATGCCTTGATCGCTCAGCTTCAGAAGGAGATCTTCAACCGTCGCCGCAAAAAAGTCACCGCGGCGGGTGTGGTGGAGACCCTCGTTGAAAGTGGTGCCCGCTCCCAGTCCGACAAGCGTTTCGCTACGTCCTGGACCAATCTGATCAAGGACATTGAAAAAGCGGCGAAGCTCGCCAATGCCCATGGCAGCAAGCCATCGTCGTTGAGTGATGCTGAATGGGCGATGGTTCTGAACCATCGACAGCGCTCCGCTAGCGATGGTTCAGCCTCCAAGTCGGCACCTCGCAAACGCACGAAAGCCGCTGCGAAGACAAAGGCCTCAACAGCAACAGCTGCTAAAGCGGTCGCCAAGGTTGCCAAAACCGCTAAGCCTGCGACCAAGGCCAGTGCCAAGACCTCGAAGTCGGCCAAGCCTGTGACGAAGGCGAGTGCCAAGACCAGCACGAAGACCAGTTCGAAGGCCAGTGCCAAGACCGTGCGTAAATCGGCCTCGACGACCACCACATCCGCGACCCGTAAGCCAAGGCCAGCCAAGCGGGCCCGCAAGGCGACCAGTGGCACTGGCACCACGTCGGTCGCCAAGCGCATGGCCAAGGCCGCCGGTCGCCTCAGCAGTAGCAGTGCTCTTGCGACCAGTGGGATCAGTTCGCCAGCGCGAAGCTGATTCGATTGGCGCTGGATTTGTAGTGCAGCCTGAGGCGACTCACCACAGACTGCACTGCCCCTGCTGACGCAGCAGGTGGTCGGCCAGCACCAAGTTGACCATCGCTTCCACCATCGGCACAGCCCTTGGCAGCACGCAAGGGTCATGCCGACCCTTGGCAGCAAGGGTGGTGGCTTCTCCAGCCGAATTGATGGTCGTCTGTTCCTTGCGGATCGTTGCCGTTGGTTTGAAAGCCACGCGGATCAGGATTGGTTCGCCGTTGCTAATGCCTCCCTGGATGCCTCCAGAGTTGTTGGTGGCCGTGCGTAGGCGGCCGTCTTCGCTCGGCAGGAAGGCATCGTTGTGTTCACTACCCCTGAGCAGGGTGCCAGCAAATCCGGATCCGATTTCGAATCCCTTTGTGGCCGGTAGAGACATCACCGCTTTGGCAAGGTCAGCTTCCAGTTTGTCGAACACCGGCATGCCGAGACCTACGGGGGGATTGCGCACCACACATTCGATTACCCCTCCGCAGGAATCTCCTTCGCGGCCGATCGCTTCGATCCGTTCGATCATGCGTTCAGCCATCGCTTGATCCGGGCAGCGGACGATATTGGCTTCAACCGCGTCGGGCTCCACACTGGCTGGGTCAATGCTGGCTTCCAGGTCATGGATGCGTTTGACCCAAGCGATCACCTCGGTGCCCCCGGCCTTGTGCAGAAGCTGGCGGGCGATGGCGCCAGCGGCAACCCTGCCGATCGTTTCCCTGGCGGATGCACGGCCTCCTCCACTCCTGGCTTGGATGCCATATTTCACTTGATACGTGGCATCGGCGTGTGAGGGGCGGAAGGCTATTTCCATCTCCCTGTAATCCTGAGGACGCTGGTCTTTGTTGCGCACCACCATGGCAATCGGCGTTCCAAGGGTCTCGCCGTCGACCAGACCACTGAGGATTTCCACCTGATCGGCTTCCTTGCGTGGGGTGGTGATCTTGCTTTGGCCCGGCTTGCGCCGTTCGAGATCGGCCTGGATCGCGTCTAGATCAAGCCTGAGGCGGGGCGGGCATCCGTCGACGATCACGCCGACACCACCCCCATGAGATTCCCCAAATGTGCTGATCCGGAACAGTGTGCCGAAGCTGCTTCCCATGCCTCTCTCCACCTGGATAGAGCTGGATAGAGCGTAATGAGTCGTCTGTCAGGTCTGAGCTGTTGAGGTCAGACCAGATCCGTGAGCGCGCCTTCTGGCCATTCTGATTGCGGGAGTTCGTGCAGCATCGTGAAGTCCTCGAAGGCGAAGCCAGGTCCGACGCAGCAACTCACCAGGGAGTAGGGGCCCTCAGGCCTGGCGGCCTGCCAGTGGTTTGCTGGGATGACCTGAACTGGCTGCTGCAGTGACAAAATCTGTCGTGATGCTTCTCCTCCTGTCTCCGGCAGGTCCCAAAGGCTGAGCGGTGCCCCTTGAAGGTGGATCCAGACCTCATCGGCGTGGCGCACTTGATGCCAACGGCTGGTGGAGCCAGCTTTCAGCAGAAACAGGATGGTGGTGACGCCTGCGCGTTTAGCTCCATCGGAGCGGGTGACGGTTTGGGAGCTGCGATGGATCTCTCTGTACCAACCCCCTTCGGGGTGGGGCTGCATCTTCCACTCCTCGATCAAGCCTTCGACCACTGCATTGGCACTGTGTTCGCTCGTGGGGCCTGCTTGGTGGTCTGTCATTGTTTCCCCGCTTTCACTACTTGTAGCCCGTCTGCCCAGCGCGTGAAGGCGTTTCGCTTTGGTACCGAGTTGTTGATCCGGATGCCCCGGTTTGCCGGTGCACCTGCCGATGCAGGGGTGAGGCTGAGCACAGCCCCTTTGGAGGTGGTGGAAGCATCGCCATTCAGTTTTGTTGGCTCGTGCCCTCTGTTGCTGGCAGCAGGGCTTCTGCTGGATCAGCAACGCCTTCTGAAGTGTGGCGTTGATGCCCCAGATGGCAACCACTGCATCGCCTTGAGCTGCGGCTCTCGTCGATGTGTTGCTTTGGCATCGGCCACAGTGCTGGGCTCAGAGGCAACAAAAAGCCCCCACCTTGCGGCGGGGGCTTTCCGATTCAGCTTGCGCTGAATCGTTTGGAGACTTCAGCCAAAGGCTGTTCCGATCAACCGATTGCAGGTGCTTGCAGAGCCACAG
Source organism: Synechococcus sp. MIT S9451 (assembly GCF_047304725.1). Lineage (NCBI taxonomy): Bacteria > Bacillati > Cyanobacteriota > Cyanophyceae > Synechococcales > Synechococcaceae > Synechococcus > Synechococcus sp. MIT S9451. The sequence continues at coordinate 1,219,685 of NZ_CP138971.1, forward strand.
GAGTGGACTCAGCAGCAGCCAGGTCGAGGGGGAAGTTGTGAGCATTGCGCTCGTGCATCACTTCCATGCCGAGGCCGGCACGGTTGAGGATGTCAGCCCAGGTATTCAGGACGCGGCCCTGACCATCAAGGATGGACTGGTTGAAGTTGAAACCGTTCAGGTTGAAGGCCATGGTTGACACGCCCAGGGCGGTGAACCAGATGCCGACAACGGGCCAGGCAGCCAAGAAGAAGTGAAGGCTGCGGCTGTTGTTGAACGAGGCGTATTGGAAGATCAGACGACCGAAGTAACCGTGGGCAGCCACGATGTTGTAGGTCTCTTCCTCTTGGCCGAACTTGTAGCCGTAGTTCTGGGACTCGCTCTCGGTGGTCTCGCGGACCAGGGAGGAGGTCACCAGGGAGCCGTGCATGGCGGAGAACAGTGAACCACCGAAGACACCAGCCACACCAAGCATGTGGAAGGGGTGCATCAGGATGTTGTGCTCAGCCTGGAACACCAACATGTAGTTGAAGGTGCCAGAGATACCCAGGGGCATCGCGTCAGAGAAGGAACCCTGACCGAAGGGGTAAACCAGGAACACTGCAGAAGCAGCAGCCACAGGTGCGCTGTAAGCAACGCAGATCCAGGGGCGCATGCCGAGGCGGTAGGAGAGTTCCCACTCGCGACCCATGTAGCAGAAGATGCCAATCAGGAAGTGGAAAATCACCAGCTGGAAGGGGCCGCCGTTGTACAGCCACTCGTCGAGTGAGGCTGCTTCCCAGATGGGATAGAAGTGCAGGCCGATTGCGTTGCTGGAAGGAACAACAGCACCAGAGATGATGTTGTTGCCGTAAAGCAGGGAGCCAGCGACGGGCTCACGGATGCCATCGATGTCAACCGGAGGAGCGGCGACGAAGGCGATGACGAAACAGATGGTGGCAGCCAGCAGGGTGGGGATCATCAGCACACCGAACCAGCCCACATAGAGGCGGTTGTTGGTGGAGGTGACCCACTCACAGAACTGCTGCCAGCCGGTCGCGCCGGAGCGCTGTTGGATGGTGGTGGTCATGAGAACGGAAAACGCCGGTGGGCCAGGGCCCAATGGCTTGTAAAGAAAGTCGGTTTGCCGACCTAGTCAATGTAAAGGACTTTTGCGCAATGTGAACTTGATTGATGGTGCATTCAGCCTCAGAGGCTCTGATGGCTTTGATTAGCTGGGCTGATCAGTCGTTGCAGGCGTTGAGCTCTTGCGCTTGGGACGTGCTGATGCGTCCTGTCTCGACCAGCACTGTGCTGATCGTTTCAAGCGTGAGCACCGCGTGCAGCCGCAGTCCTTCGGACTGAAGTCTTTGCTTAGCGCGGGGGTCATGCCGGCCACCATGGTCGAGGAAAACGACCACATCGCTCACCTTCAGCTCGGAGGACGTGAGCTTGGCAATGCCCTCCAGCACGCTGCCTCCTGAGATCAGGATGTCGTCGACAACCACGACTGTGTCCCCTGCGTTGAATTCCCCTTCCACGAGCCGTCTGGTGCCATGGGCTTTCACCTCCTTGCGCGGATAGATCAGGGGCTTGTGCAGTTGGAGAGAAAGGCCGGTGGCGGTGGGTAGGGAGCCGTAGGGAATGCCTGCGATTCGGTCGAAGTTGAGCGTTCGCAGTACCCGGGAATAGCAGTCGAGTACGCGATGAAAGAGGGCTGGGTCCGAGATGATCTGACGCAGATCCACGTAGTAATTGAAGATTGCGCCACTTGCTTGTTTGAATTCACCAAACAACAGGCAGCGAATATCAAACAGGTCGATGATCAGATCCCTTAGTTCCGGATCGGTGCCTGTTTGAGCTGAAGGCTCCCCGTTTGCTGTGTCGCTCTGCGCTGAAGGTTGATCGGCGTGGGGCCAGATCCTGCATTGCACAGATTGCAGCTGGCTCTGTTGCATTCGAGCCTCGAGATGCTCGGAGCGGATGCGATTGATCCGTTGCTTCAGGGCGGTTGTCTGGTCGCTGATGTTGCTGTCGTTCAGAAGACTCTGAGGCAGAGGCAGCAGGAGACCATCCCCGGCCTCATTGAGCCCACTGGCCAGTAGTCGCTCCAGATTGCCTTCTTCTCCCCAGAGAGATCGCAGCATCACGAATCGCTCTGGGGCGGCCTTGCGAACACGTCCGAGGATGGTCGGATCGCTCGTGCCGACTTCGAGAAGAAGTTGATCCGGTGTCCCCCATCGCTGACTTTCGCCTACCACCATCAGATACAGAGGCCGCTCTTCATCGGGGTAGTGCTGCAGGCTTCTGGCCGCCGGATTGGAACTGTGGCAATTGATCACCACAGCCTTGCCTGGATAGAGCAAGAACGGAGCGGCAATGTCTTGTCCTGCAAAGGGATTGAGCGTGACTGCGTCAGCCTGCAGGGTTTGGAATAAATAGGCGGCGATGGCGCTTGAGCTGTTGAGATCGCCGTGTTTGATGTCGATGATCAGGGGCAGATCAGGAGGTAACAGTTCGCGCACCTCCATCAGCAGGTCAACGCCGGCTGATCCCATCGCTTGGTAGAAGCCAAGGCTGGGTTTGTAGGCGCAAACGTGATCTGAGGTGGCCTCAATCACGAATTTGCACCATGCCCGCGCTTGACTCAGTAGTGAGCTCCCACCCAGGCCTCGGGGGGTCGCCCAGTTGCGCAGCATCTCCGGGTTGGGATCCAGTCCGGTGATCAGTAGGGACTGCCTACTGGTCATCGCCTCGGTGAGTGCCGTGAAGAATCCCATGGCGCTCAGTGGTGGTTGAAACCAGATTGGGCCGTTGTGCCCTTCTGCGTCTCGTTCCATCCAACAAATGAATCAATTGCAGTGTCGTCAGCAGAAGCAGACGTCCGTCGAGGCGCTGCTGAATGCTCTGGCAGCTGGCCAAGGGCACTGGGTCGAGTCGGCACGCTGATCTGGTCGAACGATTGTTAGCGTCAATTCACGTTTGAGCCGCTGCTGAGACGCCGCGACCCTCTGCATGGCTTTCGAACCGTCGTCCTTAGCTGAATCATCCGGAGCGGCTGCCGCTGAGCGGGTCCTCCTCGTGCGTTTGCCCTGCAATCCAATTTTTCCGATCGGTCCGATCTATTTGGCCGATCATCTGCATAAGTGTTTCCCGGGGCTTCCGCAGCGCATCCTCGATCTGGCGGCCCTACCAGTACTCGATGTGGCACGAGTGTTGGCAACGGTTGTGGACCAGTTTCGTCCCACTCTTCTGGTTTTCTCTTGGCGCGATATTCAGATTTATGCGCCCGTGGATGGCCGCGGAGGCAATCCATTGCAGAACTCCTTTGAGGTGTTTTACGCCCGCAATCCCTTCAAGCGTGTGCGGGGGGCTTTGGGCGGACTTCGCTTGATGACTAGCCATTACGGTGAGCTGTGGCGAAACCAGCGCTTAGTGCGGTTGGGTTTGGGCAGGGCCCGCCGTCATCACCCCGCGGCCCGGGCCGTGCTCGGGGGTGGTGCAGTCAGCGTGTTTTATGAGCAGTTGGGGCGTTCGTTGCCCAAGGGCACGATCGTGTCACTGGGGGAAGGTGAGCCCCTGCTCGAGAAGCTTCTTGCGGGTGGCTCTCTGGACCACGAGCGTTGCTTCGTAGTTGGCGATCGACCACGGCCTGGCTTGATTCACGAACAGCCCGAAAGTCGTCCGAAAACCGCCTGCGATTACGACTACATCGCTTCGATTTGGCCCCAGCTTGACTGGTATCTGGAGGGGGGTGACTTCTACGTTGGCGTGCAAACCAAGCGTGGTTGTCCGCACAATTGCTGTTACTGCGTTTACACCGTGGTGGAGGGCAAGCAGGTGCGCCTCAATCCGGTGCAAGAAGTCGTGAAAGAGATGCGTCAGCTCTACGACCGAGGCGTGCGCGGGTTTTGGTTTACCGATGCTCAATTTATTCCAGCTCGGCGTTATATCGAGGATGCCAAGCAGTTGCTACGCGCGATTAAGGAGGAGGGATTGACCGGCATTCGCTGGGCGGCCTACATCCGTGCCGACAATCTTGATCCGGAGCTCGCCCAGCTGATGGTGGAGACCGGCATGAGTTATTTCGAGATCGGCATCACCTCTGGTTCTCAGGAGCTCGTGCGCAAGATGCGCATGGGGTACAACCTGCGCACCGTGCTGGAAAGCTGCCAGATGCTCGCTGATGCAGGGTTTCGAGATCACGTTTCGGTGAATTACTCCTTCAACGTGATTGATGAACGTCCGGAAACGATCCGCCAGACGATCGCCTACCACCGGGCGATGGAGAGCATCTTTGGGGCAGAGCGTGTCGAGCCTGCAATCTTTTTCATCGGGCTTCAGCCCCACACCCATCTCGAGCAGTACGGCTTCGATCAGGGACTGATCAAGCCTGGTTACAACCCGATGAGCATGATGCCCTGGACGGCTCGCAAGCTGCTCTGGAATCCCGAGCCAATGGGCAGTGTTTTCGGACGGGTCTGTCTCGAGGCCTTTGATCGCGATCCCAGCAACTTTGGCCGCACTGTGATGGATCTGTTGGAGCGAGATTACGGTCAGGCTCCCTTGGAGCAAGCCCTGCGAGCTCCTGTTCAGGGGCGTGCTGCTTTGGCCAATGCTGTGAGCTGAAAGGCCAGCACCACCATCATGGCCAGAATGCCGACCAGTCCTCCTAGGGGATTCGCCTCGGGGCCGGTGAGCCAAAGCGGAGATTGAGGCGACCATTGGATCAGGCCCGCCTGAAGGGCGAACCAGCCTCCAACCAGGCCGCCATGTAAGCCGATGCATCCCCAAAGGGATCCCTGGTGCAATCGGCGGCTCATCGCCAGGGCCATGCCCATCAGAAATAATCCCAGCAGGAGCCCAAGCATGGGCCAGAACCCGAGGTTGAAGCGGGTGTGCGCCAGGCTGAAAATAAGGGCTTGGATCGGCATCGCTCGTCTCGGGCCGATCAGCAGCGTCAGCTCTCCCCAAAGCCAACCGCGGAATAGCAGTTCTTCCACGAATCCCACCCCGAAGCCGAGCAATACGGCGTTGATCAGTTCAGGCAGGGTGAGATCGCCGAGCCAGTAGCCCCAGTGACCTCCGAGGCTGATCAGGCTGATCAGAAGCAGCAGGGCCGCAGCCAAGCCCAGGCCATTGAGCAGGGCGCGACTCCCCTGCGGACCTTTTCTGCTGCCGCTCAAACCCAGCTCTCGCCAGGGGTGGCGCGTGCCCCAGCGGATGCGCACCCAGCTCGGCAGCACCAGTAGTAAGAGCGCGAAGCTGACCCCTGTGCCCATCAGGTCCCTGGTCACTGTTGGCAGTGCCGGAAGTAGTTGGGCGACCGGTTGCATCACCAGCCAGCCCAGCCCATACAGAATCGGGATCAGGGTGACGGTGGGGATCCAGCTCGAGGGTTGCTTCAGCCATGCCGTCCAGCCTGGATGGAACCGTTGTCTGGCTCGTTGCGGTCTGGCGTTGCGTGTGCCGCCCCCGCTGGGAGCTTCGCTGCTCTCGAGGCCAGCCTCGCTCTCAGCTCTGTGCTGGCTCAGCTCGTTGTTCTCAGCGTTGTTGGCTGGCTGTTCAGGCATCCCTGGGCGTATCCCCACTCAGCTTTCCGGCTCGAGGGTGCTGGTGAGACCTTTGGCTTTAAGGGTTTCGCAATAGAACTCTGCGGGTTCGAGGTCACACACGATCACCAAGCCAACTCCGGTGTTGTGGGCTTCGAGCATGACGGCCATGGCATCTTGCTCGCTGAGTTGAGGCACCACCTGCTGCAGGGTGGTGACCACATATTCCATGGTGTTGAGCGGATCGTTATGCAGCAGCACCTTGTAGAGGGGTGATCGCTTGCGCACCCGCTCGGTCTGCTTATCGAGAACGGCAGCTCCGCCGGGGCCTGGGCTTGTGCTATTCACCGCCATGGCCACGATGCTTGGACGGAACCCAATGTAAATGGGGGGTCTCGGGATCGCTGTGAAAAACATCCTTCTGTCGGCCGTCATGGCCGATCACTGACGTGGACTGGTCCTTGGTCTGCAGGTGTCCTTGGTCTGCAGTGGATCACCGCCCACCTCGATAAGGCAGGCGGTGTGTGGTTTTTGCTGATCTTGCTCTTCTGCGCCTTAGACGGGATCAAAGGGCACGGATCCGGCGCATGGCCTCATCCACATTGGCGCGGCTGTTGAAGGCCGAGAGGCGGAAATAGCCTTCGCCGGCTGCACCAAAGCCACTGCCGGGGGTTCCCACCACGTTGGCCTTTTGGAGCAAATGATCGAAGAAACCCCAGGAATCGATTCCGGAGGGAGTCTTCAGCCACACGTAAGGAGCATGTTCACCACCGTGAACCTCGATGCCTGCTGCACTGAGTTCACGGCGGATGATCGCCGCATTCTCCATGTAGAAATTCACCAGGGCCTTGATCTCCTGCTGGCCCTGGTCGGAGTACACAGCTTCGGCACCGCGCTGGATGATGTAGCTGACACCATTGAATTTGGTGCTCTGGCGTCGGTTCCACAGTCCCCAGAGTTCAACCTCCGAGCCATCGTCTGCTTTGCCCTTCAGTCCCTTGGGAACCACCGTGAAGGCGCAGCGTGTTCCTGTGAAGCCTGCATTCTTGGAGAACGAACGGAATTCGATTGCACATTCCCGTGCTCCTTCGATCTCATAAATCGAATGCGGCAGACCAGGGTCCTGGATGAAGGCCTCGTAGGCCGCATCAAACAGGATCAGGGAGCCGTTGGAGCGGGCGAAGTCCACCCAAGCTTTGAGCTGCTCCTTGGTGGCGACGGCACCGGTGGGGTTGTTTGGAAAGCAGAGATAGATCAGGTCAACCGGTTCGTTAGGGATCTGGGCTGCGAAGCCGTTGTCGGCGCTGATGGGTAGATAGCTCAGGCCTCCGTAACGCCCGTTATCACCTGCTTCACCAGTGCGGCCGGCCATCACATTGCTGTCGACATAGACGGGGTACACCGGATCGGTGACGGCGATGCGGTTACCACTGCCAAGGATGTCGAGGATGTTGCTGCTGTCACACTTCGAGCCGTCAGAGACAAAGATTTCCTCAGGGCTGATCTGGCAACCGCGAGCCTGAAAATCGTGTTTGGCGATTGCGTCACGCAGCCAGCCGTACCCCTGTTCGGGGCCGTAACCGTGGAAGCCTGCATTGGTGCCCATCTCATCGATGGCGGCCTTCATCGCTTCGCGGCAGGCGAGCGGCAGGGGTTCGGTTACATCGCCGATGCCCAGGCGAATGAGGGCCGAATTGGGATTGGCCTCGCTGAAGCTTTTGACGCGACGGGCGATCTCTGGGAAGAGATAACCAGCCTTGAGTTTGAGGTAGTTGCTGTTGACCTGAACCACGGAATCACTTGGTGTCTTGCCGGGCATCCTGCTATGCGACGTGGCTTGACGTCGGCTTCCCTTGGCTTCTTACGATGGAGTCACTGCCCCGCTGGCTATGACCGTCGCGTCCCCGAGCCTGGAGCCAGTCGATTTCAGCAGTCTGGTTGATTCAGGCATTAATCGTCCTGCCCGCTATATGGGGCATGAACTAGGGGTGGAGCCCCGCGATTGGTCTGCGGCAAGAGTTCGCTGGGCTCTCACCTATCCAGAGATCTATGAGGTGGGCTCCAGCAATCTGGGCCACATCATCCTTTATTCGATTCTCAATGCTGTGCCGGGGCAGCTTTGTGATCGCGCTTATTTGCCAGCAGCTGACCTGGCGACACGTCTGCGGGAGCGGCAGCAGGCGTTGTTCGCCGTCGAGAGCCGTCGACCGCTGCCGGCCTTTGACATTCTTGGTTTCAGTCTCAGCTACGAACTCGGCGCCACCAACATCCTGGAGATGCTTGATTTAGCAAGGGTTCCGCAGCGGGCCAGTGATCGTGGAGACCTGCCTCTTGGTGATCCTCAGGCTCCTCCTCTGATCTTTGCGGGTGGTCCCACTGCGACCAGCAACCCCGAGCCCTATGCGGCCTTTTTCGATTTCTTTGCCTTGGGAGATGGTGAAGAGCTTCTGCCTGAGATCGGTCTCGTGGTGGCCGAGGCCAAGGCTGAAAATTGGAAGCGCTCACGCCTGCTCCATGACTTGGCCCAGGTGCCTGGCGTCTATGTGCCGTCTCTGTATGCCCCAGGAAAGGATGGGGTGACGGTCGAGCCACTGCATCCGGATCTCCCTCGTCGTCCGTTGCGGCGGGTGGCCACGCCGATGCCCCATTACGCGATGGGCCTTGTGCCCCATGTGGAGACGGTCCATGACCGGCTCACCGTTGAGATCAGGCGCGGTTGCACCCGGGGCTGCCGCTTTTGTCAGCCCGGCATGTTGACCCGGCCAGCCCGGGATGTGGAGCCGGAGGCCGTGATCGAAGCAGTGGAGACCGGGATGAAGCGCACCGGATACAGCGATTTCTCCCTGCTTTCGCTCAGCTGCAGCGATTATCTGGCTCTCCCAGCCGTTGGTGTGGAGCTGCGCAACCGCTTAGCGGATCAGAACGTCACCCTTCAATTGCCCAGTCAGCGGGTCGATCGTTTCGACGATGACATTGCCCACATCCTTGGAGGAGGGCGTCAGGCTGGCCTGACCTTCGCGCCCGAGGCGGGCACCCAACGTCTGCGCGACATCGTCAACAAGGGACTGACAGACGATGACTTGCTCAACGGCATCCGCACAGCGATGCAGAACGGCTATCGCAAGGTGAAGCTCTACTTCATGATCGGCTTACCAGGCGAGACGGATGACGATGTGCTCGGCATCGTCGACACCTGCGTGATGCTTCAACAGAGCTGTCGTGATCTGGGTCGCCTCTCCCTCAACATCACCATCAGTAATTTCACCCCTAAGCCACACACCCCCTTTCAGTGGCACAGCGTTTCGACGGCGGAGTTCGAACGCCGTCAGAGGCTGTTGCGGGATGCGGCGCGACGCCTCCGTGGCGTGCGCTTCAACTTCACTGATGTGCGGTTGTCGGCGATGGAAGACTTTGTTGGTCGGGGTGATCGACGTCTCGCAGCGGTGATCGAAGCCGCCTGGCGGGCGGGAGCTGGCATGGATGCCTGGTTTGAGGCTCTTGATCGCACCTACACCGCTTGGACGGAGGCCATTGCTGCTGCTGGTCTGGAAGGGCGATATCGCGATCTGGAACTTGGAGGCTGGGGAGCGGCCAATGCCTTGAGTGCCGCCGATCTCGAGAGCTTTTGCTCCCAGCCACTGCCCTGGGATCACATCGATTCAGGCATTGAGAAGACCTGGCTAGCGGAGGACCTTCAGCGCGCACTGGCAGCTGCAGTGGTGCCGGACTGTTCTTTTGATGGCTGTAGCAGCTGTGGTGTCTGCGGACCTGACTTGGGGCACAACGTGGTTGTGCCCCCTCCGAGCATTCCAGTCCAGCGGCCCAGTCAGGCACCCGGCAGTGCAAGGGTCTGCCGGATCCGTTTTCAGTTCAGTAAGACAGGCTCCATGGCTCTCCTCAGTCATCTCGATGTGGTGCGCATGCTTGAGCGATCCCTGCGTCGGACAGGCTTGCCGGTGAGTTTCACCGGAGGCTTCCATCCGCTGCCCCGTCTGCAGCTGGCCCTGGCCCTCCCCCTTGGTGTGGAAGCCCATGGGGAATGGATGGATCTGGAGTTTCTAGACGTGGTCGATCCCGAGCAGGTGATGACGCTCTGGCAAAGGGCTCTGCCCAACGAGTTCCGATTGCTGTCGGCCAAAGTGGTTCCGGTGTCGGAATCAAGCCTGTCCCAACGCCTGGAGTCTGCTGTTTGGGGCTTCAGGCTGTCTCGGCTCAGTGGTTCGGATTCTGCTTCGGAGGTTCGATTCGCGGCTGCGGTTCAGAAGGGGTGCACGGCCTTAATGGCTAGGCAACAGTTGATCTGGAAGGACACCGACAAGAAGGGAAGGCCGCGTGAACGGGACTGCCGACCATGTCTGCTCAATCTTCAGCTGCATCCCGATCAGCATGAGCAACCTGCTCCCACTGGCGTTGATGCTGTGGAGTTGCAGTTGCATGCCGCAATTGATCCAATGGGACGCAGCCTCAAGCCGCTGCAGATTCAGTCTTGGCTAAGTGAGGAGCTGGGGATGGAGCTGCAACTGGAGCAGGTGCAACGAAGCGCTCTGCTGCTGCAGTAACAGGAAGGGCCCGGTGCTAAGTTGACTTCAAGACGAAAGGCTTTGGGCGTTATCGCCATTGCCACGTCCCGACCTTTCACTTCCCAGATCCTGAGGAACGAGAGGCCCATCGCCTCCGGTACTTCGACCCGTCAGCGTCGAAGCCGAGTGCCAATCAGAGGAGTTTTAGCTCCGCTTCATTCCAAGGCTTCGGCCCAAATCTTTCCTTTCACCCAACCCTTGGACCAATTGGTCATGGGCTGGACTTACGCCCCTGTGGGCGATCCCTGAACGTTTCCATGCCTCAGCAGATTGTCATCGCCGAGCAGCTGCGCATCGCAGCGGTGCTCTCTGATGAACGGGTTGATGAACTCATTGTTGCCCAAGGTCGGTATCAGATCGGCGACGTTTATCTCGGCACTGTTGAGAACGTCCTGCCGGGAATTGATGCAGCTTTCGTCAACATTGGTGAGAGTGAGAAAAATGGTTTCATTCATGTCACCGATCTCGGCCCCCTGCGCCTGAAAAAAGGCTCGGCAGGCATCACCGAGTTGCTTGAGCCCCGCCAGAAGGTGCTGGTGCAGGTGATGAAGGAACCCACCGGTACCAAAGGGCCGCGGTTGACGGGCAACCTTGCTTTGCCTGGCCGTTATCTCGTTCTGCAGCCGAGTGGCCAGGGTGTGAATATCTCCCGCCGCATTGCCGCTGAAGGGGAACGCAACCGTTTGCGGGCCCTTGGGGTGCTGGTCAAGCCGCCAGGGGCCGGCTTGCTGATCCGCACCGAAGCCGAAGGGATCAGTGAAGAACTGCTGATCGATGACCTTGAGGCTCTTCTTCGCCAGTGGGAGGCGATTCAGAAGGCCGCCGAGTCGGCTGTTCCGCCTGTGCTGCTGAATCGTGACGAGGATTTTATTCATCGCATCCTGCGGGACCATGCCTCCCCTGAGCTGATGCGGGTGGTGCTCGATGATTCAGCGGCTGTTGATCGGGTGCAGGAGTTCCTCGGACAGGACGACAGCAATGTGTTGGTGGAAGCCCACAGCGAACCCTCAGAGCTGCTGGAGCACTTCAAGGTCAACGCGGCCATCCGTGATGCCCTCAAGCCCCGAGTTGATCTGCCTTCTGGTGGCTACGTGATCATCGAGCCCACGGAGGCGCTCACGGTGATCGACGTCAACTCCGGTTCGTTCACCCGTTCCGCCAATGCTCGCGAGACGGTGCTCTGGACCAACTGTGAGGCGGCTGTTGAGATCGCTCGTCAGCTCAAACTGCGCAACATCGGTGGAGTGATCATCGTCGATTTCATCGACATGGATTCACGGCGTGATCAGTTGCAGTTGCTGGAGCACTTCACCGCCGCCATCCGTGACGATGCTGCACGCCCTCAGATCGCCCAGCTTTCCGAACTCGGCCTGGTGGAGCTCACCCGCAAGCGCCAAGGGCAGAACATCTATGAACTGTTTGGCCGGGCTTGTCCCAGCTGCGGAGGACTCGGCCATGTCGCCGTTCTGCCAGGGAAAGATCTCCTACAGCCTTTAGCCACCGCTTCCGGAATGGTGCGTTCGGCTGCATCGGCTCGCGCTGAAGTCGTCCCCGCTGGCGAAGGTGGCAGCCGCCGCCGCCGGGGTGGCCGTGGCCGCTCTGCCCCCCAAGTGGCTGCAGTGTCGGAGGGAACGGCTGAACCGTCCAACACAGCGATCGACGAGGCGGCTGTTCCCGCTGTCAGCCCTGCAGTCGAAGCACCGACGCGTCGCCCGGAACCTGAATTGGTCGCCGTTCCGATGAGTGATGACCAGGAGCAGGTGTTTGGTTGGCTTGGCCTCAGCCCTGCTCTGCTTCTCGAGAATCCGCCAGAAACCGAGAACCTGATGGTGCGTGTGGTTCGTCCAGGCGATAGCGAGGAAGCGGTACTGGAACAGGCTCGTCAGCAACTGGCAACCAGCTCCGGCCGCCGTCGCCGCCGGGGTGGTCGTGGAGTGAGTCGTGGCAATGGCCGTTCCAGTGCTGCCTCCGATGCGAATGGCAAGGCTTCGCTGCCTGACGAGTCATCCGCCCCATTGCTGGTTGAGATCACACCTCTAGAAGCCACAATTCCTGCAGTGGATCCGAGCCCTGCTCCTCAGTCCACCCTGTCCACTCCCGCGGTTGAATCGGCAGCAGCAGTATCTCCTCCTGAGGCAGAACCGGCGGAAGCCGATAGTGGAGAGCAGGAGCCGCGTCGTCGTCGTCGTCGCTCCTCGGCTGCAGTCGCTGATTAAGGGCGATCCACTGATGACGGCCTGGGAGGCAGGAGTCGATGAGGTGGGTCGCGGTTGCTGGTTCGGCCCCGTCTTCGCGGGAGCCGTCGTGTTGTCGACTCAGGCAGCGATCGAACTGCGTCAGTTGGGCCTCACCGATAGCAAAGCGCTCACTCCACGAAAGCGGGCGCGGCTCGTGCCTTTGATCGAAAGTGCTGCGACTGCCTGGGCGCTTGGTCAGGCCTCTGCCCTAGAGGTGGATGGCCATGGCATTCGCACAGCCACGGAGCTCGCCATGCTGCGTGCCCTGCAGCGTTTGCCCTTGCAGCCTGCACTCGTGCTGGTCGATGGGGTGTTGCCTCTGCGACTCTGGCCCCATCCGCAGCAGACGATCGTTCGCGGTGATAGCAGCAACGCGGCCATTGCGGCCGCAAGCGTGCTGGCGAAGGAGGCCCGGGATGCACTGATCCGACGCTTGGCGGAACGATTCCCGTCGTATGGGCTGGAACGCCATGCCGGATATGGAACGGCCATTCATCGCCAAGCCCTGCTCTCTCAAGGCCCAACAGCGATGCATCGGCGTTCGTTTCTGAAGAAGGTGTTGCCGCCGCTCGGCTGAACCGCGCGTTCAGTCGACGCTGGTGGAGGCGCACCATTGCTTGAAATCACAGACAAGCTGGCGACCAACTCTTCCTTTGATGGTGAGCAGGATTCCATTGAGGATTGATTCCCCAGTACTTTCCAGCACCTTGCGCGGGATCAGGCGCAGCAGCGGTGGCTGGCTGACCGCGACTCCGAGAGTGGCAACGCCTTTGAGGCCCGTGCTGCTGGCTTCCAGAACAGATTCCAGGCTGAGTTGAAAATCGTCGACCAAACCGAGCCCTTCAAGCTGGGCATCGACCGCTCGCATGATCAGGGTCTGTCCCTCCCGGAGCACTTCCAGAGACACCACAGGTTTGACCTGCAACTGGAAAACCTGAATGGTGGTCACCGTGTAGCGGTAATGACCCGGTTGGATCAGGGAGAGCTGGCTGGGATCGAGCAAAGCCTTCACCACCCGATCCTCTTCCTGCAGATAGTCCGGCAGGCGATCAATCTCGGCTTGTACCGGCAGATCAAGCTGCTGGCTGGCGCTGAAGGCCAGAGGCATGGGCGTTGGCTGACGCGGCATGATCCTATCGAGTGTTTGTGCGCCTACCGATGCCGAACTCAGTGGCATTCCTTGGCCCCGAGGGCACCTACGGAGAGCGTGCGGCCCTCGCGTTGCTGAGGCTGGAAGGAGTGGAGCATGCCCAGCTTGTGCCCTGTGTTGGTTTGCGTTCCGTTGTGGAGCATGTGGCGGATGGGCGCTGTGATGCGGCTGTCGTGCCGGTTGAGAACTCCGTTGAGGGCGGCGTGACCGCCAGCCTTGATGCGCTCTGGTCCAATCCCGATCTCTGCATCCGTCGTGCCCTAGTGCTGCCAATCCGCCATGCGTTGCTGAGCAGCGGCCGGCTTGAAGAGATCTCAGAGGTGTTGTCCCATCCCCAGGCCCTCGCTCAGTGCAGTGGTTGGCTTGCTAAACACCTGCCCCATGCCCTGCAGCTAGCGACCACCTCCACCGCTGAGGCGGCTCGGATGGTGCAGGGAAGTCGCTTCCGCGCCGCGATTGCCAGTCATTCGCTCCATCAGCAGGGCGAGCTGTCGGAGCTGGCGTTTCCGATCAATGATGCACCCGGTAACTGCACTCGTTTTCTGTTCTTACAGCGAGGGGAGCGACGTCAGGATGGAGACGTTGCCAGCCTGGCCTTCTCCCTGCATCGCAATGCACCTGGAGCCCTTCTCGAGGCTCTTGCGGCAGTGGCAGACCTGGCCATGAATATGAGTCGGATTGAATCGCGGCCCTCAAAGCGTGAGCTCGGTGAGTATGTGTTCTTTGTGGATGTGGAGCTGCCCGACGGGGGAGGGACATTGCTGCATCAGCTCACGCAAAGACTTCTCCCCCTTTGTGAGCATCTGGCCCACTTTGGTGCCTATCCCAGTAGCGAATTGGAGGAAAGCTGACTGGAGCTCATTTGGCGTCGCCCGATCCCTCAGGCAGGGGTTGCAGTTGGCTGGGGTGCAAGTGTTCCCATCGTTCGAACGGTTGTACAACCCAAGGATTGCCGGGCAGTTCCATGGCCCAGAAGTCGGGCTTTATCCGGCTGCTCGTTTTGAGCCAAAGCACTGCGGTTTTGATCAATTCCGGTTGCAGAGTCTCCTGAAGCCAGTGTCTGGATGCATGCAGGGTGTCACCACTGTCGACCAGGTCGTCCACCAGTAGCAGCTTCGGGCCGAGGGCATCGCAGGTGTGGGCTAGCTGGTTCCCAAGCCTGAGTTCTTCCTGCGCACGGCCATTTCCTCCCCCATAGCTTCTGGCGGCCATGATCACCAGGGGCCGCTTGAACAGACGGGAGAGCGTGTCTCCCACCCGTAGCCCCCCTCTAGAGAGGGCGACGACCTGATCAAAGCTGTGTCCGGAGTGCTGCAGCTGCAGGGCGAGATGTTCAATCAGACGGTGGTAATGCTCCCAGCTCACCCGCAGTTCCCCATCACTGGGATCGCAGATGGGCTCTGGTCTGAGAGATTTCTCAACGACAGGTTTAACCACAGTTTCAACCACAGCTTTGGGGAGTATCGATCGAATCAGGTTTGGGCTCGAGAGCTGCGGAAGACACCGAACTGCATCAGCCCGGTCGCGAAGGCCCAATGCATCAGCAGCAAGGTTGGAGTCTCTCTCAAGCCTTGGAGTAAGGCCGATGGTCCTAGCCGCAGGACCACTCCAGGGCGGCGGACCCCTTCGGCGATCGAATCGATCCAGGAGGGGAGGGTGGCCTTGGTCCAATCATCCACCTGAATCGCTCCGCGTTGGTGGATGCTCGCCACAAGGTTGTGGTGAAACCCCTTGATGCTGGCGAACTCGGGATGGGCCCATTGGGTGAGGAGATGGTGCATCACCGAGCGTTCGATTGCGTTCATCTCGCCATCGCTTGGGTCTCGCCGGTTCCAGTCCGCGACTGCCAGAGTCCCGCCAGATTTCAAGACCCTCAGCAGCTCATCGGCATAGCGCTGCTTGTCAGGCATGTGAGGCCCTGCTTCAACGCTCCAGACGGCATCGAACTGCTGATCATCCAGTTTCAGATCGAGCGCATCCATCACGGCAAAGCGGCAGGTGCTTCCCTCTGGGGTCAAGGCTGTTGCTCTGGCGACCTGTGCTGGGCTGATGCTGACCCCAAGCACGTTAAAGCCGTAATCGCGGGCGAGGATCCGTGCACTGCCGCCGATCCCACACCCCACGTCGAGCACGCTGGAGCCTGCGGGGAGTTGGTCGAGACCACTCCAATGCACAAGGGCATGCACGAAGTCGGCCTTGGCGTCTCGGAAATCGCGTTGACGTGGCGGGTCACCATAGTGACCGAGGTGCACATGCTCACCCCAAAGAGATTCCAGCAGGCGATCGTTTGTCCAGGCGTCGTAGGCCGCCGCCACGCTGTCGCTCGAGTGATAGGCGCGATTGCGCTTGGTCCAAACGACCACGCCAGCAACGATCGCAACAGACAGGGCTACGGCGACCCCGAGCACAGCTGAGGTATTCATCAGTCGACGTTGGCCAGGGTGTCGCGAAGCACGGTGCGAGCGGCAAGCTGACGCCGGGTCTCATCGAGCATCTCGAATTCCAGCTTCAGGCGCTCGCTGGTATCAGTGAGTTCGAGTAGCTCTTGCTGTTGTTCAGCGACTGGTCCACCGAGATGGGCCCCAATCCAGAACGACAACTCTCGCGGCAGTTCAGGTAGGTCTTCAGGTAGTGCTGCTGGCGAGTCGGTGAGTTTGCCAGTCAGTTCCACAACATCTCTGAGGGCTTGGCTGACGTTCTGGGCAAGTTCTGTGAGCTGGTCGCGGTCCTCAACAGGATCGTCTTCGATCCAACTCACCATTGCCGTCCTGTAGGGGGCCTCACGGACCACGTCAAGCACGCGGAACCTTTGCTGGCCGAGGGTGACAATATTGCTCCGGCCATCTTCTGATGTCTGATGCTGAAGGATCTCAGCGCAGCATCCAATCGATGCCATGGTCTGAGTGTTCGGGTTCCAGCGCACCACACCGAAGCGGCGATCATCCTCCAGAACGGTCTCCAGCATCATTCGATAGCGAGACTCGAAGATGTGCAATGGCAACACGTCCCTAGGGAACAGGACGATATCCGGCAGAGGGAAGAGGGGTAACTCTCTGACGGACAGGTCAGCCACTAGAGATGGATTCCGAGAACGATGATTTTAGGCAGCTGACCTAAAGGGCGTGGAGAGCTCAGAGCTTGACTTCGATGTCAACGCCACTGGGTAGATCCAACTTCATCAGGGCGTCGATCGTTTTAGCCGAAGGGCTGTAGATGTCGATGATCCTGCGATGGGTACGGGTCTCAAAGTGCTCGCGAGAATCCTTATCCACGTGGGGAGAACGCAGGACGCAGTAGATCTTGCGCTTTGTCGGCAAGGGGATGGGACCGATGGCGGTTGCAGCCGTGTTGTCGGCGGTTTCAATGATTTTGTCGCAGGAGAGATCCAGCATGCGGCGGTCAAACGCCTTCAGGCGGATGCGGATCTTCTGCTGAGCAATGGCGGTGGACATAGGAAGCGCAGAGACGGTTCCCGCAGGGAACGGAGAGAGTGAGTTGTCGAGGTTCAGACGCTGCCATCAACGAGGGCAGCACCGTTGCTGAAAACTGTAAGGGATGGGTGGGTCGCGAACGACGCACCCATCACCTCAATCAAGCGATCGTGATCACTCGATGATTTTGGAGACCACGCCGGCGCCGATGGTGCGACCGCCCTCGCGGATAGCGAAGCGCATGCCGGTTTCCATGGCCACAGGGCAGATCAGCTCACCGGTCATCTTGATGCGATCACCAGGCATCACCATCTCAACAGCACTGCCGTCATCGGCGGTGAATGCAGTGATCTGACCGGTCACGTCAGTGGTACGAATGTAGAACTGCGGGCGGTAGCCAGCAAAGAAGGGGGTGTGGCGGCCACCTTCTTCCTTCTTCAGAACGTAGACCTCACCTTCGAATTTGGTGTGGGGCGTGATCGAACCGGGCTTCACCAGCACCATGCCGCGTTCGATATCTTCTTTCTGGATACCGCGGAGCAGAAGGCCGCAGTTGTCTCCAGCCATTCCTTCGTCGAGGAGCTTCCTGAACATCTCAACACCGGTAACGGTGGTTTTGCGAGGTTCACGAATGCCAACGATTTCGATCTCCTCACCAACTTTGACCTTGCCACGCTCGATACGACCGGTTGCGACTGTTCCGCGACCAGTGATGGAGAACACGTCTTCGACAGCCATCAGGAAGGGCTTGTCGACCTCGCGCTCAGGCTCGGGGATGTTGGCATCCACCGCAGCCATCAGCTCTTCAATCTTCGCTTCCCACTCAGCTTCACCTTCAATCGCCTTCAGGCCAGAGACCTGGATGACGGGGATGTCGTCACCGGGGAAGTCGTAGCTGGAGAGCAGCTCACGGATTTCCATTTCGACCAGTTCGATGATCTCTTCGTCATCGACCATGTCGCACTTGTTCAGAGCCACCACCAGCGCAGGCACGCCCACCTGCTTGGCAAGAAGAATGTGCTCCTTGGTCTGTGCCATCGGGCCGTCTGTGGCGGCGCAGACCAGGATGGCGCCGTCCATCTGGGCGGCACCGGTGATCATGTTCTTGACGTAGTCCGCGTGGCCGGGGCAGTCCACGTGGGCATAGTGACGGGTATCGGTTTCGTACTCGACGTGGGCGGTGTTGATGGTGATGCCGCGCTCACGCTCTTCGGGGGCACCGTCGATATCGGCATAGTCTTGAACTTCGGCTTGACCCTTCTTGGCGAGCACGTTGGTGATCGCAGCCGTGAGGGTGGTTTTGCCGTGGTCAACGTGGCCAATGGTGCCAATGTTGACGTGGGGCTTGTTCCTTTCGAACTTCTCGCGAGCCATTTTGTTTAAAGAATCGGGGGTGGATTTAAGGGGGGGTAGAGATCAGGAATTGCCCTGATTCTTGGAGATGATGGCCTCTGCCACATTGCGAGGAACATCCTCATAGTGGCTGAATTCCATCGAGAAAATACCCCGACCCTGGGTCATGGATCGGAGCTCGGTGGCGTAGCCGAACATCTCAGCCAAGGGTACCTTGGCCGAGACCTTTGACGTGCCATCGTCAATCGCCTGACCTTCGACCTGGCCTCGACGGGAGGAGAGGTCGCCAATGACCGAGCCAAGGAAATCCTCGGGGACCTCAACCTCGACCTTCATCATCGGTTCAAGCAGCACAGGATTGCACTTCTTGACCGCATCTTTGAAAGCCATCGAACCGGCGATTTTGAACGCCATTTCCGATGAGTCCACATCGTGATATGAACCATCGACCATGGTGACTTTCACGTCGATCATCGGGAAGCCTGCAATCACGCCGGATTCGCATGTTTCCTTCATGCCCATTTCGGAGGGCTTGATGAATTCCTTGGGAACGACGCCGCCAACAATCTTGTTGACAAATTCGAAGCCGGATTCAGGCTCGCCCGGCTCCATTTCGATCACCACGTGGCCGTACTGACCCTTACCGCCGGTCTGGCGGGAGAACTTGCCCTCGCCCCGTGACGAGGCACGGATGGTTTCGCGGTAGGACACCTGAGGCGCGCCGATGTTGGCCTCCACCTTGAATTCACGGAGCATCCGGTCGACAAGGATTTCCAGGTGCAGTTCGCCCATGCCAGCGATCACGGTCTGACCTGTTTCAGAGTCGGTGCGCACGCGGAAGGTTGGATCTTCCTCGGCCAGAGATACCAGGGCTTTGGAGAGTTTCTCCATGTCACCCTTGGTCTTCGGTTCAACCGCAACGGAGATCACCGGTTCGGGAACGAACAGGGTCTCGAGAACGATCGGGTCGTCAACAGCACAGAGTGTGTCGCCGGTGGTGGTGGCCTTCAGGCCGAGCACAGCTCCCAGATCTCCGGCTCGAAGTGCATCAACCTCTTCGCGGTCGTCCGCCTTGAGCACCACCAAGCGCGAGATGCGCTCTTTACTGTCTTTGGTGGAGTTCAGGACGTAACTGCCCTTCTCAAGGACACCCGAGTACATCCGCACAAAGGTGAGCTTGCCGTAGGGATCGGCCATCACCTTGAAGGCGAGGGCGCTGAAAGGGGCTTTGTCGTCGGAAGGTCGAACGGCTTCTTTGCCGTTGGGAAGCAAACCTTGAATCGGTGGAACGTCAACAGGAGCCGGCAGGTAATCAACAACGGCGTCGAGAACGAGCTGAACTCCTTTGTTCTTGAAGGCTGAGCCGCAGAGCACAGGCACCAAACCATGCTTCAAGACGCCTTCGCGGATGCCGCGCTTGAGCTCCTCAATACTGAGCTCTCCGGTTTCAAGGAATTTCTCGATCAGAGTCTCATCGTTTTCCGCAACTGTTTCCATCAACACGTTGCGCCACTCATCTACCTCATCCTTCATGGAGGCAGGAACATCGGTGACTTCGATGTTTTGGCCGAGATCGTCTTTGTAGATATGCGCCTGGTTGGCCACCAGGTCGATGATTCCACTCAGCTCACCTTCAGCACCGATCGGAAGCTGGATCGGTACGGCGTTGGCCTTGAGACGATCCTTGATTTGGCCATGGACCTTCAGGAAGTCGGCGCCGGTGCGGTCCATCTTGTTGACGAACACCATGCGGGGCACGGAGTAACGGTCGGCTTGACGCCAGACAGTCTCTGACTGGGGTTGAACACCACCCACTGCACAGAAGACGGCGATCACACCGTCGAGAACCCGCATGGAACGCTCCACCTCAATGGTGAAGTCCACGTGACCAGGGGTATCAATGATATTGATCCGATGGTCGTTCCAGCTGGTGGAGATCGCAGCGGCGGTGATGGTGATGCCCCGCTCACGCTCTTGGGCCATCCAATCGGTGACAGCTGCACCGTCGTGCACCTCGCCGATCTTGTGCACCACACCGGAATAGAACAGAATCCGTTCGGTCGTGGTGGTTTTGCCCGCGTCAATGTGGGCGGCGATACCAATATTTCTGACGCGTTCCAGGGGAAAGGCGCGAGCCACAAAAAACTCCGGGGTGGGGCGTAAAAAGGCGGTGGAGATCCTACAGGTCCGTCCCGGAACTCAGTGGCTTCCGGGACGACTGGGGATCAGTAGCGGTAGTGGGCGAAGGCCTTGTTGGCTTCGGCCATCTTGTGGGTTTCTTCGCGCTTGCGAACGGCATTGCCAGCCTCATTGGCGGCATCCATCAGTTCGCCGGCCAGCTTCTGAGCCATGCTGCGGCCGTTGCGGGAGCGGGAGAAGCTCACCAGCCAGCGCAGGGCCATGGCCGTGCCGCGCTCTTGGCGAACTTCCATCGGCACCTGGTAGGTCGCACCGCCCACTCGCCGGGCACGGACCTCAACCAAGGGAGTTGCATTCTTGACTGCGGTTTCGAACAGTTCGACCGGATCGCCCCCGGTGCGCTCGGTGATTAGGCCAAAGGCATCAGACAAAATCCGCTGCGCAGTGGACTTCTTCCCGTGCTTCATCAGGCGGGCCACCATCATTGTGGCCAGGCGATTATTGAACTGAGGATCGGGAAGGATCGGGCGCTTGACGGCGGCGTTACGGCGTGACATGAACTGTCAGTGGATGGGAAATGGATACTGCAAATGGATGGATTGGGAGCGCTTGGGGTGCACGCCCTCACGCATCATTCCTTGGGCGTCTTGGCGCCGTACTTGGAGCGAGATTGACGTCGGTCCTTGACGCCGGCGGTGTCGAGGGTGCCGCGAATGATGTGGTACCGAACACCGGGAAGGTCTTTGACCCTGCCACCGCGAATCAGAACCACAGAGTGCTCCTGGAGGTTGTGGCCGATGCCGCCGATATAGGCCGTGACTTCAAAACCTGAGGTCAGGCGCACACGGGCCACCTTGCGCAGGGCCGAGTTGGGTTTCTTCGGAGTGGAGGTGTACACACGTGTGCATACCCCCCGGCGCTCAGGGCAGGAACGAAGAGCGGGCGATTTGGTCTTCGCCTTGACGCTCTGGCGTTCGTTACGGATCAGCTGTTGGATGGTTGGCATCGACGGTCGGTTTGCGGCCGGAGTCCCGACCTGATTCGACAATCCACCACCATACCGGGTCGCCTGCCCCTTTCCTTACAGGCGAGTGAAGGCGCTGCCGCAGGCGCAGTTGCGGATTCCGCTGCGGGCTGTGATCAGGAAGCCACCACCACTTAGATCGCTGCGGTAGTCGAGGCAGAGGCCTCCCAGCTCGCTCACCTGCGCGGCGGGAGCATGCAGGGTGAGCCCGTCGCCGCGGGCCACAGGCACCCCCCCCAGAGAACCCGGCTGAAGTCGGATCACATGACGTTCGCAGTGCCCAGACACCAGATCGAGGTGCATCTGTCCGGCCGTGCCAGCAACAGCAGCCTGGCGGCCGAGCTCTGCTGCTGCGGATGGAGTGATCTGCAGAGTGGCGCCCATTGGACTGGGGTCAGACAGACATCCGCGTCATTTTGGCACCAGCCCAAGGCCGTTCTGCACTCTGGGGGCCATACCGCGGCCGGTCATCACCAGACGGTTGGCCACTAACAGGGAAGTGGAGCTGCCGCCATCCAGGTTGAGGGCATCGGT
The DNA here is from genome assembly GCF_047304725.1 of Synechococcus sp. MIT S9451. Taxonomy (NCBI): domain Bacteria; kingdom Bacillati; phylum Cyanobacteriota; class Cyanophyceae; order Synechococcales; family Synechococcaceae; genus Synechococcus; species Synechococcus sp. MIT S9451. Next base: position 1,241,643 of record NZ_CP138971.1, read on the forward strand.
GATGCCCAGCTGGCGCAGAGCCAGGCTGCTTTCCAGCAGGGTTGGATCGCTGCTGCCAGCTCCTTTCAGTGTCATGAGCCAGAGACGCTCTTTGTCCTGAGCAACCACCGTCCGCGGTGCTGACAGGGCGAGGAAGCCGGCGCTGAAGCCTTCCTGGCGACCGTTGAGAACCACACGACCGTTTTGCAGCAAGAGGGGGCCTCCTCCGAGTACCTGAGGCTGATCGCCCACAGGATTTGAGCTGCTGGTGCGGATCGTGACCCGTTGGCCAGGGCGGGCCGGCACCGGTGCGCCCCCACGGGCCACGACCAAGTCTCCTTTGAGAGGGATTGGCACCCCTCTTGTCAGTGCGGCGTTGTTGTGCAGAGAACGAACGTCTCCGTCAATGACGGTGATCGCCTGCTCTCTCCCGCTCAAGGCTCGATAAACAGGGCCCCAGGCGTGGTCATAGCGGCTCAGTCCGCGCTGCACATAGCCACTGTTCAGATGGCCGAGGCCCCAGCGCTGCCCGCCTTCAACAATCAGTTCTTGATTGAGGCGCAGACGGCCAAAGTAAAGACGATTTGTACCGTTCCAGCCGATCGCTCCGCGGTTGAGAATCGGCCCGGAAAGCCAGTTGCCGTCGACCCTCACCGCTCCAAGGGGTAATTGGCGGATGCGGTTGAAAAATCCTCCGTTGATCGCGAACACGGCGCCAGCAGGTTGGGCGAGTTGGTTGAGGAAGCGGAGCCCCTGTTGACCACTCCTCGGTGCGAGTGGGCGTAGCTCTAGCCCCTGACTGTTGGGATCGGTTCCCACTCGGTAGATGAGTAGTGGCTTGACTCCCACCTTCACCACCCGTTTGTCCAGGACCAGCCCTTGCCGCACGAAGCTCTGAATCGCAGGGTTGAGCAAGGGCGCCGCCAGTGGGTCGCGACCGATCGCAGCACCCCGGTTCCCGCTGCTGAGACCGTCCAGAACGATCCGCCATGGGCGGGCCAGGGTCAGAGTTGACAGGGTCGTGCTCTGGCCGCTCAGGGTCAGGCTGCTACGACTTCGCTTCGGACGTAACCCCATCGCCCGCAGCTGCCCGTCCTGCGTGGGGGTTGAACGGAGTCCAAGGACGAGATCGTTGCCCTCCCTTTGCAGCAAGGCCGGTCCATTGAGATCCATCACCAGCCGGTTCGCGGTGCTGCCTTTGCCTCTGCGTAGGCGGATCACCTTGGGAGCCGGAAGTCTGATGGCGAGGGTGTCGCCGGTTCGCTCGAGCTTCACGCCTACGGCGCTCAGCCAACCACTCACCTCGATGGCGACTTCGTCATCAATTGAGCGCTGGGTCAAGCTCCGAAGCGATGCCTTGTGCCCATACCATTCGAGCTCCTCACCCTCTCTAGCGTTGTTTCGCTGGAAACCGAAACGGGCGACGAGGACATCCAGAGGCAGCCAGATCTGGTCGGGCTTATGACGATCAGTGCCGATCCAAAGCCAGGGCGTTGTGATCTCGGATCCGGCCAGGCGCAAGCTTGAGCCCTGGATGGGGCCAACGGCACGGACTTCGGGGATCGGTGCGGGTGGCGGCGGCGGCGAAACCATGGCTCGGACGCTAGCCGGATTTTTGTGCAGCACCACGCGTCCTTAGGATCATCAATCGCGTCAGCGCCGCCGCTGGGTCTTTGCGTCTGCGGCTGACGTTCGATTCGACCGAAGGACATGACCCAACTTTCCGACTCAGCCTGGCCCCACTGCGATACCCCAGCTCCTGAAGCCGTGGCCGGAGAGAAGGATGCCTGCGGTGTGGGCTTTCTGGCCCAGCTGCAGGGAGAGGCCAGCCATTGGTTGCTTCAGCAAGCCCTGCGAGGCCTGGGCTGCATGGAGCACCGCGGCGGCTGTGGCGGGGATGGAGATTCTGGTGACGGCGCGGGTGTGCTCTGTGGCATCCCCTGGGACTATCTCAAGGCTGTCTGGCCGGAGGTTGCTGCTTCTGGGGATGGCCGAGGCCTGGGAATGCTGTTCCTTCCATCTGATCCCAGTCGTCGTGAGCAGGCTCAGATGTTTGCCGCTGAGGAGGCTGCAGCCCTGGGTCTCCAATCCAAGGGCTGGCGTGAAGTGCCGGTTGATTCAGCTGTCCTCGGTCCTCTCGCGCGTGAGACGGCTCCCTCCATTTACCAGTGGCTTGTTGAGGGCGAGCAGGCCGGAGATGCCCTTGAGGCCCTCTTGTTTCGCCTGCGGCGCCGTCTGGGCGATCGTGCCCGCAAAGCCTTCGGTGCCGAAGGTGCAAGAGACCTTTATGTCGCTTCGCTGAGCAGTCGCACCGTTGTTTACAAAGGCATGGTGCGCTCTGAGGTGCTGGCGGCTTTCTATGCCGACCTCCGCGACGCTCGCTTCGCGGTGAGCTTTGCGGTTTATCACCGCCGTTTCAGTACCAATACCCTTCCTCGCTGGCCGCTGGCTCAGCCGATGCGACTGCTCGGCCATAACGGAGAGATCAATACCCTTTTGGGCAATCTCAACTGGGCCCGTGCTTCCGAGTCCCAACTCAGCCAAGTGTGGGGCGATGCCGCGGCTGACTTGAACCCTGTGGTGAATCCTGCCTTCAGTGATTCCGCCAATCTCGACGCCAACCTCGAGTTGATGGTGCGCAGTGGGCGTTCGATCACCGACAGCTTGATCACGTTGGTCCCCGAGGCCTTTCGCAATCAGCCCGATCTCGATTCTCGTCCAGACGTGACGGCGATGTACGAGTTCAATGCCGGTATCCAGGAGCCCTGGGACGGTCCTGCCTTGTTGGTGTTTGCAGACGGCAAGCGTGTGGGTGCCACTCTGGACAGGAACGGTCTGCGTCCAGCCCGTTGGTGCACCACCAGCGACGGCTTTGTGATCATGGGCTCGGAAACCGGCGTGGTGGATCTCAGCGACAAGACCGTGGTCAGTCGTGGTCGCCTCGGCCCTGGTCAGATGCTTGCTGTGGATCTTGAGCGGGGTGAACTGCTCGACAATTGGGCCGTGAAGGAAGATGCTGCCGCACGCCATCCGTATGGCAGCTGGCTACAAGAGCATCGCCGCAATCTTGACGCGCAGCCCTGGACGGACGACAGCCAGCTGGCCGATCTCGATCTGTTGCGTTTGCAGACTGCAACCGGTTTCACCGCTGAAGACCTTGAGCTGGTGATTGAAGACATGGCAGGCGCTGCCAAGGAGCCCACCTACTGCATGGGCGACGACATTCCCCTAGCAGTGCTCTCGGACAAGCCACATCTTCTCTACGACTACTTCAAGCAGCGCTTCGCTCAGGTCACCAATCCGCCGATCGACCCTCTGCGCGAAAAGCTGGTGATGAGCCTGGAGATGCATCTAGGTGAACGGCGGCCGGCTCTCTGTCCGCAGCCTGAGGCCGCTGCCTTGGTGCACCTCGATTCACCTGTCCTGAACGAAGCCGAACTGGCCGCTATCGCCAATCAGGGACTGCCCTCTCGACATCTCTCGACTCAGTTTGATCCCACCCTCTCGGCCGAGGCCTTGCAGGTTGCTTTGGATCAACTCTGTGCTTCCGCTAGCAGTGCTGTGGACCAGGGGGCACAGATACTTGTGCTGAGTGACCGAGTGGCTGCTCAAGGTCAGCCCGCTCCCCTGGCGGCAACAGTCGCAGCCCTTCCGCCTCTGCTGGCTGTTGGTGCCGTACACCATCACCTCTTGCGTGAGGGGCAACGCCTGAAGTGTTCTTTGGTGGTTGACACAGCGCAGTGCTGGAGCACCCATCATTTGGCTTGCCTGATCGGCTATGGCGCCAGCGCCGTCTGCCCTTGGCTCACCTGGGAGACCATCCGGCATTGGCTGGTTCATCCCAAGACCCAGAAGCGGATCGAGCAGGGCAAGCTTGAGGCCCTGACTGCGGCCAAGGCTCAGGCCAATGTCCGCCTCGCTCTTGAGAATGGTCTTCGCAAGATTCTCTCCAAGATCGGCATCTCCCTTTTGGCGAGCTATCACGGGGCCCAGATCTTCGAAGCGATCGGTCTTGGTGCCGATGTGATCACGTGCGCTTTCACCGGCACAACGAGCCGAGTCGCGGGTCTCTCCCTTCAGGAATTGGCTCGCGAGACCCTGCTCCTGCACGCCAAGGCCTTCCCAGAGCTCAACCGCACCAAGCTCGAGTTCATGGGCTTTGTGCAGTATCGAACTGGTGGGGAGTACCACCTCAACAGCCCGGAGATGTCCAAGGCTCTCCACAAAGCTGTCAAGGACGGCCCTGGCTACGACCACTTCTCGACCTATCGCACCCTGCTGGAGAACCGTCCGGTCACTGCCCTGCGCGACCTGCTTGAGTTCAGGACTGCTGCCACGCCACTGCCCCTGGACCAGGTTGAGAGTGTGCAAAGCATCTGCGAACGGTTTTGCACGGGTGGCATGAGTCTCGGGGCGCTGTCGCGGGAGGCTCACGAGGTCTTAGCCGTGGCCATGAACCGCATCGGCGGCAAAAGCAATAGTGGTGAGGGTGGAGAGGATCCGGCCCGTTTCAAGGTGCTTGCCGATGTGGACAGTGAAGGTCGATCAGAGACCCTGCCTGCCATTCGGGGCCTCAGCAACGGTGATACGGCCTGCTCGGCGATCAAGCAGATCGCTTCTGGGCGGTTTGGTGTGACGGCCGAATATCTGCGCAGTGGTCGACAGCTCGAGATCAAGGTGGCTCAGGGTGCCAAACCCGGAGAGGGTGGCCAGCTGCCTGGACCGAAGGTGGATGAGTACATCGCCTGGCTGCGGAATAGCAAGCCAGGTGTGGCTCTGATTTCTCCGCCTCCCCATCACGACATCTATTCGATTGAGGATCTGGCGCAGTTAATTCACGATCTCCATCAGGTGCACCCCAGTGCCAGGGTGTCGGTCAAGCTCGTGGCCGAGATCGGTATTGGCACCATCGCCGCAGGCGTTGCCAAGGCCAATGCGGACGTGATCCAGATCTCCGGTCACGATGGTGGCACGGGTGCCTCACCGTTGAGCTCCATCAAGCATGCGGGAGGACCATGGGAACTGGGCCTCACCGAGGTGCATCGCAGCCTGATGGAGAACGGTCTGCGTGATCGCGTCCTCCTTCGTGCCGATGGAGGCCTCAAGACCGGTTGGGATGTCGTGATGGCTGCGCTCCTTGGCGCAGAGGAGTTCGGTTTCGGCTCGGTGGCGATGATCGCGGAGGGCTGCATCATGGCCCGCGTTTGCCACACCAATAATTGTCCAGTGGGTGTTGCGACCCAGAAAGAAGCTCTGCGAAAGCGCTTCACAGGACTCCCCGAGCATGTGGTGAATTTCTTCTTGTATGTCGCCGAGGAGGTGCGCCAGCTGATGAGCGTGCTTGGCGTGGCAAGCCTTGAGGAGCTGATCGGTCGTAATGATCTGCTGAAGCCTCGTGCGGTGAGCTTGGCCAAGACCAAGTCAGTGGATCTCACCACCTTGTTGGCGCCAGTTGTTGGTAGTAACAGTCGCAGCTGGCTGACGCATGCGGCTTCGGCTCATGGCAATGGACCGACCCTTGAAGATCAGTTGCTCGCTGATGCCGATGTGCTGGCGGCAATTCAGACCCATGGGTCTATTTCTCGCACCTTGGAGATCATCAACACCGATCGCAGCATCGGTGCCCGATTGGCCGGTGAAATTGCTGCCCTTCACGGCAACCGTGGTTTTCAGGGAGAGTTGCAGCTTCATTTCCACGGAGCGGCAGGTCAGAGCTTTGGAGCTTTTCTGGTGCAGGGAATGGATGTTCGCCTTCAGGGCGAAGCCAATGACTACATCGGCAAGGGAATGAATAGTGGTCGCATCGTTCTCGTCCCGAATCCCGGGACGGCATCCCCTGGTGAACAAGTGATTCTCGGCAACACGTGTCTTTACGGTGCCACCGGAGGGGAACTGTTTGTGCATGGGCGCGCCGGTGAACGCTTCGCGGTGCGCAACAGCGGTGCTCGGTGCGTCGTTGAGGGCACGGGTGACCACTGTTGTGAATACATGACTGGCGGGGTGGTGGTGGTGCTGGGCAGCACGGGCCGCAATGTGGGTGCTGGGATGACCGGCGGTGTGGCTTTCATCCTTGATACCAATGGCGGTCTCACTGACCGGGTGAACCACGAGATCGTTGAGGTTTGCCCTCTAACGACGCGTGAACAGGAGGCCACTCTGAAAGGGTTACTCGAGGCTTATGTGGCTGCTACGTGCAGTGAGAAAGCCGTGGCTCTGCTGGCCGATTGGTCAGCAGCCAAGGAGCGCTTCAAACTGTTGGTTCCTCCGAGTGAGCGCGCTGCCATGGGTCTGCGTGATCAGGCTGCAGTGGCCGTCTGATCACGCAGACCCATGGCCTGGTTCATCAAGCAGGAGATTTTTACCGATGCGCTGACGGCGTTACCGGTAGATGAGCGGCGTGTTCACCTCAGCGATCATCGTCAATGGGTCGAGGCCCAGCGCTCCTCTGGTGTGCGTATGGCCAGTGGTTTCCTGGTGGACGGTGAGCACAAACCCGGTGGTGGTGGTCTGTTGTTGTTTGAAGCCCCCAGCTATGCCTCTGCCCTGGAACTGATTCGCCAGGACCCGATGATTTGCCGCGATTTGGTGACCTGGAGCTTGCATGAATGGGTCCCGGTGTCAGGGGAGCTGCAGGCGTGACGTTCGCGATCCCTAGCAGTGGTGGGGCGCGTAGATCGGAGACAGCTCAGCGGGGATGGGCTTGCATCAGGCGTTGGACCTCACCGGCGTGGTAGCTGCTGCGAGTCAGAGGGGTGCTCACCACCTGCAAAAAGCCGAGTTCCTTCTCGCCGTGTTGGCGGTAGTGCTCGAACTGCCCGGGTGTGACGAAGCGGTCCACCGGCAAGTGCTTGGGGCCAGGGGAGAGGTACTGGCCGATGGTGACGATGTCCACTTGGTGGGCACGTAGGTCTTGCAGCACCTCGATGACTTCCGCATCGTTTTCGCCAAGGCCCACCATCAGGCCTGATTTTGTGTAAGCCCGTGGCCAGTTGTCTCGCACCTGCTGCAGGAGTTCGAGAGAGCGCTGATAGAGGCCCTGGGGTCTTGCTTTGCGGTAAAGCCTGGGCACGGTTTCGATGTTGTGGTTCAGCACATGAGGCGCTGCGTTCATCACAGTGGCCAGGGCCTCCCAGTTGCCGCAGAAGTCGGGGATCAGCAGTTCGATCGTGGTCAGCGGTGAGCGCTTCTTCACCTGCTGGATGCACGCCACGAACTGGGATGCGCCGCCGTCGTCGAGGTCATCTCGGTTCACCGAAGTGATGACGACATGCTTGAGGCCAAGGCGTGCCACTGCTTCGCCGAGTCGTTCTGGTTCTGTGGGATCGAGCGTGCGCACGCTCTTGTCGAAATCGATGTCGCAGTAGGGGCAGGCCCGGGTGCAGCCGGGCCCCATGATCAGAAAGGTGGCCGTGCCCCCTCCAAAGCATTCGCCGATATTGGGACAACTTGCTTCCTGGCAAACGGTGTTCAGCTTCAGGTCGACAAGCATGTCGGCCACGGCGCCGATGCGCTCCCGTTGTGGTGCTTTGACGCGCAACCAGTCTGGTTTCTGCAGGGAGGTCATCTTCTAAAGTCCCGTCATCGGGATGTAGCGCAGCTTGGTAGCGCACTTCGTTCGGGACGAAGGGGCCGCAGGTTCGAATCCTGTCATCCCGACTCCACTGTCATGAGGATTGCTCAAGTCAGGTCGGCCCCTGGGTAACCACGTGGTGTGACCAGTCGTCCATCTGATTCCCGGCTGGTGCTGTTGCCGATCACCAGCACAGTGAGCATGTCGACGGCGTCGACAGGCAGTGTTCCAAGCGCATGAAGCTCGACGGCTTCTTCGCTGCGCCCGAGTTGACGGGCCAAAACAACGGGGGTGGTCACCTCCCGGCCGCTGAGCAGGATCTGGCGTGCGCGTTCCAGTTGCCAGTCTCGTCCTTTGGAACGGGGGTTATACAGCGCCACGACAAAATCTCCGTCAGCGGCTGCCTGAAGTCGCTTCTCGATCACCTCCCATGGAGTGAGACGATCACTGAGGCTGATGGTGCAGAAGTCATGCATGAGCGGGGCTCCGACCCTGGCTGCAGCCAGTTGAAGGGCGGAGATCCCCGGATGCACCTCGAAGCGGGGGCGCTCCTGCTCAGGCAGCGATAGCCAAAGTTCTAGAGCCAGGCCTGCCATGCCATAGATGCCGCTGTCGCCTGAAGACACCAAGGCGACTCGGGCACCCTGACGCGCTAGCTCCAGGGCCTGGAGACACCGGTCTCGTTCGCGGGTTAATTGGCCATCCAAACGCACTTGATCGGGGCGACGCAGGGGCTCCAGCAGGTCGAGGTAGAGGCCGTAGCCAATCCACGACACGCAGCGGCTGAGGGCTTGCTTCGCATCGGCAGTGAGCAGAGTCAGGTCGCCGGGGCCGCTGCCAATCAGATGCAGTTCGCCGCGTTGGGGCGCGAAGGGCTCCATCGCTTCGGCGATGGCCACGGTGGCGGCTCCGCATTCTTTGGAGTCCTGAGGCTTTTCGATCCGTTTCGAGAGCCGTAGATGGCCTCCCTCTCCAGCAGCAAGCAACGCTGCTGCTTCTGCCACCGAAGCTGTTCCCATTTCGGCGGCGACCACCGCTGATGGTGTGGGTACGTCAATGGAGGCGAGGGCTTCTGGGCTCTTCAGTCTCAGGGGCCAGCCCTGCTCTGCAGCGAGCTTTAGCAGTGCAGGTTCATCACCCTTACGCTCGATCGTGCTCAGGCCCGCCACTGCTTCCGGCGCCAGGCCTGCTTCCGCTAAGCCTCTGTGAATCGCCCGTTCGACCAGGCTGAAACTGGTGTTGCGCTCACACCCCACCCCGATCCAGAGGACGGGAGGATGCCAATGGCAGACGCCTGAGCTGGAGGAGGAGCGCCGCTCTGCTGTGATTCGCAAACGGATTGTGGCCAAGGCCTCAGCGCTTTCTTCGCTGTCACCATCAGGCGAGCTGTCCACAAGAGCAGCCGCTGCGCTGCAAAGACGCCAGTGCTTGCTGCCGCTTTGCTGACTGAATCTGATCGGATGCCCCTGGGCCTGCTCGACCATGAGGGCACGCCAGGCGCCGATCTCGCCTCCAGGACGCCAGCCCCAGTCGCGACCAAAGGCATCGAGGGGAAGTCGTTTCTGGCTGACGCAGTCGCCTGTGATGACGGCAATAGCGCCAAGAACCGCTGCGAGCTCGTAGGCGAGGGCTTCCGCTCTGGCCTGATGTCCGCCCAGCAGTGGCACCACCACTCGGGCTTCGGCATCCAAAACAAGAACGGCCGGATCTGTGGACTTGCCTGCAATCAGCGGGGCGATCAGACGGGTGACGGCCCCTAAAGCCCCGATCACGATCACCGTGCCCCGCCAATGCTGCTGCAGAAGTGCAGCTCCGCTACCGCGGATCAGATCCGCTGGAGGGGTCTGGATCGCTTCCGCTGCCTTGACTGTTAGGGCGATCTGCTTCACATAACCAGTCTTTTGAAGTCGTTGAAGCAGAGGCAGGGCACTGCACGACAGCCCCAGCGCGAAACCGCTTTGGTGTTGCAGGACAGGGTCAACCTCGGAGAGAGGGGGCGTTGCAGCGTTCAGGACAGCAGGCTCGGAAATCAGCGCTGGGGCTCGTCAGTGTTCAACGGCTCCCGATCTGATCCTCCCAGGCTGATGGTGGGTGACTGTTCCTTTTCAGCAGATTTTGTCGGTGGAGGGGTGGTTGGATCGACGATCCCGCTGGCGGAGATCTTGCGATTCGACCGTTCGCTGATTGGGGGCATGACCTCTGTCATGACCTCTGCCATGGCCGTTGACTGCTCATCCAGGCTTTCGTTCGTGCCGGAGTGGTTGTCGTTGCCTTCTTCAACCGGAATGGGAACGTCTGTCTGTTCGACCGATGGCGTTTTGGTGTCCTCCTTCTTGGGCTCGGTTGCGTCGGCCCGGGGGGTGTTGGCGCTTGGTTCTTCCTGTGGCAGCGCCGCTGCAGGCTCTGGCTCAGGCTGAGGAGCGGGGTCGCCCACGAGGCGGGCAACATCGCTTTCGCTCAGTCTTGACTGAAGCCAAGCCGGTTTCTGCCTGGTTCGCGGTGGGACGAAACGCAGTTGGTTGTTAAAGGTTGGATCAATCGGATCTCCTAGACCGTCCAGCAGTTCCATCTGCACGATCTCGCTGGCTTCGTTCTGACGGACCCAGATTGCGTCTTGGCGGTCTACCAGGAAACTGTCTCCATTCAGGGTGAGGCGCAGGCGCCAGCGCCCGTCGCCTTCGCGCAGGTTCTGTAAAGGTGCATTCCAAATCAGCCAGTCCAATAGCAGTGGCTCACCGTTACCAAGCTCAGCGGGGCTAACCATCACCATCCAGGGGGCGTTCGGATCTGGCTGGGTGCCTTTGAGAGCCTGAAATTGATGCAGGCGCCAGTTCAGGCTGGCCCCTGGCGCCTTGACGGCTTCTCCCCATGGATAAGCGGCGTATGCACTCAGGCGATGGCTGCCAGGACTGAGTGCCGGCAGGGTTGCCTTCACCGTGAGACCTGCTCCGGAGCTTTTTTCACCACTGCTGAAACGAAGCGGGGGCTCGTTGTCGATCTGGAGAGCCACGTGGGGGCCAAGGCCTAGGTCAGGATCGTTGACCAGGGGCCAGTCTTCGACTTCCACAACCAGTTTCAGTTCCTTCCCGTTCAGAACGGCACCGTCCTGCGGGTTTTTGAGCGTCAGCCTGGGGTGATGATCGGCCAGACGGCTGCGCAGCTGCTGGACGCCACCTGGCGCTGTGACTTCCTGGAGCCCGCCCTTGGGTCCCTCAGGTGTCACAACTCGCCTGGGGCGATTGTTGACGGTGCGATCTCCCCAGGCGATGGCTGGAATGTCAAGGGCGGATGCAGGTGCCACACCGATCAAAACGATCAGCACGGTGATCAGGATTGCGATGGCATGGCGGCGTGCCAACGTGCCCATGGAGGCTGCAGCAGTTCAGAAGCATTCTGAACAATCCATCCGCTGACCCAGCGGGCCTCAAGTTTTGTGTTAATGGGATTCAAAAAATTAGTTCTTAATTGTTATTGATTCCTCCAAAATGTCTGCACTGGGCTGTTAGTCGCTCTCTGGCAGACCCCCTGTCCTCACTGGGGCGCTGACGGATTGAACCTTTGTAACTCACCTGGCCAGAGGGTCGACATTCGCCTCTATGCTTCCGCCAGCGGTCCCCTCTTTGGGGCCCAATGCTCCAGTGAGAGTCGGGAGGCCTTTCTCCCGAAAACCACTGGCGCCCGGATGCTGTGAGGCTTTGCCGAGCTGCGCCCGGGGCCCCGATGAGCCTTCCGGTTTATCGGAGGGGTGGCCCACCACCTCGATCCCGTCCCTCGAGGAACGACTCGATGACCAAAAGCCCACCAGAGCGTGGGAGCACTCGCAAGAGCAAATTTGTCAAGGTCGACAACCCTGCGACCTTTGAACTGTTCGGTAAGCCCGGACATTTCGACAGATCTCTTGCGAAAGGTCCCAAAACCACAACCTGGGTTTGGAACCTCCACGCCAACGCTCACGATTTCGACTCACACACGAGCGACCTCCAAGAGGTTTCTCGCAGAATCTTCAGTGCTCACTTCGGCCATCTGGCCGTGGTGTTCATTTGGCTGAGCGGCGCCTTCTTCCATGGAGCCCGCTTCTCCAACTATTCCGGCTGGCTTGCCGACCCCACTCACGTGAAGCCCAGTGCTCAGGTGGTGTGGCCGGTGTTCGGTCAGGAAATTCTCAACGGTGACATGGGTGCCGGTCATCAAGGCATCCAGATCACCTCAGGCCTCTTCCAAATGTGGCGTGCCTGGGGCATCACGACTGAAACCCAGTTGATGGCCCTGGCGATCGGCGCTCTGGTGATGGCCGGCCTCATGCTTAATGCAGGCGTCTTCCACTACCACAAGGCAGCTCCAAAGCTGGAGTGGTTCCAAGATGCCGAGGCCATGCTGAACCACCACCTGGCGGTTCTGTTCGGTCTGGGTTCCTTGTCATGGGCGGGTCACCTGATCCATGTCTCGGCTCCCACCACCAAGCTGATGGATGCCATTGATGCCGGCCAACCGCTGGTCCTGAATGGCAAGACCATCGCGTCTGTGGCGGACATCCCTCTGCCTCACGAATTTTTCAACCAGGATCTCCTGGCTCAGCTTTATCCAGGAATCGGCTCCGGCATCGGTGCCTTCTTTAGCGGTAACTGGGCTGCTTACAGCGACTTCCTCACCTTCAAGGGTGGTCTCAACCCTGTGACTGGAAGCCTGTGGATGACCGACATCGCGCATCACCATTTGGCGATTGCCGTGATGTTCATCGTTGCTGGTCACATGTACCGCAACAACTACGGCATCGGGCACTCCATTAAGGAGATCCACGAAGCGCATCAGGGAGATCCTCTGCTCTTCCCTGCAAGCAACGGCCATAAAGGCATCTACGAGTTCATGACGAACTCCTGGCATGCCCAGCTAGCCGTGAACCTTGCAATGGGTGGCTCGGTTTGCATCGTCGTTGCCCAGCACATGTATGCGATGCCTCCGTATCCGTACATCGGTATCGATTACCCGACTCAGATCGGTCTGTTCACCCATCACATGTGGATTGGTGGCTTTCTGATCGTTGGTGGTGCAGCGCACGCTGCCATCGCCATGGTTCGTGACTACGACCCCGCACAGCACGTGGACAACGTGCTTGACCGGGTGCTCAAGGCTCGCGATGCCATCATCAGCCACCTCAACTGGGTGTGCATCTGGCTCGGCGCTCACAGCTTCGGCCTGTATGTGCACAACGACACCATGCGTGCTCTGGGTCGCCCCCAGGACATGTTCAGTGACTCCGCAATCCAGCTGAGGCCTGTCTTTGCTCAATGGATCCAGGGCCTTCATGGCGCTGCAGCCGGAAGCACCGCTCCTAACGCTCTTGCTGGCGTCAGCGAAGTGTTCAACGGTTCCGTTGTGGCCATTGGTGGCAAGGTCGCCGCTGCCCCGATTCCTCTGGGCACCGCTGACTTCATGGTCCACCACATCCATGCCTTCACGATTCACGTGACGGTTCTGATCCTGCTGAAGGGTGTCCTGTACGCCCGTAATTCACGTCTGGTTCCCGATAAGGCGAACCTGGGCTTCCGCTTCCCTTGCGATGGCCCTGGTCGTGGCGGCACCTGTCAGGTGTCTGCTTGGGACCACGTGTTCCTGGGTCTGTTCTGGATGTACAACTCCATCTCCGTCGTGATCTTCCACTTCTCTTGGAAGATGCAAAGCGATGTGTGGGGCACGGTGAATGCTGATGGCTCTGTCCAGCACATCACCAACGGCAATTTTGCCAACAGCGCCATCACGATTAATGGCTGGCTGCGTGACTTCCTGTGGGCTCAGGCCGCACAGGTGATCAACAGCTATGGCTCCAACACCAGCGCCTATGGCCTGATGTTCCTTGGAGCTCACTTCGTCTGGGCCTTCAGCCTGATGTTCCTGTTCAGCGGCCGCGGCTACTGGCAAGAGCTCATTGAGTCCATTGTTTGGGCTCACAACAAGCTGAAAGTGGCTCCGGCCATCCAGCCCCGTGCGCTGTCCATCACCCAGGGCCGTGCTGTGGGTGTCGCTCACTATCTTCTGGGCGGCATCGCGACCACGTGGGCCTTCTTCCACGCCCACATCCTTGTGGTCGGCTGACCTCTCCTGACCTTTCCCTCTAATGGCAACGAAATTTCCTTCGTTTAGCCAGGGTCTGGCACAGGACCCGACAACCCGCCGCATTTGGTACGGGATCGCCACGGCTCACGATTTCGAGAGCCATGACGGAATGACGGAGGAGAAGCTTTACCAAAAGCTCTTCTCCACCCATTTCGGGCATCTCGCCATCATTGGCCTCTGGGTTTCGGGAAACCTGTTCCATATCGCCTGGCAGGGCAACTTCGAGCAGTGGGTCGCCGACCCTCTGCACGTGCGCCCCATCGCTCACGCAATTTGGGATCCCCACTTCGGTCAAGGCGCCATTGACGCCTTCACTCAGGCGGGTGCTTCCTCCCCGGTGAACATTGCCTACTCAGGCCTGTATCACTGGTTCTACACAATCGGCATGACCACGAATGCCGAGTTGTATCAGGGATCCATCTTCATGATGATCCTGTCGGCATGGGCACTCTTTGCCGGCTGGTTGCATTTGCAGCCCAAGTTCCGTCCATCCCTGGCTTGGTTCAAGAACGCTGAATCACGCCTCAACCATCACCTCGCCGTTCTCTTCGGCTTCAGCTCGATTGCCTGGACCGGTCACCTGGTTCACGTGGCCATCCCTGAGTCACGCGGTCAGCACGTTGGTTGGGACAACTTCCTGAATGTTCTGCCTCACCCGGCAGGTCTTCAGCCGTTCTTCACCGGCAACTGGGGTGTGTATGCCCAGAACCCTGACTCCACAGGTCAGATTTTCGGCACCGCCGAAGGTTCTGGAACTGCGATTCTCACCTTCCTGGGTGGTTTCCACCCCCAGACGGAAGCCCTCTGGCTCACAGACATCGCGCATCACCATCTGGCCATCGGTTGCATTTTCGTGATCGCAGGTCACATGTACCGCACCAATTTTGGTATCGGTCATTCCATCCGCGAAATCCACGAAGCGCACAACCCACCCAAGGGAACCCCTGGTGACCTGGGTGCTGGCCACAAGGGTCTGTACGACACCCTGAACAACAGCCTGCACTTCCAGCTTGGCCTCGCCTTGGCCTCCCTTGGCGTTGTCACCAGCTTGGTGGCGCAGCACATGTACTCGATGCCCTCGTATGCCTTCATCGCGAAGGACTACACAACCCAGGCAGCGCTGTACACCCATCACCAGTACATCGCCATCTTCCTGATGTGCGGTGCCTTCGCTCACGGCGCGATCTTCTTCATCCGTGACTACGACCCCGAAGCCAACAAGGACAACGTCCTGGCTCGGATGCTCGAGCACAAGGAAGCGATCATCAGCCATCTGAGTTGGGTCACCCTGTTCCTCGGTTTCCACACCCTGGGCCTCTACGTCCATAACGACGTGGTTGTTGCCTTCGGTACTCCTGAGAAGCAGATCCTTGTAGAGCCCGTCTTCGCCCAGTTCGTCCAAGCCGCTTCAGGCAAGATGATCTATGGCTTTGATGTGTTCCTCGCCAATGCCTCCAGCTCTGCAACCCTGGCGTCGCAGAACATCCCTGGAGAGCACTATTGGATGGACGCCATCAATGGCGGTGCGAACGATCTGTTCCTGCAGATCGGTCCTGGTGACTTCCTGGTGCATCATGCGATCGCCCTGGGTCTGCACACCACCACCCTCATCCTGGTGAAGGGCGCGCTTGATGCCCGTGGCTCCAAGCTGATGCCTGATAAGAAGGACTTCGGTTACTCCTTCCCTTGCGACGGCCCTGGCCGTGGCGGCACCTGCGACATCTCTGCCTGGGACGCCTTCTACCTGGCCGTTTTCTGGGCCTTGAATACAGCCGGTTGGCTCACCTTCTACTGGCATTGGAAGCACCTCGCCATTTGGCAGGGCAACGTTGCTCAGTTCAATGAGTCCAGCACTTATCTGATGGGCTGGTTCCGCGATTATCTGTGGCTGAACAGCTCACAGCTGATCAACGGTTACAACCCCTTCGGCAGCAACAACCTCGCTGTGTGGTCTTGGATGTTCCTGTTCGGTCACCTTGTGTGGGCGACAGGCTTCATGTTCCTGATCTCCTGGCGTGGTTACTGGCAGGAGCTGATTGAGACCATCGTCTGGGCTCATCAGCGCAGCCCCATCGCCAACATGATGGGCTGGCGCGACAAACCTGTCGCTCTGTCCATCGTTCAGGCCCGTGTTGTGGGACTCTCCCACTTCACTGTTGGCTACGTACTCACGTACGCAGCATTCCTGATCGCCTCAACATCTGGCAAGTTCGGCTAACTCGTTAGCCACCTGCTCGATTCTTCAAGAGTCGTTCCTTGGCCCCGTCCGGTTTTCCGGGCGGGGTTTTTCATTGACATCTCTGTGACTTCTCTGTCTGGTTGGTTGGCGCTCAACCTGTAAGCACTGATTCGACAAGGCTTCAAGTTGGCCTGTCTGGTTCCCCTTGCTTGGTGCGTCGGACGTCGGACACTGGTGAAGCTTTCTGAATCAGCTGCAGCCTCGATCGCACCCTCAGTTCTGTCTGTGCGTCTGCATCGGCAGTTCAGGGCTGGTCTCCTGCAGTCCATCTGGGCAGCTTTTCCTTGTCGCTGCCATCGTTCTCTTCGCTGAGACTCGTGCGGAAATGCTCAATGTCTGCCTTGGATTGGCTTGTTCACTCGGGGAGGGTTGCTGCTCTGCTCTCAGGCCCTGAGTGCTCGGCTGTCCATCAAGGCGTTGAAGGCATGCAATCACGGTTGGATCCGACTTGACCACTGCATTCTGTTGATTGTTCAGCCATGAACTGCGATGCATTCACTCAGCCACGCTTGAAAGGCTGATGACAAGAATGTCATCAGCCTGCAGTCCTTTGGCTGATGATCGAGCCTCGTCATGTTGACGCTGACCCTTAACCCTTAGCCAACAGGAATGACCCAACTGGCTCTGTTCATTGTGTTGGTGAAGTGAGTTCGAGTTGGTTGCGATCCCAAAGGATCAATGAAAAACACGTTCCAATCTCTTCTAGGTGCAGGTACCGGATGTTGTCCAATAAATGAAGGTTGGCCAGATGGCACTGCTTTAATCGATAGTTCGGTATCCGCTCAGAGAGGTGGTGAATATGATGGTAGGCAATGTCAGCAGTGAACCAATTCAAGACAGCAGGGAGTTGGAGAAAAGAAGAGCCTTCAATTGCGCCCTTGAAATAGCTCCAGTTTTCTTCTCCACTGGTGTATGAACCGGGGAAATTATGCTGGATGAAGAATACAGCAATCATCAGTGCTGCGCTGCATGCCATCACAGGGGCATAGAGAGCCCAAAAGTGCCAATGGCCAATGCTGCTGCCGATCCACCACCAGAGAAGTGCAACGCATATTGTATTTGCAATCGTATCGACTACCTCCCCGCGCGTATAGAAAAAGCTTGATTGATGATTCCTAATGATTTGAGTAGGGGAGAGCCACCTGCCGCCTCTTGCCATCGCATAGACGCTTTTGATTGAATGAAGCACAAACTCGGCAAAGCCGAGAAGAAGTGCCATCCTTGGTTTGATGATGAGATAGAAAAATCCACCAGGAAATAGCAGTAGAGGGTGGCGGAGAATTCTGTAGATGAATTTGGCTCGGTTTGATTTTCCTTCGTATTCTTGGCGTGTGATCAGTGCCGATGGGCCGCGGTAGCGATCCCAATTGCCATTGTGTTGGTGGTGAAACGCGTGTCCTCGTGACCAGGGATGTTGTGGCATGCCGTGAATCAGGCTCAGGCCAAAGGCAGCGATGCGGTTGGCTTGTTTAGATCGAAACAAGCTCTGATGACCGCAGTCATGCATGAGCGAAAAGCTTCTGCTCAATAGCAGAACCAGAAGGATCACAAGCGCTGGTGTCAGCACCAATGCCTGCATGTTGAAAGACTCGGTGACGGACCCAAGTGCCATGGCTACCGCGATGATTGGTGCCACGGTGCTAAAAATTTGCCAGAGGGCAATGCGGTCATCGCTCGCCATGAAGGGGTTGAGATCGAAGTCGATCCGCCTTGGAGCTGCCGATATCGATGGATGCGAGCTAGTGGTCGTCAAGCGGTTCTCGCCTCAATACTGGTGCCGCTATGGACACGGCCCGTGAATCTATTCGGCTTGGTCGTGATACGTCGAATCTTTTTGGTCTCGGTCTGACTCATACAAGCTGCTTTTGCTGATCACCAGGTTGATTGGAGTGGCGATGGATCGCTTGGTTGTGGAACGAGCCTTCCATTCCCAAGCGATGTCAGTTGCTTGTTGGATTGTCTTAGAGGTCCTGGCCTCGCTGGTTTGTCGTCTTGCCCATACAGGCCGATGGCATGAGTGGACGCCCCCTGCAACGCACCTCCATGAGCAGGAACATGGGCTGCTCCCCCAGCGGGCATCACCATTCTGTGGTCTCCATGCCTGCGAAACACTTCGCAGCAGCCTTGGCAGCTGCTCTCGCTGGTGGTTCAGGCGATTGCCGATGCCTGCCGATCCAGCTTGGAGGTGCACATGGTTTTGGCCTGGAATGGCTGGTTTGAAGCAATACCACTCGTCAAGAGCTTTTCCCTGTTCCTCTATTCCAGCCCTGAAAGTCCAAGCCATCCCGTTGCTTTAGGAGCAGATACATCGACGGCACCACAAACAGCGAGAGCAGCGTGGACACCAGCAAGCCACTGAAGACAACCGTACCGATACTGATACGACTGGCGGATCCACTGCCGCTGGCCAGAAGCAAAGGCACAAAGCCAGCAAGAGAGGTGATGGCGGTCAGCAGGATTGGACGCATGCGTTCCTCTGCGGCATCAGTGATCGCTTCAAGGAGGGGCAGTCCCGAGCGCAGCCTCTGATTGGCAAATTCAACGATCAGGATGCCGTTTTTGGCTGCAAGGCTGATCAGCACCAGCAGCCCCATCTGTGCGAATACATCCAAAGGCAGGCCTCGCACACTGAGGCCGGCTAGGGCCCCCATCAAAGCGATCGGCACCGTGAGCAAAATCACCAGTGGATCAAGAAAACTTTCGTACAGGCCCGCGAGAAGCAGATAGACCACCAACACACCGAGGCCGAAGAAGGCCCATGTCACCCCCTCGGCATTCCGCTCCTCTGCTGCCAGCCCCGTGAAGGCCAGCCCAATGTTGCCGGCGCCGAGCTGTTCGCCTGCTTCTTCGAGCAGGGTGATCGCCTGACCACTGCTGATTCCTCGGGCCGGAACTGCACTCACAGAGATGGATCGATTCAAGGCGAAGTGATCGATCGAGGCAGTCGCTTCGCCGAGTCTCAATGATGCAACGTTTGATGCGCTGATCAGCTTTCCGTCATTCGTGCGCAGCATCAGAGACAGGATGTCTTCAGGGCTACGGCGGTCTTGGCCTTCCAGTTGCAGCCAAATGCTGCGGATTTCCCCATCGGCAAACGTATCGTCGAGGTACCGCCCTCCGATGGCAGTACCGATCGCATTCAATGTTTCTCTGTAAGGAAGATTGAGTGCCGCCATCTGGTCCCGATCCAGTTCGAGTATCCAGCGGGAGGAGCTCGCATCAAAACGGGTACCGACGCGCTCAAACTTTCCACTGTCTCTTGCGATGCGGATGAACTGATCAGCAACTTGTTCGAATTGGGAGAGGCTCAGTTGTCCTCCGCTGCGATCCAGCAATTGAACCGTCAGTGCTGAATCTCCGCTGAACCCTCCCACCGTTGGTGGTGTGAACAGCACCACCCTGGCCGCTTTGATGCTCTGATTCAGGCTTGATTGCAGCCGTCTTTTGATGGCCTGATCGCTTTGGCTCGAACCACGCCTCTGCTCCAGTGATCGCAGCCTTAGGAAAAAGGAGCCTTTGTCTTCACCACTCTGGCCAAAGGAACTTCCGGCATAGAAATTGCCTGAACGAATCAAGGGTTCTTTACTAATCACTGCTCGGATTTCGTTCATTGTGGAAACACTGCGTTCCAGACTTGCTCCCTCAGGCAGGGTGAAATAACCGCGAATCTGGCCTTGATCTTCATTCGGGATGAATGCCGTAGGCATCGTTGTTAACCCGATCGCTGTGATCACTAAGCAAACGAGCAGCACCACCCCCATCACCTGGGGCTGAGTCAGTACGCGACGAAGATTCCTGGAATAGTGCAATTCGGTCTTCTGCATCCAGGTGCGCAGACGATTGCTCACGCTTCGGATCGGCTCTGGGAGTCGTCCGCCTCCAGGACTGAGCACCCGTGCCGAGGCCATCGGCGTGAAGGTCAGAGCGTTCAGGGTTGAGAACAGGATCGCCCCGGTGATGGCAATGGCGATTGGCTGATAAAGCCGTCCGATTGAACCAGGTATGAGCAAAACCGGGACAAACACTGCGGCTAGCACCAGCGATGTGGCCACAACCGCCCCGGATAATTCCTCCATCGCTTGTTCCGCTGCCTCGAGCGGTGGATCGCCCTTCTCAATGCGATCGGCGATCTCTTCACTCACGACGATCGCGTCATCGACCACGATCCCTGTGGCCAGAACCAAGCCAAACAAGATCAGGCTGTTGATGTTGGACCCGCTTAGTCGAACCAGAAGAATGCTGCCCACCAAGGAGATCGGTACGGTGATCCCTGGGACCATGGCCAGACGCCATCGCCCGAGAAACAGCACCAGCACGATCAACACCAGGATCACTGCATCCCGGAGGGTCCCAATTGTGCGGTCAAGATTGGCCTGAATCGTGTCGGCTCGATCCACGATCATCTGCATCGTGATCCCTGGTGGGAACCCTTTTTCCAGGCGTTCGAGAGTCGTCTGGATGGCGCGACTGAGCTTCAAGGCATTGGCACCATCACGTTGCCAGATGCCAACGGCGATCGAACGCTCTCCCTGGAGGTTCATGGCCGCTCGTCCATAGCTGCGTTGTCCCAGAGCGACCCGTCCGACATCACGGAGACGCATCAGCCCCCCATTCGGCAATCTCTGAATCACCATCTCTTCGAGTTCCCACTGGCTGCGCAGTCGCCCATCGGCATCCACGGGAAGAGACAGCAGCTGACCGGCTGGAGCCGGTGCACTGCCGATTGATCCAATGGCCGCCAGAACGTTTTGCTCCGCTAGAGCTCGACTCACGTCGGTCACGGTGAGATTGGCCTGCTCGAGTTTCTGGGGATCAAGCCAGAGGCGATAGGCCAGTTCGCTACTCCCGAACACGCGCACTTCTCCAATACCAGGAAGCGTGCGCAGCGACTCACGCAGGGATTTCTCAATCCAACCGGGTAGAAATGTGGAGACGTACTGATCGCCTGGGTGGCTAAATCCAATGATCATCAGTAGATCATTGGAGGACCTGTTCACGCTCAGCCCCTGGCGTGTCACCGCCTGAGGTAAACGTCGCATCGCCAGATTGACTTCGTTTTGGACTTTGATCGCGTTGAGCTGTGGATCGCCCTCTTTGAAGCGCAAGCTGATCCGTGCCTGACCTTGGCTGCTGGTGGACTGGATGCTGTCGAGTCCATCGAGACCGTTGAGCTGCTGTTCCAGAACGGTGGTGACGCTCTGTTCAACAACTTCTGGAGCGGCAGATGGAAACCTCGCTCTCACGCTCACCTGGGTGGGAGCGAGTTCGGGCAGATCTTCCAGGCCAAGACCGACGAGTGATACCAGACCAGTGAGCAGCACAAGCAGCGTGCACACCACCGTCAGGACAGGTCTCTTGAGAAATGGTTGGGAGACGGATCTCAAGTTGACCGGCAAAGGGTAGAAACAAGACCAGATCCTGCCAGAGCAGCTGTGTGGATGGAGAGGGTTTCCGAGACGGCTTGGCTGGATTTAGTTGGAGATGTCTTGACGGTTGTTATTGATCAGTCTGCGTGTTTTGGCGGGCTTGGTTGATTGAATTGATTGGATACTTGCAAAGAAAAAGCCTGGAGCAAAAGAATGCCCCAGGCTTTTGTTTGATTGATTGCTCAAATCGTAGGGACGCTCTGCCCCTCTTGTTGGCTGATTCAGCCGACGCTCCAAACGCCAGCTGCAATTTTCACCAAATCTTGGACATGCAGGGTGTCGCACAGCAGCCAAGCGAAGACTGCGCCGCCACATCCGCCAAGCCAGAATCCACTGGTGAATTCAGCCCAACCATTTCTGGTGAAAAGGTCGGCAGGAGGATTCTCTACCGTGACATCTGAAGGAGGAATGTTGGGATGCTTTCCTGGCTGGTTGTAGAGAAGAAACAGCAGGGTAAGCAGGTGAACAGCACCAATGGCAGCAAGGAGGCCGGCTGTTTGTGCGTAGTCGGTATTGCGAAGGGGGCCGCAAATTGTGTAGGGGCCATACAGCAAATAGCCGAAGGCTGCGCCCGTTTCGATTCCACGGAAATTGGGAGTAATTCCTTGGCGGTAAAGCGGCAGGTTATTGATAAGCCACTTGATGAAGTAGCCGCTGTTGACAGGTGTTGAAAGGTCGCCGACGCAAGGATCGGCAGCGGGGGTGACGGTCATTGGAGATTGATGGCTGGTAAGGGCACTTGTGGCAAGTTGTCCTTATTCGGCTGCGGTAATAACGCGACCGACGAGGACGATGAAAACAGCTGGGAAAACAATTCCGATGATTGGCACGAACACCACAGGCAGCCACGCTGCTGCAAAGTCTCCAGTCATGATCAGGCCCAAAGCATCGATACGATTTTAGAGTCCTAGAGTCAATGGGCCTCCCTGAGGCTTTCCCGGCGACATAAAAGTTCAATCCCCGTTTCACGTTGGTCGGGGTTGTCCGCTCCCCGTTTGTTGCGATGTCTCAGTTCTTCGTTGGTGGCGCTGCCTTCATTCTTGCTTTGGTTCTCTACTCCCTCGGGAGGCGTCCGAGCAGACCCTTTCTGCGCAGCACAGATGTGTCTGGAGTTGCTGCCCTCAACCGCGCTCAAGTCGAGCTTGTTCAGGCGGCAGTGGCCGAGGCCGAGGCTGCATCGTCATCAGCTGAGCTGGAGTGGCATTCACCAAGGTCCACAAGAGAGTCCCTTGCATTGCAGCAACGTCTGCGCAAGGCGATGAATGGTGGGCCTGATGAGCGCCTTGAGGCTGTGACCCTTGCGGGTCGCTGGGGTAATCAGTCCATGCTCCCGTTGTTAAGGCGAGGCCTCAGGGATTCAGACAGTCGTGTCATGGAGGCAGCTGCTGCGGCCTTGGCTGATCAACGTGGTGCCACCCGTGTGCGCCCCTCTGCACCTGTCTCTCCTCCTCGCAATGCTTCAAAGACCAGCTAGGTCAATCTCGAAGGGCTGAGGCCTCCATTGGTCCGATCAAGAGCCATTCAGTCGGGGTGGCTCAAGCTGTGCTTCTCAGCTTGTGGTCGATGTCACGCGATACCACTCGATTTCAGCGCAGTTGCAGTGCTCTCGCACTCCAGCCGCGCTCAATTCATTCGTTCATGGGGCCGGAGGCTGGCTTAGTTGCCCCCGGCACCTCGCAATGTTTCGCGGATGCGGTAAATCGGCCGATCCTGACTTTCGTGATAGGTGCGGATCAACAGCTCCGCTAGCAGTCCGAAGCAGAACAGTTGGATTCCGGCCAAGCCGAGAACGACTGCCAGGGTCATCAGTGGACGATGGCCAATGTCAGCTCCCATCAGCTTGATCACGAGCAGATAGGTGCTGGCGATCAGGCTTGTGGCAATCGCGACCAGACCAGCAAAGCCAAACACGTACATCGGCCGTGTCAGGAATCGCTTCATGAACCAAACGGTGAGGAGGTCCATCAGCACGCGGAATGTGCGGTCGATGCCGTATTTGCTGCTTCCGTACTGACGGGCACGGTGATTGACCTTCACCTCCGTAATCCTGGCGCCTTCGATGAAGGCCAGTGCAGGTAGAAAACGATGAAGCTCTCCATACAGACGCATATCGGAGAGCACTTCACGTCGGTAGGCCTTGAGCGAACAGCCGTAGTCGTGGAGTCGCACACCCGTCACCCGACCAATGAGCCGGTTGGCGATCTTGGATGGAAGCTTCCGCTGCAGGGCTGCATCCTGGCGCTGATGGCGCCAGCCGCTCACGAGGTCGTAGCCCTCACGCAAGGTGGCCAGCAACTTGGGAATGTCGGCAGGGTCGTTTTGTAGATCGCCATCGAGGCTGACGATGACCTCGCCGCGGGCGACGTCAAAACCAGCCGCCATGGCGGCTGTCTGTCCATAGTTCTTGCGGAGAAGCACGCCGACGAGCTCGGGCACCTCAGCACTGAGGCGTTCAAGCACCTCAGCAGTTCGATCGCTGGAGCCATCGTTCACCAGCACTAGTTCAAAGCTTTCGCCGGTTGGGTGCAGAGCCTTCAGAAGCTGTTCCACCAGTTCCGGCAGACTCTCCTCCTCGTTGTAGAGAGGCACCACCACAGAGAGATTGAGTGTGGTCGCAGGGGTGGTGGCCATCCCATTGTTGGATCATTCACAGCAACCTAGGCCCACGGGGCAGAGCTCAAGCACGCATCGGAGGCTCTCACCAAGTGCGATTGCGCCGGTAGATGGTTTGCGTGCCCAGCATCCTCTTCGTGCCGTTAGGGCAAACCCCTTCCCGTTCAACTTTGTAGTACCCGTGGTTGCATTGACTGAGTGGTGTGCGTGAACTGGAGTATTTCTCCCCTGGGCAATAGGCGTCTTCATTGATTGAACGGAAATCGCGATATCTCATGCGGTCTTCAGTCGTCACATAGAGCGTCGCGGCACCCTCTTTGGGGAGGGCTGCGTTGGCTGCCCGAGTCACTCTCCAACTGAACTGGTTCGCTCCGGGTTGCACTGAGAGGAAGCTGCCATGCTGTTTGGTGCCGAGGCTGATCCAAAAGCGCTCTGACTTGCTGCGACCACCGTCGTATTCACGATCGGTGTATCCCCCGGTGCGGCGGTTGCGGATGACGATCCGCTGCTTGCTTGCCGGGGGGGTGGAGGCCAGGAAGCTGATTCCCTTGACGGGATTCACGCTTTCCCCAGGACAATCCCCCTGAAAGATGGTTCTCACCAGAGTCAACTGCTGGATCGGCTGGCTGTGCTGCAGAAAGTGGCCGCTGGCAGCGAATCCACTGGTTGGATAGCTCTGAGCTGGATAGCCAGTCGGTGGATATCCAGCCGGTGGGAGCCCCTGGGCTGGGAAGCCACCAGGGAGGTACTTTCCAGCCAGATCGATGCCCTGGGCAGACCTGCCTGGGGGGCTAAAGCTCGACTGGGCGAGAAGGCTGCTTGCAATCAGGGAGAGCGGATCCATCGTGCGTCGGCTTGTCCTGCCAACCATCTTGCTGTGTGTTCGCTATGGCAGCGTGCTGCCGTCATGGCAGCGTTCCACTCGGCCTGCACCTCTTAGCTCGTTGCGGTAGTGAGAGGCCACGGGGTGTTCGTCACGGGGGTCGATGCTGTCTCTGCCGATGCCGTTTCTACCGTGGTCCCGCCCGGAGCTGTGCCAGTAGCGCCCGCTCTCCTGATGGATGCCCACATGGGTGCAGCGCTTGGCTGTGCCAAAGAAGAGCAAATCCCCTGGACGAAGGAGGTGGCTTTGTCCAGGTTGTACGGCAATGGGGGTGCAGAAGCGCTCTTGCTGATAAGCGTCGCGTGGCAACCAGATTCCCTGGCTCGCGAAAGCGCTCTGCACCAGCCCCGAACAGTCCAGGTCTGGGCCCAGGGTTCCCCCCCAGAGGTAGCTGTTGTGTCTCTCGGCAGCGATGGCGACCCAGTCCAGAACTGCGGGAAGTCGGGCTGCGATGGTGGGAGTGTCGAAAAGAATCGGGCGCCAATCAGGGGTGGCTTTGGCCTGCCCCATCAGGTCGACCACTGCCAGCCAGCAGGGATAGCCGTCTTCGCAAAGACGCACTCGCACCCGACCGTGACATGGCCAGTTGAGGACCTGGAAGCATCGGCCTGCTGCAGCTTGAGTCGTCAGGTTTGACCCGGCAAAACGGGCATAGCCGTTCACGCCGGAGTCGAGGACCCACAGACTTCCGGGATGGAGAAGTTCAGGAGCCAGAAGGGTGCCTAGGGTCGGCATTGTCAGATGCCAGTGCCATGGCGTTCTACCGTCCCGACCAGGTCATGCAGGAGTACCTGGCGGCTCAGCTCAAGCGCTTGGCATCCCATGGGTGTGATGACCTGCTGGAGCACCTTTCTCTGACCTGGGTGCGTTACGACCGATCGGATCCGAGTTCTGGGAGTGGCTCCGGGGCTGCGTGGGGAGAGCAACGACTGATCTATCCCGCCAGTGTGGTCAAACTGGTTTACGCCGTGGCCGTTGAGGCCTGGCTTCAGCAGGATCTGTTGCCAGAAGAGCCGGAGTTGCGCCGAGCGATGCGCGACATGATTGCTGACTCAAGCAATGACGCCACAGGACTGCTGGTGGATCTGCTCACTGGCACGACCAGTGGTCCATCCCTGCATGGGGAGGCCTGGAGGCTCTGGCAACATCAGCGCCGGTTGGTGAATGACTGGTTGCTGAAGCTCGGCTGGCCGGAACTGGAACACGTCAATTGTTGTCAGAAAACTTGGGGCGACGGACCCTACGGCCGGGACCGTGATTTTTACGGTCCGACCCTCGATAATCGCAATGCCCTCAGCACATCAGTCACCGCCAGAATGCTTGAGGCGGTGATGACCGATGCAGTGTTGTCCCCTCCGGCTTGTAAGCGTCTGCGCGATCTGCTGCTGCGCTCTCTCGACTTGCAGGAGCGGTCTCGTGACCCTGAGAATCAGGTGGATGGCTTTTTGGGGGCAGGGCTGCCAGAAGGCAGTTGCTTGTGGAGTAAGGCCGGTTGGATGAGTCAGGCCCGCCATGATGCTGCTTGGTGGATCCCTCCAGAAGGTGCCCCCACATTGTTGGTTGTGTTCACCCAAGGTGCTGATTGCGCCCGTGATGAAGGTCTCCTTCCGGAGCTGGCCCAACAGCTGGCTGCGTTTCAGGGTTGAGCAACCGTTGCTCTCGTTTGCCGAGCCAAGCCATCCGAACAGGTGCTCTCACTCATGCGGAGGCACCTGCACGTTGATTAGAACAAAGAGATCCCCAAGGAGACCGCCACCCTCGGATCGCAAAAAGAGGTCTCAAGGGCAAGGGGTGGTTGCGACCACCCCTTCTTCATCTCAAGGCTTGGGCTTGTGTTTGGGTTCGTCGCTCGGTGGCCCAATCCGGCTCTCAAGAGCTTCCACCCGGTGAATGAGCACCTCAAAGGCATGCACGAATTCCCGGTCATCGCATTCGAGCCGCTCAATGCGTTCGATCAGCTCGCTTGTGGTTTCCTCTGGCAGAGGAACCGGGGATGGCGGAATCGAGTGTCCGGGCCCATGAAGCACGGCACCTTGGCTGGCCACGTAGAGGTCAACGAGCTGGTCGAGAACCTGTCGCGACTGCAATCCCTGCTCGCGGCAGAGAGTCTTGAAACGCTTGCGGGATGGAGACTGGAACAACGATCTGCGGGATTGGGAGAATCCCCGAGAGGGAACAGAGGGACAGGGGCACCACACGTTTGGACAGTGACGATGCGCCAGATCTGAGAGAAAGGCATCAACGGATTTGGAGGTCGGATGACCTCCACAACCCTCAGTGCAACGGAGAGGGAGGGATTCGAACCCTCGACAGAAGTTGCCTCCTGTAACTCCTTAGCAGGGAGCCGCTTTCAACCACTCAGCCACCTCTCCAGCGGCCTGCACACCTTACCAAGCAGTGGCCCATTCTCGGCAGCGGCTTGGGCCAAACAGGGCCTGCGCTCAGACCGTCACCCTGGGCAGGCGATGCTTGAAGCTGCACAGCACTTCCCAGGGGATCGAATCGCTGAGGCTGCTCCAGAGTCTGGGGCTGATGCACTGATCACCATCGCGACCGAGCAGGGTCACCACATCACCGGCCTCCAGATTGGGTTGATCGGTGGCATCAAGGATCAGTTGATCCATGGTGATAGCCCCAACTTGGGGCAAGGGCTTGCCGTTGTACAGGGCGGTGATCTTCCCAGACAGGCAACGACTCACCCCATCGGCGTACCCAATGCCCACCACGGCCAATCGGCTCGGTCTTGCCGTGACGAAACGATGCCCGTAGCTCACCCCAACTCCTGCTTGAACATCCCGGATCAAGGTGACGCGCGCTTTCACTCCCATCGCCGGCTCAAGAGACACGACTGACTCAAAATGGTCGCTGGGACTGTGGCCGTAGAGGGCCAGACCGACGCGTACTAGATCGTGATGCAGGCTCGGATCGCGCAGGGTGCCAGCTGAATTGGCGAGATGACGCAAGGCGCCTGACGTAGGCAGGGCCCGAAGCACCTGCTCGAAACGTTGTTGCTGCAGGCGGGTGACCCGATCTCCCTCTCCATCGCTGCCACCATCGGCCATGGCCAGGTGGCTATAGATGCCGCTCAGTTTCAGCTGGTCTAGCTGGGTGATCGTCTCGGTCAGACGGGGTGCATCCTCCCAGTCACAGCCCAGCCTGCTCATGCCCGTATCGAGCTTGAGTTGCACGGGGAAGCGACGACCACTGCCATCGGCGAGGTTCTGGCAGAGCAGGGCTTCTCGCATGTTGCTCAGGGTGGGCATCAATTGCCAGTGCAGGCAGGCCCTCAGCTCGTCAGCCTGATGAAGATTGCCCAACACCAGGATGGGTTGATCAAGCCCTGCTCGACGCAGCTCGATGCCCTCCTGAAGTGTGGCCACTCCGAACTGCTCCGCACCTCCCTTCACCGCAGCTCTGGCCACGGTGGAGGCCCCATGGCCGTAGCCGTCCGCCTTCACCACGGCCATCAGCGCACATTTGGGCGCAAGCAGTCGCCGCAGCGCCCGCACGTTGCTCTCGATCGCAGCCGGGGAGACCTCCAGCCAGGCTCGCTGTCGCGGGTCCAGCTGCCTCTGGTCATTCAGGCCTGATGCCTCCTGACCGCTGCTGATCAGATCACGCATGGAGCGAAGGTCGCGCTGGGCACGGAACAATCCGTGGATTGCCCGTAGCATGCCTTGGAATCAGCGGGCTGGCATGGTCCAGGTTCTCGTTCTCAATGCGTCCTATGAACCGCTAAATATCACCACCTGGCGCCGTGCCACGGTGATGATGTTGAAGGGCAAGGCAGAGGGGCTCGAGCATGACCCCAACCATTGCCTCCGCGGAGATTTCCATGTGCCAACGGTGATCCGTCTCCGCCAGTACGTGCATGTGCCCTTCCGCCAGCTCGCTCTCACTCGACGGAACCTCTTCCACCGCGACAATCACTGTTGTCAGTACTGCGGTTGTCGAGGTGGTCAGCTCTCGATTGACCACGTGCTGCCGCGCAGCCGCGGCGGTGGTGACCTCTGGGAGAACGTGACCACTGCCTGCCTTCGCTGCAATGTTCGCAAGGGCAACCGCACCCCACAGGAGGCCAACATGCCGCTGCGGCGCAAGCCGCATCGACCCATGGGGCACCTCAGCTTTGAAGCCAGACGCCAGATTGATTCAGGCCAACGGGCCGACTGGGCCAAATATATGATTGGGGCATGACCGTGGCTGCCTCAGTCGACGGCTGACTCAGTCGACATCGTCGCTGAGCGATTCGAGCTTTGCCCGCTGTTCCTCGGCGATACAGGCTCCAATCACGTCTTCCATTTGCCCCTCGAGTACGGGGTCAAGGCTGAAGTTGCGGCCGAGTCGGTGATCGGTCACCCGATTGTCCTTGGCGTTGTAAGTGCGGATCTTCTCACTGCGGTCACCAGTGCCGACCTGGGCGCGACGGGCTGAACTTTCCTTGGCGTTGGCTTCCGCCAGCTGCCTTTCATAAAGCTTGGCGCGCAGAATCTCCAAGGCACGCTCGCGGTTTTGCAGTTGAGAGCGCTCCTGGGTACAGAACACACGGATGCCGCTGGGTTTGTGCAGCAGGTCTACGGCTGTTTCCACCTTGTTGACGTTCTGGCCACCTGCGCCACCGGATCGGGCGGTGCTGATCTCCAGATCAGTGGGATCGATCTGGACCTCAACAGGGTCCGCTTCTGGCATTACGGCCACGGTGGCCGTTGAGGTGTGAACACGGCCCTGGGATTCGGTGGCCGGTACCCTCTGCACGCGGTGCACGCCCGCTTCAAATTTCAATTGGCTGAACACCGCGTCGCCCTTCACGGAGAGAATCAGTTCGCGATAACCACCTAGATCCGCCGCACTGGCGCTGACAGGCTGCACGTTCCATCCCTGGCGGCTGCCATAGCGTTCATACATGCGCGCCAGATGACCGGCCCAAAGGCAGGCTTCATCACCTCCGGCTCCGGCTCTGATCTCAAGCATGACGCTGCGTTCGTCGCGGGGATCACTAGGGAGCAGTGCCAGTGTCACCTTCCGAACGAGGGCGTCTTGCGTCAGCGTCAGTTCCTGGACCTCCTGTCGGACCAGCTCCTCCATGGCCTCATCCCCTCGGCTTTCTCTCAGCAACGCTTCTGCCTGTTGGAGCTCTTCGTCCACCTGCTGCAGGCTCTGGTAGTCCTGCACGAGGGGTTCCAATCTGGAGCGTTCGCGGGCAATCGCCTGGAGTCGTTTGGGATCGGAGGCGACGTCTGGATCAGCCAGTTGCCGTTCCAGAGTGTGAAAACTCGTCGTGGCTGCTTCCAGCCGGCTGATCAGGGTTGCGATCTCCATCCCCTTCGGCACGCAGTGATCAAAAAACAACCCCAGTCGCAGAGAGGTCTCCGCGACTGGGGGCAAGAGGGTCAGAAAAGGGAGTCAGACCGTTGCTTGGAGCAATTTCAGGCTTCGGTTTTTGCAGCGTCGCTCTTGGCGGCTTTCTTCTCGCCTGCGGCTTCACCTGCACCGCCCATGCCGTACTTGCGCATGAAACGGTCCACCCGTCCCTCGGTGTCGAGGATCTTCTGGGTGCCGGTGAAGAAGGGGTGGTTCCCGCTCCAGACGTCGACATGGATCTCGGGCTGGGTGGAGCCGGTGGTCATCACCACCTCTCCGTTGCAAATGACCTTGGCATCGGGATACCAGGTGGGGTGAATGTCGGGCTTAGGCATGACAGAAGATCAGCGCTTGGAGAACTGAGGAGCTTTGCGGGCTTTCTTGAGGCCGTACTTGCGGCGTTCCTTGGCGCGGGGGTCGCGGCTGAGGTGGCCTTCGGTTTTCAAGGGCTTGCGGTTGTCGGCAGACAGCTCACAAAGAGCACGGGCTGCGCCCTGCTTGATGGCATCCGCCTGGCCGGTGAGACCGCCACCACGCACATTGACCAGGACGTCGTACTCGGTAATCAGGCCCAGAGTCTGAAGAGGAGCTTTGACAGCTGCGATGTAGGCGGGGTTGTAGTTCAGGTAATTGTCACCAGGGCGCCCGTTGATGGTGATCGTGCCATTGCCCGGCACAAGGCGAACACGTGCGACAGAGGTCTTACGGCGACCAGTGCCCCAGTAGACGACAGAATTGTTGGTGCTCATTTGGTGGAAGCGGCGGAAGCGGCGGGATCGAGCTGGAGGGGCTGGGGCTGCTGGGCGGCATGAGGATGCTCGCTGCCCTTGTAGACCTTGAGCTTGCGGAACAGCTGGCGTCCTAGGGCGTTATGAGGAAGCATGCCTTTGATGGCTTTTTCCACGATCCGCTCGGGCAGACGCTCCTGCAGATGCTCGAAGGTTTCCACCTTCATTCCGCCCGGGCGACCGGAATGGCGGCGGTACAGCTTTTGCTGGGGCTTGTTGCCGCTGACGCGAATCTTGTCAGCGTTCACCACGATGACGAAATCGCCGGTGTCGAGGTGGGGGGTGAAGCTGGCCTTGTTCTTGCCACGCAACACGGAAGCGACCTCAGTGGCCAAACGGCCAAGGGTCTGATTCTCAGCGTCCACCAGATACCACTGGCGTTCGATTGAATCGATTGAGGGAACGGATGTCTTGTTCATCGCGCCGGCATGCCGGTTCGGGTATGCCCCACCTGAGCTGGCGGAGCTGGGCAAAAAGGATCGGACGCAGAGTGCGTCCTGATCAAAGCTCAATGGTTGAGCTTACCTCGTCGTGGGTCTCACCCTGGTGGGAAATAAGACTCTGGAGGGAGCGGAGCGGGCCGATCTGGCCGGCGCATGACTGCTCCGGCATGGCGTCAGTCTGTTTTCGGCAACGCTGGCGGATCCGGCGGGGGATCCTGCGATGCCAGAAAATACCGCGGCTGGCAATCGTACCACCCGCCTTTCGTAAAGATGGACTCCCCATAACCGGCTCGAAGAAGGCAGAGACCTTGCGCAGGGGCGGCATTCTTCACTTCACTGCGCCGCCGCTCTCGCCAGCGCCTTTCGAAGGTCTCCAAGGTGAGCCGCTGCTCGCCTAAGGCCACGAGTTGCCCCATGAGCAGGCGCACCATGCCGTAGAGAAATCCACTGGCCTGGATCTCGACGTTCACGAGGTCCCCTTGGCGCTCCAGGCTCACCTCCTGAATGGTGGTGCGTGCATGGGCTCGTCGGCTGCCGGCGCGCATGAAGGCGCTGAAATCATGGAGTCCCACCAGGCCCTCGAGCGCCTCGGTCATTAAGCCATCGTTCAGCTTCCTCTGATAGCGATGCCAGCTCCACGGGGCCAGGAACAGATTTGGCCGTCGGCCGTTGTAGACGGTGTAGCGGTAGCGCCTATACGTGGCTGAATAACAGGCATGCCAGGAAAGAGGCCGTTCCACTGCCTCGCGTACCCGGATGCTTCCTGGTAAACGACCATTCAGAGCTGGTGCCCAACGCCAGGCTGGAATTGGGCCGCAACAGTCAAAATGCACCACTTGCCCGGCTGCGTGAACGCCGGCGTCGGTGCGCCCGGCGGCAAACGTCTGCACGGGACGATGGGGGTCTAATTGGCCGATGGCATCTTCCAAAACGGCCTGCACGCTTTTGCCCTGCCGTTGTCGCTGCCACCCACAAAATGAGGAACCCTCGTACTGCAGGCTGAGGGCAATCCGTCGAAGTGACGGCTCCTCAGCAGCAGACGAGGGCTCCATGCTGATCAGGACTCAGGCCCGATCAGACCAATTCAATAATGGCCATTTCGGCGTTGTCTCCACGACGGGGCACCGTGCGTGTGATGCGGGTGTAGCCACCTTTGCGATCGCCGTAGCGGTCTTGAGCTTTGTCAAACAGCGTGTGAACCAGCTGCTTGTCGTAGATGTAGCCGATAGCCCGGCGCCGGGCGGCCAAGCTGCCGTCCTTGGCCAGGGTGATCATCCGCTCCGCTTCATCACGCAGCGCCTTGGCACGGGCTTTGGTGGTGGTGACACGACCTTCGCGGATCAACTGGGTCGTCAGGCCGCGAAGCATGGCCTTGCGTTGGTCAGCCGGACGGCCTAGCTGAGGAACTCGACATTGGTGACGCATGGTTCTGGCAGACGCGGGGTGTAAAGAACGAAAAAATCAGGCGCTCGTGCGGCTCTGGGGAATCGAGATGCCGATGCGCTCGAGGGCTTCGATCACCTCATCGGCTGACTTGGAACCGAAGTTCTTGATCTCCAGCAAGTCCTCATAGCTGAAGCCCATCAGGTCGGAGACGGAATTGACCTGTGCGCGCTTCAGGCAGTTGTAGGCACGAACGGAAAGGTTGAGCTCTTCAAGAGGAATCTGGGCTTCCGCCGAAGGCTCGGGTTCCAGGCCGGGCTCTTCCACCATCGTGACGGTGGCAAGAGGCTGGAAGAGCTCAATCAGCTGATTCGCTGCCTCGGCGATGGCGTCATCGGGTGTGATCGAGCCGTCGGTCACCACCTCCATGCGCAAGCGTTCACGAGCGGAGCCACCCTCGGCAACAGCCGTTTCATCGATGGTGAAATTCACTCGATGCACGGGCATGAAGACAGCATCGATCTGAAGAAGATCAATGGCGCTGGTGTCTTCACTGTGTCGATCAACCGGTCGATAACCGATGCCGCGCTCGACATGAACCTCAAGCTCAAGGCTATGGCCGTCGCTCACCGTGGCGATGGTGCGGTCGGGATCAACCACCTGCACTTGAGAGGAAAACTGCAGATCGCGCGCCTTGACCTCAGAGGGACCAGCGACGACCAGGCGTCCGATTTCGAGTTCAGCTGAGCGGCTATTGACACTCACCTGCTTGCAGTTGAGCAGGATGTCGAGAACGTCTTCACGCACTCCTGGCACAGTGGCGTACTCGTGATTGACGCCGGCGATTCGCACGGCGGTCACGGCACTGCCTTCAAGGCCACCCATGAGCACACGACGTAAGGAGTTCCCCAACGTGGTGGCTTGACCGCGCTCCAGCGGACCGATGAGGAACACGCCGGTTTGGGCGCGATCATCAGCGATCTGATGCTCGATACGGTCGATCTGGTATTGCAGCACGATCTGAAGCGGGGTTAAGGGAGAGAATCCAGTGGGCCGTTGCGAATTAGACGCGACGGCGCTTGGAGCGGCGGCAGCCGTTGTGGGGCAGTGGCGTGACGTCGCGAATCAGGGTGATTTCCAGTCCTGCGACTTGGAGAGCACGGATTGCGGTTTCACGGCCGGAGCCCGGACCACGGACAAGCACCTCAATCTGGCGCATGCCTTGCTCAAGCGCACGCCGGGCGGCTGCCTCTGCAGCTGTTTGAGCAGCAAAGGGGGTGCCTTTGCGTGCACCTTTGAATCCGCTAGCACCGGCGGACGACCAGGAGATCACTTCTCCAGTGGTATCGGTGATTGAGACGATCGTGTTGTTGAACGTGCTCTGAATGTGGGCAACGCCGTTGGGGACGTTGCGCTTGGCCTTTTTGGGGCCAGATTTTTTAGCGGTCTTGGCCATGAACGGGGGCCTGAAGGCAGTGAAAAGGGGACGATCGAAGCTGACGCTGGCTCGCCTTTAGGGCGATGTGGCACGCCTTACTTCTTCTTGCCGGCCACGGTTTTGCGGGCGCCGCGACGGGTGCGGGCGTTCGTGCGGGTGCGTTGACCGCGAACTGGAAGGCTCATGCGGTGCCGACGACCACGCAGGCAACCAATGTCCTGCAGACGCTTGAGGGCCATGCCCTCCTGACGACGTAGGTCACCTTCGATGGTGAAGGCTTCAGTGGCTCCGCGCAGCTTTTGCACATCGCCATCTTCCAGATCCTTGACTCGGGTGTCGGGGTTGACACCAGTCTTGGACAGGATGGTGCGGGCCCGGGTGGGACCGATTCCGTAGATGTAGGTGAGGGCGACTTCAACCCGCTTATCGCGGGGAATGTCGACACCAGCAATCCTTGCCACTGAGCAAACAATCGAGGGGGGACAGGCGCCACCTAACGGTGGCAATTGAGGCGGTGGTCAGCGGTCAGCTGACCGGCAGCTAGGGCTCAACCCTGGCGCTGCTTGTGCTTTGGGTTGGTGCAGATCACCATGACCCGGCCGTGACGACGAATCACGCGGCACTTTTCGCACATTTTCTTGACCGAGGCGCGCACCTTCATGGGGTGTGGCTCTCCAAAATTCCAAACAGCTAACTTACCACAGGGCGGTTGTCACCCCTTTCTCAAGGCTTCTTCGATCCGCTCAGTGATCGATTCGATGCTGCCTTGCGCTTCCACCGAAATCAACAGGTTTTGTTGGCGGTAATGGTGAATCAGAGGTGCTGTTTGCTCGCGATAGACCTCGAGACGATGGCGGATGACCTCTTCGTTGTCGTCATCTCGACCGCGGGCAAGCATGCGTGCCATCAAGACAGCGTCGTCGAGTTCGAGC
Source organism: Synechococcus sp. MIT S9451 (assembly GCF_047304725.1). Classification (NCBI taxonomy): domain Bacteria; kingdom Bacillati; phylum Cyanobacteriota; class Cyanophyceae; order Synechococcales; family Synechococcaceae; genus Synechococcus; species Synechococcus sp. MIT S9451. The sequence goes on from NZ_CP138971.1 coordinate 1,276,809, forward strand.
AGCACAACGGCTTCTAATGGCTGGCTGATCTCCTGCAGAAGCGGTTCCAGGGCTTCAGCTTGAGCAACATTGCGAGGGAAGCCATCCAGAAGCCAGCCCCCGTCTCCCAGTGCCCCGAGCTGCCCCTTCACGATCGCCAGGACCAGGGCATCACTCACCAGTTCTCCGCGGTTCATCACGGCTTCGGCTTCTTTGCCGAGATCGCTTCCTGCTGCCACCTCGGCCCGCAGCAGGTCGCCGGTCGAGAGGTGCTTCATCCCATGCTGACTACACAATCGGGCCGCCTGGGTGCCTTTCCCGGCACCTGGTGGGCCGAGAAAGAGGAGACGTTTTTTCATGGCTTCGATGGCAATGGGGTGTGATTGGCACGATTGCGAGCCAATGGAAGGTTGACTGCGCTTTGCTGTTGATCTACTGGCGTACGAGGCCCTCATAGCGTTGAGAGACCACGTAGGTCTGAACCTGCTTGGCGGTGTCGATTGCGACGCCCACCAGAATCAGGAGAGACGTTGAGCCGAGCCCTCCCAGCTTCACCTGGCTGGTGGTTTCGATCAGCGACGGGATGATCACAACGGCCCCTAGGAACAGGCCGCCCAGCAAGGTGAGGCGCGCTTGTACTCCGGAGATGTAGTTGGCTGTGGCCGTTCCCGGGCGCACGCCAGGAATGGCTACGCCCCCTCGCTTGAGGTTGCTGGCAATGTCGGTTGGATTGAGGGTGAGTGACGCGTAGAAGTAGGCAAAGGCCAGGATTAGAGCGAAGTAGAGCAAGTAGTACGGCCAGTTACCGGGCTGAATCGCACCGACAGCCCTCGATAACCACTCCTGCTTGGCGAACTGGGCCAGCGTGACGGGAAGAAACAGCATGGCCGAAGCGAAGATGATGGGCATCACCCCACCTGCATTCAGCTTCATCGGTAGGTAGCTCTGGCGATTGGGCAGGGTGCCTGTTCCACCCACCTGGCGTTTCGCACTCACGATCGGCAGGCGTCTGGAGGCTTCCTGCACGAACACGATCCCGACAATCGTGGCCAGAAAGACAAGCGTGATCTTGATCAGGTCGAGCACGGTGCCCCGATCACCTGTCTGCGCCTGGGTCACGGCTCCACCCACTGTCTGCGGCAGCGTGGCCACGATGTTCAGGAAGATCACAAGGGAGGCACCCTGGCCGATCCCCCGCTCGGTGATCACTTCACTGAGCCACATCACCACCATCGATCCGGTCACCAGTGCCAGCGATGTCTGCACAACGAAGACCAGATCGCTCAAGCCCTCAGTTGCGTATTGACGCAGGATTAGCGAAAACACAACGCTCTGCACAAGACCCCAGCCAAGGGCCACATAGCGCGTGATCTGAGCGATCTTTCGCCGTCCTGCTTCGCCTTCGTTCTTCTGTAGATCCTCGAGCTGCGGCAGGGCTGCAGTGAGCAGCTGCAGGATGATGGAAGCGTTGATAAAGGGAAGGATCCCGAGGGCAAAGATGCCCAGGCTCGACACACCACCACCGGTGAAGATGTCGAGGAATCCGATCAGCTGTCCACCACCTTCGAGGAACTGTTGGAAGGCCACACGGTCGATCCCCGGCATCGGGATGTAGATGCCAACGCGGACCAGCAGAAGCAGTCCGATGGTGGTCAGAATTCGACCACGCAGTTCGGGATTGCTCACCGCCTGGGTGATCACTTCTCCGGCGCTGGGGTTTCGTCCCCGACTGACGAGCATGAATGAGATGGGGTAGTGGGGCGTGATGCCAAAAAGCCGTCTGATGACCGAAGTCATGCAGACGGCTCAGACATTAGAAGTGCCTGCGACAATCGGGGTGACTAGTCGAGCACTTCGCAGCTGCCACCTGCGGCTTCGATCTTGCTGCGGGCGGAGGCGGTGAATGCTGCTGCCTGAACGGTGAGTTTCACCTTCAGTTCACCGTTGCCCAGCACTTTGAGTGGGTGCTTAGGGCTCGTTACCACTCCGTCTTTGACGAGGGAGTCGAGATTGACGGTGCTCCCGGCCTTGAGCTCATTGAGAGCTGACACATTCAAGACGGTGAAGAACTTGGGGTTCACCAGCGGGAAGTGCTTGAGCTTGGGCACCCGGCGGTACAGCGGCATTTGACCACCCTCGAAACCGGGGCGGGTCGGACGGCCTGAGCGGGATTTTTGGCCACGCATACCGAAGCCACAGCTGGCGCCTTGGCCTGCGGCGATGCCGCGGCCCTTACGCAGTTTGCGGCGACGGGCGCCTTTGTTGGGTTTGAGGGAATCGAGACGAAGGGTCATGGGGAATCAGGAGTAGATCTGCTCGAGGGAGATCCCCCGTTCCTTGGCGGTGTCCTTGTGGGTGCGGAGCTCGGCCAGGGCCACCATCGCAGCCCGGGCGTTGTTTAGAGGCGTCTTGCTGCCGAGGCGTTTCGCCAGCACGTTCTTGATGCCAGCTAGTTCCAACACGGTGCGGATGGAACCACCCGCGATCACACCGGTACCCGGTGCGGCAGGACGGATCAGAACGCTGGCGGCACCATCACGTCCATTGGACAGTGTGGGGATGGAGTTGTGACGCGTCAGCGGCACCTTCACAAGGTGCTTTTTGCCGTCGGCAACCCCTTTACGCACGGCACCGATGACATCGCCCGCCTTGCCGACGCCGACGCCGACCTGGCCGCGCTCGTTACCGACCACGACGATGGCCCGGAAGCTCATCTTTTTGCCTCCCTTGACGGTTTTGGAGACACGGCGGATTTGCACGACGCGTTCCTGCCATTCGGAATCACGCTCCTGGCCGCGGCGATCACCGCGGCGTCCACCACGTCGGTCGCCGCGGTCGCGTCCACCACGACGCTGTTCCTGCTGCTGGCCTTCAGCTGCTGCAGGAACATCGGACGCTGCCGGGACGTCGTTGGCGGGGGTCTGAGTGTTTGGTTCGGTCATGTTGAGAGCAGGATCAGAATTGAAGGCCCGCTTCCCGGGCGGCATCGGCGAGGGCTTGCACCCGGCCGTGGTACAGGTTGCCGCCGCGATCGAAGACCACCTGTTGGATGCCCTTGGCGATGGCGCGCTTGGCTAGGAGTGAGCCCACCGCGACGGAGGCATCACAGCTGCTGCCGTCAGCCTTGAGGTTGGTGCGCAGTTCCTTGTCAACGGTTGATGCTGAGCAGAGGGTGCTCTGGGCATCGTCGTCGATGACTTGGGCGTAGATGTGGTTGTTGGAACGGAACACGGCCAGGCGCGGACGCGTGGCGGAACCGTTGAGATGGCGACGCAGGCGCCGGTGGCGCTTCTGGGTCTGCTGTTTGCGGGAAAGGGTCGACATGGTGGGGGAAACGGAGGGTTGCCTGGCAGGGGATTACTTTTTGCCCGACTTGCCTGCCTTGCGCAGGATGCGCTCGCCCGCATATTTGATGCCTTTGCCTTTGTAGGGCTCAGGCGGACGGATGGCGCGGATCTTGGCGGCTTCGTTGCCGACCAGTTCTTTGTCGGTGCCGGAGACGGTGACGTTGGTGTTGTTCTCCACTGCGAAGGTGATGCCTTCGGGGGGAACCACTTCCACTGGGTGGCTGTAGCCGGCGCTAACGACGAGGGTTTTGCCTTTGACCTGAGCGCGGTTACCCACGCCAACGATCTCAAGCTTCTTGCTGTAGCCGTTGCTGACCCCCTCAACCATGTTTGCCACCAGAGTGCGGCAAAGACCATGGCGCTCACGAGAGCGCCGCTTGTCGTTGCTAGGGGCCACAACGATGGTGTTATCGACCTGGCTGATGGTGACGCCATCAGGCAGGGTTCGTTTGAGTTCACCCTTGGGGCCCTTCACCGTCACGGCAAGACCGTCGAGGGTGATGTTGACCTTCTCGGGGATGGGGATTGGAGATTTACCAATACGAGACATAGTTCTGGCTCCTGGTCAGTACACGTAGCAGAGCACTTCACCACCGACGCCCTCTTTTCGGGCATCGCGGTCGCTCATCACACCCTTGGAGGTGGAGATGATTGCCACCCCCAATCCGCCGAGGACTTTGGGTAGGCCACGGGTGTTTTTGTAGATGCGCAAGCCCGGTTTGCTGACCCGCTGCATTGAGCGGATGGTGGGCTGGCGGTGCTTGCCGCTGTACTTCAGTTCCAGGACCAGGCTGGTGTGAATCCCTTCACCTTCTTCGCTGATTTCAGCGATGAAACCCTCCTGCTGCAGCACCTTTGCGATGCTGCGCGACATACGCGAGGCGGGAACTTTTGTGGACTGATGACGTTTCTCACTCGCATTGCGAATGCGGGTGAGCATGTCGGAAATAGGGTCGTGGTTGGCCATAGTGGTTTCCGAGGGGGGCTCAGTTGCTGCGGAATGGCATTCCCATCTCGCTGAGGAGGGCCCGGCCCTCTTCATCCGTGCGGGCAGTGGTCACGATGGTGATGTCCATGCCCCTAATGGCGTCGATCTGGTCGAACGAGATTTCAGGAAAGATGATCTGTTCCCTCACCCCCAGGGTGTAATTCCCTCGACCGTCGAAGCTTTTAGGGCTGACGCCGCGGAAGTCGCGGATGCGCGGCAGTGCGAGGTTGATCAGACGCTCCAGGAAGGCATACATGCGGTCGCCGCGAAGGGTGACTGCGCAGCCGATCGGCATGCCCTGGCGAATTTTGAAGCCGGCGATGGCCTTTTTGGCACGGGTGACCAACACCTTCTGGCCGGTGATCTGTGCCAGTTCATTCACCGAGGCCTCTAGGGACTTGGCGTTCTGGGCTGCTTCACCGAGGCCCCGGTTGACGGTGACTTTCACCACCTTGGGGACTTCGTGGACATTGGAGAGACTGAGGTCTTTCAGCAATTTGGGCTGAATGGTCTCCCTGTAGCGCTGTTTGAGTGACATAGCTGGGGAATGGACTTCTGGACTTGGTCAGAAGAGAGGGTCGAGGATCAATCGATCACTTCGCCGGTTTTCTTGAGGCGACGTTTCTTGGTGCCGTCCTTTTCAGTGACGAGCTCAACGCGGCTGGCGACCTTCTTTGAGGTCGAATAGAGCATCACGTTGGAGGCATGCAGTGATGCTTCCTCGGTGACGATCCGACCAGATTCACCTTCCTGGGTGGGCTTGACGTGTCGAGTGCGCAGGTTGATGCCCTGCACGATCACACGGTTCTCATTGGGCAGGGTGCGAAGCACTTCACCGGTCTTGCCCTTGTCCTTACCAGTGATCACCTGAACGGTGTCACCTTTGCGCAGACGCATCTTGATGCGCTGAGTGGTGTTGGATTTCGGAGTTGCAGTTGCCATCTCAGATCACCTCCGGAGCGAGGGAGACGATTTTGGTGAAGTTGCGGTCGCGCAGTTCACGGGCCACAGGACCGAAGACGCGGGTGCCCTTGGGATTCTTGTCGTCGTTGATGATCACCGCTGCGTTGTCGTCGAAGCGGATTGAGTTGCCGGTATCGCGACGCAGAGTTGCTCGCGTGCGCACCACAACGGCCTTCACGACATCGGACTTTTTCACGCCCATGTTGGGCATGGCGTCCTTGACGGCGGCCACGATGACATCGCCCACATGGGCGTAGCGCCGATTGCTGCCCAGCACACGGATGCACTGGATGCGCTTGGCGCCGCTGTTGTCAGCGACGGTGAGGAAAGATTCTTGCTGAATCATTTGGCGGCCTCGTCAGCTTTAGGGCTGTGGCTGAGCACTTCGGCGATTGCCCAGCGCTTGTGGCGGCTCATCGGCCGGGTTTCGGTGATGCGAACGCGGTCGCCGACCCGGCAGTTGTTGTCTTCATCGTGAGCCTTGTAACGGGTGGTACGGCTCACCGTCTTTTGATAGATGGGGTGGGGGAAGCGGTTCTCCACCGCGACAACCACCGTTTTGTCCATCTTGTCGCTGACGACGGTGCCGACCCTTTCCTTGAGTGCCATGGTTGGTTCTCCTTAGGGGATCAGGAAGCAGTGGAGCTTTGACGCTCCGATTGCACCGTCAGCAGTTGGGCCAGCTTGATGCGGCTTTCCTTGAAGCGGTGCGTGTTGGCGAGTTGCCGTGTGGCCTGCTGGAAGCGCAGGTCGAACAGCTCGCGGCGGAGACCGTCGATCTGTTCATTGATCTCTGCGTCAGAGAGCTGACGCATTTCGGAAGCATTGGGGCGTGCCATGGTCAGGCCTCCACAGTTGCGGTGGACGCAGCCTTGGCATCGCTGCCTTGTGCGGCTGTCTCCTGGTCTTCCAGGGTGATGAACTTGGTCTTCACAGGAAGCTTGTACTGCGCAAGGCGCATGGCCTCCCGTGCGATTTGGGGAGTGATTTCCTCACCGCCCATTTCGAACAGAACCCGTCCAGGCTTGATCACCGCCACCCAGAATTCTGGGTTGCCCTTACCGGAACCCATACGGGTTTCAGCAGGACGCATGGTGACCGGTTTGTCTGGGAAGATTCGGATCCAGATTTTGCCGCCCCGCTTGACATAGCGGGTCATGGCACGACGGCTGGCCTCGATCTGACGCGAGGTGATCCAGCCGCACTCCTGGGCTTGCAGTGCGAATTGACCGAAGGCAATGGTGTTGCCACGGGTAGCGACGCCGCGCATGCGGCCGCGCTGCTGCTTGCGGAATTTGACGCGTTTTGGACTCAGCATGGTTCAGGCCTCCTGTTCAACCCTCGTTGGAGCGGTCTTCGAACTGTTGGGGCCTGCGACCGGCCCGGCGCCGTGGGGTGGCCCCCACTGGCAGTTGTTGCGGGGCTTCATCACCCAGCACTTCGCCTTTGAACACCCAGACCTTGATGCCCAACACCCCGTAGGTGGTGCTGGCCACCTTGGTGGCGTAATCGATGTCTGCGCGAAGGGTATGCAAGGGAACACGACCTTCACGGGTCCACTCGGTGCGGGCGATTTCAGCACCGTTGAGACGGCCGCTTACCTGGATCTTCAGGCCGAGCACGCCAGCGCGCTGGGCCCGTTGGACGGCCATGCGGATCGTGCGGCGGAAGGCCACTCGCTTTTCCAATTGCTGAGCGATGTACTCAGCAAGCAGAAATGCATCGGCATCGACCCGCTCGACTTCAACGACATTGATCCTGACCTGACGGCTCGAATCTCCGACGGTTTTCTGGATGCCGCTGCGCAGCTCCTCAATGCCGCTGCCCTGGCGACCAACCAGCACGCCGGGACGTGCTGTTTTGAGTTCAACCTCAAGTTGATCAGCTTTGCGGGCGATCAGCACATCGCTGATGCCGGCGGAGCCGTATTTCTTGTGGATGAATTTGCGGATCCGGTCATCTTCTTGAAGAAGAGACGGATAGTTCTTGCTGGAGGCATACCAGCGGGACCGGTGCTCCTGGGTGATCCCCAGGCGTAAGCCGGTTGGATGGATTTTGTGTCCCATCAGTCGGTGTACTCGGGGGTCAGGAGTCGGTCTGGGCTGCCACAGCAATGCTGATGTGGCAGGTCTGTTTTTTGATCGCGAAGGCGCGACCTTGGGCGCGGGGCCGATACCGCTTCATGGAAGGACCCATGTCCGCTGTGGCGTTCGTGATCACCAGGGAGGACGGATCCATCCCCAGGTTGTGCTCAGCATTGGCGACAGCAGACCGGAGCACTTTCGTGATCGGGCCGGTGGAGCGGTAGGGCATGAACTCGAGCATGATCAAGGCATCGCGATAGGTGCGACCTCTGATCTGATCGAGGACCCGCCGCACCTTGGACACTGAGCCGCGGATGAAGCGACCGTGGGCCTGGGCGATGGGGGCTGTCGGGGATGACGTGGTCATGGTCTCAGCGGCCTCCTTTCTTGTCTTTGATGTGGCCCTTGAAGGTGCGGGTGGGGGCGAATTCGCCCAGTTTGTGACCCACCATTTGCTCGGTCACAAAGACCGGCACGTGGCTTTTGCCGTTGTGAACGGCAATGGTGTGGCCGATCATCATCGGCAGGATGGTGGAGGCCCTTGACCAGGTCTTGATGACGGATTTGTCATCAGCGGCGTTTTGCTTTTCAACCTTGCGAAGCAGGCTGTCTGCAATAAACGGGCCTTTTTTGAGTGAACGTCCCATGGCGGATTAAGCGAACGGCAGAACGGTGAGTTGCATCAGGAATCGCGTCCGCCACGGCTCCGCTTGGAGGTCTTGCGACGCTTGCGGAGGACGAACTTGTTGCTGGGCTTGTTCCGCTTACGGGTCTTCAGACCGAGGGCGGGTTTGCCCCAAGGGGTGACAGGACCTGATCGGCCGATCGGTGCGCGACCCTCACCACCACCGTGAGGGTGATCACAAGGGTTCATCACACTGCCTCGGACCTGAGGGCGACGTCCAAGCCAGCGGCGACGGCCGGCTTTACCCAGGCTGGTGTTGCGGATCTCGGAGTTGCCGACTTCACCGAGGGTGGCGTAGCACTCGCGGCGGATGAGACGCACCTCAGTGGAGGGAAGCTTGAGAGCGACATAGTCACCCTCCTTCGCCATCACCTGGGCACTCGCACCAGCGGTACGCACCATCTGGCCACCCCGGCCGGCATAAAGCTCAACGCAATGAACGCTCGAGCCCAATGGGATCGAAGACAGAGGCAAAGCATTGCCGGTCTCAATCGGAGACTCTGGGCCGGAGACCACGGTCTGGCCAACGGTGATACCAGCAGGCGCAAGGATGTAGCGCTTTTCGCCGTCTGCATAGAACAGCAGGGCGAGACGGGCGTTGCGGTGGGGGTCGTAGTGGATTGCTGCAACCTTGGCGGTGACGCCGTGTTTGTTGCGGCGGAAATCCACCAGTCGATAGAGGCGCTTGTGGCCACCGCCGCGATGACGGCAGGTGATCACACCGCGGTTGTTGCGACCCTTGCGGCGGTGTTTGGCCACCACCAGGGAGCGTTCCGGCTTGCGGCCGGTGACTTCACTGAAGTCGGTGACCACCCGGGTGCGGGTTCCGGGGGTGTAGGGGCGGAATGTACGGATTGCCATGACGTTTCAGACCCCTCAGGACTCAGGGAAGAGTTGGATGGAGCTGCCTTCGGCAAGACGCACCACTGCCTTCTTCACCTGGGCACGCTTGCCGGCGAAGCGACCAACGCGACGGGAGCGTCGGGGCGGGTTCATGGTGCTGATGCCGGTGACCTTGACATCGAACAGCTGCTCAATGGCGGCCTTGATGTCGGGTTTGGCAGCTCGGTGATCGACCTCAAAGGTGTACTGGTTCAGTTCCAGTGCACGGGTGGCTTTCTCAGTGATCAACGGTCTACGGATCACATCGGCCAGTCGTCCAGTGAAGCGCTCAGTCATCGCTATAGACCTCCTGAATCGTTGCGAGTGCGGTCTCCCCGACCACGAGGCTGTTGGCGTTCAGCAGATCGAAGACGTTGAGTTGATCAGCAGAGATCAGCTTCACCTTCTCGAGATTGCGTACCGAACGGCGCACGACCTCGGAGGGGTTGGTGAGGATGATCAGGATCTTGGTGTCGGCAGCGATGCCGAGGCGCCCCAGAGCATCGGTGATTTCTCGGGTCTTGGGAGCTTCGAGGTTGGTGCCGAAGTCCTTCACCACAACCAGATCTTCCACACGGGCCATGAGGGCTGTGCGAAGGGCGAGACGACGCTCCTTGCGGTTCATCGCCAGGTTGTAGGAGCGGGGCTTCGGTCCGAAGACGATGCCGCCACCAGGACGCAGTGGTGTGCGAATCGAACCCTGACGGGCCCGACCCGTTCCTTTTTGTTTGTAGGGCTTGCGGCCACCACCGCGAACCTCAGCTCGGGTCAGGGTGCTGGCGGTGCCTTGACGGCTGTGGGCCTGCTGGCGCAGGACAGCGCGATGCATCAGGTCGTTTGCCGTGGCTTCCTTTGCCACCTTCAGGTCAAGGCTGGCACTGCCAGCTTCTTTGCCCTGCCAGTCGCGGACTACACAGTTAGCCATCACTTACCTCCTTTGGAAGGCTTGGCACCCACCCGGTTCGCGGGGCGGATGTTGAGTAGGGAGCCCGGCTTTCCGGGAACAGATCCCTTCACCACCAGAAGGTTGCGGTCGCTGTCCACCTTGAGGATGGTGAGACCGCGAGTGGTGATTTTCTTGCCGCCGTAGCGACCAGCCATGCGCTTGCCGGGATAAATGCGGCCGGGCGTGGTGCCTGCGCCGGTTGAGCCGGGTTCGCGGTGGTTCTTAGAACCGTGGGTCATCGGACCGCGGCTGAAGCCGTGACGCTTCTGGTAGCCAGAGAAGCCGCGACCCATGGTGTCGCCGCTCACGTCCACCTTCTGACCGGCTTCAAAATCACCAACGGTGACTTTGTTGCCCAGTTCGAAACCGCTTAAGTCGTCGACGCGGTATTCGCTGAGGTGGCGGAGAAGCCCCTCGCCAGATTTGGCGAGATGGCCTTTTTCTGGCCTGTTGATCAACTTCTCGCGAGTGTCGCCGAAGCCGATCTGTACGGCGGAATAGCCGTCGGTTTCAGATGATTTGAGTTGGGTGATGCGGCAAGGACCAGCCTCGATCAGGGTGACCGGGACGGATTTACCTTGCTCGTCGAAGAACTGGGACATACCCAGTTTCTTCCCAAGGATGCCGATGGACATGGGGAGGTAAGAACGCCAGCGTGGACGCCCTCCATTCATGAAATGAACGGGGGTTTGGGTGCTGATCGTGATAACGCAGTCATGGCCGGATGCCGTGACACCTCAAGTTGAGGCGAAGAATCCGGAATGGAGCTAGCGAGCGAATCAGCGGGCTGGGACTTGTCCGACGTGGTCGGTCAGTTTCCCGGCAGCTTTGGGTGAAACCCTCAACTGCTCTGGCCTAGAGATCCAGCGCAATCGCTGAATCTGCTTCGCGATCTGGAGGCCCGGCTAGCGGACGGGCACAGAGTCACGGAGCAAACAAAAACACTACACCACAGCCCACCCCCCTCTCCAATGGGCCCTTCGACTGCCAGACTCCGTTTCAGCCGTGTTCGTTCCATGCCGCTGCTCCTCTCAGGACGGGGTTTCCGCCGTGAGCTGGAGGCTGCAGGATGCATGGCCATTCACGTTCCTTTGGAAGGCGGTGCGGAAACACGGTTGCTTCGCCGTCTACGAGGGGCTGGATACAACACCTATATGACCTCCGCACGCGGTCTCGGTGATGTTGAAGTCTTCCTGTTTGAGAAGCACGGTATCCGTCCTCCCCACCTCGGCCATCAGAGCGTCGGACGAGGTGCTGCCGTTGGCGAGGTGCAGGAGGTGATGCCGATTCTTGGCGAACGGCTTCTCGGGGCAAAACCTTTGGCTTTGTGGCTTCTCGAGGGGCAGGTGCTCTGCCGATCAGAGTTGCTATCGCTCTGTGAGCTCTGCCGTCGTGAGCCCAGGTTGAAGGTCGTTGTCGAAATGGGTGGGGCCCGCAGCCTGCGTTGGCAGTCCATGGCCAGCTATCTGGAGGCCTGAGCCTTTCCAGTGCACCCCCAGCCGCGCTCTCGCGCTGAAACGGCCTTGATGTCAGGGCAATGGGTGAAGCTCATTTGCGGTGCCAGTAATCAGGATTTGCCTGGTATCGCCGACCTCTGCGCTCTTTATGCCTGTGCAGGGGTGCATTGTGTGGATGTGGCGGCCGATGCAGCTGTTGTACGCGCCGCCCGTTCCGGTCTGGCCTGGGCTCGCGACCATGGCGCTCCACCGGTCTGGTTGATGGTGAGCATCAGTGACGGCAGTGACGCCCATTTCCGCAAGGCTCAATTCGACCCCAAGCTCTGTCCGAGCGACTGCCCTAGACCCTGTGCTCGCGTCTGCCCCGCTGATGCCATCCCTGCTGCGCCAGAATTTTTGGAGGCTGGTTGTGGAGGGGTCGAAGCGTCTCGCTGCTATGGCTGTGGTCGCTGCCTTCCGGCCTGTCCACTTGGCTTGATCCAAGCCTCTGAGCATCGTCAGAGTCTTGAGGATCTTGTGCCGCTCTTAAGGGCGCTTCATCCCGATGCCGTCGAGGTGCATACAGCACCTGGTCGAGGCAAGACCTTCTCCGATGCCGTCCAGGCGCTGGTCAATGCCCAGGTTCCTCTACAGCGTCTGGCAGTGAGTTGCGGACTGGAGGGACACGGGCTGACGGCGCCTGATCTTGCGAGGGAGCTCTGGCAGCGTTTTGGCGTGTTGCGTCGCCATGGTCTGCGTCCGCTTTGGCAGCTTGATGGCAGGCCGATGAGCGGTGATGTGGGGAGGGGCACTGCCCGTGCCGCTATTCAGCTTTGGCAGCACATACGGCCGCTTGCGCCTCCCGGCCCTCTTCAGCTGGCTGGTGGAACCAATGCCAGCACGTTGGACCTGTTGCTGGAGACTTCGTCAGCTCAGGCCTTTCGTCCCGCTGGCGTTGCGTTCGGAGGCCAAGCCAGGGCTTTGGTTCAGCCTTGGCTTCAGGCGGCGTTGGAGCGGGGCCAGCATCTGGTCGATTGGCCAGAGGGCTGGGCTCAGGCCCTCAGTAAGGCCAAAACACTGGTCAATCCCTGGTTGCAGACTCGTTATGGCCGTTCTCCCTGCTAGAAGGCGGTCAACGCCTCTGGGTCGAAGGGTTGGCAGATGACCACCGAGCACATCACTGACGACCTCGATCGTTTGCTGATGCTGTTGCCAGCAGATGTGCAGCAAGCATTGGCGTCCTCCGAGTCCAGGGATGAGCTGCTGGAAGTGGTCTTGGATCTTGGTCGTGTGCCGGAAGCCCGCTACCCAGGCCGTTCGATGCCCCTGGGCGATGGTTGTCTCAGTCGAGATGCGCTTCAGGCCACCGTTGAAAGACTGGGACGGTTCGGTGCCGATAATCGTGCCGGTATTGAACGAACCCTCCATCGCATCAGTGCGATCCGAAGCCGTTGCGGTGATGTGGTGGGCCTCACTTGCCGCGTCGGCCGTGCTGTGTTCGGCACTGTCGCGATGGTGCGCGATCTGCTCGATAGCGGTGAGTCGCTCCTGCTGATGGGTCGCCCGGGGGTGGGCAAGACCACAGCGCTGCGTGAGATCGCCAGGGTTCTTGCTGATGAATTCGGTAAGCGGGTGGTGGTGATCGACACCAGCAATGAGATTGCCGGCGACGGTGACATCCCCCATCCGGCGATCGGCCGGGCTCGGCGCATGCAGGTGGCCCGCCCCGAGCTTCAGCATCAGGTGATGATCGAGGCGGTGGAGAACCACATGCCCGAGGTGATTGTGATCGATGAGATCGGCACAGAACTCGAGGCCCAGGCGGCACGCACGATTGCTGAGCGTGGCGTGATGCTGGTGGCTACGGCGCATGGCAACGCATTGGCCAACCTGATCAAGAACCCCACCCTTTGTGATCTGGTTGGTGGTATTGAGTCGGTCACGCTTGGTGATGATGAGGCACGGCGGCGGCGCAGCCAAAAAACGGTGTTGGAACGTGCCGCTGAGCCAACGTTTCCGTTGGCGGTGGAAATGCATCAGCGTCATCGCTGGGCGGTACATCCTGATGTGGGCGCCACGGTGGATCTTCTGCTGAGGGGGCATCAACCCAGGGCTCAGCTGCGGGAGCTCGAGTCTGATGGCACGGTTCGGCTTGTTGAGGGAGCGCCTGTCGGCGACGGGCCGCGTCGCCCCCGCGATCCGCAGCGACCGCCCTCGCGGTGGTCAGGGGTGAAGCCACCGCTGGCTGTGGTGCCGCTGCCCGATCCCATCAGTTCGGTTGGCGAGGGTCAGGCCGAGGGGCCTCAGGATGGGCCGAGTGATGGCTGGGACGGACTGCAGGTGCTCTGTTGCGGGTTGAATCCTCGTCTGATCGAGGAGGCCACGCGACGTCACGACTGGCCTGTTCGGCTGGTGGAGGACCTCGTCGAGGCCGATGTGGTGCTCAGTATTCGACAGGGGTTAGGGCGGCAACCAGGCTTGCGGCGTCAGGCCCGCGAGGCTCGGGTGCCCATTCTTGTGATTAAGGCCGATACCCTGCCGCAGGTGGAGCGTGCACTGGAGCGTCTGCTGGCACGCCGAACGGAAGAGGCTCTGCCTACTTCCAGTGATGATCGTGCGGATGCCTTTGCTGCTCTAGAGGAATGCCGTCTCGCTGTCGAGCAGGTGGTGGTGCCCTTGGGTCGACCCGTGGAGCTTCTCCCCCGTACGGAGGAGGTCCGCCGGATGCAGGCGGATTTAGTGGAGCGTTATCGCTTGCGTAGCGACGTCTTCGGTCAGGCGGAACAGAGGCGGCTCCGAGTGTTCCCACCCTGAGCCACTGTTGACCTCCGGAACAATGGATTGACGAAGGCCACTCCAATGTGGGTAACTATTCAGGCACCAGTCAGCAGACCTTCGGGAATGCAGATTGCGCGCGTTGGGCCGTCGCCAAGTGGTAAGGCAGCGGGTTTTGGTCTCGCCATTCCTAGGTTCGAATCCTAGCGGCCCAGTTTTCAGTTCTTTTCGGTGTCCAACCGTCCTTTGTTGGTCTTCGACTTCGACGGTGTGATCGTCGACGGTATGGAGGAGTACTGGTGGAGTGCTTGTCTGGCCTGCCTGAGATTGAGTGCTGCTGACGGCATGCGGCACCAGGTCCCGAATCGGGTGCCTGATGGCTTCAGACAGCTTCGCCCCTGGATTCACCATGGCTGGGAGATGGTGCTGATGGCGTCGCTGCTGCAGGAGCGCGACGGTCTGCTGCAGCGCATCGGTGTGGATGCTTTTGTTGCTGCCTATTCGGAGCACTGTCGTCAGGCTCTCGAGGCCAGGGACTGGTCGCCTCAGCAATTGCAGGAGGCTCTCGAGCATGTCAGGCACTCGGCTATGGCGGAGGATCGTTCCACCTGGCTCAATCGTCATCGGCCCTTTGCCGGAGTCCCCCAACGGTTGCGATCCCTCGCTTCTGAGGGTATCGACTGGGCTGTTCTCACTACCAAGGGGCGGGCCTTTACCGCCGAATTGTTGGACGCATTTGATCTCCAGCCTGCGCTGCTGTTCGGCCATGAAGCCGGTTCAAAACCTGATGTATTGCTGCGATTGATCGCTGAGCAATCGCTGTGTGGTTTTGTCGAGGATCGCCTGGCCACGCTCGAGACGGTGCTGGCGACTCCGGGGCTGAGGTCTCTTCCCTGTTTCCTTGCCGAGTGGGGCTATTTGCGTCCGTCTGATCGTCAGGCCCTGCCCCAAGGCGTTCAGCTGTTGGGACTGACGCAGTTCGCTGCCCCCTTGGCGGACTGGACTTGATTCGTTAACGTACATCTGTACTACATGGGACGATCGACTGCGTCTTGGGCACTGGATGGTCTGTTCAGTGCCTAGTGGTTCAGTTGCAGCGCTTTTTGCGCCGTCCTGGTCTGCGGCCTGTAACGCCCTTCCACCCCTTAGTTTTTTCTGCCATGCCAGTTGACGTGAAAGCCGCCCAGTCCTCCGGATCCGATGCTCGCCCCGGTGAGCGCGATAAAGCCCTGAACCTTGTGCTTGGTCAGATCGAGCGCAATTTTGGCAAGGGATCGATCATGCGCCTTGGGGATGCCTCCCGAATGCGGGTTGAAACCATCTCGACTGGTGCCCTCACTCTCGATCTCGCTCTGGGTGGCGGTTATCCCAAAGGGCGTGTGGTGGAGGTTTACGGCCCGGAGAGTTCTGGTAAGACCACGCTGACGTTGCATGCGATCGCTGAAGTGCAGCGTCGGGGTGGTGTGGCTGCCTTTGTGGATGCTGAGCACGCCCTCGATCCGGTGTATGCCGCGTCGCTAGGCGTCGACATCGAGAATCTTCTCGTCTCCCAGCCCGACACCGGTGAGATGGCGTTGGAGATCGTGGATCAGCTGGTGCGTTCGGCCGCGGTGGATATCGTCGTGGTCGACTCTGTGGCAGCTCTGACTCCCCGCGCTGAGATCGAAGGGGAAATGGGTGATTTGGCTGTGGGGAGTCAGGCTCGTTTAATGAGCCAGGCGATGCGCAAGATCACTGGCAACATTGGCAAGTCTGGTTGCACGGTGATTTTCCTCAATCAGTTGCGCCTGAAGATTGGGGTCACCTATGGCAATCCGGAGACCACGACTGGTGGTAACGCTCTCAAGTTCTATGCGTCAGTGCGGCTTGATATTCGTCGCATTCAGACCCTGAAGCGCGGTACCGAGGAATACGGCATCCGGGCCAAGGTCAAGGTGGCCAAAAACAAGGTGGCGCCCCCGTTCCGGATCGCAGAATTTGACATCCTGTTCGGCCGTGGCATCAGCACCCTTGGTTGCTTGTTGGATCTCGCTGAAGAAACCGGTGTGGTGATCCGCAAAGGGGCCTGGTACAGCTACGAAGGCGACAACATCGGTCAGGGTCGCGACAACACCATCGGCTGGCTCGAGCAGAACCCCGAAGCCAAGGAGACGATCGAGGTGTTGGTGCGTCAGAAGCTCACCGATGGCTCAGAAGTGACCTCCAACTCGATGCGACCTCTTGCAGCGGCTGCGCGCACGGCGGCTGCCAAGGGCAATGCAGCTGCAGCTACCGCCGATAAAAAGGTCGACGATCCCAAGGCTGCATCAGCTGCGGCCTAAGGGGTGCTGCGCTGAGGTCGTAGCAAGCTGATCGATATGGGGATCAGTCAGGGGGCAGAGCTGCTTGTTTGTTGGTCTCGGCTTTGGCAGCAAGTTCATTGCTGCCCTTGCTGAGTCCTTGTAGGAACTGCGAAAGGCGCTCCAGCTCTTGAATGGCCTCGGCGCCTTCGAGTTTCACGAGTTCGCGCCCATTGCGGGATTCAACCCAGCTGATGCCGTAATCGGAGACCAGGAATCTGACCATGTGTTGATCACCCAGGTCGGCCACGAATGAGGCGCCATGCTCTTCGCCTCCGTCGTCGCAGACGTAGCAGGAGGCGGTCATCCCGGATGTCTTCAGACTGCTGGCCAGAGCCTGAAGACTCATGACCAGGTCATGCACGACAGAGCGGTACTGCTGGGCCAGGCGATGAAACATGCGTTTGAGGCCACGGGACCTCAAGCATTTTAAATGTTTCCTTTAGATTCGTGGCGGATGTGTGGGCCTGCGGACAGGCCTGTTGTCTCTGCAGGAGTCGCCGTCGTCGTTGCGACTTCAATCAACGTGTATCAGCCAGGCTCCACCAACCTGCGGCTGGACCGATGAAACGCACGACGACCCAGAACACCACCAAAGAGCCGATGCCGATCCAGGCCCCACGGGTTGTGATGGCCATGAACTGACTGGTTTGTTGCTTGGTGAGGGGGAGCCAGGAGACGACCCGTTCCGATGACCCGTTGGCGGGTTTCGGCGTTCGGGGCGGCATCCCCTGGCTGGCGCGGCGGCGGGCTTCTCCCATGCGGAGCAGTGCTCTGGATAGGCAGCAGCCTAGGGGTGTGATTGTGGTTTGTTCTCGGATGGGCTCATTGGGGGAGCAGGCGCTGCAGAGGGGTCCAGGGTTGAAGGGCCGTCAGCACCTGTTCCCCCCAGCTCCGTCCCCTCACCCGACCATCAAGGATGGCCAGGCGGCCACCGTTGCGGCGCAGAGGAGCCACGGCTGGTGCCAGTTGCAGGAGGGCTTCTGGCAGTAGAAGTTCGCGGAACCAGTCGCGTCCCTGGCGTTTCAGTGCTTCCACGCGCGCAGCGGTGAGTGGTGACTCCAAACTGGCCAGCGGGAGGAGGGCCAGAATCAGCTGCTCAGGAAGCGGCAGTTGATCCTGGTGTTGTAACCACCAGTCCCAGCGGCAGCAGATCACGCCGTTGCTTTCAGGGCTCGTGGCCTCGTGGATCACCCGACTGCCAAATTCACCCGCCAGTTCGCTGGTCAGCCGCTGGCGCATGCCGTCATCGTTGAGCAGCACCACGGTCAGTCCGGATCGACCGAGGATTAATCGACGCGCCTGATCCAGCAAGTGCTCTGAGAACACTTCGGTATTGGGCAGCGGCTGGCGACGTGGGGCAAACAGAGGCAATGGTTCCAACAGTGAGGGTTCGCGCAGATGCACGACCACATCCAGATTGAGTCCGGCGGCCGTTAATTCTTGCTGGAGTGGGTCTGCCTGGCCGCTTCCACTGAGCAGCAGCGCTGGTTGGTGCTCAATGAGCTCACGGAGCTCTTGCAAAGGTTCGAGCACCTCCAGATGCCAGCGCCACTGCAGCAGACGATGGTCCAAAGAGGCCCAACTCACCCACTGGTCTTCTCGGGCGCGGATGAGTTCCGTCCAGGGGTCGGGTAAGGGGCCCAGCAGGCCTACCAGATCCCGCAGGGCCAACAGTGCGCTGCCATCGAGGCGCACCTGAGCATCGTTGCGGGTGGCCTGCGCGAACACGCGGCGACTGATGCGTTCGTGCAGCTCAAGTAGCGCGGCATCCGCGCAAGGATGGGCCTGGCGTAGCCGTTCCCAGTCACTGGGGCCGATCTCCGTTGAGAGTGCGTTGCGAAGACGCTGGCTGAAGTGTTGTCCTTCTGGCACGACCAGTTGGTGGTCAGGCATCAGCAGTCCTTGCTGGTGGGCTCGCACCAAACCAGCTGTGGAAAGAACCCAGACTTGATCTCCTGTCGGTGGGGTCTCGGCTGTCCAACAGGCGAGTTTGAGGCCAGCCTCCAGCAGGCGTGGCCGTTCCACCTCCAGCAGTCGTCGTTTCTGGGGCTCTTCGAGGACCAGCACCGCCCGCCGGCTCTGCAGGCATAGAGGTACGAGAACACCAAGCCACCAGTGCTCCTGGCTGCTTGGGGCAAGTTGAAACAAGGCCGAATCCCTGCGTCGCAGTCCCCGTGCCATCAGGCGGCTGAGGGTGAGGTGATGGGGCCAGGAGGAGCGGTCCTGCTGGAGCAGGTGCTTGAGCTGCTGATGGGCACGCGCTTCCAGCATCTGCAGAGCCTAATTGGCCCCCTCATGGGCGTTGGTGTGCGCTTGACCGTCGATCAACATGGGGCGAGTCGATCGGGTGGGAATGCAGCGCGAGAAGGTCGCCCTGGCTGGATTGCCCACGACTGTGGGAGTGGTGGGGCTTGGGTTGATCGGTGGCTCGCTTGGCCTAGATCTTCAGGCTCTTGGTTGTCGTGTGAGGGGCATTGCCCATCGTCAATGCACCGCTGATCGGGCTCTCGAACGTGGCCTTGTGCAGGAGGTGAGTACCGACCCGCAAGCGCTTGCGGGCTCTGAATTGGTGATTCTGGCGCTGCCGTTGAATCGGCTTCTTGACCCTGATGCTGCTCTGATCTCGGCTTTGCCCCGGGAGGCGGTGGTGACGGATGTGGGCTCGGTGAAGGGAGCGGTGCTGGCGACTTGGCGCTCGCTGCACCCGCGTTTCGTCGCTAGTCATCCCATGGCTGGTACCGCGGAGGCTGGCGTCGAAGCAGGGCTGAGGGATTTGTTTCGAGGGCGTCCATGGGTGGTCACTCCTGAGGCTGGGACCGATCCCCAAGCACTGGCAATGGTGGAGTCGTTGGCCACAGCGGTGGGTAGTCATTGTTTGGTCACGGAGGCAGACCGCCACGACCAGGCTGTGGCGCTGATCTCCCATGTGCCTGTGCTGGTGAGTGCCGCTCTCTTGCAGGCCGTCGGTTCTGAGCGGGATCCAGCGGTGTTGGCGTTGGCTCGCCAGCTGGCCTCCAGCGGTTTTGCCGATACCACCCGGGTTGGTGGTGGTAATCCGCAGTTAGGTACGGCGATGGCGGCCAGCAACACGGCGGCAGTCCTCAGGGGATTGGCCGCTTATCGCTGGAGCTTGGAGCAGCTGGAAGAGACGATTCTGGAAGGGAACTGGGATCAGCTTGAGAGTGTGCTCAGGCAGACGCAGAGCCAACGACCCGAGTTCCTCTAGCTGTTGGAGAGGTTGTTTGTCGCTGTTGGCTTGTCGATTCTGCTTATCCAAGCGTGAGTGAGCTGCCACGGCGCGCCATCAGTTGCTGGCATGCCATCAGGGCTGAGAGGCTCACTCCGGCGGTCCCTTCCCCGGGATAGATGGAGTCTCCGCAAAGCCATAGACCTGGAACCGGTGTGCGGCTGGCTAGCCCGAACGGGCCGAAATGGTGGGGGTGCTGGCCCAGGCCTCCCACGATGCCCTGAGGCCGTCCGGTCCAGTGGGCAAAGGCTCTTGGCGTCGACAGCTCAAGGTGATTCCACCCCTGGGTGGGAATGCCGAGCCAGCTCTCCAGGGTGCTGCGCATGGTGTCTAAGGTCTTGCGCTTGCGTTTCTGGTGTTCTGGCTCCGATAGCTCCGCCCACTGGCGTGGATCGGTGAACACGCTGGCGATCAGGGTGGCTTGTCCGCTCGGGGCTCGCCCATCTCCGTCGCGGCTGACAGAGACGAACAGGGAACCAGGATCCTCTCCATCGCGCTGGAGATGGAGAGGACAATCGTGCGGCAGCAGGCTGCGATCCAGGGCTCCGTAAAGCACCAGTGCTCCGCTTGGGGCCTGCAGGCTCTGCAGTCGGTTTCCGTAGTGCGCGGGCAGTGCCGATCTTTGGCTGTCGCCTTGGGTGACCAGCGCGGGGAGGCACTGGGGAGGCAAGCTGCAGATCAGCTCTTGGCAGCGCCAGTGGTGACGGGTGCCATTGCGCTCTTGTCCGTGAACAATCCAGTGATTGGTCTTGGTTCGTTCCAGTCGGGTCACACGCCGCTTCAGGCTGACCTCTCCTCCGTCGCGGCGAATGGCGCTCGCGAGCAGTTCACTCAGCACCTGCATCGAGCCGTGGAGATGCCAGAGCCCCAGCGGTGCCTGAACCATTTGCAGCACGGTGGCGCCATAGAGAGCGGCCGTTCGCTCGCTGGGCTCCTGGGAGTACAGCCGCAGCTGTAAATCTAGAAAACGTCGCAGCCGCGGCTGGTCTGCGCAGCCGCAGAGACGAAGCAGGTCTGCGACGCTCATCAGACTGAATGGGCTGCTAGCCAAGGTGCCGAGTCCGATCGCCTTGAGGGTGCGTTGAAGATCCCAGCCGTTGCGCACTGGCAGCACGGGGTCATGCCCGGCAAAGGCCCAGTTCTGTTGATGCAGCCAGGAGCAGAGAGCCCAGAACCGCTCGGAGCCTGGGAATTGATGGGCACGTTCTTGATGCCAACGGTCTGGGTCATGCCAGAGGTGGATCGGCGCACTGCCATCGGCCAGATCCACAACACAGCCGGGATCGAGCTGCTCGGCAGCCGGTGGGACAAGCCCGAGGTGTCTAAAGATGCGGGCATGGCTTCCGCCCGGTTCCAAGCCTGCGACCTGGGTGGCGCCAACATCAAACGTATACGGTCCTCGCCGGAATGTGCCGGCGCATCCCCCGAGCTGGTGATGGGCCTCCAGCAGGGTCACGTTGATGTTTTCGTGGGCGAGTAATGCGGCGGCAGTCAGTCCGGCGATGCCACCGCCAATCACGATGACGTCCTGTTCAGGCTCCATCGGGCCATGCTGGCAGTGCAGGGCCTGGTGCCGTGGATGCGGGCAGAACTGGAACAGATTCTCCGTCAGAAGTCCTCTCTCATGGGCGGAGCACGCCTCGAGGATTGCCGTTCCCTCGGTGGTGGTTGCAGCCAGTCCGCCTGGCAGCTTCAGTTCTCGGACGGCAAGGTGCTCTTTGCCAAGCAGGGCACAGAGGCAATGTTGGAGGCGGAAAGGCTGGGCCTTCAGGCCTTGAATGCCGCTGCAGATCCTCGCGATTTGATGGTGCCGAAGCCCTTGGCCCTGCTTCGTGCCGAAGCCAGTCAGGCACTGTTGGTGTTGCCTTGGCTGGACCAGACGGGTGGCGATCAGGAGGCCCTTGGTCGGGGGCTGGCCAAGCTGCATCGGCATTCGATGCAGCGGGGTCCTGGCCGTTATGGCTGGTCCAGTGATGGCTATATCGGCTTGGGTCCGCAACCAGGAGGCTGGCGTGACAGCTGGGGGGAGGCATTCGTGCAGCTGCGATTGTGCCCGCAGCTCCGGCTCGCTCAAGCCTGGGGCTTGGAGCTCCCTTCCAAGCCATGGCTGGAGGTGCTCACGCAGGTGCTGGAAGAGCACAGCCCAGCCCCATCGCTTGTCCATGGAGACCTCTGGGGTGGAAATGCCGCCGTCTTGGCTGATGGCCGCGGTGCCTTGATTGATCCAGCCAGCTGGTGGGCTGATCGTGAGGTGGATCTGGCGATGACCCATCTCTTCGGTGGATTCAGCCAGGGCTTTTATTCGGCTTATGAGCAGGAATGGCCCCTGGCATTCGGGGCCTCAGACCGGATCGAGGTCTACAACCTGTATCACCTGCTCAATCACGCCAATCTTTTTGGCGGTGGTTATCGGCAGCAGTGCCGCCAATCCATCCGCCTGTTGAAACAGCGATTCGATTGAATCAGCCGAGGTATTCCTGGCGAAGCGTTTGAACACGATTCACCAAAGCGGAACGCTTGTCGCTGGTTGTGAGGTTATTCCAGCTCCATTGGCCGACGACAACGACACCCAGGAGCTCGAGAAGACCTGGCACCACTGGCAGCAAGTTGATCGTGTCTAGGATTCCTTTGATCAGAATTTGAGCAACAATCACAGCTGCCAAGATGCCGACCACCTTGCCAATTCGGCCGACTTGACTCCAATCCACTTGGTCGAGGGTTTCATTCACCTTGCCCAGCACTTCGCTGTAGCGCTCGGTGAAGTTGATCGTTTCAGTGGTGGGGTTGGAGTCGCTGTCAGGCATGGTTTCGGTTGACGTGGGGTCCTTGACCGCAGTGGTGTCCTCACTCATGAGCCCGGTGCAGCTGCAAAATGTTCGTTGAGCGTATCGGTCATTCTGTCGAAACGCCATGGCTGCTGGCATTCGATTCCGATGTCCTGATCATTCTTCGCCGCACGCTCGTCTCCGCTTTCCCTCGCGAGGGATGTGCCCTGCTGCTAGGAGACCGCAGCGATCAGGGTTGGAACGTCAGAGCGGTGTGGCCCTGCTGCAACGTCTGGCGTTCAGGTCTGGAGGGATTGCCCGAGCTGGCGGATCAGTGGCATGGCGCCCCTGAAGACCCGTCAACGCAGGCTGCACCCAGTCTCCACAACCGTTTCGCAATCGATCCGCGGGAGCAGCTTCATGCCCAGCGCTGGGGGCGCCATTGCGGATGTCAGGTGCTTGGCAGCGCACACTCCCACCCTGGCGGTGAGGCCATCCCGTCGCTCACTGATCGCCGCTGGCTTTATGAGCCTTCGTTGATGGTGATCATGGCCAAAGATCACTCCTTTCGCGCCTGGTGGCTCGAGCCCGAGGCTGGCGCTGTGGCACACACTGACTAAGGCTGTCGTTCTCGTTGTTCATCTGTGTCAGGCGATTCTGCGGATCACACCGCTGACATCAGTGCGGAAGAGAGGGCCCGTTATGCCCGTCATCTCAGCCTGCCTGAGCTTGGGATTGAAGGCCAGAGGCACCTGAAGGCTGCATCGGTGCTGTGTGTCGGCAGCGGTGGCCTTGGATCACCGTTGCTGCTCTACCTGGCGGCTGCAGGGGTTGGGCGTATCGGCATCGTTGATTTCGATGTGGTGGATCACTCCAACCTTCAGCGTCAGGTGATCCACGGCACGTCCACCGTGGGCGAGGACAAGGTTGTCTCCGCGCGTGCCCGGATCAACGATCTCAACCCTTTTTCCAGGGTGGAGACCTACAACACGAGGCTCACGTCGACCAATGCCCTTGAGCTGTTTCGCCCTTACGACCTGATTTGTGATGGCACCGATAACTTCCCGAGTCGATATCTGATCAATGACGCCTGTGTGTTGTTAGGCAAGCCATGCATCTATGGCTCTGTGCAGGGATTTGAAGGTCAGGTGAGTGTGTTCAACCTCACCGCTTCCAGTCCGGATTACCGCGATTTGGTGCCCGAACCCCCGCCGCCGGGTCTTGTGCCCTCATGTGCGCAAGGGGGTGTCCTCGGGGTGATGCCGGGATTGATCGGTTTACTGCAGGCCACCGAGGCGATCAAGGTGATCACCGGCATCGGTCAACCTCTGGACGGGAGGCTTCTCGTGGTGGATGGGTTGGCCATGCGGTTCCGTGAATTCCGTTTGAAGCCCATTCCTGAGAGGCCGGTGATCGATCGGCTGATTGACTACGAAGCGTTCTGCGGCGCCAGTGGCGTCGGATCGGTTCTGGAGGACATGGAAGGCATGGATAGCGTGAGCGTTCAGGAGCTCAAGCAACGACTTGATGCAGGCGAGGCTTTGGTGTTGGTGGATGTGCGTAATCCGCCGGAGGCGGAGGTGGCCGTGATCCCCGGTGCGGAACTGATCCCTCTGGCAACGATCGAAAGCGGCGAAGCCGTGGAACGAATTCGTGCTCTTTCCGCCGATAAGCCGCTCTTCGTGCACTGCAAAATGGGTGGGCGCTCTGCCAAGGCGGTCCAGGCTTTGGCTGGCCATGGCATCGGAGCCATCAACGTTGAAGGCGGGATCGATGCCTGGTCGCAGCAGATTGATCCTGGCGTTCCTCGTTATTGAAGCTTGCTGTCAGATCTGGGATGGATCGTGATGCTCATGCTCAGTAGTCGACTCCTCGCTTGAGGTCGACTCCCTGTTCGGCGTAGTGCTTATGGCACACCATCTCGGAGTGCACGCTGGCCAGATCGAAGTAGGCCGGGGAATTCTTGCATCGTCCCGTGATGATCACCTCGGTTTCTGCTGGTTTGCGTAGCAGGGTCTGCATGATTGGCTCGACTGGGAGGAGTTCGAGATCAACACTGGGGTTGAGTTCATCGAGGATCACGGTTTTGTAGAGCCCACTGGAGATGGCTGCTCGGGCAATTTCCCAGGCTCGTTCTGCTTCCACGTAGTCGATCGGTTCTTGTTGACCGCGCCAGACAATCGCGTCCCGTCCGGAGCGGAGATGGTCTACCAGGTGGGGGTAGCTCTCCCGAAGCGCGGCGATGGCTGCGTCTTCGGTGTAACCACTGCCTCCCTTGAGCCATTGCAGGATCAGAACCCGGTGGCTCTTGTCTTGACTGATGCCACGACCGATGGCCTGGAGTGCTTTGCCGAGGGCGCTGGTGGATTTGCCCTTGCCTTCTCCGGTGTAAATCTCGATCGCCCCCTGGGCATCGAATTGCTCGTTGCTTGCATCAGGGTCAGGGCGGCGATGGGCGCGCATCTCTGAATGCAGATCCGCTATTTGGACCAAGGGGCGTGGTGCAGCTCGTCCGGTGACGATGATCTCCATCCCCTCAGGCCTCGCTTTGAGGCTGCGCAGTACGTCCTCGATGTCGAGCAGGCCGAGATCCAGAACAGGATTGAGCTCATCGAGCACCACCACTGAGTAGAGAGCACTGGCGATGGCTCCCTTGGCGATATCCCATCCCCTTTGCGCTTCCTGGCGGTCGAAGCGGGTGACGTCTTCTGGGCCGAAATGTTCGCCCCGGCCCGTGCGCACCTGGTCGATCAGGTGAGGGAAACCTTGCTGCAGGGCTTCAATCGCTGCGTCTTCGTCGTAAGCACGGCCTGGTCCTTTGAGGAAGCGCAGCAGCAGCACTCTGGTGCGGCGTTGTTCGCAGATTCCCAGACCAATCGTGCGCAGCACGACGCCAAGTGCTGCCTGGCTTTTGCCTTTGCCTTCACCGTCGTAAATGTGCAGCTGACCGTGACTGCGCTCGCGACTGTCGGCTGCAGTGACGATTCCGACGGCTGGTCTTCGATTCCCTGCCATGAACCGACCGGACGCCCTCGGAGCTTAGTGAGTGTGCATGCGATGCGGCCTTTTCAGTTGTGTCTCGGTTCGCATTAGCGTGGTACAAGCAGGGAATTTGAGGAGGCTGTGACCGAAGTGCGCCCGGCGAAGCAGGCGTTGCGATTGCCCTCTCGGCTCTTCCCTCAGCTCGAGCCCCTTGGGGAGGCTGACCAGCGTCAGCTGGAATCCCTTCGGGACCAGATTCGTCGATGGGGTCGGGTCTGTGTCGCCTATTCCGGTGGCGTTGATAGCGCTCTGGTGGCGGCGATTGCTCAGGAACAGTTGGGCGCTGATGCCCTTGCCATCACTGGTGTGTCGCCCGCTCTAGCCCCCCATCTCCTCCGGGAGGCTCGTCTGCAGGCCGCCTGGCTGGGTATCCAGCACAAGGAAGTGCGCACTCAGGAATTGGCGGACCCCGATTACAGCAACAACCCCACTGATCGCTGCTACGCCTGCAAGCGGGAGCTTCATCATCATCTTGGGCCTCTTGCCGCCAATGCCGATGGAGCCCAGGTCATCGATGGAGTGAATGCCGATGACCTCAGTGATCATCGGCCAGGGATCCGGGCTGCTCAGGAGGCAGGGGTGTGTTCACCCTTGGCTGATTTGGGGATCAGCAAGGCTCAGGTGCGCGCTTTCTCCAAGGCGCTGGGCTTTCCCTGGTGGGACAAACCGGCCCAGCCCTGTTTGGCATCTCGTTTCCCTTATGGCGAAGTGATCAGTGCTGAGCGGTTGAACAGGGTCGCTCAGGCTGAAGCCTGGTTGATCGAACGTGGCTTCTCCGACGTCAGGGTCCGCAGTCAGGGCCTCTCGGCCCGTATCGAGGTGCCGGCCAATCGCATCGCAGATCTGGCGCTGCACAACGAGCGCGAGACGCTGGTGGAGACCTTTCTTGCCCTCGGATTTACTGCAGTCAGCCTCGACCTGGAGGGCTTGATCAGTGGCAAGCTCAACCGTGGCTGATTGGTGAGTGCTCCGATGCGGTGACGGCTGACGGCCGGTTTGCGCAGGTGTGAATACCTTCCCCGATAGAGGCATCGGATTCATGGGCATTCATCGCTCCAGGCATCATCTGCTCGACAGTGAAGAGCAGGCGCTCGTGGATGCCATGGTGGCGCCGCTGCCTAAGGATCGCTTCCCCGTTGGCGGACGCTCTGACGACACCACCGCGCAGCTCCTCAAGCAGGAGTTGCTTCTTGATGGAAATAGCAAACAGAATCTGGCCACCTTCTGCCAGACCTATCAGTCAGCCAGTGCGATGGAACTGATGGCACTGGGTGTCGATAAGAACCTGATCGATAAAGATGAATATCCCCAGACCGCAGAGGTGGAAAGGCGCTGTGTGTCGATGATGGCTGACCTCTGGAATGCACCCGGGGAGGCAATCGGCTGTTCGACAATTGGCAGTAGTGAAGCCTCCATGCTTGGTGGCATGGCGGCGAAGTGGCGCTGGCGCCAACGGCGCCGGGATCAGGGTTTGTCGACGGACAAGCCCAACATGGTCTGCGGCAGTGTGCAGATCTGCTGGAAGAAGTTTGCCCGCTATTGGGACATCGAGATGCGTGAGCTGGAGATGCGTCCCGGCGAGATGTGCATCACGCCAGAGCGGGTTCTTGAGGCGGTGGACGACAACACGATCTTTGTGGTCCCCACCCTTGGGGTGACTTACCACGGTCTTTACGAAAACGTTGCTGCGATCAGCGACGCCCTCGATGCTTATCAAGCCCGCACCGGCACCGATATCCCGATCCATGTGGATGCAGCTAGCGGGGGATTCCTCGCCCCCTTCTGCGCCCCTGATCTAGCGCCCTGGGATTTCCGTCTGGAACGGGTGAAGTCGATTAATGCCTCGGGGCACAAATTCGGGCTGGCCCCCCTTGGCGTGGGCTGGGTGATCTGGCGCTCGCCCGAGGATCTTCCCGATGAATTGGTGTTTCATGTGAGCTATCTGGGAGGGGACATGCCGACCTTCCAGATCAATTTCTCCAGGCCTGCGGGTCAGGTGATTGCCCAATATCACGAGTTCGTGCGCCTTGGCCACGAGGGCTATCGGATGCTGCATCAGGCAAGCCACACCAATGCGATGTATGTGGCCGAGCAGTTACGCCAATTCGGTCTCTTCAAGATCATTCACGATGGTTCTCCTGATCAAGGAATCCCAACCGTGGTCTGGACTCTCGAAGATCACTCCAATCCAGGTTTCAACCTTTACGACTTGGCGGATCGACTGCGCCTACGCGGTTGGCAGGTCCCTGCCTATCCATTCACCGGCACGTTCCAGAATCAGGCCTTCCAGCGCATCCTGGTCAAGCGTGATTTCACCAGGGAGATGGCTGATTTGCTGCTTGGTGATATCCGCGTGGCACTGGAGCATTTCCAGAAGCATCCGATCACAAGCAATCTTGATGCCTCAGAAGCCGCCTCCTACAACCATCTGTGATTCGCACCATCCCCATGGCAAGAAGGCTCTGGCCATGGGGATGGTGGCCATCGTTTCAGGGCTTAGGCAGCAGCGGCGATCATCTGGGGATCACGAGGGGTGTGGGCCACGGCCGCAGGGGTTTCCCGCAGGAAGCTCTTGAGTTGGTAACGCTGGGCTTCAAGACCACAGCACAGAACATCGCAGGCACGCTCCGGCATGGTGTGGTCGCCGCAGGTGAAGACATCAACAGCCGCATAGCCGTTTTCAGGCCATGTGTGAATGGAGATGTGGGATTCAGCCAGAAGGGCTAGCCCCGTCACGCCCTGCGGTTCGAACCGATGGGTGATCAGGTTGAGCAGGGTGGCACCAGCACTTTTTGCTGCAGTGGTGATGGTGTCCCTGAGGAAGGCTTCGTCGTCGAGCTTGGCGTGGTCGCAGTCGTAAAGCTCGAGAATGCAGTGTTTGCCCACCATCTCGGTGGCACTGGGCGTTGGGGAACTGAGGGCTGAAGGGGATTCGCCACTGCCCCATCCCGGGTTGGGATGCAGGCAAGACAGGGTCTGCTTCATCAGGCTCAACACCAAAAGAGTTTGCGAACCTACCTCACATTTGCTTCAGGATTCAAGTCGCTGGCATCGAGCACCTGTGACTGCTTGCACCAACGCCCCTCAAAGGCCTCGAGGTGCGTGGCGCTCACAAGGCACTGATGGCGATCACCCACCGCATCGAGCAGAGTGAGCTGGCGTTCTCGATCGAGTTCTGCAAGCACGTCATCAAGTAGCAGAAGCGGCGGCTGTCCCCACAGTTCTCCCACCAGTTCCAGTTCCGCCAGTTTGAGGGCGAGTACAAGGGTGCGCTGTTGGCCGGCGGATCCAAACCGGCGAGCTGGGCTGCCGTTCAGGTTGAGGCCGATTTCATCGCGCTGTGGACCGACCCGGCAGCTGCCCAGGCGTTCTTCCTCGTTGCGTTGCTGTCTGAGCTGCTGGCTGATCGCCAGGCTCCAGGTGCTCTCCTCCTCTTCGCCCTCAAGGACGCTCCCCGGTTGATAGCGCAGCGTGAGCTGTTCACGACCCTGGCTGAGATGGTCTTGCCAGCGGCTGGCGAGTGGTTCCAGTCGGGCCAGGGCCCGGCGGCGACGGCGGTGGATGCGGGTGCTCACCAGGGCCATCTGCACGTCGAAAGTGTCTAAGAGAGTGTCTCGTTCGGTCGATGCCTTGCCACGGCTCTGTCTCCAGAGCTGAGCTCGTTGGCGTAGCAGCCTGTTGTAACGGCTGATCAGGTCGGAATAGACCGGTTCGAGCTGGAGCACCACTCGATCGAGCCATTGGCGTCTCAGGGCCGGTTCGCCGCGCACGAGATGGAGGTCAAGGGCGCTGAAACCCACGCAGCGGAGGGGACCGATCAGATCGAGTTGGCGTTCCAGCGTCTTGCCATTGCGCTTGGCCTCGCGACCGCCCCGTCGCCTCAGCTGCAGCTCCAGCTCATCCTGGTCGGCTGTGCGGGCCCGCAGCCGCGCCTCCGAGGCGTCCCAGTGGATGAGATCCTGATCCTGACTGGAACGATGGGAGCGCAGGCTGGCGAGCAGCTCCACCGATTCGAGCAGGTTGGATTTGCCCACCCCATTGCGGCCGATGACCAGCAGGCGTGGTGCATCGATCTCCAGCTGTAGATGGCTGTAATTGCGGAAACCATGCAGTTCCAGCTGGAGAAGCCGAATCGGTCCTGTTGCGACGTGTCGCTAAGGTACCTGGATCGGAGCGATTCGCGGATCGACTCGATGCAGCGGCTTCAGCCGGTGTGGGCATGTAGCTCAGTTGGATAGAGCATCAGATTCCGGTTCTGAGGGTCGCAGGTTCGAGTCCTGCCATGCTCGTGATCAGGCTCCACCGGTTAACGGAGCCTCAATCCCATGGCTCTGATGCCACCAGGATCCAGCACAAAGCCTTGCTTCTTCAAGGCGTCAAGCGCTGATGGCGGTGCTGCGATCGAGATGCTGCAACCGGGCAATTGCTTGCGCAAGCCGCTCAGGGCACGGTGAACTAGTACCGCCAGCATCTCGGCCTGCCTCGGACCAGGTTTGGCTGCCAGGTTCCAGAGGTTGGCATTGAGGGCCCGATCACTGGTGACACGCACGAACCCCACGAGTTCGCCGCTGCTGACCTCCAGAATGCACAGATGCCACAGGCTTTGTTCCAGGGCCGCCTGCCAGCGCTCTGAGGGAGGAGTGGGCTCTTCGCAAGCTGCCAACAGGCAGTTAATCGCCTCGGCTGAAGGCTTCAGGTCGCTAAAAAGCTCAAAACCCTCGGGTAGCTTCGGCTCGGCAGGCTGCTGACGAAAGGGAAGAAAGGCCACTTAGCCGGTGTTTCGCATGCCAGCGGCAATGCCGTTGATCGTGAGCAGTGCGCCCCGAAGCAGTTCACTGCGGCTGTAGGTGCGCCCGTCGGACTCTCCTCCTGAAGACTCGCGCATGGGGGGCTGGCGGTTTTGGTCGCGTAGGCGACGCAGCAGTGCCACTTGGAGGAAGCCAAGGGGCACGATCGTGCGGTTGCGCAGATCCACTGATAGCTGCAGGCCCGGATCGGCATCCAGGAGCCTTTCATGCCCCGTGATGTCCAGCACGAGTTGACGGGTGAGGGCATGCTCCTTCGCAATCGTGCTGTAGATCTTTTCGAAGGCGTCGCGATGGTCGCTGCTACCGAGGCTGGTCACGTAGTGACGGGCGAGCTCAAGGTCGACCTTTGAGAGTGTCATCTCCACCTTCGAGATCAGCATCCGGAAGAAGGGCCAACGCTGATGCAGACGTCGCAGCACGATCAGCTGCTCAGGGTCGGAGCTCACCTCTTCCGCTAGAGCGGTGCCAACTCCGAACCAGCTGGGAAGGAGGAAGCGGCTCTGCGTCCAGCCGAATACCCATGGAATGGCCCGAAGGCTGGAGAGATCCTTGGCCCCGCTTTTGCGGCGAGCCGGTCGGCTCGAGATCTGTAGCTTGCTGATCTCCTCGATCGGTGTGACCTGCTGGAAGAAGGCCACCAGGTCGGGGTTGTCGTGCACCAGAGCTCGATAATGGCTTCGAGAACGTGCTGCGAGCCTTGACATCAGCTCGTTCCAGTTGGCAGTTGCGTCCAGTTGGTTGGTGACGAGGCTGTTCTGCACCACCGCAGTGGTCACTGTCTCAAGGTTGTAGAGCGCCAGTTCTGGGAGGCTGTATTTAGAAGCCAGAACCTCACCCTGTTCGGTGATCTTGATGCGGCCGAGAAGGGTTCCGCTCGGTTGGGCAAGGATCGCTTGATAGGCCGGGCCACCGCCACGACCCACCGATCCACCCCGTCCGTGGAACAGGCGTAGGGCCACAGAATGACGGCTCGCGAGATCTTGAAGAGCGATCTGGGCCTGGTGAATCTCCCAGTTGCTGGACAGAAATCCGGAATCCTTGTTGCTGTCGGAGTAGCCGAGCATCAGCTCTTGAAGGGGCTGCATGTTCTCGCCCACCCTGGGTAGAAGCTGGCGATAAAGACTGTTGTTGAACAGCTGTTCCATCACCTCCGGAGCGCGCTGGAGATCCTCAACTGTTTCAAACAGGGGCACCACCAGCAGCTCTGCATGTTGAGCTGCTGGATCAACGAGTCCGGCTTCTTTGGCGAGCAGTAGTACCTCCAGCAGGTCTGACACCGTGTGACTCATCGAGATCACGTAGGTGCGACAGATGCGGCTGCCAAATTCCTCTTGGAGACGGTGCAGCATGCGGAATACTGCGATGGTCTCCGCGGTGCTTGCTGACCACTCCACGGCTTGAGGAATCAGAGGCCGCCGGGTCTGCATCTCTTCCAGCAGCCAGGCCACCCTTTCGCTCTCTTCCATGTCCTCATAGGACTTGGGCAGGCGTAGGTAGCGGCTGAGTTCATCCAGGGCATCGCTGTGGCGAGTGCTTTCCTGGCGAATGTCGAGGCTGGCCAGAGAGAACCCGAAGATGTGCACCTGGGTCAGGAGGGTGTCGAGTGGTTCGCAGGTGAGTTCCGTGCTGACCAGGCTGTTTCTGATCAGTTCCAGATCGCTGCGGAATTCGGCGACTGACCCGTAATGGAGTGCTTCTCCGCTGCTCACAGCCTTGGTGTTGGTGACCAGTCCCTCGGGTGGGGTCTGCCAGCCCGCCTCAGCCAGCTGCTGGTTGCGCAGCTGGGTGAGGCGAAGTCGCTCCAGCATGTAACTGAGCTTGAGGCGGTACGGTTCGAGCCGGTACCGGGCTGCCCGTTCTTCGTAGACCTCCGGGAAGCGGAGGCGGTCCATCTCCAGAGATTCCAGTAAAGGTGCACTGACCTGGCTCCACTGCATCGAGATGCTCAGTTGGTCGCGCAGGGCCTGTACGGCGCCGATATAGCGCTCGAGCATCAGTTGGCGCTGATAACAGGCTGTTCGCCAGGTGATCTCCGGTGTGACCGAGGGGTTGCCGTCACGGTCGGATCCGACCCAGGAGCCGAAGGTGCAGAAGCCCGAAGGGGGGAGGCGAACGTCTGGATAGCTGCTGGCAAGGGCAGTGCTGATGCGCCGCCTCAGTTGCGGCATTGCATTGAAGAGCACCTGCTGAAAGTAGTGAAGGGCGTAGTCGACTTCATCCAGCACGGTGGGTTTGAACTGGTGCAGCTCGTCGGTGCGCCACCAGAGGCGGATTTCTTCTTCTAGTTGCTGACGGAGGTTGTCCCGTTCTCCATAGGCGATGGCGGGTGTGCCTTGCAGTTGCTGCAGCAATGTGGCCACTCGCCGTTGTTTGTGCCGCACCGTGTGTCGGACGATTTCGGTGGGGTGCGCTGTGAACACCAGGCGGATGTCCAGGTCTTGTAGCAGTGCCTCCAGCTGACCTGGTGGAACATTGAGATGGCGCAGCCGTTCGAACAGTTCCCGGAAGGTGGCTGGTTCCGTCTGGCTGGCGAGGGGGGGAGCGAAGGGATCGACCTGTTCCGGGTGCTCCTGAGAGCGGCTCATGCTCTCCAGATAACTGTCTTCCTCGATGCGCTGCTCGAGGATGTTCACCAGCTGGAAATAGAGCGAAAAGGCACGGGCGGCGGCAATCGCTTCGACAAGATCCATCTCACGGATGATCTGGGCCACGGCATCGCTGCTCACCGCTTCGCCATCGCTGGCGACTGGATCGCTGAGTTGCTTCATGCGAAGCAGACGCTCGGCCTGATCGGGCGGACATTCGCTGCGCAGAACCGTCTCCCACAGGTCTTCGACCAGGGCCAGACGCTGCTGCAGTAAGTGACCTCCGCTCTTGATTGTCTCAGCGATCGTCGACCGGTCGCTCTCAGGAGTCTGGGCGGAGGTCGAGAGCATCGAGGCGTGCTGAGAATCGGCTGACGACATGATCATCCCAAAGCGCCTGTTTTCTGAGCGTGGGTTTGCTCCTGGAGGGCCATTTCCGTGATCCCCATCTGGATCACTTCCGGAATGGAGGCCCCGTTCTGCACGGCATCTAGCCAGCGCATGGCCTGATTCCCGTTCTGGAGCACGCTGTCAATCGGCTCAAGCTGTTGGGCGAGACCGAGGGTTTCGGCAAGGGGGGTGACGTCTGCGCGCAGTTCTGCGATCCAGGTGCGGCAGGGCAGAGATCGTCCATCGCGCCAGTGGCGCAGATCGGCATCAAGGCTGGTGCGGGCTACTGCTGCGTCGTTCTGGTCGCAGAGCGCTTGCAGCGCTTCTGGGCTGAGGCTGCTGGCACGGAAGGGATCGAGGCGATTGGGGTCCTGTTGGACCATCAGCACTCGCAGTTCAAGCAAGGTGGTGACGGCCAGCAGCAGGGCTGGGTCGGTGATCAGATCGCAGATGCGCAGCTCCAGTCGATTGAGCTCATGCGGCCGCTGTGGGCCATTCGGGCGCACTGAGGTCCAGAGGTGGCGCACATTGTGCATCGCGCCCGCTTTGAGTTGGTCTTCGATCCAGCTCACGTAATGGGCGTGATCCTCAAACAGGGGTACTGAGGCCGGCGTGAGGGGGAACTGCAACCAGCGTTGCGAATGTGCACCTGTGATCTGTCCCCCCAGGAAGGGCGAGCTGGCGCTTAGGGCCAGCAATAGCGCTGCTTCGCAGCGGATCAGCCGCAGGCTCGTGAACAGGGGGGTGATGTCCGCGATTCCAAGATTGATGTGGATGCTGGCGGTCACGACACGGGTGCCGTAGCTGGCCTCGATCAGGGCGTGATAGGGGTTGCTGGGGTCTGACCGTTCGAAGCGATCGGGATCCCCCAGGCTCAAGGTGCTGCCTGGTAGCAGGGTGAGAGTTCGGCCTGCTAGCCACTGGCGCAGTTGCCGTCTCGGAGCCAGCAGTGCCTCGAGCAGGGGGCCATAGCTCGCTTCAGGAGCTGTGATGTATTCCAGGTTGCGGTGGTCTGGTTCGGTGACGAAACCATTGAGCTCACGCGCTGCTTCCACGGCCACCCCGACGTTGTCGCCATTGGCCCGTCCGGTGAAAAGCTCGATTTCAAAGCCCTTGAGGAGCAATGGGACCGTCATGCCGAGGGGTCCTGCAGGCATGCAAGCGCAGTGAGCATGCCCTTTGCTTTGTTCAGGGTCTCCTGGTATTCCGCTTCGGGTTTGGAGTCGGCGACAACGCCGGCGCCTGCCTGCACCTGAATGCGCCAGCCTCCATCCGGGTGGGGGCGAACCACCATGGTGCGAATCGTGATCGCCGTGTTGAGCGCCCCTGAGAGATCGACTGATCCGTAGACACCTGAATAGGGGCCGCGGGCATCGGGTTCGAGTTCGTTGATCAGTTGCATGGCTCGGATCTTTGGGGCGCCGCTGACGGTGCCTGCCGGGAACGAGGCCATCAGTAGATCCCAGACGTCGTGATCATTGGCGAGAAGCCCCTCCACCTGGCTGACGATGTGCATCACGTGGGAATAACGCTCGATCACCATGAGGTCTTTGACTTCGACGGAGCCGGGCTGACAGACGCGTCCAAGGTCGTTGCGACCGAGGTCGACCAGCATCACGTGCTCTGCCCGTTCCTTGGGATCGGCCAAGAGGTCGGTTTCGAGATTGCGGTCTTCAAGTTCGGACTGCCCGCGAGGTCGTGTCCCCGCGATCGGCCGCAAGCTGGCGCGGATGCCATTGGCAACTGGGTCAGCTTTCACCATGACCTCGGGGCTCGAGCCGATCAGCTGCCAGTCTCCGAAGTCGAAAAACGCCATGTAGGGCGATGGGTTCACCATGCGCAGACTGCGAAAAAGCTCCAAGGGTTTTTGTGGAACTCTGCTTTCCAGTCGCTGGCTGAGCACCAACTGGAACACATCGCCGGCGGCGATGTGTTCTCGGCCGCGCTCCACGGCGTGTTCAAAGTCTTTGCGACTGCGATTGCTGGTCGTGTTCGGTGTGGATTGCTCGGATGGGTTCCAGCGCAGCGGGCGGATCGCCGGGAGGGGTGCAGCCATCCGTTCTTCCAGGGTGGTGATCCGTGCCATCGCCGCATCCCAGGCCGCCTCAGGTTCTGCAGCACTGTTGTGGCCGCGGCTGAGATCTCCATAGGCCACAGCGGTAATCAGCCGTTTGACCTGGTCAAAGATCAGGATACTGTCCATCAGCATCCAGACCCCGTCAGGAGGGGCATCGTCCGGCACGGGATGGGTGGGTACCGAAGGTTCGATCCAGCGGATCAATTCGTAGCTCCAGATCCCAAACAGCTGGCCGATGGAGGGAAGTCCAGGCAGCTCCCCAGGGCAGTAGGGGGTGAGGCAAGAGCGCAGCACATCGAAAGGATTCCCTTTCAGATCCACCTTGTGGCCGTCGCGCCAAACCTGCTCAATGTGATCGTTTCGGACCGTTAGCGTCCAAAGCGGATCACAGGCGACAACGCTGTAACGCCCAAGAGTTTCTCCGCCTTCGACGGATTCAAGTAACACCCCTGGTGGGCGCCCTTCTCCCACCTTGAGCCATGTGGTGAGCGGGGTTTCAAGATCTGCCGGCCAGCTGTGTGCCACGGGGATAAACGTGGCACCAGCGGCAGCGGCCTCTAGGAACGCGGCGCGGTCGGGGCTGAGCATGGGGGGATTGTGGCAGCCGACCGCCTGTTTTCGACGAGATCAGGCGTCGAAAGTGTTGCGTCCACTGAACTTGAGCTTGGCAGGATCCGTGTTGCTGCCAATGGTGCGGGGGTTGTGACCCACAATCTCGCGACCCTCGTTCACCTTCTCAGGGAAGACGCCATCGCTGGGATGGAGGAACTCGGTGTCACCACCGGGGAAGATCCGATAGATCTTGTAGTCCTCAATCCGGGGCTTGAACTTGGTGCGCA
Source organism: Synechococcus sp. MIT S9451 (assembly GCF_047304725.1). Classification (NCBI taxonomy): domain Bacteria; kingdom Bacillati; phylum Cyanobacteriota; class Cyanophyceae; order Synechococcales; family Synechococcaceae; genus Synechococcus; species Synechococcus sp. MIT S9451. The sequence continues at coordinate 1,312,989 of NZ_CP138971.1, forward strand.
GCTGGGTGCCCAGGGCCAGGCACTGTTCCTTGCGGGCGAAATACATGATGTTGTCGCCTGCGTTCATCATTGCCGCGCCACCTGTGGGCAGCTCAAACGCCTGAGCGTTTGAGCTGCTCCAAGTGATCGCGTACTTTTCTTCGGTCTCTGCGGCGTTCAGAAGTCCACCGGTGCTGCCGATGAACTGGGGGAGCTGACCGTTCAACGCCGTTGCTGTCATGGCTGTCCTCGGAAAAATCGGCATGCCGTTACGGCTGGAAAGTAGCACCGTGATTCGGCCTTGATCCCCCGTCCCGTCAGCAAGCTTCACACCCGTCAACATTGTTAGGCCACGGGAAAGAACACCGTGAGTCCCTGGTCACGCTGTTGGATCAGTCGTCCTCCCAGGCTTGCCAGCAGCCGTCGAGTCGCTCCCTGGCTCAGTTGCAGGCTGCCGGTGCTTGGATTCCAGCTCAGCACCGGGCCGAGTTCAGAGGTGCTTTCCACCTCTTGGCTGGTCGATCCGCGATCGTTGAGTTGGCTGCGTAGGTGCAGCTTCAGCCGTGCTCCGGCCGGCCGCAGTTGGAGTAGCAGTTGGGCCCCTGCGGGCAGGCTGCGGCTGCTGCGGTCGATCAGGCCACCGAGCATCGGTTCTAGGCGACCGGGATCACTCAACACCGGTGGCAGGTTGGGGCTGATGTCAAGCACCAGGCTGATGTCACGTCGTTGAAGCTGTTGCTGCCAACCCGGCGAAAGCTCCTGGATCATCCTGCCCAGGTCGGTGCGGGCCAGCCCGCCTGGAGTTGGTGGCTGTCGCTGCATCTCTGCGGCATGGAAGATCAGGCCAAACCTGTCGATCTGCTCGGTGCATTCGCTGTCGATCTGTTGCAGACGGTCGAGTGCGACAGCCGGTAGGTCTTTTCGTCGCAGCAGCGATCGAATCAGGGTTCGAATCGTTGCCAGCGGGGTGCGCACTTCATGGGTGATCGCTTCGAGCAGTGAGAGCTCTGCATCTGCAGCGTCCTCTTTGCTGTTGTCCTCCTCGTTGGCGTCATCCACAGTCCGAAGGGTCTGGAGTGTGAGACTCGGGGCCATGCAAGCCAGTCGTTCGGCCAGCCCCGGCCAGAATCGTTGGGCGAAGAGTTCACTGCTCTGCAGGCGGCCGAGAGCGCTCATTGCTCTGCGCAGACCCATGGCCTCCTCCGCTGCTTGATCCTGCAGTCGTTGGTCGAGCATCGCCAGCAAGGTGCTGAGAGTTTCTGGGTCGCAACGCATCAGCAATTGGCGTTGATCGCTCTTGCCGTGAAGGGCTAAGGCCACCTGGAGCTCAGCCGTAATCACGATGAGCAGCGGATCGAGTCCATCGCTCTCGAGCAGCGAGAGGCGTTGATAAGGGGGCTTGGTCTGCGTCTTGCCCTCTGTGCTGCCGCTGAAACGTTCTGGGGGCAGTAGGGCTCCTTTCTGGCCCGTGGTCCAGTGGAGCTCGTCAGGGGTCCAGACCCAGCCCTGCATCGTCTCCAGGAGTCCCGGGTCGTAGAGCGCCGGGAGGGGGGCGGCGATCCACACGCCTGCAGGCGCCTCTCCATCAGCAAGCAAGACTTCTGCCTGGATGGTTTCCAGCGCGGCCCACCACAATCGTCGGGCCGTCGGGTCGTCGACCCGTCCTGCGTCAAGCCCCTCAGCCATGCACTCCTGCAGGCTCTGCAGCGTGATTGGTTTGGTCACCGAAGCTGTTGCTGTCGACCACGTCTGGCGACAGAGAGACAGAGGCCGAGGGCGATGAAGTTCACGACCATGGCGAAGCGTCCATAGCTCATGAAGGGAAGAGGAATCCCGGTGATGGGGCCTAGGCCGATGGTCATGAAGATGTTCACGACTACCTGGAACATCACCATCGTGGCGACTCCAATCACCATGAGCGACTCAAAGTCTGTGCGGGCTCGATTGGCCACCTGCACCAGGCGTGTCATCAGCAGCGCGAAGCCAATCACCAGCAAGACCGTGCCGAGGTAACCCACCTCCTCGCCCAGAGCGCTGAAGATGAAATCGGTGTGCTGTTCGGGAATGAAGCGCAGCTTGGTGAGCTGCCCCTGCAGCAGACCCGTGCCGAACCAGCCGCCGGAGCCGATGCCGACGGTGCTTTGCAAGAGGTGGTAACCACCGCCAAGGGGATCTTTGCCCGGGTCGAGAAACAACACCAGACGATCCCGTTGGTAATCCTTGAGCCCATGCATCCATAGCCATGGTGTGATCCCCGCAACCGTGGCCTGCACGATCAGGACGAATGCGCTGGCAATTCGCTTCCAGGGCAGCGACCGGTAAGCGATCAGAACGATCAGAGGGACCCAGAGGGCTAGTGCCCAGGGGATCAGCCCTGAAACCAGAGCCGTGACAAGCGGCGAGAGCAGCAGCACCAGCCACTCAAAGGGCATGCCCGACCAATAGAGCATCGTCAGCAGCATGGCTCCAAACACCAGTGATGTGCCTAGGTCGGGCTGGATAAACACCAGAGCCCATGGGATCGAAATCACCCCAAGAGGGCGAAGTAAATCCACGGGGCGCTCTACAGGGAAACGGTCGAGGACTGCAGCGAGCAGAAGGATGGCGGATAACTTTGCAAACTCTGAAGGCTGAATGTGGAACGGCCCGATGCTGATCCAGCGCTGTGCGCCGAGTGCAGAGGTGCCAATGACCTTCACCGCGATCAGGCTGATCACAGTGGTGATGTAGATAGGGAGTAATAAAGGCTTGAATCTCTCGAGCCTAAATGTCGCGAGAAGTAGTGCAACAACGATGCCAAATAGCGCTGTCACAAGCTGCGATAACCACAGCTGGCTATTAATGAATTGAAGTAGTCCTAAGAGGCTGAATGAGAATGAAGACCATCCTTCCAATGCCTCTTGACGCTCGATGCTGAGAATTAAAAGGCTGGAAATTGCCACCATTGCAAGAGGCACACCCCACAGCACCACCTCAAACTCTTGGCGGCGGCGGAGTTGAGAGCCCGCGTGGGCGTGAAGACTGGATCGCCGCCTCCGCCAAGCTCCCCAAACCATCAGGCTGGAGCTCCCATGAGCTCTGTGACCCGTCCGGCCAGGGAACGGATGCTGCCGGCGCTGGCTGAGTCGGGTTGACTGATCACGATCGGTCGTCCTTGGTCGCCTCCGGAGAGAACAGGCATTTCCAGAGGGATCTGGGCCAGCAGAGGTGTGTCGAATTCATCGGCAAGGCTTTGGCCACCCCCTTCTCCAAAGAGGGCGTAGCGCTTGTCGGGCTGGTCAGGTGGAATGAAGGCACTCATGTTCTCAACCACGCCGAGCACTGGGATCGACATCTGGCGGAACATGGCCAGACCACGGCGGGCATCCTGCAGGGCCACCTGTTGAGGGGTGGTCACGATCACGACACCGGCCATGGGGACCGCTTGGGCGAGGGAGAGCTGGGCATCCCCGGTGCCGGGGGGAAGATCCACCACAAGCACATCTCGCTCACCCCAGCTCACCTGATAGAGGAACTGACGGATGATGCCGTTGAGCATGGGTCCGCGCCAGATCACTGGCTGGTCGGCATCGATCAGCAGGCCCATCGACACCATCGCGATGCCGCAGCTGTCGATCGGTGTCATGCGTTGCTCGCCACCGCTCCCTTGCACCTCCGGTGTGCGGTCTGCGACCCCGAGCATCGTTGGCGCATTGGGGCCGTAGATGTCGGCATCGAGGAGGCCAACGCGAAGGCCTTGCTGCGCCAGTGCGCAGGCCAGATTCACGGCCACCGTGCTTTTGCCCACACCGCCTTTGCCACTGCTCACGGCGATGACTTGCTTCACGCCTGGAATCGACTGGCGTTCGGCTACTTGGCCGTGGCCGGCCTGGCCGATGCCCCCTGGGGTCGGCTGTTGGCTCGTCGCATTGCCGAGCTCGATCTGGACTTCATTGATGCCATCGAGTTGGAGCAGTCGTTCGCGACTCTCCTGGGCAATCCGCTCACGTTGGCCCTGGGCGAAGCCAGGCAGGCTGAGCCGGATCACGGCCCTAGGAGGGTCTAAACGCACCCTGTCAATCCAGCCGAGATCGAGGGCCGGGCGTCCGCTGCCGGCATCAAGGATGGTTGCCAGTGCTTCGCTGGCTTGCTCTGCGGTCGCCATGGATCCGGTTCGTTGAGGCGGATCCTAGGTGTGGGCTCCCATAACAGTCCTTCACGTGCTCTTGTCGGAGGGGGGCACGGGCTGAAAAGGTTCCTGTCAGTACCTGCGGGATTCCATCCATGGTTCGTTCACTGCTGAGGCGCCTCAAGGGCTCGTTCTCCAGCGCCTCCGGTGCAGCCTCCGCTGGTGCTGTTGCAGAGATTTCGCCCCCTCCCTCTGACTCCAGAGAACGGGCCAGGGCCTTGGTGATGGGTTTGCAGGATGACATCTGCGCCGGCCTGGAGCGTTTGGATGGCGTTGGCCGTTTTCAGGAGGAGAGCTGGGATCGCCCCGAGGGAGGAGGTGGCCGCTCCCGGGTGATGCGTGAGGGGCGCGTGTTTGAGCAGGGTGGCGTCAACTTCTCGGAGGTGCATGGCAAGGAGCTGCCCCCCTCCATCCTCAAACAGCGTCCTGAAGCGAAGGGGCACCCTTGGTTTGCCACCGGCACCTCAATGGTGCTTCATCCCCGAAATCCCTATGTGCCAACGGTGCACCTCAATTACCGGTATTTCGAAGCAGGTCCGGTGTGGTGGTTTGGTGGTGGGGCGGATCTCACTCCCTTTTATCCGTTCCTGGAGGATGCCCGTCACTTCCATCGCACCCTCAAGCAGGCCTGCGATTCAGTCAGTGACGATCTTTACCCAGTCTTCAAGCCCTGGTGCGACGAGTATTTCTGCCTGAAGCACCGCAATGAGACCCGTGGAATTGGAGGCATTTTCTACGACTACCAGGATGGAAACGGTCGGATTTACAAGGGCCAGAATCCCGAGGGCCCAGCCGCAGCGATGGCCCAGCAGATTGGGTCAAGACCCATGAACTGGGAGCAGCTTCATGATTTGGCTCGGGCCTGTGGCCAGGCCTTTTTGCCTTCTTACACACCGATTGTGGAGAAACGCCATCCGCTTTCCTATGGGGAGCGTGAGCGGCAGTTCCAGCTTTATCGCCGTGGGCGTTATGTGGAATTCAATCTCGTTTGGGACCGCGGCACCATCTTTGGTTTGCAGACCAATGGCCGCACGGAATCCATCTTGATGTCCCTGCCTCCGCTGGTGCGATGGGAATACGGCTATCAGGCTGAAGAGGGGTCCAGAGAAGCCCTGCTCACTGATCTCTTCACTCGTCCTCAGAACTGGTTCGAAGATCCGTCTCTGGAGGCACGGTGTCAGCCGCATCAGGCTGTGAATTGACGATGGGGCTGGAGGCCGGCGGCATTCCGTTGAGGATGGCGTCGGTGATTCTCCGGGCGATCGCGTCCAGGGTGGCCTGACGGGTTTTGACAGACCTCAGCCGTTGTTCGAGGTTGCCTTCTAGCTTGCCGATCTCAAGGATGCTGATGCCACGGCGAGGCGCGCCAAGCCCTCCTCGGAAGTTGATTGGATAGCGGCCAAAGCTGGCGGCCAGGCTTTCGTCGATCCTATTGGGATGCTTATGAATCGCTGGAATCAAGCCAGATCCATAGCCGTAACTGCCATAGGCATCGAAATGGATCTCAAAGGCGTAACCACCTTTCGCGGCGTGTTGACGCCCGGTTGACCAGTTGGTGCTTGGGTGATCACCGTTGCGGATGGTGAGCGCAGGCGGCGTATAAGCGCTGATGTTGAGGCCTCGTGTCTGGCCATGCTTCACGACGGCATCCCGAACCTGGAAATTCCAGAAGAGTTCATCGCGCATGCGTGGATCCATCGGCCGGGCTCCGTGTAAATCCACTGCGGCGCCGGAGGTTCCGGAGCCATTGATCTTCTGCGAATCGGCGTGCCCTGCCAGCACCAGGATGGGGATCTTGGTGGTCACAGCACCTTCTCCGACCCAACGGGCTTTGAGTTGGACCCTTTGTCCCAAAAGAGGATCGATGCTTGGGGGGCTTGGTGCTTCTGCTGCAGTCGCAAGGCTCAGGCTGATGAAGACCACTCCCCCTGCGGCAAGCGCCAGGGAGAGGCGGCGACGTGAGACTGGGATTTGCCTGGAGATCGGCATGGCACTAGATCGGAGACGACAGCAGTGATCCATCACTGGCGAGGTCGAGCGGCCCGGCTAATTCCAGTTCAAGTGCGATCAGTTCATCGCGATGGGCGCGGAGACGAATGGTGCTGCCCTGGGTCTGATCGACCTCATTCATCAGCCGGATCTCAACTGCTTCGATGCGGTCGGCCCGTTTGCGGTAGATCACGCCGGCGAGTGGGCCTAGCAGGGCGAGCAGCAGCGGCCACCATCCCAGGGAGGGCTGAAGTTCACGGATCACCAAGCCCAGGCTGCCGGCTCCGATGCTGCCCAGGAAAGAGAGCAGCAAAGACAGTGGCGGGCTCGCCGCCACCCGTCCCTGGAAGCGCAGCACCTGGCGATCGGCATCGCCGCCTTGAGGTGCCCAGCCCCGTTGCACTAGCCAGGCGCTGAGGCCTTCCAGCACTTCCAGAGGAGGGCGCGGCGAGGCCACATCCACCACGGTGGTGCGGTCTTTGCTAGCTGCCCGCAGGAAGAACACCAGCCCGATGGCCAGTAAAGCGGTCAGCAGCAGAGTGGAGGTCTGAAAGGAGGGCATCCGCAGGCCACGGCGCTTGGGTGCCCATCCTTTCTAGGTCGCCATGGTCAGTGCGTGGCTGTGGGTCAGTTGTCGCAGCCAGTTCTGCCAGGGCCCCATCAGTCGCTCGGCTTGGCCGCGAACGTCCTGGTGCAGGTGCAGCATGCGCCTGGGGCGGCCTCGGCTTGGACAGCGCTTGCTGTAGTGGTCAACCATGCCTTGGCTTTCGAGGAAGTCGAGGGCTTGATGGAGCACGGTTTCAGACAGGCGCAGCTGGGGATGCTCATGTTCCAGACGTTGGAGCAGCCCGGACGGATAGCTGTCGTTTTCCAGGAGACAATCGAGTACCCAGCAGACGGCGAGCTCCAGATCGAGAAAGCGCGGTGGGGGCTGGCGGAAATAGCTTTCGATGTCGGCCAGGCAGGCGCGAGTTGGATTGCGGCGGCTGTGCACAGAAACAAAGCGGTCTCAATGTTGTCTAATCCGGTCTCATTCTGATTTTCAAGCAACAGGCAGAAATTCTCTAGATCGGGAGGGGTGGGGTGGTTGGTCAGACTGGGGTTGTTCTTGTGCTCCTCCCGCGATCCCGATGGCTGATGCCCCTGCCGCACCCCGTGAGTTCGCTGTGTTTGATGGAGACCTTGATGCTGCTTGGGCTGAGCGTTTCGGTCGTGCCCGGGCCGTTGCTGTTGACACCGAGGCGATGGGGCTGATTCATGGTCGTGATCGCCTTTGTCTGGTGCAGCTTTGCGATCCCGACGATCATGTGGCCTGTGTGCGCATCGGTCTGGGTCAGACCGATGCACCGCGTCTTCAGGCGCTGATGGAATCCACCTCGGTCGAGAAGGTGTTTCATTTCGCGCGCTTCGATGTGGCGGCCTTGGCCAGTGGACTCGGGATTGCGGTCAATCCGATTTTCTGTACCAAGGTGGCTAGTCGCTTGGCACGCACCTATACCCCTCGCCATGGCCTCAAGGATCTGGTGATGGAGTTGGTGGGTGTGGAGCTTGACAAGCAGGCGCAGAGCAGCGACTGGGGCCGGGTTGATGAGCTCAGTGATGCTCAGCTGGCCTATGCGGCTAACGATGCCCGTTTCCTGCTTCCAGCTCGGGAGCAGCTAGAAGTCATGCTGCGCAGGGAAGGACGGTGGGATCTTGCTCAACGCTGCTTCCCTTGTATTCCGGTGATCTCTGACCTGGACCGTCTGCGTTTCAATCAGGTTTTTGAGCATTGATGATGAAGCTGAGCGGCTTCAATCCGCTTCAGTCCTCGAGCATGAAGTTCTCGTCCTCTGGTTGTGCCGCCAGTAGTGCATCGAGTCTTGGAGGCGATGACGCTTCGCCTGATTCCTGCTCGCTGCGGCTGACTTCCAGGAGCTGACGGGCAATCCGTTTGCGGGCCTCAACGTCGCGAAGGCCCTCCTGGGCAGCAGCCATCTCAACCCGGCGACGAGCTGCGGATTGGCTGATGCCCAGGCAGCTGGCCAGTTCAGCGCAGAGCCTTAGATAGTCATGGTCCTGGAGGCCGGCCATCGCGAAGGCGGGAGGTTTGCCCAGTATCCGTGATCAGCCTTTCGTTCACCAAGCGAGCGATCTCCTCACTGCCTCCGGATCGCCCCATGCGCTGCCGTCCGATGCCTCCCAGCTCTGCGCGCAGCATCGGCTCCTCGAGCAATGCTTTCAGGCATCGCCGAAGTTCTTCGGCAGAGGCACAAGTGCGCACCGCGCCCCCCAGCAGCCGGCTCTGACGTTGGGCGAATCCCTTGGTGAATTGTGGGCCTCGCCCTGGTAGCGATAGGGCTGGGATGCCTAGCCCTACAAGTTGTTCTGTGGCGGTACCGGCGGTTGCCAGTCCCACTTCAGCCCAGCCGGCCCAGCGGTTGAAGCGGCCGCGTCCAAGCAGGAGCATCTGCACGCCGTTCACCCAGCAGGCCTCGGCTCCCAAGGCATCAGCGGGTGGAGGGCAAGAGATGAATCCAAGTCGCTCCAGGAGCGGCTCAAGCGTGCTTTTGGACGGCTGAGAGCCCGTGGCCATGAGCAGGGAGACTGGCACCTGGCTCTGCAATCCCTGAAGGCTGCGCAAGAGACGTTCAGCGTTTGTGAGCGCTTCCGGCATGCGACTGCCGCAGAGCAGCAGGATCCGGCGGCAGCGTGCGAGGGCCATGGGCGGGCTACCCAGGGCCAGCTCATCCATCATCGGATTGCCTGGTGCGAGGGCTGCGATGCCATGACGTCTCAGTCCTCTAGCTGTCAGGCGATCGCGCACAGCGATGAGTTGGCAGCGACGGCTGCCCATCACGGCCCACTCCCAGGGGTCCCACTCGCTGCCCTTGAGGCGGTGATAGCAGTCGCTCAGGCTTCGTCCTGGGCCACTACTCCAGGTGTAATCACTCTTGGGTGTGCCGATGAAGCCAAAGCGTCTGCCAGAGCCCCAGGCCATCAGCAGTGGAAGGAGGTCGCCCACCGCCAGCATGGCGTCCACATTTCTGCGCAGGCGACGGATGCAGCACCATTGCTGCCAAGTGAGCAGAGGCAGGCCGGCCATCAGATCGGCGATCAGGCCCCTAAGGCTCTGATTGCTGAAGCCGCCACTGGGTAGTGGAGCACTAGGCCCGACCAGCTCCAGCCATCCCTGTTGCAACGCATTGGTAAACGCTTTCCCTTCTCCAACAAGGGGAAGCACGGAGAGCACGAGCCGAGGTGAGCGGCGATGCAGTGCTTCCAGGATGCGCAGGGCGATGAGATCTTCGCCATGGCCGTTGGAGAGAACGAGCAGGGACCCAGTGCTCTCGCTGATACGATCCGCTGGTGGGAGCAGTGTTTCCCCAGCGGCGGCATGGCCAAGTGGTAAGGCAGAGGATTGCAAATCCTTTATCCCCAGTTCGAATCTGGGTGCCGCCTTTTTCAAGATCCCTCGAATGTCTGACAGGATCTGGTGTTTGAGGGATTTCTTCCTGGGCGACACGGGTAGGTAAGCGGTAGGTAACCGCCTCATTCCCTCCAGTCTCTCAAACGTCCCCAGGACTTACCTACCTGCTGGTTATTGCAGAGGGATTTGGACCAATGCGGTTTTGGGCGGAACCGCTGCCCATTTGAACCAAAACCCAAGGGTTGCCAGGACGCCAAAAACTGCCGTCACAACTGGGGTTTTGCCGTGTTCAAAACTCTGTATGGTTGCCATGTGCTGAAAACCCAGTGGGTTTTGACCATGACGCGATCAATTGGATACGCCAGATGCTCCACCACTCACCAAGACACCGCCGCTCAGACCGCTGAACTGAGGGGTGCTGGATGCGTAGAGGTGTTCGCCGAGAAGGTGTCCTCCCGTGCCCCGCTGGAGAAACGTCACCAGTTGCGTGCCTGCCTGGAGATCCTGCAGGAGGGAGATGAACTGGTGGTCTCCAAACTCGATCGTCTGGGACGGTCTCAGGTTGAGGTGATCAATCGCCTTGCTGATCTTCAGACCAAGGGGATCTATATCCGCACTCTTGATGGACTGATCAATACCAAAGGACTGGGACGACTTGCCCCACTGGTGATTGGACTGCTGACGGGTCTCTCTGAGGTGGAGAGATCATTAATCCAAGAACGCACAAGAGAGTCCGTTGAACACCGCAGGAAGACGGGAGGAAACCTCGGTGGGAGACCAAAGACCTTAGAGAAGAAAGAACGTCTTGTGCTGCGTTTGAGATCAGAGGGTGATTCCTACAGATCAATACGCGATCAGACAGGAATTTCCGTATCAACGATTCAACGAATCCTCCAGAACCAAGAGGTCGCGTCATGACCAAGATCGATATTCAGTATCAAGACCAATTCGGTAAATGGAGACACCTCCAAAACAAACACAACGAAGGTGATGCGCATCGATCTGCCGCTAACCGCGCACGATCCACGGGAAAACGTCATCGACTAGTCGATCAAGACGGAACTCTTCTGGACTTGATCAATCCCTGAGGTGAAAATAGATTATTTAATCTATAAAGACTGTATAGAGATCCTATTTAATGGAAATGCCTTTATAAACATAAATGCTTTAAATAACTCTCGCAGCCTTGCCCTGCACACACCCAAAACTACTTGACTTAAGCATAAATTGCCTATATAGTTACTGAATATAAAGACAAAGAGATTTAGACCCTTTACAGAGGTAGAGATCGTCCAACTTTGCTTTAAGAGACCTTGAAATCAGATGGATTTCGTAAGGGACTCGGTGTACCCAGAGATAGCCCTTAAATCTCAGAAATATTCCATAAAACCACTAATACCAATGAGTCACATTAAATCAACCAAAACAAATCACCAGAGAAGAACCGATCGCAGAGAGGTTCATTCACGACCAACGGGAGTGAATTCCTCTAATCATTCAAGGACACTTCTGAACCACAGACTCCAAAGGATCCATCAGAAGACCACTTCTCATCCAAAGGTCCTCCAGGAACTGATCAGAGATCAATGGGAAAACAACTTCCAACCCCAGTGGTTCATCACCTTGCTCTGGAATGATCTCCCGACTCGATCTGAAACTGTCATCAGTCACTCCAGACACTTCAGGAATTTGTTCTTGACCTCGCTGTTGAACCAACCCCTCAAGAAACTTCCTGAACCACCCTTTAGACCTCATCTGGTCTTCTTCCATGAACGGAAACTTCTGATCCATGAGGGTCGTCAGGTCCTCGCGTTCCACACCCATCTCCATATGGGTGCTCTACCCGACCCTCTGAACCATCTCTGGTACTTAGATCACCTGATTCATCAGAAGGTCTCTCCAAGGGTCCAGAAACTCCTCAAGACCACTTCAGAGGGGAATAGGGGTGTGGTGATCAAACCATGGAACTGGGACCACCATGCGATTTACAACCTGAAGGACTACTACTCCTACAAACATCATCAGGACCCTGATCTGGTTTTGGATTATCAGAATTCAGACCTGGTGTTCTAGAGAGAATAAATAGAGATATCCCCACCAGAGACATCTCTATGAAGACCCTTGCAAGATCAGATCAAAGGAATATCAATTTGTTCTTTGGGAGACGGAATCAGACCACCCTGCAGAAGTTTGATTCCTTATCCCATCAACTCAGACGATCCAGGACAGGAACCCTTGATTACTTAATCACTCACTATGAATGGTTCCAGAACAACCGTAGTGAGTTGGTCAGATGAACATCACTATTCGGTTGACCAAGGTTGAGTTTGAGATACTGAAGGAACTTCAGAAGAAAGATAAGAGGTATAAGAAGGGATTAGAGGACAAGGTCAGAGGAGAAATGCTGAAAGACCACATATCCTTGAAGTAAAATGATCACCCGACTGAAGAAATACTATTTAGATATCTCTTCTCAATCATTTCTTCGCAAATTGCCAATTTAGTTGTAAAGCGAAGGGTAATCATCAAAAAAATCTAGCACATTTCACGGCACAAATCCCTTCAGTCCTTAAGGGATTTCTGGAAGGAGAACGTGCGTATCGTCTTTTCCGTAATTCGTCTGAACTCATCCCCAGGATGACTCTATTGATTTTGCTTTATGTTCGACCATAACCATTCTGCATATGTCTTGTATCCATCGCAATCTGAATGACAATCGCTTAAAGAATAACAGGCATTTTCAATGCCCTTTTCTAGAAAGGGGGTGTAACCATCAAGCACAATTAAATTATCTTTCATCGCGTAATCACTAAAAGAAACTAGCGATTTCCGAACAACAGATTCTTCTGTAAGTTGCTCAACATTAGGAAATGTCGCGAATGTGACATTACAATTATGTAGATCACAGGTAGATTGAATATCCTTAAGGATTTCTAGAGTGAGAGTCCTTTCAGGCGAATTATCAGCGCCCCATTTCGGAATGTAACCTGCTCGCCCAATGGTGGTGTCAAGATTTAACCTTAGTGTTGCCTGTGCAACGAGTTCTCTTAACAGAGCATAAGAGTAACTTCCAATAGTTTTAGATAATACGCCTGAAATGGGAAGCGAAAAGTTCATGACTTTGGCATATTCAGATTTAGTCAATCCCAAGATGCTTTTACATCTCTCTTCTAGAAAACTAAGTTGATCTTTGTCGACACTTAGAGATATACTTGTTAAGTTATCGCTAAAGTAGTTGCAGTTATCTTTTATTAGCACTATATCATTGGAGTAAATGGAAATTACAACGGTTTCGCCGTCGACCGTTGGACTCAAATTCCTTGAATTTGCCAGGTACTTCTTGAGTTGCTTGAGATAAAATCCAGTAGATGTTCCGCCTTTAGAGAGATTCACAACTTTTTTGCCACTGGTACTTTTTAGACATCCTGCGATATTTTTGTCGTTACCACATTTTGCGCCCTCCCCGAAACTATCGGATATTAAGATAATAGTATCTTTTCCTGATGAGTTTATATCGTAATCACTTTCATGTGCGACTCTAAGTTTTTCGCCAGTTGATAGGTCCCTGTATGAGTAACTGTATTGACCTTGGGGTTTATCGTTGAATCTCAGGAACTCATTAATGACCCGCGCACCGATCAATACTGAAAAAGCGACTATTGCTCCGTTCGAAACAATGTTTAGAAGTTTTGACTTTTTCATGTTTTAAAAAATAGAGTATATGAAAGGCGCAACTACTGATCCTTGGGTGAACACAATGAGCGCTCCCATAAGAACAATAGTGATAATTAATGGCGCCAACCAATACTTCTTCCGGACTTGCATGAAGTCCCAGATGTCTTTGACTAAATCAAGAAATGCTTCCATGGTTCAAAAGATGCGAGTGAGGTCTGTGAGGTGGTCTTTTCGATTTTCCCTGTAAGTCTTTTCTCCTTTTCGCCTTCTTCTTAATGGGTCATATCCAGTAAGGCGCATGACGTAAGCGATTGGTTGAAGAACAGCAATGAAGACCAGACCAAGGATGATGTGACTATTAACCCATCCAAGAGCGTGACCGAGTGCCATCCAACCTTTGTATGGGTAGTGAAGCAAGCGTGGTGCTGTGAGTCCAAAAATCAATCCTGGAATACCTACCCCTAGAGTCCACGCTCTGAACCCGTGTCCCGCGACAGCAGGAAGCAACCAACCGATCAGGATTGGGAACCCAAATCCGATAAGGAGTCCAAACTCACGCAGTTGTTTTTTAGAGATTGTTTCTTTCATGATCAATCGAGTTCAAACTCCTGCATCCAGGTTTCATCTTTTTCAACTTTGGGTTGTTCGCTCTTATAGAGGATTTGGTTTTGAAGAACTAATACGTCCATTTCTGTCCTCATGAAACACCTGTAAGCATCCTGCGGAGTACACACAATTGGTTCACCTCTCACATTGAATGATGTATTGACGATTGTTGGGCAACCAGTTTTTCGTTTAAACGCACTGATCAAGTTGTGATAGCGAGGATTTGTCGTACTGCTTACAGTCTGAACTCTTGCTGAGTAATCGACGTGAGTAATGGCAGGAAGTGATGACCTTGGAATATTGAGTTTCTCGATTCCAAAGAGTTTGTCTTCTTCCTTGCTCATCTGCTTACAGAGTTCCTTTTTAACTGGAGCAACCAGAAGCATGTAAGGACTCTTGGCATTCATCTCAAACTGATTGTTGACGTCTTCTTCGAGAACAGATGGCGCAAACGGACGAAAACTCTCCCTGTACTTGATTTTGAGGTTCATCACGCTCTGCATCTTCTGATTGCGTGGATCACCAAGGATTGATCTTCCACCTAGGGAACGTGGTCCAAACTCCATGGGACCATTGAACCAACCGATCACATGACCCTTCTCCAATTCCTCCGCTAGTGCTGCAAATAATTCGGGATCATTTTGAGTATGGAAGGGAGCATTAATTTGCTTTAGGTATTGAGTGATCTCTTCGTTGCTGAACTCAGGACCCAAGTAAGTCCCATTCATGGAGTCATTTTTGTTGACGGTTCTCTCTTGCTCGTGATGTTGATGCCATCCAACCAAGGCGGCACCTAGTGCTGAACCTGCATCACCACTGGCAGGTTGGATCCAGATGTCATCAAAGATCTTCTCTTTAAGAAGTTTCCCGTTGGCAACGCAGTTGAGCGCAACACCACCAGCGAGACAGAGATTTTTAATTCCTGTTTCTTCTCTTAGTGATTTTGCCAACTTCAGGACGATCTCTTCTGTCACAACCTGAATCGATGCCGCCAGGTCCATGTGGAACTGAGTGAGTTCTGTTTCTCCCTTTCGTGGTGGTCTACCAAAGAGTTTGTGGAATTTTCGCCCTGTCATGCGGAAACCACGGTGGTATTTGAAATAACTGATATCGAGACGGAACGTCCCATCGTCTTTGATATCAATCAAATTGTCTTTTATCTTGTCGACGTATATGGGTTCTCCATAAGGAGCAAGACCCATCAATTTGTATTCACCAGAATTGACTTTAAACCCGCAGTAGTAGGTAAATGCTGAGTAAAGAAGACCAAGGGAGTGAGGGAAACTAATCTCCCACAGAGAGTTGATTTGTTTTCCTTTTCCGATCCAGGCAGAGGTTGTTGCCCACTCTCCGACACCATCCATACAGAGGACAACAGATTCCTCAAATGGACTTGGGTAGAAAGCAGCAGCAGCGTGTGAAAGATGGTGCTCTGAAAACAGTAAGTTTGGGATATCTGATGCCTTGGCATTAGATGCTACTTGTACCTCTTTCAGATTCTTCTTGAGTTCAGTTTTTAGAAAAAGTTTCTCTTTTAACCAAACCTGCATTGCTGCAACAAAAGACCTCCCGCCTCTTGGGGCAGCACCTAAATATGTCTCTAAAAGTCGCTCAAAGGTTAGAAGAGGTTTCTCGTAATAAATTACCTCTTTGACATCTGCAAGACTGATTCCTTGAGATTTTAGACAATATGAAATTGCATTCTTGGGAAATCTTGAATCTTGTTTCTTTCTTGAGAATCTTTCTTCCTGTGCTGCAGCAACAATCTCCCCACTTTTGATGAGGGCAGCAGCACTATCATGGTAATAACAAGATATTCCGAGAATATATTGGTCCATCAGAAAAAGTTGTCGTGAATATGCTGGAGGTGCTGGAGGTGCTGGAGGTGCTGGAGGTGCTGGAGGTGCTGGAGGTGCTGGAGGTGCTGGAGGTGCTGGAGGTGCAATTGATCATACCTCGAATCTTTTACCTCCTACCGCAGACTCCTCCAAGAACACCTGGCATGCCTAGTTCATTTTATTTTTTGCATTAAATGCATATATCTCTTTGTGCATGCTGGTTCGTTTTGTAGGGGATAGGATGACTTTATTTAGTTCTTCGTTTCTCATTAAGTATCCATGGTTTTATTCCGAAACTGCATTTCTAATGTCTATGACGTCTCTGCCATCAGGACCAGGACCTAAAGGTCCGCCTCATGTCCTCAAAAGAAGAAAAGATTGCTGCCGTCCAACTGGTCGAGAATCAGGAGGGAAAACCGTCTGGGTCTCCCAAAAGGATTTTTTGAATCGCAATCTATAGGTGGACCAGTCTGAGGTTGGATTATTTCGATAATCAAAAATTTATCGCCGGTTTTAAGTGATGCCTGCCCTATGAGTCGTGAACAAATGAATCCCGCATCCAGTCGGACCCAGTCGCTCCTTTTAGTTCTCCCCGACCAGTCGCGAGTGCATCAGTCGCTCTCTTCGTGTCGTAGTGAAAGTTATGCTCCTGCGCGTACTGGATGCTCGTATCGCAGTTCTTGCACAGATGCTGATTAATAGTCCTGGTCTGTTCTCCTGACCATCGTCCACTTACCTTCTCCAATCGTCTGACGAGATTCTTTTGCTGTCCTTTCTGCATCGATGTACCTCAGGTATGTATTTCTGAGTTGGTCTGGACTGGTATGACCGTTGTCTGCAAAAGAGTTGATCTTTGGAGGGATTGCCAATGCAGGGTCTTCCTCAAGTGTCAAACGAAATGCAGTGTGCCGAATGGTTGTCCACTTCCTGCCTGATGCAGGGAACTCATCACCAAAGGTTCTCTCCATCACGTGCTTCAAGAGGTAGTTCAGGGTTTCCAGGACATGACTGTCTGCTGGATTGCCCGCAGGTCTTTCGATCTGAGGAAGAACGAGATATCCAGATGGTTTTCTCCTCTTGATTCGTTCCCAGAACCTGTATCCGTCATTTCTGTAGTGGGTCGTCTGATGAATTGGACGATCCTTTTTCGTTGTCTCCAAATTGCAGACGACAGTTCTGTTCCCCTGGTCCTTAAACCACTCGCTCTTAAGTCGGTACATGTCTTCTGCTCGCAGGTAGAAGAACCACTCCAAGAGAAGTGCGTCATACAGATCGACCCAGTTGCGTTGGTTCAGTCGGTTGCCCTTGCTCCACTCCAACTCCAAGTACTCATCTGGATCCAGAAGTTGTCTTGCCGTATCGAGAGATAAATCAACCACTGCTGCCAGGAGTTGATCCCAATGTTTCTGGGTCAGATGCTGAACCTGTTTGGTCTGCTTGCTGATCGCAGGGAATCTTGGGAATGCATGCCCAGGGAAGTCGTCCTCTGCCAATACCAGGAGTTTGTTGATCAGGGTCTTCTGCTGCCCTTTCATCCCGCTGCCATTCGACCCACCGCTTCCACGTGCTCGTCTCTCCAGAAGAGAGAAGTAATCCCTGAAGTCCTGACTCGTGATCAGGTCAATGCTCCTGGATGCCCATGGTTGGTGACGGATGCCGTATTCCTCTGCCTCCCACTTCAAGGTCTCCTCTCGCCTCCACCGTTTGAAGTTGCGTTTTATCTCCCGTGTTCGAGATTCAGACGCGAAATATCGCTCCCAGTAATCGCCAAGTGAGTTCTTGCTCTCCTCTTCCTGCAGATTCAGTTTTGCTTTGCTTTCGTCTTGCCAGTGCTGGAAAAGAGAGACAGATCTCTTTGCTGCCTCATAGGGATCTTCTGTTCCTGTACTCCTTTGGATGGTCAGACGCTTACCTAAACCACCCCTTGATCGTCCTTGATGGGGTCTGGGGTCGTCGCTGGGATCAGGTAACCATTCCGCATACAGAACCCGTGTATGGGTCTGTCGCTTGATCCTCAGGTTCTGCGGGTAGGAACCACGCACACCAAAGTCTCTCGACACGTTCAGGGTCGTCCAGGTCTCAGGGAGTGCTGCTTTGCCCAACTTGCTTACCTACCTGGGATGTTTCTCCCCAGTGCTGACGACTGCCCCACTTTGCCCGCTCTGGTAGGTAAGGGGTAGGTAAGTTGTTGCTTTTAGTTGCTAAAACCCCAGTATTGACGGTAATTTATCTCGAAAAAACCCAGTTCGGATCTGGGTGCCGCCTTTGAAACAATCCCTGAGAGTGCTGATTGATGCTGCATCCTCAGGGATTGTTTCTTGGACAACACTGGAAGGTGAGTGGAAGGTGAATCAGTAATGCAGATACGCCTCAAAGAAGTCTCCCAGATTCAGCTTCCGAGTGACTTAGAGGCACATCTACAGGTCGGGGGTGGCATCTCGCCTCAGCTTCTGAAGTTCTTGGCGGAACGGCTCCCAGAATCCGTCGATGAACTTGATCCCTTCGATTGCCTCAGCGGGGCATAACTTCGCCCACTGCATAAACGGGTTGCCAGCGACTGTTTGGAACTTCGGTTCTCCTGCTGCATCCCCGTCGCGCCAGTAAACATCCTGCATCCAGGCATCTGTCCGATCAGGGCGCGAACTGCTGGCGAACTGTTCTCCCTTGCAGTCAGCGAACAACCAGACATCAGCAACAGGAGGACCTGCTCTGCCTGACGCTGGTTCATCAACGCACTTCTTGGTCTCCCAATTGCAGTTCTGAATCCAAGTCCTGCGCCGAACCTTGAGGCGGATCCAACCATCAGGCATCCGCTCTGGCCGTGACAACTGCTCGGTTTCGACACGGCACCCAGTTCCACAACCAAAGACAGGAAGGACATGCTCTTGAGGCACAGTCAGATCCTGAGGGCTAGTCAGCAGCAGGAAGAGCAAGGGATTCATCTGCCCAACCCCTTGAGTTCTTCCAAGAGAACTCGGTTGAGTCTGTCGTCGCATCCAACAACCATCTGGGGGTAGATGGTTCCCTGTCTGTATGGGGCGTAGGCAGCAGCGCAGACCTCCTGTGTTGCTGCTTTCCACTTCTCCAGGGTCACTGGGTTGAGTTGCTTTTTGAGTGCCTGGTTGGACTCCTCCCACTTTTGAGCGGCACAGAACCTGATTTCATAGGTCGTAAGACCAGGGCACTGGATCTCTGGTTCCTCTGCCTTCACAGGCACCACAGGCAGAAGCAGCAGGAGCACCAGTGCTTTCACTTTTCCTCTTCTAATACAACTTTCTCCACCACAGCATCCTTCACTCGGTCTCAAACGGTCTTGCCGTCTTGCTCGGGAGCAATCGCATTGGCAGTTGCCTTGGAGTCGGGCAGGGCTGCTGGTCGACCTTGGTGCAGATCGGAGAGGCCCTTGAAGTGGTGTGGGGTGTGGTGGATGCGATTCAGGGTTTGAGACTCGCCTCCGCCATCAGTTCGCTGCCATTGCTCGCGCTGGCTTTGCAGCTGATGCGTTGTTGATCAATGGTGCAGCTGCCACGGGCAGACCATGCTTTTGGCAGTCCTTCGGCAAGCCCCAGCTGATTCATTAGGGCCTCGGCGGCGCCCATCACTGCTCCCGTCCAGCTTCTCCCGTTCAATCTGCAGTGGCCTTGCTCGCAGTCCATTGGAATGCTTTGAGCAGCATCCACCGTCACAAAGGTGAGGGAGTGCGTTGCTCCATTGCTGTTGGCCTCGCCGAGAAAACGCAGACGCATCACGGTGTCGGTTTTGCGGTCCAGTTGCAGCTGGTTGCAGCGATGGTTTGTCCCTGAGGTGTCGACGTAACTGCATTGCGACGTGTTGCTTTGCAGGCGTCCAATCGCAGGGAGAGCCTTGCTTGAGGTGGGTGTACACAGGAGCACCAGTGCCACAGCACCCCCTACAAACGAACCCAGAGTTTCAGCATCGTGGAGGGTTTCGGTCATGCGACTGGCGCCGTCTTGATTTAGTAGTCGCTGTCGGCCACACACATCCCCAGACAGCGCAGGCCGTTCTCGGCTGTTCTTTTGCAGTGGGAACAGAGCACCGGTGAGGCGGGCACTGCAGAGGGTGAGGACGCCTCAGTATCGGCGGACGTGCCATCTGGTGCTGAGGAGGGTTTGAGTTTTACGTGTTCGCTCGCTGCCATGACTGCCTTGGTGCAGGGCTTCCGTTGAAGGATCTGGTCAGGCGATCATGGCGTCCAGTGGGGCAATCGTGTGGCAGGGATCGGTTTTGGCACCTGGTCGTGGGGGAATCAATTGCTTTGGGGCTACGACCCGGATCGTGATGACCCTGAACTGTCGGCCACGCTTCAGGAAGCCGTCGCCGGTGGGTTGGCCTTGGTGGATACGGCTGATTCCTATGGCACCGGGCGTTTTAACGGTCGCAGCGAAGCTCTCCTGGGTCGGATCCTTGAGGATTGCAGCGGTGAACTCCGTTCCAGGTTGACGGTGGCGACCAAGTTGGCTCCGTTCCCCTGGCGCCTGGGACGGCGCGGTTTTGACCGTGCCTTTGCTGCCAGTCAGGCACGCCTCCACGGTCATCTTCAGAGGGTGCAATTGCACTGGAGTACAGCTCGTTATGCCCCCTGGCAGGAAGGGGCTTTGCTTGATGGCCTCGCAGATCTTGTCGATCAGGGCCGGGTTTCAGAGCTAGGGGTGTCGAATTTGGGGCCTCGCCGTTTGAGGGCGTTGCAGGCCCGGCTGGCGGCCCGTGGCATCCCTTTGCGCAGTGTTCAGGTTCAGATGTCCTTGTTGGCCCCTGATGCAATCGAGGCAGGAGGCCTGAAGCAGACCTGTTCTGATCTGGGGATTGAACTTTTGGCTTACAGCCCCTTGGCCCTTGGGGTGTTGACGGTCAGTCCTGGGGATCTGCCGCCAGAGTGCACCCGCTTGCGCGCTGGTTTGTTCCGCAGGCTGTTGCCAGGGAGTGAGGCCTTGCGGGCTGGTATGGCCGAGGTCGCCGCTGCCCATCGGGGATCGCTGGCTCAGGTGGCACTCAATTGGTGCCGAGCCCATGGCGCGATGCCATTACCCGGTCTCCGCCGTGTGCATCAGGCCCAAGATGCAGTGGCGGCATTGGCTTGGTCGCTCAGTGATGAGGAGCGGGATCAACTGGATGCTTTGGCGCTTGCTTGCTCAGCGCGGATGCCGGCCAATCCATTCATGAGTGCCTAGCCAGATCTGACACGGCTCCAGTGGGTGGCCAACAGCTTCAACCGCTTGCGGCTTCGCCAGGCTCCGGGTCTGGACTGACCACCACAGGCAGGCTGGAAGCAGGGTTGGTGAGGGACACCACCTTCACGGGTGTTGGTTTCTGGTTGGCTGGCGTGCTCTCGGGTTCCTCACGATGCTGTTCGCAGGCGTTGAGGGCTTCCTGCAGGAGAGAGTCAAAGGTGGCGCCTGGTAGGCGATGGCGCGCGATCTCAAGAAAGGTTCGCGGTAGAGACTCATTGGCTGCGCTTCTTACCGCCGGGTTGTTGCGGCGATGCTCTTGCTCATCGCGAATTGCACGTAGGAAGCGATGGGTGACATCTCTTTTGGTGCAAGCCTTGATCAGGGTGTCGCGCTCTGCCTGGGCAATGCTGTGGTTGCTTTCTAGTTCGCTGATGCGTCGTTCCAGGCTGGCCAGAACCTCTTCGGCTTCTTTGCTGATGTGGGTGAGCTGACCATCGGAGAGGTAGGGCATATCGGCCACATACACCTTGCCGTGGTCCTTGAGAGCCAGGAAGGTGGGCCGTGGACCCTGGCGGTTGAGATGGCCGCGATCGTGATGGGATACGGCAGGACGACGTGGAGGAACGGGGCCTGCAGACGAACGCCTTCTGGTGGTCCGTTGGGGTTTATCGAAAGGCATCAAACCTAAGGGGATGTAACGGCGCGGATGTTGCGCGGATGACGCAACAAAGCTTCCGGGAAATGTTAAAGCGGTTATTGGTCGCGGGTGATGACCTGAAACGCCGATTTACGTGCGGTTGTCAGCTTTGATTCAGCTCGGGAGACCGTTGATCCCATCGCGATGGGCGCTGCTGATCTGCTCAACCTCCCCGATCGGCCAGGCGGGAAGGTTGAGTGCCTGACAGAGGGAGAGGGCCTCGGCCACTGCTGTCTCGGGGAGGACCAGGCAGAAACCGATTCCCATGTTGAACGTGTGCCAGAGGTCGCGTTCCGGAATCTCACCGTTCTGCTGCAGCCAGTGGAAGAGCTCGGGACGTGACCAACTGTCTCGGTTGATGCTGGCACTCAGGCCTTCAGGCAGGCACCGCGGCAGATTCTCGGGAAGGCCTCCACCGGTGATATGGGCCATCCCATGCAGGGGAAGTTTCGCTGTCTGCAGGCTCTGCACCAGGTCGCCGTACAGCGTGGTTGGAGCCAGTAACGCCTCGATCAAGGGCTGCTGTCCGGGGCCGAAGCGGGTGCCGCCATCGGCATTGGCCATGGCAAGAACCTTGCGCACAAGGCTGAATCCATTGCTGTGGACTCCGTTGCTAGCCACACCCACGATTGAATCACCGGCTTCGATCGCACGTCCGTCAATCAGTTCGTCTTCTTCCACGACCGCCACACAGAACCCGGCAAGGTCGTAGCGGCCTGCTGGATAGAACCCTGGCATTTCCGCCGTTTCCCCTCCCAAGAGAGAGCAGCCACTGCGTCTGCAGCCATCGGCGATTCCTTCCACGACCTCGGCCATGGCCTCGGGGCTGAGCGCGCCCGTTGCCATGTAGTCAAGGAAGAACAAAGGGGACGCCCCTGAGGTGATCACATCGTTCACACACATCGCCACCAGGTCGATGCCAACGTTGTGATGACGGCCATAATCCTGCGCCAGCTCAAGCTTGGTGCCCACTCCATCCGTCCCGGACACAAGAAGCGGCTTGCGTAACCCTGCCGGGAGGCGCATCAGTCCCCCAAATCCCCCCAGGCCTCCCAGCACTTCTGGCCGGAAGGTGGATTCCACGCTCGAGCGGATCCTGCTAACGAAGGCTCGTCCCGCCTCGACGTCCACGCCCGCGGTCTTGTAATCCATCCTCGTGCGGGGGCGGCCCCCGAATCGCGCTTTCTTCGATCCTCTCTCCCCGTGGTCCCAGGCCCGGTTGCGTGGCCGTCCACACGGCTGATTAGGTGGCGTTGTCTCGCCGATAAGGCTGGCTAATCAGGCTTTGATGGGCCTTGCTCTTCTGTCGCATTGCAGTGCAACTGGTTGAGCGCTTTGGCCTGGTTGCGTCCCATCGGTTGGAAGGCCTTTGTGCTGCTGCGCGCATCCTGCAGGCCTCCTTACCGTTCGATCGATATTTATTTGATCAGGTTGCTCGGATTTGATTCCCATTGGGAATCTGCAGGCTCAACGCAGCTCCCGTCAGGCGATGAAGCGTTCCAGCCATCCAGGCATCCGTCACGCATGCGCTCACCTTTCGCTCTTCTGCTGTTCACCGGCCTGGTTTCGAGCGGAGTCGCTCTCCTGCCAGTTCTGTCTCGTGAACTGGCCCCAGGCTCGGTGCGTGAATCGCTTGAAGCAGTGCTGAGTCAACCCATTCAGCCTGTCCGTTCATCCTTTGTTGACAGCGAAGACAGCGGAAGCAGCATCAACCAAACGGTCGTTCCTGCTTCTGCAGACGACACGGTGTCGAAAGGAAGTGTTCCTCCAACTTCACTGATTGCCCCTCCTCCCGTTCCCCAGCCTGCTGTGGTCTCGGTGAGTACAGGTGAGGCCAGCTGGTATGGCCCTGGCTTCTACGGAAATCGCACGGCCAATGGTGAGGTCTACCGGCCCGGCACAATGACCGCTGCCCATCGCACGCTTCCCTTCGGCACCAAGGTGCGGGTGACCAATCTCTGGAACGGGCGTATCGCCGTGATCAGAATCAACGATCGTGGACCATTTGTGGGCCATCGTGTGATCGATCTTGGCCACGGTGCCGCCAGTCGTCTTGGTCTGACGGCCTCTGGTATCGCACAGGTGAAGCTCGAGGTACTGCGCTGACCTTTCAGGTTCTTCGATCAGTGTCTGCATTGCGCCATTGGCGCGCTCAGCAGACCCATCCCGTCCATTTCGTACCCACCATGGGTGGGCTCCACCAAGGTCATGCGCGGCTCATGACCGCTGCTCGTGGATTCAGCCCCGCAGCTTGCTCTGTTTTGGCAAGCGTCTATGTGAATCCTCTTCAGTTCGGGCCAAGTGAGGATTTCGAGCGTTATCCCCGAGACCTAGAGGCTGATTGCCGTAGGGCAGCACTGGCCGGTGCGGATGCCCTTTGGTGCCCCAGCGATGTCGAGATGTATCCCGATGGTGCTGATCAGGTGTTCCGCATCCAAGTACCCAGAGGATTGCAGCAGCATCTCTGTGGTGCAGGGCGTCCTGGGCATTTTGATGGTGTGGCAACGGTGGTCAGCCGTTTGTTGGCGCTCGTGCGTCCCGCCGTGCTGGTGCTCGGTGAGAAGGACTGGCAGCAGCTCACCATTCTCCGTCATCTGGTCATGGATCTGGACTGGCCTGTGCGGATCTGTGCAGTCCCAACGGTTCGCGAGCCAGATGGTGTAGCGAGCAGTTCCCGGAACCTCTATCTCACCGCCCCTGAACGCCAACAAGCGGCGGCGTTTTCGGCAGCGCTTCGTGCTGTGGATTTGCAGACACCTGTGGCCTCGGCTCGTGTCGCCATTGCAGCTGCTGGATTGGAGCTGGAGTATGTAGAGAGGGTCGATCCCTTCAGCCTCCAGCCTTGTGGCCCCGAGAAAGCGATCTCGCTGCTGGCCGCGGCGGTTCGCTGCCGGACGACCCGTTTAATTGATCATGTTTTTCTGATGAGTCGTCAGCCCCTCGTTGCGATCGATGGCCCGGCCGGCGCCGGCAAGAGCACCGTGACTCGAGCCTTTGCTGAACAGCTTGGACTCATCTACCTGGATACCGGAGCGATGTACCGCTCGGTGACCTGGTTGGTGCAACAGAACGGTGTGGACCCCAAGGATGGGGCGTCCATTGCGCCGCTGCTGAACGACCTCGACCTGCAGCTGCGGTCACTGCCCGCTGGCGGTCAGCAGGTGTTGGTCAATGGGCAGGACGTGAGTGAAGCGATCCGCTCGCCTGAAGTGACTGCGTCGGTTTCGGCTGTGGCGGCGCACCGCTGCGTCAGGCAAGCACTGACTGCTCAACAGAAAGCGATGGGTGCCAAGGGTGGCTTGGTAGCAGAAGGTCGCGACATCGGCACCGCTGTTTTCCCGGATGCTGATCTGAAGGTGTTCCTCACGGCCACCGTGGGCGAACGGGCCCGGCGTCGCGCCCTTGACCTGGAGCAGCGGGGTTTCCCAGTCCCTGAGCGCTCTGAGCTCGAGGCACAGATTGCCGAACGGGATCATCTCGACAGCACGCGCGAGGAAGCTCCCTTGGTGCAGGCGGACGATGCTGTGGAGCTCGTGACCGATGGCATGAGCATTGAGGCTGTGATCGATGCCCTGGTGGGGCAGTTCCGGTCTCGGGTGGCGGAGGAAGCCTGGCCTACGCCAGCGGTGGACTGAGTTCGTCCAACAGGTTGGAACAGGCGTCTTCAAGCAGGTCGAGCACGTGTTCAAACCCCTGCTCGCCTCCGTAATAGGGATCAGGGACCTCCGTTTCAGAGAACCGGCGGCTGTAGCTGAGCATCGGTTTGATGCTGGCCGTTGCCCTGGGCCCAGCTTCGCGAGCCAGTCCTTGAACGGCGGTGAGATTGTCGTCGTCCATGGTCAGCACCAGATCGAAACTCGAGAAATCGTCGAGGCTGATCTGTCGTGCGCGGCTGGGCAGCTGAATGCCGCGGCGGTTGGCTGCAGCCTGCATGCGTCGGTCCGCTGGATTGCCCACATGCCATCCGCCCGTTCCGGCGGAATCGACAACGAACTGATCGCTGAGACCATGCTCCTCAAGCAGATGCAGGAAGACACCTTCGGCAGCGGGGGAGCGGCAGATATTGCCGAGGCAGACGAAGAGCAGTTTCATCTCTGACTTGGGCGGGGCATGGGCTTGTTCATGGACTCACAGATTAATTGCAGTGATCTACACCCTCTGCCAGGGCCATCGAAATTCTTGATGCGACGACAGGATCGGGTTCGCTGTCTTTTGCGCTAATTAGAAGGTTCTTTGCTTTTATGCTGCTCATTTTTTCAAGCGCAAGGCATGCGCTGTAGCGGAGGCCCCAGTCATCAGGCTGATTCAGGGTCCAGTTGAGTTTTTCAATGATTAATGAGAGGGATTCCTCAGCCTCTCTTTGTATAGATCCAATTTCCCCAAGCGCGTTGGCTGCGACGCGGCGTATGTTGCCCTGGCAGTGGTTTCCTATCTCTACTCCAATGGCATCAACGAAAGCTGGTAAGTAAGAAGGATTCTTGAGTTCTGACATCGCCTTAATGATTCCCATTTTTATATCTTGATCTGATTCGGAGAAATATAGCTCTGAGAGCCCTTTGTGGTTATTTTCGAAAATTCTGACCAGTAATTTTATCCCCTCTATGCGACTTGAAAGGGATGGCTCCCGAAGCATTGAAAAAGCCTCCGGAGTTGAATTCTGAGTCGTTTTTGGCCAGTCTTCTTGGCGACCTTGAGGCCTGGTTTCTTGGCTGCTCGTTGGCAGGTTTCCGGAAAAGTTTTCTTTAATAAGGGCATCTAACCTTGCAAATAAGTTGCTGCGAAGAGCGCTTTCCTTAGGCGATTCTTCGCTTGTGTGATCTGATTGTTGATTGCTAAGTTCGCAGAGAATGGCCTTAATGGCGAACATTTTAATGTTGTTGGGGATGTTCGCCTCAAGGATTGCGTCTGCACTGCTGATTGTTGCGATTCGTGCAAGGTCGAATGCTGCTGCTTGTCTTATGAATCGATTGTTGTGGTCAAGCAGTGTGATCACGTTCTCTAAGTATGATGCTTCTCCTGTGCAGATGAAAAAGAATGATGCGGCTGAGCTGGCAATTCTTTCTGAGTCTGAATCGAGGAAGGGCTCGATTTTATCGCGAACATGGCAGGCTTTGAAGGTTGTCAATGTTTCGATGAGAGCCTCGATGGGCTTGTTGATGTCTTGTCTGTCTAGGTAGGTGATCAGAGGACCGATACAGTCATTGTTATTGATTGCGATTAGTGCTCTAAGTGTTGCCTCGTGTAGCTGTACGTCCTTCGTCTGCAGAGTCTGTAGCAACGCTGGAATGCAGCTAGAGTCTCCGATCATTCCTAGTGAACGCGCGGCCTGGCGTCTTAGGGGATATCCTCCCGCTGCTGTTCTATCGCGTTCGTCGTTTAAGCATTGAACCAGTTTTGGAACGGCGGATTTGATTCTGTGTTTACCCAGCCACCAAGCGCTGTGATACCTAATGCCTGAGTCTTCATGATTAAGGGCATCGATGGCCGTTTTTGCCGAATTGATCAGAGTCAAGTCGCTTCCCTTCTCTCGGTGACAATGGGTGCTGCAGTCTAGGAAATTGACTTGGTTGTTATTTTGCTTGCTTGGTGTAATTCTTGATTGATATCCCTTCAGCTGGCATCTGCCCAGTCTGCATCCCAGGATTCTGATCGCTTAAAGCAAAATTCTCCTGCAATAGAGCCCCAGCATCGTTGATTAGTTGTAGGGTCATATCCTCGATCCAGGGTTGAGAGTGTATTCCCCTTAAGGTGGAAATGGCTTTTGAGCACTGTGTCCTTGTCGTCTCGGCGCACGATGCAGAGACATCCGGGTTCAATTTCTCCGTGGTAGCCATCTTCCCTCTCAATAACTTGATAGTGGCATTGCTCTAAAACTGTCAGGTCGTCAGTGCTGATTTCTTGGCGTCTGCGACGATCAAGTGTCGCGTTGGCGAACCTTGCAGGCTCACGAAAGCTATGGTTCCAGAGTTTGATCGCTCCTGTTTCAAGCTCTTCAGCCCGGATCATTCGCAATCTATATGGATTCTTGGGGTCAACTGCATACGTCTGCTCTAGAAGAAGTGACCCTGGTTGAAGATGTTCTATTGGCCTATAACGAAGAAGAATATGTGCAAAAAATGGTGGATTCTCAAAGGCTTGCTGTTGGTTGCTGTACTCTCCGCAAAGCAGGCTGAGAAATCGTTGAAGAGAAGGTGTCATCCAAAGCCATGCAGAATGAAAAAAGCCTCCCTAAGTAGGGAGGCTTTGTAAGCTACTTGCTTAGATCTGCTTAATCAGATCAGGGCATTGATTGCGTAGTCGATGTAGCTGTTGGCTTCGGTGGCAGCACTGCCGGAAAGGCCGTGGTTGGCTTTGATGTGCTTCAGAGCTTCAACATACCAAGTAGGAGAAAGCTCAAAGGTGCGGTTGATCTCAGCCAGTCCGGCGATCAGATAATCATCCATGGGGCCAGTACCACCAGCGACCAGGCAGTAGGTGATCATGCGCAGGTAGTAGCCGACGTCACGGGAGCACTTGGCTTTACCTTCAGAGGTCGAGGCGTAGTTGGCGCCTTCCATCTGGGTGGTGAAGGGAAACTTGGTGTAGACAGCCTGAGCTGCACTGTTCACCAGAGCATCAGCCTGGGTGGTGAGGGCTTTGGCTGCCTCAAGGCTTGCCGTGGCGCGGTTGAAACGACCGGATGCCGCCTGAACTTCAGTGTTGCTGAGGAACCGACCTTGGGAGTCTGCTGCTGCAACAGCTTCGGTGAGGGGAGTTTTCATTGCTATAGAGAGGAATTAATAACGTTGAGTGCGACGCCTTGATCAGGCGACGGAGGCTGCAGCGCGATCGAAGTAGGTGCCGATTTCACTACTCAGGGAGGCGCAGTCACCTGAGGAGATCCCAGACTTGTCGTTGACGGTGGACAATGCTGCGTCCTTCATCAGGTTCACGCCGGCTGCCACGGAAGCACCGGGAGTTCCCAGGGCGAGATAGGTCTCACGCAGACCGTTCAGGCAGCGGTCTTCCATCACGGAAGCATCGCCGGTGAAGATCGAGTAGGTGACATAGCGCAGGATGATCTCCATGTCGCGCAGGCAAGCGGCCATGCGGCGGGAGGTGTAAGCGTTGCCACCGGGGGCGATCAGGGCAGGCTGCTGGGCGAACAGGCCGCGGGCAGCGTTTGCAACGATGCTGGAGGCGTTGCTGGAGATACGGTTGACGGCATCCAGACGCTTGTTGCTGTCGGAAACCATGGCTGCCAGCGCATCGATTTCGCTGGCGGTGATGAACTGGCCCCTGGCGTCGGCCTGGGCGACCACCTTGGTGAAGGCGTCGAACATTTGGAACTCCTCTTGGCAGCGTCTAAGTGTGTGTCACAGACACAGGAGGGACATCGACAAAAGTCCCGTCTGAGTCGTTCAAGATTCTCGCGAAGTGGAGCGGAGGCTCCCGAAAGCTGTTCATAATGCTTAATCGCCTTTTGCTCACAGGGATCTCGCACATGCAGGAAAGAGACCCCCTACAGATCAAAAAGCACAGTATGGATGTACTCCTCTGTCCACTCTCCTCCGTGAAAGCGGGTGAGCATGCCGCGTGCTGGATCTTTCTCTGCCCTGTAGTCGGTGTAGCGCCGTTGGCCGGCAAGGAGGTGATCACGGCGGCTGTCTGAGACGGGTTGGGCGGTTGCTGCCAACTCCAGATAAAGCTTCAGATACTCATTGAAGGCGGGCCGTACCACGGTCTCGATCAGATGATCGCCTTCCTCCCCCAAAGGCAGACGGGTCCAGAGAAAGCCTGGTGAGAAGAAGGGTTGGGCTTCGTCAGGGATTGGTCCTCCATCTGGCAATTTGGATCGCCAATGTTCAAACAGTGGCAAAAGTCGATCCCACACGGGTTGTGTATGGCTCTCGTCGGATTTGTCCGCTGGTTGAAGGTCTAGGGCAAGAAGGTGGCCAGCTGGAAGGGTGACCAGGTCACCGCCGAAAAAGGGCAGGTCGAAGCGAGCTAGCGGATTGATGACGAAGTTGAGCACCGAGGCAGCTCCTCCTGCGCTCACGCAGGCTGCCCTCACCTGGCGGAATTTCTCTGTTTTGCAGGCCCAGGTTGCTGTGGTGACCGTCACGGGCTTTGCTTTCGAGCCCGTCTGATCTTGCTTGAACAGGAATTCGTCTTTGACCGGATAGGACTCGATGTTGAGGCTGTTCATGGCCTTGATGGCGTCCTCAAGAAAGGGTTGCCAGGTCCATCCGGGAATGTCGACAGGATCTGTGCTCTTGAGTCGAGTCGGGCTCATTGATTCGCAGAAGCGGGGAATAGAAATTCATGCAGGAATCGATCCGACCACTCTTTGCCAAAGTGACTGGTGAATAGGCCGTGGGCAGGATCGCGCTCTGCGCTGTAAACGTCGTAATTCTCCTGCAGAAGCTTGACCTCATCAGCAGGAATGGAAGCCTTGCCACCGCAGGCTTGATCGTGAAGCTGCCAGTAGGCCTTCAGGAAGGCACTGAAGGCGGGTGGAAGTGATGTTTCAGCTTGATCGGCTCCTCCACGGCAAAACAGTAACCATGAGGAGAAATATTGATTCGGGTCAAAGGAACGCATGGTTTCTTCCCCATTGAGATCGGGAAATTGTGCGTTCAGACTCTTAAGACCCTCGAAATAGCGGTCAAGGTAATCAGCATCCTGAACCAGAGGTTGAAAGTCCAGCACCGCCACCAGTTTTTGCCGTGCCCCAAACCAGAGCAGATCCACTCCCATCAGTGGGTGGTCGAAGTCATGGTCGGGGTAGGCAACTGAATTCAGGACTTGGAGGCTGTCACCGGCATCGAGCCTGGTAACACGCCAACGGCGAAAGCCTGGGACCTGCCAAAGCCAACTGCGGATCACGCTGTTCCCTTTGGCTGAATGGCATTCTTCGAGCCCACTCGGGACCTGAAGTGGCGTGCCTCCCCTGGCAGTGATGCTCTGATGCAGTTCGTCGAGAAAGGGGTCAAACACGATTCAGCTCCGCAACGGAAGAAGGTGGTGCATCCGCTTGGGCTCTTGCTTCTGCTGAAATCGCAGCAAGATCGGCCTCAGTAGGACAACGAAATTCAGTGCAATAGGTGGTCATGGCGACTCCATTCAGGAATTGCACCGAACTCACACGCATCCTGATCTGATCGTTAACAAACCAGCAGCGTTCAATTCCCACATTGGTATCATAACGAGTCTTGATTGTTAAAATTCCATCGTCGGTAAAGTTGTAAGTACTGACGACAGATTTTTTCTCGACATAGCCAACATCACGAAGCAGGAAGCCTGTGCTGGGGTCTTGGGGGTTTGGAGCATTAACGACGACTGCCGCATAGTCATCATTTCGAGTCTCTTGCATCAGATTGCTCTCCCACCAGAATCTTGCACCCCCAGCCGTGTCTTGGTGCTTGACGCTTAGAGCGTCGCAGACCTTTTCGACGACAGGATCGTCATTCTCGAAGGGTTCAATGATTAAATTGGAATCCCCTGATTCATCATCCTGACTGTCAAGATGATGAACCACGCGTCGAATCATCCATGTGCCGCGACTGGCTTCAAAGAAAGCCGCCATCGTTCGCGGTGGATTGGCCATTCCTTTCATGGGTTGTTCGCTTGGAAGTCCCGTTGTTGCTTGAGCTGGCTAAGGATCTCGTCTATCCGGGATAGTTCAGGGTGGTCTTTTATGGTCGCTTCAATTTTCTTCTGAGAGAGTCGGAGCTTTTTGCCAAGTCCGACGACATCGTTGTAGAGCCGCTCACGGTAAGCGGAGAGTTCCTCAATGGATTCTTGTAGCTCTTCAACTGTTGGGGCCTGATCAATTTGGTCCGTCATCCTGGTGAGAGGCCAAGAAAATTCTGTGACAACCTTACCTCTGGCCGCCATAGACAAGCCTCAGGCGTTGCGCTTGGTGACTTGCTTCCAACGATTGCTATGTCTCTCGCAAAGCCTGTCCCTGGCTCCCCTTTATTCCTTGGCTTGTCGCGAGGTGGGTGGTGGTCGACTGCTGCAAGGTGACGAACTCTTGCGTGATCGGCAGATCCCCTGCCAGTGCTTGGCAGTACAGGCTTAGCTTGCAAGAGCGCTTCAGCCCACTGGGGTCAATTGTTGTCAGGTCAAGCCTTTCCCTAAAGGACTTGTCTTGGCGGCTACCTCACTGCACCAGAAGCCTTCCCCCTACAAAACTGTCTGGCCTACAATGCTCGACGCATTTTCCCGTTCGGTCGTCAGCGCTGACGCCAAAACTGCTCCCGTTGGTGGTAGTGACCTCGTTGGTCTCCGGTCCTACGTCCAGAATGGCAACAAGCGTTTGGACGCAGTCAACGCCATCACCTCCAACGCCTCCTGCATCGTTTCTGATGCCGTCACTGGCATGATTTGCGAGAACACCGGCCTGATTCAGGCTGGTGGCAACTGCTATCCCAACCGCCGCATGGCCGCATGCCTGCGCGACGGTGAGATCGTTCTCCGCTACATCAGCTACGCCTTGCTGGCTGGCGATGCTTCCGTCCTGGATGATCGCTGCCTCAATGGCCTGAAGGAGACCTACATCGCTCTGGGCGTGCCAACTCAGTCGGCTGCTCGCGCTGTTGCGATCATGAAAGCTGCAGCAACAGCTCTCATCGGTGAAACCAACTCTCCTGCTTCAGGTGGTAAGCGTTTCCGCAAGATGGACACCACTCAGGGTGACTGCTCTGCGCTGGTTGCAGAAGCTGGTGCTTACTTCGATCGTGTGATCGGCGCCGTTTCCTGATCAGCGTTATCAATTTAATTTTCAGCAATTCTCCCCTTTAAAGGAAACCATCAATGAAGTCCGTCGTTACCACTGTTGTGACTGCTGCAGACGCAGCTGGTCGCTTCCCTTCTCAGAACGATCTTGAGGCCGTTCAGGGCAATATCCAGCGTGCCGCTGCTCGTCTGGAAGCTGCTGAAAAGCTGGCTGCTGGTCTGGACAAGGTCACCCGTGAAGCTGGCGATGCTTGCTTCAACAAGTACGCCTATCTGAAGCAGCCAGGTGAAGCTGGTGATAGCCAGGTGAAGGTGGACAAGTGCTACCGCGATCTGGGCCACTACCTGCGTCTGATCAACTATTGCCTCGTTGTTGGTGGCACCGGCCCTCTCGATGAGTGGGGCATCGCTGGCGCCCGTGAGGTGTATCGCAGCCTGGGTCTTCCTACTGGCCCCTATGTCGAGGCTTTGATCTACACCCGTGACCGCGCTTGCTCACCCCGTGATATGAGCCCACAAGCTCTGAACGAGTACAAGAGCTATCTTGACTATCTGATCAACGCTCTTTCCTGAGTTATCCCTCAGCGATCTAATACAAGGGGGCAAATGCCCCCTTTTTTTGATGCTAAAAACTGCTAGTTTTCGCTGGCTCTTAGCAGCTGATTAATAGCAAGTTTTAAAACACTTAAAACGTTCTCATCGTTTTCCTCGGTCGCCCTGCTTTGAAGAGCATCGATTGAAGAAATCTCGCGTAGCTTCATTAGCGAAAGTGCACTATTCTTTCGTACCCAGGAATCGGAATCGGAAAGCTTGGGGATGAGCAGCGGGGTCGCGATTTTTGCATCGTCAAATTTACCCAAGAGCGTGACTGCTTCTGCACGGATCTCTGCAAAAGGATCAGATAGTGCATTGAGCAAAAGTTCTTTATCCTCCTCTGTCTCGAGAGCTTGGATTTGGCTTCCTAATGCAGAAATGGATGCTTTCCTTACATTGGCATTTTCTGATGTGGCGGCTTGACGCAGTACTTGTGGAGCCCTGTCTCCGATCAGAGTTAGAGCCCAATTTGCTAGCCCAATTTGCATTTCCGTACTGTCGGGAGCCGCAATAATGCTCAGGATTGCGTCGATAGATTCTTCTCCCATCGATGCCATTGCACCCATGGTTGATCCTTGAACAACTGAGTCAGTATCGGAAAGAAAGGTTGAGAGTAGATCGGGAAGACTTGCCGGGTCCCTAATCAGCGTCAGTGTTTTGGCAGCTGCTCGTCTGACTGTGACTTGAGAGCTATGCCGCATGGCTTGGCATAAAGCAGGTACGGCAGCTTGACCAACGGATCCAAGGCTATCCGAAAAACTGCGGCGTAATAGGCCTCGGGGATCGCCAAGCCCAGCTATCATTTTTGCGATCGAATCTGGATCAGACTCGATTGGTAATCCTGCTCTAAGTTTCTCTTTGAGATGCGTAGCCAGATCAAGAGCTTCTTCTTCGCTGAGTTGGATTTCAGCAGAGCTCTTCTCAGGAATTTCCATTAGATCCCCTTTGATGAGAAATGGCTGCTGGCTTCATAGCCCTCCGATTGCCTCGTTCAAGTTATCACCAACCATAGACCCCGACCATGACAGTTTTCGTTGTTTCCCATAACCTCCAATTGAACTCGCCGCAGACACCAGATTTTTCTGCAGAGCAGTTGGCGAAGGGTTTGATGCATCATTCGACTGCCTTCTCATGTTCCGATGCTTTGGATCACCCACATTGGTTGGTGAAACTTGAATCTGATTTATCTGTGAATGATATGGCCAACGAACTCGTAAGAGCGTGGAAGGCTTTCCGGATTCATCAGGGGCATTCAGTGGATCACTCTTGTTTG
Source organism: Synechococcus sp. MIT S9451 (assembly GCF_047304725.1). NCBI lineage: Bacteria > Bacillati > Cyanobacteriota > Cyanophyceae > Synechococcales > Synechococcaceae > Synechococcus > Synechococcus sp. MIT S9451. The sequence goes on from NZ_CP138971.1 coordinate 1,347,128, forward strand.
GCCCTAGGAGGCCGAAAAGATAGCGCTGCCCTACCTGAAGCACCACTTCAGATGGGAAGTTGGGGGGTCGATTTTGTTGAATGTACCGACCCCGACACATTTCTTGCGAGCATTAACTGGGATGCCCTTAAGTCAGCTCGACCTTCAGGCGGTATTTTTGAGTTAAGGGCTTAAGAATGAGATCAGGCTCGATGATTCATTTTTTGCGTTGACGCCGCCGCTGGGATGACTTCTCTTTGTTGCCTCCATCTTTATCTTGCGATGATAATTTGCTGATCAGCGCCTTTCCAATCTTTGCAGCTGTTCCTTCATTGTTTTGGGCTGCCGAGCCAGGGTTTTTGGGCGTTGATATTGGCCTCATATCGGTAATCACATAACCGCTTCTATGCATGACTTGCATGCCATGGCAAAGAGAGTTAAAGGGCAGGCTGAAGTGAGTTGATATGCCTGGCCTTGAGCGATTTAGCGCATTGACTTGCACCTTAAAATGCGCGCTTGAAAATGGCCCCATTTTTTTATAGTCTATTGGATAAGTAAATTGTATGCTCGTTTTGGCTCGAATGCCAAAGCTTTACTTTTATTAATTGGGTTGAGTTTGGTTAAGGCTTGCCTCGGTCGAATGCCTTAAGATTCAGGGGAATCAGTTCATCTTGATGTGACCTTGGGCCGTTTTGATAATATCCACCCTGGCCTTACATGTAATCATGCACGCCACATCCTTTCATTGTCCATTGATGAGTTGGAATCCAAAAGTGACTTTTATATGGCTGCAGCCCACCTGATCAATTGCCCCTGCGCAGAAACTGAGGATGCACTTCAATCACTTCTTGTCTGTGCAGTAGATGATCAGGCGATCAAGATAGCAAAAAGAAAAGCCGTTGAGGTTCTAGCGCGACTTGGTTCTAAGTCTTCAGTCCCACTGATTGGCCAATGTCTCTGGTCTGATGATATTTACCTCGTTGAAAATTCTGTTTGGGCTCTCGAAAAATTGAGCTGTAATCGTCATGATTTGATCCAGCAGATGATTGGCTTGCTAAAGGACGCTTCTCAAAATCAAAGGGTTTTGATTAAGGCTCTCGCTACGCTTGCGATCGATCAGAGTTTTGACTCGATTCGCTCGCTTCAAGCCTCTGATCGCCCTGGTGTTCGTGGTGCTGCAATTGCTGCGGTTGCCAAGTGTACGCAAGATAGGGCTAGCTTGTTACAAATTAAGGGGTATTTGACGCTTCCCAATCAGATGGATCGGCAATGTGCCGTTCAGGATCTTGTCGACGGGGGTGCAATTGAACTTCTCCCTTCCATTGCCACTGCACCTGTTTCTCCGGCTTTTCGAATACGAGCTTGCCGTGAAATTCTCGCAACGGCAAAGGTTCTTCTTTCAGCAGATGTTGGCCTGGATTTAATAGATGTCGTCTTTAGGGACGATCCGGTCCAGATTAATGTGATCCATCAATATGATGAGGCTCCGGCTCCTGAGTTTCTGGTTCGCCAGCTATATAGTACTGACTTTAGTCGTTGTTATCTGGCGATGCAGAATTTGCCAGAGTATTCTGCTGAAGTGCTGATTCCAATTTTGCAAAAGTCATGGGAGGAAGAAGCCCATAATGATTATGGGGCCCACTATTTTTTCATGCATGTTTTTGGCTCAAGAGATGACTGGAGCTCCTCCGCTCTTGAGTGGATCGTTAACTTGTTGAATGAAGCCGCGATCAATCGGAGGCCTCAGTTCCAAAAAAGCCGTGCAGCTGCAATTCAAGCACTTCATAGTCTGAGGCCTGATTTGTTTTTAGAACTCGGTTCGCAGCTGCTTCGTGGTTCGATCCCTGCATCCTGGGAGTGTCGCTACGTCACCATCATGTGCATGGAGAGCTTATCCATCGGAGGTGGTGATCAAATCAGGGATTTACTTGTCAATTGTCAACAAGATGCCGACGCTTTCGTTCAGGCTCGAGCTGCTTCGGCTCTCTCTTCTATAGGCTGAATTGAGAAATAAAATTGTCTAGTATCATCGCCAAGGCTAAATCGGTTAAATGCTAAAATTAGAGAAGAATTAAGCAAACTGTTCATATGGATTCTCCTTCTCAATCATTTGACCAGCTCCTTGCTGATCTTGCTCATCCGAATCCGAATATCCGTGACAATGCTTGTAGCCTCATGGCCGAGCATTTTGCTGATCAGGCATTGCCTCAGCTGATCTCTTTGCTCCATGATCCGGATCCAACCGTCTACAGAACGGCTGTCAAGGGGCTTGGGATTCTGGGTCACCAAAGTGTTCCGCATTTGTTAGAGCTGTTTGAAACGTCGGATAATGGAACAGTCAAGGCTTGCTGCATTAAAGCTCTTGTTCAAGTTTCAGTGAATTTCCCGACGCAAGCCTTTCCGGCTCAGACGATGGATGTATTGGAAAAAGCTCTTGATGAAGCGAACCCAGTTGTTGCACAGTCAGCATTGATGACCCTCGGTCATCTTTCCAAGCAGGACTCTGAAAAAGAGCGTGTCATTCCTCTTCTGATCAAGGCATGCGAAAGGGATAATATTGCTCATGTTCAGGGTGCTTTGATGGCATTGGCAGAACTTGATGCACCTTTGGTGAATGATTGCTTAGAGAAACTGGCCTCTGATATGAGTAAAGACAGCTTGGTGCGAGAAATGGCTCAAGCAAGTTTAGAACGTCGAGAAAGTCTCAATCTTGGCTGATGCTTTCATGAAATTCTTTTCAGTTGGTTGTGTGCCACTTCCATGACAGCCTTGACTTGATTGTCAGGTTCGCTCTTGATTGCGGTCATCAGGGGTTCAATTGAATGACATGCTTCCATTTTCATCAGTGCAAGGGCAGTATTCTTGCGTACCTGTGGTGCTGTGTCTTGAAGCAGAATAATCAGTTGGTCTTCCGCATCCTCTGGGTCTAACGTTTTGCCGGTGATTGTTGCTGCTTCCGCTCTCACTTCTTCTTCTTCATCTTCCAAAGCCTCGAGTAAAAGATTTCGTGCTGATCGGCTTGAGCCAGACTGAACCTGTTCGGATAACGCAGTAAGTGCAGCTATTCTTATTTCTGGATTTCCTGATTTTGCCGCTGTGTTAAATGCATCTGGGGCTTTAGCCCCAATAAAACTGAGGGCGAGATTGATCAGGCCAACTTGAAACGCGGTGCATTTTTTATCTGAAAGTATTTTGAATATTGATTCGATTGCGGGGATGCCGATGGTTGCCATCGCTCCAGCCGAGGAGCCTTGAACGACTGGATCATCATCCGTCTCGAACGCTTCGATCAGGTTCGGTAGGGCTAACTCACTGCCGATGATATTGAGGGTTTTTGCAGATGCCCGTCTGATCACAACATTCGGATTGTTTTTCAATGCATGGCAAAGGATTGGCACCGCGGCCTCGCCCACGGACCCTAGGCTTTGTGCAAAGGTAAGGCGAAGTGAGCCCCTTTGGTCTCCTAATCCAGCCACCATTCTTCTGAGAGAATCATCGTCTGAATTTGGCCGCAGATGATCAGCGAGTTGAAGCTTTAAGGCTTCGGCCAGCTGGTAGGCCTCAGCTTCGGTTAGCTCTCCGACCTCAAGCATCGAAGAGTTTGGAGTTTGTTCCGTCACTATTCATTTTGCCTTGTATACAAACTCTACCTGAGTGCGATTACATCCTGGCTGATGATCCACCTGATTGGAGCATAAAAAAGCCTCCTCACATCTTGGTGCGAGGAGGCTAATTGTGTTAACGAGTTTGAACTTCCGTTAGATCAGAAGTGAACTCCGAAGGGACGGAAGGCGACGTAATCAGTCATCTTCGGTGTCTGGTGGCCGGCGTACTGCTGCTCAGGCAGTTTCACCGGAATGCGCGTCACTGCGGTATAAGTGAACGGCATTGGTTTTGCACTTGCGCGAGCCGCGGTGGCCAAGGGGTTGACCGTACGGCTGTTGCGACCCTGTGCGTTGTCACTGATGGCAACCTTCGCGCCACCCAGCTCACGCATCAGGTTGAAGGTACGCGTGAACATACCTGCGTAGGAATCCTGACTGCGGTCGTAAGGCACGATGTCTGAGCCAAACACCTCTGTGTATTCCGCAGAGTCAGTCAAGCTATCAACCAGTGCATCGAAGCCCTCTTCGGCTTGCAGCTTGATGTTGGCTTGAACTTCTGCCTGATTCAGTGGAGCACGGCCAAGCAGATGCTTGAAGTTCAGCTCAATTCCGCGCTGTGCGCCCACAGCATGGAAGAAGTTGGCTTTGTAGAAGTCAGACTTCGCCAGTCCGTTCACGAAATCACGAACAGTGATTTCGCCATTCATCAGACGAACTTCCAGCGATGTTTCGCGCTGGTTCTCTGTGGGTGGGAGGTTGCCCAGCACTTGACGATAAGCAGCCGCAATCACGCGCTCGAGTGCTGCGCTGTTCTCTGGGCTGTACTGATCAAAGGTGACTGCGAAGGGGCACTCGGCGTGGAGTCTTGGCCCAATACCAATACCCATCGCGGCACAATGCTGACGCTTGTAATCAGCAATAGCGCCTGCAACGGTGCGAGGAGCGGTGTTTTTGCCGGCTTTGCTCGCTGTGGAGAAGGAAGCGGGCCCTGTTCTTGTGGCTGACGTGAGGGCTTTCAGGCTGGTTTCAGTGCCGAGCATGATGAGAATTGGGTTGAGTTTTGCTTTTTGTCCCGACTCACTCCTGACTCATGCTGTTGTGTTTGCAGATCAAGAGTTAAGCCATAGACAAATGGTTGAAGCAGAAAAATGTTTCTGTGGATTTTTTGCTGTCAACGCATATTCTATGTGTTAAAGCCAATAGGCTAATTGTTCACTTGTTGGAATTGTTATATTCCGGGCGTTTGGTTAACGCCTCTATGTCGGCAATGTGTGTCTTGCGCGAAAACCTAGCCAACCAGGCGTTTGGGTTGCCTAAATAAGGTGCGCCTCGACGGTAAAAAAAAGGGGTGGGCAGTATTGCCCACCCCGGTCACATTGCTGAAGTGATAAACATCTAAGCTGAAGAATCAGCCCAGGGAGTTGATCACATAGTCCAGCAGGGTGTTGTAAGCGGTCAGAGCCTGGGGGCTCATGTCACGAGGTGAGCAACCGTCGTTACGCATGTTGGAGAAACCAACAACGTAGGTGCCAGCGTCGATGCTGAGAGCCTTGTAGACTTCCTTCTGACCATTGATGGCCAGCTCGTCCAGAGGGCCGGTGCCGCCGGTAACCAGGCAGTAGTTGATCAGACGCAGGTAGTGAACGAAGTCACGCTTGCACTTCTCTTTGCCTTCGGTGGCGCACTTGCGGGGCTGACGGCCGGTGGCGCCGTTGGGGTACTGGGCGTACACAGCGTCAACAGCGCGCTGAGCGATGCCGTCGTAGTTAGAAGCAAGCTTTTCAGCAGCTTCGAGACGAGCAGCAGCGCGTTGGATTGAACCCTGCACCGACTCCATGTCGGAGGCGGAGGGGAAACGGGAAGCGCTGTCGGCTGCGCCGACAACGGTGGTGATGACGGACTTCATGATTTAGGAAGCTAGTTAGGGTGTTGGACGTTTAAACAGACTTGGTTCAGCTGATGGCGCTGATCACCATGTCGAAGTAGCTACCAGCTTCGCCGGACAGGCTGGAGCAGTCACCCTGGGTCACAGCAGCTTTCTTGGGCTGGCTGTTGGTGTTGGTGATCAGAGCACCGGCGGCGGCCTTCATGATGGCCACGGCGCGGGAAGCAGAACCGGTAGGAACGCCCAGAGCGGCATAGGTCTCGCGAAGACCGTTCAGGCAGCGGTCCTGAAGCACGGAAGCGTCACCGGCGAGCAGGGCGTAGCTCACATAGCGGAGGACGATCTCGCCATCGCGCAGGCAAGCAGCCATCTTGCGGTTGGTGTACACACCACCGTTAGGAGCGGTCAGGCCAGTGTTCTCGCAGCAGATGCCGGCAACAGCGTCAGAGACGATGCAAGCAGCGTTGCCAGAGATGGCGTTCACAGCGTCAAGGCGCTTGTTGCCATCAGCGATGAAGGACTTCAGAGAGGCCAGCTCGCCTCCGCCGATGAAAGCACCGCTGGAATCGGCCGAGATGGCCTTCCTGGAGAATGCGTCGAGCATGGGTGTTTGAAAGTTAGAGGGGGATGCAAATCCGCATCACGAATGACAGTAACCCTGCTCTCAGTCTCCGAACCGGGAACCCGAATTTGAAGACACACAAGTTTGCAAACCCGAGTCAGAGTCAGAATATTAAAAAAAACGGAACAGGAATTGCCTCGGCTCTGGCAGCACAGCAGTCTGCTGCGGTTGCAGAATTCATCACAACCCTTTCAGGACTTGCTCGCAGCTCCATTTGAGAGGCAGCCAGCTTGTCGTCTGCTGAATCTGCATAAGCGGCTCTACCTGGTCTTTCAGCCCTAGCCTCAGGCAGGACCAAGCTGCTGCTACGCGTGACTTGGCGTACTGCGGCAGCGTCTCAGCCAGGGCGGTGCGGACAAGATCACTACGTTCTTGTAGGCCCTGAAGGCCAACAACTGCCGTCAGCAGATAGTTGACTCCGTAATCACTCCAGAAGCGCGAATGGATGTGATCAATTGTATCGAGTTGTTGCCCCTTCGGCATTTTTATCACGCTTAATGCTCCCCCGTATTGTTTACCTTCATCCCTGTGCTGCAGGTTTTTTTCGATTTCCGCGATCTCTTCGCTGCAAATCCAGTCGTGCTGGAGTGAAAGCATTGAAGGGTCGTCTTGGAGGAGTTGAATGATGAGGTCGCTGTGCGCGATCGGAACCGTTCCACTCTTTTGGGGATCGACGAGTTGAAACGCACTTTTCGCCCGCAACGGCATCGACACCGGGCACGTCACGAGATGAGGCAGCACGCTGACGTCACCGGCATCGCCAAGGTCGATCACAGCGGCCCGCCGTCGACCGGGAATGGAATCGGTCAGCTGTGGGATCAGGGGAGCGAGTTGGTCGAATTGGCCATGCACCTTGGCTGCATAAGCCCGAGCTGCGCCGGCAACGAGCGGGTTGTCATCCCGTTCTAGGGCCGCAATCGCTTGTTCTCCGGAGGCGATGCCAAGACGAGCGTGGGTTTGAATTACGGAACGCTTCTGGTTGTCGCTGCCATTGAGTGCACAAAGGAGCTGCTCACTTTGATGGTTGCTAAGAGGGGCTCCAATTTGTGCTATCGAATCCACGGCGTTGATCACCGATGCTTCGTCGTCAAACCCTAGAGCTGTAAAAAGTGCTGGCAAAGCTCTTGGATCTCGTCGTCTTCCTAGCGCTTCAAGAACCTTTCGCCTTGTGATCCGGTTAAACAGATTTTCAGGATCTAGCTCAATGGCTTCGATCAAACCTTCTAGTGATCGATCGCTACGACAGGCAGCCAGCCTTGTTGCTGCTGTGTATTTCTCGACTGGATTGGATAGCTCTTCGGGGTTGGTTCTCAGTAATTCCAGCGCTTTCTCTTCTGGAAGCCCCTCAAATAAAATATCGAATCTTTCAGACATGACCGACGTGGCTTCATTCTTCGAAAATTAGCACCTCAAGCTTGCTTCTCTTTGTAACAGTGCCAGCTTTGAATGGGTGCAGCTTGTATCTGGTAATCTTCTGTACAGATACTTGCGTATTATGCCTGTCTCTGCTGAAGCGGAACAAGCCTTGCACCGTTTTGTCGATGCAATCGCTTCTCAGACCTCACTTCAGGACCAGTTCAACCAAGTCGAAGAGATTGATTCTCTTCGTCACCTCGTTCAATCGGTTGACTCTACTCTGACAGGTGCTGCTGTGATCCCCTTGGATCAGGCGACTCTGCCCCCTAAAATCCTTGTGAATTCTGGAGTGACGAACCAGGAGATACCCTGGCGCCTACTTCGCTGCCCCGGTGGTCCTTTGGTTCTGCAAATGATCTGCAAAAAAGCAAATTTTGCGGTTTGGATCGAGAGTTGCTGATGTCTGCTAAGGAGTTACATCGCTTTATTGATGAAGTCGTCCGCTCCCATGAGCTGGCTACAGGTCTTAAGGGGCTTGCCACGCATGAACAAATTATTGCTTATGGGCAAAGTCAGGGCTTTGATTTCACTCCCTCGGATTGGTCTAATTTGTATGACCAGGATTTCTTGAGTCAGCAAAGCGCTGTTCAAGAGTCTGTGCGTCAGGCCGATCCTTGCCACTGGTCGTGGGCTTTTCGTCAACTGTCTTGCTGGAGAGCTATGCTGATGGAAGGCGCTGGAGACGGTCGGTCTTGAGCCCTGCATTGTTGTCAACCTGACTTTTAATAGCCATGTCTGATGCTCAGCAGGATCAGATTCTTGAGGATTTTATTACTCAAGCTCGTTCGGATCAGTCTTTAAGGGATGAGATCAAGGCGGCATTGAACCAAGATGAAATTATATCCATTGCCCAGGCGAGGGGCTTTTCAGTTGATTCACTTGCAATTCTGCGAAAATGGAGCAAGCACACTGATTTTTCAAAGCCAACATGGTTGGGTTGGTTTGACGACTGAATCAGGTGTTGATGTCTGAGTATCGTGTCTGATTGCTCCCTTTTTTTGCCCAGTATGTGACGAGTTCTTCTCCCCCAGGCCTGGGTACACTGGCGATCGCTCTTAGGATTTTAAATGACCTGTTAGGACCCATGGGCCAATTCCCCACTGCTTTCACAGTCCTCACTCGTCCACCAATTGCTTCAACACACTGTTCAAATTTTTCAAGCTGTGTTTGATCGACTGTCTCAAAAACAAAATCAGTTCCTTCGCATATTAGGTGTTGAGATCGAATCCAGGCCTTGATTTGTTTTTTGCTATTTTCCATGCATTACTGTCTTATCTTTGTCCAATCAGGTGTAATTAGTTCTGATATTGTTTGAACTCTGGCAAAGCGAAGTGGGCCATGCTCTGAACCCCATTTTGGTTCATCTGTTTGGGGGTCAAAACCACGATCGCGACTAATCCACGTGTCTTGATCGACCTCAACTTCGCTGACTAGGTAGGTAAGGTTTCCATCTCTCGGTACGAGGCATTTTTTCCCGGGTTCGACATTGCCAATATAATGTCCTGGTTTGCTTTCAATGAAATGCATCGAGCAACCACAGCGGGGCTCTAGGTTTTTGGTGTCGATTGCTTCAAGTAGTTCTGGAGTTCGTCCTGCTCCTGCCAGCCTTTCTTTGTTGGCAAAGCCAAAATTTTCCATCACGTATGTTTCGTTTTCGACCCTAAGACGATGAATGCCTTGTCGGTATGGATCCCACGGAGCGTAATCGTAATATTGCTCTGAATAAAATCCGGGACCCTGAAAGATTGACCATGGTAATGGCCTGAAGACAATATGGATACGGGCAAAGTCTTTGGGATTCTCTTGTGCCTGCGTGAAATTATCGTAGATGCCGGCAAGTGTTTTGGTGAACCTAAGGATATCGTCTTGATTCATGTGGTTGTGTAATTGGATGATTAGGCCTTGATTCTTCTAACCTCAGACGCGAATGAAGTTTGTAAGATGCCAGATCCCTCTGAGGTTCTCAAGACGGATGATCGACACCGTACATTTTCGGATACAAACCAAATTCTCTCCTCTGCCATTGACTGATCGTACTTTGTATTCAGGATGAATGTTCCGTCATCAAGGAACTCATAGCTTGATTCTGCAGGGACTGATTCTGCATAGCCTAAGCTTCTCAGTAGCCAGCCTGATTTACTGTCTTTTGGAATCGGAATAATAATGCATGATCCGCTCGATACTTCGTTTGGATCATCGGGCTCCCAATCGCTTTCGGCACTCCATTCCATTTTGAATGGAGATTGAAATTTTGAATCAGATGATAAATTTGATTTATCTATTAACTCTGCAATTGCCTCGCTTTTGGGACTTATGGCTTCGATTGAAACTTCGCTAAGAACATCTTCGAATTGTTGAAATGCGAGAGAATGGCCAGAGCGCATCGATCGCCATTCGCCTGCACTTTGAGCAACAAATTGCTCAATATTCATCGTTGTGAGTTAGCGGATTAATCGTGTTGGTTTGGGCGGGCTCAAGGTTGTTCTTCATCATGCTCACCATCGAGTCAACCATCATGGACATGGCCATGGGCACAGAGGATACAGAAGTTTGGAACTCTTCTGTTTGATTCGACTGTGTGCTGGTTGTATTCCGGAGAATTGGCATGATTTGAGGATTTTGAGGCTGAGCTAGTGGGTATATATACTTGCCCTGTCAGGGTTGGCTTTTGCCAAGTCCAATCATGACAGGACTAACGATAGAGGTGGTGGCCATCACGCAAAGGCTTAAGTCTTCGCAATAGAGAGGATTTTGCCTTTCTGAGCCAGAATGCTTTGAATCGTGGCAGACATTGAGCTTTGGCTCACCACAGATCGTTGGACAGCACGACGGTTGGCTCCGATCTGCCTGCCAGAGCTCCAAGTGATCGCGAGCGTATTGCCATTGCCCACACCCTTGCGATTGACGATGTTTGGAACATCGCCTGTGGTGAGGCTGTTCAGTAGTTTTGAACTTCGCTCTGCTCCATCAAATCCAGCAAATCCAGCATCCAGAGCAGTGGATCGTGTGAAATTGATCGTTCTGCTACCGGTTACGGTCTGTTTGGAGCGGTTGTATGGAACTTGGTCAACACCAAATGAGGAGAGATACTCTTCGCTGTATGTGTAGCTTTCAATTTCAGCTTCGTAGCCTTCATCATTGAATCGCCTGACATGCTCCATCAATTCAGCTTGATCATGAGGTGAGCGCCCCAAGAGGTGTTTGAAATTGAGTTCGACGAATCTGTAAGGGCTGTTGCTTTCTAAGAACAGCTTTTTGTAAGTTTCTGACTGGGCAAGTGCAGTAACAAAGCCTTGAACAGTCAGATCACCGTTGATGAATAATGCTTCAAGAGATGGATTCACATCCAGCTCCATCAGATGACGGTTGCCAAACACCTGTTTGTAGACGCTTTGGATGACCTCTTCAGCGTGGCCGAGGTCAGTATTCGCCTGCGCTGCAAGGGTTGTGGTTTCCGTCATTGGTCTGGGAATAGGGAGAAGTGTCGGTGGAGCCTTGATCAATCAAGACTCCTATTGTTCAAATCGACTGCTTTGTCTTACATCACTTCAGTGATGGAGACGATCTTGCCGCCGCGAGCATGGATGTACTTCATCTGGCTGGACATGTCCTTGCCGGACACCAAGTAGGTGCTCCCTGCTGTGCGTTGGCGCGTGCGTGCTGACTGAGCAGCAACAACGATCCGGAACCGCTTTGTGGTGGGATCAGGAGAGCCAGATTGGGTGCCTGTGCGATTGATCCGGGTGGTCGTTGAGCTCCAGCCACCAGGCACTGTTTTCGTTGCCACCGAGGTCACCAGGGCTGAACTGGTCTGTACGGTGTCGCTGGCTGCATAACCTTCTGCCAGTTTGAGATGGCGGTTGAAGGCAACCTGTGAACGGCCGTTTTCAGAAAGGATGCGAGCGAAGGGGACTGTATCTTCCCCAAAGGTGCTTTGGTACTCCTCGCAATCCACGTAGCTGCTGATTTCAGCGTCGTAACCACCTTCGGCGAGGATACGGGTGTGTTCGCTGATCTCGGCTTGTGATTTAGGAGCCCTACCCAAGAAGTGCTTGAAGTTCAGCTCAATGAAACGGTAAGGAGCGTTGGTTTCAAAGAAACGGCGCTTGTATTCGGCAGAAAGACCGATAGCACGCACGAATTCGCGTGTGCTCAAGTAGCCGTCAATGAATTTACTTTCAGCTGAAATTGCCCGTTCGAACTCCATCAGATGAGGGTTGCCCATCACTTGCTTGTATGAAGCACGGATGAGAGCGTTCAGTTGATCGGTGCTATCGCCGGGGCAGCGCTGGTACGTTTCCTGTTCTCTCTGGCCAAGCCCAAAGAACACGTAGGAATCACCACGCATCGGAGCGGAATCCTTGCCGCTCGTGACGCCTGGATCTTTGCTGGCGATCCGACCTTTCGCGAAGCTTGCGCTTGGGCGAATGCCAATAGCTTGAGAGGTCAGGCTAATGCGGGGTGCCATGCCGCTGCCCATGCTGCTGGTGAGCGCACTGCTGCCGCCTCGAGCACTGTCGCTGCCTGCGAAGCTCTTCTGAAGAGCCGCCAGCATTGGGAATGCTGCTGTTGAGAGGTCCGCGGGAGAATTCCAGGCGCGAGCATAAGGAACAACATCGCTGCCAAATACTTCGAGGTATTCGGCAGAATCGATGATGCTGTCAATCAGTGCATCGTGTCCGTGCTCTGACTGCAGGGCAATTTTCGCACCGATTTCGGCTTGAGAATGAGGAGCACGGCCCAAAAGGTGTTTGAGGTTCAGCTCGATACCGCGCTGTGGCGCCACGGCGGCAAAAAACCGACTCTTGTAGAAGCTTGACTTGGCTAGGCCACGGATGAAGTTACGAACATCGAGTTCTCCGTTGCAAAGCTGTGCTTCCAGCTCATTAGAACGCTCGAAATCCATCACATGGGCGTTGCCGAACACCTGGCGGTAGGCGGCAGCGATGACATCATTCAGCGCTGATGCATCGGAGGGGCTATAGCACTCAAAAGTGACGCGATGGGGGCAGTCTTCATGGCTGCGGGGACCGACCCCGATGCTCATCTGATCACAGGACTGCTTGAGGAATTCGCCGTTGGTTAGGGCTGCTTTCTGAGCGGACTTCGTCTTGTGCTTGAAGCTGACTGGGCTGCTCCACTTGGTTTCAGCGCCGAATCCGGTTGAGACTTGATTGGTGGCCATGGTTCAGGTTCAGGTTGAGGGGGAGTTGGGGAGTGTTGATTTCGAGTGCTTGTTCCTGAATGGATCAGGTCACCGGTGTAATGCTTGCGATTTTTCCGCCTTCGCGGTGGATCCGTTTGAATTGCTCTGAGAGCTTGTCGAACGGGACATAGAACACCCTGTTGGAACGGGTGTAGCGCGAGATGCGACGCAGATTATTGGCGCTGTATCCAGTTACTTCCACGCGGTAGGTCACGCCTTCCTCACCCGCACCAACACCCAGTCGCGTGGGTGCGTCCTGCAGATTTCGGGAGGGTCGGAAGCTCCAACCAGTGGTTTCGCCAGAGGATGGCGGAATCACCGGAAGAGGGAGATTCTGATATGCGGCACCACCGAGTTTGCTTCTCTTGCCTGCGAGATCACCCTTCAAGCTGCTGCTGCTGTTTCCTCGCAGCAGTTGGAAGCTCCAGGTGAACTCCTGGAGTGTGGTGCAGCATTCGGTCTTCCAGCCGCGTTGAAAGGGAACAGTCCACTCCCCATAGGCGTTTTGGTAATCGGCTGAATCGAGGAAGCTATCGATATCGGCGTCATATCCCTTGCTGTCGAGGCGTTCAGCGTGCTCGCGCATCTCCTCGAAGTCTTCCGGTGCCCGACCCATCAGATGGCGGAAGGTGAGTTCGATATAGCGGTAGCGCGCACAGGAATCGAAGAAGCGGCTGCGGTAGAGCTCGCTCTTGGCGATGCGGCGAACCAGTTCCCGCACACTGATCTCGCCCAGCTTGAACTGGGATTCGGGAATGAGCTGACGCTCGCTCTCCATCACGTAGGCGTTGCCAAGCACCTGCTTGTAGACGGCACGGATGATTTGCTCCTTCTTGGCATCTTCGTCACCGGGAAGAAGTTCAAGGGGAGCCTCACTCTCGTCCGAGAAGCGCTCGACCCCCAAAAGCGAGGCAGGACCGAAGGGCATGTAGGTTCTCGCGTTTTCGCTTGTTAATAGTCCTTCAGAAGCGCCGTGAGCGGTCTTGTTCTTTATAAACCTCAATCAAGTATGTCCGAATGTTGCGTGGCATGACAGTTCTTCGGCTATTGGTGCCTTTCCTGCTTTAGCCGAGCGCCTGCCAGTGCTTCCCCTCAAGTGCTCAAGCTTGCTGAGGAGGGGAGCAGCGATTCAAGGCTGGAACGGGTCGTTGCCCTGGTATGGGGATTCCAGCAGTCCAATTCCTCCACAGCTCTGGCCAGCAGGGCTTCAATCTGAGCTTTCTCCAGGCCGGAACAGAGCGAGAAGTCAGCTCCTTTGATCGATTCGACCGTGTCCAAGGCCGCGTTCTCTAGATCGGCGCCTCTCATGTCCGTCATCTGCATTTCGCAAGTACCGAAACGGGTGCCACGACACATCGCACCCCGCAAGTTGGCTGAGCGAAGATCCGATCCCGCCAAGGACACCCCGTCAAGAATGGCCCCACTGAGATCTGCTCCGCTCAAATAAGAGCCCAGCAGCACTGCTCCGCGAAGATCCATGCCCCTTAAATCGCTGTTGTTGAGGAACGCACCATTGAGCTTCGCTCCTGGACCGACTGCACCGCTTGTTCGCAGCTCAAATCCTTCAGGCACGACGGTGTGACTGTCGTAAAGGGCGAGTCGAAGATCTGCACCTTCCAGTTGGCATTGACTGAGATTGGCACCGCGGATATCGCAACGGCAGAGTTGGGCTTCACGTAAATCAGATGGGCCTAAATCCTCACCATTCCAGTTAGCCCCTCGCGCATCGAGGGGGCTTTGTTGCGTGTCATTGGCTCGTGCATCCTCCGGCGCTGACCATTCCCAAAGATTCAAGGATGCAGGACGTGACATTCGCGCTTCAGGCTCTCACGATCAAATCATCTCAATAATAAAGCCTGGCTCTCAAACACAAGACTCGCTCTAGGCCTCCTTGGCGTTCTGCTTCTACGCTGTGTTTGCTGCATACGCAGCTTGCTTGGAAAGTTGTGCTTGATGCTCGGTGGGATGGTCAGTCTTTGGCTCTCATTCATTTAGAAACAGATGTCTGATTTTAGGAGCGAGACTCATCATCCCGCTGATGATTGGCTTGTTTGTCGTCAATGACAGGGTCGTCATTGGCAATACTTGTCATTCATGCTTTAGGTCGATGCTTAATGCCGGCTTGAGTTGTGAGTCCGTACAGCTTTTGGGCTCAATGATGCAAGCGCAACAGCCAGAGCAAGAGCGAGTAGCTGCGCTTGTTGTCTAGGCCAATGGCTAGTGGAATGGGGATGAAAAAAGCACCGAAACCATAAGGGTCCGGTGCTTTGAAGGAACTGATTGAAAGGCCTAGTGTTGCACTAGACCCATAACGTTGGTGCTTGGTTCGAGCTTGACGTTGGCTCAGGCCCAGGATTTGCAATTTTTGGATTGGTACATCCTGCGGAATGCTTCGGATGTTGGATCGCTGGTTGCTTTGGAGTAGACGAATCCGCTGACGTCATAGCCCTTGCCTGCACCGCTAATGCTGCGAGCATTGGTGAATTCCATCACGAGCTGGCTACGCCCTTCGATGATGGTGTCTGAGGCCGCATTGGCTGGCGAAATCCGAGCCAGGTTGACGAAGGTTGAGCAGTACTTGCCTGCTTCAGATGTCCAAGCCCGCTGATAGGGAACTGTCTGTGTGCCGAACACCTCGAGATATTCACCTGAGTGTGTGATCTTCTCAACGAGAGCATCAAATCCCTGCTCTGCAATCAGGCTGATTGCTGCACTGACCTCCGCTTGGTTAAGAGGAGGACGCCCCAAAAGGTGCTTGTAGTTCAGTTCAACGCCACGGATGGGGGAAACCTTGAAAAAGTAATTTTGCTTGTAGAGGTCAGACTTGGCCAGGCCGGCAACAAAATCACGGACGCTGATGTCTCCGTTTGAGAGCTGGGACTCGAGTTCGCTGCAACGCTGGCTGCCCATGGGCCCTAAGTTGCCAAGAACTTGCTTGTAAGCAGCAGAGATCGTTGCCTTTAGGGCATCGCTTCCTGTCGCTGCGAATTGATCAGCAGTGCTACTAAAGGGACACTCGCTGTGAATCCTTGGGCCGATGCCAAGGCCCATGGCGTTGCAGAGATTCTCTTTGTATTCATGAATGCTGGTGGATGGCTCGCCGACGCGAGTCAGGAGCACGCCCTGGTCGATTTCCTCTCTGTAAACGTTGATTGCCTTGCCTTGTTTGAGCTTTGCTGAATTTTTGACGGCGTATGAAACTCGATTGAGGCTTGTGAAATCGCGGGTCGGCTTGATGGCAACCATTGCTGATCTCTAAAAAATGATTTGTATCAGTTAGCTTAAAACGATTGGCCTAAGCCGAATCCAGGCCTTCATGCGCTTGCAACAAAAAGTTTTCCGCAAGATTGCTAAAGTGCCTGCCCTGGTCATATACATGGATTGTTCAATTTCCGCAAGCTTCTTGAACGTTGCTTTGCATTTGCCTGGCTTGCCGCGCCTCTTGTTGGCTGCTTGCGCAGTTTTTGGTGAGCCTACAGCTTGATCTGTAGCCTTCTTGGATTGCCTTGGCCGATCTGTTGATCAGCTTTGTCTTCCTCCCGAAAGCGGCTCTGAATCGGGAGGAAATGGCCAAGTCTTTTATAAGTTGTCTATTGATTGACCTCGATTGAGACGCAGAAGTCACTCTTTTGGCTTCTTGGTGAATAGCAATTCAAATCTCTTTCTCAGTTGCTAAGCATTGAGACTGTGATGGTCAAGAACACTCGTACAAGTTCGAATCCTCCCACGATTGCAAAGGCCAGCCAAGCTTTGAGGGCCCATGCAGGCGGTTGACCATTGGCCCAAGCCTCTGAAACCTTTAACTGTGCGATGAGATTCGCAGCCTCACTCGGCGCACGATTCTGGAGCGAATCACGCCAATCAGCGCCATAACGCGGAAACGATTGGTAAATCGGAAGTTCACCAGTTGCTTGCCCGGGTAAAACACGAGAACGCTGTGACGGAACTAAGTCGTATCCGAACGAATTCATATATTCCTCACTATCGAGAAGCTCGTCGACAAAGCGTGTAAATCCTTTGTGTCCGATCACGATTGACCATGCACGTCGCTCAGCGTCTCCATGGACCGGGCGACCGAGCACGCGTCCTACCACCTGATCGACCATTCTGTAATTGGAGCTGCATTGGTAGTACCCCTGTTGGAAGCGTTCAGACAGGAGAAGTCCACGAATGAAATCGCGCATGGTGATGGTTCCATTGCGCAGCTGTGATTCGAGATTCGGATCTCTGTCACTGCGCATTGCATGGAAGAACACTTGCTGATACGCGCGTTCAATTTGGCAGTCAATCGTTGTTCTCAGGTTTTCGCCGGATGAGCTGGCCGAACCTTGCGGCTGAGCTTTGACCGTGCTGCTGTCTCCAGCCAGGTTGCTGACGCGGGAGTTCTGAGCCTCAAGTGGGTAGGTCAGCAGTGGCAGAGACATCTGAGTCTTGCTGGGTAAAAATACTTGGGTTGCATCCTCACCCCTGCAAGCAGGTGGCCGCTCGCATCCTTAGCAGCTGTTCATTGAAGTTTGATTGAGTTGCTCTCTCATGTGCTGAAAGGCTTGCTGGGCGCACTCTGCTTCTTTGCGGTTTGACGTTGCATCGAGTCGTGTCTTGCAGAGTTCCTCAAGGGTTTCTAGAGCCAGGTTCATGCCGTCCATCGGCACGGCCATGAATGCGTAAAGCGCGCGTACGGCTTTCATGCCCTCATCGTCAGTGCAGTGCGGGCAAGAAGATGCGACTGCATAGATGCACACACGTAGAAAATTCCAGCAATCTCTCCAGCATGCTTCGGCACGTTGCTCGGGGTGCAGGCCCCCACCCGGGAGAATCAGTTCCGGATGGTTTTTAATCAATTGCGTTTTTGTTTGGTTAACCAAATGCTCTGCTGCCTCCTGGAGAGCAGCAATGGCGCTTGGGTCTGTGCCTGACCAGCGGCAGATTTGATTCACATCGTCTGGGCAGAGCTGCTGTTTGCTTGTGTCTGCAATGTTGATGCGCTTCCGTAGTTCCTCGGGGATGTGGTGATTGTGTTGGAGGCCACAGACCTGAGCTTGTTCGCAGAGTTTTTGGATCTCCTTGCTTTGCATGGCTAGCGCTTTAGCTGTTACGGGCTGAACGGTTCAGCACTGGTGATGCGCTGAGTTGACCATGTCGGTCCAGATAAAATGCCCATGTTGTCTCAGATGCTAGGCCTGGGCAGTGATCTGGTAGCGATCTGGCCAAATTGAGTTCAATGCCAAGGCTGTGTAGAAGGGGTGCAACTTCTTCGGGAGATTCAATCTGAAAGGGGCGAATTGCAGACCCAACCACCCACGTGAGGCAGGTATCTTTAAGGTTGCCACCGCCGTGTTGGCAGGCCAGTAGGAGGTTGCAAGGTGTTGATAGAGATTCAAGGGTTTCGTACCAGAGCCTGATGTCGTCAGGCTTTAGGTCAATGCGAAACCTTGAGCCATTGATTGTGTGAATGACTTCGCCATTCTTGTCGGCTGATTGAAGGAGGGAGTTGAGGTCTGTCATTGGAGGGTTGGGGCGGTTGGCATCTGTGTCTGGGCTTCATTCAGTTTGTTGATCCAGGCTTTTGGTGTTTCAGAAAAGAAATCTTGTGTCTTCTCAAAGCGGAATGGTTCTGTAATTGCTCCCCAAAGGTGTTCATGCATGATTCGATCGTGGCCGCGATCGATTCGACAGCTTGTTGGTGTTTCTTTGGTCATGTATGTGCAGCCTTCAAGTCGGTTTAAGTCATCCTCTTGGATCGGGTTGCGTCGTTGCTGGTGATCCATGTCTGCCCAGAACCTCTGGGCTTCTTTGCTGGAATGGTTGTGGAGGATCAGCCCGCGTTTTGGGCCGATGTCAGCTCTCGGCGCCCGCACGCGATAGGGATCGGCGGCAGCAATGGCATCGGCCTGCTCCAAAAGAAGAGAGCCTGGATGCCAGTGGCTGAGGGGGTGAAGGCGCACGAGGATATTCCCGCACAGAGGGGGGGATTCAAAAGCCTGGTGTTTGTTGCTGAAGCTCGCTCTGAGGCCTTGCGTCAGGCGGGTGAGTGGTTGATCCATGGCGGAGAGCCCTGTTCAGCTTGTCCTTGCCTGTGTCCATAAGGTGATGCTGCTGATGCTGTTTCGGCTGCATCCTTGCGGAGGTGCTTTGGTGCGGAGGCATTCTTGACGACCATGGTCGCAGCTAATCCTTTGGCGCTGGACAGGGGGGTGAGGATCGATACGATTCGCCTACTTCGCTGTCGTGAGAAATGGACTTGAAGGCAAACGTGACCGAGGCTTGTTTGCTGCAGCATGTCTGTCGCCAGCTTCATGAAATTACGCATATTGCTGAATCGTTGACGCTTCGGATTCTTGACGTTGAACGACGCTGCCAGATGCTTGAAGAATCCGTTCAGCAAGTCTCTGTCGCAACAGAAAGCGGCGATTTGCATGAACTGCTTGATGTTGTTGGAGGGCGCTTGACCGACCTCCGCGAAATCCTTCAAGTGGATCAGGCCGAGATCGCTCCCGCTGCTCCAGATGTCATTCAATCTGACCAGGCTTCGGACGACGCGGCTGATCAGTTGATCGAGTTCCAGGAGCCTGAGACGATCTACGTTGATGACCCTCAGATCGATCTTCTGTCGGCCTGATCGTGAACGTCAGCCCAGATCAAGCAGTCTGATTCGGAAATCTGCCACTTTTTTTGCTTGCTCCGGTTCAGATAGGAGGAAGGGATGATCGCTGATGTAGTCAGTGAAGATGGCCTTAACTCTTTCGTCTACGCTGAGATCTTGCTCGGATGGTTTTCTGTTTGATGCCTTCCATGCATCATCAAAGGCCATAGCAAAACTGTCGGCGTTATTAAAAACCCTGTCCATAGTGTGGGCCTTCAGCTGTTTGCGTCTCAATGCCAGGACCCAGATTTGAACTGGGGACACGGCGATTTTCAGTCGCCTGCTCTACCAACTGAGCTATCCCGGCCCGTCGCCTTCGCGACTTATGAATTGTAGATCACAGCCGGTCTGTGCAGCCGGCAGGCGCGAGTGCCTGACTGCCTTAGGCGTACGTGCCAGACAGGCGACACCCTGGACATTGATGTTGGATTGCTGGAGCGTCAGGTAAGCCGCATAGGCGGTTGCTCCAGTGGTGAGAATGTCATCGACGATCCACACCCCCTTGCGGGACTGACGGACTTCAATGCTGTTTTCGCGATCGCAATAGAAGCCATCCCTTTGGTTCTGCCAGCGCTGCTTCCGATTCAGATGGTGCTGGCCGACAGCGGCTCGGCATCGCTGCAGTAGAGGCCGATGCTCCCGACCTAAAGCCTTCACCATCAGGTTGGGGAGCGGGTTGGCCCGGCTCGCCCGTTTCCAGCTTGGAATGGGAACCAAAACAGCATCGGTTGGCAGGGTTTGGTTGAGAGCGCCGATCAGGGATGCCAGCAATCTTGGCTCTTGGCTTCGCCTTAGCTTGAACAGGATCTGGCGGAATCGGCCCTCATAGCGGGCTGCTGCTAACCACGGCAGCGGATCCAACCCTTGCAGGGGGATGTCTGCAAGGCCTAGGCACTGCCGACACTTTGGGCACGGCTCTTCTGCATTGGTGAGGCTGGCGAGTGGTTGCATGCAGATGGCGCAGGCCGGTTGGATCAGCAGATCCTGGATCCCTCCGCAGAGTGAAGACCACATCGATCGATTCACAGCTTGCGGAAGCGTTCCCCCCTGTCTGCAGTCTTCAGTCGCTCCTGGGCATGGCCTTCAGCATCGCAACCAGGGTGCGGTGGGCATCATCACTGTCAGTGAGCTGGTGATCAAAGCGAATCTCAACGGCTTTGCCATCGACGTTCAGTTCCATCGCCTCTGGATGCACTGCCGTCATCGAGGCGGACTTGGCGTCGATCATTCCGCCGTAATGCTGGGCATACTGCAGAACAGCTTCTTTGTGATCATCATTCATGTGCCGGCAGATGCGGTCGCTAACGGCGGGAGTGAGGGGGTCTGCAGCCATGGATCGTGCGGGGAGTAAGAGGTTGAAGGGCAGCCTTCACGTCTGCGAAGGCGATGATCAGCGAATTAGGAGAAATGCTGCCAGAGCAGGACGCCAAGCCGCATCCCGCTGAAGGTCACGTAGCCGGCTAAAACAATAAACAGGCCGATGGCAAGAGCATCGCGCAATTTGCTGGGCACTGACGCAGGAATCGGATCGACTCCAATTCTCGCTCGGATCAGGGCCTCGCGGTCAGCCCCTTCCCCTGCAGGTGGTTGAGGGCCAGGCGGGCTACTCCTGCAGCTGGAGGCGTGAGGCAGGTGAGCACCGGGCAGTGGAGGATGCGCTCACGCAAGCGTCTCCATTGAGGGTTGCGGGCACCTCCGCCCAATGTGATCACCCGTTTTGGAGGTTGAGCTCCCAGTTCCGTTAATCGTTTCCATCCCTCAGCTTCGATCCGGGCCATGCCCTCTAGAAGGGCATGGAGGTATAAGCAATCACTCACTGGTCTGGGTGTCAGAACCGGTTCCAGCGTTGGGTCGTCAGAGGGGAAGCGTTCCCCAGGAACAGGGAGTGGACGAAGCTCTAGGCCACTGGATTGTTCAGGGTTGATCTGGCGGCTGAGCTGATCGAGATTGATGCCTGGGAACTGCTGGAGAAGGACGACTCCGCCGCTGTTGGAGGCGCCACCGCATAGCCATCGACCTGCCACTCGGTGGCTTGTGATGCCAGGGCCTGTCAGGGGCTTGGTTGTGAAGCGCTTTAGCACCAGGGTGCTGCCCAACACCGTGATGCCATCGTTGTCACCGGGATTGGCGGCGAGGACCGCAGCATTGGAGTCTGTGGTGCCTGCCACCACGGTGACATCGCTGCAGAGTCCCAGTTCCTGGGCAGGCTTTGCCGCGAGTCTGCCCAGGTCGCTGCCGCTCGGGCGCACCGTGGGCAGACTGTCTGCCCAGGGCAGTGTTGCGATCGCTTCGTTCCACTGGCCCCGTTCAAGGTCCCAGCCCAGGCGGAGATTGTTGCCTTCTTCACCCCACTGCCAGTCGTTAAGCAGCCAGCCGTTGATCCAGTCAGCTTGATGGCGGAGCAGCAGCCCTTCCCCGTGGTCTTGGATCAGCCGAAGGGCCCGGGCCACACTGCCGCTGCAACTGGATGCTGGCCCACCTCCAGGGAGCAGACCCATCAGCGTCTCAGCGAATTCTGGACAGGACTGGGCGTAGCTCAGTGCATGGCCAATGGGCGTGCCGTGATGATCGCAGGCCAGAAGCGTGCCAGAGGTCCCATCGACAGCGATGGCTTGGATGGCTGAGCGAAGGTTGGCGGGGATGGCCTGAATCAGGCTGCGGCAACTGGATCTCCAGTCCTCTGGATGTTGAAGTCCTTGCCGATAGGTCGTTGCTGTGTTGTGGAGGATGTGACCGGCTGCATCGATCACCGCAATGCGTACACCGCTGGTGCCCAGATCAATTCCGAGCGCCAGCGGGGTCATGGCATCTCAGCTTTTTTGCAGGGCCTCAGCTTTGGCGCTGACATCCTCCCAGGGCAGGTTGAGGTCGGGGCGGCCGAAGTGTCCATAGGCCGCGGTGTCTTGGTAGAAGCGACCACCGCGTTGTTGTGGGAGGTTGCGCAGACCGAAGGTTTCGATGATTGCGCCAGGACGCAGATCAAAGTGCTGTTGCACCAAGTTGGTGAGCTCAGCATTGCTCACCTTGCCGGTGCCGAAGGCTTCAACCAAGATCGAGACAGGCTTGGCGACACCGATTGCGTAGCTGAGTTGCACCTCAGCACGCTCAGCAAGGCCAGCAGCCACAAGGGCTTTGGCCACATAACGTGCGGCGTAAGCTGCCGAGCGGTCCACTTTGGTGGGGTCCTTGCCCGAGAAGGCTCCACCACCGTGGCGGGCGTAGCCGCCGTAGGTGTCCACGATGATTTTGCGGCCTGTGAGCCCGGCATCGCCCTGGGGACCACCCACCACGAACTTGCCGGTGGGGTTGACCAGATACTTCGTGCCTTCACGGCTGGGCTTGAGCGCTAGGTCTGCGGTGGCCGGCTCAACCACATGGGTCCATAGGTCCTCCGTGATGCGCTCACGAATGCCTTGTTCATCACTGATGCCGTCAACTTCGGCAGTGTGCTGCGTGGAGATCAGGATCGTGTCGATCGCAACAGGTTTGTCGTTTTCATAGACGACGCTGACCTGGGTTTTGCCATCCGGGAGGAGGTAGTTGAGGCTGCCGTTGTGGCGAACTTCAGCCAGGCGGCGGGAGAGACGATGGGCCAAGCTGATGGGAAGGGGCATCAGTTCTGGCGTCTCGTTGCAGGCATAGCCAAACATGATGCCCTGGTCGCCGGCCCCCACCTTGTCCAGTGGATCCCCGGCATGGTCGTCGGCTTCGTTCACCCCCTGGGCGATGTCGGGCGACTGCTGATCCAGAGCGACCAGCACGGCACAACTAGTGGCATCAAAGCCGCCGGCACGGGCTCCGCTGTAGCCGATTTCCTTGATCACATTGCGGACAAGGTGGATGAAGTCCACCTGGGCGTTGGAGGTCACCTCGCCAGTGATCATGCAGAGGCCAGTATTCACAACTGTCTCGCAGGCGACTCGGCTGGCAGGATCTTGTGCCAACAGGGCATCCAAGACCGCATCACTGACCTGATCGCAGATCTTGTCGGGATGTCCTTCCGTCACCGATTCGGAAGTAAAGACGTATTGGCTCATGAGCGCTCTAGTTCGTCCGAGACTTTAAGGGTTGGTCTCAAGAGCAGTTGCTGCGCCCAGTCACGTTCAGTTCGTTCCAGTGGGTGATGAGATGTTCGTGCTCTGTGAGGTCGGGATCTTGCTGCCAGCCCGCCACATAACCAAGGCTATGGCTGACGCCTGCCTGACGAGCCATTAGCAGATCAGAATCGGCGTCACCGATCAGGGCGCATTGACGTGGGTTCAGCCCCAAGATCTTGCATAGGCCTTGGACGGCCTCCGGATTGGGTTTGCTCGGCAGATCCTCTGCGCTCCAGATGCCGGCGATGTGACCGTCCAGATCGTGGCTGCGTAAAAAGGCCTGAATACCCGCTCGGGTGTCATTGCTGATCACTGCACAGGTGACACCGGCGTCTCTGAGTTGGTCGAGAAATGTTCTTGCCGCTGGTAATAACGGGCTGGATTGCCTTGGCTTGTCGAGCTTGGCAAGGCCCACTTCGTTGTTGACGGCCTCTGCAAAGGTTCGCTCTGCCAGCAGGAGTGCCCTCGGCCAGCTCAGGCCCATCAGGCTGAACACCGTTGCCGTTGCTAGAAGATTGTGCTCCCTCGAAGCCACAGCCAGAAGGCCGTCAGGGCTGACGCCTTGGTCGGAGAGTCCGTAAGCGCGATGGAGTAGCGCCCTGAGCTTTGTTTCAGCAGCACTGTCGCGTTGATCTGAGCCGGCCGTGATGTCGGCATAGCACTGGCAGGCCGCATTGATGCGACTGGTCCCCTGTGTGATCAGTCTGGGTTCGCTATGGGAAAGGGTGCCGTCCTTATCGAACAGCACCCCTTCAATCTCACCCAGAAGCTCGCCCCTAAGCAGCAACTGAGCCATTCATCTCAGGCGACGATCAACCCATCATGCCGCCGTAGGCCTCTTCGCCCTCTTCAGCCTGCTCGAGCAGCATCTGCTTGTAGCGGGCTGCCATCTCCTCTGCCTTGTCGAACACCTTCTGAGGATCAGTGAGCATGTCACCGGGTTCGGGTTCGAGGGCTTTGGTGGAGAGGGAGATGCGTCCCCGCTCGGCATCAAGGTCGATGATCATCACCTTCATCTGATCATTCACGTTCAGCACCGAGTGGGGGGTCTCGATGTGTTCATGACTGATCTCAGAGATGTGCAGCAGGCCACTGACACCACCGATGTCGATGAAGGCGCCGTAGGGCTTGATGCCACGCACGGTGCCAATCACAACTTCGCCCACCTCGAGGCGGTTCATCTTGCGTTCCACCAGCGCACGGCGGTGGCTGAGCACCAAGCGGTTCCGCTCCTCGTCCACTTCGAGGAATTTCAGTGGCAGGAAGTCGGCCACAAGCTCTTCCTTCGGCTTGCGAGTACTGATGTGGCTGCCAGGAATGAAGCCGCGCAGACCTTCAACGCGGACCAAGGCACCACCACGGTTGGTGGCGAACACTTCTGAGTAGATCGTCGCGTCTTCTTTCTGCAGTTGACGGACTCGTTCCCAGGCCCGCTGATATTCAATGCGGCGAATGGAGAGAGCGAGCTGACCGTCTTCGTTCTCCTCACTCATGATGAAGAACTCGCGGATCTCTCCGGGTTGCAGCACATCACTGAGGCCTTCGACCCGGTTGATCGAGACCTCTTGCATGGGCATAAAGGCTGCCGTCTTGGCGCCGATATCGATCATTGCCCCTTTCGACTCAAGCGCAAACACCGTGCCATTGACGATGTCTCCGGGCTTGAAGTTGTAGTCGTATTTGCTCAGCAGAGCAGCAAACTCATCAATGGAGAAGCCTGCGCTCTCCAGATCGCTTGGGTTGGCCCGGCTGCTGGGGTCGTCAGCAGTGGGCACATCCTCCGGAATGATCAGATCCTCTTCGGCGAAGGCTTCAGCCATGGCTTCTGCGCCGGTGGCTTCAATTGCAGCGTCCTGCTCGCTGGTTGCTGCTGGATCCTGAACCTGATCAGTGGAGGTGACAGACATGGAGGGTTGGCGGTCTGCCCTGAGGCAGTGCGAAAAGAAGGATGCTGAGGCCCGCCGACCTCAGGCAATCGATCTTTCATCCTACAGATCAGCCCCAGGCTCAAACGACGACAAGCTTGCCGTTGCTGCTGCTGTGCATGCCTTCGAGGGTGGCGACGAAGTCACTGATCCCCTGAAATTGGCGATAGACAGAGGCGAAGCGCACATAGGCAACTTCATTGAGATCTTTGAGCTGGTTCAGGACAAGCTCGCCGATCTCTTGGCTAGACACTTCCCTGCTGCTTCGTTGCTGGAGAGACAGCTCCAGTTCATCGACGACATTTTCCAGTCGGTCTGCGGATAAACCAGTTTTTTCACAGGCGCGACCAAGTCCGTGAAGAAGTTTGGTGCGACTGAACGTTTCACGGTTGCCATTGCGTTTCAACACCGTGATCGGCATCGTCTCCACCCGTTCATAGGTGGTGAAGCGAAATTCGCAATTCAGGCATTCACGCCTCCGCCTCACACTTTTTCCGCCGTCGGCAGAACGGGATTCCAGCACCCGACTATCTGTGTTTTGGCAGGAAGGGCACTGCACGCCCGCGCGTCTCCTTAGATCAAATTTGTTCCAAGTTTAGACGCGTTGTCGAGCGATGAGAAGTGGGCGATTCCGTGTTCTTTGGTTTTGCTATCGGCATCAAGGTTTGAATTCATCTTTTTTCCCAATAAAAAACCCCGCCTGATGGCGGGGTTGATTGAAGGAAACCTGAATCACTTGCCGATCTTCGGGGGATCGCGGAATGCGATCGCAAAGAAGAGAGTGGCAATCGCCAGGGTGAGGATGAGGATGTAAGCAAGGCTGTCCATCGAGAATCTCCGGTAGGGCGATCAGCTAAGAGGTGAGCCTGCCGGGGGCACAAAGCCCTCGGGAAGTCGACGGGTTGAGCGGTCGCCCAGCTTCTGGAACAGACCAAACTCAACTTGTTCGCCAAGATCGGGATCGATACCAGCAAACACGTCGCGATAAAGGGTGCGAGCACCGTGCCAGATGTGTCCGAAGAAGAACAGCAAGGCAAAGACCGCATGCCCGAAGGTGAACCAGCCTCGTGGTGAGCTGCGGAAGGTGCCGTCGGAGTTATAGGTTTCGCGGTCGAATTCAAAGGCTTCACCCAGTTGAGCCTTACGCGCCAGACGCTTCACGACCGCAGGATCAGTGAAGGTTTGTCCGTCGAGAGCTCCGCCATAGACCGTTGCAGTCACTCCTTGTTGTTCGAAGGAGTATTTCGCTTCAGCGCGGCGGAATGGGATGTCAGCGCGGACGATGCCCTCGCTGTCTTCCATCACCACAGGGAAGTTCTCGAAGAAGTTGGGAATCCGACGAACCTGAAGATCACGGCCTTCGCTATCGGTGAAGGAGATATGGCCAACCCAGCCAGTGGCAAGGCCATCACCATTCACCATCGGGCCAACGCGGAAGAGGCCGCCCTTGGCAGGACTGTTGCCCACATAGTCATAGAAGGCAAGCTTTTCCGGAATGGCTCCGTAGGCTTCTTTCGCTGAGGCCCCTTCGTCCATTGCGGTCTGGACGCGACGGTTGATCTCAGTTTTGAAGTAGCTCTGATCCCATTGGTAACGGGTAGGGCCAAACAGCTCGATGGGTGTGGCAGCAGCGCCGTACCACATCGTTCCAGCCACTACAAAAGCTGAGAAGAAAACAGCTGCGATGGCACTGGCCAGAACCGTTTCGATGTTGCCCATCCGAAGGGCCTTGTAGAGGCGCTCTGGGGGACGGGATGTGATGTGGAAAATGCCGGCAATGATGCCGACGATGCCAGCAGCGATGTGGTGGGCAACAATGCCGCCTGGATTGAAGGGATTGAATCCTTCTGGCCCCCAGGCCGGCTGAACCGGTTCAAGGTGACCAGTGATTCCATAGGCATCCGAGACCCACATCCCTGGGCCGAAGACACCAGTGAGGTGGAAAGCTCCGAAGCTGAAGCAGCCCAGTCCGGCAAGCAACAGATGGATTCCGAAGATCTTGGGAAGGTCCAGAGCAGGTTCCCCTGTGCGGGGGTCCTGCCAGATCTCAAGATCCCAGTAGGTCCAGTGCCAGATGGCGGCCAGCATCAGCAGGCCACTGAAAATGATGTGGGCAGCAGCGACGCCTTCAAAGCTCCAGAAGCCAGGGTCTACACCGGTTTCGCCGGTGATACTCCAGCCTCCCCAGCTCCCGGTGACACCGAGGCGGGCCATGAAGGGCATCACAAACATGCCCTGACGCCACATCGGATTCAGGACTGGATCCGATGGGTCGAAAATGGCGAGTTCGTAGAGAGCCATCGAGCCGGCCCAGCCGGCAACGAGGGCTGTGTGCATGAGGTGCACGGCCAGAAGTCGGCCGGGGTCGTTAATGACGACTGTGTGCACCCGATACCAGGGCAATCCCATGGGTCAGGTTCAGGGGAACGAGCTGCCAATGCAGCCAGACCCAGGGATCGTAAGGGTTGTTCCACGGCGTTCGTGCTCTGCTGTCGCGAGCTGCAACGTGTTGTGGCATGGGATTTGGACGCGCAGGCAATCCCCAGGCCCTGTGATGTTGCAGCCTCGAAGCGGCCCCGCTTGATCGGGATGCCTCCATGCTCCGGTTACAAAACGAAACGCCTGCCCTCAGAATGCACCAATCTCGATCCACCAGTTCGCCATGCCTGTGATCCGATTCGTCCGCGAAGGGCGTGATGTTGAGTGTTATCCAGGCGAAAACCTGCGGGATGTGGCGCTCAGGGAAGGCATCGAGCTGTATGGGCTCAAGGGTCGACTTGGCAACTGCAACGGCTGTGGGCAGTGCATTACCTGCTTCGTTGAGATCTCAGGTGGTGCTCCTGCATCGCTGTCTCCGCGCACGACTGTGGAGGATGCAAAGCTCAAGCGTCGTCCTGATGCTTGGAGGTTGGCTTGTCAGTCCTTGGTTGAGCAGTCGGTCATCGTGCTGACCAAGCCTCAGGCTGGTCTTCCGAATCGTGATCTCAAGATCAAGGCTGCTCTTGCCGAGACACTTCCCGCGGGTCCTACGGCTTGGCCTGTGATTGAGCCCATTGAGGATTCAGGCGATGAAGACACCGACGCGACAGATCCTGCTGGTTCGGCCCAGCCTGGAAAGGGGGAAGCTGCTACGCCCGATGACGAGGGCTGAAGCAACGTTCCGGAAGGTCGCCGAACGGTGATACCTTCCGATTGCATCTTTCATCAGCCATGGAAACCAACGATCTCGGCTTTGTTGCCAGTCTTCTGTTCGTTCTGGTTCCGACTGTCTTCCTGATCATTCTCTATATCCAGACCAATAGCCGTCAGGGTTGAACTGGAGGTATTGCCGGAGCCGGCAGCTCAGCTGCGCTCCGGTTCTCTCACCAGCATCACGGGGGCAGGTGCATGCACCCTGATGTAGTCGCTCACTGAGCCGCCCAACAACTTGTCGAGATCCACAAGGCCACGGGCCACGAGTGGACGTCGGTCTTGGGAGGCAATCACCACAAGATCTGCATTGGTGTCTTTCGCCGCTTTGCAGACCCCCCGACCCACGTCTGCGTCGGTGATATGCATGGGCTTCATGTCGACCCCGAAGCTTCTCGCCCGTTGCACTGCTGCGTTCAAGAGCTCATCACGCTTGCTGTTGGCGCCCCTGGAGGGTGCGAGGTCCTGGCGGGCAACATGGACACCGATGAGCTGGCCGCCTGGGATGTCGCGAACCATTTCGCAGGCCAGCTTGAGGGCGTCATCGCCAACGCCTGTGCCATCCACGGTGACCATCACCCTGTTCACGTGGCGCACGTAAAGGTCATCCCTGACCAGCAGCATCGGGCGGGTGGAGAGTTGGAAGACGTATTGGCTCGTGCTGTTGGCGAGAATCGACTGGAGGCGGCCAAGCCCTCTGGATCCCATCACGATCAGATCGGCGTTGAGTTCTTCGGCCACCTTCAGCACGGTTTGCTTGGCGTCGCCGTTGCGAATGATCGAGTTCACTTCAGTGGCATCAAGGCCCATGCGTCCCACCGCTTGGGCCATCAATGACGCGGCAGCTCCCCAGTGCTCTTCAGAGTCAACTGAGCCTTGCTCAGGTACAACGTGGAGCAGGTTGATGCGAGCGGCGCGGAATCCGGGAAGATCGCGCAGCATGCAAACCATCTCCTCCACATGCCCCTTGCCAGAATCGGCGATCAGCAGGTTCTTAAACACGATCTCGTTTTGGCTGTGCTGCAGCCTATGGCGAGACTCCCGCCCCTGAGACATGGCGATTGAGAGCGTTACGACCTCCCCCTGGAAGCTGGAGAAGCGCGTGCTTCCTCAGCACACCGACTACGCCGGAGTGATGTGGCATGGGGCTTACCTGGCTTGGCTTGAAGAGGCCCGGGTTGAGGCGCTTGCTGCCGTGGGTATGCCGTATTGCCGTGTTTCGGACGAGGGGTATGAGATGCCGGTGGTGCGCCTTCAGCTCCACTACCGGCAGGCGCTTTCCCATGGGGATCGTGTGATTGTTGAGAGTCAGGTGCTTCCGCGTCTGGGTGTTCGATGGCCCTGGCATGCACGCTTTTGTCTCCCGGATGGGACCTGCGCGGCGGAGGCGGAGGTGGAGCTTGTCATCGTGCAGAGCTCGGGAGAAGGTCGCGGGGTGTTGAGACGGCCTCCAGCTTTCCTGGCGCCTGCGCTGGCCGCACTGACGCAGGGCCCCAGCCTGTAGTCTAGTTCATGCGTACTATTCGATGCTGTGCGGCGATGGTGGTGGGTCTGGAGTCATTGCCCTGGGATTGGCGCGGCGCGGATGGTTCGCTTGCTGGAGCTGGCTGACCGTTATGACACTGACCTTGCGGGCCTCTGGGGGTGGTCGAGCGCTCGGTTGCAGGCTGAGCTGGGGTGGCCTGACCACCTGTTGTTAAGCATTAATGCTTATCGAGGCCTGGTGGGGTCCTGTCCAGCTTGTGACCCTCCTGATCAGGTGCTGCTACCGATGGATCGGCAATGGCCAGCAGGGTTTAAGGACCTCCGCCGTCCACCTTTGAGGATGTTCTGGCGGGGCAATGCCTCTTTGCTGAACGCCTTGGGTTCAGGTCAGGCCGTTGCTGTTGTGGGTTCTCGGCGCCCATCCATGCATGGGCTAAAGGCGGCAGAGCTTCTCGGGGAGGCTTTGGCTCGTGCTGGTTGGCCTGTGGTGAGTGGTTTGGCGGAGGGGATCGATGCTGCTGCCCATCGTGGTTGCCTGCAGGCAGGAGGGCAGCCGGTGGCGGTGCTGGGCACCCCATTGGAGCGGGTCTATCCACCGGAGCATCATCAGCTTCAGGCTGACGTGGCTGAGGCGGGACTGCTCTTCACCGAGCTGGCCCCTGAGTCCAAGGTGCAGCGGTCTAGTTTTGCTTTGCGCAATCGGTTGCTGGTGGCACTGGCCCGTGCGGTGGTGGTGGTTGAGTGCCCCCAAAACAGTGGTGCGCTCATCACTGCCCGGGCCGCGCTGGAGCAAGGACGTGCGCTTTGGTCCATGCCTGCAGACGTGCTGCGTCCTTCCGGTCAGGGAAGCAATCGTTTGTTTCTGGAGGGTGCCAGGCCGTTGCTCGATCCTGACCAGCTGCTGCAGACCCTTGGCCAGGCCCCTCTCGCTGAGTTGCCTTCGTCGGCTGCTTCTCGCCATCCTTCAGGGCGATCCCTGGTGGAAGCCCGGCGGCGGCTATTGCAGCGAGACCCCATGCTCAAGGCCATGCTTGAGGAGGGCGCCACGCTTCAGAGCCTGGCGAATCGCCTGGCTCGCAGTCCTGTTGACCTGGCGGAACAACTCGTGGCGCTTGAGTTGGAGGGTGTCTTGAAAGCGGAGCCTGGCATGCGCTGGCGGCTTGCTTAGCTGGGGCGATGGCATCACGGGTGCTGAGAGGGGAAGACCTGCTGGCTTGGCGGCGTCGTCTGTTAGCCGAGGGAGGTCGCAGGGTGGATCTCGATTGGCTGCTGGATCTGGGTGGCGGCCTGCGTTGGCGAGATCTTCAGAAAGTGCAGCTCGATCCCGGCGGTGTCCAGGTTCATCTCACCTGTTCACTGGATGCACTGGAGCGATTGTGGTGGCGGCATCGTCATGATCAGATCCCTCTACAGCACCTTGTTGGCCGTTGTCCCTGGCGGCAGTTTGAGCTGTTTGTGTCGCCGGATGCTCTGATCCCCCGTCAGGAAACAGAGCAGCTGGTTGATCTGGCCTTTGCTCTTGGCGCTGAGTGTGAGGCCGAACCCGCTTCGAGGCTTCGGATGTGGGCTGATCTGGGTACGGGCAGCGGAGCGTTGGCCCTTGCTCTGGCTGCTCACTGGCCTCAATGGCAGGGGCATGCTGTGGATTGCAGCGCTGCTGCCCTTGCCCTGGCGCGCCGAAACCTTGCCCGATGGGCACCGGGTGCTGACTGGAACTTGCACCAGGGATGTTGGTGGGATCCGCTTCGGCCGTGGTGGGGACATTTGGATGTGGTGGTGTGCAACCCCCCCTATATCCCTGAGCTTGTGGTGGATCAACTGGATCCAGTGGTGCGTGATCATGAGCCACGCCTTGCTCTTGATGGAGGCAGTGATGGTCTCCAGAGCTGCCGCACGGTTGTCGCTGGAGCAGCCGTCGCCTTGGCCCCAGGGGGGTGGTTGCTGTTGGAACACCACCATGATCAGAGTGATGCCGTTCTGTCGCTCATGGCCAAGGCTGGGTTGATCAATGCCAGGTCCGAGAAGGATCTTCAGGGCATTCGCCGGTTTGCCGTCGCTAGTCGTGCAGGCTGAGGGAGTTCTCCACCCGTCGGGTTGTTCATGTCAGGTCAGCAGCCGATCGTTCTTTCCAGCGACGCGATTGCCGATCATCTCCTCAAGGGGGGAGCAGCTGTGATGCCTACGGACACACTGCCCGCCATGGCAGCCGTTCCAGCCCATGCCGGTCAGTTATGGAGATTGAAGCGACGCCCGCGGGAGAAGCCCTTGATCTTGATGGCAGCAAGCGGTGAGGTTCTTCTGCAGCTTGCTGTGCCTGAGGCCCAGCCAACGGCCTCCAGCCTCGCCCACCAGCACTGGCCTGGAGCTCTCACGTTGGTGGTGCCGGTCGGTGCTGATCCTGCCGCGCAGGCCATGCTCCAGGCTCTCAACCCAGCTGCCACAAGTCTTGGCCTGCGAGTACCCGCCTGTCAGCAGGCCAGAGCCTTACTGGCCAAAACCGGCCCTTTGGCAACCACCAGCTGCAATCCTGCGGGGGCTGCTGCCGCGCTCAATCCTGAACAGGCCTGTCGCTACTTCCCCCAATTGCCACTGTTGGGCCCGCTGGACTGGCCGCAGCCATTGGGTTTGGCCAGTACCGTTCTCGCCTGGGAGCCTCAGAACCGCTGGCAGATGTTGCGCCAGGGTGCTGTGATGCCAGCAGGAGTGGGTTCTCCGCCGTCATGCTTTGGCTGATCGCATTGGTGTTGGTGCTGCAGAGCCTGGGGTTCTGGTTGGGTGACCCGCTTGTGCACGTAGCAACAGCACTGATCAGCCTGAAAGCTCTCCCCTTGCTGTTGGCGGTGGTGGGGGGCTGGCTGCTGGCTGGCCGTAAGGCCTGATCTCTCGCCCTTGAAGAGGGCGAGAGATCAGGCCATGTCTTCGAAGCCGGCTAACGGATTTGAACCGATGACCTTCGCTTTACAAAAGCGCTGCTCTACCACTGAGCTAAGCCGGCAACGTCGGAAGTGTACCGGCCTGCTTTCAGCTCTGGAGTTGTTGTTGACCTAACAGCCACACCACCAATTCAAGACGGCTGGTGCATCCAGTTTTGACCAACGAATGGCTCACATGGCTTTCAACGGTGCGCACACTCAGCACCAGTGCATCGGCGATGGCCTGGTTGCTGAGACCCTGCACCAATAGATCGGTGACGGCGCGTTCAGCCGGACTGAGAGAACAACTGGGCATGGCTTCACTGGACACGTGTGGTTGCAGTGAAGATTCCCCGTTCCGTGCAGCCGGCTTGAGATCAGCCTTCGCTTTGGCTCACGGCCAGAGGTCTGCGGATCGGAAGATTGGCCACGAGAGCCGTCACCCGGTCTTCGGTCTCAAGGCTCACGTCGCCCTCGTCGAGGTCGATTTCGACGTACTTAGCCACAACCTCAAAGATTTCGCGTCGCATCTGGTCCAGCAATTCGGGGCTGAGGTCACTGCGGTCATGGGCCAGTACTAATTGCAGCCGATCCCTGGCGGTGCTCGCACTGGCGGGCTGGCGGCGGAGCAGCTTGTCGAGGATTTCGCGCACTGTCATCGGTTTCAGAAGATTTTCTTTTGCATCAGTCGGCGCACCTTGGCGCGAAGGCCACGCCCTTCTTTGGATGGGTCAATCAGAGGAACATCGTCTCCTTGCAGGCGACGCGCCACATTGCCGTAGGCACGAGCTGCTGGAGAACTGCTGCCGTTCAGCGTGAGGGGCTCGCCCCGGTTGGTGCTCACGATCACCTGCTCATCCTCCAGGACGAGACCAAGCAGGGGGAGGGCCAGGATGTCAGTGACATCATCGACCGCCAACATCTCTTGGCTGGCCATCATCTTGGGCCGCACCCTGTTAAGCACAAGTTGAACCGGGGTCACCCCATGGGTGTTGAGCAGTCCGATGACCCGATCGGCATCCCTAACAGCAGACACCTCAGGAGTGGTGATCACGATGGCCTCCTTTGCCGCTGCAACGGCGTTCTTGAAGCCGTCTTCGATGCCTGCTGGACAATCGATCAGCACATAATCGAATTGTTTTTCCAGCATTGCTGCAATCGTCTGCATGTCCTCTGGCTTCAGCCACTCGAGCATGCGGGGATTGCCAGCAGGAAGCAGGGCCAGGTTTGGTTCCTGTTTGTGCTTCACCAGAGCCTGCTCCAGACGGCAGCTCTCAGCAAGCACCTCCTGGGCCGTGAACACGATGCGGTTTTCCAGGCCGAGTAGCAGGTCGAGGTTGCGGAGGCCGAAATCGGCGTCAAGAACAACCGTGCGTAGCCCCAGCCTTGCCAGGGCAATGCCAAGGTTGGCCGTGAGTGTGGTTTTGCCGACCCCTCCTTTTCCAGAGCAGATCAGGATCGTTCGCGAAGTGGACGCCACGGCTCCCCGGGAAGTCGCGTCACCTTAATGGGGGTTGAAGATTCAGGCCAGCGTTTGTTCTCCTCAGTCCGTCGCTGGGATGGACATCCTTGCTCTCAGGCGAGGATTGGCAGGCTCAATCACGATGTCACCGGCATCGATCCGGGCTTCTTCCGCGAGGCCGGGTTGGGGCCGATCATCCGGCCCACGCGCCACTTGATCAGCAATGCGGAGCTGCAGAGGCCTGAGTTGAAGCGCAACGACTTTGGCGGAACGGTCTCCATCGCGGCCTGCATGGGCGATTCCCCGTAGACGTCCCCAGATCATGACGTCACCAGCTGCCGCGACGTTCGCGCCAGGATTCACATCGCCGAGCACTAAAAGGTCTCCGGCAGTTTCAATCTGCTCGCCTGCACGCAGGGTGCCGCGATGCAGTCGTAACTGGGTTGTGCAATCTGGCTTGGTATCGCTGGATTGGTCTCCGCTGTCATCACTGGGAGTGGCATCCGAAGCCATGGGGTCGCTCTCCAGCAGCTGCACGGGCAGGCCGAGGGCTTGGGCACTGATGGCGGTCAGCGGCTCCTGGGTGTGAAGGCTTGCGATCCTGAATCCTTCACCCTGCAATAGTTCGATCAAGGACGACAGATCCCGGCAACGCATCTCCCAGTGATGAGAGATCAAGTTGAGAGATCCAGGCCGAAGCCTTTGCAATTGATCGGGCAAGGTGTCTTTCCAGTGCGCTTGCTTGATGGGTGGGAGCACGAGGCGCTGAAGCAGACCGGAGTTTTGATCAGCTGCCATCAGGGTCTTTATGGAAGGGCAACGGCACGAACCGTTGTTAGACGCTAGGAGGATTGAGCCGCTGCGCCTGCCGCGAGGTTGTCCAGATCATGGCGAAGCTGTGATTGGATCTCACTCGGGTGAATCAGCCAGGCTGTTGCTGCTGGAGTGGAGAGACTGTTGACGAGAGGGGACATCTGTTCCAGTCCGCGTAACGTCGTTCCGTCCCAGAGACGCAGACCTCCCCGGTAGGGGTGATAACCCCGAAGCTGCTGATGGCTCAGCCCGCAGCATTGGTCAGGATTCATCTGGGCTGTTTCGCTCAGTCGGCGAGCCAGCGCCAGAGCCTCCAACTGCTGTGCAGGCTCAAGTTGAGCCACGCTGGTGGCCTTGAGCAGCCTGCGGTTCAGGAAGCGAGAACAAAGCTCTGCCAGGGGGGCTGGCCCCTCCTCCGCCCAGCGTTGCAAGTGATAGCCCAGCCGTAGGTCGTCATTGGCGAGGAATGTGCTTGGTGTGATGTCACGGGGGGCCCAGAGCCAGGTCTCCATGACGCGATCGCTCCAGACCTGCTCCGGGCCAAGGCGTCGCGCCTCACGGACTAATTGCTGCAGCATCCAGTTACACACCACGTTGAGGCGGTGGGTGTAGACGCTGCGATACATCAGATTGCGAACCACTAAATAATGCTCAACAGCCATCAATCCCTTGGGGGCGATGGCTAGGTCGCCATCTGGAGCCAGTGTCAGGGCGGAAAGAATTCGATCCAGATCCAGTTGTCCGTAGCGGGCGCCCGTGCTGTAGCTGTCGCGCATCAGGTAATCCAGTCGGTCGCAATCGAGCTGACTGCTCACCAGAGCCTTGATCACGCCCCGTTCTGCCTGACCGTGCTCCAGCAGTGACGCCACGGCAGCTGCGGTGCCGGGGGCGACCCTCTCAAGCAAAGGCTGGATGTCTGCATGCTCTCTCACCAGTCGAGCCGACCAGGTCTCGTGATGGAGGCCGAACATCTCTTCCCCTGTGTGGCTAAGGGGGCCATGGCCTAGGTCGTGCAGCAGGGCTGCTGCATAGAGCACGCCCTTGTGTTGCTCGAGGCTCGGATCCTGGGGAAGCAGATGGTTGAAGGCTTTGCGTGCCAGCTGAAACACCCCGAGGGAGTGGGTGAACCGGCTGGATTCGGCACCATGGAACGTGAGAAAGGCGGGGCCGAGTTGGCGGATCCGCCGCAGTCGCTGGAACGGGGAGCTATCCACCAAACCCATGACCATGGCTTCGGCGGGGTCATGGCCATCCAATTGAATGTTGCCGTGGAGCGGATCGTGATAGGTGCGCGTGGACATCAACGCGGTCACGTGGCGTCCAAGGGCTCGCTGCGATCGAGCATTGCTTCCATGATTCGTTCGGCATCAATCAGCCAGCGATCACCGTCTCCGCCTGGATTCAGCGGTTCGGGTTGGTCCAGCAATCGGTCGGGTTCGAGTCCTTGCCCTTGGATGTCCCGCCCACTTGGGGTTAGGTATCCGGCCACCGTGACGGCAAGTCCGCTGCCATCGCTGAGGTTGGTGAGGGTCTGGATCAGCCCCTTGCCGAAGGTGCGACTGCCCAGCAGCAGCGAACGCTCATCATCCTGAAGGGCCCCGGCCAGAATTTCGCTGGCACTGGCGGTCCCCCCATTCACCAACGTCACCATCGGACCGTCATAGAGGGTTGGGAGGTTGGCTTGGATTGGGTCTGCAATGCCATCGCGATTGCGGGTTTCCACGATTGGTTCGTTGCTGAGGAAGGCATCGGCCACGGCCAGTCCTGCGCTCACGAGTCCGCCTGAATTGTTGCGGAGGTCAAGCACTAAGCCTTCGATTCCCTTGTCGGAAAGCTCGGCAATCGCTTCCTGCACCTGTTGGGGTACCCCTTCGCTGAACTGGGTAATACGTAGGTAGCCGAGGGTGTGCTCGTCGCGACGCAGCCGCCTGGTGCGCACGGGTCTGAGGTCGACACTGCGGCGTTCGAGGGTCAGCTCTTCGTTGGTTCCATCCGGGGCTTCAAGCGTGAGCACCACCTGCGTTCCGGCTTCGCCGCGCAGGCGCTCTGCGGTGGTTTCCAGGCCAAGGCTGGCAGTGGATTCGCCATTCACGGCAAGCACCGCTGTTCCGCTGATGACCTCGGCTTCCGCGGCCGGGGAGCCTTCAAGAGGTGCGATCACCACGACCCTTCCGTCAGCGTTCCCATGGGCCAATTGCAACCCCACGCCGCTGAGGCTGCCTTGATTGCTCTCTTTCATTACGGCGTAGTCATCGGGTCGGAGCAGGCGCGTGTAGGGATCCCCCAGTGGCGTCAGCATCGTTTCGATGGCGCTATAGGCCTGTTCACTGCTTTCAATCTTTCCTTCTAAGGCCTTCTGCCGCAGTCGTTTCCAGTGAATTTTGTCGAAGCTCTCTGGGCTCACATAGCTCTGGTTCACAAGCTTCCAGCTCTCCACCACCAGCTGCTGGGCATCGTTGAGCGCCAGTGCCGGCGAGGACCAGGCAAAGCCGGTCAGGAGAAGACTGAGCAGGCAGCAAGCCAGTTGTCGCAAGGCTTTCTTGCGGCGATTAACAGTCGGCAACATCGGCTTCATACCCGGCGCGTTCGCTGGGACGTGTTCAGTAGACTCTCGCAATCCAAGCCCACTTCTGCATGGCGAACTCCTCACCTGTCTACGACTGGTTCCAGGAACGTCTTGAAATTCAGGACATCGCTGACGACATCAGCACTAAGTACGTGCCCCCGCACGTCAACATTTTTTATTGCCTCGGTGGGATCACCCTGGTCTGCTTCCTGATCCAGTTCGCCACTGGATTTGCGATGACCTTCTACTACAAGCCAACTGTGGCTGAGGCTTACACCTCCGTTCAGTACCTGATGTCCGACGTCAGCTTTGGCTGGCTGATTCGCTCCGTCCATCGTTGGAGCGCCTCGATGATGGTGCTGATGCTGATCCTGCATGTCTTCCGCGTCTATCTGACAGGTGGTTTCAAGCGGCCTCGGGAGCTCACCTGGGTGACTGGCGTCACCATGGCAGTGATCACCGTCTCCTTTGGTGTGACTGGCTACTCCCTCCCTTGGGACCAAGTCGGCTACTGGGCCGTCAAGATCGTCTCAGGTGTTCCAGCGGCAATCCCTGTTGTTGGTGACTTCATGGTTGAGCTGCTTCGCGGAGGAGAGAGCGTTGGTCAATCCACTCTCACTCGCTTTTACAGCCTCCACACCTTTGTGATGCCCTGGCTTCTCGCCGTGTTCATGCTCATGCACTTCCTGATGATCAGGAAGCAGGGCATCTCCGGTCCCTTGTGATCCAGCGACTCACGTTCAGCTGCACTCGAACACTCACTGGTCAATTCAATGCACATCCTCAAGAAGCCTGATCTCACCGATCCAAAGCTGCGCGAAAAGCTCGCGAAGGGAATGGGTCACAACTATTACGGCGAGCCTGCCTGGCCTAACGACCTGCTTTATATCTTCCCCGTTGTGATCCTGGGGACCATTGCCTGTGTTGTGGGCCTGGCAGTGCTTGATCCAGCCATGCTTGGTGACAAGGCTGATCCCTTCGCGACTCCGCTGGAAATCCTGCCTGAGTGGTACCTCTACCCCGTGTTCCAAATTCTGAGGGTTGTTCCGAACAAGCTTCTTGGCATTGCTTTGCAGACCTTGGTGCCCCTTGGCCTGATGCTCGTTCCGTTCATTGAGAGCTTTAATAAGTTCCAAAACCCCTTCCGTCGTCCAGTGGCGATGGCTGTTTTCCTGTTTGGAACCGTGACCACCATTTACTTGGGCATTGGTGCTGCTCTCCCGATCGACAAGTCCCTCACCCTGGGGCTGTTCTGAGTCGGATCACACACCTCCAACTTCAAACCCGGTCTTCGGACCGGGTTTTTTTGTGGCTAAATCTCTGCTTGCTCCTCTTCTGAGGCGGGGTCATGGTTGGGTAGAAGCTCCTCAAGGTCGAGGATTTCGACATCTTCGGGCCTGGTGCGTAAGAAGTGGTGCAGCAGCAAGAAGCCAACGATGGTCCAGGTTTGGTAGGTCCTTGATTGCTGCCCAACCCAAGTGCCAGTCGGTCCATCAAAGTATTCAGCCCATTGCTGCCTGGGTAACTGGTTGAGCTGACTCCAGTAGCTCTCTTCCAGTAGCGCCTTCATCTGCCCCATCAGCAGCACATCAGCATGGGGATGCCGCCGCTCATGCAACAGGATGGCGGCTCCGAAAAACCAGAGCAGGCTTGGCCAATGGCCGCCATTGTGATAGCTCCAAGGCCAGTTTTTGGGATCTGATCCGGTTTTGTTCTGCCATTCCAGGCCGTCCATCGGTGGATGGCAGATACGCATAGGCATCTGGGCCATTAAGTGATCACGGTTGTGCAGCACCAGGCGGAACAGAGCCCGTTGTTGTGGACTGGTCAGGAGCCCGAACAGGCAGCCGAGGGAATTGCCCAGGCTGTAGAAGCGAAAATCTGGACGTCCTGTCCGGATGTTTCCGATCAGGTAGCCGCCTCTGTTCTCAAGCCAATCCTGCAACCAGTCAGGAATCACCTGAGGCTGCACGTTGAATTCATTCTGGTGCTGATTTTCTCCGTATTGCTCGGTCGGCCGACGCCTCAGCACCTGCATGGTTTTGCTGGTGACCCAGTAGTGCTTGAGAAGGAATTGGCGCAGATCATGCACCCATTGCCTTGTCAGGACCAGGCGCTGATCCAACAGTCGACTGTCGTGGTGGCGTCGGCTCAGCTCCATCAATTTGATGCAACTGCGGAGGGATGCATACAGCAACACCTCCACCTCGAGGGGCGCACCCCAGACGTCCATTGGACGGTCAATCATGAACGCGCAATCCGGCACGAACAGCACCGGTGTGCCTTCGAAGGTGGGGTGAAGGACCAGATCCAACAGCAACTGAACACCGCGTTGCACTTTCTGACTGGAGCCAAATTCTTCGTCTCCACTCCGCTTCACGTAGAGCCAGCAGAGGATTGGCCACCAGAGGCTTGCATCCACGGAGGTGATCCGACCGATGGAGCGCTGGCCATAGTCCGCGATGAGCTCGTTCCCTTCCTCCACAAAGCTGGTGGGGAAGACCCCACGGGTCTGATACGTCGTGCTCTGGAGGTCGAGGCAGACCGTGAGGAAATGACGCACCTCGTCAAATCGCTTCTGGGTCAGCAGGTAGACCATCACCGGCACGTTGTCGCGCAGGAAGATCTCTCCATAATTCAGCGCTTCGTCATGGCTGGGATGTTCCAGAGCAGCAACGCTTCCAGCCACTGAACCTGCGACCTGGATCAGGGTTCGTTCGAAGTGCTCTCTGGCTTTTTCCACCACCTGGTCTTCCTTGGAGCTCGGCCGCACACGTTGGTGCTGCTGGCTGAAGCGTCCTGCCATGGCGCATGGTCTGTTCGTCCTATCTAGAAACTAGTGATGGCAAAGGTTTTGGGTAGTGGAAGCAAGTCTGGAGAAGTGTCGTGTCTCGAAGGGCTTGCGAGTTGGGTGAGTTGTGAGTTATGGTTTTGGACTGCGCGGGAGCCGAGAGGCGAGCGCGCGGACCACAGGTCTGAGGGCGAGAGCCTTTGGCGTCTGTGGTGCTTACGGCAGCGTCAAGGGAGCGATCCCACGGTGTTGTAAGTTCTTCAAGCGGCTGACGAGGCCGCGCCGCTGAACCACTCCTGAGAGGGAGTAGGGAAGCGAGAACCTGGACAATCGAAAAGTTTAGGAACTGACGCTTTTATCGCGTTCAGGGCCGAACCGAGGCTGCGAAGCTGAGGGGAAGTTTTGAATGAAGAGCGATAAAGGTGTGAGGTCCCGTCAACAATTTTTTAGTTGCAGAGAAGCATTGCGCTTACAGCAGCAAGGTTTTCACGAGCCTTGAGGTTGTCGGTGTGCGCAATGTGGAGCAACGACCGGATCTGAGATCCTGGAAAGTCACGAAGGAGAGATTCTAAGTGCACTCTTAAGAACCCTTTCTGTGTCAGCTGAAAGGAGGCTTCAACTGCAACCAGCAGAAGCTGAGATGTGGGTGATGCAAATCAATTTGAGATAGTGAAAGCCATCAAAAGGAATTGATCTACAACGGAGAGTTTGATCCTGGCTCAGGATGAACGCTGGCGGCGTGCTTAACACATGCAAGTCGAACGAACCTTCGGGTTAGTGGCGGACGGGTGAGTAACGCGTGAGAATCTGCCCTCAGGAGGGGGACAACAGCTGGAAACGGCTGCTAATACCCCATATGCCGAGAGGTGAAATGAATTTCGCCTGAGGATGAGCTCGCGTCTGATTAGCTTGTTGGTGAGGTAAGAGCTCACCAAGGCATCGATCAGTAGCTGGTCTGAGAGGATGATCAGCCACACTGGGACTGAGACACGGCCCAGACTCCTACGGGAGGCAGCAGTGGGGAATTTTCCGCAATGGGCGAAAGCCTGACGGAGCAACGCCGCGTGAGGGATGAAGGCCTCTGGGCTGTAAACCTCTTTTCTCAAGGAAGAAGATCTGACGGTACTTGAGGAATAAGCCACGGCTAATTCCGTGCCAGCAGCCGCGGTAATACGGGAGTGGCAAGCGTTATCCGGA
Organism: Synechococcus sp. MIT S9451; assembly: GCF_047304725.1. Classification (NCBI taxonomy): domain Bacteria; kingdom Bacillati; phylum Cyanobacteriota; class Cyanophyceae; order Synechococcales; family Synechococcaceae; genus Synechococcus; species Synechococcus sp. MIT S9451. Next base: position 1,388,921 of record NZ_CP138971.1, read on the forward strand.
ATTATTGGGCGTAAAGCGTCCGCAGGCGGCCCAAAAAGTCTGCTGTTAAAAAGTGGAGCTTAACTCCATCATGGCAGTGGAAACTGTTGGGCTAGAGTGTGGTAGGGGCAGAGGGAATTCCCGGTGTAGCGGTGAAATGCGTAGATATCGGGAAGAACACCAGTGGCGAAGGCGCTCTGCTGGGCCATCACTGACGCTCATGGACGAAAGCCAGGGGAGCGAAAGGGATTAGATACCCCTGTAGTCCTGGCCGTAAACGATGAACACTAGGTGTCGGGGGAATCGACCCCTCCGGTGTCGTAGCCAACGCGTTAAGTGTTCCGCCTGGGGAGTACGCACGCAAGTGTGAAACTCAAAGGAATTGACGGGGGCCCGCACAAGCGGTGGAGTATGTGGTTTAATTCGATGCAACGCGAAGAACCTTACCAGGGTTTGACATCCTGCGAATCTCCTGGAAACGGGAGAGTGCCTTCGGGAACGCAGTGACAGGTGGTGCATGGCTGTCGTCAGCTCGTGTCGTGAGATGTTGGGTTAAGTCCCGCAACGAGCGCAACCCACGTCTTTAGTTGCCAGCATTTAGTTGGGCACTCTAGAGAGACCGCCGGTGATAAACCGGAGGAAGGTGTGGATGACGTCAAGTCATCATGCCCCTTACATCCTGGGCTACACACGTACTACAATGCTACGGACAAAGGGCAGCAAACTCGCGAGAGCTAGCAAATCCCATAAACCGTGGCTCAGTTCAGATCGTAGGCTGCAACTCGCCTACGTGAAGGAGGAATCGCTAGTAATCGCAGGTCAGCATACTGCGGTGAATACGTTCCCGGGCCTTGTACACACCGCCCGTCACACCATGGAAGTTGGCCACGCCCGAAGCCGTTACTCCAACCCTTGTGGAGGAGGACGTCGAAGGTGGGGCTGATGACTGGGGTGAAGTCGTAACAAGGTAGCCGTACCGGAAGGTGCGGCTGGATCACCTCCTAACAGGGAGACAAACAACGATTTTGATGTCTGAGTATTTTATTCTTAGGCCGAAATCCTGTCACCTTAGGTCGATCGGTACCTCAGCTTTGAAGTGACTAATTCAGCAGCGATGTTGAAGAGAGTCATGGAGATTCTTAGTTCCTAAACTTTGTCTAGGTCACACCCCATAAGGGATGAGACTCCTGGGCCATTAGCTCAGGTGGTTAGAGCGCACCCCTGATAAGGGTGAGGTCCCTGGTTCAAGTCCAGGATGGCCCATTCGGTGTTGGGGGTTTAGCTCAGTTGGTAGAGCGCCTGCTTTGCAAGCAGGATGTCAGGAGTTCGAGTCTCCTAACCTCCACTGACCGACTCAATCCCCATCTCCAAGATTGGAGTATGAGCTCGGATGGAGTGTGATTTAGATGTGTCCGCTGGATGACCCCAGCTTCCTGTCATTCCAAAGCAAGGAAAGATTTTCTTGATTTGGTTGATAAGATGCTGGGCTCGAGTTTGGCTGGTGAGAGATCATCAGCCAAGTTTGATGTCTAGCAGAACCTTGACAACTGCATAGGTGAAGTCTGGAAAGAATAAAGCATCTCATGGATGCATCATTCTTAATTGGATGATGTTTGATTCTTGAGCAAGAGCCGAGACTCCATGGCGTTCTTTTTAGTGTGTCGAGCACTAAAGAGTTTGATTCCTTAATTCAGCAATGAATGGGGAAGAATCCGTTTCAACGACGGTAAGCGTGATGGAGATTAATTGGTCAAGCTACAAAGGGCTCACGGCGGATACCTTGGCACACAGAGGCGATGAAGGACGTGGTTACCTGCGATAAGTCTCGGGGAGCTGGAAACACGCTTTGATCCGGGAATTTCCGAATGGGGCAACCCCTAGTACGGCCAGCTGAATCCATAGGCTGGCACGAGCCAACCCAGCGAACTGAAACATCTTAGTAGCTGGAGGAAAGGAAAGTAAAAACGACTCCCTGAGTAGCGGCGAGCGAACGGGGAAGAGCCTAAACCGATGGTTTCGACCATCGGGGTTGTGGGACAGCAATGTGGAAAAGGGATGTTAGTGGAAGTGTTTGAATGGCACACCACAGAGGGTGAAAGTCCCGTACACGAAAACTGAACTGACCTAGCTGTATCCCGAGTAGCACGGAGCACGTGAAATTCCGTGTGAATCTGCGAGGACCACCTCGTAAGGCTAAGTACTCCTGTGTGACCGATAGCGAAACAGTACCGCGAGGGAAAGGTGAAAAGAACCCCGGGAGGGGAGTGAAATAGAACATGAAACCGTGAGCCTACAAGCAATGGGAGCCCGACTAATCGGGTGACCGTGTGCCTGTTGAAGAATGAGCCGGCGACTTATAGGCACTGGCGGGTTAAACCGGAAATGGTGGAGCCATAGCGAAAGCGAGTCTGAATAGGGCGTTTGTCAGTGTTTATAGACCCGAACCCGGGTGATCTAACCATGGCCAGGATGAAGCTTGGGTGATACCAAGTGGAGGTCCGAACCGACTGATGTTGAAAAATCAGCGGATGAGCTGTGGTTAGGGGTGAAATGCCAATCGAACCCGGAGCTAGCTGGTTCTCCCCGAAATACGTTGAGGCGTAGCGTCTCGTGCTCCAGCAGGGGGGTAAAGCCACCATTTCGGTGCGGGCTGCGAGAGCGGTACCAAATCGAGATGAACTCTGAATACCCTGTGTGTAGCGAGGCAGTCAGACTGTGGGGGATAAGCTCCATGGTCGAGAGGGAAACAGCCCAGACCGCCAGCTAAGGTCCCCAAATCAACACTAAGTGATAAAGGAGGTGGGATTGCCCAGACAACCAGGAGGTTTGCCTAGAAGCAGCCATCCTCAAAGGAGTGCGTAATAGCTCACTGGTCGAGCGATCCTGCGCCGAAAATGAACGGGGCTAAGTGTTGTACCGAAGCTGCGGATTTATGGTAGGGGAGCGTTCTATGTGGGGTGAAGCGTTAGCGTGAGCGGGCGTGGACTGCATAGAAGTGAGAATGTCGGCTTGAGTAGCGAAAACATGGGTGAGAATCCCATGCACCGAAACCCTAAGGGTTCCTCCGGCAGGCTCGTCCGCGGAGGGTTAGTCTGGACCTAAGGCGAGGCCGAAAGGCGTAGTCGATGGATAACAGGTCAACATTCCTGTACCGGTTATGTTTTGGGAAGAGGGACGGAGAAGGCTAGCCAAGCCAGATGTTGGTTACTGGTTCAAGCGTTCGAGGCTATGAGGAGCGGCGAAAACGTTCCGAGCTGAGGCGTGAGTACGAGCTGCTACGGCAGCGAAGTTGGTGATGTCATGCTTCCAAGAAAAGCTCTATACCCGTTAAGGCATAACTGCCAGTACCCGAAACCGACACAGGTGGGGTGGTAGAGAATACCGAGGTGCGCGAGGTAACTCTCTCTAAGGAACTCGGCAAAATGGCCCCGTAACTTCGGGAGAAGGGGTGCCAGCGAGAGCTGGTCGCAGTGAAGAGTCCCAGGCGACTGTTTACCAAAAACACAGGTCTCCGCTAAGTCGCAAGACGATGTATGGGGGCTGACGCCTGCCCAGTGCCGGAAGGTTAAGGAAGCCGGTCAGCGTAAGCGAAGCTGGCGACTGAAGCCCCGGTGAACGGCGGCCGTAACTATAACGGTCCTAAGGTAGCGAAATTCCTTGTCGGGTAAGTTCCGACCCGCACGAAAGGCGTAACGATCTGGGAGCTGTCTCGGAGAGAGGCTCGGCGAAATAGAATTGTCTGTGAAGATGCGGACTACATACACCCGGACAGAAAGACCCTATGAAGCTTTACTGTAGCTTGGTATTGTGCCCGGGCTCTGAATGCGCAGGATAGGTGGGAGACGTTGATCTAGTGCTCGTGGGTACTAGGGAGTCAATGGTGAGATACCACTCTTTCAGAGCTAGGGTTCTAACGTTCACCCGTTATCCGGGGAGCGGACAGTATCAGGTGGGCAGTTTGACTGGGGCGGTCGCCTCCTAAAAGGTAACGGAGGCGCGCAAAGGTTTCCTCAGGCTGGTTGGAAATCAGCTGACGAGTGCAAAAGCAGAAGGAAGCTTGACTGTGAGACCTACAAGTCGAACAGGGACGAAAGTCGGCTTTAGTGATCCGACGGTTCTGAGTGGAAGGGCCGTCGCTCAACGGATAAAAGTTACTCTAGGGATAACAGGCTGATCTCCCCCAAGAGTTCACATCGACGGGGAGGTTTGGCACCTCGATGTCGGCTCATCGCAACCTGGGGCTGAAGTCGGTCCCAAGGGTTGGGCTGTTCGCCCATTAAAGCGGTACGCGAGCTGGGTTCAGAACGTCGTGAGACAGTTCGGTCCATATCCGGTGTATGCGTAGGAATATTGAGAGGATTTCTCCCTAGTACGAGAGGACCGGGAGGAACGCACCTCTGGTGTACCAGTTATCGTGCCAACGGTAAACGCTGGGTAGCCATGTGCGGAGTGGATAACCGCTGAAAGCATCTAAGTGGGAAGCCCACCTCAAGATGAGTATTCCCATGGGGTAACCCAGTAAGGTCACGGGAAGAACACCCGTTGATAGGCTCTACGTGGAAGTCCAGTAATGGATGCAGCGGAGGAGTACTAATAGACCGAGGGCTTGACCAACATTTGGTTCTTGCCTAAGAGACAAGTTTTATTCAATTCAGATGACATAGCGCAAGCTATGAGAACCTATGCAGTTCTCAGGGTTCACCCCTTGAGAATTGAAACTATCCTGGTGTCCATGGCGCTGTGGTCCCACTCCGATCCATCTCGAACTCGGTTGTGAAACGCAGCAGCGGCGACGATATTTGGGGGGTAGCCCCCTGAGAAAATAGCTCGATGCCAGGTAAAACAATTCTCTTTTTCTGATGATTGCTTGTGCATTGTTGAGCAATGCCTGCAATCATCCTCAACCGAAGCCGCTCCTGATGGGGCGGCTTTTTTTGTGCTTTCAGTCAAGGCGATGGCCGCGCAGCCATCACACATGGCCTGGCTGCGCAGTTCGCCTCAGTTCGACAGTTGTAGCTGTGAAAGCACTTCGTTGAGTGATCGGATCACGCAGTGATGGCCTGGATCCTGATCGGGGTTGTTGTCGCGAAGGCTAAATAGTGTTCTTAGTCCTGCCTCCTCAGCCGCATCGCACTCCGCCTTGTTGTCGCTGATAAACGTGATCTGCTGGGAGCGAATGCCGAGCTGCTTTGCGATGTTGATGTAAGAGACGCTTGCCTTTTTGGGGCCAGTATGGGTGTCAAACCAAGCGCAGAATAGATCTCTGATATCTCCCTCTGGTGTGTATTGGTAGAGCAGTTTCTGGGCATTGATGCTTCCAGATGAATACACGGCAAGCTTTAAGTCTGCCCTGTTCCAGCTGCGAAGTGCTTGCAGAGCCTCGGGGAAAAGTTCGGTTTGAAGAGCTCTATCTCGATATCCCTGTTCCCATATGCGTCCTTGCAGATCCTTCAGGCTGGTCGATTTCCTGTCGATGCTGATGAGGTGCTGAAAATAGTTGCTGATGGCTTGGTGGGCCGTGTCTTCCTCTTCCGTTGGAGATTGCTGTAAGAGCTTTTGGCTTATTTCGTCTTGATCAATCCGCCATTCCTGCCAGGCTTCTGTGATGACAGCCTGCACTTCTTTGTTGTGTGCATGCAAGCTCAGGTAGGGATCCAGTTGCTTTTTCGCATAGGGGAATAGCACAGATGACACAAAGCTGATTGGGCAGGTTGTGCCTTCAATATCGAGTAGTAGGTGCGTGGTTTGTGTCATCTCACCCTCAGCAACTGTTCTTTCCAGTACAGCTTCAGTAGGAACTCAAGGATTTCAACATGACGCCTTGCTTCGTTCAATGTTTCGCCCCAAGCGTAAAGGCCATGACCAGCGACAAGCAGGCCATAGGGTGCATCGGCCAGCAAAGGCTCAGCATGCTTGCACATCATCTTCAGGTCTTGATGATTGGCGATCACCGGTAGCTCAATGCAGGTGTTGTGGGTGGTGATGCCACGCAGGCCTTTCAGCATTTCCCATCCCTCGAGAGTGACGAATCCCTTGCTGACTGCGTGTTTGGACACAACCGTTGCGTTTGCCGAATGGGTATGCAGCACAGCACCACTGCCACATGTTTCGACAATGGTTAGGTGCATCAACGTTTCCGCACTCGCCTTCCCCAGGCCGCTGAGCACCTCTCCGTTGTGATTCACTTCGATCAGCATGTTTGCTTCGACTTTGCCCTTATCGACTCCACTTGGTGCCATCAGCAGGGTTGTTGGCTGCTTGTGCAGGACAACGCTGAAATTTCCGCCTGTGCCGTCGCACCATCCACGCCGGTGCAAATCCTGAATGGCTTCAATCAGATCCTGATGGGGCGTCACCACCGGCTGCGTCTCGCTTGCGATAGCCCTGATTGATCTCAGTGCTGACAGTTTGGGCACCAGTGGGTGCTTCTGCCCACCAGTTTCTCACGCTGGATCGGTGTGCCACAGACGTGGCAGGGCTTGCCTGTTCGCCTGTAAACAGCTGCCTGGCCTCCGTAGTTGCCATTCACGCCTTCTAAGTCTCGAAAATCGCTGAACGTGGTGCCGCCTGCACCGATGCTTTGTTGGAGTACGGCGGTAAGGCAGTCGCAAAGCCGATCGAGCTGCTCTCGGTTGAGTGAGCCGGCGGCGGTGTGAGGATCGATCCCTGCTGCAAAAAGGCTTTCATCGGCGTAGATATTGCCGGCTCCTGCCACAAGGCTCTGATCCAGTAACGCCGCTTTGATCGAACGGCTGCTGCCTTTTAGTCGTTGCTTTAAATAGCGTCCATTGAAGGAGTCGCTGAAGGGTTCCGGCCCTAGCTTCTTCAGCCCGGTGATGATTGCTTCAGCTGGCAACTCGGGGGGAACCCACCACATCTCGCCGAAGCTGCGCATGTCAATAAAGCGCAGTTCGTGACCGCTGGGGTCCCAGAAACGCACTCGTGTATGGCGGCAGGGCTCCTGCTGCTGTTCGCTATCCAGCCATAAAAACTGGCCTGTCATGCGCAGGTGCACGCCCCAAAGGCCTCGACTGGCGGTCTGGTCGCCATCGCTGTGGTCGTGCAGTTCGGCATAGAGGTATTTGCCGCGTCGGTGCCACCGACCGACCCATGCTCCTCGGAGACCTTCTGCGAACACAGAAGATCCTCCGGGACTGGCAATGGCCCTGTCCCGGAGGATTTCAACATCGTGAATCTGAAATGAACTGAGACGGTCTGCCAATCCGCGGCGAACCGTCTCAACTTCAGGCAGTTCTGGCAATGGCCTCAGGCCTTTTCCAGTTCAGCTTCAGCGAAGTTGTTGGTGTTGATGCCACCTTCTGAGCCGGAGAGGCCGTTGTAGTTCACCTTTTCAAAGCGAACCACAACTGGGTAACGGATTCCGGATTTGTCGATTGAGGCCACAGTGCCCACATCGTTGAACCAGTAGGACTCAGGGCGCTTGATGCGCACCTTGTCACCTCGGGAGATCGCCATCGCTGCGCAGGAACGGGATGCAATGGGACGATATCTCCGGGCGGGTGCTCCCACGCCGTGAGCGTCACACAATGTCGTTCGCCGTGGCAGCATCCAGCTCCATCTCTGATGCCGCTGTGAGTTCCAGTCTCAGTCCTGAGCCCCCCATGCTGCAGATGGATCTCCCTGATCCTGAGCGGGATGACATCAGCACGCTGGAGTTCCTTGAGCAGCTGGACCAGGCCTGGGCAGTCTGTGATCGGTTCGACCTCCAGACCGAGATCCTCAGGGGGCGCATCCTCAAGGCGGTTCGCGATCGTGAGAAACGCGGTGGCGAAGGTCGTGGTGCTGGCTTTCTGCAGTGGTTGCGCGAGCGTGAAATCAGCAAGACCCGTGCCTACAGCCTGATCCAGCTTGCTGAATCCGCCGAAGATCTGGTCGGGGGCGGCATGCTCGATCAAGAGAGTGTGAACCATTTCTCCAAGCGGGCCTTCCTTGAAACGGCGCAGGCGGCCCCGGAAGTGCAGCTGATGATTTCAGAAGCTGCCAATGAGGGCCAGGAGATCACGCGCAAGCAGGTGCGGAGGCTGACCGATGAATTCACGGCGGCGACCAGTCCTCTGCTGCCCGAGGAAATTCGCGAGCGTACCCAGCAAAATCTGTTGCCACCCAGAGTGGTGGCTCCGCTCGTGAAGGAGCTCGCAAAGCTGCCAGAACTGCAGCAGGAGGATCTGCGCAAGGTGCTGCGCGATGAGCCTGAACTCGACCGGATCAAGGATGTCACCAGTACAGCTCGTTGGATCACGAAGGCCACCGAGAGTGGTGTGGCCGTGCGTGCTTTCCAGCAGGGGGAGCTGGACCTTGAGAAGGCCATGCAGGAGGCGCAGCGCCTGGATGCCCTTGGATTGCTGGCCGATGCCGTTGGCCAGGCCCAAGCGCTTGAGTCGGCGGTTCTCAAGTTGCATACCTCCTGGCGTCGGTTGGGGGGGCTGCAGGAGCGTCTGTGGGTCGAAAGCGGCAGCAGCACTCCTTACCTGCGCGATGTGCTCTCGGCGCTGCAGAGCTTGAGTGGCGCGACCATGCGGGTCTCGTTAGGTGAACTGGCCGGTGGCAAGCGGGTGCGATTGCAATTGGTTGAGGAGTCGCCAGAGCAGCTGGAATCGCCGTTGGTCCCCTAGATGTAGTGGCCGTTAAGCTGAGGGCCCTATCGCTGGTGTGGTTTGGATCCGCTGCTGGCGACGCTGCATGACCACTACGGCTGGGATGATTTTCGGACCGGCCAGCGTCCGGTGATCGAAGCCCTCTTGGCTGGCAGGGATGCGCTGGCTGTGCTCCCCACCGGTGGTGGTAAATCGCTTTGCTATCAGCTGCCGGCACTCGTCAAGCAGGGGTTGGTGCTGGTGATTTCACCACTGGTCGCCTTGATGGAGGATCAGGTTCGACAACTCCGCAGTCGTGACATTCCTGCCGCCTGTCTGCATGCGGGGTTACTGCCGGAGCATCGCCAACAGGTCTGTCGTGCTTTGGTGGAAGGCGAGCTCCGCTTGCTCTATCTCGCCCCAGAACGGCTTCAGTCGGCGCAGATCCGGGAGCTGATCGCCAAGACGCATGCCCAAGGTCGGCTTGTGGCGCTGGCCGTGGATGAAGCCCATTGCATCAGTGCCTGGGGGCATGATTTCCGCCCCGACTATCGACGTCTGGGCGACGTTCGTGCCCTGTGTGAGGGTGTGCCAGTGGTGGCGCTCAGCGCGACCGCTGCGCCGCGGGTGCGAGCCGACATCCTTCGCCTGCTCGATCTCCAGCGTCCTCTGGTGCAGGTGGCTTCCGCCCAGCGGGACAATCTTCATTACGTCATGCGCCGACGTCCCAAGGATCCGTTGGATCAAGTGCTGAAAGCGCTGGACAACTCCCGTGGTGCCTCGTTGATCTACGCACGCACCAGGCGATCGGTGGAGCGCTGGGCCGTTCGCCTGGAGGCCAATGGGGTTGAGGCGATCCCCTATCACGCCGGTTTGGAGCCCGGGCGGCGTCAGCAAGCGCTTTGCCACTTCCTGGAGGCCGAGAGGCCTGTGCTGGTGGCCACGGTGGCCTTCGGTATGGGCGTTGATCGAGGTGATGTGGGGCTTGTGCTCCATCTCGATCTGCCGGCAACCCCCGAGGGGTACCTCCAGGAATCTGGCCGGGCCGGCCGTGATGGCCATCCTGCTCAGTGCATCGTGCTGTTCTCTCCGGGTGATCGCACCAGCCTCGGTTGGGCGATGCAGGCTTCATTGCGCCACGCGTCGGCCGATCAGCAGGCAGACCGCAGTCGCGTGGAACTGGCGCAGCAGCAGTTGCGACGGATGGAAGCCGTGGCGGAAGGTGAGATGTGCCGCCAGCAGGCGTTATTGCTAGCGGTCGGCGAACTGGCTGCGCCCTGCGGTCGTTGTGACCGATGTCAGGAGAGCCTCCCTCGTCATGATTGGTCGGAAGCGGCTCTCGCCGTGCTTCAGGCCTTGGAGAAAGACCATGGCACTGATCTCCGCAGCCTCAGTGACACTCTTGCCGAGGTTGAACCTCTGCGCTGGGGATGGTTGACCAGGCGGATGGTCCAGGAAGAGTTGATCAGCGAGAGCAATGACGGGGCCCAGAGGCTGTTCTTAAGGGACAGCGGTCGACGATTTCTGCGCCAGCCTTGGCCGCTGCACTATGTCGCCTGAGGGCAGGCTGTCTCAGGCGCCGCTTCCCTGGCGGCATCGGTCCTTGACAAGATCCTGCTCGTAGTTGCTTTGGGGTGCATTCCAGGTTTTCCAGGCGCCATTAGCTCCGGTGACGTTGATCTTGCGCGCTCCGCAGTTCACAGCGATGTACAAGGGCTTGCCGTCAGCATTGAGGGTTGGGGCTACATCACTGCCCGCCATGGTCTGCCAGTTGCTCCAGTCCACTTTCAGTGGGCCGTAGCTGCGCCAGTCGGCCTGATTGGGGGCTACCGATGCAGCTGGTTTGGTAGAGGCCTTGGCGATGAGGTCGGATTTGCTGGCTGTGGTGGCCGGTTGCACAGCAGCGTTGGGGGTGGCGCTGGTGATGGAGGCCTCTTCGACGGAAGAGGAGCTCGCTGTTTCCCTGGCAGAGGTGAGCTCATCCCGCGCTGGAGCTACGCCGGTGCTGATGGCTTCGTTGCTGGTGGCGTTGTTGTTGCTGGGGCTGGGTTCGATCACCGACTGGGTGCTGAGGCTGGTGGCAGCCTCAGAGGGTGCCTGTCTGAGCAGCAGCTTGGTGCCCACCTTCACCTTGTTGGGATCAGTGAGGCCATTGATGTCCACCAGGGAGGCAACCGGAACTTCGTAAGCCTTGGCGATTTGGGTCAGGGTTTGGCCGCGGGCAATCGTGTGGCTGTTGGCGTTCGGAACCGGATTGACCGGCACAGGTTTGGTTTTGGCTGCTTTCGGTTGGGGCAGTACCGCATTGCTGGGCAGCCGGAGCCGTTGGCCCACCTCAACATGGTTGGCATCGCGGAGATGGTTGAGGGTGATCAGATCTCTTTCGCTGACGCGATAACGGCTGGCAATTGTGCTCAGGCTTTCGCCACGGGCCACGGTGTGACGGCCGGCTCCAGCTGTGACTGTTGGGCCCGGCACCCTGAGGCGTTGCCCGGCTTCAACATGATTGGAGTTGCGCAATCCGTTCAAACGCATCAGCGATCCCACCGACACCCCGTAACGGTCGGCAATGTCGGAAAGGGTGTCTCCACTTCGCACCGTGACAGTGCCGCTGAGGGCCTGAAGCGGCATCAAGGCCGACAGGGCCAGGGCTGCAAACAGGGCTCGGCGCATGTTTTTATTTCCTCTCGGCAAACCATAAGGTGATTCAGCAAGGGCGCCAGTCCCGATTCAGCCAAGGATGCGTCGCATCAGATCCCGACCAAGCCGGTAGGGGGGGTAGCGCAGGCGCAGATCGAGGAAAAATGGCCGTCTCAACACTGAGCGTTCGTGGGAGAAGGTGCGGAAGCCTGCTTCGCCGTGGTAGCTGCCCATCCCACTGGGCCCCACGCCTCCGAAGGGCAGGTCTGGAATGCCCACGTGCATCACCACGTCGTTAAAACACACACCGCCTGAACTGGTGCCCATCAGCAGCTCGTTCTGCTGTTGCTGCTTTCCGCCAAAGAGATAGAGGGCCAAGGGTTTGGGCAGGCGGCGGATCCGTTCCATCGCCATGGCCAGATCGCGAACGGCGATCAGCGGTAGCAGCGGTCCGAACAGTTCTTCTTGCATCAACGGATCTTCAAGCGTGTCCACCGTCAGCACGGTTGGGGCGATTCGCCGGCTGTTGGCATCGCTTTCGCCGCCGATCAGGACCTGGCCATTGGCACGGGCTCCATCGAGAAGAGCCTCCAGCCGTTGATACTGACGGTCGTTGATGATCCGGCCGAGGTCGCTTGATCCCACTGGATCCGTTCCATAGAGATCGACTCGGGCCGCTGCAAGGGCTTTGACCAGGGGATCCCGCAGGCTGTCTTCAACCAGTAGGTAGTCGGGGGCGATGCAGGTCTGGCCTGCATTCAGCCCTTTCCCCCAGATCAATCGTCGTGCTGTGACGGCGAGATCCGCACCTGGCAGCACGATCGCGGGGCTCTTGCCGCCCAGCTCCAGGGTGACCGGTGTGAGATGCCGTGCGGCTCCAGCCATCACCTTGGCACCAATGCTGCCTCCGCCAGTGAAGAAGATGTGGTCATAGCCCTGATCCACTAGGGCAGCTGCTGTGGACCCGTCGCCTTGCACCACCCGCACCACCTCAGGGTCAAAGGCGCTGCCAAGCAGCCGCTCGATGAGGGCAGCTGTGGCTGGAGCCTGCTCTGAGGGCTTGACCACGGCGGTGTTGCCTGCCGCAAGGGCGCTGATCAGTGGTTGCAGGGTGAGATGGAAGGGATAGTTCCAGGGGCCAATGATCAGAACGCAGCCAAGGGGTTCGCGGATGACTTCGGCCCTGCCCGGTTGCAGCGGTAGCGGGACCGGAACCCGGCGTGGGCGCATCCAGCGGCGCAGTTGCGTGTCACAGAGCCGCAGCTCTTGCCGCAGGGCCAGCACCTCCACCATCCCTTCCGTTGTGGGTTTGCCCAGATCTGCCCGCAGGGCCTCGAGGATCTCGCCCTCGTGTTGATCGAGCAGGGCGCGCATCGTCTGCAATTGTTTGCGACGCCAGGCTTCCCCGCGGGTTGCACCAAGGGCGACCGGCCCTCGAAGCGAAGGCAAGTCTGGCAAGCTCTGGGGTGCAGGCGGTGAACTGAGCGTCATGGGCAAACCGTTACGGCGCCATGCTGGCAATTCATCCGGGCGAAAGGGCTGACGTCGGTCTGATCCGGGTCTAGCTATGGGATTGGCTAACGCAGAACGGAATGCAGCAGCCCTGGTGGAACGGCGCCGTGATCTACGAGCTGATCGTGCGCAGTTATGCCGACGGCAATGGCGACGGTATCGGTGATCTTCAAGGATTGGCTGGGCGTCTCCCCTATTTGCGCTGGCTTGGGGTGGATGCTCTGTGGTTGACGCCGATCTACCCCTCGCCCCTGCAGGACGGTGGATACGACATCACCGATTTCACCGAGATTCATCCCGACCTGGGGGACCTTTCAGCCTTCCATCGTTTTCTCACTGCTGCTCACAAGCACGGCATCAAGGTGGTGCTCGATCTGGTGCTGAATCACACCAGTACCTTGCATCCTTGGTTCCAGCGGGCCCGCTGGGCGGCTAAGGGCAGTCCTGAAAGGGATGTCTACGTCTGGAGCGATGACCCCCAGCGTTATGCCGATGCCCCTGTGCTCTTTCGCCATTTCGAATCTTCGAATTGGGAATGGGATGAGGTGGCTCAGCAGTATTACCTGCATCGTTTCCTCAGTCATCAGCCCGACCTGAATTACGAGAACCCTCTGGTGCAGGAGGCAATGCTCGAGGTGGTCGACTTTTGGATCGACCGCGGTGTAGATGGCTTTCGCCTTGATGCCATTCCCTTCCTCTTTGAAGAGGAAGGGTCGCGCTGTGAGGGCTTGCCGGCCACGCATACGTTTTTGAAACGACTGCGGAAACGGGTGGATGCCCACAGCCGGGAAGTGCTTCTGCTGGCCGAAGCGATCCAGCCGGTGGATGAGGCGGCTCCGTATCTGCAGGATGACGAGCTGCACGGGGCGTTCAATTTCGCTCTCACTGCCCATCTGTTTGCGGCCATTGCCAGTGGTCGTACCGAGGCTCTGCGCGTTTGCCTGGATGAAGCACAGGAGGCTGTGCAGGGTTGTCGCTGGGCTCTGCCCTTGCGAAACCACGACGAGCTCTGGCTGGGGGATGGTCACCTGGTCAGTGATGACGTGGTGCAGACCATCAGAGCTGGCTTGCATCAGGGCCAGGGGCATTGGCTCAACTGGGGCATCAATCGCCGCCTGGCTCCGCTCCTGAACGGTGATCCCGGTTCCAATCGGGTGCTGCATGCGCTGATCTACAGCCTGCCTGGAATGCCCTGCCTCTATTACGGCGATGAGCTGGGGATGGGCGATTGGCCTGGCTTACGGGACCGGGATCCCAATCGCACGCCGATGGCCTGGACCCCAGCGCGCAACGGCGGCTTCTCAACCGCACCTGACCCCTTACTGGTGCTGCCCTCGATCACGGCTCCTGGTTATCACCACCGGGTGGTGAACGTGGAGGTTCAGAAGCAATTGCAGGGGTCACTGCTCAATTGGCATCGCCGCATGCTCACTTGTCGGCGATTGCTTCCGGCCTTGCGGCACGGGGGGTTTGAGTTGCTGGATTGCAGCCATCCGGCAGTCATTGTCTACGTGCGAACCAGTGAGTCGATGACCGTGTTGGTGGCTGCCAATCTCTCGGCTGCCGGCGCCTCGCTTCGCTTGGATTTGAGCCGCTGGCAGGGCCAGCGCACACGGGAGGTGCTCTGGGGCAGTGAATTCCCTGAGGCGGATCAGAATTGGTTTGTTTATCTGCCTGCCCATGGCTTCAGCTGGTGGCTCATCGGGGAAGTGGATGAGGAAGCCGATCAGGAATCGGTCCAGCAGGACCAGTCGGTCAGTGCGCAAGGTTGAGGCTCTGCCCACCGGCTGCATACCCCTGGTCCTCCAGTAGCTCATTCACGAGAGGCACGAGCCGCTCGGCTTCGCTCTGATCCACCATCGCCAACCGGCAGCGTCGGGCCAGTACATCGGTCGCGCTGCGAGCGTGTTCGGAGTGGATGGCGTGATGGAGTTCGCCTCGGCAGATGGGGATGACCTCGCTGAGAGGTTGGCGATCGCTCTCGCTCCAGCCACCCACCAAGGCTGGGGCCCGCAAGCCGAAGTTGCTGTGCAGATGGTTGGCTTGAGCGGTGCGCAAGGCCGTGTTCGGAAGCAGTGCCTCTAGCTCCTGCCGTTGCTGGCTCAACAGGGCACTGGTCTGCCCGGGCACCGTGGCGGAGCCCAGCAGAGGCAGCGCTTGTCGGGGCGGCAACGGTCTTTCAAGTTGCGCGGCCACGGCCTCGAGCGTGTCGATTGCCATGGGTCTGCAGGTCGTCCACTTTCCCCCCATCACGCTCACCAGCCCGCTTGGCAGGGTTTCAACCTCGTGTTCACGCACGACCCGACTGCTGTTGCGGTCGTCGCCCGAAGGCCGAAGCAGGGGGCGGCCACCAGCCCAGCAGCTGCCGACGCTGAGGTCGCTGAGCTGGGGAAACCAACGACGCACATAAGCGAGCAGATACTCCTGCTCCTCGGCGGAGGGAGCTGAGGCGGTCGCGATGTCACAGGCCGTGTCGGTGGTGCCGACAAGGGTTCGGCCAAAGAACGGCAGCATGAACAGCACCCGACCGTCATCGGTGGCGGGCAGCAGCAGGCCGACTCCCTCCGGGCAGAGGTTGGCCTTCAGCACCAGGTGCACGCCTCTGCTGGTGAGCATGCGCTCTGCTAAGTCGGGATCGGCCATGCGCCGGATTGCGTCGGATTGCATGCCTGTGGCATTGACCACCACCCGCGCGCTCCAACGTTGTTCTCGGCCATCAGCCGTGAGGCTGATTGCACCGCAAATGCGTCCTTCAGGGGTCTTCTCCAGCTTGGTCACACGGCAACCTGTGTGGAGCTGAGCACCGGCTTGTTCGGCGCTGAGTGCCAGTAGAAGGTTGAGACGGGCATCGTCGAATTGCCCATCGCTGTAGGCGACGCCACCATTGAGCCCAGGCTTCAGCAACGGAAGAGCCTGTTCAAGTTGCGCTTTGGACAGCCAGCGACTGGCGCCGATGCCTGTGCGCCCTGCCAGGGCGTCATAAAGGCCCAGCCCAATCCGGTAATAACCCTGTCCCACCACGTTGGTGGTTGGTAGGGCTAGCTCGAGTCTGTGGGCTAGAAACGGAACCTGTTCTAACCAGTGGCCGCGTTCCAATAGGGCTTCGCGCACCAGGCGAAACTGGGCCGGGTCGGCGGTTTTGAAGGCCAGTTCTAGATAGCGCACCCCGCCGTGCAGCAGCTTGGTGCTGCGGCAACTCGTGCCAGCGCCGATGTCGGCTCCTTCCAGTAGGGCGACCCGAAGGCCGCGGCACACGGCTTCATAGGCCACGCTGGCGCCACTGGCACCCCCACCGATGATCAAAAGGTCGAGGGGGTCGCTCATCCCTGCCCTCCTTCGCTCCAGTGCAGGCTGCGGCGCACGGCCTCATCCCAGCGTTCGCACCAGCGCTGACGCTGGTTGCTGTCGAGGCCGGGCTTGAACAGGTCTCCTCCTTCCATCTTGGCGGGTACCAGGTCGCGCAGATCTGCAATCACCCCGGCCTCTGCACCTGCCAGAAGGGCGACGCCCCGTGCTGTGCTCTCGAGGCTGGCAGGACGTCTCACCCGCAGGCCGGTGCTGTCGGCTTGGGCCTGCAGCAAGGGATCGGAAGCGGCAGCACCGCCATCCACAGCCAGTTCCCCCAGGCCATGGCCAATCGATTGTTCGGCTAGCTGCACGAGGCTGGCCACTGACAGAGCAATCCCTTCCAGGGCCGCGCGGGCGATGTGACCAGGTTGGCTGTCGCGGGTCAGGCCGATGAGGAGGCCACGTGCGCTGGGGTCCCAGTGGGGCGTGCCCCAACCGGTGAATGCGGGCACCAACATCACCCCTGCCGCAGAGTCGACGCTGGCGGCTAGCGCATTGATCTCAGCGGCTTCACGAATCAGTCCCAAGCCATCCCGCAGCCACTGCACCACGGTGCCCGCATTGAACAGGCTTCCCTCCAGGCAGTACGTGGGGGTGCCGTCGGCATCGGTCCAGGCCAGCGTGGTGAGCAGTCCAGCATTGGATCGGCGCAGCTCTGAACCGGTATTCACCACCAGGAACGCCCCAGTGCCATAGGTGCATTTCGCTTCCCCCGGTTCGAGGCAGAGCTGGCCGAGGGTGGCGGCCTGCTGATCTCCCAGCAGGGCTCTGATCGGAACGCCGGCAAAGGGCAGCCCCTCGCTGATGGCTCCGAAGTCACCGCGGCACGGCACCAGCTCGGGCAGGGCTGAACTCGGCAAGGTCACTGCATCACAGAACGCCTCCATCCATTGGCGCTGTTCCAAATCCATCAGGAGGGTCCGACTGGCATTGCTCATGTCTGAGTAGTGCAGGCGTCTGCCACTGAGATGCCAGAGAAGCCAGCTTTCGACGGTGCCAAAGCAGAGGTCGTGGCGCTCTGCGGCAGCGCGGGCTGTTGGTTCATGCAGCAGCAGCCAGCGAATCTTGCTTGCGCTGAAATAGGGGTCAAGTAACAGGCCTGTGCGGTGGCACCAGTTGGCTTCGAGGCCTTGATCTTTCCACTGACGACAGATCTCGACGGTGCGTCCGTCTTGCCAGACCAGGGCTGGGCCGCACGGGGCTCCGTTACTGCGTTGCCACAGCAGCGTGGTTTCCCTCTGGTTGGTGATGCCACAGCAGGTCACAGACCGACGCTGCTCGTCAGTCAGCGTTGCCTCGAGCTGTGCCATGGCCTGGCGCTGGCTCTCCCAGATTGCCAAGGGATCCTGTTCCACCCAGCCATCGGCGGGATAGCGGATCGCGAGGGGGGCAGAAGCGCTTGCCACCAGCGTTCCACTGCTGTCAAACAGGGCTGCACGCGAACTGCTGGTTCCCTGGTCTAGCGCCAGGAGGAGAGGCGTTGCTGCCATGGCCGACTCGTTTTTCAAGTGCTAGCGGTGGGGCACGCTCCTGCAAAGGGGGTTGGCTTTGAGTGATGCGTTTGCACTACCACCTGCTTGGGTCTCGGATGCCGTGGTCTATCAGGTGTTCCCCGATCGTTTTCGGCGCGCTGAGGTGACGCCGATCGCGTCTCAGCAGCGACAGGTGGCTGGGCTGCAGTGGCAGCCCTGGGGAAGCGATCCCATGCTCCAGGGCTTTCAAGGTGGTGATCTCTGGGGCGTGATCGAAAGCCTTGATCACCTGCAGGGACTGGGCGTGACCTGTCTGTACCTCACACCGATCTTCGCCTCGGCCGCCAATCACCGCTACCACGCCTACGACTACCTCAAGGTGGATCCGCTGCTTGGGGGTGATCAGGCCTTCGATGCATTGCTGGCGGAGCTGCATCGCCGCGGGATGCGCTTGATCCTGGATGGCGTGTTCAACCATTGCGGCCGTGGCTTTTGGGCGTTTCACCATTTACTGGAAAACGGCATCACGTCTCCTTATCGGGATTGGTTTCACATCCACCACTGGCCCATGCATCCCTATCCCCGCGCCGGAGAGTCGTGCGGATACAGCTGTTGGTGGAATGATCCGGCCCTGCCCAAGTTCAATCACGCGCATCCTCCGGTGCAGGATTTTCTCTTGCAAGTGGGACGCCATTGGCTCGAGCGAGGCATTGATGGCTGGCGACTGGATGTGCCTGATGAGGTTCCTTCTGGGTTCTGGATTTCATTTCGGCGCATGGTGCGATCGGTCAATCCGGAGGCCTGGATTGTTGGGGAGATCTGGGGTGATGCGGTCCCTTGGTTGCAAGGGGATCAGTTCGACGGTGTGATGAACTATCGCCTCGGTTGGAGCAGTCTTTGCTGGGCCGCGGCAGGACGATTGTCAGAGGCCTACAACAACCCTCAATACCCGCTGGAGCCGCTTGACGCTGATGCGCTGCTCGCGATTTGGACGGCCACCCAAGACAGCTGCCGGCCTGAGGTCAACACTGCCCAGCTGAACCTGCTTGATAGTCATGATGTCCCCAGGGCATTGCACACGCTTAAGGGAGATGCAGCCGCGTTGCGCCTGGCCCTGTTGTTGTTGATCCTGCAGCCTGGAGCGCCCTGTATCTATTACGGCACTGAAGCAGGATTGCAGGGTGGTGAGGAGCCTGGGTGCCGCGAAGCCATGCCTTGGGGGCAGCCCTGGCCGCATGACTTGTGCTCTGCGATCCAGGCGTTTTTGCAGTTGCGTCGTCGCTTCCCCATCCTCAGGAAGGGCGGATTGTGTTGGCATCCTCAGGGCCGCGATGGGCTGATCGGTCTCGCCCCCGGCTTGGCGGTTGCCCTCAACCGCAGTCGGCAGCGGGTCCTGACTCTGGATTCTCAGCTTGTGCGTCAGGCATCAGACGCAACTTTCGACTGTGAGTTGCTGATCGGGGACGTTGGGCCTTCACCCTTGACACTGTCTCCGCAATCGGCGGTGCTGTTGAGCCAAGGCACAGGAAGCTCAGGCTGTTTGGACTGACGACATCCAGGCGATGGCTCAGATCTTGGCTGTCGGCATGGACGCCATCAACCCGAACCTTGCGTTGCCACTGACGCGAGACAAGGGGCAAACGCTTCAACGGCCATGCCTCACGCAAGCCATTTGAATCACTCAACAAGAGCCACCCCCGGTGCCAGGGGGTGGAGAAGAAGCCCTTGTCGAGACTTGAACTCGAGACCTCTCCCTTACCAAGGGAGTGCTCTACCGCTGAGCTACAAGGGCATGTGGAGGATGGGCCGGGTTGGATTTGAACCAACGTAGGCAGAGCCAGCGGATTTACAGTCCGCCCCCATTAACCACTCGGGCACCGACCCGAACCACACCAAGAGAATTTACCAGCCGGCCTGCCGTTTTCTTCGTTGATCAGGGCAAGAAGCAGAAGCTCGATACGATCAGATTCAATTCAGTCCGCGTGAGGGCCATGCGCCTGCTCTTGCTTAATGGCCCCAATCTCAACCTGCTGGGGAAGCGCGAACCAGGGTTGTATGGATCTGCGACGCTTCCAGCGATTGAATCTGCGCTGGCGCTCCAAGCCAATGATCTCGGCGTCGAGCTGGACTGCTTCCAGAGCAATTTTGAGGGAGCTCTGGTGGATCGCATCCATGAGGCGATGGGCCAGGTGGATGGGATCTTGATCAATGCCGGCGCCTACACCCACACCTCGATCGCTCTGCGGGATGCCTTGTTGGCAGTGGCGATTCCCTATCTGGAACTGCATCTGAGCAACATCCATGCACGGGAGCCCTTTCGCCATCAGTCGTATTTGGCCGATCAGGCTGTCGGTGTGATCTGTGGCTTCGGTGCCGACAGCTATCGCCTGGCTCTCGATGGACTGGTGAGCCATCTGCGGGCTCGTGTGAAAGAGGCGGTTTGATGGTGCTCTTGTCTCCTGCTCAGGCTGGTGATCAGAGCCTTCAAAAAACTGTCGCCAGTATCCGCTGGCTCGCCGCTCCCACCAGTGCCTCATGGCTGGATCAAGCCAATGCCAGGCCGATCGAAGTGCTCATCGACCATGCCCATTGCGAGCGAAAGGCTGCGGGTGCGGCCGTTCAGCTGATGTTTCGATACCTGTGTGAGCCTGGCCTTGGGGAAGCCCTGAGCCCACTTGCTCGCGAGGAGCTCCAGCATTTTGAGCAGGTGCTGGCGGTGCTCAAGCGACGAGGGCGTTACCTAGAACCTCTGCCTTCACCGGGTTACGGCGCGAAGCTGGCGAAACAGGTGCGCCGGCCCGAGCCGGACCGCATGCTGGATTCCTTTCTCGTCGCCGGTCTGATCGAGGCGCGCAGCCATGAACGCATGGCATTGCTTGCAGAGCACAGTCCTGATCAGGAGTTACGGCAGCTCTATGGAGCGTTACTGGCTAGCGAGGCCCGCCACTTCGGTCTCTACTGGATGCTGTGCGAAGAGCGTTGGGATCGGTCCGTCGTGATACCTCGTTTGGAGCAGCTGGCCGCGCATGAAGCCCAGATCCTCACTGGAGAGTTGGAGAATCCGGCGGATGTTCGCATGCATTCCGTTGGGGTGGTCAGCCCCTAATTCAGCCGCCTGCGCTCTTGGTATTTGGTTTAGAGGAACCCTCTAGACCGTGCTTTTGACGACTTTTTGTATCGCGCTGACACAGCAAAATTACTTAGCCGGCCTGTTGGTGGTCGGTGCGTCGAGTCTGGGAGTCTTCTGGGGGGAGGGCTCCTTTTTATTGAGGTCAGGAAGGCCGGTTGATCGGCGAGTCCAGTCTGTGGTGGAGAGTGTTTGTGCTGCTGTGTCGGCTGTTATGGGCGCCTTCTGTCGCGATGGTCTGGCGCTCTGCGTGTTTGAGCCGGCTGCTGACCCGTCTTCATGCTCATTGCTTTCCAGCGGTGATGCGTCTCACAGTGGAGGCTTGATGCTTGTTGTGGCTGGGCGTTGATGATCAAGATCCTCTGGCTAGCCCTGACGATCTACTTCTTGAGCCGTCTTGTTAAAGGGCTTCTGAGTGGAGTGAAGGAGATCAAGAGTGAGGCCAATGAGGATGGGCAAGTTGTGGATGTTGATGTCGTCGAGAATGAACACGACGACTGATGGTTATCGCTGGCTCCAGAACCAACGTCATCTCTGGCTTCGTTGCCATCAAGTAGGGGGGTGAGGCTCTGATGAAGCCCCGCACATCCTGAGGTCAGGCCTGTCGAATGGAAAGATCTTTGGCATTGCAAAAGGTTTCGACCCGCGGTTGTTTTGCGGTCTTTGCGAGCATCTCTTCATGAGAGATGAGTTGAAAACCGTTTCTGCATTTCTGGCTCTGAATGCTGGAATCATCGCCTTTGTGGTCCTTTGGTGCGTCAGAGGGGGAATTGACGTTCTGGGAATGTTTGAATTCCTGACTGGTTAGAGCTCAGATGTTGAGCTCTTGGCCTGATTGAGGGTGTGCAGCCGGTTTGCTTGGCATGGTTGCTGACGGCTACTCTTCTTCAGCGACGTAGAAAGGTTCGTTTGCCCCGGGTTGGTCGTTGTCGAGTACGAGAGCGCGGAGAGCATCATCACTTTCAAACACGAATAAGCCTTGATCTGGATCCACGCTATTCATCTCGGGATGGTCGTTGACCAGGCGCTTGTAATGACGCCAGTTGTTAATGTATTGACGAACTTTTTCGCCTAGGTGAATGACTAGGGCGATATTAAACAGCGCAAGCGCAAGAAAGAGCAATGCCTGCATCAAGTACCAGACTGTCTTGATTCAACTTAGCTCTGGTTCAAGCTTTTGTGGAGTAGCAGTTTTTACATGCTGCCCCGTCTTGGTGATGGAAGTTCTGGCTGGATTGCCCTTCCGGTCTCTTTGATTCCTGGTGGGGAAAGGGTCGCCCCAG
This sequence comes from Synechococcus sp. MIT S9451, assembly GCF_047304725.1. Lineage (NCBI taxonomy): Bacteria > Bacillati > Cyanobacteriota > Cyanophyceae > Synechococcales > Synechococcaceae > Synechococcus > Synechococcus sp. MIT S9451. Next base: position 1,410,876 of record NZ_CP138971.1, read on the forward strand.
GGCCTGGCTTCGGGTTTGCGCAGGCAACGATGCTGGCCAAAAAAAACACCCCGAGCCGAAGCTCGAGGTGTATCGGTCCAGTGGGCTGCTTGCGAGGTGCTCAAGCAGCGGAGATACTTAACGGTGCAGCTGGGAAGCTGGTCGGCATCGGGTCGGCCTGGCCTTCTGCAAGCGCTTTGGCGCGGCGATACATCTCGCTGTGGGTGGCTCCTTGGGCTTCCATCGCTGCCGCAACAACGGCCCAATTGCGAATTTCGGTGGTCATGTCAAAACGACTGAACGAACTCAGAAACTGTGGCCAAGACTGGCTGCTGGCCGAGACGGAGATACCCACACCTTGGCTGGATCGCGGTGCGCGCGACCTGCAGTTATCGTCCTTCACTCGAATCGAGGAGAGTCGCCCTTGATACGTCAAGGAGATGAAGCGTCTTGTAATAATTTGGCCATTCTCTTTTCGGTGCCATGGACGAGACCGTTGCTTCTTTCTCGTACGATCTCAATGCCTTAAGGCTCGAATACAAGACGACCTGCGATGCGCTCAGGGGTTGGGGCGGAGGTGATCCAAGCGAGCAAGAGTTTCTGCTTCAAAAGAAGCAAGAAGTGTTTCGATGCCTCGCTGAGTATTCGTTCCAAAGTGCCGCGATCTAAATACGTTGTTGCGGCCTTGAGGGACTGTTGAGGCAGTGCGGCTTGGTGCGCTGTGAAGGCCTATGTCCGTTGCATCGGGAAAGGCGCCTTGTTGTATTCTCCGGCCCCTCTGCTGTGAAGGGTTGCTTGTTCAGCCGTGTGAAGCACGAGATTTAAGAAGGACTGGCTTGTGAGCAGGAGCAGCTTGGCGAACTGCCGTGGTCAGGCGAACCAAGTGCCCACGGTTGGTGAGCACTTGGTTCGCCAAAGAGTGCACTGGATTAGGAAGAAGGGTGAGATGTTCCGCGTGTACCTGGATAAATCGGTCGAGCCAGGAGTGTGTTCTGCTTCGCAGCTCCTGTTTTCCCGGCCTCGGATTTCTTCTGCTGAGCCGTGTTTGAGTCGTGGAAGGACATGGACACCAGAGGCGGTTGGGTCAGTCATAACCCTGGTGCAAACTGTTGCGCACGTCCGTGCCTTTGGCGACTTTTCCGATCGGCTCGGGACTGCAGGTTCCACACCACACCATGCTTGATGTCATAGCTGGAGAGGTTGGTGGGTGTATTGCGAAGGCGTCCGGATGCCTGTGCTCAGAGTGGGCTTCGTTTCGTCTGCATGAATTGACGGAAGCCGGGTTGCCGTTCTGATCCCGATCGTGCTGGTTCAGATCTGATCTGTGGTCGCTTCTGGCTTCTCTGTCTAGATCTGAGGTCTGTTGGATCTCATTCGAAGGTCAGCACAATGGGTTTGCGGAAGACAGCCACATGCGGATTGCTCGCTCTCTCGGCCATGGCAGTGGTGGCCTGTCAGAAGCCCGCCGCCGAGTCGGATGGTGGGTCTAAGGCAGCACAGGCCACAGCTAACGCGTTTGAAACCGGAAGCTTGCGGGCCGTGGTGATCGGTGATGCCTTGCCGATGGTTCAGAAGAATGGCGACGACTATGACGGCCTGTCTTTTGTTGTGCTGGAGGCGATCCGTGATCAGATGAAAACGGCGCCCCATGCCAAGGCCGACAGCTTCGCGATCGAACCGGTTGCGGTGACATCAGCTCGAGAAGGGCTCGACAAAATTCGCTCCGGTGCTGCAGATATCGCCTGTGGTGTGGCATTCAGTTGGGAGCGTCAGCGCACGCTTGATTTCACCATCCCCTTCGCGAATGGTGGTGTGCGGGTGTTGGCCCCCCAGGGGAACGATGGCACTCCAGGCAGTCTCCAGGGCAAAACCATCGGTGTTGTCCAGAACACGGTTGCTGCCGATGTGTTGGCACGGTCGCTCGACGACGCTCAGTTTCAGTTCTTCGATACTCCGGAGCAGGCTTTAGCCGGCCTCAAGAATGGTGATGTGACCTTCCTCGGTGGTGACAGTCTTTGGTTGAAGGCCAATCGACAGGCGACCGCTCCCGATGATGCGTTGGTTCCTGACCGGGCCTACAGCCGCTCAGGCGTTGGCTGTGTGGTGGGTGATTCAACGCCCCATTTACTCAATGTCAGCAATCTGGCGATCGGTCGTCTGCTCTCTGCCTACATCGACAACGATCCTGCGGTGCGTTCGGAAATCAATCGCTGGATCGGAAGCGACAGTGGCATTGACCTGAGCGACCAGAAGATCAGCACTTTCTTCCGGATGGTTCTGTCGACCACTGCACAGTTCAGTAACAAGTAGTGCCTTGCGCACTCTTTGCAATCACGTCCTGTTTCTTTGAGCTTCACCATGAACAAGACCACACTTCTCAGTCTTGCTGCTGCACTGGCTGCCAGCTCTGTGCTCTGTGAATCCAGTCGTGCGGCTGTGCACAGTCAGCCTGATGCAAGCAATGCTTTGGAGCAACGGATTCAAAAGATTGATCATCAAGCCTGGAGCGACCTAGATCATGAGCCCCCCCAAACGCCACCCTTGGTGGCGCGGGCCTGGGGGAATGGTCGTGGACGTGCCTGGGGCAATGGCCGTGGTCGCGGTTTTGCCAATGGTGGCGGAGGGGGCTTTGGTAATGCGTACCGGGGAGGATTCGCAAACTGGTGAACAGCGCTGACTACGGTCCTATTGGCCTGGTGGTGATCCAGGCCACATCTCTCTGCAATCTTGATTGCAGCTATTGCTACCTGCCTGACCGTCAGAAGCGTCACCAGTTTGATCTCAATCAGCTGCCGCTGTTGTTGCAGAGGATTTACGAGAGTCCCTTCTGGGGCCCTCATCTTTCGATTCTCTGGCATGCCGGTGAGCCTCTCACCTTGCCCTGTAGCTATTACGATGAGGCCACGAAATGCCTTGAAAAAGCGACTGCTGAGCTGCAGCAGCAGGGCGTCGTGATTGATCAGCACATTCAGACGAATGCCACCCTGATCAATGATCAATGGGCAGCATGTATTAAGAGAAATCAGATTGAGGTTGGTGTCAGTATTGATGGCCCTGAGTGCATTCATGACTCCCATCGACGCTTCCGTAACGGCAACGGATCCCATCGGCTCACGATGCGTGGAATTCGCACCCTTCAAGATCATGATATTCCCTTTCACGCTATTGCTGTGCTTACCCATGAAGCGCTAGATCAGCCTGATGAGATGTATGAATTTCTGCGAGATGAAGGCATTCATCACGTCGGCTTTAATGTCGAGGAGCAGGAAGGTGTTCATGCCCATTCCTCCATGCAGGGGTTGAGGCGTGAGAAGCAGTACCGAGAGTTTTTGCGGCGTTTCTGGCGCCGTAATCAACGGGATGGCTTTCCTATCAAGCTGCGGGAGTTTGATCAGGTTTTGGAGATGATCAGCGTTGGGCAACGTCTTCGCCAGAACGAGATGAATCGCCCTTATTCAATTCTCAGTGTGGATGCGGCGGGGAATTTCTCAACCTTTGATCCGGAGCTGCTCTCGGTTGAAACCGAACGCTATGGCCTGTTCAATCTTGGCAACCTTCGCGATCTTTCACTGGAGGATGCAACGCAAACGGAAGCGTTTCGCCAATTGCAGCACGATATGAATGCCGGCATGGCTCAGTGCCGGAGCCAATGCGATTACTACGGTTTCTGTGGTGGCGGTACCGGGAGCAATAAGTATTGGGAGCACGGCACGCTCAATGCGAGTGAGACCTGTGCCTGTCGCTTTTCCACCAAGATCCCTGTAGACGTGCTGCTTGAGCAGCTAGAGGAGCAGTCGGCTACGGCCAGCTGACTGCGGATTGGAGCGGTGCAATCCAGCTGGCCTGCCGCCGGCCTGCCGTGGTCGTGTGCTGCCCAGAGCTCTGCCTGGTGGCCTTCTTGCTGGGGTTCGGTGTCGCCAGGGTTGCAATCGCTACGCAATCGCAATCAAAGTCCAAAAGAAGTCCAAAGAGATTGACCAGTGCCCTGTGGGCAGTTTTAGTATTGGTCCTGTCGTTGCTTGTCTGGCGATGGTTGAACCTGTTGTGGCGGTTGCTGATTCCCTCCAGGCTCTTCGGAATGGCACCACAGATGATCAGTGGGATGTCCTGAAGGCCAACCCTTTGGTCAAAGACCTGTTGCGCAAGTGCTCTGATCTTGAGGCGGCGTTGCTGGTGGGTGAGTCCGTTCCGCAGCAGCCTCCCAGCAGCAACCGAATTGCGTTGAAGTCCGTTGTGGATGCTCATCTGCTGCTCGCTGCCTGAGAGCCTTCATCCCAGTCCATTCCCTGATCATTCCAATCGATCGAAGTGTTCGGCCAGGGTGTCGCCGGTGAACTCTGCGACCCAGCCCTCGGCCTGATTGAAGAAACGGATGGCGCAGAAGTTTGGTTCGCTTCCCATGTCAAACCAGTGTTTGGTGCCTGCCGGAACGGCAATCCAGTCGTCAGCTTCACAGAGCAGTTGCAGCACTTCCTCGCCGATGTGAAGGGTGAATAGCCCCCTCCCTTCCACGAACAACCGCACCTCGTCTTCGCTGTGGGTGTGTTCCCGCAGAAACTTCTCACGCAGGCTTGTTTTGTCGGGGTGATCCGGTGTGATCCGGATGGCGTCAACGGTGGGATAGGCACCGGAAGCCTGCACTCTGGCTACCTCATTGGCGTAGGCCTGGAGGATGACCTCCTGGTTGGCTCCGGTTGGCAGATGTTGGCTGGTTGGCCAGCGTTGGAAGTCAATCCCCCTCTCAGCCAGCTCCTGCTGGATCTGGTCTGGATCAGAGGCTTCGAGGAACGGCGGTGCGGATGGCTGGGCGGCTTGATGGATGCGAAGTGTGCTCATTGCCGCTTCGAGGTCGTTGAGCATTCTGGGGGCAGGGCCGGCGTGACCTAGAACAAGCCCAGTTGCACCCAGGGGTCTGAGCATTACTGCATCCCCCGTTGTTCCCTCAACGTCGCCGCTGGTCCTGATCGGAGTCGGTCCCGGTGCTCCTGATCTGCTCACGCTTCGGGCCCATCGCTGTCTCTGCGCAGCTGAGGTGGTGGCCTATCCAGTGGCACGGCCGGAGGCCGTGGGGATGGCCGCTTCGATTGTGGCTTCGTATCTGCAGCCGAATCAGCGCCATCTACCCCTGGTCTTCCCCATGGTCACAGAGCCTGATGCTCTGCAGGAGGCCTGGCGAGCAGCTGCTACCACCCTCGCCAAGGAAGTGAGCCAGGGGCATCGGGTGGTATTTCTTTGTGAGGGGGATATCTCGTTGTTCGCGACTGGCAGTTACGTGCTGATGGCGCTTCAGCGCTATCACCCTGACGTGAGCTTGCAAGTGATCCCTGGGATTTCCTCGGTGTCCGCCGCTGCCGCCGCTGGCGCCTGGCCATTGGCCTTGCAACGGGAGGGCTTGCTGATCCGTCCTTGCCCTGAAACACCAGCAGCGATGGAGGCCTTGCTTGATCAGGCTGAGGAGAGTGGCACTGTTCTCGCTCTGATCAAGTTGGGGGTGCGTTGGCAGTGGATCCAGCCTCTGCTTCGGGCTCGGGGGCTGCTCGATCAGACTCTGTTTGCTGAGCGGATCGGTTGGGGTGATCAGCAGGTGGTGCCTGCGGCCGCCGTGCAAGCTGGGTCGCGGCCCTATTTCTCATTGCTGCTGGTCCGTCAAAGCAGCAGTGTCGTCTTGCCATAGGAGGAGATTGTGACCCTGCTTTCCGTGCCCTCGCTGTCTGCCATGCAGTGGCTTGGACTGGTGCATCCAGTGTTGATCATTCTGTTTGTCTACCCCGTGGTGGGAGCCACAATCAGGCTGGGAATCCTGGCGCGGGAGCGGCGTCTCGAGATCAACCCGATTGCTCCAACCGTTCCGGTGGAGCACGCTGATCACGGTCGCTGGGTGACGGCTGTTGTGATCCTTGCGTCCCTGATTGCCATTGCCCATGACGTTGCCGAGGCCTGGATTGAGCGTCCGGTTGCTGATCTTGCTGCCGTGTCGCCTTCCCTGCCCCGCCTGATTGCGTTTTTGGCTGCTGAAGCCGGCGTGATTGCAGCATTTGTGGCGTTGTTGCGTTGCCGTCGCACTGCTCTGCGCTTGGGATGGGCGATCAGCACGTGGATCATGTTGTTGCTGCTGGGGTCGCAGCCTGAAGTGCACCGCGGTGCCGATTGGCCCTGGCAGGCGGCCTTCTGGCAATCGCACTATTGGGGAGGCGTGGTTCTTGCCGGTTTGTTGTTGTTGTCGATGGGTTTGCAAGCGGAGATCGACCGCTGGCCCTCCATTCGTCGCCTGCATGTCGCTCTGAATCTTGTGGTGGCCTTGCTGTTGGCCACCCAGGCGATCAGCGGAACCCGCAATCTGCTCATTTGAGCTGTTGGGGCATCATGCTGCGCTGCAGTGGTCCAGGTGGGGCAGCGGGTCGGATCACCCTGCTGATCAGGATCAGTAGAGCTCTCCATTCCTGTTTGGCCTTTCGGTCTGGCCAGCAATCGGGCCGTCCGTAGAGCCAGTGGATTAGCGCCATGTGTTGGTGCTGCGTCAGCTCTGCCCAGGCCAGGGCCAGCTGCGGTCCCCTGCGGCGGACCAGGGTCACGGGGAGTGCTGCAACGTTGTCGCACCAGATGAGGCGGCTACTGATGACGAACTCCGGTGCAAAACCCGTGAAGCTCAATTCCACGCCGGTTTCACTGATGGCGTTGATCCGGCAGGGATGGCGGTGTCCGCCGTCGTCTTCAAGCCATGCCTCACTGCTGAGTTGTTGCCAGGGTGCTGGATTGCTTGCTGGCGGGTCCCAGCAGGCTCGCAGGGCGATCAAGAGGCTGACCAGATTGAGGCTGGCCCAGACCAAGCCGATCGGGCGTCCGCTGAGGGCAATCGGATCAAGCGACGCAGCCGGCAGGAGCAGTCCGCGCAGATTGATCAACGTGAGCAGGGTGAGCAGTAGCAGCGGCAGCACCAGTTGGGCACTGCAGCTGCCCCGGTCCCGTCGCTGGTGCTTTGGGGTGACGAGGAATTGATTGCTGGTTCGCCCTCGCAGCAGGCGGCTGCCATGCCTGATCAAGGTGAGACTGAGGGGCACTGTGAGTACCCAGCCAGTCAGTTCGCTAATGAGTGCTCCACGGGAACCGCGGTTCAGCCAGCCCACGCTGAGCAGGAGTGTCCCCCAAAGCGGCAGCAGTTGGTCGCGCGCGTTCTGCCAGCTGAGCAGGATTGGCACCACGCCAAGCAGCCCGTAGCTCAGTGGCATCAGCAGAAGCAGCAGGCGCGGCAGGTTGTTGAACCAATGGAGGACCCCCTCTAGGTAGGCCAGTCGTTGGCCTGGGCTGAGATTTGGGCTGCGTAGTGGGCCCTGGGGAAGGGTGAGGCTCTGCAGCGTGCCTTCCGCCCAGCGCTGCCGCTGGCGCACGAAATCGGCCATGGTTTCTGCTGCCAGGCCTGCACTCAATTTCTTTGGGAGATACAGCAACTGCCACCCTTTCGCTCGCAGGGCGATGCCGGTGACGAAATCCTCGGAGATGGCACTCTCCACAAAACCGCCAACGCTCTGGAGGGCTGATCGACGTGCCAGGAACGCGGTGCCGGAACAGACGACAGCACCCCATCCGTCGCGTACCGGTTGAATCCAGCGATAGAAGCTCTCTTCATCCGACAGCAGCCAAGACTCCATGCCCAGGTTGCGCATCACCGGGTCGGCATTCAGAAAGCACTGCGGCGTTTGCAGAAGGCCGACGTCCGGTTGCGCCAGAAAGCCGATGCAACTGCTGAGAAAGTCACTCTGGGGAATGAAATCGGCATCCATCACCGCAACCAGCTCACCCTGGCCATGACTGAGGCCATGGTTGAGGTTTCCGGCTTTGGCATGCACCCGGTCTGGGCGGTGCAGATAGCGGCATCCCAGTCGGGAGGCCAGCTGCTTCACCTCCAAGCGGCCGCTGTCATCCAGCACCCAGACGGTGGTGTTGGGATAGCTCTGCTGCGTGCAGCCGATCAGGCTGCGTTCGAGCACCGCGATCGGTTCTCCGCATGTGGGCACATAGAGATCAATCGCAGGCCTCCATCCGCTCATTTGCCATTGCTGATGCAGTGTCTGGATCTGGCCGCGGCGATCAGGAACGCGTTTCCAGGCAAGGCTGATTGAGATCAGGCCGCTGAGCAGTAGCCAGCCTTCCGTGATCAAGAGCACCAGGCTCAGGTTGGTGGAGGTCACGCTGGTCAGATTGAGGCTGGCACTCACTCGCCAGCTCAGGTAGCGGAGGGTGAGGGCGCCAATCAGCACGATCAGGCTGCGACGGCCCCAGAGAGGCGTGAGGGCTTCTGGGCGACGGCTAAGCCAGAGCGGCCAGAGCAGCGTCAGCAGTGCCCACCAACTCATGCCAGCTGGTTGATCTGGGCGTCGAGCAAGGCAAGGGCGTGATCAAGGCTGGGTGCTCGCATCAGGGCATGGCGCAGTTGGGGTGCCCCCGGGAAGCCGTTGCAGGTCCAGCTCATGTGTTTGCGGGCGATCAGCAAGCCGTGGTGGCCTCGATCAGCGACCAGGGCCACGAGTTGTTCACGGGCAAGGTGGAGCCGTGCCTCGGCGCTGGGTGTGGCGGGCACCGATCGTCCAGACAGGACGGCATCGATCTGCCCGACCAACCAGGGCGCTCCCATCGTTCCCCGCCCCACCATCACCCCATCGGCACCCGTGACCTTCAGGCAAAGCAGTGCATCGTCCGGGCTGTTCACATCACCGTTGGCAATCACAGGAATCGTGAGTGCCTTTTTGACGGCTGCAATCGCCTCCCAGTCGGCCTTGCCGCTGAAGCGTTGTTCACGGGTGCGGCCGTGAAGGGTGAGCAGTCGGGCTCCGGCTGCTTCCAATTGCTGGCTCCACTGCACAGCAGCTGAGGCCGTGCCATCGCTGCCACACCAGCCCAGGCGGGTTTTCACAGTGACGGGGATGCTCACGGCCCTTGCCACTGAATCAACGATCCTCGCCGCTAGGTCTGGCTCACGAATCAGGCCACTGCCGCCGCCCTTGCGGGCGATTTTGCGCACGGGGCAGCCCATGTTGATATCAATCAGAAAGGCCCCGGCGGCCTCAGCGCGACGGGCGGCCTCCGCCATGGCTTGGGGGCGATGGTCGAACAGTTGCACTCCGATCGGCCCGGCTTCCTGGGCTAATTCTTCGACTTTGTGCCGTCCGTGGCCTAGTTCCAGGCTGGTGGCATTCACCATTTCGGTGAACAGGAGGGCATCTGGAGCCCAGCGACGCACGAGTTGGCGGAAGATGCGATCGCTCACCCCAGCCAGGGGTGATTGCAAGACCCGGCAGCGCAGTTGTCGCACGCTGGCACCCCCTTTTAAGGCAAGAGGGGTGGCGAAGCGCTCAACCGTTTGTGCCGACATGGCTTCCAGCAGAGGTGGACATTCTCCTTGTCGGTGTTCAGGCCGCTGGACGGTTCGTGCCGATCCTGCCCTGTTCTCGACTGACTTGGGATTCGATGGCGTTCCGCAACCAGGCAGACACGGACCAGCCATCGGTGTCTGCAAGCCGTTCCACCTCCTGAAGCAGATCCACAGGGAGGGGCATCTTGACCGTTTGGATGCTGTGGGGACTCGCAGGTTTGCCTTTGCCGGCGGGGGCATCGACCAGCGGCAACTGCACTTTCAACACTTCCAGACGGGTGCTCCCGACTGTCCCGAGACGGGGGACTTGTCGGAGCGACAGGCGCACCCTCTGTCCGACCCGCAGCTGATCTCGGCTGCGGCGGGGCAGGGGCTCATCCCGACGGTCGCAGATCAGCGGTTGGCTTCGTCGGGAGGTTCGGAGGAAGCTGAAGGTCACCAGGCCGTGTTCGTCCCAGGGCAGAGGGGCTTGCTTGGCCGCGTCCTTGCCCAGAAGCTTGCTCTGGTCTTTGCGCACCTTGGCCTGGATGGCGGCAGGGAGAGCAAAGACGAGGCGCTGCAGGGTTGAGTCCGGGCTGATGCGGCTGCCTGGCGCCAGGGTTGTATCGATGACATACATCTCTGGACGTTATCGGAGGCGCTGGCGGCCTGTCTGTGTCGTGGAGGCGTGAAACGATAGTGGGTCACGCATGGGTCATCGTGGAGACCTGCTGGCCTCTCAGTCGCTCCCTGCTGCTGCAGATTCTCGAGGATCGCACCACGGATCGTTTCGTGGCCGAACGGGTCTGGGAGCGACTTGGTTATGTCTGCTTGCCTGAGGACGATGGCTCGGCCTGTTGGCAGGCTGGACCGACGACGCCAGAGACATGGCGTCAGGCCTTTCCGAAGGCTCCAGAAGTGATCGCCACCCGACCGGCCTCTGTGGCCCTGACTCGGTCGGTCCCCAAGCCGCTCAAGCAGTTGCTTAAGCAGCAGCTTGGCTTTGAGGGTTACAAAATCGGCGAGCTTTATCCACGTCGTACCCGCAGGGCCACGGTGGTGAACTGGCTATTGGCTTGGCTGGCGGAGCGGCAGGAACCCCTCGCTGAGGAGGGGCTTCTGCCGGAACGTTTGGAGCCTCCAGTGGATCCCGTTTGTGGCCACCCTGGAGATTTGCCAGTGCGTTGAGCCTGAGAACCACGCCGGAACGGCGTCAGTTTCAGACCTGAATCAGCACTTCGGTGCCCTTGCGTGTGTTCTCGAACAGCCACCGTGCCTGATGGGTGGGCATGCGAACACATCCATTGCTTCTGGGAACTCCGAAGGCCTGACCAGCGTCTTCCTGCCAGGGGGCGCCGTGCAGGCAAATCATTTCGTTGGCCGTGATGCACATGGCGTAGGGCACACCAGGGGCGACGTAGTTGCGGCCGCGCATGGTCACCGAACGGTATTTCGTACGCACTGATCCGATGCCAGTGGGCGTTGGGGTGCTGGCTTTGCCGGTGCTGACGGGGATGACCCGCACGATCTGATCCTGGTGGTCATACACCGTCAGTTTTTGCTCGGAGAGATCCACCACCATGGAGGCGATCAGTTCGATCATGGAAAGATCCGCTTACGGGGCGGAGGCAACTGTCCGATCCATAGCTGTCTCACTCGCGTCTCGTGCGTCGCAAACGGAAAGGTTTTGCCTTTCGCGCCTCTGTAGGGTCAAAGGACCTCTCTCGTGGCATGTCGTGGCGCGTCCGGTCGTTGCCATCATCGGACGCCCAAACGTTGGCAAGTCAACGCTGGTGAATCGTCTCTGCCGCAGCAGGGAAGCCATCGTTCATGACGAGCCTGGGGTGACGCGGGACCGGACCTACCAAGATGGGTATTGGGGTGATCGTGAATTCAAAGTTGTCGACACCGGCGGTTTGGTGTTCGACGACGACAGTGAGTTTTTGCCTGAGATCCGTGAGCAGGCGAACTTGGCCATGGCGGAGGCTTCCGTCGCTCTGGTGATCGTGGATGGGCAGCAAGGGGTGACGGCAGCGGATGAAGCGATTGCCGAATGGCTGCGCACTCAGAAGTGCCCCACCCTGCTGGCGGTGAACAAGTGTGAGTCGCCAGATCAGGGACTGGCGATGGCAGCGGATTTTTGGGGGCTGGGCTTGGGTGAACCCCACCCGATTTCCGCAATCCATGGTGCAGGAACTGGTGATTTGCTTGATCTGGTGCTCACCTTTCTTCCCCCAAAGGATGAGGAAGGCACTGATGATGAGCCGATTCAGATGGCCATTGTTGGGCGTCCCAACGTGGGCAAGTCGAGCTTGCTCAATGCCATTTGCGGTGAGCAGAGGGCGATCGTCAGTCCGATCCGTGGCACGACTCGCGACACGATCGACACCAGCATTGAGCGCCAAGGATTCCCTTGGAAGTTGGTGGACACCGCCGGCATCCGTCGGCGGCGCAGTGTGAGCTACGGCCCTGAGTTTTTTGGGATCAACCGCAGTTTCAAAGCCATCGAGCGCAGTGACGTCTGCGTTCTGGTGATTGATGCTCTTGATGGTGTCACCGAGCAGGATCAGCGCCTGGCGGGTCGGATCGAAGATGAGGGCCGTGCCTGTGTGGTGGTCGTCAATAAATGGGACGCTGTGGAGAAGGACAGCCACACCATGCCCGCGATGGAGAAGGAGCTCCGCTCCAAGCTTTATTTCCTCGATTGGGCTCCCATGCTGTTTACATCGGCCCTCACTGGTCAGAGGGTCGACAGCATCTTTGCCTTGGCGGCCCTGGCGGTGGAGCAGCACCGTCGGCGGGTCAGTACGTCCGTGGTCAATGAAGTTCTCAAGGAAGCGCTCAGCTGGCGCAGTCCACCCACCACCCGCGGCGGCCGTCAGGGTCGGTTGTATTACGGCACCCAGGTGGCCAGCCGACCACCGAGCTTCACCTTGTTCGTGAATGATCCCAAGCTTTTTGGTGACACGTATCGGCGCTATGTGGAGCGTCAGATCCGTGAAGGCCTTGGTTTTGAGGGAACGCCATTGAAGCTGTTTTGGCGTGGGAAGCAGCAACGGGATGCCGAGCGCGATTTGGCACGGCAGCAGAGCCGTTCCAGCTGACCGATGGATTGGTTGCGTCAGATTCCCATCGGTCAGTACGTCGATGCCAACTCGGGCTGGCTGCGCCGTTTGGATCCACGCCTGAAGCTGGGCTGGGTGTTGATGTTCCTGCTCACGCCGGTTCTGGCCGGGCCGCTTTGGCGTGTGTCGTTGCTGCTGTTGCTGTTGCTGATCACCTTCTGCAGTGGTCTATCGGTGCGGGTCTGGTGGCGCTCGCTTGCCTTGGTGACCGTGTTGGCCCTGTTGGCTGGGGTGCTGGCCACCTTGCTTCCCACCGGTGATGCCCCTGCCCTGCTGCCGTACCGTCCCCAGCAAGAGCTGGCTGTCACGCTGCCTTCCACGCCCGCCTGGGAACTGCTGCGTCTCGGGCCACTGAAATTTGGAGGTTTCAGTTTCGGCCCCCTGGTCGTGAATCGACGTTCTGCCGAGCTCGGCCTCAACAGTGCCACCCTGATCCTCACCGTGGTGCACAGTGTCAACTTGATGCTGCTCACCACGCCCAGTGAGGATTTGGTGTGGGCTCTGAGTTGGCTGCTGTCGCCGTTGGCCGCGTTGGGCTTGCCGGTGGATCGGCTCAGTTTTCAGCTGTTGCTTGCCCTCCGCTTTCTTCCGCTTGTGCAGGAGGAGTTGCAGAATCTGCTGCGCGCGTTGGCCAGTCGGGCGGTGAATCTCAAGCGCCTCGGATGGAAAGCCTCGTTTGGGTTGGTGTTGGCGGTGGGAGAACGTCTGCTCGCCAACATCCTGCTGCGTGCTGAACAGGGTGCTGAGGCCCTGATCGCTCGCGGTGGGCAATGGTTGCCATCCGAGCACTTCCGCCCTGAAAGCCTCTCTGCAGCAGGAGTTAGGCCATTGAACTGGCTGGGGGGCATCCTGCTGATCGTGGTGGTTGGCTTGCGTGGGAGGTACGGTTCCCTCTGAAAATGTTTGCGTTTGCGATCTGTGGGAGCCGAGCGTTATCTCAATCACCCCACTTTCGGCATGCTCTATCGCGTGGCTCCAGCCGGTGAGGGAAGAGATGTCTATGCAACCCTTTATGCCCAGCGCATGTTCTTTCTGGTCACTCTCCAGCCTCGTGGGGCCCAGTTTGAGGTGATTCCATTTCAGGATGCGCGCCATCACGCTGAAATCAATCTCGCTCGCAGCCGTCGCGATGGTCAGGACGAGCATCAGCGATGGAAAGAGCTGTTTGACCAGACCTTTATCTGATCGGTCGAGGTGGGCCACACGGTGAGTGCAGTGCAGGAAAGGACTGAGCGTTGGCAGGCTCTTCAAGTCGCCCTGCCGAAGGGGGTCAATCTGCTCGCGGTGAGCAAGGGGCATCCGGCTGCTCCGGTGCGCCAGATCGCAGAACTAGGCCAGATTGATTTCGGGGAAAGTCGCGTCCAGGAGGCATTGCCAAAACAGCGTGAATTGGAGGATCTCCAACAATTGCGCTGGCATTTCATCGGTCGCCTCCAGGCCAACAAGGTGAGGCCAGTGGTCCGTGCCTTTGCGGTCATTCATTCCATCGATTCCCTTGCGTTGGCGCGGCGCGTGGCTCGCATTGCCTCTGAGGAGGGGCTGGAGCCGAAGGTGTTCTTGCAGGTGAAGCTTCGACCTGATCCCGCCAAGGCGGGTTGGGATCCTGCCGAGCTGCAGGAAGCTTTGCCCGAGCTGAAGACGTTGCCAAATCTGCACCTCAGCGGGCTCATGACCATGGCGCCGTTGGATCTGGCCGTTGCTGAGCGGCCTGCTCTTTTCCGAGACTGTCGTTCGCTGGCGGATCGTCTGGGCTTGCAGGAGTGCTCGATGGGGATGAGTGGTGACTGGCAGGCGGCGGCGGCGGCAGGAGCAACCTGGGTGCGCGTGGGTTCCGGGCTGTTCGGTGCCCGTCAATCCCCTCCTAACGCGATGCTTCCCCCAACATGAGTTCGATGAATTGAAATAATTGAAATCGGCTGCAGAGCTTGCTCAGGCCTGGTCGGAGCGCTATCCAGGGTCAAGGTTTTTGCAGTCTCCCGGTGTCGTTGATTTCCCGCCTTCGTGCTGTTGTTGCTGGCGATGATTATCTCGACGGTGACTATGACGATCTCGATTACGACACTGGCGAAGAGCTTGAAGCGGATCATGGTGCCAGCCATGCCGTCGGTGGGGCGTTGGCTCCTCTCGATGCAGGTAACCCTTTCGCCGATGCTGAGCCCTTCTCCAGTGGTAGTTCCAACGTGATCGGCATGCCCGGCATCAGCACCAACGCCGCTGAGGTGACGTTGATGGAGCCGCGCAGTTTTGATGAGATGCCACGGGCAATCCAGGCGCTGCGCGAGCGCAAGACAGTCATCCTCAATCTCACGATGATGGAGCCCGACCAGGCACAGCGGGCCGTTGACTTTGTGGCCGGTGGCACCTTCGCCATCGATGGTCATCAAGAGCGTGTGGGCGAAAGCATCTTCTTGTTTGCCCCAAGCTGTGTCACCGTCACGAATGCCAGTCAGGACGAGGCTTCTTCCCCAACGGTGGTGACCAAGGACGTGGAACAAAGTTCTGCCGAAGCCAGTGTTGCTCCGGCACCGGCTTGGGGTGAAGCCAGCGCTGCGGCACTCTGAGAACATTGATCGGCTGATCAGCGTGACCCTTTCCCTTGGAGTGATTGGCCTGGGCCGGATGGCCCAGGCTTTGTTGTTACCCCTCTTGGAGCAGGGGACCCCGAGCGCTGACGAGGTGATTGCTGTCGTTGGGCAGGCTGCAACAGTGACGCGACTGGCCTCAGAGCTGCCTGCTGAGCTCACCTTGCTTGCCGCCTCTGACCCGCAAGCGCTCTCGGCTTGGAGAGCACCGATGCAATTGCTGGCGATCAAGCCCTATCAGTTGGATCAGGTGGCGGCTGCAGCGCCTCCGGTTCACGATGAATCGTCGCCGCTGCTGATCTCAGTTCTGGCGGGCATCACACTTGAGCGACTTCAGAGTTCCTTCCCTGGGAGGGTTTGTGTGAGGGCTGTGCCCAACACGCCTTCGCTGGTTCGGGCTGGGCTGACGGGATTGGCTTGGGGGCAGGGAGTGACGCAAGCGCAAAAGCTTCAGGTGCAGGCCTTGTTCTCGCCCGTCAGTGAAGTGCTGGAGTTGCCTGAAGAGCGTTTGGATGCATTTCTTGCTCTCACGTCTTCAGGTCCGGCCTATGTGGCCATGATTGCCGAAGCGATGGCGGATGGTGCAGTGGCGGTGGGGATGCCCCGCGATCAGGCCCAGCATTTGGCCCACCGCACCCTCGCAGGCACCGCAGCGTTATTGCATGAGCAGAAGCTTCACCCAGCCCAGCTCAAGGACATGGTGGCTTCCCCAGGAGGCACCACCATGGCCGCAATCCGCAGGTTGGAGGCGGCGGGTTTGCGATCGGCTCTGATCGAAGCTGTTGTGGCTGCCGCCGAGCATGGTCGCAGCTTGCGCTGATTAGGCGGCCACTGGTGTGACCAGAAGACCTCGGTAAAGCTGTTCAAGAGCATCAATATTGCGGTTCAGTGTGTAACGCTCCATCACCCGCTGACGTGCCCGTTGGCCCAATTCAGCGGTGAGTACCGGCTGATCCCGAAGCACAGGCAGCAAGGTGCGCAGCTGGGTGGTGACTCCCTGAGTGCTGAGCACAATGCCGGCCCCGTCGGCCAGAACTTCGCCATCGGCCCCAGCATCGGTCGCCACACAGGCGCATCCGCTCGCCATCGCTTCCAGCAGGGCAAGAGAGAGTCCTTCGACCAGGCTGGGTAAGACAAAGACCTCCGCGGCCTGCATCAGGGCTACCCGGGTCTCAAGATCGGACTCGTAGCCCCACCAGATCACACTGTTGTTGCCATGAGCGTTCTGCAACGTGGTGCGCAGAGGGCCATCGCCCACGATCACCAGCCTGCAACCGGGAGGATTGACCAATTTCCAAGCTTTGAGCAGGGCTTCAACGTTTTTTTCAGTGGAGACTCTGCCCATGTAGAGAAAGATCCGTTCCTTGCCCAGCCTCTCTTCAACCTGGCAGCGGATTGCATCGGTTCTGGGTGCGGCAGGCATGGAGCAGGGGGGGGCCCAGAGCTGCTGATCCACGCCGTTGGGGATCACCGCCAGTCGGTCTTCACTCACCCCGAGCCGCGCCAGCACATCTGCCTGCAGCTCGGAGAACACGATCACGCGGTCATAACGCGCCAGGGCAGGGGCATAGAGCTGATACGTGAGTTGCTGGGTGCCGGCAGTGAGGTTGCGCAGGCCTGCATCAAAGGCTGGGTGGAAGGTTGCAACCAGGGGCACACCCAGTTGCTGGCAGAGCTCCGGTAGGCGGAAATCCAGCGGTGAGAGGGTGAGGCTGGCGTGCACCAGATCGGGGCGCAGTCGTTCGAGCGATTCACGCAGTTCCCGCTGGGCGCGCGGGGATGGAATTGTGTAAACCTGCGATTTGACCAGATACGGCAGGCTCACGTCTGGGTCGTTGGCCAGCAAAGACGTGGTGCTGCTCGCAGGGGAGCCAGGGTTATCGAAATGAATAAAGCTGGTTTGATGTCCGCGTCTTCTGAGGGCTTCGGTCGTGCTCAGCCCGTAGGTGACATTGCCGCAGAACGGTGATTTTTTTCCCAGCCAGGCGATGTGGGCCACCCGCTCTGCCTTTCCCGCTTCTGAACAAGCAAGTTAGCAGCGCTCCCAAGGACGCTCCATCAGCGCGGCGAACATCGCTAACAGGGCCAGTAGCCACAGCACCGGACTCAGGCCGACGCTGCTCACCAGCGTTCCTGCCAGCACTAGGGGCAGGCTCAGGGCAATGTTGATCAGGTTGTTCTGAAGGCCAAACACGCGGCCGCGCTGGGTCTCTGGGGTCTCCTCCTGGATGGTGGTTTGAGCCGGAATGGCGACCAGGGCTGCTCCGACTCCGAGGACTCCGCAGAGGGTGAGAGTGCTGCTCAAAGAGCCCTTGAACTGGCTGAGCAGCACCAATGAGAACGTGATGGTTCCGAGGCCAGCTGCAGTGAGGCGGCGGCGGTTGAAGTGGTGGCCAAGCTGGGCGATCACCACGGCGCCAACGGCCATGCCCAGGCCGCTCATGGCCAGCAGGGTGCCGAAACCGGAGGGGCCGAGGCTCTGAATCAGCCCTGCCAGCTGGAGCGCCAGCACATAGAGGGCGGCCAGCAGGCTGTAAAGAAGCACGAGGTGCACCATGGCGTTGCGCACGGTGGGGATGCGTTTGAGCACCTGTAGGCCCTCCCCAATCTCATGCCAAACGGAACGACCATCGCTGCGGATCGCCTGCTCCCGGTGCCGGATGGCCAGCAGACTGAGGGCAGCCATGCCGTAGCAGAAGGGCAACAGGATGAATTCACCGCCATGGATGCCAATCGTGCTGAACACATGGTTGAGGCCGCGCAGGATCGGCTCACCGAGGGCGAAGCCCACAATCGTGGCGCCCATGCTGGTGGTCTGATACAGGGAGTTGGCCGCTAGAAGATGCTCGCTGGGTACGAGCAGAGTGATAGCGGCCTGTTCTGCCGGGGCGAAGAACTGGGTGAGGATCGACTCCACGAAGGTCATCAACACCAATCCCCAGTAGCCCCAAGGCAGCCCCAGGATCACCGGACCAGGGATCAGAAAAAGAGGTGTGAACAGCACCATCAGGGCGCGCAGACCGTTGGAGGCCACCATCACCCGCCGTTTTGGCCAGCGGTCCACCCAAACCCCTGCCACGCTGCCGAGCACCATCGCAGGGAGCGTGTTGGCCACGAAGATGCCGGTGGCCAAGAGCGTGATCACCTGCGTGCGCGTACTGATGTCGAATCCGACCTCCGACGCCACATCGGCCAGGACACCGTTCTGCTGGGATGTCAGCAGTAGGTGCTGATCGATCAGAAAGACCATCAGCACGATGTAGAACTTGTCAGCCAGCTGCGAGAAGATCTGGCCGATCCAGAGCTTGCGGAAGTCGTTCAGGCGCAGGACTGCTTGAAGTCCGCGCCCTCCTTCGGGGTTGCCGCCAGTGGGGAGGGCTGGCTCCGGGCTGTTGATGGAGGGACCGCTCAAAATGCCAGAGAAGACCGGCTCATGATCGCCCAGCGCCGTCACGGCCGGAGACAATCACTGACTCCCGCAGCATGGCAAGGGATCGCACCGGCCTGGGCAGATGGCAGCGGATCCAGCACTCCACAACGGCCAGGAGGCGCAACCACACGTCTTCAGGGCCCATCAGGCCGCCATCACGGCGGCGTGGCAGTTCTGCACGGGGCAGGCGCTGGAGCAGGGCCAGCTCCGAGGGATTGAGCTGCACGGCCGCACCAGGTTGGCGACCGATGGCCAGGCCCTCATCGACGATCAGGCTGCAGCGCCAGTCCCATTGACCGATGGGTGGGATCAGGGCGTCACCGCTGCGGCAGCAGTTCTGCAGCGGTAGGCCGTAGCCACCAAGGGCGAGAAGATGAACACAGGCTTGAACGCTGCTGGCAAGGGCTGTGCAGTCGCTCTGCTGATCACGGCTGATCGTTTCCAGTCGCTCCAGGTGGATCACCACGGTGTCAAGGAGGCCTGCTAAGGGGTCGTCGTCTTGCACCAGGGCCATGCAAAGTTCGGCCAGGGCTTGAGCCCCTGCCAAGGTTTCCAGCCGTTGCCCGACGGCGCCGAAGTTGTGCTGCACCCTGAGCTGACGCACCCGAGGCAAACCGCGACGGCCCACCACCTGCACCTCCATCTGGGTGAGGGGCACGGCGGCGGCCAGGCTGCTGCGTGGTCTGCGGGCACCGGGCACTGCCAGACGGATGACCCCCGCTTCTGCGCTGAGCAGGGTCAGCAGCCGGTCATGCTCCCCCAGGGGGCCCACCTTTAACGCCAGCCCTACTAGCCGGCGATCAGCCATCGATGCGTCCGTTGCCGCTGGCGATGGGGGTACGCAGAGCCTGCATCAACTGCGGTCCGCTGCTTGTGCCCAGAGCAGTGGCGCCCGCTTCGATCAGTTGCTGACACTGCTCCAGGGTGTGCACGCCGCCGGCCGCCTTGATGCCACATCGTCCGCGGGTGAGACTTCGCAGCTGCTGGACATGGCTGGCTGTGGTGGCGGCTCCGAAGCCATTACTCGTCTGTACGGCTTCAGCGCCTGCATCAATGGCGGCCTCAACCGCCAGCTTCAGCTGCGCGTCTTCCAGCCTCGCCATGTCGAGGATCACGGTGACCGGTAACCCAACGTTGATCAGGATGGCGAGCTCCTCAGCAAAGGCATTGGGGCGGTCTTCAGCCAGTGCTGTCAGGTCAGGCACAACGTCGAGTGCTTCAGCGCCGTGCTCAGCGGCCCACTCCGCTTGCGCTTGTTTCAGGGTTGTGGGGATGGCACCGAAGGGGAAGGCGATCACTGCGATCAGGCCCGTGGGCCCCGGAGCGCCGAGACGCTCCCTCACGGCCGTTAGCTGGCTGAGGTTGGTGCATAACTTTCCAAGCCCGAGCTGGCGGGCTGCATCGCAGCCCTCGTTCAGACGATCACGGCTGAGGAGGGGATCCAGCAGGGCCTGATGGATCAAGGGGGCGAGATCCGGCAGCTCCTGCTGCCGGGGCAACCGGTTCATGGGCTTGGGTGGGAAGCGTCAGTCTCGCGCCTGGATGACGCCATAGCCCCCATGATTGCGGCGATAAATCACCTGCAACTCCTTGGTCTCTGCGTCGCGAAACAGATAGAAGTCGTGGTCGATCAGATCGAGCTGATGGCGCGCTTCCTCAACGCGCATCAGGGGCATCGGGAAATACTTGCGACGCACACCAGGATCAGGGAGGTGGGCCTCTTTCCCATCGAGCAGTGAGCCATCCACAGATGATTCGTCGATCACCGCTTCGGTGGTCGGGGTGGTGCTGGCTCGATGGCCATGGCTGTGGTGGTGGTCACTGTGGCGTTCCTTGTAACGACGCAGCTGACGGCTCAGTTTGTTGGCCACCAGGTCGATGCTGGCGTAAAGGTTTTCGCTGCGTTCCTGGGCACGAATCACCGTGCCGTTGGCAAACACCGTCACCTCAGCTGTCTGTTGGGGAACGCGGGGGTTGCGGGCGACTGACAGGTGCACATCCGCTTCCATCACCATGTCGTTGTAGTGCTGAACGGCCCGCTCAAGCTTCGATTCGGTGTAGTCGCGCAGAGCCGAGGTCACTTCCAGGTTGCGACCATGGATCAGAAGCTTCATGGCATCTCTCCGGTGCCGGTTGATATCTGCACGCTAGAGACGTCAAACCAGGGCGCACAGAGGCCTTCGGCATTTCTTTTTGAGCCGCGGCAACTGGTGCCGTTTCCAGTCGCCTGGAGCTGGCAGCAGCACTGGCAGGAGAGATTGTTGGCCTTCTCCACTCGTTCGGTTCAAAACGATCATGAAGTCGTGCAGCCTCCGGAAGCGGTATGGCTGCTGCAGCATCCCTCTTGCTACACCCTTGGCCGCGGAGCCTCCGAGCAGCATTTGCTCTTCGATCCTGCTGATCCGCCGGCACCTTTGCACCGCATCGATCGTGGTGGGGAAGTCACCCATCACATGCCTGGCCAGTTGGTCGCTTACCCCGTGCTGGATCTGCACCGGCGCCAGTGTGATCTGCACTGGTATCTGCGGCAGCTGGAACAGGTGGTGATTGATGTACTGGCCCAGCTTGATCTCGCCGGCGAACGGATTGAGGGAATGACTGGGGTGTGGCTGGAGGGTCGCAAGCTGGCAGCGATCGGCGTGGGCTGCCGCCGATGGATTACCCAGCACGGCCTGGCGCTCAATGTGAGTGGCAACCTCAGCGGCTTTGACGCAGTTGTGCCTTGCGGGTTGAAAGGGAAGGCCGTTGGGCGACTGAGTGAGTGGATCCCGGGTCTGAGAGTGGAGGATGTGCAGCCGCTGCTGCGGGATGCCCTTGGGCAACGCTTTGGGCTCTGCTGGCAGGGGCCTGGTGCCGCATTCAGCCACTTATTGATTGCCGACGAGCCGAGGGGGTGATAGCCCTGGGCGGTCTGCCCTCGATCCCCGTGCCCATCGCCGCCCGCTCCAGCTGGACCCCCACCCCTCATGAGCAGGCAGCTCTCAAGGCTCATTCCCATGTGGACGACCTGGGCAGGGTGGATCAGATCTGGCCGTGGTTGGCGAGTCACCATGGGGATGTGATGGCGGTCGATGCGCCCCACGCGGCCCATCCCGAATGCTTCAGTTACCTGCAGCTGGCGGACCGGATCACCGCCGCCGCTGCCGCCTTCCGTTCCCTTGGCGTCGGCTCAGGCGATGTGGTGGGGTTGTTTGCCGAGAACAGTCCTCGCTGGCTTGTGGTTGATCAGGGCTTGATGCGTTCGGGTGCTGTCAGCGCTGTGCGGGGTGCCGCAGCTCCTGTACAGGAGCTGCATTACATCCTTCAGGACAGCAAAGCGGTGGCCCTTGTGGTGCAGAACGCTGAGCTGCTGCAACGGCTGGACCTTGCGGAGCCCCTGCGGGCAAGTCTGCGCTGCATCATCCAGCTGGAAGGTGAGCCGGCCTGTGAGGGTGTGATCGGGTGGGAGGCCTTTTTGGCCATGGGCGCTTTGGGCACAGCACCGGATCCGATCGTTGGCCGAGGCCTTGATACGGCAGGCTCCACGACGGCCACGATCCTCTACACCTCTGGGACGACCGGTCAGCCCAAGGGGGTGCCACTCACCCACGCCAACTTGTTGCATCAGATCCGCAGCCTCGCCTGTGTGGCCCATCCAGCTCCAGGAGCGCCTGTGCTGAGCGTGCTGCCGATCTGGCATTCCTATGAACGCAGCGCGGAGTACTACTTCTTTTCCTGCGCCTGCTCACAGAGCTACACAACGATCAAGCAGCTCAAGCGTGATCTGCCCAGGGTGAAGCCGGTGGTGATGGCCACCGTGCCGCGTCTTTGGGAGGCAGTGCAGGCTGGTTTTGAGGATGTGCTCAAGACCTTTCCAGCCTCACGCCAGCGTCTCCTGCGCGCCGCTCTGGCCAATAGCAGCGCCTACTGCCTGGCCCGCCGTCGTAATCGCAATCTGATGCTTGAGTCCCTGGGGCGACGTCAGCGCCTGAAGGCTGCCGCTGAGATGACTCGGCGCTGGCCCGCCCATGCCCTCGCCTCGACGCTGATCTGGCCCAAGTTGCGTCTGCAGCTCAGTGGTGGCCAGTTGCAGTTCCCGATCAATGGCGGTGGTGCCATTGCCCCCCATGTGGATGCCTTCTTTGAAGCGGTAGGGATCGAGCTTTTGGTGGGTTACGGACTGACTGAGACCAGTCCGGTGGTGAGTTGCCGGCGACCTTGGCGCAATATCCGTGGAAGTTCGGGGCTTCCCATGCCAGAAACCGAATTTCGCATCGTTGATGCCGACACTCGTGCACCCCTCGGCTTCCGGGAGCGCGGCGTGGTGTTGGTTCGCGGTCCCCAGGTGATGGCTGGCTACCTCGGCAAGCCAGACGCCACTGCCAAGGTGCTTGATGGCGACGGCTGGTTCGATACGGGTGATTTGGGCATGCTGCTGCCCGATGGCTCCGTGGTACTGACTGGCCGCGCCAAAGACACGATCGTGCTCAGCAGCGGTGAAAACATTGAACCGGGGCCGCTGGAGGAGCTGCTGGTGTCGAGCCCATTGGTTGAGCAAGTGATGTTGGTGGGTCAGGACGAGCGTCAACTTGGTGCCCTTGTGGTCCCTCGAACTGACGCCATTCAGGCTTGGGCTGCGGAGCAGGGGGTGAGTGTGGCGGCCGATCTGGGTGGATCCCCTGGACAGGCTGAGATTTGCCGTCTCCTGCGTGGTGAGTTCAATCGGTTGTTGACAGCACGCGTGGGGTCCAGGGCGGATGAGCGCCTGGCCGGGGTGGGACTGGTGGAGCCATTCACGATTGAAAATGGTTTGCTGACGCAAACGCTTAAGCAACGTCGCGATCGCATCACTGATCGCGATCGTGCTGTGATCCAAGGCTTCTACGGGCGCTGAGCCTCCTGGATCGGGAACCCGCCATCGGGGTGGCTTGACCCCCGAGGCTGGGACTGAGACGCTTGGCGCTCTTTCCTTTCACCCATGTCTGACGGCACCACCCTGTCGATTAAGCGCACAATCGCCATCCGTGCTGTTGTGACGCCGGCTTGGAAGGAAGAAGCGGAGCGGGAACTCAGCACCGCGATCGCGACCACCGATCAGCAGTTAGGCCAGCTGGAGCAGGAGGGGCAGCAGGTGGTTGAGGAGGTGCGTCGTCAGAGCGCCAATCCTCTGGATCCCCGGGTGCAGGATCAGGTGGCACAGGTGCAGCAGCAGGTCGCTGCCAAGCGCTCTGAACTGGAAGAGCAGAAGCGCAATCTTCTCCAGCAGCAGTCGCAGGTGCGCGATGTCGAGATGGAGGAGATCGTCGATCAGGGTCAGATCGAGAGTTTCTGTGAACTGGCCGTCGGCGACAACCTCGTCAGCAAGATGCAGGTCGCTGTTGTGGTCCGCGACGGTGTGGTCGAGTCGATCGAGCAGGGCTGATCCTGCTCCTGCTCGGCCTGCCGGCCCGTAAAATTCCGCTACTCAGCCCCACTGGAGAAGGTTTTGGCGACCCACGACATCTTCATGCCTGCCCTCAGCTCCACGATGACGGAGGGGAAGATTGTCGAGTGGCTTAAAAAGCCAGGGGACAAGGTGGGCCGAGGTGAGTCGGTGCTTGTGGTCGAGTCTGACAAGGCCGACATGGATGTGGAGTCGTTTAACGAGGGTTATTTGGCTGCTGTGCTCATGCCGGCCGGCAGCACCGCTCCAGTGGGAGAAACCATTGGTTTGATCGTGGAGACCGAAGCTGAGATCGCTGAGGCTCAGGCCAAGGGCGGTGGCGCTGGTGGAGCCTCCCCAGCTCCCTCTCCAGAGGCTGTGTCATCGCCTCCTGCGGCAGCCGCCCCGGCTCCTGCCGCAGCAGTTCCTGCACCTGTGGCGGCTGCACCGACCCCTGTGCCTTCAGCGGCTCCGGCGCCTGTCGTCAGTGATGGCCGTCTTGTTGCTAGCCCCCGGGCCAAGAAGCTCGCCTCTCAGATGGGGGTGAATCTTGCCAGCGTTCGCGGCAGTGGCCCGAATGGTCGTATTCAGGCAGAAGATGTCGAACGGGCCGCAGGCCGCCCTGTGAGTGTTCCGCGGGTGGGTGAAGGCACCACGGCTGCCATCGTGGCTGGTGCTGGCGCCCCAGCAGTGCCGACTGCCCCAGCAGGCAATAGCTTCGGTGCTCCTGGTGAGACTGTGGCCTTCAACACTCTCCAGGCCGCGGTGAACCGCAACATGGAAGCCAGCCTGGCTGTTCCTTGCTTCCGCGTTGGATACACGATCACCACGGACAAGTTGGATGTTTTTTACAAACAAGTGAAGCCCAAGGGCGTGACGATGACGGCGCTGCTGGCCAAGGCGGTGGCCGTGACCTTGGCCCGTCATCCCCAGGTGAATGCAGCCACCACTGCGGCTGGGATGGCGTATCCCGCCGATGTGAACGTGGCGGTGGCCGTCGCCATGGAGGACGGAGGTTTGATCACACCAGTCCTGCGACAGGCCGACCGCACTGATCTGTATGAGATGTCTCGCCAGTGGGCAGATCTGGTGAAGCGTTCTCGCAGCAAGCAACTGCAACCTGAGGAGTACAGCACCGGCACTTTCACGTTGTCCAACCTGGGCATGTTTGGGGTGGATCGTTTTGATGCGATCCTTCCTCCTGGCACCGGTGCGATCCTGGCTGTCGCCGCTTCTCGCCCCACGGTGGTAGCCGGCAAGGACGGTTCGATCTCTGTCAAGCGTCAGATGCAGGTGAACCTCACCGCTGATCACCGTGTGATTTATGGCGCAGACGGTGCCGCCTTCCTGAAGGATCTGGCTGAATTAATCGAGACCCGTCCGGAGAGCCTGGCCGTCTGATCTGCCTTGGATTCGATCGCGGCGAGGCCTCGATCGAATCCACGCTCCATGGTGAGGGGGAGGTGAGCATCGCTTTGCTCCATGAATCTGTTGTCAGTTCTGCTGGGTCAGCCGCTCCCCAAGGCCAGGGCAGCCCATGAGCGCCTGCCCAAGCTGCAGGCACTACCGATCCTCTCCTCCGATGCTTTGTCATCGGTGGCTTATGCCACGGAGGCGGCCCTCGGCGTTCTGATTCTTGCCGGCAGCCAGGCTCTCAGCTTGTCGTTGCCAATCACCGTGGCGATCATCCTGCTGATCGCCATTGTGGTGCTCTCCTATCGGCAGGTGATTGCTGCCTATCCCCAGGGTGGAGGCTCGTATGTGGTGGCCCGTGACAACCTCGGACGCAATGTTGGCCTGGTGGCGGCGGCGGCGCTGCTGATCGACTACACCCTCACCGCGGCAGTGAGCTTGATGGCGGCCGGTCAGGCGATCAGCTCCTTGATCCCTTCGCTGCTTCACCATGAGGTGGCGCTCACGCTGCTGCTGCTGTCACTGGTGGGCTGGGCGAATCTGAGGGGCTTGCGGGAAGCGGGGCGCATCTTTGCCCTGCCGACCTACGCGTTTGTGGTGATGATCGCGCTGCTCACCCTGGTGGGATTGCACGATCTTGTGGCTCATCACGGCTTTCGCCCTGATCCACCGCCCCTGGTCACGAGCATGGAACCCTTGGGGCTGTTCTTGATCCTGCGTGCTTTCAGCTCCGGTTGTTCAGCCATGACCGGTATCGAGGCCATCGCCAATGGCGTGCAAGTGTTCCGCGAACCCGCTCCCGTCAATGCCAGGCAGACCTTGCTGGTGATGGGAGGACTGTTGGCGTTGATGGTCTTCTCCGTGAGTGGAATGGGGTTCCTTTACGGCATCGCCCCGGACCCCAACGTCACGGTGCTGGCCCAGATCGGGGCCAAGGTGTTTGGGCCTGGCACTCCGCTGCTATGGGGCCTGCAGATCTCCACCCTGTTGATTCTCGTGCTGGCCGCCAATACAGCGTTTTCAGGCTTTCCCCGCTTGGCGGCAATGTTGGCTGATGATCGTTGCTTGCCCCGTCAGATGGCGTGGCTCGGCGATCGGCTGGTCTATCAAAACGGCATCGGTGTGTTGTTGGCTGGCACGGCTCTGATCATTTGGGTGTGCCAAGGAGACACAACCGTGGCGGTGAATTTGTATGCCCTGGGCGTGTTCACAGCCTTCACCCTCTCTCAGCTGGGCTTGGTTTTGCGTTGGTGGCGTCAGCGTGGTGAGGGCTGGCAGGGCCGGATGCTGATGAATGCCCTTGGTGCCAGCGCCACATTTGTGGTGTTGGTGGTGATCATCATCAGCAAGTTCTGGGAAGGGGCCTGGACGGTCGTGATCGCGATCCCTCTCCTGGTTTGGGCTCTCGCGGCGATTCGTCGGCGTCACCGGGAAGTGACTGCTGCCTTGGTGCCGGATTCGCTGATTGAGCCTCTCTATCTAGCGCCTTTGCCATCGCCTGTGCAGCATCAGGCGATTGTTTGGATGGGGGGGCTGACACGCGCAACCCTTGAGGCGGTGCTGTATGCCTGCTCGATCGCTGAACAGGTCACGGCCGTGATGGTGGTTGGGGATCGGGATGATCCCGGCCAGATCAGCCTTGATTGGGATCGCTTGGTGGGAGCGGATAACGGTGATCTACAGCTCAAGCTTTTGGTCAGCCCCTACAGCTCGGTGATTCAGCCGTTTTGTGCTTTTGTTCGCGATCAGGAGACGACCCATCCTGAGCGAAGAACCACTGTTGTGATGCCGGTAGCTGTGCCCGACAATCTGCTCGATCGCTTTTTGCTCAACCAGAGGGCTCTCTACTTGTATCGGGCGCTCTCGGCCCAGGGCACGCACGTGTTCTCCGTGGTGCGCACTTCACTGGAGCCTGTGCAGCCGGTGGATTGACGCCACCGGCACCTGCGCGTCCTTGCCATTCGGCAGCATGGGCAATGACCGTGCAACAGGCATCTGTGCCCGATTCCAGGGATCGTCAGCTCCGTTCTTACGACTACACCTTGCCGCAGGAGTGCATTGCCCAGGTGCCTGCGCAGCCTCGCCATGCGGCTCGCCTGCTCATGGTGCCGCCCATGGACGCCACCCTGGAGAAGGCCCGCCATCAACAGGTCTGGGACTGGCAGCAGGCGTTGCAGCCTGGTGATCTCCTGGTTGTCAATGACACGCGGGTGCTCAAAGCTCGCCTGCGGGTGCGTCGCGCCGGCGGTGGCTTGGCGGAACTGTTGGTGCTGGAACCCCGGGGGGATGGGCAGTGGCTGTGTCTGGCAAGACCAGCCAAGAAGTTGCGGCCTGGTGATCAGCTCTGGCTTGAAGGGTTGGAGCAGGAACCGCTGTCGTTGCAGGTGCTTTCGACTGATGCCGCGACAGGGGGAAGACTGATTCAGTTCCCAGCTGGCTGTGATGATGCCCTGGAGATTGAGGGGGTGCTGGAGCGTTTTGGCGAAGTGCCTCTTCCTCCCTATATCTCTCGACACGATGCCGATGACCAAACGCGCTATCAAACGCGTTACGCCTCCCGCCCGGGAGCGGTCGCTGCACCAACGGCGGGTTTGCATCTCAGCGATGAACTGTTGGCGGCCTTGCAGGCACGGGGCGTGGAGATTGCGCGAGTCACCCTGCATGTGGGGCTGGGGACGTTTCGCCCGGTTGAAACCGAGGATCTCACGCAGCTGACGCTCCACAGCGAATGGGTGGAGGTGAAGGCGGAGGTGGTGAAGGCCGTAGACGCCTGCCGTCAACGCGGCGGCAAGGTGATCGCAGTTGGGACGACCAGTGTGCGTGCCCTTGAAGGTGCTGCGCAGGCTGGGGGCGGTCGTCTGCAGCCGTTAAAGGGTCCAGTGGATCTGGTGATCCAGCCCGGCTATCGCTTCGCTGTGGTGCAGGGTCTGCTCACCAACTTCCATTTGCCCAAAAGCTCGTTGCTGCTTTTGGTGAGTGCTCTGATCGGTCGTGAGCGTTTGTTAGGGCTTTATGCCTGCGCGATTGAACACAACTACCGCTTTTATTCCTACGGGGATGCCATGTGGATCCCCCCGGAGGCGGTGCTTGAGACCGCACGGCCTTGCCGCTGACATGTAGACAATAAAAAACCCCGTGCGACTGCACGGGATTGTTCGAAAGCTTGCCTGAATCAGGCCGGGACCGGTTGTTCGATGATGCCTGCTGGGACGTCAGCGAACATCACTGAGGACAGGTAACGCTCAGCCAGGTCGGGGAGCACCACAACGATGGTTTTACCTGCATAGGCATCCTGCTGGGCGAGGCGAATGGCGGCTGCGGCTGCGGCACCGCAGGAGATGCCCACCAGAAGCCCTTCTTCCTTGGCCAGGCGTAGTGCCATCTCCACCGATTCATCGTTGGTCACCTGCTCCACCTTGTCGACAACGGAGAGGTCGAGATTTTTGGGGATGAAGCCAGCGCCGATACCCTGGATCTTGTGAGGACCGGGCTTGATGTCTTCCCCATTCATCGTCTGGGTGATCACGGGGCTGTGGCTTGGTTCGACAGCGACGGATTCAATCGCCTTACCCGCTTCGTTCTTGATGTAGCGAGAGACGCCGGTGATCGTGCCGCCCGTGCCGACGCCAGCTACAAGCACATCGATGGCGCCGTCGCAGTCGTTCCAGATCTCAGGCCCAGTCGTTTTCTCGTGGATCTGGGGGTTGGCCGGATTTTCGAACTGACCAGGCATGAAGTATTTGGCCGGATCGCTCTCGGCGATTTCCTTGGCCTTGGCAATGGCGCCCGGCATGCCCTTCGCAGCTTCGGTGAGAATGATCTCGGCACCGAGGACGGCCATCACACGGCGACGTTCGATCGACATCGACTCGGGCATGGTCAGGATCAGCTTGTACCCACGCGCTGCTGCGGTGTAAGCCAAGGCGATGCCGGTGTTGCCAGATGTCGGCTCGACGATGGTCTTGTCTGCCGTGAGAGCGCCGCTTTTTTCAGCGTCCCAGATCATGTTGGCGCCGATCCGGCATTTGACGCTGTAAGCGGGATTGCGGCCTTCGATCTTGGCCAGCACGGTGGCCTTGCAGCCCTTGGTCACATTGTTGAGACGAACCAGAGGGGTGTTGCCGATGGCTTGGCTGTTATCGGCGTAAACGCGAGACATGGAGGGGTACGCAGGATGCCCAGGTCCGTCAACTTAGTGAGATCAACCCGTTAGGGCTCTGGCTTTAAGGCCTTGTTCAGACTTTGACAAGGCGATGGCTTCACCACGCAACGGCGAGGGCACTCTCCTTCGGTTCTGCTCCAATCCAAGCCAGGGTTGATCAGAGAGCGTTGTCGTGCTTAGTCGCCAAAGCGCGTTCAAACCGCTGCCAAAGCTGATCCGGATCTTCCAGGCCGACAGAGACCCGCAGCAGGTGAGAGGGAACGCCACAGGACGCGGCCCAATCCAGTTCGTCGTAGTGGGCTAGCAGAACGTAGGGGCAGCACAGCGTGAAATGGGTGCCCAGGCTCGGCCCCTTGGAGACAGCCAAAGCGTCATAGACGCATTGGGCTTTAGGGGTTCCGCCATGCAGTTCAAACGAGAGCAGGCATCCATGGCCTGCACCGCTGCGCATCAGAGCCTGAAAGGTGGGGCAGCGGTCAGGATGCAAAACCTGTTTGATGGCGGGGTGTCCTCTTAGCCGTTCCACGAGGGCACTGCAGTGTGCATTGAGGCGTGGGATCCGGGCGTGGACGTCACGGCTCGCCTCCTCCAGGCAAATGGCGTCGGCATCGCCGAGGCCTGATGGGGCGAAGCTTAATTCGCTGCAAAACGTGTCTCGCCAGGGGGAGCTAGGGCTCACTACCAGAGTGCCGGCAAGCACATCTCCCCTGCCGGAGAAGCTTTTGGTCAGGGAACTGAAGACCAGGTCAGAGAAGGGAAGCGCGTCGATGTTGAGCCCGGAGCCGATCGTGTCGTCAGCAATCACAGGGATACCGCGCTGATGGGCCAGTTCAGCCACGGTGATCAAATCAACGCACTGCAGCAGGGGGTTGCTAGGCAACTCCACGACGACTGCTGCAGGGTTGAGGCGGTCAAGACTGGCGGCAACCGCCTCAGGGGAGCTGTCGGTGAGCAGCTCGGCGCCGGCAAACACAACCTGGGGCAGCTTGAGCACATCGACATAAGGGAAGCCCACCTGGAGGGTGGGACGGCCTGGATGGAGTGTGGCGACCAGCTTCAGGGCACTGTGGAGCGCGGCCATGCCAGAAGGATGCAGGCTGATCTGACCCTGAGGGCAGCCATAGATCGCAGCCAGTCGTTCCTGAATACGCCAACGGGCCTGATCCCCAGCGCTTTGGGCTGGCGACGCTTCATGGCCCAGGGCTATCGCTGCCTGACGGGAGCTTGCTCCCAGGCCAGCGTGCTGCCAGAAGGCCTTCGCTGAAGGGCTGGCGGCGGAATCGGTGATCAGGCAGGGCAGGCCGTTGACGACCGCGATGGAGGCCCAAGCGTTTGGCTGGCAGCGCAGGCAGTGCTCCCGAGCGGCCTTGGCTGCCGCGGCTGTGGGATACGGCCAGGCTTGGCTGTCAGCTGGTGCATCGAACTGTCTCAGGGCTGTGCGGGCCAGTTCTGCCACCAGAGGGTGGAACCCGAAGCGGGGATAGACCGCTTTTAGTTGGTTGCGACAGGCGGGATCGTTCTCCTCGTAGGCGATCACGTCGCTCCATCGGGGTAGAGCCACCGAGACGGCATGCGTGCTGTCGGGTAGGGGCTGGCCCAGGTCATGCCCCTGCCAACAGGGGTCGATGAGAAGATCGCGGATGCTCACGGCAGCAGAGAAAGGGCTTGGTCGAGGTCGGCGATGAGATCCGCTTCGTCTTCACAACCCAGCGAGAGACGAACCAGGCCGTCGCTGATTCCTAGTTTCTCTTTGACCGTGGTCGCCACTGCTGCGTGGGTCATGGTGGCTGGATGACAGATCAGGCTTTCCACTCCTCCCAGGCTTTCGGCCATCGTGAACCAATGCAGGGCCTTGCAGACGGCATAGGCCTGGTCGCGGCTGGCGTTCAAGCCGATGGTCACGATCGCGCCACCACCGCTCATCTGACGACTGGCCACAGCGTGTTGGGGATGGTCCGTCCGAAGCGGGTAGCGCACCCAGGCCACCGCAGGGTGACGGGCGAGATGGTTCGCCACCGCGGAAGCATTGGCCATTTGTTGGCGTAAGCGCAGAGGAAGGGTCTTGAGCCCTCGCGTGATTAGCCAGCAGTCAAAGGGGGAGGGCATCAGCCCCAGCGCTTTCTGGGCGAACAGCATCTTCTGCTGCCATTCAGCGTCGTCGCAGCAAACGACTCCACCGAGGGCGTCGGAATGCCCATTGATGTATTTCGTGGTGCTCGTGAGGGAGAGGGTGGCCCCCAGTTGCAGGGGGCGCTGCACCAGGGGAGTGGCAAAGGTGTTGTCGACCACCACTGGCACAGCTGCGGAATGGGCGGCTGCGCAGACCGCCTCCAGGTCGATCACTTTGAGCAGGGGGTTGGTTGGACTTTCCAGCCAGACCATCGCTGGTTGACGGGCGGCGATCGTGGTTGGCGCAGCAGAATTGGTGAAATCGATCCATTCAGTCTCCACGCCGAATTTGGCGAAGACCTGCTCGAACAAGCGCACGGTGCAGCCATACAGGTTCTCCTCGCAGAGCACGAGGTCGCCCTGGCTGAGAGAGGAGGCGATTGCTGTGATGGCGCTCACCCCAGAGCCGAACACGGTGGCGTGGCTGCATTCCTCAATGGAGGCCAGCACCCCTTCCAAAATCCTGAAATTGGGATTGCCTGAGCGGGTGTAGTCGAACCCGCCTGGGTTGCCGTGGGCAAACGTGGATGAGGTGTAAATCGGTGGCATCACCGTGCCGGTTTCGCTGGCAAAGCTCTCGCCGTGGTGAATGGCACGGGTCGCTGCCGCGGGTTGCGGTCTGGAAGAGAAGTCGTTTGCCACGGGTCAGTTGGGGATGACGCGTTCTGCCACGCCTCTGAGGCTGCAGGCTAAGAAACGGTCAGACCGCCATCCCTTGCGGTGAAACCATCGCCATGGACCTTCACCGCCCCAGCCTTTGTTGAGGGGCTTCCCTGTGCAGTCTGGGGTCACGATTTTTGAGGTGCTTTGACTCATTGCATCCACAACGCCGCCAGGGCTAGAACGTAAGTACTAATACGGATTGGTCAATGAGTGCGCATCGTGCAGGAGGGATTCCCCCTTCAAATGTTGTCAACGCTGCTCCGCTTTTCTTGCGTGTAAAGCCTGGGCAGTTCGTCATTGTCAACGAGAGCCGCAACCACTCGATTCCGACAGATACGGGTTGGTGGATGGGGCAAGTGTTGTTTTGTGAGGGAGGTCTGAAGGATTCAAAGCTGAATCGATCGTTCCAGGTCGCAGATGTGGATGATGGGGCGATCCGTTGGGTGAATGCGGATCAGGTTTCACATGTTTTGCATGGACTGGATGGCATTGGTCAGGAGGGTTGGGAGGGGTTTTAATCGCGTTCTCATTCTCCGGTGCTGTCGATGACCTTGCGAAAGTTGGGTGCAACGCTGGCCTGGTTGTTTGGTGCTCTTGTATTGCTTAATTTGGTTTCATCCTGATCGAGGATGTGTCTCCGTTGAGAAGGCGCCTCTTCCCTTGTTGTGCAATGAGTATCAAGGGTTAGGGAAGAGCGTGTAGCGGGTTGGATTGATGCAATCAATCCTCTATGGAGATAGCGTCTTGATTAGTTCTCAACTTGGCCCGATTTGATCGGCCCTGAATGGTTTGAGCCCAAGTGTTCTTCGTGCGTTCGGGTTGGCATCTTTGGGCGTGTCTGGAAAGTTGATGCCCTGATGTGTCGCGAAATCGTGGCTTTCTGGATCATTCGCATGAAAAAAACTCTTGCAAGCCGTTGATAAAAACGGTTTGCAAGAGTTGGCTTCTAAGGTTGAGTAGGGAGCCGGACAATCTCCAGCCCCTTGCTTGTCGAAGAAACTTACACTTTGCGTGAGTAGTATTCCACCACCAGCAATTCGTTAATCTCAAGTGCGACCCACTCGCGCTCGCAGCGACCAACGATCTTCGCGCTGAGCTTGCTCTTATCGAGTTCGAGGTGGGGCGGCACGTTGGCGAGGCCAGGGAATTCCAGGTTTGCCTCAGCCAGTTTCTTGCTGCACTTGCGCTCACGGACGGTGATCACATCACCGGGTTTGCACTGGTAGCTGGCGATGTCGGTGACGCGACCGTTCACGGTCACGTGGCCGTGGTTCACCAGTTGACGGGCGCCTGGCACGGTGGGGCCGAAGCCGAGACGGAAACAAACGTTGTCGAGGCGGTTCTCGAGCAGCTTGAGCAGGTTGGTTCCGGTGGAACCGTCCTGGGCGCGCGCTTTCTTCACATAACGCACGAGCTGACGTTCGGAGACGCCGTAGTTGAAGCGAAGCTTCTGCTTCTCTTCGAGACGGATTGCGTATTCAGAGCGCTTGCGACGGGCTTGGCCGTGCTGACCAGGGGGATAGGACCGCTTTGCGGCCTTCCGGGTGAGACCGGGAAGGTCTCCCAAGCGCCGCGTGATCCTCAGGCGAGGGCCGCGGTAACGAGACATAGGGAGTGGTGTGTCGTGGAACGATCGGGCGTCTGAGCAGGCATGCTGGGCTTGTGGCTTGCGCAGCGGCTTGTGACGCACGAATCAACAATCTTATCTGGCGGCCCTGCCGCCACTTTTAACCGCGCCCTTGCAGCGGTGATGCTGGCACTGATCAATTTTTATCGTCGCTGGTTCTCTCCCTTCTTTGGGCCTCGTTGCCGCTTTATCCCCAGCTGCAGCGCCTACGGTCTGGAGGCGATCCAGCGCCATGGCCCCTGGCGAGGAGGCTGGCTCACACTGCGCCGGTTGTTGCGTTGCCATCCCTTCACCCCCTGCGGCTGTGACCCCGTCCCTGACTGAATCCCAGCAGCTGATGCTTTACAGCCGCCAGGGTTGCTGTTTGTGCGAGGGCCTGGAGCAACGTCTACGGAGCTTGGATCTCGGCACTCTCGAACCGCCTCTGGTGCTTGAAGTCATCGATATCGATGCGCCGGGTACCGATCCTGTTCTGAAGGCTCGCTATGACCTCGAAGTGCCTGTGTTGGCTTTCGCCTCCATCGCCCTACCGCGAGTCTCACCAAGACTTCAGGGTGATGGTTTGTACGCCTGGTTACAACGGGCCTGCTCCAGCGCGCTTGGATCGGATTAGAACTGCACCACTGAGGGTGGTCGGCTAATGGCTCAGACACTCCATTCGCTGCTCAATGCAGTCGGTTTGCCTCTGGCTGAAGGCTTGCCTAATGCGCCGATCAAGGCTCTGACCTGTGATTCACGCTGTGCCGGAGCTGGCAGCCTTTTTCTCGGTCTCCCTGGCGAGAGGGTGGATGGTGGCTCGTTCTGGCGTCAGACATTGGAGGCAGGCGCTGTCGCTGCGGTGATCGGTCCGGCGGCGGCGGCGGCCGATCCACCTGGTCGGATGGATCCAGTTGTGGTGGTGCCCGATCCAGTGGCGGCCTGGGCCGGGGCATTAGCGGCAGCGTTTTGGCAGCACCCCTCGGGGCGGATGACCCTGATCGGTGTCACTGGAACCAATGGCAAAACCACCACCACCCATCTGATTGAGCATCTCTGCAAGCAGATCAGCATCCCTGTTGCCCTGTTCGGCACGTTGGTGAACCGCTGGCCTGGGCACAGCATCACCTCGACTCACACCACAGCCTTTGCAGATCGGCTCCAGGCTCAGCTGGCAGAAGCGGTGTCTGGTGGCACCCAGTTGGCAGCCATGGAAGTGAGTTCCCATGCTCTCGAGCAAGGAAGGGTTGCGGGTTGTCAGTTCTCTGCGGCGGTGTTCACAAACCTCACCCAGGACCATCTCGATTACCACCCGACGATGGAGGCCTATTTCGATGCCAAAGCGAGGTTGTTCAGCGAACCGTTACTCGTGGGTGATGGTGCATGCGCTGTGGTCAACATCGATGACCCTTGGGGGCAAAGGTTGGCGCAGCAGCTTGGTGAACGCTGTTGGCGCTGCTCGCTCAAGCCTGATCGCCAGCCTGAGACTGTTGAGCTGACGATGACGGATCTCAACCTCACTGCCTCGGGCGTCTCTGGCACGATCGTCACACCGGTGGGCAGCGCCGACTTCCTGTCTCCACTTGTGGGTGATTTCAATCTGATGAACCTGCTCCAGGCCGTGGGGGTGCTGGTGCAGCACGGGTTGCCCCTGCCGTTGCTGCTGAAGGCGGCGAGCTGCTTCAAGGGGGTGCCTGGGCGGATGGAACGGGTGATGGTGCCGTCTGATCAGGCCATGAGCCTGCTGCCGTCGGTTGTGGTGGACTATGCCCATACGCCCGATGGGCTGCGTAATGCCCTGGCTGCCTGCCGGCCGTTTGTGACCGGAGCGCTGGTCTGCGTGTTTGGCTGCGGAGGTGATCGCGATCGAGGCAAGCGTCCCCAGATGGCGGCCGTTGCCGCTGAGTTGGCCAATCGCGTGGTGGTGACCTCCGACAATCCACGCACGGAGAACCCTCAACGGATCCTGGAGGACGTGGTGGCGGGGATCCCGGCGGGAACATCGCTGACAGTGGAGTGCGATCGGGCTGCAGCGATCGCTGCAGCCATTGAGGTGGCGGGTCCAGATGACCTCGTGTTGATTGCCGGCAAAGGCCATGAGGACTATCAAATCCTCGGCACCAGCAAGGTGCACTTCGATGACCGTGAGCAGGCAGAGATCGCTTTGCGCCGTCGAGTTGGAGGCTGATGGGTTGGGATCTCTTCTGTTGGGATGACTCGTTCAATGATGGATCGGTGTGCCGTGGCCTGTCGCAATCAGCAATAAGCCCCCCATGCTGAACAGTCCGAGTGAAAACCAGAGCAGACGTGACTGACCGGCGTCGGGAAGCTCCTCCCGGAACACACTGATCAGTAACCCGCCACCGACAAAGGCTGTGGCGATTGCCAAGGTGAGATCCGAGACGGGATGGAGGACTGCGGCATGCAGGCTCCCCAGAAGTAGTGCGGCGCTGCCAATCCAGCGCAAGCGGCGTCGGAATGTCACCGGGTGCTCAGCTGCCAAGGTGCGATCGGCGAGCAGCACATGGGCACTGATGGCAATGGTGAAGAGCAGGCCGTAGCTGATGCCTGTGCTGAGCAGCGACGGTAGTGAATAGGCGTAGAGATAACTAATCAGTGCAAAGGTGAGGAGGCGTGCTGCCCCGGTCCATTGCGTGCTCTTGGGGTGTTGCTTGCTGATCACATTGAGCGTGTATGGGATCAGCACACCAACCAGCGCGACAAGAAAAAGCAAGCTTTCAGTCATCGCGCTCGGTACAAAGCTCTGCATCCCTGCTGCGTCACTGATCGTCTGCCCTCCACTGGCGAGTTCCGGAAGCAGGTGGATGAACACGTAGGCCAGACCTGCACCTCCACCCACAGAGGCCCATCGGATCTGGATTGGGGTGGGCTGTTTCGAGATCAGGGCCGCCAGCCAGTGGCAGCTGCCGATGGTGAACACACAGAGTGCGACGAGGATCCAGAGCATGGCTGGTGTGATGCGTAGGACTCAGTCTGATGGGACTGTCCGGTCTGTTCGATCCGCTTCAGGCGTTGATGATTGCGTGGTTTTGGTGATGCACTGATCGAGGGCCTGAACCAGGTTTGTCAGCTCGCTGGCCTGGGTACAGACGTGGGTGCAGGCCCGTAGACAGGAGGGATCGGCCAGATCGCGGATCCAGATCCCCTCATTCCCAAGGCGTTTCACGAGTTCGGCCGGTGTGCTCGTCGCTGACTCACCGTTCAGGCTGAAGCTCACCAGTCCTGCTGGTGGGGGCCCCTCGAGCAACGGGGTCACTGTGGGCATGGCCATGAGCTCTTGCCAAAGCTGCCCGCTCAGCGCCTGGATCCGCTCCAGGCGTTGCTGAGCGCTTCCCTCTCGTTCCAGGACTTCAAGTGATGTCCGCAGTCCTGCCAGCAGAGGGACGCAGCTGGTGGCCACTTCAAAGCGGCGGCTGTCGTGGTGGAAGGGGTCCGGATCACCCAGAACGGCTCTGCTTTCATCTTGCAAGCTGCGCCAACCGATCAGAGTGGGGCTGGCTTCGCCTAGCACCCGTTCGGACAGGGCGACGCCGCCCAGCCCTTCCGGGCCGCAGGCCCATTTATGGCCTGTAAAGGCATAGATGTCGGCCGCCTTAGCAGCAGCCTTGACGGGAATCTGCCCCATCGACTGGGCGGCATCCACTAAGAGGTACGGAGGCCGTGATTGGTTTTGCAGTTGTGCTGCCACCGCTTCGATCGGCATCAGCTGGCCTGTGTTCCAGAGCAGATGGGAGAGCACCACGAGGCGGGTGTTCGGGTGCATGCTCTGTTCCAGAGCCTTCAGCACAGCCGTTTCGGTTTCGGACTGGTGATCTCGGCCCCCACGGATCTGTTTTGCCGGCAAGGTGTCGATCTGCAGCTGTTGGCGCCGGGCCAGCTCATGGCAGGCCGCCACCACGCCCGGATGTTCGCAGTCGCTGATGAGCAGACGATCGCCTGGATCGAAGGGCAGCCCCCAAAGCGGAAGAACACAACCAGTGGTGACGTTTTCACTGAGGGCAAGACGATGGGGTGCAACCCCGCAAAGCTGAGCCAGCAATGCGCGGGTGCTATTCACCTCGCGGCTAATAAAAGGCCACACCTCTGTGGTGAAAGGGCCAAGCTGCTGGATCCGCTGCCAGCTGAGGCTGATGGCCTCTAACGCGGGTGTGGGAAGCGGCCCTTGTCCGCCGTAGTTGAAGTAGGTCTTATTGGAGAGTGCTGGGCAGAGATCTCTCAGCATTGCTTGAGGATTGTTGGTCAAGATCTTGGCCTAGGTGGTTTGCCGACACCTCCCCCCAGAGATGTCTAAGGCCGCTTCAGGAGACATCAGCACCTGTCCCTGTCTTCATAGCGATGCCAGGCATTGGCAGCTTGTTAGCGGCTCTATCGA
The DNA here is from genome assembly GCF_047304725.1 of Synechococcus sp. MIT S9451. Taxonomy (NCBI): domain Bacteria; kingdom Bacillati; phylum Cyanobacteriota; class Cyanophyceae; order Synechococcales; family Synechococcaceae; genus Synechococcus; species Synechococcus sp. MIT S9451. The sequence goes on from NZ_CP138971.1 coordinate 1,449,142, forward strand.
TGTGATTGAACAAACACCACAAAACCCCGCTTGTGGCGGGGCTTTGTGGTGTTGTGCCGGGGGATGGATCAGTCCTCACCTCCACTGACTGCCCTGCTTTTCCAATCCTTGGTGTTGTATTGCTTTCAGCCCGCAGGCATCAGGCTCCCCGGCGGTCTGATCAGTAGCCGTAGCGGGGCTGCTGCACGTAACCGGAGTGCTGCTGGTAGCTGCTCTGCTGCTGATAGCCATAAGCAGGCTGGTGATACACAGGAGCCTGAGGCGCAGGGGCGTAGTTCACCGTCTGGTAGCCGTAGCCAGGCTGTTGCCGCATCTGCAGTTGCATCTTGAGCAGCTCGATCTCTTGCTGCTGCCTGAGCAGAGCCAGTTCAGAGGACGAGACAGAAGCAGCTTGTTGACGCTGCTGGCTGCCGTTGATGATTTGGCCCAGCAGGCCACCACCAAGACCAATCAGTTGGGTTTGGGTGTCGTGCTGGCGATTGCGGCGTGCTTCCCGTGAGGCCCAGTCGCGGTGATCGCCGCAGTCACGGCCAGCGATGAATCCACCACCATTAGGGCCACGACCACCAAGGGCGACTGAATCACAGCCGCCAGCACGGCCAAAGGTGTTGTAGGGATTGGCTTGTGCTGCAGGGCCTGCAACGCTCATCAAGGTGGCACCAGCGGCGAGGGAGGCAGCAGCGGCGGCGATGGTTTTGATCATGGTCATTGCTCTGATGGGGGTGATGCGTGAGGTGGGATCGCTCCCTCCGATGCATTCACCATCTCCGGAATCACCAGCTGACCTGCTGATCTGACTCAAGCAGTGCTGTGAGCTTGCTCACAACAGCGCAAACACCAGTCAGTGGCTGGGCTGAGAGCGCTTGATGCGCTGCCTCAGGCTCAGATCAGTTCTTGAACTTCCGGCGACAGTTGACCCTGCAACAACCCTGTCAACGCAGCTGGGTGCCCTGAGGTGGCTCATCACCTTCTTCTTGATTGAGCTGTTGCAGGCGCTCGAAAAGCTCTGCATCTCCAACAATGACGCGCCGGCTGCCGTCCTCGGCCATGTAGGTGAGCCGTCCGTCTTGATCCAGCCTCAAAGCGGTCATTGGCGTGACTGGTTGCTGTTCAGCCATCACTCAGCTCTTGGCAAAAGACGTCAGCACGAACGTCAGGTCATCGACCCACTCAAGCGCGCATCCATGGTGATGTGCTGCATGCAGCAACCGCTATTTACAAGCAGTACTGGCTGCGCACAAGACGCCGTTCCGCTGCCTCGGTGGCACGTTGAGCAAGAGAACGGTTGCTCACGACCAACAACCAGGGCTAGACCCAGTCCAACCGCTTCTGGTGCTATGCCTTTCGGAAACCAAAGAGCAGAACAAGCCAAGCCGCAGATAGCCCCGAAGCAACCGAAGCTTTTGAACCGTCCCGTCTATCCAGGCCCATCCCATCACGCCCATAAAGGATGACGAGGCCGAACCACTCGGTCGTACAAGCCGTACGTATTAATACTTACGCGACCTGTTAGAACAAAGTCACGTCATGAGACGGAGCCCTGGGTCGAACACCAGGGCTTTTTCTTGAGTTGTCGAAGACGCTCGCGGTCTGCCAATGCAACCCATCTGCGTGGGCAAGAGGCGCTATGGACTCCGCCTGACCCATTGCAAAGGGGAAAGGGGCCACCACAAGGGGATGGAACTGGGTGGCCCCTCGCGTCATGGCTCTGTTCGTTCCGTCCATGCTGAATCCATCGATCTTTCTGGATGGACGCTGAAGTCTTCGTCGAGTCTTCATTCCCCAGCGGTGTAGGCATGGCCCAACCGGGAGGGGACTGCAAAGGGCTCATCCCCTCGTTTTGCCAAGCGATTGTTTGATTTGGGTTGTTGTGGCTGTTGATGCTCTGATCAACCTGGATTGTGTCTGATCAACATCGAGGTTCGCGATCACAGACGCTGAAAAAATCATTGCAATGGAGTTTGGCTTTGCCTTTGCCTTTGACGTTGCATTGACTGGGCCTGAGCCTAATGAGGCTCTGCTATGAGCATGTGTTACGCCAAGTGGTCTCTGCCTTTCTCCTTGATCAAGATGGGTTTTTGCTTGAGTGATGAAGCTTGAGGGTTGGGCGATTACTGCTTGGATTGCTGGTCTGATCCTTCTGGCCTTATTAATTCTGTTTGGCTTGTCTGGCTGGAGCCCGACAACCATCACGAGCGGGATTGATGCCACGGGCCGTTGCTCTTTGCTGCTCTTTTCTGTTGCCTTCACCGCGTCTAGTCTTCACCGCCTTTGGAGGGTACCTCTTACAACTTGGACATTGCTGAATAGGCGTTGGATTGGTTTGGGTTTTGCTTCGTCTCATTTCATTCACCTCGCCTTGATTCTCTCGATGTCCTTGGCCTTCCCTGAACCTTTCTTGAGTCGGCAGTCCATGGGGCAGTGGGTATTTGGAGGAATTGGTTATGGTTTTGTTTTTCTAATGGCAGTGACCTCAAGTGATCGGGCCCAGCATTGGATGGGAATGAAAAGTTGGAAAAGGCTTCATTTAACTGGTAGTTATTGGCTTTGGACGGTTTTTCTGTTCACGTATATCAAGCATGTGAAGCAAGGTCCGGATTGGCTTTATCTGCCATTGCTTGTCTTTACAATCGCGCTGCTCCCAATCCGTCTGGCAAAGCAGCTCCCCCCTAGGCCATCCCTAGGCACGGCCGCCTAAGAGCATGGCGGTCTTTGACCGTTGCAGCTCAAGGGTGTCAGTGTTGAATTTGATGCCCTGATCGTCTCTTGCGGGCCTGGCCTGGATAGCGGCATCCTTTGTGAAACGAATGGATGCATTGCATGTCTGTCACCAGCGTGATCAAAGTCAAAATCAACGTACCTTTCTCGCAGTGGGCGAAAGATTTTGACAGCGAGCTGGCGGCCGAGCGTCATTTTGAATTCGGAATCAAGCCTTTGTTTCGTGGTGTCAGTACAACAGATCCCTCGGAAATCATGATCATCCACCAGCACCCAGAGGGTGCGGCAGGTCAATTTATGGGCAAATATGGTGAATGGATCGCCAGCCATGGGGTTCTGCTTGAGACAGCAGAGGTTTCTGAGTGGTCGGCATGAGTAGGTGGCTCAGGTTTACTTCCTCTGCGTTGTTCGATGCCGGCGACGCCGACATTGTTCTCTGTTGTCGTTGTCGACACACGTCTGTGAGGAGAGATCCCGTTCTTGCTTTCGTTCAATGTTGAAGGGTCAAGAAGTCTCTATTCCCCTCTGGAACGGGCTTGTTGTTGAGTCTTCCGACCATCTCAACCTTTTCAGCAGCCTGCTTCAGGCGGCGATTCTCTCCTCGATCAGCGTTGTGTCCCAGCCAATGGGTTGCATCGGAATGATGGTTGCTCGTTCAGGCACTAGCTTTTTGATCTCCTCACAGGCCACTCGGTAGGCGTGCCAACCAATCATTCGTCTTGGGTCTGATTTGCCTGAATTTGCTGTTGCTTTGTCGACGGTCACTCCAGCATTCTCTGCTTTCTCAAAAGCGCTGAGAAGAGGAATCTGAGCTTTTAGAACTGGGATATCTGCTTCCTCAAGTTGGCGGCGTATCTTTTTCGCGACTTGGCTTTTCCTTGCGTCGACTTTGACTAGTAGTGCGGCAAATGGCACATTGAAACCTTTTAAATGTTCGGCCATCTCAAGAGTGAGCTCTAGTGAGCGAGTTTGTGCTGCTGTCGGCAGAATGATGACATCAGCGCCATCAACAAGATTTTTGATCTCTTCTTTGCTGCTACTTGCCTGACCATCCGTCACAATGACGTCTGCATAGCGGCTGGCTTTTGCAGCAGCTTCAATCGGTACGACTTCAAATTGAAGCAGTCCTCGAGCGGCATAGGCGCTGGCAGAACGGTTGCGGTCTGCATCGACGAGAACAACCGATGGGTAAGAGCTAGCAAGACCTGCGGCTATGTGAACACTCGTGCAGGTCTTGGCAACTCCCCCTTTTTGACCAAAGACCGTAATAAACATGGCGACCATCCATTTGTCGATTTATAGCGTCTATTCCCTGTTGAGCAACTGGCTTCTCTTCAGGAGGGAGGCTCGCCTAGTGGGTCAATGAGCGGATTGGCATGCTCGAGATTCTGTTGGCTTGGCGCTGTTTGTTTCTCTGCTGTGACCCACTCCATTGTGTGTGCACCAGGTGTCATGCCTGTGCATGCGCGATCCGTGTTGTGGTCAAGCACTGTTGATGAGTGGCTGTTGTTTCCGCAGAGTTCTTCGGCCTCATGAACGGGGCGAGTCATTCTTTTTGGCATCGTTTGTCAGGTTGATGCCTAACTCCTTCATGGAATTGATCGTGTCACTCACCGCCGGAACATACGCAATGCGTCTCCTCACCTTGTCAATAAGTGCAATAAGCCTCTTTGGTATTGGCTTTGGATGGGTTGACATTCGGATTATTTGCTGAAGCAGCCTTTCCGCTTGGCCCTACGATACGACCCCTCAATGCTCTGTGCATCCCCGTTCAAGCGTTGGTGAAGACTGAATCGAGGGTCACTTCTGATCCTCTCTAGTGCTGGGCCTCAGCAAGGCTCTTCTCCTCCCACTCTTCTGGACCATCCAATCGTTGGATTCTCTCGCCACAGAGCAGCTCTTGATTGTGTGTGACAGCTCCCACAACAAGATTGCAACTGATTGTCGACTGCAGGCAGCTGATCTTCATCCACCCTTTGCTTCGGGGCTGACGACCATGACAGGGATAGCTCCGGAGTCGGATTGATCACCTCGCTGGTTGGCTGGGTCACCAGTTGGGTCTCCGCTCCAGGTGGGTGCTCCCTTTGCCTTTTTGGCTGATCAGTTTTCTTTTTGCCAAACAAATTGTTGGTGATGGATCATCCGCAAGCCCTGGCAGCGCCACAAAAAAGGGCGGCCCCACAACAGCCACCCTTCAGGTTTCAGTTAGGGGTGCTCGACGTCCCCTTGTATTCATTGTCTGTAGCCCTAGGAACATTTGCATGAGGTCTCTTACCTATTCCTGGATCCGTCCCTGACGACAAGAAAGGGGTGTACCCCTCGTACACCCCTTCCTGAGTGGGGCCGGATCCCCCCTTCAGTGTCTGCTCTCTTGTGAGCTTATGCCTGGGTATCTGTGCTCATTGCGCGTTGGTTTTGTGTTGCTTGAGATCCTCCGCCCCTCTCCTGCGCGGTGAGATGCCCATCTCTCCAGCTGGCATTGCCTTCCTCCAGCGTCCTGTGTTCGGACCTCGACGGCTGTGGTGTTCATGGTTTGGTGCCATCTTTTGCCCCACTGCTGAGTCGCAGTCCATCGGCGACAGGCACCAGGATCCTTTCATCGCTCCAAGGGGTCTCTTTGATGCGGTCTGTTTTTGGGCTCTGACTCAAACTTGATGTGGGCAAGGGTTTAATGGCTTCCCTTGGTCCGACCTGGTTAGTGGGGGATTGGTTGTCGCATCCTCTCCCCTGCTTTCCAATCCATTCGCTGCATCTGCCCGGCTTTGCAGTGCAGTTTCTGGAGCTAAAACAATCTCCGCCTATGGCGTTCTGTCATCCCGCCGGTTCCGGCGAGTCTTGAAGCTCAGATTTGGATCAAGCCAGGCTGGCACTTTGATGGAGACGTACGGAAGCAAGAGGATCCGCCTGTACTCGAATGGTGTGCGTGCGTTTTGTGGAGGCCTCCGGACATGGGCCACAGCACCTTTCGGTACTCAGCGATGCATCATCCCTTTCGCGATCTGCGCAGCTGATGGCGGACAATCATCGAACTCAGATGGAGTCGAATCAGCTGAGTAGAAGGTTCAGGAGAGGCGGTCGCGTCTCTCCAGCACCTTCCGCCACGAAAGAGCTCAAACGGCTCTTCCGTTGGTGAACGGTTAACAGAGGAGGGATGACCTGTCCCTTCCTCTGTTCTCCTCTCTTGCTGCTAGGGGCGATGCCGCATCAGCCTCAGCTCAAAGTTGGACCAAATTGTGCTCGGTGCCCCAGCTTCGTGGCTTCTCGTTAGAAGCAATATTCTGCTGGGAGAGTTAGAGATTGTTGATCGATATGGTTCAGCCTGATCTTTTGATTGATGGTATTCATGGCTGTTTCCTCAGTTCCGGTTGCTGTCTAAATCAAGAGCCGGCCTTATGTCTTTGTGGCTTGCTAGGCATCGCTTGAAAGATATGCTGCTGCGCTGGATTGATCTGGCAATCGATAATCATCAGTGCGACCATCCCTGTCATTTTTGCTCACTTAGCTTGTCGTCTGAATGTGGTCTAGATCGTGAAGGATGTGGATGATATGGTCTCTTTTTACCTGTTTGGTTCTTCCATCGGTGACGTTGGTAATCTCGAGCTTTGTTTCGCCTTTCAGAGCGTTTGGCTCTGGCCTGCCGCAGGTGACCTGGCCCATCCACCATCGCTTGTCGTTTGTGATTGTGGGGTTGCCGTGTTCGTTGACGATCACGTAGTGACCGGGTTTCGGCAGCATGTACATCTCGCTTGGTGCGTCGCTGCCGTTCTCGGAGCGGGTGGCGTCGTGGTTGACAGGCATCAGTTCAATGCGATCTCTTCTGGTTTAGGGGTTGCTGGGCTGAGCGGTGTGAATCGATCTGGTGATATGTGCGACAGAATGCATCTCGCCTGAGATGGGACTGATCTAAATTTCGCCATGATGCTTGCTGATGACACGATTCCTCTTCTGTTTGGAGTGGTCCTCAGTGACTATTGCAAGCGACTGGTCAGCCTGTTGTTTCTTGATAAGTGATCGTGTGTGGTTGCATGCAAGATGCGTAGTCTCTGCTGCCTTTGTCTTCCACTTCAAAACGATTGAATCATTGTCTTGAAGCCTCTATGATGTGATGAGCTGTCAAGCATGGGTCCAATGGATTCAGCTCTAAATACGCTCTCTGTTGATATTGGTGGTACAGGCCTGAAGCTGATTGTTCTTGACTCAAATGGTGCTCCACTTTGCGATCGGAAACGTGTTGAGACACCCCATCCAGCAACACCTGATGCCGTTTTGAAGGCCCTTGTCGAGCTCACGCTTGACGTGCCAGTTTTCTCAAGGATTTCAGTTGGATTTCCAGGGGTCGTTCGGGCTGGTGTGGTTGTGACTGCTGTCAATCTCGATGAGAATTGGCCAGGTACTGAGCTCGGTTTGCAGCTCGAGCAGCTGCTCCATAAGCCTGTCAAGGTGGCCAATGATGCGGATGTTCAGGGGTATGGCTGCATCACTGGCGAAGGAGTGGAGATGGTGTTGACGTTGGGTACAGGAATGGGTTCTGCGCTCTTTATTGATGGGGTTTTGGTGCCTAATCTTGAGCTCGCCCATCATCCTTTGAAGAAGGGTTTGACCTATGAAGACTATGTTGGTCGACAGGCTCTTGAGCTGATTGGCAAGGAGAAATGGGTGAAGCGGGTCAAAAAGGTTATTCGGCAAACCATGCCAATCTGGAATTGGGATCTCATGCATTTAGGTGGTGGTAATGCCAAGCTTTTAAAGGAAGTTGATCTGCCTGAACATGTTCAGCTCCATTCGAATAAAGCTGGGGTTCTTGGTGGATATTATCTTTGGAAGAGTGAGGATTAATTTTGGGCTTCTAGTTTGATTGGCTTTCTTTGCTTTATTGCTCGGTCTGGGCTGCTGTCTTGCCTCTTGTTTGGGTGATGGCTCTCGGTGGCAGGTGTCGCTCTTGGCGTGTTTGATCGTGCCTGCTGCAGTGATGTGTGGTCTGCCGGCCCAATGGCCTTCAGTGATGATCGTCGTCGCCTCATCAATGGTCTGGGTCGTCAGATCAGGATCGCTGAGTTCTTCTCGTCCCTTGTGAGTGGATCTTGCCGGGATGTCTGCACGCAGGTTGATGGCTAAAACTTTTTTGATGGCTGAATGACGTCGTGGTTGGCGGTTCGTTCTTTGCACTTCTTGAATCACGCCGTTGACTCCCAGGTCATGACTGAAGCTGATGGCTAGCGTCCGAGAGCCTGCGCGGATTGGCCATGACGGCAGTGGACTGGCTCTGGATTCTTCATCCTTGTCTGGCTGTGGTTCTGATCTATCCCCTCATCGGCATGGTGTTGCGCCTCGGTCTTCAGACCAGGGCACGCCGGCAGAAGACCAACCTCAAGCTTCCGCCAACGGTTGGCCGTAGTCATACCGATTTGGGTCGGTGGTTAGCGGCAGGAGTGGTGGTGTTGGTGCTGCTGGCCCTCACTGTGGTGATTGCCACCAAGGCGTCCCTCGCCGATTTCTCGGGAGGTGCCCCCCGTGCCATTCAGCTCATGCTGGTTCTGTTCGGCACGCTGATGAGCTTGGTGGCCCTCTGGCGCAGTCGCGCTCCTGGCCTGCGCCTGGCGTTCTCGCTCATCACCTGGCTTGGAGTTCTCACCCTTGGAGCGCAGCCAGAGGTCTGGCGCCTTTCTGACAACCCTTGGACGCCTGCTTTCTGGCAATCGCATTACTGGGCTGGTGTTGGCGTCACAGGACTGATGCTGTTTTCCCTTGGCGCCCGGCCAGAGATCCTGCGCGATCTTCGCCTGCGCCGTTTGCATGTCACGGCGTCGGTGCTGGCAACACTGCTCTTTGTGATGCAGGGCATCACCGGCACGAGGGATCTGCTGGAGATTCCGCTGAGCTGGCAAAAACCAGCGGTGTATGGGTGCGATTTCGTTCTACGGAGCTGTCCGTAGAGCGTGATGACCGTCGATCAACAAGGCAACAGCTTTGCTTGGAACTCCACTGTCTTATTGGCCGATTTGCTCTTATTGGCAGATTTGCTGCTGAAGGCTCTCTAGCAAGGCCAGCACGGCCGGCTCATTGGCGTGTTGCGCCAAAACCACCAGGTGTTCTGTGTAGGTGTACGGCTCGAAGTTTTGATCCACCTGCCAGGGCAGTGGTTGAGCCATTCGCATCTCTGGGGTGAGAAAAGCCATCAGGAAGCTTTGTCCCGAATGCCTTGATGGCCGCAGGGCCAAGGTTTTGTGTCGCTCTGGCTGGTTGATCGAGAGCAACTCTTCAAACCACTCTTGGGAGCGCTCGCGACAACTGGCGGGAAGGAAGGGCATCAGCTTCAGCTGCAGATTGCCCTTCTCCAAGCTCCATTGGAAACGATCCGCGAGGTCGCTTTCGCTCTGATTGTTCCTGCACAGAAGCGTGAGGTCGATCGGGCGGTTGTGCAGCTCAAGGATGAAGAGATCGTCGCGATCGTCGGGAATCTGCGTTGGCGTGGCCAGGCAGGCGTCCAGGACGTGCTCTCTCAACAGCGTCACGGGATCTGTGCAGCTGAGGTCTGCTAGCTGCGGGTTCATTGTCCAGCCCTCGGGTGGAACAACGCCGTGTCTGTTCTGAAGCCAGAAGGGAGCCTGGAGACGAAGGCGTAACCGACGTTTGAGTCGAGCCATCTGGTGCACCTGGCGTTCTAGATCCAGAAGCTGAAGGTCGCCTGATACCTCCAACTCTCGCTTGGTGCGTTTCAGCTCAATTCCGAATCGACCAAGAACCTTGTGGTTGCGCCGAGAAATCGTGCTTTGGGTCGAGAAATCAGCTTCTGCTGCTCGATCTGTCGAGCCAAGCCAGAGGGTCAAATCGAGGGCTGCAAGTTGTTCCTCGGTGACCATTAAGCAGACTTGACCTGCCCAAATTTATTCGGCTTTCAACGAAGTGGTTCTCAAAGCACCTGCACCACCTCGCTCACTTCAGGGATCGATTCGCGCATCTTGCGCTCAATCCCCATTTTGAGGGTCATGGTGCTGCTCGGGCAGCTGCCACAGGCGCCCTGCAGACGCACTTTCACCACAGGCCCATCGATCTCCACGACCTCGACGTTGCCACCATCGGCCATCAAGAATGGGCGGAGCTCATCCAGCACCTTTTCCACGTTTTCGCTTGTGAGCGGCAGCGTTTCAGTACTCATGACCGGGGATGAGGGATTGGACTGCATTCAGCCTAGGAAGGCACCGTTACGGTCGACCCATAGCCTGAACAAAGCCACGCCGCCGCTGTGAACCGCTACGACGTCGTGCTGGTGGGTGCGGGGATCATGAGCGCCACCCTGGCGACCTTGCTCCAAGAGCTCGATCCGACCCTTCGCCTGCTGCTGGTGGAGCGGCTGGAAGGGGCGGCGATGGAAAGCAGCGCCGCAGGCAACAATGCCGGCACTGGCCATGCAGCCAACTGCGAGCTCAATTACACCGCAGTGCAGGCGGATGGGTCGATCGCCACAGCCAAGGCCTTGGCGATCAATGCCTCGTTTGAACTCAGCCTTGAGCTTTGGGCGTCGCTCGTTGAGCAGGGGCGCCTGGACCCTGGGGACTTTCTTCATCAGGTGCCGCATCTCAGTGCGGTTTGGGGCGAAGACGACATTGCCTTCCTGCGTCAGCGTCACCGTCAGCTCAGTGCTCTGCCGGCCTTCGCTGCGATGGAGTGGAGCGAGGATCCTGGAGAACTCGCCACCTGGATGCCCTTGGTGATGGCGGGGCGACAGGGCCGTGAACCTGTCGCTGCCACCCGCATTGGCCGCGGTACTGATGTGGACTTTGGCACCCTCACTAGGGCCTATCTGGCGACGTTGCAGAGCAGTGGGGCCGTGGAGGTGTTGTACGGCACCACGGTTTCCAAGCTCAGACGCTGTCGGGATGGGGCCATGGCCGAGGGCGATTGGCGTTTGGAGCTCCGTGGCCCGTCGGGACGTCGGCAGGTTGCGGCTCCGTTTGTGTTTCTTGGTGCCGGTGGCGGTGCTCTGCCGCTATTGCAGTCGTCCGGTATCCCGGAAGCGGCGGATTATGCCGGCTTCCCTGTGAGTGGGCAGTGGTTGGTGTGCAACGACCCCCAGCTGGCGCAGCATCACCATGCCAAGGTCTATGGCAAGGCAAAGGTGGGTGCTCCGCCGATGTCGGTGCCCCATCTCGATACCCGCTGGATCGATGGCCAGCGCTCGCTGTTGTTCGGACCCTATGCAGGCTTCAGCAGCAAGTTCCTCAAGCAGGGATCGCTGCTTGATCTGCCCAGTTCCGTGCGGGTGGGCAACGTGCTGCCAATGCTTCAGGTGGGGCTGAGCAACTTTGATCTGGTCACCTACCTAATCGATCAGTTGCGTCAGAGTCCGGCTGATCGTTTGGAGGCGCTTCAATCGTTCTTGCCCACGGCCCGGGCTGATGACTGGACCCTGTCGGTGGCCGGTCAGCGGGTGCAGATCATCAAGCGCACCAAGCAGGGCGGCAGGTTGCAACTGGGTACCGAGGTGGTGGCCGCTTCCGATGGTTCGCTGGCGGCATTGCTCGGGGCCTCTCCCGGTGCGAGCACGGCGGTCACGATCATGCTCGAGGTGCTGGAGCGCTGCTTCCCGCTGAAGCTTGCTAGCGAGGCCTGGCAGTTGAGGCTGCGGAAATTGTTGCCGAGCTACGGGCAAGACCTGAGCACCGATGCCGAGTTGCTGGGGCGCACACGTCAGCGTGTGAATGCGGTGCTGGGGCTGTCGGGGTCGGGTTGACGGATTTGGATGGCGGCACCGGCTTCGGCGTTGAACCGGATTTAGCCGCTTTGGCCGCCGAGGTTAACGCTCACTACACCAGCGGTGATCAATCCCATGCCCAGCAGCTGCACCGGTGTGGGCACCTGGCGGTAGGCCAGCACGCCCACGATCACGATGGCCACGATGCCGATTCCGCTCCAGAGCGCATAGGTGATCCCAAGGGGGATGCTCTCCACCACCCGTGACAGGAGCAGCATGGCTATCGCGTAGGCCCCCAGCACCAGCAGGGTTGGCATGGGCCGACTGAAGCCTTGGGTGAGCTTGAGGCAAGACGTACCAACGATTTCTGCGCTGATCGCGAGCAACAGCAATAGCCAGGGTGAGAGGGATGGCATGACGGAGATTATTGCGAGGCACTCAGCACGTATTTTTTATCGATGTAGAGATAATCGCCTGTGGTTCGGGTGGCCAGGGTTTCCATCCAGCTTGATTTCGAGCCCAACGCAATGGTGTTGACCTTGATGCTGATGTCTCGCCCGTCATTGAGGTCGGCGTAATAGGCAGGGGCTGATGTGTGGTCAGCTGTGTTCCATTGACCTCGATTGCGATCGTAGTTGGGTTCTCCATCGGAGAGGAAGTAGAGCGTGTCAGTGCCTTCATCCGCGAAGGCTTCATCCAGTCCCTCCCAGGGGGATGTCCCTCCCCAGCGATAGGCAACCCCGTCATCCAGTGTGTTGATGAAGGCGATGGCTGAATCACGAGCACCGTCATTGCCGATTTTGGTGAGGGCTCGGGCTGAATCCTCCCAACTGCGATGGTTTTGATAGCCAGCTGAACTGAACGAGCGCAGGCTGATATGGGTGTCGTCGGGCAGATCGCTGATTAGCGACTTCAGTTCATTCTGCAGTGATTCCATGCGAGTGAGTGCACAGCTTCGGCGGCTCCAGAAGTAATAGCGTCCGCCCCAATACACCTTCCAATTCCCGTATCCACTACCCCAGAGAATGCAGGCACTCATCGAGCCGGAGCCATCAACAAGAAAGCGCATTCGCTTACTGCTCACATTCCTGAAGAAGAGGCCATTCAAAACGCTGCCCTCATCTTCCCCATTTTCGATGCGTTTGTCGGCACGGGCGTAGGCAATGAAATAGAAAGGTCGGGTCGTGATTTCTTTGTTGATAGACTCAACTTTTAGAAAGCTTGTTTCGATGTTGTCGCCTTCTTTGGTGGGGTCGATGAAGCGAATAAGCTTTCTGTTCTCATCTGTCATTAGGCGGATCGCCGGCTCTCTCGATATGCGCTCTGGTGTTTTGTCGCCAGAGAAGGTGAAATTAATGTTGGCGGCAATGTTCTTGAGAGGCACTTCTCCTTTCGATGATGTTATTTTGCATTCTGGCTTGTCTGAGTCGCAGCGAATTCGCCCAATGTCATCAATGACTGTGGCGAGGGATTGTGTTTCTGTTTCGTTATAGCGTCCGTCTAGATGCATCATTGAGCCGCAGCGTTGAATCGCATAGCCATGGCCACTACTGCTGAGTGATAGGCCGTAGTAAACAGGCTGATTCAGTTCCGCCATCTTCGCCCCAAAGAGCGGGTTGAAGACTTTGTTGGATTGCTGGGCTAGTGCCTTGCACTGATTCAGTGAGGCTTTGTAATCTGTATGGTTGAGGTCTGTATGGGCCAGATTCTCGCTAGGCGTAGTGTCGGTTGCGATCAGAAGATGCAGGCTGCGTTCAATTTCTGATCGCATCAGGCGTTTGCCACCGGTTGTGTTCTGTTGCAAGGAGGCTTTTTGGTCCATTTTGTTGATCAAGCTTCCTGTTGATCGCAGCGCAAGTGTTGAGGCTCCGATCAGAACAGCCCCTGCACTGGCTGCCACCAGTGCTTCCGGTAGGCCAAATCCTCGTTGGCCCTGTTTGCTTACTCTGCAGGACTGAAGTTTGATCTTGTTGTTGATGGGGTGGCGGTTCATGGTTGAGAAATCGGATGGATTATTCAGACGGGTCTTTGTTTTTTGGGATGTCATCGTCGTCGACATCGGTTGTTCTCCCAGGTGCCGCGGTGTAGATGGCCCGTTGTCGAAAGCTTGACGCAGCGCAGCGGTAATGGTCGTTGAGGATCCTTGTTCCAGTTGGTTGATCGGATCACAACAAGCAAAGGACTTTCGTCTGTACTTGTTCCTGGTGGTGACAGCGAATACTGCGCTTTGGAGGCTTTCAGCTCGATCAGTTTTGAATTGGCGGTGCCTTCCCGGCTGATGAGCCGATAGGGCGGATCCCAAGAGCAGCCTGTTGCATCACAGCATTGCAGCCTTTGGTCCCGTTGCTGTTGTGTGAGGTGGCTTGTCTCGATCACGTCTGTGGCACTGCCAAAGCCAGAATTGACATTGTCGGTTCCAACAAATGCTGGATTAAAGTTGATTTCACAGCTGGTTCCCTCAGCTGACTGGCGTGCACGCAGATTGAACAAACCTGATTCAATCTGCTGTGTATATTGATCCAATTGACTGAGGGCTCGTCGTCGGTGGTATTGGGGCAGGGCCCAGGCGCTCGCCAGCGACACGATCACGATGACGATCAGTAGCTCGAGTAGAGTGAATCCTTCAGATGGATTGGGTATGTTGTTCTTCATGATTCCAGAATGCAACGGGTTTGAAAGTTTGGATTGATCTCTAAAACCCGACGCTCTCTGCCGATGGAATGTTCTGGAGCAGAGAAAAGATAGGTGATCACTGTGATGCCAGGATCGTTGCTTTCTTGGATTGAACGAGAGATTGGATTCTTGCCATCTACGCCAGCGACGATGGGTGCAGGAACAGCAATATCACCTCCTTGGTTTTCCAGTTTCTGCTTCAGATAGAGGGCTGGATTAATGCAGGCTTGCCGTTGTTCCTTTCGGGGCATTGATTCAAGCGTTAGCTTGGCATCAGCTTGTTGGATCAATTGGATGTTGTTGTGAATTGCGGCTTCGATTCTGTCCCGTTCGATGCGATGCCGGCCACTGGTAATCGATTGGATCGAGATCCTTGCCACGCCGATCATGACCATCATTAAAAGGCCTCCGGCGATCATCACTTCCACTAAGGTGAATCCATCTCCATCAGGCGGTTGATGGCGAGCGATTGGGTTGTTGTTGCGTTGGTTCGCCATGGTTAGAAGCGCTGGAATTGATCCAGGCCTGTGCCCCGAATGCCGCGGGTGATCCGGCGGCCATATCCCGAAAAACCTTTGCTGCCCCAATCCCACAGATTGGCGGCTTGCTGCGTCAGGGTCGATGATCCAGCCGTTTGCGTGCTGGCGTTCAGGCTGAGGCGATGATTGTTAGAGCAGAAGCTGTGGGTCCAGATCATCCCTTGGAGCTGGGTGTCTGCCTGCAGTGCCACGGTGCCTTGCCGCATCAGAATCCAGGCAGCAGGCAGACTGTTGCCGGCAAGATTGAGCCTGTGATGCTGGGTGGAGCAGCGATCCGGTGCAGCAGTTGCTTCTGTGCTGATGATCAGTCGCTCGGGACGTCGATTGCAGGTGGTGCTATTTGCATCGACCCCACAGACCAGTGCATTGGCACCAATCGACATTGCGGCAGTCTGGTCGCCTGAGTTGTTGCTGTGTCCCTGGGCTGCTCCAAGCAGGTGAAGCACAACAGGCCTTGAATCGTTCTCGATCAGCAGTTTTGAATGCTTGAGATTGAGGCGATCCAGATAGACGTGGCAATCCCCAGTTTGGCCTTTGCAGATGTCTTCTTCACGTAATCGGATCGTGGCTGTGAATTGCCACCTTCCGTCGATGTGTTGCCAGTTTTCGAGTCTTTCAATCCCGGAGGGACGGCTGTAGGTGTTGTCATTACTGCCCCGCTGGCAGGCCACTCGCCATGTGCAACCTGGAGGACTCAAATATTCATCATCAATACGCCAAATTCGGATTTCACCAGTTCGGCCTGGAACACTATCTTTCACTCCTGTTGTTTTGAAGATGGTTGTTGGTGGTTGCTTTTGATTGACCACTGGCCAGATCCTTGCCGCTAAATTTCTTGTATTCCTTGCACTCCCACCCAGCCGTTGAACAAGATTGGCTGTCTTGCACTGCCCCGCAATTTGGCTGACCATGTTTTCGCTGGTGTGCCAGACAATCTGCCCAGGGCTGTTGAGTTGAATGGGGCCCAGTTCGAAGTGATCGGCCGCCAAAATGGCCCAGTCATCCGACCGGCTGATGTCGACCCATGATTGGATGTAGAGAGATCGCTCCAGGCGGCTGCGTGCCAAATAGGAGTTCGGAGAGGCTCCTTTTCGGCGCACAATGCCTTCGATAATGAATTTCGCTTCGCCACTATCGCTGCTTCCTGAGGTTCCAGGGCTGCTGTATCCTCTCAGTCGATAAAAAGTCTCGATTTTTGAGATCCCATCCTCACGCATGTTGATGCTGTTATTGGATGCGAGTGCCACTTCCGTTGTGGGCCAGAAAGCCGCTGACTTGCCCTGTGGATGGTTGGGCAGGCCGATTGACGTATCCAGGCAGACTTCCGAGAACTGTGGCGATTGTCTTGTATTGAGAAGTTCCCAAAGGAAGCCATTATTGGGCTCGTTGAGATTCTCTCGATTATCCAATGTGAATAGGAATCCCCTGTTTTGCGATGGGTCTGGATTGTTGAGTTGTCCAAGAATTCTGTTCAGACCATTGTTTGCCGCTCCTTCTGCCATCTGCTGATAGCTTTCTTTTGCGCTCAGCCTCCTTGACATCAAATGCCTTGCCAAGAGGCTGCTGACGCCTGCTAGTAAGACCATGCCCAGCATCAGAGCGAGCACGAGGGTCACTCCCTGCTGATCATTTGCACCGCCCTGTTGAAGGCGATGCTTCAGTGATTGAAGCTTGAGACGGAGTGAACACTTCATGCGTTATTCCTGACGAAAGCAACGCAGATCCGAAAGTGATGCCGCTGTATTAGTTGTTCCTTTCTTCAGATCGCTGGATCCGGTGCGCAGGTCTAGGCAGGCCACGACGTTGTAAGTCGTGGCATCGGCATGCTTGGAGCGTGCCGTCAGGGTGAAGGCCTGATCGCTTTCTGTGGCGTTCACCTCATAGCAATGATCCTGTTGCATCTCTGTGCAACCACCGCTAGTAATCGTGATCCAATTCAAATGATTTTGATTGGCAGGCCCTTCCGGTGTCATTAGAGGGGTGATCTTGTTGAGATCCTGCCAACTGGTTGGCAGGATTCCCATTTCGTCCACGAAGGCAGCGATCGTTGTTTGAATCTGGGAGAGCACGGTAGCTGCCTCATTTTGCCGGTTTTTCTGAACCTGATTGAAATATTGTGGTAAGGCAATTGCTCCAAGAATGCCGATAATGGCAACAGTGACTAAGAGCTCGACTAGTGAGAAGCCTTGCTCTCTTGAGTGAGAATCGTGGAACTTCTTCTTTGTGATTCCTGTCGCCATGATGTCGGCTGCTTAGATGCCAGTGACGACAGGCTTAGAGAAGGTTCCGTCTGTCAAATTGCCTGTGAAAGTGACAGTCACACCGTTGGTGTTGTCATTTGTTGTTTTGCCGATTGCCTTGACGGCAAAAGCTGTTTTGCTGCCTGAGCACTCGTACGTAAAATTGGTGTTAGTGGTATTCAGTGTTCCCGCATAAGTGGCGCAAGTCTTGTCGACTGTTCCAAGAGAGCCTTGCTCTAGGTAATAAGCCGCAGCTTGCTTGGCGATTGATGATGCGGTTTGCGTTCCCTCAGTGGCAGCAGCCTTTTTGGTTTGGCTGAAAAACTGTGGCAGAGCCACAGCGCTGAGAATGCCAACAATCACGACAACAATCAGCAGTTCCACCAACGTGAAACCATTGTTGGCACGTGCTTTTGAATCCCTTGACCGGGTGGCAAGCGTCTGAAGCAGCTTGGATTTGAGTGTCGTCATGGTGTCTGAAGGGTGAGTCTTCTAGGGCTCTGTGGGAGTACTACCAGCGAGAGCTGTGAATGGTTTCACTCAACCTTTTGAAAGCACTCAGCACTTTCTTGGAGGTTTCTCATCAATGAACGGTGCGAGAAGTTCGCCTGAGACTTGTCTGAGAGCTTGATGAAAGCCTCATGATGAGACTTAAGAATTCATTTTTTGGGGGAATAGTCTTCAAGACTTCGGACTTGATGTGTTTGAAGTCACCATTGCGCGTTTCCCAGTCGCTGCTGTGGGATAGCGCCAGTGCTTTCTGCTGCCTCAGCGCTAGAGGGCAGGCCTTCTAGGATCGCTTCAAGAAGACTTCGTGACCCGAGACGGGCCTCAGCCGCTGCATGACCGACGCCCCCGTCTCACGGATCCGGAATTTCTGCATCATTGCCCACATCGATCACGGCAAGTCGACCCTTGCCGATCGATTGCTTCAAGACACGGGCACTGTCGCCAACCGCGACATGCAGGAGCAGTTCCTGGACAACATGGATCTGGAGCGTGAGCGGGGCATCACGATCAAGATCCAGGCCGCTCGGATGAACTACAAGGCGGCCGATGGTGAGGAGTATGTGCTCAATCTGATCGATACCCCTGGGCACGTTGATTTCTCCTATGAGGTGAGTCGTTCGCTGCAGGCCTGTGAAGGGGCTCTGCTGGTGGTAGATGCCAGTCAGGGCGTCGAAGCGCAGACCCTGGCCAACGTGTATCTGGCGCTGGAGAACGATCTCGAGATCATCCCGGTGCTCAACAAGATCGATTTGCCGGGAGCCGATCCCGATCGGATTAAGGAAGAGATCGAGGCGATCATCGGGCTGGACTGCAGCAATGCCATTCCCTGCTCAGCCAAAACCGGTATGGGCGTGCCGGAGATCCTCCAGGCCGTGGTGGACCGGGTGCCGCCGCCGGCGGACACCGTGAAGGAGCCCACGAAGGCCCTGATCTTCGACTCCTATTACGACCCTTACCGGGGTGTGATCGTTTATTTCCGGGTGATGAGCGGCAGCATCAGCCGCAAAGACAAGGTCTTGCTGATGGCCAGCAAGAAGACCTACGAGCTTGATGAGATCGGGATCATGGCCCCGGATCAGAAAAAGATGGACGAGCTCCATGCCGGTGAAGTGGGCTACTTGGCGGCGTCCATCAAGGCTGTGGCCGATGCCCGAGTGGGTGACACCATCACCTTGGTGAATGAGCCGGCGGATGCACCGTTACCGGGCTACACCGAGGCGAAGCCGATGGTGTTTTGCGGTCTGTTCCCCACCGAGGCCGATCAGTACCCGGATCTACGCGATGCGCTCGACAAACTTCAGCTCTCTGATGCAGCCCTGAAGTACGAACCCGAAACCAGCAGCGCTATGGGCTTCGGCTTCCGTTGCGGTTTCCTGGGGCTTCTGCACATGGAGATTGTGCAGGAACGGTTGGAGCGGGAGTACGACCTCGACCTGATCGTCACCGCACCATCGGTGATCTACAAGGTGAACATGATCGATGGCAGCGAGATCATGGTGGATAACCCTGCCACCCTTCCCGATCCGCAGAAACGGGAATCGATCGAAGAGCCCTACGTGCGCATGGAGATCTATACCCCCAATGATTTCAACGGAGCGCTGATGGGTTTGTGCCAAGAGCGGCGCGGTGATTACCTCGATATGAAATACATCACCACCGATCGCGTCACCCTGATCTACGAATTACCGCTGGCAGAGGTGGTGACTGACTTCTTTGATCAGATGAAGACGCGCACCCAGGGCTATGCGTCGATGGAATATCACCTGATCGGCTACCGCAAAAACCAGCTGGTGCGCCTGGATGTGCTGATCAACGGCGAGCGGGCCGATGCACTCACCACGATTGTTCACCAAGACAAGGCCTACAATGTGGGCAAGGCCTTGGTGGAGAAACTGAAGGAACTGATTCCGCGCCAGCAGTTCAAGATTCCGATTCAGGCTTCGATCGGCAGCCGCATCATCGCCTCTACCAGCATCAGCGCTATTCGTAAGGATGTGCTTGCTAAGTGCTACGGCGGTGATATCTCACGCAAGAAGAAACTGCTGAAGAAACAGGCGAAGGGCAAGAAGCGGATGAAGGCGATGGGCAAGGTGGATGTGCCCCAGGAAGCCTTTATGGCCGTGCTGAAGTTGAATCAGGCGCCTTAAAGCAGGCGCTTATCACCTAACCAAATCGAGTTACGGCTTAAAGGCCATCCACCTTGATGTATTCCCCGGATGTACGACTGGAGAGCAGCTGCATCCATTCCGAATCGAGCCCCACGCTGGTGGAATTGATCTTGATCGATTCTTTTTGGTTGGAGATGCGGCTGGCATTGAGGCCTGCATAGTAATCGGCTACATCCTCATAGTCGCTGCTGTTCCATGAACTTCGAGAGGGATCGTAGTTTGGTTTGCCATCTGAGAGGAAATAGATTGTGTCGGTGGAATCATCCTCGAATGCTTTGTTGAGGGTATTCCATGGCATCGTGCCTCCCCAGTAACGAGGATCACTGTTGCTCAGGCTGAGTACGAATTCGATTGCTGATTGGCGCTCTTCAGAATTGACTGGGCCGAGTTCTACCAGATGGGTGCGGCTCTGCTCCCAGGTTGTGTTATTGCGATAGCCATCTGAACTGAAGGCTGCCAGGCCAATTCTGGTGGCATCTGGTAGGTTTTGGATAATATCAATCATTTCATTTTGAAGGGCTTCCATGCGGGTGTAACTGCAGATTTGAGAGGTTCTGAAGTAGCCCTTTTGGGGGTCATAAAAGCGCCGTCGAGTGTTTCCATATTCTCCGCTCCAAGCCACGCAGGCACTCATCGAGCCTGACCCATCCAGAATAAAGCGCAGGTTTTCGCTGGTGATGTTTTGGAAGAAGGCGCCACCGGGGTAGCCTTGACCTTCTGCACTCTCGGCTGAGTTGTAGCCAAAGCGCACGCGTTTGTCTGCACGTGCGAAGGCTGCGAAATAGAGATTTTGTCTGGTTTGTGTTTTCACTCCTGATGATGTTTCCAGATAGCTCGCTGAGATTTTTTTGTACCCTGCACTTTTAGTGTCATCAAGCTCATAAGGATCAATAAACTTAATTAGCTTGGTGTTCTGATCGGTTTGAATCCGTAGAGCGGGTTGCTGCGCTGTCCGTGCCGGTGTTTTGTCTCCGCTGAATGCAAAGCTTGTTCCCTCTAAGACCTCTTTTAAAGGCTTGGGATCTGGGCAGGTCTCAGTATCAGGGAGGTCGTTGGCATTGCACTGGATTATGCCGATGTCATCCAAAATGTGGCTGATGAAGATCCCGGATTGATACTGCTCAGCTCCATTGTTTGCGGCTGCATCTTCACTGTCTGCGTAGGTGCCATCCATGTTGAGTGGGGCCCCACAGCGCAGTAGCGCGTAGCCTCTGCCACCAGTGCTGAGGCTGATTCCATCGGCACTGATGACGTTTCTGCTGACGCCGATTCCATAGATCACCGGTTCATTCAGCTCGACCATATTGACTGCAAAGAGAGGATTGAAGCCTTGAACTCCTGCCATCTCTTTGCACTGATTGACGACTGTGGCATGGTTACTCATCAGGTCTTTATCTTCTTCTCCGGGCTGAATGGCTTCGGTGCGGGTGATCAGAACATTCATGCTGCGTTCAATCTCTGATCGCATTAACTTCATGCCATTAGTCGTGTTCTGGCGCAATGTGGCCCTTTCTTGTGATTCGGAAATGATCGTTTGGGTGGAGCGCAGAGCCGTTGCAGAGGCTCCAAGGATCATGGTTCCAGCGGCCACTCCTACGAGCAGTTCGGTTGCTGTGAAGCCATTGCGCCTTTGTGGATGCGATTGGCGTTTGCGAAGTGCTAGGTAAGACATGGCTTTCACTCAGGCTTGTCTTGTGGTGGTTTTAATCTGGCATTTCTACAGCTCTTTAAGAACAGCAGCTTCTGAATTTGATCTGAGAATTGACTGAACTTCTGGCCTAATGCTTCTTGCAAGTGCCACTGCTGGTTGGTGATGATGGACTTGTCACTTCCCATGTGCCTTTTGCGATTGCCCCTGTTCCATCAATCTGTACGCATCGCATTCTTAGCCGGTCTTGATCGGGAAGGCACGCGCTAGTGCTGCCTGCAGTTTGAGATCTGTTGTGGCAGATCAGAAAAGTGAGGGTCCCAGAGTTTGCGGTTGTTCCTGGTGGGGTGAATCCAAACTCTTTGCCTGAGACGGCAACACGCACTGCATTGCTTTCTGGCGTGGATTCATGCAGGAGAAGCCGTAGATTATCGAGTGGTCGATTGGTCAGAGAACTGAGTTGGTAGCCAGGATGGCCGATATTACAATCAGGATCGTGCTTCAGTCTGCTGATTTCTGAATCGCAGCATTGGAAGCTGGTTTGATTGTTGCTGTTTGATTGGCTGAATTCTACTAGCTTGTTTGGCGGTGCAAAATTGAATTTTGCAGGAAAGCTGATGATGCAGCTTGTTTTACGGGCGCCTAGTTTTGCTCTCAAACCATAGAGTCCTGATTCCAGCATCGAGGCATAACGGTCGACCTCTCCCTGCCAACGATTGCGGGTAATGATTGGTGCTGTTATCGCTGTCGCGATTGACAGGATCGCGACCGTTACGACCATTTCAATCAGGGTGAATCCGGTTTCTGTTCGCTTCATGGCACGTCGTAACACTGGGATGAAAAGTTTGGATTCACGTCCACGATCCGTTTTTCGATGCCGATGGATGATTCCGGCGCCTCAAAGCTGTAAGTGAGCACGAGCAAGGATCGATCTGTATCGTTCCAGTTGATTGTGACCGCTGGATGAGGGCTCTCTCCGGCAATGGTGGGGTCTTGCAGGTGATTCTTTAGATAGGTGCTTGGAGAACTAGCAGTGTCACCTGCATTTTGAGTGTTATAGCCGCAGGCAATTTCTAGTGCTTCTGTTGTATTACTCATCCCAGTTTTTACAACAAGGGCTTCTGGCGTGAGATAGGAGTCTTGCATCTGCACGAGCTGAATATGAGCATTAATTGCGGCTTCAATCGCGTTACGTGATGACTGATTGCGGCTGGTCGCCATGGCAGACAGGCTCAGTCTCGCAACGGCGGTCATCACGCTGGCCACCACAAGGCCTGCGATCAAGGCTTCAATCACTGTGAAGCCGGAGCTGCCTTTCCGGGAGGTGACTCTGCGTTGACTCGATAGAACTTGAGGCTTCATGGTTGTCCGTGTGGTGTTGGACTAACCCGTCGTAAAGGATTAGATCATCTTGAGTGGGTCATGCGAGTGTTCGCTTTTGATCCTTTCAGTCTCGCTTCAGTTAATTCTGCTCTTGTGATTGGGAGCCAAGTCTTTGCTAGGAGTTCTCTCTGGTTTGTGTGAGAGTTTGCTGAGATTGCGTGTGTTGAATGTGAGGATCTACCAACGCTCAAAGGTGTCGAGGCTTGTACCCCGAATGGCGCGGGTGACCATGCGCCCATAACCGGGGTACTGGAATCGGCTGTTCCATCCCCAAGCTTCATTGGCCTGCTGAACGATGGATTGGTTAGCACCATTGCTATTGAGAGTGAAGCTTGAGGGCAACCCCTGTTGATTCACCACGCAGATACTGCTGGCCCAGGCCACTCCATTGAGGGTCGCGCCATTGGGACGAACTGTCCCTGTTGGCAGATACAGCAATGCATGGGGAAGCGTTTCACCGGTGAAGCTCACGGACCGCACGCTGCTATTGCATGCGTCGGTTGGAGTGGCTCCGGAAGTGGCCATAATCACAAGCTGTTCAGCTCTGCCATTGCAGCCTGCGTTGGGACCATCCACGCTGCATAGTGTTGCCGTGCCTGATAACTGAATTGCCCTGGAGATGCGGCCGTCACTGGGGTACGCCTCAGGTTGTTCAATGTGGAGGACTACCGAACGGCTGCTGGAGGTTTGGATCTGCAACTTGGTCTGGTTGAGCTTGATGTGATCGAGATAGACATGGCAATCAAATTTGTCGGAGCCGGCGCAGAGCACATCAGGCTTGAGAATGATGGTTGAGCCACTTTGATGAATGCTGATGCCTTCTTCGGCGAGGGTTCGAAAGTCTGATGATGCTGTTTTATCGGCATCCCTCACGCAGATTGTTTCACCGCAGGGAAGCGCCGGGTAGAGGATGAGATTGCCTTCGGCATCCACGTCATTGCCGGCGATGTTATCTCTGTCACCAGGAGCAGCTGGGCTGTCATCAAAGCTCCACATGCGGATGGTATTGCCGCTGCTTGCCCTAGTGGTGTCTTTGACGGGCTCTTTCTCAAAGAGAGTGATCGGAGGCATACCACCGACTCCCCGCTTTGTTTCGTCGATATTACGAGGCCAAATCTGATTGCGGAGGTTTTTTCCAGCAAGTGAGTGATTGTCTGATCCCACATCATTCAGCAGTGCAGAGCTGCTGCACCGATTAGCGTATTGCAGGGCTGAGTACTGGTCTGGATTCGTGGTGAGATAGAAGATGTTTCCGGGGCCATTGATGGTGGTGTCGTTAAGGCGAAGATTGTTGCCGCTGATCACAGCCCAATCACTGGCACCAGCTACTTTTGAGCTGATATAAAGTGAGCGCCTTAGTAGGGCACGGGCGAGAATATTGTTGCCTCGACTGACTATGCCTTCGACGTAAAAGGTTCCTTCACCATTGCCTGACACTGCTGTGGTGTTATAGCTTCTCAGCCGATAGCCAATCTGAATTGGTTTGTCCTGACCTTGAGGCCCTTTGACACCATCAGAACGCATGGTGCCGGTGTTGATGGCCACTTCTGGTGGAGCATCACTGCTTCCTAGCGGATAGGCACTGATGTATTTGGTGACAGGTGTGCAGAGGTCGACGAGTTGGAATCCACTGGTGTTTGGCGTTGCCCAACCTCGTCTGCCCTCGTCATTATTGAGAGACAGTAAAAAACCGGTGTAATGGTTGCTGTCATCACGGTTGAGATCGCTCAAAATACGGTTGAGGCCATTCAAGGCAGCTGATTCAGCCATTTGCTGATAGCTCTCTGCCGCTCCTAACTTGCGTGCTGCTAATTGGCGAATCATCAAGCCTGTGGTCCCAGCTAGCAAGACAACACCCATCAAGAGTGCTGCGACCATGGCCATGACTTCTTCCCCTCGGTAGGACTGTCTGCTCTTGTGTTGGGGAAATTGTTGCTTCTGAGTGTGGTTTTTCATTGTCAGGAGCAGGCAGGAGCTTTCGCTTTTTCCCTGGAAGAGCCAGTGGTTAAATCACTGGCCCCATTGCTAATGTCCAGGCAAGATCGAATGTCATAGTTTGAATTTGTGTCCAGTGGATTGGCTGTCAGTGTATACACAGTATTGGTTCCGCTAGGCGCATTAATCTTGAGTTTGTAATGGTCTCCGGGAAGCACTATCTCCTTGAGATCATTCGATTTTGCCTGGCTTGATGTGCCGTCGCCGTTGGATGCCATGATTGCGGTGATGGAGTTGATTTGCTCCCATGTGTTTGGCATCTCGCCCGTCTCGTCTGTATAAGCTGAAATAATCGCTTGGATTGAACTGACCGTTGATTCTGCCTCCATTAATTGTGTTCGTCGAAGCTGTGACACGTAGCTTGGTATCGCCATTGCTGAAAGGACTCCGATGATTGCCACGACGATTGTCAGCTCTGTAATCGTGAAGCCCTGGCTTCTGCTTTTGTGCTCTTTTTTGTAGGTAGTATTCATCATGATAATTGGGTTCTTTTTTGCCCGAGTGCCAAGATTCGGTTCGAGGGCTGTAGGGATTTGTCGCTATAGGCTGTCTATTTGTGATCTCTTTTGCGATTAGATTTGTGCTGCTATTATGTTTTTCTATTTTGGTTCATGTCTGTTTTGTCTTCCGGGAAGAAGGAGCTTGTCTCTGCCCTCTTCCCTGGATGGCTGCCTTTATGAGGCCACGGCGGTACCCCATTCGTAGGTGGTTTCTCCGTCGTCCGTAATTGTGACCACGCAAAATGTGTCATCGGACCCATTTGCTGTGTCAGGTCCGCACTTGGTGCCTCCGATTTTGTTGGCTGTGAATGCAGTTTTGTTTGACATTTTTGCTCCGTAGGCACACTCATCGGCTGCATTGCCGCCACCAGCCTTGGGTACGTATTCGATGTTTGCCGCAGTTTTTGCTGCTGGCTCATCAGGGCTGTCAAGGACTGCATTTGAAGCACATTCTTTGGCTAGCCCTACAAGGCTCCCATTAGTGGCGCCAGCCTCAGCTTTACTTTTGGTCCCTAAGAAGTTCGGAAGGGCTACGGCAGAAAGAACCCCAACAATCACAATTACAATCATCAGCTCCACCAGTGTGAAGCCTTTTTCGAGTGCATTGCGCCTCTTTTTACGGTTGAGCATGGCCAGTTGTAGGCGGCTGTTGAGAGTGGTCATGGCTGGTGATTGGGTGAATGGTTGAACGGCACGTTTCGTGCTCACAGATTCACCATCTCTTGTTTGCTTGGCCGGTAGAGGAAGAAACGGCTAGAGCTCTCTAAGAACCCTCTTAGGTTTGTGCTCAGGCTTTGAAACACCAGTCACTGCCATCACTGCGGGCTTGGCTGCAGAACACCGCCCTGCTCACGGTGATCGCTGGTTACACCGTGCTCTTGGTGGCGAATGGTGCTTTGGCGGATTGGCAGCGCCGCCAGAACCATCAACGCTTGGTGGCTGCTCTGGCGCAGCAGTCGTCGATAGAGCAGCTCGATTCCGTGCCGCTTCGCACGGTGGGTTTGGAGGCGACGCTTCGCAGCAAGGGGCCGGAGCAGTCTCCTCGCCTTACAGCAGGCCCTGCAGGTGAGCAGTGGCTTGAGAGCCGCAACCAGCTGCTGTTGGCCAATGGTGAAACCCGTTGGTTGGAGCTGCGCCAGAACGTTTCCGGTTCCCTGGAGCAGGAGCGCTTCAGCCAACTGCTGTTGATCGCTGCTGCTGGTGTCTCCATCCTCTTCACCTCAGTGTTGCTGCGCCCTGTGCTGCGGCGTGGCTTGGTGGTGCCCCTGAATGAGCTTGATCAACAGCTGCAAGCGCTTGAGGCCGACAACCTCGGTGAGCATCTGCTCGATCCAGCCAGCCAACCTCAGGAACTGGAAGGGATTGCCATCGCCATCAACAACCTGCAGCAACGTTTGGCAGCTGCCTGGCAGCGGGAGCGTCAATTTGTGGATGGTGTGGCCCACGAATTGCGAACGCCGATCACGTTGATTTCTGGCCGTTCGCAGCGATTACTGCGCAAACCCCATGCGCCAGAGCAGAACCAACCGCTGCAGCAGATTGTTGAGGAGGCTTCACGCATGGCGGCGCTGATCACATCCATGTTGGAGCTTGCCCGTCGTGATTCGGGTCGTTTGCAGCTTGATCCGCAGCCTTGTGATCCCGAGCAGGTGCTGTTGGAAGCGTTTGAACGACTGTCTTCTGTGGCCGCTGGCCGCTTGCAATTGGGGCCAGCTACACACGCTGGCCTTCCTGCGATTGCGGCGGACCCGCAACGCTTGCAGGAATGTCTACTGGCGCTCGTCGATAACGCTCTGGCCTACAGCGACGGCAGCGTGCAACTGAGTGCCAGCAGCGAGTGCCGGGAGCAACAGCGATGGCTGGTGTTGCATGTGCTTGATCGCGGCCCTGGAATTTCGTTGGGTGAACGCAGCCAGGTGTTGCGTCGGTTCGCGCGGGGTAGCAGTTCAGTTGGAACTCGCGGCAGTGGCATCGGCCTGGCGGTGGTACAGGAGCTGATCACCGCCATGGGGGCTGAGCTGGTGATTGCCGATCGCGCCGGTGGTGGTGCAGATCTGCAGCTGGCTTTCAGGGTTTGACGTCACCGACCCGTGCCATGAAGCCCACACCGCGGACGGTGTGCAGGAGCTGCTGGAGCCCGGTTTGCTCCAGCTTTCGGCGCAGATAGCCCATGTAGACATCCAGCGTGTTGGGGTCGCCGACGAACGGATCGCCCCACACCGTGCTCAAGATTTGCTCCCGGCTCAGCACCGTGCCGGCTGCCTCCACCAAACACACGAGCAGATCGAATTCCCGCTGCGACAGATTGATGGCGCTGTCTCCTCGCATCACCTGGCGGCTGATCAGATCAATCGAAAGATCGCCGAGGTCTAGTGAGCTGTTGGCCTCTCGATCGGCGGCATAACCGCCGCGGCGTAGTTGGGCCCGCACTCGCGCGTGCAGTTCCTCCAGTTCAAAGGGCTTGGTGAGGTAGTCGTCTGCACCAGCATCAAGGGCCGAAACGCGCTCCTCGAGGGCATCGTGGGCGGTGAGCATCAGCACTGGAGTGGTGTCACCACTGCTGCGCAGGCGCCGGCAGATTTCGATGCCATCAAAATCTGGCAGGGTCCAGTCCAAAACGACTAGGGCAAAGTCGCCGTTGCGCAGCTGCATCAGTGCGTCTTGGCCACTGGGTACGGCAATGCATTGGTGGCCTTCCCCTTCCAGTTCCTCCTGCAGAAAGTGCAGCAGTTCGGGGTCGTCATCCACCACCAGCAGCTGCGCTGTTGAATCGCTCACCCCCGTCACCACCACTCTCCGCAGGCTATCCACGCTGTTTTGCCGTGCCATGGCATCCGATCACGTCGCCTTAGGGCGCGTTCAGAGCAGGGGGAATGCTTTCGCCACTTGGTTCCTGGCCCATGCCGAACTGCCTGCTCGTTTCTGCGTCTCGCTGGCATCCCAGCCATCACCACCGCCCCAAGACCAAGCCGGGATCGCTGCGCATCCTTCATGCCCAGCCCAACACAGGCTTTGTGCTGCCCCTGGCGCTTGGTACCTCGCTGGTGCTGTTGCTCGGCAGTGCCTCGATGCACAGCCTGGCGCTGCATGGTCGTCTGCGTGCCCGCATCGACGCGCAGCAACATCAGCGCCGTGATCTGCTCCGCTCTGCCGCGATGGCGTTTGCGGCACAGGCTGCTGTTCCAGGCCAGGATTGTCTGCTGGCCTGGGGATCCAGTGACTGGGATGGCTTGAACCGTGCCTGCCCGACGGCAGACGTCAAGGCGTTGCGTGCAGGCCAGGTGGGCGAGACCCGATGGCAACTGCTGGATTGGCAGCCCAACGGTGAGCAGGCGCAGCTGCAGTTGGTGATGGTTGCGAGCGGTAGTGCCGCTCAGCTGCCGCTGCGGCGCACGGATGCGGGCTTCCAGCTGCACCCAGGTTTAGAGCTGTTGCCGGCGGTCGATGTCGCCAACGCCAGCCCTGATGAGGCGGCGCCATGACCCTCGCCGAAGTGCTTGTGGCTGGCGTCATCGTCAGCTCCAGTTGCTGCGCCTCATTGCAGGTGTGGAGTCAAACGGTCCAGACCAGCCAGGCCGCCCGCGACCTGGTGCAGGGCGGAGAGCGGTTGGAGTTGCAATGGTTGCTCAGTCGTCGCTGGTTGGCGGCTGCAGAGCTGGGGTGTCCGTTGGATCCCCTCGCGCTTGAGGTGGATCTGGATGAGGCCCTGCCGCGTGAGGCGGGGATCAGCCGCCGCTTGGCGATGGATCCCAACCGTGAGGGGGTGTGGTTAACGCTGGAGCACAACGCCACCGGTCTGCTGCGCCGCCAGTTGTTCACGGCGGCTGGTAGCGGCTGGTGCAGCTCCAGCCGCGAGACCCCGTCATGACCCATCGCTCCTGTGATGGCGGTTTCTCGTTGCTGGAATGCCTGCTCGCCATCACGCTGCTGGCCATTCTCAGCAGCGTGGTTGTTGTCCACACCGGTGGCGATCGTGCTCGCCAGCAGTTGGCTGTTGCGGCTCAACGCTTGCAGGTGGCGATCGACCGCGGCCGCCTCTCGGCAATGCATCGCCAACAGGCCTGTGCTCTTCGTCTCACTGATGTCGGTTTGCAGCCGGATGGTGCAGGGGCGCTGCCGTCCTGCCCAAGCAGTGGGGCGGCTCTTGTGGACCCACTCACCACCTCTGGAGTGAGCCTGCACACGAATGTTTCCGGCCTGCTTCGCTTCAGTGCCAATGGTTTGTTGCTGGATGGCGGTTTGGTGGTGTTCAGCCATCCGGCGTCGCAGCATCGACCTTGTGTGGTCGTGAGCCTGCCCCTCGGCGTCACCCGCCAGGGTGTCTATGGCGCTGATCCTGCGGCGCAGTTGAGTAGCAGCCACTGCCTGCCACGGTCATGACCAGCCTGCGGTCATGTGCGCGGCATCGCTCTGCTGCGGGATTCTCCCTGGTGGAACTGTTGCTGGCCGCCTCTCTCGGCACGGTGTTGTGTGGTGTGTTCGTTCAACTGTTGCTGGGAGATCTTCGCTTTACGGGTGCGATGGCTCAGCGCTTGCAAGCCCGGCGCATCCAGCAACGCACCATCGCCTTGATGCGGGCTGAGCGGGAGCTGGGGCACGCGCTGGTGACCGACCCACCGCTGTCATCCACCTGGCCCTGCAATCTGGCCGGACGGCGGCCAGTGTTGGCGCTGGCGCTCTCCGCCCATGACCTGGAGGCACGACAGCAGGCGATCGTGTACACCGTTGGTAAGCCACCCTCCGCCATCTGGCGTGATCAGGTGCTGATGCGCTGCGGTCCGGCCTATGGCCTGGATGGCCAGATCAATCTGAACAGTCGATTCCAGAATCGGGTGCTGCTGGATGGCTTACCTGCAGGAGAAGGCAAGGGCCTGCTGGCGCTGCCCCATCCTCAGCTGCCCGTGGTGGCCATCACCCTGGAGCAACAGCTGCCAGCGTCGGGGCGCGCTGATGGATCGACTGCCATCCATCTGAGCAGTCGCGCTGCTCTCTAAACGACGACCGCAATCGATCACGGGACGGGCTTGCGGTACGGGATTGCGGATAGTGGTGCGCGCAGCCGTGGTGTCTTGATCGTGTTAGTCGGTCTGATCCACAACTTGGTTCGGTAAGGGCGTCGTGGCGTTGGGCTCCAGCAAGTAGTAGGCCTCCACACTCAGGGCCGCGAGGGCGAGGAAGAGGTGATCAATCCAGCCGAATTCCACCCCCATCCCTTGGGCGGCGATCTCCACATTCACCACCACCATCACGCACAGGAAGATCGCCAGCACCACCGCCGGTACTGACCGGATGGAGCTGCGATCACTCCACAGCGAGATCAGTAAGGGAAGCAGCAACACGACCGACACCGCATGCAGGGCTCGCATCGACAGCTCGTTGTGCAGGTGCGGGGTGATGGCGGCCCAGAGATTCACCGGGATCAGCAGGGAGGTGAGCAGCAGATACAGGATCATTCCGTCACGTTCCTCGCGGTGACTGCAGCACCATCGTTGCTGAGGGGCAGTTGCACAGTGAAGGTGCTGCCCTGATCCAGTTGGCTGCGCACGCTCACCGCACCCCCCATCGCCTCTACCAGCAGCTGCACAATCGAGAGCCCCAGGCCACTGCCGCTGCTCACTCTGGCATTGGCTGCGCGGTGGAAGCGGTCAAACACTTTGGCCAAATCGTCGGCGGGAATGCCGATGCCTTGATCCTCCACTTCCACCACGGCCATGGCATCTTCCTGGCGCAGACGCACAGTCACAGGTGTGGCGGAGGGGGAATATTTGTGGGCGTTCTCGATGAGATCCAGGAGCACCTGACGCAGGCGATCTGGATCGGCCATGGCCACCAGTGCCTGCTGATCGTGGCTGGGCTGGGGCAGCTCCAGCCGCACATCCCGCTCCAGGCTGCTGCGGGCCAGATCCACGGCTTCGTGGAGGGCAATCCCCATCGCGACGGGTTCACTGTTCACGCGCAGCTGTCCGCTGTCGCTGCGAGAAAGGTCGAGTAGGTCATCGAGCAGATGGCGCATGCGCACGCTCTCCTCTTCGGCTGTGCGCAGGCCCTTGCGCTGGCCTTCGCTGAGGTTGTCGCCGCGTTTGATCGTGCGATGCAGATAGCCCTGCACGATCGTCAGGGGGGTGCGAAGTTCGTGGCTGACTGCACTCACAAAGCGGCGCTGGTCTGCCCAAGACTTGGCGAGGCGGGCTCTGAGGTCGTTGTAGGTATTGGCCAGCTGTGTCACTTCCAGCGGCGCTCCTTCAATGGTCAGCGCTGAAGTGTTGAGGGTGTCTGCGGTGAGTTGGGCTGAGGCGTTGGTGAGCTGGCTCAGCGGGCGAATAATCCGCCGCACCAGTCCGTTCACGATCCAGAGCGACAGCAGTAAGCAGCTCCCCCAGATCACGATCATCCAATTCAGAAAGGCGCTCTGGGCGCGATTGATGTTGGTGACCTCTGCGCTGCTCCATACCCGCTGGCCTGAGGGATAGACCCGATTGAGCACAGCGATGTAATCCAACCCATTCACGCTCAGGGATTGGGTGATGCCCGGTTTATTCAGCGAGCCGTTCACGGCCTCTGCCACCGCCTTCTTCCCCGGTAGGCGGGCATCGGCTGGCAGCAGCAGCTCGCCATCGGGCTCTTCGATCAAGAGCGTGTGACGCATGGTGGAATGCCAGCGCAGCTCTTCACGGATGGCTTGCTTGCGTCGTTGTCTGGCCGTTGCACTTTCTGTTGCTGGTTTCTCCAGCAGTCGATCAGCCAGCAGGTGCGTCTCGAGTGAACGAGCATTGGCGCGCAGCTCAGTGTCTCGGGAGATGGCCTGGTTGCGCTGGGTCAGCCAGAGACCTCCGATGCTGGCTCCGCTGAACCCGAGGAACACCGCCAGGTAGGTGGCGAGCTGCAGCTGACCGGTCAAGCTGCCGAGCAGGTGGTCGCGCCAGTGAGGAGAGGTGGCCATTTCTCCATCTTCATCATCTTGGCGGGGATCTGCAGCAAGAATGCTGATAGGGCGATTGGATCGAGTCGGCGTTGAGCTTTGGTTTCTCCCCCCTGGGGCTGTCGCGCCCCAGCCTTTCGGCCCGGATGGCCCGTTGGGGTTTGGTGATCGTGGCCATCTACGCCTTGGTCGCTCTGGTCACGCCCTTGCTGCTCTGGGCCGGTTGGCTGCCGGATCCGAATGCTGGGCTCGATAACCCGATCTATGCCTCTCCCTCCTTGCAGCATTGGTGCGGAACCGATCGACTTGGTCGTGATGTGTGTGTGCGCACCCTCCAAGGCAGTGGTGTGGCCTTGCAGGTGGTGCTCTTGGCGGTGGCTCTCGCCTTAGTGATCGGCGTGCCGTTGGGCATGGTGAGCGGCTATCTCGGCGGCCCTGTGGATCGGGTCTTGGTGCTGTTGATGGACACCCTGTACACCCTGCCTGTCCTGCTTCTTTCCGTGGTGCTGGCCTTCTTGCTGGGGCGAGGCATCCCCAATGCTGCCGCTGCTCTGTGTGTGGTTTACGTGCCCCAGTACTTCCGCGTGGTCCGTAACCAGACCGCTCAAGTCAAAGCGGAGCTGTTTGTGGAGGCGGCCCGTTCGCTCGGGGCCGGGCCAGCGTGGATCCTGCGTCGGTATCTACTGCGCAATGTGATCACCTCGGTGCCGGTGCTCGTCACGCTCAACTCTGCTGATGCCGTTCTCGTGCTGGGGGGGCTTGGCTTCCTTGGGCTCGGCTTGCCAGAAACCGTGCCGGAATGGGGCAGCGACCTCAACTTGGCCCTGGCGGCGGTGCCCACCGGCATCTGGTGGACTGCCCTCTATCCAGGACTGGCGATGTTTGTGCTGGTGCTTGGCCTCTCCTTCCTTGGCGAAGGGTTGGAGGCTTGGGTGAGCAGTGGTGATGCTCCTACCGGCTGAGATGTTGCGTTTGCCTGACAGGCACTCTCAGGCCTGAATCCCGCATTCGCTCCACCTGCGCCACACTGGAAGCACTCCGCATTCCGCTCCCATGCCCTGGTGGGCCACTCTGGTGCTGTTGGTCATGGGCACGTACTTGTGGCTGTCGGGGCGTTCCAACCCGGACGATGTGATCGGCCTGCTTGAGCAGATGCTGGCCATCGCCCTGGGTTTGGTGGTGCTGTTTGTTGGCCAGAACATGCTTCTGGAGTCACTGGTGTTGGTGGTGGCCCTGCGTCTGCCTGCTGCCCGTCGCAACCAGCCGGTCACTCAGCGATCCAAGGCACGCAAAGACGTGCTCATTCCTTTTTGATCTGGATCCGTCTTTGATCTGGACACGTCCCTGGATCAGAAGACCCCTGGATCAGAACGCCAGTTGGAAGGCCACGGCAACACCCATCACGGTCAGGATTGCGTATTCGCTGAAACTGATAATTCCTAGGGGAGTTTTGCTGTTGCCTCCCACGCAGGCGCAGTTCAGCGCCAGCTTGTCGACATAAACGGCTTTGAGCACGGATGCCATGCCTGGCACACCGATGGCCAACGCCACCCAACCGGCGAGCGCGACGGGTGGGTGATGCAGAAATCCCAGACCGATCAGCAGTTCCACGCCGGGATAGAGACGAGCCCAGAGCCGAAACCGCTGGGTGATCAGATCGTATTTGCCAAAGCTGCTAGCGAACGACTCCACATCCATCAGCTTCAGCATCGCCAGAGCGCATACCGAAAAGCCCATGAAGCGCTGCAGGGTGTCTTCTCCCAGCACCACCGCCATCAGCAGCGTGGTGCCGAACACGGCGATTACAGGTGTGTAGGAGTAGTCGGCTGCTTCCGCCGTCTCGCCCAGTTGGGCTGCTAACTCGCTGTAGTCGCCGAGCCGCTGCTCACCCGCAAACAGCTGGGGAGTGGTGGCAACGCCGTGCTTCTGCTTGAAGCTTTCCACTTGCTCCTGGTTGATGAGCCTGTGGTCCTGGAAGGGGATGCCGTGTTGTTGCAGGAGGCTGATCGCCTTCAGGCCCCAGGGGCATTCATGGTCGGGGGTCGACATCCGGTACAGATGCACCTCGCCGAGGGAGGAGAGGGTGGTTTTGGGGCTCAACACACCGTGATCGCACCAGTGCTCTAGACCGTAGCGATGGCGAGTCGATCGGGACCCAGCCCTTAGCAGCGCAGTTTGAGCGTGCGCGGCAGTTGCTCCTGAATTTCACCTGACGCGTTCAGGGCGGGGTAAGGGCGCTTCTCCTGGCGACACCAGTCCGCCACCTCCGGGTAGGCCCACTCGAACAGCCGTTGTTCATACAGCTCTCCGGGTAGTCCCTCGCCCTTGGTGGGCAGCACTCCTGCGGCCCGGCGTTGTCTGGCTGCCTCAAACAGCAGGGTCGCCGCCGCCACAGACACGTTCAGCGACTGGACCATGCCTGTCATCGGGATCAACACCGCTTCATCCATCAGTGCCTGAGCCCGATCACTCAGTCCCCATTTCTCTGCCCCGAGCACGAAAGCTGTGGGGCCGGTGAAGTCGCAGTCGCGGTAGTCGCGGGCATTGACACCCAGATGGGTGCCGTAGAGCTTCAATCCCTGAGTCTTGAGGCTGGTGACAGCGTCTTCAATGCTGGCGTGATCGATCAGGGGAACCCATTTCTGGCTGCCCTGGGCCGTGCTGTTGAAGGTGCGCGATCGGCCACTCAGGCTGACGACGTGGGCCTCAAGGGCCCCAACGGCATCGCAGCTGCGCAGGATCGCTGAAAGGTTGTGTGGTTTCTCCACATGCTCAAGCAGCACCGTGAGATCACGCATGCGGCCATCGAGAACAGACTTCAGACGTTCAAACCGACGGGGGAGTAGGGGCATCGCGCGCTACCCCTGGATCGCTGGAAGGATCATGAACCAAGCCGTTGCGGCGAGCAGCAAAGAGAGCACGCCCCAAAGCATCAGCAGGGTCAGCCCAAGGCCAACCACGAACAACAGCAAGGCCCTAAGCAGTGTCATGAAGCTGTTTCATCAAGCAGTGTCATGGCTTGATCACGCCATGCCTCGAGCGAAGCATGGCGGCTGAATCCCTGTGATGGTGTGATCAGCGGGCGCCGGAGCGTTTGCGAACAACCCGGGGCGCATTGCGGGATTCATCGACGCTGGCTTTTGTGTCGCTCATGCTTGCGTCGCTGACGGTGGAATCGTCACCGCTCTCCTTGCTCTCGCCTGCGGGTTCGTCATCGGGCTCCTGGTCCGCAATGATCCCGAGAATCATTCCGGCCTGCAGTTGGTCCTGGAGGTCGCCGATGGTCATCAGCGCCTTGAGGACCAATTGGGAGCGCACGATCTTGGGCAGGCCAGGGCGGAGCTTCTTGGTGGTGTCCCACAGCTCCTGAGCCACCTCTTTGATCAGCTCCTTGTCAGCCGTCATTGCGTTCTTTCTGAGTCCGAGCACACCAGCATCCCACCACGCCGTTCCCGCAGTGGTCCTCACCCCTGCCAGCCTGGAGTGCAGAGGCTTCTGCGGGCATGGCTGCATTACCCCTGGCTGCGTCAAGCCTGGCTGCTCAGCGCGGCGGTTTTGACCAGCGGGTGCTTGAGGTGGTCGCAGCGATTCCCCGCGGCCGTCTGGTCACCTATGGCCAGGTGGCTGACTGGATTGGTGCCTACGGTTGTGCACGCCAGGTGGGCTGGGCCCTGCGCCGGCTGTCGTTGTCGTCCGAGCTGCCTTGGCATCGGGTAGTTAATGCCCGCGGCTGTATCGCCATGAGCCTCAGCCGTGAGGGGTCCGACTGGATGCAGCGAGACCTGCTGCTTGCGGAAGGCATCCCCGTGGATGGGGATGGTCGTCTTCCCCTGCAGCGCTTCCTTTGGCGCCCAGCCCAACCTCCCGGTCTGTCTGCGCTGGAGGATGTGGGTGTGATGCCTGCTGCCCGTGAGTGATCCATCCGCCCGGAGCGCGTCGCCGGCCGCTGGCGTGGCCCCACGTCACATCGCTTGGGAGGTCTTGGAAGCGGTGGCTGCTGGTGCCTATGCCGATGTGGCGCTGGAGCGAGCCCTGCGCGGAAAGAACCTTGCCTCGGTCGATCGCGGCTTGGTCACTGAACTCGCCTATGGCGCCATCCGTCAGCGGCGATGGCTGGATGGCTGGTTGGATCGCCTCGGTCGTGTTCCTGCCCGTAAACAGCCTCCTCGGCTGCGTTGGCTGCTGCATCTCGGGCTTTACCAACTTCTCTTCATGCAGCGGATTCCGGCCGCGGCAGCCGTGAACACGAGTGTGGAGCTGGCCAAACAGCACGGGCTGGCCCGTCTGGCCCCGGTGGTGAATGGTCTGCTCCGGGCTGCCTTGCGGGCCCGGGACCTGGGGGAGGAGCTTGAGCTCCCGCTTGATCCGGCCCTGCGCCTGGCCCTGCAGCAGTCGCTGCCGGACTGGTTCTGCCAGGAGTTGCAGCAATGGTGCAGCCCTGAGCAAGCAGAGCGGGTGGCTCGGGCATGCAATCAGGTGCCGCCCCTTGATCTGCGGGTCAATCGCCTGCGCAGCAGCCCCGCTGAGGTCCGCGCTGCTCTTGAGCAGGCGGGGTTGGAGGTCGTGCCGATTTCGGAGTGTCCCGATGGTCTGCAAGTGTTGAGCAGTGGTGGCGATTTACGTCGCTGGCCTGGCTACGACGAGGGCCATTGGTGCGTGCAGGATCGCGCCGCCCAATGGGTGTCGCCTTTGTTGGATCCTCAGCCGGGAGACCGGGTGCTCGATGCCTGCGCGGCCCCAGGGGGTAAGGCCACCCACATCGCCGAGCTGATGGGTGATCGGGGTGAGGTGTGGGCTGTGGATCGTTCGGCTGGGCGTCTGCAGCGGGTTGCTGCCAATGCCGCCCGCCTCGGCACTGGCTGTCTGCAGGCCATGACCGCTGATGCCGCCGAGCTTCTGGAGCACAAGCCCCAGTGGCGCTCTTCCTTTCAGCGCATCTTGCTGGATGCACCCTGTTCAGGCCTTGGCACCTTGGCCCGCCATGCGGATGCCCGTTGGCGCGTCACTGCGGCCACAGTGGCGGAGTTGCTGCCGTTGCAGACGCGATTGTTGGAGGCGATGCTGCCTCTGCTAGCCCCGGGAGGCACCCTGGTCTATGCCACCTGCACGATTCATCCATCCGAGAATGGCGATCGGATCAAGGCCTTCCTCGCAGCACATCCAGAGCTGACACTCACCCAGCAACAGCAGCGCTGGCCCGATCCTGATGGCGGAGATGGCTTCTATGCCGCTGTGATCGAAGCACCGGCTACTGCACCGGCATTGGCCTGAAGAATTCGTCCACCGGGGGGCCGCCTGGAGGCACCACATTCCGCTGCGGTGCTGTGGCATTGGGGTCCGCTGGGGTGCTCGTGTCCCAGCTGGTGTCGGGTTTGGTGGGATCGTCGGGCTTTTTGGTGGGATCGTTGTTGCGTTCGGGCAGGGCACGCTTGGTGCCTCGGTTATCCCGGAACAGTCTGGTGAGTACAGGTTTGGGCGGGAACTGCTGGACTGGGAAGTTGCCCTTGATGGTGTTCATGAACTGCTTCCAGGCCCAAGCCGCCTCGCCACTGCTGCTGTTGGTTTCGCGGTTGTTGTCGTAGCCAAACCACACGGCGGTGGTGAGCTGGGGAATGGATCCAATGAACCAGAGGTCCCGCCCTCCCTCCGAGGTGCCGGTCTTACCAGCCACGGGGCGGTCATCAAGCTTCGCCGCCACGCCGGTGCCTCCAGTTACCACGCGTTGCAGCATCCAGTTCATCGTGTCAGCCACATCACTGTCGACGGCGCGACGCCCCCTGGCACCGTCGCTGCGGCGGCTCCAGATCATCTGGCCGCCAGGGCCGCGGATGTCTTCGAAGGCGGTGGGCTTGACGTAGACGCCGCGATTGGTGACGGCGGCATAGGCAGCGGTCATATCGAGGATCGTTTGCTCGTAGGCGCCGATGGCCATCGGGTAGTACTTGCCCAGCGGCCGGGTGGTGCCGATCCCCAGGTTGTTGGCCATGGCGATGATCGCGTCAAAGCCCACCTTGTCTTGCAGCTGCACTGCCACGGTGTTGAGGGAGTTCTTCAGAGCTTCCGCCAGTGAAATCTTGCCGAAATACTTGTTGCCGAAGTTCTTGGGGCAGTAGCCGTTCCAGCAGCGAGGGGCATCCACGAAGATGTCTTCCGGTTTCACACCCGCATTGATTGCTGCGGCATAGGGGAAGAGCTTGAAGGTGGAGCCCGGAGAGCGCAGGGCTTGCGTGGCGCGGTTGAACTGACTCGCCTGGAAGTTTTTGCCGCCTACCATCACCCGCACCAGCCCAGTGCCGGGTTCAATCGAGACGATCGAACCCTCAGCGTTACCTGGGGCGAACTCACGCACCACCTGCTGGGCCCGCTTCTGCCACTTCAGATTGAGGCTGGTGCGGATCTTGAGGCCACCCACTTCCAGTTGCTCAGGGGTGAGCATCTGAGGCAGTTGTTGCGCCACCCAACTGGTGAAGTAAGGCGCTGCACTGTTGAAGTATTTCGGGGTGGCAGGTTTGAGATTGAGAGGAGTGTTGCGGGCCGTTTCGGCTGCGCTGGCGGTGATGAAGCCGGCTTGTTGCATGCGGTTCAGCACGATCGCTCGGCGTTCGCGCGCAACGGATTCGTTCACCAGCGGTGAATACACCGAAGGTGCTGGAGGCAGACCGGCAATCAGTGCCGCTTCCGGCAGGCTGAGCTGATTGGGGGTTTTGGAGAAGTACACCCAAGCGGCATCGGCGACGCCATAGGCACCGGATCCCAGGTACACGTAATTGAGATATTGCTCAAGGATTTGCTCCTTGCTCAGCTGGCGTTCCAGCTTGTAGGCCAGGGCTGCTTCCCGCAGCTTGCGGGTGATGGTGCGGTCTTGACTCAGAAACACCGTGCGGGCCAGTTGCTGAGTGATCGTGCTGGCGCCCTCACGCACCGCGCGTTGCTTGAGGTTGGTAACAAGCGCACGGCTGATTCCCCAGAGGTCGACGCCGTCGTGCTCATAGAAACGCCGATCTTCCGCGGCCACGAAGGCCTCCTTCACCAGCAGCGGCATCTCCCCTGGATTGACCTTTTCCCGGGTGGCAGGACCCAGCTTTTGGATCACCTGTCCATCGCTTGAAAGCAGCGTGATGGTGCCTGGACGGTTGAAGCTGGCAATCTCGCGTGCATCCGGCAGCGTGGCATCAAGTGCCTCGGTCAGAGCTCCCTGGCCAAGGGCCACACCGCAACCAATCGCCGCAGCGGAGCCGGCTAGCAGGACCCAATGACGGCGGGTGCGCTTCACATCACCTGGGTCAGAGGACTGTGGCCAATGGCCAGTGCGGTCACAAGCATTCCGAGCACCAGGAAGGGTTGAGCGCTGGCCTGATACTTCACGTCGAACTCGACCGGATCACGCAGAAGCCAGATGTCCTGAAATGTGATCTGAGGAACGATGAGAAGCACAAGCAGCACTGCTGCGAAATGCTGTCCGATCGCTATCAGAACGGCAACCATCAGCAACTGGAAGACATCAATCATCCCGGCGCTGATCCAGCTGGCACGTTTGATGCCGAACACCACAGGAAGAGACTGGAGGCCAAGAGCCCGATCGCCTTCGACGCTCTTGAAATCATTGACAACGGCAATGCCGAGGCCGGCCAGGCTGTAGGCGAGGGTGAGCAGGGCGGTGGCCCAGGTGAGTTGACCGAACAGGGCCTGGCCTGCCCACCAGGGCAATGCGATGTAACTGGCTCCAAGGGCGTAGTTCCCAAGCCAGCCGTTTTGCTTCAGTTTCAGTGGTGGGGCTGAGTAGATGAAGCTCACAAAGGAGCCGCCAAGGGCGAGCAGAAAGACCACGGGCGTGGTGTGCCCGGCCCAGAGGTCAAGGCCATAAGCAACGCCGAGGCCCGCGAGCAGCAGTAGCCAGATTTGAATCTTTACCTGGAACAGCGGGATCGCTCCACTTGGAATGGGCCGGTAGGGCTCATTGATCGCGTCGATCTCGCGGTCGTAGTAGTCGTTGATCGTCTGGGTGTAGCCGGCCAGAAGAGGGCCGCTCATCAGCATGCAGGCGATCGCTGCGGCCAGATGGTCAAGACGCCATTGGTAGTTGCCACTTGCAGCGGCACCGCAGACAACACCCCAGATCAGGGGAATCCAGGTGACGGGCTTCATCAGCTGCAGTCGCAGCTTCCAGATGTTGGAGGTGCCACTGGCACCTTTCATGCCAAGCAGTTGACGGGCGTCACTCACAGCCTGAGGCCTCAGGCTGCAGCAATTTCGTCGTCGAAGAACCAGCAGGTGGTGCCATTGCTGAGTTCCA
Source organism: Synechococcus sp. MIT S9451 (assembly GCF_047304725.1). NCBI lineage: Bacteria > Bacillati > Cyanobacteriota > Cyanophyceae > Synechococcales > Synechococcaceae > Synechococcus > Synechococcus sp. MIT S9451. Next base: position 1,489,420 of record NZ_CP138971.1, read on the forward strand.
CCACAACACCGATGCCCTGGCCATCGACGGTGCGGAAATCGACGACTTCGCCACTTGCATCCTTTTGGAGCAGCTCGACGAGGGTGGTTGGGATGCGGTCACGAACGCGGGTGACCCGAACCTTGGAGCCGATGTTGATCGCCGCCTGGGACATGGCCTGCAAGGCTTGGAAAGTGGGCGTCACCCTAACAGCCGCCTCGTGATCTCCTTTCGTTGTCATGGTCGCCCTTCGCCTGATCCCTTGCCTTGATGTGGCCGAAGGCCGTGTGGTGAAAGGTGTGAATTTTGTGGGACTTCGCGATGCCGGAGACCCGGTGGAGCTTGCTTGCCGTTACAGCCAAGCTGGAGCAGATGAACTGGTGTTTCTCGATATCGCTGCCAGTCATCAGGGCAGGGCCACGTTGGTGGACATGGTGCGGCGCACAGCAGAGGAGGTGACGATTCCCTTCACGGTCGGAGGGGGGATCTCCTCCGTAGACGGCATCACAGAGTTGCTGCGGGCCGGAGCCGACAAGGTCAGTCTCAATTCCTCGGCGGTGCGTGATCCAGAGCTTGTGGCGCGTGGCGCCGACCGCTTCGGCTGCCAATGCATCGTGGTGGCGATCGATGCAAGGAGACGTGAGCAGGGCACTGATGGCTGGGATGTGTTCGTGAAGGGAGGCCGGGAGAACACCGGTCTTGATGTGGTGGCTTGGGCGCGTCGTGTGGCGGAGTTGGGCGCTGGTGAGATCTTGCTCACCTCGATGGATGGTGATGGCACCCAGGCCGGTTATGACCTGACGCTCACAAGGGCTGTGGCCCAGGCGGTGCCGGTACCGGTGATCGCGTCCGGTGGGGCTGGCTGTTTGGATCACATCGCCGCGGCTTTGGATCACGGGGCGGAGGGGGGGCAGGCGTCGGCGGCCCTGTTGGCTTCGCTCTTGCATGACGGCGTGCTCACCGTGGAGGAGATCAAGCAGGACCTGTTGCAGCGGGGCATGACCATCCGCCCTGCGCAGGCTTGAGCGTCTTCTCTAAAGTTTCTGCACGTTCCTGAAACGGTTGTGGTTGATGGATCCACCGACTTTCCACCTGATGGGGTGCCTTTGATTGCCCATCAGTGGGTGCTCCCGCTGGGATTGCTCAGTTCTGTTGTGGTGGTTGGTTTGGTGGTCTGGGCTTTGAAGTTGATGCAGTCCGCGATTGATCAGAGCGAGTTTTCGTTAATGCTGGCTGGATGTTTGGTGTGTTCGGCGGCTGTTGGGCTCGCGTTGGTGATGGTGATGACCCTCAACGGTCTGCCGGTTTGACGGGATGGATGTGAAACCTGGAGATGCCGCTGCCGTTGAGCAGCTTTTCAATGATGTGGCGCCTCGCTACGACCGATTCAATGATCTGCTCAGCCTCGGTCTGCACAGGCAGTGGAAGCGTCAGCTGATCGCCTGGCTGCGACCGTGTGGGGGAGAACGCTGGTTGGATCTCTGTTGCGGCACCGGTGATCTAGCCCTGGCGCTAGCCCGAATGGTTCGGCCCAGTGGGGAGGTCGTGGGCCTTGATGCTGCCGGGGCGCCATTGGAACTGGCGGAGGAGCGCCGTTCTGTTGAGCCCTGGCTGAATGTTGAGTGGCTGCAAGGTGATGCCATGGCCACGGCTCTTCCTGACGCCAGTTTTGATGGTGTTGTGATGGCCTATGGCCTGCGCAACCTTGCTGATGCCGGAGCAGGCCTAGCGGAAATGCACCGTTTGCTTAAGTCGGGGGGTCGGGCTGGGGTTCTCGACTTCAACCGTTTGCCCGAGGCCAGCTGGTCTGCTGCTTTTCAACGTCAGTACCTGCGCCGCGTGGTGGTACCAGCAGCGGCCCTGGCCAATCTGGAGCCCCAGTATGCATATCTCGAGGCAAGCCTTGAACGTTTTGCGAGCGGCGCTGAGCAGGAAGCGATGGCAAGGGAAGCTGGCTTTGCTTTGGCACGACACAGGCCACTGATGGCAGGCCAGATGGGTGTGCTTTTACTGCAAGCCTGAGCCGGGCCAGATCGCCGACCGCTTGCGATCAGGGCGCCAGGGAGATTAGAAAGAAAACCTTAAGACGCAGAAATGTGATGGCCTTCCCGCTTCCCTCTCTGCTGGCCTCGATCGAGGATCTGTTGCTCGAGGTGCAGTGGTTGGACGGGATGATCCTGGTCACCGATGCCCAGCGGGCCACGTTCGTGTCGTTTTCCCAGGTGGATCCAGTGCTGCGCCGTCTGAGGGCCCGGCCTAAGGGCATGGAAGTGGCGGAGAAGCTCTGCATGTCGCTGTTGGAATCCCATGGCAAGGCAGTCTCCAAGCCTGTCTTGGTGTTTCAGGGCGATGGCAGTTTCTGGCTGGGAATGATGAGCCCTAGCCGAAGTAATCCGCATCGTCATCACGCCATTGCCCATCTGCATCGCTGCTTGGCTCAGAGCGGTTGATGCAGGGCTTGTTAAAGCAATGGCTGGCACTCTTTTGGCTTGAAAAGAATGCAGTCGTCAAGCTTTTCAATCGATCAGTTCGATCGCTTTGGGGTTGTGCCTTCTGATCGAAACAGATGCGAAGCAGTGCTTATTGAAGGCTTATTGAACTTAGTGATTGGGTCTCTTCCTTTTTGAGCACAGAGCGAAGGCCAAGTCTCATCAGGTTGATGACCTAGAAACTTGCACATATCGACCGTCTGCCCTCATCTGCTGATGACGAGCCCTGCCCCGATTCATTTCCAGGACATCATTGGCACCCTCAACCGTTTCTGGGCGGATCAGGGCTGTTTGCTCTTGCAGCCTTACGACACGGAAAAGGGTGCCGGCACGATGAGTCCCCACACGGTGCTTCGTGCCATCGGCCCGGAACCTTGGGCTGTGGCCTACCCCGAGCCCTGCAGGCGCCCCACCGACGGCCGTTACGGCGATAACCCCAATCGCGCGCAGCACTATTTCCAGTACCAGGTGCTGATCAAACCCTCTCCGGATGGGATCCAGGAGACCTATCTCGCTTCCCTCGAGGCTTTGGGTATTAAGGCAGCCGATCACGACATCCGTTTCGTGGAGGACAACTGGGAGTCGCCCACCCTCGGTGCCTGGGGTGTGGGCTGGGAGGTGTGGCTCGATGGCATGGAAGTCACCCAGTTCACCTATTTCCAGCAGTGCGGCGGCATTGACTGCCGGCCTGTCTCGATTGAGATCACCTATGGCCTGGAGCGACTGGCGATGTATCTCCAAGATGTGGAGAGCATCTGGGATCTGAGCTGGAATGCGGAGCGCAACTATGGAGACATCTGGTTGCCCTTTGAAAAGGGTCAGTGCCACTACAACTTTGAAGCCTCTGATCCCGATCGGCTCAAGCAGTTGTTTGCGATCTATGAGGCCGAAGCCGCTGATCTGATTGAGAAGCAGCTGCCCGCCCCAGCGCTCGATTTCGTCCTCAAGTGCTCCCACACGTTCAACTTGCTTGAGGCCCGAGGGGTGATTTCAGTAACGGAGCGCACCGCCACGATCGCCCGTATCCGCAATCTTGCTCGCAAGGTTGCCGAAGCTTGGCTTGAGGAGCGTCAAGCCCTCGGCTTCCCCCTCCTCAAGCAGCAACCTGCTGCCGTGGCTGGCTGAGGCAGCCGCAGCCGAGGGCGGCGACAGGCAAGGTCTGGGGAATGCTTCAGCAACCGTTGTTTGTTCTCGGATGCCCGCCGCTGTGGCCGTTGCGGCTCTTGTTCTCTTCAGTCTTTTCGGTGCAGCCCTGGTTGACAGTGCTGTCCATTGGGCGCTCATGCTGCTCGCGCTGGCTTGGAGCAGCTGCTGGCTGGTGCGTCGTCAGCGGTGGTCGCGCCGTCAGGCGCTGCTGTTGCTTCTGCTGCTGGTCTTGAGCCTGTCGCGGGCAACGTTTGGACTGGAGCATGGCCCTGGGGAGCTCGATCCCTTTCATGCGTTGGCACCTGACTCCCGGCTGCAGCGGCTAGAGGGGCGATGGCACCAAGACTCCCATCCTCGTGATGGTCGCTGTCGTGGATTTGTGGGTGTGCAGCGCATTGATGGGAAACGGATGAGCGGTGTCACCGAGGTGCTGCTTGAGCCTTGTTCAACCCCGGTTCTTGCCGGCACTTGGATCAGGGCGGATGGGCATCTGCGCCGCCCGGCTCAGGCCATTCATCCTTTACTACCGTCTCCGTCCGAACGGCTCTCAAGGCTGGGCTGCTGGACACAATTCAAGGTCTCACGCTTGGAGCGGATCGCGAATGGATGGGCTCCCTTAGCAATGGCCCGGCGACGAATCATCACCCAACTGTCTGCTCACCTAGGCCCAAACCATGGGGCGATGGTGGCAGCCTTGGTGCTTGGAGGGGCTCAGGTTGACCTTCCGGACAGTGTGAGACAGGCCTTCAGGGTGGCTGGCCTCTCCCATGCCCTGGCCGCATCAGGCTTCCATCTCTCGGTGTTGTTGGGCAGTGTGTTGCTGCTGAGCAGCCGTTGGCTGGCCTCCTGGCGGATGTTCGCAGGCTGTGGCCTCATGGTTGTGTTTTTGCTGCTGGCGGGACCGCAACCCTCAGTGGTGCGTGCTGTGCTGATGGGTGCATCGGCTCTGTTGATCCGCGAAGGAGGAAGCCGCAGTCGACCCATCGGCTTGTTGCTGGCCACCCTGGTGCTGATGTTGTGGTGGCAGCCCGGCTGGGCTCGGTCGATCGGATTTCAGTTCAGTGCTGTTGCGACAGCAGGGTTGGTGGTGAGCGCACCGGTCATTGAAACGTGGTTGAAATCTCGGTTGCCGAAGGCACTCAGCAGCATGGCTCCGGCGTTGGCCGTTCCCTTGGCAGCCATGGCCTGGACGTTGCCGTTGCAGTGGCTTCACTTCGGTGCCATGCCCCTCTATGGCGTGCTGGCGAATTTGTTGGCCTCGCCCTTTTTGATGGCACTCACCCTTGCTGCGATGTTCTTGGCCACGCTGGTGCTGTTGTTGCCGCAGGCCGTGGCGAGCCTGCTTCTCCCGGTGTTAGCCGTGCCTGTCAAAGTCCTTGCGGCTTGCTTGCAGGGGCTGGTTACCGCGATCAGCAATTGGCCTCATGCACAGCTATTGATCGGACGCCCATCGGGGTGGATAGTGCTGGTGATCGTGTTGGCGGTTGCCTCGTGTTGGCTGTCTGGTTCGCGACGCTGGCGCTGGGTGTTGATGCCCCTGGCTTTGATGGCTCTTCTGGTGCATGGAGCAGGTCTGCTGGCGGATGCTGTGGTGCGGGTTGATCAATGGGGCCGGCAATGGGTCTTGTTGCGCCATCACGGACGGGCAGCCCTGATCAGCAGCCATGGAGACCGGCTCAGCTGCCGGGTGGCTCAGCAGTTGGCGCACGGCCATGGTCATGCTCGCCTCGATTGGATTGCGGTGCTCGACCCCGTTGCCGCGTCAAAGCTGGACTGTTGGCAGAGCCTGGCCAGAACGTTGCACGCTGAGCAGTTGGGGCAGTTCCCTTTGCTGGAAGGCCAGCGCTTGGCTTCCGCGGGCTTAGTACTGCAACCGATTGGGAGCAGCGGCCGTCGTTTTGTGCTGCAGGCAGGCCATCGCCGGGTCAGCCTGCAGCGCTCTCAGTTGAGACTGCAGCCGTAACGAGCATCATGCATTGACCGTTACTATGACGAAGCGTCTAACGACTCATGGAGAGGTGGCAGAGTCCGGTTGAATGCGCACGACTCGAAATCGTGTAGGGGTAACACCCTCGTGGGTTCGAATCCCACCCTCTCCGTTTTGAATTTGTTTCTGGACTGATCAGACAAAGAGAACGATCGATGTCTATGCAATAGATCTTTCTCTTTGTCTTGATTCAGTGGATTTCGGTACAGAACACGTTGTCAACACGATTCGGTGGATTGAATTGTTGGCGGTAATGTCCGTGATCTTGTTGCTAAAAAATGCTGGTGTTGGAAGATCAAGATGCCCCTCTAGGAACGTCGAACCGACGGTGCTAGAAGAGCAATCATTTGTGGATCAAAGCCGACTCACTCCTGAGAAGGCATGATTCAAAAATCTGACACTTTCGGTTCAATATCTTGCAGATAATTGTTGCTTTTCAACCAGACGGGCAAACACTTGTTGGCATGTCCAGCGGAGAGGTTGCCAATAGGCTGAATTGGCTAGCTCATAGATGATCTCCATCTGGTCATCAAGGCCAAGTTCGAGGCAAGCCCAGGCTGCCGCGATCCTTGACTTTGAATATTGGGGAGTTGTTTCTGAAAGAGCTGAACGGACTAAATCACTTTTTTGCTGGAATTTACGTAATCCTATGATGCATGTCAGGTAATAATGAGTGACATAGTCAGACCAGAGCCTTTCTTGCATGCTGTCGATCAAGTTCAAGCAGCTGTCTTGATCAATCGCCATCAGGCTTAAGGCAGCCCCATACTGACGCGCCTCATCTCGATGGCTCAGATTTCGCTCGATCTCCGCTGCATCAAGGTCACATTTCCATTCATCTCGAATGGCAAGATGCTCTGGATTATCCGTCAAAAGCTGTTCAAGTAGGGATTGATTCTTTGAGCTTGAAATCGAGCCATTGTAATCAACAATCTCAAAAAAACTTTTTGCTCTTAAAGACATCGAAACAGGTGCACGAACTAATCCTTCAAGTCTGCTTTCGTCTCCAGCATCACCGAGATCAATAACTGCGGAGCGCCTTTTGCCTGCAATCAGGTCTGTAAGTTGTGGAATTAAAGGGTCTAGAAGGTGAGTGTTTCCATAAACCTTGGCTTGATATGCCCTTGCTGCCCCTGCCACTAAAGCACTCTCATGCTGGCAAAGTGTATTGATCACAGTGCTAGATTTTGAATTTTTTATCTTCAGTCTTGTATGGGCTTGAATGACAGCACGAATCTTTGTCACCTCACCATCAAGTAACGATACAAGTATCTCTTGCTCAGCTAGTGTTGGCTCCCAATTGATCCTAATAAGGGCAGAAATTGCATTAATAACAGCCTCTGTATCTGTACATGTTAATACTTTTACTAGGGAAGGTATTGCTCGTTTGTCCTTGCGTCTGCCCAGTGCTTCAATGGATTTACGACGGGTGATTCTGTCATATAATTCGTCTATACTAAGGTTATTGGTGGCTTGAAGTAGAACATTTAGTGACTCTTCTGTTTGACTAAGACCAAGTCTTGTTGCTGCAAAATATCGATCGGCGGGCCTTTGAACGTTTGACGTTTTTTCAAGTAAAAGTGTCAATGCATCGTTCTCACTCATGCCCTCAACAAGAACATCAAATCTCTCAGCCATCGGAACTAATTGATTATTTTTTATTCTATCTAGAATAGGATTCAATATTTAAATTCATGTATTTCATATCTCCTTAATACCACTTTCCTTATTTACGAGGGCATGTAAACCATAAATTCAATATTCTCATATGCACACCAAAGGGTTTTTGCTCTGCATCAACGCATCATTGACATCTGACGCAATTGTGCAAATGTGTCTCCTCAAGTGACCACGGCTAGGAGGGAGCCAGTGGCAAGCACAAGCTGACGCATTAATCACAAGGGGGATTCGCATAATCATCTCAGCAATGATTGCGATCTACCTGTTGAAATCGTTGTCGGTTTTAATGGATTTAGTTCTTCTGAATAAGTATTGTAGAAGACTATTTTGAACGGTTATCAATCAATTCAATTAAATGTGCATCATGCTTGACGCAAAAGTCGGAAACGCACTGCCTTAAGATATGTCCGATTGAAACTGATTCTGTATAGCAAAGTAGCTTTAGCTTTTTGTGCAGCTCGTCACTTAGCTCAAAAGTTACCCTTTTCATTCTTGACTGAGCAATAAACGCAGATGTTAATGGCACTCGAAAGAGCCATGTTTTAACTATTTTACTCTTTTTGATAAGAAATGGATACGCCCTTGCCAAGCTTCACTAATTGTTGCAATTGCCCTGGTGTTGGGGCGGATGTGTCGTAGCAGGCCCTCTCAGCATCCTGTCTTTGGCTGCAAAGAGATGATTGCTTTAGTCATCAAGTGTTTGACTCGGTAATTCACCAAAGGCTGTGAAATATCTCCTCGAAAATCTGCCTTGATGTTTAAAGCCAAAACGGATTGCTATTTCACGTATCACACTAGTAGTATTAGGCATATTGACCTTTTGATATAACATTTCTCTTCTAGCCTCCTCCAGTCGTACCTGGGTCATCATTTCTATGACTCCCATACCAAAATGATCCTGACACACTCGGTATAGAGAGGCCTGACCAGCATTTAACTGCTGACAAACATCCGATAATGTCAGTGGAGTTTTCATCTTATTGATATCATGTGAAAGGTTGACAATTTCACCGAGTAAGCGTTGATTTTTAGCCTCTCCCTTCTTGTACAATCTTCTTCCGCCTTCTTCCAGGCAAGCAATCATCAGATCATAATATTTAGATGGGGTAGAGATGCCTTTGATAAGGTCTCTGCGTGTCAGCCGTCTTAATTGTGAGAATGCTTCGGTATTGACATCAATCCCTCTGGATTTGCTTAGATTTTCGATGGCTGTTTTGGCATGACACTTTTTGAGAGCATCTAATAATATTTGCTTATTCAGCATGCAAGCAGTAGAGGAGCACGCCCCTGAGTATTTACCCCAAGAGCCACCTGGCATTGTATTCAGAGTATTCAATCCTCCGATACTATTCGGACTCATTTCATAGCCTTCACAGTAGCCAAAGGGTGTATTTGATTTATGTTTCGGAGTAATCCAATTGAAATCAACTGACCAATCCGTACCCCAGCCCTCATATAACAACGGTTTGGTCGCGCTGATCTCTGCGATCGCAATGCCAGATGATCTTTTGTGGGCCATCGTATATTGACCCTCTCCATTTTCAAGCTGTGTAATTCTGGTGACTTGACCAAGTTCCTGAAGAGTTTCAGAAAGTTGCAGTGGATCTTCGTAGGCGAGTGATATTTTCATGCCCTAATCCCTCTAAATAGGTCAGAAATTAAGACATTGATCTTACTCGCTTTCTCAATTGTCTCTTCTGGACTTTCTTGATATGTCTTATAATAAAGACGTTGAAATGAGTTCCAATTTTTAAATCCATAGTATAAAGCATTATGCTGCTTGGTAAATTGCTTTAGACCTTTAGGTACGTGTGGATTCAAATATGATTTTTTGACTTGTTCTAGCCTGATGCTTTTTATTAAATCAAGGATATTCATATTGAAGTTCGTTCTGCAAGCTTGACCAAGCGACTCTTTTTCAGAATTTAGGTATTTGCTGATTTGCCCCACTGTCAATGGTGGCAAGCCTTCCCTGTCTTCATGCAATAACTTCACTAGGTCTTCAATCAGTTCAGTGGTTTCTGATCTCTCAGTTAACTGATTTTGCTTTTCACAAGGTTCTTCTAGTGTTGCTATTGCTAAATCATAGAAATCATCGGATCTTCTCACTCCCTTTGTAAAATGTGTTTGGAATAGCATTTTAAGTTGTTTGCTCGCATTGCTATTTGAGTCAATCCCGATACATTCTTCAAGCCGAGCATAGGCATTGTAAGCATTCATGTTGTCTATTTTTTCTTTCATCTTTTCCCACTTCAGGCTCATGCAGCACAGCAGAGTATTGGCTCCAACAATGTCCCATATATTTCCACCTGTTTTGTTGATGCGATTGAAGCCAGCAATGCTTAAATCTTTCATTTTATGGCCGCTTATAATTGTATTACTCCCGAGGCTTTCCCCTTGCTTGTTGATCCAGCAAAATGCAACAGAGTTTTGATTTGCCTCTTCTTCGTAGAGTAATGTTTGATTTGACTTGAAAATTTCAAGATGCACATTGTTGATTGGTGCGCAGATTGAACTCGTTAGCAATTCACCTTTACTGAGCTGCGTGATATTGCATGAAAAATTTGACTTAGAATAGTATTCATTGTAGTGATTCTTGCAATATGACTCCATCCCAAGTAAATCGCTGAAGATATATTCTTTTGCTTTTCTTGCTTTCATCTTTGCTGTCCCCTAAAGAGTTGGTTGAGCATTTCTATAGATGTTTATATATTAGCCTCTTTTTTGGCTGTTTTCAGTTGCGTGAACTTCTTTGACTGTTGCGCTTTCCGGCCAGGCGAACTCCCGAATGCTCTATGTTGCGTTATGTTATGTTGCCGGGGATCCAGCCATGCCCTGTGCAAAGACGCAAGTGTGCATTGACGCTCCTCTTATTTTCTAAATTGCGTCCTTCTTAGGTGCGTTGATGATTCACTATTAAAAACAGCACTTCTATTTGGGCGCCCATTGCTGACTGGTTCGGTGTATGAATGACCTAGAGGTGCAAATGCCATGTCTAAAGAACAGTTGCATGCATTTATTGACAGGGCACGCGCTGATGAAAACTTTCGTTCTCAGCTTGCCACGCTAGATCCTCAGCAAATCATCGACTTTGCTGCTCAAAATGGCTTTGATTTTTCGGATGAAATCAAAGGGAGATTTATTAATCGGTGGAAAGGTGTTTATTTTTGCCCACAGGCAATTGAGGTTGGCCAACTGTGTCCGGGATTAGTGCCAGAAGGTTATAAAAATCTGATTCACTATGCGCAAACCACCTGTAGTTCTTCCACTCTCAAGGAAGAGGAGAATGATTTTCGATCAGGTCAGCGATATTAGTGGTTTTGTGTAGAAAATAATTTTAGGGTGGCAAGTGGGATTACTCGAGCTGCAGAGCAGTCTGTTGATTCGAGCATCACAGGTGGTGCCATTCCATCACGCCTTGCTTGATCCCATCGTGACGAGCATAAACACCAATGATCACCCGGTTTGAGTCCTGGAAAATCGAGGAATGGGATCGGGTCAATGAGATTATTGCCCTGAGAATACGTGTAGGAAAGAAAGTTTTCAGTCATGATGCAACACACTGAATGGTTGCCTAAGTCTGAAGGGTCTGTTCTGCAGTAACCATCCAAGTACCACCCCGTTATTGGCTTACAGCCACATTCGAGCAATGGTTCTCCGAATACATTTAATAGCATCTCTCAGTCGCTTAAGGCCCTGCGCCTAAGGCTCATATGATCGCTTGAATTGTAAATTTAGGCCCTTAAGTTGTTCAATCAGCACTAATGCTCACAGTGGCTTGTTGCACTGCTGTTGTGTTTTGCTGCACTTGCATTCTTTCTTTTCTGGACTATTTCATGGCTCTGTCTGAACCTCCTGACGCTTTTCGTTGGATTGACCAGGTTGTTCGCTGCAGTTTTGGTTGGTTGCTAACGACATGATTGGCTTGTATTTCTGCCTCTTCATTGCACGCCAAGCTCTTGCCTCGGGATCAATGCTTTTATTCATATGATCTTCTTGATCGTTTGGTGTTTCTAAGTTTTCTTTCCCGCTCCCCTTTGGAAATGGTGGTATTGCTTGAGTTGCCTATTTTTACTCTCGTTAGTTGCGGCAGCAGCTCAAGGCAATGGAGCGGTAATTGAAGTAATCGTTGTTGATGATGAAATCAACATCGCCTGAAACGAATTCCTCAGACTGAATGCCGAACAAACGGAATTGGAAGCTTTCCTGTGGAGCGATCACTTTGTTGATCGTGTATGAAATTGTGTTGTCGATTGGGGTGAAGCTGCCGCGTGCTCCATCGGCTGTCTGTAGCTGTAGGGCGTTGTGCAGGCGTTGATCGACATCGAGATCATTGAAGGTTTTGGGTTCAGCTGAGAAATTGCTGACTTCTGCGATCAACTCCAGTTGGCGGCTGCCTCGCTCTTCGATGGATGCTTTGAAGCTCATCTCACGTGTGGGGTCGCTGCACGCTGTTAGCACGACCGCTAGTGCGCTGGCACCAACTGCCAGGCGACCTGGAGCAAAGACCATTATGTTTCCTCCAGCACTCCGAAAGTGTGGCTTCATCTAAGCATCCTAATCATTGGTTTTCAGTAAGGAACGGATTTGCTGTTGTGATTTGCATTTGTTTGTATGGAGTCGCTTGGGCTCTTGGTTTTGCTTGGGCTCTTGGTTTTGCTTGGGCTCTCATTGCCGGCTTGGGCTCACCTCAAGGCTTAATTCATCTCGTGGTTGGCTTTGCTTTGTTGGGACTTTCCGGTATTGGCGATCTTCGTGATGTGGATGGTTGGCTCCTTTTTTCTTCTCTATCCTTCGCATAGATCATTTCACAGCATTGCTGGCGAGTAATGGCGTTTCAACTTCAGGATTTCTTTGCTCCGTGGTTGAACAGCACGCCAGAGCGGCGTGCACTCTTCCTCTCGGATCCTCGCCGTGCCATGGAAGAAATCGTGGGTGTGCCGGAAGACATTCCAGTGCGCGTTGAGCACTTGAGCGGACAGGTGTGGTTCCAGGCTTCGATTCCCAAGCTTCCGATGGAGGGTGAGGGGTCATTGTTGGCCATGCGCCAGAGCAATGAACGAATCAATCGCTGTCCTGTACTCAGGGTGTCAGGCCGTGAATTTATCGAGAATCATGTTCAGATCCTCGCTGAGTATGGGATCAAAGTGCCTGAAGATGTGATTGTTCGGATTGATGATCGACCGGATGGATATCTTCATTTTCGAGTGCGTCTTGACACCCTTTATCAGGCTTGAGTCTTTATTAGGAATGAAAGAGTAGAACCAGTCCCTGGGTGACCTGATGGAATTCTCTCTCTTCCCTGCTTAGATCTAGGCCCACTTCCAATCCTTCTTTCAGGGCATGATCAAAAGGTGGGGTTGAAGGCGTGCTGCCATTGCTCCAAAGAGCTGCAATTCCTACTGGTGTGGCATGCCAACTAAAACAATCGGTCGTTCCGATTGCTGGTTCGCTGAGGGAATCCTCCAGCAATGCGTTGATCGGCAGTGGTTTGGTCGCCATGTCCCATAGCTTCGGGATTCGCTCTTGCCTGTGCAATCAGCTGAGAGACTTCGTGATGTAGATGTTTGCGGTGGCATGACCGTCCAGCCCTCCATGGACTTGCCGCAGCGCATTGCTTTGGTACATGAGTGGTTCACCCCCCGTTCTGTTGGTGGTGCAGAGCAGGTTGTCGAAGCGATCGATCGCTTGCTCATTGCCCAAGGCCGAAGGCCTGACCTGGCGGCACTCGTTGATGGAGAAAGCAACCGTTCCCACAGTCCATGGAGTGGTCGCCGCATCCTGACCAGTCCCATTCAACATTTGCCCTGGGGAGTGAGTCATGTGCAGCAATACCTGCCTCTGCTCCCCTTGGCGATTGAGCAGATCGATCTCACTGACTACCCCCTGGTGATCAGCAGCAGCCACCTCGTCGCCAAAGGGGTGCTCACCTCCCCGGATCAGTTGCACGTCAGTTATGTCCACACCCCAGTCCGTTACGCCTGGGATCAGATGCATGCCTACCTGCGCCGTTCCGCCCTGGCTCGTCGTGGCCTCGGCCCGCTGATCCGCTGGCAATTGCATGCCTTGCGCCAATGGGACCAGCTCAGTGCGGCCAGGGTGGATGTTCTTGTTGCTAACTCTCGATTCACGGCAAGACGGATCCGTCAGTTCTGGCGCCGTGAGGCTCAGGTGCTTCATCCGCCTGTGCAGGTCGATCGTTTCCGTTGGGATCAGCCCCGGGATGAGGTTTACCTCTGCGTTTGCCGTCTTGTCCCCTACAAGCGTGTGGATGTGGTTGTCGAGGCTTTCAATCGGATGCGCCTTCCGCTTCTGGTGGTGGGCGACGGTCCTGAACGCAGTCGACTGGAACGTTGTGCCGGCCCCACAGTGCAGATCCTTGGTCGCCAGAGTCCAGCGCAGGTCGAGGCTCTGATGGCGCGCTGTCGGGCTTTTGTGTATGCAGGTCTTGAGGATTTCGGCATCGCTCCTGTTGAGGCGATGGCTTCTGGTGCGCCGGTGATTGGTCTGGCGCGTGGCGGGCTGCTCGATAGTGTGCGTTGTGCCGCTGCAGGTGTGAAGCAGCCAACTGGGGTGCTTTTCCCACACCAGACTGCTGAGTCTGTTGTTGACGCCGTTGAGTGGTTTGAGCAGGCCAGGCTTTGGCGTGAACTGGTGCCTGAGCAGATGCGGCAATGGGCGGAACGGTTCAGACCGGAGGCATTCGCATCGCGTTTTGAGACGTTGTTAAGACGGGCCTGGGAAGATCACTCCCAGGCCTATGCCGTTGCCGCGAGTGACCCTGCAGCGCTGCTGGGTTTGAGCGACTGCGATTGAGTAGGGTGAGACGCATGGGAGACAGGATGGCCAATGCCCCGCGTCGCATTGTGTTTCCTGGCCGTGGTGCGTCCCTGAAGCGAAGGGCCAGCCGTCGTCATCTCGCTCTGCTTGCAGCACCTCCTTCGACCCTCACTGCCAGGGCGCTCGTCCGTCGCCAGAGCACCACAGGTCGCAGCCTCAAGCGCACCGGTGACGTGCTGTTCGCTCTGAGCATGCTCGTTCTTGGCTCGCCGCTCTTTCTTGCCCTGGCCTTGCTCGTGAAGGTGAGTTCACCAGGTCCGGTCTTCTATGTGCAGCGCCGGGTGGGCCGTGGTTATCGCCATTTCGGATGCATCAAGTTCCGAACCATGCGTTCGGATGCCGATCGCGTGCTCGCCAGCGTGCTGGCTGAATCAGCCGAGATGCGGGCTGAATTTGAAAGGGATTTCAAGCTGCGCCAAGATCCTCGGATCACCAGGATCGGTCGTTTCTTACGCCGTTCGAGCTTGGATGAACTGCCCCAGTTCCTCAATGTGCTTCTGGGTGAGATGAGTGTGGTCGGTCCACGTCCCATCGTCGACAAGGAGATCGAGCGTTATGGCCCTTACATGCAGGAAGTGTTGGCTGTTCGGCCTGGTCTCACAGGGCTGTGGCAGGTGAGCGGGCGCAATAACCTCAGCTATGCCAAGCGGGTGCACCTCGATGTGGCCTATGCCCGCGGCCGCTCTTTCCTGCTCGATTTCGCCATCATCCTCCGGACCTTCGGGGTGCTTCTGTTGCCAATGGATCGTGGTGCCTATTGAGGCCACAGTCCAGCGCTTAACAGGCCAATGCCAAGGGGGACCAGCAGCCATAACCCTTCCAGCCGCAAGCTGAAGTTCAGGATTCGTCGTACCCCAGCAGCATCGGCATCGGGGAAGCCTTCTGCCAGCAAGGGTTTGTTCACCCAGTGGTCTTGGTAACGGTTGCGTCCACCAAGGCACAGTCCGGCGCAGTGGGCGTAGATCGCTTCGGCCCTGCCTGCATTGGGAGATGGGTCTGGCTTCCCGTCCCGTTCGGCGGCGGTCACGAGGTCCCACCATTGCCTCCAGGAGCGTGTGGTGAGGGGCAGGCTCAGCATCACAAGCCGGCACGGTACCCACACCATCAGGTCGTCCAGGCGGGCGCCGGCACTTCCTAGCCAGCGCAGACGTTCTCGGCGGTATCCCAGCATGGAATCCAGGGTGCTGGCGGCCTTGAAGGCCCAGGCCAGGGCCAAAGGACCTGGCCACGCATCGTTGATGAGCCAGACCATCAATCCCATCACCATCCAGAACAACGGTGCAAACAGACCGTCGACGGCATTTTCGGCTGCTGTTTCGGCTGCCGCACGCAGCATTTCGTTGGCTTCCAGCTTGCTGGTGTCTCGGCCCACGATCCATTGGAGGCGAGTACGGGCTTTGGCGAGGTCATCGTGCTCGAGGGCAGTGAGGACCGCCAGAACGGCTTGCTCCAGGCTGCGCCCGGCGAGGGCACTGGCCAGTCCGATCACCGTTAGCGTCATCGCCGAGATGGCCACCCAATCGAGATGGCCGAGCCAACGACCCAAGCTCAGTTGTTCCAGGAGCCAACCGCTAAGCCCGCTCACACCCACCATTGACACGGTGATCACTAGGCCGGAGAGTTTTAGCTTCTTCGGGTTGTCTCCGGCCCAGGCTTCCGCTCGCTGGCGCATCTGGGAGATCCACCAACCCATGACCATCACGGGATGGGGCCATCCGAGCGGATCGCCGATGCAGCGATCGATCAGAGCTGCCACCAGGATGGCTTCGGCTGCCAAGGCAGCTGAGGACAGCATCATGGCTGCAGCGATGCCGTTGCTCGCGCCTGGGTTATGGCTAGCAGGATGAAGCCCGCTGCGACGAGAGGCAGGGCCACATTCAGAGACATCAGCTGGCAGATCAAGCCGAGGCCGATACTGCCGACCAGACCGCCCACGGCACCGGAGCGCACCAGCACCTGCCAGCGCAGGGGGGCATCCCCAAGTGGTGTGAGCTGATCGACGAGGGCGGCATCACTTGCAGCGGCCATGGCCCCAATCGGGATGAACAGCATCACAGCCAACCAGGCCGGCACACTCCACTGGCTCAAGACAAGTAGTGCACAGATCAGTAGATAGCGCAGAGACCGGTGCATGCTTGGCGTCCAGCGGACGAGAGCACGACCCAGTCCATAGGCCGCCAGCACCATGGCGAAATCGAAGCATTTGCCTCCATCCACCTCACGCACCCAGAGAGCCAGAAGGGCAAAAAGACCACCCATCACCATGCCTTGCAGTGCGCAGGAGCGGCTCCAGGGCAGCGTGATTGCAGCCGCACCGGTGCCTGTTGATGGCCTGTCAGAGGTGTCTCTTCGTGCGGCTACAACGGCCAGAGGTAGCAGCAGGATCAGAGCTGGGAGGAACTGGCGGAGCGCAGGAAACAGCATCGCTGCGAGCAGATTGCCGATCAGGGCACCGATCTCCTGACCACTGCGCAACCGTTGCATCGAGCCCCCGGCGTGGCTGATCAAGTGCCGCTGCAGCGGCAGGATCGAGATTTCTTGGCCAAGAGCAAACAGCAGCACTGCTAGATAGCTGCCCAGCAGCAGTAGGGAGGGCTGGCTGGCCATGGGCTTCATGGCCAGGCTGATCCCGATCAAGGCCAACACCGCCAGAAGCTGAAGGCCATAACCGCGGGAATGACGCTTGAGCTGCAGCAGCAGAGGCAGGGCCCCCAGGGCAGGCAGCAGGCTGTTGAGGAGAGGAGAGGCGGTCAGTCCGCTCACCATCCAGACCGTTGCCGCCAGTGTGAGATTGACTCCGGCCTGGGCTGAGGCCTGGAGCAACATGGGCGTTGGACGCAATCGATCTGCCATCGCCGCAGGGAGTGTGGGGTGATTGCTTGCTCTTTCACCTTGCCTGTTCTCGAGCCCCGGTGCATCGGATGCAAAAGCTCGAATCGGGCGCGCGCTGCCTCGACAGATCCAGGGGTGGGGCCTCAGGCTCCACCCCTGGAGAGATCACGTGTTCAATCAGTCTGCTTTGAGCCAGCTGAACATTGAACGCAGGCCTTTGCCCACCTTCTCGATCGGATGTTGGGCATCGCGATCCCGGGTCTTCTTCATCTCAGGCTTGCCAGCCGCGCACTCTGCAACGAAGTTGCGAGCAAAGGTGCCGTTCTGGATATCGGCCAGAACGCGCTTCATCTCCTCTTTGGTGTCGGCCGTGATCAGACGAGGACCACTGACGTAGTCACCGTATTCAGCGGTGTTGGAGATGGAGTCGCGCATGGCGGTGAGGCCACCCTTCACCATCAGGTCCACGATCAGCTTCACTTCGTGCATGCACTCGAAGTAGGCCAGCTCGGGCTGATAACCGGCTTCCACCAGGGTTTCGAAGCCGGCCTTCACCAGTTCGGAGAGCCCTCCGCAGAGCACGGCCTGCTCGCCGAACAGGTCGGTCTCGGTTTCTTCCTTAAAGTTGGTTTCCAGGATGCCAGCACGGGTGCCGCCGATCCCCTTGGCGTAGGCCATGGCAAGACCACGGGCATTGCCGGAGGCGTCCTGCTCGATCGCAAACAGGGCGGGCACACCCTGGCCATTTTGGTATTCCCAACGCACGGTGTGACCGGGGCCCTTGGGGGCGATCATCACCACATCGACATCTGCAGGAGGCTTGATCAACTCGAAGCGGATGTTGAAGCCGTGGGCAAAGCTCAGCACCTTGCCGGCGCTCAGATGTGGGGCGATCTCTTTGTCGTAGACGTCCTTCTGGAATTCATCGGGCAGCAGCACCATGATCCAGTCGGCCTTGGCGCATGCATCGGCCACGCTCAACACCTCGAGGCCATCAGCCTTGGCCTTGTCGGCTGAGCGGCTGCCTTCGTAGAGGCCCACCACGACGTTGACGCCGCTGTCTTTCAGGTTCAGGGCGTGGGCATGGCCCTGGGAGCCATAGCCGATGATCGCCACGGTCTTGCCGTTGAGCAGACCGAGATCGGCGTCGGAGTCGTAGAAGAGCTGGGCCATCCGGGCTGGATCGTTGAGCGGAGTAACGCTCGAGCTTACGCAAGCGGCGGCGTTCGCCTCAGCCTCAACCGTTCATCACTGCGGTCTTGATTGTGATGAGTGCTTTCACCAGGTTTTTTCTATGGCCAAGGCTGTGGACTGCTTGGTCCAATCCCCAGCCAAGGATTCCTCAGTCGACGCCTGTCAGTGGGTGGGAATCAGGCGTCGTTGGGATGGGCGATGACGCGATCGATCAGGCCGTAGTTTTTCGCTTCTTCCGCGCTGAGGAAGTAGTCGCGATCGGTGTCCTTTTCGATCTTCTCGAAGCTCTGGCCTGTCATGTCGGCCATCGAGCGGTTCAGCATTTCTTTCATTCGAAGGATTTCGCGGGCTTCGATCTCGATATCGCTTGCCTGGCGCTGCGCTGTTCCTCCGAGGGGTTGGTGGATCATGATCCGGCTGTGGGGCAATGCCAGGCGTTTGCCTTTGGTGCCTGCACCCAGCAGGAATGCGCCCATGGAGGCCGCGAGGCCAACGCAGATCGTTACCACGTCACTTTTGACGTATTGCATGGTGTCGTAAATCGCCAGGCCGGCGGTCACCGATCCGCCTGGAGAGTTGATGTAGAGATAGATCGGCTTGCTGCTGTCTTCGGAGTCGAGGTAGAGCATCTGGGCAACCAGGCTGTTGGCGATGCCGTCATTCACCTCCTGGCCAAGGAAGAGGATGCGTTCGACGCCGAGGCGGGTGTAGATGTCGACCCAGCGCTCCATCTGGCTGCCGGGCAGGCGGTAGGGGACGCTGGGGGTACCGATCGGCATGGGTCCGTTGGGTGGGTTGAAAGGAAGCGGAAGAGGTTGAGGCTGCTGAGGGGCGGGCTGCGGGTCAGACCGTTGGGCTAGGCAACTCCTTGCGGCTGCTGAGCACACGATCGATCAGGCCGAATTCAACGGCTTGTTCGGGAGTGAGATAGCTCATCCGATCGGAATCCTGGGCCAGCTGTTCAATGCTTCGCCCCGTGTTGTTCGACAGGATTTCCAGCATCGAACGCTTGTTCTGAAGCACTTCCTTGGCACGGATCTGGATGTCTGTGGCCTGGCCGCGCGCACCGCTCCTGGGCTGGTGCAGCACGATCGAGGAATGGGGCAGCGCAGCCCGTTGGCCTTTGGTGCCGGCAGAGAGGATCACCGCGGCGGTGCCCATGGCTTGGCCAATGCAGATGGTATGCACCGGGGGCTTGACGTAGCGGAGGGTGTCGCAGATGGCGAAGGCTTCGGTTTCAAAGCCGATCGCGTCGCCGGAGTACCAGCTGGTGCCCGTGGAGTTGATATAGAAGTAAATCGGCTTCTCTGGGTTGTCGAACTCGAGATAGAGAAGCTGGGCGATGATTAGTTCGGTGACATCCAGTCCGAGCTGACGCTTGGTGTTGTCATCAGAGAACAGTGGCAGACCGAGGTAGACGATCCGTTCCTTGAGCATCAGCGACGGCAAGTCCGGAGGTGGCGTCCGCAACACCGTGGAGTCTCCGTAGTAAGGAGCTGAGGTGGTCATTCGTGGCGCGTCCCCTGGCGTGGTGGGAGCCTAGCGGGGGCCTGCGGTGTCGCGCTCGTTCGGATTGTTCGGTTTGGACGATTTGCCCTTTCCGCTGCGGGAGGGTTTGCCCGATTTTGCTGTTTTCGCCGATGTGCCCTCATCCAGACGGGCAAAAACCATGCGGCCGGTCGGGGTTTGCAGAGCTCCAGTGACCACCACGGGGTGGCGGCTGCCAATGAGTGTTCGAGCATCGTCGACAACCACCATCGTGCCGTCTTCCAAATAGCCCACCCCTTGGCTTTCTTCTTTGCCTTCGCGCACGATTTTGAGCTTCAGTTCATCGCCGGGCTGCACCTCCGGTCGCAGAGCGATCACCAGTTCGCTTAGGTTCATCACCTTCAAGTCCTTCACCTGGGCCACCTGGGACAGGTTGAAGTCCGCTGTCACCAGAGTGCCGCCCGTGTCTTCGGTGAGCTGGAGCAACCGGTCGTCGGTGCCAGCACCGTCGTAACGGGTGGTGTTGATCACCAGCCGTCTGCCGTAGCTCTCGCGCAATTCTGTGAGCAGCTTGAGACCGCGGCGTCCCTTGGCCCGTTTTTCCAGGTTCGTGGAGTCGGCCAGCTTCTGCATTTCATCGATCACGGTCTCGGCCACAATCACCTGTCCTTCCAGTAGGCCACAGGCGAGCATGCCGCGGATGCGGCCGTCGATGATCACGCTCGTGTCGAGAATTTTGGCGGTTGCCGGCGTGAGGACGCCGTCGGCCACCAGGAGTGCTTCGGTGGAGGTGGGATTGAACAACCGCAGCAGGGTGCGGCCATGCACCTCGGCAAGGTTGTACCCCAGAACCCCAAAGAAAACGTTGCTGATCACAGCCGCCAAAGGCTTCACAAGGGCGGAGCTGCCCGCTAAGGGCAGCAAGAGCACTGGTGCCAGCAGCAGGTTGGCCACAAGTAGCCCAAGAATCAGGCCAACGGCACGACTCACCAGCAGGTCGGTGGGCATCGTGCGCACTTGGCGCATGAGCTGTAGCCGCAAGCGACGGAACACCAGCCCGGCGACAAGACCGATCACGGCACCACCAGAGGTGAGGCCCCATCGCACCAGCTCCACATCGGTGCCCGCAGCCAAGAGCTCCTGCGGCAGCAGATGAACTCCCATCCATCCGGTAGCCGCACCGGAGATCACGAACAGAATCAGGATGAGCAGTTCAACCATGGTTCGGTTAGTGGCGGCTCAGTCCAGCTGCAGGCAGCATGCACCATCTTCCGACGGATGGCCTGGGCAGATGTCCGCACCGCGCACCGCTTATGTGCATATCCCCTTCTGCCATCGGCGCTGTTTCTATTGCGATTTCGCTGTCGTGCCCCTGGGGGATAAGGCCGGAGGGGGAGAAGGTCCCGGCAGTGCCTCAATCGATTCTTACCTGGAACAGTTGCATGCTGAGATCGCCCTTTCCCCAAAAGGACCTCCGCTGGCCACCGTTTATATCGGCGGGGGAACTCCGTCGCTTCTGACGCCTGAGCAGATCCATGCCTTGCTCAACCGGTTGTGTCGGCAGTTTGGCGTTCAGGCCGGAGCGGAGATCACCCTGGAGATGGATCCAGCCAGCTTTGATCAGCATGATCTTCAGGCCTTGATCGCTGCCGGCATCAATCGGGTCAGTCTCGGTGGCCAAAGTTTCGATGATGGTGTGCTCGAGACCCTCGGCCGTCGTCACCGCTCCGATGCCTTGATGCAGTGCTGTCGCTGGCTGGCGCAGGCTTGTCACGAAGGAGAGCTGCGCAGCTGGAGTCTGGATTTGATCCGTAACCTGCCGAACCAAACCCTCGAGGGGTGGTGCGAACAACTTGAGCAGGCCCTGGCGGTTGCGGCTCCCCACTTGTCGATTTACGACCTGCAGGTCGAGCCAGGCACGGTGTTTGCCTGGCGGCAACAACGCGGTGAGCTGCCACTGCCCGATGACGATCTGGCGGCTGATCTGATGGCCAGCACCAGTCAGCGGCTCCGCCGTGCTGGCTTCTGTCGCTACGAAATCTCGAACTACGCCAGGCCTGGCCATGCTTCCCGTCACAACCGCGTCTACTGGAGCGGTGCGGGTTGGTGGGGGTTTGGTCTCGGTGCCACGAGTGCCCCCTGGGGAGAGCGGCTTGCTCGCCCCAGGACTCGGGAGGCTTACGGCTTGTGGCTGACGGATCAGCATCAAGCGGTGCATCCCTCCCTGCATCGGCAGTCAGCCGCAGCACTGCCCCTGGATGACCGTCTGCTGGTGGGTCTCCGTCGTCATGAGGGGGTTCACCTGCTCGATCAGGCCCGAGCCTGTGGCTGGGATGAGCGCAGTTGCAATCGCTATCTCCCGGCTCTCGAGCGTCGTTGGACCAAGGCCCTGCAGCAGCGATTGCTGCTGCAGGAGGGGGGGCGTTGGCGTCTGAGCGACCCCGAGGGGATGGCCCTCAGCAATCAGGTGCTTGTGGAGCTGATGTGCTGGTGGGAGTCGCTGCCTGCTGACGTTGTTCGCTCACCCAGCCCCTGAGAGCCTCTAAGCACAGCTGTCGGCCTGGGATTAGGGCCGGGCTGAACGGGGGCTGCTTGGCGGTGAGGCCCAGAAGATCAGCTGTGACCCGAACCTGACCATCACAGCCGTCCCCGGCTCCGATGCCGATCACGGCAATGGAGAGCAGTTGTTGCAGTTCAGAGGCAAGGTTTGTAGGGATGTGCTCCAAGACCAAGGAGCAGCAGCCAGCCGCTTCCAGGGCAAGGGCCTGTCGTTTGAGTTTGTCTTGGCTGTTGGGGTCCTGGGCCTGGCGGCGGTAGCCGAGACGATGCACGGCCTGTGGAGTGAGGCCTAGATGCCCCATCACTGGAATGCCCATTCGCACGAGCCGGTCGATCACGGTGAGCACCTCTGGCTCTGCTCCTTCCAGCTTCACGGCCGCGGCTCCTGACTGTTTCAGCAACGTGCCAGCGGCCGCCACGGCTCGATCGGCACCGCACTGGTAGCTGAGGAACGGGAGATCGACGACCACCAGCGGCTGTTCACTGATTGGGCCCATCAAGCCGCGGCACACCGCTTGGCTATGCAGCAACATCTGCTCCAGGGTCACTGGAAGGGTTGTGGCATGGCCTAGAACGACCATGGCAAGCGAATCTCCCACCAGCACCACATCGGCTCCAGCTTCTTGCACTAGAGACGCGGAGAGGCTGTCCCAGGCGGTGAGCACGGTGATCGCACGACCGGACTGCTTGAAGCGGCTGAGATCACCAGGGCGCATCCGCCTCTCCAGGCCTGCGGAGGTCCATTGCTAGCATTACGGGGACTCGGACCCATGCGGTCCAGACGCCCAAACCTGGTCAGGACCGGAAGGGAGCAGCCACACGGGATGCTCTGGGCAGGCGTGGACTCCGGGTCACCATTTTTCTGGACCCAGTGGTTTCATCAGTGCATCAAAAAAGCCCTGTGATCGACAGGGCCTTCTTGATGATTGATCAGAAGAAGGATCAGCCTTCGCCTGAATCGGAACGCATCTGACGCTGACGCAGAAATTCGGGAATGCGGGCACCGGATTCTGTTGGGTCTGGTGCGGCGAACGACATGGCGCTTGGCCGACTTTTGGCGCGCTCATTGCGATAGGGCTGGCCGTTTTCGAAGCCTGTCGCGATCACGGTGACGTGGATTTCGCCCTCGAGACGTTCATCCACCACCGCTCCGACAATGATGTTGGCCTCGGGGTCCACGACGTCGTAAATCACTTCGGACGCAGACGTCATGTCCTCGAGGGTCATGTCTCTGCCGCCGCTGATATTGATCACACAGCCCTTGGCTCCATCGATTTGGGCCGCCTCGAGCAGGGGGCTGTTGATCGCGCTTTGGGCCGCTTCGATGGCGCGGGAACGGCCGGATCCCACACCGATGCCGAGCAGAGCCGTGCCGGCTTCTGTCATCACCGAGCGCACATCGGCGAAGTCCACATTCACAAGGCCGGGGCAGGTAATGATGTCGCTGATGCCCTTCACGCCCATGCGCAACACATCATCGGCGCTGCGGAAGGCTTCCTGAAGCGGGGCACTGCCGATGGCGTCACGCAGTCGATCGTTGGGGATCACAATCAAGGTGTCGACATGCTCAGCCAGCCTGGCAATCCCCTCATCGGCCTGACGCATGCGTCGGCGACCCTCAAAGCTGAAGGGTTTGGTGACGATGCCTACGGTGAGAGCTCCGCTCTCCTTGGCCACTTCTGCGACCACTGGTGCGGCACCGGTCCCGGTGCCGCCGCCCATCCCGGCGGCGATGAACACCAGATCGGTTCCCTGTAGAGCTTGCTGAAGGTCAGCACGTGATTCCTCAGCGGCTTTCTGGCCGATGCTGGGATTGCCACCGGCGCCAAGACCGCGGGTGAGGGTCTGACCGAGTTGCACACGGTTTTGCGAGGCCGATTGAAGCAACGCTTGGGCGTCTGTGTTGAGAACGCTGTATCCGACTCCTTCCAGATCGCTTTGGATCATTCGGTTTACAGCGTTGCTGCCACCCCCTCCGACCCCGATCACCTCGATACGCGCCGATTGACTGGGAAGGATGCCACTGGTCTCAGGACCCTCTGATTGGTGGTGAGGCATCATCTCCATCGTTGAGGCTTGGCCGTTGAGCTGTGGATGCATTATGTCGTTGCGGACGGCATCCGCCTTTAAATCTGGTCAGCCTTGTGGATTCGAGCTAAATCCGCAACACAGCGTCAGGGTTCGCTTGTTTTTGCCTTGGCGGGCTTCGCTTGGGCAGGTAGCTGCAGTTCTGGTTGACGAGGGTCACTCAAGTCGATGCTGCTCCCGGCCTGACGGCGGAGCTCCGGCGGCAGGCTGCGGCTCAGCTGGCTCAGCGTGATCAACTGCTGCTCGAGGAGGCGAGGGTCGTTGCCCAGTTGCACCAGGCCAAGGGCGGCTGTGCGCAGGCTGAGTGAGCCGTCTGCTCCGATCTCGATGCTCTCAAGGGGGCTGCCGAGCTGCTCCCTCTGTTCCAGTAATCGGGCCACCGAGCCCCGTTGCGCCGGTGTCCAGCCCCTCACTTCAATCGTGGTTTCGGGCTCTTCGCCGTGGTCTGACGCGGTGCGTGCCATCCACTGTCCACGCCGATCGACCATGCCGCGGAGCAGGCCTTTCTCGCCTTGACGGGTGGCTGCTGCCAGCGGACGACGATCCTCGAGTTCAACCGTCAATCCAGGTGGCAGCAGCCGTCGTTCCACCGCAACGGCCTGGACCGGCAGTTTCTTGAGTAGCTCAGCCTCCACCTCACCAGGACGCAGGCTCAGCAGAGGCAGGGGAAAGCTGAGAGCCGCCGCTTCGATCACTGCGTCACGGCCCAGGCGCTGGCTGCCGCTCACCTGCACTTGGTCTTGATGACGGAGGGTCCAGCCATGGGTGAGCAGGACCCAGCCCAACCCGGTGGCTGCTGAAGCCAGGAACGTGAGACGCCAGCATTGAATCCATCGTTCTCGCCTGCGCTCCTGACGCAGCCTGCGGCGCCTCTCAACGCCAGGAGGCAGGGGGGAGTTGGAGGAGCTATCGCCGCTCACAGATCGCAGCGAGCAGTGCTCATCAACTGGTCAATCCAACGACGGGCTCGATCGGCATCGGAGAAGGGAACATCCATCTGGGCTCCACCGCCGATCAGTCTCAGCCGACAGCGTCCTTGGGATTCATTCGCTAGCGGTGCTTCTCCAGATGCAAGGGCCATCAGTTCGACGACCTCAAGGCTTTTGATCTCGAACCGTCCCTGCTGTTCGAATTTGCCTGCGGAAAAGCGGCTCCAGGTGAGTTGGCCATCCTTCACGCAGGCCGCACAGCACCCATCCAGTTTTGCTAATTCAGATCCTTCTGACCAGGCCAAGAAGAGGTTCTGACGCCGCCGTTCCAGCCATCCCAGAGATGCCAGCAAAACAAATACCAGCAGGAGTGGGAACCAGAGCAGACCGTGAAGCATGAATCGTGTCGGAGCAAGCCTGCTTTAGGGCCCCTCATTCTCGCGCGCTGTCGACCAACTGTGCCACCAGTTGCTCCAGCTGGATGCCACTGGCTTCCCAGAGCATCGGATACATGCTCAAGGAGGTGAAGCCAGGCAAGGTATTGATCTCGTTGATCCAGAGGCAGTCGGTGCTGTCGTCGTAGAAGAAATCAACCCGTGCCATGCCCTCAACGCATAACGCCCGACAGGCATCAAGGGCCATCGTCTGCACTTGCTCTTGAAGGGTTGGATCAATCGGAGCCGGGATCAGGGTGTGGCTCAGCCCATCGCTGTATTTGGTTGTGTAGTCATACCAATCGGCATCGAAACGGATCTCGCCCACAACCGAGGCTTTGAGCTGGCGTTTTCCTAAAACGGCACATTCCAGCTCCCTGGCATTAACGCCTTGCTCGACAACGATGCGGGGATCAAGCTGTGCAGCTTGTTCAAGGCCCTCGAGGAGTTGGTCACGGTCTCTTGCCTTGCTGATGCCAACGGAGGAGCCAAGATTCGCCGGTTTGACGAAGCAGGGGTAGCCGAGCTCCTGTTCGATTCGTTGCACCAAGGCCTGACGGCGATCGTTCTGGTGAAGATCGGAGGCATTCAGACCCACATAGGGCACTTGCTTGAGTCCGGCGGCAGCAAAGGCGGCCTTCATGGCCAGTTTGTCCATCGCCACGGCAGAGCCGAGGACCCCTGCTCCCACAAATGGTTTGCCCATCAGCGTGAACAATCCCTGCACGGTGCCGTCTTCACCATTGGGTCCATGCAGCACCGGGTACCAGACATCCACAGCATCGGCTCCCCCCGGAAGCTTGTGCAGTCCAGGGGCGGGCAGGGGCGTGGGCAGTTCGTCTGTTTCAGCTGGCAGACCTGTGGCCAGCACGGCACGGGCAATGTCTTCAGGCCACCAGCGACCATCCCTGTCGATGTAGAAGGCTGTGACGCTGAATCGCTCGTTGTTCTGCCCCTGTTCGAGTGCGGCGATCACCGTGGCGGCAGAACGGATCGACACGGCATGCTCTCCGGACGCACCGCCGAACACAAGGCCGATGCGAACGGGGGGAGTTGTCATCAAGGGCAGGCCGGCGGCCAGGCATGAGCGCCAAAGGTATCAGTCGTTCACCGGGATGCCACTCAGGGAGAACGAGCGCACTGCATCGATCCGCACCGTTACGAGATCACCTGGCTTGAAGCGGTGACCATTGCTCGCCTCGGCACTGAAGAAGGTGAGTCGGTTGGTCCGCGTCCGTCCCATCAGTTGGGACGGATCCTTTGGGTTGATCCCTTCGGCAAGCACTTCTTCGCGGCGGCCTGCATAACGAGCGTTGCGGTCACGGGCGCAACGCTCGACTAGGGCATTAATTTCCCTGAGGCGTTCCACTTTCACCTCTTCCGGAAGCTGGTTGTCCCAGTCGGCTGCTGGCGTATTCGGCCGCGGGGAATAAGCCGCAGTGTTCACCTGGTCGAATCCGATCTCTTCAATTAAGTGGAGGGTGCGGCGAAACTGAACCTCGGTTTCACCAGGGAACGCCACGATGACGTCGGCGCTCAGTGCCGCATCGGGCATGCGCACCTTGATCCGATCGATGATCCGTCGGTAGCGCTCAATCGTGTAGCCCCGGGCCATGGCTCGCAAGACATCGTTATCGCCGCTCTGGAAGGGGATATGGAAGTGCTCGCACAGCTTGGGAAGATCGGCGCAAGCATCAATCAGCCGTTCGGTGAAGTAACGCGGGTGGCTGGTGGCGAAGCGGATGCGTTCGATTCCCCTGACGTCATGAACGTGATGGAGCAGGTCGGTGAGCGTGTGCTGGCGCCGGCCCTCCGCGGTGATGCCAGGTAGATCCCGTCCATAGGCATCAATGTTCTGGCCTAGCAGGGTGATTTCCTTAAAACCCTGCGCTGCAAGGCCTTCCATCTCCAGCTTGATGGCCTCTGGATGCCGGGATTGCTCTTTGCCCCGTACCGAGGGCACCACACAATACGTACAGCGTTCGTTGCAGCCGTAGATCACATTGACCCAGGCACAGATGTCACTGTCGCGACGGGCGGTGGTGAGATCTTCAAGGATGTGATGCTCTTCGGTGGCGACCACTTGTTGGCCCGTTTCCACCTGGGTGAGCAACGTTTCCAAACGGTTGGCATGCTGTGGACCCATCACCAGGTCGAGTTCGGGTACTCGGCGCAGCAGAGATTCACCTTCCTGCTGGGCGACGCAACCGGCCACGATCAGTGTGAGGTTGGGATTCTCTCGTTTGCGCTGGGCCTGGCGGCCCAGATAGCTGTAGACCTTTTGTTCCGCGTTGTCGCGGATTGTGCAGGTGTTGTAGAGCACGAGGTCGGCATCGAGCTCGGCTTGGGCCTCGCTGTAGCCCATGGTTTGCAAGATCCCCGCCATCCTCTCGGAATCCGCCTTGTTCATCTGGCAGCCAAAGGTGGTGATCCAGTAGCTGCCGCGTTCGTGGCGAGATGCAGGCGTTGCTGTGGTGGGTGAAGCGGAAACGACCAAGGCTGTCAGCGGTGCGGGAGACCGGTGATGGAGAGCTCAGATCAGTGTCGGTCACGACGGGTCTGTGTCAGTTTGAGAATCGTTGCGGTAGCGGTATGGGCTGGAGCCTGCGGCGGTTTCCTTTAACCAAGGCGGTGCCCCTGGCCATCAGTCGAGGCACCACCTCTGTTGTGAATCATCTCGAGGTGTCCCTCAGCGCTGAAGGTGTCACCGGCCGGGGCGAGGCCGGTGGACTGGACACGGGCCATCGCAGTTACGGAACGGATGCGATTGAGGCGGAGTTGCAGCAGCTCCTGCCACGTCTTGATGGGCTTGATCCTTTGAATCGGCTCAGGTTCGATGCTCTGCTCGCGGCTCTGTCCCCCCCGGCGCGTTGCGCCATTGATCTGGCGCTGTGGGATTGGAGAGGGCAGCGTTTGGGCGAACCGCTTTGGCGGTTATGGGGTCTGGATGGCTCTCGGCGCGTGGCCACCAGCGTCACCCTCGGGCTTGGCAGTGTGGAGCAGGTGCTTGCCCGGCTTGATCGCTGGTGGGGGCAGCTGCCGGCGAGACGTATCAAGCTCAAGTTGGGCAGTCCGGATGGGCTCGACCATGACCGTCAGCTGCTTGAGGCCGTGGCCCAGGCTCTCAACGGCCATCAGCAACAACAACAGCTGCCGCTTGAGCTGCAGGTGGATGCCAATGGAGGTTGGACGCTGGATCAGGCCAGACGGATGATCCCAGACCTAATGCGGCTGGGGGTGGTCTTGCTGGAGCAGCCGTTGGCCGCGGCGAGTGATCCAGACCGGGATACAGCATCTTTCGCGGCCCTGAAGCCCGATTGCCCTTTGCCCTTGGTGGCGGATGAGAGCTGCTGGACTTTGATCGACCTGCTGCGGTTGGCCCCCCATGTCGATGGGGTCAATCTGAAACTGCTGAAGACAGGTGGTCTGAGTGAGGCGCTGTTGATGGCGCAGCTGGCGCGTCGGCTCGATCTTGATCTGATGGTGGGTTGCTATTCAGATAGCTGTCTGCTGAATGGTGCTGCCGCCCAGTTGTTGCCGCTGATTCGCTGGCCTGATCTGGATAGTCACCTCAATCTTGTTGATGATCCCTTCTGGGGGTTGCCGATGGACGGTGATGAGCAATGGGCTCCTGAGGGGGCTGGGCTAGGGATCGGTTTCCGGGAGGACGGCTGATGCTTCGCCCTGACGATCGGGTCGTGCTGCTTCAGCACGGAGGTCTCGGCTCTCTCACTGGCAAAACCGGTTTGGCGATGCTGCGTCATCGGCATGGCCCGATCGTTGCAGTGATCGATCCTGACTACGCCGGCTCAAATCTTGAAGCGATCACGGGTATTGCTCGGTCTGTGCCTGTCGTGGCCGACCTTGGCGAGGCTATGGCCTTTGGCCCGGAGGTTGCCGTGGTGGGGCTAGCTCCCTCGGGCGGTCAACTGCCGGAGCCATTACGTCGGGATGCTCTGGCGGCGCTGCAGTCTGGTCTTTCTCTGGCCAGTGGTTTGCACACGCGCCTTGGAGATGATCCGGTTTTTAATGCTGCTTGTCAGGACGGACGTTGGATCTGGGATCTGCGTCAGGAGCCTGTCGATCTGACGGTGGCCCAGGCTCGGGCTGCGTCTCTGCCCTGTCAGAGGATCTTGGCTGTGGGCACCGACATGGCAGTGGGCAAGATGAGCGCTTGCCTCGCCGTTCGTGATGCGGCCAAGCGTGAGGGCGTCAGTTGTCGTTTTGTCGGCACCGGTCAGGCCGGCATCCTGATCAGTGGACGGGGTGTGGCCCTTGATGCTGTGCGGGTGGATTACGCCGCCGGTGCGGTTGAGTCAGCTGTGATGGCAGAAGCTGAGGGGCTGACCTCCGACGACATGCTGCTGGTGGAAGGGCAGGGATCTCTCTGCCATCCCGGATCCACCGCCACCCTGCCGCTGCTGCGGGGCAGTCAGCCCACTGGGTTGCTGTTGGTGCATCGGGCTGCACAGGCCACGATTTCTCGCCTACCGCAGGTGCCTTTGCCGCCGCTCTCAGAGCTGGTTCAGCTCTACGAAGCTTTGGCTGCGATCGCGCGGCCTGCTGGAGCGAGCCCTGCCGTCAAGGTGCGGGCCGTGGCGCTGAACACTGCGCATCTCGACGATGACGATGCCAACAGGTGGTTAACCGCAACGGAAAATGAATTGAATCTTCCCTGCGTGGATCCGATTCGCCATGGCGCAGAAACACTGCTGAAAGCATTGAGAATCCAGTTTTGACGCAGGATCTCGAATGAAAAGGGCGAGCGAGGGGATTCGAACCCCCGAATAGCGGCGCCACAAGCCGCTGCCTTAACCACTTGGCGACGCCCGCCGCGTCGACCAGAATCTACCAACTCGCCTCCAGTCCACTGCGTACGGCTTTCTCAAGCTCAGGCCAATGGTTGACCGGTAGGTTGACGCTGGGATTGGCCTTGCTTGGATCGGGCGTTGCTTTGCTGGTGACGAATCCGACCATGGAGGACTATCAGACCCATGCCGGCGAGGAGCTGGTGGAGTTGGCGACAGAAGAGATCTGCGGCCAAAACGGCATGCCCATCTTGATGCAGTTGTGGGTCAAGGATTGTCCGGGGTTGATTGCTAGCCAGCAGTCCAGTCTGGCGACGCTTTCAGGGCAATTCACCACGCGCCTCAACCTCGGTTTGTTGAGCGTTTTCACCACTGAAGTGGGCGGGCAGAAGTTGCTGCCTGCCTTGCGGCTTCCGCGTTACCAGGTCACCACGGTGGGGGTGGCGGGGCATTTCTTCACGGTGAACTCACGATCGGAGCAGGCTGATCTGAAGTGAGCACTGTTGCTTCGGGCCAGGTGCTGGGCTGGGCCCCCCGTGGGTTGATTGAACTCCAAGACGGACAGGCTCCGCTTCCGCCTGCCGGTGTGGATGGTCTCGTGGCAGTAGCGCTCAGCTGGCGCAATGGTGCCCTCCACAGCATCAGTCCGATGGAGGGGAACCATCCTGTGCCGCAACGCCTCCTTCTGCCCAGGTTGGTCGAGCCCC
Organism: Synechococcus sp. MIT S9451; assembly: GCF_047304725.1. Lineage (NCBI taxonomy): Bacteria > Bacillati > Cyanobacteriota > Cyanophyceae > Synechococcales > Synechococcaceae > Synechococcus > Synechococcus sp. MIT S9451. The sequence goes on from NZ_CP138971.1 coordinate 1,520,580, forward strand.
ACGCCCATCTCGACAAGGCTTTTAGCTGGAGCCAGGCGCCGAACCTAGGCGGTACTTACTCCGGTGCCTTAGAAGCCAATTTGCACGAGCATCACGCACGTACTCAGGTGCAGGTGCGAGAGCGAGCGGAGCGTGCCCTCGCCCTGGCCTTTCGACAGGGCTTGCGCGCGATCCGTAGCCATGTGGACAGTGTTGGCCCAGGTGCTGCTTGCAGCTGGGAGGCCTTGCTGGATGCACAGCGTTGCTGGCGAGAGCGGATCAGCTTGCAGCTGGTGGCTTTGGGGCCGATTGAGCATTGGTCCACAGCGGATGGACAGGCCCTGGCGCGGCGCGTGTCTGCTGCCGGTGGACTGCTGGGAGGTGTCCTCGTTCCTCCCTGTTCCGGTGGTGCCATTCGTAAGGCATTGGTTCAGTTGCTGCGGCTGGCCGATCAATTGGGCTGTGGAATTGATCTGCACATCGACGAATCCCAGACGGGGCCTGCTGAAGGTCTGATTCAGTTGTTGCGGGCGCTCGATCAGGCTCCCGTCCAGGTGCCGATCACCTGCAGCCATGCCAGCAGCCTTTCTTTACTGCCTGATCGTCGGCTGCAGCGCCTGATCGCACGGATGGCCCATCACCGCCTACAGGTGATCGCGCTGCCAATCACCAATGCCTGGCTGTTGGGGCGTCGTGAGGGGAAGTCTCCGCTTGTGCGTCCACAAGCACCGATTCGGCAGCTGCAGCGCGGCGGTGTGAGGGTGGCTGTGGGGGCAGACAATGTTCAAGATCCTTGGTTCCCAGGCGGCAATTTCGATCCTTTGGCTTTGATGGCGCAGGTGTTGCCGCTAGCCCAGCTGGCGCCGTGGGAAAGGTTGGGCTTGATGCCCTTCACCACGGAAGCGGCTCGGGTGCTTGCGTTGTCCTGGGATGGCACGTTGCGAGTGGGAGCCCCTGCGGATCTGCTGATCCTCAAGGCGGCTTCATGGGTTGAGGCTCTGGCGCAGCCGCCCGCGCGTGAATTGGTCGTGGCTGGTGTGCCGCTGCCCTCCTCCGGCAGTGCTCAAATCCTCCACACTGAACGTCCCTAAACGTTTGGATCATGGATTGCTCCTCTCAGGCGCTTCTGGCGGTCCGGGAGGCGTTGACGGTGGTGGAAGAGCTGGAGCTGCTTACCTTGCCGTCGGATCTAGAGCGTTACTCCCGTGATGCTCACGATTATTCGCCGGTTCTGGTGAAGCGTTTCCACGGTTGTCGGGCCCAGCTGGTCGTTCGTCCCCATTCGGTCGCCGCTGTCGCCGCTGTGGCCGGAGCCTGTTTCCAGGCCGGAGTTCCGCTCACTCTGCGCGGCTCGGGAACAGGTAATTACGGACAGTGCGTTCCACTCGATGGAGGCGTTGTGATGCTGATGACCGAGCTGCGGGCGCTACGCAGGATCGATCACCACTCCGGTGTGGTGGAAGTGGAGAGCGGTTGTTTACTCAAAGATCTCGACCGTGAACTGGCACCCCATGGTCGTCAACTGAGGCTGATGCCCAGTACGTGGCGCAGTGCCAGCGTCGGCGGGTTCATCGCCGGCGGGTCTGGGGGGATCGGCTCGGTGCGCTGGGGATTCCTGCGCGATCCAGGCCACCTGCTGGGCCTTGAAGTGGTGACGATGGAGGCAGAACCTCGCATCCTCCATCTCAATGCCGCTGATGCTGAGGCGCTGAACCACGCCTATGGCACCAATGGAATTATCACGGGACTGACCCTGACGACAGCTCCGCGGGTGGCTTGGCAGGAGGTGTGCATTGATGTCGACGACTGGGGTGACGCGGTGGCGTTGGCTCTGCGCTGTCAGCAGGCGGCTGTTGATTTGCACCTGTGCACAGTGCTGGATCAGGCGATTGTGGCTGCTCTTCCCCCCTGGACTGGTGTGCCGCAGGGGGGGCATCGTCTGCTGATGCTGGTGAGTCCTGATGGGGTGAGCACGTTGCAGTGTTTGGCGCAGGCCTACGGGGCTCGCTTTTGTTGCCTCGGTGAGGAGGAGGCACATCGCGGCAACGGCCTACGGGAGCTGAGTTGGAACCACACCACCCTGCACATGCGTCAGCAGGACCCGAGTTGGACCTATCTGCAGATGTTGCTGCCCCAGCCAGAATCGGTGGCGATGGATGCCTTGTCGGCCCGTTGGGGTGATCAACTGCTCTGGCACCTGGAGGGGGTCCGTCAAGCCGGTACGTCTCGATTGGCGGGTCTGCCTCTGGTGCGTTGGCGTGGAGAGGAGGATCTAGACCGTTTGATCAACGCCTGCCGGGAGCTTGGTGCTGTGGTCTTCAATCCCCATGTCATCACCGTTGAAGACGGCGGCTTGGGGATTGTCGATGGTGATCAGGTGGCGGCCAAAGGTCGCCATGATCCCAGCGGCCTCCTTAACCCAGGCAAGCTCAAGGGATGGGTGGGCTGAGCCGGGGCATCAGCATTCCAAGCTGTCGCGTGTGGCCATTCCAGTGGTGGGGTTCACCCCTTCGGCATCTCGGCAAAGGCGCACCACATCATCGCGATCGAGCAGAGCATCGCTGAAATCAGCTCCTTCAATGCTTGCTCCAGCAAAACTGCTGCCGGAGGCGATCACACCATTGAGCAGGGCATTGGTGAGGTTGGTGCCGGTGAAGTCGGCACGATCCATCAGCACATCGGATAGGTCAGCATCGCTGAAATCGGCATCCGAGAATGAGCCTTGCGTGAAGATCGCCCCGTGTAGATCTGCTCCGGAGAAGTTGGCTCCCCGAGCAGTCGCACCAGCGAACGAGGTGTTGGTCAATGTCTGTCCGTGGAAATCCACCTCGCTCTGATTGGTGAGTGTGTAGTCAACTCGTTCTTGGAAGAGAGCTTTGTCCTGCATGCCAACGCCTGCTGCGGTGTCCAAGGCGACTGCAGGGTTGGCACCAAGCCAGCTTCCTATCACAACTAAGAGGCTGCAGAACAAACTGGTGAATCTGCGCTTCGCGGAAGGGCCTTCCAGGCGATTAGCTGCCATGACATCGGATGTGCTGGTGAGATCACTTTGCATCGCTTCTGTGGTCTGTTGCCTAGCCAAGACGCTTCTGGGATGGATCGCCTCGACAACTGGCCTATGGGGTGGCTTGCAGATTCAACATCGCTGATTACTCTTAACAAGTGAGGAGTTGAGCTCTTCCGTGGAGTGGAAACAAGGAAACACGCCCACTTGAGTTCACAAAAAGCCCTGCCTTCGGCGGGGCTTTTTTGTTGCCTTTTGATCCTTTGTTGGATCAAGCCACAAAAAAGGGGCCTGACGGCCCCCTGGGTGGTGTGAGGAGATCAACTTCGTGTGAGGAGAGTTGATCCACCACAGTGGTAGCCCGTTTTGCCAGAGTTTGGTGTTGCTTTTACTTCGAGTTATCAATTCATTGATGTTCGGCTTGGAGCGAGGCGGCCTTCGTTGATCAGCGCACCCAGCAGATAAAGCGACCCTGCGATGACGGGATCAGCCTTCGGCCATCCTTGCTGTTCCAGTCTTTCAAGTACTTTGACAACCGCCTGACTCGAGTCGGGGTTGTTGGGTTGCTCCGGAAGCTCCAGCAGTTGACCGGACCAGGTTGGAGTGTCCCTGATCAGCATTGCCCGGGTCCAGCTGCGGTGCCCTGGGACCGGCAGGATCCATGCCTGGTCCTGGGGATGCAGCAATGCTCTGAGCATGGCCGGCGCCTGCTTATGCGATTGGATGGCCAGGATCCAAGTGATGCCCTCCTGAGCATGGGGCCAGTGGTGGCGTTCTTGGCTGAGCGCTTCCGCTGCAGGGGGGTTATGGGCGCCATCGATCAGCACTGCATGGTTGCGCCAGGTCATGGCTTGCAGTCGTCCTGGCCAGTGAGCCGTGGCCAACCCGTTGCGAATACTGGCGTGATCGAGTTCCCATCCCATGGCCTGGATCTGCTCCAGCACAGCTTTGGCGACGGCCGCATTGCTGCGCTGGACGTGGCCATCCAGACCAAGGATCCAGTCGCTGCTCAGGGGGGCCACCCAGGACAGCGTTGCTCCGATCTGGGTGCATCGTTGTTGGAGGACGGCGGTGACCTCTGGAGGTTGGTCTGCGCTGATCACGATGGCGCCCATTTGGATTGCAGCGGCTTTCTCCTCCGCGATTGCCGTAAGGGTGCCTCCGAGATGTTCACAGTGGTCGAGGCCGATGGAGGCCACCGCCAGCAAAGGGCGATGCGGATGGGCGGTGGTGGCATCGAGACGCCCACCTAATCCCGCCTCCAGCACCAGCCAGTTGACTTTCTCCGCCGCGAAGTGCATGAGAGCTGCCGTGATCAGCAGTTCAAAAGGGGTGAGCGCCTCAGCCTTCGCCAGCGGCTGCAGAGCCACCAACTCCTCCCTTAGGCGGCTGTGGCTGATCTGCTGGTGATCGACCCGGATCCGCTCCGTCCAATCCACCAGATGGGGCGATGTTGTCAGACCGGTGCGGATTCCTGCTGCTACCAGGCCGCTATGCACAAAGGTGGCAATGGAACCCTTGCCGTTGGTGCCGATGACCTGAACCGCTGGGATTGAGCCACAGGGCTGGTTCAGAGTCTTCAGAGCCCGGACCATGCGATCGAGGCAAAGGTCCATGCCTCGCTGCTCAAATGGGGGCAGCAGATCGCTGAAGGTCACGCGCTCAGTGTCGCCAGTGTTGCGTCAAGTCGTGCCAGCAAGGTGTTGACCTCGCGTTTGGAGATCACAAGGGCGGGAACCATCCGGACCACCTTGGGCCCCGCCGGCACCAGTAAAAGGCGCTGCTCAATCGCGCGTTTCACGACGTCAATCGCAGCGAGATCAGCATCATCACGAAGCACTAAGCCCTGAAGCAGTCCCCAGCCACGGACGCCTTGCAGCAGCTTGGGGTAGCGCTGTACCAAGCGGTTGAGGCCGCGATCAAGTTGATCACTGCGTTGTTGCACGTTGTGGATCAGATTGCGTCGTTGGAGTTCGCGGGCCACGGTTAGTCCGGCGCGGCAGGCGAAAGGGTTGCCCCCAAAGGTGCTGGCGTGATCCCCCGGCACGAAATGGTCGGCATGCTTTTTGACGAGCAAGGCTCCGATCGCATGGCCGCCTCCCAATCCCTTCGCAAGGGTGAAGGCGTCGGGCTCCACGCCCAGACGTTCGTAGCCCCAGAGAGTGCCGCAGCGCCCCATCCCTACCTGGACTTCATCGAAGATCAGCAGGATGTTGCGGGCGCTGCAGTGTTCACGGATCGCCTCAAAGACCGCTGGATCGCCAGGATGCACTCCTCCTTCTCCCTGCAGCGGTTCGATCAGGACAGCCGCGACCCTTGGTCCGTACGCCTCCAAGCGGTTGAGCAGGCTCTCAAAAGAGGCGAGATCGTTGTAGGTGAAGGTCTCAAACCCTTCCACCATTGGCTCAAATCCCTTGTGGTAATTGGGTTGGCCAGTCGCACTGACGGCGGCGAGGGTCCGTCCATGAAAGCTTGCCCTAGCGGTGAGGATCACCGGACGCTCGATCTTGCGCACCGTGTGGCCGTGCTTGCGGGCCAGTTTGATGGCGGCCTCATTCGCTTCTGCGCCGGAATTGCAGAAGAACACGCTGTCGGCGCAGCTGTGGTGGACAAGCCAGCTGGCGAGTTCGATCTGCTCAGGGATCGCATAGAGATTCGACACGTGCTGAAGGCGCCGAAGCTGCCTTGTGAGGGCATGGCGCATCGCCCGGTCGCTATGGCCGAGGGTGCAGGTTGCAATGCCTGCGACGGCATCCAGATAGCGGTTGCCGCAGTCGTCATTCACCCAACAGCCCTTGCCTCGGGTGAGGGTGAGTGGGAACCGTCCGTAGGTCCCCATAACAGCTGAGGGATGGGAGCCGGGGGACTTGAACCCCCAAGACCAGTGGCCGGCTGATTTTGAGTCAGCTGCGTCTACCAATTCCGCCAGGCTCCCGCGGATTCAAATGTTATGCGACACCCTGCAGGCTTGAAAGGCTTATGACTGACGGCGATGCAGCTGGGCACCACTGGCTGTGAGTTTGGCTTCGATGGCGTCGTAGCCGCGGTCGAGGTGGTTGAGCCCCGACACCTTGCTGGTGCCCTTGGCAGTCAGAGACGCCAGCACCATGGCGGCAGCTGCCCGCAGGTCGCTTCCGGTGACGGGTGCGGCACTGAGTTGGGGCACGCCTTCGACCACGGCAGTATTGCCTTGAAGCCGGATGGATGCACCCATGCGTTGCAGCTCTGCCACGTGCTGCATGCGGTTTTCGTAAATCTTCTCGGTGATCACACTCGTTCCACTCGCAGTCGCGAGTAAGGCCATGAATGGGGCTTGAAGGTCGGTGGGAAAACCTGGAAACGGCTGGGTGGTGATATCGACTCCTTTGATCTCGCCAGGGGTGATCGTGATTCCTCCATCTTCGATCTCGAGAGTGCAACCACAGTCGCGAAGTTTCTGCAGAACAGCGCTGAGGTGCTCCGGTATGACTGGGGCCACGCGCATGCGTGAACGGGTGATGGCGGCTGCGAGCAAAAACGTTCCAGCTTCGATCCGATCTGGAATGACCGAATAATCACAACTCCGCAATTTTTCGACGCCTTCGATCGTGATCGTTGGCCCCCCAGCACCTCTGATCTGGGCACCCATGGTGTTAAGCAGATTGGCCAGATCCTGCACTTCTGGCTCCTGGGCAGCGTTCTCAATCACGCTTGTCCCTTCGGCCAGTACTGCTGCCATCAGGATTGTTTCGGTGGCGCCAACGCTCGGGCAGTCGAGCACGATCGACGCACCGGTGAGGCGACGACGACGACCCGGCAGGGACGCGCTCACCACACCGTGCTCAACGCTGACGATCGCGCCGAGGGCTTTCAGGCCGCGGATGTGTTCCACCACGGGGCGGGCACCAATCCTGCAACCGCCTGGCAGAGGCACCTTGGCCTGACCAAGACGACCAAGAAGGGGGCCGATGGCGAAAAAGCTGGCCCTGAGACCATTCACCAGTTCATAGGGGGGTTCGCCATGGCTGAGCTCCTTGGCGTTGATATGAACCGTCTCATGACTGCGCGTCACCGCAACGCCGAGGGCGGTGAGGATCTCAGCCATGCCTTGGATGTCGGTGAGCTCTGGCACGTTGGTCAGGGTCACTGGCTCGTCGCTGAGCAGAGCCGCTGTCATCAAGACGAGAGCAGAATTCTTGGCACCACTGACGCGGAGCTCTCCACTCAGGCCATGCCCGCCTGTGATGTCCAGATGCGGCTTGAGAATCTCTTGAGACGCTGGCGCCGCAGCCGGCATGGCAATTGAAGTTTGGATTTCCGCACCATCCTGGCAAGGGTTTTTGAGACCGTCTAGACGGCCGGCGCTCAAACTGGATCGAGCCTTGTTTCAGTCCTGTTGGTCCAGGGTTGGCGATGGCGTATGGTCTATCTCGTCGCTTTTGCGGCGCGCCAGCGGATGTGGCGGAATTGGTAGACGCGCTAGTTTCAGGTACTAGTGGCAGCAATGTCGTGGGAGTTCAAGTCTCCCCATCCGCATCGATATTCATCAAGAGCCTGATCAATCCAGAGGGTTTGTATCTGCAGCGTTTGTACCTGCTAGTTGCTGTGAATTTTTGGTGTCTAATTGAGGAATAAGGCGTGGTTCGCTGTCGAGTGAAATGATCCACTAGCGAGGGATCCGTTACTCCTGAATCAAGCCGCCTGATCAGCATGGTCAAGCTCACCCGAAGCCGGCGAATCGTTCTGACTGTTCTACTTTCGGCGATGTTCGTTCCAGTCATGACCCCGCTGTCGCTCTGGTGCCTCAGCAGCGGCCTTGTCCGAGATCGGCTTCGGGATTGAGCGATTGGATGCCGCCTGAGGCTGTTGGTCCTGTTGCTGCTGGTGCCATGCGCTCATCGGCTTTGTGGTCACCTCAGGTCTTTTCGCTTCGATCCTCGCCAGGATCTGGACGACCTCATCATGAGGATGTGAGGGTTGCTTGAGAAGGATTCGTGCAGAGGAGGGGTCCCGCCTAGACGAAGCGATCGGCAAAATTCTCTATTTGAGGGGCAGAAGCTTTGCTTTCTGAGTGAGTGAATTTTTCGTCAGTGCATTCAAGCTCCCGTCCACCCTTGATGTTCCCCCTCTTCGAGGCCGTGGAATGTGCCGCCCATGGCGTTGTTGCCAATCCCAGGACACCTTCGATTCCTGCCGGGGGTGTTGACGCAAACCGAGTCCACAACCTTCTGCTGCACTGGGATCGGTGGAACTAGCGCCCTGGACCGAGGCCACGGCAGCAGGCCACCGACTCAGGCAAGGGGCCCACTATTGCCTTCCGATCTGATCTGGTTCAGAGAATCGATGATCGCTGAGCGTTCAAGTCTCCCTATTCGCACTATTTTGAAGGTGTCAATCAAGCCCTGAGCCCCACCATGATCGTGTTGAAGATCTCCAATTCCTCGGAGGTTGTCGCTGCGAAGGTTGGCAAGTTCCTTGAGTTTTTGACTCCAGACTCGATCGATCACACCACTGTTGAAGACCAGGTGATCAAGAAGCTTGTGGAAAATCTTGCGGCCGAAGGGATTAAGGGCGAGATCGCGGCAGTGAAGGGGATTGATCTGGATGGTCAGGAAATCAGTCTTCGCGATGGGATGAAGGTGCGAAAGCACGAGTCGTTCTGATCGTCTCCGACGTGTGTGCAGGGTGATGCAGCCGTTGATCACCAGTCGTCGTAATCCTCTCGTGCGCCGTCTCCGGGCCCTGGCAGGGCGCAAAGGGCGTGAGCAGGAAGGATTGGTCTTGTTGGAAGGCACCCATCTTCTCCAAGAGCTGGCACCCTTGCTCGAGCACAAGGATCTCGAGCTTGAGCTTGTGGCCACGCCCGCCTGGATCGACGGACATCAGCCGCTGCTGGCTCTGTTCAAGCCAATGCTCCGGCTGCAGTTGGTGAGCGAAGAGGTGCTTCAGGCGGCCTTGTCAACCGTGCATCCCGATGGCGTCGCTGCCCTGATGCCTTTAGCCCTGTTGCCCCAGTGCCCGGCGCTACCCACGTTCGTGCTCGCGTTGGACCGGGTTCAGGATCCAGGCAATCTCGGCACCCTGTTGCGCACTGCCCTAGCTGCGGATGTGGAGATGGTCTGGCAGGGGTCCGGCGCAGATCCGCTCAGTCCCAAGGTGGTGCGTAGTTCGGCTGGTGCGCTCCTGCGGCTGCCGCATCAGCGTTTTGGTCCCTCTGAAGCGATGGGTGTGGAGGGCTTGCGGCAGGCCCTATTGGATGGGCAGGACCGTGGCCTTCAGGTGGTGGGCACCGTGGTGCCAGGGACAGGTCCCGCGCTGCCCGTTTGCTCGTACTGGGAGCTTGACTGGACCCGACCGACGGTGCTTGTTCTCGGCAATGAGGGCAGTGGGCTCCATCCCGATCTGCAGGGATGCTGCACCCACGCAGTCACCCTCCCCCACAGCACGGCTGTGGAGTCGTTGAATGTGGCATCTGCGGCTGTTCCGCTCCTTCTGGAACGGCGAAGGGCGACAATGACCGCTTCCTCGCAGCAGTCCGGGTGAGCGACGCCAGTTTCGACTTCGATGTGATCGTGATCGGTGCCGGCTATGGCGGCTTCGATGCAGCCAAGCATGCGGCAGAGCACGGCCTCAAAGTGGCGATCATTGAATCCCGCGACATGGGTGGTACCTGTGTGAATCGCGGCTGCGTCCCTTCGAAGGCTTTGCTGGCGGCCAGTGGCAGGGTGCGGGAGCTCGCCGATGCTGAGCATCTGCAGGGTTTCGGTATTCATTCAGCCCCGGTGCGTTTCGAACGCCAAAAGATCGCTGACCATGCCAATCAACTGGTGGCCTCGATCCGCACCAATCTCACCAAGAGCTTGCAGCGGGCTGGGGTCACCATCATCCGTGGAACGGGGCGACTGGAAGGGACCCAGGCAGTGGGTGTGCGGGAAATCAATGGCGTCGATCGCGTGCTCAGTGCCCGCGACGTGATCATTGCCACCGGTTCTGATCCCTTCGTTCCTCCTGGTATCGAGATCGATGGCCGGAGCGTGTTCACCAGCGATGAGGCGGTGAACTTGGAGTGGTTGCCCCGTTGGATTGCCATCATCGGCAGCGGTTACATCGGCCTGGAATTTGCTGACGTCTATACGGCGTTGGGCTGTGAAGTGACGATGATCGAGGCCTTGGATCGGGTGATGCCCACCTTTGACCCCGATATCGCCAAGCTGGCCGCCCGCAAACTGATCGACGGCCGTGACATCGATGCACGCTCCGGTGTGTTGGCCCAATCGATCAAGCCTGGTGCGCCAGTTCAAATCGAGTTGGTTGATATGCAAACCCGCGAGCCCGTTGAAACCCTGGAAGTGGATGCTGTGCTTGTGGCGACTGGGCGTGTACCCAGCAGCAAGACTCTCAATCTTGAGGCCCTGGGCATTGAAACCAACCGTGGTTTCGTGCCGATTGACGACAGCATGCATGTGCTGGTGGATGGTCAGCCCATCCCTCATTTGTGGGCCGTCGGTGATGTCACCGGCAAGTTGATGCTGGCCCATACCGCTGCCGCCCAGGGCACGGTGGCCGTGGACAACATCCTTGGGCATCAGCGGCAGATCGATTACCGCAGCATCCCTGCGGCCACCTTCACCCATCCCGAGATCAGTTCCGTGGGCTTGAGCGAGGCTGACGCCAAGCAGCTCGCCACCGATCAGGGCTTTGAGTTGGGTGCTGTGCGCAGCTACTTCAAAGCCAATTCCAAGGCTCTGGCGGAGCTTGAGAGTGATGGCCTGATGAAACTGCTGTTCAATAAAACCAGCGGTGAAGTTCTGGGGGCCCATATCTATGGTCTGCATGCTGCCGACCTCATTCAGGAGGTGGCGAACGCCGTCGCCCGTCGTCAGAGCGTGCGTGAGCTGGCGACCGAAGTGCACACACACCCAACATTGAGCGAAGTGGTGGAAGTGGCCTACAAGCAGGCTGCTCACGCTCTCGCAGCCTGAGGACGATCTATGGACATCCGCCGCAGACCACCTAACCCTTCGGTGCAGGTGGCCCATCTCGAATACGGCATTCCCCACAAGGACGCTGAGCCTCGTCACATCCTTGAGAAGATCGTTTGGGAAAAGGACCGCGAAGTTTCAGTGGCCCGTGAGCGGATGCCGCTCGATCAGCTCAAGGCGAAGGTTGTGAAGCTTCCGCCGGCGAGAGATTTCCTGGCTGCACTGCGACAGCCGACCGTGAAGCCTGCGGTGATCGCTGAGGTGAAGAAAGCGAGCCCGAGCAAGGGGGTGATCCGGGAGGATTTCGATCCCGTGTCTATCGCTACGGCCTATGCCGCTGGGGGTGCAAGCTGCCTCTCAGTGCTGACCGATAAGACCTTCTTCCAGGGTGGTTTTGAGGTGTTGGTGGATGTGAGGGATGCCGTTGTCTTGCCATTGCTCTGCAAGGACTTCATCCTCAGCCCCTATCAGCTCTATCAGGCTCGGGCCGCCGGCGCTGATGCTGCCCTTTTGATTGCCGCGATCCTCTCGGACCAGGATCTTCATTACCTCTCCAAAGTGGCAGCTGCGCTTGGCCTCACTGTGTTGGTTGAGGTGCACAATTCAGAGGAATTGGACCGTGTGCTCAGCCTGGGGGGATTCCCTTTGATTGGCATCAACAACCGCGATCTCACGACGTTCGAGACCGATCTGAGCACCACTGAAACCCTCTCAGCGCAGTTCGGTGACCGACTGAAGCAGCAAAATGCGCTGTTGGTGAGTGAATCAGGTCTGTTCTCGCGCGCTGATCTCGACCGTGTTCAGGCTGCAGGTGCTGGGGCGGTGTTGGTGGGTGAGGCTCTGATGCGTCAGCAGGATGTCGAAGCGGCCCTGAAAAGTCTGATTTCAGGCTGACTGCAAGGCCCTTTCTGCGCTGAGTTTGCTTTGGTTTGTGCTCTGCAAAAGCCCCCCGTTAGATCGGGGACTTTTGCATGGTCTATGCACTCTCAATTCGTTGGCGGTCAGGTTGGCTGCCAAGCAATGCCCATTCCCCAGCGGCCTTGGACTGGTCCACGAAGGCGTCATCGCTGCTGAAATCGGACTCGATCCTCTCGCGCAGCGTTCCTGTGGTTTGGCCGCCGCCTCCTGGCTTCATGCTCGGCCGATAGAGGCTGTGGTTCTAGACCTGGGCAGCATGGTTGAACACCCCGATCCGGCTGGAATCTCCGGCACTGGTGGTGATGAGGTCTTCCAGGCTATTGCCTTCGAGCTCAGTGCCTTCAATCCCCTTGTTCAGGTTGGTGACCGAGGCGTTGTGATGCCTGCCGTGGAGGAACGCAAGGGTCGACCGGGAGAGATACAGGTATCCAGCGCATTAAGGCCGTTAGGCCGCTGGGGCAGGGTATGGGCCATGCATGAAGCATTTTTACGAGCGATTGTGAAATTTGATCGTGGTCTGGGTTGGCTTTTCGCGCGTTCGCTTGCACGCGTCAGAGGCAGCCTCTGTTGCAGAATCAATGATTCGGAATCTGTCTCTTGCTGATCAGTGTTCTGACTGGACTGGCTGCTGGGGCGATGCATGTTGTCAGTGGAGCCGACCATTTGGTCGCCATGGCTCCATTTTCGCTTCGTAGGCCCGTCGAGGCTTTGCGTGCGGGCTTGGTCTGGGGGGCAGGACATTCGATTGGTGTGGTCCTTCTTGGCCTTTCAGGCGTGTTCCTGAAGGATCTGATTCATGCCGAAACCATGTCGGCCTGGGCCGAATTTCTGGTTGGTCTGAGTCTGTTGATCGTGGGTGTTCTGGCGATTCGCACCGCCTTTGGTCTCGAGCTGCATACCCATGAGCATCATCACGATGGTGTCTCATCCCATCGGCACCTGCATTTGCATGTGCGAGGCCAAGGCAATCACTGGCGCCATGCGCACGCTGTCTCAGGTCTTGGCTTGCTGCATGGACTGGCAGGGGCTGGACACCTGCTGGCTGTGATTCCCGCTCTTGCCTTGCCTCTGCATGGAGCGATTCTCTATCTGATGGCCTATTTGTTGGGGTCGATTGCTGCCATGGTGGCTGTGGTGACAGTGATTGCTCTGCTGACGCGAGCCAGCAGTGTTCGCGCACTGCCGGTGCTCGTTGGTTTGACCGGTGGCTTATCGATCTTCACTGGTGCTCTTTGGTTGCACAAGACAACTCCGAACGTGTTCTGAGTTTTAGGTGTCAGCCTTGCCAGGCATGGGCACTTTGGCCATCACCTCACCGATCAGAAGAGGGATAGGAACAGAACCAAACTGTCGGCTATCGGTGCTCATCTCAGGATTGTCTCCCTGAAGGATCATCCTGTCTCGATCGATGCTGATCAGGCGTTTGGTGATGATCACCCCTGTTTTTTGAGGGTGACGGCAGACGAGGATCTGACCCGGTGATGGCAGAGCTCCTCCCCTCTGAAAAGGCTTGACCAGCAGGCGGTCACTGGGTCGCAAGGTCGGCCACATCGACAAGCCTTCGACTTGCATCAGGCGTCGCTTGCCACAAAAAAGCAGCAACAGATCATGGAGACCTGCTGCTGCAACATCGGATTGCACCGAAGTAATAGCGCTAATGGAGGCGGCTCAGGATGCGGTCACCCAGGCGTCATTGCGGCCTTTGGACGTCCAGAACATGCCGTGGATTTTTTCCACGGCCGCCATCAGCTCCTCAGCCTTGGCTTGGTCGATGTTCACCTTGCAGGCGCTGCAAAGCTTGGAGGCTTTCCAGAAGACATCGTGCAGATCAGGGAAGGTTGCGAGGTGGTCGGGCTTGAAATAGTCCGTCCAAAGGATCAGAAGTTCTTTCTTGGTCTTCTGAACCTCTTCCTCCTTGATGGCCACATAGCGGGAGAAGGTGTTGTTGTAAGCGGCCAGTGCTGCGGTGTCTCCAGCAGCAGGGGCTTCCATGGCTTTTAGTTTTTTGGTCATGGAAAGCACCGCTTCAGCTGCAACACGAGCGGATGCGGGGTCATAGACACCACAGGGGCCATCACAGTGAGCTTCAACCACCTCTGCGGGTAGTGAGCGAACGATGGCTGAAAGGGCCGAGCGGAGCATCTGCGTAGAAACGTAATTGCTGTGGTTCAAGACTAACCGCGGCTCACTTCTTGATGTCGAGGAGCTCGACCTCGAAAATCAGGGTGGCGTTCGGTGGGATCACACCACCAGCCCCGCGGGCGCCATAGCCGAGATCCGAGGGGATCACCAATTTCCTCTTGCCACCGACCTTCATGCCCTGTACGCCTTCGTCCCAGCCCTTGATGACCCGGCCGGCTCCGAGGGGGAAGGTGAAAGGAGTGCCGCGGTCGTAGCTGGCGTCGAATTGGGTGCCGTCCTCAAGAGTGCCGCGGTAGTGAACCACCACGGTCTGACCAGAGCTGGCTTCAGGACCGGTGCCGACTTCGATATCGGTGATGCGCAAGCCGCTTGCTGTGAGTTGGGACGTTTCGGCCTGCAGTGCACCACCGAGGGCGGAGGCGTCAGCTTGGTTGGAATCAGCTGCCATGGCGAAGAGAGTGGGGTTTGAATCCTCAGGATCGAGCTCCAGAGGTGTGGCCTGGATCGATTGGGCGGAGCTGCTGCTGGCCACGGCCTCCATTGCGGAGGGTTCACCGATTGGTGGCGCTGCCCCAACTGTGGAGGGAGCCACGATCTGGCTCACCAGGGCCACCACAAGGCAGACCACACAGACCGCAGAACTGATCAGGATGTCGCGCACGGCGTACAGCAGTTGGAAACGGACCGATTCTGGCAGGTTCAGTCCTGCCGTTCTCGTTGGCGCAACTGTTGCTCCAGTCGGTCGATGCGGCCGCGCAATTCATCCAGTTCTCGCTGACTGGCCAGACCAAGATCCTGAAGCAGATTGTCGCGGTTGCGTTCCAGGTTCCTCCCCATCTGTTGCTCCAGCTCGGGCGTATCGCCTCGCAGGGCCTTGAGCACGTCGTCCACCAGGGCCGAGGCGTGGCTGGAATCGAGGCGACCACTGCTCACCCATTCCTGGGTGACGTAGCGCAAGCGGTCGGCCACAAGGGTTGTGGTGCCAAGGCCACGAAGGAGCAGTTGCTGCAATGGATTGGCGCTCTCCATGACCGGTCGCTCTACGCGGATGGCTTCAGGATGGCTTGATCACCCTCTGCTGACCATGGGCAATGACCGATCCTCGGCATGGCTACAGGCCTTCGCTGGCGGTGGACTGGCGGGTCTTGCTCTGAGTGCCCCGGGCTGGAGTTCAGCTGGACCTTGGTTGATGCTGCCTGCCTTGGCGCTGCTCTGGTCGATTGCTCGCTGCCCACCGGCTGCAGGGCTTTGGGGCTGTGTTGCGGTCTTGGTCAGCCATCGCTGGTTGCTGGCCTTGCATCCACTGACTTGGATCGGTGTACCGGCTGCTCTGAGCTTGCCGGTGGCTGTAGCTATCTGGAGTTTCTGTGGCCTAGCCGCAGCGGGTTTGGTCGCCAGCTGGGCGCTACTGGCGCGATGGTGTCGTCGCAGCCGCTTGAGCACAGCTCTGCTGATGGCCTCTCTCTGGGGACTGGTCGAGGTGTTGTTGGCATCGGGCCCGCTGTTCTGGATCGGCGTCGGCTCGAGTCTTTTGCCTGGTGATCCACTCCTCGCGGGTTTGGCACGCTGGCTGGGCAGTGGTGGGCTGGCTGCTTGTCAGCTGCTGGCGGGTTGGTGGTTGTGGCAGTTGGTGGCTAGGCGTCTACTTCTTTGGCGCCGCTGGTTGGTCGCTGGACTGATGGCCTTGTTGGTGGCCCATGGCTGCGGTTGGTGGCTTCTGCACAGCGTTGGTTCCGGTGCGATTCCTGCTGATTCGCCCTCCCTTGCTCGGGTTGGGCTTTGGCAGCCATCGCTGCCCACTCGCGAGAAATTCAGCTCTGAACAACAGCGGCGCTTGCCGGCGCGTCTCCAGCGGGCTTTGCAGGCTGCAGCCCTCCAGGGAGCTGACTGGCTGGTGGCACCGGAGGGAACCCTGCCACTGGAGCGACGATTGCTGGAGCCAGCACCACTGCCCTTGCTCAGCGGCGGCTTCCGCTGGACGCAAGGCCAGCAGCGCAGTGCCCTGCTGCTGGTGGAGCGAGGGGCGCAGCAACCATCAGCGGCGCTTGACAAGCACCGGCTTGTTCCCCTCGGCGAGTGGATCCCGGCCTGGCTCGGAAGCGCCGGAGGACTGTCTGCAGTCGGCGGTGTGACGCCGGGAGTTGCAGACCGCCTATGGCGCTGGGATGGCCCTCCGGCCGCAGTGGCGATTTGCTATGAGCTCAGTGATGGGGCGGCGATAGCCAGAGCGGTGGGCCATGGAGCCGAGTGGTTATTGGCCATTGCCAATCTCGACCCCTACCCCTTGCTGCTGCAGCGGCAGTTTCTGGCGCTGGCCCAGCTGCGCAGCATCGAAACCAACCGTCCGTTGCTGAGTGTCGCCAACACTGGCCCAACGGCTGCGGTGTCGGCCACGGCGAACGTGGAGCAGTTGCTCGAGCCGATGCTGCCTGGGCTTGCGATCACCGAGCTTGAGCCCCTGATCGGCATGACGCCCTATGTGTTCTGGGGTGAACGGCCCTTGCAGCTGGTTGTCGCGGTGGTGGTGTTGGCCCGTATCAGGGAGCGGGTCGCTGGATCAAGCCGCCGCCAAGCACCCTCTCCCCGTCGTAAAACACCGCCGCCTGGCCAGGTGTGATTGAGAACTGGGCCTGATCGAATCTCAGTTGGCAGCGGTGGGGGCGTCCTCCGGCGGCATCGTCGCTGGTGGGACTGATCACCTCCAGCCAAGCGCCTACAGGCTCACTGCGGTATCGCACTTGCACCTCCACCCGCTGACGTGTGCCGAGGGCCGGTTGTGCCATGGAGACCCAGTTCAAGGCTCCGACCACACAGCTCTCGGTGCCGGCTTCCTCTCGCGTGGCCACAACCACGCGGTTCATGGCTGCTTCCAGTCGGACGACATGCAGAGGTTCGCTCCAGGCCACCCCCAGCCCCTTGCGCTGCCCGATGGTGAAATGTTCGATGCCGTCATGCTTTCCCACCACCGTGCCATTGAGGAGCACGATCTCCCCCTCCCGTGCAGGTAGATAAGTGTCAAGGAAGGCACGCATCGAACCGTGATGGTCAGCGAGGCAAAGGTCCTGGCTTTCCGGTTTCTGTGCCGTCCGCAAGCCGAAGCGTTCCGCTTCCAGTCTTGTGTCGGGTTTGGTTAGTTCGCCAAGCGGAAAGACCAACTTGCCCAGGGCTTCCTGCGGTAGGTCGTAGAGGAAATAACTCTGGTCTTTGCGATGGTCCAGTCCTCGCAGCAGCTGATGACGACCGTTGTCGCTCTGGTCTGCAGGACGGACGCGGGCGTAATGGCCTGTAGCGATTCGCCCGATTGACCGGTTCTCCTCGGCCCAGGAGATCATCGGCCCGAATTTGACCTCTCGATTGCAGCGGGAACAGGGCAGAGGCGTCAGCCCTTCGGCATAGCCGTCCACCAGGAACTGAACAATCTGTTCCTTGAAATGCTCTCTGAAATCAACGACGTGGTGGGGAACGCCCAGCTGTTCGCAAATGCCGGCGGCATCCACGAGGCCTTCAGCGCAGCAGGCTCCTTTGCCACTCATCAGCCAGAGGGTCAGTCCCTCCACCTCCCAGCCAGCTTCCACCAGCAAGGCGGCAGTGAGAGAGCTGTCCACACCGCCGGAGAGTCCAACGGCCACGCGATGCTCTCCAGGCCAGTGCCGCAGGCGCTCTAGAGCCTGCGCGCCTGCTTCAGTGGCCGTGGTGGGTGACTCGGCCTGGCGGATCGACATGACGGGTTCGGGCGGCATTGGCGGCACCGCTGGATCTCTCCATAGTGAGATCCCGGCTGTCCCTCCGTGTCCTGGCCCCCGATTGATGCCGATCACTGTCTTGTGAGTACGGCTGAAATGGTGGCGCTGGAACAGGAATGGCTGGCGAGTGGTCTGCCGGTTCCCGCTCTGATGGAGAAGGTCGGTCTGGCGATGGCGGCCTGGTGTCTTCAACAGCCTGGCCTGCTGGAGCAGGGTGTGCTGGTGCTGGTCGGTCCAGGCCATAACGGTGGCGATGGCTTGGTGGTGGCCCGGGAGCTCGCACAGGTGGGGATTGCTGTGCGGATTGTCTGCCCTTTACCCCTGCGTCAGCCACTCACACAACAGCACTATCAGCATGTTCGCTGGTTGGGGGTGCCTGAGCTTGTAGGTGAGCCAGATCCAGACGACCCCTCTCTCTGGATCGAAGCGTTGTTCGGTCTGGGGCAGACCCGTCCCCTGCCTTTGGGTCTGGCCACCTTGCTGCAGCAACGTCAGAGAACACAACCTGGACGATTGGTCAGCCTCGATCTGCCAGCGGGACTGGATGGTGACAGCGGTCTCCCGTTCGCTGGTGGAGCAGCGATGGCAAGCGCCACGCTCACGGTTGGCTTGATCAAGCAAGGTTTGGTGCAGGACTGTGCGCTTGCCTATGTCGGCCGTTTGCATCGGATTGATGCTGGGGTGCCACGTCGTCTGTTCCCGCCTTTCTCCAACCGTTTCGCCAACGGTGCGGTATTGATGATTGGCGAGAACGATTTGCAGACGCTGCCTAGGCCTCATCCGCCTCGGTCAGCGATGAAATATGAGCGTGGTCGGGTTTTGGTGGTGGCGGGCAGCGAGCGCTATCGCGGCGCTGCTCTGTTGGCTCTCCAGGGAGTCCTGGCGAGTGGAGTCGGCAGCGTGCAGGCAGCTCTGCCACAGTCAGTTGCGGCAGAGATCTGGCAGCTGATTCCGGAAGTTGTGCTGGCCGCAGCATTACCGGCTACCGACCAATCCGGTCTCGACTGGGGAGGCTGGCTGGCCGGGCACGATCTTCAGCGGCTGGATGCCCTGCTGCTTGGGCCTGGGCTAGGGGAGAACGGTGGTGACTGGGCGCAGCAGGCAGAGCCATTACGGACATTTCCAGGCTTGTTGGTGCTGGATGCTGATGGCCTGAATCAGATGGCGGCCTCTCCCTGTGGTTGGCAGTGGCTCAGAGGGCGCCTTGGTCCGACTTTGATCACGCCTCATGCCGGCGAGTTCGCGCGTGTGTTCCCAAAGATCAGTCTCGATCAGCCCCTGGAGGCCGCCCGTGCTGCTGCTGCATGCTCCGGAGCCACAGTGCTGTTGAAAGGGGCGCATCCCCTGCTGGCGTCACCGCAAGGGAGCGTGCACCAGCTGATCAGCGGTAACCCCAGGGCCGCAAGGACTGGCCTGGGCGACGTCCTGGCTGGATTCACTGCTGGCTGGGGTGCGCAGGTCATCTCTGATCAGACGACGCAGCAGAGCTTGGACGAGATGCTTGCAGCGGCGGCACTGCTCCATGGCGAAGCGGCACGCTCCTGCGATCAGGCCAGCACGGCTCGGGCTGTGGCCAGCCAGCTCTCGGCAATGGTTTTGCATCTCAATTCGCCGGCCGGCTGAGACGCCCTGCAATCACTCGGAGAAGTTGTTTCTGTAACAAGCATGTCGCGACTTTTGTGTCGATTTCACCTCATGAATCTGAAGGGTTGCTGAAAACACAACGCCTATTTGGATTTCCATAGGAAAGTCTTCGCATCGAATACAAAGTCGGAGATCAACATGGCCTCTCTGGCAGCCGGTCTTGCTGAATCCCAGCGCCGCCGAAGTAGTGATCCGATCAGTTGGTATCTCGCCACGATCGGAAGAATCCCTCTGCTTACTCCAGCTGAAGAGATTGAACTGGGCAATCAAGTTCAGCAGATGATGACTCTCACTGAAGACGGTTCCATCGCCGTCGATAGTGATCAGTTCAGCTCCCATGACCGGCGCATGATCCGGGTTGGGCGCCGAGCCAAGCAGCGAATGATGAAGGCCAACCTTCGTCTCGTCGTGAGTGTTGCCAAGAAATATCAAGGCAAAGGTTTGGAACTGCTTGATCTGATTCAGGAGGGTTCCCTTGGCCTGGAGCGAGCAGTTGAGAAGTTTGACCCCACCCGTGGTTACAAGTTTTCGACGTATGCCTTCTGGTGGATTCGCCAGAGCATGACCCGTGCCATTGCCTGCCAGTCGCGAACAATCCGTCTTCCTGTTCACCTGAGCGAGCGTTTAACCACGATTCGCAAGGTGAGCCTCGATTTGGCGCACAAGCTGGGTGCCATGCCCTCGCGGATCGAAATCGCTGAGGCCATGGACATGCCTTTAGACGAGCTGGATTCCCTTCTTCGTCAGGCATTGACCACCAGCAGCCTCGATGCGCCTGTGAACGGTGAAGAAGGGCGCAGCTTCCTCGGTGATCTGATCGCAGACAACTCTTGTGATGAGCCTCTGGCCAAAGTGGAACAGAGCATTCATCACGAGCAGCTCGGGCGTTGGCTCAGCCATCTCAGTGACCAAGAGCAGCATGTGCTCAGCCTGCGCTTCGGCCTGAATGGCAATGAGCGTCACACCTTGGCTGAGATCGGTCGCATGCTGGAAGTGTCCCGCGAAAGGGTGCGCCAGGTTGAGCTGAAGGCGTTGCGAAAACTGCGCAACCTCACCCGCAGGGTTCCTCCACAGTTCTGAAATTTCCGATCAGATCTGCTTTCAGATCAGGGCTTGTTCAGTCCTGGTCTGTAGTGGTTTTGATCCCAAGAGGAATTCAGTCTTCCGCCCAGATGTAGCGAGTGAGCTCGGAGCTATCCGGTTCTGGAGCGCTGAGTGCGAAATCAACGCAATCCTGCACTTCTGCGTCGATTTCCTTCTCGATGGCCCGCAGCTCCTCGCTGCTGACCATGCCCGCTGAGACAAGATCGCGCTCAAGGGCCTTGAGCGGGTCTCGCTGTGCCCAGAACTGTTTCTCCTCTTCGGCCCGCAGCTCATCAGGATCGGCCAGGGAGTGGCCACGGAAGCGGTAGGTGAGGCACTCGAGCAGGGTGGGACCTTCGCCTGCTCGGGCTCGGGCAACAGCTCGTTCAGCCGCAGCGCGAACCGCCAGTACGTCCATGCCATCCACTTCCTCTCCGGCCATGCCGAAGGAAGCAGCCTTACGCCAAATTTCAGGATCACTGGTGGCACGGTTGTGGTCCATACCGATGGCCCACTTGTTGTTTTCCACCACGAAGATGATCGGCAGCTTCCAGAGCTGCGCCATGTTCAGGCATTCATAAAACTGACCGATGTTGCAGGTCCCGTCACCAAAAAAGGCAGCTGTTACGGAGTCGCTATCGGCTTCACCCAGGGCCTCACGCTTGTAGCGGCTCGTGAAGGCAGCCCCGAGGGCGACTGGGATGCCTTCGCCGATGAAGGCGTAGCCACCAAGCAAGTGATGCTCTTTTGAGAACAAGTGCATGGAGCCGCCTCGGCCCTTGCTGCAGCCGGTTTCTTTGCCGAAGAGCTCGCTCATGACCTCGCGGGCGGGAACGCCGGCGCTGAGGGCATGGACGTGGTCGCGATAGGTGCTGCAGAACCAGTCGTGCTGTCGCTTCATCGCACCAATGACACCGGTGCTGACTGCTTCCTGGCCGTTATAGAGATGCACGAAGCCAAACATTTTGCCCCGGTAGTACATCTCGGCGCACTTGTCTTCAAAGCGCCGACCCAGGGTCATATCGCGATACAAGGCCAGACCGGTTTCGCGGTCGACTTGGGCGCGACTAGCGGTGACCAGACTGGAGAGACGCTCTGCATGGGCACCAGTTAGGCCTGTGCCAACTGCAGTCCGCTCGGTCTCCATCGCGATGTCCTGGCCCATGACACGCCACTCATTGACGTCTGACTGTAAGGGTCAGCGGATGATCAATGGGCAAAAACCCTTGTTCTGCCTACAGTTTGCTGCCAATGGAAAGGGCTCAGAAAAGGTGGAACTGCCGATTGATCATTTCCGCCTTCTCGGCGTAAGCCCCTCTGCCGAGGCCGAAACGATGTTGCGCACTCTCCAGTTGCGTATCGATCGGCCCCCATCTCAGGGATTTACCCAGGAGGCATTGCAGCAGCGGTCGGAGCTGCTGCGCCTCTCGTCGGATCTGCTCACAGACCCTGAACGCCGAGCGGAGTATGAAGCGGCACTGCTTGAGCTGGGTCGGGAGCATCCCGGCGAAATCGCCGGGCTGGAGCTGTCTTCCTCCCGCGAAGTTGCTGGTCTGATGCTTCTTTGGGAAGCCAGTTCCCCTCATGAAGCCTTTCAACTCGCACGCCAGGCTCTACAGCCCCCTCAGGCTCCGGCCCTTGGCAGCAACCGCGAGGCTGATCTCGCCTTGCTGGCCGCTCTTGCTTGTCGCGATGCCTCCCGACAGGATCAGGAAAGCCGTCGTTATGAATCGGCAGCGGGCCTGCTGACCGATGGCCTGCAGCTGCTTCAACGGGTGGGCAAGCTCCCGGATCAGCGTCAGGAGATCGAGCAGGATCTGCTCCAGCTCACGCCTTATCGGATTCTTGATCTTCTCAGCCGCGATCTGGCTGAGGAGGTGTCGCGTCAACAGGGTTTGCAACTCCTGGATGAACTGGTGAATGAGCGGGGGGGGCTTGAAGGCTCAACACTGAACAACGACAGTCACAGCCTTAGCCAGGGTGAATTTGAGCTGTTCTTTCAGCAGATTCGCCGCTTCCTCACCGTTCAAGAACAGTTGGATCTCTATCAGCGCTGGCAGCGAGGCGGCTCCAGCGATGCCGCCTTCCTGGAGGTGATGGCCCTCAGCGCAGCTGGGTTCTCTCGGCGTAAGCCGGAGCGGCTGGAGGAAGCGCGTCAGCGTCTGCAGTCCTTGGAAGTGGATGGTCTGGATATGCGGCCGCTGCAGGGATGCCTTGACCTCCTGCTCGGTGATGTGGATCGTGCCCAGACCCATGTACTCGCGTCTTCGGATAGCGATTTACAGCAATGGTTGCTGAAGCATCCCGGAGATGATCTCGCCGCTCTTTGCGACTACTGCAGGGCCTGGTTGCGACGTGATGTGCTGCCGGGTTTCCGAGACGTGGATGCCGAGGCGGTGGATCTTGAGGCCTGGTTCGCGGATCGGGATGTACAGGCGTTTGTTGAACGTCTCGAACGGATTGAAGGTCGCCAGCTCAGTCGTGTGACGGAGTCCTCCCCTTCCTCTGCCCAGGAGCAAGACCCCTTCCCTGCGTTCCCTCTCGATCCGGATGGTTTGATGCCTCTGCCCATCGGTGAAGCCTCATCCGCTTTGGCTGAGGAGGCTGATCAAAGCAGTCCGACCAAACAGGCTTCGACCGGATGGCTCGATCGCTTGGCCGGCCTGTCTCGTCCGCAGTGGTCCAGGCCGCAGTGGTCCATGGCGGAGTGGTCGATGCCGCAGTGGTCGATCCCGAAGGTGACGCTCCCTCGCCCAGCACTCCCTCTGTCTCCTCTCAATCCTCCAAGTCGTCCAGTGGTGATCGGTTCAGCGGTGTTCGCTGGTGTGGTGGCTGTTGTGGCTGCTTTCAGTGTGGTTGGCCTTCGGCAGGAATCCAGTCCCAGTGCCGAGCAAGCAAGCAGCTCCCAAGGCCTTTCCCAAACTCAGCCTCAGACCCAGTCCTCTCAGACGGATCTCAATCAGGCGGATCTCAGCCGAAACAGGGCCAGCCAGACCGAGTCAACCGCGTCAACGGCTTCGCCAGCACTGTTGAAGCCTGCTCAGGCTTATGCCCTTAGGGATGATCAGCCCATCACCGCCCAGTTAGAGGGTTTGTTGCAAGCCTGGTTGGATCGCAAGGCCCAGGTGCTGGCGGGGGGCTCCTTGGCGGATGCACGACTAGCGGATGTGGCCCGGGATGGGCTTCTGGCTCAGGTGCAGTCGCAGCGCCAACGGGATGCTGCGATCGGCGCGACCCAGAAGGTGGCAGCCACGATCACCTCCGTGGAGGTGGTGAGTAGCAATGCCAATCGCATTGAGATCAAGGCAAAGGTGGCCTACAGCGATGAGCGCCTCGATGCCAGCGGCCAGGTGATGGAACGCACTGCAGCCACCTCCTTGCCGATCACTTACATCCTTGGCCGTGACGGCCAGCAATGGCGCCTGCATGCCTATTTCGGCAGCTGAGCTTCAGCCAGAGCAGTGGCTGACGCAAGCGGTGAGAAAGGTGGCTTTTACCATCAACACATCACCGTTTGCGGATCGCTTCCATGTTCGATGAGCTGTCAGCCCGCTTTGAAGATGCGGTTAAGGGGCTGAGGGGTCAGGACAAGATCTCAGATACCAATGTGGAGGGTGCCCTCAAGGAGGTGCGTCGGGCCCTGCTCGAGGCCGACGTCAGTCTCCCGGTGGTGAAGGATTTTGTGGCTGAGGTGCGCGACAAGGCCGTCGGAGCCGATGTGGTCCGAGGCGTCAGCCCCGATCAGAAGTTCATCCAGGTGGTGCACGAACAGTTGGTCGAGGTGATGGGTGGCGACAACGCCCCTCTGGCCAAGGCTGATCAGGCACCCACGGTCGTGCTGATGGCTGGTTTGCAGGGTGCCGGTAAAACCACGGCCACGGCCAAGCTTGGCCTCCATCTCAAGGATCAGGGTCGCAAGGCTCTGATGGTGGGTGCAGACGTTTATCGCCCTGCCGCGATCGAGCAGCTCCGGACGCTTGGCGAGCAGATCGGTGTGGAGGTGTTCAGTCTTGGTGCTGAGGCCAAACCGGAGGACATCGCTTCTGCCGGTTTGGCCAAGGCCAAAGAAGAGGGGTTCGACACCTTGCTGGTCGATACCGCTGGTCGGCTTCAGATCGACACGTCGATGATGGAGGAGATGGTGCGGATCCGCACCGCAGTGCAGCCCGATGAGGTGCTGTTGGTGGTGGATTCGATGATCGGCCAGGAGGCGGCCGAACTCACCCGTGCTTTTCACGACCAGGTCGGAATCACCGGGGCGGTGCTCACCAAGCTCGACGGTGATTCACGCGGTGGTGCTGCTCTTTCGATTCGGAAGGTCAGCGGTCAGCCGATCAAGTTCATCGGCACCGGCGAAAAGGTTGAGGCGCTCCAGCCCTTCCACCCGGAGCGGATGGCGAGCCGAATTCTCGGCATGGGGGACGTGCTCACCTTGGTGGAGAAGGCCCAGAAGGAGGTCGAGCTCGCCGATGTTGAGCAGATGCAGAAGAAGCTGCAGGAGGCGTCGTTTGACTTCTCCGACTTCTTGAAGCAGATGCGTCTGATCAAGCGGATGGGATCGCTCGGGGGATTGATGAAGATGATCCCGGGCATGAACAAGCTCGATGACGGCATGCTCAAACAGGGGGAGCAGCAGTTAAAGAAGATCGAGGCGATGATCGGTTCGATGACGGCCGCCGAGCGCACCCAGCCCGAGCTTTTGGCGGCTCAGCCGTCGCGGCGACGGCGGATTGCCTCTGGTTGTGGTTATCAGCCTGCGGATGTGGACAAGGTGCTGGCTGACTTCCAGAAGATGCGCGGGTTCATGCAGCAGATGACGCGCGGCGGCGGCATGCCTGGCATGGGTGGTGGTATGCCGGGGATGCCGGGCATGGGAATGCCTGGGATGGGCGGTGGCATGCCAGGGATCCCAGGCATGGGAATGCCTGGGATGGGCGGTGGTGGTGGTCGTCCCTCGCGTGGTGGCGGTCCTCCCCGCCGACAGCGCCCGGTCAAGAAGAAAAAGGGGTTCGGAGACCTGTGACACCCCGCAAGGTATGGTTACTGTTTGGCACGCGGTTTTCAATCCGTGCCGAGTTCCACCAACAAGTAGCGCCACGATGATCAAGCTCCGCCTGAAGCGGTTCGGTAAGAAGCGGGAAGCGAGCTTCCGCCTCGTGGCCTGCAACAGCACGTCTCGTCGTGACGGTCGCCCCTTGGAGGAACTCGGTTATTACAACCCGCGCACCAAAGAGACTCGCCTTGATGCTGAGGGTCTGCGCTCGAGGTTGAGCCAGGGAGCTCAGCCCACCGACGCTGTCCGTTCCCTGCTCGAGAAGGGCGGACTGCTCGAGAAGAGTGTGCGTCCTGCTGAAATTGTCGGCAAGGCCAAGCAGAACGCAGCTCGTGAGGCTGCTGCCAAGCAAGCCGCGAAAGAGGCTGCTGAGGCGAAGACTGCCGCCGCCGCTGAAGCTGCTGCTGAATCCTCCGATGAAGGGGCCTCCGAGGCCGGCGCTGAAGCCTGATTGAGGTCATGGTCGAGGCCACAACTGCCGGCCGTTTCCTCTTTGATCTCCCAACTCCGGAAGCGGCTCTGGCCCTCTCCGGAGCATCCGAACAGACCCTGCGTCAACTCGAAGCACTGACCGGTGTTTCCTTGGTGATGCGGGGTCTTCAGCTTGAGATCCGTGGCAGACCCAGCCAATTGGAGAGGGCTGCTGGTGTTGTCGAGCTATTGCGCCCCTTCTGGCAGGAGGGGGAGAGCGTGTCATCGGTTGATGTCCAAGCGGCGCTTCAGTCTCTCGATACCGGTCGGCACCAGGATCATGAGGCGATGGGTCAGCAGGTGTTGGCCCGAAGCCAGCGGGGCAATCTGCTCAGGCCACGGACCTTGCGGCAGAAAAACTACGTCGAGGCGATGGAGCGACACGACCTCACGTTGGCCCTTGGTCCTGCTGGAACCGGCAAAACCTTTTTGGCCACGGTGCTGGCCGTGCGCATGCTCACTGAACGCAAGGTGGAGCGATTGATTCTCACCCGTCCAGCGGTGGAGGCGGGAGAACGGCTCGGTTTTCTGCCCGGTGATCTGCAGCAGAAGGTGGATCCCTACCTGCGCCCCCTCTATGACGCCTTGCATGCCCTGTTGGGACCCGAAAAAACCAGCGCCTTGCTCGAAAAAGGTGTGATTGAAGTGGCCCCCTTGGCCTACATGCGTGGTCGCACCCTGTCGGAAGCGTTTGTGATCCTCGATGAAGCGCAGAACACCACGCCGGCGCAGATGCGCATGGTGCTCACCCGGCTTGGGGAGCGCTCTCGCATGGTGGTGACTGGAGACATCACCCAGGTTGATCTGCCTCAGGGGCAGCTCAGTGGCTTGGTCGAAGCGGCTCAGGTGCTTGAGGGGGTTGAGGGGGTTGCCGTTTGCAAGCTCACCGCAGCCGATGTGGTTCGCCATCCCATGGTGCAACGGGTTGTGGAGGCCTATGCCCGGCGGGACAAAGCCAACGGTGGGCTGGCTGGATCCGGCGGCCAGAGGCCGCGGCGCTAATGCACTGCAACAGGAATTGATGGGGAGATCCGAACCTGTTTTCTGCCCAAAACCTTGTCAGGGCTGGCAAAGTATTGACAGTGATCAGGAGATCCATGCCAGCCAGCAGTAATTTCCAGGAGGCCATTCGCGAGGCGCAATCGAGCGCTCTGGTTGGCCCCAACGTTGTCAATAAAGCCTTGCCCTACGTGGGTGGTGGCATGGTGCTGACCGCCGGAGGTGTGCTCGGTGGTATGGCCACCATGGCCTCGATCGGTTACCAGGCCTTCAACGGCCTTTCGATGGTCGCGATCATTCCCTGGTTCATCCTGTTTTTCGTCGCCCAGAACGCGGCCAAGAAGGCCAACAACGGCACCGCGTTGCCACTGATGGCCACCTTTAGTCTGCTCACTGGCTTCACCCTCACTGGCCTTGTCGTTCAGGCGATCTATGTGGCAGGTGCCGCATCGATTGGCATCGCAGCGTTGGCCACCGGTCTCACCTTTGTGGTGGCCTCCGTGTTTGGACGTCGCATGAGCGACAGCGTGGGTCAGGCGCTCACCTCGGTGGTCAGCCTCGGTTTGTTTGGCCTGGTGATCGCGATGGTTGGCATCTTTATTGCCAGCTTCTTTATTCCTGGCCTGTATGAAATCACTAATCTCGCGATCGCCGGCTTTGGCACGGTGCTGTTCGTGGGAATGGCTTTCGTCGATTTCTATACGATGCCCCGGATGTATCGCGATGATCAGTACCTCTCAGGAGCCCTGGGGATGTATCTGACGTACATCAACCTGTTCGTCTTTGTATTGCGTCTAATCATTGCTCTGCAGGGTGGTGGTCGTCGCGACTGAGCGTGATCCCTGAGCTGGTTGTTCGAGCAGCCTTGGCCCCGGCGAGAGCCGGGGCTTTGTTGTGTCTAGGCCTGCTTCGCTTCGGCCACTGATCCCCTCGAAGCTGGTGTTTGGCTTACTCCGCAACGGCGTTAATCGCGGCATGGATGGCGGCCTTCTGGGCGTCGTTGTAGCCCCATCGCTCTAGAAAACTGACATCCTCACCACGGTTGTGGGCCGCGGCATCAAGCAGGGTGTCGAGACGCACTTTGACGCGAGCGGATTCGAGTTGGCGCAGCAGTTCAATGCAGCGGCTGTTCACGCGTTCCGATCCGGCAGCCTGTTCGCCGTCGCCGTTGCCCTGGTGGTGATGGACCATGGCCGCACTCATGGCCAGGTTTCGGGCCGTCAGGTCAACCACGCCATCACCGGCTTCCCGCAGTTTGATCAGAAGGGCTTCCGGCAGGCGGTCCATCAGGGCGCTGTCACCGGCCAGGCTCACCACGAAAAACCCGCGCGCTCCGTCACGGCTGGCGACCAGTTCGCCCACCCTGTCGGCGATCACCTCGTCGCTGATTTCCTCGTCATCCCATTGCTTCAGCCATCCGGCGGCGATCTCCATCGCCTGCTGGAAACTGGGCTCAAGCCTGCTCATCTGTGGGATCCAACCATGGCCTCAGCCTATGGGCTGATGAGCTGAGAGGCTGGAGGACAGGCGAACCAGGCGTTTAATGGATCACACGGGACCCGACGAGCAAGGAGTGTTCCGTTCCGGCTTTGTGGCCCTGATCGGCCGCCCCAATGTGGGCAAGTCCACCCTGGTGAATCAGCTGGTGGGAGACAAGGTGGCGATCACCTCGCCAGTGGCCCAGACCACCCGCAACCGCTTACGGGCCATCCTCACAACTGCGGAGGCCCAATTGATCCTGGTGGATACCCCCGGCATCCATAAACCCCACCACCTTCTGGGAGAGCGTTTGGTGCAGAGCGCCCGGGCAGCCATTGGCGAAGTGGACCAGGTGTTGTTGTTGCTGGAGGGCTGTGAGAAGCCAGGCCGCGGCGATGCTTTTATCGTCAATCTGCTGCAGCAGCAGCGCTTGCCTGTGCAGGTGGTACTCAACAAATGGGACAAGGTCCCAGTGGATCAACGGCCGCAGGCCGATGCCGCGTATCGCGAGCTGTTGGCCGAAACTGACTGGCCTCTGCTGCATTGCAGTGCTCTCAGTGGCGAAGGCTGTCCTGATCTCGTCGCCGCGATCAGTGCCCGGATGCCTGAAGGGCCGCAGCTCTACCCCCCCGACATGGTGAGCGACCAGCCCGAACGCCTCCTGATGGGGGAGCTGATTCGCGAACAGGTGCTGGCTCACACCAGGGAGGAAGTGCCTCACAGCGTGGCGGTGCAGATCGAACGCGTGGAAGACATGCCGACAAAGGGCAAGGGAAGCAAGCCCCGCACCGCTGTGCTGGCAACGGTGCTGGTGGAGCGAAAAAGCCAGAAAGGGATCTTGATCGGCAAGGGTGGCGCCATGCTCAAGACCATTGGACAGGGCGCACGTCTTCAGATGCAGACCCTGATTGATGGTTCCGTGTACCTGGAATTGTTCGTGAAGGTGGTGCCGAATTGGCGAACAAGCCCAGCCCGCTTAAACGAACTTGGCTACAGCGAAGAGCACCTCTGACAGGCCAAGCCCCCCATGCAAATGGGAGGCTCGCGAATCGGCTATCTGTGACTCACCACATCCGGTAGACGGGGCTATAGATCAACTTGCGACCGTTGCGGGTTTCGACGAGGTTGCCGTGACGAAGATCAAAGCGCGTGCTCACGGGAGACCAGCCTGCCTGAATGGTGTGCCATTGCCCCACATAACCAACCGCAGCAGAGCGACAGTGACTACCGTCCACCCAGGTCTTGGTGACCTTCGGCGAGTAGGCAGGGCTGATCTGGAATCGGGCACCATTGATGGCTGCGAACTGACCACGGGCATGTAAGGCGTGGCAGCGGCGCTGGCTCACATTGGGATAAACAGGCCTGATTTCGGGATAGCCGGCGATTGGGGCCAACACGGAGTCGATGATGTTGCCGACGGTCATGTCGGTTCCGTAGCCGGGGTGCGGCGCGAAGCCAGGATCGATGCCGTACCCAGGATCGATGCCGTACCCAGGATCGATGCCGTACCCAGGATCGATGCCGTACCCAGGATCGATGCCGTAATCCGGATGCATGCCGTAGTGCTGGGCCTGGGCTGGAGCGACGATGGCTGCAGGAAGGACTGCGGCCAGGGTGAGAGCAAGGAGTTTCATGGGGGTGAACTGGTTCGATGTCCTCACCATCTCGCTACCAGTAGCCGCGTGAATTGACGACCGTCAGTCATCGCTGTGATCTTGCTCACGTGTTGTTTGATTGGCCAGCAGTTGGAGGCTTTCCAGTCGTTCAAGCGTTTGTTGTGCCTGGGTGAGCATGGCGCGGCCATGGGGAGCGCAGGCTGCCACCAGCGAGGCGCCTTCGGAGGCTTCGATTCGCGTCTGGTCGATGCAATCGGCGATGCGTGCTCTGGGGTCGCCCTCCATGGACTTGGTGGCTTGCACCATGGCTGGGTTCACCAAGGCGCGCAGCAGCACCGTGAGGGCTTGATCCAAGCGCTTGGGAGGGGTGTGTGGCACAGACAGGGAAACTCAGTCGTCACCAGTCTGTTGAATAGCTTTGTTTGAGCGCTTCGGCTGAGCGTGAGCGCTCTTCAATGCTCTGCTGGCGTTACGTTGCCATTAGTGGGGAAGGGTGATGAAACGCGCACGGCTCCGTCAACGGCTTCAGCAGCTCCCCCCCTGGCTTGAGAAGACCTTGCCGGCTGAACGCAATTTCTACGTCTTGGTGGCCGTCGCCTTTGGCGTTGTGGGCTATCTCGCCGGAGTGTCGCTGCTGGGCCGCTTTGAGTCGCCGCCGATCAGCCTGGACGAGACGCCGCTGCCTCCGGTTGAAGGTGGAGTGAATCCAGTCCTGCCAGGGACGGCTCCGGCTGAGCCCATCAATGACCCTGCTGAGTTGACAACCCCGTCTGTCCCTGCGCCAGAGATCAAGCCTGCACCGGTCCCTGACCGATCCGAGTTCACCGAGGCAGAAAACTGTCGGATCTGGAAACGAACCTTCCCAGAAGCAGCGGCCAAATTGAAACCTGGTGATTCCTGTTATTGAGGCTGTCGCCAAGCTCTGTTCGCCTGCTCCGGTGCAGCCGCTAAGAACAGAGTGCATCGGCACACCCGCTTCAAGCTCAGATAGCGGTTGGGTCGGTCCGGTAGAGATCCGTCACGAGTCCAGTGCGGAAGACGGTTTGCTCGCGCTTTTCGCCCCGATCAGCGGTGAATTTCGTTGTGGTTATTGCTGCTTTGCTCGGTGCAGTGTTGCCAGGTTGTGAGGCAGGGCTGAGAGAATCGCCAGATGACTGATGCCCCTGCCCCTACGGCTGTGTCTCCGGTGGCCGACCTTCCCTTCCCGCCCGAAACCCTGCAAGCTTTCTCGCAGCTCTGTGTCGGTCGCTGGATGAGCCTGCGAAGCACCTTTGCCCTCGATGGCTCGGAGGAGTGGCATCAAAGTGAGCGCGGCGAGGTCGAAATCCGGTCTGACGACGATCCGACCAGTTGCGCTGCCTTGACGGTGAGCGACAGCGAGGGCAAGCCGCTCAGTCGCCTGGTCTTCAGTGCTGATGGTGTGGTTCAGCGTGCGGGTGGTGCGGCCCAGGCCATCCAGTCGGGGGGCTGGCAATTGCGGAAGGATGGTTGCCTCGAGCTCCGTTTTCCTGCGGATGATGATGCCGAGGTGCTGGAGCGCGTTTGGTTCATCAAGGCCAATCTGCGCCTGCGCACGACCACGCTGGTGGACCGGTCGGGAACACCTCAGCAGGCGAGCTTCTGTTCCGAGATCCGTCGGGTCTCTTCTCCCGCTCGCTAAGGCCTGATGGCGCCCTTTCGTTTGGATGTGCTCAGCCTGGTGCCCCAGGCTTTCGCTCCTCTGCTGGAGCTCGGTGTGATCGGTCGCGCTTTCGCTGCCGGCATCGCTGAGCTGCATCTGCACAATCCTCGCGATCACACCACCGATCGCCATCACAAGGTCGATGACATCCCCTATGGCGGAGGGGCTGGCATGGTGCTGAAACCCGAACCTGTCTATGCGGCCTTTGAGGCAGTGCCCGTTCTGCCGCGTCGGCGTGTGCTGATGATGAGCCCCCAGGGCCAGCCCCTGAAGCAGGCTGATCTTCAGCGCTGGACAGAAGACTTTGATCAGTTGGTGCTTCTGTGCGGCCACTACGAAGGCTTTGATGAGCGCATTCGCGGTTTGGCTGATGAGGAGGTGTCGTTAGGGGATTTTGTGCTCACCGGTGGCGAATTGCCGGCGATGACCATCATTAATGGGGTTGTACGCCTGTTGCCCGGCACGGTGGGAACCGCCGCGTCCTTGGTGGATGAGAGTCACAGTGATCTGTTGCTGGAGCATCCCCACTACACCCGGCCGGCGGAGTTCCGTGGGATGACGGTTCCAGATGTCTTGCGCAGTGGTGATCATGGCGCCATCGATGCCTGGCGCCAGGCTCAGCGTGAGCAGCGCACGAGGGAACGACGTCCGGATCTGCATCGACGTTGGCAGGAGAAACAGCAGTAGTCGGCTGCAGCTGCTGGGCTGGTCGTTGAGAATGCCAAGGGTTGGGCCAGGCATTCATGCAGCTGCGCATCGGCAATGGTTATGACATCCACCGGCTTGTTCCGGGTCGTCCCCTGATCCTTGGGGGGCAGCAGCTTGATCATCCGGCTGGCCTGGGGCTTGATGGCCACAGTGATGCTGATGTTCTGGTTCACGCGATCATGGATGCCTTGCTCGGTGCCCTTTCGCTTGGAGACATCGGTAAGTACTTCCCCCCCGATGACCCTCAGTGGAAGGGAGCCGACAGCCTGGTGTTACTGAACCAGGTGGTAGCGCTGGTGCGTGATCAGGGCTGGCAGGTGGTGAATGTGGATTCGGTGCTGATTGCTGAGCGCCCCAAGTTGAAGCCTCATATCGAAGCGATGCGCCATGCGATCGCCAGCTGCATTGGCATTGAGCCCGAACGGGTGGGTGTGAAAGCAACGACCAACGAAAAGCTTGGACCCGAAGGGCGGGAGGAGGGCATTTCTTGTCAGGCTGTTGCCCTACTGCAAACCGCATGACCCTGCTGCTGCGTATCGTCTGCTGGCTTGCGGCCGCTCTGATGTGGTGGGTGCCTGCCTCGTTCGCCTCTGCCGCTATGGCTTCAAACGTTTCCGACTCCTCTGATGCTGCCGTTGTTGAGCATCTGCGGGTCAAAGTGCCCGTCGAAGCACGAGCCATTTGGCTCGAGGCGGAGCAGGGCAGCTGGGAGCCTTGGTTGGCACAGCAGGATGGCTTTCTCGGCCGTGATCTGCTCTGGGATGCCACGACTGAGGAAGGAACTCTGCTGATTCGCTGGCAGAGCAGGGCGCAGTGGAAGGCTATTCCGCAGGCCGATGTGAACAAGGTTCAGGATCAGTTTGAGCGACTGGCCCGGGAGGGCACTGGTCTTGCCAGTGGGAATCCCTTCCCACTCGTCTTTGAAGGTGAGTTGTTGCCGCAGTGAGCGACTTTCCAGCCTCCGATCAGCAGCAGCGCGATGACGTCCGCTTCGACTGGGGACGACCCGCTCGTATCGGCTTGCATGAAGCGATATGGGGTGAACACAAAAGCGCTGAGCAGATCGCTGCGATCTTGAATCAGTTGGCAGAGCGGGATCAGCTCGCTTTGGTCACTCGTGTGAGTGAGGAGAAGGCACGCACGGTGCGAACCTTGCTTGCGGCTCAATCAGAAGCAGCAGTGCTGCGTTGGTACGCGTCTGCCCGCTGTCTCAGCTTCGGGAGGTTGCCTGTTCGGCGTGCAGAGCTGGGAGAGGTGATGGTGCTTGGTGCAGGCACGAGTGATCTCACGGTTGCGTCAGAAGCGCAGTTGGCTCTGCAGTGCCACGGTGTTGCATGCGGCTTGATGCTTGATGTGGGGGTGGCCGGGCTTCATCGTCTGCTGGAGCAGTTGCCTCGACTAAAGCCTTGCCAGGTTTTGATTGCCTGCGCGGGGATGGAAGGAGCCTTGCCCACGGTGCTGGCCGGTTTGGTGCCCCAGCCGGTGATCGGTGTGCCGGTGTCCGTTGGCTATGGAGTCAGTGCAGGCGGGCGCACAGCCCTGGAGGGCATGCTCGCGAGCTGTGCACCGGGGCTGACGGTGGTCAACATCGACAACGGTTATGGAGCGGCGATGGCGGCCCTGCGCATTCTTCAGTCCAACGGCGGGACAGGGCTCAGTCGTTGAAGAGGGGATGGGGGCTTGGCAGAAGAGCTGCCGTTGATGCCTCGTCGGTGTTGAGATCGAGCAATTGTTCGACCCAACGTTTCATCGAGAGAGGCAAACGACCTTCCTGATATCGCATCAGTGCTTCCATCAGCACAGACGAATTGATCCACTGAGGGGAACGCCGAGCCATGACCCGATGCAGGTTGGGCGAAGGATGAAGCAGCTCAGAAGCTGGCGCAATGGGGCAAGCCTTGAATCAATCCGTTGATTCGACTTGGCTGCTTAGCCGATGGAGTTCGCTTCTGAGCTCAGGACCTTCGACGTCACCAAGGAGACGAACGAGATCAAATAACTCGTTTCGATCGAGCTCACCATTCGCCTGCCATTGCATGGAGCGGGGGTCGAGGCAGGAGGCGGGAGCCAAGGTCAGGAGCAATTGACAATCATTGGACCTTAGAGAGTTTGCACCGAATTGAAAGCGCTGAAATCTGTACTTGATCAGAAGAATTCAGGCTTGTCAGGTACGGGTGGTTGCCTTGTCAGGCGTGGCGTGATCGCGCAACCTGTCTTCCAATTGGGTTTGGGGAGTTCACCCGCTTAGAGGTGCTGGAGATTGGGATACACAGTGACCAGCTCTTCGGCGCTGAGCACGTCCCCAGCACCATCCGGTTGCCAGATCACCTCGAGGGCCATCAGATCGGTGGAGGAGGTGGAGCCGAGGATGCGTAGAGACTCGCGTAGTCCTTCACTGGTGTCGATCCGTTTGATCTTCACCGGACTGCGGCTCGCCACCAGCACGGTGACGGCGATGTATTCA
Organism: Synechococcus sp. MIT S9451; assembly: GCF_047304725.1. Classification (NCBI taxonomy): domain Bacteria; kingdom Bacillati; phylum Cyanobacteriota; class Cyanophyceae; order Synechococcales; family Synechococcaceae; genus Synechococcus; species Synechococcus sp. MIT S9451. The sequence continues at coordinate 1,555,525 of NZ_CP138971.1, forward strand.
TTCGTGGCATCAGCATCACCGACGGCTTGAATGTCGCCGCTATCACTGTTCTTTCGACCACCCACATTGGACGTGAGTTCTTCGCGCAACTTGCTGCGCTCGGTCATCGACAGGCGGTTGAAAGTTGATTCCGCAGCATTGAAAGGAACGCTGCCGTTTTCAACGGCGGCGTAAACCCAAAGATCAGGCTGACGCAGGAGTGCCAGGGTGGTTTCTTGGAGAACACGCTGGAGCCCACTGGAAGAACCGGTGTCGGCGCTCGCGGCCAGTTGGCGGAGATCTTGCTGCAGAGCCTTGGCATTGGCTAGCAGTCCGATCTGGAGTTGCACCAGGGTGACGGGCCCACTGCTTAAAGACTGCGGACGCTCATACCCACCCATGGCTGCACCGCCGCTGTTGCTGCGGAAAGCGTTCATCACCACGCCGGCAATCGCCATGATCGCGAACAGGCCCAGCAGGCCGCCACCACCACCGAGGCCGATGGGGATCAAGAAGGGAAAGCCGATACCACCGCCGCCATAGCCGCGCCCGTAGCCACCACCGCCATAGCTGCGGCCGTAACCGCCGCCCCTTGGCATGGAAGGGGCACGGAAGCTACCGCCTCCGATTCGCCCTCCACGGGCTGCGTGACTGGGCTGCGGTTGGAGCACAAGCAGGCCTGCGACCAAGACCGGCACCAACAATGCCGACAGTCCGCGCCGCAGGATCCGGCTGATCTGGCTGGAGCGGAGGGAGAGCGACGAACGCTTCAACACAGCGAGGCGAATGGAATAACTCTAGGAACCACCACCCACGATGGTGACGATTTCGAGCTTGTCGCCGTTCTGAACCATCTGTTCTGCCCATCGCTCCGGGGTCAGGATCAGTCCGTTGAATTCCACCACCACCAGTTTGGGGTGATGCCCAAGGCGCTCCACCACGCAAGCCAGCGTGGAGGGGCTTGCCTCCACCGTGCGCTCCGTGCCGTTCACCTGAATTGTGAGTGTTGCCATCGGAGCTGTGCTGAACGAAGGATGTGGATCAGGCCAGCGCGGCCAGAAGCACTTGGCTGGAGGCCTGAGGGTCGTCAGCAGCCATGATCGCGCCCACCACCGCAACCCTGCGTACGCCCGCTTGCCGCAGCTCCGGGATGCGATCGGCATGGATGCCACCAATGGCGAACCAGGGCAGGCTTGCCTGCTCGCTGGCCTGTACTGCCCAATGGAGCCCCTGGGCGGTGCTGTCCGGTTTGGTGTCGGTGGCATAGATCGGCCCCACTCCGAGGTAATCGCAATCTTCCTGCTGGGCCTGCTGCAGTTGCTCCAGGTTGTGGGTGCTGCGCCCGAGTAGTCGACCGTCGCCGATCAGGCTGCGGGCGGCTGCGGTGGGTAGATCGTCTTGGCCAAGGTGAACACCGTCCGCATCCACCAGCAGGGCCAGATCGATGCGGTCATTGACGATGAACAAGGCTCCATGGTCACGGCATAGCCCGGCAATCGCTTGGGCTTCGGCGAGTCGGTCGCGGTCATGGCCCTGTTTCGCGCGGTATTGCACCAGCGAAACTCCGGCGCTGAGGGCGGCTCGTACCCGCTCCAGCATCCCTTCTGCCGGGGCCGTAATCAGGCAGAGGTGGCATTGGTCCAGGCGTTGGCGGCGCTCGGCGCGTTTGCCGGCCTGGAGGATTGTGACTTCGAGGTCGTAAAGGCCGTAGCGAATGGTGGCTGCAGTGCGTGCCAGCTCCGCATCCTGGTCGCGGCCAAATTCTTCAAGAACTCTCAGGGCTTCCTGCACCCGGGCGCAGTTGGCCTCCACAATCTGCTTTGGCTGGGGTCGCTGCTGCTGGGCAGGGTGAGCCATTCCTGCCGCGGTGTCTTCGGCGGTGGAGCGGGCCTGTTTGTAGTGCTCACGGTGGCGTTGCCCAAGCTGCTGGCGCCAATCTTTAAGGGGTTGCACCAGGTCGGCACGATCCAGCCCGAAGCGGCACCAGTCCTCCACCACGCGTAAGCCCTCGCGGGCACGGTCGAGGTTGGCATCAATCAGCCTCGCCACACACTGCTCGCTGCGGGGGGCCACAGGCATCGATTTCATGGCAGGGTTGGAACGATCACATGTTCGATGGTTTCCATGGACAACGGTGGATCCGACAGCCCGATGCACGTGTTGGTGTGGGGGATCCTTTTGCTGGGGGGCATCGGTGTGTTCATTGTCTGGGGCTTGACCAACGCCTATCCAGGTTCCGTCATTTGAACCGGGTCGTCAGTGAGGCAGCGACGGGCCTGCTCAGCATCACGGCCGATCTGGTTGCTGAGTTCCTCCAGGCCTGAAAAGCGTTGTTGGCCGCGTAGGCGTTGCACGGGCTCAACGGTGAGCGTGGTCCCGACCAGTTCAAGGCTGGTGTCGAGCAGGTGCACCTCCACCGCGGAGGGCGAGTCTGGATCCACGGTGGGCTGGGGGCCAAGGTTCATGACCGCAGCCAAGCGCTCTGGCTGATCTCCCACCCGGGCCCAGGCGGCATACACCCCAAGGCCAGGTAGGAATTTGCGCCCATCCACTTGCAGATTGGCGGTGGGCCAGCCGAGCTTGTGCCCCAGTCCCCTGCCCCGCACAACGGTGCCGCTGAAGCGATAGGGGCGACCGAGCAGTGCGCTCGCCACGTTTAGTTCACCCTCGCCAAGGGCGGTGCGGATGCGGCTGCTGCTCATCCTTCCGCTGGAGTCCTCCAGGATCGGCAGCACAGTGACGCGCACATTGGCCTCAGCGCAGATCTGTTGCAGGGTTTGCGTGCTCCCCTGGCGTCCGCGTCCAAAGCGGAAATTGGCGCCCACGGCGATGTGTCGGGCTTGAAGGGTGTCGAGCAGCATCGTGCGAACGAAGTCTTCGGCGCTGAGTTGGGCCAGGGCCCGATCAAAGGGCACCAGGACCAGCTGGTCGATCCCGAGCGGTTGCAGCAGCTCTAATTTCTCTCCGGGTAGGTCGAGGCGAAGGCGGGCTTCGCCATGGAGCACTTCCCTGGGATGAGGCCAGAAGCTGACCACCGTGGGCACGCCACCACAGGGCTGACTGCATACGGCATCGATCACGCGGCGGTGGCCGGCATGGAGGCCGTCAAAGCTTCCGAGAGCCAGGGCCGTGGGGGTGCGGGCCTGCTGTGGTGAGCAGAGGGGTATCAAGACGGCCGTGCATCCGGCAAGGGTTGATGGCAAGTTTGGACGACTGCCGAACAGCTCGCATGGCTGACCGTCTTGATCTCCAGATGCTTTCCCTCGGATTGCGGCGGATGGCCTGGATCCGCTTCTGGATTCAAACCGCCCTTGGCATCGTGGTGATGGGGCTTCTCATCTTCAACAACATCGGTGGCCGCCTTAGTCGTGAGTCCAATCGAGCCCTTGGCCTGAGCCCGGGTCTATCTCTCACCACTCTGGCGTTCCTTGTGCTGCTGTTCAGCCTGTGGCAAGGCTGGTTGATGGTGGGTCTCGGTCGTGCTTTGGGTAGCAATGCTCGCCCTAGTCGTGGAGAAGCGAGTCGCACAATCAAGCGTGGTTTGCTTGCCGATCTGATTGGTCTGGTCTTCGCTGTTCTGGGCTACCAGGCTCTGGCTGGCATCTTGTTTTTTCAGGCTTCACAGCAGACTCCCGGCCAGGTCCTGGGGCGGCAAGAGTCGATTACTTCACTGGAAATGCTCTCGGTGCTCAGCAACACCCAGGTGTTGTTTGCCCATTTGATTGGTCTGCTGTTCTCGCTCTGGTTCTTGCAGCGGATCTACCGCGCCCGTTGACTGCCTCAAAAGGCATGGACTCAAAAGGCTGTCCATGACTGGGTTCTTTCTGAGGCGTAATCCAAGAAAGCTCCCACAACTACCCCCACAAACGACCCCCCACAGCTCGCCCTTAGGTGCGTTGGTAGAACGAACCCTTAGAGGCCCAAGCCAGCTTCACGAAGCCTCCTGAGTTTCTTCAGCAACTTGAGGTCCTCCAGCAGTTCAGCCTCCTTGTCATCAGGAAGGGTGTCTTTGGCCGTCACTCAAAGGTTCTAATGGTCGATGGGGGCATAACTTATCGAAGCCGTGTAAATCAGTAACAGGTGTCAATCCTCATGCGCTTCTTCATCGAGTTGCGACTTGTCTTCGAGAAGCAAACTTTAACGAAGCAACAATTGGTAAGTTGCTAGGTCATGAACCTAATACCGTGACTGGAAATTATGGATCAGTCCCTTGGTCTCGTTTGGTAGATGCTGTTGCTTGCCTTTGATGAGATTGGCTACTGAGGGTATAGATAAAGCAATGATCCACCGCCCTCACAGAGGCATGCACCGATCCCTCAGAGGCCGCGGCAACCTATACGTAAACCACATTCACAATCACTGAAACTAGATACAGCTGATCATGACTATCAAATCAAGCGTGCTGCACTTGGAGAGAATCCAAGTAAGGAGGATATGGATGCTGTGGTTGCTTACGGATTAGAGCAACACCGAAAGAACTTCCCACATCTATACCAAAGCAATAAGTCGAAACTGAATCCGTCAGCGAATCTAACCGAGACCACAAATTACATTCTGGAATCAATGATGAAGTGGATGTAGCTATCTACTGTGCTGGCTGCTTGTCTCTAGAGGGCTCTAATCACTTGCACCTGACTCTACTCTAAAAACTCTTGTTCTAATTAGTTCATAGCATTTTGGTTTGGCTTCCCTTATGGCAGTCAACCCGTCAATAGCATATTGAACACCATGCCATTGCTTCATATAAGTCGTGGCTCGACTATTGAACTGCTCTTCACTTATCTCTTTGAGGTTTCTGAGATTGCAGAGTTCTCCAAGAGTTCCGTAGACCAATCCAGCGTTAAATTGATAATCAGCAGCCCTCTCAGCGAAAGGTTTTTCAGCCCAAGCTGGTGTTGCTGAAACAAGGAAGACAAGTCCTAAGAGTGGAGTCCAACGCATCATGCTAACAATAAATTAATTCCAGCATACTCCAAATTCCGCATTAACTCAAAGGTAGAGCAGTGCTTTTGTAAAGCGAAGGTTGTCCATTTCCGATATAAAGTAGTATCTCCAGATTGGTTTGCTGCTCTTAAGGAAGGTGGTAGATTCAAGCTGGGAAGCTTTCAGTATTAGAGAGATGACTGACGAACTTCTAGACAGTGCCGATGGATGGGAACGCTACGAATGTGGAACCTATTACTGGGATGAGGGCCATTATGGGAGAATCTATGTATCCCAAAAGATGGTTGATAAATACAAGCTGAAAGAATGCCTAGACCCATTAGATGGTGAATGGTTTGCCAGTCGAATATTTATGGGTTCTGACGAGGAGGATTTAGAAGAACTTCAATCTAAATATACTCATGAAATCTACATCAGGCATTGTCGTGGTTTCTCCAAAGATGGTGACTCAAAGAATCAATCCCAGCTAACTCCACATGGTGACATCGGGAGTGAAGAGTTCGTCGCTTGGTATAACGATTTCCCGCTTGAACTGTTGAGTGAAACAAATGAGGATGACGTTTATATCGAAGGTTGGATTGACTCTTACCCTCCTATTGAGAGGAAAGGATTAGTGTGAAAGAAAGGGTGAGGGTGGTACTAGCTGGCTGAAACCTCTGTGGTCCTGCAAGCGGTCTTGGCAGCCTCTGTCCGGGATCCTGGTTGAGAAAGCAAGAGGCTTTTTAGGTCCTTCTAGGGCGACATAACGTGCAAAGAGGAACCTCTTGCTATTGGCTTAGGGTGGCGTTCTTTCTATGCGCCTGTTTCAATAATCTTTTGGAGCTTACCCTTTAAGCGTGTAGGAAGAAGAGGAGGAAACAAGCAGCCTCAAATAGGCTTGCAAGAAGACCTCCTGCCATTCACATAAAGGTCGGGTTCTGAGTCTTTGCTCGTTGTCATCAAGCGGAGAGTTAAATTCTTACCCTTTGGGTTTGGTGCTTTGTATTTCCAGGCTGTCATTCGAGTTCCACCCATCTCACCCTGCATAGCAGCTCTCATTTTATACGGACCAAATTTGGTCCCATCTTCAATGAAAATAGAAATCTCTGTCTCATCTTCTAGCTCTGTATCACTGGAGCTTTGAACCAGTGAGGCATCCATTTCAAGCCTGACCGATTCACATTGCAGAGCTTGGGTCTCGCCAGCGACCGCTTCAAGCGGGAGTGCCAACAAAGCAGCGAGCCCAGGAGTCAGAAGCAAGCTGATTGCTTTCATTGATCGTGAGAGCAGACAAGACAACTACATACTAGGTAATCGCTAGAAAGAGATACAGTCAGGAATTTTGACCTGGAGGCTGTCGCACACTAAGCCGAAGGCGGCTCTCATTAACATGACATCTATATAGGGAATGAACCCAATAAGTTATCTATACAGATAGAACCGATGTGCCACCTATACAGGGAGCTCCAGTCCGCAATGTGTTCTGATAGCGGTAACCTGCACCGTATACAGAGAGAAGCGATCCGCAGTCTATACAGGGGGAAGCGAGCCGCGGTCTATACAGAGAGAAGCGATAGGCAGTGTTTAAAGAGAGAAGCGCGCGAGTCAAGGAAAAGACTTAAACACCCGTGGAATGGAACCCACGTAAAAGAAAGGAATGACTCTGAATGCCTTCGGGAGTAGGTCGTCATTCGCGCCATCGGACGCCAGGGAGAACGAGCCTTCAGGCAGCTTGTAGTAGTACCCGTTATCCGATCCCGTCAGCGTGACGCGCGTAACACAGCGGCACCACCATGAACTCAAGTGAATTCAATCTGCTCTGGATTGGATGATGTAGTTCGTGTTTGCGGAGTAAGTGCTACAGGCGGAGCCTACGGCAACACTTCCCAAACCGAATCTAAGTGAATAGCTAGATAGCTACTTCACAATCTTGCCATTTGCCAGGACGATGAGCTACCAGCAAGTGGCTAGCAAACTTTTGACTAGACAAAAAACTTACAAACATTCGACTTATGAAAGTAACTATTGAAATCCCAGATCATTACTACCTTGGCTCTTGGGTTGATGAAAGTGGTATTGAATATCCACCCTTGGATCCAGCCAAAGAAACTCTTGCAAGCGCCAATGAGGATTGGAAAGAATTTGCCTTTGACATGGCAGAGATTATTGAGAAAGAACTAACCAAGCAATCATGAATATCTCGGAACTCGTTACCCCTAAGAATGACAATGGGAGTCTCGATCAGAGATTCACCTCAATCATCGAACAACTCATGAACCATTGTGGTCAGAGTTGCACAAATACCCTTCTGCAGTTCTGGAGAGAAACTGTAGAGAGTGAACAGAAGGCAGCTCAAGCAGCTCTACATATGGTTGTCGCTAGCTATTCACTAGATGTCGAGACATGGCAAATGAGGTGTTTAACCAAGAGCCTTCGTGAGGCACTTCAAGAACTTGGCTTCAAACCTTCGAAGGTGAGCATGCTGATAGGAGCTGGCAAGTTCAAGGCAGAGCAGTGGCTCCAACTACCTTATGACAGTTGGGACTACGTGCCAGAAGAACAACTCCGACAAGATCAACAGAGATTACTCAGTGCATATGGCGTGAGCGCCTTGTACGAACTATCACGAATGAATTCAGTAGGTCAGGCACAAGTCCGTATTGCATTCATTGAGAATGGGAAGTTAATGAGCAAAGCTGAGCTTTCAGAAATCCGTCAAGCCAATCCAGCCAATCCTGATGAGAGGCGTGGCAAGAGCAAGCGTTCATTTCAAGGGACGAGACAACGTCAAGAACCATCTGAAATCATTAATCTAAAGGCTTACAAGGAACTTGAGTCTGCAGAAGATGCTAGTGAACCGTTGCAGCTTTCAGCTCAATCAGTGATCAAAAAGTTCTTGGGCTCAGTCGAACCTAACTCATTAGACAAGCTCCTACATGAATACACGCCACATGCTCAAGACCAGATGCTTACATTACTTGGAGAAGCAGCTTCAAGACTTTCTGACTATGTCGCCAGTAAACAGTCCATCAACGTTTGACCTCTCACTCACAACTCTCAAATGAACGACAACAGGAATCTCCAAACAGGCATCAGATTCTGGTGCCGTGGTTCTATTGCAGTCAGTGCTAAAGCACGAATCGACCGGATCATCCACAATCACCCACTTGACGCAGAAGCAATGATCAAGGAGTGGATTCTCAGCTGAGGCTAGAGGCAAGCCAATGCCACAGTCAATCATTCTAGGATGTCTTCTATACCTTTAATGTAATTACTTTAGTCACCTTAGTTTATTTCAGGCATGGTAGTGCGATTGCTTCGTTTTTACGGCTCAACTTCTATCTCATAAAAATAATTACATGAGCCGTCATTCGTCAACCATCTCGACTAATGTGTTGATCCAAGCTGTACATGGTACGGATGCCTCGAATATGCGATATACATCAATATATATAGCAGCTGCTGTATCTCTTGCTGCTAGCTCCTGCTCCTTAAATTCTAGTCAAATTTTTAATGGTTGCCAATCGAAGTTACCCGTTAGCGATTTATACAACAAATTATTGCCTTCAGTAGCTGTTATTGAGACGGCAGACGGTATCGGTAGTGCATTTGTCGTTCAGCAAAAAGAAGGTAACACTCACTTGCTAACAAACTCCCACGTTGTATCAGGTCAAAAAGATGTAATTGTCAGATGGTCTAACAAATCAAGAGAGAAGGGGATTGTCATCGGTGATGCTATGGGGAATATGGCGGACGATATAGCTCTAATCAAAGTAGAAGGGATTAGAGGAGCACCCATTAGGCTGATACCAAATGAACCCATAATAGGTGAAGATGTCTTTGCTATTGGTGCACCTAGAGGTCTGGACTTCTCTCTAACACGAGGAGTGATAAGTCAACTTAGGAATGATAATAAGATGGTTCAAATTGATGTTCCAGTTAATCCTGGCAATAGTGGAGGGCCATTAATTAATGAATCAGGCTGTGTAACAGGTATGGTTACATCTAAGCTAGAAGAAAACGAAGGATTGAATTTTGCAGTTTCTTCTCAAGTACTTAATTCTTTCCTCAAGAAGCCGTATATCGCAAGACTTAGTGATGAACACGAAATCCTAAAATTCAAGCCATATTATCCGGATACTCCATCCAAGCCTGAGGCACTTGAGGAAAGTGGTGAATTTGTGATTTACAATAGGATGGACACGAAAGAAGGTAAAAATAAAGATAAAATATGGTGCAGGATATTTAGCAAAAAAGATCCGGACTGTTATGAAAACCAGCAGGCAGAATCGGAGAAATGGTATTTCGATATTGGTTCAAAAATTACAGTAGGAGACTGGATCTTCGTTAGGCACGCTCGATCCTCTGGAAAATACGAGCCATCTGCAGATAATAGTGATTTGGCAATAAATTGTAGTGAAGCTCTAATAGCTTATTACAAGGTAGGGTATCCATCATTGTACAAGACTAACAAGTTACTCTACGATGCAAGTTACGACGTAGAGGATGAAAAATACTTTAAAAGAGAAATGCCATATGCAGTCGCAAGAAAAATGGGTAGGATATGGTGGCTTCAAAGTGGTCAAGAAGTATCTTATGATCTTGAAAAAGGAGAATATTTGTATTTTAGAAAAACTCGACTAAGGAGGGTCAAAGAGACTTTCCTGAGAATTAAAAATGACGAGAACTGGTGTCTTTATGCAGATAAGTCTAGTCATAAGTGTACTCCCGAACACCGATTGGAAAATCTCAAAACTTGGCAAGGATATTTAAACACGCAAGAGGAGTTGACTATGCATGAACAGGCCAAACGCGAAATGTATGGCGTAGGCTTCTCCAATCTTTTGACCTCATTGTGCACAAATTAACTTACATTGCCTGGAAGTCTCTTGGTAATTTCTTCAGGTGTGATTTGCATTTAAGCGCTCTTATTCTGAATGTCAAACTTATCTAGCATTGGTTGGATGGTCGTTTTTGTTTTAACTCTATAGGAATCCATATGTCTATGGCTGGCTGCCTCCAATGACAAGTTGAATTTTTGATTACACGGCGATGGATCACTTGGGCTAGGTGCTATGGGTTCTAAGAAGTTTGTTAATCTATCGGGACCTATTTGCTTTAGATTATTGTATGAATATTGTCTTGCATGAGGATCATGCATAAATCCATTTTTCCGATTGCTCTTTTTGCAAGTCTTATTGCACCACTGCAATTAAGAGCAGACCTTTCCCCTATGGAGTTTTCTAACCTAGCGACAGCAGGTCAAGCGGCTCATCAGACAGAGCGAGCTATATGGAATACCTGGCCTGGCTACGTAGAGTGCAAAACAAAGTTAGCTAAGCATGGTTTCGATCTAAGAAGGCCTTCTTCAAAGGAATTTCTGAGTAATTGTATTGAGGGTTTACACGAATATACTGGTCTTTGGTCTATCCCGATGATGGGTGTAGTGGCATCATATTGGGATGATAAGAATAATGATTCTGAGTTTGATGAGATTGTCATTCTAATGCTACAACGTGCTCGTGCAAATAACTTGAAATTAGGGAAAAGTGCTGAAGGAAAAAATGACTCAGTATCACTTCCGGTTATGTTAAAGATGAACCAGATCTACAATGCCTTGTTTACCATGGAGGCTAGAAGGGGTGTTTTGCAAGAGGATGTAAAGCCTTGGCGAATGCTTTACAATTCTTCCCTGGAGTTAATCAAGTTGGGGTCTTGTGGGGGAGAGTTTGGATCATTTCTTAAGTATATCGGTGATGATGGCAGGCTCACGAGTCCTGGGGACCACAGATATAAGGACAGGATGTTTATGGCAAGTCCTGAATGGGCGGATATGTGTATCTTCTCTCTTGGGGTGAATGCCTACGCACGATTGCAGGTCGATCCTGACAAAAAAGCTGCATGCCAGAGTGCTGTCGATTACCTTGCTGTCGTCAGGCCTAATAAGAATTCTAGAGGTGTAAGTTCACAGCTTGCTCAGCTTAAAGCCTTTATGTCTGGCAATAATAAGGGCTCTGTAGCAGACCGATGTTCTAATATCTAAAAAGCAATTTATACTATACGATGTAGACATTGCGATCCTTCTCTTCTGATGGATTCGGGTGATTTTAAGCTTGTAATTAATACTCTCATGAAGTCCCCGTGTTTAGACCGGTTCAGATGTGGTTGTCCAGACACTAGCGGTTGGGAGTCGGATTATTCCCAAAAAAATAAAATATATCTCTTAAGTCCCATACGTATATGCATGGACACTAGAAGTACCCCATAGGGTCCCTACTTGCTGTTGTATCCGAGGCTTTGATCCGGGAGGCGCACACAGTCCGTAATGTCTTGAATAGATCCTCCGTCTCAATTTCTCTATATCCACTTCAATAGTAAGTGCAGGCTCCCGGTTCCACCAAGCTTTTTGGCCTGGCGTTGGTATCGATTAGGTGTGTTGTTGGTATGTGCAAATCAATCCGAGTGTTCTCTAGCTTTTTAATCTTAGCCTTTGTTAAACATCGCTTAGTTGCAGCTAATGGTCCCTCTTTGGGTTCGGATAACAGCAATCTCCGCTGTGATGGCCACGTCTGTTGCGCTCAGCTGGTGGTCTTGTGGTCCAATCCTTGGCTTGTGTCGTTGGTAACGATGAGTCGACATAAGGGTTGAGGGAGCTCGCTCCTAGAAGGCATCCCTGTTGCTGATCTCAGTGCTAGCTGTCCAGGTACTGTCTGTTGGTATGTCTCGTTGGTATTCAAGCTTGTGTCTCCATACCAACTGCATACTCGCTAGTAAAATCGCTACAAAGCACAGTTATGACTAGGCTTCTAGGACGGCCAAGGGTGTACAACAGGTAGTTGTTCTTCTCTCTCGGAACTGTCGTGCACCCTCACATCTCGGTTGCTTGGTGCTGATGTTAAGACATTGATTACAGGTAGTTGTTCAACTTCTTTGCGTTGCGCTGTTGTACTTGAACCACCAAATCGAGCTTTAATATCAGCTGAAACTCTTGTGTCGAATGCTTCGTCATAGGAGATGTTGACTCCTGCTGTTAAGCCACTGCTCATCTCATAAGCCAAGCGTCCGAGCACACCTGAGCCATCTGCTTCTCCTGCATCACCATGTTGGTAGTAGTAACCAACAGAGGCATTCAGCTCAGGCGTGATGAAATAACCAACATCAAGCCCGTAGGTATCAAGCGCGCCGCCTTGGTAATACCAGTTCAGTTTCTGCTCAGTATCACCAACAGGAATTAAGGCATAGGCATTGAAGTCCCAGTCATTGGAAACAGCTTCTGCATTGACAGCCACCTGCTGGAAGAAAGCACTCTTCTCTGTGCCGCTGACAATGATGCCTGTATCGGTTCCGCCTGTATTCATCGGCCTGCTGTCATAACCACCGTTGACGCCAAACATCCAACTGCGGTCACTATTCAGCCAGCGATAGCCAACACGCGTTGAGGTACTGACGGTGGTTCCAGCGACATCAGTGTTGATGATGCTGCTATCGCCCTCACGGTCAGCGAAGTTGACATTGGCGAGGGCATCAAGGAACCAGACGCTGTTGTCGCCAACAGACAGTGGCAGCAACCCTCCGATACCTGCTTGGTTCGGAGTACCAGCACCTTGCAGTGCGCCTTGGAAGCCAAGGGTGGGCTTAACCACGTCCTTGAGGCTGATGCTCATCACATCACCCAGATCCTCTGCACCACCTGCCTCTTGAGCAGCAGCAGACAGCAGAGCGCCGTTAGCGAGTGCCAGTGCAGCGACACCGCTCAGCGATAAGGACAGGCGTAGAGAACGCTGCATTTATAAGGATAAGATCTATTGAGCGCAGAATGCCTTGCTTTGATGGCAGATGCCCGTTGCAGTAGGCACCTTCAGCATTGCTGCTATTCACTAGAGCAATAAAAAACCCCGCTCGTGGCGGGGCTAATGGTTCACCTATAGCTCAACTCCTTTATTTAGAACGCTTTTTTTGAGATGCTTTAGCGATCCAATAAGCAACAAGACTTATCATGCCCCCATTAACTTCTTGAAGTTCATCGAAGCTCAGCTCTTGATCGAGCAGCTCAGTGTTGTTGTGGTCAGTGTTGAAGGTAGTCATGGTTTTGAAAGTGAGTTGAGTGAGTGATGTGTGGGGGTGTTGCCCCCTCGACTCCTTCAAGATCACAGCCCTTCTGGTGAACCCAAGTGCCTGGTTGTGGTGTGGATGGAGGCAAGTTCTGGTGAAGCTCTGGTGAAAGGCTCAGAACCCAGTCAAAGCCTGGGATGACAACGCATGCAAACAACAAAAAACCCCGCTCATGGCGGGGCCTGATGCAGACGTCTTTGTCTGGATATCAGCCAATTGGGCCAGGATCAAGACCTCTTCGGCTCAGCATGTCTCCGCGTGATTCGGGGGTCACTGGTTTGTACATATCGCCAGGGATCTTGAACCAATCAGGTATACGATATAAGGCTTCAGGTGGACTGAGACGTGCTTGATGCAGCTTGACGCTGATGGCAGGATTTAATTGCCATGATCTGCTTCTGCCACCAGAGATGTTTTCAAGTTGACTAAGGCTCAATTCAGAGTCGGTCATGGTTTGAAGTGGGTTGTGGAGGTTTGTGTCCTCCCGACTCACGCACCATCGCCGTGACCGCCACCCGATTCATTGACCGGGGTCAACGGTTTCTGTGATCTTGGTCACAGGAGCATTCACCACCTTGGCGGGCAATAAAAAACCCCGCTCGTGGCGGGGCTTGATGCTGATCTGGCATTAGTGAGTATCAGTTACTTTCCATTAGTTCAATTCCCTTTAGTGGCTTGATATGTAATTGCCGCAATTCCTTGGGCAACTGCAAGCGCAATAAGGCCGAATGCGCCCCCATTAACTTCTTGCAGTTCATCGAAGCTCAGCTCTTGATCGAGCAGTTCAGTGTTGTTGTCAGTGTTGAAGGTAGTCATGGTTTTGAAAGTGAGTTGAGTGAGTGATGTGTGGGGGTGTTGCCCCCTCGACTCCTTCAAGATCACAGCCCTTCTGGTGAGACCCAGTGCACTGCTCTGGTCATGCTCCTGAAAGGTTCTGGTGAAGCTCTGGTGAAAGGCTCAGATGCCAGTAAGAGACTGAAGTGCAGACACCACAACCAATAAAAAACCCCGCTCGTGGCGGGGCTTTTTGCCTCTTCTCTTCGATCAGGAGGTGGTCGTCATTCCACGAGATCACCCATGGTGGGGCCACCAAATGCACCAGAGATGCGGTTGATAGGGCCAAGAGGAGTAAAGCCAACGACACCGTTGACAACGTCTTTCCAGAAGCCGCCGCCTGCGACAGCCTCCAGTTGGTCGTCAGTCAGCTCTTGATCGAGCAGTTCAGTGTTGTAGTCAGTGTTGAAATTAGTCATGGTTTTGAAAGTGAGTTGAGTGAGTGATGTGTGGGGGTGTTGCCCCCTCGACTCCTTCAAGATCACAGCCCTTCTGGTGAACCACGCTGCACTGCTCTGGTCATACTCCTGAAAGGTTCTGGTGAAGCTCTGGTGAAAGGCTCAGATCCCAGCAAGGGGCTGAAGTGCAAACACCACAGCCATGAAAAAACCCCGCTCTTGGCGGGGGTGTTCAAGTTCTAATTACTGCTGTGGGTCTGACTGCTCTCTGGGATTACTGCTGTACGGGCAGTCATCAGGATGTCCTGGCCAAGCCCAGCAGAATATCCCCCTCCTGCGCTCTGCCTCCAAGTGCCTGCGCTCCCTTCGAGCTTCTCGACGAGCTTGGCGAGCAGCCCGACGCTCTTCACGTCCACCGCCATAAATTGTGTGCAGCTGATCGAGGGTGAGTTCGTTATTGGTCATGATCTGATCACTCGTAACCAATGGTGCCGTTGACCGAGGCACCTTTGCCAGGGTTGTAAGACTCAACGATGATCCAGTCTGAGCGCTTTTGATCAGTGGCTTCACCTTTGATGTCCTCCAATTTCATGAATGCAGCACCACCGTTGATGGTCTTTAGTTGATCGAGGGTGAGTTCAGTGTTGGTCATGATTTCCAGTGAGTAGTGGAGGTCATCCCTCCGACTCACACACCATCGTCGTGATTGGCACTCGATTCATTGATTGCTGTCATCAGCAGTTGTGATCTTGGTCACACCAACGCCTTGCTGACACGGGAATAAACCTATGAGCCTAGTAGGGGAAGAGCTTTATGGTTTTCCAATCATCTACTTCCATGGTCTCAAGGTCAAACGTTCCATCTAAAACCGCACTATTCTCCTTCCCTAAAAACTGATTTACCTCTTTATCTTCGGCGCAAAGACGCGCATATACTGTTCCAGTTGTTCCAAAAAGTTCAGTCCCTTTGCTCAACCATGCATGACAAGCTTTTTTCGCTTCATCACGTTCTGGGCTTCTCTTTGGAACACAAGAGGTCACCCCTAAGGCAGTTGAAAGGATAAGAGTGCCAAGGAGGGGAAGGTGTTTCATGGCTACAAGTTAGGGCCGAATCGCTGGGCTAGGACTACTCCAGCAGCTCCAACACTTCTCGAACTTGGTCCAAGGTCGGAGCTACATATCCCAGGACAACCTTGCTGGTACCTGGAACGGTATGACCAGTGATGGCATGAAGGTAATAAGGGTTTATGTTTTGGAGCATCATCTGTGTCACCACATAAGAACGCAGATCATGTGATCCAAACCCATAGTTCTTTGTGAAACTTGTTGCCCACTTGCTTCCCCAGTTCTCTAGGTGAGATTTGTAATCCTTTGGCCATATTGGTTCGTTGTCATTCCTGGTTAAGGCTTCGGGCAGCATCAGTCTTATCTTTTGAATTAGTTTGCTGTGAATAGGGATGGTTCTTTCACCACCTTCCTTCAGCTTCAGGTTCCTCTTTTGTCCGTTCCACTCGTAACGCTTTAGGTGCATGACACCAATGTTCATGTCTAGGTCGCACCAGCGCAGTCCACAGTAATCTTCTTTTCGCAGGCCTTGATATCGTCCAAGCCAGAATCTAACATCTCCATGTTGTTCTGCCTGAGTCTCTGCTGATTCCAGTAGTTGTGGATCGAGTGGTTGTCTTTTTTTGGGTTTGGGAAGATTCTTCTTTTGTCCTTCCCAGATATTCTCCCCAGTTATCTCACCGTTATTGATTGCATAGTTCCAGAACCCGTTGAATGCCCCGATGTAATTGAGAATAGTATTGGGCTTCATTTTTTTATGGACCATATGCAGCTTGTATGCGCTGGCCTGCTTGCGAGTCATGGTTCCTACGATTGAAGATCCATACCACTCAGAAAGTTGTTTTAACTTGCTTCTCCAGTTAGTGACTGTCGATGCAGTTACCTCTTCCAATAAGCATCGTTCTGTGACCCACTCGCTCCAAGGGCGAATATCTGATTTGACTTCTTCGAGTTTGGCTTCTTCGCTTTGACTAAGCGTTGCCTCTAGTCCCTGCTTCTCAAGATCAGCTTTGTCGTACAGGCCTAGCAGCAGGCGTTCCCGTTCCTGTGGTTTGTAGTTCTCAGCTCTGAGCGTGCTGTCCAAGGCTTCATCTAGTGGCAGCCCAGTGGCCTTAGTCAGCTCTCTGGCGGCCATGAACGGGTCTGCATCAGCTTCCTTGGCCCATTGCTGCATTAACTCCGCTTCGATCCTCAGAGCGTTTCTGAGGGCCTCTTCACGGGTATCGCCTCCTTTCCGTCTAGCGGTCTTTCCGCCCTTCTTTAGCCGGAGTGCTGATGGCCGATCTACGAACACGTACCAACCACGCCTTCCTTTTTCTTGTCCGACTCGGAAGCCCACAGACTTGCTCGACCCCCACAGCTACCCCCACAGAGTAGCGCCTAGGTCCCGTGTTGAAGCTATTGCTGGGGTTCTGGGCGATTTTAGATCTATCGCGCCCGTTGAACCGCGCCCGTTCAATCGAGCCAAGGTTGGCTGCGTCGAACACCGCTTCGGTGCTTAACGCACGGCCTGGCCACTCAGGTTGATGCTGGGGAGGGCTGACAGGCCTCCTCGCCAGAAAAGCTCCGGCTGGATTGGGGTGAGTGATGGGGCATTGGTCTGGATCTGGGCGACGTCCGTGGGCCAGTCACGCGGACCATCGCCGCCGGATTCGAGATCTTCCACAGCTTCCCCCGCTAGCCAGTAGTAGGTGCGACCACGGGGGTCCTTGCGGGGGCTGAACTGCTCTTCGTACCGTCGGATCGAGAGCCGTGTCCAGCGCAGAGGCCCCATTGCATCGGGGTGGCAGGGGGGAATGTTGAGATTGAGCAGCAGGTTGTCTGGCCAGCCGTCCCGAAGGGCTGATTCCGCCACATCCAGGGCCAGCTCACCGGCGCCCTCGAACTGACGCCACTGGAAGCAGGCGCTGCTCACTGCCATGGCCGGCAGTTGTTCCAGGGTGCCTTCCATGGCGGCAGCAACGGTGCCGGAGCAGAACACATCTGTGCCCAGGTTGGGGCCGTGGTTGATCCCCGATAGCACCAGGTCAGGGGGGGAATCCAGCAGTTCAAACAGGGCCAGCTTCATGCAGTCGGCAGGCGTGCCGCTGCAAGCCCAGGCGGTGACCCCTTGGCCGAACAACTCATCAGCGCGTTCGGCCCGGATTGGTTGCTGGAGGGTGAGGCCATGGCCGGTGGCAGAGCGCTCCTGATCGGGGCATACCACCGTGACCAGGTGGCCGCGGGCGGCGGCGGCCAGGGCCAGAGCTTTGATGCCATCGGCGAAGACGCCGTCGTCATTGCTGATCAGGATCCGCAGCGGGGGCATGGCATGCCGGAGGGGGCTGAGGGGAACCTAAGCGTCGCTGCTGCTTACAGTCAGTCGCTGCGATCCCAATGCCGTGAGCGCCACAGTGTCTCTTCAGCAGCTCACCGACCAGCTGGAGGCCCTGGAAACAGAGGCCGCTGCAGAGATTGCTGCTGCAGCCGATGCCGATGCCCTTGAGCAATTACGGGTGAGTTTGCTGGGCAAGAAAGGGCGTCTCTCCGGGGTGCTTGGTGCCATGGGCAAGCTTCCGGGCGACGAACGCCCGCTGGTGGGTCAGCGGGCCAACGTGCTCAAAACCCAAGTGCAGGCGTTGCTTAGTGAGCGCTTGCAGGCAGTGAAGAGTGCGGCTCTGGACGCTCGCCTCGCGCGTGAAACTCTTGATGTGACGGCGGCGGCTTCCGGCGTGCCGATGGGCCATCGTCACCCCTTGATCACCACCACAGAAGAGATCGTTGATCTCTTCTGTGGTCTCGGTTATCGGATGGTGGAAGGCCCTGAGGTGGAGACCGATCACTACAACTTCACCGCACTCAACATCCCGCCTGACCATCCAGCCCGGGACATGCAGGACACGTTCTATTTGAAAGACAACTTGCTGCTGCGCACTCACACCTCCCCGGTGCAGATCCGCCAGTTGGAGCAGACTCCTCCACCGGTTCGGATCGTGGCTCCAGGAAGGGTTTACCGCCGCGATGCGGTGGATGCCACCCACTCGCCTGTGTTTCATCAGGTGGAGGTGCTGGCGATCGACGAGGGGCTCGATTTCAGCCATCTCCGCGGCACGGTGATGGCGTTTCTGAAGGCGTTCTTCGGTGATTTGCCGGTGCGCTTCCGGGCCAGTTATTTCCCCTTTACAGAGCCCTCGGCAGAGGTGGATGTGCAATGGCGCGGCCGCTGGCTTGAGGTGATGGGCTGCGGCATGGTCGATCCTGCTGTGTTGGAAGGCCTGGGACTCGACCCTGAGCGCTTCAGCGGCTTCGCTGCCGGCCTGGGTGTGGAGCGCTTCTGCATGGTGCGCCATGGAATCGATGACATTCGCAGGCTGTACACCAGCGATCTGCGCTTCTTGGAGCAGTTCTGAGCCCGTTGCTCGGGCGGGGCGACAGCGCGGAAACCTGTCTGCCCTTGCCTTCTGAACAACCAAGCCTGACCTGCTTTGCGACGACCCCATCACAGCTCACAGCCGTCTGCAGCGGCTGTGAAAGCGGCTGTGGGGGCGGTGGCTGTGGGGGCGGTGGAGGTGCTGCGACCCTCTTTGGGCTCGCGTGAATCGTGGCGCTGCTGCGCTCCAGCTGCCGCTGAGGCTTAGTCGGGTTTGCGCACTGGGCCCATCAGGGGGTTCTGAACTGGTGCTGCGACGCCATAAGTCACAACAAGGCCCTGCCCTCCGGGAAAGGTGGAGGTTCGAGCGTTTGGCGTTTTGTTGATGACCACCTCACCGTCAAACCAGTTGTTGGCACTCCAGAGATTGCCGGCATCGTCAACGATCACATCGGTGGTGATTTGGATGACTCCACTTTGGTAATTGTGAATGACATCACCCGTGCTTTTCCCCTCAGGGCATGTGCTCGGTTGCATCCCACAGATGTGAATCAAGCTTTGTCCATAGAGGTTGCCGATCCAGACATTGTCGTTGCCATCAATCGTGACCCCCCAGGGAATGTATGCGATCCCTTTTGCGATGTCGTTCTTGACAACTTTTAGGTCTGGTGAGATGACAGCAGCAACCCCAGACTGCGTCAGCGTGGGATTGTCAACATAGAACTCCGCCCCAGCCGCAAATTCCTGCATAATTGTTTTCGGTTGGGGTGGATTGGCGGGGATTCCCGGTGGGATCTTGGCGCCTGGTGCTAGAGCGCCTTCTGGCGAGTGGGTTTGTTGGGCGATCCATACATGGCCGGTTGAATCCACGGCAATTCCGCGAGTGCCAAGATTGACCTCGATGGCAGTTGATTGTTCAGGTGAATCCGCTGGGAAAACGGTGATTTTGTTATTAAAGCTGCTACTGACCCAGACGCGATTTTGAGCATCAATGGCTACACCAAAAGGTGCCTGAAGGCCCTTGATTGAGATTCTTTTCCCCTGGGTATAGTCGCCACCGGGAAAATGAATCATGTGGTTTCCGGTGTTGTCGGCGATCCAAACGTCTCCATTTCCTGCAGTGCCGACCCCTTGCAGTTGGCCCACGGGTTGATCGATGGTGGCAGGGCCAAGGGCCTTGCCGTCTTCCAGTGAAAAAACGCCGACTCGGTTATTGAATGTGCCAACCCATGCATACTTTTCTGAGATTCCTGTCCCCCAACCGGTTCCGTTCAGACCCTGGCCGTTGTAGCCAGTGATGGGAGGAGAGAGGGCCTTACCTCCTGGGCCAAAATGCGTCACACCACCGCCAATGCTGTTGACCACGCCAGATTGCGATCCCGGCATCCAATTGGCACCACTCCAGGCGTTGCCTTTGTGATCAAACATCAACTTGCCGAGGGCGAGTGCGCCACCGCCATCGAGCCGGATTGACAAGGAAAAATTATCGGGCTGGAAGAGCAGGTAAGGAAGGCTTGCGCTGGAACGAAGTTGTGTGGCCTGATCAACGGGGTAGTTGCTCTCGAATAATTGGTAGAGAGCTGCAACATTGTTCCAGGGCTGGCGGGCGATGGAGATCATCGCCGCAAGGGTGTTGTCTGCTCTAGTCAGGCTTAGGAGTGAAGTACAGCCAGTGGACTGAGAGGTTTGTCCGCAGAGAGCTAACAGGTTTGAAAGCACGTTCATGCGAACGGCTGTTTCGGAGTTGAGCAGATTGGCGCTGTTTAACAGGGTGTCACCGAAGGTCCCTGATGTTTGGTTGACAAGGTTGTGGACTTGGCTGGAGCCAATCGCCAGTGCACTGGTGCTGCCTGTGAGTTGATCTCCTTCGAATAACTGGGCATTGGGCCATACCGAGCCGACGGTTGTCAGTTCATTGATATGGACGCTTTCAGTGGTGTTTTGATCCAGAACGGTCAACATCGTGAGCTTGTCCGCTGTCTCGCCATTGACGCTGCCCCCTTGGGCAACGAGGTAGTCAACGCTTCCTTTTTCAGGCTTGAGAGCTAGCTTGAAAGACCCGTCAGATTTCGATTTCAGCGTTTGTAAAAGCTTGGCGTCTTCTCCACCGCGGCTGCGCCACACGTTGATGGTGGCCTGCTGAACCGGTTCACCCATTAGGGAGAGTTTCCCGCTCAATGCGTTTCCCCCTCCGAAGGAGCAAGACGCAACTCCTATCCCAAGAGCAGACAGCAGTAGAGCCAAGGGTGTGGAGCGAGCGAGCAGCATCGGCTTCAGGGAGTCTTCTCTCTCCATAGCGACGAGAACTCTTGTTGGCAGTGCTCTTTGATGCGGGCCAAGACCCGACTGCAGGCATCACAAATCCCCACCCTGTGCCCTGGAGACGGTTCACTCTCATAAAGTGATCTCCCTATTGCGTGATTCGATCGGTGCCCAAGGTTGGACTGATCGTGAATGACGGCAAGACGCTGGCGGTCGAGACCGCGCAGACCATCCAATCCAGTCTGGAGCGGGCCGGCCATGACGTTGTGCGGGTCAGCAGTGCTGGCGGCATGGTGGGCTTTGCGAACCCGGATCAGCACCTACGCATGCTGGGTTACAACGCTTGCGTGCCTGAGGGGTTTGATCCCTCAATGGCCTTGGCCATCGTGCTTGGCGGTGATGGCACTGTCTTGTCAGCAGCGCGTCAGACCGCTCCTGTGGGGGTGCCAATCCTGACGATCAACACCGGCCACTTGGGCTTCCTGGCGGAGGCTTATCTCGACAACCTCGATCAAGCGATCGAGCAGGTGCTCACCGAGCAATGGACGATTGAGGAGCGCGCCAACCTGGTTGTGAGTGTGATGCGCGGTGATCAGCGCCGTTGGGAAGCGCTGTGCTTGAACGAGATGGCTCTGCACCGAGAGCCGCTCACCAGCATGTGCCATTTCGAGATCGCGATCGGTCGTCATGCGCCGGTGGACATCTCCGCTGATGGTGTCATCCTCTCCACCCCCACAGGTTCCACCGCTTATGCGCTCAGCGCCGGGGGTCCGGTGATTACCCCGGATTGTCCAGTGCTGCAGCTCACTCCCATCGCTCCGCACTCTTTGGCCTCAAGGGCGCTGGTGTTCAGCGACCAGGAGCCGGTGACAGTGTTCCCGGCCACCCCGGAACGGCTGATCATGGTGGTGGATGGAAGTGCTGGTTGTTACGTGTGGCCAGAAGACCGGGTCTTGATTCGCCGAAGCGAGCATCCGGTGCGATTCGTTCGCCTGTCAGACCATGAGTTCTTTCAGGTTCTTCGCAATAAATTGGGCTGGGGTCTCCCGCACGTGGCCAAGCCGGATCCACCGAAAACGGAGCTTTAGCGGCTGTGGCAGAAGCGGTGTTGCTTGTGGGCGATCAGGCGGTCGGGCTGGCTGCTCGCCTCGAGGCGTCGGGCTATCAGCCCCTCGATTGGAGTGCCGGTGCGGCGTCCTTCTCCCCTCCCCCTGAGGCCACGCCCGCTTTGGCGATCGTGTCAGCTGCGCAGGCCAATTTGATCCCCGCTTTGCGCGCCCGTGTTGGCTCCATGCCGATCCTTCTGGATGTGGGGGAGGACAGCATTCAGGGGAGGGAAACTTGCTTGAGTGCGGGTGCCAATGATTTCTGGCTCTCATCGTTGGGCATCAGTGACTTGCTGCAGCGTCTACGCCTGCACCTCACGATTCAGCAGCGCGATCGCAAGCGACCAACCGTTCTTCAGCTGGCTGATCTGAGTGTGGATTCCAGTTGCCGTCAGGTGCGTCGCGGTGGCAGGCCTGTGGCGCTGACTGCTCGGGAATATGCCCTGCTGATGCTGTTGTTCAGCCAGGCTGGGCAGGTGGTGAGCCGCGAGCAGATTCTGTCTGAGGTTTGGAATGGCGATCAGCGCACATCCAGCAACGTGATTGAGGTGTATGTGCGCTACTTGCGTCAAAAACTTGAGCAGAATGGTGAACAACGTTTAATTCATACCATCCGCGGTAAGGGGTACAGCCTGAGCGATGGTCTGCCGTCCTTGGAACCCTGAATTTGAGCTCGCGAAAACTGAATCCAATCTCAGTTGAAGCTGCGGACTTTTAGCTTGTTCAGCCAATTAACCAATTTGTCTTTATTTTCGTTCTTTTCTTGTTGAAGATGCTTGATCTGTCATGCTTGCGAATAGGGGGTTTGGGGTGTCTTGGTTAGGTCTTGATCGCTTTGAAAGGTGCGCTGTCTGAACACTTATGGTGCCTCTGTTTAAGGTGGCTCCTGCGCTGGTGTGCGTCTTTTCTTGGCGTTGTCTGGGGAGTTTTTGGCTCCAGAGGGCCGAAGTTCATAGGTCTTGATTGTTTGTAACGGTAGCGGGCTTGTCTTTGTTGCTAGACAGTTCGTGTGGCATTAATAACGTCCCTACCTCTGCTTGGCATTGATCACGTCGTCATTCGTGTGCGCGACTTGGATTCCATGCTCGATTTCTACACAACGGTGTTGGGATGTGAGCTGGCAAAGCACAACGAAGCTTTGGATCTTTGGCATCTGCGTGTTGGCAATGGCCTGATCGACTTGGTTCCCGTGGATGGGGTCCTGGGGAAACTGGGTGGGGCTACGGGAGATACGGCACCACCAGCGGCCAGCGGCCGCAATATGGACCATGTGGCGTTGAAAGTGCATCCATTTGATGCCGATGCGCTCTTGGATTATTTGAAAAGCCATGGCATTGAGGCCCGGGCCACGTTGCAAACCCGCTTTGGCGCCGAGGGAAATGGGCCTTCGATTCAGTTCCGCGACCCTGAGGGCAACGGGATCGAGCTCAAGAGTTGCTGAGCCGTTCAGCAACGCGTTGTGGCGGCGGTTATTTGTTTGCAGGCGGCCGATGTTTCATCTGGGGTCAGCTGTGGGCTGCGCATCGTCATGCTCGGTTTGACTGAATCGTTGGCCTGTCTGTCCGACTGGCAGCTCTCAGCTGGTCAGAGTCGCTAAGGCGGCCCTAGGGCATGGATGCCAGTGCTGTTCATCGAGAGGAATCGACGTTGTGAGGTCACGTGAGCGAATGTTGAGAGGCTTAGCGGTGGCGTCTGGTCTTGCGGTCGTGCAGACCGGCTCAGGTGCCTTGTTCGCACAGGCGCAGGGCATGCCACCACAGCAGTTGCCGATCGAAGCGCGCTGGTGTTTGAACAGCCGGATATGCATTGACCTTGAGGTGGCGGATCAGAGGGAAGAACAACGCCTCGGCCTGATGCAGCGGCCGCCACTTCCCCCCCTGAGGGGGATGTGGTTTCCGTTTAAGCGACGGTTGCTCCTCAAATTCTGGATGCACAACACCATTGCTCCGCTCGACATGGTGTTTGTGCTCGACAACAGGGTGATCGCCATTCATCGCGATGTGCCGTTCTGTTCTTCTTTGCCATGCCCCAGCTATGGAGCCGATGTGGATGCTGACGGCAAGATCGATCCCGCTGACAGTGTGATTGAACTCGGCGCTGGTGAGGCTGAACGGCTGGGCATTGAGCTGGGTGATGCGGTGATGATTGAGTCGTTCATCCCTGGTTCCACCACCACGAAGTGATCCTCAAGACCACGACGAGCTGCTGTCATGCCACTCCGGGCTGTCGCTCTCTCGCGATCTCCGCAAGAGCTTTCGCCTTGGCATTGCCTCAACTTGTCTTGGCTGCGATCGAGGCCCTGGGTCGTTTCTGGTCTTCTCAGTTGACGGAATTGAAGAATCCCTTGGATTGCAGAAACAGACCGACTGCCACCAGCGGTCCGAAGCCTGCGATCAGCAGGGTGATCTTGAGGCGCAGGGGAGACACCTGTTTCTCGCGCTTTTGAAGGGCCATCGCTGTTCAGGACTGATGTGAGCCTGAGTCTGCCGTGTTGCTCCTCTGTGCTGCTGACCCCTTAAGTAGCAGCACAGGGTTCATGGGTGCCAGCCGGGTGCCGTCCCCTAGGGACTGCCCGCGCCAGGCCTGATGTTGGCTGAGTGTGACCTGCAGCCCGGCGTTGTTCAGGATCGGCCGCAGCTCTGCAAGAGCCTCCAGCGTGGCGAGAGGAATGAGCACGAGCCCCCCGGGGTTGAGGTGTTGCAGAACGGCTTTTAACAAGGCTGCCCGCTGTTTGCCTCCACCGCCGATGAGCACCCGGTCGGGTCGGCGCAGTGCGGCCGGGACAGCTTCGGGGACCGACTCAGGAACGGAGGTGGTGGGCTGGCACTGGGCCATGGCCCCCAGCAGCTGCAAGGCATCCCCTTCCAGAACAGCACAGGGTTTGACCTGCAATCGCTCCGCGTTCGCCTGGATCAACCTGGCCCCGCCTCCCCGCTTTTCAATCGCCAGTAGCTTCAGCTCCGGTCGCAGTCGAAGGGCTTCCAGCCCCACGCTGCCAGTGCCTGCACCCAGGTCCCACAACACGCCCTGCGCAGGCAGTTCAAGCTCTGCCAGAAGTTGGATGCGCACCTCCCGTTTGGTCATCAAGCCAGGTCGGTCGCTGTGTTGCAGGAAGAGGCCGTCGTCGAGCCCGAACAGCGGCAACCGCATGGCTGCAGGTGGTGCGGCTGGTTTGGCAAGCAGCACCACTAAATGAAGGGGATGCAGATCGGCTGGAGTGGTCTGTCCTGGTTCCAAGCACTGCACACGTTCATCGGCATGGCCGAGAGCTTCAAAGAGCCAGAGCGCATAGGCCGCTTCCAGGCCACTTCCGCTCAGGATTGTGCGCACTTCCTCAACGCCGCCGCGGCTGGGATCGGTGAGGACGGCCAGTGCTTCTGGGCGTTGTTGAAGTGTGCGGCTGAGGCTGAGCGGATCCCTGCCATGCAGGCTGACCCAGTCCGCGTCCTGCCAAGAACGCCCCAACCGGGCGAAGGCCAGTTGCAGAGAACTTGGCCCGGGGTGAAAGCGCAGTCGTTCAGCTCCGAGGCGTTCGCTCAGGTAGCGGCCAATGCCAAACCAGAGAGGATCTCCACTAGCGAGGACGACGGCAGGGGTGTTTCGATCGAGCGCGGCGAGTGCGTCACCGAGCACTGCAGGGTTGTCACTGGCAATGCGTTGCTGTGCTTCTCCGCAGGGTTCCCAGGCGTCTAGGGCCGCCAGTAGACGCTTGGGCGCCGCGATCAGCGCAGCGTTGCGGAGCTGCTGTTGCTGGGTTGCCGGCAGGGAGTGCGGAGCTCCGGCATCGGTGCCGATCACATCGATCATGCCGTCATTGTGCTCGTTGCTGAGAGTGGCCTTGATGGTTCCGATGGTGCTGTTCGCTCCCTATTGATCGCCGCTTCATCTGCCATCCAGCGCATTGATAGCTACTGAGAGTGAAAGTTTGTTTGTTGGTATGCCTTCGCTTTTTCGCCCACTCCAGCGTTCGGGGGTGTTGTTCGCCTCTGCCTTGAGCTTGGGGATGCTTGGTGCCTCTCAGCATCAGGCCGCTCTTTCTCAGCCTGCAACGTCTGCTGCTTCGTGCCCTAAGGCCGCGGTGGTGCAAACCGCAACGGCAATCACTCCGGTCACCAAGACCAACTACGCGCATGCGGAAACCGAGGTGATCTTGGCGGAATATGTGCGCAAGATTGCCAAAGGCACGTGCAGTTCTGGTGTAGGCGAGTTTCTGCATCTGAAAAAAGGCATGGATCCAGAAGACCGCACGATTTTGCGCCCTAATTTCGACACGCTGTATTCGTTCGCGGTTCTGGATTTGGACAGTCCGGCCACGGTGGTGCTTCCCGATACCGATCGGTATCAGATCCTTGAAGTTGTGGATGGAGAGCACTGGATTCCCCTGATCAGTGACAAGCCTGGTCGCTATGAACTGACCAAAGAATCCATGGGTAGTCGCTACGTCTTCGCCTTCGTGCGCACGCAGGTGAATATGCAGGATGCTGAGGATCTCAAGAAAGCAGGTGCTGTTCAGGATCAGATCCAGCTGGAGCAGGCACAGAAGGGTGAGTTCATCTCCCCACACAAGTACGACATGAAGGGGATCCTGGCCTTGCGCGCCGCCTACAACGAACGGATGGCACCTGAGGGCGTCACGTCGGAGATGGCCTTCGGTCAGCGAGGTGAGATTAGTGAGGAGATGCGTAACTTTGGTGTGGCGATTGGTTGGGGTGGTCTGCCAAAACAGGGGGCCGTTTACCCCTTCCCCAAAGTGGTGCACTCCACTGAGCCCCAGAAACTTGTCCTCAAGGATGTGCCCAATGATCCCCGGGCCTTCTGGTCGGTGACTATCTATGACAAGCAGGGATTTGCGGTTGGTGAGAAGTACAACATCAACAGTGCTTTCGCTAAGCAGAACGCCAACGGTGAGTATGTGATTCACGTTGGTGGTGATGCCAGCCAAGACAACTACTTAGACATCTATCCCGGTTGGAATGCTGCAGTGCGCATCTATTCGCCGACAGAGGCCTATTTCAACGGCAGCTGGATTCCCCCGCAGTTTCAACCTGCCCAGTGATGCAGGCATGGGCCAGGTCTGCTCTGGCCTCTGCATGCTTGTTCTGTTTGTTCGAGGCATAGGCTTCGTGTTGCGTCTCCCTGCGCTATTCCCGACCCGGGTCGGGAATAGGGCGGCCTTGTGCAGCTGGGATACCAGCAATGATCCGGATGATCCCGATTGGCACATTTTTGCTCTGAAGGATGTTGGGCTCCTTGAGAGTGCCTAAACCAAGAGAAGTGCTCGTACCTGGCTTTGATCAAAAGATTTCGGCAACCTTCAGGCCGGCTTCTCGGCTCTGCTTTGGTGGTGGGGCTGGGCCTCACTTCTGTTGTTAGGCCTCTCGCCGCTTTCTCTCAGGCTGTCCCTAAGGGTTACACCACGCCGATTCCTGCGGAAGTGTTCACTCCTGATGGGGTGGACACCAGTGTTGGTACGTTCCGGTTCTTCGATGGCATGCCCGATGCAGCCACCGTTCAAACCAGCTTCGACTACCTCAAATTCATCCGCGCCTATGAGACGTTCCTGACGCTGATGCCGGCCGCCAGCATCGAGATGATGCGGGTCGGTCATGCCCAGCAGGGTGTCGACGACCACACCAAGGTCATGTTGATGGCCCCGCTGAATTCCAACCCCCTCTTCCTCACCGGCAACACCGACACGGTGTATGGCTCCACCTTCTTCAATCTGAAGGACACGGGGCCGATGGTGATCGAAATTCCTGCGGGGCTTGGCCCGGGCACGATCAATGATGCCTATTTCCGTTTCGTTGCCGACACCGGCGCCCCCGGTCCGGATCGGGGCAAAGGCGGCAAGTACCTGATCCTTGGACCCGATGACAGCGAGCCTGCCAACACCGAGGGATATTTCGTCTTCCGCTCACCCAGCTACTCCAATTGGTTGATTCTGCGCGCCTTCCTCGATGATCAAGGCAAGCCCGATCAGGCGATTGCGAACTACGAAAACGGTCTGCGTCTCTATCCCCTCTCGCAGAAAGACAATCCTCCGGCGATGACGTTCGTCCAGGGTGGCGACCTTGTTTTCAACACGGTGCATGCCAATAATTTCCACTTCTTTGAAGAGCTGAACACGGTGATTCAGCGTGAACCGGTCGACCTGTTTGACCCTGAACTGCTTGGGCTTGCTTCGGCGATCGGTCTGGAGAAAGGCAAACCCTTCAACCCGAGTGCTCAGGACCGCCAGATCCTTGAGGAAGCCGTTCAGGTGGGAGTCGCTTACGTGCGCGCTGATATGGGCAAGCCTCGCAACCGAGACGTCTACTTCTATGAGGACAAGCAATGGTTCACCCCGTTCGGGGGTGGGAGCCATGAATGGCTTGTCGATGGCGGCAAGGGCGGCCGAAATCTTGATGCCAGGAGCAACTTCTTCTGGGGTTACACCGTCAATACCCCAGCCATGGTGCTGAAGATGGTTGGCGCCGGATCCCAGTACGGCGTTGTGGCGACCGATGCCAACGGGGCCTATCTCGATGGCAGTAAAACCTACAAGTTCACGGTGGATGCCAACGTGCCTGCCAAGGATTTCTGGTCGATGGTGGTCTACGACCCTCAGACGCGCTCGGAGTTGCAGACCGATCAACTCTTGCCCAGCAAAAACAGCAAGCGCAACCAAGACATGGTGGTGAATGCCGACGGAAGTATTGATCTCTATTTCGGACCGACTGCACCGCAGGGCAAGGAAGCCAACTGGATCCAGACCGTGCCGGGTAAAGGATGGTTTGCCTGTTTCCGTTTCTACGGACCGCTACAGCCTTGGTTCGACAAGACCTGGCAGCTCAACGACATTCAGCCTCTCGGTTGAGACCTGAACAGATCAACACCACGATTCATTCTCAGCCATGACTGCTTTCACTCGTTTCTCAACTGCTGCTCTCTCTGCTGTCGTTCTTGCCGGTAGCGCTTCTGCGCTGCGTGCGGCTGATGTGGTTCCGCAGGGCTACAACACGCCCATCCCTGAAGATGTGCTGACGCCTGACAGGGTGAAGACTCGGATCGGCAGCTTCAATTATTTCGATGGGTTCCCCAACGACGACACCATGGCCAAAGCCCGCCGCCAGGTGGACCTTGGCCGCGGGGTTCAGACCTTCCTGAACTTCATGCCGGCGGCATCCCTCGAGATGCTCTATGTGGGTCATCGTGATGGCTACGGCATGCAGCCGAATCGCGATATCGGTGTGTTTGAAGAGTTGATGAGTTCCCAATCGCTCTGGCTCACCGGTAACACCGACACCGTTTATGCCTCGGCCTTTCTTGATCTCAGTGCCGGCCCGATGGTGGTTGAAGTGCCGGCTGGTACAGGCCCTGGCACGGTGAATGATGCGTTCTTCCGCTTTGTGGTGGATATGGGAGGCCCCGGTCCCGATCGGGGCAAGGGCGGAAAATATTTGATTATCGGTCCAGGTCAGTCAGCTCCTGCCAACACCGATGGCTACTTTGTCGCCAACACTCCTAGCAAGATCAACTGGTTGATCCTGCGTGGTTTTCTGGATGATGAGGGCAAAACAGATACTGCCAGAAATGCATTCAAGGGAGGCCTGAAGGTCTATCCCTATGCGGAGCGTGCCAATCCCCCTGCCAACAATTTCAAGAACCTCACGGATTGGGAGACGAACACCATCCATGCCAACAATTTCAAGTTCTACGAAGAGCTTGATGAGGTGATTCAGCGCGAGCCGTCCGAGCTGTTCTCGCCGGAGCTGCTCGGCATGGCTTCGGCAATTGGCATCCAGAAAGGCAAGCCTTTTAATCCTTCTCCGGAACAGAAGGCTCTGCTCACCGAGGCAGTGGCCATCGGTAATGCCACAGCCCGTTCGATTCTGTTCGCTCCCCAAGACCCCAAGGCTTACATCTATCCAGGCAAAGCTGGCTACTGGCAAACCGGATTCCCTGGCGGTAACCACGAATATCTCGTGGATGGTGGCAATGGGGGCCGCGATATGGATGGTCGCACCTTGTTCTTCTACCTGGCCACTGTCAACACGCCTGCGATGGTTTTGGAGATGCCAGGAGTGGGTTCGCAGTACACCTTCTCTTCACGCGACAGCCGTGGTTCTTATCTCGATGGCACCAACAGCTACTCGATGACCATTCCTGCCAATCCTCCGGCCAACCGTTTCTGGTCGTTTGTGGTCTATGACCCTCAAACCCGCTCGATGTTGCAGAGCGATGAGATGCCTTATCCCAGCAAGAACAACACGCGCAACACCGACATGGTCAAAAATGCTGATGGCAGCATCACGCTCTACTTCGGCCCTGAAGCACCTGAAGGCTTGGAGGCTAATTGGATCAAAACGGTTCCCGGCAAAGGTTGGTTCGGAATCTTCCGTCTCTACGGTCCAGGGCAGGAGTGGTTTGACCGCACCTGGACACTTGGCGCGATCGAGAAGATCTGATTGACGACCCTTTGATGGCATCCGGCCGCGACGCCGTTGTTCGGATGCCTGTGCCGATTGATGTCACCCACTTGCTTGTTGTTCGATGCCTGCCAATCGTTCTGTTGACGTTGTCGTGATTGGCGGTGGCTTCGCTGGTCTGACAGCAGCCCGTGACCTCCAACAACGTGGGTTGGCCGTGCTGGTGCTTGAAGCGAGGGATCGTCTAGGGGGGCGCACCTGGAGCGCTGATCGCAACGGCTTTCATGTGGAATTGGGAGGCACCTGGATCCACTGGACGCAGCCCTTTGTGTGGGCGGAAAAGGAGCGTTATGGCCTGGAGATCCAGGAAACACCGGGCTGTGTGGCAGATCGGGTGGTGATCAAGATTGACGGTGTGATCCGCGACTTGCGTGAGGATCAGCTTGGCGAGTTTGTGAGTGGTTTTGAGCACTTCTTTGCTGAGGCCAAGGCGGTGTGGGAACGTCCCTATGACTCCCAGCACAGCTGGGAGTTGATCAAAGAACGTGATCCTTTGACCGTGGCTGATCGGCTTGCAGCGTTGGATCTCACTCCGTTGCAACGCACGAGCATCGGTGGCTTCCTCGAGATCCTGTCGATGAATCAACCCGAGAATGCCTCCTACGTGGAGATGATGCGCTGCTGGTCACTCACGGGCTGGAATTATGAACTGTTTAACGACACAGCGGCCCGCTACAAATTCACCCATGGAACGGGTGCACTGGTGCAGGCAATGGCCAGTGATGGTGGATTTGCGGTGGAGCTGAATCAGGAGGTGATGTCGGTGCAGCAGTCTGCCGAGGGTGTGACAGTCACCACCGCTGCTGGTGATGCGATCAGCGCCAAACGGGCCGTTGTCACCGTTCCATTGAATGTGATGCACAGAGTTGCCTTTGATCCTCCTCTGGAGGAGCTGAAGCTTGAGGCGTCTCGCCTCAAGCATGTGGGTGGTGGCGCCAAGGTCTTCTTTGAGGTGGAGGGTGACCCAGGTGCCGTGATGACCCTGGCCAGGTCCACGGAGTCTCCTTTGATCGGTAGCTTTACGTATCAGCGCGGTGAACAGCATTCGGTCCTGGCTGGTTTCAGCCTGGAGCCGGATGCACTTGAGAGGTCCGTTGCCGATTGGCAACCAGTCCTCGAGGAGTTTGTTCCGGGGATTCGGCTGCGTTCAACCTTCGGTCACGATTGGGGAGGGGATGCTTTGTCTCAGGGGAGCTGGTGCACCTATCGGCCCGGCACCTTGACGCGCTTCTCTGATGCTCTGCCTCGGCAGGAGGGTCACCTTTTCTTTGCCTCCGGGGATCATGGTGAAGGATGGAGAGGCTTTATCGAAGGGGCTATTGCCAGCGGCTCGCGAACGGCGGTTGCCGTGTGGCGAAGTCTTCATCCCTCCAGAACAGCATGATCGGATCTTGCCTCATGCATGGTTGTCTTCAGGCTTGGTGGTGATGGTGCAGATGTTTCCTGAGTCGATGGCTGATCCAGCCAGGCCCAACCAGTGACAACACGATGATGGTCAGCGAGGTGCTGAGTCGACTGGAGGCAGCTCGCGCTTCATCAAGACCGCTGAAGATAAACGTGATCGCCACCACGACGCCAAACACCCCAGTGAAGGTTCCGCTCAAAGAGCGGAGCAGGTCGCCGATCGAGCGTCCCTCGATTGCCTTGGGATCGATCCCGACTCGGCGACCTGAGAGGAACCCAGTCATTCCCAGCAGCAGCACCAGGGCCAAGCGTTCCCACAGGCTGTGACTGCTCCCCCCTTGTTGCATGTCGATCACCATGGATGAGGCGGTGCCGATGAAGCAGCCTGAGCACAGGCCGATGCTTCCCCACCATTGGCTTGGACGATGCAGACGGCGGCGCAGACGGCTGAGCATGATCAACAGGCTGCAACTGATGCATGCGGCGAGCAGGATGGGCAGCACCAGATTGACCAGGTAGCCGATCGTTGCCGCGATGAGCAGTGCAGCAATGTCGCTGCCTTGGTGGAGACCTGTCTTGCGCGTGGCTTCGTCGTTGGGATCAGGTGTGATGCTGGCCATTCAGTCTTGTGCGGGGATCTGTTGTTGTGCGGTGATGCTGGTGCGCCACTTCACAAAGGGTGCTGACCCCAGAGCCGTCATCAACACGTAGCCGACCACAGCGGCTTTGAGATCCATGGCATCGGGAGCCATGCGTTGCACCAGAAGAAGGGCCAGTCCTGGATTGCGCATGGACACCACTAGGGGAAGAGTGCTGCGCTCATCACTGTTCTGACTGGCGATCAGGAAGCCCAGCCCCAGGGCCGCGATGGTCAGGATCAGCATTAGCAATGCCCCTTGAAGATCCCGGATCAACAAGGGTGCCGCCTGCGGCAACGCCACGAGCAGAATCAACACCAACAGCAGCAACAGCACGATTGAGGCCGTTTTTTGGATGAGAGGATTCCAGCGTTCGACCCATGCCCCACGCCAACGGCGCAAGATCACGCCCAGTAGCAGAGGAGCTAATTGCACTTGTAGAACCTGAGCGGCGACATCGTTCGCCGGGATCGTCCAGATGGCTTCGCCGGCCTCAGTGGGGAGCTGACTGATCCACAAAGGCACACTGATCACTGCGGCGCAAGCTGACCAGAACTGCAGTTTTGCCGCTAATTCAGGATCGTTGGCGACCTGCCTGCTTTTCAGGGTGATCATCGGTGCGCTGGGGCAGATCGCCATGATCATCACGGCTGTGGCCATGGTGGGAGACACACCCTCTCCCAGAGGAGAGTGGAGTAGCAAGATGGCAATTAGGGGCAGACCGATGCAGGTCACCACTAAGACACGAAGCAGCAGTGCTGGTCTGCGCCTCAAAAGATCGAAGCGCATGCTGGGCAGATTCAGGCCCAGTGACACCATCACCAGAAAGAGGGCCAGTGCAATCAGGAGTGACATAGCGGAGTGGGTGCGACGGTTTCAGGAGCAAAACTTGGCTTGATTCAGGCTGGAAAGAGTCCGAACAACAGCAGCAGGAATGCCGCAATGCCAATCAAAAGAACAGCCGTTGCTGTGGCGATCGAGAGGGATGGCTCGTGGCGATAGACGTAGGGGTCATGCCGTAACTTCACCAGTTCGCGCGTGTGTTGGCGCATGGCGATCAGCAGGGTGAAGATGCCGATGCCGATGAAGCCCATCGACATCAGCTGAACACTCAGATCACCTGATGCACCCCCTCCTCCATCGTTGTGGCGGATGGCACCGATGATTTTGTCGAGGCCGAAACCAAAGCTGATCAAGGCCAGAGCCGTGCGGATCCAGGCCAGCGTGGTGCGCTCGGCGGCAGCACGGTTACGGGTTTTGGCTAACTCTGTGTTGCTGTTGGTCATCCTCGGCCCACGGGGTGTTCCGCTGCTTGAAGGCTAGAAATCGTCGCTGTTTCGGTCAGCCCTTGGCGGTGCTGATCGTGCTGAATCGCAGCCTGCCGACGGATTGTTGCTGGTCAATTTGCCTTCCCTTGCTCACAATCGCTTCAGATCTGGATTTGAGGTCGATGGAGTGGGCTGATCAGTTGTTGATGCATGCCGCAGAGGGCTTGCGTTTGATTCTTGAGAGTTTGTCGGTTCTGTCCGTTGGGGTTGGTCTCCTGGCGGTGTTCAGCCCGCGAGGTCCCCTGCGCTTGCGGGCCATTCCGCCTCGGCTTTTGGAGCGCGGTCCCCTCACGGCTGCCCGTCTCACCTTTGGTGGTTGGCTGGCCTTGGCCTTGGAGTTTCAGCTTGGAGCTGATGTGGTGCAGACCACCATTAGCCGGGATGCATCAGCACTGATTCAGCTCGGTGCAGTGGCTTTGGTGCGGACGTTCTTGAATTATTTCCTCAGCTTGGAGCTCAAAGAAAAAGAGCAAGCCTCTTGATCTAATGCGCCTCTGAATGAGGATGTGGGGAGCGACTTTGTTGTCTGATCTGAAAGGATTGGATCTTCAGCCCCTGTGTTCGTTCGGGCTGAGGGTGTGATGACCAAGACCCTTCAGTCCGCGGTCGGAGTGGCTTCTGTCGCCATGGTTTGCTCTGCGTCTCTCTATTCCTTTGGAAGAAGGAAAGTCATCAGCCCTTTTTTTCGGTCGGCAGCAGAGCGGCAGTAGCGCCTTGAAAATCAACAGAAAGATATGGATCTTGATGAAAAGGAATGTGTATCGTTTAACTTTTTTGATGCTGGAAGTGATGCGCTGGAGAAGCGCATAGCATTTTATTTGTTTGTAGAGCTTGTGAGATGGCAGAGAAAAATGTTACCCCCAAGGCTCAACTCCAAACTGAGCAAACGATTGCGCGTCCTCCAGTGGCTGATTGGGGGATCAAGCTTTTAAGAAAATTGAGGCTTGAAAGGCTCATGACTCTTGGCAATCGAATTGAGGGGCCATGAGCATCAGTCTTGGCTGCGCAAAACGAAGGGGTCCGGGCGGCCCAGGTCGACGACCCTTAATCATGGGTTAAACTAGGCTTAAGGAGGGCCTAGTCTATGAACGCTGAAAAGCAGCACAAGAAACTGATCAAGCTCAAGGTCAAGGCTGAGGAGTGCCTCACCAGAGAGCAGGCTCAAAAGATCCTGAGGAAGGCAGACAAAGCTCACCGCAAGCTTTCTGAAGGTTAAGGACAAGCTCTCACGTCTCGTCCCTGCTGAGCAGGTCGATCGTTTGTTCAAGTCATGCAGGCGCTTGTCGCACCTCGCCTAATGCCGATTAAGCCCCCCCCCGGCGAGAGGAGGCGTGATTGGCTTTTCGATGCAAAGCGGATTGATCTGATTGCGGTGGTCACTGAGGCTGCTGAGCCTTGACTCCGTCAAGCTCTGAGACGTCGCCCGGCTTGTCGCTGCATTGGCCCCAGATCCAAGTCTGGCACTTGGTTTCTGGCGGCTGAGAAGCATGATTTCTGCCTGGATCCAGAGTGTATTCAAGTGCGCTTGTCTTGCATGATGGTGCCTGGGATGCCGTGCCCTATTTGAGATACTCCACCTGCAAGGTGTGGATCGTTCCATTGAACTTGAAGGGTGCACGCTCGCGGTACTCCAGGGAGACCGGGGACCCGAGAGCCTGACCAACGTCAAGACAGTCATTGGCCGTGAAGATCAGAGCTGCCGGCCTCGGCACGATGCCATCGATCAGTGGGTTGCCATTGAGAGATCCCTTGATCGACAGCGGCCCCCTTGGATTGTCGTCGGTGTGCTGGGTCACGATTTCCAGTTTGTGGTGACCGGCTGGTAGGGGTTGAGCGGAACGCAGTTTGGTGCGTTCGATCAGGAACAGGTTGTATTCATAGGTGAGAATCCCCTCATCCATGAACACAGTGAGACCGCCTGAATTAGCGCCGAGTTTGTAAAGCACACCACTGGCATTCTCTGCTATCTCCATGTCAATCACAACTTTGTTGTCAACGGCGCCGAGTCGTGGGGCACAGGGCTCGGGGATTCTGGTGATGGTGCCTGGAAGCTCCCAGGATGTCGCCTCCGGCACAATCTTCATCTCGGGGTGGAAGATCACGGTCCAGAGTCCACCGCCTACAGGCAAGTTCTTGTATTTGGCCGATTCCACCAGGAACAGATTCTTGAGCATCTGCAGTGTCTCGGGATGTTGATCCGCGATGTTCTTGCTTTGACTCCAATCCTCCTCGAGGTTGTAGAGCTCCCAGTCGTCGCTGTTGGGTGACCAGGTGAGAATGTCGGGGTCCACACCCTTCACCCAGGGCAGGCGAGGCCCAACGGCACTGGCAATCCAGCCATCGTGGTAGATGGAACGCGACCCAAAGATGTCGAAGAACTGGGTGTGAAGTTGACCCGGTGCATCAGGGGCATTGAAGGCATAGGCAAAGCTGGTGCCATGAATCGGATCCTGTGTGACCCCGTTGACTTGTTGCGGGGGTGTAATTCCCACCAACTCGTAGATCGTTGGCACCAGATCGTTGCAGTGATGGAACTGGGCTCGTGGCTTGGGGTCAGGCTTGATTCCCTTCGGCCATTTGATCGCCATCGGATTGCGGGTGCCACCGAAATAAGACCCCATCAATTTCAGGCCTTGATAAGGCGTACTACCAGCCCAGGCCCAGCCTGCGTGATACATGTTGTCCACGAGCGGGGAGCCAAGCGCGTCCAATCCGCCTAATTCATTCAGAACGTTGATGTGTTCATCGGTGTCGGTGGCAATCGAATTTTGTGCCAGCAGTTCAGAGATCGTGCCGTCTTGGCCTTCCCCAGAGGAGCCATTGTCTCCCCAGATGTAGACAACCAGGGTGTTCTGTTCATATCCCAATCGTTCAACCTCGGACAAGATCCGTCCAACCTGATGATCCGTGTGTTCGGCAAACCCAGCCAGCACTTCCATCAAACGTGATTGGAAAGGCTTCTGGTGCTCAGGAATGGAGTCCCAGGCTGCCATTCTTGGATGCCGAGGTGTGAGCTGGGCGTTCTCCGGAATCCAGCCTTTGGCTTTGGCATTCTTGAAGGCGCGTTCGCGGTAGGCGTCCCAGCCATCGTCGAACTTGCCTTTGTACTTATCAGCCCATTCCTTGTTCACATGATGAGGACCATGCAGAGCACCCGAAGCCCAGTACATGTAGAAGGGTTTGTCGGGACGCAGGGCTTTGTGGGTCTGTAACCAGTGGATGGCATCATCAGCCAGGTCTTCACTGATGTGATACCCCTCCTCTGGGGTGCTTGGTGGCATCACCACTGTGGTGTTGCGCACCAGATGGGGCTCGTATTGGGAGGCTTCACCGGCCAGGAAGCCGTAGAAGTATTCGAAGCCGAGTCCGGTCGGCCAGTTGTCAAAAGGACCAGCAGCAGTGATCTCTGTTGTTGGGGTGTTATGCCATTTCCCCCAGGCTGCTGTTGCGTAGCCGTAGTTGCGTAGAACGTCTGCCTGCAGTGCGCAGCTTTTTGGAATCCTGCCTGAATAGCCATCCCAGTCGTTGGCTAATTCACAGATCTGACCATTGCCCAC
This sequence comes from Synechococcus sp. MIT S9451, assembly GCF_047304725.1. NCBI lineage: Bacteria > Bacillati > Cyanobacteriota > Cyanophyceae > Synechococcales > Synechococcaceae > Synechococcus > Synechococcus sp. MIT S9451. Next base: position 1,592,947 of record NZ_CP138971.1, read on the forward strand.
GAAGGTGTGGTTGCGACCGCAGAGCAGCGACGCGCGTGTGGGAGAGCACATCGCTGTGGTGTGGAAGCGGTTGAAGCCCACGCCAGCATCCTTCACTGCCTGAAGATTCGGCGTGTGCACATCGCCCCCAAGACAATCCGGGAGAGCCGGGCCCGCGTCGTCGATCAACACCACAAGGATGTTGGGTGCGTCGTCTGGAAGGTACTTGGGTGCAGGCCGTGGATTGTATGTCGATTCCTGCATCGTCGTTCCTGCCTTGCTCCCCGATGGCTGGGGAGGAAACGGCAGGATGGAACCGTCAACGTGGTGGGTGCTGGTCATGCGCGACACCGCTGGACTACAAGGGCAACATCCTTCTGGTAGCCATGGCTGCTTGGCTCAATCTTTTCGCTAGATCAAGGTTGCACGATTGGGACCTTTGTTCGGGCAAGGCTGGATCCAAGCCCCTGACGGTTGGATGTTGTTGAGAGGGAAACGCTCCCTTGGGCGGGCTTGACAAGTTGCATGGGCCAGCTCGAGCCCGGTTGCGGGAGCTCTGGTTCCATTTGTGCACAACCTGCTAAGACTTTGCCCCGCTATCCGGTTGTGGCTGGTATGAAATGCACAACTTTCAGGACCGTGTTGTGCGCAGCTTCCCCCTTCGCTTTTTGATTGCTGCAGGGATGATCGGAGGCTTCTCACTTCTGTTGACAAGTGCTGCTTCGGCAGAAGCGCATGACAAGGTGCTGGAGAGAAACGTTGTTGGTTTTGATTTCAGTCCACTGCTGATTGAGGAGCAACAGCTGGCACAGGCCGCTGATGCCGGTCAGATCTCAGGCGGTGGGGATGGCACGGTGACGGTGTCGCCCGACGAATCCAAGTCTGCGGAAGAAGGATCGCTGGCGAAGGCTGCACAGAACCCGATCGCCAGCCTGATCAGTTTGCCGATTCAGTGGAATGCAACCCCTTCCACGCAATGGGCTCCACGGCTTCCCATCCCCTCAGTGGATCCAACCCAGGCCGTGCGCTACGTGAAGGCGGAGCCCAATCAGACCCTGAATGTGGTCAATATTCAGCCGGTGATCCCTGTTCCAGTCAGCAAGGGGTTGACGTTAGTTACACGCACGATTGTTCCTTTCATCTCTAAGCCCTGGGCGAACGGGTCTTCAATCCAGGCTCTCGGTGATATCAATCCATCTGTGTTTTTTGTTCCCACGCTGAAAGGGAATCTCACAGTTGGCCTCGGGCCCACGCTGGTGATCCCCTCCGCAACGGATAACCGGCTCAGTTCGAAGCGATGGAGTGGTGGGCCAAGTGGTGTGCTGGTCTATTCAAAAGGGCCTGTTGTGGCAGGTGGTCTGATCAACAATGTGTGGTCTTTTGCAGGTAGTGATGGCCAGGATGTGAGCACAATGTTGATCCAACCTTTCTTGAATTACAACTTGCCTAAAGGTTGGTATCTCACCAGCTCGCCAATTATTACTGCGAACTGGAACAATCCAGACAATAAGGGGTGGACTGTGCCTGTTGGTGCAGGTTTTGGCCGTGTGTTTGTGATCGGTACCCAGCCTGTGAATGCCTCGCTGAGCGCCTACTACAACGCTGTCAAACCTGAGATTAAGGGTCAGACGCTCTTGGGTGACTGGACGATTCGCGCACAAGTGCAATTCCTGTTCCCTGCAGGCGGTTAAGCCACAGACTTAAGCAGGGTTGTACGAGGGCTCTCTTCAAACTGCTGTTGGTAAGCCCTGGCGAAATGTCCACGGCTGCGAAAGCCGAAATACTCGGCCACTTCGCATACCTGATGCAGCTCAGCCCTTTGGCGTGCTTGTTCTGATCGCAGCAAGTGATGCACTTGTTGGAGTCTGATGATGCGCAGCAGCTCCATCGGTCCGCACCCGAAATTCTCCTTGCTACCGAGGATGAGAGTGCGTCGCGAGGTGAACAGCTGCTGACACATCTGATCAAGGGTGAGGGGTGTGTTGCTATAGGTGATTCCCCAAGACACCATTTCTTGAACTAATTGGTCACGAGCTGAAAGTTCAAAAGGAACGAACTGTTTGGTATTGCTTTGCAGGCAGCTCAGAATGCTGACCAGGATTGTTTGGGCTGCAAGTCTGCTTTTTTGTGCTGTCGATGGTGGATTTTGGAAAATCTGGCAGAGATGATTGCTCAGGCTTTGATGCAATTTTTGATCAAGTTGCACGCAGTTGCTCAGCATCAACTGATCAAGCAGGTGCTCTTGGCCGACCCGCGTCAGAAAGGTGTTGAAACGGTGGCAGGAGGTGATGGCCAGGATGCTTGTTGATTCGGCGCTGAGCTGGAAGTGCGCTTCTTGCAGGTTCTGCTTGAAGCCGTAGAGAGAAAATTGCTGGAAGGGCTGACATTGCACCCGGTGATCGTCACTGTTCCCCGTCACCTCAAGGCAGAAGCTGGTGGTGTCCTTTCCCCGCTCACCCGTGAGCAGTAGCACCTTGTTGGTCGTCAGCCTGAGCAAGCTCATCCCCTGCAGCTGCACCACGGTGAAACGACCCACGAGTGCCCCAGGTGTGAGCTGGACAATGCTGAAGTCTTTGCCGATCCGTTGAAAGCAACGGGAGAGATCACAAGCGCTGAAAAAAGGAACGTCCCAGCTGCACAGGCTGGGTGGGACCTGTTGAGAAGGGAGAGAACCGTCTTGTTTTGCGATGGCAGGGACGGTGGATGCGATTCGGGTGTCCAAGGACATGCCCAGCTTGTTCTGTTCGCTCAGCTATGCAATTTATGGGTAAAATCCTCTCAGCGCATAAAATGTGGTTATTCCAAGGCGTTTATACACATTTTCGGTCGTGATGGATCGCCTTGTCGCTGGAGGTTTCCTACGGCCGGGTACAGCCTTGAAATCCTTGCGCAATGGTCGTGTTCGTTGGAACCGCCTCCCGGTCGCGATTAATCTTGTTCTGCCCGGTGTGCTCCTGGAGCCTCTGGCCTGGTTGCAGCAGCTGCTGCTAGCCCATCGTTGTCGATCCCTGCGGTTGCCAGATAATCCGGTGGTGATTGTGGGCCATTGGCGCAGCGGCACCACCTTTTTGCATCAGCTCCTGGCTGCGGATCCAGGCGTTGCCACCGCTCGCAACAGTCTCACGGTTGCCCCCCAGGTGGCTGTGCTGCTGAAGCCTGTGCTGATACCACTCTTACAACGGTTGATGACGCGCACCCGTCCGATCGATGCGGTGCCTTGGTCAGCACAGGATCCCCAGGAGGATGAGATTGGCTTGGTTCGTCTCACGCCTGATACCAACATGGCTGGCGTGGCCTTCCCCTGGCACTACCTGCATCATTTTCGACGTTGTGTGCTCTCCTCTACGCCGGATTTTGAGTGCAAGCTGGTGCACTTCACCCGCCTGACTTGGCTCCATGACGGCACCGATAAGCACACGCTTCTGATCAAAAATCCCGCTCATACTGCGAGAGTTGCGCTGTTGCTGCGTCTGTTTCCGCGGGCTCGTTTTGTCTTTCTGAAGCGGGAGCCGATCGATACGATCCGCTCACTGGTTCAGGTGAAGCAGTCACTCGGCAATCTTGTTGGTTTGCAGGCGCCTCTTGATGACCTCACTCAAGTTGAGGAAACGGCGGAAGCCTATCGCTGCTTACTGAATGCTTTTGATGCGGCACGCCCCTTGATCCCCCCAGGGCAATTGCTGGAAGTGCCTTATGACGCGCTGGTGACAGATCCTTTCACGACGGTGCAGCGGATTTACAGCGAATTGAACCTCCCTGGTTGGGACCAAGCCCGAGATCCGATCGCTCGCAGGGTTGCTGCGGCGTCGGATTACCGGGCTCGACCCGTCACGTTGGCCCCATTGGCTGAGGAGCGTTTGCAGCTGCTGACGCTGTCGTTGGATGGGGGAGACGTTACTGGCCAAACGCCACCTGACAGGCGGCATTGAGCAGTTGCGCTTCATTGGCATCCTGGGGACTGCCTCCGTTGAGGCTGCCCTGTTGGCAGTTGGCGCTGTAGCGAACGGTGTCGTAGCCGTTATCGGCTTCGAATGTGATCACATCGCCACTGGCGGTGACGCTGGGGTAATAGAGGGAATAATCGGAGTCGGGAACAACGATGTAGCTCACCTCATTGCTCTGGGCAGAGTTCACCAGGTTGTTGATCACACCGAAGGTGGCCATGCTGGCCAGTCCCCAGGCGGCAGCCCTTCCGGGGTACCAGCCCCAGTTGTTCCAGGTCGACCCGCCGTACCAGCCGTGGTTCCAGGGGCGGTTGTTGGACCAACCATTGTTGCTGTACCAGCCTCGGCCGTACCGATCCCAGTTGTTGGCAGCTTTTCTGTAGGAGTCATTGCGGGTGTTGACTCGATCAGTCCTGTTGTTCTGCCGGGTGTTGGTGCGGTTGCTGCGTCCGTCCTGCCGGGTGTTGATCGCATTGTTGCGATCCGTTTGGCGGGTGTTACGCGTGCCTTGGCGGTTGGTTTGGCGGCTTCCCTGGTTCGATTGGCGCGTGCTGCGTGTGCTTTGGCGGTTGGTCTGTCGGGTGCCTTGGTTGGATTGGCGCGTGCTCTGCCGGGTACTGCTGCGCGAACCACTGCGGTTTGCTCCCGCAGTTCGCGACCCACTGCCGCTGTAGGAGCTGAAGCCTGTGCGGCCACCGCTTCCTCGAGAACTTCGGGCTCCAGAACTGCGGGAGCCTCCTGCTCTTGAACCTCCACCTCTGGAGCCCCCGCCTCCACGGCTTCTGCCTCCACGTGATCCGCCGCCGCCGCCTCGGCGTTGGGCCAGTTCAATCTCAGAGGTTGGGCCTGTGGGGGCTTCCACGCTGGTGGCCATCACGGCCACTGCCGCAGTGGGTTGGAGGCTGAGGATCAGGCTGAGGATCCCGGCAAGCGGGGTTGCGTGCTGTTTGTTCATCGCTTCAAGATCTCCAGCAGTCGGGTGCAGCCCTCGTCGAAGCAGGCCACGTCTACACGGCCGTTGCGACCGAAAGCCATGCCCACCTGGGTGCGTCCCTGCATGGCATCGCCGCTGTTCACCAGCACATCGGCCAGGAAGGTGGGGTTGTTGACACAGAAGGCTCGCTTGTTGAAGCAGAGCTCCTGGGTCTTGAAATTGATCGTGGCGCTCTTCACCGAATTCCAAGGTGTTCCGGCTTGACGGCCCTCGATGCGCACATAGGGGTTGTCGATGACGCGGTAGGCCACCGAGCGACCACCAAAGCGGTGGTGATACTCAGTGGTGTCATTCACGTTCAGTGCTGTCACCGTGCAGGCGAAGGGTTGGGCCTCAGTGGACGTACTGCAGGTGGTTTTGAGGGTGTAGAGCTCTTCGGCCTGCAGGGGTGGCGTCTGCCACAAGCTGCCCAAGGTGAGCAGACCCAGCAGTAACCGGCACCGTTGTGGTGTGGTCATGGGCTTGAGCATTCGTGCAAAGAGGGAGGGCTCTGTGCCTCCGTTCTTGCAAGATGGCCACAGCCTTGAATGGCGTCAGCACATGAGCACGGATGGGAGCAAAGACCGGCGTGAGCGTCTCCATGAGTTGTTGCTCGCACTGATCGCTCAGCAGGGCGACCTGGAACTGATGGATGCCGATGGCCCCGCCGGGTTCAGCGTGAGCGGTGGTGGTGAAGGTGCAGCGGACGCTGCTCGTTGGTTGGATCGGAACCGTCGGCTGTTGCAGCGTTACCAGGCGATGGTGCGCACGGCGGTCACCCTTGATGCCCTGTTGGATGCCGAGAACGCACCCGGAGCAGACGTGAGCTGAAAAGGTTGGTTCTTGGTGGTAGTTTTCGCCAAAAATTTCCCATGGTTGAAACGCACGTTCTCACCTTCACAATCACCACAAGCTTCAGTGAGTGGGCTGCCACCTACGACGCCTCCAAGCCCCTTCAGAAGGTGGCCGGAATTACGTCGTTGTATCGCGGTGTGAGCAAAGACGATCCCACCAAAGTCTGCGCCGTGATGCAGGCCGAATCGGGGGTGATGGAGGCGTTCATTGCCGACAATGCGGAGATGATTGCCTCGTCAGGGCATGTGCTGGAGAGCACCGTCAGTCAGGTGTTTGTCTGAGCTTGCGGGTGACCGTTCAGAGTTCCTCTTGATGCAGCAGCTGCTGCTCTGAGCCGATGATCAGAAGCAACAAGCTAAGGGCGAGTAGCAGGCCAGTGAAGGCGGCCACCACGAGCATCGTGGCCGCCATCCCTTGGCTGTATGCCTCTCGCATCACGCGGAGCACAGGCTCAACCTGGAGGCCTTCTATGTGGATCGGGCTGTTTCTGAGAAAAAGGCGCACCTGTTGATCGAGGTTGGGAATCTGATCAACGCTCAGCCCTGCCAGCTGCAGGTGGGTGACCAGATCGTTGAATCCGAATCCGCTCACCATCGTGCCGCTTACGGCCAGCCCGAAGGCGAAGCCGAGTTGGCCGCTGGTGGTGCGGAAGGCCAGCACTGAGCCGAAGCAGTTGTTGGGCGCTTCCTGCACGAACAGGGCGGACTGGGGAACTGCCACAAAGGCAAGGCCGATGCCCGCCAGGGTCAGGGCAGGGAGCAGCTGCCAGTAGGGCGTTTGCACCTGCACGATCGCGAGGAGGGCGAGCCCAAGGGTGAGGGCGAAGCTGCCCCAGCCCATCAGCACAAGGGTGCGCCGACCCGGGGCCATCCATCGGCCCGCCAGGATGCCGCCAACTCCAAAGCAGAGCAGAAATGGCAGTTGGCCAAGGGCCACCGCGCTGGTGCTGTAGCCCTGCACGAGTTGCCAGAAGTTGCTGGTTTGCAGTTGCAGCACCGCTTGAGCCACATTCCAGCCGATCCCATTCACCACAGCTGCGGCAAAGAAACCGCGTAGATAAAGCCGTGGGGGAAAGATCGGCATGCGGCAGCGCCGTTCGATCGCAATGTGCACGGCGAAGAGCAGCAGCCCGAGTGCGGTGGGAAGCCAGAAGCTGATGCTGCGTAAGCCGGGAGTGGCGTGGTTGATGCCGTACAAAAACAGCACGACGGCCGAGCCAATCGTGATCAGGCCGGCGCGGTCGGCACGCAATGTGTGGTTGGCGGGGATTGACGGCAGCAGTAACGGGAGCAGCGGCAGGCTCACCAAGCAGATCAGGGGCACCAGTGCCATGGCTAGCCGCCAGTGCATCACCGCCATCCAGCCGCCAAGCAGTGAGCCGCTGATGAATCCCACCACGATCAGCAGATTCCAGAGGCCCAGCGCAGCGCTCACTTGCCCTGGCCTGCTCACAGCACGCACGCTGGCAAAGGTGCCGGTGAGCACGGATCCCAGGGCGATGCCGGTGAGGGCCCGGCCCAGCAGAAAGACATCGGCCGCGGGAGCCAGCATCGAGAGCAGATTGCCAACCAGTGCCAGCAGCAGGGACGCTGCCAGCACCCGCCGGCGCCCGTAGCGATCTCCGAGAAAGCCCATCACGAGAACCGTGGCGGCTTGGGCCAGGGTCGACACGCTGGCGGCTAGCGCCAGCGTGGGACCCTCCATCTGCATGGCGGCGCTGGCCTTCACCAGAGCGATGTTGGCGACGCTGGGATCGATCAGCTGCAAGCTGGCCAGGATTCCTAAATAGGGCACAGCCAGGGGCGAGCTGCCGTTTTGGAGGAGGAGTGAGCGGCGCATCGCAGAGTGAGGCGATTGTCTATCAAAGGCGAGCGGAGGTCGTGGGGAGGTGGTCTCTGAGGTCGGTTTTCACCCTTTGGTTGTTGCTGAATACGACTGGAGCTCGCCCGGCTCGTGCTGGGAAATGTTTTGTCACTGTTTGATCATGGATGAGGCATGACTGGGGGGATTGGCAGGGTTATTCCAATGGTCGTGGCTTTGCTTTCGGGCTGAAAAGTCACTCCCCAGATCAGCTCTGATGCTTGGGGATTTTGTACCTTTGGGAAGGGCCTTGTGATTGGTTTTCATGGTGGCGGCACTATCTATTCCGTCAATCCATCAGGCGCTGATATCGCCGGATTTGATCCAGAACATGATGTTTTGGATTTCGGGGATATTTCTGTTCATGGATTAATTCTCGGCAAGCTTGAAGATGGCTCTGCTGTGATTGTCAATCCATGGCAGGACAATGATTTTCAGCGGATTGTTGATGCGAATGCTTCCCCGATCTGTTGGGACCAGCTTTCTCTCGATAACTTTGCTCCTGTCGGTAACGAGCATTTGCGTGCCGATATTGGAGGCGTGTTGTCTTGGGAGCTGAATCGTGGCCCAAAACAGGATGGAGTGCAGGCCGATGCTGATGGCCGGATTATGCTTTCATCCTTCGATGAATCTGTTTCTGAAACGGTGTACATCCGTTCTCATGAATATGGTGTTCAGGAGATTGTCAGTGATTTCAACCCTGAAGTTGATAAGATCAGTTTTGTCTATCTAGGAACACGTGAACGCGTCTCTGCTGTTGATACAGAACAGGGGCTTCTGATTGTCGTCCAACCCAGTGGCCAGAGTGTGCTGTTGGAGGGTATTCAGGCCAGTGAACTTCGTGCCGATCACGTCGAGTTTCACTTTGATCAGGTGCGAGAAGACAATCTCGAGACGGTTCTTGGCTTCGATCAGAACGATGTGGCCTTGGTGGATCGCAGCGTGCTGCTGACGCCGGATGCGCCAGTGGGAGCCTTCACTGATGGGTTTCAGGTGGAGCCCGGACAACCGGTGTATTCCCTGGGTGCCTCAATCGCCAATGGTGTGGCTTCGCACCATGCCGAGCACATGCAGCATGATCACCACCCTGGCGTTCATGCTGAAGGCCATGGCATGGAAGGGCTGGCGCCTTCTATCGGGGCGCTAACGCTGAAGGCCAGTGGCAGCTTGTACTGGGGCGGGATGAGCGGTCAGCTCACCATCACCAACAGCTCAGATCAACCCTTGAGTGATTGGTCGGTCAGCTTTGAGACGCTGCATCAGAACTTCCAGAGTTGGGCTGGACATGCGTCTGTCGAGCCACTGCCAGATGGTGCTGTGCGTGTGACGCTCACGCCTGCGGCATGGAACAGCACGATTGCGGCGGGTCAAAGCATCAATCTGAGCTTCAACGCTGACAGCGTGGGGCTGCCGAATAGCGGCAACCTCACCGATGAACTGTTCTTTGTGGGAGGCAGGGGTGTGGAACCGGTTCCAGCTCCGGAACCCGAACCAGAGCCGGTTCCAATGCCCGAGCCCGAGCCCGAGCCCGAGCCCGAGCCCGAACCTGCGCCTGAACCGGCTCCCCAACCGCAACCAGCGGCTGTGCTGGTGGAAGCCACGGTCACCGACCAATGGAGCGGCACCTTCTCCGGCAATCTCACCGTCACCAACGCGGGCTCGCAGCCGCTGGATGCTGGCTGGTCGGTGAGCTTCCTGAGTGATGACGCCCTCAAGCAGGTCAGCAATTTCAGCCTCAGCCAGGAGCAGCAAAGCGACGGCCGCTGCCTCATCACCCTGTCGGCGCCGAGCTGGTCTGCGGGCCAGGCCTTTGCGGCCGGCAGCACCCTCAGTTCTTATTACCAGGGCAGCGGCGACCTCAGTGGTCAGACATCACTGAGCTTCGACAGTGGCGAGGCTTCGGCTCCTTCAGCGCCGGCAACTCCCACAGACCCTGGTGAGACCACTGAGCCGGTTGCACCAACAGAGCCGGTGGAATCCACGGATCCTGCGGAACCAACGGATTCTGTGCAGCCGACCGATCCTGTGGATCCCGTTGACCCCACCCAACCCACTGAACCGACGGCGCCCTCACCCGACCCATCCCGCTCCAGCGATGGCCTGCGGGTGGTGGGCTATTTCGAAGAATGGGGCATTTATGGCCGCGACTTCCGCGTCGCCGATGTTGATGCCAGCAAGCTCACCCACCTCAACTACAGCTTCTTTGGGGTCGACGACAGCGGCGATCTGTTCATCCATGACGCCTGGGCTGCCACAGACAAGCGCTTCTCCGTTGAGCAGCAGGTGAGCCGCAACTTCTCAGCCAACGAATGGGCTGGCCTCGAGAGCGCCTATCGCGACGGTTTGGTCAGTGGTGGCGACTTTTCGCTCACGACAGCGGCCGATGGGTCCGTCACCCTCACCGGCCTTCCGGTGGGCTGGGGGGACCCCAATGCCGAGGCCGGCAACCTGCGCCAGTTGGATCTGCTCAAGCAGCTCAATCCTCATCTCAACCTTGGCTTTGCCCTTGGGGGCTGGACCCTCTCCGGTGAATTCAGCCTGGCCTTCGACGACGCAGCTGGCCGGGAGAGCTTCACCGACAGCGTGATCGACACCCTCAACCGCTACGACTTTTTCAACACCGTCGATTTCGACTGGGAGTACCCGGGTGGTGGTGGATTGGGCAGCAATGCGGTGAGCGATCAGGACGGCGCCAATTTCGCCCTCACCCTGCAACTGCTCGACCAGAAGCTGGAGACCTTCCGGCAGCAGACCGGCCGCGAGGTGGAGATCTCCATCGCCACCGCCGGTGGTGCCGACAAGCTGGCCAACCTCAACCTTGAGGGGATCGATCCCTATGTCGACTTCTACAACGTGATGACCTACGACTTCCACGGCGGCTGGGAGTCGCAGACCGGCCACCAGGCGGCCATGAGCGGTGATGCGGGGGGCTACGACGTGCTCACTGCCATCGATCAGTTCCGCCAGGCCGGCGTGGATCTCAGCAAGGTGGTGCTTGGTGCTCCGGCTTACACCCGCGCCTGGGGTGGCGTGCAAGACGGGGGCACCAATGGCTACCAACAGGCGGGGGATTCCTCTCAGGCCGCCGGGTCGTTTGAAGCCGGCAGCTACGACGTCAAGGATCTGCTTACCGGGGTAGAGAACGGGAACCTACAGCTGTTCTGGGATGACACCGCCAAAGCGGCGTTTGTCTACGACTCCGTGAGTGGTCTGTGGAGCTCGATTGAAACTGCAGCCACCGTGGCTGGTAAAGCGGCTTACGTGCAGGAGGCAGGGCTTGGAGGCTTGATGTTCTGGGCGTTGTCCAATGATGCCGCTGGAGAGCAGAGCCTGGTGGATGCAGCTTTTGATGCCTTGCGTGGTGGTGGTTCTCTAGAGGAGATCGCCTCCAGGGCTGAGCCGTTCGACCAGGTGCTTGGCGGCGACGGCCAGTTCAGCCTCCAGGATTTCACCGCTCTGTCCTGATCGGAGCATGCACCATCAGCGCTGGCCTTCACTGCGGTGAGGGCTTTGTGCTGGACCCCTGGCCCTTCTGCCCAACTCTGGCAATCTGGGGCGACTCTCGGCCCATGCATGGCTCCGCTCGGATTGTCTGCTCTCAAATCCCTGCTGGGCCGCGGCTCCAAATCGAAAGGCTGGCAGCCGCCCGAGGCGAGCTGGAGCCGGCCCTTGGGTCTGGGCTGGGAGAACCCCTATACGGTGCGCTACGCCAGCAACCTCGACGACGGCGCCAATCACGGTATGCCCCTTGGCGGCTTCGGGGCGGGATGCTTCGGTCGGGCGCCCGATGGCAACATCAACCTCTGGCATCTGGATGGCGGTGAGCACTGGTTTGGGGTGCTGCCGGATTGCCAGTTCGCATTGTTCGAGAGCAACGGCGCCGCAATGCGCGCCCATGCCCTGGCGGTGAAACCGGATGTGGATGCATCACGGCCTGAAGCAGGAGAGCCGTTATCCGCTTGGGATTGGTATCCAGCCAGCACGGCGGAGCGCAGCACCGGCACCTACGCCGCCCGCTATCCCCTGAGCTGGACGAACTACGAAGGCGTCTATGACGCCGAGGTGCGTTGCGAGGCCTTCAGCCCGATCCTGCCGGGTGACTATCAGCGCACCAGCTACCCAGTGGCGGTGTTCGTGTGGACCCTACGCAACCCCACCGACCAGCCCCTGGATCTGTCGCTGCTGCTCAGCTGGCGCAACACCAACGGCTGGTTCACCAACACCGATGCCTCCGCGGAGGTGCACTTCCGCGACGACGGCAGCCCGGAGCACAACTACGCCCCAGCCATTGGCAAGACAGCGGGCCAACGCAACCGCTGGGTCGACGATGGCACCCTCAAAGGCGTGGTGCTGGAGGGCAACGTCTCCAACCCTGTTGCTGAAGGCGAGGGGCAGTGGTGCATCGCCACCACCGAGCAGCCGGGGGTGCGCATCCAGCGCTGCAGCCGCTGGAACCCCAGTGGCGATGGCAGTGAGCTGTGGAACAGCTTCAGCGCCGATGGCTCCATCCCCGAGAGCAACAACGACCGCAAGAGCGGCGCCAATGATCCGCTCAGTGCTGCCCTGGCGGTGCAGTGCCAGCTAGAGCCTGGCCAGAGCATTGAGATCCCAGTCGTGATCAGTTGGGATCTGCCGGTAACGGCCTTTGCCACCGGCAGCCAGGCCCTACGGCGCTACACCGATTTCTTTGCGGCAGACGGCAACCAGGCCGCGGCGATCGCTTCTGAAGCTCTGCGCGATTGGCAGCAATGGAGAGAGCAGATTGAGGCCTGGCAGCAACCCGTCGTGGAGCGCCGTGAGCTCCCCGAACCGTTGCGGATGGCGTTATTCAATGAGCTCTACGACCTTTGCAGCGGCGGCAGCCTCTGGAGTGCGGCGACGCCAGCTGATCCATTCGGCCGATTCGGCGTGCTCGAGTGTCTCGATTACGCCTGGTACGAAAGTCTTGATGTACGCCTTTACGGGTCGTTTGCCCTGCTTCAGTTGTGGCCAGAGCTCGATAAGGCTGTGCTGTGCAGCTTCGCTCGGGCGATTCCAGCTGCTGATGCAACGCAACGGCCGATCGGTTGGTATTTCACCCAGGGCAAGGGCAGGGTCGAAGCCGATCGGAAGGTAAAGGGAGCCACACCCCACGATCTGGGGGCCCCCAATGAGCAGCCTTGGGATGCCACCAACTACACGGCCTATCAAGACTGCAACCTCTGGAAAGATCTTGGTAGCGACTTCGTGCTGCAGGTTTGGCGCACCTTCAAGCTGGCCCCAAGTGGAGAAGACATCAACTTTTTGGCCGCATGCTGGCCGGCAGCTGTGGAGGCCCTGCGCTACCTCAAAACATTTGATGCCAATCACGATGGCCTGCCTGATAACGGAGGTGCACCGGATCAGACCTTTGATGATTGGCCTTTGCAGGGCGTCAGTGCCTATTGCGGTGCGCTTTGGATCGCTGCTCTTGAAGCAGCCTTGGCCATTGGTCAGACCTTGCAGCTCAAAACAGGGCTGGATACGGCCGAGGAGCAGCGAGAGTTCAGTGGTTGGTTGGAGCAATCGCGCAGCAACTTTGACAGGTTGCTCTGGAATGGTGAGTACTACGACATCGACGCTGAAAGTGGTACGCCGGTGGTGATGGCCGATCAACTTTGCGGTGATTTCTATGCCCGCTTGCTCGGGCTGGAGCCTGTGGTGAGTGAGGCCAACAGCCGCAGCGCCCTCAAGGCAGTGAAGGAAGCCTGTTTCGAACGGTTTGAAGGTGGAGCACTTGGTGTCGCGAATGGACTGCGCCGTGACGGAACACCCTTGGATCCGAATGGCACCCATCCTTTGGAGGTGTGGACCGGGATCAACTTCGGAATTGCGAGCTACTACCAGCTGATGGGAGAAGAGCAGACGGCTGAAGCAATCTGCTCAGCGGTGGTGAACCAGGTGTATTCGGGTGGATTGCAGTTCCGTACCCCGGAGGCGATCACGGCGGTGAAGACCTTCCGGGCTTGCCACTATCTGCGGGCGATGGCGATCTGGGGGCTGTGGGCGACACACACCAATTGGCAGAGGCTTCCAGGGGCAGAGCGGGGCTAAATGTCTCAATTGTGCACGAATGGGATCTCCCTTTCATGCACAATTGAGGATGTTGCTCTAAGGGCCAATTTGTCTACGATCCTCGCCTTGGTGTCAATACTGTGTTGGCTTCCTTTGCGGCCAAATCTTTAGGCTCGACCTGTCTTGGCAACATCTCAAAGTGGATTCATAGTCACTAGGAAACAATGGATAAGCTCTATATGAGGTGATATTGCCGCTTTCTATTTAGCCGCTAGCGTTGTTCAAAGTTTCGCTTCTGGTGATTGTTGTCGTGAAAAAATCTCTCAATATCATCGCCTGGCTTGCGTTTGCCTCTATTGCCCCTTTTGGACCAGCGCTTGCGGGGGAGCCAACGACGACAAAGGTTGTCGAGAAGGGTGCGGTCACGGTTTATGAATTACCCGACGATGATAAACAGGTCATTCGTGGAAATGACAATAAAATCTATGCAATAGAATATTCCATGTGGTCTACCCCTGACAATGAATACCCTGGTATTTCCGTAGGGCAGTGGTATACGGATTCAGTTACAGGTAAATTCTTCCCTTGGCGTGATACCCCAGGCCTCGCAAAATCGCTTTCGACAGCTTCTCAGGAAGCTTTAAAAGGCATGCTAGAGCCTAATGGCGATTTGGATCTATGGGGATATTCCAATGGCGGTGGCTTCGTATACTCTAATTATAGCTCTAATAGTGATATTCCTCGAGGTTTCTCGAATAGGCCTGCGAACGCAAAAGGTACAAATGAAGGCCTTTTGTATTACTATAATGGTGCCGGTTATTTTACGAAAGGGGGTAATAAAGGGGCCGGGCGCATTCAAGCCTATGGTGGTTGCATTGCCAATACCATTTCAGATGGTGTAACGGCCACCCCTTCAACGCTTGTTGAAAATGGTGATTACTGCCAATGGAGTGGTAGTGATGTAGAGAGCTCAGTCTATGCACCTATATTTGATGGTGGAACTTTAAAGATAGATTCAAACACCTCGTTTAGTCGCAGATTTTATGTTACTGGTAATGGCGGAGTCATTAAAAATGATGTTAATGCCAATTTTGAGGGTGATTTTACAGCAATTTCAGGCTCTGAGTCGGCAACATTTACCTATTCGGGCACCGGCCTTACAAAGCTTTGGGGCACAAATGAATACAGTGGAGAGACGATCGTTAGTACGACTGATGATGGCGCCCTGGTTATTATGGCAAAGAAGGCACTCCCATTGGGTGATATAACCATTAACTCTGGTTCTAAATTAAGATTAAGGGGTGATGCGATTACATCCAGTAAAGGGCAAGTCGTTAAGCTTGCGGGGGGCGGAAAAATAGGATTTTATGGGAAGAAAATTCGCCTTAACTCTAATATACAGCTTGTGGAGTCGAAAAATGGCCAGTCCTTTTTGCATGTTGATGGGGCTCTTGATCGTCAGACTGTAGAAGATGGTGTTTATGTAAGGCCTCAGATTAATGGGGTTATTTCTGGTTCCGGTGGCTTGACAAAGGAAGGTGAAGGCAGTGTTACCCTCACAGGGATTAATACATATACTGGAAAAACAATCATCAAGAAAGGTCAGCTTGAGGTCTCTGGCTCTTTGTCTGACAAAACAGAGGTCGAAGTTGCCGTAGGGGCTAAATATAATGTTCGCGCAAGTGATCAAATCGCGGCTCTGACCGGCGGCGGAAAAGTTGAACTTGATCTTGGCAGTATTTTGTCTGTTGGTGATGATCGAGAGAGCTTTCAGTTTGATGGTTCCTTTGTGGTGGATAAAACAGGTGGCATTACAAAGCTAGGTAGTAGCGAGTTTGTTGTCACGAAGAATAATGCGATTAGATATAAGGGAGAGACGACGGTCAAACAAGGTTCGGTCGATTTCGGCAATACCTCTCAAGAAATTCAGACTCTTGTTGTTAAAAGGCTTGGAGCGGTCTCAGGCGGAAGCCTGAGCGTCGTTGATTTAGACAATCATGGCGAAATTAGTGTGAACTCTCTTGTTGGTACTGACGCCAAAAATGCTTTCGATAATGTATATGGCTCTATTACCATTGCTTCGGAATCTAATATTGACCTGAAGGGGGGAGATGACACTTTCTTGACCAACGCCAATGTCTCTGGCTCAGGAATCATTGATGGTGGTGAGGGCACCGATACGATCAAATTTGGCACGCTAGGGGCGGCATCTTTCAAAGCCGCAAAGATCAAAAACTTTGAATTTGCTGAGCAGCACCTGGGAGACTGGGACTACGACGGTGATTATAAAGCGGCTGGGATCCAAACAATGACGCTGAAGGGCGGCTCCCTTCAGCTCCTTGATTCTCATCATGCCAAGTTTGCCAACTTTGTGATGGAAGGTGGCGAGATTTACGCCAGCCTTGCCAGTAAAGATGCCGCGCCTTTGATTGCTGATAGTTTTGACTACAAGGCGGGTTCTTTGGTGATTTCGGCAGCGAATCAGGATCAGCCAGTCGGTACTTATCTGGTGATTGATGCTCCCGCTGCCAGTCAGGGAGAAATGAATGAGTTGGCAAAGAACTCATTGCTTGTTTACGACGGTAATGTTGGAGGTTTTTCGGGTGTTGGGGTGGATAATGGTATTGACGATAGTGTTGTTTATGACGTTTATCTTCAAGAGGGAAGCTTGCAGCTTGTTGTGAGTCAGAAGGCTCCTGATGTGATCATCGACGAATTGGATTGCTCTGATCCCGGAAACTTCTCTGATCTGATCTGCAACCCCAGTACCCCTGGAGGGGAAATTATTAATGAGATCATAGATGATGTTCTGGATGACATCAATCTTCCCATTATTGGCGCCGATACACTCGGAAAGTTGTTCGTTTCAGGTCTGGCGCCGCGCAATATTGATGGTCCTGGTCGCGGCATGGCGACGTACAACAACCTGTTGGCGGATACGTTGTTTGAACGCCTCCCCTTGCGTCAGTTTGATCCCGTGGTGATCCAAGACACGGCGGTTGAGCAGGAAGAGGTCATTGAAAACGAGGCTGCCCCACCGGTGCGTGGATTGTGGAACAAGAGTGGTGAGGTGAGTGATGAGGATGCCCAGCAGGCGTTGGATTACGCCATCGCTCAGAACGCGGGCACTGGTTTAGAGGACAGCACCCTGGTTGAAAGTTTGGAGGCGGCTGGGTTTGAGGAGGATCCATCCCTCACGGCCCAGTACGCCCGTCGTGATGGGGTGCGCGCCTGGTTCCGCGGCTTTGGTGGTGATGACCACGACAGCTACAACGACAACTTCTACAACCCCTATTACGTCAACGCCGGTGGTGGTGTGTTGGGCGTGGATGTCTCCATTGCTGAGTCGTTCCAGGTGGGTGGATTTGTCAACTACGGCAACATCAACCTCACTCAGCAGAATGCTCTTGCCGGTGGCGGCTCCTGGAACTCCGATGGTTGGGGCGGTGGGGTGCGTGCTGAGTACTGGACCGACAACTTCTATCTGCAGGGTCTGTTCAGCGCCACAGCCTTCAGCGGCAACCACAGACGGAACATCATCGAAATCACCAACAAGCTTGGTGATGTGACGGCCTCAGGCAACAAGAGTGGCACCAGCTATGGCTTGGCGTTCCGCGTCGGTGCGCCGTTTGAATCGGGCAAGTTCCTGTTGGAGCCTCAGTTCACCACCACCTGGAGTTTCAACAATGAACATCGCTTTACCGAGAGTGGCGCAGGCCAGCTGAACCTCACCTACAAGAATCGTTCCACCACCTATGTGCAAACCGATCTGGCGATGAAGTTCGCCTATCCGATCAAGACGGGCGACACCACCGAACTGGTTCCCTCATTGCGCGTGGGTTGGCTGGGTGACTGGAGCGGCAGCCTGAGCAAGCAGACGATTGGCTATCAGTTCACCAATCAAGAGGTGGATATTCAATCCAAGAACGAGGACACCAACGGCCTTCTGGTGGAGGGAGGTTTGGACTACACCATCGCCAACATCAACAGCAGCTCCTACAAGGTGTATGTGCGAGGTGGCATTGAGGCCTGGGGAGGAGAAAGGGGCACTGACTACCGCACCTCCGGCGGTTTTGAGTGGCAGTTCTGAGTCAGTGCTGTTGGCGTTGATGGCGCTGTGACCTGAGGCAAAGGCCTCAGGTCACAGCGATCCAGACAGGCTCTGATCGACCCCACTGCCTGCTTTCCCTCCAGCAGACAGCTTCAGCACCGATGATGGAGATCGTGTTGTCTTACTTGATGCGTCTGTTGCGTCGTCTGGTTTTGTCGGTACTGGTCGCCCTGCTCCTGTTGCTGATCACCCCTGCTGTGGCGATCGCTCAGGTGCATCAACACAGTGATGAAGCCGGTGCTCCAATGCTGCGCAGCCTTGAGAGTCTGCGCGATCTTGACTATCAAAGTTGGCAGGCGGTGGCCTATCGCACTGGCGAGCCTGGCCAGTCAGTGGTGCTTCGCATCGTCGGATACCCCGGCAGAGTGCGTCTTGATCACCCCACACCGCTTCTTGTGAAGGCCGGTGTGAAGGAATGGCAGCTGCCCGACATCACGCTCGATAACCCCGCCCTCGCTGCTGATGGCCGTGATGCCGCTGCCGAATTCGACCTGGATCCTCTGCTCCGCGACCTGCGCAACAACCGACCGTTGCGCTTGTTTCTTCCGGGCGTGCTGAACGATCTTCCCGTGCCGCCTTTCGTCGTGGCTGAATGGCGTCAGGTGCAGTCCGATCCCTTGACGTGATGGCTGCCATCGATCCATCCAAACAGCGCTGGATCCCCTGGATGCACCGGGCGCTGCAGTTGGCGGGCCTCGCGGCAGGCCACACCAGCCCGAACCCACTGGTCGGTGCTGTGGTGCTTGCCTCCGATGGCCAGTTGGTCGGGGAAGGCTTCCATGCGCGTGCCGGTGAGCCCCATGCCGAAGTGGGTGCTCTCGCCCAAGCCGGTGCCGCCGCCCGCGGCGGCACGATCGTGGTGACCCTCGAGCCCTGCTGCCATCACGGCCGCACGCCGCCATGCTCGGAAGCGGTGATCAAGGCCGGTCTTCAGCGGGTGGTGGTGGCCTTGACCGATCCAGACCCCCGCGTGGCTGGAGGCGGAATCCAACGGCTGAGGGACGCCGGCTTGGAGGTAATCACCGGAGTGCTGGAGGCAGAAGCAGCGCATCAGAACCGCGCCTTTGTGCACCGGGTACAAACCGGTCGGCCCTGGGGGGTTCTCAAGTGGGCCATGAGCCTCGACGGACGGACGGCCCTTCCCACTGGAGCGAGTCAGTGGATCAGCGGTCCAGCGGCACGATCGTGGGTGCATCGTCTACGGGCCGGCTGCGATGCGGTGATTGTTGGCGGTGGAACCCTGCGTGCTGATGACCCTCTGCTTACCAGTCGTGGCCAGCGCCAGCCCGAGCCCTTACGCGTGGTGCTGAGCCGCAGCCTGGATTTGCCTGAACAGGCCCAACTCTGGGACCAGTCGGTGGCCTCCACCCTGGTGGCCCATCAAGCCTTGACTGATTGGGCTGGCCGCAAACGGCTTCGGGCGGCTTGGGAACAAGCCGGTGTGGCCGTGCAGTCCTTCGAGCAGTGTGACCCTTCAGCGTTGTTGCCGCTGTTGGCTGCCCGGGGTTGCAATCGCGTGCTCTGGGAATGCGGCCCCTCGCTGGCAGCTGCCGCTTTGCAGCAGGGCTGCGTGCAGGAGCTTGCCGTGGTGATCGCCCCCAAGCTGATGGGTGGTGACCTGGCCCGCACGCCTCTAGGCGACCTTGGCCTGACGGCAATGGATCAGGTTGTTCCCCTCGCGCTTGACTCCGCCCAATCCCTCGGAAACGACCTGTTGCTGCAGGCCAGACTCCGCGGCGATTCCATCGATTGATGGCGTTTTGGCTGACCTGGATGCACCGTCGCCCCGATGATGGAACTTCTGCCGGCTTGCGGCGATGACTTGGACCTATCTGTTCTGCTTGATCGCCGGTGGGCTGTTGATCAGCTTGTCGATTGCCGGCGAGGCAGATGTGGATTTCGGCGTTGATGGTCCCTCCGGCATCGCCGAAGGCGGACAGCCGACGGTCTTGTTCAGCACATCGTTCTGGTCCTTTGGCTTGGCTGGCTTTGGGCTCTGCGGTCTGTTGTTGCAGTTGTTTCAGGGTGCAGGTGCCTCAGCGTTCACCTTGCCGCTCGCTTTGTTGCTCGGGGTTGGGCTCGGCTGGGCCGCTGCGCTGGCCTTGCGGTTGATGGCACGTCGTGAAGCCAACACCGTGGTGCGGGTGGACGACCTGATCGGACTGGAGGCGACGGTGACGCTCCCACTCAGTGACCAGCAGCGCGGTTTCGTTGAAGTCTCCGTGCGTGGAAGCTTGTTGCGGCGTGCAGCGCGCAGCGCCTCCAGCCCCTTGGAGCGTGGCGATCGGGCGGTGATCTTGAGGGCTGAAGCCAACACGCTGATCGTTGACCCTCTTGATATGGCCGACTGATTCCACCCTGGCTAAGGCAGAAGAAGTCTCAGCCGCACTTATGCAGCCCAGCTTGGCAACGCAGCCGTTGCCACTTCTGGCCCAGCGCCACCCCAGCAACAACCCCGCCGGTGCAGTTGTTTCAGTCGCTTCGACTGTTTTTGTGGTGGTGGTGGCGCTGACCCTGATCAGCCGCTGGATGATCCGCATCTGTCGTCCCCATGAAATGCTCGTGGTGACGGGTTCGAAATCCAACCAGGGTGCCCAGGGGGTGAAGGGCTACAGGGTGGTTGCCAATGGTGGCTGCACCTTCGTGAAGCCGATCCTGGAGACGGCTCGGCGCATGGATGTGACGCTCCTGCCGGTGCTGGTGGAGGTGAGCAACGCCTATTCCAAGGGTGGTACCCCTCTCAATATTCAGGCGATTGCCAACGTCAAGGTGAGTACTGATCCAGCGGTTCGCAACAACGCGATCGAACGCTTCCTTGGCCGGGATAACCAGGAAATTGTGCAGGTGGCCAAGGAGAACCTTGAAGGCAACCTGCGCAGTGTTCTGGCCCAGCTCACGCCGGAACAGGTGAATGAAGACCGCCTGCGCTTCGCCGAGCAGGTTGCCGATGATGTTGGGGAGGATCTGCGACGTCTCGGTCTGCAGCTCGACACGCTCAAGATTCAGAGTGTGTTTGACGACGTCGACTACCTCAACTCGATCAGCCGTCGTCGTGTAGCCCAAATCGTGCGCGATGCCGAGATCGCTGAAGCGGAGGCGATTGGTCAGGCCGAGCGGATCGAGGCCGAGATGGAGGAGGTGGCAGAGGTGGTGCGTACTGAAGCGGAAACAGTCGTGCTTGAAAAAGACAACGACGTGCGCACCAAGGTGGCCCAGATGGAGAAGGACGCGCGCTCGGAGGAGGAGCGCACCGAGGCAGCTGAGCTGGAGGCCCGAGCCCGGGCTGAGCAACAGCTGCAGAAGGTGCGTGTTGAACTCGAACGCTTGCGCTTGAAGGCCGAAGCGGTTCTGCCCTCCCAGGCGCACCAGAAGGCCCAGGAGCTGCGCGCCCGCGGCCGTGCCGCCGCCACCGCCGAAGACGTGAAGGCCAGTGCCCTGGTGAACGATCTGCTCACCCAGGTGTGGGAAGACGCCGGCAGTACCGCCGAGTTGGTCTTCCTGTTGCAGCAGATTGAGATGGTGCTACAGCAGGCCACGCGTTTGCCCGCTCAGCTGCATCTCAAGCGCATCACCGCCCTGGATGGTGATGACGCGTCCACCCTGGCCAGCCTTGTGGCGGTGAATCACAAGGTTGTGCGCCAGTTCTTCGAGCAGGTCAAGGACATCCTTGGCGTGGACCTGCTCGGCACCCTGTCCTCGACCGGAGTTAACTGATGTTTGTCGCCTTTGGATTGACCGGCGCTGCGGGGCTTTGGGCTTTTGTGGTGTTGTTGCGCCAGCTTTATTTCATCTGTCAGCCCAGTGAGGTGCTGATCTTTGCCGGCCTTGGCCGCACCACTGGTGATGGGCGCAAGGTGGGGTATCGCACGGTACGGGGAGGCAGTGCTTTGCGCATCCCCGTTCTTGAAGAGGTGATGCGCCTCGACCTCAGCAACATGATTATCGAGTTGCGGGTCGAGAACGCCTACTCCAAAGGTGGTATCCCGCTCAATGTGGCGGGTGTGGCCAATATCAAGATCTCCGGTGATGAGCCCGGGATCCACAACGCGATCGAACGCTTGATTGGCAAAAGCCAGGACGAGATTCGTCATATCGCCAAGGAGACGTTGGAAGGGAACCTGCGCGGCGTGATGGCCAGCCTCACTCCCGAGCAGCTGAATGAAGACAAGATCACCTTTGCGCGCACCCTGCTGGAGGAGGCGGAGGATGATCTGCAAAAGCTTGGGCTGGTGCTCGACACACTGCAGATTCAGAACATCTCTGATGACGTGCGCTACCTCGATTCGATCGGTCGCAAGCAGCTGGTGGAACTGAAGAGGGATTCGCGCATCGCTGAGGCTGAGGCCACCTCGCAATCGGCTGTGAAGCAAGCGGAGAACGCTCGCATCACCTCCCTGCGCCGGCTCGATAAGGAATTGGCGGTGGCCACCGCCAATGCCCAGAAACGGATCAAGGATGCGCTCACCCGTCGCGATGCCTTGGTGGCGGAGGTGGAAGCAGAAGTGGGGGCCGAGTTGGCAAGGGCTGAGGCGGAGCTGCCGGTGCAGGAGGCGCGCATCAAACAGGTAACGCAGCAGCTTGAAGCGGATGTGATTGCGCCGGCTGAATCCGAATGTCAAACGATGATGGCGGAGGCCAAAGGCGCTGCTGCCACGATCGTGGAGCAGGGGCGTTCCCAGGCCGAGGGCCTTCAAGATTTGGTCACCTCTCTGAAGCGCAGTGGTTCGGATGCCAAGCGCCTGTTCCTTCTCCAGAAACTGGAGCCGCTGCTCACGATGCTGAGCGACACCGTGAAGCCGATTGAGGTGGAAGAGGTCGCCATGATTGGTGAACGGGAAGGACAGATGAATCTGTCGCTCGCCACCTTGCTGCGCCAGCTTCAGGACAGCACCGGCCTGCGCTTGACTCCAAACCGCTCTGAGGGCAACGGCCAGTCTGGGACTGATTCCATCTCCATGCCTACGACGAGTGACGAGTAGGACTGATCCATTCGCAACGACGCATCACTCCTTGCTGTGATCACTCCTTGCTGTGCTGATCAGCCTTGTTCCCGCCCAGTTCACGGCTGTAGCGGCTGATCAGCACCCCCATCACCACCGCCAGATACAGCGGCCCTGCGATGCCAGTGGCGACTGAAAGCATGCGTGATAGAGGCAGGACCGGCTTGATGTCACCAAAACCAACAGTGGTGAGGCAGATAAAGGCGAAATAATTGATGCGGGCGAACACGGGGGCCGCATCGAGCACGCTGGCGTCCCCGCCGCTGAGCCCACGCGCGGGCACGTCGAGTGGCGTGAAACTGTGGGGTTGGATCGTCTCAACAGCACTCATCACCAACCCTGCTGTGAGTCCGAGCAGGAGATAACCGGCTGCTGCGCCCATCAGCATCGAATGGGTGACGTGCCGTTCTTTGGCCAGTTTCTCCACGAGCCGAACCACGCTCCAGCCCACAAGCACACTCCAGCTCAGCACAAGCGGGACGCCGGTCATGGTCCATTTCACAGGGGTGATCACCCACACCAGTTGGCTCACCAGAGCAACCACCCCGAGGAGTTGGTAGAGCTTGTCTTTCCAAGTGCGCTTGCTCATCTTCAACACCACAAGCTGGGTGAGCAAGAGTGCGATCAACGAATAACCAACCGATCCCATCCAGGAGATGGATGGGAAGGCGAAACTCACAAGCACCAGTAGGCACAGTGCCAAGAGGAGCTCATAAACGCCCTCACGCTTGTGGGGGGTTGGGCCTTGGTTCAGCAACCTCATCTTCTGAGCATTCCGCCAAACTGAGGATGCCAACGATTGCAAAGGCAAGCGACCCCAGCACAGTGGTTTGAAGGGCCATTTGGTTGTTGAAGCTGGTGAGCTTGGGCAGGGCATTTGGCAATGACGCCAATGCTGACTGCATGAACCACAGGCAGCCGAGCGTATTCACCATTGCGATCCACCAGCCCAGATGCTTGGGCTCGAAGACGAGCAATCGGCCATGCCCCACTTCCAGTAATCCGTCTGCGGCGGAAATCAGGAAAAGGATGGATCCCAGCAGATTTGGCAGCACGGCCAACAGCAGCCAGCTTTGCTCCTGTGGCTGAGGCCATCCCCACAAGAAAAACGTGTTGATGTTGAACAGCACCGTTCCCAGGCTCTGGCTGAGGCTGCAACGCAAGCCACACCATTGCCAGGCCTTGGCGTCGTCCGGTAGAGACGGCACGGCCAAAAGCGCCTGTTCAAGCTGCCACCAGCCGCCGGCAGTGAACAGCACCGAACCGATCGCTAGCAATCCTGCTGCGAGTGAAGCATTGCCTTGATGCGCTAACGGCAATCCGGCCCCCAAGGCGAAGAGGAGTGGGCCGGCAATGAAGGCCAAGGCGGTGCGCACCTCTAGGCGATTGAGCTGTTTGCCATGCACGAGCGCCTGCACCATCCCTGCAGCTGTGAGCTGCTGGAAGTGGCTACGGGCTAGGGGGCCATGCCCCTTGCGTAGACGCCGGCTGCTCCAGATGCCCTTTTGGTTGCGCCAGGCGGTGATGCCCCAGCGGCTGTGCCAGTGCGTTGTCAGCTGAAGCGACTCAGCCCGAACGTTCGGTTCTCCACCCTGTGCAGCCAACCAGCAGCCAAAAGCTCGCTTTAGTTTGGACGCTCAACTCGGATCTGACGCCATGCCGATTCGCGAGGACGACAATCAGCCAAATAGGCGATTCGGGATCATCAACCTGGTATTGATCGGGTTTGGTGTCTTGTTGTTGATCAGCAGCTTCGTTCCCAATCAGGGGATGCAGCAGGTGCCGCGAGTGCCCTATTCACTCTTTATTGATCAAGTGAATGACGGGGCCGTGAAACGGGCCTTCATTACTCAGGATCAGATCCGCTATGAGCTCAGTGCTCCGGAGGAGGGTGCACCCGCTGTGCTGGCGACAACTCCCATCTTCGATATGGATCTGCCTCAGCGCCTGGAAGACAAGGGCGTTGAGTTTGCCGCTGCCCCTCCCAAGAAGCCCAATATTTTCACCACGATCCTCAGCTGGGTGGTCCCCCCCCTGATCTTCATCCTGGTGTTGCAGTTTTTCGCGCGTCGCTCGATGGGTGCCGGTGGTGCCCAGGGCGCCCTCAACTTCACTAAGAGCAAGGCCAAGGTTTACGTCCCTGATGAGCAGTCGCGCATCACCTTCGACGACGTCGCCGGTGTGGACGAAGCGAAAGACGAACTCACGGAGATCGTTGACTTCCTCAAGACCCCCGAGCGCTACGCCGAAATCGGTGCGCGCATTCCGAAGGGTGTGCTGTTGGTCGGGCCTCCCGGCACCGGTAAGACGTTGCTCTCCAAGGCCGTCGCTGGAGAGGCGGGTGTTCCCTTCTTCATCATCAGCGGCTCGGAGTTCGTTGAACTGTTCGTTGGTGCAGGTGCCGCCAGGGTGCGGGACTTGTTCGAACAAGCCAAAAAGAATGCCCCCTGCATCATCTTTATCGACGAACTCGATGCCATCGGCAAGAGCCGTTCGGGTTCGATGGGTGTGGTTGGGGGGAATGACGAACGGGAGCAAACCCTCAACCAGCTTCTGACTGAGATGGACGGTTTCGCGTCCAAAGACAAGCCGGTGATTGTGCTGGCAGCCACGAACCAGCCCGAGGTTCTCGATGCCGCATTGTTGCGGCCTGGTCGCTTCGACCGTCAGGTGCTGGTGGATCGTCCTGATCTCTCTGGTCGTAAGACCATCCTCGAGATCTATGCCAACAAGGTGAAGCTGGCGGATGGTGTCGACCTCGACCTCATCGCGCAAGCCACGAGTGGTTTCGCCGGCGCCGACCTTGCCAATCTGGTCAATGAAGCAGCTCTGCTTGCGGCCCGTGCCAAGCGCACCAAAGTGGAGCAGCAGGATCTGGGTGAGGCAATTGAGCGGGTCGTGGCTGGCTTGGAGAAAAAGAGTCGCGTCCTCCAGGACGATGAGAAGAAGGTTGTGGCCTATCACGAAGTCGGTCACGCCATCGTGGGTCACCTGATGCCTGGTGGCAGCAAGGTGGCCAAGATCTCGATCGTTCCGCGAGGCATGAGTGCTCTGGGCTACACGCTGCAGCTGCCCACAGAGGAACGCTTCCTCAATTCACGCGAAGACCTTGAAGGTCAGATTGCCACCCTGCTCGGCGGTCGTTCTGCCGAAGAGATCGTCTTCGACAAAATCACCACTGGTGCTGCCAACGATCTGCAGCGCGCCACCGACATCGCAGAGCAGATGGTGGGGACCTACGGCATGAGCGACACCCTTGGTCCCTTGGCCTATGACAAACAGGGTGGTGGGCGCTTCCTTGGCGGTGGCAACAATCCTCGCCGCACCGTCAGTGACGCCACCGCTCAGGCCATTGATCGGGAAGTGCGTGGTCTGGTTGATCGAGCCCATGAACAGGCCCTCGGCATCTTGCGCCACAACATGGCTCTACTGGAGACCATCTCGCAGAAGATCCTTGAGAAGGAGGTGATCGAAGGCGATGAGCTCAAGGAGATGCTCGCCGCAAGCGTGATGCCGAGTTGATGCGGCATCAAGCAGTCACAGCTTGAGCGGACACAACCCATTTCGACAACCCATTCAGGCGGACCCTTCGGGTCCGCTTTTTTGTTGGCAGATTGTCGGTCTGTCGAGGCCGTTTTGGCGCGGCCACCATCAACTCTCCACGCGCAGCACTCTGTGCCAGTCACCACTGAGAAGACCCGCTGATCCGAGCTTGGCGATGGCGTGGATGGCGCTCTGAAGGACGGCAACACGGCTTGCGCTTGTCAGCTCACCAAGGTGATTTCGGTGGCGCAGACCCTGTCTGCCGATGCGTCCGTGCCGACTGATTCATCTCTGGTTATCCGAATCCCCTTGACGAGAGGGGGGCTGATCCCCGATAAAGTTCCTTTAGAAGACATCCATGGTTACCGCCACTCAGGGGGTCGCTTCCGTTCTCTCGCCTCTGAGCGGCCGAGATTTCCTGTCGTCAGAGGATGTCAGTGCCGAACAGGCCGCCGCTTTGCTGCAGTTGGCTCAGCAGTTGAAGTCGGGCGACCGTCGGATCGACTTGGGTAACAGGGTTCTGGGCCTGATCTTCACCAAGGCCTCCACCCGTACCCGTGTCAGTTTCCAAGTGGCAATGGCCCGGCTTGGCGGCCAGACCGTTGACCTCAATCCTCAGGTGACCCAGCTCGGTCGCGGCGAGCCTTTGGAAGACACCGCAAGGGTGTTAAGTCGTTTTTGTGATGCCCTGGCGATCCGCACCTTCGCCCAGCAAGAGTTGGTGGATTACGCCCACTGGGCGTCGATCCCGGTGATCAATGCCCTCACCGATTTGGAGCATCCTTGCCAGGCCCTGGCTGATTATTTGACGATGCAGGAGGCCTTCGGAGAGCTGCAGGGGCAGACCTTGGCCTACGTCGGTGACGGCAACAATGTGGCCCACTCGTTGATGATCTGCGGCGCTCTGCTGGGTGTGAATGTGCGGATTGGCTGCCCTGAAGGCTTCGAGCCACTGCCAGGAGTCGTTGATCAGGCACGGGCTCTTGCCGTCGCTGGTGCGCAGATCACGGTGACGAGTGACCCAGTAGCTGCAGTGAAGGGTGCCCAGGCGCTGTACACCGATGTCTGGGCGTCCATGGGCCAGGAGCAGGAACAGGCGGAGCGTGAACAGGCCTTTAAGGGCTTTTGCCTCGATGAAGCCTTGGTGGCAGAAGCTGAGCCAGACGCCATTGTTTTGCACTGCCTGCCTGCCCATCGTGGCGAGGAGATCAGTGCAGGGGTGATGGAGGGGAGTGCCAGCCGAATCTTTGATCAGGCTGAGAATCGTTTGCATGCCCAGCAAGCTCTCTTGGCAGCGTTGATGGGGGGGTTGTAAGCCTTCACTGGCTCGCTCGCTGCGGTGAGAGTTTTCGCTCCTGATGAACCAAGCGATTGGCTCGATCAATGTGAAGATGATGGTTTATTGACTCGCTGCCCGTGGAGGTTCTGGATCTTTTCCCGCGTTCGATCCTTAAGGGCCAGTTACCGGATTCTCTTCTGAAGACCCTTCTTAGTGTCAGTCAGTCCGTTCTCGACAATCCAGAAGCGAGTGCCGATGCTTCAGTCAAGTTGGCTGGTCAGCTCAGTCATCAACGCGAATTAAGACCGGATCAGCCTGGTGTGCAGGAGTTGATGGTTGAGCATCTGCTCCCTTCTTGTGACCGTTGGATTCGCCATGTCATGGACCGGCAGCCTCCCCAGGGGAGGGGCCCCTGGGTTCCTGGTCGTTACGAGCTCAAGCCAATTGATCTGTGGCTCAACTGTCAAAAGGCTGGCGATTACAACCCCACCCACACCCATGGGGGCAGCTTTTCAGGTGTGATTTTTCTGGCTGTGCCCCCACAGATCACCGCCAACAGCTTTGACGGCCAGCTTTGTTTTCATGGACCTGAAGAGTGGCATGTGCAGTCGTTCCGCACTGGCATGTCGCATTACGTATTGCCCGTTCCAGGCGACTTCTACGTTTTTCCAGCCTGGCAACCCCATTCTGTGATGCCTTTCCGTGGTGATGGGGAACGTTGGTCTTTGGCGTTCAATGCTGTTGCTGTGCCCAAGTCCCAAGCGCATGCAGCGCCATCGTCCAGTCAGATTCAACAGCCCCGCCAGTCGACGCAAGCTGTCGACAATGTCTCTCTTTCCAGTTATCGACCTTCAGCCAAAGGATTCTGATCAGGCTCTGGTGAACTTTCTGGAGATGGGCTGTTGATGGCTTTGGTGTTGATTCGTTCAGCTTGTTGCCACGCTGCACTGATGGATCTGATCGGTTTGCCCTGGAGACGCGGAGATGGCAATCGTTTCTGAGGCCAGCCCGGCTCCAATCTCATTGGCAGGTGGATCGGTCACGGTGATCCTTCTGCATGGCTTCACCGGGTCCCCGGCGGAGATGGCATTGCTCGCTGATGCGCTGCATGCCAAGGGCTACTCGGTTGAGGTGCCCCTGCTTCTTGGCCATGGCACACAGTTGAAGGACCTGTTGCCGATCCGTCCGCAGCAGTGGATTGATCAGGTGGATGGCTTGCTGCGCACCCAGCTCGAGCGTGGGCAGCAGGTGGTGCTGGGAGGGCTGTCGATGGGATCGATTCTGGCGCTGCAAGCTGCATTGCGCTTCCCTGAAATTCGCGGACTGATGCTGTATTCACCGCCGATCGGCAGTCGAGACGTGCGGCGCTTTTTCGCTCCACTGCTGATCCGACTGGTGAAGACAGTGGCCAAGCCCCCCTGCGACTACGCAGATCCCAGAACGGCGGATCGGCTTTGGTCGTATGACCGCTATCCCGTGATCTGTAGCAGTTTGGTGCTGCGTTTGATCGCTCAGGTGCGTCAACACTTAGCTGCGGTCCATCAGCCGATGCTCGTGGTCGCTAGTCGGCGCGACAACGTGGTGACCGAGCGTGGCGTGCGGCGGCTGATGAACCAAGCCGGGGCCTCAGCCAAACAGCTGGTTTGGCTGGAGCGCAGTAGTCACGCAATCACCGCCGATGCCGAGTGGCCGCTGGTGTGTGAGAGCAGCCTCGGGTTTTTGTCGTCGTTGGCGTCGGCAGGATTGCCTGGTCGGCCTTGCAATCCTGCCGACCCACCGGTACAAATGTATTGACCGATCGGACCTTCTTTAGGTGCCTGCTGGAACCCCTGAGCCCCTGACCCCCGCGCAGCAAGAGCTGTACGACTGGCTGTCTGACTACATCGGTGTCAATCACCACAGCCCCTCGATTCGCCAGATGATGCAGGCGATGGGGTTGCGTTCGCCTGCTCCGGTGCAGAGTCGCTTGCGTCATCTGCAGCAGAAGGGTTGGATCACTTGGCAGGAGGGGCAGGCCCGCACCCTGCAGTTGCTGGGGGGACTGGCGTCTGGTATTCCCGTGCTCGGTGCTGTTGCCGCGGGTGGTTTGGTGGAGGCCTTTGATGATGTGCAGGAACGCCTCGATTTGGTTCCTGTGTTGGAGACGCAGGGACTGTTTGCCCTCACGGTGAATGGTGACTCGATGGTGGATGCACATATCGCCGATGGTGATGTGGTGCTGATGGAGCCAGTCGTGGAGGCGTCTCGGCTACGCGAGGGCACGATCGTGAGCGCTTTGGTTCCAGGCAGTGGCACCACGCTGAAACACTTCCATCGCAGTCGGGGCACTGTGCGACTGGAAGCCGCCAATCCTGCCTATGAGCCGATTGAGCTGCCCGCTGATCAGGTGCAGGTGCAGGGCAAGCTCGTTGCTGTGTGGCGGCAGGTTTAAGCCTGACGGAGTGCGCACCCTGCCGGTGTAAGCTTCCTCACGTCGATTGACTGGCTCAAGGGCCCAGCCAACGACCATGGGGCCATAGCTCAGCTGGTAGAGCACCTGCATGGCATGCAGGGGGTCAGGAGTTCGAGTCTCCTTGGCTCCATTCTTAAAAACACTGTCCTAGACGGGGTTTTGTGCGGCAGAAATGCCGCTTTTTTAGTGCCCTTCTGCGCATCGTGTCCTACCTGGGTAGTCCCATGTCTGCCCATTTCTGCGCATGATTCTGCGCATAGGAATTGTTCTGCGCACATGCCTCAGCAGAAGTGGTTCGCCCGCCTTCGTGGGCAGATAAAAGACAGGTGTGGACTGGGTTGGGGCATCGCTGATCGCAACGGTGATACCCAGCTCACCCGCCGCATCAATGATGGAAAGCAGCACCAGAACCCGCGGCAATCGGTGCAGCTGGGGGTGCCATGGAACCCGGCCTGCAGCGGGGATATTTTTTTGAAGGTCTGCCAGCTCAAGCAGCTGGTGGACGAGCGCCACCCCCGCCTTCAACCGATCGTGTGTGTGTCGCCGGTTAATGCCCCGAAGGTGTCCACAAAGCTGGGATAGGGATCCTCGCCAAGCCCTGCCTTAGCTCGCTTTCATCTCTCAGCATCTCAACCCTCAGCAGGGTGGCAGTGAAAACATCAAAAAGCCCCTACCGAAGCAGAGGCCGTGAATTGTTCTGACGGGGGTTTGATCAGCCCGCTTTTGCCGTCCTTATCCTGGTCGCCCTAGCCAATCACGCAGCAGTAGAGAGCCCAAAGGCCCTAAGTCAACCAAACTTATCAAGAATCACCTGCTCCAAGGCAAAGATGTCATCAGACTGATGAAAGCCATCGAAATCAAACTGAGATTGAATCGAGAAGGTCAACTTTTTGCCTTGCATCATCCCATGACCATTAAGTTGAAGGCCGCCTTCTATTAAAGACACGGTTGTTTTAAGCCCCTCAAACTCACAAGGAACTCCATCCTTCCCGAAGACCAACTCATCTCCAGCTAAAGAATTAAAATCCTTAATATGATGATGATCAGCCCCTAACTGCAAGAAAAACACATCTGCACCCCCGCCCCCACGATAGACATTTTGCCCCTCTTTCCCGTCTAAGTAATCATTTCCACTGCCGCCATTGAAATCATCAAGTCCATACCCGCCAATTAACACATCATTACCATAACCGCCGTAAAACTCATTGTCACCAGTAGAGAGGTAGCCGCTAATAAAGTCATTGCCAGCCCCTGCATCTGCATAATTTTTCCCTGACTGAAATATAATTTGATCATCCCCGAACCCTGAATATACTTTATTCTTGCCGCTCTCCGCATGGATCCAATCATCTCCGATGTCTGAGTAAACAATATCGTCACCTCCGCCAACCTCGATATAATCATTCCCTGCGCCGCTAAAAACAAAATCGTCGCCCCATCCGAGTTTAATAAAATCGTCGCCCCAAGACGTCAATACTTGGTTGTCACCACCAGTCGAAAAAATTTTTTGATGCCCACCCATCATCATGAAAGTGTCATCACCACTTCCCGATCTAGCCTCGTTATTACCACTCAAACTCAGCAGAAAGTTGTCACCCTCCCCCAGATTTATTCTCTTGTTCCCAGAATGACTGTATACCCAGTCATTTGCATTGCCACCTTGGTAAGTTTGCTGCCAAGGCATGAGAAATTTAAAAGCCATTACTTCTAAAGCGGTGGAGGGTCTCCCCTCTCGATGAACCAACCATCGGCCGACTCAACAGTTCACCTGGTGACCTGCCTCACCAGCAGCTGTGATGTTGGTCACAGGGACTCAAAAGCGAATCACTACCTGGGCTGACACCTTTTCCAGCCTGACTTCTGCATGGTCTCCCAGGCTTCAATCGCGTTGTGTCGCAACACAGCTGCAGGCAGCTCATCGAAGGCGGTTACGGCCCTGTCGATTGGTCTGATCTTCTAGGACATCAATGACCAAAGCAGAGATCAGCTAGCTACTGACAGCCGTAGGCACTGCCTTAGCTCGCTTCCATCTCTCAACTTCTCACCCTCAGCAGGGTGGCAATAAAAAACCCCGCTCGTGGCGGGGCTTAGTGGGTGACCTGCAAATCAATTCACAGCTTATTGTTTTGCCTAATAACTTCAACAACAATCGGAAGAACTGCCGGAATCATCCAAAAGGCACCGCCTGCGACAGCCTCCAGTTGGTTGTCAGTCAGCTCTTGATCGAGCAGTTCAGTGTTGTTGTAGTCAGTGTTGAGTTCAGTCATGGTTTTGAAAGTGAGTTGAGTGAGTTGAGTGAGTGATGTGTGGGGTGTTGCCCCCTCGACTCCTTCAAGATCACAGCCCCTCTGGTGAACCCCAGTGCATGGTTGTGGTGGGGAAGCAGGCAGGTTCTGGTGAAGCTCTGGTGAAAGGCTCAGATGCCAGTAAGAGACTGAAGTGCAGACACCACAACCAATAAAAAACCCCGCTCGTGGCGGGGCTTTTTGCCTCTTCTCTTCGATCAGGAGGTGGTCGTCATTCCACGAGATCACCCATGGTGGGGCCACCAAATGCACCAGAGATGCGGTTGATAGGGCCAAGAGGAGTAAAGCCAACGACACCGTTGACAACGTCTTTCCAGAAGCCGCCGCCTGCGACAGCCTCCAGTTGGTCGTCAGTCAGCTCTTGATCGAGCAGTTCAGTGTTGTAGTCAGTGTTGAAATTAGTCATGGTTTTGAAAGTGAGTTGAGTGAGTGATGTGTGGGGGTGGTGCCCCCTCGACTCCTTCAAGATCACAGCCCCTCTGGTGAACCCCAGTGCCTGGATGTGGTGGGGAAGCAGGCAAGTTCTGGTGAAGCTCTGGTGAACGGTTCAGAACCCAGTCACCAACTGGGCTGCCAACGCTGCCAACCTGCTTTCTGCATGGTCTCCCAGGCTTCGATTGCTTTGCACACTCGGATGATGGTCAGATGGTCTGCCCACCAAGAAACGAATTCATTTCAGGCATTAAGCGTGGTATCTGCGACACTAATGGCATGAAACGACTCCTACTTTTACTGCCATTCTTGCTTGCAGCACAGCCAGCAACGGCTCAACAGGATCCCAACCACTGTGACTCAATGGTTAGGGCTGCCATGCAGGGATATCAAATATCTAAAGACACGCCATGCATTGACGTAAG
This sequence comes from Synechococcus sp. MIT S9451, assembly GCF_047304725.1. Lineage (NCBI taxonomy): Bacteria > Bacillati > Cyanobacteriota > Cyanophyceae > Synechococcales > Synechococcaceae > Synechococcus > Synechococcus sp. MIT S9451. The sequence continues at coordinate 1,626,139 of NZ_CP138971.1, forward strand.
TGAAGGAGACTGGCCGAAATCAGCCAAATATTATTCAAAATTTGAGTATTTCTGTATAGGTCGTGAAAGAAACCCAGGCTGCAGTTAGCAATCACTTGGCCCCTCAACTCCTTCAAGATCACAGCACTTCTGGCACCTGCTAGAAGGCATGGGACGGATTTTGATATTCACTGACCCCGCACACTGCGGGATCGACATCACCACCTAGGCGGGCACCGCTTCCACCCGCCGGACTTCTGCATCGTTTCCCAGGCTTCGATGGCGTTGTGCCTGAGCATCCTGCGCACCACAGGCTGACCACCACCCCGTAGCGGTCTGGTCTCGACAATGACCCACTGCGCGTGCGCCGTTGGATTGGCGTTGGTAAAGCTGCAGACCTTCCCTTGCTGGGCGTTCACAAGCCAGCCGACCCCGTTCTTCGGGGCGTGGCGATCAACAAGAGGGCGATCCTTGCTTGGCATCACCACAGGATGGCGAAACAGCAGGTGCTGCAGATTGCCTCAGAACCTAGTGCGGTGTGTAACCGTTGAGTTGACGCCTAAACCAGTCATCCAATCCAGCTGACGCACACAGCTCACAACCGCTCCAGGGTTCTTCTGCTTCATTGCTTGACCAGCTGCGGCCATCAGCGTTTGGATCGACCATGCCAACATCTCCTGCCGATCAATCCCGGTCTTATCGACGTCGGCCTTGATCTGAGCCCATGCTCGTTTCAGGAGCTTGTAGCCCTGTGCCCTTGAGATACCCCACTGCTGTCTCGCGAATTCGAGACAAGCTGTATTTGGTTCACCAGCAAGGAGCAGCCCCTGGAGCTGATCAATCCGACTAGTGGTCTCTTCCGTAGTGGCGCGTGCCATGGCCAGTCATGCGGAAATAAGAGTCGACAAAATACCTTTTGCCACTGAGGAAAGGATAGGACAAATCTGCGCATCTTTCTGCGCATACAATTTGTATTAAATAAAGAAGAGCCCAGTGATAGCAGTAGTTTATGAGGCTTATTTACCCTCTATGGCATGCAGGGGGGCAGGGGTTCGAGTCTCCTTGGCTCCATTCGATTTCCCAAGTTGCTCACTGGTTTCTGCGCTGGTGGGCGTTTTGATTGGCCTGCCCTGATCAGCAGTCGTAAAGCAGTACCGCACGCTGCTCTCGACTCTCCACGTCGCTCTCCTTCATCTGCGACTCGTCGTAATCCAAAGCCCGCAATGGGCACGCCGTAGCGCGGAACGTCTGATGCCTCCCATCGTGGATCCACTCCCCAACTGGCTGGCCATGGGCCGCATCAATAGGCATCTCAACGATGCAACATCATGACCTCTGTATCTCTGCTGAAGGGAGCCGACAGCGCTTTGTCAGCAGTTCCCATCTTTGGCTTTATGCGAAAGAAGGGTCAGGATCTCGTTGACTGGCGCCTGCAGAAGGATGGAGAAGGCTGGTTAGTCAGTGAGGAGCAATAGCTCATCTGTCGCTTCAGAAAAGCCTTGCCCTCAACCCACTCCAACTGGATTGAGGTGTAGACCAGTTCCCCTCGTGGTGTGGCCAACCTGTTGTCCGTTTCCTGCTCTGTGACCTTCACACACTGCCGGGCCATCAGCAGACCAAGCGTCTGACCAGCGGGCCACACCCCAACGACCCAACACGTTGTGGAGTTTGGATTGATGCTGCTCTCTTTCAGAACCGTTTCAGCCGCCACCGGGCTCAAGCGATTACGACGCAGTGAGTTCCAGCCAGACCAATGCCGTTAGCGAAAAGGTTGCAATCGATAGCGGAATCCAGGAGTCCTTCAAAACGCGGGCCATACCTCTGCAGAAGCTGCTCCACTAAACCAACTCTCTGATCAATGGCAAGAACACGAAACAGTGAACCCAGCTGCCGCCATGCAGTGGCTTGTCTTTGATGGGATGCCGTGCAGACATCTAGCGAACCCATCTCGGATTGGAAAATAGATGTTTTGCGTCAGCTTCTTTGAAGAGACAAGACTTCTCCGTCCCCTCACCCATGAAACTTGCAATGCGGCTGTATTGAGGCTGGTGCGGATCAGTGGCTGGATGGGGTCTGTCAGCCAGCCAGTGGCTTACGTCATCAGGATCTGCTGCAAGAGATCGAAGACGAACTCATAGTCGGTACAGCTGAACATCTGTTCGATGCAGCCATAGGACCTGCCGTGTCCAACCCCAAAGCGTTCGGCAAACGCGTCCGCGTCGTGGTGGTCTTGCCAGCGCGCGAGGTCTTCGCGTCGCCAGACAGCCAGTGCATCGGCAGTGTCAATCGGGCGGAACTCTTCCTGGCAGCTGCTGCTGCCCTCAGCGCATCGGCGAATGATGTCCGCAGCGCATCGAAAGGTGGCTTCTTCTAGAGCCCCTTGCTTGCAGAGCTGTTCGATGGTCTGCTCAGCTTGTTCGAGAGTCATTCCCATCTCTGCATCATTCCACGCAGATGGGTATCAAACGAACTTCAATTGACCTGGAGAGATCAATCAAAAAACCCCGCTTTGAGCGGGGCAACGTTTCTTTGAATGAAGCCAACAGCTCAGTTCGCTAGAGACGCAAGCTTCGCAGGTGATAGGTGAGCTGATCTGTAATCAATGCCCTCTGAATGGGCGGCAAAGCAAAGCTGAGCCTGATGGAGGCGTCGAGCCTTCATCTCTTTCTCTTTGATCATCAGAAGGGTGTTCATGGCAACGACCGACAGCGCCTCAAACCCCGTTGCTTGTTTGAGATCGAACTGCGTCCTTTGTGGGGACCAACGTTTCTAAATTGTAAACGAGGTTACTGGGTTCGGCGGGGTGAAAGCCGAACAGCCAGAGGTGAATGAACCGAACCAGTGACAACTTTTGATACCTCGTCATCGTCTTCTTGGTCTGCGCGTTGTCTTCAGTGTTCCAGCGCCTTTGCCCTCAAGGCGGCAGCCATGATTTCAGCCCCTCGTTGCAGTTTTGGGCTCTCGCTACGATCCCTCCATCAGTCACCAATGATCTCTCAGTGCTTCCAGAGGATTTCGACTACACAGCCTCCATCTCATTTCTAGATGTCCGAGAATCTCTGCCCTCGATCGACCCGGAAAATCTTTCGCCGCAGAATGTGTTGGACATCCTGCTGCATCTTTTCAAGCAGAAACCTGGATTTGTAGACCGTGGCCATGAAACTAACAACAAGGAAACGGCATGGGTGAATGCATTCCTGTTCCGGCTCAACCCTGGCATCGATGCTGATGGTATGGAGGCCTTTGTTGTGGAGGTGATTGGCTCCAGTGTCGACAAGATGGCCAACCTGCATTGATGCTCCTCCTTCAATGACGCAGGGTCCTGGACTGATTCAGTGTTTTCGGTGACGAGGGCTGGAGGGCGCATCCCTCCGATGGGCACACCATCTCTTCATTCGCCGCTATTGCAGACGTGCTCAAGGTCTGCTGTGACCCTTTTTACCGCTGCTTCGGCCCAAGCTGGGCTCCCAATGTCCAGCTCGTTCTGGGGCGCTTCATCGCCAGTCTTGGCCATACCCCTAGCTCTGGCAACGGGCAGAAGAGCGTCGGCTGCATAGGGTGATGCAATGGACAGCACCGCTACGGACAGCCATCAGGAGATCCAGAGCCCTTACCCGCTCATTACAGAGATCCCAGGTGCGACGGATTGGTTTCAGCGCTTCACCGGAAACTTCATCACCCTTGAAGGAACGGTGGTTTCGCGGCAAGCCTTTGATAAAGATGGGCAGACCATGCATAGGCTTCAGATTGGAGGGCCTCGTGTGACGCAAGCCTTTCAACTGGAAGGGGGGCTGCCTCTGCCTAAAAAGGTTGCTTCATTTCCACGCAGTCTCTATTTCGCGACAACAAGTCGCCCTCCGCTGGGTGCAACCACACGCCTTGAAATCTTCCCACATATGGGACGGAATGGGGTTTTCAAGATTGCTCATGACTCAGCGACTATCAGTCGAAATACAGCGACCAGGATCTGCTTCCAATTGATGATGGCTGAGATTGAATCTTCTGGCTGGGATCTTGGCGAATCTAAGACCGCTGTTAATAAACATTGGAAACTGGTGAAGCATGTTCTGCGGCTACCGTTCCTGTACAAGGGACAGTTCAAAATGACGCGTCTTCCAGATAAGCAGGCTTATGACGGAGTCAAGAAAAAGAACCATGCCCTGCATATGCAGATCAAAAAAGGTCTGCGCTCCTACTCTGAGGACGAATTCAAAGAGAGATTATTTCACTGGTATGACCAGTTGGCTGTCAATGACAAGTTTGCTGATGACTTGGCTGCTGATCCCAATTATTTACAGGCGATCAGAGAACATGGGCCTCATAAGGTCACTGAATTGCCTCGGAAGTCATACCAGCTCGATCCGAAGTCTTGACCCGCTATGCCATTGCTAAAACATCACCTTGTCGGTGATGACTGCGCTCGATCTCTGAAAATGATGCTGCGGCAAAAAAATGTTGCAGCAATCCTGTTTTGCTCAGGCATCAGTTGATCCAGGGCTCGATCTCGCGCAGGGGAGTCGCCAATATCGTCGTCACGATGGGGTTAGCCGGCTTGTCTTGAATATTTTCAAGGGGTTTGTTGCTGAGCTCCATCCATGCGTGTACGCGGATGTTTATACCTTTGGATAGGGAAATTTAGATGGGTAACGGTCGTTTGAGTTGGGTGTTCTCGTCGCGATAGACCATCCCATGCCCAATCAGATCAACATGGCTTTTGTGAGTCGAATCTGCTGCACGTCCAAGGGATCCACGATCGATGCTCTAGGTCTCGGCAAATATCGAGTGTGCGACAAGAGTCATAGCTGCAGCTTTCAGACGGGGCTGTGGGCTGCGTATGAGGCGTTGAGGGAGCTGGATCAAGGTCGGATTCAGTAGCTGATCGAGCTGCATCGCTACATCTCGACTCGTTGCTCACTCGCCTTTGAGCTTCCTGAACTGCTCATTGATGTGAGCGCGTGCTTCTTCCTCGCTCAGGTTGAGGTTTTCGGCTGCCCTGCGGATCATTTCCTCTAGAGCCTGCTTTTTCTTGTCTCTTGTCACAGCGTCTACCTGGGTCGAGGCCTTTACGACTGGTCTAACGAGCCGCAATGGCTGATCGCGAATTCCGGCTCAGGCTGCTCGTCTGCTGGGCTGCCCTTGGCTTGATCTGCTCGGCTGGATGGGCGGACAACTGAGCAGGGTGAGCCGATGAGCGCATTTGATCCGCGCCGGGCCGCAACGATCTGTTACAAAGGTTCAAGTTTCTTTGTTTCTGATGAGCGATTCGAATTTCGGCTTTTCTGCCTTTGCTGAGCAGTGGAACGGGCGTCTCGCCATGATGGGATTCATCATTGGTCTCGGTACCGAGCTTCTGACGGGGCAAGGAATTCTCTCCCAGGTTGGTCTTGGATGAAACGCCTTGCTGAGCCTGATGTCTGGGCGCCGGCTAGCAGGGCGGAACATGCTCAGCTTTTTTGCTTTGCCATGTTCATTGCCGCTCTTGGTGTAGGTGGCAACATCGCCATTCACCATCTATGGATGTCGTTGCTTGATGCGGCCGAGTTCCTCTAGGCAGGGATTCGGCTTTTTTTTCAGAACCGAAGCTGGTCATCGACTCAATCCGACCGGCCGAGATCGTCCAGCGCAACGGTCAAGTTGAATCCTCAGTTTTGAGACTGAACGTCCGAAACGGGATCACAGGCCCAGTGGCCTTCGCTCAGGCTGGAAGGGGTTTCCACTTGAGGATTGATTCACCAGGACTTCACCAGTTGTGTGACCTTGTTTTCACCACATCGGTGGAGAGGGTGAAGCCATCGGAGGGATGACCTCCTTTTCATCCAATCCATCAGAGCCATGACTATCAAATCAATCGCAGCCATGACAGCCGTCGGTCTGATCCTTGGCACCGGGTCGACGGCCTTGCTGTCCCCTCCAGCTGAAGCAGCTTCCAAGGCTGAATACAGGCAACAGCTGCGCCGTCAGCAGCGCCAAATCCGGCAGCTGGAACGTCATAACAGGTCTTTGCGTCGCCATGGTGATGTCCCTCGCTACCGCTATGAACGACGCTATGCCTCTCCCGGTGCTGGCTTCCGTCTCTTTGTTGAAGGAGGCGGACCTGGTCTTTACCTGAACTTTTGAGGTTCAATTAACAGACACTCGTGAACACGCTGTTCATCACGGCCAGCGTGTTCACGAGTTCTTTGCTGCGGTGCGTTGATCAGGCTGCTCGCTTGTCGTCTCCGAACCAGATGCCGCGACGGCTATCTGGCAATCGAATGACTGAACGCTCATACCTCGAACGGCAGCTTTGATTACGCAGATGCTCTTCGGCGTCCTGAAATAGGCGCTCAAGCTTCTGATCCAACATTCGGTTTAACCCTGTGGGCGGTTCCATTCAGGAGCCGCCGACGGATCTGTCAAGTCCCAACGCTGCTGCCCCTTTGGTCAGTCTCCGCTTTTTGATTCCCTTGTGTTCACCACATAGGCTTGATTTGGCTCAAGCCCAGCTGCGCAGTTCCATCCCCAACGTCATGGCATCTGCATGGCGCAGGCTTGCCTGTGGTCGATCAAGACGCGCACGTGAGCTCCCAGCTCAGAAGTGATTCATGCCTGCTGAGAGGTGCATGGCTTGCGCTTCATCCCAGTCTCTCCATCGCGCCAGTCTGCACTTGGATGTCTGCGCTCAGTGCTTTGCGATAGGTGATTCAATCATTCTGCAATCCACCGGTGAGCATGTGTTGGAGTAAAGGCTGGTTCGATACACGCCCACCCCAGCCAATGATGTCATTGGTCAATTGCCAAGGGGGAGTCGGCCAGGATTGTGTGTTGTGAGGGCAGATCCTCCCGGCTATAAATGGATTGGTTGTTCCAGATTGGTAAATCAATATGTCACAGGAGTGAATTCTTATAAGGTCAGGTTTGTGCGAGCTGTTGCGAATCAGATTCAGTACCGGGGATGGTCTGGAGCTTGCCTGGTGAAATATCTTGATTGACCAATGGGCTTGTGCCCTGGCTGATATCGGTGCCTGTGCTCTGGTTTGTCTGGCTTGGGAGCGATGAGATCCGACTCGTGCATCCTGTAGAGGCTTGGCCAGGGCTTTGCTTGGTTTGTAGGCTTCAAAACTGATGGGACCGATTAAAAACCTAAGCCTGTAAACAGTTCTTGATGAACAACGTAGGTGTGATACAAAGCCGTGCCTGCATTGGGTGACAGCTCGATGCCATCGCTGTTGTAGGCAAGACTGCAAACCAAATTTCCTCTCCAAGCAATGGCGTCAGGGCTGATCTCTGCAGACCAACGCATGATCTGTGCATAGTGATCAGGTATCACGGTGCCCAGTTTTTCGCATGCATCAGCGAGCAGACAGAGCGCTGGTGGTTTGGCTGGTAAGGACAAACCTTTCCTGAGGATCAGTGCATCGATCACTCCGGTGTACCTCACAAAGTCGATCAATGCTTCTTCGTCAGTGGTCAATGTCGCGGCGGCAACAGCCCGCTCAAATTGATCTGAACTCAGTACTGGCCTTTTGTTAATGATGCTTTTGCTCCGGCTGTCGTGAATCGGTAAATCATTTTGTCGTGGCTGGGCACGATTGGCCGGCTTCAGTCGTCAAAAGCCCCCTGTTGAGGCGTCAACAGGGGGCATCAAAGGAACGCCAGAGTAGATGGAGGATTATTCCTCGCCGCCCTCTTCGTCAGAGGCACCAGTGGGAATCAGTTTGATCTGCTTGCGACCGAGCTTGATTTCGAAGGTGTCGCCAGGCTCAAGGTCAAGCATTGCCGTGTAGGCCTTGCCAATCAGAAGATTGCCGTTTCCTTGCACAGTGGCCACATAAGAAAGCTTTCGCCCACCTTTGCCGATGCCGGCTGAACCGGTGCCAAGGTCGATGCCTTTGGCATTGAGGAGGGCTTCGTAGAAAGCGGTGAAGTTTACACGCTGGCCACCATCCTTCTTGTCAGACACATAGCCACATGCAGTGGCTAGGTCTGTCTTGGAGACATCACCTAAGTCCTTGACTTTGGTCAGTAGATCAGATCCAGTAAGCATCCTTTAGAGCTCCGATTAATCTATTAATGCAGTATCGATCTCTTCTCGTCAAGCGTTTGGTCTGCTCTCCATCAGCTGCTGTTCTTTCCGTTGTCCGTTTTGAGCGTCGAGTCCACCCCAGGTGTGGTACTTGACGTTCACCTTTCGTTCACCTTGGATCATTTGGGCTGGCTTGATTCAGTCCTTGTTCTGCTGACCTGCAGCTCGCTCATGTTCCTCTAGAGCGTTGTGATTTCCTCAGATGCTGAAGGGAGCAATCCCCTGGGGCAGAAGTCTGTTGCTCTTGATCAGGGTGGAGATGGCCTCAATCAGTGTCCAATGAACCACCGCTTCAGTTCTCATCTCTCTGTCCATCGCAACCAACCCGTTGCGTCTGATCAGGATGTCAACGCGCCGGCTCTTGAGCAATCTTTGCTGCATACGCGCCCCAGTGCGTTGTGCTGAGCACTGGTGCCGTTAGCTTTCACAATTTGGGAAGCTTCAGTCGATCGATGGGTGGAATCGGCGGTTCAGTCAAAGGCGAGTCATCGACGTTCTCGCCCCAGCATCGCGATCCAAATGGCAAAGAGGGTCCCTACCGGCACCACGATCACCAGTAACTGAAGAATCACGAACTGGCGCACGTCAGGGTCCATATCGCTCTCAGCAGGCTTTGCCTAAAGCGTGACGAATATCGGTGATGTTGAGCAGGTTGATCTTGGTGCGGATCCTTTTGCAGGCATCGCAGAAACAGAGATTTTGCAGCGAGTCGTTGCGATGCCGCCGATAGCTCAGCATCAGTGCTTTGTCGATGAGAAGGTCGTCTTTTCTGGGGTCTTCCATCGCAAGACGATTTGCGGTTTGCTCTCACCACACCGTGGTGATCAAGCAACGTCAAGGTGGGTTAAGTCAGCACTTCAACAATGTCAAGCGGTGTGTCTGAGTCGTTGTTTGGTCTTGGCATGCCTGGAATCCGTTGTTTGCCGGAGCTGATGCATTGCGATTCTCAGAGCAGTTTTGCTGCCCTGAAGCGCGCGTTGTTGATGCTGCCCAACGCCCCCAAAGGTTGCGCTATCGAGTTCGCCAAGGATGAGCTCCAGGTCATTGCAGATGTATTGCACCTGTTTGGCCAAGTCACTTGTGCTGTCGTCATCACCTTGCCAGGGTGCATTCGCGGCAAAGGCTGCCAGGCGTTCTCCGGACACGGAGTCGGGAATGCATTTCATGGCGGTTTTCATTTGGCATGCTTTTGAAGCTATGGCGAGGCTTTGCTCTGCTTCCCGCCATCGATCACTCCGTGGCGTGAGATCAGTCACAGGCGCTTCCTTTCGCGCAGGAATTAAAGCCTCAGGATTCCGTTCCTGTCGTTATCAATAGGTTAGCGCTTGTTTGTGATCGGTTGAATCGTCATTCCTACCGGCGCAAGGGCAATCAGAGCCAGTTTGATGTGCTGGATTCCGAAGGGAATGCCGATGATGCTGACGAAGCAGGCCAGGGCTGAGCTGAGGTGACCGATCGCCAGCCACCAGCCAGCCACGACGAACCACACCACATTGCCTACCAACCCCAGGGGCCCTGTGCCCAGATCATGGCGACCGTTTAGTTCACGTCGGTTTACGGCTTCCTGACCGAAAGGCCAGAGCGCGAAATTGCCAATCACAAAACAGGCACGCGCCCAGGGCAAACCAACAATCGTGAGTGCACAGAGCAGGCCCGCCAACCACCAGCCCAGAGCCATCACAACACCTCCAAGCAGCAGCCAGAGAAGGTTGAGCAGGAGCGAGATCATGGAGGTCGTCTTAGACGATCGGGTCAGTGAATTGGGCTCAGCCCCCGTACCAGAACTGATTCGTAGATGGCTACCGCGAGCAGCGAGAGCAGCATCGCCATTACCAGCAGCTTGCCATTCATGGTGTCGCTCTTGCGTGCATGGATCATGGCGCCTTCCTAGGGCTCTGCCTACACCCTTGACGCAATCCTGCGGGCTGTCGATGGGTGCTCCCTAGCGGTGTCTTGGCGACGCTGATTGAGGTGTGCCTGATTGCCCTAGGCCCCTGGTGACCGTCGCTGGCAGGCGCGTGCCGCGATGACGGCGGCCTGGCCTTTGCGGTCTCCCTGAAAGGGTTGACGGCGGATGCCGTCACCATCGATATCGAAATCCTTGCGTGTGCAATTGATTCGCATGGTGCGGATGCGGTACCAGCCATCCGGCTTGGCTTTGCCTTGTTGATTCAGGGAGTTCGCGCAGGATGAGGCCGATCCGATGCCGCAGTTGACCACCCCGAGAAGTGCGCCGAAGACGTTGCCTGCGATCTGGCCCCCCCGTTCAATTTCAAAGCGGTAGACCTCTGCCCTCACGGTCTTGGGTCCTGCAGGCTTGTCGTCTTCGCCGCGTCTGTTGCCTTTCCTGTTGGTTACCCGCGAGAAGGTTTCCGGTGTGTCCATGGTCCAGCCGCCACGGCGCAGACCGGGTTTCAGTTCGCTGCCAACGCCGGCAATGAAGGCCTCATAGCGGGCTTTCGGATTGTTGTGAGGTGACTCCATGTGGAAATCGCCGATGCTGAAGAAGAGATTGGCTGCATCGGTGAAGTCCTTGACCCCAAGCGCCTCGTTGTCCAGCAGCCATGCCAGATAACGTCCAGCGCGCCAATCGGCCGCATCCTCCTCTCGCTTGCTGTAGCTGCCGCGGTTGCTGTGGTGATTGACATGGTGCCCCCATTCATGGGCCAGCACCGTGAGGGCAAGCAGGTGTCGACTGACGTTGGAGAAGCGCTGCGAGCGGGGCATCCCGCGGGTGCTGAGGATGATCTCGTTGCTTTCCGGACAGTAGGCATTGACGCTCCGGCTGCGGCCGCAGCCGGAGAAGCGACCGTTCCGTCCCATCAGGGTCACCAGTGGTAGATCCTCCACGCGATCGCGGGCCACCTGGCGCCAGTACAAGCCCAGCAGTTTGTGGTGCGCGCCTACATAGGTTCCATAGGTTTTGCCACTGGCGATATCGGGACGGAAGTCCCGCACCTTGTCCAGCAGCGATTCCACCGATGGCAAAGGGGCCTGATTCAAGCCAGCACGAGGCTTGCGCTCGGTGCTGGGAGTCTTCGCGATCGCCGGCAGCACGAGCAGGATGCCAAGGCCCAGGGCGGTGAGCGGGCGTCGGACCATCGCGATCCGCATGGATAACACGCGGTGTACTGATTTGAATTGAACCACCGTTGCTAACAAGACAGAAGCTCCTCTGGTGTTGCTATGTCCGTCTTCACCTCGTCGATCTCGTCTCTGATCGCTGATCCATCGGCGTTGCGGGACACTGCTGTGATTACGGGCGTCTCAACGCTCACGCTGATCGGCATCCTGTATGGCATCAGGGAGCTGGGGCGTGAGATTCGCCAGTTCCGCAAGGTCAAGGCCTGAGTCTTCAGCGCTAAGAGCGCTAAGCGAATGACAGCGTTAGAGCCAAGCAGCGTTGTTGTTGCTTGCATCGCCTTTGTAAGGCTTGTGCGGGGGGGCGTGAACCCGTCCCCCGGCAAGCTTGCTGCTTGAGGGTTTTGACAGGCTTTTGGCTTCAGAGCTGCAGGATCAGCCAGGCCAACGTGCAGCTCACTGCAAGCGACACCAAACCGACAAGGGCTCTCCAGAAGCGTGGATCGTTGGGCCTCAACACGGCGACTGAACGAAAAGCTGATGTCACGCTATCGGCCCTGACCACGACAGCAGGGCTCTCGCCAAGCTGATCTAGGCATGAGGACGGTCGCGGGCACGGCCGATGAACTCTTTCATTCGCCTGGGGCATTTGAATCCATCGGTTCCCTTCACGCCGCTGTTCACATCCACTCCCCAGGGCCTGACCTTGGCGATGGCTTCCTTCACGTTCTCAGGAGTGAGCCCTCCGGCCAGAAGGAAGGGAAGCTTGGTCTGCTTGGCCAGATCGGAGCTCAATCCCCAGTCGTGGGTAAGACCGGTGCCACCCACCTGTCCCGTGGCGTCGTTGCAGCTGTCGCCTACCACCCCATCCACCAGATCGGCATAGCGGCGAACCATGGCCAGCGGCTCGTCTCCGTTGACATGGACCGCTTTGAGCAGAGTCAGCCCTGGGTGCCGGCGACGCACCGTTGCCACACACTCCACACGCATCATGCTGTGGATCTGCACCGCCGTCGGTTGCACTTGTTCGATCAGCATCAGCAGATCCTCAGGGTCGCTGGCATGGCTGACCAGCACACCGCTCACGAACGGGGGGAGCACTCTGAGAATGGAGTGGGCCTGCTGCGCACTAATGAAATCTGGGCTCGGATGGGCTTGCCCTACCAGTACACCAATGGCATCGGCGCCCAAGTGGGCTGCTAGTAGGGCATCGGCGCTACTACGGATGCCGCAGATCTTCACGCGCATGACCAATACACGGATGTGGCATTGGGGTGGTCTCCTGGTGCTGGCATGTCGATGATTGAGACGCCGTTGATTCCGAATCGTTGGCGCAGTTCGAGCAAAGGCGTCTCGATGTCATCCCAGAAATTCCAGTCACTGAGTAGATCGCAGTGCATCGCGCCCCCCATGGCCAGCCCTTTGCTCACCATCTCAGGGTCGAAATTCATGGTGCCAGGGGCAATTCCTGGTGGCAGGCTCCAGGCGATCCCCATGTGGAAATCGATGATCACCTCTGCCAGCATTTCCCAGCCATAGGGCGTGCGTGCCATCCCTGCCTCCACCCCGCCAACAGCGATTTCTCCTTTCATATCCGTATTGGCACCACAGAGAATATGAACGCAGTCGTGACGGACAGCGAATTCACCAAGGTTTCCCATTTCCCCAGGGAAGTGAAAGCGACGATCGGTGTAGAAGTTGTAAATCGTTCGCCCCAGACTGCCTTGAGGTTGATGTTCTAAGGCGAGATAACGGTCCAGTTGTTTGCGGTCGCCAAGCATCGTGTGCGCTTCGCGCAAGGATGCTGCAATTTGCTGCAAGGCATTGCCTGGGAAAAATGCATTCAGGGCGCGGCGGCCATAGTCAAAGAGTGCTTTTTTTAGACGTTTTTCGCCAATGAGCTTCAGGTCGTTCAGGCTGTCGGGATGAAGACGAAGCTCCTCGGCATAGGCCTCCACCCTGCCGATTGCATCGCTGTCTAGATCGCCACTGAGATAGGGCATTAACACGAGCAACTGCATGGCCTGTCGGGCCTTGTGTGGTTGGCTCAGGCTGCGGTTTAGGGCTGTAGGCGTGCTGGCTGGTAAGCCGGAGAGCGCGATCTCCGGATGTTGAAGAAGGTGATCCCGCACTGATAGGGCAAATCCCTTGCTCGGGTGATGGGGGTTGCCGTTATCCGGGGTGATGCTGAGCATGGCGGCCAACACGTGCTCTGCTTCCCGTTGGGTGTAATCAGAGAGAAACACTGTGCCCCGAATTGTTCTCTTGAATGACGATGGCAGGATGCGAGCATCCTCGCCAGATCGTCGGTGCCCCTGATTAACGTCCGCACATCGTTGTCATCGCTGGACGACGCTGATGGGATCCTCAAAGAACTCTCGTCGACCCTCGCGGAGCAGACCGGAAAGCCTGAGGCCTATGTGATGACTCTGCTGGAGACGGGGGTTCCGATGACCTTTGCCGGCAGCTGCGATCCCTGCGCTTATGTGGAGGTCAAGTCGATCGGAGCCTTGAAACCGCCGGCGATGACCAAGGCATTTTGCGACTTGATCAGCAAGCGCACCGGTATTCCCTCCAATCGCATCTATATCGGTTTTGATGACGTCAAGGCCACTGCCTGGGGCTGGAATGGCAAGACCTTCGGCTGAGAACTTGGACGTTTCAACTGCGCATAAAAAAGTCGAGGTGTGACCCTCGACTCTGCCCCCATCCCGACCAAGCGGTGGGACCCGTGGACTAAGGATGGGGCAGGTCAGGCGGGTTGGCTTTGGGCGATTGTGCTCATTTTTTTATCCCTGCAGGATGGATGGGCGTTGCAGCCGTTCGTGGCTGATTGGCGGCAGGTCTTGTTTCGGTGGCTGGCCATCGAGCAGCACGGCGGTGCCGCTCATGGAGATCATCATCCCGCCATCTCCGCACACCTCGTAGTCGAGGTCCACGCCGATGACGGCATTGGCGTTCATGCTCATGGCGTGTTTGACCATCGCGTCTGTGGCGGCCAGACGTGCTTTTGCCAGGGCCTCCTCATAGGCCTTGGAACGCCCACCCACGATGTCTGGCATGCTTGCGCGCATGTCGCGGAACAGATTGGCGCCAATGATCGCCTCTCCGGTGACCAGACCGCGGTCGTGAATCACTCTCTGGCCTTCCACCGTTGGAGTGGTGGTGATCAGCATCAGGGGGCAGCGGCGGCGAAGCAAGCCACCTCACGGCTAGCGCTCTTAAGCCGGACTGACAGCGACGTCCGGTTCGAGTCGAATTGAGCCGGTTTCGATCAAGCGCAGCAGGCTCTGGCGCAGTTTTTGTTCCTGCTGATCCAGGTCTTGACTGAGCAACAGAGACTTGTACTCCTTGTTGGAAATTCGATTGTGCAGCCTGGCAGCAAGGTAGAGATCCACCATTCGTCCTGCTGGGTCTGGTGAGAGGAATTCAACCCTATGCGCTGCTGTTTCCAGCCGTGGGTTTCTTTTGATCTTGGCGATGGTGTTTGTGCTTTTGAGGCCAAGTTTTGAGCTGTTCGGTGGGCAGCAGGCCTGGGTCATCGGGGGTGGCTCGTAGGATGCGCGGCGCTGTCCAACGCCCCCCATGGCCAATCTCGACCAGGCTCCGAGCCGCAGCATGCCGAATCTTTTGCATGTGTTGCCGGCATTCGCTGATGAGGCGGAGCTGCGCCTGAACACGATCGTGGAGCTCAACTCCAACACGATCAATAAATACGAGCTGATCACCGAAACCGGTCACCTCAAGCTGGACCGCGTTGGCTATTCCTCCCTGGCTTACCCCTTCGCCTACGGATGCATTCCTCGCACCTGGGATGAGGACGGTGATCCTCTCGACATCGAGATCGTGGGCGTGACTGAACCTCTGATTCCCGGCTCCGTGGTGGAGGCTCGGATCATCGGCATCATGACCTTCGATGACGGTGGTGAGGTGGATGACAAAGTCATCGCTGTGCTGGCCGATGACAAGCGGATGGATCACATCAAGAGTTTTGAGGACCTCGGCGAGCACTGGAAGAAGGAAACCACCTACTACTGGCAGCACTACAAGGATCTGAAGAAGCCTGGCACCTGCACGGTCAATGGCTTTTTCGGTAACGACAAGGCTGTTGAGATCATCAAGAGCTGTGAGGCCCGTTATCTGGCAGAGATCGATCCCAAGCTGGTCGACTGAGTCTGACCAGCTTGTCCAGATTGTTTTGTGGGCGGGGGAGACCCCGCCTTTGTTTTGTCTTCAGACCGTCGCAGCTGCTTTTTCTCTGAGCGATATTTAGCTTGAGACCAGCGGGTCTCATTGGTCTCATGTCAATCTTCGCTGTGGCGCTTGTTCGTTCGTCTGCAGCCGTTCTGGTGGCTGCAGCGGCCCTGCCGGTCGTGTCGCCACCCTCTGCTGCTGCCAGTGAGAAGCAGGTGGCCGCCTTGCCAGCGCTGACCGCGACCAGGATTCATCTCGATTTGAACAGCCGCAGGATCAGCGTGATTCGCAACGGTCAGCGCCTCGGCCTTTGGCCTGTTGCAATCGGTGACCCCAAGACTCCAACCCCAACGGGTCTGTTCCGCGTGGAAAATATGCGCGTCAATCCGCAGTACCAGAGCACCAAATCAGGCGAGGTAAATCCGGTGACGGGTCGAGGTGGACCGCTTGGGCATCGTTGGATTGGTTTTCTGCAGCAGGGTGAGAATCAATTCGGAATTCACGGCACTCCCTGGCCCCACTGGGTGAAAATCCGTGCAGCAGTGTCCAACGGTTGTGTGCGCATGCTGAATGCCCACGTTCATCAGCTGTATGAACTGGTGGATGTGGGCACGCCTGTGCTGATCACGCGCTGAGACCGCCTATCACTGGGGGCGAACGGTGTCGAAGATCTCCTTGAGGATCTCCCCGGCCCCCTGCGATTTGAGGATGTCGGCCAGTTTCTTGCCGATTGCTTCGGCTTCGGCGAGCGTGCCGCTCTGTTGCTCACGGATCAGACGCTTGCCATCGAGGCTGGCCACCATGCCGATGAGTGTGAGGGTGTCGCCGTCGATCGTGGTGTTGACTCCGATCGGCACCTGGCATCCTCCCTCCAGTTCCCGCAGGAAGGAGCGTTCCGCCAAGCAGCGGCTGGAGGTTGGTGCGTGCTCAAGCACTTTGATCAGTTCCAGCACTTCCGGTTTGCCCTCCACGCACTCAATGCCGAGGGCGCCTTGTCCCACCGCATGCAGTGAGATCTCGCTGGGAATGTTTTGGTGAATGCGATCCCCGAAGCCCAGGCGGGTCAGGCCTGCTGCCGCAAGGATGAGGCAGTCGTAGTTGCCGGCGTCAAGCTTTTCGAGGCGGGTGATCACATTGCCGCGCACATCTTTGAACTCCAGATGGGGGTAGTGATGGCGCAGCTGAGCGAGCCGGCGCAGCGAGCTGGTGCCCACCACAGACCCTTCAGGAAGGGTGTCGAGTTGGTAGTCGGCATTCTTCGCATTCACCACCAGGGCGTCAGCAGGGTCTTCGCGCTCGGTGATGCACCCAAGCATCAGCCCCTCCGGCAGGTTGGTCGGCAAGTCCTTCAGCGAATGCACCGCGATATCGGCTCGATCGACGAGCATCTGAGCTTCTAGCTCTTTGGTGAACAGCCCCTTGTCACCGATTTTGGCCAGGGCCACATCCAGGATTTTGTCGCCTTGGGTGGCCATTGCCTCCACGGAAATCGCGAGGCCTGGGTGGGCCTTTTCAAGTTCAGCCTTCACCCAATTCGTCTGCACCATGGCCAGCTGGCTTCGGCGGGAAGCGATGCGCAGTTGCTCGAGGGCCATGGAGAGTCACTAGCAGCCGACCAGACTACGCAGTCGTGCTCTCAGCTTTACGATTTGCCATACGTCGTGATGAGCTTGTTTCCATGCCTGGGCCGGTGGTGAATGGCGTTCGCAGCAATCCTTCCTCAACAGCGATGCCGCCTGGGCAGGCCGGCGTGACCGATGCCCCTTTTATGCCTTTGCTGGCTGAAGGAACAATCAAGCTGCTTCTCCTCTGCAGCGGTCAATTGGTGATCGCCCGCTTACGGAACACCAGCGACCGTGATGGTGATCGGGCTTATCAGTTGCTGAGGCCCTTGGAGGTTCAGCCGAAGGGATCGTTGGAGGGTGACGATGGCGGTAGTGGCTGGATGCTCAGTCCGTTTCTCTCCGGTCTCACATCCCAGGCGAATCTTGTTCTCTTCAAAGCGGCGGTGGCCTCGATCCTTGATCCAGAGCCCCGCCTGATTCAGGCGTACACCACCCGAACCAATCAGGAATGCCCGCCTTCGGATACACCGGTTGAGCGGCTGAAGCGTGCGTTTCAGGAGTTCACCGAAAGCATCGAGGGCGGCTGAGGTTTTGAACAAGCTTTTGCGGGACCTTGGCCTTGAGACTGCCCTGGCCCTGATCCTTCGCGACCCATCCAGCTTTGCCAATGTGTTTGCGATGTCTGGTGACGTCGAGTCCAGTCCGCTCGCGGCTCGGATGACGACGGAGCTCCTCAAGGATCAACGCCTTCAGGCCCTCTATGCCGCGCAGTGGGTTCCAGCCTCGGTGAGCTTGCCTGAACTGTTGGCGATGCCTCCAGCTTCCCTCGGATATCAGTACGGCAGTCTTTTGCGTCAGCTGGGCATGACTCCTGAGCGTGTCCAGAAGCTTCAGTCGCCCTGCAGTGATTCCGCCTATGTGTTGCGGCGCCAAAAGGAAACTCACGAAATCGTGCACGTGCTCACAGGCTTTGGGGTGGATCCCCTTGGTGAACTGAGTCTTCAGGCTTTCAACCTGGTGCAGAACCGTTCTCCACTGGCCGTGTGGATTCTGTTGAGTGCCGCCATCGCTGTGCTTCAGCGCGGGGATGCTCTGGAACCCTTGATCCGTGCGGTGATCGCTGGTTTCCAATTAGGCCTCGAGGCCGATCTGCTCATCGGCCATCGTCTTGAAGATCACTGGCATGCGGATCTTGAGGCGTTGCGCCTGCGCCTCAGGCTGTCGGCCTGATGCACCTTCTCAGGGGCGCTGCTCTGCTGCCAGCATCTGGGTGGTGGCCATTTCTTCAGCTGTGAAGTCGACTGACGGCACTGCAAGATCTGTATCGCGCCGGAAGTAGAGCAGCACCTGATCTCCGATCTGGCCTTCGTAGTAATGCTCCCAGCCTCGCTTGCCATAGATGTTCAGCAGGTTCTGAACTTGTAGAGGCGTGTTGGTGGCCTGACTGCTCTGGTAGTGGCTGGCGAACTCTTTTTCGATGAATTCCTTTGACATCTGCAACTGTTCGCTGGCTTTGACTGGATCCGGAGCCGCAATTGGGGTGACGTTGACTCCCACCACGCGGTATTCGTAACTCATCGGCCTCCCCCAATGTCGCCACACCTTAGGGGCTTTGTTTTGTCGCTTTATCTGGTGGGCAAGATGTCAGCAGTTCAAGCCTGAGCATGCGTCTTGCCGATGCCATCCCCGGCCAATGCGCACGCGCTGTTGCCTTGTGCAATCCAGTGATTGTTGGATCTGGCTGTGCTGAGCCTTTGCTGCGGGCACTTCCGTCCTGCGTGTGAATCCTCTGGTCTGGATCGCCAGCGATCAGCAGACCTTGAGTTCTGATCCAACGGTTGTTGCCGCGTATGCCGGCCTTATTTGGAAAAACTTTCCAGCAGGCCATAGATGGCGTTGACGCGATCGATGCGAGGGCAGGAACGACTCATGCCGTCGGAGAGTTCAACGATCATGGCCGTCACGAAGTAACCCGCTTGGTCATCTCTGAGATCAGGCATGTCCATTGGGTTGATGCCGGCCGTGAGAAAGGCCTGCAGCATCATTGTTTCATCCAGATTTTTCATGCTGATCGATCGGCCGCCCTTGCAGGCAAGCGGGAGTAGGCCTTTTGCGAGCTCCGTTCCTACGGTGTTCAGTTGCCGTTCGCTGAATGCCTCAGCTGTTATGCCGGGTGTTGTCGCCAGCAACAGACATCCCATCATGCTTGTGAAGCATTTGATCATGACTGGGATGTGTGGTTCCGGCTTGCACCTTAGGGGCGTGGCCTGCGTCCAGCCCCTGTCCACAAGAGATCAAGAAACTGTTTTGATAACACCCTCATCGTGCCCTGCAGATGTCATCACCTAAGTGCAGACTTTTTGGGATGAATGTAGTCATCAGTTCGGTGTTTGTTATTCTCCATCGGCTGCTGCACTAAGCATTGGCCATGAGGGGCTCGCTTGGCTTTTGAGATCATCAGTTGTCTTCGCGATCGAGCCCATGATCGAGCCCATGGTTGCCTGATCATGTCTTTGTTTGTCGCTGTCTCTGCTGAGGCTTCGAGATCAAGCTTGTTGTCGCCAACGCAGAGCAGCGCCATGGATCGAACCAATCGCAGCCGCACCAGCGCTTGTTGAGCACGCTTCCATTCTGAGCCATGCGCCGCGTCTCCTTGCTGTTTGATGCGCTTGCGCCTTGAGGGGATGGGAATGGTGCGAAGCCTATGCTTCTCTGGATGGCAGCAAGAATGGAAGGATCAAAACAGTTGATCGCTCTTTTGATTCTCGTTTCTTAGCCATCAGATTTAGCAGCTGTGAACGGATGAAGAAGAACAGGATATGGTTCGGACTTGTCTTTGCCGTGCTGCTTGCCACTGCTTGGAAATGTGGTTATGACTCGGCTACTTATACGCGTGGACAGGATTCACATGAGCAACTTGAAGAGGTCGATCAGGAAAGAATCGATCGCTGTTTAGTCAAGACCGGTGGGCGAATCCCGACGAAATACATCAATGGTCCTGATGAACCAACGGTGCGGAATTCGCCTTCAGATTGTCAAGGAATCGAGGCTCAGGTGATGAATGCCGTGATGGACAGGCAGATGGAACGATGTCAGAAGGCCCATGAACATCTACGAGAGATGTCTGCAAGACGTGATTCGGCCTCGTCAGATGAGATGACGCTGGCTTCGGAGCAGCAGATCAGAGAATGTGTCACCCATGTCAAAGACCTTTGGTACCAGTAGGCCTCCAAGGTTCTGGAGGCATTCAAGCCGCGCGCTCTTCTGAGGCGCGGTGTGAGCAGAACGTTGGGCGCTGGCCTGATCTGGCGCCGATTCATAGGCAAGGCGTCCTGGCCTATGGGTTCAGCCCGTCTAGTCCGTGCAGGACATGGGACACCTGGTCTGCATTCACCCATCGGATGCTCCCGTCATCGACATCGGCGATTTGAAAAAGGCTGTTCGCCCTGGGGTCCCTGGCACCTCCTTCGCAGAAGATGACTTGGCCCATCCACCAATCGCTGTTCCGGGGTTGGGCGGAGTCAGCCTGTTGATTCACGATGACGAAATCACCGGGCGTCACCGAGAGAAACAGGGGAGCTGCTCGACCGGCTGTGGGCCCCAAGGCGGCCGCAGCCTCTTTGGTGGACATAGAACGTTTGTACTGATTGGCTAGTTCTAGCGCTGCTCGCTGCTCTGGCAATCCGTTCGTCGGCAAGGAGTCCAAGTCTTTGCAGGCTGAGCACTCGAGATGTGGCAACTGATACGACATCACCAAGCCGGTCAGGGTCATGACAAGAGGAGTCCCGAGTCCTGCATGGCTTCGGGATGCGGCGTTGAGGGAGCCCCACATCTCTCTCCACTGCTGTCTGCTCTCTATCGCAAGTTGAACGCAAGCCATGACGTCACCGAGTTGCCTGATCGCCCTGACTCCAAGAGGGTCCTCGATCCATCGAATGGGAGAGGGCGAATACCGCGTTTGCGACCAGGGCCACAACTGCCAATTGGTCTCTGGCCTCTACAAAGCTGAAGAGATCGTTCGAGAGCTTGAGCGCGGTTTTGGTTATCCGTATTCAACCAACTTTCATGCGCTGGAGCCTGACTCCTGCACATGATCGAGTGCTCCTGCCGTTCCAAGCCAGCTGGAAAGGCAAGGGGGCAACGTTTCGATGCTGTTCTCCGTCTGGTTGTGAATCCAACAAACATTCCTTGTTGGCAGGGCGAAACTCTTGCCCAATTCGCTTGTTGCGCATGGAATTCGCGTTGACACTCCTGATGTCTCTCTTGTTTGCGTCGCTCTGTCTGCGTGCATCCGCTGCATTTGGTGATCCTGACGATTCGCCTCTGTGACGTCTCGCTTCTGATCCAGCTTCTGATTTCTTTGAGGCACCACTACCACTGGTGTCTTCCAAAGAAAAAGCCTGCCTCTTTGGGCAGGCCGGGTGATGGGGTTTCCAAACTTACATCCGATGACCACTACATGCAGTGCTTTGGTCCTTGCTGGCGGGCTTCCAATTAAAAGTTCACCAAAACCTTTAGAGCAGCTTTAGCTACACCATCCATAAGGTTCAGCTTGTACCATTCAAGCCATGTACCACATATGTGGCGCAGACAAGGGCCGGGTGATGGGGATTACTTGGCTGATCTGACCGCTCCACAAGGGGCGGTCTTTTTGTCTGCGCCTGGCGCATTTATACCCAGCTCCATCGAGCAGGCAATGGGGTTGATGGAGAAGGCGTCCAGCTGTTGAGCTGACACCAAGAACCTTGTTTTGCTCGGGGGCTTCACAGGGGGCGTCGTCGAGGTAATGCGAAAGGCTTTGTGATCCCTGCCAACGCCGAAGCAAGGTCAGGCAGAGGGGTGGGTGTTCTCTCCAGCGTGTGTCTTGCAGCCGTGGAGGTCATGCTCTGGAAAATAGACTGAGCCTTATGGCAACTCAGAGATTTAGTCTCCACCCTTACTGGATTGAAGCCCTTCCTGATGACGAGAAGGTTCGGCTCTTTACGAATGTCTGTGGCTATCTGGAGGACAGTGGTGACTGTTTGGATCATTTCCATCCTGACCAGCGATGGAGTAGAGAGACCATCCTTGATTACATCAACAGACAATTCATCGAGGACTTCACCAAGGCCGCCGAAGCAGATATTGAAACAGGTGGAGATAAGGAGCGCCTGTTTCAATTCGTGGTGCTCCCCCAGTGTCGTCACCTCTTGCCCCAACCAGAAGACAAGCCCTATCTAGAGGAAACTGGTCAGCTCACCCGCCACACAGGCCATCTAGTGACCTGCCTTGTCGTCCCCCATTTCTGGAGTCTGGACATCCCAGAGGACTGGAAAAAGGAATGGTTCCTGGACTTTTATCGGTTGGAAGAGGAGTGGATTGCAGGTGGTTTTTCTGCTGTAGGGATCGATGGGTAAGCGCTAGTCGTTAAGGTCTGTGAGGAGAAGCCGATTGTTTAATTCAAACTCTGCAAACAAGGCAGCGGCATCATGGTTCATCTTTTTCTGGGCAAGCTCTACAACTCTCTCTTGCCACCAATCAATGATCTCGTCGTGAAGTGGGGCATCCAGATGAATTAAGCTCGTCATAGGGAAACTCCATATCTGCCAACCTATGTACTGGTGAGCACTTGTCTACGGACCCTCACCCAACTTCATGAGCAAATGTAAAGGTTGCTGTCTGTGCCTGGTTGCCTGCGGTGGCTTCGGTTGGGCTAGTGAGTCTCGCTTTGTTATGGATATTGACTGTATTCAATGCCTTCAACGGAGAACTCTTTTGCTAGTGAAAGAAGATTTCTCGCTTCATATTCGGATAGTTTGCATAAGTTGCTTGTCCACTTCTCCATGTTGATCTGTATTTCCTCGCCTTTGCAGTCTTCTGAAAATGTGTCGTACGCCTGGTGGAGCATGAGGCAGATGTCTTTCCTTGCCAACCATGGGTGAGCCTGTGCGATGCGGACGACTCGATTCGGTTTCATTGGCGATTGGTTCTATTCTTCTCTCATAACGGTTCTTTTGCTTGCTCTCTCCTGCAAATGACCTGCTCGCTGCTATCAAAAGACTTTGAGGTGAACTCTCTATCGCGTGTGGAGGTCTGTGCACATCAGTGCACTCGTCTTGTTTAGAACTTGTCTGCGCGCTCCTCTACTGCAAACTCTTTCACTCGCGCCAGAAGGTTTTTCATGTTGTGTTCTGAGAGTCGACATGCACCTTCGATCCAGCTCTCCATCTTCATCAATAACTCACCATCTTGGCTGTCTTCTGAGATGCCTCTGTAGGCGCACTCCAGCATGAGCACAATGTCTTGTCTCGGGAGCCAGCGATGCGCTAGGGAGATGCGGTCGACGCGGCTTAATTCCATTCATCGGCAGTTTCGCTTCACTGTCATAAGTGGTTTCTGCCTTCCGTTGACACTCCAAATGAGTTGTTGATCGGTATCAAACGACTGAGGGGTCTTGGGGTGCTTGAGCTGCAGTCATGCACCCAATTGCTTAGAAGACTTTGCTGGAGCTCCCGTGCTGGGAGCATCGCCTGATTGACCATTAAAAAGACCCCATGTTGGGGTCTTGCCTTCAGCCTGAAAGGCGCGGGAACCTCGAAGAAGATCTTGAGGAGAGTTTGATGGTGAAGGTCAACTCCCCTCCCAAGCCCTTTGCTTTAAAGGGCTTGCAAGAAGCACTGTCTACTTGATGTATTCCTTCAGGACGCCGTTGCGATTTGGGTGACGCAATTTACGCAGCGCTTTGGCTTCGATCTGGCGGATCCTCTCGCGAGTGACATCGAAGATCTGGCCGATCTCCTCAAGGGTCTTCATCCGACCGTCATCCAGGCCATAGCGCAGGCGGAGCACGTCACGTTCGCGTGGACTGAGAGTGGCCAGCACTCCCTCAAGGTCCTCGCGGAGCAGGTTCTTGGCGACATCCTGCTCAGGGTTCTCAATGTCCGCTTCGATGAAGTCGCCGAGACGGGAGTCCTCTTCCTTGCCGATCGGAGTCTCGAGCGAGATGGGCAGCTGGGCGCTCTTGGCGATGAACCGCAGCTTCTCGATGGTCATTTCCATCGACTCGGCAATCTCCTCCTCGGTCGGCTTGCGCCCGAACTCCTGACTGAGCACCTTGGTGGTTTTCTTGATCCGGGAGATCGTTTCATAGAGGTGCACCGGAAGACGGATCGTGCGGGACTGGTCGGCAATTGCACGGGTGATGGCCTGACGAATCCACCAGGTGGCGTAGGTGGAAAACTTGTAGCCCTTCTCGTGATCGAATTTCTCGGCGGCACGGATGAGGCCAAGGCTGCCTTCCTGAATCAGGTCCTGGAAGCTCAGGCCTCTGTTCATGTACTTCTTGGCAATCGACACCACCAGGCGCAGGTTCGACTGCACCATCTTTTCCTTGGCCCGGCGCCCCAGCATCAGCCGACGGCGGAAGCGAATCAGGGGCATTTCGACCAACGCCGCCCACTCTTTGTTGTCGGGTTCGCGGCCGTTGTCGCTTTCGAACTGGGCAGCGAGTTCCTCGAGGTAGAGCAGGTCGGCGATTTTCCGTGCCAGCTCGATCTCTTCATCCGGACGCAGTAGGCGAATGCGTCCGATCTCCTGGAGGTAGACCCGAATGGAGTCTTCGGTGTAGACGCCTTTGGGCCCGATCTTGATGCTGGCCAGAGCCTTGGCCTTGGCATCCTTCTCGGCGCTCGATGGGGTGGCCGCAGCTGTGACAGCCTTGGCATCTGCAGCTTTTGTCGTTGCGGTGGCTGCTTTTGAGGCGGCAGCCTTGGTTGTTGTGGCTTTAGCACTACTGGTCTTGGCGGCAGCCTTGGTGGCAGTGCCTTTGGTCGCTTTGGCGGCTTTGCTCTTGCCGTCCGCAGCGGCCAGCAGTTGGTCAGCGGCGGCTTTCAAGTCAGTTCCTACAGGGAGATCGGATGTTTTGCTTTTGCTGGAGCGGGTCTTGCCGTCAGCTTTGGTTTTGCTCTTGGCCTCTGCCTTGGCTGCACTGGCAGCTTTGACGACCTTGGATTTGCCGCGTGAGTCGGCCAGCATCATGATCGACGGCTTAGCAGCGGCTTTGGGCTTGGCCTGTGCTGTTTTGCTCGCAGCAGGACTCATAACGGCAGAAGGGGCAGCGGGGTTAGCAGTACGACACTCAAAAACCGGCTCGGTGGACGGTTGGTGAGCGATGACAAATGTTCAGGCGTTCTTCGGTACCGAGGAGAAGCGGTGACGCAACTGAATCAACAAGGTTTGACTGGATTCTTGGGCCGATGCAGGGCTGTCAGGGGCTTTCTTAGACCGGTCGATCAACATTGGGATGGATCCCTTGCTCGAGCTTCGTGTCTTCCCTCTGGACGGAACTCTGCTTGGTTCCGACAACAGCGCAGTGCTGTCCAACTTCTTTATCTTAAAAAAAACTTGCGACACCTGCAACCCCACTGCAGCATCAAGCGATGGAGGCGATGGTGACAGCTAGGCAGGCAACCGCGCCGATCACTGAGGTGGATGTGTGGCTCGAGGCCGGCAGGGATGGTCGTGCTTTCAGCTATTGCGATCGTCACCAGCTCGGCATTGGCATCGGCGATCTCGTGCGCGTGACGCTGCGAGGTCGGCCCTTACAGGGATTGGTGGTGGCCTGTCGGGTGGTCACTTCAGAGACAATCGAACCAACGTTGCAGCCGGTTCAGGCTCTTGTGCAAAGCGCAGCGGTGGATCCGATCTGGCGCCATTGGCTTGATGCCATGGCCAAGCGCTGCCATACCAGTCCGTTCCGGATGCTCAAGGCTGCCTTGCCTCCCGGTTGGTTGGGTCAGCGACCTCGTCGGCAGGCGGCGGAGCGGCGGATGTGGTGGGTCCAGCCATGCGCGATCGAAACCGATGACGCGTCTTCAGCACAGCCGGTGTTGCCAGCACGTCAGAAAGAGCTGTGGGATGTGTTGATCACAACGGGGGGGAGCTGGCAGCGGCAGTTGTTAGCGGAGGGCTTTAGTGGCTCTCTGGTTCAAGCCCTTGTGCAGCGTGGCCTTGTCCAGAGGGAGCAGCGTCCCTCCCCTGCTGCAGTAGTGAGCTCGCAAGTTACTCCTGATTCTGGAGCTGCGCTCGAGAGTCCACGCACGCTCACGGCGGAGCAGGAGCAGGTTGTGGAGGCATTCTCTCGTCAGCCTGAGGGTGGCGGAATGCTGCTGTGGGGGATCACCGGGTCAGGCAAGACCGAGGTGTATCTCCAGCTGGTGGCCAAAGAGCTGGAGGCTGGCCGCCATGCCTTGGTCCTCACTCCTGAAATCGGTCTGATTCCCCAACTGGTGGATCGCTGTCGTCGTCGCTTCGGTGCCCGGGTTGTTGAGTATCACAGCGGTTGCAGCGATCGCGAGCGAGTCCTTACCTGGCGTCGCAGCCTGGAAGCGGCACAGCAGCAGAGTGCTCCCTTGGTGGTTGTGGGGACCCGCTCGGCGGTGTTTCTTCCGCTCGATCCACTGGGTCTGATCGTGCTCGATGAAGAGCACGACAGTTCTTATAAGCAGGAGTCACCGATGCCCTGCTATCACGCCCGTGATCTGGCTCTGGAGCGGGTGCGTGCTCTCGGCGGGCGGGTCCTGCTGGGCAGTGCCACGCCCTCGCTGGAGACCTGGACCCAGCTGTCACCTGCTGGTCCTTTGGCCCTAGCGCGTTTGACGCGGCGGATCTCCTGCCAGGAACTGCCGCCTGTGCATGTCATCGACATGCGCGCGGAGCTGGCGGATGGTCACAAGCGTTTGATTAGCCGTGCCCTGATGGAGCGGCTAGCCCGTTTACGGGAGAACGGAGAGCAGGCTGTGGTGCTCGTGCCCAGGCGCGGCTATAGCAGTTTCCTCAGCTGCCGTAGCTGTGGAGAGGTGGTTCAGTGTCCTCACTGTGACGTGGCCCTCACCGTTCATGGCAGTCGCCCTGGACATCAGTGGTTGCGTTGTCATTGGTGTGACTATCGGGCCGAGATGGAGTCCAGTTGCAGCCATTGCGGCTCCCTGGCTTTCAAACCCTTCGGCGCCGGTACCCAGCGAGTGCTGGAACGTCTCTCCGAAGAATTGGAGGGATTGCGTTTGCTCCGCTTTGATCGTGATACCACCGGTGGCCGTGATGGCCACCGGCGTCTGCTCGAGCAGTTCGCCGCTGGCGAGGCTGACGTGCTTGTGGGCACTCAGATGCTTGCCAAGGGAATGGATCTGCCCCGCGTCACCCTGGCGGCTGTGCTGGCTGCGGACGGTCTGTTGCACCGACCGGATCTGCGCGCCGGTGAGCAATGCCTGCAATTGTTGCTTCAGCTGGCAGGGCGGGCAGGCCGTGGCGAGCGTCCGGGTCGGGTGTTGGTTCAAACCTATTCACCTGACCATCCGGTGATTCGCCATTTGGTGGATGGGCGCTACGAACGCTTCCTGGAGGAGGAAGTGGCTCTGCGCCGTGAAGCCGGTCTGGTGCCTTTTAGTCGTGCTTGCTTGTTGCGTCTTTCAGGCGAATCGGCATCGGCTACGGCCACAGCAGCGAGTCTGGTGGCCGAGTCTTTGCGCCCGCTTTGCAGCGCGGCAGGTTGGTGGCTGCTCGGGCCTGCACCGGCACCGGTGGCCCGGGTGGCCGGTCGCAGTCGCTGGCAACTGCTGCTTCATGGTCCTGCCGGTAGTGATTTGCCCCTCCCTCCCGGCTCTGCCCTTTGGGATGCTCTTCCCGCTGATGTGGCGCTTGCGGTGGATCCAGACCCTCTTCAACTCTGAGCCTGCAATGGCGGTTGTTGGATGCTCAGGAGGGCAGTTCCGGATAGCCGAAACCAAGCTTCAGGCGCAGTTGCTGCAACAGCAGGCTGAACCCCAGCAGAAACAGCACAACCACTGTGCCGAGGCCAAGCGGGCTCCAGTGCCAGCACTGCAGCGTCAGCTGATTGTGGGATCCCGGCTGCAGGGGCCACTCCAATCGTGTGTTGTGTGTGACGGCCGAAAGGGGGCTGCTCCTTCGCTTGTTGATTTGCCCTGGCACCGGGCTGATGCTCACGCTCAGGTCTGGCAGTGGCAGATCCTTCAGGGGCTTGAGATCGACATCGAGCTCGAGGCGCTGTTGCACCCCGATCAGCCAGTTGCGCTCATGCAGCTGCAGGCTTGGTTTCGGAAGCTGCAGGCCCGCGGCCTCTCCAGCGCTTGCGATCGTGTCGCTGAGTAGCTGCTCGGCTGCCGCAGCTCTCAGTACAGGTGCCTGGAAGCGTTGGCTCCCCTGTTGCAAACCGCTCGTCTGCGGTTGCCACGGCCAAGTCCCCCTGTGTAGCTCCTTCGCGAAGGCGGTCTGCCATGGCAGTAGACGGCCGGTGCCACTATCACTGCTCCAGCCCAGTTGGATCCGATTCGGTCCCACCAGGTCGATCTCTGTGCTTAGGCGCCCGCATCCCCCCAGCAGCAGGGTGAGCGCCACCAGCACAGCAATGACAAGCACGGCGAAACCTGGAGCCGCTGCCTTGGTGGGCCCGGTCGGTGGCGGCGGCGGCGGTGGTGGTCCTTTCCGTCTGCTGCGCCGCGTTGAGGCAGGAGCTCCACCCATGGTGGGATCCATGTCGAGCGTGGGCAGTTGCATCGACCAGCTGGCAGGACGCTGCAGGCTCGGTGCCTCAAGCACCTCCAGCAGTTGTTTGGCGCGGTTCCGCAGGTCTGTGTCGCGGCAGCGGGTGAGCAGGCGACAGGTACTGAGTGCCTTCTCCTCCTGGCCTTGTCCCATCCAGGCGGTCACCATCAACATCCGGATGCGGGCCCCTTCAGGATCCGAGATCGGCCGATCCTGTGTGAGCGGTTCCAGTAGTTCCAGGCATTGGCCGTAATCGCCCCGTTCCAGGGCTGCTTCAGCCAAGGCCGTGGGCAAGCTCATCGATCAACCGCGTCCCATCACCATCGTGCCGATTCCCGCGTCGGTGAACACCTCCAGCAGGAGGGCGTGGGGCACGCGGCCATCGAGAATATGGGCTGCGGCGACCCCCTGGGCAAGGGCCCGGATGCAGCACTCGGTTTTCGGAGTCATGCCCCCAGCCACGATGCCGTCTTCGATCAGTTGTCGGGCTTCCGAGAGGCGCAGTTGATGGATCAATGATTCGGGGTTGTCCCGATCTCGAAGGATGCCAGGCGTGTCGGTGAGAAGGATCAGTTTCTCTGCTTCAAGGGCTGCCGCTAGTTCTCCAGCCACTGTGTCGGCATTGATGTTGTGGGCCACTCCTGCTCTGGTGGCCGCCACGCTGGAGATCACCGGAACGTAACCCTTCTCCAGCAAGGGCTCGAGTACTTCGGGGTTAACCCGGGCCACATCGCCGACTAGGCCATGACTGCCGTCCCCCCAGGGGCGTGCTTCCACCAGTACGCCGTCGCTGCCGCTCAGGCCCACGGCCCGTGCCCCGAGCTTGTTGAGGCCGTTCACAATCTGCTTGTTGACCCGGCCCACCAGCACCATTTCCACCACATCCATCGTGTCGGGATCGGTGACGCGTAGGCCGTCTCGAAATTCGGCCGGAATGTCCAGACGTTTGAGCCAGGTGTTGATCTCAGGCCCGCCACCGTGGACGACGACCGGTTGAACTCCGACACTGGTGAGCAGCGCAAGATCGCGGAACACCGCTTCTCTCAGCTCGGCGTGGACCATGGCGGCACCGCCATACTTGACCACGATTCGCCGACCGGCGAACCGCTGGATATAGGGGAGGGCTTCACTGAGGACGGAGACCCTCAGGGCGTCATCGCTGGCCATCGATTCCGTTCACTGCCCCCCATGCTGACCTGTGGGCGGTACAGCGTCGCTGAGGAGGAGAAGATCAATGTGATCGGGATCCACCTCGTGCAGATTGGCCTGTAGCCCTTTGGCGAAGAAACGTCCAAGTCGCTCTTGTTTCTCCTGCCAGCGCTCCAGACCAACGGCACCAAGCGAAAAGCGCAGCCGCAGGCCATAGCTCTCTGCTTTGCTGAATTCCTCGATTTCCAGCAGCTGGGGAGGGGTGTCCTCATCCCAAAGCTTGAGGGCTTCAAGGGAGGATTCGAGATGGGCTTTCTGGCCATAGCGCCAGCGGGTCACATCCGCCAGAAGTTTGACCAGCTCAGGGGGGGCTCCATCACGCTGGGCCTTGAAGGTGGCAGCGGGTACCACCCGTCGTGCTGGTGGGAGCTCAGAAGACTTGAGCGCGAGTCCCCCCAGCAGGATCGGAATCCCGTAAAAGATGGTCGGCAGGCTGAGATTGGCATTGCCTGTGGTGTACGCCACGACCCCCACAACGGTGAGAACGCCGCCGGCAACGGTGATCAGGTTGCCTGGGGAGAACAGATCTTTCATGGGGCTCACTCTGATGCACGCTCCGCGCAACTGCGAACGCACCCCCGAGAATGGAGGGACAAGTCGATGCCAAAGGACCAATGGAGAGCCGCTCCCCCAGCCAGCCAGATCAATCCGATCTCGTCAGCCTTATCCGCGATCTCGATCAGGATCGGGCCTGGTTGCTTGAGCAGATTGACCGGGGACGCTGGCCGGAGCTGCGCTTGGATCTTGCTGCCCTCGAGCGCGAACTGGGTCAGCTCCTAATCCGCGCAGGTGAACGCATGGAGGGCGATGGTCAGCTCGATTGAGCGATCAGAAGGGGATGTCGTCGGTGTCAGGCACCAGTGGGGCGCTATTCCATTGAGCTGCACTCTCCTGAGCCGGAGGCTGCGTTGGCGTGGCTGCAGCCCGGGGCGCCTGGCGGACCGGAGCAGGTGCGCGACCGGTGGCGGTTTCCGAGGCAGGTGCGGCCATTTCGCCACCGACAGGATGCAGGCGCGACAGGGTGAACTCCGCTCGCTTTTCCTTCAGGCCGTCTTGACGAGGCACGGTGTTCATGCGCAGGCGGCCTTCGATCAGCAGTCGTTGTCCGGGTTGCACCCGACTCTGAAGTTCCTGCGCCAGGTTTCCCCAGCCCACCACCTTGATCTGACCAGGTGGGTCATCCGCCCGCAGACCATCGAACCGCACGTCCATTTCGGCGATCGGGGTCTGGTTGTCCTGGGTGTAGCGAAGGGTGGGTGCCTGGATCACTTCCACTTCGAGCACGCAGTGGTTCATCGCCGTCGGCTGGGTTGAATGAGAGCGCCATCCTGATGCACCAACCGAGGAATCGCCAGGGGCATGTGTGGCTTCTTGCCGGAACCGGGGAGGGACCCGCCCTCGCGGCGGCTTTGCAGGCGCAAGGTTTTCAAGTCAGTGTGAGTGTGGTGACTGAGGCGGCAGCACTGCCCTACAGGTCGTTGTCACTGCATCGGGTCTGGGTCGGAGCACTCTCAGACGAGCAGGCCATTGTCGATCGACTGCGCCAAGAGGGTGTCGACCAGCTTGTGGATGCCACCCACCCTTTCGCCACGCAGATCACCGCGCAGCTGGTGATGGCGTCTCGCCAGGTCGGATGTCCGTTGATCCGATATGAGCGGCCGATTCAACCCGCTCCCTGCAGTCGAGTGGTCGAGTCGGTGGAGTCGATTCCTGCCGAAGCCCTCGCTGGACAACGCCTGCTGCTGGCTCTTGGCTCTCGCTACTTAGGGCGGCTGGTGCCACCGCTTCGCGCTGCAGGTGCGCTCCTCTATGCCAGGGTGTTGCCGACGCCTTTGGCTCTTCGTCAGGCGGTGGCCGCCGGCCTGCCCGATCATCATTTGGCGCTGCTTCGGCCTCTTCAGGGAGATAGCCCCGGGAGTCTGGAACAGGCTCTCTGTCGCCACTGGGGCATTACTGCTGTGCTTTGCCGTCAGTCTGGTGGCGCTGCCGAACGCTGCTGGCATGAGGTTTGCATCGATCGGGGGCTGCCGCTGTGGTTGCTGCGCCGTCCTGCACCTCCGTCATCGCTGCTGCTGGTGCATAGCGTGGAGCAGATGTTGGCCCGCCTGGATTGACCTCCTATGGATTCCCCAACTGCTGAGGAGAGGTGTGGGTCGCGACCCGATCAGCTCCTGGTGCTGGTGCTCACCACAGAGGCGGATGCGGCGCATGCCGATGCCTTGGCGCAGGCTTTGGTTGACCAGGGGCTAGCCGCTTGCGTTTCCCAGTGGCCCGTGCGGTCCACTTACCGCTGGAAGGGTCAGCGCGAGTGTGCGGAGGAGGTGCAGCTCCTGATCAAAACCAGTCGTGATGGCTGGCCGCGGCTCGAGCATGGCCTCAAAGAGCTGCACAGTTATGAAACACCCGAGGTCATCCATTGGCAGGCCGAAGCATCTGCCGCCTACAGCGCCTGGGTGGCGGACGCCGTCACATGTCCGCCCGTGCCGCTCAGCTGAGGTGCTTCTGGACCAGCTCGCTTAGGGACACTTGCGAGCGGGGGCCGAGTTGGGTGACGACTTGGCCGGCGCAGATCGAGCCAATGTTTCCACAGGTCTCCAGCGGTAAATCCTGGGTGTAGCCGTGCAGGAAGCCTCCGGCGTACAGATCTCCTGCTCCAGTGGTGTCCACCAGGGTGCCGAGGCTGTAGGCGGGGATGTCCCAGCGTTGATCGCCGCTGAGCACAACCGATCCCTGCTCGCTGCGGGTGAGCGCCGCGACCTGGCAACAGCCTTTCACTTGGGCCAAAGCCGCTTCAAAATCGTCGGTGCCGTAGAGGGAGGTGATTTCGTCCTCATTGGCGAAGAGCACGTCCACATGGCCGTTCACGAGTTCCAGAAAACTGTCGCGGTGACGGTCAACGCAGAAGCCATCAGACAAGGACAGGGCGACCTGGCCTCCGCCCTTTCGGCAGGTTTCTGCTGCGGCGATGAAGGCCCGCTTCGCAGCGGGACTATCCCAGAGATAACCCTCGAGATACAGAACTTTGGCCTCGCGCACCATGGACAGATCCAAGTCCTCCGGCTCCAGCTGTACGGATGCACCGAGGTAGGTGCACATCGTGCGCTGGGCATCTGGTGTGACCAAGATCAGGCAGCGGGCTGTGCTTGGACCTTCCGTGGCTGCCGGTGTCTCGAAACGGGTTCCGACGGCACGGATGTCGTGGCTGAAAATCGTGCCTAGCTGGTCATCTCGCACCCGGCCGATGAAGCCTGCCTTGCTGCCCAGTTGGGCCAGACCCGCCAAGGTATTGGCGGCGGAACCACCAGAGGTTTCCATGCCCGCACCACTGGCGCTGTAAAGGCGCTGTGCTTGTTCTTCATCCACCAGCGCCATCGCCCCTTTGTTGAGGTCGTGCGTGGTGAGGAAGGCGTCATCCGTCTGGACGAGCACATCCACGATGGCGTTGCCGATCCCCACAACATCCAGTGAGCGGGTGGATCCGAACCGGGATGGACTCATCAGGGTGTCACTGCGGAATCAAGGCAGTATCACCCCTCACGGTCCCTAGACCCATTGCGGTTTGGATCGGCAAGGATCAGGCGCTGAGCAGGGCCCGCTTGGGACCGTGAATTGGATCCTCCACCACGATCGTTTGATCGCGGCCGGCACCGAGAGAGACGATGGCAATCGGCACTTCCATCAGATCGGCGAGGAAGCGGAGGTAGGCCATCGCTTTTTCGGGCAGATCCTCAAGGGAGCGGCACTCCGCGGTCGAGCACTGCCAGCCTGGCAGGGTTTCGAAGATGGGTTGGCAGCGAGCGAATTCCTCAGCACAGGATGGGAAATGCTCGATCCGCTCTCCGTCGAGGTCGTAGGCCACACACACTTGAAGGGCGTCGAGCTCGTCGAGCACATCGAGTTTGGTAATCGCGAGGCAGTCGAGCCCATTCACGCCGACGGCATAGCGGCCGATGACACCATCGAACCAGCCGCAGCGGCGACGACGGCCGGTTGTGGTGCCGAATTCGCCACCCCTGTCGCAGAGGTGGTCGTTAAGGCTGCCGTCAAGCTCGGTGGGGAATGGTCCCTCGCCAACGCGGGTGGTGTATGCCTTGGCAACGCCGATCACGCGGTCGATCAGCGTTGGTCCCACTCCGGCTCCGATGCAGGCACCGCCTGACACCGGATTGGATGAGGTGACATATGGGTACGTGCCGTGGTCGAGGTCCAGCAGAGTGCCCTGGGCGCCTTCAAACAGGATGTTCTGGCGTTTGCGGGCGGCCTGATGGATCTCGCGCGTGCAGTCAACCACGTGGGGAGCCAGTCGTTTGCCATAGGCCAGGTATTCGCTGATCACCTCCTCTGCGTCCAGAGCATCGACGTTGTAGATGGTCTGGAGAAGCTGGTTCTTCTCTTTTAAGGGGGCTTCCAGCCGATCCCGCAGCCGTGCTTCATCGAGCAGGTCGATGACGCGGATGCCGCTGCGCTGGGATTTGTCGGCATAGGTGGGGCCGATGCCTCGGCCTGTGGTGCCAATGCGTCTCTCGCCGCGCTGCTTCTCCATCGCCTGATCGAGCAGGCGGTGGTAGGGCATGGTGACGTGCGCAGTCGACGCCAGCTTCAGCCCGGAAATATCGATGCCGTTCTCGATCAACATGTCGAGCTCCCCCAGCATCACCTTGGGGTCCACCACCGTGCCTGAGCCAATCAGGCAGACGGTGTCTGGATAAAGAATGCCTGAGGGAATGAGATGCAGCTTCAGCACTTGATCGTCCACGACGATCGTGTGACCTGCATTGACGCCGCCCTGGTACCGGACGACTACATCAGCGGATCGACTGAGGAGATCCGTGATCTTTCCTTTTCCTTCGTCACCCCACTGCGCACCGATGACGACAACGTTGGCCAAAGACACTGCGGCCCGAAGCCGCCAATCTGCACAATCTACGATTTTCGCAGCTCCCCCCGCCTTCAGTCAAAAGGGGTGGGGGAACTGTTGCGAATTGGTTGAGAATCAGTTGCCGCGAACGGCCGCTTTCTCGGCCTTGCCCAGCTCTTTGTCAACCCGGCTGCGCAGCGTGTCTGGCAGGGGACGGTTGGCATAGGTTTTGTAGTGAGCAGCCAAGGAGTTCAGGGCTGTTTGCATCGTTGTGAACGAGCTCAATCCGTTCACTTTGGGACGGGGGCGATAGCGAGACATGTACGCATTGATCACAGCCGTTGCTTGCGTTTCGGCCTCGGCCCTGCCCTCGTCGTCCTGCGCCATGGCAATGGTGGACTGCAGGGTGTGCACCACCGCCACAGTGTCCTCCACGTAATCACCGGTGAGGCCGGAGGCCCCGGCGCCGGAACAGGCTGTGAGCATCAGGCACAGCCCAAGGCAGGCGGCCAGGGTGATGCGCATCAGTTGGCTGGTCAAACGATTCAAGGCGGAGAGCATGAATCAGGAGTCAGGTTGAGACGACTGTACGGGTGGTCTTGCCGCTGATTGCGCCCTGGAGAATCTGGAGGGCTTCAGCGTGAGGCAGGCGCTGGGTTTCTTGGCTGGCACGGTCGACCAGTTCCACCTGGCCCTCGGCTGCGTCGCGACCTACGACAACTCGCCAAGGGATGCCGATCAGGTCGGCGTCCTTGAACTTCACGCCGGCCCGCTCGCTGCGATCATCCAGCAGCGCATCAACGCCACTGGAGAGCAGGTCTTGGTAAAGCCGCTCACCCAGCTGCTTCTGGGTTTCGTCCTGCATGTTGGCCACCACAATCACGGCCTGGAAAGGTGCGATCGCAAGCGGCCAGCAGATCCCGGCTTTGTCGTGGTGCTGTTCCACGGCGGCCTGGGCCAGCCTGGACACGCCAATCCCGTAGCACCCCATCCAGAAGGCCTCCTGGTCGCCGTCTGCCGTCGTGAAGGTGGCCTCCATGGCTGAGGAATATTTTCGGCCTAGCTGGAAGATGTGTCCGACTTCGATGCCGCGACGGGCGATCAGCGTTTGGTCCGGGGCCTGGAGGCAGTGGTCGCCTGCTTGAGCATTGCGTAGATCGACCGTCTTTGGCGCGCAGTCCAGTTCCTCCCAGCGGCTCCCCCAGCGATGCTGATCAGCAACGTTGGCGCCGCATACGAATCGTTCCAGCTCCAGGGCGGTTGGATCGGCGAAGCGCAGGAAGGCTGGCACCCAGGATTTGGATCCTTGCAGGCAGCTGTCTGCAAGGTCGGGGCCGAGGGCACCGAAAGGCCATGCTTCTAAACCCTGATTGGCGATTTGTTCCTCGCTGATCGGGGTGATGTCGAGCACTCCGTCCTGTTGATCGTTCGTTAGGGCATTGCTCAATTTCACGTCATTGAGCTGCTGATCACCCCTTAGGCAAACCAGAACAGGCCGCTGGGCACCGGATTCCATCCGCGCCAGCAATGCGATCACCTTGACCACTTGCTGCGGTTGTAGGCCTTGGGCTTTGCATAGGGCCTCAATGGTCTTCTGCCCAGGGGTGTTCAGAACAACGGCTTCCCCTGGGGGCAGGGGGGTGGCTTCAGAAGGGATCGAGACCGCTTTCTCGAGGTTGGCGGCATAGCTGCCGTCCTCGCTGGTAAGAATCATGTCCTCTCCCGCATCGGCGGTCACCATGAATTCCTGGGACGCTGCGCCACCGATGGCACCGCTGTCTGCCTCAACGGCCACGGCCTCAAGCCCACAACGCTCGAAGATCCGGCGGTACGCCAAATCCATCTCTTCGTAACAGCGACGCAGGTCCTCTTCGTCAGTGTGAAAGGAGTAGGCGTCTTTCATGATGAATTCACGCCCGCGCATGAGGCCAAAGCGGGGGCGGATTTCATCTCTGAACTTGGTTTGAATCTGGTAGAGCGTCACCGGCAGCTGTCGGTAGGAGCGCAGCAGCTCGCCGGCGAGGGTGGTCACGACCTCTTCGTGCGTGGGCCCGAGGCCCACTTCTCGGCCCTGTCGGTCCTTGAGGTGGAACATGATCCCTTCGCCCGCCGTGTAGCCCTGCCAGCGACCGCTGCGTTCCCACAACTCTGCAGGCTGCAATTGAGGAAGCAGCGTCTCGAGCGCGCCGGTGGCATTCATCTCCTCTTGCACGATTGCGCTGATCTTGCGCAACACCCTCCACATCAGTGGGAGGTAGGCGTAGATCCCGGATCCGATCCGACGGATATAGCCGCCCCTTAACAGCAGCTGATGGGATGCGATTTCCGCGTCGGCGGGCACATCCCGCAGCGTCACCAGCATCAGGCGGGAGACGCGCATGGGAGTGGACTTGCAGTGAAGCCGGAAGCTATCACCGCTGCGAATCAGGCAGGCTGTTTAGGCGATTGTCGAACTGGCACGACCGGTCTCATTGGAGACTGCAACATGAGTCTCAACTGCTAATCTCCGCGGGACGCTTGGCCTGTGAAGGCAGCTTGCATGTTTCCCCGTTCGGTTGACTCTCCTCTTTCCGTCCCTGCTCGGAGCGTTGAAAGCGGCACCGACGTGGATGCAGTGATGGCGCGTTCAGAGTCCCTGGTTGGGATCGACGAAGTTCAGAAATCCCTCAATCGTTCAAGGGCGTCGGTGTATCGCTACACCAACACTGATCCTCGCAATCTCAATCCACCTTTTAATCCACGCAAGCTCAATTCCGAGTACCGCAGCGATCAGAAGGATCCCCTCCTTTTCCATCCCAACGAGGTGGCGCGTTTCGCCAAGGATGTGCTTCGGATTAAGGAAGTGACCGTTGAGGTGCTTAATTCGCCATCCACGGCCACACAGCAGTGCCTTTCGGCGATTCTCGAGGAGCTGCGCATGATCCGCTCCCACTTGGATTCACTGCCCACGGCCCCTGCTGATCCTGCTGATCTTGCAGCCCGTCGGGACCGCCAGGAACGACCGGCTGCCTGATCAGGCTGTCTTCAGCCGAAATCGATGGCATGATTGTGAGGCCACACGCTGCTAAGGCTGTGCGTGGTGCTTGCTCCACCCTCTTCCTTCGGAACGGTCGAGTGGGTTGTCCCCCATCACCCTTGCATGGACCCTGAGCCTGCCAACGGTTCTCAATCAGAGCCCTCACCGCCTGAACCTCCTGGCCTAGAAGGCATTGATCTCTCAGGACCATCTCTTCTCCTGATCGGCTTCACTTTGGCCTTGGCCACCATTGGTTTTCCGGTGGCCGCAGTGCTCACAGATCGTCCATCTGTCTCCGTTCACGACCCCATTGCGCAGGATCGGGATGGATCTTCGCTCCCTTCTTCCCTCGCCGTCACCCGGTCTCGTCAACCTGGTGGTTGAGATACCAGCGGGAAGTCGCAACAAATACGAATACTTCGAAGAGGCTGGGGTCATGGCCCTCGACCGAGTGCTTCATTCCTCGGTCAGATACCCCTTTGATTACGGCTTCATCCCCAACACGCTTGCTGAGGATGGATCTCCCTTAGACGCGATGGTGATCATGGAGGAACCCACCTTTGCCGGTTGTCTGATTGTGGCGCGGCCGATCGGGGTTCTTGATATGCATGACACTGGTCATTACGACGGCAAGATTCTGTGCGTCCCTGTGGCCGATCCCCGTCAGAAAGGGATCGAGAGCATTCGCCAGATCGCTGAACATCAGCTTGAGGACGTGGCTGAATTCTTTCG
This sequence comes from Synechococcus sp. MIT S9451, assembly GCF_047304725.1. NCBI lineage: Bacteria > Bacillati > Cyanobacteriota > Cyanophyceae > Synechococcales > Synechococcaceae > Synechococcus > Synechococcus sp. MIT S9451. The sequence continues at coordinate 1,664,376 of NZ_CP138971.1, forward strand.
TGTCTACAAGAACCTTGAAGGGCGCGTGACGTCGATCGGTGGCTGGAGGGATGTCGATGCCGTTCTTCCCCTGCTCCAGGACTGCATCACGGCGGCCCAGGCTTGAGCCTTACCTCGGTGACGTTCCGGGCAAATTCGTTGCAGATTCGTTGGATGGTGCCCGCAAGCTTGTAGGTTGGTGCGCGCCCAGCATGTGAACGACCCGTGCCCACCATCCGTTTTGAGCAGGAAGGCCAGCAGGTCGGTTGCATCGAGGGGGCCAATCTGCGCAAAGCAGCGCTTTCTGCAGGCATCAATCCCTATAAGGGCCTGAACAATCTCAACAACTGCGGTGGCGTTGGCCAGTGCGGAACTTGCGTAGTCGAGGTTGTTGAAGGTTCCCAAAACCTCTCCCCACGCAGCGATGTCGAAGAGGTGTATCTGGCTGATCGCCCTTCCAATTACCGCCTGAGCTGCCGCACAAGCGTCAATGGTGACGTCACCGTGCGGACCCGCCCTTCCGATGGTGTGGGTAAAGGCTCGAACAGCCTCATCGGTGCTGTGAAGAACTTGTTCGGAAAGTGATCCTTGGCTGAACCACTCCTTGTTTGGAGTTATTCCCGCTGTTCGACCTGTCGCAAGGCGCTGGCATGGCTTGAGCAGCAGGGAATCGTCCATCAGGTTGTTGATATCACCGAGTCTCCCCCTGATCGATCAATGCTTGCCGCGGCAGCTGATCATTTCGGCCGACGCGCTCCGTTGTTCAATACCAGTGGTCAGAGTTATCGCGCTCTCGGTTCTGCTGTTGTCAAGGCGATGTCCGATCCAGAAGCTCTGGATGCTCTCGCAGCCGATGGCAAATTGATCAAGCGTCCCTTCGTTGCCCTGCCAGATGGCCGATTTCTGGTCGGCTTCAAGCAGGACCAGTGGATCGAGGCGTTTGGTCGCTGAAGCTGAGGCCATCAAGTTCAGTGATCAGTTCGGTCACACCGCCTTGATCCCTCAGTTGACGAATGCTTGATCGTTTGAGCTCCTCGAGGAAGGTGGTGACCAGTTCCTGGCTGCGGTCCAGAACCGGTCCTTGCTCCAGGGTTCGTGCCAGTTCCTCCCAGAACCGATCGAGCACATCAATGGAGAGATCCTCCAGTTCGATGTCTCGTTTTCCGAGTCTGTCACCGGCAGATCGTGACAGACCCAGAAGCCCATCCACCATCCCAGCGGCTAGCTGGCGGCTGAATTCGTTTTCTGCTTTCTGGACCGGAGCCAGATCCCTGAGCGCTGTTGGCAGCATCACATCGTTGAGACTGCGCTGCAGTGCATGGCTGAATAGAGCCACCAGTTGGGGACGCATGCCAGGGCTCACCTGGGTGAGCAGAAGGGGAATCCACAGCCGCAGCAGTTCCGCGAGTTCACGCTCACCGTTGTCATCGACGGACTGATGGCTGCGCAGATTCCGGATGCGCTTGGGAAGCTGGGGTGAGCGAATCAGTTGCTGCATCGCATCGAGAATGCGCACCGTGAGCACCTCGAACAGTTCCAGTGCCAGCACGGCCACAACGCCGCGACTCACAACCGTTCGCAGAGGTTCGAGCTGAATCAGCTGCGCATTCGAAAGCCGTTCTGTCACGGGAATCACCCGCAGTAGCCTCCAGAACGGCAGTAACAGCGGTAGATCGATCCAGCGACGCAGGAGGGCATCTCTCCAACGAATCGCTGGATACCGACGTTTCAGGCGAATGGCCCTGAGCAGGATGTCGATCAGAAAAAGGATCTGAAAGGGTGTATCGATCCGCCAGGCATGGTCGATCGGCTGGCCGCTGTCGTTGATGCCACGCCAGTAGTTGGTGGCTGCTAACGGCAAGATTCGCTGATTCCAGAATGCTCGCTCTTGTTCCCAGTCGTGGGCACTCAGGTAGGTGTCGCCGAGGAGATGGGCGGCAGCTTGCTTGGGGGAGTCCAGGCCTGCCCGGGCTCTGAGCCGATTTTTCAGTTTCTCCAGCGTGCCGGCATTGCCGGACCCCACGAACGGGTTTTCGTCGATCAGCTGGCTGTTGCGCACCACCATCTCGAGTCGATGCTGGCGAGCCGCTGTGCTGTTGATTCCCTGGACTTTGGCGAGCCTCTCGAGTGCGCGGAAATGGGAGATGTAGGCGGTCGTATCGCGGTGGGGTGCAATCCCCTTCACCGGGTCATAGATCGGGGTGATGTCCGGCAACCAGGGCACGGGAATGCCCAGGCTCACTGAAGGAAGGGGGTAGAGGGTGCGCTGCAACCAGAAGTTCCGCAGCGGCACGTAGGTGACGTCGAACAGAACCCATGCCAGGTTGGCTGCCGCGATCAGTGCCAGGCCCTGGTCCCAGCGTTTCCAGAACCGGCCCTTCGAGGTGGCCTGCAATGCTTGCCAGCGGGGGCGGACCATGAGCTGTTTCTCTGAATCCCAGGCTAGAAGCTGAAGCCCATCGCGCCTATCCTGAGCAATCATTACTTTTGAGCCGCATTGGCCGACGCGCAGAGAGACGATCACTCCGACGAGCAGACGCCGGCAGAAAAGGGGCAGCAAGGTCACGTCGCCACAACGAAGCACCGCCTCAGGTCAAAGCACCGTGGTCATCCCTTCTGGGATTTTTGGGCACCTGTTCTTTTCACCATTGCCCTCTACTTCGGTCTGAGGATGTTTGTTGGCGAGTCTCGATATATTCCCTCCGGCTCAATGTTGCCTGGTCTCAAAATCAACGACATGTTGATTATTGAGAAGATGGCGTACCGCTTCCGCCTGCCTCGTCGCGGGGAGATCGTTGTGTTTGATGCGCCCTACGCGTTCGATCCTGTGCTGAAGGCTGACAGCCCCGCCCCTTCGCTGTGGCGTTGTCTTCCGGCCAATATTCCTTTCGTCAACAGAATTCCTGAGGTTTCCCCTAAATCCTGTGATGCTTATATCAAGCGTGTGATCGGGGAACCTGGGGATCGTGTTGTGGTGACCCCCCGAGGTGATGTGACTATTAATGGTGACAAACTCAACGAGCCCTATGTCACTAATTACTGCCCGGTTGATGCGCAGGGGATGAGTCGATGTGCACCTCTCAATGTCACTGTTCCTGAAGGACATGTTTTAGTGCTGGGCGACAACCGCAGCAATAGCTGGGATGGCCGCTATTGGCCTGGCACTCACTTCTTGCCCCAGTCAGCGATCATCGGCCGAGCGATCTGGCGCTTTCTTCCTTGGGATCGGGCGGGCGCTCTGGACTCCTGAGCCCACAGGCCACCACGGCCCCCCTGATCTCGAGATTGAGCATCGGTTGATTGCCTCCCCTGGAGGCATCGGCATGGTCGAGGCTTGGACGCCAGCGTGCATCGGGATCGAATAGCAGCCAACGATTGCTGCCGATTGCCAACTCCTCCGTGGGTTGCTTGAGCAAGCGTGCGGGGCCGAAACTGAGGGCCGCCCAGAGCTGGGGAATCGTCCACCCTTCTTCGCATACAAGCGTTTGCCAGAGCAGTGGTAGCACCAGCTGATGACCGACCAGGCCAGGTCGACGTTGTCCCGGAGGCAACAGGCAATCCTCTGGATCGAGAGGAACGGCATGAACAGCGACTGCGCCGATGAATCCGTTCTTGAGGGCTCGGATCAAGGCTTTTCGATCATCGATTCCCCCGAGGGAAGGGGTGACGCACCATCCCGGCGCCGTCGATGGGAGCCGGCTCCGATCCGTGACGAGATGCCACCAATGCACGCTGGCCGTGGGTCGAACAGTCGCTTGCTCCAACAGGTTGACACCGTCTGCTGTGGCAAGGTTCATCGCCCAAAGGGGTTGGTCCGGATAGAGCCGTTGCAGCTCCAGCAACTGCCCCATGGGGATGGTCTCGCTGGCGACCGGATCGATCGGCCATCCGGCCCGCAATGTTTCCACGCCCTCGCGCACCATGCCATCGCCCTGCAGGCTGGGATCCCGCGGGGCGACAAGGATCGGTGCATGCGCTCCCTCCGCCAGCACCAGACTGCGCTGCAGCAACCCTGTGGCGGGCATGGCCTCGCCGTCACACAGACCGATGGCTCCCTGGTCGAGCAGATCGCCATGGCAGCTGAGCTGCTGGCCTGCACCGTCCAGGCTCAGCGCACCCCAAAGGTGGATGCGCACATCATTGCCATCGCTGCCCCATCCCTGGAGGCGTTCGACACGATCCCTCCACGCGTTCGCTTGCGGCAAGAGCGCTACTTGCCCATACCCGGCTCTGGCCGCGACATGGCGCAGGCTGTCGAGGTTCTCGGCTTGCTCACCGAAAGGCTTTTCCAGAATGGAATGGGGATCCACGAGGCAAGGGGCAAGCAGCTGGTTGGGTGCTGGCTGAACCGGCACCGCTTCGCTGGCTGCCTGCTGGCGTGCCTCCTCTCCGAAGGCCACCAGCTCATGGTTTCGGATGAGGGCGGCACCATTCTCAATCGGATCCTGGCCACAACCAACCAGGATCCGAACGGGATCGAGAAGCACGGTCTGATGCATTAGCTCAGAGGGCTCCTGCAGCGGTGCGATCGAGAACCCCTCCGAGGTGGGACGTGAGATTGAGACAGGTCACAACCGAAGGCTGGCCCGGATCCGTCGGCATGTCGACCACCGTCACTCCACCGTTGCCTTGCTTCACGGACCAAATGTCGCCTGGAGTGAGGCCCAACAGCTGGCAGAGAATGGTTTTGTTCACCGCGTCATGGGCGACCACCAGAGCAGTCTCTTCAGGCTCAAGGCTTGCGGCGATCGTGTTCCAGGTGTTCACAGAGCGTTCCCAAACGTCTTGGATGGTTTCTCCCTCTGGCATCTGCACCGTTTCAGGAGTGCGTTTCCATTCCTCGAGCAGATCTGCCCATTCCGCTTTGATCTCGTCTTCGAGCTTGCCTTCCCAGAGGCCATGGCCAATCTCCACGAGGCCACGAGTTTCCGTCAGGGGCACCCCTGGATGGGAGCGAAGGATGCCTTCAGCGGTCTGACGTGGCCGAGTCATTGAGCTGCTGTAAGCCCTTTGCAGCGATACCGATTCGAGGAATCCTCGAGCCGCTTCAGCCTGGGCATGGCCGTTGTCGTTGAGGGGGATGTCAATTTGTCCCTGGAAACGGCCCTGACGATTCCAGTTGGTCTCACCGTGGCGCACCAGCACCAGTCGAGCTCCGTTCCCTTTTTTCGGCAGTCCCTGGCCAAGGTGCGCTGTGTTGTTCAGACATTCGATCTGCACCTGGTGGCCGCCGCTGGCCTTCGGACTGAGGTTGAACACCGAGAGCGAGGCGTTGTCAATTTGGAGACGACGGAAGCCCTGGGAGGGTTCTCCAAGAAGCACCAGGATCAGGCAACGGAGAATGGCGTTGTGGCCCACCACCAGCACTGTGTCGTTGCCTTCACTGGGATGTTGATCCAGGAGGCGATCGAGGAAATGCCTTGCCTGTGCCATCAGCTCCTGCACAGGACGGTAGGCACGGCCATCCTTCCGGGTCAGTTCCAGCTCTTCGGGATGAAGACGCCAAGCCTGGTAGGCCTCCGGGTAGCGGGCGGCTCGCTCGTCGGCGCTCATTCCACTCCAAGGTTCGAGATCCACTTCCAGAAGTCCTTCATCCATGACTGGAGTGAGGGAGTCTCCGCCTCTGGCCTTGAGTAACCCTTCACAGGTAGCGCTGGCTCGCTTCAGGGGAGAGCTGTACACCGCACTGATCGGCACGTCAGTCAGGGCTCGACCCGTTCTGCTCGCCTGCTCCTCACCTTCCGCTGTCAGAACGGAAAGGTCATCCCTTCCTTGAATCCGGCGCTCCACATTGAAGCTGCTCAGGCCGTGGCGCACCAGAAGAAGACGGAGAGACAACGGTTTTTGGGGAGGGGCGCGGCCATCGTATTGGGGGCCAGGTCCCCTTTCTGTCGACCGCTTCTGTCGCCAGCGGAGAGAATCGGTGTCTGTTGCTCCGCATCCGTTGACGTCTTCGCCGACCGATCGCCGGCTGACCAAATTATTGCTGGCTCTGATCTCCCTTGTGCTGGCGATGGTCGTGTGGGTGATGGGCTTGATCAGTAGCCTCAGCCGCGACTCCGTCACGCCGGCTCTCTCTCTGCAGCAGCAGGAGAAGGCCCTGTTGGCAGAACCGTCCCTGCCACCGCAGTTGAGGCCCCTGCTGGTGGGAGGGGATCCATCTGCTCAGATGCTTGAAGCCCTAGAGGAGGTGCCGCTCGATCGGCTCGATGATCGACAGCGGCTTCTGCTGGCTGCACTGACTAGGGATGAGGCTCAGCGCACTGCAGCCCTCGCTTTGCCGATGCAGCGGCCTGAATTGAGCGCAATGCAACAAGCTCTTTCTACTTATGAGCAAGGTGGGGGGCTCACTGAAGCCAACCAGGCGCTGCTTTCCGATCCGGCGCTGGATCCGCTGCTGAGACAGCTCAGCTGTGAGGCCTTAGGTGGCAGCAAAGCCTGGTGCACCGATCCCAGTGATGCGAACGCTGCTGCTCAGGCCACCCAGCGACTGCTGCTGGCCGAATTGTTGCCAATCGCAGCGCTGCTAACTGGAGTGGGGCTGTTGATCCGCCATCTCTGGTCGCGCTTTCGCGGAAAGCTGCCCGCTTGGCCCCCTCTGGTCGGTCCGCTGCTCACACCGGCGGACATGGCGATCCTTGTGGCCGGAGGATTCGTCTTGCTTGGGGAGGTGTTGCTGCCCGTGCTGGTCAGTCCCCTGATCGCGTTGATCTCACAGGGGCAGTCCGGGGCTCTCGGTCAGGCGATTGCGGTGCTGCTCGGTTACATCGCTCTTGCCGTTCCTCCCTTGGGAATCCTTCGCCTTCAGCTCGGTGGACTGGAGAGAGAGGAGATGCCAGTGGGGGGATGGCTCCAGTGGCGCCCTTCTCCTTGGCTCACTGCCTTGCTGCAGGGGGGGCGCGGCTGGTTGATGGTGATGCCTCCCGTGGTGCTGACAGGTTGGCTGATGGGAAAGCTGGTTGGTGATCCAGGCGGTAGTAATCCCCTGCTGGAGATGGTGCTGCGCAGTGATAACCCCTGGGCTCTCGTCCTGCTCGCTCTCACTGCTGTTGTGCTCGCTCCTCTCTTTGAAGAACTGGTGTTTCGGGGTGTGCTTCTGCCCGTTCTCGCTCGGGTGCTTGGTCGAGGTTGGGGCGTGGTCATCAGCGGCCTGGTGTTTGCTGTGGCCCACCTCAGCATTGGTGAACTGCCGCCCCTGCTGGTGCTCGGCATCGGCCTAGCCCTGCTGCGTCTGAGCAGTGGTCGTCTGCTGCCCTGCGTGGTGATGCATGCCTGCTGGAACGCGGCCACCTTCCTCAATCTGATCCTTCTGGGCTCTTAATCAGCAGATCCCTGCCCTCATTGGCGTTTTCGGGCTTGCGGGAGGCCCTTGCCAATGGTTCACTGACGCATTGACGCGTCGATGACGTGAGCGCCGTTCCCCAGTCACGGATTGTCCCTGCAGAGCGCTCTGCAGCTTCAGGGGCATTCGAGCTGATCCAGGGATCGATGTCGGCCCAGCGGATGGCACGTCGGTCGCCTGTACTGGCTGGTCTCCATCGTGTTGCTGATGGATCGCTTTGTGGTGTCGTTTTGGCTGTCGTGGCGCTGTCGGGTCTGACGCTTCATTGGCAGCACCGTTGGACTGTGGCGTTTCGCCAATTGGAGGAGACCCGTAGCCTCTCCCATCGCCTGACCGAGTCAACCGCGACGCTTGAACGTCATTTGCTTGAGCAGGCCAGTCTTCCCGCCACGATGGTGCCCACTCAAGTGGCCAATCTCGTCTATCTCGATCGTCCACAGGTCAGTGCGGCAGCTCAGGATGTCGACCAGCTGGCCATGATCCAGACCTGGATGGATCAGCCGATCCAGCAGGGGTATTGACACCATGACCGAGCCGGAAGCCGGTCGTCGAAGACGTCGCCGCCCGCGCCAGCGGGTGATTCCACTTGAGTCGGTCCCGGCTCAACGCATGCGTTGGGTGTTTGGCTTGCTCTGCCTTGGACTCATCGGCTTGATGGGCCGTATGGCCTGGCTGCAAGTGATGCAGTCTTCCACGCTTGAAGCCCGGGCTCGCAGTGTTCAGACCCAGCGAACCGATCCGCTTGGGACCCGACGTCCGATCGTCGATCGTGCAGGACGTCTCGTTGCTCTGGATGAGGAACGCTTTCGTCTTTGGGCCCATCCCAACAACTTTCGCTTCCCAGGGGATGATCCTTCTGTCGTCCGTCAGCCTCTCGATCTGGCGCGTCGCCTTTCGGGTCTGTTGGCTCTGCCCATGGCCGATCTCGTTCAGCGCATGGGCGATCGACCTTCCGGGATTCGGCTGGCGGAAGGCTTGGATCCGGAAACCGCCTCAGAGGTTCGACGTCTCGGTATCAGTGGTCTTGACCTCGAGGCCTATTCCCATCGTGTCTATCCCCAGGGCAATCTGTTCGCCAATGTGGTGGGGTTCCTGAACCTGGAGCGTGAGCCACAGGCGGGTTTGGAGCAGAGCCGAGATCGCGATCTGCAACGGCATGAACAATCCCGCAGTCTGCGCAGAGGCGCTGATGGAACCCCCCTGCCGGACAACCTCAGCCCAGGGATTTTCTTTGGTGATGACCTTCGGCTTCAGCTCACTCTCGATGCCCGTCTGCAGGATCTGGCGGCGAAGGCCCTTGCGGCGCAGGTCAAGGAGTGGAACGCGAAGAAGGGTGTGGCGATTGTGATGGATGTGCGCAATGGAGAATTGCTGGCCCTGGCCTCGACGCCCACCTACGACCCCAACCGTTACTGGGATTTTCCGCCAGCTCTGTTTCGTGAGTGGTCGGTGCAGGATCTCTACGAACCCGGCTCGACCTTTAAGCCGATCAACCTGGCCATCGCTCTCCAGGAAAAGGTGATCGGGCCTAATGACACGGTGAATGACATCGGCCAGCTTCAGATCGGAGGATGGCCAATCTTCAACCATGACAAGGGTGCCAATGGGGTGATCGATTTCGCCACCGTGCTGCAGGTTTCGAGCAACGTGGGCATGGTGCAGGCGATGCGCAACCTTCAGCCGCTGCGCTATTGGCAGTGGTTGTCGAAGCTTGGACTGGAGTCCAAACCCGACACCGATCTCCCCGGGGCCGTTGCCGGTCAACTCAAGACCAGGGAGCAATTCACCACTCAGCCAATCGAGCCCGCCACTGCGGCCTTCGGTCAGGGTTTTTCACTCACCCCGTTGAAGCTGGTGCAGCTGCATGCACTTCTGGCCAATGGTGGACGCATGGTGAGTCCCCACATCACGCGCGGTTTGCGTTCGGGTGATGGTCTGGCCAGACGCAATCCCATCCTGGGGCAACCGTTGATCCGTCCTGAGGTGACGCGCACCGTGCTGGCTTGGATGGAATCGGTGGTGGAGAAAGGCAGCGGTAAGGGTGCCAGAACTCCCGGTTACCGCATTGGGGGCAAAACAGGCACGGCCCAGAAAGCTCTCAACGGTGTTTATGTGCCTGGCGCCAAGATCTGCAGCTTCGTGGCCACCCTCCCGATCGAAGACCCTCGTTACGTGGTGTTGGTCGTTGTGGATGAACCCCAGGGCGGGAATGCCTACGGTTCCACCGTTGCGGTGCCGGTGGCCAAGAAGATCATTGATGGTCTGCTTGTGATCGAAAAAATTCCGCCTAGCGGAGGCCACACCGCCCATCAGCCGGCACGTCAACCTGCTGCGGCTCTTGATGGAGATCCCGATGGGGCCCCAGCTCCTGCGGGTTAACAAACAGGGGGGTGCCAGTTCCGCTGAGCTGGCTACGTTACGAACCTAGAGCCGTACTTCGCTTCCATGGCCTCTCTTCTCGAACAGCTGTCCGCCATGACCGTTGTCGTGGCTGACACCGGCGACCTGGAGGCGATCCGTCGTTTCACACCACGGGACGCCACCACCAACCCTTCCCTGATCCTGGCTGCTGCCCAGATTCCCGCTTACCAGAGCTTGATCGATGAGGCTTTGCAGTCCTCACGCCGACTGCTCGGCAGCAATGCGCCGGTCGAGGACGTCGTGCATGAGGCCCTGGATGAGATCTGCGTGATCTTCGGCAAGGAAATTCTCAAAATCGTTCCAGGCCGCGTGTCCACCGAGGTCGATGCCCGTTTGAGCTTCGATACTGAGGCCACGATCGAGAAGGGTCGCAAGCTGATTCGTCTTTACAACGATGCAGGAATCAGCAATGACCGTGTGCTGATCAAGATTGCCTCCACCTGGCAGGGCATCAAAGCGGCGGAGGTGCTGGAGAAGGAGGGAATTCACTGCAACCTCACGCTCCTGTTTGGTTTTGGCCAGGCCGTCGCCTGCGCGGAGTCCGCCGTCACCCTGATCTCTCCCTTTGTCGGTCGCATTCTTGACTGGTACAAGGCCGAGACAGGACGGGATGCCTATCCCGGGCCAGAGGATCCCGGCGTGCTGTCCGTGACCAGGATCTTCAACTATTTCAAGACCTACGGCTACAAGACAGAGGTGATGGGCGCGAGTTTCCGCAACACCGATGAGATTGTTGAGCTTGCTGGCTGTGATCTCCTCACCATTTCCCCGAAACTGCTTGATCAACTCCGCAGCACCGAGGCCCCACTCGTTCGCAAGCTTGATGGAGGCAATGCCACTGGTGGTGAGCCCCAAATCCATCTGGATCGTCAGGGCTTCGATTCGATGATGGCTGACGATCGCATGGCCACCGACAAGCTCAGTGAGGGCATCAAGGGCTTCAGCAAGGCGATTGAAACCCTTGAGGCGCAACTGGCTCACCGCTTGGCCGAACTCGAGGGGGGTGCCGCTTTTCGGCATGCCGTTCAGGAGATTTTCTTGCTCAACGACATGAACGGTGACGGTTCGATCACGCGTGATGAATGGCTGGGTAGTGACGCCGTGTTTGACGCCCTTGATCAGGATCACGATGGACGCCTGACTCCGGAGGAGGTTCGTTCTGGTTTTGGCGCGGCTCTTGCACTCACGACAGCCTGAGTGCAAAGTCCCCGCCTTTTCTTTCAACAGTTGTTTCGCTAACCCAGATTGGTCCGCTGTAGGGCTTTTGACATCGTCACGAAGCCCTCTCGAGCTTTAATCAGCCATGGCCCTGGAGTTGGGAGTATGAACGCCCTTGACACCATGAAAGCTCTTGCTGCCACCAGTGAGGTGAGAGTTGCTCAGGCTGGAGAAGTGATCTTCTCTTCTGGTGAATCCGGTGCTTCGATGTTCGGCTTGCTTGAGGGGACCGTGCGCTTGTGCTGGACAACCTCGGATGGCAGCGAGGGATATGAATTGATTGCAGCAGGGAATGTGTTTGGTTCGGGCGCTTTGGTGACCACGGATCATCGTCGCCTTGGCACGGCGATGGCTGAAACGGCCTGTCGCTTGATCGAAATGAACCGCGAGAAGTTTCTGTTTGCTGTGCAGGAGTCTCCAATGTTTGCGATTGAGTTGCTGGCCTCGGTGGATGAGCGCTTGCGTGATCTCAAGCTGAGCGAGCGATCCTGAAGCCAAGGCTGCCCAATCTGGGCCTCAGCTTGCTGCTGGTTTGTTTGTTCAGCTGCGTTTCAGCAGCAGCCGTTTGATTACGCGTTGGGCGATGTCGCCATAGCCCATCTCTCCAGAGAGGATTTGGGCGATGCGCTGCGGGGCGGTAGGTCGCTTGATGCCCAGTTGATACCCCACTTTCGGAAAGCGATAGAACACCTGGGCGATACGCCGTCCCCAGGCCATCGAATCGCCCCATCGTGCTCGCATCCGCTGCGAATAAAGCGAGAGATCCTTTTGCTCCCCACGAAGCCAGAGGTCCAGGCTGGAGGCGGCTTCACAGCCACTCATGAGGGCAGGTCGCAGGCCTTCTGCCAGAAATGGATCGCAAAGCGACGCCGCGTCTCCCACCGCAACCATGCCATCGGCGTGTAGGGGGTGATGGCCATTCCAAACCCGCAGCTGCGCTTGCTGCCGCAGACCTGCGTCAGCGGAGAACCCCAGGTCTGGTAACAGTTGGGACAGGATTGCGTCGCTGTCGGCGGCATGGCGGCCGATGAAGGTGCCGACGCCCACATTCACCCCATCACCCATCGGGAATGCCCAAGCGAAGCCGTGATGCACCAGCCCGAATTCGAAGCGGGCGGAGCCAGGCCGCAGTGCCCCCCTCCCCTCAAGCCGTACCGAAGTGGTGCTGGCGCAATGTGGTTTGCCAGGTCCAAGGCCGAAGCGTTCGGGCCAAGGCGAGGCAGAACCATCCGCGATCACCACTGCTCGCGCTTCGATCGCACGTCCATCAGCACTGAGAACTCGCCAGCCTGACTCGTACCTGCTCAGGTCGGTGACTTCGAAGCCTTGGTGCAAGTCAGCACCCCGTTCAACAGCCCGTTCGATCAGAAGCGAATCAAGCCGTTCGCGGCGGACGATCCAGAACGGGGCCGATCCTGGTAGCTCGGCGACGACTGGATCGGTCAGACACCAGCTGAACTCCACTCGCTCAATGACTTCATCAACTGCTGGCGCAAGAGGGAAGGGGAACCACTGCTGCACTGACGCTGCCATGCCACCGCCACAGGGTTTGATGCGCGAGTGGTGTGATTGGAGCAATGGCGCCTCGCTGCCGCCATCTTTTTCCAGCACCGTGACGCGATGGCCTGCTTGGCTGAGGTGAAAGGCAGCGGCAGCACCTGCTGCTCCTGCACCGATCACCACCACGTCAGAGCTGCTCACGCTGGTTCTTGCGCTCAGACCTTGAGAATGTCGGCCTCTTTGTCGGCCAAATGCTTCTCAAGAATGCCAATGAACTTGTCCAGCGTCTTCTGGACAATGTCCTGTTCGTCGCGGCTTTGGTCCTCAGAGAAGTCACCGTCTTTCTCTTGTTTCTTGATCTTGTCGATCGCATCGCGGCGAATATTTCGCAGCGCCACCTTGCCCTCTTCGGCGTATTTGGAAGCCAGCTTGCAGAACTCCTTGCGCCGCTCCTCGGTGAGGGGAGGAACGTTGATACGAATGATTTTTCCGTCGTTATTGGGGGTGAACCCCAGTTCGCTCATGGCGATGGACTTTTCGATCGAGGCGAGGGCACTGATGTCGAAGGGCTGAATTTGGATGGTTTGAGAATCGGGTGTTGAGAGGGTTGCTAACGACTTCAGTGGGGTGTCGGCGCCGTAGTACTCGACGCTGATGCGATCCAGCAATGAGGCGTTGGCCCGGCCTGTGCGAATGGTGTTGAACATGCGCTGGGTGGATTCCACCGACTTCTGCATGCTGGTTTCGAGCTCTTGTTTCGACATAACGGATTTAGTTGCTGATGCGGGAACCGATGGGCTCGCCAGCCACGGCTTTGCCGATGTTGCCAGGTTCGAACAGATTGAAAACAACGATAGGAATGTTGTTGTCTTTGCAAAGGGCGATGGCAGTGCTGTCCATCACGGCTAGTTCACCGCTAAGCACCTGCTGAAAGGTGAGCCTTTCATGCTTCACGGCATCGGCGTGCTTGGCGGGGTCCTTGTCATAGACGCCATCGACCTTGGTGGCTTTGAACACCACATCGGCATTGATTTCGGCTGCGCGAAGCGCTGCCGTGGTGTCGGTGGTGAAGAAGGGATTGCCGCACCCAGCTCCGAACACCACCACTCGTTGCTTCTCCAGGTGTCGAATGGCCTTGCGGCGGATATAGGGCTCAGCAACCTCCTGCATGGCAATCGCTGTTTGCACCCGAGTGGGGACTCCGGCTCGCTCCAAGCCGTCCTGCAGGGTGATCGCATTCATCACCGTTGCCAGCATGCCCACGTAGTCGGCCGTGGCTCGATCCATGCCAGCGGCAGACCCCTTTAGGCCGCGAAAGATGTTGCCTCCACCCACAACGATGGCGAGCTCGGTGCCGCTGGCGATCACCCTGGCGACATCCTCCGCGATGGACTGGACGATCGCGGGATCGATGCCATATCCCTGATCACCCATCAGCGCTTCACCGCTGAGTTTGAGCAGGGCGCGCTTGTATGCCATTCAGCCACCAGATCTTGTCGACAGTAGCAAGGGGTTTCCCTGTGTCCTGACCTCTCGCCGAGGGCTGGTCAGGACAAGAAAACGCGCTTGCATGGTGCAACCGAGACCCCCCAATGCCTGATCACGGCAAGCCACGCAGTGGGGTGATGGCCAGGCTCACGTTATCGGCCCTTGACCGTGCCAGTCAGGATCCTTCTTGCTGGCGCGATCCGATCGTTCACCGCGCCTTGCTGGTGAGCGGTTTGTCGGTGCTGACAGCGGCAACAGCTCTGCTCAAGACTGATCTTGAGCAGAGCTGAATCGAGTGTTCAGAATTCGATGCCAGCCTGTGCTTTCACCCCCTGCTCACGGAACGGGTGATGAACCAATGTCATTTCAGTGACAAGATCGGCGGCTTCGATCAGTTCTGGGGGGGCTCCCCTCCCCGTGAGTGCGACGTGGCAAAGCTCTGGACGCTGGCCTAAGCCATCCAGCACGGTGCTGACCTCGATGTAGCCCAGCTTCAGAGCAACATTCAGCTCATCCAGGAGCACAAGCTTGATGGATGGATCTTTCAGGTAGCCCAGGGCGGTCTGCCAGGCATTGCCCACAAGTTGCTGGTCACGTTCACGGTCTTGTGTCTCCCAGGTGAAGCCTTCGCCAAGGGCATGCCACGACACCTGATCGCCGAAGGCTTTGAGGGCTCTGGCCTCGCCAGGTTCCCATCCCCCTTTGATGAACTGCACAATCGCCACCCTCTCCCCATGGCCCAAGGTGCGCAGGGCGAGGCCGAGGCCGGCAGTGGTCTTGCCTTTGCCCTGTCCGGTGAACACCAGTACGAGGCCTTTTTCCTTATTGCGTTCTTCCACGCGCTGGCGTTGAACCTGCTGACGCCGTTCCATTCGCTTGCGATAGCCAGCGTTGTCCTGTTCCGGGGCCAGTCGGCCGCCCATACCCAGCTCGGCTGCGGTCTGGTCCAGATTGCTGTTGTTCATCACTGTTCTCCGGGGGGCCGAGCGGTGGGGCGACAGGCGGTGATGCGCTGCAAGGCCTCGCCGGCCAGCAGTTCCTGTTCCACCTGATTGAAACCAAGCCCTCTGAGCTGGGAGGGAAGGTCGTCTTCCAGCATGGCGGTCGCGGTGTCGGTTTCAAACAGCGCGCAGAACAGCCACTGGGGCAGACGTAGCCACGGACCAGCTGGATGGAGGTCCACCAGCACCAGCCATCCCCCGGGGCGCAGCAGCCGAAGGCATTGCCGAAGCACGATCTCTCGTTCCTGGCGCGGAAATTCATGCAGCGCCACGCTCAATTGAATGGCGTCGAATGCCGCATCGGCGAAAGGCGGAGCCTCGGCGAGTCCCTCGACGCGTTGCAGGTCAGGGTGGCGGCTGGCGGCGAGATTCAGGGCCAGGGGCGAGACATCCAGCCCGGTCACGTTGAAACCGGCCGATAGCCAGGGGGCTGCTGCTTCCCCGCTGCCGCAGCACAGGTCCAGCACGGCAGCCCCGGGCTGAAGTCTGGCCTTCATGACCTCAAGCCCCAGTCCCCTGAGGCGCTGCACCCCTCCCACACTCAGAGATGACACCGCTGTGACGGTGTCGTAGATCCAGCGATGGCGGTAGGCGAGGGGTCTTAGAAACGAGCTCATCAGGAACGGGAAAGGATGCGACTGCGAATGTCAGTCACAGCATTCATCCTGCCGCTGAAGGATTGGACTGAGCGGCACCGAATGCGGGCAGGCAGCCGAAACTTCGCTGCCCTCCGTAACGGAGCTGCTATCGGCAGCCGTCGCCTTCTCATCCAGCGTTCTGACGGGCGAGTGCCGCATCCACCGCCTGTTGCTGATCACGTCGGGTGATCCAGTGGTGATAGGTGCGGGTGTGGATCGCAACCGAGTGGCCCATCATCCTTGCGGCGACGGTGTCAGGCAGGCCGATGTGGATCGTGCGCACGGCCCAAGCATGGCGGAGGTCGTAGGGGGTGAGAGGCAGCTCATAACGACGGAACTGTTCCGCAACCCGACGTCCCACCTGCTGCAGGGTGGTGCGGTTCAGATCGGTGTTGATGCTGGGTAGCAGGTCTGGGCTTCGACCCAGTTCGCACAGCTGGAAACGCTCCACCCAGTCGGGATGGAACGGCCACACCTGATGTTCGCCAGTTTTGGTCGTGGGCAGGATTCGCAGCACGTGGTCTCCCCCTGGGGCAAGCGCACTGAGGTCGGCGAAGAACAACTCGTGGTTCCGGAGCCCGTAGGTGGCCATCAGGCCGAAGGCCAGCCGCCAGCCTGGGTTGGGGATCCGCAGCACGGCCTCCAAGATCTGGCCATCACTGGGCAGCTGGCGGAACCGTGCTCGATGCAGGCCGTAGCCCGCCGCTTCAGCGCGCCAGTTGTCAGGCAGGGAGATGGCGTAGTGGCGCGCCAAGGCGCTGAGGCTGGTGGCGCACTGCTGACGACTTCGGCTGGCGTCTGCATAACTGCTGAGGGTGAGGGCCAGCAGTTCGGTGCCCAGGCTGAGGTTCCGCTCCTCAGCGATTCGCTTCAATCGTCTGAGGTAGGGCCTATAGGCAGAACTCCAGGTTGTGCGGCTGCCGGCAGGGGATCGTCGCCGGATTGGGTCGCAGAAAAAGCTTTGCTCAAAGCCCTCCAGCTGAAGCGTGATCGGATCGTTGCTCTTGAACGACCTCCCTTCAGAACGCCTGGATGATGTCTTGGAGAGATCGCTGGGGGGGCGGGCTGCCTTCTTGGTCCATTGCTGCCAATCAAACTGATCGCGGCGCAGCTGGAGATCCACTAAGAGCAGAAGCTGCTTGGCTTCTTGCAGACCGTCGACGGTTGCTGGCACCCCGAGGCTGAGCCGTTGCATCCTGGTTCGACCAGGCGTCGTTCTGCAGGGCAGCGGACCCCGCAAATTCAGCCGTTCACCGCGCTTTTCGATGCGGAGTCGAATGCCATCGCTGCTGATGGCGCTGTTGATGACCTCCAGATCGTCGCTCAGATCCACGGTGGTGGTCATGGGGAGGCGGACGTCATTTTGTCGTCACCTTGGCGTCGATGGGGGTTACGCTCAAGTCGAATTTGAAAGTGCGGCTGTTTCATGGCCCGGGTCGGCGTCCTTCTGCTCAATCTCGGAGGCCCGGAACGAATCCAGGATGTGGGGCCTTTTCTCTACAACCTGTTTGCGGATCCGGAGATCATCCGATTGCCGAATCCGGCCCTGCAGAAGCCGTTGGCTTGGTTGATCAGTACCCTGCGCAGTCGCAAGTCTCAGGAGGCCTATCGCTCCATCGGTGGAGGATCCCCCCTGCGCCGGATCACAGAGCAGCAGGCCCGTGAACTGCAGAGTGAGTTGCGTCAGCGCGGCATCGAGGCCACCTCCTACGTGGCGATGCGTTACTGGCATCCCTTTACAGAATCTGCAGTCGCAGACATCAAGGCCGATGGCATTGAAGAGGTGGTGGTGCTTCCCCTCTACCCCCATTTCTCGATCAGCACCAGCGGATCAAGCTTCCGGGAGTTGCAGCGTCTGCGTCAGCTCGACCCCGCTTTCCATAACCTCCCCCTGCGCTGCATTCGTAGCTGGTATGACCATCCTGGCTACGTCCGCTCCATGGCTGAACTGATCGCCGAGCAGATCCGAGCTTCAGATGTGCCGGAAGAAGCTCACGTTTTCTTCAGTGCCCACGGTGTGCCAAAGAGTTATGTCGAAGAGGCAGGAGACCCTTATCAGCAGGAGATCCAGGCCTGTGCAGCCCTGATCATGGCTGAATTGGAGTCCATTCTTGGCTCCAGCAATCCCCACACCCTCGCCTACCAAAGCCGGGTTGGTCCGGTCGAGTGGCTCAAGCCTTACACCGAAGAAGCCCTAGAGGCGCTTGGTGAGGCGAAAACCCGTGATCTGGTTGTCGTTCCGATCAGCTTCGTGAGCGAGCACATTGAAACTCTCGAAGAGATCGATATCGAATACCGGGAGTTGGCCACTGAAGCAGGGGTCGTCAACTTCCGTCGTGTCCGTGCTCTCGACACCTATCCCCCCTTCATCAAAGGCCTGGCTGACATGGTGGCGGACAGCCTTGCGGGTCCGGAGGTGAATCTCGACCAGGCCGCTGAATTGCCCACCACTGTCAAGCTCTATCCCCAGGAGAAATGGGAGTGGGGATGGAACAACAGTTCGGAGGTCTGGAACGGCCGACTGGCGATGTTGGGATTTTCCGCTTTTCTCTTGGAACTGGTCAGTGGTCACGGTCCACTGCATGCGCTCGGGTTGCTCTGAGCGTCAGTCACCACCAGATGACGGGTTGGACCTTAATCTGAAGGTTGGCCCTGTGTGACGACGCTGTGACCCTGACTTCTGCGCCGACGGTCTCTGGTACGTCCCTTCAGGACGGCAGGCAACGGATCACCGGTGCTGAAGCGCTGATGGATGCACTCCGTCGTCACGGAGTGGACACGATCTTCGGCTATCCAGGCGGCGCGATCCTGCCGATTTACGACGCCCTGCATCTGGCAGAGCAACAGGGATGGGTTCGTCACATCCTGGTGCGCCACGAGCAGGCGGGAACCCATGCCGCTGATGCCTATGCCCGTGCCACTGGGCGCGTGGGCGTGTGCTTCGGAACTTCAGGCCCTGGAGCAACCAATCTGGTCACCGGCATCGCCACCGCCCAGATGGACTCCGTCCCGATGGTGGTGATCACGGGTCAGGTGCCCCGTCCGGCCATTGGCACCGATGCTTTTCAGGAGACCGACATTTTCGGAATCACCCTTCCGATTGTGAAGCATTCCTGGGTGGTTCGGGATCCAGCCGATCTTGCTTCCGTGGTGGCACAGGCCTTCTTTATCGCCGCTTCCGGGCGTCCTGGTCCCGTGCTGATCGACATCCCCAAGGATGTGGGACAGGAGGAATTCGATTATGTGCCGATGGAACCAGGCTCGGTGGTACCCGTCGGCTTCCGTCTGCCGCAGCCGCCTGATCCTGCTGCGATTGCCTCAGCCCTTGATCTGATCCAGGCGGCCCAGCGTCCCTTGCTTTACGTAGGGGGTGGAGCGATTTCCGCTGGTGTGCATCAATCCTTGGCCGAGTTGGCCAATCGCCACAAGCTGCCAGTTACCACCACGTTGATGGGCAAGGGCGCGTTTGACGAGAATGATCCTCTCGCAGTGGGCATGCTCGGGATGCATGGCACTGCTTATGCCAACTTCGCCGTGACCGAATGCGATTTGCTGATCGCAGTGGGTGCTCGCTTCGATGACCGCGTCACAGGAAAGCTCGATACATTCGCCCCTAGGGCTCGTGTCGTGCAATTCGAGATTGATCCGGCTGAGATCGGCAAAACGCGCCGTGCCGATGTGGCGGTTCTGGGTGATCTAGCCCAGAGCATGAACCAGCTGGTTCAGCAGAGTCGCCAGAGGGAGGTCAGTCCTTCGACCGCTCCGTGGCTGGAGAAGATCGACAGCTGGAAACAGCGCTATCCACTCAGCGTGCCTACACCTGATGGGCCGATTTATCCCCAGGAAGTGCTGATCGCCCTCCGCGATCTCACCACCGGGGCGATCGTCACCACCGATGTGGGGCAGCATCAAATGTGGTCAGCGCAATACCTGCGCAATGGACCTCGTCAGTGGATCAGTAGTGCCGGTCTTGGCACCATGGGCTTCGGCATGCCTGCTGCCTTGGGGGCACAGGCCGCTTTCCCCGATAGCACGGTGGTGTGTGTGGCGGGTGACGCCAGCATCCTGATGAACATTCAGGAGTTGGGAACCCTCGCGCAGTACCAACTGCCTGTGAAGGTCGTGATCGTTAATAACCAGTGGCAAGGCATGGTGCGCCAGTGGCAAGAAAGTTTCTACGAGGAGCGCTATTCCGCCTCAAACATGCAGACCGGCATGCCCGATTTCGTTGCGCTCTCCGAATCCTTCGGGGTTGGTGGCATCCGCATCGATTCGCGCGAGATGCTGGTGCCCCGACTGCAGGAGGCCCTTCGGACCCCAGGGCCGATGCTGATCGACGTGCGAGTGCGGCGTGGTGAGAATTGCTATCCGATGGTGCCGCCCGGCTGCAGCAATGCCCAGATGGTGGGCTTACCCTCCCATCCCGAATTGGCTATGGATCCGACCCGAACCTGCGGCTCCTGTGGTGCAGTCACCAGTCATGAACACCGCTTTTGTCCCTCTTGCGGGGCATCGCTTTGATCACGCTGGCGGCGTTGATCCCGACTTGGAGCCGTCGAGCCTGCTCGGTTGCTCTGCTGTTGGTGGCTCTGCTCGCTTGGCCACTGCATGCCTGGGGGGCCGAGGTGCTTCAGGTCCGATCGTCGTCCTTGCTGCAGATCGGCGATCGCAACCGCAATTACACCGTTCAGCTGGCTTGCCTGGAGGTGGACCCCGCCGATGAGCAGGCAGCCACTGAATGGTTGAAAAAGGCTCTCCCTCGACGCCGAAGGGTCAATTTTCGGCCTGAAGGAGTGCTTGAAGGCACACTGTTGGCACGCGTTACTCCCCTTGGAGAGGAGCAAGACCTCAGTCTGGAACTGGCGGAAGCCGGCCTTGCCCGCTTTACTTGCTCCGCTTCCTGACCGTGTCTCGTAATCGTGTTGCTTCCGGAGTGGTGATGGTGCCTTGCATCGTGCTGGGAGTTGCTTTCCTGTGCACAGCGATCTGGAATGACGCGGCAGAAGCGAATCGACCTCTCGCTGTCGGCCTGGGCCTTCTGTTGCCTGCTGTGGGACTTCTGGCCTATCTGATCCCAGACTCGGATCCTGTCACAAAAACGGACGGCCACGACAGCTCTCCCTAGCTTGGTACGGCCTGGATTTTCCCCATGGCCCTTCCCTCCGAGGCGGACACCAACGACAACACCCAGCGGCCATCGTGGTTCACAAGGTTGTCCTGCTTGCGTTGGCGTACAGCATTGTTTGTGGTGGCCAGCGTTGTGGGTTGCCAGGCCATGGCTGCCAGCCGACAGATCAGCGCTCCTGTGGTTCTGCTGATCCCAGAGGGACTTGAAAGCGCACGGCAATCCTTTCTGCAGGGGCTGGTGCTCGGTGAGCAGGCGGTGCGTGCGTGTGGGGCGGAGCCTGTTGCGATGGTGATCCAGTCCCTTGGCTGGGATGACGATCCGACCGCTCTCTTCCCTCGAGATGCTGACAATCAACCGGTTCTGCCTCCCCTGGTCGTGGCGCCCTATGCGGCTGATCTGCGTAGCTTCAGCCGGCTGGCGCAGGATGGTGATGCGCGCGTCTTGCTGGGTCATCAGCGCGGCCCCTCGCTTGACAGCCTCAGCGGTCTTGATGAGCAGGGTCGACTGTTGCCCTTGCTGCCGTCTCGGCGGGACGACCTGAGAGCCCTTGCCCAGGCTGCCATCGATCGTGGCTGGACCCGAGTGATGGTGGTGAGTGATCCCACTGCTTTGGAGGGGGACTTCGCTCAACCCTTCGTGGAGCTGTTTGAGGGCCTAGGCGGCACGGTGCTGTCTTATACCCAGGACGATGTGCAGTCGATGACACCGGGTGATCGGGAACCCTGGGCTCTGCTCACCAAGGATCTCGATTGGCTTGGTCCTGATGCCTTGGTGTTGGCAGCTCCTCCTGATGGTGATCTTGCCGTCGCACTCCGAGAGCGTCAGATCGGATCACTCAGTGGTCGCGATCCCGGTTGGATTTGGTTGCTGAGCAGTCCCCAAGCCTCTGCTGTCTCTGCTCAGCCTTGGCCTCAGATCGTGCTGAGCCAGCCCGCCCATGGCCCTAACTGGAAGGGCTTCACCAAAGCCTTTTCACAGCGCTGGGGGTATGCCCCCGATTTGATTGCCGCCGCCGGATTTGAAACGTCCCGGGTGCTGGCTCTCTCCAGTGTTGGCCCTTCTCCCCTCGCCAGTGATGGCACCCGGGACCCCCTGGCCTGGGTAGCCCCCTCTGCTCAGCCGGTCTCGCTCTGCAGGGCGATCGCTCTGCGGCGCGAGGGAGAGTCAGCCCGCTTGGAGGGTGTGGCTAGTGATTTCGCTCTTCGTCCGGGACGCGCCCCGACAGGGGGCGCCGAAACCCGTCTGATCCCGGCTCAGTAAGGTTTTTAGGATGACTGAGGCAGTGGACGCCGGTGTTGCGCTTGACCGAGGTGCGTCTGCCTCTGGACCATGGGCCTCAGGATCTTGAGGCGGCGCTTTTGCGGCGCCTGCGCATTCCGCCAGATCGGTTGCTGAACCATCGTTTGATCAAGCGCAGCATCGATGCGCGTCGCCAGGAACGCATCCAATTGATCTACAGCTTGGATGTGGAGGTGCGTGGAGAGGCGGCGCTGCTCAAGAAGCATCGCGGCGATCAGCGACTGCGGATCGCACCCGACATGCGTTACGAGCTTGTGGTTCAGGCTCCGGCTGGTTTCGGGCTCGATGGCCAAAGTCGTCCTGTTGTGATCGGAGCCGGGCCATGCGGCTATTTCGCGGCTCTTCTGCTGGCACAGATGGGATTCCGGCCGCTGCTGTTGGAGCGCGGCCAGCCGGTGAAACAGCGCACTGCTGATACCTTCGGTTTCTGGCGTGGCCAGCGGCCTCTGCAGCCCGAATCGAACGTGCAGTTCGGGGAAGGGGGGGCAGGCACCTTTTCAGACGGCAAGCTTTACAGCCAGGTGAGTGATCCTGAGCACTACGGCCGCAAGGTTCTGGAGGAGTTGGTTGCAAGCGGCGCCAACCCGGAGATCCTCACGGTGCATCGTCCCCATATCGGCACGTTCAAACTCGCCACCGTGGTGCGAGGTCTGCGGTCCCGGATCGAGCAGCTTGGAGGGGAGGTGCGCTTTGGGGCGAAAGTTCAGGAGCTGATTCTTGAACCTCTGATTGAGCCCCAAGATCAGCCGGGATGGGATGATTCCGCCGGCCCAAGGCAACGTTTAGTCGGTCTGCTCCTGGCAGATGGCAGTCGGTTGGCCTGTCAGCAGGCCGTGCTTGCTCCCGGCCATTCCGCCCGTGACACATTCTCGATGCTCGAGAAGCAGGGGGTGGCCATGCGTGCAAAGCCCTTCGCGGTGGGCTTCCGGATCGAGCATCCGCAGACGCTCATCGATCAGGCCCGTTGGGGATGCAAGGCCGGCCATCCTCGCTTGGGTGCGGCGGAGTACAAGCTTGTGCACCATGCCACGAATGGCCGATGTGTTTACAGCTTCTGCATGTGTCCGGGTGGGATGGTGGTAGGGGCGACCAGTGAGCCAGGGCGGGTGGTGACCAACGGCATGAGTCAGCACTCTCGTAACGAGCGCAATGCCAACAGTGGGCTTGTGATGCCTGTGCTTGAGGAGGATCTGGCGCCTCATCAACGCTTCCCAGGGGATCCGCTGGCCGGAGTTGCCTTCCAGCAGGCGCTTGAAGAGAGGGCCTTCTCCCTCGGGGGTGGTGATTACAGCGCTCCCGCACAACGTTTAGAGGATTTTCTGGCCAACCGCCCCAGCACTGCACTCGGCAGGATCACACCCTCTTATCAGCCTGGGGTGAAGCCTTCGGACCTGCGCCAGGCCTTGCCTGCAGACATGATCGCGGCGTTGCAGGAGGCTTTGCCGGTCTTTGGTCGTCGTCTCAAAGACTATGACCATCCTGATGCCCTGATCACCGGAGTGGAGACACGCACGTCATCGCCGGTGCGTCTTCCTCGCAATGACGGCTGCGAATCGGTCAATACAGCCGGCCTCACTCCTGCAGGCGAGGGTGCCGGCTATGCCGGTGGGATTCTCTCTGCTGCGATCGACGGCATCAGGGCTGCTGAAGCGGTGGCCCTGCGTCTGATCTCCCAGCGTTGATCAAAACAACGGGCCGGAACAGAACAGATCAGATCAGATCAGATCAGATCAGATCAGATCAGATCGCTGCCTGGGAGACGATGCCACTCCATTGCACGGCCTTCACCTGATCCCTGCGCCAGGAGTGAAACAAGGGTGCTTCTGTGACGGTGCAAAGAGGGCACAGGCTGATGTGTTCTGCCCTGATACCGGCAGCCTGCAGCTGGGCTGAGGCCGCGGCTCGGATGTCGAGACGACAGCGGTCTTGTTCAGGATCGTTGAGCACGATCCGTTCGCGTAGGCCAGGGTCAATTTGATCGCATGGCCCGTTGCCCTCCAAAGAGGCCATCACCTGCTCGGCAACCGGTTGCTCAACTTGATAACACTGTCCGCTGACCGCCGGACCCAGCGCCACGAGGAGTTGTCCCCGTCCGCCGCCGCGCTGCTCTAGCCGCTGGATCGCTTCCCTGAGGATGCCGCTGGCAACACCCCGCCAGCCGGCATGGCAGGCGGCCACATGACCGCTTTCTGGGTCGGCCAGCAGCACCGGGGTGCAGTCCGCACCACAGACCCAAAGGCTCTGACTGCCGCGATCACTGACAAGACCATCAGCATCCGGCCAGGGGGGGCGATCGGCGTCAGAGGCTTCGAGCACTGTGTTGCTGTGCACCTGCTTTGGGCGATGCACCGTGATGCCTGCCGAAAGGTAAGTGGCGAGCTCGTCCGGTTCTCGACCCTGCCAGCGGCGGGTGAAGAAGCCCTGCTCAAAGCCTGCGGTTTCAAGCAGGTCACAGCTGAGGTAATACCCGCCATAACAGCCGATCCAGGTCCAGCCAGGAAGGCTGTTAAAGGTGCTGTCAGGAGAGCTGAAGGGGTCAGGAACTGTCTCCTCGGCCGTGCTCATGGCTCGGGCTGATCCCGAAGCATCCAGAAGCCTTCAAAACGGGGGTTGTCTGGCGTGGTCTGGACGGCGATGAACTGGAGTCCACCGGCTTGGTCCCGAGTCAGCCTGAGGGCTTCCTTAGCCGCCGCGGTGCCACTGGCGTCTAGGTCAGTGACCAGCCAACTGTCGTCCTGTCCTGCATCCAGGACGAGCTGCTGGCCATCGATTCGAAGCCGCACCGGTTCAAGCCCCCCCAGCCAGCCAGCGATGGCTAAAGCCCTGGTGCGACTGAACAGACGCAGGCCAGGGATGGGAAGGTCTGGATCAAGCTCTGGGTCGATCGGCAGGAGGCCATTGAATCCCATGGGCCATTCCCCAGCTTCGGCCAGGCTGCCAAGGGGGAGGTTGGCCCAGCTCCAGGCATCACCACAGATGGCGTCGGGTAGAGGTACTGCAGGGGTGCTCACTGGAACGGGTGGTGGCGCCAGGGGGCCTGCCATGAATCCCTCTTCTTGGGGGTAGACATCCCGCTCAAGTTCACCCATCCAGTCGATCAGGGCATAGGTGCGACGGCTCGGGACAACTTCGAGGTCGAGCTCAGCGGCGGCCCGCTGCACCATCGTTCGCATGGCGCTTCGCCAGGAGCGCAGACGCCTTGGTGGTTTCCAGCCATCAGCTTCCGCGGTGGCCAAGGCATCGCGTAGAGCGGCGGCAAGCCAGGTGGAATTGACCTCCCCAGCAGGGCAACGCCGGGAATAGCGAAAGGGTTCGCCACCGTTGAGCAAAGGTGTGCTGCTGATCAGCAGTTCCCAGCGTTTCTTCCCATCCGGTTCAAGGATCGGCCTGGAATAGAAATCGAGCTCCCAGTCGGCCTGGCGATCGAGGGAGGTGCTGGCGGGCTCGTCGGCCGTGATCATCCGGCTGCTTGTTCTTGTTGTCTGAGGACGTTACGAGCACGATTGGCTCGATCGACGGCTTCGGCCATCACTTTGTCTTTCTCAACCAGAAGTTCACCAGGCTGACCTTCGAGCATGGCGGTGTTCAGGGCGATGCGTCCTCTCCCCGGGTCAAGCTCGGTGATGAGGGCTTTGACTGCATCGCCATGATCGAACACCTCTCGGAGGGAGCGCATGCTTCCGCCTGTGACCACTGACTGGTGCAGCAGACCGCTGATTCCACCGAGGTCCACAAAGAAGCCGTAGGGCTTGACTGCCACCACGTGACCTTCCACCAGTTGTCCCACTTCCAGTTCGGAGAAGAGGGCGGCGGTGGCTGCTCTTTTCTCCGAGAGCACCAGTTTTCGGGTTTCTGAATTCACTTCAAGGAAAGCTGCACCCAGGGTTTTGCCAACGAGTGCTTCGTGATTTTCGCCGTCCTGCAGCTGGGAGCGCGGGATAAAGCCACGCAGCCCTTCCAGTTCGCAGGTCACACCGCCGCGGTTGAATCCGCTCACTTTCACCTGGACGACCTTGCCTTCTGATTCCAGCAGCTTCACTTTGTCCCAGCTCTGACGCAGTGCCAAGGCGCGGCAGCTGATGGTCACCATGCCGTCGGCGTTCTGTTCACGGGTGACCAGCACCTCCACCTGGAGCCCTTTGGGAAAGCGTTCCTTCAGGTTGGTGATCACGCCCAGGCCGCATTCACTTTTGGGCATAAAACCCGGAGCTTTGCCGCCGATGTCGACATAGACACCATCGCTCTCCAGGCCAATCACGGTGCCGGCGACCACATCACCTGTTGTGCCGATGGGTTCGTTCTGATCGAGGGCAGCCAGGAATGCTTCTTCGTCGAAGTCGAAGTCGTCCACGCTGTGGCTGCGGGCCTGCGCACGGCTGTCTTCCGCGGAAGCGTTCGAGGCAGCAGATTTGCGCTGGTTCCCGGCGCGGGAGCTGCTGTCAGAGGGGCCGAGCAGGTCGGCCATCGAAAGACCCTCCAATTCGGAGGTGTCAAACAAAGCGTCATCCCCAACGGTGGGAGCGTTTGGACGCGACGGAGGCTGAGCTTTGGTTCCGCCTGCAGCACCAGCGTCCTGCGCTGCTTGCTCCAGCGCACGAGCCTTTTGTACGGCGGCTTCTGCCGCTGCTCTGGCTTCATCGGCTTCCCGGCGCAGCCGGTCTTGCTCATCACGTCGGGTGATTTGCATCACCTGAGGGGGCTTGCGCGGCCCCTCAGGGGAAGGCTTTGGGGCCCTGGGTTGTTTGGGCTGCGGGCTGCCTGATCCGGCCATGGGCCCCTGGTACTCGTCGATCGACCAGTCTGACAGGCAGGGTGGGAGTCTGCTGCCAACCTGATGTCCGATGTCTAGTCCGCAGCGCTGGCTTGAGCGTCTCACCTGGCCGGAGGTCGCTGAGCAGCTTCAGCAAGAGGGGGCCACCGTTGTTTGGCCCTTTGGTGCTCTTGAACAGCATGGTCCCCATCTGCCTCTGTCAACAGATGCTCTCTTTGCGGATCGGATGCTGGATCAGATCCTGGCGGGGTTACCTCCTGACGCCCCAATCTGGCGGCTGCCTGTGCAGGCCATCGGCTTCTCCCCAGAGCATGTCGGCTTCCCCGGAACGCTCTCTCTCCCGTCTGATCTGCTGATCCGTTTGGTCGAGACAGTGGGGCTTCAGCTTGCTGATTTGGGAGTCCGCCGTCTTGTTCTTTTTAATGCCCATGGCGGCCAGATCGGATTGCTTCAGGCCGCGGCGAGGGAGCTAAGGGCGCAGACCCCCACCATGGCAGTCCTTCCTTGTTTCCTCTGGAGTGGGGTGCCTGGATTGAAGGAGCTGCTGCCGCTTTCGGAGGGGGATAGCGGTCTCCATGCCGGCCTGGCTGAAACGAGTTTGATGCTCGCATTGGAGCCGTCTCTGGTGCGTGATCAGCGCCCAGTGGATGGTGAGCATCGCCACCCTTCAGCTGCTGCGACTCCTCCGGATGGGTGGAGCCTGGAGGGGGCGGCTCCCTTCGCCTGGTTGACCGCCGATCTCAGTCGAACGGGAGTTGTTGGCGATAGCCGCGGTGCATCCGTTGAACTCGGACGTCAGCTGGAAAAAACCGTTGTTGATCACTGGCAGCACTTGTTTCTCAGCCTTCTTGCCAGTGCCTGGCCGCCTGTGAATTCTGTTCTCAGCTCGTGATCTCCTGGACTTAATTCGAGCCAATCGTGGTTGTGCTGGTTACAGTCGCACGCATTGCCTACGTAGCGGAACGATCCATGCCGACCCTCAATTCGCCTGAGGTCGCTGCCATCAGTGATCAGGAAGTAACTGCTTCTCAGCTGCCTGATTTCAGCAGTGCGGCTTACAAAGATGCCTATAGCCGCATCAACGCGATCGTGATTGAGGGCGAGCAGGAAGCGCATGACAACTACATCTCCCTCGGCACATTGATTCCCGAGCAGGCTGATGAGCTCAAGGGCCTGGCCAGAATGGAGATGAAGCACATGAAGGGCTTCACCGCTTGTGGTAACAACCTTGGTGTGGCAGCGGACATGGATTTCGCACGCACCTTCTTTGCTCCCTTGCACGGGAATTTCCAGCAGGCTTTGAAGGACGGCAAGGTCGTGACCTGCCTCTTGATCCAGGCCCTCCTGATCGAGGCCTTTGCGATCTCGGCGTATCACATCTATATCCCTGTCGCCGATCCTTTCGCACGCAAGATCACTGAAGGGGTCGTCAAGGACGAGTACACCCATCTGAATTACGGGCAGGAGTGGCTCAAAGCCAATTTCGAAACCAGCAAAGACGAGCTGATGGAGGCCAATCGGGTCAACCTGCCATTGATTCGCTCCATGCTGGAAGAAGTGGCGAAGGATGCCGCTGTTCTCCACATGGAGAAGGAGGACCTGATCGAGGATTTCCTGATCGCTTATCAGGAGGCCCTGAATGAGATCGGCTTCACCTCCCGTGACATCGCCCGCATGGCTGCAGCCGCGCTCGCCGTCTGACTCCGCTTAGGCGGTCCTGTTGCATTTGGACCGCCAGTACTCAGCTCACGTAGCCTCCGCTACAGGCTTTCGTGAGAGCATGGCCGCATCAACCCTCAAGCCATTTCGGAAAGGGAAGCTCAATCTGTTGATCGACAGCGGTACATGTTTGGTCTGATCGGACATTCCACCAGCTTTGAGGCCGCAAGGCGCAAAGCTTCCGAGCTTGGGTTCGATCACATCGCTGAAGGTGATCTCGATGTGTGGTGCAGTGCGCCACCACAACTGGTTGAGCATGTCGAGGTCACCAGTGCCACCGGCAAGACCATCCAAGGCGCCTACATCGACTCCTGCTTCGTTCCTGAGATGCTCAGCCGCTTCAAGACGGCGCGTCGCAAGGTGCTCAATGCCATGGAGCTCGCTCAGAAGAAGGGCATCAACATCACTGCCCTGGGTGGATTCACCTCGATCATTTTCGAGAATTTCAACTTGCTGCAGCATCAGCACGTACGCAGCACCACCCTCGAATGGGAGCGATTCACAACAGGCAACACCCATACCGCCTGGGTGATTAGTCGGCAGGTTGAGAACAATGCTCCGCTGCTGGGGATCTCCCTGAACACGGCCAAGGTGGCTGTGGTGGGAGCCACGGGGGATATCGGCAGTGCGGTGTGTCGCTGGCTGGTGAATCGAACAGGAGTCGGTGAGCTGCTGCTTGTGGCCCGTCAACAACAGCCCCTACAGGATCTTCAGGAGGAACTCGGCGGCGGACGGATCCTGTCTCTTGAGGAGGCTCTTCCGGAAGCGGATGTGGTGGTCTGGGTCGCCAGCATGCCCCGCACGCTGGAGATTGATTCAGCCTCTCTCCGTAAACCCTGCCTCATGATTGATGGTGGTTATCCCAAGAACTTGGATGCCAAGATCGCAGGCTCAGGAGTGCATGTCCTGAAAGGGGGCATCGTCGAATTCGGTAGTGATATTGGCTGGTCGATGATGGAGATTGCCGAGATGGAGAAGCCACAACGACAGATGTTTGCCTGCTTCGCAGAAGCAATGCTGCTTGAGTTCGAGGCCTGCCACACCAACTTCAGCTGGGGACGCAACAACATCACGCTTGAGAAAATGGATTTCATCGGAGAGGCGTCCGTGCGGCACGGTTTCTCCACCCTCAATCTCAACCCCCAGCTTCAGGCTGCTGCCGCCTGACCCTCACTCCTCCCTCTCCTGCCATGGCCAGACGTCACCTGCTTGAGTTCGAAAAGCCATTGGTAGAGCTCGAGCAGCAGATCGAGCAGATCCGTGAGTTGGCGCGCAGTTCGGAAGTGGATGTGAGCCAGCAGCTCCTGCAGCTTGAAACCCTGGCGGCCCGACGGCGTGAGGAAATCTTCTCGAGCCTGACTCCGGCACAGAAGATCCAGGTGGCTCGTCACCCTCACCGTCCCAGCACGCTGGATTACATCCAGATGTTCTGCGATGAATGGGTGGAACTGCATGGCGACCGTCGCGGTAGTGATGATCAGGCACTTGTCGGGGGGGTTGGTCGCATCGGTCAGCGATCTGTGCTGTTAATCGGCCATCAGAAAGGGCGGGATACCAAAGAGAACGTGGCACGCAATTTTGGGATGGCTACTCCAGGTGGCTATCGCAAGGCAATGCGTCTGATGGATCACGCCGATCGCTTTGGGCTGCCGATTCTTTCTTTCATCGATACCCCAGGGGCCTATGCCGGTCTGCTCGCCGAGGAGCAGGGTCAGGGGGAAGCGATTGCTGTCAACCTCAGGGAAATGTTTCGCCTGCGGGTTCCAGTCATCGCCACGGTGATCGGTGAGGGCGGCTCCGGTGGAGCTCTTGGGATCGGTGTTGCCGATCGTCTGCTGATGTTCCAGCACAGTGTCTATACCGTGGCCAGCCCAGAAGCCTGCGCTTCGATCCTCTGGCGTGATGCGGCCAAAGCTCCTGAGGCAGCTGCTGCCCTGCGCATCACCGGCCCGGATCTGCGCAGTCTCGGTGTGGTCGATGAGGTTCTTCCCGAGCCGGCAGGCGGTAATAACTGGGCTCCGCTCCAGGCGGGTGAGGTGCTGAAGGAGGCGATTGAGCGCCATCTTGGTGAATTGGAGTCCCTGAGTTCCAAGGAGTTGCGTGATCAGCGCTATCGCAAGTTCCGAGCGATGGGTCGGGTCCTCACCGCTGGAACAACAGAAAACGATCTGGCTGTTTAGGGTTTACAGGCTTGCTGAGGCTCGTTGCCGTCTGTATTGATCACAGGAGCGTCTCGGGGGATCGGCCATGCGGCCGCCCAAGCGTTCGCTCAAGCAGGTTGGGATCTCCTCCTGCTCTCCCGTAGTGAGGCTGCTCTGCAGTCACTTGCTGCGGAACTCACCCCCACCGGTCGCAGGGTTGTCTATCGCGCTTGTGATCTTTGTGATCCGGAAGCGATTGCGCCAGCGGTTGAGCAATTGCTCGCGCAAGGTTTGCGTCCATCCGTGTTGATCAACAACGCTGGTGCCGCTTACACCGGCGACTTGCTTGCGATGACGTTGGAGCGCTGGCAGTGGTTGTTACAGCTCAATCTCACCAGCACGTTTCAGATGTGTGCTGCGGTTGTGCCTGCCATGCGCGGTGCCGGTGGCCTGGTCATTAATGTCAGTAGCCATGCAGCTCGGAATGCATTTCCCGGATGGGGTGCGTATTGCACTACAAAAGCGGCGCTGGCGAGTTTTACCCGTTGTCTCGCCGAAGAAGAGCGTACGAACGGCATTCGTGCCTGCACACTCACACTCGGTGCCGTTGATTCGCCACTCTGGGACAGCTCCACGGTTGAAAGCTCTTTCGACCGGCGTGCCATGCTGCCCCTCGAGCAAGCAGCCGCAGCACTTCTTCACCTTGCTCAGCAACCGGCAACACAGGTGATCGAAGACCTCACCCTCATGCCATCCACCGGCGCTTTCTGATTTCGCCTTTCATGACTTCAACGCTTCCAGCCAACGGCAACGGACTCAGTAGTGACAAGGCACTGGTCCAGCAGGACCTTGCTGAACTCGTGCCGACCGTTTCGGCACAGATCAGTGCGCGTCTCAAGTCCGCCGGTGTCTCCTTCCTGGCGAATGACAACATCGCCGATTACATCCTCCCTGGGGAACTGCAGGCTCTCGAGAGCGAGGTGTCTGATCGAGTGCGTGATTTGCTCCGCACCCTCGTGATCGATATCGAGAACGACCACAACACTGAAGAGACCGCTGAGCGAGTCGCTCGGATGTATCTGCATGAGGTCTTCAAGGGGCGCTACCACCAGCAGCCCAAGGTGGCCAGCTTCCCCAACGTCAAGGAGCTTGACGAGATCTATACGGTTGGCCCGATCACGGTGCGCTCCGCTTGTTCTCATCATCTGGTGCCAATCATGGGCAACTGCTGGATTGGGATCAAACCAGGCAGTCGCGTCATTGGTCTCTCCAAGTTCACCCGTGTCGCCGACTGGGTGTTCTCCCGTCCCCATATCCAGGAAGAGGCGGTGATGATCCTGGCTGACGAGATCGAGCGCCTGTGTCAGCCTCAGGGGCTTGGGATCATCGTCAAGGCACAGCACTACTGCATGAAGTGGCGTGGAGTGCGCGAACCCCAGACGAGCATGGTGAATTCGGTTGTGCGTGGTGATTTCCGCCACGATCCCAGTCTCAAGCTGGAATTCTTTGAACTGGTTCGTCAACAAGAAGCGCTGCTGAGCACCTGATCGGCACTTCAGGGCCCAACAACGGGCCCAATGGTGTTGCTCTTGACGCGGCTCACGCTTCCCTGCTCGTTGGTCACCGTCAGCACTGCCATGACGGCTTGGCCAGCATCCTCAGACTTAAGCCTGTAGCTGCTTTCAGAGTCGTTCGTCACCAGTTGCCAGGGGCCATCACCAGCGCGTCGATACCAATGGATGTGCACCGATTCGATGCTGCTGCCATCCAGCTTCAGTCGGGCTCTGATCAGAGTGCCCTCACGGGCGTCTCCCTCAAGCACGAAGTGATGCAGCCCTGCAATGGTTTGCTCGATTCGACCTTCCTGTTCATGGTCGGCCGTGATCTGTCCTTCCAGCACCTGAATCTGTTGCTGGGGCGAGGCGGTGAGCCCAGGCACACACTGCAGACTGCCATTCTCGAGTCGGCAGCCCGTCAACATTCCTTGGCCATAGCTGGCAGCTGAGCAGAGCATCACCGGGGCACCGATGCAGACGATCAGACCGCTCCGCAAGCCCAGGCGTGTCAAACGATGCTGGGTAGAACCCATGTTTGGTGTGCAGTCAACCCACGCTAGGAGTGGTTTTGACTTGCGGCTTCGATCAGGGCCTGCACTTTCGTCAGGTTCTTGATGCCGGGTGCGGTCTCCAGGCGACTGGAGGCATCGAGGCCATCCGGGCGTACCTTCCCGAGCAGTTTTGGGATCCATTCGGCACTGATGCCACCAGCCAGCCACCAGGGCAGTGAAGCGGGCCGATGACGGTCCAACGTCTCCAGCCAGTCCAGATTGAGTCGATGGCCTGTGCCGCCCAGTTGGTCGGGACTCCAGGCATCCAGCAGCAGCGCATCGACGCAGGCCCCGTATCCCTGCAGACGTCTTAGATCCTGAGCTTGGCGCAGCCGCAGGGCTTTCCACCATTGGGTGCAGGGGTGTCTGCTGCGCAGCTGCGCGCAACGTTGGGGTGATTCATCGCCATGGAGCTGAACCACGGAGGGGACCCCATCGCCGCCGAGAGCGGCATCAAGGGTTTGCTCATCGAGATCCGCCACAACCCACACCCTCTCCACATCGGGATGGTGGTGCTGGAGGTGCATGAACAACTCTCGCCGTTTGGCCTCAGCAACGAAGCGAGGTGAGCCTTCCACTCCGATGACGCCAATCGCTTGCGCCCCCATTGCTGCGACCGCATCGGCCTGGTTGATGTCGGTGAGACCGCAGATTTTGACGGCAACGGCGGAGTGGGGCATGGAAGGAGGGGCGAGGCCGCTGGAAAGCAGTTTCTAGGATTGGAAGCAAGAGGGCCCTAATGCGGCCCGAAGGAGGACTCCCGTGGGTGAAGGTTGGCAGCTGATGCGCATCCGGGGGATTCCTCTGCGGGTGCATCCCAGCTGGTTTCTGATCCTGGCGCTCGCCACCCTTGCCTTTAGGGATCAGTTGAGTGAGCTGCCCGCCTCTCAACTGCTTTCCCCGGGCCTGACCTGGTTGATCGGCCTGGTCACGGCGCTGCTGCTCTTTTTGTCTGTCTTGCTGCACGAGCTTGGTCACTCCCTAGTGGCATTGCGTGAAGGTGTGAAGGTGCGCAGTATCACCCTGTTTCTGCTGGGAGGTGTGGCCAGCGTTGAACGCGAGTGTTCCACTGCGATGGGAGCCTTTCGGGTGGCTGCGGCTGGGCCTCTGGTGAGTCTTGTGCTGTCTCTGATGTTGTTCGCATCAGGACATTCCGCTTCCCACCTCAACGCCTTGCTCGGCAATCTCGTCTTCCAGTTGGCAGGGGTGAACCTGGTGCTGGCTCTGTTTAATTTGCTGCCGGGTCTTCCCCTCGATGGGGGGCTGATCCTGAAAGCGCTGGTGTGGCAGTTCACCGGTAGTCAACGCAGGGGCATTCAGGTGGCTACCGCCACTGGTCGTTTTCTGTCGCTGTTCGCGATCTTTCTCGGTGTGTGGTTGTTCCTTGCCAGAGGCGGTGGGATCAGTGCCCTTTGGCTGGTGATGCTCGGCTGGTTTGGCCTGGGTGCCTCGCGCAGCCAGACCCAGGTCTTAATGCTCCAGAAGGTGCTGCGACAGCTCACGGTGGGATCGGCGATGGCCCGTCGCTTCCGAGTGCTGGAAGCCGATCAGCCTCTGCGTCGGATGAGCGAACTTCGGCTGGGAGGCGAGGCTGCCGGCCAGGGGACGGATGAGGCTGATGTTCGGCTTGCGGATTGGGTGCTCGTCACCCGGGGTGGCCGCTGGCTCGGAACCATTGACGATTCACCGTTGCGGGATCTGCCTGTTCAGCAGTGGGATCGGCAAACGGTGGCGGATCATGTGCAGCCACTCGACAGCCTGCCCTCCATTCGAGAGGCCGAACCGTTGTGGAAAGCTGTGCTGGCCTTGGATTCCAGTGCCCAGGGACGCTTGCTGGTGATCAACCGTGCAGGGTTGCCTGGGGGGACCCTGGAACGGGGGGATGTGGGCGAGGCTGTGCTCAAGGCCCTCAACCTGCGATTGCCTCCTCAGATGTTGGAGGCGGCTCGTCGACAGAATGGGTATCCCTTCGGGCTGCCACTGCTTCAGGCAGTGGAATCTCTTCAGGCTTCTGGGTTGTTGGAAGACGAGCCTGTTGGAGACAAGCGATAGGCGGCGCTTTGGCTCTGCACCTGCTGCCATTGCTCATGGTTCAGATTGAAGTCTTGCCAGGAGCAGTCCGGCCACAGGCTCTGCAGTGATGCAGTCAGTGCCCCAATGATGGCGTCTGCCTGGAGCCGCTCGATCGGCGGCGGCGGACTGCTCTCAAACAGGCTTCTCCACAGAGAGACTGGTGGGGAGAGCATGATTTCGCCATGCTGAAGCAGGTGGCCGCGCCGCCAGAACTGAGCGCTGCCGATGCGTTTGTGGCCTTGATCATCCACCAGATCTGCTGCTGTGGAACTGGCGAAGCAGTTGGCGACTTCTGCTGAAGCACCAGATTGGCCCGGCTGCAGATGTACACCGAGACGGGTGAAGCCGTTGATCAGCCAGCGGCTCGTGCGCTGATAGGCCTCACGCCGTGCCCTTGGGGCTTGGGGCCAGATCAGGGCATAGGTGAGACCAGCGGCATGGAGGACGGCCCCGCCGCCGCTCGGGCGGCGGACCCGTTGCAATGCTCCCGCCAGGGCTTGCTGTTCCCACTGGCTCGGCTGAGCTTTCTGGTGGTGACCAAGCGACAACCAGGCACCGGGCCAGGTGTAGAAGCGCAGAACCGGTGAGCCAAGGCTGCCCTGCACACATTGGTCCAGCAGCCAGGCATCCAGCGCCATCTGTTCGCTGCCATCCAGCTCCAGCAACGGCAGCCTCAGGCCGATACCGCGAGGGTCCGGCCGGCAGGATGCGGTGGTTGGCATGGCACGAATGGAGCTTGGTGATCTGCTGGTGGCGGTACCGCTTGGATTGCTGGCGGGTTCCCTGGCGGGTCTGCTGGGCATCGGCGGTGGTCTGATCTTCGCGCCTTTGCTGCTTTGGATGGGGCTCTCACCCCATCAGGCCCTAGCGACAAGCACCTTCGCCATCGTGCCCACAGCGCTGGGGGGGACGGTCATCCATCTGCGCCATCGAGCTATTCCCTGGAAGGAAGGATTTGTGATCGCTCTGATGGCGTTTGCAAGCGCATTGGTCTTCAGCCGGCTTGGCAGGTTTGCTGCTGGCTGGCAGCTGTTGTTGATGCAGAGCCTGATGTACTGGGTACTGACCGTCTCGATTCGCGCCGAACAGGGCGACGGCAGGGTGGATGACTCCCTCCGTGTTCCTCTCACAGGCCTGGGGGCGGTTGGTGCTGTGGCTGGATTGGCAGGAGGTCTGCTCGGCCTGGGAGGAGGGCTGGTGATGGTGCCGCTGATGGTGCGCTGGCTGGATGTACCGATTCGCCTGGCCATCAGGTTCAGCACGCTGGCGGTGGCGTGTTCGGCTTCGGCCGCGTCGCTTCAGTTTTTTTTCGAAGGCCGGGGTCAGCTCTCCATCGGACTGTTGCTCGGTTTGACGGCTGCGCTGGCTGCTCAGTGGAGTGCTTCACGGCTTGATTCGATCAAGCCCCAGACCTTGGCGTGGTTGCTAAGGGGGCTGGCCTTGCTGCTCGCTCTCGACAGCGGTCGCCGTGCCATGCAGCTAGCGCTCCAGATGCACTGATCGGCAGCACGGATCGGCAGCACTGATCGAAAGCACGGATCGGATTGGTCGTCGCTTGGTCTCAGGCTGCACTCCAGGTGATCAATGGCTGGATGCCCAGTGCGATCGCCAGGCTGATCACCACACCGATGAAGGCCTTGAACACATCGCTGCCAAGACTCCTGCCGAGACTGCTGTCAGAGCTGTTGGTGAAGACATCTGCGATCTGCTGTTCCTTGATGCGAAGCGCGATCTCACGACCGCCAAGCAGACCCAGGAAGACCCAGGTCGTGCTGAGCGGAAAAGTGCTGAAGAGAGACTTCAAGCCAAGGCAGAGTCCAAAGATGATGTCGATCAACGTGGCTGAGCGGAGATCGGCGGTGTTGGTCTTGGTGCGCAGCACTGTCTGAAGCGGCCCACCTCCGATCGCCACCAGCACGCAGAGACCGACGCAGAGACTCAAACTGCACATCACCATCGGGATGAACGCGAGGGTGCGAGGCAGGAACACGAAGATGTTGGCGAGATCCTGCACCATCCACATGCTCCAGAGGAAGCCGGTGGAGAACCACTGCAGTCCGTACCAGACCTTGTTCACGTCGGTGCCCGCCTGCATTTGGCGGAAGACCCAGCGCTCCAGAAGCCACAGGCCCAACCCCCAAGTGGCAAGGCCGAGGCAGAACGCGAGGGCGTAACCGAACAGAGAGCTTCCCAGCAGTTTGGGAATGGTCTCGGGCACAAAAGCGGAGAGAAGCAGGAAGGAGGTGCTGACTGGTGCACCCCAGGCGCTGAGGGCCAGAACAGCGACTGGCGGGATGATGTAGGCCCAGGTGACCTGCTCAGGGAGGGGGAACTGATCGAGACGTCCCCAGGCTGGTTCGCCGTTGTTGAGGAACCAGCCCAGCATCAACATGAACACCGTGACGGCACAGATGAACAGCATCTGCCAAGCCTTGGGTGTGCGTGTTTTGTTCGAGGAGATGTAGGTGCCGAGGGTCTGCAGCGAATCGTTGGCCACCACTGAAGAGGCGGCTACCAGGAAGCCGATGATCATCCAAACGTTGATGCCCATCTCTCACCTCTGCGACGGCTTGGCTGCTAGCGGACGCTTCACGTGGAAGGCATGCGGCTGTTAGGCATGGCGATCCAGTAGTGCCCAGAACCCTGGGTCGAGTTCGTAACCCAGGGTGGCGGCCATCTGGGCGAGGTTGCCTCGCTGCGACTGGGGCTGCTCACGGCCGAGATGGTCCAGCAGCATCAGCCGCTGGGTCACCCAAAGCTCAAGGGCCTGTGGGTCGAATCGGATGCCTTCCGTGGGGCTGAAGTCATGGGGCACGAGCATGGCCACATGCTGCGCTAGGGAGCCTCCCGATCGATCCAGGAGCAAGGGCAGCCAAGGCAGCTGGGCATCAGCACGCAAGGCCCAGAGGCGCGGTTCCGGGCATTCACTGAGCTCTCTTGGATCATCCGTAGACCGAGGCCACTGATAACGCAGTTCGAGCACTGCACCCTCGCTCAGCTGTTCGTTCAGAGAACGCGTCATTTGACTGCGTAAAGGGCTGAGGTCGAGCTCCCGGATCGCTTGTGCATCGATGTTGATGACGGGATCGGGGCGACTGGCATTCATTGGTGGTGTGACAGGCCTTTGCGAATGATGGCGTCTTGCTGCTCCGGGAAGGAACAATGGAAGCGTTTCAAAGGGATTCCATGGCCACCTCTATTACCCAGTCAGAAGTGCTCATCGCTCTCGTGGTGGCTGCCCACGCTGGTGTGCTGGCGATGCGTCTCTGCGTCAGTCTCTATCGCGCCTGATCGTTTCAGGGGGGGCTGCTCCCCCTTGGCAAGGCCTTCTCACCGCGTTACAAGCGGGAATCCGATCCATCCCTTTGCCAACGTCAACGGCTGGTGCTGTTTCACGTCGTCGTCGTCGTTTAAGGCGAGGAGCTTCGGCCCCTGCTCCAGCTCACATCAGTGCTGAGGATCCACGGATTGTGGCCGCCTCCCCTGATGCGGCCACCGTTGCAGCTGTGCTGCAACTCCAGACTGAACGACGGGAAAAGCTGTGCAGCCTCCTGGCGCTAGGCGTGAAATTTGGCCTCGTCACTGTGGGGGCGATCAGCTTGGTCACCCTGTCCTTCGCTTATCAGGAGCGCCTTGAGCGTCATGGTGAGCTTGCTGCCGTTGTGGACGTTGAGACCGGGAAGTTGCGCAACCTTCAGCAACGCTTCGATCGACTGTTCACGCTTGGTGGCGATCGGCGCTTGATGGATGAGCAGGATCAGTGGATCGCACCGAACCGGCTGCGGGTGATCTGGCGCTGAGTTTCGTTACCACCACCCTTCAGACGCTTCACTGCGGAGCGATACTGTCGCCTTCTGAGAAGAGCTCATGACCGGAACCCCTGGTGTTGTTCTGGTGACTGGAACGACTTCTGGCGTAGGGCTCAATGCCGTGAAGGCCCTGGCCAACCTGGGCTGGAGTGTGATCACCGCCAATCGCTCCCCTCAGCGTGCCGCCGGTGCTGCGGATGCACTCGAAATCCCCAAGGATCGTGTCCGTCACATTCAGATGGACCTGGGTGATCTCGACAGCGTCCGTCGTGCCGTGTCGACTCTTGGACCCATTGATGCTCTTGTCTGCAACGCAGCGGTTTACAAGCCACGCCTCAAACAGCCTGAGCGTTCGCCCCAGGGTTATGAGATCTCCATGGCCACCAATCACTTTGGCCATTTCTTGTTGATCCAGATGCTGATGGAGTCTTTGAAGCAGTCGAAGCATCCATCGCGTCGTGTCGTCATTCTTGGCACTGTCACGGCGAATTCCAAGGAACTTGGTGGCAAGATTCCTATCCCTGCACCGGCGGACCTTGGTGACCTTTCTGGATTCGAGCAGGGCTTTAAAGCGCCGATCACTATGGCAAGTGGTAAGTCCTTTAAGCCTGGTAAGGCTTACAAGGACAGCAAGCTTTGCAACATGATCACAACCCAGGAGTTGCATCGAAGACTTCACGATGACACTGGAATTGTGTTCAGTTCCCTCTATCCAGGATGTGTCGCAGATACGCCACTGTTTCGGAACACTCCGAGGGCGTTTCGGAAGATCTTCCCTTGGTTCCAGAAAAACATCACCGGAGGTTATGTGACGCAGTCTCTGGCGGGAGAGCGTGTTGCTCAGGTGGTGGCCGATCCTGATTTTGGTGTTTCAGGCGTGCACTGGAGCTGGGGTAATCGTCAGAAGAAGGATGGAGAACAGTT
Organism: Synechococcus sp. MIT S9451; assembly: GCF_047304725.1. NCBI lineage: Bacteria > Bacillati > Cyanobacteriota > Cyanophyceae > Synechococcales > Synechococcaceae > Synechococcus > Synechococcus sp. MIT S9451. Next base: position 1,703,934 of record NZ_CP138971.1, read on the forward strand.
CAGCCAGGAGTTATCTGACAAAGCCACGGATCCACGCACGGCCGAACTGGTCTGGGATCTATCGATGCAGTTGGTGGGCCTTTAAAGGCTCACCTTTTGATTAGTCAAAACCAAGTAGATCGAAGATTTCCCTGTCTTTGAGTGAGATGGCCTCGAGGGGTTCGACCTTGTCCAGCATGTTCTGAGCGAGGCGCAGATACTCCTTGCGGACGGCTTGCACCGCCTCGTCTTCATCATCCATTTCGAAGATTGTGCATTTCTTCAGGCGTGAGCGGCGGATTGCGTCGACATCCTTGAAGTGGGCCATGGTGCGCAGGCCGGTGCGCGAATTAAATTTGTCAATCTGATCGGTGTCTGCCGAACGGTTGGCCACCACGCCCCCAAGACGCACCTTGTAGTTCTTGGCCTTGGCCTGAATCGCCTGCACAATTCGGTTCATCGCGAAGATTGAATCGAAATCATTCGCCGTTACGATCAGGCAGTAGTTGGCGTGCTGCAGCGGGGCTGCAAAGCCGCCACACACCACATCACCAAGCACGTCGAAGATCACCACGTCGGTGTCTTCCAAGAGGTGGTGTTCCTTGAGCAGCTTTACCGTCTGGCCGGTGACGTAGCCGCCGCACCCCGTCCCCGCCGGGGGGCCGCCACTTTCAACGCACTGCACACCATTGAAGCCGGTAAACACGAAGTCTTCAGGCCGCAGCTCTTCGCTGTGAAAGTCAACCTCTTCGAGGATGTCGATCACCGTCGGCACCATCTTGTGGGTAAGGGTGAAGGTGCTGTCGTGCTTCGGGTCGCAGCCGATCTGAAGCACCCGTTTGCCCAGCTTTGAAAAAGCCGCTGAAAGGTTGGAGGAGGTTGTCGATTTGCCGATGCCGCCCTTGCCGTAGACGGCAATCACCAAGGTCTCTTCCTGGATGTTCAGCGCAGGGTCCTGATGGACCTGCACACTGCCTTCGCCGTCGGTTGGTCGCGTCAGGGTCGTGGTCATGAAGCGACCTTTTCAAGAGGAGTCAATTTCATTCAACAGCAGCGGATGTGTCCTTGCCGGTTTTCACCAAGAAATTGAAAGATCTACCTGTTCTGTTGCCATCTCTGCACATTTTTTCTTCGGATGGATTGAAAATAATTGAGTGGAATTGCTCATGCTTTGTAGTGGGCTTTTGCGTCATACAGCGTCTCGCTGTTGATTTCCCTGCAGCCCACCTGGAGGGCATAGGCCTCGGCATTGCGCCGAACCTTGCCACGCACGAAGAAGGGGATTTTCTTTAATTCGGCCTCACCGTCGTCAGTCCAAATCAACGCATGTTCATCAACCTCGACGGTCGTGTGTTCTGCTGTTTTGGTGTCGACGCCGGCGCCGGATCCGCCGGAATGGCCCAGATGGCTTTGGTGGCCGTCCACGAACTCAAAGTCGTGACGGAACATGCCAATGAGGTGCTCTTCAAGGCCCATCATCAGGGGATGAACCCAATCATCGAAGATCACATTGGCTCCCTCCCAGCCCATCTGTGGGCTGGTGCGCGCCGGGACGTCTTGCACATGCATTGGTGTACTGATTACCGCGCAAGGAATGCCGAGCCGCTTGGCGCTGTGGCGTTCCATCTGGGTTCCAAGCACAAGCTCTGGGGCGGCCTCCGCCATGGCGGTTTCCACTGCTAAGTAGTCGTCGCAGATCAATGCTTCTAAGCCCAGTTCCTTCGCCGCTGTCCGAACAGGCCGTGCCATCTCACGGCTGTAGGTGCCCAATCCCACCACGGTGAAACCAAGCTCTTCCTTGCAGATTCTTGCTGCGGCAAGGGCATGGGTCCCATCCCCGAAGATGAAGACGCGTTTACCGGTGAGGTACGTGGAGTCCACGGACTCGGAATACCAGGGCAGGCGTGAGCGCCGATAGCCCTCCTCAGCGGAAGGCGGCTCCATCCCCAGCAATCTGTGAACTTCAACAAGGAAGTCGTGAGTCGCCCCAACTCCGATCGGCACTGTGCGGCTGAAGGGAATGCCGAAGTTGCGTTCCAGCCAGCTGCAGGTTGATTCGGCTACCTCGGGATAGAGGCACACGTTCAGATCTGCTTTCGGCAGACGCAGGACGTCTTCGACTCCAGCTCCGAGCGGTGCGACCACGCCGACGTCGATGCCATGCATGGTGAGCAGTCTCTGCACTTCCAGAACGTCATCGCGGCAGCGGAAGCCCAGCAGCGAAGGGCCCAGCAGATTGACGCGAGGACGACGACCTTCCGCCTTCCAGGCGTTGGGGTCATGGCTGGGCTGCGATGGAACCTGATCTTTCAGCAGGTTGCGCACCAATTGATAGAGGGTTTCAGCGGCCCCCCAGTTTTCCTTTTTGCTGTAAGCCGGTAGCTCCAAGTTCACCACGGGCATCGTCAAGCCCATGCCCTGAGCCAGTGCTCCCGGCTGATCCTGGATCAGTTCAGCGGTACAGCTTTCTCCCACCAGCAGCGCATCGGGCTGGAATCGGTCCACGGCTTCACGCACATGGCGTTTGACCAGTTCTGCGGTGTCGCCTCCCAGATCACGTGCCTGAAAAGTCGTATAGGTCACGGGTGGCCGTTTGCCACGTCGCTCGATCATCGTGAAGAGAAGATCGGCATAGGTATCTCCTTGAGGCGCATGCAGCACGTAATGCACTCCTTCCATGGAGGCCGCAATGCGCATGGCGCCGACGTGAGGGGGGCCTTCGTAGGTCCAGAGCGTGAGTTGCATCGGTTTAGGCGTGCACGGGTTGGTCGGGGTTGATCGGGTGCAGTCCCGGATGAATCAGCTGCCGGCGACGGAGCGGACGGGAAAAGAGCTCGGCCAGATCTCCGGCCTGATCGATGCCATGGATTGGACTAAACACAAGCTCGATAGACCATTTGGTCGCGATTCCTTCGGCTTCCAGTGGATTGGCAAGACCCATGCCGCAGACCACCAGATCGGGTTTGTGTTCGCGCACTCGGTCAAGCTGCTGTTCAACGTGTTGTCCTTCCATAACGCGTGTGCCCTCGGGAAGCAGCGCCAATTCCTCTGCCATCTGGTCACGGTTCAGGTAAGGGGTTCCCACTTCAACTAGTTCCATCCCGCATTCCCTTTGCAGGAAGCGTGCGAGAGGAAGTTCAAGTTGTGACTCTGGAAGCAGAAAAATGCGCTTCCCTTCGAGAACCTCTCGATGGGGGCGCAGAGCGATTCGGGCTCTCTCCTCCAATGGGTCGAGAACCTCTGCAACCCGTTCCTTGGGCAGATGGAAGGCGGCGGCGCCTGCTTCCATCCAACGTCTGCTCCCCTCGGCTCCCAGAGGGAAAGGGGCCGTTAGCACGGTGGCGCCGCGGTGCTTGAGCAGTCGCGCTGTCTCGGTCAGGAAGGGTTGGGTCAGCAGCACGGTGGTGCCAGGACCGACGGCAGGTAGCTCGGTGGACTGCCGTGGCGGCAGGCTGCGAATGGTTGAAATGCCGAGGCGGCCAAACAGGTGGATCAGCCGGTCCTCAACGGCATCTGCCAGGGTGCCGACCAGCAAGAGCTGGCGTTCGTCACTGGCGGGAAGCAGCGGCACCAAAGCAGCCAGGGCGCCATCTTCTCCTTGGGTGAAGGTGGTCTCGATGCCGCTGCCCGAGTAGTTCACCACCCGCACCCGGCCTTGAAGTTCCTCGTTGAGCCGCTCAGCGGCTCGGGCCAAGTCGAGTTTGATCACTTCGCTTGGGCAGGACCCAACCAGGAAGAGGGTCCGGATTTCCGGCCGGCGTTGCAGCAGTTCGCAGCAGACACGGTCTAGTTCCTCATGGGCATCGGCCAGTCCTGCCAGATCTCGCTCGCTCAGAATCGCTGTTCCGAAACGCGGTTCAGCGAAAATCATCACCCCAGCGGCGCTCTGGATCAGATGGGCGCAGGTGCGGGAACCCACCACCAGAAAGAAGGCATCCGGCATGCGCCGATGAAGCCAAACGATCGATGTGAGGCCGCAGAACACCTCGCGCGGTCCGGTTTCCTTCAGCAGGTTTGCGCTCATCCCATTCAGGAGCCTTCTCCTACACCTTGCCTCGCTTATCGCTGGTGAGCTGATCTCACCAAAACTCTTCGGGATCAGTTCAGGAACCGTATGAACAACGTGCCTAGCTTTCGAGTGATTCACTCATGCGCGCATGGCGTCTCGGCGTCTGCTACCCGCAGCCCTGGCCCTCGCCCTTGCGGTCTGGAGGTCATGTGAGTAGACCGCGCAACAAGCAGCCACAAACGACCAAAATCAAGCTGGCGAGGCGGTCTGTGTAGCCGCATGGATGTGGACATTGCCTCGAGCGAGGTGGGGCTCTCAGGCCTGAGTCCACCGTTGGCGATGGGGAACAAGCGGGGGAGAAACTGCGTCAGGCCCTAGCCAAGCTGGAGGCGGCCGAAGGGGAGTGGGTGCGCAAAGACAAGTCGCTCACCCTGAAGCAGGCATCGAATCAGTTGCAGCAGAAGGTGGCACCCGTTGTGGCTGCACGACCAGATGAGCATGCCAATTCCAATCAGCTCTCCGATGATCAGATCGATGCTGCGGCAGAGGGTGAGGCAAAGGGCGACTCATGACGCCCCAGGCCATGAAGGCATTCAGAGGCGGCGACGGAAACGGTCGTCTCTGAAGTTGCCGCCAGATGGGTCATCAATGCGGCTGAGACGCCAGACGTTGCGACTGACCTTTCTGGCCTTGAGACCACCGCGCTCCACAGTCTCTGCACCAGGTCTCGCCCCTAGAAGCATGCTCACTTCGGCGGTGGTGAGCGGAGCCCCGGTGTCGATCGCCAGAGCTGTGAGTTCAAGGCGCTGACGCAGTTGACGAAGACAATCGTCATGGCTCCGATTGGGGGCCTCTAACCAGGGCAGATCGATCTGCCCATCGTTGGTCAGCCGTTGCATCAGGCCATAACTCACCAGGCCCAGAGCCTGTTCTGCATTGAGCTCGTTGGTGAGATCGCTTGGCTGAACTGGGATTTGCTTGGCGGAAGCCATAGACGTAAAGCTGATGCGTGGACGGTATCGGCTCCATCACACAACGCAAGTTTTGAACTCTCCTTTGTTGATCTCCTTCCGGTAAGATCCGCGCCATGAATCGTTTCGCCGGCTTCGATGCCAGGGAGCGGCGACGTGGCGGAAGCGCTCTCGTCACCGGAACGGAGGTCCATCCCTCTGCCGGCGGAGCTAGCTGTGTGGTCACCACCGACAGCGAATCACCCAGGCTGTCCCGTCAAAACAGCCATGTGCAGTCGATTGAACTGCGCACTTATGTCTTCATCGACTCGCTTCAGCCTCAGTTGGCGGCCTATATGGGCTCCGTAAGCCAAGGCTTTCTGCCCATTCCGGGTGACGCCTGCTTGTGGATGGAGGTCTCCCCCGGTATGGCCGTTCACCGTGTCACCGACATTGCGCTCAAGGCCAGCAATGTCCGTCTCGGTCAAATGGTGGTGGAGAGAGCCTTCGGTTCGATGGCTCTGTATCACCGTGATCAGAGCACGGTTTTACATTCCGGTGATGTTGTTCTCGAAGCGATCGGTAGCTCTGTCGAACAGCGCAATCCTGTCGATGTGAGCTGGACTGAAGTGATCCGAGCGATCACTCCGGACCATGCGGTGCTGATTAACCGTCAGAACCGCCGCGGCTCGATGATTGAGGCGGGAATGAGCATGTTCATCTTGGAAACGGAGCCAGCGGGTTACGTGCTGATCGCTGCCAATGAAGCCGAAAAGTCATCGAATATCACCCTGGTCGATGTGAAGGCCGTCGGTGCTTTCGGTCGCCTCACCCTTGCTGGGCGAGAGGGTGACGTTGAAGAGGCTGCTGCTGCTGCAATGCGCGCAATTGAGATGGTCAACCTTCGCTCTTCGATGCGCTGAAGAGGCGCTTCTGGTTGCTCTGAACCCTTTCGGGGCCTGACTCAGTCCAATCACTTAGTCCAAGCCAAGCCGTCGGCGCAATCTTGGGGCCAGACCCCTAGCGGCTTTGCCTCGGCTGCCCAGACGGGCCAGTTGGACATCATTGAGTTCGCCATAGCTGCAGCGGGCTTCTCGCACCCAGAACAGCGATTCGATCCCGGCATTGGGATAGGCCGGTGTGTGCAGCAGCTCCCCCCAGCAGACCCCTTCTGAGTCTTCGACGCAGGTGCCGTCCGGAGCGCACAGCACCATGGCACTGCGGAAACAGGCTGTGCGGTAGGGGTCGTTGTGAAGTGCTGCAATCAGCTTGTCCAGCTTCTCGGCGTCACTGGACGCAAATCGGGCTGTATAGAGGCCTGGAGCTCCACTCAGGGCGTCCACCTCAAGGCCTGAATCATCGGCAAGGGACCAGGTCCCTGTCCGCAATGCAGCAGCCTCAGCCTTCAGTCGGGCATTCTCTAGATAGCTCTGACCGGTTTCCTCAACGTCCAGATCGGAGGGTTGGCGTTGAACGACAACCTCCAGAGGACCGAGCATATGCTCAATTTCCCTCACTTTGCAGGGATTGCCACTGGCAATGGTGAGAACGGGAACTCCCAAGCGAGACCGGAATCAGGCATCCATTGTGAGGGTTAGCGGTAGGGGTCGGGTCTGAATTTCGGTCGCGCGGGAGTCAGAAAGGGTTGAACATTCCACCCCTGCATTGGCTGCAGGGCACTGGCTCCAAGTGTGAACTTATGCATGACGGAGACTTTTGCAAGCGAATGTTTGCAGTCGGACACCCAGAGACCAACAGCCCTTTCGAACAGTCGGTGACAGGGGTATTAGTCCCGCTTATGGCGTTCAGCATGGACGGTGATGCCGGAGATGGGGCAAATCCCTTGACGTTTCGCCTCTCGACACAGCAGTCTCAGCGGCGAACATTCCACCCCCTTCCTCGGTAGGCAATGGCTAACGAAACCATGGGCATCGCTCTCGGCATGATCGAGACCCGCGGCCTGGTCCCCGCGATCGAAGCTGCTGACGCCATGACCAAGGCTGCCGAAGTGCGCCTGATTGGTCGTGAATTCGTCGGTGGTGGCTACGTCACCGTTTTGGTGCGTGGCGAAACCGGTGCTGTGAACGCCGCAGTGCGTGCCGGTGCAGATGCTTGCGAGCGTGTCGGCGACGGCCTCGTGGCTGCTCACATCATTGCCCGCCCTCACCGTGAAGTTGAGCCTGCTCTGGGCAACGGCAACTTCCTCGGCCAGAAGGACTGAGATCAGTCGCTGAACCTCTGACGAGGTCGCGCATCTCAACTTCCTTTACCGACTAACGGAGTTATTCCATGAGCAAGAAGTACGACGCTGGGGTTAAGGAGTACAGGGACACTTACTGGACTCCTGATTACGTTCCCCTCGACACCGACCTGCTGGCCTGCTTCAAGTGCACCGGCCAGGAAGGCGTCCCCAAGGAAGAAGTCGCCGCTGCTGTGGCTGCTGAATCTTCCACCGGCACCTGGTCCACCGTGTGGTCCGAGCTCCTTACCGACCTCGACTTCTACAAGGGCCGTTGCTATCGCATCGAGGACGTCCCTGGTGACAAGGAGTCCTTCTACGCCTTCATCGCTTACCCCCTCGATCTGTTCGAAGAGGGTTCCATCACCAACGTTCTGACCTCACTGGTCGGCAACGTGTTCGGATTCAAGGCTCTGCGCCACCTGCGCCTCGAGGACATTCGTTTCCCGATGGCGTTCATCAAGAGCTGCTACGGCCCTCCGAACGGTATCCAGGTCGAGCGTGACCGGATGAACAAGTACGGCCGTCCCCTGCTGGGTTGCACCATCAAGCCGAAGCTCGGCCTGAGCGGTAAGAACTATGGCCGTGTTGTCTATGAGTGCCTCCGCGGCGGTCTGGACTTCACCAAGGACGACGAGAACATCAACTCCCAGCCCTTCCAGCGCTGGCAGAACCGCTTCGAGTTCGTTGCGGAAGCCATCAAGCTGTCCGAGCAGGAGACCGGCGAGCGTAAGGGTCACTACCTCAACGTGACCGCGAACACTCCCGAAGAGATGTATGAGCGCGCTGAGTTCGCAAAGGAACTCGGCATGCCGATCGTCATGCACGACTTCATCACCGGTGGCTTCACGGCCAACACCGGTCTGTCGAAGTGGTGCCGTAAGAACGGCATGTTGCTCCACATCCACCGCGCCATGCACGCGGTGATCGACCGTCACCCCAAGCACGGCATCCACTTCCGTGTTCTGGCTAAGTGTCTGCGTCTCTCCGGTGGTGACCAGCTTCACACCGGTACCGTCGTCGGCAAGCTGGAAGGTGATCGTCAGACCACCCTCGGCTACATCGATCAACTGCGCGAGTCCTTCGTTCCTGAAGATCGCAGCCGCGGCAACTTCTTCGATCAGGACTGGGGTTCCATGCCTGGCGTCTTCGCCGTTGCCTCCGGCGGTATCCACGTGTGGCACATGCCCGCACTGGTTGCCATCTTCGGTGACGACTCCGTTCTCCAGTTCGGTGGTGGTACCCACGGTCACCCCTGGGGCTCTGCTGCTGGTGCGGCTGCCAACCGAGTCGCCCTCGAAGCCTGCGTCAAGGCACGTAACGCCGGTCGCGAGATCGAGAAGGAAAGCCGCGACATCCTCATGGAAGCCGCGAAGCACAGCCCCGAGCTGGCCATCGCTCTCGAGACCTGGAAGGAGATCAAGTTCGAGTTCGACACTGTCGACAAGCTCGACGTTCAGAACTGATCGTTTCTTCGGCCGGTTGATGTAACCGGCCATCCCTTTTTCTTACACCCAGGATCCCCATGCCTTTCCAGAGCACCGTGGGTGACTACCAAACAGTCGCCACCCTGGAGACCTTCGGCTTTCTTCCGCCGATGACCCAGGACGAGATCTACGACCAGATCGCTTACATCATTGCCCAGGGTTGGAGCCCGCTCGTCGAGCACGTCCATCCCAGCAATTCCATGGCCATCTATTGGTCCTATTGGAAACTGCCCTTCTTCGGTGAGAAGGACCTCAACGTTGTGGTCAGTGAGCTCGAGGCTTGCCATCGCGCTTACCCCGACCATCACGTGCGCATCGTCGGTTACGACGCATACACCCAAAGCCAGGGTTCTTGCTTCGTGGTCTTCGAGGGTCGCTGATCCCTCGACCAATGGTTCCGAGCCCTGACCTTCATCAGGGCTCAACTTTTTTCGAAGGGAATTCATCCCTTCACTTCACGACGACACCCTCTGGCGGACATGGCAAGACTTTCTAGTCGCGAACTCGCACTTGAGCGCCGTAAAGCGCTGACCACCGCCGGTAAAAAGGCGTCGGTTGCAGCAACAGGCAGCGCCAATCGTGTGCGTAACGCCTCAGATGCGCGTCAGACCCGCACCAATGCCAATGCTTCCGAAGCACCGGCCCCCGTCAGCAGTCCTGAACCCGTCGCTGTTGCTCCGCGCCGTCCTCAGGGCCTGACAAGTGCTGCTTCCTCTTCTTCTCGTTCGACGGTGAAGGTCAAGCGCGACCCCAGCCGTGATCTTGTGCTGGCTCGTCGTGAAGCCCTCTCCCGCAGAGGCAAGACAGCCGACAAGAGCAGTGATCGCAATCGCGCCGATGTTGCTCGTCAGACCAAGGCTGCTCCAGTGGCGGTTGATGCGTCGAAGAAAGACTGTGGCTGTGGCGGTAGTCGTTCTGCAGCAAAAGGCTCCCCAGCCCGTCCAGCAGTCACTGTTGAGCTGAGTAATCGCTCCGGTGATCGCCGCGCTTCAGCCGAGCGTCGAACCGCTAGTCCCAAGCGGCGAGCCATTGAAAATCCCAGTCGAGCCCTTGTTTTGGCACGGCGTGAAGCCATGGCCAAGCACGGCAAGACCGCCGGCAAGCAGCCCACCAGTGCTGCTGCGGTGGCCCGTCAGGCCAATCCCGACCTGACCAGCCGTGAACTGGCCCAGCAGGTGCGTGAATTGCGCACCAAAGCAGGAGCACGTAACAAGCAAAGTGCTGGTGTGACCCGCCCCACAGGCCCCAATCGCCATGGTGCCAAGCAGGCCGCCGCGGTGGATGCCCATTGGAAGGTGGGCGAAAGCACCACAACCTCCGGTCAGACGGTCACCGGCACCCAGGCCAACCGTTCGGTGAAGACCACCGGAAACGAAGCCAGCACCTGTCGCTCGATCACAGGAACGGAGTATCTAGGAGCCGAGGTTTTCCAGACCTTCTGCCAATCCGCCCCCGAGCCCACCACCCCCGCCAAGGTGCGCATCACCGCCACCAGCCACGGCAATCGGGTCACTGGTAATGAGGTTGGTCGTTCTGAGAAGGTCACCGGTGATGAGCCCGGCACCTGCAAGAGCGTGACCGGCACTGAATACATCTCTGCCAACCAGTCTGCTTCCTACTGCGGCGGTGGCAGCACGTCCCCCCGCAAGGTGGGCCACAGCCTCACCGAGCAGGGTCGTCCTGTTAGCGGTGTGATGGTTGGGCGTTCCGCCAGTGTGACCGGCGATGAAGCCGGTGCCAACCGCAATCTCACAGGCGATCAGTATCTCGGCTCCGATCCCCTGCCCGAAGGTCGCCCCGCCGCCAAGGTCGGCCTGTCCGACACCCTCTCCGGCACCGGCGTCACAGGCACCATGGTCGGTCGTTCCTCCCAAGTGACCGGTGATGAATTCGGTTCCTGCCATCGCGTCACCGGTGATCAGTACATCAGTGCTGAACAGGTGAATGCTTTCTGTGGTGCAAAGGCTGAACCTGAGGCCGCCAAGGTTGGTTTCAGCATCACCAATCGCAATCAGGTTGTGAGTGGCACTCGTACCGGCCGATCCGAGAAGGTCACCGGTGATGAGCCCGGCAGCTGCAAAGCCGTCACGGGTACTCCTTATGCGGGTCTCGAACAAGCCGGTCAGTATTGCGGCACTCCAGCCGTCCAGGCCATTCGTGAACGGACGCCTGTGCGTCTTGGCACCCCTGCCGCTGCGATGACAGGTCTCCAGCCGGGCATCGGCGGTGTAATGACCGGTGATGAACGTGGCGCCTGTGAGGCCGTCACCGGCACGCCGTATATCGGCGCCGACCAACTGGCATCAGCCTGTGGTGCCGATGCTCCCGCAGGCACTGACACCCACGGACAGACCGTGGATGGTGCGGCTTGGACACGCTTCAGTGTGACCTCTCCCGCCCGTGCTGCTCAGCAGGGCCGTGAAGCTCAATCGGGAGTGACCGGTACCAGCTACGAGCAGGGGAATCGGATTACTGGCCCTTTTGATATGGCTGGCGGCAAGGTGACGGGAACGGAGCAGTTTCGCTTCGATAACCGCGAATTTCAGGACCGTCAGCAGCGTCAGTTTCAGCCCACCGTCGCTGTGGTGAGTGAGCCTGCAGCCAAGCCGACCTCCAGGGTGACTGGTGAGGGATCCTCCACCAAGGTCACAGGAGATGACTGGGATCGTGGTGAGCACGTCACGGGCACTGAAGGCGCTTCTGCCCGCCGTCGCAACCCCAGCCGTCCAGGCCCCATGAGTGCCATGTCCTCTTTTGAGCGCAAGCGCAATGAAGAGACTGAATGGCCTGTGAGTCGCGTCACTGGTTCCAGCGGTAACACCGAAAAAGGATCCCTGATCACCGTCTCCGGCGGCGCACGGGGCTGATCGACGCATGGTGCGCTCCAAATCAAAGCGGAGCGGGCGTCTGCAGGCCCCCACGGCTCCTACCCGTCTGCAGATGCAGCACGGCCACTCCCCGTCCACGGTGACTGGATCGGATCAATCCCTTGAAACCTTAGGGAGTGAATCGGTTCAGTCCTCTACTCGGAGTGCGGCTCTTGAGCGACGTAAGGCGCTCACCACTTCAGGGAAAGCGGCATTGCTCACCAGCAGTTCCGTCAGTGGCGGCCGCATTCGCTCCGGTCAGGAGAGGCGACGTTCGAACGCTCAGCAGCCTGTTTGGGTGCGTCGTAAGGACCGTTCCGTCACGTCAGTCACCTCCTGTTCTCCAGAGACGGGGTTCTCTACAACCCTGGTGAGCCGTCGAGCTCCCGGTTTACTCCACCCCCTCACCGACCGAGTCGAAAACGAACGGCTCCAGGCCTATGAGCTCGAGGTCAAGGGCAGGTTCGAGCGCATTGTGCCTCTACTCCAGCAAGTGTCGGCGCTTCAGCATCAGCCCGATTTCCTGCCCCAGGCTCAGCGTATAACCCGTGCCGAGCTCGGCTTCGATCTTCCCGACCACATTCTTGAAAAGTCCTGGGTCTGCCCCTTGGACATGCGTGCTCTGTTCGCTTGGTGTGTCTTCCAGTCTCATCAAGCTTTCAGCGAGCGATTTTTCCTTGATGATCCGCTGCAAGGAGCTTCAGGCAGCTCGCGTTCCGAAGCCTTTAATACCTTTCTGCTCGACTGTGGCTTTCATCTTCTTGATGTAACCCCCTGCGCGGATGGGCGTCTCGCCCACTCAATCGCCTATGCCCTGCGCATTCCCTTCAGTGCGGTACGTCGCAGATCGCATGCTGGAGCGATGTTCGATGTGGAGAATACGGTCAATCGTTGGGTGAAGACAGAACATCGTCGTTATCGCGAAAGCATTCCCAACGAGGCCCATGCTCCGACCCGTTATCTGAAGACGGTCACCTACCACTTCAGTTCACTCGATCCCACCCATCAGGGATGTGCAGCCCACGGCAGCAATGATTCGCTGGCAGCCAGTGCTGGCCTGCAGCGACTCCACGATTTCAGGGAAGCCGTTGAAAACACCTTCTGCTGTGGAGCCTCCGTTGATCTGTTGCTGATTGGCCTCGATACCGACACAGATGCGATTCGCGTCCATGTGCCCGATCGTGATGGCGGGATCCAGCTCGACCGCTGGCTTTGTGCACAGGCTCTTTACGAAAGCACCGCGTCCCTCACCGCCGCCCAGGCCTCTGAAGCTGTGACCGCGTCTGTTCAGACCCATTGCCCTCAGGCACCCGATCCCGGCATGGTGCGTTTCATCAGTCAGCTGCTGATCAACAACTTCTCCCAGCAGGATTACGTCAGAAGCTTGCACAATGGTCCGTATCCAGATGCTGGTCACTCTGAGCGTTTTATTGGCGTCGGTATTGGCTTTAAGGAAGTGCATCTGCGCAACCTCACCTATTTCGCTCACCTCGACACCGTTGAGGAAGGAGCTCCTGACTTGGATGTGGGAGTGAAGATCTTTAAAGGGCTGAATGTCACTCGCGATCTCCCTATCCCGGTGGTGATTCGTTTCGACTATTCCGGAAAGGTGCCGGGTGCCAGGCAGCGTGCCATCGCTGATTGTCATCGTGTTCAGGATGCGATCACCACGCGTTATTCCGATCTCGTGCGTGATGGTTTGCTTCATACCCTGCTCACGGTTCGAGACCGTGATCAATCCACACCTGCCGAAGCGGTAGGTTCCACCCTCGATCCTGTTCAACAGGAGGCGCACTGATCATGCTTATCGTCAAGGTCATCAAGCCGCTCGTTTCTACTAATCGGATTCCTGATTTCGAGCACAAGCACCTTCAAGTTGTTCTTGATGGAAGTACCAAGAAAGTGGCAGTCGATGCCGTTGGAGCCAAGCCTGGCGACTGGGTGATTTGTGTGAGTAGTTCTGCGGCCCGTGAAGCCGCCGGCAGCAAGTCTTATCCCAGCGATCTGACCATCGTGGGCATCATTGATCACTGGGATCCTGATCCGCCGAAGCCCACCACACCCCCGGCTGCATCGACTCCTTCCACTCCCAAAGGAGCGGCTGGTTGATGGAGATCATGCAGGTAATGGGAACCATGGTCTGCTCCTACCGCGTGGCGGGTTTGGATCACATGCACCTGCGCATTCTCAAGAACAACAAAGGCAAGAAGATGGTGGCAGTGGATCCCGTCGGTGCCCGTGAAGGCAACTGGGTTTTCACGGCCAGCGGATCGGCGGCCAGGCACGCCTGTCCCGATAACACGGTCCTCACCGATCTCACAATCGGCGGAATCATTGATCACTGGAGTCCGGATGGATAGCTGAAGTCCTTTCCCTCTTTCATCCCATTCCCCTCTTCTTGTCATGGCCACCCCCACCCCTCGTCGTCGCTCTAGTGCTGCGACATCCGCATCCACTAGCAAGACAACGCCGACCTCAGCAGCAGCGTCTGCTCGCGCTGCCACTTCGGCTTCCAGTTCTGCCGCCAAGACAACTGTTGATGTGACCCCCGTGCCCGCTTCCCCCACCAGCTCCAGCAGCAGTGCCACGACGACCCGTCGTGCCAGTAGTGCTGCAACCACTCGCCGCAGCGCCAGCCGCTCCACGCCTGCTCGTGGTTCCTCAAGTCCTAGCCGCAGTTCTGGTGGCTCGAATAAAGGTGGCGGCACCCCTGCGCTTCGCCCATCCAGCTCCACACCGAGCCCTTCGGTCCAGGGCATTGCACTGGGCATGATCGAAACCCGTGGTGTGGTGCCTGCGATCGAGGCCGCCGATGCCATGACGAAGGCGGCGGAAGTGCAATTGATCTGCCGCGAATTTGTCGGCGGTGGTTATGTCACCGTGATGGTGCGTGGCGAAACCGGCGCCGTGAACGCCGCTGTCCGTGCTGGTGCAGATGCCTGTGAGCGGGTTGGAGATGGTCTTGTGGCCGCGCATATCATTGCCCGTCCCCATGAGGAAGTTGAGCCTGCCTTGATCGCCTCCGGAGCCCGTCGTCGTCTCTGACTCCGTTAGCTCCCTTTGGGGTGACGTGGATTCATCCGCGTCATTTCTCACCTTTGCAGTTTAGATTCCCCTGCCAATTCGGCTCACCGCTGCAATTGCAGTTTTCACTCCCTTGACTCCGGATCCGACCCTGCCAATTCAGACGTCCTGGCTGATCCCGCTCTATGGGTTCACAGGAATGCTGCTTGCTCTGCCATGGGCTGCAGGCTGGTTTCGCCGCGATGCCCATCGCCCCGCGGCCTATCTGAACCTGGTGCTGACGCTGCTCGCGTTCGTGCATGGCAGCCTTGTGCTTAGGGACGTGATGGCCTTTGGGCCTGCAACCCTTCACTTCCCATGGCTGACTGTTGCCGATCTGCAGCTTGATCTCAGTTTCAGCCTCTCGCTGACAAACGTTGTTGCTCTGGAGCTGATCACGGGGCTCAGCCTTGTCTCTCAGTTCTATTCCCTCGGCTATCTCGACAAAGAATGGGCTTTGGCCCGATTCTTCGCCTTGCTCGGGTTCTTTGAAGGGGCCATGTCCGGTGTTGTGCTGAGCGACACGCTTTTCCAGAGCTATTTCCTGTTGGAGATGCTCACCCTCTCTACCTATTTGCTGGTGGGCTTCTGGTATGCCCAGCCGTTGGTCATCACGGCCGCGCGTGATGCCTTCCTCACCAAGCGCGTTGGTGACGTGTTGCTGTTGATGGGAGTTGTTGCCCTCGCCGCTTTCGCTGGCGTTATGGGCTTCGACGATCTTTATGCCTGGGCAGCGACCGACAGCCTTTCCCCTTTGGCCACCACCCTGATCGGCCTTGGACTGATTGCCGGACCGATGGGCAAGTGTGCTCAGTTCCCGATGCACCTCTGGTTAGATGAGGCGATGGAGGGGCCCAATCCAGCCTCGATTCTGCGTAACTCAGTGGTCGTGACCTGCGGCGCGATTGTG
Source organism: Synechococcus sp. MIT S9451 (assembly GCF_047304725.1). Taxonomy (NCBI): domain Bacteria; kingdom Bacillati; phylum Cyanobacteriota; class Cyanophyceae; order Synechococcales; family Synechococcaceae; genus Synechococcus; species Synechococcus sp. MIT S9451. The sequence goes on from NZ_CP138971.1 coordinate 1,719,438, forward strand.
CTTCTCAAGGTGATGCCTCTGCTTCAGCATGCTCCGGTCACCCTTGTCGTCCTTCAGGTTGTCGGTGCAATCAGTGCCATCGGCGGCTCACTGGTGTCGATCGCCCAGGTGGACATCAAGCGGACACTCTCGTATTCCACCACCGCCTATTTGGGCCTGGTGTTCATTGCGATCGCCCTGCAGGTGCCTGTGCTTGCCCTGCTCTTGCTGTTCTCCCATGCCGTCTCCAAGGCGTTGTTGTCGATGAGTGTGGGCGGTGTGATCGCCGCCACCAATTGCCAGGACATCACTGAATTGGGTGGTCTTGGAGGGCGCATGCCCGCGACAACGAGTGCTTTCCTTGTCGGTTCTGCCGGCCTTGTCGGACTGCTCCCGCTTGGAGGCTTCCTCTGCTTGGCTCAGTCCGTAGAGCTCATCGGTGGCCGTTCGGCCGGTTTGGTGGTTGTTTTTCTGCTCACCAATGCACTCACCGCCCTTAATCTCACCCGGGTGTTTCGCCATCTCTTCCTCGGTCAACCGCTGTTGAAGACGCGAAGGGCAGTGGAGGTCAATTGGCAGATGGCCTTCCCGATGGTTGCCCTCTCGGTCATCGTGATCCTCACCCCTGTCCTTCTGATTCGCCTGGAATCGTTGGACGGCTTACTCGCTTTCCCGCTTTGGGCAGCAGCTCTTGTGGTGGGAAGCGGCGTGGTTGGGCTGGTCGCAGGCACGCTTGTGCCTCTCAGCAAAGCGTGGTCACGCTCGATCAATCCTTGGTTGCGCTGGTTCCAGGATTTGCTCGCCTACGACTTCTATACAGAGCGCTTCTATCGGATCACCATTGTCAATGTGGTGGCCGGCTTCTCACAGCTAGCTTCCGCATTTGATCGGGTCGTGGTGGATGGTCTTCTCCATGGCATGGCCCGTTTCTCCTTGCAGAGTGCTGAGGGCCTCAAGTTGAGCATCAGCGGCCGCAGCCAAACCTATGTACTAACGGTTGTCGCCGCGATTCTTCTCTTCCTCACTTCGTTGAGCTGGCTCTTGCGCTGATCGGCTGATGATGTTGTTAACCCTCCTCCTTCTGATTCCCTTTCTTGGGGCCCTGCTCATCACCCTTTTGCCGGGTGATCGAAGCTCTGATTTCTACCGTCGCGTCTGCGTCGTTGTTCTGTCTGTTCAGTGCCTCGCCAGTGTGGGTCTCCTGGTGCCCTTTGACGCTTCCGAGGCTGGTCTGCAGCTCGTAGAAACCTTTGCCTGGCTCCCCAGCATCGGGCTGGATTACGCCCTTGCGGTCGATGGCCTTTCCATGCCGTTGGTGCTGATGAATGGCGTGCTCTGCCTGGTGTCGGCCCTTGCCTCTCGTCAGGTTGAGAATCGACCCCGTATTTACTTTGCTTTGCTGCTGGTGATCAGCGGTGCTGTGAATGGCGCTTTCCTAGCCCAGAACCTGCTGCTGTTTTTCATCTTCTATGAACTGGAATTGATCCCTCTCTGGATGCTGATCGCGGTCTGGGGGGGTGCCAACCGTGCCTATGCATCTACAAAGTTTCTCATTGTCACTGCTGTCTCAGGGATGCTCATCCTTGGAGCATTCCTGGGAATGGCTCTGCTCACCGGCAGTGTTGATTTCGGTCTGAATCCGATCGTTCCTGGTGCCCTGCCGATGGTCACTCAGTTGGTGCTGATGGGAGCCCTTCTGATCGGATTCGGCATCAAGATTCCGCTCTTCCCATTTCACACATGGCTTCCGGATGCCCACACCGAAGCGTCCACGCCTGTGTCTGTGCTCCTGGCTGGTGTGCTCCTCAAACTCGGAACCTATGGGTTGTTGCGCTTTTGCCTCGGTCTGTTCCCTGAGGCCTGGCATCTTGCGGCTCCCTGGCTTGCTGGCTGGGCGGCGGTTTCAGTGCTGTATGGATCCCTTGCCGCGATTGCCCAGACCGACATGAAGCGCATGGTGGCCTACAGCTCGGTTGGCCACATGGGCTATGTGCTGCTTGCAGCAGCAGCGGCGACGCCTCTGGGCCTGATTGGAGCCCTGTTTCAGATGGTCAGCCATGGGCTGATCTCGGCCATTCTTTTCCTTGTGGTTGGTGTGGTTTACGAACGCACTGGCACGCGCGATCTAACGGTGCTTCGCGGCTTGCTGAATCCGCAGAGAGGCCTGCCCTTGAGCGGCACCCTGATGATCATTGGGGTGATGGCCAGTGCCGGTATCCCCGGCATGGCGGGTTTCATCTCCGAATTTTTGATCTTCCGAGGCAGCCTTCAGCCGTTTCCCCTGGCCACCCTGCTGAGCATGGTGGGGTCTGGCCTCACAGCGGTGTATTTCCTGTTGCTGGTCAACCGTGCATTCTTTGGCCGGCTGGCGATCGCTTCAGGCGGCGATCCCAATCCGAAGGTGCTGCTTCCTGTCCCTCTGGGACAGCAAATGCCAGCCATTCTCTTGTCCTTGTCCGTGCTGGTGCTTGGTCTTGCTCCCCATTTGTTAGTCGGGTTGAGTGAAGCTGCCACGACAGGCCTGAGCCAGATCGCCGTTACTCAGTTTTCCGGAGGATTGTCCTGATGACTGCCACCCAGACACAGACAGCCTTGATCCCTGATCTCGATGTGCTGATCTCCCGTTTGTTGGCGGATCAGCCTCTACTGGCGGATACGCCAGACCACCTACTTCAGGTGGTGAATGTGCTTGAGAGTTACGGCATCGTGCTTGATGCTTACAGCAAGAACCTTGTGTATCAGGGGGAAACACAGTTGCTGAATCCTTTCCCCGTTATGCGCTTCTTCCATGAGGGTTTTTCTCTGGAACGCTTGTGGAAGCATTTGGTCGGTGATCGCATCAATTTTGAATATGCTGAGTACTGCCAAAAGGCGATGTTTTGGCATGCCACCGGTGGTATGGATGCCTACTTCGATAGCGCCCCATTTCTTGAGGCCTGTGATCGCATCATTCGATTGCGCTGCCGTCGTGATCCATTGATGGCTGTCGTCAACAGGTTGTTTCCTGCTTTCGCGCCCGAGTCGATCCGATCGCTCACCACGATTTACGCCCTTGGATTGTTTTGGCGTGTGATGAGTGATCTGTTCATTGATTTGGCCCATCGCTACCGCATTGGTGACGTGGCCTGTGTAAATGACGTGGTCCATCACATCCGCGATGGTTTGGTGGCAGCTGCGGCCAATCCGATCACCTATCAGGTCAGCGAGGGAGGAGAACAAATCTGGCTGCTTCCGCCGGAGGCCGGTCTGACCTTCCTCGGTGATGTTGCTGTTCCTTATGTGGAAGCGGTGTTCTTTCGGGGGATGCCGTTCCTAGGCACCGTGTCTTACAACGCTCAGGCTCAGCAGATTTCTCCTGATCTGGGCAGTTTCCGCTATGGAGCGCTTTACGCCGATCCGATTCCCAGCATGGGTGCAGGGATCCCACCAAGCCTCTGCATGCAGGATATGTTCCGCAATCTGCCCGAGGAACTGGATCATTGGTACGACAGCCATGGCCGTGGCCAGGTTGATGCCCATGTTCAGATCTGCGTGAGCTTTCAGAAGTCGATGTTCTGTGTCACCAACGGTGCTATCGCGGGAACCATGCCCCATCCGCTCGATAGCCATGATCAGGAGGCCCAACAGGCCAATCGTGATCACGCCAGAGCTTGGGCGGAGCGACTGATGGGCTGCCGTCGTGAAGCGTTGATCTAGGTTCACCACAGTTCGCGTTGGGGTCTCGGTGAAGCACGCATGGGAGGAACGCAATCGTCCAATTCGGCTTGAGCGTCGGCTCGAGTTCGAGACCTATAGCGCCACTCGCGATTTCCTTGACCGGTTGGGCAGCCTCAGTGAAGACAAACAGCGCTTCCCTGATATCAGCTTTGGTAGGACTTACGTGAATATCACCCTGCGTCCCCTCGATGAGAGTGAAGGCGCTTGCCTTCAGGCTGACGACCACGCCTTCGCGGCGGGTGTGGATGAACTCCTCGATTGATCTGGCCGCTCGCTACGCCGAGTCGGGCGTGGCTGAAGTGCTTGAGCAGCTTGATCAGGATTTGGTGGGTCTGCTTCCAGTCAAAACTCGGATTCGTGAGATCGCGGCATTGCTTCTGGTAGAACAAGCGCGTCAGGCTCTTGATCTGCCTTGTGGTGCGCCGGGATTGCACATGTCGTTCACAGGTAGGCCTGGAACTGGGAAGACCACTGTTGCGGTCAGAATTTCTCAGATCCTCCATCGTCTCGGTTACCTACGCAAAGGCCATGTAGTGACGGTGACTCGTGATGATCTGGTTGGGCAATATGTGGGGCATACTGCGCCTAAAACCCGGGAGATGATCAAGCGTGCACAAGGTGGTGTGCTGTTCATTGATGAGGCTTACTACCTGTATAAGTCAGGAAACGAAAGGGATTATGGCGCGGAGGCGATTGAAATTCTTCTCCAGGATATGGAACGTCAGAGGAGTGATTTTGTGGTCATCTTTGCGGGCTATAAGGATGAGATGGATGCTTTCTATCAGTCCAATCCTGGCCTAAAGTCTCGTGTTGCTCATCATGTGGACTTCCCTGATTACAGTGATCAAGAGCTGATGGAGATTGCTCAGATGTTGTTAGAGAAGCAGGCTTATCGTTTTGACTCTCAGGCAAAAGTGGTTTTTGCTGACTACATTTTTAGGCGACGTCAGTTGCCATTTTTTGCCAATGCTCGTTCTATTCGTAATGCGATTGATCGCATGCGCCTTCGTCAGGCCAATCGCTTGTTCTCACGGATGGGTGAATGCCTCAGCCGCGATGATCTGATCACAATCACGGCAGCTGACATCCTCAGCAGTCGTGTGTTTCAAGGTGAAGTGGAGGGGCAAGACCCGGCTCGCCCTCTCACCCCACTGCCATGAGGGATCAATCCTTTGGCGATTCAAGGTCGCGACGGATTAGGGCCAGGAGATACGAGGGGGCTTTGTAGCGACCGGGCAAGCAGCGGTTGAGGGTTTCCAGGTGACCCCAGCAGACCGTTTTCTTGATGTCTTCGATGCTTCGCCCCTCTTTCAGCAGGCGTCTGAGGGCCTTGCAGTAGAGGGGATATCCCGCTTCGAGTTCACCAATGGTGAGTTTGGCCTGGGCCATGGAGTCTCGCAGCGCATTACTCAACCTATGCAATCGCTGGTCGACCCCGATGTTTTTCTGGGTTTAGCCCAGATAAGCGACACAGTCGATTTCCACTTTCGCCCCCTTGGGAAGGGCCGCAACCTGCACGCAGGCTCGCGCTGGACTCACGCCCGTGCCAAACACCTCGGCATAGAGAGCATTGACGCGTTGGAAATCGTTCAGATCGGCCAAGAACACCGTGGTGCGGACGACCCGTGAGGCATCGGTCCCAGCTGCTTCGAGAACGGCGGTGAGATTTTTGAGCACCTGGCGTGTCTCAGCCTCCACATCGCCATCACCCACCATGGAGCCGTTGGCGGGATCGAGGGGGATCTGACCCGAGCAGTACAGCCAGTCGCCCGCCTTCACGGCTTGGTTGTAGGGGCCGACGGGGGCGGGAGCTGCAGCGGTGGTGATCGCCTGAGTCGGGGAGGGCGACATGGTTGGGACGCACAATGGGGATTGCATCATCGCCCTCGGTGTTCATGCTGGGGGCCCATTCGCTTTGACGGTGTCCAGAGACAGTTCGAAGGGAGGACGTTCCCTGGTGGAGCCCAAGGCTGAGGCCGCACCGGTGGAGGTGCGAGGGCTTTGGCATCGCTATCGATCTGCCCATAACGACTGGACGCTGCAGGGTATCGATCTGGAACTGGAGCCTGGTGAGCTCGTGGGATTGCTGGGACCTTCCGGTTGCGGCAAAACCACCTTGCTGCGGCTGATTGCCGGTTTTGAGGTGCCCTCGCTTGGAGAGGTGCGCATGCATGGCCAGCCCGTGGCTACGGCTCAGCGCTGGATTCCGCCGGAGCGTCGTGGTGTGGGAATGGTGTTTCAGGATTACGCCCTCTTCCCCCACCTCACTGCCTGGGACAACACCTGCTTTGGGCTGCGGCGCGGACAGGACACCAGCCGCGCGGCCTGGTTGCTTGAGTTGCTGGGCTTAGAGCGGCTCACCCGTCGCTACCCCCATGAACTTTCGGGTGGTCAACGCCAGCGACTGGCTCTGGCCAGGGCTCTGGCCCCAGCCCCCGCGGTGGTGTTGTTGGATGAACCTTTCTCCAACCTCGATGTGGAGGTTCGGCTCCGTTTGCGCAGCGAATTGCCTGCTGTCCTCAGTCGCTGTGGCACCTCTGGAGTGCTGGTCACCCATGATCCCGGCGAAGCCCTAGCGATCTGTGATCGGGTGGCCGTGATGCAGGACGGGATCCTGCATCAATGCGCGACGCCGCGCACCCTGGTGGAATCGCCAGCCTCTTCCTTTGTGGGTCGCTTCGTCCTCCAGGGAAATCTTCTCCCTGTGGAGCGGCAGGCCTCAGGCCGCTGGCACTGTCTGCTGGGACCGTTGCAGGCTGTTCAGTCCGGGGCGCCTGAGCAGGTTCGCTGCGCAGAGCCTGACTCGACATTGGAGGGGCATTCGACGGGACCTGGACGTGAAGATCCTGTGTTGCTAGTTGATCCAGCCGCGATTGATCTCCGCCTCGATCCAGATGGTGATGCCTGCGTGATGGGTCGGGAGTTCCTCGGCCGGGAATGGCTGTATCGCGTTGAAGCCGGCGGTCAGCAGCTCAGGCTCCTGCTTCCTCTTCAGCATGACTATCGCCGAGGCACACGCTGCCGACTTTCGCTGCGGCCGGATGAAACCGTTCTGCTTTATCCCGAGCGAACAGCTCTGGTGGGAGCCCCTTAACCGCGCCAGTGATCCTTGTGGCTGCGCAGCGTTGCGAGTTCGTCGGGGTCTGACGCCTGCAGAAACAGATTGGTGTCCCACTCGATCGCCAGGGTGCTCGGCAAGCTGCTATCGCCTCGGCGGCGCAAGGTCTGAACCTGTTCCAGGCGGGATCGGATTCGCAAATCTTGCGGACGTTGCTGCGCTGCCCAGCGCAGATTCGCCTCGGTGTATTCATGGGCGCAATGCACGCTTGTGGTGTCAGCCAGGAGACCGAGCCGTTGCAGAGCCTGGTGCATGTCTCTGGCGCTTCCTTCAAACAACCGTCCGCAGCCTGCGCTGAACAACGTGTCGCCACAGAACAGGGCCGGATCATCTCCCGGCTTCCCGCCCGCTGGTAGCAGAAAGGCGATGTGCGCACAGGTGTGCGCCGGCACGTCGATGACCTCAATCTGCTGATTCAGCAGGCTGAGCCGGTCCCCACCCTGCACAGAGATTGTTTGGAAAGGAATTCTTTCCCGGTCCGCGGCTGAAGCGATGACCTCGGCGTCCGGCCAGTGCCTGAGCAGTTGTGGTGTGCCCCCAATGTGATCAGCGTGGTGGTGGGTTTGTAACACCGCAGCCAGCTGCAGTCCACGGGCTTCAATCCAGCTGATGACAGGCTCTGCTACGGCAGGATCCACCACGACGGCGCACTGGCCCCGCACCCAAATCCAGATGATGTTGTCGTTAAGAACCGGCAGTTGATGAATGCCGTCATTCAACGGAATCGGGTTGGTAGGCACCGTTGAGGAAGGGGGCATCGTTAAAGTCCAAGTCGACGCATCAGTCCATGATCACCGTCGCTCTGGCCAAGGGGGCGCTCTTGAAGGAATCGGTGGCGAGGTTCTCTGCAGCCGGCCTCGACTTCTCCGCCGTACTGGACCCCGACAACCGTCAGCTGATGGTTCCTTCCCAATGCGGGCGAGCCAGGGCCTTGCTCGTCCGCAACGGCGACGTTCCTGTCTACGTGGCTTATGGACAGGCCCAGCTGGGAGTGGTCGGCTACGACGTGTTGCGCGAGCACCAGATGCCTGTTGCTCAATTGGTGGACCTCAATTTCGGCGGCTGTCGCATGGCCGTAGCTGTCAAGGAGAGCAGTGGTTACGAGCGCGCTGCTGATCTCCCTCCCCATTGCCGGGTGGCCAGCAAATTCACCCGCTGTGCCCGTGCTTATTTCGACGCTCTGGAGCTCCCAGTTGAGCTTGTCCATCTCACAGGCTCAGTCGAGCTGGGGCCGATCACCGGGATCGCTGAGGCGATTGTTGACCTCGTGGCTACTGGGCGAACACTCAAAGACAACGGCTTGGTTGCGATCGAAGACCTGTTTCAAACCACGGCCCGATTGGTGGGCCACCCCCTTTCGCTGCGGCTGGATCGGGGTGAGCTTCGGGAGATTATCGATGCGATGCGGGATGCCACCCCGACTCCGGTTGTGACGGCTTAATGGCAGGTTCTGACCTGCAACGGGTTTTGCGGCTGGGGCGCTATCTCGGTCGAGACCGCCGTCGCCTCACCCTCACTCTGGTGTTGTTGATCCCGGTGGCCCTTGCTGGGGCGATCCAGCCCTTGCTGGTGGGGCAGGCGATTGCTGTGCTGCGCCGCTTCGGAGGGGATACGAAGGAATCAGTTCTGCCTTTGCTTCAGGGGCTCGATACCCCTGTGGCCGTCAGGCTGATCGTGGTGGTTTTGCTGTGTTCGGTGTTGCTGCGTCTGGCCCTTCAAGGGCTGCAGACCTTCAATATCCAAGCTGTGGGACAACGGCTGACGGCCCGGATCCGTCAAGACCTGTTTGCCCATGCCATGAACCTGTCGGTTCGCTTCCACGACCGCATGCCCGTGGGCAAGCTCCTGACGCGTCTCACCAGTGATGTGGATGCCCTCGCCGAAGTGTTTGGCAGTGGTGCTGTCGGCGTGCTCGGTGACCTGGTCACTCTGGTGGTGATTGCCGCAACCATGTTGCTCGTGGAATGGCGGCTGGGACTGCTGCTGCTCGCAGCTCAGATTCCGGTCACGCTGGTGATTCTCTGGCTGCAGCGTCGCTACCGAAAAGCCAATTACCGCGTCAGGGAGGAGCTTTCCCAGCTGAATGCAGATTTCCAGGAGAACCTCCAAGGGCTGGAGGTGGTGCAGATGTTCCGGAGGGAGTCCGTGAACGGCAAGCGCTTTCACGCCACCGGTCAGGCCTACCGACAGGCGGTGAACGGCACCATCTTTTTCGACAGCAGCATCTCCGCTTTCATCGAATGGGTGGCCCTCGGTGCCGTGGCCATCGTGTTGGCTCTCGGTGGATGGATGGTCACTGCCGGCGCCATGGGTTTGGGCACGCTCACGACATTCATCCTCTATTCCCAGCGGCTGTTTGATCCCCTGCGCCAGTTGGCTGAGCGCTTCACCCAGATTCAGGGGGGTCTCACGGCCGTCGAGCGGATCGGCGAGCTGCTGGAGGAACCTTTGGAGATTGTCGATCGCGGCGCTGAGGTTTCCGCTCCTGCCCCCGTAAGCCAGCTTGGCTCCCCTCGTGGTCTGGGCGGAGAGGTGGTGTTCGACAACGTCAGCTTTGCCTATCGACCTGACGAGCCGATTCTTCGCAACCTCAGCTTCCGTATCGCTGCCGGTGAGCACGTGGCCCTTGTGGGGCCAACCGGATCGGGAAAAAGCACAGTGATCCGTTTGCTGTGCCGCCTTTATGAACCACAGCAAGGGCGGATCTTGCTTGACGGCCAAGACATTCGCAATTTGCCCATGCAGGAGTTGCGCCAACAACTTGGCGTGGTGCTGCAAGACACGTTCTTGTTCAGTGGCACGGTGGGAGAGAACCTTCGTCTCGATGTCCCGATCGATGACGCCCGCCTGGGCGACATCTGCCGGGACCTGGGTCTTGAACCCCTCTTGGACCGTCTGCCCGAAGGTCTCGATACCACCTTGCGGGAGCGTGGTGGCAACCTCTCATCCGGAGAGCGGCAGCTGTTAGCAGTCGTCCGTGTGGCGATTCGCAATCCCACGGTGTTGGTGATGGATGAAGCCACTGCTTTCATGGATCCTTCCACTGAGGCAACCCTGCAAAGGGATCTCGATCGTTTGCTGGAGAAACGCACCGCCGTGGTCATTGCCCATCGTCTGGCCACGGTGGAGGCAGCCGATCGCATTTTCGTGTTGCGCCGCGGACAGGTGATCGAGCAAGGCACCCATCTGGAGCTTCGGGCACTGGGAGGGCTCTATGCCGAACTGGCGGAGTTACAAGAGCGAGGCTTGGCGACGCTGTGATGGCTGTGTTCAAGACTCCTGATCTCAGAGTCGTTCGTTCAGCCAGGGCTCTAGGGCTTGCTTGAGAGCTGATGCGTGCGTCTGCATCGGCAGGTGACCGCAGTTTTCAAGCATCACCAGGCTGGGTTGTCGGCTGTAACCGGCGAGGTGTCGGACGTAGCCTGGTTCCATCACTTGATCCCGGCTGCCGCTGATCCAGAGGCTGGCCACGGTGAGGTCGGCCACAAGACCTGGAATCTGACGGATTGCCCCACGGCAAGTGCTATTGATCAGGAGGCCTAGGGCCGCGCGCTGCTCTGCCTGGAAGGGTCCAAGCTCAAGCGGCAGTGGTGGTCTTAAGCGGACGACCCATCGTCCTCCCTGGCGCAGCTTCTGAAAGGGGCGCGGCTGATAAATGCCCCCACCGGCCGCAATGCAGATCACTCCTTTGCATTGCTCTGGGGCGCGTTCGCGCAGATATCGGGCTGCATGCAGTGCAACGCTGGCCCCAAGCGAGTGACCCATTAAAACCACCGGTTGTCCGGCTGCCTGGCTCAGGGCCTGATCCCCCAGCCAACGTCCGTAGGCAGCAAGCGTGGGTCGCAGGCTGTGGGGGCGAGGGCGGTGCCCAAATCCAGGCAGGTCTGGGCACCAAAGGCTCCATCCTCCTTGGCGCTGATTGGCCGTCTGCGCCTTCGTCCATAGCCGCTCTAGGGGGGTCCACACCTTCTTGCTCAGTAGCCAGCCATGGGCACCGACGACGAGAGGCGTTGAAGACATCACAGCTGACATGGCATCTCCACATTGCCGTGGCATCCCGTGCTGATACGCCAAGATCAGTGTCTGTTCGCAACGGCTGGGTGATCGAAACGCCTGCACTCACACAGGAGACGCTGGTGCAGGCCTATGGCGATAAGGCCCGCTTCTGCCGTACGGCCAACCCTCAGGTCAGTCTGGTGTTCAGTCAGGCCCGCCCGATGGATCTAGTGGAGCTGGAGCGCCTATTGGAGTCTGTGGGCTGGAGTCGCAGACCTGTGCGCCGGGTGCGCCGTGCACTCGAATGCAGCTTGATTTGTGTGGGCCTCTGGCGTCATGATCCTCGTATGCCCCGCCTGGTGGGTTTTGCACGGTGCACCGGAGATGGGGTGCTCGATGCCACGATCTGGGATGTTGCCATCCATCCCCTCTATCAGGGTTCTGGTCTTGGCAAACAGTTGATGGATTACGTGCTGGACGCTCTGCGGGAGATGGGCACTGAGAAGGTCACGCTGTTTGCGGACCCTGGTGTTCTGCCCTTTTATCAGCGCTTGGGCTGGGAGCTGGAGCCGTACGGGCATCGTTGCGGTTTTTGGTACGCCACTTAATCGTTGTGGCGACGGCCGTAATAGGTGGCTGCTAATCGCTCCGCTGACTCGCCGTTGCGCCAGCGCTGACGCAGACGGGCATTGCTCCAGCTGCGTTGAAGCACGCTGCTTCCGCTCCAGCGTCGACCATCACTAACAAGTGGTTGTCTCAGGGGCCTCAGCCGTGCCCTAGGGGCTAAGCGCTCCACCAGATCGAGATCTTCCATCAATGGAAGAGAGGCATAACCGCCGCAGCGCTGGTAGAGCTCTCGATGCAACAGCAGCCCCTGGTCACCATATGGCCGCTGCAGCCATCGGCTGCGTAGTCCCACGACGGCCTCCAGCAGGCGTAGAGCCGGCCGGCCAGGTTCGATGCGGAGGTCGAAGTACCAGGCGGCGTCGATGGCAGCGGGATCCTGCAGTACGGCCAGTACACGTTCAGCCCAACCGGGCCTGAGACGGCTGTCGGCATGGAGGAACAGAAGCCAGGGGGCAAGGGCCTGAGCGGCGCCGTATTGCAGCTGAGCCCCCCGCCCGGGTCTCGGTGAAGGCACACAGTCGGCCCCGGCCATGCGTGCGATCCAGCGGCTGCGGTCGCGGCTGCCACCATCGACGACCACGATCTGAATCCTCCCCTGCCAGCACTGCAGATCGGCAAGCAGCAGGGGCAGGCGCTCAGCTTCGTTCAGGCACGGGATGACGATGCTCAACGAGGGCAGCCCAGCGTTCATGCCAGCCATGGGGGGGTCTCAAGCATCCATCAGGCTGATTGAAGGCGGCATCCTGCAAGGGCCTCGGGGAGGAACCACTGCGATCTTGTTTGTGTTGTGGTTGGTGTTGGTGTCGTGGTTGCTGTTCTCGTTTCCGGTCCGGGGCCTCCATACAGGGTTCATCCTGAGCTGTCAGCTTGATCAGTCCGTCTCGCTCCAGTGCTTCAGATTGAACGACAGAGTCCTCAACCTGAGCGTTGATCTGAAGCTGTCGATCACTCGCCAGACCTTCCGGAGGTGTGAGGCAGACCTCGCTAAGCCCCGTGAGTGCATCGATTCGAATCACAGCGGTGAGACCCGTCAGCTTGTCGATTCGCATGCCTCGATCGCTCGTTAGCCATGTATGGACCTACGAAAGCTGTCTTTCCCTCTCGGCAATGAAGGATTGGCTGAGAGGTGGCTGATCGTTTCCCCTTGTCAGCATTGGTCTCTTGAGGAACGATCTGGCACGGCCTTGACGCAGCTCACACCCTGAGCTAGTACACAAGAACTATTTTGGGGCTTGCGTGGAGGACTGGGCTTTCGTTGATGAGCAGGAGCTCAGCGGCTGGAAGGGCGCCTGTATTTGCATGACTTGTGAGCACTTCGTCTATGGAGTGGATGCTCAGAGTCGCACTTTGGTGGCGTGCAACCTGAAGAGAAAGCAGTTGCAGCAGGGTGCTCACCTCACCAAGCGATGCCACCAATGGGCGCCGACTTGGCGCAAGCAGGTCGGATGGGCTCCTGAGTACGGCTAAGCAGAACGGTGATCGGGCGCGCCGATGTTCTGGCTGTGTCCGCCCTCTTGATGCTCTGTTGCTTGGTTCAGGAGAGCCCAAGCTGTGACGTTTGAGCTTGTGGCAAGACAGCTTGATGTCAATCCACTTTGCGAGCTTTTTTGCACTGCCCGTCGTGAATCGTCGGATCAGGATGGGTGAGGGTTGGTCGACTGACTTGGTTGCGCAGCTGGATTCGTGATCCCAGGTGCCGGCAAGGTCATGCAGCCTTGATTCTTTCCTGTGCTGCTGATCGAGTGCATGCTTTGTCGGTCTGTGCAGCGAATTGCGATCTGCCCGGAATTGAGCATCAAGACAATTGTTTGGCTCCTGAAGATTCGGTGCTGGCCCCATCGTGTGCACTAGGGCTCGTGGCTGGATGAGCCCCCGCTTTTGCTTGGCTGGTTCTGCCTTGGACTCCCCTCAGGCGAGATGGATTTGATCAAGTGGACGCCTGTTCTTTGGGCGTATCTCAATATCGGTGCGTATCTGGCCACTGGTGACCTGCTTCCCATGCAGAAGCAAGGTTCATTCTTTGCTGTGGCTCTGATCTCTTCTCTATTGATTTGGTACGCCCATCACAGCTAAAAGAGGCTCTTGTGGGGATGCCCAACGTTGTTAGGCCAACCCTTTCATCCCAAGCCTGTTACTGCCAAGGGGCCCATGCGGGGAAGCACGGGACCTCTAGGTCAATCGCCTCCCCCCTTTCGTTGTCAAAGTTTTTCCCCTCATGGTGCTGTTCTGATGGCTCTCAATAGCAGAGCCGAGCTTGTTTTGGCTTAGGGATGTGGAGTGTTGCTAATCCTGGGCTCTGTCATTGATCTCTTCGATGATCCCAAGTAGATCATTGAATTTTGGTGCCAAGGTTCGTGTTGGCTGCATTCTTTAAGAAGACTAGTTGAAGCCATGTTCACAATCGAACGCAAATCAGAAGAACACTGGGTTCCTGAAATTGCATACAGGACGGAAATTAAGGCCTTTGTTCAGGCGCGTTCGAGGTGCATGGCAACTGGTCAGACCTATCGGGTCGTTGATCGGGAGCAGGATGTTGCTGCTGTTGTTACCCCTGAGATCTGCAAACTGATTTACGGACGCTCTATCTAACTACTTGGCCGCGGCCGCTCTGCTGCGCAATGGCAGTTCAGTTCAACCAAGCCCGAAATGCTTTTTGCAGTCTTCCAGTGTGATGATGCATTGGACTTCATGGCTGGGGTTGATCACTCGGTAGCTGCGTCCCGTTGCCATGCATTTCGTGCGAGCGCACACGAAGGCTTTGAATTCAGTTTCATACTGGATCTCTGGTATCCATGCCTCGCCTGACACCCATGACTCGTTCAATCTTTCGATTGTGAACACCAGTCGCAATCGCAGTACGACTCACGATCCCCCGTTGGCAGGTCTGATGCTCGGAAATATCAGGTTGTTGTTGGGATCAGTCGTTCACCATGCTGATGGTCTTCAGGTCCTGATGTGAATCAGGGCCTGCATCCTGCCGCTCGATGGAAAGCCAACCAGCACCAAGCCTTGAGCATCCATCCAAGAAGCGGGGCGATCGCCAGGGGCAATGCCTGAGGCGTCATCCCCTTGGTCGTCCCAATGTCAGGCCAGCCATGGAGCAAGGTCTTCCAGCCGGTCGATGTCGTTGTGCTCATCAAGGAGCCGCACGGACCATCCTCTGGACTGAGCTCGCTGCAGGGTGGCGCCGAGCACATGCTCGCTCCCCCAGGGCAGGCCGGAGAAGAGCCATGCAGGGCAGGTCTGTGCCTGGCGCTGTCCGAGCCCGAGTAGCCAGTACCCACCATCTCGGGCTGGACCGAGCACAAGCGGGTGATGGTGCACGGCTTCGATCGCGCAACAAAGATCCCGGCGAGACAGATCAGGTAAATCTGTGCCGATGATCAGCACAGGATGCGGAGAGCTTCCCTTGCTGGCTTCAAGCATCTGCCTGCGCATCCGCAAGCCAAGGCCGCCCTTCCCCTGATCAATCACCTTGGCGTTCAGTCGTTGCTGCTCCAGCCGGCGTGGCCCTCCGCTGAGGGCGAGCCTCAAGCTGAGCAGCCCTTCGTTGTGTAGCTCTTGAGCCACGGTCAGTGTGTGGGTTCTTAGGCGGGCCTGCACCGTTGCTGCAGCCGTGCTGCCGATCGTGGCTCCAAGCCGGCGTTTGCATCGGCCGAAGGCTGGCCAGCGACTCATCATCACCAGCACGGGCCGACCCGCCACATCGGCAGCGTTCATCAACGTCTAGGCAGTTCCGCTGGGCGGACGGAGAGTTCAACCTCTTCACCGTTCCGCTCCACTGTGAGCGGCATCGGTTCTCCCACGGTCCCACGGTCAACCGCCAGTTGGACTTCAGAGGGATCCTTCACCCGCTTGCCATTCACGGACTGGATCAAGTCGCACGTCTTGATTCCAGCTCGAGCGGCAGGGGTGTTCTCAACCACTTCGATCACGAGTACGCCGTTGGTCTCCGGCACACGGCAGGTTGTGCTGGTGGCGTTGATCTCTTTCGCGAGCTGAGGTGTGAGGCTCTGAAGCCGGACTCCGATATAGGGGTGGGAGGCTTGGCCAGTGCTGATGATCTGCTGGGCGATTCGTTTAGCCAGATTGATCGGAATGGCAAAGCTGAGACCTGCCCCTGGGGCCTTGCGGATCGCTGTATTGATGCCGATGACCTGCCCGGCGGCATTGATCAGCGGACCCCCGCTGTTGCCAGGGTTGACGGCAGCGTCGGTCTGGATATAGGGCACTCGCTGACCGGACCCAAGGGCATTGGTGCGGTCAACGGCGCTAATGATTCCGGCGGTGACGGTGTTGTTGAGGCCGAGGGGATTGCCAATGGCGATCGCCCACTCCCCAGGCTTGAGGTCGTTGGAGTCACCCAACGGGGCGACCGGCAGCTTGTCGGCGACGACCTTGACCACGGCCACATCCGTGAGAGGGTCGCCTCCGAGCACTTTGCCGTTGTAGCTGCGGCCGTCCGGCAGGGTCACAGACACCTGATCAGCTCCTTCCACCACATGCTCATTGGTGAAAATCAGCCCGTCGGATCGGGTGATGAAGCCTGACCCCTGCCCCTGCTGCTGCTGGATTGCAGGCGCACCTCCAAACAGTTTTCCTAGCGGATTGTTGACGCGTTTGACGGTGTCGATACGCACCACCGCAGCACCGACGCGATCCACTGCGGACACAATCACGTTGCGGCCAGGCTTGAGTGGAGCGGCACTGGGTGCGTCGCTGACTTCTGGGAGCTTGTCGGGTGTGGTCTCAGGCCTAATGCCCAGCTGTTGTTTCCAGTTGGGATCACAGCCACTGAGGCCAGCTCCAATCAGCACGATCCCGAGCCAGTGGAAAGGGCGTCGTTTCAGAGTGTGAGCGGCGCGGCCCATAACATCTCACCGATTTCTGACAGGGTCTCACGAAAGAGCAGACAAACTCACCAAGGTGCGTAGATTCCCAATTCGAATGGGGGCTGCTTGTGCTGACGGGGAGTGAGCTGTGGAACAAGGTGCAGCACGCTCTTCAGGGCAGTCTGAGCAAGCCAACCTTTGAAACCTGGTTGCGGCCGGTGCGCTGCAGTGGTTTCTCCGATGGAGAGCTCTGTCTTCAGGCCCCAAACAGCTTTGCCAGCAACTGGCTGAGAAAGAACTACCTCACCACGATCACTGAACTGGCCAGCGACATCGTTGGCAATCCCGTGATTGTGACCGTTTTGGCCCGTCAGGATGATCAGGAGGTCGCCTCCGGATCAGTCGGCCCTGCAGCTGCTCCAGCTGCTGCACCGCAGACTCCGGCCACACCGACGACAGGAGGATTGTCCTCTCCCACGCCGACCAGCGGTGTCCCCGGGCGTCAGCCTCGTCGACTGCCTGGGTTGAACCGTCGTTATGTGTTCAATCGGTTTGTGGTGGGCCCGAACAGCCGGATGGCTCATGCTGCTGCCCTTGCTGTGGCTGAATCCCCAGGGCGGGAATTCAATCCCTTGTTCATCTGTGGTGGTGTTGGTCTCGGCAAGACCCACTTGATGCAGGCCATCGGCCACTACCGCCTTGAGATCGATCCCGGTGCCAGGGTGTATTACGTCTCGACGGAGACGTTCACCAATGACCTGATCTTGGCGATCCGAAAGGACGGTATGCAGGCATTCCGTGATCGGTACCGGGCGACAGATTTGATACTTGTGGACGACATTCAGTTCATTGAGGGCAAGGAATACACGCAGGAGGAGTTCTTCCATACCTTCAACGCCTTGCATGAAGCAGGCCGTCAGATCGTGATTGCGAGTGATCGTCCACCCAGCCAGATTCCTCGGTTGCAGGAGCGTCTGATTTCACGTTTTTCGATGGGTTTAATCGCCGATATCCAGGCCCCTGATCTGGAAACCCGGATGGCGATCCTTCAGAAAAAGGCTGAGCAGGAGAAAGTTTCCCTGCCCCGAGAACTGATTCAGTACATCTCTGGTCGTTTTACGTCCAACATTCGTGAGTTGGAGGGTGCTCTCACCAGGGCGGTGGCGTTTGCCTCCATTACTGGTTTGCCGATGACCGTCGAATCGGTAGCTCCGATGCTCGATCCGAGTGGGCGTGGTGTGGAAGTGACACCGCAACAGGTGATTGACAAGGTCTCTGAGGTGTTTGATGTCAGTGCCGATGACATGCGCAGCAGCAGCCGCCGCAGGGCCGTAAGCCAGGCGCGTCAAGTGGGTATGTTTCTGATGCGCAAGGGCACGGATCTGAGCTTGCCGCGGATCGGAGAAACCTTTGGCGGCAAGGATCACACCACGGTGATGTATGCGATTGAGCAGGTGGAAAAGAAACTTTCGTCTGATCCTCAGCTCGCCAGCCAGGTGCAGAAGGTCAAGGATTTACTCCAGATCGATTCCCGTCGCCGTCGTTAGACCCTTGCAAGGAGCTGTTTCCTGTCCAGCCCGCAAGATGTGAGGCTCCGGCGGATCTCACCAGCCTGCGTGCTGCCGGAAGGGCCGGATCAAGTTGCAGCGAGGAGAAGGGAGGAAGCGGACGGCGTCGCAGCCAGGCTCCCCACCGGAATTCGTGATAAGGAATCAGGGGCTGGGGTTTGATGGCGCGCTCCTTTTTCAGTTTCCAGACAAGACTCCGGTAGGGATCGTCAAGCAGCGACAACAGATTGGATGGCAAGGCCTCGGGTGACTGCGGGCCATTGCCACGGCCATCAAACAGGTAAAGCCAACCTCTGTTCTGTAGGTGTTTGAGAACGTCGACCCTGTTGGTCTGAGCCAACTCCTCAATCACATAACCGAAGGTGGTGACTGTCGGGTCCAGCTCCAATAAAGCTCTGAGTCGGTGATGGCGATCAACCATCCATAAGTCTCCGCGGCCATTGCGCACCAAGGGCACCGGTTTTGTTCGCAAATAACGCTGGCGCTCCTGTTCGCTGTCCTGGAGGAAATCCCGCTGCCGACTGCGCACTTCAGCCAGCCCGATGCACATCTGTGTGGGTTGTAGACGGCCCACTTCAACCTCGAACAACGTGAAGCCGTCGTCGGGATCAGGGATGCGGTCGTAATGGGCGAGATTCAGGGATCTAGTGTTCATTTCATGAGCGCACGATGCCGCGATTACGGGCTATGGAGCGTTTAAAAATCAGTGTTCTCATAAATACTCATCTGCACAACACCCACCGTCTGAGCAATCGGTTGTTGTCCCCATGGTGTTGCTGACACTGAGAAGGTGTAGATGTCGGCTGGGGGATTGACCCCAATGCGAAAAGCGACGGTGACTGTTTCTCCTGGAACGACGGGTTCCTGAAAACGGATGGCTACTGAACGGTTGTCGTTGGAGAATTCTGCCGAGACAGGCAGGTTTTTTCCTTCATGTCGTGGGCGGCCAAGAAAGGCGGTCGGCTGCACAGGGCCGTAATAAAAAGCCGGTTGGGCTCCTCGGATCTGGCTGAAATTGATTTCGGCAAGGTCGGCATCCGCACCCTTGGGCATTTCCAAAACCAAATAAAACACTGCACCACCGCTGAAGGAAATGCTCTCGTAATTAATCAGCTCTGTTTGGGTTGGCACTGCAACAAAACTGCTGCGGCCATTCACCTCGACCCCAAAGGCTGCGGGGATGGCGAACAGCAGGCTGGCCATCAGCCCAGTGGAGATTGCACGCATCGCTGCTCATGGTGACTTGGGAAAGTCTGACGATGCTTGGCACGTTTGGCCAGACTGCTTCGCTCGACGCCTTGACATGCTTTTGCCACCGTTCGGGCTGCTCGATTCGATGCTCCCTTAGCTCAAGTTGTGGGTCAGATCGGGGATATATAGGACCTCGGCGATCAGATCTGGATCACAGCTCTGCCAGTCTCCAAGCTCTTGCATCAGGGCCAGGCAGTCATCTCGGCGCCCCTCCTTGGCCAGGCGGTTCAGTCTGGTGCTCATGTCGCCTGACGTGATTGTTTCTGCGATCTCTCGAAGCGAGAGGGCTGCCGTCATGACTGAAGTGTTGTTCTTGCGACGTCGTCGTTGCACAGAGGTTTTGCTTTCTTGGTCTGAACTTAATCAGTTCATCACCTTCTGACAGTGTTCCAGCGCACGTGCACAATGCCGGCAGTTGGCGGCGTTGTGCCCTGCGGAGATTTGGAAGACTCCTTTGATCTGGTCGTTCTCGGCGCCGGTTCTGGTGGACTTGCGGCCGCCAAACGAGCTGCCTCTCATGGTGCACGGGTGGCGTTGGTGGAAGGCGATCGGGTCGGTGGTACCTGCGTGATCCGAGGCTGTGTTCCGAAGAAGTTGCTGGTGTACGGCTCCCAGGTGCAGGAACAGCTGGACTCAGCTCCGAGTTACGGCGTCGTGCCAGGAGTGGTGCAACGGGATACGGCGGTGCTGTTGCGCCATGTCCGCCAGGAGGTGGATCGTCTGAATGCTCTGCACATCGATTTTCTCGCCAAGGCAGGTGTGACGTTGGTTCCAGGCTGGGGCCGATTCCTTGATAGCCATCGGATTGCCGTGAGCCACGCCGACGGCACGGGTCAAGACAGGGTGCTGGAGGCAAAACGCATTCTGATCGCGGTCGGTGGTCGCCCTCATCGACCCGAGATCCCCGGTGCTGCACTGGCTTGGGTGAGTGATGACATGTTCCTTCAGGACCGTTTTCCGGCGCGGGTTGTTGTGGTTGGAGGCGGCTTCATCGCCTGCGAATTCGCCTGCATCCTCAAGGGGCTTGGGGTGGAGGTGGTTCAGCTCGTGCGTGGCGACCATCTGCTGCGTGGTTTTGACCGGGAGCTGTCCTCTGTTGTTCAAGAGGGGATGGAGGAGAACGGTGTCGAGATCCGCTTCCAGGTCAGTCCGGAGGCAATTGAAGGTCAGCCTGGTGAGCTCACTGTTGTCACCAGTGAGGGTGAGTCTGTTGGTTGTGGTGGTGTGCTTCTTGCCACCGGGCGACGCCCTTTCCTTGAAGGGCTCAATCTGAGCGCAGCGGCTGTGGTGGTGGATGGCCACCGCATTCCTGTTGATGTCGATCAAGCCACGAACAGGCCCCACATCCACGCCGTTGGTGATGTGACAGATCGCGTCTGCCTCACTCCGGTGGCGGTGGATGAAGGGCGTGCTTACGCCGATTTCGCCTTTGCCGGTCGTCATCGACAGGTGAATCACGACCTCGTTGCCAGTGCTGTGTTCAGTCAGCCTGAGCTCGCAACGGTTGGGCTCAGTGAGGAAATAGCAATCGAGCGTTTTGGCAAAGAGGCGGTCACCGTGCATCGCGCCCGCTTTCGCTCCATGGCTCAAGCTCTGCCTAAGCGCGGGCCCCGGTGTTTGCTCAAGCTTGTGCTTGAAGCTTCGAGCGGCAAGGTTCTCGGATGCCACATGGTTGGTGAGCATGCGGCTGAAATTATCCAGATGGCTGCCATCGCCGTTGGGATGGGGGCGACCAAGGAGGATTTCGACCGCACGATGGCTCTGCATCCCACGGTCTCCGAAGAATTTGTGACGATGGCTTGAAGGCTGTCGCTCCGTTGACTCCTGCTGGTTCCTGAACCGTTTTCGTCATCCCTTCTGGCTGGCCCTACCCATGCAGTCGGGCATCGAGGTGGTTGCTCCGTCTCAGGGCGATGGCAATGGCGGTGAGGCCTGGACCCATGCGCGAGCAGCTGGGGAACACGCTGGTGTCAGCGATGTACAGGTTGTCGAGCTCATGGCAGCGGCCTTCGTTGGTCACGTTGTCGACAACTCAAGTTCGCCTCTAGGACCTCTGCTGTCTCAACTGTCGCCAATACACCAAGGCCTGCGTCGTGATGATCACCATCACGGCCGGCAGAACCAAGCAGAGAACAATTAAACGGTATTCATCAGCCCAAGACGCCAGGTTGGTCCGGGGAAGCACGTTGTCCGTGATGTAAACGATGTAAAGGCCCAATAGCAGGCCGCCCTCTAGGCGTGAGATCACGCCTTTGGTCCAGAAGATTGGGAAGCAGGCCAGGCAGGTGAGCAGCATCACCGGCAGATCTTCATTGATCAGCTCCGGGCTCACATTGAGGCCGCGGCCTCCGGCAGCCAGAGCTCCCCCGCCGAGCACCAGCAGCAGATTGAGCAGGCAGCTGCCCACCACATTGCCGATCGCAAGATCTGTGCGGCCTCGAAGGGCGGCCACCAAGGATGTGATCAGCTCTGGCATTGAGGTGCCGGCGGAAACGATCGTGAGACCGATCACGGCTTCGCTGACCCCCAGTTGCAGCGCGGCGGCACTGGCTCCTTTGACCAGGATGCTGGCGCCGAAGCCCAGCACCACAATGCCTGCGGCCAGACGGATGGTGGCTTTGATCCAGCCGCCTTCGGCGGTTTCGGCATTGATCTCAGGCTCGGCATTCTCCATCTCCTCCGGTTCTTCCCGAGCGGTGCGGATTTCCCAGATGGTGTTGATGACAAGGGCTAGCAAGAGGGCAATGCCTGACTGCCATGTGACCTCGCCCGTTGATGCCATCCCCCAAACGGCGGCGGAAACGGCGAGCAGGAGGGGCACATCTCGCCGTACTAGCCGGCTTTCCACTTTCAGAGGAAGCACCAAGGCACTGCTTCCCAGAACCACCATCACGTTGAAGATATTGCTGCCGACCGCATTGCTGACAGCAAGAGCATCGGACTGATTGAGCACCGAGCTGATGCTGACGAAGAACTCCGGTGCGCTGGTTCCCAGCGAGACCACCGTGAGACCGATCACCAGCTGGGGGATTCCGAAGATCAGGGCAAGGGTCACAGCCCCCTGAACAAATAGTTCACCTCCGCCGAAGAGGAGGCCGATCCCCACCAGCACTTCCAGGGCGGCGAGTAGGAACGGCGGCATCACAGCAGAAGAAGGTGGCCTGATTCTGCTGCCTCGGGTGGATTTGCATTACTGATCAGACCGGATGCTCTCAATTTGCAGCGAGGCCTAGCATTCCGCGACCTACGCAACGCCTGCCGGTGTTTTTGAACCACATCAGCACCCAAAACATCAAAGGAGATGCGTTTGGTGGGCTGACGGCAGCGGTTGTGGCCCTGCCGATGGCACTTGCCTTCGGTGTTGCAGCCACGGGTGGTGATCCTGGCCCAGGTCTTTGGGGAGCCGTGATCATCGGCCTCGTGGCGGCTTTCTTTGGGGGCACGCCCACCCTGATTTCGGAACCCACGGGTCCGATGACTGTGGTGTTTGCAACCGTGTTCCTCAGTTTCACCTCCCAAGCCAGCAGTGCTGAGGAGCTGAAGACCGGGATGGCCATGGCCTTCACCGTGGTGATTCTTGCGGGCCTGTTTCAGATCCTGTTTGGAGTGTTCCGCCTGGGGCGTTATGTCACCCAGATGCCTTACACGGTGATCTCAGGCTTTATGTCTGGGATTGGCGCCATTCTGGTGATCCTTCAGCTACCGGCCTTCCTTGGGCAGCAGGTGGAAGGAGGGGTGAAGGGAACGCTGATGCGCATTCCCTACCTGATCACTCATGTGGATCAGCCTGAGCTAATTCTGGGGCTGATTACTGTCTCCATCCTTTGGTTCACGCCTGCAGCGATCAAGCGGTTTTGCCCTCCGCAGCTGTTGGCCCTTGTGATCGGGACACTTCTGTCTCTTTATCTGCCTGCTCTTGCAGCTGCTGATCTAGCCAGGATCCCTGAGTTCAAGGCAAGCCTGCCTGGGTTCAATGTTCCCAACTTCAGCAGTGATCAGCTCGGTTTGATGTTCGTGGACGGTGCCGTTCTGGGCATGCTGGGCTGCATCGATGCCCTGCTCACCTCCGTGGTGGCCGACAGCCTGACCCGCACCGAGCACAACTCCAATAAGGAGCTTGTTGGCCAGGGGCTGGCCAACATCACCTCCGGACTGTTTGGTGGCTTGCCAGGAGCCGGCGCCACCATGGGCACCGTGGTGAATATCCAGGCCGGTGGACGATCGGCCCTGTCCGGGATCATTCGTGCGGTGATCCTGATGGTGGTGATCCTCGCCGCGGCGCCGCTGGCTTCAACGATTCCTCTGGCAGTGCTGGCCGGAATCGCTCTCAAGGTTGGTATCGACATCATCGACTGGGATTTTCTGCAGAGAGCTCACCACCTCTCTCTCAAGGCAGCGCTGATTACCTATGGCGTGATCGCACTCACGGTGCTGGTGGATCTGATCGCCGCCGTGGGCATCGGGGTGTTCGTGGCCAATGTGCTCACCATTGATCGGATGAGTGCCCTGCAGTCCAAGCGGGTGAAAACGATTAGCACCGCGGATGATGATGTGGAACTCTCTGATGAGGAGCAGGAGCTCATTGACAAGGCCGCTGGCAGGGTGTTGTTGTTCCAGTTGGCAGGCCCGATGATTTTTGGGGTGGCGAAGGCCATCTCCAGGGAGCACAACGCCATTGGCGATTGTGAGTCCGTAGTCTTTGATCTGCATGAGGTCTCTCACCTCGGGGTCACCGCTTCGCTAGCGCTTGAAAATGCCATTAAGGAGGCGATTGAGGTGGGCCGCACAGTGCATCTTGTGCTCTTGCCTGGTGCGACTCGCAAACGGCTTGAGAAGTTGAAGTTGTTGCAACAGCTCCCTGAAGAGTGCATCACCTCCGATCGCTGCGAAGCCCTGCGGCGCGCAGTCTCTGCCCTGAACTAGCTCCTCTTTGCGTCTCCTGTGGCATCCCCCAACCGTCTGACACTGCGCCGTCCTGACGACTGGCACGTGCATCTTCGGGACGGGGCGATGCTGCATGCCGTGGTGCCTGCCACAGCACGGGTGTTTGCTCGGGCGATCGTGATGCCCAACCTCCGCCCTCCGATTACGACCGTTGAGGCGGCTGTTGCTTACCGCGATCGAATCCTCGCGGCTGTGCCTGAGGGGTTGGACTTCACTCCTTTGATGACGGCCTATCTCACCGATGATTTGGCGCCAGAGGTGCTGGAGAGGGGGCACCGCCAAGGGGTGATCACTGCGGCCAAGCTTTACCCCGCCAATGCCACCACCAATTCAGCAGCAGGCGTGACTGACCTGGAACGGATCGATCCGGTGCTGGAGGCGATGGAACGTCTGGGCATGCCCCTGTTGATCCATGGTGAGGTCACGGATCCGGAGGTCGACATCTTTGATCGGGAAGCGGTGTTTATCGAGCGTCATCTCATCCCACTGCGCCGCCGTCACCCTGGGCTCAACGTTGTGCTGGAACACATCACCACGGAACAGGCCGTGGATTATGTGTCCGGATCAGATCGGCGACTGGCGGCCACGATCACGCCTCATCATCTCCATCTCAACCGCAACGCAATGTTTGCCGGTGGCTTGCGCAGCGATTTCTACTGCCTTCCTGTGGTGAAGCGTGAAACCCATCGCCGTGCCTTGGTGCGCGCTGCGACCAGTGGTGAGCCCTGCTTTTTCCTCGGAACTGATTCCGCGCCCCATCCCAGAGCGGGAAAGGAAAGCGCCTGCGGATGTGCTGGCATTTTTAATGCCGTGCACGCACTCGAGAGCTACGCCGCCATCTTCGAGCAGGAGGAATGCCTGGATCGGCTTGAACCTTTTGCCAGTGAATTCGGGCCTCGTTTCTATGGGCTCCCCCTCAATGAGCAGACCGTCACCCTTGAGCGCAGTGAACAGACCGTGCCCCAACGGCTGGATCCACCCTTCTCCGCTCCTGACGATGAACCCTCTCTCGCGGTTGACCAGGCTCCCCTGTTGTTCCATGCCGGGGAAACCCTGCTCTGGCGCGTGGTGAGCTCTGAGCGGAGGCCATCGAGCTGAGCCAGTCGAGCTGAGGATGAAGACCTGTCGGCCCTCGACTTTCAAGACTCCCTGCACGATCTCGCCATGCCCAGGATTGATGGGGGCAGGGGGACTTGAACCCCCACAGGATTTTCATCCCAAGCGATTTTAAGTCGCGTGCGTCTACCGATTCCGCCATGCCCCCGGCGGTAAGGCTCCTGTCAGTGCCCTGCACGGCATCTTAGATTTCGATCACTCAGCGGAACTGTCGTGTTGCCGGATGCCCTCACCAGTGTGGTCAGCCTTGAGACCTTGCTTGTGCTTGCTGCCTACACGGTGTTGGGTGGCCTTTACCTGGTGGTGATTCCGCTTGTTCTCTATTTGTGGATGAACAAACGCTGGTACTGCATGGGCAAGGTGGAGCGGCTGGGCGTCTACGGGATGGTGTTTCTCTTTTTCCCGGGCATGATTTTGTTTGCTCCCTTCCTCAATTTCAGGCTTCAAGGCCAGGGTGAGGTCTGATCCATTGACCCGTCTCAATGTTCTGTTGATTGGCCTCCTCGTGCTGGTGATGGGGGGCATCGGTTACGGCGTTTTTTCCGCAGCAGGTTTCGAGGATGCTTCTGCGGGGATCGCGGCGGAAGCTGTTCTGATCGTGATCGTGGTGGTGTGGACTGGTTCCTATCTGTTCCGCGTTGTGACTGGAAAGATGACCTACATGGAGCAGCGGCGTCGCTACCGCGAGGGTTATGACCAGATCACCGATGAGCAGCTTCAGAACCGTTTTGACTCTCTGAGCCCTGAGGAACAACAAGCTCTGCTGCAGCAGATCTCGTCTGAAACCTCCGCCGACTCGTAGGCTCCCGCAGTGCTTGTGTTGCGCTGAATCAGCGTTCTTGGCTTCCATGACCCCATCTGCCGTGTCCGCAGCCGACTCCCCGTCACCGATTGCGGCACGCTTCGCCGGTCTGCAGGAGCAGGGACGGATGGCCCTGATGCCGTTTCTGATGGCTGGAGACCCCGATCTTTCCACCACCTCTGACGTGCTGCTCAGCCTTCAAGAGAACGGAGCTGACATGGTGGAGCTGGGGATCCCCTATAGCGATCCACTGGCGGATGGACCGGTGATCCAGGCCTCTGCCTATCGAGCTCTGTCTGCGGGGACAACCCCCGGCCG
The DNA here is from genome assembly GCF_047304725.1 of Synechococcus sp. MIT S9451. Classification (NCBI taxonomy): domain Bacteria; kingdom Bacillati; phylum Cyanobacteriota; class Cyanophyceae; order Synechococcales; family Synechococcaceae; genus Synechococcus; species Synechococcus sp. MIT S9451. The sequence continues at coordinate 1,745,706 of NZ_CP138971.1, forward strand.
CGTTCTGGAGATGCTCTCCGGTTTGAAGGGCAAGCTGACAATCCCTGTGATCCTCTTCACTTACAGCAATCCACTGCTGAACCGTGGCGCCGAGGAGTTTTTCGCTGATGCGGCCGCAGCTGGAGTGTGTGGCCTTGTTGTTCCAGATCTCCCCCTCGAGGAGGCCGAGCGCCTGTCTCCTTTGGCACAAGCCCATGGGATTGATCTCGTGCTGCTGGTGGCGCCAACCACGCCAGCTGATCGGATGCAAAGAATCGCCTCTGCCAGTCGTGGATTCACCTATTTAGTGAGCGTCACGGGTGTGACTGGAGAACGAGTCAGCCTCGAGAGTCGTGTGTCATCTCTCGTGGCAGATCTCAAAGGGTGCTGCCCCATTCCAGTGGCTGTGGGATTTGGGATTTCGGGACCCGATCAGGTCAAGCAAGTGAAATCCTGGGGGGCGGATGGAGCGATTGTAGGCAGTGCTTTAGTGAAAAGAATCGCGGCAACAGAGCCAATCTCAGCTGCCGCACAGGCTGGTGAATTTTGCCGGCAGCTTAGATTGGCTGCCGATTGAATCACTCTTCGTCTTCTTCACTCCCGCCGACGGGAACGAGGCGGATTTGTTTGCGACCGAGCTTGATCTCGAATTCGTCGCCGGTCTTGAGATCGAGCATGGCGGTGTAAGCCTTGCCGATTAGCAGGTTGCCGTTGCCTTGAACGGTTGCGACGTAGGAAAGCTTGCGGCCGCCCTTGCCGACACCACCACCACCACCGAGGCCAAGGTTCACACCCTTGGCTTCAAGAAGGGCCTCATAGAACGCAGTGAAGTTGAGGCGCTCACCACCATCCTTCTTGCCCGATACGTAGCCGCAGGCCCTGACAAGATCGGATTTGCTGACATCGCCCAGCTCTTTGACCTTGTTGAGCAGGTCACTCCCTGTGAGCATGATTGTTTGAGAGAAGATCTACATCATGAACATAGCCTTTGATGATTCCACTGTGCCATTCTCAGAGGGTTATTTTGCCTGGTTTGGAGCAGAAAGCGTCGATGGCTCGTTTCGTTCTTTGGGGGACTTACTGCGAAAATGCTCTTGAAAAGCGCACCCCTTTTCGTGATGAGCATCTGAGCCGTTTGAAGACTCTTCAGGAACAGGGCACACTGATCACCCTGGGACCAACCCAAGCCAGCACTCATGTTTTTGGGATTTTTGAAGCTGCAAATGAGCAGCAGCTTCGTGATCTGCTTGAGCAGGATGTGTATTGGCGGCAAGGGATCTGGACGGCCCTTGAGGTTTATCCCTGGATCCAGGCATTTTGAGCCTGGTCCCAGATCCATTCGCTAACAAGTCGGTCTCCACCTTCACCTAGAACATCCCCATAACCGGACATCTGGCCGATTCCCTCCCGGGCGATTCTGGCGATCGCTTCAGGATCATCGACCCCATTGCGCTTTAAGGCCGCGAGTTTAAGGGTGCGGCCGCGGCGGATGATGTTGCCTCCATTGACATGGCAGCCGATGCAGTGGTTGTTGAACAACTCCTCTCCGCTAGTTGTGAGCGCTTGGGCAGGAAAAGCAACCCCACTAAGGCCGATCACGACCGCCACAATCAGCATCAGCCTCATCAATCGGTGGCGAACGATCGATAAGGCGTTGGTCAGATCGGCTGCCATGCAATCCAGGCTCCTGCAGGGTCATTCTGCTCCTACAGGTTGCAATCAGTCTTGATAGTGGGTCATCAGGTCTGCAGGGGATCGAGACTTTCTGGCGCGCGTGGTGTCCAGTCGGTGGAGATCATCCCAGCGATGCATTTGTTGAAGGCTTTGGAGCTCGTTTTCCTGTTTGATCAGCCTGCGCAGTGCCAGCCAGTCAGTAGGGCGTTAACCAATCCTCTCGAGCTCCCATCGACACGGCGGCTTTTGCCGTCGCCATGATGATCTTGTGACTGCTCGGCAAGACCGGGGGGCATGGCTTCCTCTGGTGCTTGTCAGGATCAGAGTGTTGGATCTGGAGGATTGATTGGCGGAAGCAGATCTGCAGCGATTTTTGCGTAAAGTGGAGCAGCTCAACGCCTTGGTTGCCTCCCTGGAGGAGGATCCTTTGCGCCGGCAAACCTTCGCGGCCTGTGTCGACCACAACCAGGTGGTTCAGCTCGCCCGTTCCTGGGGCTTTGAGATCGGTCGGCGCTGGGGTGAGGCTTCAGCGGATCTGGAGGGCAGCATGGCTGAGGCTCCATGCAGATCTCCATTCGGGCTCGATCCAGAGCCACTGCTGCGCAGTCCCCTACCCCCAGCCGGAACGGAGCGGGTGCGCGAATTACAGCGTGGTTCTGACTGGCGGCTCGATCTGATTCATTCTTGTGAGGCCTGCAGTCCTCCTCAGTTCTGGTACGACCAGAGCGAACATGAGTGGCTCACCCTGTTGCGTGGCAGTGCGCGGCTTTGCCTGGCAGAGCCTGATCAGATGCTCGATCTTTCGGTTGGAGACAGTCTTTATCTGCCCCCCCATCGTCGTCATCGGCTGGAACGCACCGATCCTGACCCTGGAACCTTGTGGTTGGCGCTCTACTGGGAGGAGTCCGTTGGCGAGGGGCGCCCAGATCCTGCACGCATCACCAACCAATAGGCGCAAGCCAGGGACACGGAGGCCAAGCCCAATCCGATCAGTAGCTCTGGCTTGTTTTCGGAACTGGCTGGGAGAACGATCACTTTCCGTGCCACCGCAGTGAGAGCGGTGACCAGCACCAGTTCCAGTTGCACCACATGGCGGCGCAGATAGCTGGTGACGTTTTGCAGCACTTCGAGCGCAATCAGCACGGTGAGCAGATCACCAAGCACTTTGATCAGTCCATCCCCCAACCAGTTGGCGGGCTGTGGACTGATCAAGTCAGTTCCCACCCTGATGGTCAATTGCACCAGAGCGGCCACGATCACCACCCCGGTGATCACGGTGAGCAACTTGGCTACTTTGCGCTCGGCCGAATCAACAACCTTCAGAAAGGTTGGCCAGGACGGTCGTGATCGCGTCACGGATGCTCTCAGTTGGTGAAGGGCTGATAGGAGGGGCGTGCTGGTGTATCCCCTGGAGGATTCTCGATCTTGGTGTTGCAGGTGATGGATCCGTCGCTGTTTTGGACGCAGTCAGTCGGCACCACCTTGCTTTCCTGTCCCGTACGGCTGTCAGGGCCTAGGAGCCAGGTTTCTCTCTGAGCCATCACGGGTGGGATGGCGGCCATCTGCAGGCTGATCAGCGCGGCTGCTGTGGCTATCAGGCCAGATCCAACGGACACGTCTTGCGGTCGACTTCCCACACTTTGCATGGGATCGGCGTCAGCTGACGGAATCGTCGCGGATTTCCTGGAGAAGCAGATCCAACTGACCGAAAGGATCCACCTCTGCAGCTTCCCCTGAAGCACTCTCACTGCCGATGGATGTGGAGGGTGAACGACTCCAGTCGGCTTCGATCGCACAAAGCCGGGCCGCCAGTTTTGGCAGTCCTCCCTGGCGATGTTCCCGCTCGAGGACTTCAAGCAGTGCTGGCATCCGCGTGGAGCTTGCCCGCAGGCAGCGGCGCAAGTCCGCCTGTGTTCGCCCCTGGTGCTTGAGCCAGTCCTTAAGCAGCACGACCAGCTCATCCTCCATGGCCCTATTCCACTGACTCATGGGCGATCCGGTCAAGGGCGACCGGGCGGAAACCACCGATCCAGTTTGCGCTGTGCCCTGAGGCGGATGTCATCAGTGATGTGATGTCGGCACAGTCCGATCACGGCTGTGAGTGCCACGAGATCATCGCTGAAGCCCACGACAGGTAGAAAATCCGGCAGCAGATCGGCAGGCATCAACAGGTAGGTCAGAGCCGCGAGCAGGGTCAGGCGGGCCTGATGTGGAGTGTCTTGGTCGAGCAGGAGTTCAAGTACTTCCAGGGCTGGTCGGGCGACGCTGCGACCGGCTCGGCGCAGCAGACGCCGCAGGTTGCCTTCATCGATGACGGAGCTGTCGATGACTTCGGCATCGACAGCTGGCTCGTGGAACGCGGAAGCCTCAGCCATGGCCTGTCTCTCCTGGTGTCACGTCTACCCCACTCTCGCCCTCAGGCCTCTGCCCGAGCCTCGATCAGGCCGTTCTGAATCCCAGTCTTTCTCAGTTTGCGCAGGGCGCGTTGCACCACTTGACGGCAGTACTCCCTGCTGCAGCCCATATGGCGGGCGACCTCGGCCAGGGTGCGCCATTCGTTGGAACCATCAAGTCCGAAGCGCAGCATCACCACCGTGCGTTCCTTGGGGGTGAGATTGGATTTGTCGAGCAGCTTCCAGGCTGAGGCGGATCGTTCAGCGATTTCGGCCCGTTCCATCGGAGGTAATTCATCGCTTGGCAGCACATCAACCAATTCCGAAGGGTCGGATTTTGATTTCACAATGCCTTGCAGGCTCACGGTCACGCTGCGCAATTCACCACCGAGCAGGTCATCCACTTCGGTTCTGGAAAGATTCATCGCTTCCGACAGCTGATCTGGAGTGGCGGCCTGTCCATTCCGTTGCATCAATCGTGCTTTGGCGGCACGTAGTTTTGTGAGCTTTTCATTCACATTGACGGGAATTCGAATCGTGCGGCTCTGGGTGGATAGGGCTCGATTGAGACCTTGGCGAATCCACCAGTAGGCATAGGTTGAGAATCGATGTCCGCGGGTTGGGTCGTATTTCTCCACCGCCCGAGTGAGGCCAAGAGTTCCCTCTTGGATCAGGTCGAGAAGATCAAGTCCCTTGCCCTGATAGCGCTTGGCAAGGTTGACCACGAGACGAAGATTGGCCGTGATCATCTGATTCTTAGCTTTTTCTCCTCTCTTGATTGTCCTCTTCTCGTCATCGCTGTAATCGCATGCCGGGCCAGCGCCCCCTGCAAGCATGCAACGTTCTGTGATCGAAACCATGGCTTGAACCTTGCGGCCCATGGTTAACTCCTGCTCAGGAGTCAGCAGCTGGTGTCTGCCGATTTCGCCAAGGAATGCGCTCAGGGAGCTCACCATCTTCAACTCCTGTCTTTTTTTGAACCTAGGGCGGAAATGATTGCGACCCAGGGGTGTAATAAAGACTGCGGAATTAATGATTGATGCGTTATTCCGCTTTCTTTTTTTATTTATGTTTTGCGATGTCGTCAACGCATCTGTTTCTCCTCCATTGCGCTGCGACTCGAGGCTCTTGGTGGAGAGTTCTGCATCCGTTGGGCCGGTGATCTCTGCCCCATTCCGGCTTGACCAGATGGTGGCGACGGTCGCTACTCTCACGGCTCCGCGGTGAATGCCATGACCTTGGCCACGATCTTGACCCCCGAAATCGCCAAAAGCGCCGGGGTTGCATACGTCCATTACCTGAGCTTCATGCTCTGTTTTGCCGCGCTTGTGGTTGAACGTCGTCTGATTCGTCCCGATCCCGACCGTCGGACTGCAACGGTGATGGTGATTACTGACATCGTCTACGGGATGGCAGCGTTGGCGGTGCTGCTGAGCGGCATTTTGCGCGTGCTTTACTTCGGGCAGGGCACGGAGTTCTATACCGTCAACCCCTTGTTTTGGTGGAAGGTCGGCCTTTACCTGTCCGTTGGTGGCCTGTCGCTGTATCCCACGATCACCTACGTGCTCTGGGCCATTCCTCTACGGAAAGGAGAACTCCCCAAAGTCTCTGAAGCGTTGGCTTCGCGTTTGGCCTGGATTATCAATATTGAACTGGTTGGCTTTGCCCTCATTCCCTTCTTGGCCACTTTGATGGCCCGTGGAGTTGGTCTTCCTCCCGCCTGAGCCTGTTGGGAGCACGGTTGCATGATCCCTGATCCTTGCCCGCCGCAACAGGACGTGCGCCCCATCGACATGGCGCTTCAGGCTGCTCAGCCAGGAGATCCTCCTGGCTATGGGCATCGACTTGCCACCTCTCCCCAGGGGCCACCGACCCTGCCTCGCTGGTGCGTTTGGCTTGAACCAGCGCAGGCGGCGACGGCCAATCGGTGGGAGCAGCGCTGGCTTTCAGCTGTGGATGCAGCGCTCACCACCTGGCAGCAAGTGCTGCCGATCATCCGCGTGCAGGAGCCGGAGCGAGCCCAGATTCGGATCGAGCGTCGGCGCCCGCCCTTGCGTCAATTGGCCAACGGTTGGCGTGCGAGCAATGGACGCAGTTTGTTGGAGGTTCTCGCCGTGCGTCGTGACGGGAGCTGGTCATTGGAACCGCGTGTCACCGTGCTGGTGTCGCCGGAGTTGAGGGCATCGGTGCTTCGATCCACAGCCCTGCACGAGCTGGGGCATGCTTTTGGGCTCTGGGGGCACAGTGATGATCCAGGTGATGTGATGGCGGTCCATCAGGGGCACTTGCCTGTGCTGAGGCTCACGGCTCGAGATCGGGAGACCCTTCGTTGGCTGCAGGCGCAGCCCACTCGTTTCGGGCAGCGCCCCTCGGATGCGCTGTTGCCAGAGGTGCGTTGAAGCAATCGATCGCCCCTGGTTGCACCACGCACGGTGTGTCGCCTCGCAAGACAGCGCCGGTTTTTCTTGACCGAGGCCCTTGGCTGGTCGTGCCGTTGGGCTGAGAACCGGTCATGATGCGCGCCGCTGCATCGTTGATATGCGTTCCAGTTCAGCCTTTTTGCCCCTTGGTCTTGCCCTGCTCACAGGCTGTGGCTGGATTGATGGAGTCAGTGGTGGCAAGCCTGAGCTGAAGCAAGACCTGCGCATCAGCTTGGATGGCAAGCAGCCGTCTAGCAGTAAGGGAACGCTGCAGCGAGAAGACGGCCCCTTCGTCTTTCCGGTTGGATATGGGCGAAATGGCATCGCTTGCGCGGGGTCGACATTTGAGGAGGGATGGACTCCCCTCGGAACCTTCCGTGTCAACGCAATTCTCAGTGATGACCGCTTCGAGATGGACCCTGCGCTGATCAAAAAGTCTGGCAAGACCGAGGCCTATCTCCGCGAGAGCCTGTTTCGCAACATGAGTTCTATCGATTTCAAGGGAGATGGCGAAACCGGTGAGTACGGCAAGGGTTACATCAGCCTTGCGCCTGTGTCTGCCACTCCACAGCCATTCCGTTTTAACAACTACGACGGCACATTCCGCTGGTACAGCTTTGCCATTCACGGCACCAACGATCCCAGCCGGGTTGGTCAGTCTGTCACCGGTGGCTGCATCAATGTGAATGGCCAGACCATGGAGGCCCTGCTGAACAGCGTGCAGCTCGGTGATGAAGTGGTGATCGCATCCGACTCGCCCTGCACACCCTGATCACTCCCTGCGAGGTGCTCCCCGGCGTTTGGCCAGCACTTCTTGCACGCGCCGCCAGCTCACGCCGTGATGGGCCAGGGCTATCTGCATGTGGAACAGGATGTCGGCGGCCTCGCCGGCGATCTCTTCTGGGCTGTTGTCCTTGCAGGCCATCACGAATTCTGCGCTTTCCTCGCCAATCTTCTTGAGGATGCTGTTGTCTCCACCGTCGAGCAGCTTGTTGGTGTAGCTGCCCTGCTCCGGTTGATCACGGCGTGCCTCGATCACTCGCATCAGCTCTGTGCAGGCGTCAGCCGGTGGTGGCAGCGCATCGGCTCCACCAGGGGCACGTTGGTCACTGTCTTCGTAGAAGCAGCTGCGCGCTCCGGTGTGGCAAGCCACGTCGCCACTCTGTTCGATCGTGACCAGGATCACGTCGGCATCACAGTCGTAACGGATGTTCCGCACTGCCTGGGTATGGCCGCTGGTGGCTCCTTTGTGCCACAGCTCTTGGCGTGAGCGACTCCAGTAATGCACCTCTCCCGTGCTCAAGGTGAGTTCAATCGACTGCCTGTTCATCCAGGCCACCATCAGCACGGCACCGTCCAGCCAGTCCTGGGCGATTGCTGGGATCAGGCCCGCTTCATTGAAACGGAGCTGATCAATGAAGGCTGAGGTGAGCGGCTGCATCGGGCGGGGCGTGTTGCAGATGTAGACAGGAAGAATCCTGCCGCAGTGCCGTCCCGTCCCTCTGCCCGATGCCTCTGCCCCCCACCGCTTACACCTGCAGCAAGCAGTTCGAGGGCTATCCCTGTTGTCACAGGCAGTGGCGACATCCTGGCCATTGCCGCTTCATGCATGGCTATAGCCGCAGTTTCACGGTCTGGTTTGCGGCAAAAGAGCTGGATGCCTGTGGCTTTGTCGTCGATTTCTCCAGTCTCAGACCCCTGGAAGCCCAGCTGCGCCAGCAGTTTGATCACACGTTTCTTGTCAATGGTGATGATCCCCTTCTCTCTCAGTGGCAAGCCCTCCATGACCAAGGAGCTCTAGACCTACGGGTCATGGAGAACGTTGGTATGGAGTCCACGGCCAGGCTGGTCTGGGAGTGGGCCAATGCTCTCTTGCATGAGCGGGACGGCAGCCGCAGTTGCTGTTGGAAGGTGGAGGCCCGTGAGAATCGGGCCAATGTCGCCAGCTATGAAGACTGGCCTGCGTGGTTCAGCGCTGTTGCTAGCTGATCAGCGCAGAACCAGACGCTGCTGGCCATCGGGGCCACTACCGCTGTCGATCGTGACGTCGACCGAACTGCCATCGCTGTAGCGCCCAGCCAAGATCGCCTTGGCGATCGGCGTTTCCAGCTCGCGTTGAATCGCTCGTTTCAGAGGCCTGGCGCCATAGACCGGGTCATAGCCGGCATTCGCCAACCAGTCGGTGGCGTCATCGCTGATGCTGAGGTTCAATTTGCGCTCATCCAGGCGGCTGCGTAGCCGATCCACCTGCAGGCTGACGATCTGGCGTAGTTCCTCGCGTCGCAGGCTGTGGAAGATGATCGTTTCATCGAGTCGGTTGAGAAACTCGGGCCTGAAGTGGGCGCGCAAGGCGTCGTTGACCCGACGCTCCATTTCCTCATGCTGGTCGTCATCGCCGCCCAGGTCGAGGATGGCTTGGCTGCCGATGTTGCTGGTAAGGATCAGCACCGCATTGGTGAAATCCACAGTGCGTCCCTGTCCGTCGGTGACGCGACCGTCATCGAGGATCTGCAGCATCACGTTGAAGACATCGGGGTGGGCCTTTTCCACTTCGTCGAAGAGGATCACCGCGTAGGGGCGTCGGCGCACCGTTTCGGTGAGCTGACCGCCGGCCTCGTAGCCCACATAACCAGGAGGTGCGCCAATCAATCGGCTGACGCTGTGCTTCTCCATGTATTCCGACATGTCGATGCGCACCATGGCGTCTTCGCTATCAAACAGCTGCGCCGCAAGGGCTTTGGATAGCTCGGTCTTGCCGACTCCGGTGGGGCCGAGGAACAGGAAGCTGGCAATGGGACGATGTGGGTCACTGAGGCCTGCGCGAGAGCGCTGAATGGCATCGGCGACGGCGGTGACGGCTTGCTGCTGGCCCACCACGCGTTCGTGCAGCTGAGCCTCGAGGCTCAGTAGCTTGTCCATTTCCGACTGCACCAGCTTGGCGACTGGAATACCGGTCCATTTGGCGATCACCTCGGCGATGTCGTCTTCGCTGACCTCTTCGCGCAGTAGGGACTTCTCGCTGCCATCCGTGCCTTCGCTCAGAGCCGCTTCTTGTTCGGCCAACTGCTTCTGCAGGCCTGCAAGCGTGCCGTATTCCAGCTCCGCTGCTTTGTTGAGGTCGTAGCTGCGTTTGGCTTGTTCCACTTGCAATTGCACGCGTTCGATCTCCTCTTTGAGGGTGGAGAGCGCGTCGATCGCTCCTTTCTCCTGTTGCCACTGGGCATTCAGAGTGCTCTGCTGCTCGGAGAGTTCCGCGAGTTCGCGTTCCAATCGCTCCAGCCGTTCCTGGCTGGCGGCATCGGATTCGCGGCCGAGGGAGAGTTTCTCCATCTCGAGCTGCAAAATCTTGCGGTCGATTTCGTCGATCTCCTCCGGCTTGGAGGTGATTTCCATCTTGAGGCGGGCGGCGGATTCATCCACCAGGTCGATGGCTTTGTCGGGTAGGAACCGATCAGCGATATAGCGGCTGCTGAGCATGGCAGCGGCCACAAGAGCGCTGTCAGCGATGCGTACGCCGTGATGCACCTCATAGCGCTCCTTCAGGCCGCGCAAGATCGAGATGGTGTCTTCCACTGTTGGCTGATCCACCAGGACCTGTTGGAAGCGCCGCTCAAGGGCTGGATCCTTCTCAATGTGCTGGCGGTGTTCATCGAGGGTGGTGGCGCCGATGCAACGCAGTTCACCCCTGGCCAGCATCGGTTTGAGCAGGTTGCTGGCGTCCATGGCCCCGCCGGTCGCTCCTGCTCCCACCACGGTATGGATCTCATCAATAAAGAGAACGATCCGCCCTTCCGAGGAGGTCACTTCCTTGAGTACGGCCTTGAGCCTCTCCTCAAATTCACCCCGATACTTGGCGCCAGCGATCAGGGCACCCATGTCGAGAGCGATGAGCTGTCGGTTCTGTAGAGCCTGAGGGACATCGCCATTGACGATGCGCTGCGCCAATCCCTCCACAATCGCCGTCTTGCCGACCCCAGGTTCACCGATCAACACAGGGTTGTTCTTGGTACGGCGGCTGAGGATCTGAATCGTGCGGCGGATCTCTTCATCGCGACCGATGACCGGATCGAGCTGGCCGTCGCGGGCGGCTGCGGTGAGATCGCGACCGTATTTCTCTAGGGATTCATAGGTGCCTTCAGGGTTCTGATCGGTCACGTTTTGGCTGCCACGCACGGCATCGATAGCGGTTTTCAGGGATGTTGCGTTCACGCCGACCTGGTTCAGCAGCCGCTTCCCGCAGCGCTGATCATCAGCAAGGGAGAGCAGCAGGTGCTCGATGGAGATGTAGCTGTCGCCATAGCTCTGTTTGAGGCTGTCGGCACGGTCAAGCCCGTCGCTCAGGCCTTTGCCGAGATAGACCGACTCTGGTCGGTGCTGGAGCGCTGGCAGTTGTTTGAGGTGTTGTTCAACCCCTGCCTCAAGTTCGGGTGGAGAGGCACCTGCTTTCTCGAGAATGCGGTTGGCCAGGCCATTTTGTTGGAGCAGTGCCAGCAGCAGATGCTCGGTTTCGATTTGCTGGTGTCGCTGACTCTGCGCCAATTGCTGTGAGGAAACGATCGTGGCCCAGGCTTTCTCAGTGAATTGTTCTGCTGTTGGTTGCATGTCCGTCGCGCGGTTGTTCAGACCGTATGGGGATTGGTCGCAGTCTTCGAGCGGAGAACCGATCCATCGCGGTCGGTCTGCCCACCAGACTGCGGCAAACCGACCTGGCTCTGTAGGGTCAGCCGATCAGAGCCAGGTCGATGGACGACAGCAGCGCGTTGGATGCGGAGCTGGTGCGAGCGCTGGTGCAGCGGTTGCACCAGCTGTATGGATCCACTCCAAGGGATCTGGAACGGATGTGTTGGATGGTGGTGCATGAACATCATCACGGTGTCATGCCTACGGAGTACGACATTCGCGAGGTGAATGAGGATCTTTATCTCGCTGTACTCAGCGATGCCCGCAGTGGCACCAGCCTGGTTGATGGCACTGCGGGCTCGTGAGTTGAAAGCGTTTGCGCCGGATCAATGGGCGTGGCCGCCGGAACTGAAGGCTCGGGCAGCGAAGGGCATGACGGTTTGACGGAACGGCTGCCGTCTCCAGAAGCGACCATTGGCACAGACACGCTGGATCTCGTAGTGGCGGAATGAGCCGAAGCGAGCCGTCTTGAAAAAGCCGTTGTTGATTCGGTAAAGACCACGGCGATTGCACAGCGCGTGGACCAGTTGATAGCGGCGACGGCCATGGCGTTTGATCGCCAATCGGTCGTAGGTGATCACTGGAGCACCGTTGAATCTCACCTGCCGGATGGACGCATAGATGTTCTGCCCGGAGCGGGTGGGGCCGATGTAATTCCAGTTAGATCGAGAGGCGATGGAGTGGGCTTCCGCTGCCTGTTGGCTGACGCCGAGGCTGGCTGCGGCGAGGGCAACACAGGTGAGGGTTTTGGTGAAGGCATTCATGGCTGATGCATGGGGGTGGAGAGGGTTGGCTCTCTTGGATGCCTTCACCCTTGCTTTGATCAAGGCAGCAGCTGATGACAGCAAGTGGTTGCGCTGGTGAGCTTGCTCACGGAGTTTGTTGAGCCGTGTCCTGACGCAGAGCCGTTGCTCGTTGCGGCGTCGTGGCTCTGGCGTTCATCCGAAGTGGACGTGGGTTAGCCGAATCCTTTCGCTCGGGCCTGAGCGGTGAGATCACGCTGCTGGCCTCGGATTAGAACGTCTCGTTCTGATGCCTTGCCGATGTGTGGAGCGATTTCAACCCCTGCCGCTTGGATCGCTTTGAGCTTGTGACTCTCCTCGTTGGACCCCGTGTCGCTCTGTAGATACGCCATCACCTTGGCGTGAGCCTCTGCTGTTGAGGCGAAGTAAAGGGTGCCAGGGCCGCGGCGTTCACGGGTGAGATGTCGTGCCAGGCGACGCTGCTGGATGCCTGCCCAAAGACGTCCAGCAGCAGCAGTCATATATGCATTCAGTGTCTCTGCCTCGGTGTCCTCGCTCAGAGCCATGGAGGTGCCGTCGACGAAATCGCTAAGCAGGGTCACCACAGCCATGGCGTTAAGCGGCGAATTCACTCAGTTTGATCTGTCGTCTGGATGATCATCCGGCTGCGTGATCATCCGTCTGCTCAGGACGAATCCTTGACAGCGTCCAACGATCGAAGCGGGCGAGGTCAAGGGTTCGAACGATCGTACGGACTAGGACTCTGACCGTATCCGCTCCATTTCGGTCTCGATCTCCCGATCTGTGATCGGTCGCTCGGTGTGAGACATGCTCCACCCTTGGATGATCAACGCCAGGCCCCAGCCTGCAATCGGCCAGATGGGCCAAAAGTCACCCATCCCGTCTGCCCACCAGATCAGGATGAGCGTGAGGCTCACTAACACGTAAGCCTTCAGTTGTTTTTGGAATGCCCGTTTGCGCTTCAGGCAGGCAAGTGCGTCAGCCCGGAGTTGCTCTGTTGCATCCATAGCAGAGGTTGGCCTTGGGATCCCATGCTGGTGGTAGCGCTCTTGAAGATCGAATGCCATCGAAGCCCCGCAACCGCGTTGGTGAGGTCTACGGCCAACTGCTGGTGGTGAGGGCTTCAGAGCGGCGCACCAAAAGTGGGAATGCCTTCTGGTGGTGTCGCTGTAGTTGTGGACGAGAGCGGGAAGTGCCCAGCGACAAGCTGTCTCACAACACAGAACGGAAGAAACCCGTGGTGATGGCCTGCCTCGTCTGTTCCCGTGAACTCCAGGTGGAGGCGGTTTGCGCCAAAAATGACCGAGAGGAGCGTCGTCGTCGCCTAGAAGCTGAGCGGATTCGAGCTGAATTGAAGGGAACCGTGCCGGAGCGGTGGCTGTCGTTGCCACTCACCGATGCCCATGCCAGGGAGCGAGGAGAGCTGCTGTTTTTCCGCGGCACCCGTTGCCTTCGCAATCATCTGGCCCCCTATCGCATCAATGGTGGCTGCTTGGCCTGCGCTGGGCAGATGCCATCAGCTTGATGCGGATCCCATGCGCCATCCTTTCGAATGGCTTGCGCTCAATGGCTGATTGAGCTCAAGAAATCCAGCTTCGCGCGAACCAGGTCTCGATCTGTGCGCAGGTTTCATCATCCTTGAGATCGGTCTCGCTCACGCTGAAACCAAATTTGTGGGCCATCGCTAGGAGTGCATGCATGGAATCGAGTTGGTGAAACTCCCTTCGCAGAGCTGCACTGTGTTCAACAGCATGAGCAAAATCTTTGAGACCCTGGCGGCTCATCGCTGCCAGCCCCGCTCGGCTTGTTCTTCGACATAGGCTGCGACATCAGCGATATCGTCTTCGCTCAGTTTGCCTTCGTAGGGAGGCATGGCATTTTTACCGTTTTCGATCTGGTGCTCAATCGCCTCAAGATGGTCTTGGCTGTAGGCGTTCAGATGGGCCTGGAGATCAGGCTGGCTGAGGGTGCGACTGGCGCTTAGAACGTTGCCGCCACCCATGTGGCAGGCCGCACAATTGGCCGAAAAGATCTGACCGCCGTTTTCCAGGTCTGGTTGAGATTCAGTCGCGCCAACAGGAAGAACCCCGAATAGGCCGATCACGATCGCCAGAACTAAGGGGAGAATCGCTGCTGGCTGCGGCATGGTCGAACGCGGCACATGATGGACTTCAACCTTATCCATGGCGACGCTCATGTGAAGCCCCTCGATGTGATTACTGATTCACATCGAGGGGCATGAGTTATGGCTTTTGTTTCGAACTGGTCAGATCAAAGAGCTCCTAGCTCCTGATCATGGCAATCACTCAACGATGACCTTGCCAACCATGCCGGCGCCACGGTGAGGTTCGCAGTAGAAGTCGTAGCTGCCAGCGGTCGAGAACGTCTCTTCCCATGATTCGCCTGGAGCCAAGGCAAGGTCGGAGTGGCTGAGCTCATCGTGCCCATCAAAGACGGCGTTATGAGGAGCCATCTTGTTGTTCACAAATTTGACGGTGTCGCCCGCCTTGATGTTCACGGTGCTGGGCTCGAACGCCAGCATGCCGGAATCGGATCCGAGCTTCACCTCAACAGTGGCGGCGCTTGCGGAGGCCACACCCATGCCAATCACCAAAACGAGGGCGATACAGGCCGAAAGAAGGGAACGCAGATGATGGATCATCACGTCAAAAGTCACTTCCGTAAGTTTAGCTGCATTTAAGTCTGTCCACGTCTAGGCAATCCCGAGTCCTCAAGAACAGTTTCAAGATCCGGTCCATGACTGGTGAGTTGGAAGCGTTCAGGCTGGGTCACTGGGTTGTGAATGAAGTGGCGCTGGCGGATGCTGAAACGATCCCAGTCGTTCACCTCGATGGGCAGCACCCTGATCAGCCCTTCGATCAGCCAGGGCCATAGAGGGATTCCAGGCGTTCTGGCGACACCACGCCAGCGGCAGAGTGTGGCCACCGCTTCATTCACACTGATCGCTTTCTGGCCCATCACGATCCGGCGGACCGGGCCCTGCCCCGGCTCGGGATTTCGTTGATGGGGAGTCGTGGCCAACGATCCGCAGATGGCCGCGATGTCGGCGGCATGGATGAAGTGGAAGCTGGCATCGGCCCGTAGCCATCGCGCCAGCCAGAGCCACTTGCTGGCTTCAGCAAGGCCTTCGGTGAGGTAACTCGTCGGGAAGCGGCTGCTGCCGTCGATGCGTCCACCAAAGACCAACGTGGGGAACACGGCCACGATCCGTTCAGCGAGCGGATGGTGTTCGAGATCCTTCAGGCATTGGGCCTTGGTCTGGATGTATTCGGTGCCGTAGGCCAGGGCCTGGGGCAACGGCTGCAGATCGCGGTTGAGGATGCTGGCCGTGGAGAAGTACACGACCTGCTCGAGCTTGTCGGGATCAAGCAGGCTCAGCATCCGCTTCACTGCTACCACATTCACCTGCTGCGCACGTTCAGGGTCCCCCCAGGCTGTGGCGGTGTGAATCACCCTGTTGACGCTGCCTAGATCCGTCGCGAAGCGATCGGTCTCCCTAAGATCACCAACGAGGAGCTTGATGCGCGGGTGATCGAGGGGAATCGCCGATAGCTTGCTGGGGTCCCTGAGCCACAGCAGCAGTTCAGCATCGGAATGCTCAAGAAGCCAGGCAGTGGTGTACTGGCCGACGCAGCCGCTGGCGCCCGTAATCAGGATGCGTGCCGGTGCTGTGGTCAAGGATTCCTTGCGCAAGGGAGAGTGGCTCAGGCCGCGGTGCCCAGACGTTCCATCACGCTCTTGCCAGAGCGGAAGAAGGCTGCACCGTTCTCCTCGGGTGTGCCGGGGAGGATGCCATGGCCAAGGTTGAGAATGTGGCGGCGACCCCGGGCCTTGCGGACGCAGTCATCGATGCGGGCTTCAATCGCTTCGGGGGTTCCGAACAGCAGGCCTGGGTCGACGTTGCCTTGGACCCCAATGTGTTCGGGTAGGCGGGCCAGGGCTTCGGCCATGTCCACGGTCCAGTCGAGCGACACGATGTCCACACCGGTGGTGCCCATGCGTTCGAGCACACCCGCACTGCCGGAGATGTAAAGGATGAAAGGGGTGTCTGGGTGGGTTTGCTTGACCAGATCGACCACCTTCTTTTGATACGGGGCAGCGAAGGTGTCGTAGTCGGCAGGACTGAGCTGGCCTGCCCAGGAATCGAACATCTGCACCACTTGGGCACCCGAATCGATCTGGTAGCGAAGGTAATGAGCAATCGATTCGGCGAAGTGATCGAGCAGCTTGTGCAGCATCTCGGGCTCTTGGAAGGCCATGGCCTTAATCACCGCGTAGTTCTTACTGCTCTTTCCCTCCACCACATAGGCAGCCAGGGTCCAGGGGGCACCCACGAAACCAAGCACTGCGGCTTCATTGCCAACGCTCTGGCGCAGGCGACCCAAGACTTCACCCACAAACGGCATGGACTCAGCCGGATTGAGGGTCCGTAGTGCGTCCACCTGGTCCATGCTGCGGATCGGATCACCGATCTGGGGCCCCTTGCTCTCAATGATGTCGAAGTCGATCCCCATCCCAGGTAGCGGCGTGAGGATGTCTGAGAACAAGATCACACCATCAGGCTTGAAGGCCCGAAACGGCTGCATCGAGATCTCGTAGGAGAGGTCAGGGTTCTCTGAGCGCTCTCGGAAGCTGGGATATTTGTCGCGCAGGTCTCGGTAGATCTTCATGTACCGACCTGCCTGGCGCATCATCCACACCGGGGGACGCTCAACAGCCTCTCCGCGGGCAGCACGCAGCAGCAGGGGCAGGGAGTCGCTCATCGGGAAGTGGAGATCAAGCGGGCAACCTACCTGAGAGAACCTGAGCAACCGAGGCTCTTCTCAGGTAAAGCATCTGCTTCGTCACACGCTTTGGGGCTCAAACTCCGCCAGCAGCTGAGTCTGGGGCGAGGCTCCGCTTTGGATCGTGCTTGAACACCATCACACTCAAGGGAGGCAGACAGAGGTCGAGGGAGTTGTCGTAACCATGGATTCCCCACTCGTCTGAATGCTTCCCACCCATGTTGCCCAGGTTGCTGCCGCCGTAGCGCTCCGCATCGGTGTTGAAGATCTCCGTGTAGAAGCCGGCGAGGGGAATGCCCACGCGGTAATGGGCATGGCTCTGGGGTGTGAAGTTGGCTACTACGACCAGCCAGCTACCGCCAGTACTCTCCCGACGCATGAAACTGATCACGGAGTGGCGATTGTCGTTGCAGTCGATCCACTGGAAGCCGTACTGATCAAAGTCATCGCGCCAGAGGGCTGGTTCTGCCTTGTAGAGCACGTTGAGGTCATCGACCAGTCGCTGCACGCCCTGGTGCGGCTCGTATCCCAACAGATCCCACTGCAGGTCTCCCCACACATTCCATTCGGCCCGCTGACCGAATTCCATCCCCATAAAGATCGTCTTCTTGCCGGGGTGGGTCCACATGTAGGCCAAAAGCGCACGTGTGTTGGCGTATTTCTGCCAGTCATCTCCAGGCATCTTGTGCAGGAGATTGCTCTTGCCGTGAACCACCTCATCGTGGCTTAGCGCCAGCATGAAGTTCTCGGTGTAGGTGTACCAGATCGAGAAGGTGATGTTGTTCTGGTGGAACTGGCGGAACCAGGGATCGAGCTCGAAGTAATCGAGCATGTCGTGCATCCAGCCCATGTTCCACTTCAGATTGAAGCCGAGCCCGCCGATGTCGGTGGGCTGCGTCACCATCGGCCAGGTTGTGGATTCCTCTGCAATCGAAAGTGCGCCTGGATAGTGCTGGAACAGCACATGATTGGCTTGCTGCAGGAAGCGCACCGCTTCCGTGTTTTCGCGGCCGCCATGTTCGTTGGGCAGCCATTCGCCATCGGGTCGCAGGTAGTCGCGGTAGAGCATGGAGGCCACCGCATCCACCCGGATGCCGTCGATGTGGAACTGCTCAAACCAGAACACAAGGTTGGCAACAAGGAAGTTCCGCACCTCGTTGCGGCTGTAATTGAAAATCAGCGTGCCCCACTCCTTGTGCTCACCGATCCGGGGATCGGAGTGCTCATACAGGTGTGTGCCGTCAAAGAACGCCAGACCATGACTGTCTTTGGGGAAATGCCCAGGGACCCAGTCAATGATCACGCCGATGCCTTCGGCATGGCATCGGTCGACGAAGGCGCGGAATTCATCGGGGTTGCCGAAACGACTGGTTGGGGCGTACCAGCCGGTCACCTGATACCCCCAGGAACCGTCGAAGGGATGCTCGGTGATCGGCATCAATTCGATATGCGTGAAGCCGCGTGCCTTCACGTAGGGGATGACGCGATCCGCGAGTTCCGGGTAGGTGAGCAGGCGGGCACCGGGTTTGAGGTCCGCGGCAGGAACGGGAGGGCGAGCAGTTCCGTCGGCTTCGATAAAGGGTTGATCCGCAGCGGCATGAATCCAGCTGCCCATGTGCATCTCATAGACCGAGATCGGTTGATCGAGAGCATTGCGACGGTCCCGTTCATGCATCCAGGCGGAATCAGTCCACTGGAAGTTGTCGAGACGGGACACCAATGAGCTGGTGGCCGGACGGACCTCGTGGCGGAAGCCGTAAGGGTCGGCCTTCTGATAACAGTGCCCTTCCTGGGTCCGAATTTCATATTTGTAGAGAGCTCCTTCGTTCAAACCGGGAACGAACAATTCCCAGATGCCCCCGTTGCGCTGCTGCATGGGGTGGTGGCGTCCATCCCATGCATTGAGGTCACCGATCACGCTCACACTTCGAGCGTGGGGCGCCCAAAGGCAGAACATCACCCCGGCAACGTTGCCGATTGTGGTGAGATGGGCACCCATCTTTCGCCAGATGTGGTGATGGTTCCCTTCGGCGAAGAGATGGCGATCCATCTCGCCCATCCATTCATCCCTGAACGCCCAGGGATCGTTCTGCTCGTGGCTGATGCCGCCACGGCTCACCTGCAAGCGATAGGCCTGACCTGGATCCTGCGCTAGCTCAGCTTCAAACAGCCAGGGGTGGTGGGGGGTGGTGGTGCTGATGACCTCGCCGTTGACCACCAGGTCGACACGATCGGCTTCGGGCATCCAGGCACGCACAGTCCAGCCGCTGTCTGTGGTCTGGGGCCCGAGCACAGACAGCGGATGGTCGTGGCGGCATTCCGCCAGCCGCAGACCATCCTCAATCATCCAGTCGAGGACCGCAGCAGCCATGACCTAAAGGCATTATTGGCCGGGAGCTTAGGCGGAAAAGCCCTGGTTCCTGCGGTCGGTTGCCAGCCCTTGAACCGATCAGACCAGATCAGCCGAGAAATCGACGTTGATGATTCGGCCTTCGCGGTTGAAAATCACAAACAGATTGTCGGTCACCTTGCCGAATTCGATCGTGACCAGCACTAGCTGTTGCTCGCCTCCTTGGCTTGCGACGAGAGCGCTCTTGATCTGCTTCGTGCCGCCAAGGACCCGGGCAAGTTTGCTCCATTTGCGCTTGAGGTCTTGAGGGCCAATCTCCTTCTGGAAGTCGAGATCCAGGTAGTAGCGAGCGGCGACCCAGCGTTGGGCGTTCAGGTCCTGCACAAAGTTGAGAGCGCTCTGCTCGATGGGCAGAGTTGTGCCCACCCATTTCCAAGCCACCAGCTTCCCTTCATCGTCGAGCACCAGCAGGAGCGGTGCCTCCTTGGTTCCATCGGCCAGCACAGCCACGGCTTCCACGGTGGTGTCATCCATGCCGCGGGAGATTGCGCTGATCCGATAGTCACTGAGGGATGGGCTGTTGCGCAGCCTGGTCCGCACTGCCTCCTCGTCGGTTGTGCTGCGCAGAGGGGTGGATAAACCGGCATAGATGCCAGCGGCATCCTGCACTTTCAGGGCTTCCAGAAGCTCACGTGCGGCGCGGGTGGCCTGGGCGGCGGTGAGTGTCGTTGTAGCAGCAGCTCCGGCCTGGGCGATCTCGAGCACCTGACTGCCGTGCATCGGCATCACGGATGCGATCGGACTGCAAAGCGCAAGGGCGAGAACGCAGGCTGTGGTGTTCACGGCGTGAAGGCGACGCATGTTTGGCGTCAGTTTGCCGGAGGTTCAGCGTTCCGGTGAACCGATCAGTGGCTCAAAACGTAATTGGCACTGATTCAGAGTCAGTTCAATGCTGGTGACACGGCATGCGCTGCTGGGTGCACCACAGGGGCTATCGGGATGGCCAGGGTTGATCGCGATTGCGGGCCAGCAGGCTCCTGCAATCGAAATGCGCAACCGATCTCCTGGTTTCAGCCTGGCTTCGAGTGGTTGCAGTGCCACCCTTTGGCTCGATGCTTGGCAGGCCTTGAGGCCACTCACGCGGGTGACGCCAGTGCTGAGTTGTTGCACCTGATCGCTGCCTGATGGACAGACGGAGAGGGCAACGCACAGATCAAATCCCAATTGATCTGCAGCCGCCAGCAGGGACAGAACAGGTCGGCCGCGCAACTGGCAGTTGAGGCTCAGAGGAGCCGTGGTGAAGGTGGCCACATCGCTGCGGGCATCCAGCTCGGATCGATCGCAGGGGCCCGGGGTGGGGCTGAGGTGACCACCGATTGCCGGGGCGGCACGCCATGGATCATGGACGATCACCACAGTCTCAGGAACCACAGTCTCGGATCGGTTGAGGTCTTGCTCGTTGACGCTGGGGTCAGCAAAGCAGCCGAGTGCGTGGCTGGCGGAGGACAGGGCCTTCAACTCACCGGCACTGGGATCAAGACAGGCCAGGGAGCTGCCGCTGAGTTGCCATAGTCCACCGCTGCTGCTTCTGGCGTCGGTGATGGGTTGCCAGCGCTGTTCGCAGAGGTCCCAGGCCATGACAGATCCTCGGCAACCAACGGGCTCCTCCCTTTGGATGGATGGATGCTCAGAGGGGTCGATCAGGTTGCGTTGGAAGAAGTCCAGATGAAGTTGCTGGGCGTTTGGCCACCATTTCAGGTGCGTTGCAGGCCCGATGTGCAGATCTGGCTGACCACCTGCCTCCTGGCTGAGACGATGCAGATCCAGCACGCCGCGCAGATGGGGGTCCCACCAGCCTCCGATTAGCAGCATGGGCAGGCGTAGCCAGCTGGTCGGTGGGTGATAGCAGGTCCAGGCGTCAGGATCCTCCGGGGAGCGATCAAGCCAGCGCACTGCCATCCCCTCCGGATCATAGCGACGCAGCAGATCCAATCCGTCACGGCAGTATCGGTTGTCTTCAAGGCTGCAGCGGATTGCCTCCCATGCGGTTGCGTCCCCCCTTCGTTGGGCTTGCAGGGCGGCGAGCTGTAGACCCCAGCCCAGTCCAAGGTGCCACCAGTGGGCGCCCCCTTCGCAGCTCCAATGGTCTCTTTCGTGTAAACCGGTCATCGCCGGTGCAAGGCAGTCGGGTGGAGGGGTGCCTTCCTCGGCCACCAATTGGGTGAATCCCTGGTACGAAAAGCCGTAAAGGCCGATCCGTCCGTTGCATTGCGGTAGGGAACGAAGCCACGACAAGGTGGCGGTGGTGTCGCGAGCCTCTTGCTCAAAGCCACGGAAGCAGCCACCAGAGGAGCCCTGGCCACGCACATCCTGAACGACAACCAGAAATCCACGTTCGGCCCACCAGGAAGGATGGGCATAGGTCGGTGTCGAGGCGATGGACCGTCCGTAGGGCTGGCGCATCAGAAGAGCGGGCCACGGACCAGATCCGGATGGCTGCCAGATCCTTGCGATCAGATCGACACCGTCTTCAAGCGTCAGGGAGTGATCAGCGTGGATCAATGGGCCCGGATTCTGAGGTTGAGCTGGACCGCTTAGGACACATCCGTGCAGTGAAGGCCGATCACATAGGTGGCCAAAATCTCGGCGTCTTGCGTCGTCAGATTGCGCTGAGAGGCCAGGGCCGCGATGGCGGTATTGGATGTGGCCGAGACCCCCTGGGCATTGAGTTGCTTGAACTGCCTGCACAAGGCTCTGGCTTCGTTGGGGTTGCGTTTGACGCTTTCCAGAAGCGAAGACTGTGCAGCCACCGCGCTTGACGTCGCTGCACACGCCGCCGCCGCAAGGGCGAACAACAGCAGAGAGGCTTGGAGGTGGCGCATACACCCTCCTTAAGGACTAACTGCATTTGAAGTGGCAATCAGCTTGCTTGGCAGCGCTCTGGGGTCAGTTTCTTGGTTGCCATGCTTGGGCTGCTTTGATCCAGCGTTGGGCCACCGCCAGATCCACCACTGGTGGTCGTCCACTTCGGAGCTGGCGTTCGAGTCGTCCCGTACGCGTGACGACATCCTGGGGTGAGGCTGCTGAAAGTGCTGCCACTGTTGCCAGGCCTGCATGCATCAGCAGGGCTGCATCGGCCGGTGCGAGATCCAGGCAGCACACCAGCTCGGCCATGCCCCTCAGCCGTTTGAAGTTTCGGGCGCTGGCACGGCCGCGGCGGGAGAGCTGGCTGAGCTGGTGGTCGCTGAGTTGCTGAAGGGCTCCCCAGGTGTCGATACCTGCAGCCACCAGTTCCCGCTGCTCATCACGGAAGCTCTGGGGCAGCTCCTGAAGTGGAGATTCGCTGCTCATCCTTTATTCAGTCTTGCCGTCGCTCTCGTTTTCACTTCGGTCTGGCCGAGGACCACTGGTTTGCTCAACCCGTCGCCGGCCGGTTGCAGCTGGCGTAAGCGGACGACCACCACGTCACTGCTGCGTCCACCTGGACGCAAATTCCCCGCTAGCTGTTGCAGGGTTGGATCGACCGAGTCGGGATCCATCTCCGGTGATGCCTTCGCGACCACCAGATCGTTGCCGTTGTCGAAGACCACCGGTGCCCTTACAGCTCCTTCGATCGCAACGGGCGGGGTGTAACTCACCGAGAACGCCCAGCTGCTCGCGGCGAGCAGAAGCGTGAAGCTGGTCACTCCCACGAGACGGAATCGCAGTCCCCAGCGTGCTGCGAAGGCGATTGCTGTGACCACGGCGAAGCCGAGTCCGCTCCAGACCAACCATTGCGTGGAACTCTGAAGCAGCAGAGGCAGATTCATGGGCTGGTGATCAGCGGTTGTGCTCTTTATATTGCGCTGACTTCTGAAGGGACTGACGCGGTCGATGGGCAGTGGGTCACCACCGCAGACCCTCTCGCGTCTGCTCCTGACTAGGGGAGTCATTCTCACCGTTGCCGGTGGACTCTGTTGGATCGGTGCGGATCGCATCGCCGCTTCGGTGGTCGCTCGGATGCGTCCCAGCCTTGAGCAGCAGCTCTCCAAGCCCCTTGGCCATCCCCTGCGGATTGGCCCTTACAAGGGCTTGAGTCTTTCGGGTGTCTCCCTCGGCCCCAGCGAAGTCCAGCGCGGTTTGCTGGATGACTCCACCGCATCGGTTGAATCTGTGTCTTTCGGTCTGGCGCCGCTGGCCAGCCTGCGCCGCTGGAAGCCTGTGGCGGTGGTCAAGTTGCGTGGTGTGCGGGTTGATTTGCGTCGGAATGCCGAGGGGGCCTACTGGGTGCCAGGGCCTGCCGGTGATCAGCCTCCTCCGAAGCTCGGTCTCTTGATCCGTCTGTTGGATCCGGCCCAGATCAGGATTCAGCCTGCGGACTTGACTGTGCGGGCAGCGGGCCGTGCTGATGTCCATTTGGATCAGTCCTGGGCCGATTCGGCTGTTCAGCTGACTCTTCCCCAACAGGGCAAGGTGGCGATGCGTTTGAAGGGACGCTGGCGAGACCCTCAATTCGACCTTCAGGCCAGGATTGACAAGCTGCGTCTTCAGTCCCTCCAGGGGTTGATTCCCCCCGCCAGTGAAGTCGCACTTCAGGGGCAGTTAGGGGGGGACCTCCAACTTGGCTGGCAGGCCGGCAAGGCCAGTTGCCATGGAGGGATCTCTTTGGTTGGGTTCGCAATGAACTCACCGGCTCTACAGGCACCGCTCCGCAGCCCTCAGTTGCAGATCAGCTGTAAGGGGGATCGGCTGACGCTGCCGCGAAGCCCCTGGAGCTTTGGTGCTTATCAAGCCTCCTTGCAAGGCGATGTGGCGCTCAACCGGTCCTTCAATCTGCATCTGAATCTTCAGGAACCTGGCAGGGATCGTCAGCTTCGTGCTGATCTCAAGGGGCCATGGCATCAACCTCGACTGCGGATCGACGGTCGGTGGAGCCCGCCAACGTCAGTTGCCTTGAAGGGGCCGCTCAAGCTTGATCTGGAGCTGAGCGGCGACTGGAGTGACCAAGAGGCCATCACAGCCAGCCTTGATCGTTTGGATCTTCACGGGCCCGGGCTCAAACTCAGGGCCGCTGGCGGCCTTTACCCCCGCATGGCAGTTGCCAGCCAGCAGCTTGAGATGGCTGGATCAGCCTGGAGTCAGTTGTCGCTGGTGCCCGAGTTGCTTGGCGACAACACTCCTGTTCGCGGCGTCGTTCGCCTTCGTGGGGAGACCACCAAGCCTCAGTTCAGTCTGACCCTTGGCCAACGGGCCAATCCTTTGCTGCAGGACTGGTCCTTGAAGGCCGACTGGGATGTAGCCAAGGGCCTGGTTCGGTTGGATCGTTTCACCAGCCCTGACCTTCAGGCCGAGGCGGTGCTACCCCTGCGACTCACTGGTCGCCGTCTGGAGCTGGGCCCTCTCAAGGCGGGCATTCAACTCAAGGACTTCCCCCTGGCGCGGATTGGCCCCATCGTTGGCACCTCGATGGCGGGCCGTCTCTCGGCCTTCGGTGAGCTGAGCGGTCCATTGAACGCCCTGCGCCCTGATCTGGATCTTCAGCTGGTGACGCCGGAAGCTGGACTCCTTCGCCTGTCTGAAGTGTGGCAGGGGCGCTTTGAGGGGCGGCCTGGCGGAGGTGGTCGGTTGAGCATGACCGCTGCAGATGCTGTGATCGGAGGATCTCTTCAGGCCAGGCTCGGCCGCAACTGGCTTCCGACCACCGTCACATTGGTCCGTCAGGGGGGCGAGCTCAGCCTTGCTGGCACTCCGGCTTCTTACCGATGGCAGGCTCGACGTCTGCCGTTGGATGGTTTGGAATTAGCCCTGCCTCCGAAGGGGCGGTTCGAAGGGCTTTATGGCCGCTTGTCTGGGGAGGGCACTCTCGGACTGCAGCCTCTTGCAATGGAGGGAAACCTCACCTTTGACCGTCCGGGACTGCTTGGCGTTCAGCTTCGTCAGGCCCAGCTTCAGGGCACCTACAGCAACCGTCGGTATCAACTCACCGGTGAATTGCTCCCGCCTGATTCCGGCCAAGTGCTGCTCAAGGCCGAAGGTCGTCTTGGTGCTGGCCTGGATGCTGAGGTGGATGCCCTGGGCCTCAGTGCGCGTTGGCTCACACGCGGTGTGCTCAGCCTCACGAACCTCACCGATGATCTTCCTGCTGTGGAGGGAAGGGCGGAGGATCTCGGCACCCTGCTTGTGAACACCTTTGGTGGGTCGCTGAATGGACAGCTTCAGGCCCTGAACGCGGTGCAGCAAGACCTCAAGGCTCACGAGCAGACGGTCCGCAATCGCTCCGCCTTCCATCCCGAGGATCTGCGTGGTCAGGTTGATGCCCGCATCAGCCTGAGTGGAGACCATCTGGCTGACCTCAATCTTGAGCTCAAGGCCAGCGGCCACCTCTGGGTGGAAGGGGATGACGTGGATCATGCTTTGCAAATCGAACCGTTCGTCGCCACGATCAGCGGTCCGATTGGGGCGGGTGAAGGGCAGTTCTCGTTGCAGCATCTGCCCTTCTCGCTGCTGGCGCTCGTGGCACCGGTTCCCCCTGCTTTGCTCGGGGCCGTTGGCCTTTCGGGCCGCTATCGACTTGGTGATGGAGCTCCTCAGCTAACGACGGAACTGGTTCTTGAAGATGCCCGGATCGGTGCCCATCGCCTCACCCTCGACAAGGGTCAGATCACCCTGGCCGGCAACGCCTTGCTGCTGGATCTGGCCTTGCGTGATGAGTCGGCTGAACAGGCTGTCGTGGTCACCGGCCAGGTTCCTTTGGAGCCGTCGAGTGCTCTCGATGTGCGCGTGGTCACCCGAGGCGACGGTCTTCGCTTCCTCACGGGTTTCACCAATGATCGCCTCGTTTGGACGACAGGTGATGCCCGCCTTCGGCTGATTTTGAGCGGCACTCTCAGTCAGCCGCAGGCGAACGGTTTCCTGGTGGTCGACAAGGGTGGCTTCCAACTTGAGAAGCAGGACATCAGTGACTTCAACACCTCCGTCGTCTTTGATTTCAACCGACTTGAGGTTCAGTCGCTGAAGGCTCGGGTTGGCAAAAACGGACGCTTGGATGGCAAGGGCGGCCTTGGCTTATTCACCGCACTGCCCGAGCCTCAGCCGCTCGTTCTGTCCCTCAGCAAGACTCGTCTCAATCTGCCGATTGCCGATGTTGAGGTCACTGCGGATCTCAATGTCAACGGTGCACTGGTGCGTCCGCGGATCGGTGGTGCACTGGCGATCAGTAATGGCACGATCCGGCCGTCCCCCTCGTTGTTTGCCAGGAAGCGTTCGCAACGTGGTGACGGAGGGCAGGAATCGGCCAATCAGCCGGTGGCCTTCAACACCCTGCTTGAAGATCAATGGGATTTTCAGAAG
The DNA here is from genome assembly GCF_047304725.1 of Synechococcus sp. MIT S9451. Taxonomy (NCBI): domain Bacteria; kingdom Bacillati; phylum Cyanobacteriota; class Cyanophyceae; order Synechococcales; family Synechococcaceae; genus Synechococcus; species Synechococcus sp. MIT S9451. Next base: position 1,772,100 of record NZ_CP138971.1, read on the forward strand.
CCCCTGGTGCTTTTGGGCCCAGAGGTGGAGGCCAGCTCAAGTCGGTCTCTGAAGGCTGCGATGCCCAAGCTGCCTGCATTGGGCTTCAACAACCTGCGTGTCAGTTTCGGTCCGAAGTTGGCCGTCACCGTCGCGCCGGTGGCCGCTTTCACCACCAGGGGGCGACTGACCCTGAATGGTGCGCTGGATCCCAGCCTCAAGCTTCAGGGTGTGGTGCAGATGCTGACTGGACGCATCTCGTTCTTCACCACCAGCTTTCAGCTCGACCGTCGAGCGGCCAACGTGGCCATCTTCACTCCCTCGATGGGGCTGATCCCTTACGTCGACGTGGCTCTCACCAGCCGCGTCTCTGACAGTGTGAGTATCGGCACTGGCAACAACGCCGTATCCACCAACATTTTTGAGACCAATGGCAGCGGCAGTCTTGGGGCTGGTGGTGAGCTCAGGCTTGTGAAGGTGATGGTGGAAGCCAGTGGCCCGGCAGACCGTCTCGCCGACAACTTCACGTTGCGTAGTTCACCTCCCATGCCCCGCGCCCAGCTCCTCGGGCTGATTGGTGGCAACTCCCTTGCTGGATTGTCCGGTGCCGGAGGGGGAACCGCTCTGGCGGCGTTGCTGGGGCAGTCGTTGCTCACTCCTGTGATCGGGACGCTCACGGATGCCTTCAGCCAGCGGCTCCAGTTCGCTCTCTATCCCACCTACGTCACTCCGCAGATTCAGGATGAGAAAGAGCGTGTGTCTGGTGAAGTGCCACCTCAGTTGGCGCTGGTGACCGAACTGGGAGTTGACCTCACTGACCGCTTCAATCTCTCGGTGCTCGCGGCACCCAATCGCAATGACATTCCCCCCCAGGGAACGCTGTCTTATCAGATCAATCCCAACCTCAGCTTGTCAGGCTCGGTTGACAATCAGGGCACCTGGCAGAGCCAGTTCCAGGTGTTCTTCCGCTTCTGACCATGGCATCGGCTGAGCAGGTGATCGGGGTGGATTTGGGGGGCACAGCAATCAAGCTGGCGCGCTTCACCCGTGACGGGTTGTTGTTGGCGGAAGAGCAGATCCCCACACCGCAGCCGGCCATGCCCGGCGCCATTTGCATGGCGCTCTGCGAGGCGATCGAACAGCTGGATCCTGATCGTTGTGCCTCGCTGGTGGGTGTCGGTCTGCCCGGGCCGATGGATGCAGCGGCGCGGGTGGCGCGGGTGTGCATCAACCTGCCTGGCTGGGAAGAGGTGCCGCTGGCGGACTGGCTTGAGCCCCGTCTCCAGCGCAGGGTGACCCTGGCCAACGATGGCAATTGCGCCTTAGTGGGAGAAGCTTGGTCTGGTGCCGCCCGTGACTGCACGGACGTGGTGTTGCTCACCCTTGGCACCGGTGTGGGGGGTGGCGTGATGCTGGGTGGCACGCTGTTCACCGGCCACAACGGTGCTGCTGCCGAACCAGGACTGATCAGCATTGACCCGAATGGTTTGTCCTGCAACAGCGGCAATCGAGGCAGCCTCGAGCAGTTCGCCAGCATCGCCGCTCTGCGCAGGCTGTGGGATGGGGATCCAGCTGAGCTTGCCCGCCGAGCTTCGCAAGGAGACGTTGAGGCTCGGGCGGTGTGGTCGGATTACGGCCGCACCCTCGGGGTGGGGATCAGCTCATTGGTGTATGTCTTCACCCCGCAACGGGTGCTGCTCGGTGGTGGGTTGGCAGCTGCCTCGGAGCACTTCCTGCCGGCTGTGCGTCGCGAGGTGGAAGAGCGGGTGCAGGCTGTCAGTCGTGAAGGGCTGTGCATCGAAGCCTGTGCTCTCGGCAACGGTGCAGGCCGGCTTGGGGCTGCTCGTTTGGCCTTAGACCGACTGACCTGAGCTGGATGCCGCAGTGGCTGAGCTTCGGTGTTGCCCCGTGAAACGGGATGATGCATCCCAGATCCCATCTCGTGTCGATGACCAGCCAGGCTGTGCCCGAACCGTCCGCTGAGCTGCTGCGCCTGGCAACGGCGGTTCGCCGCGCCGCCATCGATCTGGGGCAGACCACGGATCAGCAGCGTCAGCAGGCCCTCGCGGCGATGGCTGCAGCCCTTCAGGCCCATGCGGATCGGATCGCGGCTGCGAATGCCGCCGATCTTGAGCAGGCTGCGGCTGAAGGCCTGGCTCCGGCCCTGGTGGCCAGGCTCAAGCTGGATCAGGCCAAGCTCGCCGGCGCGATTGAGGGCGTGCGGCAGGTCGCTGACCTGCAGGATCCCCTCGGATCCAGGCAATTGCATCGGGAGCTGAGCGAGCGACTCGTGCTGGAGCGCATCACAGTGCCTTTGGGTGTGCTTGGAGTGATCTTTGAGGCCCGCCCCGACGCCGTGATCCAGATTGCGTCTCTGGCGATCCGCTCCGGTAACGGGGCCATCCTCAAGGGAGGCAGCGAAGCCAACCGCACCAATCAGGCGGTGATGGCAGCCTTGCAGGAGGGTCTGGCTCACTCGGTGGTGAGCGCTGATGCCCTCGCTCTGCTCACCACGCGTCAGGAAAGTCTGGCCCTGCTGCGGTTGGATGGATTGGTGGATCTGATCATTCCCCGCGGCAGCAATGAGCTGGTGCGCTTCATTCAGGACAACACCCGTATCCCAGTGCTTGGCCACGCTGATGGCGTTTGCCATCTCTACGTGGATGCTGAGGCTGACTGTGGCCAGGCTCTGCGCATCGCCATTGACAGCAAGACCCAGTACCCCGCCGCTTGCAACGCGATTGAAACGCTTCTGGTGCATGAGGCGATCGCTGAACGTTTTCTGAAGGACGCCATTCCCGCCTTTGCTGGTGTAGGTGTCGAACTGCGCGGTGATCAGGCCAGCATGGCTCTGGGTGTGACCCATCCCGCCGCTGAGGCCGACTGGGGTCGCGAATATCTCGATCTGATCCTTGCCGTGCGGGTGGTGCCTGATCTGGAGACGGCTCTTGAACACATCCGTCGCCATGGCTCTCGTCACACCGAAGCGATCGCCACCGCGAATGGCACGACTGCCGAGCGTTTCCTGCGTGCGGTCGACAGTGCGGGGGTCTATCACAACTGCTCCACTCGTTTTGCTGACGGTTTCCGTTATGGCTTTGGTGCTGAGGTGGGGATCAGCACCCAGACCCTTCCTCCCCGCGGCCCCGTCGGACTGGAGGGTCTGGTGACCTACCGCTACCGCCTGCGTGGCGATGGTCATCTCGCTGCAGACTTCGCGACAGGGGAGCGTCAGTTCAGCCATCGGGATCTGCCGCTTTGACCGTTCCTGCCTTGATGGTTCCCGCCTTGATCGTTCCTGTCTTGATCCCTGACCGCTTTGACAACTGAAGCTTTGAAGGACGCCCTCCATATCTCTGACCTGCGGGTCTGGGCCCATGTCGGTGTGCTCGATCACGAGCGCCGCGATGGCCAATGGTTTTCGTTGGATCTGAGCATGAGGCTCGATCTGGACGATGCCGCTCGCAACGATGATCTGTCCCGTTCCGCTGACTACAGCCTTGCGGTGCAGGCTGTCCAGTCGCTCGTCAACTCGCTTCAGTGTCAGACCATTGAGCACTTCAGTGAGCGGGTTCTGGCGTTACTCGAAGAGCTCTACGGACCAGTGCCCATGCGCGTTCTCCTGCGCAAATGTGCGGCGCCCATCCCTGGATTCGGGGGTACGGTTGCCGTTGAACGCCATCGCCACTGGACGGTGTGAACGACTCCAGACCCCTGGTTCTGGTGCATGGATTGTGGGACACGCCCCACCTGTTCCGGCGCCTGGTTCACCGTCTCGATCAGCATCAGATCTCTCTGCTGGTGCCCCACCTCCCCCATCGCCTCGGGGCGATTCCCCTGACGACTCTGGCTCGACAGCTCGACCAGTGCATCGCCGCTCGCTGGGGGGATCAGGAGATTGATCTCCTCGGCTTTTCGATGGGTGGCGTCATCAGTCGTGTTTGGCTTCAGGACTTTGGGGGGGGTAGGCGCTGCCGTCGGTTCATCAGCGTGGGAAGTCCTCAGCAAGGCACGCTGACGGCTCAATGGATTCCGCGCTGGCTGTTTGCCGGTCTTGCCGATATGAAACGGGGTAGTCCCCTCCTCAACCACCTCAATGCCGACCTGACGGCCTTGCAACGTGTGGAATGCGTGAGTTTCTTTTGCCGCTGGGACCTGATGGTGGTTCCTGGTTGGCAGGCCGTGCTGCCAATGGGGACGCAGGAGGAGGTGCCGGTGCTGAGCCATCAGCAGCTGATGGCTCACCCTTTATCGCTTGAGATCTTGATGAAAACGATCCTGAAGGATTGACTGGCAGTTCGCTGCAACGTGGACACACTGAAAAAAGACCTTCCCATCGCAACCGATGTGTTTTTCGGCTTCAGCCAGCTTCACAGCATCAGCGGTTTTGATGCCCCTTGGGCTCTACTCCCATCATCTGGCTTCCAAGGCGGAACGCCCTGGATATCAACCTCTTGCACTGGTTCCATTCTTTTTCGGTGTGCAGCAGTTTGTTGAAGGACTGGAGTGGACGGCCATTGGCAATGGATCGGCTCCGCCGATGGAACCACTGGCAACCTTTGGTGCCCTGGGCTTTCTCTTCTTTGCTTATTGCTTCTGGATGATCTGGATTCCATGGAGTGCATGGTCCATCAGTCGCAGTACTGACTCTCGAGGGTTGCAGAGTCGTTTGCAATGGGTGGCGATTGTTGCAACGGTGCTGGGACTCCTTTTCTATACCCCGTTGCTTTTCAATATGCCGGCTGTGCAGCCTGCAGTTCACAGCACCGGCAGATTGATGTATGACCTCAGTGGGCTTGGCAGTATCTGGCATAACTTCGTCAACACCGAACCTGTTGGCGAATTGGTGTATTGGGGCTTCATCGTTTTGCCCCTTTTAGCGGTGAGTGATAGGGCTGTGAGGTTGTTTGGCGTGCTCATCTTTGTCTCAATTTTTCTGACCTGGCTGACATACAGCGCCACCTTCAATTCTGTTTGGTGCTTCTACTGTGCGGTGTTGTCAATCATGGTGATTTGGATCGTGAATCGTCCGGAAATGCGTCGTGCTTGATCCTGTGGGATTTCCGCTCAGCGCTTTGCTCGAGTCCATGGTTCAAGCCATGTTGGACATGGACACGGGCCTTGGTCTGGTCATCGGCGTTGGCCTCTCTATGTCTGCCTCGCATTTGTTTTCGCTCCTGGCGAATCGACTCTGTCTGCGCCAGATCGCGCTGCAAATGGTGGTTGATGCCCTTGTTCTCAGCTTGGCTCTAAGCCTTGGAATTCTCTGCCACAGCTTGATGTTGATGTTGATGGAACATGTTCCACCGCAGCCGATCATGATGGCGAATCGCATGGGAGCGGCCCTGTGGCCTGGTTTGTTCTATGTGCTTGTTGCGGCCCCTTATATCAGTGATTTGATCGCCGTCACGCTGTTGGCCTGGATTCACCTCAACGTGATCTTGTTGCTTCAGGTTCACTACGGCATTCCTCTTCAGGAAGGCCTTGTGGTGTCTCTTCCTGGTTTTGTGTTGGCCTTGGTGCTGATTGCTCTGGTGTTTGCCCAGCGCTGGCGAGCCAGTTACAACACCCTGGCGCGAGAGGTGGGCACATGAGTGAGCGCAGCGCCGCCATTCAGCATCACCGCAACCATCTGCGCTTGGGCTGGAGAGTGGTGGTGATCCTCCTCCTGATCACCTCGGTGTTGGCCTTCCTCGGGGTGAGTGCGGTTCGCCAAGACGCGGCCATCCTGCTTAACCCTGAGTCCATCCGTGAACTGGTGACCATGGTTGGCGCTTTGCTGGTCGTGGTGGTGGCCTTGGTGGGGGTGTATTCGGTGATGGTGGATTTCGTCTTTTGGGAAGGCTGGATGCAGGGATTGCCGGATCCCCGAGATCTATTCCCTGCCTTGGATCCGAATGCTTCCGGCCACCGGCACTACCTGGTGTATCTCGATGGCATTCACCAGAGCGAGGAGGATCATCCGCCGCGCGTCAGTGAATTTCTGCAGCATCTGGAGCAGGCGATCGACCGTGATTCTTTGTTGGTTAAGGGGATTGAGGCCTACACCATTACCCCCGTTGGCCTGAAATCCACCCCCTTTGGTCACTGGTTTTGGCAACGCCTCTTTTCACTTCAGGAGCACCACCCCAATGGCTGGGTGCGATTTCTCTGCTCCTTCTGTGTGCAAGCCAACAATGTCATCAAGGTGGGGATTTCATCGGATCGGCGTTACGGCCCGGTGATGAATTACGAATTGGCATTAAAGATCGCCAGACGTTTGGCTGCTATCGGCTTCCATCCCAGTCGAGCCAGCCGCGTCGTTCTTGTTGGCTACAGCGGTGGAGGCGAGATGGCCATCGGCACGGCGGCCATGCTTCAGAAGTTGTGCCATGTGCCTGTACAGGTGATCACTGTCTGCGGGGTGTTCAGCGGCAATGGTGATCTGGAGACGCTTGAGCACGTGTCGATGGTGGTGGGTGCCAAGGATCCTGTGGCTGCCCTCGGCAGGATCGCCTACCCGGGACGACTTCCTCTGCTTCCGCTCTCGAATTGGAATCGTTGGCTGACCTACGGACGCTTGCATCGTTACGAGATTGCTTCGATGAGCCACAACGGCAATTCCGGGCCGTTCAGTCGGCACTATCGCGACCAAGTGGTGGCAGCCATTTGCAGTGAGCTAGCGCTCACGCAGGCGGGGTGAGACTTTCCTCTCCGTTGAGGCGGCGTACCAAATCGAAAGGGCTATGACGGGGTTGGCTAGCCACCAGGCGACCGAGCGCTGGAGCACAGGCATCACCTTGCAGGAACAGATCTGAAGGGAGGGCCCGAAGGGCGTTTTGATAGCGACCGACGCAGTCCTCTCGATCCGTGCCAATGCCCGGGTTCAAACCATGCTGGAGCAGTTGATCGAGTTGTTCGTTCAGGCGTTCACGCCAGATTCCGCCCAGGGTGAGTGGGAACAAATGACTGCGTCCCGTGAGCGCCTGCTCGAGTAGAGCCGTTGAATCAATGCAGAATCCCAGGGCGCCATAGCCCCCGGAGTGCAGATGTCCTCGGCAGGCAGTCGTGTTGTGGACCGCGGCCATCAGGTCGCAGAGGTCGAGGGCTAACAAGAGTTGCTCAGCTCTGATGGCCTGGCCTGGGTAGGCGACCGTTCCATTGTCGCGATCGTTCTGCCAGGGGCGATGCAGGTCATTCATGGCGGCCCAGCCATTCAGCCCCTCAGTGCCCTGGTAGTACTGCAGCAGCGTGCAGGCTGTTCCGTCCGGCGGAATCAGCTCCAGTTCGAAGCTGCAGTGAGGTAGCAGAGCCTCTAGCTCTTGGCCTTGGCGTAGCAAGCCTGTGCGGTACGCCACCCCGAGCGGCACCTGATTCCAGGCGCTGCCTGCCTCTGCTTTCGGGTCGTTTGGACAGCTGGCGCCCATTCCAAAGCTGGCGACACTGGCTCGGATGCGAGCCCCGCAGGTCCAGCCACGATCGCTCAGTCGGGCAATCAGCTCACGGGGGCTGGTTGTGCCCTCGAACGTGAATGGGGCTGAGCGGCTGCCATAGCAGCCGGTGCTCGTGAGCAGTCGGTTCGATCCGAGAGCGTTTAAGACCTGGGCCAGGAGCGTGTTGCACCAGCGGCTTTCGCCGGTCTGTCGATGCTTCAGTCCGTGGTTCCGCCAGACCAGCCCCGCGCCCAGGCTGCGCAGTCCTGAACGCGCATCGGATGAGCTGTTGTTCCCTTCCCTGGCTGAATCCGAAAGCTGTTTGGCCTGCCTGCGCCACGCTTCCAGTGAGCTAGGCAGCCGATGCGGTGTCTCGCCGGCTTGGATCGTGAGCGCAGACCATCTCTGGAGGGCGTTACGTCGTGACGGCTGGGTCGCCTCTGTTGCGGGGATCAGGTGCTGCAGGTCGTCGGCCAGGGCCGCCAGCATCAGCGGGCTGATCAGTCCTCCCTCAAGCACGGCCCCGAGACCGCGGAGATGGTCTGGGAGGACAGCTGAAGCGTGCCTCCATTTGCGGGGAAGGATGGCGAGCAGGGGGATCAGGTGGCGCTGATCCAGATCCCTGAGCAGTTCAGACAGGAAGGCTTCACGGCTGATGCCTCGACGCAGCCAGCTTGTGTCCAGTGCTGCCTCGAAGCTGATGAGGGCTGCCTCTTCAATCTGATCATCAGCCTGGTGCCCCCAAGCCTCAGAGATGGCGAGCGGGTCATGGTTTGATCCAGACCCCTGCTTCGTCATGGGGCAGAGGGGGTGAGTCCTGAATGGCGGATCAGAGCATCGGTGCTGGCGGCTCGTCCTCGGAATTCGGCATACACCTCGGCGGGCGACCGGCTGCCGCCGAGGCTGAGCACGGTGTTGCGGAATCTCTGACCGGTCGACTGCACTTGCTCCTCCTGGTCGAGGCCGACTTCTTCGAAGGCTGCGAAGGCATCGGCGCTGAGCACTTCAGCCCATTTGTAGGAGTAATAGCCAGAGGAATAACCACCGGCAAAGATATGGCCAAAGGCGCAGAGGAAGTGATCCTCTGCGATCGGCGGCATCACTGTGGTGGAGGCTGCAAGTTGCCTGCGCAGCTGATCGGGACTCATCCCGAGCTGCTTCGACCATTGGCTGTGCAGGCGGAGATCTGTGAGTGCGAAGTGCACCTGGCGGAGCGTGGCGCACCCTGCCATGAATGTGCGCGCCTGCAGCAGTTTTTGGAAGTCGGATTCTGGGAGGGGTTCACCGGTCTGCCAGTGCCGGGCCATTCCCATCAAGGTGGCGCGGTCGAGGCACCAGTTCTCCATGAACTGGGAGGGCAGCTCCACGGCATCCCATTCGACGTTGTTGATGCCCGCGGCCTGGGGATATTCCACGGTGGTGAGCATGTGTTGAAGGCCATGGCCAAACTCATGGAAGAGGGTTTCCACCTCTTCAAAGCTCATCAGGCTTGGGGTGTTGTCCGTGGGAGGGGTCTGATTGCAGATCAGATAAGCCACCGGCAAGGTCAACTCGCCTGATTCGCTGCGGGAACGATTCAGGCATTCATCCATCCATGCACCGCCACGTTTGCTGGATGGACGGCTATAGGGATCGAGATAAAAGGCGGCTAGGGGTGCGCCGTCGTGCTCGCAGACGCGGAAAAAGCGCACATCCGGATGCCAGATCGGCGCCTCCCCATCAGCGGCCTCGATCCGGATTGAGAACAGGCGTTCACACAGTCCGAACAGCCCTTCAAGGACCTGGGGCAGTGGGAACCATGGGCGCAGAGCTTCTTGGTTGAGATCAAACTGTTCCTGGCGCAGCTTCTCGGCCCAGTAGGTGACATCCCAGGGGGCCAGGCAGTCCGCTTCCGGTGCCTGGTGGCGACGAGCACAGTCCCGCAGGGCGTCGATCTCCCTTTCGGCGGCTGGCTTGGCCGCGGCGCGCAGCTCTTCAAGTAGAGCCTCAACGCTGTCGACGTTGTCTGCCATTTTGCTGGCCAGACTGAGTTCGGCCCAGTGGGCATAATCCAGTCTCTTGGCCTGATCAGCCCGCAGGCTGAGGATCGATTCAATGAGAGGAGTGTTGTCGAGATCGCCACTGCTGGCACGTCCCACATGGGCTCTGTAGAGGGTTTCTCTCAGGGCTCGGTTTTCGGCATAGGTCAGGAAGGGGATGTAGCGGGGCATGTCGAGGCCAAGTCTCCATGGGCCGCGTTCAGCGCTTGCTTCGCTGCCGTCACGGTGACGATCATCGGCATCTCGAGCCGCGGAAGCGAGGGTGTCGAGAGCGCGTGGTGGAAGCCCGGCGACCTCATCCAAATCGTGCAGTACCAAGCTCCAGGCTTGGGTGGCATCAAGGACGTGGTTGCTGAACTGGGTTGATAACTCGGCCAGCTGCTCACTGGCTTGGTTGAAGGCCGTTTGGTCGTCGCCTTGAAGACCAACCCCCCTCTGCTGCATCGAGAGCAACTCAGCATCGACGATCCGCACTTGGGTGGGATCAAGCGACTGGGCTGGATGATGTCGCAACTGTTCGAGGGCTTGATGCAGCACTGAGCTCTGGCCCATGCGGTTGCCGAAGCGCACCACCTCAGGCTGTTGGCTTGCATGGGCTTCTCGTAATTCCGGGCTGTTGCAGACGCCATTCAGGTGGGTGACCACGCCCCAGCTCCAGCGCATCTGCTCACCGATGCGCTGCAAAGGCGGCATCACATCAGTCCAGCTGATCGCCTCCCCCTGGCCCAGCTTCTGCTGGAGGCTGGTCTCCAGAGACACCAATTGCTCCTCCAGTCTTCGCAGCAGACCTGGAAGATGCTCTCCCACCGCTTCAGGGGTGATTGCCGAGTAGTCAGGAAGACCACGGCCCTTGAGGAGAGCCGGCTGGCTGGTGCTGGTCATGCCGTATCGCTTCAGCCCAGGGGCAGAAGATTGTGGAGCGCGATCAGGCTATGGGTTGACAGCGTGCTGGCGAGAGCATCGGTGGAAGCCTCGTAGACGTCCATCGCCACCCTGGGCCAGATGCCGATGGTGAGTGTGGGCACCAGCAGGGTGAGGCCGATCAGGAGCTCGCGCGGATTCATATCGCCCACAAAGGCCAGAGCCGGAATCCTTGGCCCGAAGAAGACGCGGCGACACATCGACAACAAATAGATGGGGGTGAGCACCAGGCCAATCGCTGCGGCAACAATCGTGATCGCGCGGAAGCCTGTCGTGAAGGTGGTTTGGCTGGTGATGCCCAGGAAGATGGTGATCTCGCTGATAAAGCCACTCATTCCAGGCAAAGCCAGGGATGCCAGTGAGCTGGCCAGGAAAAAAGCGAAGGTGATTGGCAGCACTTTCGCGAGTCCACCCATGTTTGGAATGGAGAGGGTCTTGGTGCGTTCGTAGAAGCTTCCGGTCACAAAGAACATGGCCGCGGCGATCAGGCCATGGCTGATCATCTGCAGCATCGCTCCGCTGATGCTGAGGGCGTCGATTGCTCCAATGCCGACCAGAACGAAGCCCATATGGCTGACCGAGCTACAGGCGATCCTGCGTTTGACGTTGTCTTGAGCAAAGGCATTGAGGGCGCCATAGATGATGTTGACAATCCCCAGCACGATCAGTGCAGGTGCCAACACCAGGTGGGCATCCGGCAGCATTTGCACGTTGAAGCGCAGTAAGGCATAACCGCCCATTTTGAGCAGCACTCCAGCCAGGAGCATGGAGACCGGAGCGTTGGCTTCGCCGTGGGCATCAGGCAACCAGGTATGGAGAGGGAACATCGGTAATTTCACACCGAATCCCACCAGGAAGCCCAGGTAACAGAGCAGCCCAAAGGTGCCGCCAGGAGAGCGTTGGGCCAGTTCGCTCAGGTTGAGCGTGAACTGGTCACCGGAAAGAGCCAGTGCCAGGCCGCTGATCAAGATCAGCAGTGAGGCCAGGGCTGTGTAGAGAATGAATTTTGTGGCGGCGTATTGGCGGTTCTGACCTCCCCAAACGGCGATCAGCAGATACACCGGTACCAGTTCCAGTTCCCAGGCCAGGAAGAACAAGAGGAAGTCCTGGGAGAGGAAGACCAGGGCTTGGGCGGCGGCCTGAACGAGCAGCAGGCCGAAGTAGAGCTTGGCTTTGTGTTCAACCTTCCAGCTCGCCGCCACCGAGAGCATGGTCACCAGGCCACTCAGAACCACCAGGGGCATCGATAGACCGTCGGCCCCGACTGACCATTCCAGGCCAATGGCCGGTACCCAGTTGAGACGCTCCACCAATTGGAGTGAGGGGTCCTGTGGATTGAAATGGCGGCTGAAGGCCACCAGCATCAGGGCAAAGTCGACTGCCAGAACCCCCAAGGCGAGGTTGCGGGGCCAGGGTGAGGGATTGCTCTCATCGCCCGGCAGCAGCGGCATCACCAGGGCAGCAGCTGCGGGGAGCAGGATGATCAGCGAAAGCCAGGGAAACGTGGCATCGGACGTGGCAATCAGAGGGAGATTGACGTCCATGGCATCCATCTAATGGATGTTGAACCTATCAGGGCCGCGCCCGGAACTGAGTAAATTTACTCAGATTCCTTTGGATGCCAGTGGCTGCCTGTGGTCTGGAGGTTCAGTAGTGGTGCCCGACTGGCCACACCCGCGGCTTCCCACGCCCGGACCATCGCCTGACTGACGGCGGCACCGACCTCTTCGGAGCAAAGGGCAAGAATGCTGGGGCCCGCTCCGCTGATGGCACAGCCCCACGCCCCTGCTTTGAGAGCGGCTTCGCGAACCTCCTGTCCGCCTTTGATCAGGCGCCAGCGGTAGGGCTCATGCAGTCGATCGTGCATGCCGTCTGCGATCAAATCGCCGTTGCCGGTGCGCAGTCCTTGCAAGAGAAGCGTCAGGGCACCCAGATTGACGACGGCATCCCCCAACGGAATGCTTTTGGGCATGGCCCTGCGCGCTTCGCTGGTGCTGAGTCGGATCGAGGGGATGGCCACGACCGCTTTCACCGTTGGCACCCATTCACAGCGCACAACCCGCCAGCGCTGGGATGCGGCCTTCGCCGTCATGCAGAGACCACCGAGGAGGGACGGAACCACATTGTCGGGATGCCCTTCGATATCAATCGCCAGCTCGAGCAACTTTTCGCGGCTCAGGGGCTCTCCGACTAGTGCATTGGCTCCCACCAGGCCTGCCACGATTGCTGTGGCACTACTGCCAAGCCCTCGTGCTGGGGGCACCGCCAGACGCACACGCGCTTCGAGTCCCACTGGTTCTTCACCAGCAGCTTTCCAGACCCTCTGGGCGGCTCGATAAACGAGGTTGTCGGGGCCACCCCTTAGATGACTGCCTTCCTGTCCTTCGATGATCAGCTCAAACCGTTCTCCATCTCCCTCGATCCGACGCATCGTGAACCGGTTGTTGAGATCGAGTGCGGCACCAAGGCAATCAAATCCAGGGCCGATATTGGCTGAGGTGGCAGGAACATCAACAACCACCGATTGGCCAATGCGTGGTTGCACCATCCCTGCTGTTCTGTTCAAGCCAGTGTCTCACCTGAGAGGCCGCCGCTTGACGATTTTGGCCGCCAACGTTGCTAGGTGGATTCGATCTCAGTCGCGAGATCCCGAGCTCTGCACGCTGCGCTAAATCGGCCCGCATTCGCATCGATCACAGCATGAACACGGAGCCCGTCGATGAAGGCGCGGAAGCGTCCTTTGCTGCGCATGGGTTCAAGAAAGGTGGCGGACTGCAGTCCCTTCAGGTGTTTGGCGGCGGTGCCTCCGCCAATCCATAGCCCGCCGCTGCAGAGTTCCTGCAGGGCCAGATCGCCGGCCGCTGAGCCATAAGCGCCGAGCCATAGGTCGAGAGCTTGGCGGGCCAAGGGATCACCGCTCTGTGCAGCCTGATCGGTCAGGGCCGGTAGGTCTTGGTATGCCTTTGAATCCACCGGTTGGCTGCGCCAGGCTTCAGCAGCCCTCTGCAGTGGGTGGCCGACTGCGTCCGGTTGTTGCAAGCGCCAACGCATCACATGGCCGAGGCCTGTTCCACTGACGATGCGCTCTACGGACAGGCGATCGAGGTCAAGGTCAGCCTTGAGCCATGAAGCCAGCTGCCATTCGTCCTCTGTGCGGGCAGCGAATTCGCGATGACCACCTTCGCTGGCCACGGCCAACCAACCATGCGGGCCAGGAATCCCGTGGGCCATCCCTAGCCCTGTTCCGGCACCGACAACCGCCACTGCCCCCCCCTGGGTCAAGGTTGCTGAACGAGAGGGATGCCCCCCCTGCAGAACGACCTGTTGCTGATCATCGAGATGGGGCAGGCCGTGAATGAGCACTGCAAAGTCGTTCACAAGCTCGAGATGCTTGAGTCCCGTGGCGTCACACAGCAGCGTTTCGCTCAGAACCCAAGGCAGATTGGTGAGTGTGGCGGTGCCGTTTTGCACAGGGCCGGCGACAGCAAGGCAGCTGGTCTTTGGGCGGGGAAGGTCGGCCGGCAGGCTGGAGAGGAAGTGGTGGACGATGCTTTCAAGGCAGGACCACTCTCCTGAGCGATAGCGCTGGGAATAGAGGGCTTGGAGCTGCCCTTCGCGTTGGCCGTACACCGCGAGAAGGGTTTTGGTTCCTCCCACATCGCCTGCCAGAAAGGTGTTCGCCGCCATTCCGAGGGCTGTGATGCTATTGATCCTCAGGCTGCTTGCAGGGCATGAAAACCGCAAGCAGGCACTGGGAGGTCAAGCGAAGAAATCGAGTGGAAGCGGGCCCCAAGTCATCCCGGTTTGCTCTGGGATGTTGCTGTGGCCAGAGATCAGGATGCCTTCTCCGAGTCCATGTTCCACACGGATGCGGATTAGACCATTGGATTGATTGGCCTTGAGAAACACAGGGCCAACATCCTCGGCTTCCGCCTCGATCGTCATCGCTTCCCATGAGAGGGAGCTCTCCAGGCTGCGCAAAGCATTGAGGGCGTTTTCCTTGGATGGGGCCATGATCCCCACGGTGAACCACTCAAATGACGCCATCGCGTCGTCCAGTGCGGGTCGCAATGCCGCGCGTTGGTTGTCATTCAGCTCTGGTGCCGTTCGCAGAGTGGCGAAATCCTCGAGGCATTGAATCGGGTTCTCAGTCATAACGACAGGCTCTGACTGCGGCTTTGATTGGCCTGGCAGGCCGCCTTGATCAGGACTTCGGCATCGACAAGGCCCAGATCACCATCGCGACGGCTGCGCAGGCTTGCACCACTCTGTTCGGCTTCCTTGGCTCCAATCACCGCCAAGACGGGGATCTTCATTTTTTCACCGGTGCGAATCAGTTTGCCCAGCCGTTCGCCGCTGCGGTCAACGCAGGCGCGCACACCAGCGCTGGTGAGCTGCTGGCAGAGGTCGTCGGCATAGCCCTGAACCTCGTCGGTGACGGGAAGAAGGCGGATCTGTTCCGGGGCCAGCCAGAACGGGAAGTCACCGGCATAGTTTTCGGTCATGATCCCGAAAAACCTCTCCAGGGATCCAAAAATGGCACGGTGGATCATGATCGGCCGTTGCTTCGAGCCATCGGCAGCCACGTAGTCAAGCTTGAAGCGCTCGGGCAGGTTGAAGTCGAGCTGGATGGTGGAGCATTGCCACATCCGACCAATTGCATCCTCGATCTTGAGGTCGATCTTTGGTCCGTAAAAAGCACCGCCCCCTTCATCCACCTTGTAGGCCCAGCCCTTGCGGTTCAGTGCCTCAATCAGCCCGTTGGTGGCCAGTTCCCACACGGCGTCTTCGCCGATTGATTTCTCCGGGCGGGTGGAGAGATTGATCTCGTAATTGCAGAAATCGAAGGTGGAGAGAATCCTTTCGGTCAGATCAAGGATGCGCAGAATTTCATCGCTGATTTGCTCTGGCAGGCAGAACACATGGGCATCGTCTTGCGTGAAGCCCCGAACGCGCATCAACCCGTGCATGACACCGGGACGTTCGTATCGATACACAGTGCCCAGCTCGGCCCAGCGAATGGGGAGCTCCCGGTAACTGCGCAGGGTGCTCGCGTAAGTGAGCACATGGAACGGGCAGTTCATCGGTTTGAGCTGGTATTCCCGTTCGTCAACCTGCATCGGCCCAAACATGCTTTCGCTGTAGAAGTCGAGGTGACCTGAGGTCTTCCAGAGGCTGATATCTGCAACGTGGGGTGTGTAGAGGAGTTCGTAGCCTCCATCGAAATGGGCCTGACGCCAGAAGTCTTCGATCAAGAGGCGCATGCGTGCGCCGCGCGGGTGCCAGAACACAAGTCCTGCCCCTGCTTCGTCTTCGATTGAGAACAAGTCGAGATCGGTGCCGATGCGGCGGTGATCGCGGCGCAAGGCTTCCTCTTTGCGACGGCGATGTTCAGCCAGCTGTTCAGCGGTTTCCCATGCGGTGCCGTAAATGCGTTGAAGCTGCGCCTTCGTCTCATCACCACGCCAGTAGGCGCCGGCCACACTTTCGAGCTCGAATGCCTTGGGGTTGAGTTCACTGGTATTGGCGACATGGGGTCCGGCGCAGAGGTCCCACCAGTCGTCGCCCAGGGTGTACAAGGAGATCGGTTCTTGAATCCCTGCCAGGATCTCCAGCTTGTAAGGCTCGTTCTGAGCCGTGATCTTGGCCTCTGCTTCGGCTCGATCCACCTCCAGCCGCTGAAGGGGCAGCTTGCGGTTGATGATCTTGATCATCTCCTTGCGGATCGCCTTCAGATCGGCCTCCGTGAATGGATCCGGATTGTCGAAGTCGTAGTAAAAGCCGCTCTCGGTCCAGGGGCCGATCGTGACCTGCGCCTTGGGGAAAAGCTTCTGTACCGCCATGGCCATCACGTGGCTCATGGAGTGGCGGATGCGCAGCAGCGTTTCGCTTTCGCTGGTTTTAGGCAGCACCACCGTTTCGTTCGGGGGAAGGGCGGTTACTGCTGTGCTGCTCACCGGTACTTGCATGTCAGCCGCCATCTTATGGGCGTGTCATGCAGCTCTATGGAATCGACGTCGTCTGGCTCCGAAGAGCCTCGCAGGGATGAGCAGGCTGAGGCGCTGCTTCGGTCATTGCTCGACTCATTGCTCAAAGACTTCAGCGACTGTTTCAACCGTGGGGAGCAATTGTTGGCGGTCTGCCCGGATCAGGTGATGGACCCTGAGCAGCGCCTGGCCATGGCCGAACGCCTTGTCGAGGGGCGCAAGGCGATTACAGCGACCCGTGCCCTTCTGGAGGCATCCCCTGAGGCGATGGCTGTCTCAATGGGGGCGATGTCTCCCTGGCATCAGCTGATGACCGAGGTGTGGTCGCTCTCGGCGCGGATCTCAGAACAGCTGAATTAAGACTGCAGCATTCGTTGCAGTCGAATGAGGGTGGAGAACGTTGATCGGGGCCGTTGGCCCTGCAGGCTCATGCCCCTAGACGGATCTGACGCAGATTGTCCGAGTAGAACTTCGCAAGCTCTGCATGGCTCTTGACCGGCTGGCCATAGGCGCTGGAGCCCGCATGGGTGGGAAACGAGGCCCATTCCGGCGCTAGGCGATGCATCGCAGTTTTGGTCAGGCCGTTGCTGTCAACTTCCTCGAGCGCACCGCGTCGCTCAATCAAGCGCAGCGCCGCTTGATCCTGGTGCTTTGGTTCAAAGCTGGTGAGCTGGAGTTCGGTGGCAACAATCCGCCATGTGGAAGGCAGAAACTGATAGGCACCGGCTGCGGCACTGGCGTATCGCTTCACCACCACCCGATCGGGGTGGCGGGAAAGGTCAGCGAACTGGCCTCCTCCATAAAGAGTTTTGTAGCCGAGGTCTTTGCCGTCCTTCCAAGTGCCTTCCGCATAACGGATGGTGTTCAGAAGAGCCCTGCGTTCTGGGGTGATTCGGTAATGACCAACACTGAGTTCAGCGCGGACGCTCTGATCCTCTGCTTGCAGATGGGCCTTGACTGCTTCGGCTTGAGCCAGGCGTCCGTCGGAGCGCTCAGCTTGCAAGGCCTGTCCTGTGACCAGGACAGTTCCGATGACTCCGGCTACAGGAAGCAGGTGCATCCGGCGGTCAGCATTGAAAACGCGACCGAGAATGTTGGGCATCCATGCTTGCAAGGGTCCGGGCACACAGTCCGTTCAAGGGCCCATCACGATGCAGACCCGAGGGGTTCGGATGCGAGTGGTCTGGGACCGGTCTTGACGGGAGTCTTGGCATGTGTTTAAGCACTTATTCTTAGGCCGCACAGGAGCTTGGACCCATGGGACCCATGGCTGTCACTGGGGTGGGCTCCAATGGCCTGGCTGAGAATGCTTCAAGCTCTCAGGAAGTTTTAATCATTAGCGCAGCTTTTCTGAAGCTCCTGCACTGATTAGCTCCCAGTGGTCTGATCCGTGCAGTTCAGTGGAAATGGGCTGATCAGGGGGTGCCCAAAAACCCCAGGCTGCTCCGCACTCTTGCCACCGTCGCTTCCGCCACAGCATTGGCGCGATCGCGGCCGTCGACCAGAACACGGTTGAGTTCGGCGCGGTCTTGGATCAGTTCGCGGTAGCGAGTCTGGATCGGTTCCAGGGCCGTGACGGCAGCCTCCGCCAGCAGCGGTTTGAATTTGCCCCAACCCATCTCGGCGCATTCTTCGGCGGCGGCTTGGCGCCCCTTGCCACTGAGAATGGCGTAAAGACCCAGCAGGTTCTCCGTCTCCGGGCGCTCGGGGTTATCGAACTCAAGCCCCATCTGGGGATCAGTTTTGGCGCGTTTGATCTTCTTGGTGATCAATTCAGGAGCATCGAGCAAGGCAATCCGGCTGCCCTCGTTGGGGTCGCTTTTGCTCATTTTGCTGCGACCATCCGTCAGGCTCATCACCCTGGCCCCTTCCTTGAGGATCAAGGGCTTGGGCACCTTCAGCACTGGAGCATCGTCGCTGCCGAAGCGGGCGTTGATGCGCTGTTGGGCGATGTCGCGGGCCAGTTCGAGATGCTGTTTCTGGTCTTCTCCCACCGGCACCAGATCGGCGTCATAGAGAAGAATGTCGGCGGCCATCAAAACCGGATAGTCCAGAAGACCAACGGACACGTTGTCCCCTTGTTTCACCGCCTTTTCCTTGAACTGAATCATCCGCTCGACCCAGTTGAGCGGCGTGACGCAATTCAGCAGCCAACACAGTTCGGCATGGGCCTGAACGTGGCTCTGAACGAACACCGTGCTGCACTTCGGGTCAATGCCGCAGGCCAGATACAGAGCCGCTGTGCTGAGGGTGTCCTCGGCCAGGCGGTGGGGATCATGCGGAACGGTGATCGCATGGAGATCGACGACACAAAAAAAGGTGTCGTGATCATGCTGAAGCTCCACCCAGTTGCGGATGGCGCCCAGCCAATTGCCCAGATGGAGTGCACCGGTGGGCTGGACGCCGGAAAGAACCCGCGACTGGACCATTGATTACTCCTGGTTGGCTTGTGCTTCTTCGGTAGGGGCGTCGCTGTCTACAGAGCTGTCAACAGGGCTGGCAACACTGGCTTCGATCGTGGCTTCGCTCTCGGGTGCCTCGCTGGCTGGCGCAGCAACCTCAGGTTCTGGGGCGTCCACGCTTTCCTCCACAGGCGCCTGCTGTGGTTTGGCCGGCCGGGCAAACGGATCAGGCCGATCACCGCCTCTGCCACCGCCGCCTCTGCCAGTGTCGCCGCGATGGCCACCATCTCCTCGGCTACCACCCCTGCCACCTTCACTACGACGTCCGCCGCCTCGGGGGGCACGGGAACGCTCCTGTTCGATCAGGGCATCCAACTGGCCATCTTCGAGCATCTGGCCGAGGCTCCGCACCGCAAAGCCCAGCACCGAAACAGTGGAACGCAGGTTGAAGGCTTCTTGAAGAGCACGCACGGAGCGCATCTCGTTATCACTCAGGCGGATGCGGAAGCCGCCACCTTCGCGATTCCCGGCCCCGCGACGGCGACCACCATCGCGTCCGCCATCACGGCCACCTTCACCCTGTCCCCCATTTTGTTGGGAATCTCCGTAGGAATCAGTCATGGCCCGTGGCCTGCAGTCAGGCGCAAGTGTGACGCATCACAGGGGGGGAGTCGGTACTTGATAGCGCCGCCCTGACGACCGGCCCAATCAGCCGTGGGTGCCTCGAAAGGTGATCTGTTGCTCGGCGTAGTCCTTCGGTTCCAAGTGGATGGTGCATCGAACTGGGCCGAAGCGCGTTTCTAGTTGCTCCTCAACGCGCTCGGTGATGCCGTGGGCAGTGGGCAGATCGTCGGTGTCAACGACCATATGCATATCGATAAAGACTCGCTGTCCCAAGACGCCACGGCTGGCAATGTCGTGGCAGTTGAGCACTCCAGGAACAGCCATGGCCTGTTCATGGATGGCTTCAGGTGCGATCGCAATGTGATCAACGAGCCATGGAAGGTTGGTCCGCACCACCTGCGAGCACACCCTGATCAGAAGTAGGGCGAGTGGAGCCGCTAGAGCCACATCGAGCCAGTTCAGTCGGAACCACCAGGCACCTGTCAGTCCCACGAGCACGATCACAGTGGTCCATATGTCACTGGTGGTGTGCTTTGCATCGGCGAGTAGCAGCGGACTCTTCAGTCGCTTGCCCTCCCGACGTTCGTAGAGGGCTAGAGCGAGATTGAAGCCCAGAACAAGGCACAGCAGCAGGAGTTCCTGGCCGCTCAGGCGGAGGGGCGGCACGCCTTCCATGAACCGTTCGCCGGCCTTCAGCAGGATCTCGATCGCCGTGAACAGGATGAAGCCTGCAATGGCGAGGGCCCCAACGCCTTCGTATTTGTCGTGGCCGTAGGGATGATCACGATCCGGTCTTGGATCAGAAAGGCCGTTGGTGATCAGGCCCATCAGGCTTGAGAGGGCGTCTGTGGCGCTGTGCATCGCATCAGCCACCACTGCCAGCGAGCCACTCAGCACACCAATGGTGAGCTTCAGGCCGGTCATGCTCAGGTTGATGAACAGTGCTGTCACCAGCACTCTTTTCACATCCTTGCGTCGATCGGTTCCGGCGGGGTGGCTCGCCATTGAGAGCTGCACTCACTGCATCAACTTATGGAGTCCCACGCCGTGCGTCTGCTGCCGGGGGGCGGATTGCTCTCTGCCTCGCTTCTGCAACGCCCACTGGTCGGCTTGCCGAGGGTGAGCTAGGAAGACGACACTTCTGGCCCGTTCCGCATGCTTCCGGTGCCGTCAATCGGCTCCCTCCTCGCCCAGCCGAGGCTCCTGCGTGGCATCGCTGTGGCAGGAGGGGGATTTCTGGTGGCGCAGTGGGCTCTGGCAGACGTGTTCCACGTGCCTGGGGGTGGCTTCGGGTTGCTGGCAGTGGGTGGCGGCATCTGGTGGCTGAGCCGGCCTGCAAAGGCACCTGCCTTTCAGTCCCCAGCTTCAGTGCAGGGATGGTTGAAGCGCTGTGATGCAGTGCTTGACCAATTCGATGCTCTTGAAGAGCTTGCCGGCACGGCTGCAAGCCGTGACCAACGTCAGCGCGCGCTTGACCAGGTCGTGGAGCGTTCCGGCCCTCTGACAGTTGCAGTGGTGGGATCGGAAGGGGTGGCTTTGCCAGAGAGCCAGGCACTCCAGCAAGCGCTGAGTGGGCGCCATGCCCTCAACCTTTGTGTCGGACATCCTCTCCCCAGCGTCAGTGATAGCTGGGCTTGGCCTCTCACGATTCAGCAACAAGATGCGTTGCTGTTCATCCTTCCTCTACCGCTTCGTGCGGCAGATCTCTTGCGTCTGCAGGAGGTGCCGTTGCGCCAGCCGGCCTGGCTGGCTGTGAATCGTGCGGAGCTTGAGGGGGATTGGGACGCTGCTCACCAGGCTTTGCTGGCCCAGTTGCCAGACCGTTGGCATCAACGCTTGCTGGTTTGGGATGGGTCGCCCGATCAGCTCAGGTCCCTTCTGCTGCCGATTCGACAGCTGCTTCAGCAACCCAACCTTGGTCTCGATCTGACCCGTCAACGGTTGCTGGAGGCCCTGCATCGCGATTGGCAGGCGGAGCTGGAAAGCCTGCGGCGTCAACGCTTCCGTGGGTTGCTTCAACGCAGCCAGTGGCTCGTGGCAGGAGCTGTTGTCGCCTCACCTTTACCCAGCACTGATTTGCTTGCTGTGGCCGTGGGAAATGGCTTGATGCTGAGTGAAATGGGTTCGATCTGGGGTTGCCGTTGGACGCCCGATGTTCTGCAGGTGGCGGCCAAGCATCTTGCGGCTGCGGCCCTTGCACAGGGGGTGGTGGAGTGGAGTGGTCAGGCTTTGCTGGGTCTGGCCAAGTTGGAGGGTGGCAGTTGGATGGCGGCTGGAATGATGCAGGGCCTCAGTGCTGCCTATCTCACCAGGGTTGTGGGTGTCTCCATGGCTGATTGGATGGCCCTCAATGCCGGTGTGGCAAAGCCAGATCTGGAGCTGTTGAAGCAACAAGCTCCCTTACTTGTGGCGAAGGCTTCGGAACAGGAGCGACTGAATTGGCAGGGATTCCTTCAACAGGCCGGTCGCTGGATGCAGGGCCAAACATCAGCAAAAACAGCATGATTAACATTGCTTCATGAACTCTTCATGAAGCTCTTCATGAAGGAAGTTTGCGCAATGACTCGAAGTTTTTAAATCTGGCAAAAAACAATCGGCCCTCCATAGGCTTAGGCCCTGCCCTTATGTCTGTTGAAGGCATTTAGGTCAGGTCCCGTCCTCCTTGTTTCGTCATGGCTACTGCCATTCGCAGCGGTCGCTCCAGTACCTGGGCAAACTTTTGTCAGTGGGTCACCTCCACCAATAACCGCATTTATGTGGGTTGGTTCGGTGTGCTGATGATCCCCACCCTTCTGGCGGCCACCATCTGCTTCATCATTGCCTTTATCGCCGCTCCTCCGGTTGATATCGACGGCATCCGTGAGCCCGTTGCCGGCTCATTCATCTATGGAAACAACATCATCTCTGGTGCTGTTATTCCTTCCAGCAATGCCATCGGCTTGCATTTCTATCCCATTTGGGAAGCGGCTTCTCTTGATGAGTGGCTGTACAACGGCGGTCCTTACCAGCTGTGCATCTTCCACTTCCTGATTGGCATTTCTGCCTACATGGGGCGTCAGTGGGAACTCTCCTACCGCCTCGGCATGCGTCCGTGGATCTGCGTTGCTTACAGCGCTCCGCTGTCTGCTGCCTTCGTGGTGTTCCTGATCTACCCCTTTGGTCAGGGTTCCTTCTCTGACGGCATGCCACTGGGCATCTCTGGCACCTTCAACTTCATGTTGGTGTTCCAGGCTGAGCACAACATCCTGATGCACCCCTTCCACATGCTTGGTGTGGCTGGTGTCTTCGGTGGTTCACTGTTCTCCGCCATGCACGGCTCCCTGGTGACCTCCTCCCTGGTCCGCGAGACCACCGAGAGCGAGTCCCAGAACTACGGCTACAAGTTCGGCCAAGAGGAAGAGACCTACAACATCGTGGCTGCCCACGGTTACTTCGGTCGCCTGATCTTCCAATACGCCTCGTTCAACAACAGCCGCAGCCTGCACTTCTTCTTGGGTGCTTGGCCTGTGGTCGGCATCTGGTTCACGTCCATGGGCATCGGCACCATGGCCTTCAACCTGAACGGTTTTAACTTCAACCAATCCATCCTTGATTCTCAGGGACGGGTTGTGAATACCTGGGCTGATGTGCTGAACCGTGCCAACCTCGGCATGGAAGTGATGCACGAGCGCAACGCTCACAACTTCCCCCTCGACCTGGCTGCTGTGGAGTCCACTCCTGTGGCTCTGCAAGCACCTGCCATCGGTTGATCGGAACAGCCTTTGGCTGAAGTCTCCAAGCGATTCAGCGCAAGCTGAATCGGAAAGCCCCCGCCGCTAGGTGGGGGCTTTTTCATGGGCATGAGTCTTTCTCTCGCCGTGTTCTGTTGATCGGTCTTTCTGCCATCGTGATCTTGAACAACACAGCAGTCATGCTGCTGCTGTTGTTGGCTTCAATCCCATTGGAGACCAATCCCAATTGAGTTGTGGCATCTGCTCCGTTCACAGAGATTCTGAACAACTCGAGGCCCTCGAGATCTGGCGCAGTGAGAGATGGCTCATGCGTCATCACCCCCTGCCGGCGCCCTTGTCGGGGTGGTGTCTGTTGGATTCTCGTCGCCACCTTGGCGGACCCGCCGACTTCTGGCCGGAGGAAGCGCGTGAATGGGGGCTGATTGTGCAACGTGCCTCCCAGTTGGTGAAGCAGGTGAGTGGTTGTGACCGGGTTTATGTGATCGCCTTTGGTGAGGGTGCTCGTCACCTTCACCTTCATCTGATTCCCCGCTTCGGCAGCGACCCGCTGACGCAAGCCTGGTGCGTCGCCGATCTTTATCGAGAGGTGGAGCGTGGCCAACGGCCTGGGGCTGATCCCGATCTGTTCAGATCCTGGATGACCCGTGCCAGGGAGGTGGCTGATGCCCTCATGGCTGGAACACCTAACAGCGTTGAGCGCCTTTGAATGGGAGGCGATGGTATGCCCTTCCAGATAGGGCTTCAGCATGAGGGCAACGCCAGCCAGGGCTGGGGCTGATCCCACTCCTTTGCCTGAATCGCTCGCACGAGTCTCTTCCTGGCTGGGTGATGGTGCGATGCAAGCCGATGAGCCGTTGGTTGTTTTGGCTCGGGCGCGATTGGCCTCAACCCAAAAAAAAAAGAGCCTCCCCTCAGAAGACTCCCAGGCACGACGCTCGGCCCCCTCAGGCCGACTAGGTAATTGTGCTGTGTCTTGCTGAGGGCGAACGTCTTTAAAGGCACTGTTTTGGTGAAAGCTGGCCTTTCTGGGAGAAGACTATGGACGACTCTTTGCGACAACCCTGCTCATCAACAGCGGACGCCTGGGTCGAGGTTGGCGGGGTGCCTTGGCCTTATCGCTTCAAGGCAGATCAGCAGGAACCCGTGTTGTCAATTCACGGCTTCCGCCTGCCTGAACGCAAACCAGCCAAGAAAAAGGGCCCCAGGCTCCAAACACCTAAGGCCTTAGTGACCCCGTCCCTGAGGCCCTGCATGTAGAAATGTAACGGTTTCGTTCTGCTTCTGTGAGCGGCGGCTTTGGGCTTCAGGGCGCGACGGTGGGAAGTGACCCTTTCAGGGTCTTTTCGCTCGCACCCAATGAATCGCTTCGGATCAAGCAAAGCGTCTCCATCTCGTCGGTAATCAATCGATAGGAGAATTGATTTTGTTGCGACAGGTATTTGGCTAACGAGACGGCTTCATTGATTTCCAGGTCAAAGGCGAGGTTGGTCCAGCCACTGGGAGTTAGCTTTTGAAGTCGGATCATGATTCTGTGCAGTCGATAGGCATAGGTTTGAGGTATCGCGGCGCAATGCATGAAAGGCATTGATTCATTTCGGGATCATGCTGATATCGCACCCTTTTGACCTGTTGATGGGAATAGATGTGAGAAATGGGTATCAGTTGCAACAACTTGGTGTTGACGCGACTGATTTCAGTCTTGTTCGGGGTGTTGCTTGAATTGAATCAGTACGCCCAGAAAACCATTCATCGGCAAGCATGACTGTTCTTGCGATGAGATCTGCCTGCAATCATCGTTTGGATGATCGCAGGCATGCATGATTGGAGAGGGCCTTGGTTGCGTCGCTTCAGGTCGTTAGCTTCAGCGATGGCTCGATCTCATTGCTGGGAATGGTCGCCCGCTGGGTTGGCAGGCAGGCGCTCGGCGATGGCCATCCTTTTGGGCCTCTGACGACGAACTCAATACAGTTGTTCTTCGGCGTTAGCGCTCACTTTGCAGTCGCTGGTGGGATAGGCGACACAGAGCAGCGCAAATCCTGCTTCGATCTGGTCGTCGTCGAGGAAGCTCTGATCACTTTGATCGACAGAACCAGTCATCACTTTGCCGGCACAAGTCGAGCAGGCTCCTGCACGGCATGAATATGGGAGGTCCAGTCCTTTCTCTTCTGCTGCATCGAGGATGTATTGGTCATCGGGACAGTCGAAGACTGTTTCTTGGCCTTCGCTGAGAATGGTCACCTTGTAGTTGGCCATGTCGATATGGAGAAGTCCCTTGGTTCTAACCTCGTCAAAATTGCGTGGAAGGGATCGATGATCATTTCGACACGTGAACGAAGCGATGTGATTTAAGGCACACTCTTTGTGGGGCTCGAGCAATGGCTAAATCCTGTCCTTAATGCTCAAGCCCTGTGATCTGTGTCTGGGGTTCTGTGCGTCAGCAGTGAGAACAGAGGGAACTCTTCCGGGGAAAGCTCCTAGATCTGGCGTCGCGAGGGCCTGGTTACCACGGTGAACGCATCCGAGTGAGGTCCGACGCCCTTGCAGGAGAACAACAGCAGCGCACCGCAGTCGCAGCACTGCAGGCCAACGCATGGGTTCGAGGATTTCATATCGAAAGGTTGCCGCTTGTGCTGTTGCCACCTGCTTCAGGCAGGCTGTCAGCGTTCATCAGACTGTGAGTAATGCCTCTGCTGTTTGCCTCTCAGACGTCTCCTGGCGGCCCAACTGTGATCCTGCCCGCCCTGCTGATTGCCGGCATTCTGGTGGCCTTGTCGCAGGCCTTCGTGCCGAAAGATGATCAGTAAGGTCCGAAGCGTGTAACGCATTCGGCGCCACACCATGCTCCCAGGCGTGCTGCCTCAGCTGGCGTCCACCCAGCTGCCAGTCCGGCTGTTACGCCTGCGGCAAAACTATCTCCACATCCATACGAGTCAACAGGCTCATGGGTGGGGGTGCATGCTGCATAACGACCGCCTGGCTTGAGATCACCCCCTTGCTCTCCTTCGGTCCTGATCGTGAGCTGAGGAGCAGGCTGTAAAGCATCCTCTGGCACTTGTTCGCTCGGATCGAGTGCGCTGCCGATCAGGGCATCAATTCCAACGCCTGCCTCTTGCAGCACGCCTATCGAGAGGCGGGGCGTTGCGGTGAGCAGGGAACATCGTCGTGCGCGCTGCAGGCCGGCAGCATCGGTGGCTGAGACAAACACGCCATCACAGCTGGAGAGAAGCTCCCAGGGCAAGTCATCGCTTGCAAGCGGGCTATGGCGCTCACCAATCACGGTGATTGCTCGATCACCCCCCCTCTCCACAAGGCTGATGCCGCGTCGGCTTGGTGCATCTCGCCAGGCGACGAGCGGGTCGACGCCCAGCTCACGCAGACGTTCGATGCTGCGTTCGCCGATTGCATCCCGGCCGAGAGCTGTAAAAAAGGACACCCGTCGCCCCGTGAGCCGCGCCAGCTGGACCGCGACGACTGCTCCGGCTCCCGCAGGTTCCTCCAGAGATTGATGGGCACGGCCCACGCGTCCCGGCCGGGGCAAGGCGTCGACCTGCAGAAAGGTCACCCACTCCTGATGGCCGACGACGGCCAGCTTGAGGGGCGGCAGGTTCAGCCCATGGTCAGCGTGATTCGCCGCCATCAGGGAATCGGCAGCATCGATTTGGCTGCATTCCGCAGCTGCACATTGATCTTTCCGTTCACTTGGTTGACATCGATGCCACCACTCACGTCCACTTGAACGGGTTGATCCTGGCTCGTTCCCACGAGAACGGGACCTGCGTCTTCACCCTGCACGCTGACCGGATCTCTGACCGCATCCACCGTGACGTTGCCGGCAATGTCGACATCGCCTTTGACGTCGACCTGCCCTTGCACCGGCAAGGTGTCGGCGGCTTGGATTTGGAGAGCCTCCGCCCCTTGAATGCTCACGGGTTGGCGCAGGGAATCGATCTTGAGATCACCGACCAAGCGCACCGGGAAGGGTTGGTCTTGTGACAGAGCAATGGGGATGGGTTCCCGCAAAATTTGAATGGCCGCCACGGCGAGAGCCCAAGCGCTCAGCACCAAGGCCAGAGGCCATCGGCAAGCCATGGCCAACGTGAACCAAGAAGCGGTCGGCGCAGTTGAAGTCCCTTTGACCTCGGACATGCTTGGTCTCCGCGGCAAACAACGGTGATGGACCGGTTGTACAGGCTTGTCGCCCTCTCCACCGCATTTATGCGCTGATCGTTGCAGCTCTGCCGAGATTGCAAATCAGCGCTTAGAGCTCGTATTCCTCTTCGAAGTTGGCCAGCAATCCGTTGTAAAGCGCCAAGGTGCCCTCGCTTTCCTCGGTAAAGCCCTCGAGTTTGTAGAGCTCTTCCAGGTGTTTGGCAGCGAGGTGGACCTGGGCAAATGCTTCGGCGTATTCGTTTTGGATGTCTTCTTCGGTGATGTCGCGGATCATCGCTGAGATGAACTCCACCTTCTTTTGTGCAGCGGCAATCTCCGCTTCCATCTCTTTATTGAGCTTGCGCCTCTTTCGGGCCATCCCTGGGTTGTCGCGAAGGGTCAGGCTACGCCCGACCCGCCCGACAACAGGGTGCTAGAGGACTGTTCAGAAGCAGAAGGGAAGCATCTTTGTGCTGCAGGCTGCATAGCCATCCACCAGAGGTCCAAGGCCGATCTGATGGAGTATTCCCTGGCCGGTAAGCCCTTCCACGATCACTCCGATCACGAAGCCGAGCATGGCGGCACGGCCGTTAAAGAGCTCGACCTTGCGCAGCTGGTCGGCATGAATGGATCGGGCTGCACTGTCTTGGAACCATTTCTCTGTGGCTTGCTGGTTGGCCATGTTGAGATGTCGAATTATTTACAAATGTAACAGACCTTTGCGGGATCGGCCCCTTCTCCTAGGCCTTTTTGTAAGTGACTGGTCTTCTTCTGTTTGGGTAAAGCTCTCGGCAGAGCGGGCAGGTGGTGCCGTTGCAGCCACGCGCTGTGCAGTGTTCTCGTCCGTAGAAAATGATCTGCAGATGCAGTCGATTCCAGGCGTCTTCTGGAAACAGCCTCTTCAGGTCTTGCTCGGTGCGCTGAACGCTGTCGCCTGAGCTGAGCCCCCAGCGTTGGGCCAGACGATGAATGTGCGTGTCAACGGGGAAGGCGGGAACCCCGAAGGCCTGGGCCATCACCACGCTGGCCGTTTTGTGGCCAACCCCGGGGAGTGCCTCGAGTTGCTCAAAGCTTGCGGGCACTTCGCTGTTGTGGGCGACCACAAGGATCTGGGCCAGCTTTTTGACGTTTCGTGCTTTTGTTTTGGCTAGGCCCAGCTGACGGATGTGGTGGCGGATCGTGTCTTCCTCGAGGCCGGCCATGGCCTGCGGGGTGGGTCCCGCAGCGAATAGCGCGGGTGTGACTTCGTTCACTTTTTTGTCAGTGCACTGGGCGCTGAGCAGAACGGCGATCAGCAGCGTGAAAGGGTCGCTGTGGTCAAGGGGGATCGGTGGTTCTGGGTAGGCCTCGTTCAGCCGTTGGAGGACGTGGTTGGCCCGCTCTCGTTGTCTCAAGGGTTGCGCGCCACGACAGGGGCGGACCCTAGGGCCACAGGCCGCTTGCGAGGCTTTGTGTAGCAATCGCTACCGTTTTTAACTTCCATTAAGGCTTGCCGCTCTGTTTTGCGTGCTGCTGTTGCGGCGATCCAGAGTGTTGTTGCCGAGGAAGACGTATGACCAACGCAGGTAATCCCCGTCGAGGAACCAGCCTGAAGTGGGAATCCAATGGTGAGCTGGCAGGCTCTGATCTTCGCCACATCCTTCAGCGGCTCCAGGATGCTGACCCCAAGGCTCAGGGCCTCAACAGCTGCGAGTTCGGCTGTGAGCTATCCAGCCACAGCTCCCAGCAGCCGCCTGCCTGAGGCGTTCGTCAGACTGTTCTCTCGGATCGGTATATGGCCTCTCAACGCAGATCCAGTCAGCGGGATGATTCCAGCGACGCCTTCGCCCGGATCCTGAAGCGGGAGGAGAAGGACCTTGAACAGTCCAAGGCGAAGCCTCCCTCGTCCCCTTCAGGAGACTGCGACTCTGCTCCTGTGGCGGATGATCCGATCGACCCGATCAGTGACCTTTATCGGCAGCACAGCCATCAGCAATCGATGGAAGGGGGCTGAGCCGCCTCTTCACAGCAGCATCGTCAGAGCGGCATCGCCACAGCAGCCTCGAGAACGGTTGCCTCTAACCTCACCATCTCTGCAGTGATGACAATGAGTCCCGTTGTGAGAGGTGTGATCTACGTCTCCGTGTGGGTGGTTCTGTGGGGAACCGTCGCCTCCTTGATCGATTCGCTCCTGCTCGCTGGCGAGGTGTACAGCACTGGTTCCTTCGCCCAGGCGACCACCTTCATCGCTTATGGCGCTGCAAGTGTCGTCATGGCTGTTCGGTTCTCAGGGCGTTTTCTCTCCCAGGAGGAACCGTGATCCCGGTTGCGCTGATGCTGTTGGCTCAGGTTCAGAACTCTCTCCCGCCGGTTTACCTGTTGCGTTGCACGATCGATCCAGAGCGGGTCACATCCAATGGAAAGCCGGTGGCGCCAACCTCCATCAAGTCGGAGAAGGCTGCGTTCACGCTCACCATGGCTGAGGGCGGTGTTCCCATCGCGATCACGCCGCGAAATCTGGCTGAGGAGCGCAGTGATTTGCGTCATCTAACCGATGGCACTCCGCGCTTGGAGGGGGGGCAGGTGCTGATGGATTTTGCCTATGAGCATCCCTTGATCGTGTTGCCTCCCAGCGAACCAGAAGCACCTGTTCAAAGCATGGGACGACTGCGCACGTCAGGACTGCTGCGCCTGAATCCCCGGCGTCTTTCCTTCTCCTTTGAGCAGACCATGGCTATTCAAATGGATTTCAAGATCCCAGAGACCTCAAGGCAGGATCTCAAAATCGAAGCGAAAGGGACCTGCGTGGAACGAGCGATACCTGCTCAGGGTTAATCCTTCGGACGGGCCGTGATCACAGCGGCCAGCACGCCTCCGATGAATCCTCCGGCATGGCCGATCCAGCTCACACCAGGGGGAGAGGCCCAGGGCAGCAGTCCGATCAGAGCAGAGCCATAGAGGCTCAAGGCCAGCACGCTCAGGCCCAATGTGATCAAACGCTTCTCGATCAATCCCAGCAGAAGCAGGTAGCCCAGCAGTCCATAGACGATGCCTGAGAGGCCGTGACTTCGCGCTGGCCATAACAGCCAGATCGGGATTTCGACGCTGATCACGCCAATCCAAACGGCCAGATAAGAGCGCATCCCTTGGCTGATGACGAGATAGCTGAGGGGGAGAAAGACCAGCGTGTTGGTGAGTAGATGGCCGAAGCCGCTGTGGCTGAAAGGGGCTGTGAATACAGACCACCAGGGGGTGCCAGGACCGAGGGGAAGGTTCCATTGGCCCCCAAATAAAACGGTGTCAAGCAGTTCTTGGAGCCATGCGATCCCCACAAGCACAAGGGGAAGCAGCAGCGACCAGGAGATGGCTGGCTGAGGCCTGGGGGCGGGGGTGGTCAGGGATTCAGTGCGACTTCCTTCCACCCATTTTCGGCGCTCCAGCATCGGCGACGGTGAGGCGACTGAGTCAGCTCAAGAAGATCCACATGGGTGATCTCCAGACGCAGCAGCGCAAAGCTGTCGGGCATCGTTGTGCCGTTTGGAATCGCAGTAGGCCAGTCGCCTGCGCTGTCTAGCTCCTGACCGGGCGGTGGCCATCCCCACAACGCGCGTGCCTCGGGTTGCAGCCCTAGCCAGTGGTGGCGTTGCCTTTGCATCCGTTCATCCCGATCCAGGTGGTGTTGATGTCCGCGCAGGCGGAATTGGCTTTGGGCTTTGGGCAGCAGCCAGCACAGTTCAAAGCGAGGATCGCGCTGCAGTTCCTGTTGCTTGGCGCTCCGCCCATCCGTGAGCAGTTCAAGGCTGTTGTGATTCCACCAT
Source organism: Synechococcus sp. MIT S9451 (assembly GCF_047304725.1). Classification (NCBI taxonomy): domain Bacteria; kingdom Bacillati; phylum Cyanobacteriota; class Cyanophyceae; order Synechococcales; family Synechococcaceae; genus Synechococcus; species Synechococcus sp. MIT S9451. Next base: position 1,803,141 of record NZ_CP138971.1, read on the forward strand.
CCTCGGAACACCAGGGTTCGAACCCTTGGACTCCCATCCGGGCCAATCGATGCCAGTTGTAGCCATCGCCCCATCGGAGAATGCCCTTCCTTCAGGCGGGCATGTTTCAACAACGGTCGCCAGGGAGGGAGGCCCTGATCCGCTGGGCTCACTGGACCCGGAAGGTCACACCCATCACGGCGGTGATGTCTTTCCAGATCGTGCTGGTGTCGTAGGAGCCGTAACTGCTCATGCTTGTGGAGTTGGGCACCGTGATCTGGAAGGTGCCTGTGTCGGCCTTGGTGATCGCGCCGATCCCCGAGCCAGCCTGCTGGGCAATGGCTTCTGCTCTGCGTTTGGCGTCAGCTGTGGCTTTGGCCAGCATGTCGACCCGTTTCTCCGAGAGGCGGGTGAAGGTGTAGGCCGGCTGGCGGATGCTGATGGGAACGCCTTGGCCCACCAGGTCGCCGATCCGGCGCGAGACACCACTAATCAGACCGACATCGCTGCTGCCGATCAGGATCGGCTGCCGGGTGGTCCATCGGGTGGTGATCAGGGCGCCGGTGACGCGGTTGCGCACGTCTTGACTGCTCGACTGAATCACTCCAAGTTGGATGGAGCTTTCCGGTACGTTCTGCTCCTTGAGGAAAGCCACGGCCCGCTCCACCTGGGGCTCGAGGGCCTGATAGGCCTCTTGTTGGCTGGAGCCGTTGCCCCGCACTTCCACCGTCCAGTCCACATAGTCACTCTTGATGCGCTCGGTGCTGGCCCCGGTCACCGTGATCGTGTCAGCGGATGTGCGGATCCCACGCACGGCGACGGATCCCGCGGTCACCAGTCCGGCGCTAAGAACCAGCATCGGCAACACCAGGGGAGGTGTTCGGCGCAGCATGGCAACGATGCGTTGGCCTGCAGTTGCTGATGCCGGCATGGAGCTTGCCTCGATCATGGTGCCTGCAGCCTATAAGTGAAACAGGATCACGTCTTTGGTGATCGAGGTTGACCTATGACCAGGTGCGACTGCGATTTGGCTTTGATCGGAGAAAGGCTTGCAGGCACCTCTGTGCTCGCCTCCCATCCCCTGCCAGCGGCATGGCAGGGGTGTGAATGGTTAGCGCTTGGCTTCTGCGGGAACTCGATCAAGGCTCCGGGTGTTGCCACGGCGCTTCCCATGGGCGATGGGGCCAAGGGAAGCGCCGTGGATCTGGTCTCTTGCCTGCTTGCTCAATCAAGCCTTTGCTGCGATGGAGGTCGGCGATGACGCAAGAACGCACCGAGGTGATTGTGATCGGCAGCGGCATCGGCGGGCTGTGCTGTGCGGCCCTATTGGCGAGGGCCGGTCATGAGGTGCTGGTGCTGGAAGATCATGCAACTCCCGGTGGTGCAGCCCATGGTTTCAATCGTGCCGGTTATCACTTCGAATCGGGCCCATCGTTATGGAGCGGTCTCAGTTGCTGGCCCAGCACCAATCCCCTGGCCCAGATTCTGCGGGCCCTTGATCAACCCCTTGATCTGATCACCTATCGCGATTGGGACGTGCTGTGTCCCGAAGGAGATCTGCGCATCGGTGTCGGCAGCAGCGGCTTCGAGCAGGTGGTGAAGAGTTTGCGTGGTGCTGCGGTGCAAGCAGAGTGGCGAAACTTTGCCAAGGCCTTGCAACCGGTGGCTGCCGCCGCCGAGGCCCTTCCCTTGCTTGCCCTTCCCCCCGGGGCTGATGCCATGGGAGCGTTGTTGCGTCGTGGTGGGCGCCTGCTTCCCCATCTACCGGCTCTGCGTCATCTGAACGGGGCGTTTGGTCCGCTGGTGGATCGCCATCTCCAGGATCCGTTCCTACGCCATTGGGTGGATCTTCTTTGCTTCTTGATCAGTGGCATGCCGATGGGGCAAACAAATGCCGCAGCCATGGCCAGCTTGTTCGCTCAGTGGTTTGAGCCGCAGGCCTGTCTGGATTACCCCAAGGGCGGTAGTGCCGCTGTCGTTCATGCACTGGTGCAGGGTCTGGTGCGGCACGGCGGTACGTTGCGCTGCCACACCAGAGTGCGGCAGCTTTGTCTCGACGGCGACCGCGTCTGCGGCGTTCAACTGAGCAATGGCGATCGCATTGGTGCCGATGCTGTTGTGAGCAATGTCGATGCCTGGGGAACGGTGCAAATGTTGCCGGATGGGGCCGCCCGGCGCTGGTGCAAGCAGCTTGAGATGACCCCGGCTTGTGGTTCTTTCCTCCATCTTCATCTTGGCTTTGACGCCAGCGGCCTCGACCCCCTTCCACTGCATCAGGTGTGGGTGGGCGATTGGAATCGACCGATTGATGCCGAGCAGAACACGGCCGTGTTCTCGATCCCCTCCGTGCTCGATCCGGCGATGGCACCTGACGGCCACCATGTCCTGCACGCCTACACCCCGGCGAGTGAGCCATGGCATCGCTGGGCCGAGTTGGAACGGGGGTCCGCTGCTTACAGAGCGCTTAAGCAGGAGCGTTGTCAGCTGTTTTGGTCAGTGTTGGAGCAGCGGATCCCCGATTTGCGCGATCGCTGCCATGTGGTGATGGAGGGCACACCGCTGACCCATCGTCATTATCTCAACGTGCATCAGGGGAGCTACGGACCTGCACTCTCTGCCGCGAAAGGGTTATTCCCAGGCGTCAACACTCCCCTCAAGCAATTGTGGCGTTGCGGTGCCAGTACGTTCCCGGGGATCGGCATCCCGCCTGTGGCAGCCAGTGGTGCGATGGCGGCCCATGCGATCGCTGGGCCGCGTGTCCAGCAGCAATTGCTAGACACGCTCGGGCTTTAATCCGACGGCTCAATCGCCTGAACGGGATCTGGTACCGCCCAGGAGGGTCAAGGCGCCGAGGCTGCCCAGCAAGACCCCGACCCCGGCTGAGATGGCCACGGAGAGAAGGGGCTTCTCCTTCACCGGCTGTTGCAGCTTCGGCCGCAGGGTTTCATCCAGTTCGTGCAGCTTGAGATCCAGTTTTTTCTGGAGCGGATCGATCGCATCGGCAACCTGGCGGCCCTGCTCACTCAGGATTTGACGCATCCGCGCCACGTTGAGTTGGCCTGTTCCCGCAGCCGCTTCGTTGCCGAGAGGGTCTGGCCTGGGTGGTGCGGCTACCCCTTCGTGTCTTGGCTCCTCCATGGTGTCGTCGTAGAGATGCTTGTCGATGGGAGCCATGGCCTTGTCTCCTGGAACTTGATCCCGGGCTAGCCATGGTCACTTCGTCTGCCAACGACTCTCATCACTGACATGGGCGTTTGGTCGTCACGGCTACTGCTTACTGGCCGTCACGGATAAGAAGGGATCCCCTTGCCCTCCCAGAAGTCCCATCATCCCGGTCGCCTTGGTCTCCTCGGCGATTCGGATCGGGTCGCTCCAGCCCTGTGCTGTCAGCACGTCGCAAACGTAATCAAGATGTCCACGGTCATCAGCCTCGGTCCAAATCTGAGGGGCTTTGGTGAAGAACATTCGGTTGGAGAACGACACGATCACTTGGCCTCCAGGCCGCGTGATGCGAAGCAGCTCGGCGGCCACTGCTTCCGGGTATTGCAGGTACTGCCATCCCGCCACGATCAGGCTGGTGTCGATGAAGTTGTCCGGAAGTGGCAGGGTCTGTTCGAGGTTGAGGTTCTGCATCCAGTGACTGTCAAGTCGAGGATTGGCAGCCAGCTCCTGTCCGTTGAGGCCGTGGCCAATGACCCGCTCATAACGGATGTCGTCGGGGAGGTGGGAGACCCATGACGACATCAGATCCAGCAGGGTTGCCGTGGGGTGAAGCCGCTCTCGGTAGAGCTGGGTCAGGCGCTGCCGGAAGCCGGCATCGAGGTGATGAACAAAGCGGGGATCGCGATAAAAGACCGCGTCGTCATCGCTGTCCAGCTTGATGCGCTGGGCCTGGGTCAGCACCTGGGATACCAAAGACAGTCCTCACCGATCTGCGCATCATTGCGAAGCTTTGGCGTTGTTGTGGCTGCTGGGATCAGCGTCGGCTTCAGGCCTCTCGGGCCTGGACGTTTCCACTGTTTCTTGTGGGGGGATCTGTTGCCAGCCGCTGCTCCACTGCTCTCGGTCGCAAAGATCTCGCCAAGCAATTCGCCTGCGGGTGCTGGCGTCGAGAACAGCCTCAAGTTCCACCCACCGTTCGTTTCCACGCCCTCCCTGCATCACCAGGCGGAAATGGCGATAGCCCCCCACAGCCTCCTGGCTGGTCCACGCTTGTGCAGGTTTCCAACCCATGGCAACGCTGGCGGCGGTTGGTGTCGGCCGTTAGCGTCGCATCCCTGCCTGCAGACCATGACGCTCAACGTTGCCATTAGCGGCGCTTCCGGCAAAACCGGGTATCGGATTGCTGAAGAAGTGCAGGCAAGGGGAGATCGACCGAGATTGTTGCTGCGGACTGATTCCAAGCTCCCCGCTTCGCTCTCGAGCTGCGATCAACACAGGTTGTCGTTGACGGATTCTTCAGCCCTGGATGCGGCCCTCTCCGGCGTGGATGCGCTTGTGATTGCCACAGGAGCTCGTCCTTCGATCGATCTCACCGGGCCGATGCGCGTGGATGCCTGGGGGGTTCAACGTCAGGTTGAGAGCTGCCTGCGGGTGGGTGTGCGTCGGGTGGTTTTAGTGAGCTCGCTTTGCACCGGTCGTTGGCGTCATCCCTTGAATTTGTTTGGCTTGATTCTGGTGTGGAAGCGCGTCGGCGAGCGGGTGCTTGAAACCAGCAGTCTTGACTGGACGGTGGTGCGACCTGGAGGCCTTTCGGAGCGCGAAGAAGGGATTGAGGCTGAAGGAATTCGCTATTCACCAGCTGATCAGCAGGACAGTGATTCGATCCCACGCCGTCTTGTGGCCCGCTGCTGTGTCGATGCGCTACACACGCCTGCCGCGATTGGCCGTGTGATCGAGGTGACGAGCGGCATAGACCAGCCTTTGATCAGTCTGGATGAGGCGATTGCCACCTGGTGAGGCTGACTCTTGGATGGCCATCCTTTGCGCTCTGAATGCTGAGCGGCAAAGAGGGGCGGTGGCTCCTCTCTTCATGATCGAAGACTGACTCATTTCTTCTAAATATTGCGAAGGTTATTGGGCTCTTCTCCAAGCCTCGGCAAGCTTTTTTTAATGAAATTAGGCGCTGATGATGTCTATGGCGTTTACAGGGTTTTGGGGATTCACAACGCTGCTTGCACCCTTGATGCACTGGCTTCGGTTTCACCCTTCAATGCTAGGGGATAGGGGTTAAAGAGGGCTGGATTGTTTTCGGTAAAGAGATAGGCTGTTGAGATGGCGATAAGTCGCCATGAACCATCGAGGAAACGGCCGTTGACCATGCAAATCACGCCAATTCTTCTTTTGCTTGCTGCTGGTTTTCTCCAGCTCTTTCAGTCGATATTCTGGCTTCTGATGAACTCCCTCCAGCCAGAAATGGATTGGAAGCTAATGCACGTGATTGGTACTGTTGTGCCAAATGGATTGATTGTTTTGTTGGCCTTCATCGCGCTTGTGGTGTCGGTCATCGCGTTGGTGCGCCGACGCTACTCAAGTCAAGGCCTGGGCTTCGCCGTGACAGCGTTGTCGACCACAGTCTTTGTCAGTCATGCAGTATTTAGTGTGATCGCCATTATGAGTTTAATCCGGTAATCCAGTGCTGAGCTTGGTGATGCATCGTCGATGCTTCTGGCACAGCTTTACGCTGTGCTTGTTTTGATTGCGCCTGGTTGGCTTGATGATTGCCTTTGTCTCGTCGCTTTTGTTGTCTGCAAGTAGCAGGATTGATGGCTGTCATTGTATCTGAGGTGTCGAGGGTTGGTCTTCAGAATGCGGTCTTCGCTTGGTCAAGGCTGTTCCGTTCTTCAGCTCAGTGCTTCAGCCATCGCGTCAAGACGTCGGGCGTTGACGCCAAGGTCTGAGTCTCCGAGTCGTGATTCTGATCGAGCCTCGATGAGGCCTCGTGAGTTGTCGGCATGCACTTCAATGTCATCCACAAAGCCAAACAGGCTGCTGCTTGCTGTGGCATGCAAATAGCCCAACTCGGAGTCAGTCGTGACCACGATTGTGCGTGGAGTTGTCTGCAGGTTGTGCTCCAGGGCTGCGAACGCCGCTGTGGTGTCGTTCACGGGCCATTGTCTCTGGGCACAGTGAGCTGGGCTTGGGCATGGCCGCAGGCTGTCTCCCTGGAGGCCTAGATCCGCAGGAACAGGTCCAACCAGGTGCAGTAGGGCCAGAAGCCAGGGCAGGGTGATGGCAAGCAGAGCGGTCATCGCTGTCGGTCTTGAACTGGATCGGCGATCATGCCTGGATTCGATCACCGGTGGGGATGCAGGCACCTCAAGCATTACTGAAGCGGTTGGCGCTGGTCGAGGGCATGGAGCCAGGCAGCCGCAGGCTTGTGCTTGTCTTTGGCCAGCTTGGCGACTTTGATTCGATTGAGTACGCCCAGGCTCTCGTTCCTCTGTTGCCTTTATTGCATCAGTCAGGGCTGAACCTGTTGGCCATCGGCATCGGTGATCAGGGCAGTGCTGACCGTTTTTGTTCCTACACCAAGCTGCCACGCACCCATCTTCAGGTGGATGCTGACAACTGTCTGCATGGACAGCTAGGGCTTTATGCAGGCCTCCAGGTGCCTGGCGGTGCATGGCCCAACTTGCTGATGATGTGCGCCGGCATTGGTTCCCCAGGCACGTTGGCGGAGGTGGTGCGGGGTTATACAGGCGATCGTTCTGCCCCCCAGCGCTTGGCCACCCCACTGTTCCGCTTGGCGGGTGGTGAGGGATTTCAGCGGCCCTTTGAGCTCGCCAGTGTTCGCTTGCAGAACATGGTCGAGGTGCTTGGTCAATGGCGCACCTACGTCCCTTCTGATGATTGGCTCACTCAGCGTGGTGGAACCTTCCTGCTCGATGGTGACGACAGCGTGCTTTATGAGCATCGTGATCGCGGCATCCTCGGCTTCTCGGAAACGATGGCGAGGCCGCTGCAGTTTTTGGAGCCCTTTCTGGCGCAGGCTTGAAGGCTGACGCACACTCGCTCAGCTCCAGCGGACGGGATCGCGGCAATCATGGTGGATCAGATGATCGAACTGGTCCCCGAGTAGATCGCGACTGATGGTCAGACAGATGGTGTTCAGCGGAAGCGAGAAACTGCTGCCGTCAGCATCGAAAGGGCCTTCCACATAGGCACCAATTCGTTCTGCCATCAGAAAGCAAGTGAAGATGGCAACGCCAATCAGGATGCTCGGCCAGCCACTTCCCTGGCGGTGAAACTCCACCAACACCTCCCAACCAAAGACCCAGTTGATCAGGCGCACAAACACGTCATAGGACGCTGGTAGTGGAGTATTGCGGATGCGCTCTAGCCCCCCAATCGCATCGGTACAGGCGTTGGCCACCGTCATCAACTGTTGGCGACCCCAGCCATCGATCCATCCCTCTTGATGCAGGCTTTGCACAGCTTTGGCTCGGGTCTCCGACAACTCACGCAGCGTGGCTGTGGTCGGCAGCCTGAGCTTTGCGAGCAGCCCATCCTGTAGATGCCTCAGGTCCCTATGCCAGAAGTTGCGCAGCTGGAAGTTGAGCTGCCACACCATTGCCACCTGCAGCGTGAGCAGTTTCTGTCCGTTTTGGGATCGAAGTTGCTGACGGCTTAGTAAGGACGTCAGGTTGTCATTCCAGTTGCGGCTGTGATTGACGACTGATCCCCAGAGTTTGCGGGCTTCCCACCAACGATTGATCGCCTGGGTATTGCGGAAGCCGATGAAGATCGACACAGCAATGCCCAACGTGCGAATGAAGCTTTCGCTTTGAAACCATTCATCTGGCAACAGGTTGCTCAGTACGAGGCCACAGAACCCCAGCAACAGCAGCAGATCGAAGCGCATGCGCCAGAGCAGCTGGGCCAGCACCATCGAGTAATCACGGCGGCGTGTTTTGGGTGGATCGCCGTACGGTCCCTCATCAACTCGCATGGATTGGCGCGACGTGTCCGCTGGTTGGTTGGCCATTGTCCATCTTCTGATCCAGGCTCCAGAGCGCGAGGCCACCCCCACGGCCCCTTGCTGCCAACCAGCCATTGGTGTCGCGGTTGATCAATGCAAAGAAGGGGCGTCGACCTGGTGCAGGTGCGTCGAGGCTGCGCTGGATGACCGGGCGATCCCAGGCGTGCAACTCCAAGCGGTTGAAGCTAAAGGTCAGTAAGGGGCGTGGCCCTTCCAGGGCCCCCTCTCCCTCGAAGCGCAGTTCGAACGGTCCAAGCCTGACCGCATTTCTGATCTGGAGGCATTGTGACGACACCGCCGTGATGTCCAGCCTGGCCTGGAGACCCCGCAGGCTCCAGTTGCTCAGAGCCGCCGTCTTGATGCTTCCTTTTGGCCAAACGTTCTGCAGCATCCAGCGGCCATCAAGGTCTTCTGCCTTAATGCTTGTGCCGTGCTGACGAACGTGGCGCTCCATCGCAAGGAGCGTCTGAGCATCGTGCCGAGTCATCACTGCAGAAGAAGGGCCATGGCCGCGATCATGCCTCGTCCTCCTGAGCTGGCATGCATCCAGCTGGACAGAATGGTCAGGATTTGCTGTCTACCACTTGTATTTCTCGCTTTTGACTTGACCAGTCAAGAACCAGACAAATGGCGACCAGATCGCGATCGAACGAGCAAAGCGGTTGCAGAAAGTTGTTCCGCATCTCTGCAACCCCTGGCACCTAGTTGTGAGAACGAAGTGGGCTGAGCGGAAGGTCCTGGCTAGTACGTGACTCAGACCCTTAGACCGCTATGACCAACGCTCGTGATTTGATTAATGCCCATCTGTATCCAGTGCTGGCAACACTAGGCACAATTTTTTTGGGTATCGGGATGGTTAATGCCATCCAGATCAATCAGAAGATGGGATCAATTGAAACAGAAGCGAACTATTTTAACCACTGCATGAAGCATCATATTGAAGAAAATCCCAAATATCTGTTGGACGAGATTGTCGTTCACTGCAATGGCAGTTATAGAGAGCCTAAGACCTCTTTGTAAGCGAAAGGTCTTGGCCGGAAAAATAAATAAGCGGTGGGCAAGTCTTTTGCCTATGATGAATGACGTTTAAAGCTTCCAATTAAGCCTATGCTGGACTTAGTGCCAAGTTATTATCTTGTCTTTCTTGCTCTTGGGCTTGCTGCGATCGTGGTCGTGCTCATCTACTCATTTACCCGCACAACAAACTATGAGGTGCAAGAGCGGATGAAGAGAGCGCAGCAAAGGCGAGAACGGCTCAACAACGACAACAATTAGCTCTATGCGGAATTAATTCGCTAGGCATCTCTCTCTCTCTCTCTCTCTCTCTCTCTCTCTCTCTCTCTCTCTCTCTTTAAAGCCCGTTGCCCTTCTTCTTCTTCTTCTTCTTCTTCTTCTGGTCGGTTTGATTGGATGTAATGGATGCCGCTGCCAAGCGGAGGCTGAACCTATGATGAATCAAGTGCTTCTGCTAGCGCCTCTATCGTTCATATTGTCTCTTCCGTATGATGTTGGCTTAGATAAAGTCTACTCTCGTCAAGCTGCATACTCTGCTTGCCAACGAGCTGCTAACAGCAAAATAGAAGAAGTTCGTGTTATGTATGCTTGCAGAGAGGATGATGCTAGTCGGCAGTTCCTGCTCCTGAAATTTAATCCGCTCGACATAGGGAATCCGAACAGGTATACAACGATCGAGCACTTCCGCTACTGAATCAATCAGTCGAATAAGTCATCGCACCTGTCGGCGTCGGTACGTTCGAAGTCTTGTCGGAATCCTCCAGGTAAGGCATCGATAGCTGTCTTCTTAGGTATAAGTGCCCTTGTGCACCAATACCGTTCAATCGATCCTGGTTTATCCCGGGCATATCTATTATTGTTGTTTAAGCGATTTTGGGAAGATGTCTCTTAGATCTACTGCTCTTGCTGCTGCGCTGTCTGTGCTTGCCCTTGGGTCTCCATTGATTTCCGGTTGCACGAATCCCTTGGCAATCATCTCTTCTAGCCGTGGCACAGAAAAGTATGAGCAAGGAGATTATCAAGGAGCAATTGCTGATTTCACAAGAGCGATTGCGATTAATCCACGGTATGCCGATGCTTATCTCAAGCGTGGAAATGCCAAGGATGAATTAGGTGATTATGAAGGAGCGATTTCGGATTACACAAAGGCGATAGAGGTGAATCCGCGGTATGCCGATGCTTATTATAATCGTGGTGTTGTCAAGTACGATCTAGAGGATTACCAAGGAGCGATTGCCGATTACACAAAGGCGATAGAGATCGATCCGCAGCATGCCGATGCCTACAATAACCGTGGCAATCTAAGGTCTAGGTCAGAAGATGACCAAGCAGCAATTGCTGACTTTGATAAGGCAATAGAGATTGATCCGCAGGACGACTATTACTATTACAATCGTGGCAATTCTAAGTTTAATTTAGAAGACTACCAAGGAGCCATTGCCGATTATACAAAGGCAATTGAGATTAATTCGCAGGATTCCGATCATTACACCAACCGTGGCATTGCGAAAGAATTGGCAAATGATCTTGAGGGTGCTTGCGGTGATTGGAGGCGGGCCGTAGACCTTGGAGATCAGAAGCCTGTCGAATGGGTCAAGTATCAGTGTTCATAGTCATTTCTATGTGCCTGGTTGTTGATGCTGATTAGATCAGATGTTTCTGATCTTCTTTGTGCTCGTGATCCCATGCCCAATCCATCCAACCCATTCGTCTGGCTTCTTTGCCTTCACTGGCTTTTCGAGAAGGTTGAGCCTTGTTCTCCTGTTGTTTTTCCCTCGTGTTGAAGCCAAGTGGTTCAACACAGGCATCGACAGCGTTTGTTGTATTGAGTTGTTGTCTGCGGTATTCGCCCTTCCCGTGGCTCTCCGTGTAGAGCCAAATAAAAGGACCTCTCTCGTCACAGAGCACTTGCCCTTTACCGTCTAAGGCCTTGGTTTTCGTGTGGAGCTTTGGCGTCAGAAACTCGATCGCAACCAGACAAGCTCTCAATTAATCCATCTAAAAGCCAGTGGGGAACGGATCTCCCTTCCTGGACAGAGCAGTGGTGGCCAGTGGCTTATTTGCGCGATCTCGATCCCGCAAAGCCGCATCGTTTCACTCTGCTTGATCAAGACTTGGTGCTCTGGTGGGATCGTTCGCAAGAGCGATGGTGCGCCTTCCCCGATGTCTGTCCCCATCGTCTGGTGCCTTTGAGTGAAGGACGGCTGAATGCGGATGGCCAGCTCGAGTGCCCTTATCACGGTTGGAGTTTTGATGGTGCAGGGCGGTGTCAGCGGATCCCCCAGGCCGAGGCAGGTACAAGAAGCGATAGCGTTCGCGCCCGTTGCATCAGCCTCCCTTGCAGCAGCGGACAGGGTCTGTTGTTTGTTTGGAGCGGTGATCCCAGCTCAGTTGATCCGGGGGCCGTGCCGTTGGTGCCGGCACTGGACATGTCCGCGGACACTTGGACCATCCAGGACACCTTTCGGGACCTGCCGATGGATGCCCTCACCTTGCTGGAAAACGTGTTGGATGTGAGCCATGTGCCCTTCACGCACCATCGCACTGTTGGACGACGCAGCAATGCTTCTCCAGTCAGAGCAAGGATCAGCCATGAAGACGCTGATGGCTTTTCAGCCGTGTGGGACGAGGGGCCTCGCCTGGGGTCTCTGGGGTCGCAGTTCACCACCTTTCGCGCTCCCCAGCTGATCTGGCATGACCTGGACGCCAAGGGGTTCGCCCGCATCCTCACCGTGGTGTATGCAGTGCCGACACGCCGCGGCGAATGTCGATTGTTTGCCCGCTTCCCTTTTCAATTTCATTCGTGGTTGCCGCGGTTGTTGGTTGGTGCCAGACCTCGCTGGTTGCAGCACATCGCTAATCACAAGGTGCTGGAAGACGATCAGGTGTTTCTGCACCATCAGGAGCGGGTTCTTGATGCGGCAGGGGGCAGTGCTGCAGCAACCCGTGCCTTTTTTATGCCCTGTCAGGCCGATGTGTATGTGGCCGCTCTGCACCGTTGGCTGACGGCCCATGGCGGAGAGCCTTTTGATGGCGTTTCGTTGCCGCCGCGCCAGAACCTAGATCTCTTGATGGATCGCTATCACAGCCACACTCGCCATTGCCGCAGTTGCTCGACGGCCTTGCGACGGCTTCGTGCTCTTCGCCCTTGGTGCTGGGGCATTCTCTGGGTGTCTGCAGCCCTGGTGGGATTGGGGCAGTTCGGGCCTCTGAGCTGGTGTGGCCTTTTGCTTGGCCTGCTCACTGGATTGCTGATGCGTCAGTGCAGGCGCTGGGAGCGGGGCTTGATTGCCGGTGACGGGCAGGCTCCGCGCAATGATGGAGGTTGATTGTTCCGATGTCGGATCTGTGGCGATCAATGTGATCTCGCCATGCTCGGAGAGCGTGATCGTTGCTTTGGGTGCACGCGATTGGCCGATCTGGGCTTGTGAGGTGAGCACCTTCCCCTGGCAATACGACCAGCGGGAAACCTGCTTGCTGTTGGAAGGGGAAGTGACGGTGACGCCTGACGGTGGAGAGCCGGTGCGATTCGGCGCTGGAGACCTGGTGGAATTTTCCGCAGGCCTTTGTTGCACTTGGGATGTCACTAAGCCAGTGCGTAAGCACTACCGCTTCGGTTGAGGCGGGTGGGGTTGCTCAAATGTCGACATCGGCTCCCCACTGGGGAATGCAGGTGCGCCAACCCACCCGCAGCAATTCCTGCCAAAGCAGCTCGGCCGTTTCGCGGCGGAGGTGCACCCTGGTTTTCAGCAGTGGGGCTTCTCCAGGAACAGGTCGCCCTGAATCCACGAACACGCGAGGATCCTGGCCCCAGCTTTTTTCGTCGGCATGGAACCGTTTGGTTTCGCTGGTGCGGGGATCCTGGATCCAACCATGCCTTGGCATCGCTTTCGTGGGGTGATCGCAGAGGTGCGCATCCACTCCTCGGCTTTGAACGGGGCGTAAGGGGAGCTGGGCGCCATGGGCCTGCTGCTGGTACGCCTGTTCTACTCGAGTAGTACAAATGTGTCAATCGAGGTCGGGGCTGGTTGCTGCTGGTTGCTGCTTGTCTGCTGGGCAGGCTGTCGTCCCTGGGCGCCATCATGGCGACCTCATCGAATACCTTCGTGATGCCTGATGTCGCGTCTGTTGATCAGGCCCTGCACTGGGATGCACTTGAGGCGATGGCCCCAGCCTTGATCGACCGGATCAACGGGCCGACCAATGCTCAGGCCACTCTGCGCCTCTTCGGTCAGTCCGAGGCATCCGTGAGGGTGACGCTGTATCGGGATCATCATGCTTGGTGCCCGTACTGCCAAAAGGTATGGCTCTGGCTTGAGTTCCGGCGGATCCCTTACCGGATCCGTAAGGTCACCATGCGCTGTTACGGCCCGAAGGAGCCTTGGTTCACCGCCAAAATCCCATCCGGGATGCTTCCGGCCCTGGAGCTTGATGGCCGGCTGATTACCGAAAGCGATGACATCCTCCTGGCTTTGGAGCAGGCCTTTGGTTCGCTTGGAGCATCAATGCTGGACCGGCGGGTGCGGGACCTGCGGCAATTGGAGCGTTTGCTGTTTCGTGCCTGGTGCATTTGGCTTTGCTCCCCTGGATTGACCGAACGTCAGGACCACAAAGCTCGCGAGCAGTTCCAGGCCATCGCGCGGCGGATGGAGCAGGCTCTGGCTCGGGGGGGAGGGCGTTGGCTCGATCCAGACGCCCCGCTCGCAGAGGAACCCGGCAGCGCTGACTTGGTGTTTGTTCCCTATGTGGAGCGCATGAACGCGTCGTTGGCCTACTTCAAAGGCTTCGGCCTGCGCAACGAACATCCAGGCATCGATTCTTGGCTGAGGGCCCTTGAACAGTTGACGACCTATCGCGGTACTCAAAGCGATTTCCATACCCACGCCCATGACCTTCCACCGCAGATGGGGGGCTGCTGGGAGAACGGCACGGCGGAGCAGCGTCGCTGTGCCGCTGCGATCGATGTTGGCGAAGGCTTGGCCTGTTGGGAGCGCCATCTCGTTGACGATGACGCTGATTCCGGTGCGGCTGCACTGCTTGCGCTTGAACCTGTGCTTCGTCATCGCTCCACCCTGATGGCCCGCAATCCCCTTGGCGTCGCCTTTGATCAGCCCCTGCGCGCTGCCCTCACATTGCTGTTGCATGGCACTCCGGTCATGCCGATGGCCGGCTCCGCCTTGGGCTTGCGTTACTTGCGAGACCGCATCTGCGTTCCTCGCGACATGCCCCTGCTCAGCGGTCGACTACTGCGCCAGGCCCTTGAGCAAACCGCTGCTTTGGATGGCGATCAGCAGCCTGAGGCGATTCCTCTTCAGCATCGATTTGATCAGGATCCGCGCCCTTTTTTGACTGAGTGACCAGGATCACAACGGCACCTGATCACCATCAGCAACGTTGGTTCAGGCTGCCGTGAAGGTGTGAGCAATCGCTTCGCTATCGATGGCCCGCACTCCCCAGGCTATTTATCGCTGTCCCCACTGTTTGAGCATTCGCGCCCAGGCGGTTGATCTTGGCGGCAGCTGTCCGAGTTGCTTCAAGCCACTGCCAGCCGATCTTGCGCCGGCCTATTTCGTGACCGATCCCAACCCTCACCGAGGTTCGTCGGCAAGGTCAAAGCTGGGCATGGGGGTGCCGTTGAAACTGATTGCGGGCGTTGTGCTTGCTGTCAGTTTCCTGCCTGCACTGGCTCCCGATCCGATGCCGTCGCCTTCGAGCCCTGAGGAGATGGTGACTCTGATGGCCCCCCATCCTTCCTGACCAACGCACCATGTTTCACAGGCTGCCGCGAGGCAGGGGATGATCGGCAGCACGCAGACGCTCTGTTTCGATGCTCAAGATTGCTCTTCTCGGTACAGGCTTGCTGGGCGAGGCGATCGGATGCCGTTTGTTGCACCAGGGTGTGAACCTTCACGTCTGGAACCGTCGCTCTGAGAAATGTTCCACGCTCGTGGCATTAGGTGCGCAGCCGATTCAGCTCTTGGCTGGCGCAGCCAAGAGCTGTGATGCCGTGATCACGGTGCTGCGTGATGGGCCGGTGACTGCGGAGGTGGTTGCTGGTCTTGGCGATCTTGGCGGTGCCTGTTGTCTGCCGATGGGCACGATGGGGATCAGCGAATCACGGCAGCTGGAATCACAGGTGCAGGCGCAGAATGGCCGCTACCTGGAAGCACCAGTACTCGGCAGCAAACCGGAGGCTCTGGAGGGCAGGCTGTTGGTGATGGCGGGGGGCGATGGGGCTCTGTTTGAGGCGCAATTGCCGCTGTTGCGAATGCTGAGCCAAGATCCGAAGCTGATGGGGGCGACGGGCTGCGGGGCCGCTAGCAAGTTGGCCCTGAATCAGCTGATCGCCAGCCTCACCCATGGCTATTCCCTGGCGCTTCGCTTGGTTCAGGCCTCTGGGCTCGATGTTGAACGGTTCATGGAGGTGTTGAGGCCGTCAGCGTTGTATGCACCGACCGTGGACAAGAAGCTGGTGCGGATGCTTGCCCACGACTACGCCAATCCCAACTTCAGTACAGCCCTGTTGCGCAAGGATCTTGCCCTGTTCTTGCGTGAGGCTGATCTGATCGGTCTTGAGGCCAGCGGTCTCCAGGGCTTGATGACTTTGCTGGAACGAGCGCAGGGATCGCCGTTGGATGGGGATGACTATTCAGCTCTGCATGAGCTCACCGCCCCACAGCCTGATCTCAACGACCCAAAGGCAACACTGTGATCCTGCGATCCAACACTCGTGCCGTCCAGGCAAAGCAGAGGAAGGCTCTAACGGTTCTGAGGCCTTTGGGCTGAAGAGGAGGCAAGCAGGAGTGGAGCTTGTTCCGAGCGAAACAAGCTCCATCCCGACTCCGAGTGAAGGTCAGGGAGCATCGACCTAACCAACCATCGACAGGGAGCCTCCACTCCCTGTGAAAAAGCTAGCGCAGCGGCAGGAATATGAGTTCTGCTGTTACGCAACCGCAAGGTCGGCGCCTTGGTATGAAGCGGCTGCGCCGCTGCTTGGCACCCTGGCCCTTCGTTGCGCTTCAGCCCAGAGTGGGCGAT
The DNA here is from genome assembly GCF_047304725.1 of Synechococcus sp. MIT S9451. Lineage (NCBI taxonomy): Bacteria > Bacillati > Cyanobacteriota > Cyanophyceae > Synechococcales > Synechococcaceae > Synechococcus > Synechococcus sp. MIT S9451. Next base: position 1,819,153 of record NZ_CP138971.1, read on the forward strand.
CGACGTGTTTGTCGATGAATGCGCCTTGACCTTGAGGTCTTAGGGAGGAGTCTTAAGGATTGACTTCATTCCTTTGGGTATCAATTGATGCGTTGACTGCATTTTGCTGTTCTGATGCAATCACTTTTGCTCTCTTCCCAGCAGCATCTCAATCAGGCTCAGCCTCGAATTAAGGCAGTCTCTGGTCAGTTTTTGATCAGGTTGTGATTTACAACGAGAGATACCAACGGACCATCGCCATCACTTGACCTGCGGGTCCATGTCCGCTCACGAGTTCGCCGATCAAAGCTGCTGCGAAGCCCAGCATGGCTACGCGTCCATTGATCAGCTCCACCATGGTTAGAGCACCTGTGTTCCAAGGGCGACGCGTGGTTAGTCCCTCTCCAAAGGGTTCGTGCGGTTCATAGCTGTAGCCAACGTCTGGCACGGATCGAATCTGCCGATGGAACGCCATGAGCCTATGCGGATCCGTCAGGATCTGAGCCAACTGTTGTTGGATGCCCCATGTCAGCCGTGTCTGCTGATCAGCTCAGAGAGCTGTTCACCAAGCCCTATGGCTTACCTGCCCCGTCCGAAGAGCAGTGGCGAGCGCTTTATGCCGACGATGTGCATTTTCAGGATCCCACCCAGGAGCGTGTCGGCGTCGATGCTTACATCGCCGCTCAAAATGGATTGATCAGGCGCTGCGATGACGTCTACCTCTTGCCGACAGCCGTGGCCGTGGACGCTGATCTTGCATTTGTGGAGTGGGAGATGGGCCTAAAAATCAAGGGCATCGAATTCGTTTACCCAGGTGCAAGTCGCCTGCGTCTCAATGGCGACGGAAAAATCTGTGACCATCGTGACTATTTCGATTTCGTTGGCCCCACATTTGGTCCGGTGCCTCTGGTTGGTGGATTCGTTCGCTGGCTTTACAAGCGTTTTGTGGACTGAGTCCTGCAGGCTGAGATCAGGTTTCTGGAGAAAAATGGAAGACTTTTGTTTGTTGTTGCTGATCTGACAAAAACTCCTTCTGATTTCGGAGATTGTCACGACACGACTCGCACCCTTTCTGATGGAGGACTGTCTTTACTGGAACGAATCACCCAAAATGGTGGTGTTGAAGTGTATCGGTGCGAACAACTTTTACTTGGAGAAAGTTGTGATGCCAAGCGAAATCTTTGGCTTCAGAGCACCGATCGATGCCAAAGTTGAGATCTGGCAGATGGCTGTTAATGGACAGCTGCTGAGCGTTCGCGGTGATGTTCGCGATTTTTTGTCTAGAGCCAGGGCACCACTCCCCAACCCGATGGTGGCCTAAGCGCCTTCTTGTTTCGCCATTGAGGTGACTCGAGAAGGAGAATCAAGCCCATGAGCTCACCTCTCCTTCTCGACGGTGCTTCTGATGCACCGCTCACCTTCCTTTTGGCCCATGGTGCTGGTGCTCCGATGGACAGTCCCTTTATGGCGGCAATGGCTACGGGCTTGTCCCAGCGGGATTGGGGTGTGGTGCGTTTCGAATTCCCTTACATGCAGCGCTCCCGTCAGACAGGCAAGAAGGCTGCTCCTGATCGCTTTCCAGTTCTTGAGGCTTGTTTCCACGAACAGATCACTGCGCTCGTCGATCGTCCTGGGCTGATCATTGGTGGCAAGTCCATGGGGGGACGTGTGGCCAGCCAGCTTTTGGAGCCGCTTGGTCCTTCCAGCAATGTTCGAGGCTGCGTTTGTCTTGGCTACCCCTTTCATCCTCCGGGTCATCCGGAGAAGCGACGTACGGATCATTTGATGGCGCTTGCATCGCCGCTGCTCGTGCTTCAAGGCGAACGCGATACGTTCGGAAAACCCAAGGAGGTGGAGGGCTATCAGCTGCCCGCCGCGATCAGCGTTGCGTGGATTCCAGACGGCGACCACAGCTTCAAACCGAGGAAAAGCTCAGGACGCTCGCTTGACCAGAATCTTGCTCTGGCGATTGATCGGATGGATGGCTTCGCCAAACAGCTTCTGAGTTGAGATCAGTTCTGGTTGGCTGACGGCCGGGGGTAACGAGACAAGAAGATTTCCCCCTGTTTTGTTTCAGTCACGCTTGCCCGACTCGCTAGTGGTGCCCTTGCCGAAGGAGATTGCAGGAAACCGGGGCTTACGCCAGGAGGAGCGATGGCTAGCAGCCTGAAGGAGGCTGTGCGGTTGATCAAGAAGGGGTTGCTGAATGCCCTTCCTGACCGATCCGCGGGCGAGACCAAGCGCGATTACACCAAGCGGGTCATCACCGAAACAACCGAGGAAGCCTATGAGGTTGTTTGTGGTGTTGCTGGGTGCGTGCTCAGAAAGAAGGAATGAGTTGATCGTCATTCCGCCGTTGTTCTTTTGCGGCCTTGGCGCGTTGGCCGCAATGTCTGGTTGGTAGCCATGTCTGGTTGGCAGCCATGTCTCATTGGCAGCCATTGCTCGCAGCTCGTCAATAGCTGCTCTGGGGCAGGGTGAAGCCACCCTGCATGTGTTGCACGTCAAGCATCACGTAGGTGAGCCACAGCAGCAGTGCCGCAATACCTGAGCCAGCCGCAACCTTGGCGATGTTGCGCAGCAGGATTTCAACCAGGCTGACATTTTTCAAGGTGGCTCAACAGCAGATCTCATCCTGCACGATCCTGCGTCTTGCCAGCGGCTTTGATGCTGAATTGCCCCAGGCTCAGCCTGCTGGTCACGATGGGTCTGGCCGCAAAGTTGCAGAACTGGTGGACCGGAGCGTGATGGCGACGCCATCAGGGCAATCAGCTTCCAGCGCCTCTTCGTGACCACCTCTTCCGTCAGGCATTGGACCGCATCGTCCGAAACAGTCTCTGAGAGGGCTGTTTCGTATCGCGTCTCAGCCCGGTTGCGATCAGCACACTGTTGTGTGGAAGGCCGCTGCATCGCTTGCCGACAGGTTGGCCTGACTTCAGGCTGAAGAGATGGCGTCCTATCTCAAGATCCGCACCATCAATCGGGCCGATGTGCCGTTGATGACCAGCTGGGCGCGACAGGAGGGTTTTGCTCCAGGCAAGGGTGATGTTGGTATCTATCGGCATACGGATCGCCAGGGTCTCTGGGTGGGATGCCTCGGCGGTGAGCCGATCGGCTGCATTGCCGGCGTTCGCTACAACCTTGTTTATGGCTTCATCGGGCTTTATATCGTTCGGCCTGATCACAGGGGCCAGGGCTACGGCAAGGAGCTTTGGCAGCACGCTTTGGATCACCTTGAGAGTGTTGCCTGTATTGGCCTGGAAGCTGCGGAGGATCGCATTGATGATTACTCCCGTTGGGGTTTTCAGCCCGCTTCTCCAACCATTCGTTGGCGCACCACCGCGGCGCCAACCTTGGGGAGCAGCCCAGACCTACCGATGCCTGATGGCTTGCGACTGTTAAGCGGCGATGCCATCCCCGAGCCAGCCCTCCAGATCTATGACGCTCAGCGGGAGCTGAGCCCGAGGCCCCATTTTCTTTCGGACTGGTTGCACCACCCAGCCGGCTCTGTCGTGGCTTTGCTTGATCAGCATCAGGCTTGTCATGGCTTTGCTCGCATCCGCCCCTGTCTGCTGATTGACGGCGAAGGCTGGCGCATCGGCCCTCTGCTTGCCGATTCGCCTGAACTCGCGGAGTTGCTCATCCGCGCGTTACTCCAAGACCACCCTGGTGTTGTGATTATCGATTCGCCTGGGGGCAATCCGTTCGCGTCCCCCTTGATGGAACGAATTGGGTTTGAACCCTTCGCCCGCACGCTTCGCATGTATCGGGGGCGCATCCCCAATCAAGGGTTGGAGGATGTGTATGGACTGGCTTGTCTTGAACTGGGCTAATGGCGCTGTTTCTATAACGCTTCAAAGTCGGCCGATGGCCGTTCCCTGTGGAGAGCCTGTCGACCGGCACCGGCACCAGGCCTAGGTCTTCGCGATCGCAAGCAGATAGTTCTGATGAATCGCCCAAAACTTCGGCACAGCAGTGGTTGTGGATCGTTGTCAGTGCTTGCCTTTAAAACGTGTGCTTACACATCTGTGGGGTAAGCCACTGCAGGATCTCACGCAGTAACGCCCTCAGCCAGCTTCTTCACTTCGTCGTTCAAGTACTTGGTGCTCAAAGGCTGCTCTCAGCCCTTTACAGGCAGCCACTCTGGAGCAGACATCGTGGCTGCCTCTGCAACAGCACTAGTCGATATGGCCTGACATTGCTCTGTCATTTTTTCAAGCTCCATGCTAAATCATTGGAAAGATGATCAATCAATGAAAGTTTTTCTACTGCTCACCGGTTTTTTGCTTGCCTTGCCTGCCCAGGCCCAGCCAGAAGAAATTGAACCTTATTCTTATTGGTTCGGTTTTACCGGTGGTGCAGCATCTACGGCTTGTCAATTAGCAAAAGCAGGACTCATCGATGATGAAGTCGCCAATGGGTTTTTATCGGCTTATGTCGAGTCAACAGTTAATGATTTAGATACGAGAAAATATGAGAATGTGCTTCGGCAGGCCATTGCCAAGGTTAGGGAAAACCCTGACTGCAAGAATCTGCTTAGGTGAGTTGTCGGTCAAAATCAGAGGTGTATCTTTTTGTGGCTTTGTGAGTCTCCAAAATGGCTTTGATGTAGCCGTACGATCTGATCTGGTTCAGAATGATTGAAGTTGATTCTGGCTTTTGAGTTGCCGTGAACCAGCTAAAAGCCCCGTTTTTGGCGAGGCTTGATCGAGATGCTTTTCGGGACAAGTGTGGTTTCATTGATCTGTTAAAAAGGCAGGTCGTCTGTGCAGCCTCCTTCTTTAACCTGAGTCGAGTTGTCTGGGCAGTTTGCGTCTGGATGGTTGCCATGCTGATGAGAAGAGCCTGATTGGCAAATAATGCCTTTTTCGATAAGGTCCTTGGCGCTTTTGCCTCCTGTGATTTGATCTTTAAGCCAATCCCAGGCTTTACGAACGTAGTTGCCACCGTTGAGTTGTGCCATTTCTTCAATAGAAATCTCTTGATCAATGGTTTCGCTGAGGAACGAGTTGGTCATGGTTCTTTGTTGGTGTGAGTTGATTCGAAGGTGATCCCTCCGACTCACATACCATCGCCGTGATTGGCACCCGATTTATTGATCTACTTCAATATTTGCTGTGATCTTGGTCACACCATTGCCTTGCTGTCTGTACCGATTGCTTTGGCTGGAAAGCTCAATATCGCAATTAATTGAGGCTGATGGTTCCATTTTTAAGCTCGTGACAGGGAGTTTGCTGTTCGTTTTTGATGCTTCCCCTGCTGGCTTGCACCCGTAGAGCCTGTTTTGGGTTGATTAAGCTGGGGTATGAGCGACGCTGCTAGCCGACTCAAAATTGAACAAGAGCTGGCCAAGGCCCAGGAGCTTGGGCGCTGGCAGTCCGATGACGAACGCGAAGCTGAAGCTCAGGCGGAGCGTGAAAGCCTGGCGCAGCAGAAACTTCAGGCCTCTTTGCGCCTCCGGCTCGGGGTCGTCACCATCGTTTGTTTGCTGATTCCGCCTCTTTGGCCGGTTGCCCTCGCCCTCACCCTGTATCTGCTCTTTCCCCGAAGTGCCTCGCGGCTGTTTGTGGCAGCTGGCTTAGGCGCGACCGTTTTGGTTTTGGCGATGCTTGGACTCTCGGCTCTGTTGGTGTTCTGGCTCCTGATGCTTTTCTTCTAAGGGGGCTGGCGGAGGTGTTGCCCCCAGGGCATGGTGGGTGTTCAGGCAATGCACAACCATGAGCTGGCATGAGCTCGAGCGTTTGGTGAGCGATGTTGAAACCGATGGGGTGATTCGACGGGCGATGAAATGTTGCCGCTCCCGCCATGAATTCGTGCTCGCTGCTCGCCGCCTTGGCTATCGCATCACACGGATTGATCTGCAATTGGCCTTAGAGGAGGAACAACTTGAACAACGCAAGGGCGATGATCAATTCTTGGTCTTGTAAAGGAGACCAAGAGCTGCTTGTAGCAGTGAGTTGTGAGCCAGAGAAGATTTGTTTGATCTCTTCGATGTTGTCTTTTTAACTCCGTTTTTTGGTTTGACTTAACGGATGACCGTTCTCCTGGCGTCTGCTCTTGGCCTGATGAGTACGACGGTTTTGAAACGACTGCCAGTCTGCTGGGTGTGGCTGACGTCACGACGTTGCACCGTAAGCATCGTTCGAGACTGCAAGTAATGGCGCCCATCACTGCGCGGGGCTGAAATCGATCAGAATGTGATGTGACGAGTCGGTTTGAAGCTTGCGAATGGTGCGCTTGTTGTTCAGTGTGATGATCGCCTTGGTGATGCTGACCGCCTCTGTGCAGCCTGCCTGGGCAGCCGATCTGAAACTCACGTCAGTGGCCCTTGCTGCTTGTGATCAGTCAGATCCTGGCGCCCAGCCTGCGCCAAGTGGAGATCCACGACGTTCCGGGGTGAGCCGAACTGCTGGTGCCAGCTGTTATGTGCTCTCCGGCATGGTGACCAATCCTGGTCGACGTTTTGTGTATGACACCGATGTCTATGCCCGCATTCTCGATGCCAGCGGTGAACCGGTGCTTCAGAACCGCACCCGAGTGGGATCGATTGGAGATGTCGAGCCTGGAGTGCATCCCTTTGCCTTGCGGCTTGCGGTTCCTTCCGGCACCCCAGGCCCCTTTGAGGTCTCCAATGTTCGAGCTCGAGGCTTTGGTGCGCCGGTGCGCACCCGCGCTTCCGACGAGGACGAGTTGTTGCCCCTCGAGAAGCAGGTGATGGACATCGAGGACCCTGGCATCAATGCCCTCTGAGCTTGTCCCCAGGCGTCCTCCTTACTCTTCACGTTCGAGCCGTTCGGCTCAAGCCTCCCTAGGGGAGGAGATTCATGCGTCTAGTAAGGCCTGAAGTTTGGTTCGAAAGTCACCCTTTTGCATGCCGCCTTTGAGTTCTCCATGAATGGTGAAATCGGCCTCTGGATTGCTCACCAGTAGATAGGTCGGCCATCCCATTCCTTCCTTATTTGGATATTGAGCCAGCAGCACTTTGCGATATTTGCGATAAGCGTTCGTGTCTTGCATCATCACCGAAACGAAATCACAGCCAAGCTCTTCAGCCACTTTGGCGTCGTAATGGCTCATGCGATGGCATGTGCCGCAATCTTCCGAGCTGAACTTGAGAAGATGCATTGTGATCCTGCTATGCAGCACAAAGCTAGCCAGAGATGGACGGGTGGATGCTCTGATGTTGTCAGCCGAGAAGGGGGCGACTAAGACCGAAGGGCCTTCTATTTGGAACGCATGCGTGGGTTGTTGATCGCCGCCACGATTGCGCTGTCGGCGTTGTCGCCAGCGGCCATGGCCGAGCCGGCTGCCGAGCTTTTGGGCGCTTTGCCGAATGCCGTGAAAGCAGGACTTGCTCCCCTCTTCAGCGGCAATGCCATCGGTCAGGCCGGTTTGAATGGCCAGCTCCAGGGCACTCCAGACTCCGTCTTCTCGATGGTCAAGCAGGCACTGGCCAACGCTGGTTACAGCGAACAGCCGATTCGTACAACCAAAGCTGGTTGGGGCTTTTCTGCCACCTGGGCAGTCCCTGCCGGTGTGAGCGTTGATGCCACGCCAGCAGGAAAAACTGCTGTACTGGTCACCCAGGCCACGGCTTTGGGGCCTGACCGGGTCAACCTCAACATTCGCTTCGAGGGGATTTGACCTGATAGAACTGATGCTGGACGCATGAGACGCGTGGCTATTCAGTCAGTTGTGTCGACGCCGATGGGGTCGTCGATTGAAGCTCTTGGCGATGGTCGCTATCGGGTCTGCGATGGCGACCATCGGTGTGCAGAGGTTGTGGGGCTCTGGTTTGCCGGTGAGATGGTTCGGGAGATGGAGCTTCACCACTGTTCTCCTGAATCCTTGCGAGGAGAGTTTTAAGGCTCCGGATCAGGCAGGCTTTTGATCATTTCGGTGGCTCGGGTTGGTTCAAAGCTGCGTTGGTGGATGATCCACTTGGTGGCCGCTTTCTGGGTTTGCCAAGCCTGAAGCAGCTGCTTAGCCAGATGTCTCAGCTGAGCAGGGTCGCTGGTGGCGTCGAGGGCGCGATTGAAGTGTTCCAGGTGGAAGAGCTGTTCAGTGCTCAGTTCGATTCCTGACGACATGATTCCCTCCAGAGGATGCTGTGAAGGTATCGGTCTGAATCCGAGGGGCTGTAGCGATCTCTACCGCTCAGGCGTTGTGTCAGTATTTCAAGTTGTAACTGTGTTCGCTGCTCACTGGGGCCTCGTTCAGATTGAAGCTAAGCATCGGCTTCTTCATGCGGTTGACCTGGGCTCAGCATTTGCAGGCAGCACGCACCCTTGAGATGCATGGGGATGCAGACCTGGCTGGAAGCCTCTGTTTGATGGGAATGGCACTGCTGATGCTGTCTGAAGATCTTGCGGAACTGGAGAATCGCCTGCAGCAGAAGTTCTCCTGCTCCGACTGCTGATGGCTGATCAGGCTGGATCTGGTGTTCCATCGACTGGCTTAGAGAGCTGGAGGCGATGGGGCAGGTTCGCTTTGGCTGGTCTGCGCATTGCTGCCAGCACCATTGCTCTTGTGGAGTTGCTGCGCTCGGATTGGGCTGGAGGGGTGAGTGCCTCTCTGGCGTGGCTCTTGTTTGTTCAGGTTGAGCGCCGCTGGAACCGTCAGTTGGCTGATGGTCCCTAACGTCTTCGGCCAGTTTTCAGCATGAAAAAGCCCCTTGCGGGGCTTGGGCTCTTTTTGATTTGACGATCAGATGCTGTATCGGATGCCGCGATAACGCAGTTCCGTGGCCTTTTCGGGCTTGAGGGCGGTGTGATGGGCGTCGATGTATTCAACGCCGCGATAGGCCTTGGCCATTAGCCGCTGAGCTTCGCTCAGGGCGGCCTGCTTACGCATCCGGTTGCGGGTGATTTCGAGGGTGTTCATGGTTGAACTCCACAGTGCCTACGCCCCCGTTGCTTGGCGTAGCTCGAACTGCAGCCCCTGGTGGGGCTCAACGTGCTTTCACTATAGGGCATTTCTGTAGCTGTTGCTACCAAATTGTTATTTGGCTCCTGGCTGGGGGTGCGCCATCCTCTGAGGCAGTGCTGATCTGCCGATGTGTGGTCGTTTCTCCCTGGATTGCACAGCGGACCAACTGCCTCTTCCTTTGCAGGCCGCGTTGTCCGATGAGCATCGCCGTCACTATCGGCCTCGACCTCTGGTTCGGCCTTCCGAGCCCCTTTTGGCCCTGGCCCAGGAGGAGGGGGCATGCAAGGAGGCCTTGATGCTTTGGGGTTTTCTTCCTGGCTGGGTCAAGGATCCTGGCCCAGGCCCGCGACCGATCAATGCCCGCTCGGAAACGGTTGCAGTGAAACCCAGCTTTCGTGGTGCCTGGCGCCACCGTCGCTGCCTGATCCCTGCCACCGCCTTTTTCGAAGGCCGGCATCGCTTTGGTCGTCATGACCGACGACCGTTCTGGATGGGTGGGATCTGGGAACGCTGGCTTGGGGCTGATGGCAGTGAAGTTGAGACCTGTGCTGTGTTGACCACGTCAGCAAACTCGCTTGTTGCTCCTTGGCACCCACGGATGCCAGTGCTGATTCCTGATGGCCTTGAGGAGGCTTGGCTCGCTCCAGCGCATGGTGCCGAGCTTCAGGCGTTGGAGGGGCTACTGCTGCCGTGGCTCAGCGACGGTTGGCGGCATGAAGGCCCCGCTCGCTCAGTCGCTCGCTCAGCGGTGCGGCAAGACTCGTTGTTTTAGTCATAAGCACAGTTTCTCGCCTCCCTCTGGCTCGTTTTGACTCAGTCAGTGGAGCCGGCGCTGCCATCGTCTTCCGCTGGAGAGGTGAGAAATCGAATCGGAACGCTGAAGGTGACGATGGCGTGGGGATCGCCGCACAGAACAGCCACACAGGCCACCTCCCGGTCGCGATGGCTGCTGCGACTCTGCATCACGAAGGCGGTGGAGTCCTCGACACTCCACATTGGCTGGCCGCCGCTGCGACGTTCCTCGAGGTAAGTCTCCCAGAGTTCGGCGAAGGCCTCCGCCTGATCGCCTTGGTTGAACTCTTGCCTTGCTTGCTCCAGTCCCACACTGCTGAAACGTTCGAAAAACCGCTTCATAAGCGGGTTGCCGATGGTGGACGAGCTACGAAGCACGGAGTTGATCGTGCCCACGGAGGTGACGATCAGCTTGGCTTTGCTCTGACGGGCATCGATCACGGCCACGGGAAGGTTTAGATCCCAGTCTCGATAGGCACTCACCTGGCATGCGAGCTCAAACAGTTCTGCTGCACACTCTTTGACCAGGGCCTGGATGCGGCGCTTCTCCATCAGCGGTTCGTGGGTCTGAACAGTGGTGGTGTCTGGCCCTTGCTGGCGGGGCTCTTGAATCCCATGGCTCAGCATGTAGCCAAACCAGTCTGTCGTTTCATGATGGATCTGTGGCGCAGGTGGTGGCGCAGACGGTGGCGCAGGTGGTGATGGCGTTGGGTTGTGTCTGGCGTCAACGCTGGGTTGAGGTCGATGTTTTCGTTCCTCTGGTGACAAGGGCCGTTGGTCTCCACATCAGTTCAGGAACGACTCCACAGCGATGAAAAAGCCCCGACGCTCGGGTCAGGGCTGCGTTGCGGCCGGTGATTGTCCCCATCACCCGGCCTTGGCTTAGAGATAGTCGTGGTGTTGGCTTTGGCGCAAGTCCCAGATATGGCGTGGTTTGTCACCGAAATCAGCACGCGCCGCTGATGTTTGTTTTGCGGAGACTTTGGACCATGGGAGGCCACCAGATCTGGTGTGCTGGTGTGCCCAGAGGCAGTTTTGGCTTAGCGCAAAAAAAAACTCCGCCGAGGGCGGAGTTGGGATAAAGATCAGTGAGACGGGCGTCTGTCCTTGTTTCGACTCCGTCTCTTGATCCATCTCCTCACACACTGGAACATTCGCGCGTCAACTGGCACTGTGCCAGTCGGTGCAGGACGCTTCCTTGACTGACCCGCATCGTCGTTGAGGCAGGTGCTGCAAGGTCAGTTAGTGGTTGCAATTGGTGTCTCTGGTCGATCATTCCGGCACTTGTGGGCGAGATGGCATGGCGGTGGCGGCGGTCTTCCTTCGCAGGATTGAAAGCCCATGCGAGGAGGATCTCCGAAGTGCGATCTCAGCCTGAACGCACTCCCTGATGGCCGTCTCCGCTTGCAGGTAGCCCTGGTCGGCTTCGATCCACCCTTGGCCCGAGCTCTTGGGGCGCGGCACGTTTATGACACTATTACGTCACGAGAACGTCTCTATTGCGTCTCGTCCGCTGTCGTCTGGTGGCGCTCGATCTTCTAATATCGATTCTGGAACTTGGTGCTAGCCATCCCTGCTCTGAGGTTTGCGAGGTCGTTGACGGCACTTTGGCTGCTGGCCTTTCTGGTCACGACCGCTTGCCGCTCCCCTCAGGCCCAGCGTGAGAAGAGTGCACCTGCTGATGGCCGGCCGGTGGTGCTGACCACATTCACCGTTCTTGCTGACATGGCACGCAATGTGGCCGGAGACCGACTGCAGGTGCATTCCATCACGAAGCAGGGTGCTGAAATTCATGGCTATGAACCCACTCCCAGTGACCTGGAGAAGGCTGCTTCAGCTCAGCTGATTCTCGAGAATGGTTTTGGCCTTGAACTTTGGGCCAAACGATTCACCGCAGCGGCTGGAGATGTTCCTACCGTCACGCTCACCCAGGGGATTGAGCCTTTGTTGATTGAAGGGGATGCCTATGCGGGTCGTCCCAATCCTCACGCTTGGATGTCGCCCCAACGGGCTCAGCAGTATGTGGATCGAATCGTTGCAGCCTTTTCCGCATTAGACCCTGCCGGGGAAGCGAGCTTCCGTCGCAATGGTGAGGTCTACAAGCAGCAGTTGCAGCAGCTTGATCGCGATCTGCGAGCCTCCTTGGCAGCACTGCCTGAGCATCAACGTTTGCTGGTGACCTGCGAAGGCGCCTTTAGCTATCTGGCCAAAGACTATGGCCTGGAAGAGGCCTATCTCTGGCCTGTGAATGCCGAGACCCAGGCCACCCCCAAGCGCATGGCCAGACTGATCGAAACGGTTCGGGCGTCCGAGGTGCCTGCAGTCTTCTGTGAAAGCACAGTGAGCGACAAAGTTCAGCGGCAGGTTGCGTCCGCTGCAGGAGCCCGCTTCGGAGGCACCTTTTACGTCGACTCTCTTTCGGAACACAACGGGCCGGCCCCCACGCTGCTCGAATTGCAGCGGCACAATGTGAGACTCATCCGCAAGGGTCTCAGTCCGCAGGGTCAGTAGCCATGACGATGCGAATCGAGGCTGACCATCTTTGTGTGAACTACAACGCCACGGTGGCGCTTTATGACGCCTCGCTGGTGTTGCCTGCCGGTTGCATCTGTGGCCTGGTTGGGATGAATGGTTCAGGCAAATCCACCTTGTTTAAAGCGCTCACAGGATTCGTTCGCCCATCCCGTGGTCGAATTCGTATCAATGGCTTGACTGTGGCGGAGGCTCAGCGTGAGCAGGCCGTTGCCTACGTCCCCCAGAGCGAAGGAATTGATAACAACTTCCCGGTTTCCGTCTGGGACGTTGTGATGATGGGCCGCTATGGCGCCATGAATCTGCTTCGCGTCCCTGCGCGTGCGGACCGCGTTGCCGTGCGGGAGGCCCTCTCCCAAGTGGACTTGCTCCCTCTTCGTGATCGTCCCATCGGGGCTTTGTCTGGAGGTCAGCGCAAGCGAGCGTTTCTTGCCCGTGCCATCGCTCAGGGGGCCTCGGTGCTGCTGCTTGATGAGCCCTTTAACGGCGTGGATGTGCGCACCGAGAAGTTGATGGCTGATCTTTTCCTGCAGTTTCGCAGTGAGGGACGCACCATTTTGATCTCCACCCATGACCTCAGCCATGTGCGTGAGTTTTGTGATCTGGTGGTGTTGATCAACAAAACCGTTCTTGCCTATGGCGAGACCTCGGAGGTTTTCACCTCCGAGAATCTCTCACTCACCTTTGGTGGTGTTCCTCCTGATCTGCTCACCGGCAATAGCAAAGCTGACTCTGATAGTCGTCATTAGATGGAGCTGATGCCGTGGGGCTTGACTATTCAGATATTGGCAGACTGAACTGAACGCTTCGTGAAAGGAAGGCTGATTGAAGGAAGAGATGGTAGCGAAAGCTTTATATCAAGTTCTTTTAAAATGGAGCGCATCACAAATACAAAAGCGACGGTAGCTGTGGCTACCAAAGTTCCCGCAAAGAAGATCATTGATTGATGGCTGGACGGCTTTAAGATGAAACCACACAACTTCATGAAATTTCGTTAGGCGCCAAAAGTTAGGCCAAATTACTCATTCAAGATCACTTGATCCCTTCTGCGGGCTTGGTTTTTTTCGTGTTGCGGTGTTCTGCTGTTGTGCAATTCGGAAATGCGAAGCTGGGCATGATTAGAAATCTCGCTCAAACTGCGCCATGGCGTCCTCCCGAATCTCTTGGCTGCGGCTGTGTTGAGCAGCATCGCCAGCGGCCCGAGGCTCAAGGCCTGCAACAGAGCGCGGCTCGGTGGGCGTGGCCGCCTGATTGGTTCGAACTGTGGCGGCTTTGCCTGCTCGCCACTGCTTGAGGCCACTGCTTGAGGCCACTGCTTGAGGCCATTGCTTAAGGCCATTGATGCTTCGTCCTGAGAGACTTCTCAGGTGCCATGGAGTGGTGGGTGCTAATGGATTGGGTGCTGGAGCCTCTCCGCCATGAATTCATGGTGCGTGCCCTGTGCATCAGTGCCCTGGTGGGGTCGGTGTGCGGCTTGCTCTCCTGCTACATGACCCTGAAGGGGTGGGCCCTCATGGGTGATGCCGTCTCCCATGCGGTGCTTCCTGGGGTGGTGCTGGCCTATGCCCTTGGGCTTCCCTTCTCTCTAGGGGCCTTTGTGTTCGGGGTTGGATCTGTCGCCACAATCGGCTTTGTCCAACAGAAATCCCGCATCAAGGAAGACACCGTGATCGGCCTTGTCTTTACCGGTTTCTTCGCTCTCGGACTCGTCTTGGTGTCGAACGTGCGGAGCAATATCGACCTCTTCCACATCCTGTTCGGCAACGTGCTGGGTATTTCCAATGCAGATATTCATCAGACCCTGCTGATTTCGATTGTGGTGTTTGCGGTGTTGCTGCTGTTCCGTCGAGATCTGCTGATGTTTTGTTTTGATCCCACCCATGCGCGCTCAATTGGGATCAATACCGGCTTCCTTCACTACCTGTTGTTGTCGATTCTGTCTCTAGCGGCGGTAGCAGGTCTGCAAACAGTCGGGATCATCCTTGTGGTGGCCATGCTCGTGACACCAGGCGCCACTGCTTATCTGCTCACTGATCGCTTCGATCGCATGACGCTTTTGGCCGTTGCCAGCAGTGTGATTTCCAGTGTTGTCGGAGTGTTCGTTAGCTATTGGAGCGATCGCTCTCCCGCGGGATGCATCGTGCTGGTCCAGACCGGTCTGTTTGTGCTGGCCTTTCTGTTCGCACCCCATCACGGCATTCTTCGCCGACAGCCGTCTTTGCCAGGTTGAGGCTGCGCCATTAGAACGTGGATATCGGTGGCCTCTGGGCCGTTGCAGGCAGCCTGTCCGCCGATATCACCCTCTATCGACGTGGATCGATCTGTGACTGTTTTCCTCAATCGAACCACTTGGAAGCATCTGGGCTGTGTTGCGGCCTTGACAGCGCTGTCCGCTCTCGGTGGTGGGGCGATCGCCCATCACGTTTCCGGTGATGATCACAGCGGTGTGGCTCTCTCCATGGATCCTCAGGCTGAGGTGAGCACCCCTGCTACCGGAATTAAGGCCATGTATCCCACCCGCGAAGAAGCCGAGGCCGCGGCTGTTCACTTCGGCTGCAAAGGTGCGCACCAGATGGGTGATCAGTGGATGCCTTGTTCGGCCCACAATCATGGAAGCCACACCAGTCACTGAGCTGATCCCCCTTGCAGCACCTGCTTGGCTGATGCAAGGGGGATATGACGATCTGCACGCCAGGCTGACTCCATTCGCCGATGACGATGAGAATGGCTTGTGTGATTAAAAGTTGCCGATGCGTGCTCTTTTGTCTGTCGTTGCTGCTCTTTTCGTTTTGATCTGGGCGCCCACGTATGCCTTCGCTGGTGATGCTGCGAGTGGCGCCAGAGTGTTTTCATCCAATTGCGCTGCTTGCCACGCTGGCGGGGGCAACATTGTGAATGGTGAGCACACACTGCAGCAGGATGACCTCAAGTCGTATCTCGCTCAATACAACAACGGCCATGAGAGCGCAATTGTGGCTCAGGTCACCTATGGCCTGAATGAAATGCCGGCCTTCATCGACACCCTGACCGAGACCCAGATCTCGGATGTGGCGGCTTACGTTGAAGATCAGGCCAGCAACGGCTGGAGCTGACGGCTTGATGCCTCTGGGTTCAGCTGTTTCAGCCTGAAGGAGCAGCGCTGGTCCGGCTCGATGAGCCGGGCCCAGTGCTTTGATCTTCCAGGCTGCTGTGGCTTGTCTTGCACAGTCATTGGCATCAAGTCAATGCCGATGGATCATTGCTGGTCAAGTCCAGTTCAGCTCGATTGTCAGCGCTCCCTCCAGATTGCGTTTGACCGGACAGTCTTCGGCCATGCGCATCAGCAACCGACGTTGATCCGGGGAACATTGCTCGGGTAGGTGCACGTCGACCTTGAGGCATGCAATCTTGCGCGGACCCTCTGGGGTCATCATTTTGGTCACCCTGGCGCTAGCTCCCTCCACATTCCATTGACGACGTTTCGCCGTGATGCCGATCACCGTGAGCACACAGGTTCCCAAGGATGTGGCCAACAAGTCAGTGGGAGAAAACGTTTGCCCCAGGCCGTCGTGATCCTTTGGTGCATCGGTCTGCAGGTGCTGTCCTGATGGGCCGTGTCGGGCGTCGCAGTGGAGATTGCCGCTATAGCGACATTCGATTGTGGTCATGCGGATTGGCTTTGAGGGGCTCTCTTTAGTGTCGTTCTCCCTCGCCAGCCAGCTTCGATTGCGTCCAGGTTTGACCTTGGTTTCAGTGAGCGCAAGCCTCAACGCCTCCTAGCCTGGCTGCTGCTTTCACCTGGCTTCTCGTGCTCGCATGAACATTGTTCTGCTGCATCAGCGAGACGATTGGCTCGACGCCGAGCGGGTGCTGATTTCTGATCATCGTGCTGCCCATCTGATTGGTGTGCTCAGGGCCAGCGTTGGTGATGCCTTCAGGGTTGGCATTCTGGATGGGCGGGTCGGCGAGGCTGTGGTTCAGTCCATTGAGCAGAACACCGTGATCTTGACGGTGCAGCTCGAAGATTTGCCCCCTCCTCGTCATTGTTTTGACATTGTTCTGGCTTTGCCCAGGCCGAAGATGCTGCGACGAATCCTGCGCACGGTTGCCGAGTTCGGGGTGGAGAACCTGCATCTGATCAACAGCGCCAGGGTGGATAAGAGTTACTGGCAAAGCCCATTGTTGAAGCCTGAAAAAATCGAAGAGGCTTTGCTGTCTGGCTTGGAACGGGCACGTGACACCCAGCCCCCTCGGGTGCATTTGCATCAGCGTTTCCGCCCCTTTGTGGAAGATGAACTGGTGGATCTGTGTGCAGGTCGTCCCTGTTGGATCGCTGAGATGGGTGCTCCAATCTCTCTGGCAGATCACTTGGCTCAGCCGGCGGTTGTGATGATCGGCCCCGAGGGTGGATTTGTGCCGTTTGAGCTTGACCTCGCCCAATCGGTGGTGGCGAAGCCAGTTCACCTTGGTGTTCGGACCTTCAGTGTGGATACAGCGCTCACCACGGTGCTTGCCCAGGTGCTCCCTGGTCGCGCTTCCGGCTGTCGTTAAGCGATGATTCACACATGCCTGAAACGAAAACCCTTGCAGCCCTGGAGGCCCTCGTTGCCGATTTGGGCGTTGGCAATGTGATTGATGCCGAGCTCCTGGAGGGGTGTTCGGTCGAGTCGCATGAGCTTGACGAGATGGATGAGCAGCAGGCGGCAGTTGTCGCTGGCCATTGTTTTCAACAGTTGTTTGATCACACCGTGGAGCAACAGCAGGGGCTTGATTACGATCCTGACCAAGGGGTCTGGAGTGGTCGGCTCGATGGCTTCGGCTTTGTGATCACCCGTGATGAACACGGTGATCTCATTCTGGATTTCTCGACGAACCCTGATGACGTTGGATGACCTCAAAGCCGATCTCTCCGAACGGTTAGGGCATCGGGTCACTGACCTGTTCACAAGAGACGGTGAACCTGCCAACGCCATCATCGATCTCTATAGCGCCTCTCCTGCTGGTTTCGGCGGCAAGCTCTCCACCAGCAGGGGCAAGCAATTTGCGTGGGAGCTTTGGCTTGAGGATGAGGAACACTGGAATTTCCAGGCCAAGCCTGTTTCGGCTTGATGCCCTGATCTGTGCAAATCAGAACGCGGCAATGAGGTGCGGGGCTTCGACCTCACATGGATTAAGTCTGGTCCACTGGCAGAATCCCAGAGCAGTGCCAAGGTTCACGGGGCCAGGATGCATGGTATCCAGATGTGATGGCATCCCTGCCCAATCACGTCGTGTTGATTGCATTCAGAGGCACACGATTGAACTAGGAGTGTTCGCGCTTGGATACAAGGTTACCGTTTGAATCTTGATCAATTGTTGATCGATATTGCTGAAGGATTGCCAAGGCTTTGGTTAGTCATCTCCTGCTGAGTTGTGGTTGGCTATACAGCATGATTGTCATGTGCTTGGGCCACTTGTTCGCCCCAAAGATGCCTGCTGGGCCGGTCTGATGATCGCTTTAGAGCGTTTCTGGGCGAAGCCTGCTTTGTCGATACGAGATCAGGAACTTTGCCTGTTCGGCACTTTGATGTTTGACGGCTGTGATCAGGTCTTCACCTGTATTCCAAACCCAGACCTGCTCGCTTTGGTCTTGGTCTTCTGAACTGGTGCTGAGCGGTTGGCCATGCCTTGCCCGCAGACCAGCCAGTACCTCACTCATGTCATCGATGGCGAACTCATAGGCCAGGGACTGCAGGCCGTTGGTCTCGTCGAGGTCAAACGTGACGCTGGAGACGGGAAGACGATCCAGCAGCACATGGCTGGCAACAAAGCGATGGGGCTGCTCATCGTCCACGGGTTGGCTTTGGCCGAGGTGGTCACGCACCTGCTCTAAGGGCATGCCCCAGGAAAGGCCCTCCACGCATGCCTCAACCCTTTGGGCCGGCCAGCCGATCAGAGCACAGGCGAAAAGCCCGATCAGAGCTGCATGGAGCCACTTCAAGGTCGGCACTGTTGAGTTGCGCTGCAGTCTGGTTGAGGCTGGCTCACTTGATACAAAAGGAAAGTAAAGAATGCGGGGGCTGGTTGTGCTTTTGGGGACATCTGCGACTAAAGAAGGTAGGTCTTCCTACCTAGATGATGAGACACCTGCTCTCGATCGCCCTTGCTGCTCTGATTGGTCTTGTGGCGCCTTCTTTTGCCATGGCTGCCGATTCTGCTCATGGAGAGCAGATCTTCTCGGCTAACTGCGCGGCTTGCCACATGGGTGGAGGCAACGTCGTTAATGGCCAGCGCACCCTTCAGCAAGACGACCTTAAGTCTTATCTCACCAGCTACAACGAGGGCCACGAAGAAGCCATCGCTTATCAGGTGACCAACGGCAAGAACGGTATGCCTGCTTTTGGCGGCAAGCTGAGCGCTGACGATATTGCTGATGTTGCTGCTTATGTTGAGTCTCAGTCCTCCAAAGGTTGGGCTTGATTCTTGGTTGCTCAGCTGCGTCCTTAGCGACGATCGTTCCCAGCTTGAAGCCCCTGATCATTGGTCAGGGGCTTTTTTGTGCCCCATCGTCACTTGGCTTTAAAGGCTCATGAACTGAACACCAGTACCCCAGAGCCCCATCCCGACGAAGCAGACCGACAGAGCGCCCATGCCGACAAGGCTGATATTGATGATGCCCATCCCCACAGCGCCAACGGTGATCACACCCATCGGAACGATGCCGATGGCCACGATCCCTCTGGGTGCAATGCCGATCGCAATCCATTGGGGTATGCCATCACAGTCTTGATCGTGATTTTTCATCCGATTGGCTGGTTCGGTTGAGGCATCAGTATCAGTTGGATCAGAATACAGAATTTCGGAAGAGATTCATCTGCTTCTCAAGCTGGCTAGTTAAATTGCTTGATCGCAGATTGCAAGTCTTGTTGCTGTTACCAAAAGCTTGCTCCGAAGGCTTTTGCTTGATTGGATTAAGGAGTATCTGCTAGCCCTGGTCCCCCATCCTGAATCATTTATCACTTTAGATCTGCTGCACCTTGTCAGAAGGGCAGGTGGTGTGCATTGGTTACAAAACGGCCTGGATTTGATAGGTTAAAGCCTCTGGTTTTGGTGGGGATCAGCCACTGAAGGAAACGGGGAAAGAACGGTGCGAATCCGTCACTGTCCCGCAGCTGTGATGCACCTCTTTCTTGTTGGTGCCAGTCAGAACGCCCGCCAGGTTTCCACTCGACGAGGATCGATCTTGACTTCATTGCGACCGTTGCTGGCCGTTCAGAAGGCTGGGCTGTTGTCGGCTCCCCTGCTTTTGGCTGCTTCCATTGCCGTTCCTGCCTATGCTCACCATCCCTTTGGAATGGGTGACAGTACCGGCCTGACGGCATGGCAAGGACTGCTAAGCGGTATTGGGCATCCACTGCTGGGACCAGACCATCTTTTGTTCCTGCTCGCAGTCGCCTTTATTGGCCTGCGTCGTCCCATTAAATGGGTGCTCCCCTTGCTTGCTGTGGGGCTTGCAGGTAGTGCCCTCTCCCAGTTCATTCCACTGCCCGATGCCATCGCTCCTTGGGCGGAAGCGCTTGTTTCCCTATCGCTGGTGATCGAGGGGCTGATGGCTCTGGCGCTGGTGCCGGTGCAGTGGCTGCTTCCTTTGATCGGTCTGCATGGTTTCCTGCTGGGAAGCACCATTGTTGGTGCCGAACCCACACCCCTTGCCACCTATTTCTTAGGCCTTCTGATTGCTCAGGGTGCACTACTCCTGCTTGTGACGACAGCATCCAAAGAGGTGATCAACTGGTTGGGTGAGCAGGGTCAGCGCCTGGGTGCTGGAATCTGGATTGGTATCGGTCTCGCTTTTGCATGGGTTGCCATCATTGATTGACGGAACAATTTCTGTTGATGGTGATTGAAAAGATTCTTCTAGACGAATCTTCTGGCATTTCTTTTGTGGCGGAACTTGTGTCCGCCATCTTTTTATCGCGATGAATTCAAAGCATATTTTGGTTCGATTTGGTTTTGGTTGGGCATTCGCTTCTCTTTTTTCGGTGGGGTCGGCTTCAGCTGAATTGAGCTTCAATACCAATTCTGGCTTTGCTGCTGGTTCGCCATTGTCCAGCCAAGATCAGGTCACCAGCATCACCCAGTTCTCGGATGTGGTTCCGACCGACTGGGCTTACCAGGCTCTGTCCAACCTGGTCGAGCGCTACGGCTGTGTCGCCGGCTACCCGAACGGCACCTACCGCGGCAACCGTGCGATGACCCGCTTTGAAGCGGCCGCACTGCTGAACGCTTGCCTCGACCGGATCACTGAAGTGACCGACGAGCTGAAGCGCCTGATGAAAGAGTTCGAGCGTGAACTCGCCATCCTCAAGGGCCGCGTTGACGGTCTGGAAGCTCGCGTTGGCGAACTGGAAGCCACCCAGTTCGCCACCACCACCAAGCTGGAGGCTGAGATCACCTTTGTCATTGGTGCTAATCGTTTCGCAGGAATGACAAAGCAGGATTCCGAGCAGGAGTCTGTCGATCAGTCGAACGCGCTGTATGGGGCTACTACTTTTAATTACAATCAGGATCTAATTCTCAACACAAGTTTCACCGGTAAGGACAATTTAATTGCGGTTTTGCGGGTCGGTGACTTTGACGGTGGATTGAGCGTTTTTGGTGGGGGTGGACCCAGCCCTCTCTCTCAGCTCTCAGTAGCCTTTCAGGAAGGCGATACGCCCAATCATGTGATTGTTGAAAAGCTCTTTTATACATTCCCATTCTCACCTGACTTGACCTTCACCATTGGCGCCAATGTTGGCCAGGAAGACATGCTTGCGATCTGGCCAAGTGTGTACCCCAGTAGCAGTGTTTTGGATGTACTGACCTTGAATGGTGCGCCTGGTGCCTACAATATGAACCTAGGGTCAGGCGCTGGGATCAGTTGGTCCCGGCATGGATTCAGCATCACTGCTAATTACGTTGCTGCCAATGGTGCCTTGTCAAATTCCTTTAATGGAGGGATTTCTGGCCATGGCTCTGGAGGTACTGGGACTCTTCAGATAGGATATGAAGTTGATGGATTAGGACTTGCTGCGATCTATTCCTTGATCCAAAATGGCAATGACATCATTGTGTATGGCTCAAACTTTACTTTAGAAAGTTATGCAAACCCTGGTACGACATCGGCCTTCGCTCTAAGTGGATATTGGCAGCCTCAAGACAGCGGTTGGATTCCATCAATCAGCTTGGGTTGGGGTATCAATAATACTGCCTATGAAAGCAGTGTTTTTAATGATCCATTGGTTGATCAAAACAGTCTGGTATCCACCAGTCAATCCTGGACTCTGGCACTCGAGTGGAGTGATGTGTTCCTGCGCAGCAACCAAGCTGGAATTGCAGTGGGCCAGCCTGTGTTTGCGACAAGTCTGGAGAATGGGGAAGCTCCAAGAGATGGCAACTATGTTTGGGAGTGGTGGTATCAATTTCATGTCACTGACAATATTAGTGTGACACCTGCCTTGTTCTATTTGTCTCGTCCTTATGGTCAGAACACTTCCTTCGGAGACACGTTCAGCCAGCTTGGCGGCTTGTTGAAAACAAGTTTTCGTTTCTGATCATTGAGGGACACTCCTCAACGCTCAAAATGGGTGTTGGCCTGAAGGCTCTGTTTCGGTTCTTGCGTCTGCAGCTCAATCTTGTTGATGTCCTGACACCCCGCCTCAATAGCGTTCAAAACTCTGCTGTTTTGGCGGTGACCTCCTTATCGGTGTCAGCTTGATCCCATGAGCATGACCTTGGAATTGATTGTGGCCCGTGGCACTGCACGGGGGTTGCTCAATGGCACCGCTACCGCTGATTACGCAGAACTCATTCTTCTCATCCAACTGCTCAGTCAAGAGGGAGATCACAGCACGGCTTCTGAGCTTCTCGTGCTGGCAAAAACCATGTATCCGAACGCAGAAGAGAGTGCATTGCCTGAAGTGATGGGGTAGTGGGTTGTTGCGTTGCCTGTTCATCTGCCAGGCACTGCCACAGCGGGATCGATGCTGTGGCAGGCTTCTCAAGAACTCATACGGCCAGTTTTTTGACGATTTTCATCGGGAACCTCTCTTGGGATGCTGAACGGGAAGACCTTGAGGATCTCTTCTCCCAGTACGGCGAGGTGACCAAGTGCTCATTACCCTTGGATCGCGAGACAGGCCGAAAGCGTGGTTTCGGTTTCGTGGACATGCGTAATGAGGCCGACGAACAGGCCGCCATCAACGATCTGCAAGACGTTGAGTGGATGGGCCGCCAGATCGGTGTGCGCAAGGCCGAACCCCGCCGTTGACCTGATTAACAACCTCAACCAGGCCCTGGCCGGTTGAGTGGCCCATCCCCCTCTCGGAACCTCAGGGGATCCTTGGGCACAGCGTGCGCAGCTTGCGTGCTCACTTTCTAGTGGGCCGGACTGAGGCTCGCCTTTGATGGTGTTTCGATGCGCTGAGAGTGGCTTCAGGCTGGTGGTGAGCCTCTTCAGAAACGGATGGTTCGACTGGATTGGCTCGCGGCCTTGGTGGCGTATCCCCCCAGGCCGCACAGCAAAGCTGTCTCTCGATTGCCAAGCCTGGCCAAGGTGGTTGGTGCTCGCCAAGGTTTGGCGTTTTCGCTGTTGTGTTCGGGTCTTCTCGACAAGGAAAATGATTGCAACCAACGCATTGGTTGACGGCAAGATCGTCTCTCTCAGCCGAAACCCAAGCCTCGAGACACTGGTTTGCCTCCGGCTTTTAGGAATTCAATGTGATCACTGCCCGGTGCATACAAGCTGAACAACTCGCCAGAACCGATCCCGATCACGCTTCGTTTGGGCACCGCCTGTTGTTGATGCTGTTCCCCATTGAGATCTTTGATGTGGGAATCGATGGCTCCCCCATTCAGCTCAAGACGGAACTGCTGCGCACTCCTGGCAGTGAACAATCGGTTGACATCCAGACGGGTGAGGCGATCGAGCAGGATTAACGGAGAGCTGGTTGGCTTCAGCTCGTCGCCCACGTCGGCTGAGCTGCCATGTAAGAGAGCACAATCCAGCTCAATAAAGCCGAACTGCAGCGATGCCAGCCAGGTCATGTGCCCTGAATCCACCGAAGCTAATAATCCCTCCACCGCATCATTGTCATGGTTGATGCGCAGTGCCTCCGCTGTTCTCTCACCGCGGTATCCACGTTCGGCCAGCAATTGCTCCTCCCACCAGCCGTAGATGCATTCCGGTTGTAGATCGCCGCGTTCGGGCTCCTGCAGTCTCTTTAGAAGTGCATCGCTGTTGTGCTTCGGTCCGATTAGATCACCGAGCACAAACAGACGCTCCACCCCGCGGCTCTTTTTCAGTTCACGTTGGATCTGTTCGTAGACCTCGAGATCTCCGCCCAACCCACTCACCAGTGCCCAGCGTTCCATCAGCGCTCACACACATGGCTGGCATCGTCAGCCCGTTCCGCATATTCAAAGCCGTGGCTTAATCGCCAGGCAAAGACTTCAGGTAAGCCGGCATCGATGATGGCCTGGCATGTTTTTGCCACGTCGTAGTTCACCTCTCTGATCGTTAAATCGCCCGTTGCTTCATCGTGAATGACGTAGGTGGCTTGGGTGTTGCCGTGGCGTGGCTCGCCCACCGATCCTGCATTGACGATCCGTCGCATTGGCAGCGTCATTTCCTGCTCCTCTGAGCTGCTGCTGTCGTGGTGTTGCACTCGCACCCGAATGGAGCCGCCCCGCAGTTCACGCACATAGGGCTGATGGGTGTGTCCGCAGAAGAGTGTTTCTGCACCCGCTGTTTCAACCCGTTCCAGGGCCGCGAATGCATTCATGTCAGGCAAGAGATATTCGTGCTGACTGTTGGGGCTGCCATGAACGAACAGAAGCTTGTCTCGCCGTATGGAGGTCGGCAGGCTGGCCAGAAAGGCCTTGTTGTCTGCTGTCATTTTCGCCTCAGTCCATTGGTGGGCGAGATGGCCACGCCGCTCTGCCAGTTGCGAGGGATAGCTGCATTCGCAAGCATTGAGGCCATCGATGATGTCTTCATCCCAGCAGCCTTGGCAGGTGGGGATGGCGCGTTGGCGAACCAGCTCAACGACTTCGTTGGGTTGGGGGCCATAGCCCACGAGGTCCCCGAGGCAGGTGATGGTTTCAATTCCTTGCTGGTCAATGTCATCCAGCACCGCTTCAACGGCTGCAAGGTTGGCGTGGAGACAGGAAATTACCGCGTGAGCCATGGTCACCTCTTGGCTTGGAATAGATCTGGTTGTTGTTCTCGGAGCGGGGCTTGATGCATGTCTAGAACTGCATCACTCAACAGGCAGTCGTTGATTGTGGATTGAATCCCGTTGCTATCAAGAGCCTTGCCTTGTACGACAAGCTCTGAGGTTCGATCGGGGCGCCCCGTTGGCGGTTCCACACGCTCTAGAGGCAGGAACTGCGATCCCTGCTGGCTGACGATCCAATTACAGAAGAACGCGCGACCGTCCGGAAGGTTCATTAATGCTTTGGCGCGATAAACATCTCCATAGGCTCCATTGACCAACTCAAACCAGAAACTGCTGAGACTGTTGGGGTCCCAGACACTGTTGTGAAGACTGAGATTCCAGGCTTCAAGTCTGTTGAACTCCAAGGTGTCCTGCTCGGGCAGTTCTGGTTCCCTCCCGAAGTGCAGGGCGCGATCAGGTTCGAGCTGCAG
Organism: Synechococcus sp. MIT S9451; assembly: GCF_047304725.1. Classification (NCBI taxonomy): domain Bacteria; kingdom Bacillati; phylum Cyanobacteriota; class Cyanophyceae; order Synechococcales; family Synechococcaceae; genus Synechococcus; species Synechococcus sp. MIT S9451. The sequence continues at coordinate 1,844,033 of NZ_CP138971.1, forward strand.
AGCTTTGAGTTGGTTGCTGATGCGTGGATCGATTCCATCGACACCAGGATCAGTTGGTGGGCGATATTGCTGCAGTTCAATCAGATTCAGTTGGTCGTCTGCGCGGTCTGCACACTGCTGATCTGATTGGGAGAGGTCTTGCAGCTGGGGTCGTTGATCCCTCAGCCAGGCCAAATCGATGCCTGCATTGTGCCCCTGCTCCAGCCCGTCTTCTGACAGTCCTGAGAGACGTAAGTAACCACAGGGACCCGGGTGGCTCCGGATCGTCGTCAGGATCCAGCTGGTTTTTCCACAGCCTGGAGGGCCTGAGATCAACCAGGTCTGGCTCATGGTGCTGGGATGCAGGCCTTCAGGCCTAAGCAGGCGATTTGCTTGTTGGTCATGGCGTTTGGTCCAACCTCCTGCCCCGAAAGGGCACTGCGATTCACTCCGTCCCCTTGATCGACAGCTGGAAAAGCTTCGACCCGCAAGCGGGAATCATTCTCATTCTGAGCCTGTTGGTCGCTGGCTGTCCACTCCAGTGATGGGACAGAGACAGATGGTCTCGTCACGGTCTGAGCCAGCTGGACGAGCGAGAGGCGGGCTTGCATCCTTGTGCAGTCAGCACATGCTTCCGCTTTTCTCCCAGCACATCTGGGTGCGGACCTTGATCGCTTGATGCCGTTATGGCGTCTGTGCTGACTGCATCGGTAGGGGGATCGAGGGCAAGGCGGCGTCGTGCCAGCAGCCGTTGTCTCGGTAGGAGACCAGTGGTGTCAATTGGATCCGGAGTGGTCGACCTGCTGAGATGTCAACCCGAAGTCCGCTGTAGGCACTGGTTCCCTTTCTCCAGTTCCTGCCGATGAAGAGTTCGCTGCTGGCAACAGGCCTCAGCTGATCTGATTGATTGCGCTCTTCCAGGACTGCTCCATCGCGACGTTGGGACCTAAGCCCATAGCCGCTACCTCCGCAGATCACCCAATTGAGGTTGCGATCGGCATGACCCGTTTCATGGCTACGCAGCACTTCCATGCAATGGGCATGGCCACTCAACACCACATCGACCAGGGGGTGCTTGCTCTGGCCGATCGTCTTGGCTACATCGTTCAGAACCTCTCGCAGGCGTTGTCGGATCGCCTGGGTATCGGCCTGATTCCATTTTGTTTTTTCGCTCACATAAGGCGGGTGGTGCAGCATCACGATGCGTCCTCGGCTGGATGGGTCTTGGTGTGATTCGATCAGCCCATCCCGTAGCCATTGCAATTGTTCGTGGTCGACCGTTGAGGGCGTGTTGAGCCGCCGCTGACGATCCAGTAACTCCTCCTGCAGTGTTTCGAGTTCGTCCATCACCCCATCTCGCTCCTCTTCATTGCGGAGACTCGCCAGCTCCTGAAAGCGTTGGGCTTGTTCCTGCTTCAGGGCCTTCAGTTCTTTGATGAGCTCCGTGTGATTTCCAGACTGCTTCAGTGGAGCGATCAGTGTGTTGGAGTCGATGGCGAAGACATCCACTCCCGCATGGCGAAAGCGGTAGTAGCGGTTGGGAAGACAGGTCTGCACTCCCGGGCGGTAGCGAAGGCAGCGCCGTCCGTTCCACTCGGCGCTGTAAACCGTGTCCAAATGGTGGGCCAATTTGGCTGAAGGAATGTCGTGAAGCACATCCAGAAAAGCGCGGGCATACGCCTCGCCCTGACGGGAGCCACGCCAACCGGCATCCACATCATGAAACCATTGCAGATGCTGGCGAAACGGGAGCGTTAAGCCTGCGACCAGTCTGATCGGAAAGGCCAGATCGTAGTAATCGTGATTGCCGGGAACAGGCAGGAAGGGTTGATTGAATGTCAGCTGTTTCGGGTTGACGGTTTCCCACTGCATTCCGTCCACCAACCACTCGCGATAGGGGCGGATGAAATTGCGTTGGTACTGAGCCGTTGCTCCCACCAAATACACGACATCACCGGTATGCAGCAGAAAGGCGGCATCCTGTTTGTGCTCCAGTAGCCGTTCAGCGATGCGACGCGGGGGGCTGTGAAGGCGATGACGACCGGTTCCGCTGTCGCCAACGACAAGAAAATGAAACGCCCCGTCTTGTTCTGATGGCTGATGGTGGTGATCCAGGACGAACTGGGTTTGGTCGATGCCGCGCGTCTGCAGGGCGGGATGCCCCCAACGGATACGGTCCTGCATCCGTTGGATTTTGATTTGGATGGAAGGATCGCTGGCGAGATTCAAGGATTGAGCCGGATCGGTGCCACGACGACCAGAGCACCCGGTTCTACGGAGATCGAAAGGGAGCGCGTTTCAGTGATTTCTCCATCCACCACCAATTTCTGGTTTTCATTCAGCTCCACATCTAGAGCCTTGGTTCGAAAACAGACGATGTTGTCATGGTGGGATGCGTTATTGAGGATGGCCGACCAAGCCAGACTTGTGAGCACGGACAAACCCCCAATCCTGTCTTTTGGGGACGCAACAATCACTTCCAACAGGCCATCGTCTGGGATGACCTGACCAAAACCCTGGGCCATCACCGATGTGGCTGGCGCAGCATTGGCCACGGTGATCGCACTGGCCTCGACTTTGTGTTCCTTCCCTTCCATGCGCAAGGTGGCCGGGAAGGGCTTTTGGTCCACCATCTGGCGTGCGCCCGAAAAGATGTAAGCCATCGGGCCCAGAATGTTTTTCAGTTCTCTGCTCGCTTTATTCACCATCCCCGCCTCAAATCCCAGGCCGCTGAGCAGGATCATCGGTTTGTTGTTGCACAGTGCCACATCCACCCGACGGGTGTTGCCGAGTAAGAGGTTTGTGCAGGCGGCTTTGAGGCTTGTTGGGATGCCGAGGGCCACGGAAAAGGCATTGGCTGTTCCCCTGGGGATGATGCCCAGTGGAATTCCACTGCCCTGTAGGGCACTGGCCACGGCGCCGACGGTTCCATCGCCACCCGAGGCGATCACAATGGATTCCCCCTCTCCGGTCTGATCGAACGCCTTGATCTCTTTGATCAGATCCCGAGCTTGCTCAGCAGGATCAACACCTTGTTTGGTCATCCAGATCTGCAGCATGATCTGCGGTTCCAGATAGGCGCGGATCTCTGCCAACTCCGCTTCTGAATTGCCCTGGCCTGCAACGGGGTTAAAAATCAGATACCCCCGTCGGCTGCCCTTGATTCCTCGCACCAGTGCAGACGCTGAGGCTGGGTTCAGGGCGATGGGAAGGTCGCTGAGCAGGGCCGCTCGCACCAGAGGCTCGGAGAGCACTGAGGCCGATCGTTCACTGGTGGGTGATGGAAAGTGAATCAGACCACTGATTTCACCCTGGAGGATTGCCGACGCTAAAGCGATGTCGCCACCCTCTTTGATGGCTCGGCTAGACGAGATATTCAGAGCCAGCGCTGTGTTGTGCAACTGGAGTTCTGCTTGGACATCCTCAGCGACCTGCAAACTGAAGCCAACGAGAAGGTCTGCGTTGTTCTCGATCCAGGTGCGTAAGGCTGGGCAGACACCAGGGTCGGCGTTGAGAACCAGGTTGGATGGCATTGAGGCAGAGGGAAAGCGCGAAAGTGAAGCCACTGAGTGAAGCCACTGACATCCCGACTTTCGGCGTCCCAGCACTCCTGAGGCAGTTGGCTGGATTCCCCAATGCTCGGTAGGCCGTGGGTTCCCTTCTTCTTGTTAGTGGATCATGTTGTGATTGTCAGCCAGGCCAAAATTTCTTTCTCTTTCATTCGCACACCTCCTTCCCTCCGTTGGCGTTCTCTGCCTCACTGGAGTGCCCTCGTTTGATGACGTCAGTTGCCTACATCGTGATCACAGAGGCTGGTGAACCTGTTTGTGAATGTGTTGTAACTCCATAGGTTTGATCTGTCTGATTCTCTGATGCTGCGGTTTGTCTCTCCGCTATTTGTGTTCCACTATTGTTTGCACTAGATAAGCCCTACGTGAGATGATTGTCCTATCAGGCCTGCTTGAAGACTGACTCTTGCCATTGTTGCAGTATTCATTTGCGCTTCATTCGTCTTGTTGCAATCAGACTGTTAATTGGCACGGTCAGTGGACCTGTTCAGGATTGTTTCTCGCCTTTTTATGCCTCTGGTGCTCAGGCTGTTGTCTCAACCTTCAACGCGACATTCTCTTGGCTTTGAGGTATTGGCTCGCCTTGTAAGAGTTTGATCACCAGCTGACAAGGTTTTGCCTGATTGCTAAGCCTTCAGAGAGCTCTACCAATCCAATGAAAACTGCACTCGCTGCACTGGTTGTTGCCCTGGCAGCCCCTTTTGTGGCTTTCGCGGCTCCAGTCGCTCCCGATTTCGTTGTGGCGCAAATCGAGCAAGACTGCGAAGAAGCGGTGGCTGATGACGACCAAGCGACGGACTCCGAGGAGAATTGCATCGCTGAGGCTGAGAAGTCTTAAGCAGCCGCAAGCTGGGCTCTGCTAGCTCCAATGATCCAGTTGTGAATCGTCTGGCGCTCAGCCCAGGCCGTGCGTTTGCGTTCGATCAGCTCAAAACGATGCAGACGTCGTTTTCATCAACGTTGGAGCTGAGATTGTTTTCCTCTGTGAACCCATGGCTCATGGGTTCACTTTTCTAAATTGAGCTGATCGAGTTCAGCTCTATGACCGAGGCGACCACCCCTGGCAGCAAGCCATCCCATGTGGTGGTGATTGGAGCCGGTTGGGCAGGTTGGGGTGCGGCCAAGACACTCTGCGAAGCCGGTGTTCGTGTCACCTTGATGGATGGGTTGGCCGATCCAACTGGCATCAAGCCATTGACCAGTCACAGTGGCAAGCCGTTCGAGGCCGGTACCCGGGGCTTTTGGAAGGACTATCCCAACATCAATGCGCTGACCAGTGAGCTCGGGCTCGGCTCGATCTTTACCGAATTCACCACCAGTGCGTTCTGGTCACCCGAAGGTCTGGAGGCGACTGCACCTGTGTTCGGCGATGCGCCGTTCTTGCCGAGTCCACTGGGTCAAGCCTTCGCCACGCTCAACAACTTCAAGCGGCTCCCGGTTCAGGATCGGCTCAGCATCGCGGGTCTTCTCTACGCCATGCTCGACCTCAACCGTAGTGATCGGGTTTACCGCAACTACGACGCGATCGATGCGCTGACGCTGTTTCGGCAGCTGCGGATCAGTGATCGCATGATCGATGAATTTCTGCGGCCGATCCTCTTAGTGGGATTGTTCAAGCCGCCGGAGGAGCTGTCGGCTGCCGTCACGATGGAGCTCCTTTATTACTACGCCCTGGCCCATCAAGACTCCTTTGATGTGCGCTGGATCAAGTCCAAAAGCATCGCTGAACATGTGTTTGCGCCCCTGAGCAAACGGCTGTGTTCAGAGCATCAGCTTCAAGTGCTGGGTGGCACCCTCGCCACTCGCCTCAACCTCTCGGATGACATCCACACGATCTGTTCGGTGGAGACCTGTTCGGTCACAACCGCCAACGTCGGTGTGATTGAGGATGTGGATGCCGTGGTGCTTGCGGTTGGTGCCAAAGGGATGGGGGCCTTGATGGCTCAATCACCGCAGTGCGCTGCCTTGGTGCCAGAACTGGTTCGTGCCGGCACGCTTGGATCCATCGATGTGGTCTCGATCCGTTTGTGGCTGGATCGCTACGTCCCGGTTGCCGATCCCGCCAATGTGTTCTCTCGCTTCACTGCCCTGAAGGGTGCCGGAGCCACCTTCTTCATGTTGGATCAGTTGCAGCGGGATGCGGAGCAGGCGCTGTGGGCTGATCAGAGTCCACAGGGGTCTGTGGTTGCCAGCGACTTCTACAACGCCTCGGCGATCGCAGATCTCAGCGATGAGGAGATCGTTGCTTGCTTGATGCAGGATCTGCTGCCCATGGCGCAGCCTGGTTTCCGCAGTGCCCAGGTCGTGGACCAGGAGGTGCGGCGTTATCGGGGGTCGGTGTCTTTGTTCTCGCCAGGAAGTTTCAGCAAGCGGCCACCGCTGGAGACGTCTCTGGCTTCTGTGGTCTGCGCTGGAGACTGGGTGCGGATGGGCGAGAAGGAACACGGTGCCAAGGGGCTCTGCCAGGAACGCGCCTATGTCTGCGGTTTGGAAGCAGGCAATTCACTGCTTCGGCGCGGGATTGTTAGGGGCTTCGGCCTGCCTGGTAACCGGCTGCACCCTGTGATTCCTATACGCAGCGATGAACCGCAAGTGCTGCTCGGGCGTGCGCTCAACAAGTTGGTGATGGATCCCCTCGAAGCCTGCGGGATTCGCTTGCCCTGGTTGGCTGCTTAGCGATTGCAGCTTGTGGTGCGCCACAACAGTGCCGAGGGCTGGGGCGCAACGCTGCAACAACCGTGGTCGGCCCAAGGGAAAGCCCCGCCTTGGGGACGGGGCTTTCGGATATGGCAGACGCAGGTCAGAACGGTGGTGACGTTTTTTGGGTTGTCCTTCACCGTGCCTTCACGATCGCCCCGCTGCTCGAACTCAATGGTGATCAGGCTCACTTTGCGCTGTGCGGTTATCCCATCCCCCTAAGACTCTCTTGTGCTGTCTTTGGATCCATAGGGTCTTAAGACCGATTCAATCGCGATGTCTGACGCCTCCACCCAACAACAGTCGTGCAAGGGCAACAAGCGGGCGATGCTCACCTACGGCGTGATCCAGATCTCAGCCACGGTGGTCTCCGCCATCTCCCTGGCGGCGATTGCCTTCGGGCTTTGTGCCGTGAAGCAGGAGAGCAAGCTGTTCAACGGCTGTGTCGAGGCTGTTGTCGCTGATGGCCGCTCCAACGCCGAAGCGGTTCGTTATTGCAACGGTGGTTGAGCCCAACGTTGGCCGTCGATGATCTAGCCGATTGGGAATGAAGCTGTGCTCTGCCCAGCGTTCCTGATCGCTGGGCAGGATTATCGAAAGCAGTTGTCGCTGTGGTCTTGTAGACGGGAGACCAGGGCCTCGCAGTCCGTCTGCGTCATCAGGCGTGGCACTGGATAGCCAGGGTGGGCTTCTTTTAGAGCGCTACGGCTGATCTGAGGGATGTGCTCCTCGCGAAGCTCGGCAACAGTGGCAGGGATCCCAAGATCTTGCTTGAGTGCTTCGATCCAGGCGATGAAGGTCAGTGCCAGCCCCTGCTCGCTGCCATCGCTGCCTTCGAGTTCGATCGCCCGGGCCATTTCGGCGAGTTGCTGCTCGCAACAGGGGTGTGACCAGCGCAGCACCTCCGGCAACACGATGGCGTTGGCCAAGCCATGGGGAAGTCCGTAAAGGCTGCCCAGCGCATGGGCGATGGCATGGGCATACCCCACATTGGTGCGCGTGAAGGCTGCACCGGCTTCATGGGCCGCTAGAGCCATCTGCAGTCGGGCATTCTCATCTCTGCCATGGCGATGGGCCTGTAACAGCCAGCGGTGAATCCGCCTCAGCGCCGAGAGGGCCTTGCGCCGGCTCCAGGCGCTGCCGTTGCGGCCGATGTACGACTCCACGGCGTGGGTGAGGGCATCCATGCCGCTGGCGGCGGTGATCGCTGCTGGCAGGCCCAGCATCAGCATTGGATCAATCACCATGAGTCTGGGAAGCAGCTTCAAGTCGGCGATCGCGAATTTGCCGTGCCGTTGCGGGTCAGTGAACACCGCTGCGATCGTGCTTTCCGAGCCGGAGCCCGCGGTGGTGGGGAGGCAAGCCAGGGGCGGCGGCGGTGCGAGCACCCGGAAGAGGCCCTCCATCCAGCGCAGAGGCAACCAGGGGTTGCCCACGCGAGCGGCGATGCCCTTGGCGCAGTCCATCACCGAGCCCCCTCCCACTGCGATCAGGCTGTCGCAGCCGTTGCGGCGGTAGCACTGCAGACCGGCTTCCACGCAGGCGATGGTGGGGTTTTCAAGCACCTGATCAAACACGCTGCATGGCAGCCCAGTGGCTTCCAGGTCCCGGATCAACGCTGCTGGAAGCTGCAGCTGCATCAGCTGGCGATCGCTCACGAGTAGGGGACGGCGCCAGCGACGCCTGCTCAGCTCTGCCGCCAGTGTCTGGCTGGAACCGGCTCCGATCAGCCTGTGCTGACGGGGGAAGGGCAACACCCTGGCCAGGCCTTTGAGCAGGAGCTGGTAGGAGCGGATCAGCAGAACCTGCATGTGACTGGATCGAGCAACCAGAATCGACTGAGTCGCGACATGGGTCGCTGATGGGGAAACTACGCCTCAAGCTGATCAGCAGTCACCGCATTCGTGATCCAGGCATCGGCCTGAATGAACCATCGGGCCTCAGCTTGAACGCTGACGGCACGGCGCTTTACACCGTTAGTGATGACACCAAGGCCATCTTTTGCATGGATCTCGAAGGTCGTGTGTCGCTCAACGACTCCTTCTTCATCCCTGCACAAGGCCTTGAAGGGATTGCCATCAGCTCAGACGGTACTCAGCTCCTGGCTGTGCAGGAAGAGACCAACTCGCTCATCACGGTTGACATTGTCAGTCGCCGGGACCTGCATCAACGTCCACTCTCAGCGATGGCTCACTACGGCAGTCTTGCGGCGTATTTCCCGGATCCACCTGACAACAAGGGCTTGGAGGGAATCACGGTCAATACGACGAATGAGCATGTGTTCGTCGTGAAGGAGGCTGAACCAGGCCTGCTGATCGAACTGGATGCGGCGTGCAGCACGATCCTGTCATCGAGGCAGCTGACGGAGGCGAATGGTTTCTCACACCCGAAGCTGGGGACGCATCAACTGGACTTCTCTGACCTCAGTTACGACAGGCATCGCGACACCCTTTGGATCACTAGCGACAAAGGCCAGTGTGTGTTCCATTACGACTGGCATGGCGATGCAGTCCTCCAACGCCTTGATCTGGTGATCAAGCCAAAGGATCAACCAAACGACAAGCCGAAGCGCATCCGTAAAGCGGAGGGCATCGCCATCGATCCAGACCGTGGCAGGGTCTATGTGGTGAGCGATCGTGACGCTCGGCTCTATGTGTTCAAGCTCCATGACTCGTGTTGAACCAGCCAGGATTTTGTTCACCGGCGGCAGCTCTGGGATTGGTCTTGAGGCGGCCAGGCTCCTGAACGCCCAAGGGCATGAGCTCACGATCCTCTGCCGCAACCAGGCGAGGGCTGATCAGACGTTGGGCCTTTTCGGCGGAGCCGTCCGCACTCTGATCTGCGACCTGGCCGATCTCACGGCTGTGGTTGACATCACCAATCAGCTCCGCGAGAGCGACACATCCTTCGATGCATTGGTGCTGAACGCAGGGCTCCAATACGCCGGAGCCCGCCAGCCACGCTGGAGCTGCCAGGGCATCGAACTCACCTTTGCAGTGAATCAGCTGGCCCATCAGTTGATTGCGATGCGCCTGATGCCCGTGCTGCGTCGGTCAGCCAACCCGCGCCTGGTGATCACGGCCTCGGAGGTGCATAACCCCGCCAGCGGCGGCGGCAAGGTGGGCCGGCCGGCAGCCCTGGGAGATCTGGCGGGGCTACGCGCTGGGGCAGGCTTCGTGATGGTGGATGGCAGCGATTGTTTTGATGCCGACAAGGCCTACAAAGACAGCAAGCTCTGCAATCTGCTGATGGCACGGGAGTTGAACCGGCATCTGGATGGAGCGATTCCCGTGATTGCCTGGAGTCCCGGTCTGGTGATCCCCCGTAGTGGTGGTGGTTTTTTCCGCGACAACCGCCGGCGAAATCCGCTGGCTATGGCGGCCTTCGCTCTGGTGGCCCGTGATCTGTTTCGGATCACAGAATCGCTCGAAGGCGCCGGCAGGCTTCTGGCGCAATTGGTCATGGATGACAGCGCCACGCCCGGATTTACCTACATCGCCAACACATTGGTCCGCCCCGGTGTGCATCACCTTGAGGCGGAGGCCACGAGTGCTGAAGCTGCTGATCTGCAGAAGGCGGCGGAGCTGTGGGAGCTCTCGGAGTTGTTGATGGATCGCGCCACCAGTCACTGAGGTTGGCGTGATGACCTAGACGACACTGCTTGATGATGGTTGGAGCTTTGGTTCAGTGAGACGGCATGGTTGCGTTGTGCGTCTTGGCCCTGGTGCATGAAAAAAGGTGGCCGTAGCCACCTCTGTGATCGTTGTGTTGGGCTGATTGCTGGAGTCAGGTGTTGCTCCAGCTCACAAATGCACCACGGCTGATCAGTTCCGCATGGGTCAGTGAGGAGTGGTTCTCGTCATAGGGGTTGCGGATGGTGTATTCACCAGTGCTGTCGTCGTAGCTCATGATCGTGCGGGCATGGCCGCTCCAGCCCACGGTGACGACGTTGTCGCCATTGACCAAGGCTTGGAGTTCTGCGGAACTGACGCCATTGATGCCGGAAGCATTGACATTGCCCCAGGTCGCGGAGAGACCGGTGACATGCTCAATCCCATTGGTTAGGGATCCCCAGCTGATGCCTTCATTGCTTGCAATGCCGTAGCGATTGGTGGCTTCCTGTTGGCCGAGGCGGCCGGATTCATTCAGCTGTGCATAGGCCTTTTCGGCCAGGGCGACCCAGAGTTCATTGTTGTCTGCCACCACGGCATCGGTTGCGGTGCCATCGCCGGCGTCGGCATGGAGGTAGGTTCCATCGGCTTTGGTCGCCATCATGCTGTCGACGGTGACGTAATCGGCTTGTCCGTTGGTGTAGAAGCGAACGCTGTAGGTGCCATCACCGTTGTCGGTGAACATGTCTTCAATCAGCTCGGCTTTTTCATTGGCCGTGCCAGCAAGAGCGGAGAGGAAATAACAGGACCCTGTCGCTCCTTGATCGACATCACCGGCGTTAATACCGTCAACAAAGAGACTGCCTCCAGCTTGCGTGTAGCTGCCGGTGTGAATCATCGGCCTGTCGGTTCCGAGCATTTGCTTGCCAATCAGCAGGTTGAGGTTCTGGGTGCTGCTACCAGCTTCCAGGTTGCCAAGTTCATTGCGAATACTGTCGTAGCCGGTGTACCAGGCATTGCTGTCATCGGAGAAGACCACCTTTTTGGAGAGGCCGGCAATATCAGCACGCATGGTGCCGTTGAAGGTGTTCCAGAATTGGCGCAGATCGGTGAGCTCGGTGTTGGTGACAGAGCCGTAATCGCCAGCACTTTTAAGGATGCCGATCACGTCGTTGCGATCAAAGTTGTAGTCGTATTTGATTGAGTTGAGAGTGGCATTTTTAACGCTGCTGTCATCAATCAAGCAATTGGTGACCTGTTCAAAGAGGTCAGCCTGACGGCTGATGTTGAGGTTGAAACCAGTGGCACCGTTGTTGTTCCAGGCTGAGCTGTTGTAGCTGTAGATGCGGCTGGTGTAGTGGCCTTCATTCAGGAAGGTGCTGATGTTTTCATCCTGGGTTCCCCACTTGTTCGACCAGGTGACCAGCGAACCACTGTCGTCATAGAGGGCAAGGCCAACATTGGCGCCCAAGTTGGAGAGGGAGAGGTCGTAGGTGCCGGATTTGCCGGCATGGAAGGAGAAGAAATCGTTGTAGTCACGATTACAGCCGCTGCCATAACCAACGGTGCCGATGACCTGCTTGTCATCGCGATAGGCGACGGTGCCGATGTCAGCTGCATTGCCGATGCTGTCGGTGACGTCGTAGCCGCTGGCTTCATTGGCGGAAAAACCGCTGCCCCATGTGAAGTTGTAGAAGGTTTCGGTGCCGGTGGATTGGTCGCGATCAAAGCGGTCTTCTGCGAGCAGGTTGTTCACCTCCGCGCGTTCGCCGAGATAGGAGAGCACATCCGGATCAATTTCAAAGATGGTTGGCATTGGCATGAAGCCAAAGAATCCGGCCTCCGTCTCACCGGTGAGTTGATCGAGCTGCGGTGGTGCGGTGTTGAGATCAGCTGGATCAGCTGGAGCGAGCTCAAGTCGCTCAGCGCTGGCTGGCTGTTGTGCGCTCGCGATGGCGCGGCCGTCTTGATGGCCACCGGTGAGTTGATCGATCTGGGCTGGATCGCTGTTGTCTTGCTGGCGATCGCTGCCTTGATCGGTCTGGGAGGGATCAGCGGCAACGCCTGCTGGCTGGCTGGAGTGGTGCTGGCTGGGTGTGCCCTGGTTCCAGAGTGCAGGGCGATGGGGCTTGAGTGTGGCGGCTTGTTGGTTCTGATCGTCGTCTGCCAAAGCAGAGATCGGATCCTGGGCGCTTAGAGGATCGGAGGCAGAGCCTGGTTGGAGGTTTTTCTGTTGGGAGAGGCCGTAGGCGGAGGGGTCTCCGCCAGCGACGCGCTGATAAGCATTGCTGGCGTCAAAACCGGTGAAGAGATCGCCGTCGAGGTTGAACTCAAGCATGGGAGAAAGAGAGAACGTTGGAGACCGGAGCGGGGTGTGGCCTCTGGATGAACTCAGTTTTTCCGCAGTGCTCACGTTGTGTGTTGAGCGAAATCAAGCCGGCTTGTGATCTTGCTCACAGCCAGTTTTCTTGCGTCATGCATTGGGAACAAACAGTGCACGACTGGACTGGGTGGCTCAGATATACCCCATTTTGATCACCTAATATGTTGAGGCCTATTGAGGAAATGATGGGGTTAATTTGGAATTGTTCTGATGTAATTTTGGTTCGATTTTTGCCATCATTCTTCGGGCCTTCAATCCCACATTCTCAAAGTGGGGTTGAAGGCCCAGTGGCGTGAATGGTTGCATGAAAAAAGGTGGCCGTAGCCACCTCTGTGATCGTTGTGTTGGGCTGATTGCTGGAGTCAGGTGTTGCTCCAGCTGAACTGTGCGCCCAGGCTGATCAATTGTGCATGGGTCAGTGTGGAGTGGTTTTGGTCATAGGGATTGCGAATGGTGTATTGGCCTGTGGTGGCGTTGTAGCCCGTGATGGTGCGAGCGTGACCGCCCCATCCTGCAGCCACGACACGGTTGCTGTTAACGAGGGTTTGCAGCTCCGAAGAGCTCACATTGTTTGCGCCTAAGCCGGACGAGCTTGCATTGCCCCAGCTGGAATTGAGTCCAGTGATATGGGTAATCGCGTCGGTGGTGAACCCCCAGCTGATGCCTTCATTCCAGGCAATGCCGTAGCGGTTTGTCGCTTCTTCTTGATTAAGGCGACCCGACTCGTTTAGTTGTGCATAGGCTTTTTCCGCAAGGGCAACCCAGAGTTCGTTGTTGTCGGCCACGAGTGCGTCGGTTGCGGTGCCATCGCCAGCATCAGCATGGAGATAGGTGCCATCGGCTCTGGTCGCCATCATGCTGTCGACGGTGACGTAGTCGGCCTGGCCATTGGTGTAGAAGCGAACGCTGTAAGTGCCGTCGCCATTGTCCTCAAACATGTCCTCAATGATCGACTCTTTTTTGTCGGCGGTGCCGGCAAGAGCGGAGAGGAAATAGCAGGACCCTGTTGCTCCCTGATCGATATCGTTGGCGCTATAGCCACCGATCTCCAGGGTGCCTCCGGCCTGGGTGTAGCTGCCGGTGTGAATTTCGGGCCTATCGGTGCCCAGCATGTGCTTGCCAATCAGCAGATTGAGGCTCTGGGTATTGGTGCCGGCTTCCAGGTTGCCGAGTTCATCGCGGATGCTGTCATAGCCGGTGTACCAGGCGTTGCTGGAATCGCCAAAGACTACTTTTTTAGAGAGGCCGGCAATATCAGCGCGCATCGTGCCGCTGAATATGTTGTGGAATTGCTGTAGATCGGTCAGTTCGGTGTTGGTGACAGATCCATAGTCGCCAGCACTTTTAAGGATGCCGATCACGTCGTTGCGATCAAAGTTGTAGTCGTATTTGATTGAGTTGAGCGTGGCATTTTTAATGCTGCTGTCATCAATCAAGCAGTTGGTGATTTGTTCGAAGCAGTCGGCCTGGCGGCTGATGTTGAGATTGAAGGCTGTTGCGCCGTTGTTGTTGGCAGCCGAGGTGTTGTAGCTGTAGATGCGGCTGGTGTAGTGGCCTTCATTCAGGAAGGTGCTGATGTTTTCATTCTGGGTTCCTGATTTGTTCGACCAGGTGACTAGCGAGCCGGTGTCGTTGTAGAGGGCGAGGCCGACATTGGCGCCCAAGTTGGAGAGGGAGAGGTCGTAGGTGCCGCACTTGCCGGCATAGAAGGAGAAGTAATCGTTGGCGTCACGTGATCTGCCGCTGCCATAGCCAACAGTTCCGATCACCTTTTTGTCGTCGCGATAGGCGACGGTGCCGATGTCGGCTGCATTGGTGCGGCTGTCGGTGACGTCGTAGCCGCTGGCTTCATTGGCGGAAAAACCGCTGCCCCATGTGAAGTTGTAGAAGGTTTCGGTGCCTGTGGATTGATCGCGATCAAAGCGGTCTTCTGCGAGCAGGTTGTTCACCTCCGCGCGTTCGCCGAGATAGGAGAGCACATCCGGATCAATCTCAAAGATGCTTGGCATTGGCATGAAGCCAAAGAATCCGGCCTGCGTCTCACCGGTGAGTTGATCGAGCTGCGGTGGTGCGGTGTTGAGATCAGCTGGATCAGCTGGAGCGAGCTCAAGTCGCTCAGCGCTGGCTGGCTGTTGTGCGCTCGCGATGGCGCGGCCGTCTTGATGGCCACCGGTGAGTTGATCGATCTGGGCTGGATCGCTGTTGTCTTGCTGGCGATCGCTGCCTTGATCGGTCTGGGAGGGATCAGCGGCAACGCCTGCTGGCTGGCTGGAGTGGTGCTGGCTGGGTGTGCCCTGGTTCCAGAGTGCAGGGCGATGGGGCTTGAGTGTGGCGGCTTGTTGGTTCTGATCGTCGTCTGCCAAAGCAGAGATCGGATCCTGGGCGCTTAGAGGATCGGAGGCAGAACCTGGTTGGCCGTTGTTCTGTTGGGAGAGGCCGTAGGCGGAGGGGTCTCCGCCAGCGACGCGCTGATAAGCATTGCTGGCGTCAAAACCGGTGAAGAGATCGCCGTCGAGGTTGAACTCAAGCATGGGAGAAAGAGAGAACGTTGGAGACCGGAGTGGGGTGTGGCCTCTGGATGAACTCAGTTTTTCCGCAGTGCTCACGTTGTGTGTTGAGCGAAATCAAGTCGGCTTGTGATCTTGCTCACAGACGCTTGAAAGCTAGTCAGCAGAGCACCTGGCAGCAGCGCTGAGCTGCTGTTGGTCGCTCTAAACCGACACGCACGCCAACCCTGATCAATGCCTAGATCTGACCGGGCTGTTTAGCGTGCGTGCAGCATAAGGACGGTTTGAACGCGATGTTTCGGGACCGACAAAGACTCTTTGACGGGGCCTGCGCTGCGGCGATTTTCTGCCTTGCCACGGTTCCCCTCGCCATGCCCACTGAGGCGGCAACCCCCTTCTCCGAGCTGCAGCAGCAGATCGACACGCTGCGACAGACGCACAGGATTCCAGGTGCTTCCATTGCAGTGATTGACGACGGCTCAATCTCTTGGGCTAGGGGATTCGGAGTGGCGGACCTTGCCAGCGGCCGACCGATGACGGCGGACACCTTGTTCCAGGCCCAATCCATCACCAAGACTCTCACTGCTTTGGCAACGGTGAAGCTTCTCGCAATCAAAGGGATCGCCCTGGATGAGCCTGTCAATCGTTATTTGGAGGACTGGACGATCCCGGAGAACGGCTACACCGCGAGAGTACCGGTGAGTTTTCGCATGCTGCTGAACCACACCGCAGCTTTGAGCAATCCCTACCCCGACGGCTGCTGTGGTCCGAAGGAAACTCTTCCGACCATGCAGCAAGTGCTGCGAGGACTGCCTCCAGCCAACAATGAACCGCTGACGGTGGAGCGAATCCCTGGCAGCCGTTTCGACTACTGCAACGGCTGTTACACGGTGCTGCAGATGGCGCTGGAATCAATCAGTAACCAATCCTTCCAGGCATTGATGCAGGAGTTGGTGCTGACACCATCCACCATGAGTCGTAGCACCTTTAATAACAACTTCTTCCTGAACGACAACAGCTCAATCGCCATTCCCTATGACATCGATGATCAGCCGCACCCTCGGGCACCGATGCGGCATCCCATCCTTTCCACGGGTTTAATGTGGAGTACGGCGAGCGACTTGGCTCGGTTCAATCTGGCCTTTGCTAAGGCGCTTAACTCCAGCCACATTCTGATTGAACAACCTTTGGCTCAACAGTTGAGCATCCCTAGTTCAACTGACACTCGTAGCCTTGGCTTCTTCATCGGTAACCGCAATGCTGATAGCCAGGCTCGGGGAAGGTATCTGTTTCATTCAGGCTCCGGAAACGGCTATCTCAGTCTTTCAATGATTAGCCTGGACGGAGATAATGGAGCTGTCATCCTGATCAACAAGGCTCCTAATCCCTGGACCACCACAAATATACCGCAATTTGCATTTATCAAAGGTTCCCTCGAATTGATCGGCGATGAGGGTGAATGGCCTGATTGATTGGGATGGTCCCGGAAATTTCACGTCTTTTGAAGTGAGTTGTTTTCCCGCTTTTTTCAGAAGGCTTTGGGTGGTGCTGTCATAGATGCCCGTTTGCTCTGTGGCGATGGAGTTTGCCTTTCGTTGGGAGAGCCGTCATCTACTCCATCATTGAGCTTGCTCTGGAAGCTATTGTCAGCGTGCTCGATGATGTTGAGCTGTGGTGAACTGTTGATGGCATCTTCATTTAAATTGTGCATTAGTGCTGTTGCCTAGGGCATGAATGCTTGAGAAGTCATGTGAACAATGTCACAATCTGGCCTGACCCAGGTCATTCGGTTGGGCATTGATTCCGGAGATGGTGAGTTCATCGTTTCATTTACACAAGAAACATGTCAAGCCTATTCAGCTTTTTCCTGCGGCAGCGACAACAAAGCTATCAGCAAGCCTTTAATGCTACACGTGCATACGAGTGGAATGAAAGGCTTAGGGCACGTCGAGATTATGAGACGCGTCAACAAATCAGCCAAACATTCTCTGCGATCAATCAGGCCTTTTCTGCTTTTTCAACTCAAGAGATTGATTATCGAGCAAACCAAGTGACCGTCATTGGTAGTGAGGAGAGAGGCGGTGGTTTGCCTTGGCCATTCGCAAGCGGGCGTTGGGAGACAAGAACTGTTGTTGGCATTGATGTTGAGCATGGTGATGGATTTAATACGGTAGGGCGAATACGAGTTCCTATTAGTAGTTACGTGATTCGTGGAACAGATGGTGATGACAGGATCACGCTTACGGGGAACACTGCTGATACAATTTACTGCAATGATGGTGACGATTTTGTGTCCTCGGGTGACGGGAATGACACTGTTTTAGGCGGAGATGGATTCGATACAATTGATGCTGGCGAAGGAGATAATTATATTCATGCTGGTGATGGAGGTGGAGTCGTCCAATCTGGAGATGGCGATGACCATATCATTGTTGGCCAAGGTAACCATACGATCGATGCTGGCGATGGTGACAACCGGGTCGAAGCTTACGGAGTCAGGCAGTTGCCTTTCCCGAACGATCCTGATTGTGGGGAGGAGGGATTCATTTTTGACGAATTCCCGTGTGGGCCTGCTTACGTAAGGTACGTTTCGTTAAATACAATCCGTACGGGAATTGGAAACGACCGCATTACTGCAACAGGGGACACAAATGTTCATTCGCTGGGCGGGAATAATACTATTCGGTTAAGTCATGGCAGAGATGTCGTTGAAGCTGGTAATGGGCATGACTTTATATACCTTGGTAGTTTTGATGACTTTGCCTCGTCTGGTGGCGGCAGTGACTGGGTTTTTGGTCAAGATGGTAATGACATTCTCGCGGGTGATGCCGGCCGTGACCGTCTCAATGGAGGTCGTGACGACGATGTGCTGATCGGGGGCAGTGGAGTTAACGATTACGTCGGTGGCTCGGGTGCTGATACCTTCTCGCTTTCTCGAAGGCAAAATCATTGGAGGGGCGTCAATGAAGAGACGTTTGATGTAGTTGCCGATTTTAATGACATTGGAGATAAGGCAATTGTTTCTGCGGATACGGTTGTTGAGATTGTTGGGAGAAGGATTGAGTTGTCTAGAGGGGGGGAGCTTGTCGGGGTTTTAGAAAGTTCAGGGGGTATAGCAATCAGTCAAGAACGCGTTGGTCTTGACATGGAGGTTGGAATTGTTGCTCATACGGGAGGCATCGGCATTGATCTTGTATAGATGATTCCTTTTTATGTTGATTGTGTTTTGGGTTTAGTCCTTAGGGCCTTCGTCGATTCTCTGTAAAGCAGCTACAGAGCTCACAACTCAAGCCCCAACCGTTGAGACATTGGATGCAGGTCAGCAATCTCGAAATTTCTTCGTTGAGTTAATGACCCCTCCCTCGCCCCGCCACCAGCGGGGCTTTTTCATGGCATGACGTCGTAGAGATCAACGTATTGAAGCGCTCTCAGCCCAGCCACTGACTGGTGTTTGCGCTGTTGTGAGCAAGCTCACAGCACTGCTTGAGTCGGATCAGCAGGTCAGCTGGTGATTCCGGAGATGGTGAATGCATCGGAGGGAGCGATCCCACCTCACTCATCACCCCCATCAGAGCAATGACCACGATCAAAACCATCGCCGCCGCTGCCGCCTCCCTCGCCGCTGGTGCCACCTTGATGACCGTTGCAGGCCCTGCAGCGCAAGCCAATCCCTACAACACCTTTGGCCGTGCCGGCGGCTGTGATTCTGTCGCCCTTGGTGGTCGTGGCCCTAATGGCGGTGGATTCATCGCTAGCCGTGACTGCGGCGATCACCGCAACTGGGCCTCACGGGAAGCACGCCGCAATCGCCAACACGACACCCAAACCCAACTGATTGGTCTGGGTGGTGGCCTGCTGGGTCAAATCATTAACGGCAGCCAGCAGCGTCAACAAGCTGCTTCTGTCTCGTCCTCTGAACTAGCTCTGCTCAGGCAGCAGCAAGAGATCGAGCTGCTCAAGATGCAGCTGCAGATGCGGCAGCAGCCCGGCTACGGCTACCAGACGGTGAACTACGCCCCTGCTCCTCAGGCTCCTATGTATCACCAGCCTGCTTATGGCTATCAGCAGCAGAGCAGCTACCAGCAGCACTCCGGTTACGTGCAGCAGCCCCGCTACGGCTACTGATTAGACCGCCGGGGAGCCTGATGCCTGCGGGCTGAAAGCAATACAACACCAGTGAATGGAAAAGCAGGGCAGTCAGTGGAGGTGAGGACTGATCCATCCCCCGGCAAAACACCACAAAGCCCCGCCACAAGCGGGGTTTTGTGGTGTCTGTGTGTGTTGTCAGCTCAGGCGATGACTGGGGTTTGAGTTTTTCACCAGAGGTGCACCAGAACTGTGCAGGAGGATCACCAGAGCTGTGCAGTGGGGTTCACCAATAGGGCTGTGATCTTGAAGGAGTCGAGGGGGCAACACCCCACACATCACTCACTCAACTCACTTTTAAAACAATGACTCACTTCAAAGAACAAAACACCCAACTCACCGACGATCAACTTGAGGCCATCACTGGTGGGATGGGTGGTGCTGCTCGATTGGGAAGGGTTGCAGGAGAGCAAGTCAAACAAATGCTTGAGGAGAGACGAAGAAATTACATCAACAGACAAATCGAACGCAGGCGTCGCGTGAGTTCCTGACCCACGTGGTCCGCCATCATTAGTTCGCCACTCCTGCTTCGGTAGCCATGAACGCCTTGATCTCGATAGCCGTTCTTTTACTGGCATCTGGAGCCGCTCCTGAGTCCCTCTCCCCTGATGGTCAGCGCACCTATACGTGTGGTCGTGAGCGTCAGTCGGCTGCTGGCTGTTTTAACGCCTGGACCAAGCTCAGCCATGAGGGGGAGTCGGATGGTTGGGTCCCCGCCTATTGCAGTGATCAACCTGATGAGTACAGCAACGGGAGCTGCTATGGCGGTGGCGTTCCCTGGTGGTGGTGGAACGGCAGAGGCCGGATTGGTGATCCGGTGCTGAAGGACTTCTGGTTCCGTGATTATGCGGGACCTGAAGTGAATGGCGTGTTCCGCAATAACAATGCCTACGGCGATGCCCATCGTTTGCCAGGTGAGCACCATTGCTACAAGGCCAAGCAGAGCACCTTTTGCATGGAGTTCATGCAGCCTCGCTAGCTCCTGTGGTGAAAGGTTCGGAGGTCTGCGGCTTCGAACAAGGTTCTTCGGGGTCAGAAGCGGACGAGCGACAGTCATGATTCGTGCTGGGAGATGGCTCTTCACTTGCACTGGCAAATCCGATCTGGAGCTAGTGGGGTGACAACTCAGTACCAGCGGTTCTTGCCTAGGAGTTTGTCGGGAAGCCTGAAGCCGTCAAAGTGAGGCTGAGAGCGATACAAGAGCCGAAAGGGAAAAATAGGGGGCTTAGCGTCATCGCTTCGATCTCCAGACAAAACATTCATACCAGTCAATCCACGCCGGTTAAGAGGGTTTATTGCCCCGGAGCCTTCGGTTCAACAGACCATTCGTGAACTGATTCGATCAAAGCCAAACAGAAACGTGGGCAACCTATCCAGAGCGTTGCTATGAGATAGGAATGCAGCCTAAGCCGACTTAAGTCTTGGCCAGTTCTGTTCATTCGTAAAATCGCACCAAATTTCTATGCCATCAGAAAAATATGTCCAAGGCATGCAAGAAATGAGAACACATTTTGGCGACGCTGCTGATCAATGGATCAAGACAATTCACTCAATCTATCCTGAATTTGCCAAGGTGAATGTTGAATTTCCGTTTGGTGAGCTATACAGGCGAGATGTGGTCGACGACAGAACGCGTGAGCTGTGTACTGTTGCAGCGTTAACTGTGCAGGGCTTTGCTCTTCCAGAACTTAAGGTTCATATCAAGGGCGCATTGAATACCGGATCAACCAAGGCAGAGGTTCTTGAGATTATTACTCAGATGATTGCATATTGTGGATTTCCGGCTGCAACGAATGCACTGTTAGCAGCGCAGGAAGTGTTTAGTGAAATCGAACGTGCTTAGCCGCAAAGGTATGGAAAATTACGGCATAGAATTTTGGCGTGTATGGGTTAACGACAGCGGCGAAAGTTGCCAGAGCTTGCATTCGCTCGTGGGGCACAAGCAATCAGTTTTTGCTGAAGGGGCTGCGCCAATTTGGAGTGCAATGCACTACAATGCTAGTGCGAAATTGATCACATTAATTCTATTTCCAGGCGAGATTTGTGAGTGGCATGAAAATCCAATGCCTCAATGGATCATTCCTTTGCGCGGACGCTGGAGCGTGGAGACGATGGATGGCACGATAGTGGAAATGGGTCCTGGAGACATCAGCTTTGGCGGTGATCAGGGAACAAACAACAGGCAAGGACATCGGTCTTGGGCGGTAGGAGAAACACCTGCTGAACTTCTTTTGATTCAAGTGAAAGGAGCTCCTCCATGGAATCCTTGTGTTTAAGCAAAGTCATGCCATTGCTCAAACCACAGGCCTCACCCTGCTGCGAATACATCAACTAGTCCACACCGTTCTTTGGCGCATGGCGATCAACTAGCGGGCTGTTCTTGTTCGGCATCCTCACTGGATGGCGAAACAGCCTTGGAGGCAGGCGTCACACTGAAGCCCTTTTTATCCTCTGTGGCCTTCAGCCTGCTTGAGGCTCTCGCCTAGCTGCATCGTCCGCAGAAATGCTTTCAGTTGCTCGAGGGCCACAGGTCGTTCAGGAGTGGGGGATCATCGCTGATGGCAGCGGTGCGTCAGCATCAGCGCATTGATCTAAGGCGCATCGATGGCTCTGCAACTGCAATCCTCTGAGTTCCTCCATGAGGACGGCATGACCTATTGCATCCGCCGCGAGACCCTCGAGCAGGACTTCACCATCTACGCAAAGTGCGGTGAGGAATGGATTGATTGCGGCCTGGATCAAGCCGTTAAAGACGTGAATTTTGCTGAGTTCAAGCGCCTGGGCCTTTTGATCAAAAAGATCATGGATGCCGATCAGTGGCTCGCCTGAAGCGCCGCCGCTGAGCTCACTTGTGGCCCTTGGCGCGAAAGCGATTCGATGGGTTGGTGGCGCCGTGTTTGGTCTTGCGCCCGCTCACGCGCTTGCGCCACAGCTTGAACGAGGAGGCCTTCATCGATTGGCGCATCACCTCGATCACCTCCTGCTCAGAGAGGCCGAACTGGTATTCGATCGCTTCAAAGCTGGTGCGGTCTTCCCAGGCCATCTCGATGATGCGATCGAGCTCATCGGGTTCAAAGCTGCGCATGGTCTTAGCGCCCTGTTGCGGTCACCATCAGCCCGCTACGGGGCGTGGGGCTGGGCACCAACTGCAGCGCTAGATCCTGATCAGGCACCAGTTGCAGCTGCACTTTCTGCAGCAGACCAACGGCCATCAGCCGGATCTCCAGTTCGGCGAGCGCTTTGCCCAGGCAGACCCGTTCGCTGCCGCCAAAGGGCAGCAGGGTTTGATCAAACGATCCATCGCGATGGCGCTGCGGGCGGAACTCGCTCAAATCGGTGCCGCTGGTGGCTGCTGTTGGCGTGAGCGCCACCTGGATCACGCTGTTTTTCGGCACGGCCACATCAGCCAGCTCAATGGCATGCAAGCTGCGGCGGAAGAAGCCACCCACCGGTGGGGTTTGCCGCATCACCTCCAGCACCGTGGCATCCAATTGTTCGGATTGTGGTGATGTGACCGCTGGCCACGGGGACGCGATCACATCGCTGCGGAGCCACTCCATCACCTCTGGATGCAGCAGCAAGGCGCGGAACAGGCAACTCAGTGATGAAGCGGTGGTTTCGTAACCGGCAAAGAGCAGCAGCAGTAGTTGCTCGGCCAGGTCGTCGTCATCGAGGGGGATACCGGCTTCATCAAGGCCGCCACTGAGCAGATCAAGGCCGCCTTGGTTGCTGCCTTCTTTGAGGACCTCCTTGATGCGATGCAGCAGCCGTTGTCTGGCGCCCATGGCTTTGGCAAAGGGGGTTCCGGGGATGGCCAGCGGAATGGAGAACAGGGCCTTGGTCCAGATCTCAAAATCAGCGAACAGGGCTTCTCGGCTGCTGCTATCCAGACCCAGCACCGTGGTGGCGATCACCGCAAAGGCAAAGCGGCGCATGCGTGCGGCCAAAGGCACAGGGCCATTGGCTGCGATGAGCTCATCGGCAAGTTCATCAACCAGGCCAATGATTGATGGGGTGTAGCGAGCCAAGGCCGCGTTGGAGAACAGCTGGCCCACCACGCGCCGGCGAGCTTTATGTCCCGCTCCGCTGCGGTTGGCCAATGAGCGGCTGCCCAGCAGTTTTTTGACGCTCTCAGGCCACCAGCCCTCCAGCGACTCGCTTTGGCTGAAGAGATCATTGATCGCCCGTTCACCGCGGATGAACACGATCGGCTGGTTCAGCAGCTTGGTGGCGAAGACATCGCCATAGGTCTCAAAGCGCCGTTGGGCAAAGCCGGGATCGCCAAAGAAATCGAGGGTTTCTTTCAGGCCGCTCACCGCACCGGTGTTGGGCAGAGGTTTCGCAGGCATGGGCCCAGGTGCGCGCAGTGATCAAGTTATCGATTCCGCCCGGTCTGCTGACGCTGACATCCGCCGGCTGGCTGGCTAGCTGTCGTGATGGAGACAAGAGGGTCATGGAAGCGAAGTTGCTGCTCATGGTCGTGGTGGCCCATGTCGCCAGTGCCTTTTTCAGCAAAACCATCGCCGGGCAGAAGGCCCGCAGCAGCAAGAACTGGTTTTGGGCTGGTTTGATCTTTGGTCCGCTGGGATTGATTGCTGCGGTGGGTTTGGCGGACCGCCATCAGATCGTCTATCTGCGTCACTTGGCTGAAACCCAGGGCTATCAACCGCGCCACAAGTGCGGCGGCAAAGCCAAGCAAGAGTCTGAATCAGCGATCAATGCCTTAGGGCGTTGATCGCTTCGTGTTGCTCAGCTGGGACAGAGGAAACGGCCGGGTGTCGATGTCGCGGTTGGTCAAGACAACTTGGTCGTCGACGATGAAGGCGTCAAGGCTCACGCTCAGCCAATGCGTTGCTAAAAACCAGGTTTGCAGGAGTTGTTGGCAGCCCGAATACTCTGCTGGGATTGTGTCTGCTGCCAAGGCTTAGGCAGATTCAAAACTCCTACGACTGAGACGTTCAGGTCTTAATCGCCAACCAAGCCGTGCAATGCGGCGAAGGGGTCCCAATCGGCATCGCGGTGCCAGTCGTATTCAGCGAAGCTGGCTGCCTGCTCGGCGGCCTGGTGGCTGACCAGCTTGGCAATCACCGCCAGCGACATATCAATCCCAGCAGACACGCCTGATGAGGTGAAGAACTTGCGGTCTTCCACCCAGCGCGCTTGCTGTTGCCACTGCACCTTTGCGCTTTGGGAGGCCGCCCAGGCAAAGGCCAACTTGTTGGTGGTGGCGCGCACTCCATCGAGCACCCCCGCTTTGGCCAGCAGCGCGCTGCCGGTGCAGACCGAGGTGACGAGTTCGGCTTGCTGCGCACGCTGCTGCAACCAATCGAGGAGCACAGGATTGTCGACTTCCCTCCTGGTGCCGATGCCGCCTGGAACGAGAACCACGTCGATGGCTGGCGCCGATTCGAATGAATCGTCGCTGACGCTTTTGGGGCCCTGGCGGCTGGCCACCACGCCGCCATGTTCTGAGATCAAGCGGATCTCGAAATGGTCAGCTGCCATGCCGAACATCTCCAGCGGCCCAAAGACATCCAGTAGCTCGAAGTCCTCAAAGAGGACAACGCCAATCGTTCGTTTGGATCGCATTGGTGATCTGGCCGCTCAGTTGCCTGGGGTGACAGCTGTTGTCGTCGATGCTGAGTGCAGGCGTTGGACGCGTCAAGATGGTTGCCACTGGCTCGATTGGAGCGCCAGAGTCAATGCTTGCGGGGTTCCCACACACCCTTCATGATCAATTCTTCGGCATGCAGCTCGACGCCGTTGGCTTTTCCAGAGTTGATGCCAGCCGATGCCGTTTCACTCAGAGACCGTGATTAGCTGGTGGAGTGGCTGAAACCCTCCAGACTCAGATCGCTTTGATTCCATGCTGATGGCCACCCAACCAACGCCGGCATCAGTTGACGCTCTTCTCCCCGGCGCCGTGTTTCTTGCTGCCCTCAGTCTGGAATCGGTTCTGGGTCCTGAAGCCGGTCTGGGAGTCGCTGTTGGCGTTGGCCGTGGATCTCTCTTTTATTTGTTTTTTTGAGCGGCTGGGCATGGTCGTGGCTGAGTCTTTCCATCTAGGGCGAATCACAAGGGCATGACTCGTGACCGATTGCTTACCCGCCCTGGTTGATCAAGGGCTGTTGAGTTGTTCGACTCTTGATGAGAAAAGCTCAGTTTTCTTAGTGTTTGGTTGTTTCACCTTTTTCAGAAATTAGGGGTAATTTTTGCCTAAATAGCTGATTTGATATGAAGTGCTTTTTATTCGCGGTGATCGGTCTTGGTGTCCTAGCGGCTCCGGCATCGTCCGCAGAGCGACTCAGCTTCCAGCTTGGTGAATTCGAGCGATCCATCCAGATCGATGAACTCGCCGACTATGCGGGTGGTCAATCACCAGGGACCGCACTCGCCGATGTTCTGCGTCTGTTTAAACCCTCCGAAAAGCAGGCACTTCGCAAGGCTCTCAATCAGTCGGCTCCTGTGAATGCCCTGATGGCATCGAACTTTCTCTCCACTCCCCTGGGTAAGCGAACGGTTCAACAGCTGGCGAAGCTGATCAATCAGCCCACGGACGTGGCCGGCAATGCTCTGGCCTCAGCCTTGATCAATGCAGCAGCCAATAGCGACGGTTTGCGTTTGATTGATGTGCTTCAGGCCTATCCGCTACCCACGATCGCGATTGATGTGAGCGCTGTCGGCTCGCTGCTCCATTCCCTGACCCAGGAGTTCAATCTTCAGAACAAGCTTTATTCGCGTCTGTCTGAACTGGGAGGAACTCCAGAAACCGGTCCGGACCTTCAGGTCGCAGCGCAACCAGGCAACACTGGTTTTGCGCAGGTGTCCTTCACGTTCAAAGGTCGCGTCGTCGACAGCGTCAAGGCCGGTGTCTATCTGCCCGAGTCGTCAACGGCCAGTAGCCAGGCACCTCTGGTGGTGCTTGCGCCTGGCTTGAACACTGACATGAACGCGCTCCTCTACGTCGGGCAGACCCTGGCAAGTCATGGCTATGCGGTTGCGTCTCTCGACTTTCCCTTCACCAGTGCTGACACCATGACAGCCGCGATCAAGGGTACAGGTGCCATCCCTCCCGCTAATGCCTGGTATCGCCAGCCGATCACCGTGACTGAACTGATCGATCAGGTCGAGAAGCGCTGGGGGGACAGGGTCGACACCCAGCGGGTCGGCGTCCTCGGCCAGTCCCTTGGGGGCTATACGGTCACGGCCCTTGCGGGGGCTCAACTGGACTGGCCCCACCTGGTGCGCGGATGTGAGCAGCTGAATGACCCCAGCACCGTGGTTCTCAACCCGGCCATCATCTGGCAGTGCGTAGCACCCGAACGTGTGGTGAAACGAACCAACTTCCGCGATCCCCGCGTGAAGGTTGCTGTTGCGGTGAATCCAGTGACTAATCCGATTTTCAGCAGTCGATCGATGTCTCGTGTGGCGGTGCCGATGCTCGTGATTGCTGGCATGAATGACGTGTTCGCTCCGCCGGTTTCCCAGCAGCTCACCCCCTTCATCGGTCTTCGCCAGCCAGGCTCGGTGCTTGCGGTTCAGAAGAGCGGCACGCATCTTTCCTTCTTGGATGCCACCTCAAACCTCCCAACAGTGATCACTGGCCCGGCGCAGTCTCTTGCCAGGCAGGAACTTCAGGGGATGGCGAAACTGTTTTTCGATCGGCATCTTCTGGGTCAAGCCGGAACACTTCCCCTCGCCCCTGTTGGTAACGGAGCGTTCCAGTCCGGTTCAGCACCACTTCCATTGTTATTTCGCTCCTCGTTGACAAGGCAGCAACTCGAGACGGTTGAACCTGGGCTGAAGGAGGTCCCCTGAGATCACACTGATGCGCGCTTTCGCTGGGCAGAATCGTGGGTACGGAACCTGAATTGCGTGGCTGCGAGCAGCATCCAACCTGCTGATCAGCACTGGACTTGGTGGCCGCTGCTGCCACCCATTAGTTAGTAACTGCAATGGGTTTGAGGGGTTCGTCCCTGATTTTTCCCTGTTTTTTTGTGCAAGTGGAGCGGATGGTGTGCAACTGCCAGGGGTGTTCGCTGCCTACCAAGAGCAAGGGTTTTGCAGCTCAGTGGTGTGAACTGGTCTGCCGCGCTGTTTGGCTGCCTTGTTGAAGTTGAGGTCTGATCACTCCGCGCAACCGTGTCTGTTGCCCTGCTTGTGCTGCGAGCGCGATTTAGATGACTTGAAAGAGGATGGAGACGTCGTTGTAATCGAAGTCTGAGCTGCTGTTTTGGTGGGTGTCCTCAAAGCTAAAGAAGTTGCAGCCGAGGATTTTGACGTAGCTAGAGCCGTAGGTGTAGAGCTCACCGTCGGGGTTAATCAGAACGGGTGAGTAGAAGCCGGCATCTGCTGAGGAGAGGGTCCAGTCAATGGTTTGTGTTTGTACCCCAGTGGCCGTGATGGAGGTGCCATTGGGGTTGATGAGGTGGTCTTTGACGGCTTGATCAAAGGCTGTGGCATCGGCATTGGTCTTTCCGTTGACGGAGAAGCTGCCGTCTGTTTCCTCTGTGAGTTTGACCATGGCGATGCTGTTTTTAAAGGAGCAATCGCTGTTGATGGTGAGTTGGAGTGTTTCGCCTGCTGCGGGGATGGAGGAGAGATCCAGGATGGAGTCATGGATGCCGGTTTGCTCTGTAGCGAGGGCAGTGGAAGCTAGATCTGGAGAGTCGCTGGATGTGGTGATGTCAATGATTAGATCGTTGTAATCGCTGTCATTGCTGTGATCGTTCAGTTTGAGCTTGAATGTACCATCGTTGTTGTCTACTATGATTAGATCAGGAGATTTTTCAAGGGCGAAATTATTGCTTGATTGATGCATAGAAAGCCTTGTACCTCCTTTGATATGGATAGAATGCGTGCCGAGATTTCTGGAGAAACGAGTGGCACCAATTGATCCAAGGGAGTTGCCATCTTGATCGGCTATTGTGAGCGTGTTCTGGAGTGTGCTGCTCGCAGAACTAACAACTAGATTGAGCCAAAGCCCATCACTTGAGGAGCCTGAGGTTCTAAGGGAATTGTCTTTGTTGAGGTCTAGATCCGAGAATCTAGACTTATTGATTATACTAGTGTTGCTAATGTTCTCTGCGTCTGCTCCGTACTGCCCTTGTATTGCGTATAGGTCATCGCCAGTTGTGGGGTCGTTGTATGTCAGTAGTAATTTAGAGCCCGTTTTCACGGCGTTATTGAGCGTGAGTATTACCGAAGAATGGTCGGCTTCAATCTTTTCTATGCTTAATCTATTTGTCCCTTCTGATATTTTGAGCTGAGTCGCTGCGGCAATATATGTTGACACGTGTTGATCGTAAGTGAGTATAATTGCCGAGCCGTTTATTGTTGTCTCTGCTGTGCTTAGAGATGGCTTTTTTAGCCATAGATGTAATGTTGATTCTTTTTGTATGTTGTAGTCTTGAAGGGTTCTCTTGTTCTCTAGTTGTTTCCCTGCGAATATAAGCTCTTGGATGTCTTCGGATGGCCCTTCTTTGCGTTTGATTTTCAGCTTGATTATTTCTATTGTGTCGGCCCCCTCCGCCTCTAGTGTAATCGTTTTGCCTGTACGTGTTTTGATGAAGATTTGCATTGTGAGCTTCTTTGCTGGCTGAAAAGTATTCGCAAGCCTGTCAATCTCCTCAATTCTACAGGGGTTGTTTCGGGTTGGTCCATTTATTGGAAATTGTTGCCTTGATGGCTTAGAGAATCAGCTGTTTGTGAATGCCCCGATTTGTCGTTGTATCAAGCGAAGGAGCATCTGTTCAGGGCGAGCCTGTTGGCGTGTGCTCAACAGCTTTTATGGTTGGTTCCGGCTTTAGAGGTCTGTTCGATGCCACTGGCTGCTGGGCAGTTTCAAACCGGCAGCTGCACGCACCGCATCTAGGCAGAATCGTGGGCAGGGAACCTCAGCTGAGTGACGTCAAACAGCATCCAATCTGAGGATCAGAGCTGGCCCTGGTGGCCGCTGCTGCCACCTATTAGTTAGTAACTGCAATGGGTTTGAGGGGTTCGTCCCTGATTTGTCCCTGTTTTTTTGTGCAAGTGGAGCGGATGGTGTGCAACTGCCAGGGGTGTTCGCTGCCTACCAAGAGCAAGGGTTTTGCAGCTCAGTGGTGTGAACTGGTCTGCCGCGCTGTTTGGCTGCCTTGTTGAAGTTGAGGTCTGATCACTCCGCGCAACCGTGTCTGTTGCCCTGCTTGTGCTGCGAGCGCGGTTTAGATGACTTGAAAGAGGATGGAGACGTCGTTGTAATCGAAGTCTGAGCTGCTGTTTTGGTGGGTGTCCTCAAAGCTAAAGAAGTTGCAGCCGAGGATTTTGACGTAGCTAGAGCCGTAGGTGTAGAGCTCACCGTCGGGGTTGATCAGAACGGGCGAGTAGAAGCCGGCATCTGCTGAGGCGAGGGTCCAGTCAATGGTTTGTGTTTGTACCCCAGTGGCCGTGATGGAGGTGCCGTTTGGGTTGATGAGGTGGTCTTTGACGGCTTGATCAAAGGCTGTGGCATCGGCATTGGTTTTTCCGTTGACGGAGAAGCTGCCGTCTGTTTCCTCTGTGAGTTTGACCATGGCGATGCTGTTTTTAAAGGAGCAATCGCTGTTGATGGTGAGTTGGAGTGTTTCGCCTGCTGCGGGGATGGAGGAGAGATCCAGGATGGAGTCATGGATGCCGGTTTGCTCTGTTGCGATGGATGTGGCGCTTGCGTTGGGAGAGCTTGTGAATGAGGTGATGTCGATGGTGAGATCGTCGTGATCGCTGTCATCGGCTCCATCGTTGAGTTTTAGCTGGAAGCTGCCGTCAGCTTGCTCGATGATGTTGAGCTGAGGAGAGCTGTTGATGGCTTGGTTGTTGCTGAACTGATGGAAGGCAATGGTTGAGCCTTCTGGGATAAAGATGGCGTGGCTACCGAGGTTTTTGGAGTCTTGCGTGGCGCCAATGGCACCGAGGACGGAACCATGTTGATCGATGATTTTGAGGCAGTTTTGGCGTTTGGTGCTGGCTGCCTTGACGTTGAATTTGAGCCAGAGGCCTTTGGTGTCACCATCGGTGACGATGAAGGAGTTGTCGCTGTTGAGAACGAGGACGTTGTTGTCTGAGGAGCCCTTGTCTGAGGAGTCAGAGGCAACGGTGGAGTTGTTGGTGACAGAGGTGCTGCTTAGGGATGCTGCGTCATTGCCAGTTGAATCTTGGATGGCATTGGCATCGTCGGAGCTGGATGGGTCTGTGTAGGCAACGGAGACCGTTTGGCCTTTGACGATGGTGTTGGTGAGTGTGAGTTCAGCGGTGGAGCCAGCGATGGCAACGTCGGTGACGGGGTTGTTTTTAGAAGCAGTGGTGACCGAGAAGGTGCCGATAGCAGCGGTTGTGGAGGAGAGTGTTTCGCTGTAGGTGAGGATGATTTTGATGCCGCCAGTGTTGGAGGCAGCGGATTGGAAAGTGGGCCTGACGGTGTCGACGGAGAGGGTGACGGAGTTGTTGCTATCGGACCCGTCGGTGTTGGCGTTATTGGCCGCATCGGTGAAGGTGCCACTGGCAACAGAGATCACACCGTTGGTGGTGCTGTTAGCTGTTGGTGTGAAGGTGGCGGAGTAGGAGGTTGCCGATGCCGCATTCCAGTTGGAGAGGGTTCCACCGGAGACAGTGACGTCGGATTGAACGAAGTTGGAGGAGGCTTCTGAGAGGGTGAAGGTGAGGGTTGCCGTTTCGCCAGCTTTTAGGGAGGAGACATCAGAGCTGATGGCGATGGTGGGAGGAGTGATGTCGAGGCTGAACACCCGCACATGGCCGGCCTCGTTGCCATTGCCGTCGTTCAATCGGGCACCAATGGCAACGGTGCTGCCGTCCCTGGAGAGGGAGACAAAATCACCGCTTTCGTCACCCTCGGCTTCTCCATCGACATCAGTGCCGATTTGCACCCAGGCACTGCCACTCCACTGGTAAATACGCGTGTGGCCGGAATGGGTGCCATTGCCGTCGTTTCTAAGGGCACCAATGGCAACGACGGTTCCATCGCTCGATAGGGCTACGGAATAGCCACTACGGTCACCAGCGGCTTCTCCATCAATGTCGCTGCCGAGCTGGTTCCAGGAGGAAGAGCCTGCATCCCACTGGTAAAGGCGCGTATGGCCTGACTGCTCGCCATTTCCGTCGGCGCCATAAGCGCCAACGGCAACGATGGTGCCATCTCCAGAGAGCGAGACGGAATAGCCGCTGACGTCACTTGCGGCTTCTCCATCTATATCGCTGCCGCGCTGAACCCAGCTGCTGCCATTCCAGGCGAAAAGACGGGTTCGGCCTGAAGAAAAGCCATTTCCGCTTTGGAAGCTTCCATGCTCACCAACGGCAATGACGGTGCCATCGCTGGAGAGGGAGACAGATCGACCGCTACGGTCCGAGTGGGCTCCCGTGATTTCGCCGAGCTGGTTCCAGGAGGATGAACCTGCATCCCATTGGAAGATGCGTGTGTGGCCATTCAGTCCGTTGTGATGGTAGGCACCAATGGCAACGACGGAGCCATCGCTGGAGAGCGAGACAGTGCCGTTGTAGTCACCATAATTTCGTCCATCGATAGCGCTGCCGCGTTGAACCCAGGCATCGCCATTCCAGGTGAATATGCGTGTGCGGCCTTTCGAACCTGCGCCCCAGCGGCTGTTTACACCCGGTTCACTGATGGCAATGGTGTGGCCATCGCTGGAGAGCGAGACAGAATCGCCGCTTTGATGACCAACATCTCCATCGATGTCGCTGCCGAGCTGGTTCCACGAGGAAGAGCCTGCATCCCACTGGTAGATGCGCGTATGGCCTGAATCCTCACCATTGCCATCGTTCTTAGAAGTGCCAATGGCAATGATGCTGCCGTTGCTGGAAAGCGAGATGGAGCTGCCGCTTCGGTCATTTGCGGCTTCTCCGTCGAACTCGGGGCCGAGTTGGGTGAACGAAGACATCGCTACGCTTCATCCGGATGAGCGTGCTGATCTCTCAAATTGAGCAAATAAACAGAGTCGACGGAGGTTGCCGCGACGCCAGCATCCCACTCCCTTCTCCAAGAGGGATCCCCTATCAGTGCGCGCGAGGGAATAACCAAGAGCAGTCTTGATCTTTCAGCGATTTTCGTCGAACTGACCTATGTCGCCAACGGCCATTGGTCCGATTCGTGCACGATTTGCTCAGCACTTCGCTCGGTTTCGTTGAGAGGCGTCAAGAGGGGGCTGAGGCTTGGTTCCGGCTTTCGAGGTCTGTTCGATTCCACTGGCTGCTGGGCGGTTTCAAATCGACTGCTGCACGCACCGCCTCTAGGCAGAATCGTGGGCAGGGAACCTCAGCTGAGTGGCGTTAAACAGCATCCAACCTGAGGATCAGCATTGGCCCTGGTGGCCGCTGCTGCCACCCATTAGTTAGTAACTGCAATGGGTTTGAGGGGGTTGTCCCTGAGTTGTCCCTGCCTTTTTGTGCAAGTGGAGCGGATGGTGTGCAACTGGGATAGGCCAGAAGGGTGCTGGTGCTTAGGGAAGAGCGCGCGAGTTTCGATGCCAAGCCGATCGCCTTGCTTGGTTTCAGTTGTGAGTGATCAGAGACTCGAACTCAGTGCCCATGCCTCAACGATCCGAGCTCAGGTGGTGAGGGCTTTGAAATTAAAGCCGAGGATGAAGTCGTCGTAGTCGCGGTCACCACCACCGAGGGAGTCTTCTAGGCCAAAGAGGTTTTCGCCTAAGGCTTGGAAGTGTGAGAGCCCATCAGCATTGGCTGCATCAAAGGCAAAGAACGTATTGGTCTTGTTCGTTTCTGTGCTTGTGACTTTCGCGTAGGGAGCGAGAAGGCTGAATTCGGTGAGAGAGAAAGAGGTGTCTTTGGTTTTGTTGTCGGCAACGGAGAGATTGTCGAGAGTGGTGACGCGATTGGAGTCGAGTAAGGCGGCATCTGCATAGCCGTCTTGCCCTGGAGCGAGGAGGGAGCCATCCGCAGCAAGAACGGTGCCTTGGCTGTCAACGGTGCGATAGAAGCCAATGACGGAATCGAAGTCAGCTTCTCTGGCGGTGTGAATGGTGCCTGAGAGTGTTTCTCCTGCGGTGAATGCAGTGAAGTCAAGCAGTGGTGCGATGTCCTGCTTCTGAGCGATGAGGCTTGCTATGCCTGGATCGGTGTCTTGCTGTGAGAGCGAGACGCCGATGTTGTGCGTGCCGCGAATGGAGAGGCTGCCATCGGAGTTGATGGTGTGATCGAGCCAGGAGAAGCGTGAATCACTGAGGCTGCTCAGATCAGTGAGGCGTGAATCTGCCGTTGAGAAGAAGCGAATGGATTGACCGTTGAGCAGCTGCAGTGATTTGTGGAAGTGAAAAGAGTCGTGGAGGGTGACATCGGAGGCTTCCAGGCTGGAGAAGAGACTGACGGCACGGCTTTTGAGTTGATCAAGGTCCTTGAGGATGGTGTCTGCGTCAGCAGATTCCTCAGCGGAGAGGATGATGTAGCCGATGGCGTTTGTGGCGTCACTGCGGGATGTGAGTGAGGCTTTGAAATTCACTGCAGCGGCAGTGGCGCTGTCGGATGCATCAGCAAGTTTGAGCAAGGTGCTGTCTGCTCCAGAGAAGACAGGATTGAGGTCAATGGTTGCAGCGGTGGTTTTCAGGCTGAGGGAACCATTGGCCTGAGCGTCGTTATCACCTGTGTTGCCATCACGGTGTGCGACGGAGACGAGATCACCGATGCCATCACCATCGGTGTCGAAAAGGCGAGCCCCAGTTCTGGTGATGGTGTTGTAGAGCAAGGAAGAAAGAGCGCCTTGATCGTTGATGTTGTAGTAGAGGAACTTTTTATCTTTGCTGCGTTCGCCATTGCTGCCGGCAAGGTTGAGGTTGGGTGCGACGGTGTCGAGGTTGAGGTTGAGGTTGGCTTCTGTTTGTTTCTCCGGAAGGCTGTGGGTGAGTTGAACAACTTTGCTGGCGAGAGTGATGCCTTTGGTGGTGAGGTTTGAGCGTATGGACTGGGAGAGGGTGTCAGCGGCGAGGGTGAGAGAGGCAATGGCCTGCGTTTTTTTGAGCTTGGACTGGATGTAGAGAAGGAGTTCTTCTGTGGCCACTACGTTGGAGACGGTGATGGCGTTACCGGTGAGATCGGCAATGTCGGTGCTGCTGTTTGCACCGGGTGCCCAGTCATCTGCAGCGGCGATGTTGTATGTGGTGCCTTGGCTGGAGGCAGTGCCGTTTTTATTGAGCAGGGAGTCGAGATTGCTCTGGTCGGTGCTGTTGAGGGTGATGCTGGCGACTGTCGCCGATGTCAGCTCAACGTTGGCGGTGGTGAGGGTGTAGGTGCTGCCGGAGCCACCGGTGATGGTGAGCTTGGAGACGTCGATGTCGTTATTGGAGCCGGGATAGGCGGGTAGGTTGCTGCCGCTGAGGGCGAGAACCCCTGTGGAGTTGTTGTACGTGGCGGAGCTGAGGGTTGGAGTGGCGACGTTGGAGACGGTGATGGCGTTGCCGGTGCTGTCTGCCGGTGAGGAAGCGGCGCCAGGATTCCAACCAGAAGCGGCAGCAATGTTGTAAGTGGTGCCGCCGCCGGAGGAGGTGCCGTTGTTATTCAGTAGGTCGGCAAGTTGCAGTTGATCGGTGACGTTAAGGGTGATGGAGAAGGTGGTGGCTGAGGTGAGTTCAACGTCACCGGTGGTGAG
The DNA here is from genome assembly GCF_047304725.1 of Synechococcus sp. MIT S9451. Classification (NCBI taxonomy): domain Bacteria; kingdom Bacillati; phylum Cyanobacteriota; class Cyanophyceae; order Synechococcales; family Synechococcaceae; genus Synechococcus; species Synechococcus sp. MIT S9451. Next base: position 1,878,571 of record NZ_CP138971.1, read on the forward strand.
GTTGTAGGTGTTGCCGCCTTCTCCTGTGATGGTGAGTGTGGAGACGTCGATATCGTTACTAGCGCCTGATTTGGCAGCGAGATTGGCGCCGGTAACGGTGATGGCTCCGGAGGAGGCGTTGTAGGTGGCCGATGTCAGTGTTGCCCCTCCCGCCCCGGGGTTGAAGGGGTTGCCCGAAGCATCGGTCCGCGATATGTATTGATCCTCATCCCAGTCTCCAGAGTTGAAATTTTTCAGCCGGATTGATCCCACTGACGCGACTGTGATCAGCGCATCATCCCCGACCTGGGAGATCACGTAGTTCTGCCAAACTTCGATGCCGACGGTATCGCCTGATGGTATGGAGAAGTCGGTGACCTGGTCATCGCCGCCACCGAGCTGAAATTGATCGGCGCCGGTACCACCGGTGAGGGTGTCGTTTCCATCGCCGCCGATCAGGAGGTTGCTACCGCTGTTGCCGATGAGCGTGTTATCGAGGGCATTGCCAGTGGCATCGATGTGGTCAGAACCCGTCAGGGTGATTTTGACAACGCCGTCGGTTGCGATGTAACTAACGGAGCTTGTGATTGATGAGGCTTCTATTTTTATTCTCTGCCCTGAAATATAAAGTTCTGAATGATCATTTTGGTTGAGTTCTTGTAGGTCGACTGCTCGGTTTTGAGCCAATGCCGAGAAGATGGCGCCTTCGTCACCGGTTGTGTCATTGCCCTGATTCAGTCTGTGATCAATGGCATGGCCTAATTCCTCGAGCAGAACGGCTTGGATTGCATCGGCGTTTGCCGTTGCTAACCAGTCTTGATTGATATAGATGCGCTCATTGCCATCTGGTGCAACCGGGGCATAGGCGCCAGATAGGCCAGCCATGGCCTGTCCGTTGAGGATCTCAATCGTGATGCCGCTGAGATCAAGTGGTGCTGAGCGGCCAAAGACTTTCTGCAGCAGTTGGTTCCATTCAGCCGGATTGTTCTGCCATCTCAACAGCAGCTTGTAGGTGGCGTGTCGTGCAGCTATGAACTCTTCTGATAATGCCGCAGCAAAAGAAGTGGTCTCATCAAGGCAGAACAGTGCCATCGTGGATGAAAGTTGGATCGACTCAACAACAGAAGGCGTCGGCTTAAGCCAACAGGAATTAGTATTTTGTATGCAGTCACGCACTCGATGCGTAATGATTGATACGTTTTGGAATTAATGCGTTACTTGGATGGATTGGTAATTGTGTAGCGTTGGAGTGCTTTGCTTGTTGATAGTTTTTCCATCATTTCAGTTGGCTTTAATTGCTTTTTCGGATCACGCATTGATGACGCTTTCTTGTTTGAGGGTTTTGCATTGTCTAATCAATGTTTCTGTTCTGTCCCTCGCCTATTTCATTGTTAATTAACTGAAGGCCTCATGGCTTTTCTTGAAAGATCTTGGCCGGTTACACATGCCGCGATGTGCCGGGCTGGGTATTGGGTCTCTGATGTAGGGATGCTGTTTGCTGCGTTGTTTTTATCCCTTCTGACAAGCGGGTGGTCAGGTTGTCGCTGAGTGCAGCCTGGCTGTGGTGGCGTGTGATGCTTTTTTCGCTCGGGGTGCCTGGATCGACCCTGGCGTGAACCATTCCGCTACAGAATCACTGAATTGATGGGGAGCGTGGTGGCTGGAGCTGGTGTGAATCCTGCTGATCAGCGTTGGGGTTTCTGGCCGCTTCAGCCAATTGATGGAGCTTGGTCAATTCCTCAAATTTTCGTTGGTTGGAGCAGCTAAATCACCATTCCGCACTCTGCGAAGCACATCACGTGCGATCACCAAGCTGATGGCATCGGTGGAATAGCCCTTCTGCTGCTGGGGTTCCAGTTCGTTGCCAATGGATTTGCTGTCGTCGCTTGGCATGGATCGTGTGATCTGGGCTGAGAACCACTCGGCTGTCTTCTCATCAATCTCCGCTGAATGGCTCGATTCCACATCCTTATCCCTCAGTTGAGTGATCTCTACAGCTGCTGCCGGGCAGTGCCATGGCTAGGGCATGTTGTGGGATGCCAAGAGGTCTGGATGGCCAAGGGCTATGCCTTGCACAAGCTTTTATCCAGAAGAACAAGCAGAACCAATGCAACAGTCAATTTGAGTGATGCCAAGCGATCTGAGTGCAACTGAGGGCTTCTCGCCAGAGGACCAAAGCTGGCCCTGGTGGCCGCTGCTGCCGTTGTATCCGTATGGTCGCCGTGCCACTCACTTTGAAGAGCTGATCCCCGGACAGATCTGGAGCCTCGAGCAGCTTCAGGGTGTGTATTACGTGGCGGTGCCGATCCGGCTCACGGTGGTGAAGGTTCCCGGCGGTTTGATGCTGGTGAATCCGCTGCCACCTACGGGTGAGTTGCGAACGGCCATTGCTGAACTCGAGCAGCTGCATGGGCGGGTGCAAACGATCGTGTTGCCAACGGCTTCTGGCCTCGAGCACAAGCTGCCGCTCGCTCCATTGGCACGCGCTTTTCCTGATGCCGAAGTGTGGCTGAGCCCAGGTCAGTGGAGCTTCCCCGTGCAGCTTCCCCTTGGTTGGCTAGGGATTCCCTCCGGGCGCACAAGGGTCCTGCTCGACGATGGCGTGCCTCACGCTGACGTTTGTGCATGGATTTCGCTTGGCCCCCTCGATCTCGGCGTAGGTCGTTTCCAAGAAATCAGCTGCTTCCATCGGCCTTCTGGGGCCTTGCTTGTCACCGATGCCCTTGTCGGGATTGCCGCTGAACCGCCGCTTGTGTTCAACAGCGACCCTGCACCGTTGTTGTTCCATGCCCGTGAGAGGGGCGATCAAGCTCTGGACGACACGCCTGCCAATCGCCGTCGAGGCTGGGCTCGGCTTGTGCTGTTTGCCTCCTATCTGCGGCCTGAACCGCTGGAGGTTCCCGGCACGTTAGAGGTGCTTCGCCATGCGCTTCGGCCTGGATGTCGTTCGCCGCGCAGTCATTTCGGCCTTTATCCCTTTGCTTGGAAACAGGGCTGGGAGGCTGCTGCTGCTGCGCTGATGGGTGACTCGCTCCCGCGGCTGCAGGTGGCCCCGGTGCTGGAGAGGCTGGTCTTGCCTCGAGCTCGTCAGACCCTTGTGGAGTGGCTGACCCGAGTGGAGCAGCAGGTTGGTTTGCGTTGGTTGGTTCCTGCTCACTATTCCGCCCCTCTGCATTTCAGTCCGGACGTTGTGGCGGAGCTGAAACAGCAACTGGAACAACGCCAGTGGGCTCCCAGTGCTGGCAACTGGCAGTTCCTCGGCAGCATTGACAAACGCCTACTTGAGCTTGGCGTAGTGCCTGAAAACCCCTGTTCAAGCCCTCAGCCCTGACTCAGGCGTTGAAGTCGTCATCGGGGTTGACTGCCATCTGATCATCAGCAAACAGTGTTTCCTCGAGTTCCTTGCGCTGCTCCATCTGGCGCAAGAAATAGCCCGTCATCATCGCTGACGCCAACAGATTGGCGAGGTTGTCGCGGTTGGCCGTGACCTTCACATCGAAATGCTCACCAGGGAGCATGCCCAGCAAACCCTGCACGTTGTGGCGAATGATGTCCTGAATATCGTTACTTGCTGATTTCGCGACCCGCTGAAGAACGTCTGGTGATTGATCCTGCAGGTACTGAATCAGTCCGTTGACGGGTTGGCCGTCTTGGCTGTCGGTGGTTAGGAACTCTGGATTAAACATTCCGCCCGCTCGCCGTCAAGACACTGACCCTAACGCAGCTTCCGGCGAGGGCCCCGCCTGCGCTTGGGGGGGGAACCGTATCGGACCGAACCGATTCAGGGGCCAATAACGCCATACCGCAGTGCCGATCACCCGATCCTGCGGCAGCGGTCCCCAGAGGTGGGAATCGAGGCTTTCATTGCGGTTGTCTCCTAGCACCCAAAGGTCACCGTCTGGCACTGTCTGGGCCGGCATTGCATAGCCGATCGGTTCACTCAGCCAGGCCTCATGTACGCCAATCCCATTGCGGAACAGCACGCCATCGCGCACCTCCACCTGATCGCCAGGGCCAGCCACGACCCGTTTGATCAGGGCTGAGTTGGGGTCGTACCCCGCTTCCATCAATGGGTCGGGTACGGCAAACACCACGACACGGCCAATGGACAGCGCCTGATGCCTCTGGTGCGCCAGTTTGGGCCGGATCTTCTCCACCAGGATTCGATCCTGCAGTTCCAGCGTGGGCAGCATCGAACCGGAGGGGATCCATCGGGGCTCGATCACCAGCCAACGCAACATCAGTGCCAGAAGCACCCACAGCAGCACATCCCGCCAACCCTGCCTCTGGCTGGTCTTGCCTTCGCTTGCCATGGCCTCATGCTTGTACAACGAGGATCGCATCAGTGCTGTTCTCTTGCCCTGCTCCCAGGCGCTGCTTCTGCCGTGACCCGTCCTCTTGCCAATCTGCAGGCCGCCGTCGTGTTGCTGCAAGGCCTGCATCGCCAGGGGCTTGAACGGGTTGTGCTCTGTCCTGGCAGTCGTTCCGGACCATTGGCCCTGGCGGCCGGTGGTCTCGCCCGGGCGGGTCTCCTCAAGCTCACGACAGCCCTGGACGAGCGGTCTGCTGCTTTTCTGGCTGTTGGCTCAGCCACCGCCAGCGGGCGGGCTACAGCGGTGATCACCACCTCAGGAACGGCGGTGGCCAACCTCTTGCCAGCCGCTGTGGAAGCCGATCGTTCCTCTCAGCCACTGCTGCTCTTAACCGCCGATCGCCCCATCCGCCTCAAGCACTGCGGTGCCAATCAGACGGTGAATCAGGAGCAGTTCCTCCAGCCCGTCTGCCGTTGGTGTGCGAGTGGCCCAGACGTCGGCCTGGATGCGGCATCCCCTCCGCAGTTGCTGCAGCTTGCCAAGCAGGCCTGGCACCAAGCGCACCACTGGCCTGGGCCCGTGCATCTCAACCTTCCATTTGAAGAGCCACTGCATCCCTCCGCCGAGCAGCAGGCTGCGTTTTGGAGCAACTGGTCCCCTCTGCAGGAGTCGATTGATTGCCTGGAGTCCCCACCGGTCGGCTCCGCATCCATGGCCGTCGCATCGCTGCCAGGGCCCCCCGCTCCTGAGCTTGAGCTGGACCCGGATCGTCCCGGTGTTGTTGTGGCCGGCCCTTGGCGCGGACTCGCGGGTCAGCGGCCTGCGTTTGAAGCTGCGCTGCACCGCTGGCAGCAACGCAGCGGTTGGCCCGTGCTTGTCGATCCGCTGGCGGCGGTGCCCGCCACGTTGGCTGGACAGGTGCTCTGCTGGGATCTGTTGCTTACTGATCAACTGCCACTCCCCGCTGGGGTTGCCGTCAATGAGCTGCAGCTGTTGCGGCTTGGCCCAATGCCAGCCAGCCGGCGCTTGGAGGCCTGGTTGCAACGCTGCACCGGCCCCCACCTGTTGATTACTGAGGGCGAGGAGCGATCCCTTGATCCTCTCCAGTGCGCTTGCCAGTGGAGTGGAGGCTTGGCGCGTTGGCCGCAGATCCAGTTGCAGGCCAACGAAGCCTGTTTGCCTCTCCCGCTTGTGGAGCCACAGCCCGAGGCTGACAACGCCTGGTCTGCCCTTTGGCAGCAACGTGACCGCCGCATCGCGGCTTGGCTTGAGCAACGCCTTCCCCTCCGCGGCGGCATCAGCGAACCAGCCCTGATGTTTGCGTTGTCTCGCCTGTTGCCGCCTGGGCTGCCGTTGATGCTCGCCGCCAGCAGTCCCGTGCGGGATTGGCAGGCCTTCGCCGTTGCAGATCGAGGGCTTCGTCCCTGCTTCAGTTTCCGGGGTGCATCCGGCATTGATGGCACCCTTTCGCTCGGTTTGGGCTTGGCGGCGGTGCTCGGCCGCAGCCTCTTGATCACGGGTGATCTCGCCTTGCTGCATGACAGCAATGGTTGGTTGCAGGCTGGTCATGCTTCCGGTTCTGGCCCGCTGCTGATCCTGCTGATCGACAATGCTGGCGGTGGCATCTTTCAGCAGTTGCCCGTGCCAGCTGCACCGGCTGAAGCCTTTGAGCAGCTGTTTGCCATGCCGCAGAAGACCGATCCCCTTGCCCTCGCCGCCGCCCACGGCATTGCCACCAGGCAGATTGCCTGCCTGGATGACCTCGCCTCGGCCTTGGAATGGGGGTTGTCCCAATCGGGCCCTGCGCTGCTGAGGGTCTGCACTGATCGGCAGGGCGACGCTGCTTTGCGGACCGAGCTCCGCCGGGAGGTGCTGGAGATCACAATGGCTCCAGCATTGGAGTCCTCTTGATGAGCGCCCCTCAGCCCCGCCAGGTTTTGCCCGGTGACTCAGGCACGTTGTGGCAGCCCTGGGGTGACTACCAAGACATTCTTGTGGATCGCAGCGGCGATGGCATTGCCCGCGTGGCGATTAATCGACCCTTCCGCCGCAATGCCTTCCGACCCCGCACCGTGGTGGAACTGTGCGATGCCTTCACCCGCATTCGCGATGACAGCAGCATCGGTGTGGTGCTGTTCACCGGTGTTGGCCCGGCCGAGGATGGGGGCTATGCCTTCTGCGCTGGCGGCGATCAGAGCGTGCGCGGTGATGGGGGTTATGTCGATGAGGCGGGCATGCCGCGCCTCAATGTGCTTGATCTGCAGCGTCTGATCCGCAGCTTGCCCAAGGTGGTGATCGCGTTGGTGGCTGGCTACGCCATCGGCGGCGGCCAGGTGTTGCATCTGCTTTGTGATCTCAGCCTCGCTGCAGACAATGCCGTGTTCGGTCAGACCGGCCCACGGGTCGGCAGTTTTGATGGCGGTTTTGGTGCTGGTTACCTCGCCCGCGTGGTGGGCCAGCGCAAAGCTCGAGAAATCTGGTTTCTTTGCCGTCGTTACGGTGCCCAGGAAGCGCTGTCGATGGGCCTGGTGAACGCAGTGGTGCCCTTGTCGGAGCTGGAGCGAGAAGGTGTGCGCTGGGCGCGGGAGGTGCTGCAGCACAGTCCTACGGCGATTCGTTGCCTCAAGGCGGCGTTCAATGCCGAAACCGATGGCATGGCGGGTCTGCAGGAATTGGCCGGACAAGCCACCCACCTCTTCTATCGAACCGAGGAGGGGCAGGAGGGCCGCAATGCATTTTTGGAGAAGCGTGATCCTGACTTTTCTGACTCTCCTTGGCTGCCGTAGCTAGTACTGGGGCAGCTTGTTCCCTCCTTCGGATTCGTTGTGATGCTCCTACGCCTCACTGCCGCCGTCGCTGCTGTTGCACTCCTGGCTGGTCCGGCCGGCGCCACCAATACGTCACGCCCCAAGCGGCCTGCGGATCCGATTCCGCCGATGGCAGAACCCATTTCCCTGGAGGCGTCCTTGGCGCGGGTGCCGACCGACCTTCGTCAGCGCCTTGGCCTGCAGCTGGTGCTCGATCGCACCCATCGTCAGCTGCTGGTGCTTCGCGATGGTGAAATCCGTAGCCGCTATCCAGCGGCTGTGGGCACCGAAGGATGGGAGACGCCAGCTGGTCAGCATCGGGTTCTGGAGAAGGTGCGTCAACCGGTCTGGACCCATCCTGTGAATGGCAAGAAAATCGCCCCAGGGGAGAAGAACCCCTTGGGTTCCCGCTGGATTGGCTTCTATCGCGACTGCAAGGGCAGAAATGGCTGGGACGGTGAGCAATACCTTGATATCGATGGCTGCACCGTGGCCGGCTTCCATGGCACGCCTCACCGCTGGACGGTCGGTCGAGCCGTCTCCCACGGTTGCGTTCGTCTGTATGAAGAGAACGTTCAGGAAGTGTTTGAGCTTGTGCGGGTCGGTACGCCGGTGACGGTGCTGCCCTGAGCCGGACCCGGCCGGCCATTTCGGTTTCGGGTTTTTGGTGATGACAACCTAAAGTCGCGGCGCCTTCTTGAGCTCCCACGACCATGCGCGTGCTTTTTGCTGCCGCCGAGTGCGCACCGATGGTCAAGGTGGGTGGCATGGGTGATGTGGTCGGTTCCCTGCCTCCGGCCTTGAGCGAGCTGGGCCATGACGTTCGCTTGATCATGCCCGGCTACAGCCGCCTCTGGAGCAAGCTCGAGATTCCGGCTGAACCCATCTGGCGAGCCCAGACGATGGGCACGGAGTTCGCTGTTTATGAAACCCGCCATCCCAGCAACGGCCTAACCATTTATCTGGTTGGCCATCCCGTGTTTGATCCGGAGCGCATTTATGGCGGCGAGGATGAAGATTGGCGCTTCACGTTCTTTGCCAGTGCCACGGCTGAATTTGCCTGGAACATGTGGAAGCCCCAGGTGCTGCATTGCCATGACTGGCACACCGGGATGATTCCGGTGTGGATGCATCAGGACCCCGAAATCAGCACGGTGTTCACCATCCACAACCTCAAGTACCAGGGGCCTTGGCGCTGGAAGCTCGACCGCATCACCTGGTGCCCTTGGTACATGCAAGGGGATCACACCATGGCGGCGGCTCTGCTGTATGCCGATCGGGTCAACGCCGTTTCGCCCACCTATGCCCAGGAGATTCGAACCGCTGAATATGGCGAGCAGCTTGATGGTTTGCTCAACTACATCTCCGGCAAGCTCTGGGGCATCCTCAATGGCCTGGATCTAGAGGCCTGGGACCCAGCAACCGATCAGGCCCTGGCCGGTAATTTCAGTGCTGACGATCTCTCCGGGCGTGCCGCGAACAAGCGCGAGCTGCAGGAGCGCATGGGTCTGGATGTCAATCCAGACACCTTCCTGCTTGGCATGGTCAGTCGGCTGGTGGATCAGAAGGGCGTTGATCTGCTGCTCCAAGTGGCCGACCGTTTGCTCGCCTACACCGACACGCAGATCGTGGTGCTCGGCACCGGTGATCGAGGTCTGGAGTCGGGCCTGTGGCAACTGGCATCGCGTTACCCGGGCCGGGTGGCCGTCTTCCTGACCTACGACGATGCCTTGTCGCGGTTGATCTATGCAGGCAGCGACGCTTTCCTGATGCCCAGCCGTTTCGAGCCCTGCGGGATTAGCCAACTGATGGCCATGCGTTATGGCTGCGTGCCGGTAGTGCGCAAGGTTGGTGGCTTGGTCGACACCGTGCCGCCCCACGATCCAGGCCGAAACAGCGGCACTGGTTTCTGCTTCGATCGCTTTGATCCGGTTGATTTTTATACCGCCTTGGTGCGCGCCTGGGAGGCCTATCGCCATAAGGACAGCTGGAAGGATCTCCAGTTGCGTGGCATGAAGCAGGACTACAGCTGGTCCCGGTCTGCGCTCGAGTACGACCGGATGTACCGCGAGGTATGTGGCATCAAGGAGCCCGGCCCGGATGCCTCTGAAGTGGAGCGTTTCTCCCAGGGCCAAGATGCCGACCCTTCCCGTTGGCGTGAGGGTGAAAATGCCCCCACAGTGCAGGCTGCGCCCATGGACAGTGAGCCGGCTCCGCGCAATCCGATCTCCCGCTTACTGGGACGTCATCGCAACGAGCGCTAACCAAGCGCATCAGACTGGGGACATCTGACCCTTGCTGCTGAATGCCTGATCAGGCGCCCGCGCCGAATCGGGAGAACTCCTCCCTGCCGGTTCCTTACACCAATCCATGGACCGCCCTGGGTGAGGACCTGCGCTCGGTGATCGCTGATCTGCGGCTTCGCTGCCAGGAGGTGTGGCGCCGCAACCGTGAGGGTGATCTCTACCGGCCGGAGATCTGGCCGCAAGATCTGGCGCCGTTGTTTTGGCCGTTACTGCTCGCTCTTGCTCTGGCGGTGATCAGTGGGGCTGCGGTGGCCCTTGGTCGCTGGCTGCCCTCGCCGCCGGTGGGGGAGGCACAGCCTGAGTTTGCCCAGCCGCTAGAGCCCGCGCCTTCGCCCGCGCCCTCGCCTTTGCCAACGGAGGCCCCACGGCAAGAACCCCAGCCCCGTCTCAGTGCGGATGGAACTCCTGATCAGCGTGATCCCCCTTCAGCAACGCGTGCTCCGGTCGACAGCCTCCAGGAGGAGACGGCCGTTGCGGCACAGGATCCTCTGCTCACGTTGCTACTGGAGTCCACCGATCCGCTCACCCCGGCAGAGGATCAAGCGGCCCTGTTAACGGCGGCCCTCCCCCTGCCTGCACGGAATGCGGTGGCCCTCACCATCAGTGATGCTTGGCTCGATCTATCCCAGCAACGCCGTCAGCAGCTGGCTGACCTGTGGTGGGAACGGCTCGGATCAGAGGGCTATGCCGAATTGACGCTCGTCTCCACCCAGGGCGTTCAGCTTGGCCGCAACGCCCGAGTCGGCCAGGGGATGGTGGTCAACCAGCCATTCGGGCCGCCTCCGTCTGGTTGAAGACCTGAGTGGCTCACTCTCTTTCGCCACCTCAACGCAGGATCAGAAGATGCCGAGGGTCTTCTTCTTGCAGTAGCCAGCACCGATGTTCATCCAGCCTGAAGGACAGGCTTCGCCATGGGTGGGCGTCACTTCGTAATAGATCGGTGACACGCAGGTCGTGCCCAGAGTGTTCACATAGCCGAGAGGGCACTGGTCATGGCCGGGGGCCTTGGGGATTTCCTTCTGGGCTTGGGCCGCACCTGCCGTCAGCAAGGGAAGCGCGATGCAGCTGATCCAAACCAAGGGGCGATGCAGAGGCATGGTCGAGAGCGTTGCTGAAAAAGCTGTGCCGAACCTAGGCCGTTTTGGCGGCGCGATCAGTCCAACCGCATGCATGGCTGGGTTGCCTCGTCGGGGCTTGGTGTGGATGGTGCGCAGCCATCCGATTGCCAGTCGCCTTGGTGGCAACCTCCCCATCCGCTGTGCAGGGGCAACGGCATGATCGGGGCAGTGCCGCAGCTCTGTTGTTGTGTTGAACCTTGGCCAGTTGGTGCCGCTCTGGGGGCATCCAGTGGGGGTGACCCCGGAAGGTTTGGCCGCTGTGCTCGCCCAAGCGTTGGGGCCTGTCTGTACCGACAGCCGGCGCTTGGAAGCCGGTGCACTGTTCGTTCCCTTGGTGGGGGAGCAGTTTGATGGGCATGCTTTTTTGGCCAATGCGGCTGAGCTCGGTGCCCAGGCGGCGCTGGTGGCGGCCGATGCCTCCTATCCCGTGCCTGCAGGTCTGTTGCACTGGCGTGTCGATGACACAACGATTGCCTACCAGCAACTCGCCACCTTGCATCGACGTCAGCTCAGGGCTGCTGTCGTGGCAGTCACCGGTTCAGCGGGAAAAACCACAACCCGCGAACTCATTCGTGCTGCCTTGGTCCCGCTCGGCTCAGTCCAGGCCAGTGCAAGCAACAACAACAACGACATTGGCGTGCCGCTCACCTTGTTAGGCACCGATCCTGGCCACGCGGCAGTTGTGGTTGAGATGGGCATGCGTGGCCCTGGTGAAATCGAGCGGCTGTCCCGCTGCGCCGAACCTGACATTGCCGTGATTACCAACATCGGCACGGCGCACATTGGTCGGCTTGGTAGTCGTGAGGCGATTGCAGCCGCTAAATGCGAGATCACTGCATCGCTCAAGCCGGATGGCTTGGTGGTCATTCCTGCAGGAGACCCTCTACTCGAGGCTGCACTGGCAGCTGTTTGGAGCGGACGCGTGCATCGTGTTGGCCTGGCAGGAGAAACATCTGCCACCGGCGTTGACGACCTGGCTGTTCTGGATGAAACCAGCCAGTTTCTCACCCTGGATCGGCATCGATATCGGATGCCTCTGGCGGGTCGCCATAACGCCCGTAACTGGTTGCTTGCCCGTGCAGTCGCCGATGCTCTTGGAGTCGATGCCGCCAAGCTTGCCGACCTGGTTGTTGAGGTGCCCGGTGGGCGCAACCGTCGTCTCAGCCTTGGTGGCTTGACGGTGTTGGATGAGACCTACAACGCCTCTCCCGAGGCCGTGCTCGCCGCTCTCGATTTGCTTGCTGAGCAACCCGGTCGGCGTTTTGCCGTGCTCGGCACCATGCTTGAACTCGGCAGTGAGAGTGTGCCCCTTCACCGTGCCGTGGTGGAGCGTGCTCGCTTGCTTGGATTGGATGGACTCGTGGCGGTGGCCAGCGGTGCGGAGGCTGCAGCGATGGTTGAGGCTGCTGCTGGGATGGAGAACTTCGCCATTGTGGAGGCGCCTGAACAGGCCGCCGTGCCACTCGGTACTTGGCTTCGCTCAGGCGATTGCTTGTTGCTCAAGGCCAGTCGCGGGGTGGCTCTGGAGCGGTTGCTGCCAGCTCTGGAGTCACTCGCGCTTTGATGTGAGCGAGCACACTGTGGGCCCAGCCGGCGGCATGGGCTGCCGGTGCAAGCACGAATCGACCCTCGTTCACCCAAGACTGGAGTCGAGGATGGGGCCCGTGTTCACCAGGCACCACCACACTGTGGTCGCCCGCTTCGAGCAAGGGCAGATCATTGGGGGAGTCGCCCAGGGCGAGCACATGCACGTCGGCTTGGTTGAGTCGCTGTTTCAGTGCTGCCAGCGCCGCTCCCTTGCTGGTTCCGGCCTGGAGCAGATGACTCATCCGGTTGCCTTGCACCACGGTGAGTCCGAGTTGGATCGCTTCCTGTTCGACCGTCTCCCGCAGTGGTGCTGGGGGGTTGAGAAAGGGAACACTCCAGCGACGCCGTTGAGCCAGTAGCACCGCCTCACCGCGCAGTCCTGTGAGCTCAGTCACCTGGTCTGAGCTCAGATCCTCCAGAGCCGCTAAGGGGTGGCCCACCTGATGGGAAAGGGCATGGAGCTTGTGGCGCAGTTCTGCATGTGGCCGTCCCAGGCCCTGCTCCCAAGCTTCAGCGCCGATTCCTCCATGGATGGCTCCTCCGTTTTCGACGATGAAGGGGCCATCCAAGTTCGCGTCAATTCGAAAGCGCTCCACCTCTTCCGCGGTTTTACTGGTGCAGGGGATCACGACGATGCCCACTTGCTTCAGCCAGGCAAGGGTCGGTTTAGCGGCGTCCCAGCAATAGTGGTGATCGAGCAGGGTGCCGTCGAGATCTGTCACCACCCAGACCTGCCCTTCATTCACAACTTCATTCACAACAGCCTTGTTCAGCATGGTTGGAGCCAGTGCACAGAGAAGGGGGCGATGGTGAGGCGGGTCGGCACTGCGGCCGAATCCTGGAGACGATCGCACCATTGCTCGTGATTGGCGAGGGTGCGGAGGTTGATGTCAATGCGGTTGCGGCTGAGATTGTGCACCGCCCAAAGGGTCTCATCGCCTGCGCCACGACGGATGATGACGCGATCGGGGGAAGCACCACTGAGGCATTGCAGTGCTGCTTCCGGGTGAAAGGCCCGCAGCCTCGACCGAACCGTCATACAGCGTTTCAAGGCGTTGAGGTTGTGGTTGGCATCACTATCGGGATCGTTCAATCGCCGTTCCAAAGCCTCGGCGTTGAAGCGTTCACGATTGAGGTCGCGGCGATGGCCGCTTTTGCGGAAGCTGGCCTCGTCGTTGCCTGAAGCCAGCAGGGTGGGCAGATAAAAGGCCGGCACCCCTGGTAGGGCCATCACCAGCAGTTGACTGAGCAGGAAGCGTTCGCGTTGGTGCCGCGTTGGATCTCGCCCGGCATCGGCCATGGCGGCCCACCAGCTGATGTTCACTTCATAGGGTTGCTCGTGCCCATCACTGAGCCTGCGGTGACTGATCAGGCCGCCCCGCCGTTCGCACTGTTCCAGCATCCGCTCCAGCCGTTCCTGATCCATCAACCCCTCCAGCGGCCGCAGGCCAATGCCGTCATGGCTGGCGCTGAAGTTCAGCAGTGTCGTTTGCGGGGGCAAGCACGGCCAGCGATTGAGCCAGACGTTGAGGAGATCGCTGCGCTCGCGCAGGATGGCGTCGAGCAGAAGTGGTGGTAGGGGGAAGTTGTAGGCGAGATGCGCTTCATCGCCGGGGGTGAGGTAGGAGAGATTCTCCTTTTCGGGCACATTCGTTTCGGTCACCACCACACCCTCTGGGTGCATGGTGTCCAGCAGGGCACGCAGCAGCTTCACCAGCAGGTGGGCTTGGGGGTGGTGAATGCAGCTGCTGCCCGCTTCCTTCCACACGTAGCCAACCGCGTCTAACCGCAGCCAACCCACTCCATGGGCCACCATTTTGGCCAGTAGTGCCGTGAACCCCAGCAGCACCACCTCGCTGCTCCAATCCACATCCACTTGGTCGGGGCCAAATGTGGTCCACACCGGCCGCATGCCGTCCTCGGTTTGCAGGGGTGTGAATAGAGCAGAACTGCGGGGACGGACGACCTGCTCCCAGCCGGCTTGGGGATCAGGTGCCAACACGCAGCTCAACCCTGGTTCCCGCCGTTGCCGGAATTGCTGGACCCATGGATGCGCTGCTGACACATGGTTGAGAACAAGGTCGGCCATCAGCGTTCGCCCTTGGGCCAGGGCTTGCAGATCGTCCCAGTCGCCGAGATGGTCGGCCATGCGCTCATGGCTGGCGACGGCAAAACCGCCGTCGCTACTCGACTGCAGGAATGGGAGCACATGCACCAGCTTGGCGAGCAGTCCCAGATGGCCGTTCAGCAAGTGAGTCAGGCTCACCAGCGCCGGTTCGTCGCCCTTGCGCACGGCATCGCCGTAGGTGATCAGCACCGAGGTGGCGCTATCCCAGCGTGAGCCGTCCCTGTTGCTGTCTGTGCCGGTCTGCGCAAATTGCAGCAATTGCGACGCCAGGAATTCGATTTGCTCCCGATTCTCTGCAGGTCGCCACCGCCCGAGCAGTGCAGCCACCCGCTTCTGCCCCTCTTTCTGCAATGCCTCTGCTCCCACGGATGAAACGCCAGGGTGCGCGGTGTCGATCCAGTCATGTTGTCGCACTGATCACGGAATGGATTTTCAACAGGGCCTGATCACCACCGTTCACGACTACAACCTTGCTCTGGAGGACCCCGTCCTGCTGCGACAGGGCCTGCTCCAGCGTCCAACGACCATCCTGATTCCCTGTCTGATGGAGGAATTCAGGCGGCCAGCCCTTGCCTTGATCCGATCGGTGCTGCGCGAGCTGGATGGCTTGCATCAACTCGTGATCGCTTTATCGGCGAGTACGGCGGAGGAGGTGAAAGAAGCGGAATCGTTTTTCTCACAGATGCCCTTTCCTGTGCATGTGCACTGGACCAATGCCCCGGCGGTCATGGAGTTGCTGCAGGGCTTCACCAACCAAGGCCTCGATTTGCTCGGCACTCCCGGTAAGGGCTGGGCGGTGTGGCAGGGTCTCGGTGTGGCCACGCGCAGCGCCGAGGTGGTGGCCCTCTTTGACGCCGACATTCGCACCTTCACCCCGGCCTATCCGCGGCGGATGCTGCTGCCGCTTTTGTTCCCCTCCAGTGGGGTGGCTTACGTCAAAGCCTTCTACAGCCGACTTTCGCTCGAGAGCCATGCTCTCCAGGGGCGTGGCACGCGCCTGTTTGTTGGCCCTCTTTTATCCGCACTGTCGCAGTTGCTTGGAGACAGCCCTTTTCTTCGCTATCTGCAGGCGTTTCGTTATCCGCTCGCTGGCGAATTCGCCTTTACGCGCGATCTTGCTGTCAATCTGCGCATTCCCTGTGATTGGGGATTGGAAATTGGTCTGCTCTCGGAAGTGCACCGCCATGTGGCTCTGAGTCGCATTGCCCAGGTGGATCTGGGCCTGTTTGATCACAAACACAAGAGCCTTGGCAGTTCCCCACACGAGGGATTGCAGCGCATGTGCTCGGAAATTCTCACCAGTGTTCTCCGTGGTCTGATGGAGCATCAAGGCCGCACCATTCCTGCTGAGCAGGTGGCCACCCTTGAGGTGTTGTTCCGTCGTGTTGGAGAAGACAGAATTCGTCAGTTTGCCCTCGATTCTGCGGTCAATAACCTCCCATATAACCGCCATTATGAAGAGCTTGCTGTTCAGGATTTTGCCAAATTGATTCGTCCTGGGGTCGAGCGATTTCAGAAGGATCCACTCACCATTCAATTGCCCAGTTGGTCGCGATTGCTCAGTTGCGCATCCAGCCTGCAAGACGACCTGGCAGCGGCTGGTCTTGACCGCTGCGGCAATGGTGGTGGATCGTCAAGTCTCGACCTTTCCGCTCTTGGTTCAGGTGCGTCAGCAGACACACTGCTTCAGGCGGCCCGTTGATAAAGCGGGTAGCTCTCGCAGCGAATCAGGTCGATGGCGTGGGGATGGTCGTGGATATGACGCACTGATTCCATCGCCAAGACTCTGGCTTCATAGGCGTCACTGGCGTAATAGCAGCGCTCGAGTGGGGTGCTGTCGGCGTCGCGATAGCGCACCGTGTAACGCTTGTGTGGAGTCATGGCCTTGGCTGCGACGCCCTTACGCTCACACATGCCTGGATCATTGCCATCCAAGCGTGTGTGAAAACAATCTGATAATTGATGGTGTTGATCTTGGCTGCTTTCTGGAAGCGATGATTTAGCTCCAGTTCTCCTTGATCAATTGCTTGGCTCGGCCTAACGCCAAAGAATTGTCTGGAACGTTTTTGGTAATGGTGGAGCCGGCACCGATCGTCACGTTGGACCCGATGGTGACCGGGGCAACGAGTACAGAATTGGCTCCGGTTTTACTGCCATCGCCAACGACGGTCTGATGTTTATTCACGCCGTCATAGTTGGCTGTGATGGTGCCTGCTCCCACATTCACACCGCTGCCGAGTTGGGCATCACCGATATAGCTGAGATGGTTCACTTTGCTGCCTGAATTCAAGCGGCTCTTCTTCACTTCAACGAAATTGCCGATGCGGCAGTTGTCGCCGATGTCCGATCCGGGACGGAGATGGGCATAGGGGCCGACGGCCACGTCATCTCCCACATGCGTGTCGCGCACCACCGACATCAGCACGCTGACTTGGTTCCCGAGGGTGGTGTTCTCCAGTAGGGATCCCGGCCCGATCCTGCAGCCCGCTCCGATCGTGCAGCGTCCGCGCAGGTGGGTTTGCGGTTCGATCACCACGTCGGTTCCGAAGCTGCAGTGCTCACTCAGGCTGCAGCTGCTCGGATCGGTGAAGGTCACTCCCTCGCTCATCCAATACTCCCGAAGCCGTTCCTGCAGCACGGCTTCGCACTGGGCCAACTGCTTGCGGTTGTTGATGCCGTTCACCTCATCGGGATCCGCCACTTCCACGTGCATGGCGGTGTCGAGCATGGCCACCGTGTCGGTGAGGTAGAGCTCTCCTTGATCGTTGTCGGTGCTCAGTTTGGGCAGCATCGCCGCCAGGGTTTTCCAGTTGAAGCAGTAGATCCCTGCATTGGTGAGGTTGTTGGCTTGCTGCTCTTCGCTGCAGTCGCGATGTTCGATGATTCCACTGACGCGCCCAGAGGCATCCGCAAACACGCGTCCGTAGCCAGTGGGGTCGTCCAGTCGGGCGGTGAGCAGGGTCACATCGGCGCCACTTGTGCGATGGGTGTTGACCAACTGATCGATCGTTTCGGCGCGCAGAAGGGGGACGTCTCCATTGAGGACGAGCAGCTCGCCGTTGAAGTCCTTAAGAGCCGGCAACAGCTGTTGCACGGCATGGCCGGTTCCATTCTGTGGTTGCTGCAACACGAATTCCAACCCGTCCAGTTGGCTCAGTTGCTCTTCGACGCGCTCGGCCTGATGGCCAACGATGAGCAGTTTCCTGTCAGGGCTGAGGTTGCGAGCACTGGCCAGGACCCGCTCCACCAACGTCGCACCCGCGAGTGGTTGGAGCACTTTCGGCAGTGCGCTCTTCATGCGGGTGCCTTTTCCGGCGGCCAGAACGGCGACGGCGAGCATGCTGGGCAGGGGAATCGGTGGCCGGAATCTACCGGGATTGCCGCTCAAGAAACGATTCGGTGGTTCAGCGGCTGATCAGGCTGCAGCTCGGGTGGCGAATGAGGTCATGAGCCCGTGTTCGGGTGCAGTCCATTGGATTGAGCACAGTGCTCAGCCGTTGGTCGTCGCGCAGCGCTTCCAGCACCAGCAAACTTCCATAAAAAACGATCTGGAAGGTCCAGGAATCGAAGCCGGAGAGTGTGAAGGTCATGGCCAGGCTTGGGTGGTTGATGGTTTCACCGTCGCCTCGGCTTGCTCAAGCTTTGTTGTTCCAGGTCCTGCCCCGGTGTGATCCTGCACACAGCGGTGATTTGATCGTGTGCATGGCGTCGATCTGCCCTGATCACTTGCGCGCCTTTGCTGCGCCACTGGACGTTGAGTCGCTGAAGTCTTGGTGGCGGATGTCTAGTAGCTAAACGTCTTGCTTAGGCCCTCTTGGTTGTCAGTTCCTAGCCAGAGGTTGTCTGCTTGTTCTTGCCGACATTCCCTTACCGCTTGTTGTTTCGCCCACATCTCACAGGCTTCTTGGGCGTGTCTCCAGTTTGAATATTTTGTCTTGTCCATCTCTTCTGAACTGCAGCTTGTCAGCACCAGGAGGGCCACTGCCAGGGATGGATTGAGCCTGTTCAAGGTGCATTGCCCCCCTTGGTCACAAGTTAGTCAAGCTCTTGTTTGATCGGGCGCGTCTCTCGCGAGAGAGTGCAGCAGCCACAGATCGGAGCGGGGCGCTTAGGGGTGTCGACATGCAGCGAGCCTCACGTTGCGCTGATCCAGGCAGCTCAGGCAGCAGAAATAATAATTGTGCGCGTCCAGCGCCTGGATCGCGGGTTGCCCTTCGCGTCGCTGAAGCCAGTCAAGGCTGGGAGGCTTTGCTCAAACCCTTTGTGGGCTAAAGCCGCGGAGCTCTCTTCTGTGTTTGCATTGAGAATTATTCTCAATGTTGTGCTGTTGCTTTGATTTAGTTGACTTCTGCAGACAGCGGCTGCATTAATAGAAATGTTGGGGATTTAATTTCATGCTGACTGGTGCAGACCTTCTGGCGAAGGTGAAAGATCTGGGCGATGTCTCCAAGAGTGACTTGGCAACGGCTTGTGGTTACGTCTCTGAGAAAAAGGGGGGTGGTCAGCGAGTCAACTTCACTGCGTTCTACGAAGCGCTGCTCAACGCCAAAGGCATTGATCTTGGTGGTGGCACTGCTGGTGTGGGCAAAGGTGGCCGCAAGCTCTCTTACAAAGCAACCGTTCAAGGCAATGGCAACCTGCTGATCGGCAAGGCCTACACGGCCATGCTCGACCTGCAAGTTGGCGACGAGTTTGAAATCAAGCTGGGCCGTAAGCAGATTCGTCTCGTTCCTGTCGGCGGTGCTGACGAAGACGAAGAGTGATGCGTCGCGTTGCTTAAGCAGTGAGCGGGGGGCTGATCAAGCTCCCCGCTTTTTTATTGCCTTCTCCTATCAAGATGGGTCGTGGTTGCCTTGAGGTTGGGCGAAACACCAACCGGCTAGAGGGCACACTCACACCGGTTGCCAGCAAAGGTTCTGTTGAAGTTGGCGACTTCCAGGTTCAAGCCCCTTCCGAAGGCTTTGTCTTGGCAGGTGGACTGATATTGAAACCATTGCTGAAATCACTGCTGTAGCCACTGCAGAGACTTGCTGAGGGTCTCGCTGCCCTGGCGAACCCAGAGATTCCCCTTGATTGCAAGCTTTCCTGGGGCATTCAGCGATGTCAATCAACTGATTTGAGGGTGTCGTAAGGCTGTGGTGTTGCTTGCAACGGCACCATTGCGAACCAGCCTTCGCCTGGGATGGGTCATGAACCCTTTCAAGTTCAAGGCGCACTGTCGACTGCTCACTCTTGACTTCTCACTGTTCTTCTGATCGATCAGCCGATCACAGGGGGGCTGATCGATTGCCTCAAACGCCTGTAGGTGACAACACAACGGCACTGGCGATCAATCCGAGGTAGGTGCCAAACAGATACCCAAGCAGCCCAATCGCCACCGCTGGTAAAGCCAGCTCCGATCGCTTCAGGGATGTGGCTAGAGCCAAAGCTGTGCTGGGTCCCCCAATCGCCGCTTGGGAGGCCACCAAGGTCTCCCCGAGGGGCCAACGCCGCCATCGGCGCAGCAGCAATAAAGCCACTGCTTGCAAGGTCACGATCCAGGCGGCATAGACCAAGACAGGCAGCCCCTCTCCAAGTAGCCCTGCCACGGGGGAACTCAATCCGACCACGGTGAAGAACGGTTGGATGAGTAGTAATCCCTGCTCGTAGCATCCGCGGCGGCTGCTCCCTCCTGGCAACTGCGCCGCGAGAAGCGCCAGGGTGGTGAGCACCAGAATTGAGGGCACTGCTGCGAGCACCACACTCACAGCTTGGGCCGCCAGCAAGACAGCCAGCCCCCACAGCAGGGCCAGGCCAACTGCGCCGGCAGGTTGTGGCTTGTCACTGTTGGGCTCAATCGAGCCGGCCGCTTCTGCGCGGCTCCAGCGTTGACCGATCCACAAGCTGATCGCAAACCAGATCGCAAACACGACGTGATCAGCCGCCGTGGCTACCAGCAGCAGCGAGTCTGGCGGTTGCAACGTCCTCGCCACGGAGACGAAATTAAGGCTGCCGCCGGTGAAGGTGGCCGTGAACACCCCCGCCAGCACACTGCGCTGTTCTCCAAGTAGTGGCCCTAGCACCAGAGCCCCGAGCAACACCGCCAGCACGGTGAGCACAACGGAGACAAGAAAGGGTGTGAGGAGGCGACGCGCATCAGGCCATAGCCGCCGCAGATCAACTGCCAGCAACAATTGGGCAATGGCCAACGATGTGAGCGGACCATTGATCCAGCTGGCCGCCTTCTGATCCGGTTGCCAGCCCGTGACATTGGTCACCACGAGACCCAACAAGAGCACGACCATGGTCATGCCGAGTTGGCGCCCCCAGGCTGTGGCATGGCTCAGCCACCAGCCCAAACTTGTCAACAGCAGGATCGCCACGAGCGCGACCACCATGAGCTTTCTTCTCGAGCTGTTCTCTATCTACGGCAGAGAGAATCCAGCTTGTTTCGCCACAACATCACCAAAATGACAACCCACACGCTGGAGGCTGGGTCGATGTGACGCAGGCCAAGGTTTTGATCAAAGGCCTTGATTGTTCTTTGCTGTGGGTGCATCAGCGAGCCACAGATGCATCATGAAAGCCGTGGTGTTGAGCCTGAATGTCTGCTCGACCATGGCTTGACCTCCAGGCTGTGAATTGGATCTAAGTCCCCGCTTGCGGTCGAGTGAAGGGCGCCCAGCGTCTCTGCCAGCTGCTGGTGCTTTCCCAAGGGCACGCCTGCTGTTCAGCCTGGCGTCGTTGATGGATCATCAGGGCGGTGTCTTGGCCGGTGGGATCGCGATAAGCAATCGCAGCACGAGTGCTTAGGTGTTCTTCCTCCATCAGGCTCAGCGGTTGCCAACCTGGCCCATGGTTGGCCAGAGGACTGGACGCTGCGTGACGTTCCGCCAAGGTGCCGGAGCTCCATTCCTGGCGTTGCCCTGGTGCCGGTAGAAGCGAGCGGAGCTCCAGTCCGGCTCGGCGCAGGCTGGCGCGCACAGCGGCGGCCCTGGAATAGGTGAGCAATCGCCCTCCCGGCGCCAGTTGTGCCGCTAGTGCTGCCAGAAACTCTTCGCTCCAGAGTTCCGGACAGCGACCTGGAGAGAACGCATCCATCAAAATCAGATCCACGGCCCACCCCTTTGGCAGTTGCTTCAGCTGCGTTCTTGCATCACCCCAGAGCATGCGGCCACCGCCACCGCCACCGCCACTGGCATCAGTCCAGTGCCCGTGATCCCGCAAAGCCTGTAAACGCTCGAGCACGTGGGCTGGCCAAAGCGTTGAGAACCCTTGGTGCTGCAAGGCCAGGGTCAGGGGCCTTGGATCCAGCTCGAGTCCCCACCACTGCAGATCGGGTGCGCCCTGTAGGGGGAGTGCTGCCATCAGGGCCGCGCTGTTGTATCCGAGGCCGACACACACATCCAGCACCCGCAGGGGTGTGCCCGATCGAAATCTCGTGATCTGTGCCGGGGCCACAAATTTTGCTTTCGCTTCGGCGAGCGCTCCAGCTGAGCTGTGGAAGGCTTCGTCAAAGCAGCTGCTGTGAAGGCTGAGGCTTCCATCCCCTGTGCAGAGGCTGGTCAGCTCTCCAAGCGGATGCTGCCTTTCACCGGGGTCAGCGACGTAACCGCTCAAGTTCATCCCAAAAGGTGGGGTAGCTGACGGCGGCGGCTTCACTGCGGTCCAAGCTGGAATCACCCTCGGCCATCATCGCGGCGATGGCCAGACTCATCGCCACGCGGTGGTCGGTCTCGCTGTCCAGCTCTGCTCCATGCAGGCTCTTGCCGCCCCGGATGGTCAGACCGTCGTCGTGCTCTTCGATATCGGCTCCCATCAGTTTGAGCTGACGTGCCATCACCGCCAGCCGGTCCGTTTCTTTCACGCGCAGTTCAGCGGCGCCGCTGATTCGACTCTCGCCATCGCAGAAACAGGCTGCAACGCTGAGGATCGGTACTTCATCCACCAGGCGGGGCATGATCTCTTCCCCAAAGCTGAACGGTTTGAGCGGACCATGACTCACCCGGAGGTCGCCCACCGGTTCGCCTGCAACATCGCGGCGGTTGAGCACATCGATGCAGGCTCCCATCTGTGCCAGCACTTCAAGGATGCCGGTTCGGGTGGGATTCAGTCCCACATTTTCAACCGTGAGGTCAGCGCCGGGTACGAGCGCTCCTGCCACCAACCAGAACGCCGCCGAGCTGATATCTCCGGGGACGACCACCTGCTGACCGCTCAGGGTCGCACCGGGTCTGACGCTGATGTGGCGACCCATTTCGCCACCCACCTCGAGGTTGGCACCAAAGGCCTTCAACATCCTTTCGCTGTGGTCACGGGAGTGGGCTGGCTCGATCACGGTGGTTGGTCCATCGGCTGTCAACGCTGCCAACAGCAAGGCTGACTTCACCTGGGCACTGGCCACGGGTGTGCCCACCACGGCGCCGCGAAGTTTGCGCCCCTGCACCGCCAGGGGCGCCAGGTTGCCACCATCGCGGCCTCGCACCTCTGCTCCCATCAGCGCCAGCGGTTGCCCAACCCGCTGCATCGGGCGTCTGCGCAGGGAATCATCACCGCTGAGCACGAAATGGCGTCCGTCACGTCCCGCCAGCAGCCCCAGCATCAGTCGCATCGTGGTTCCGGAGTTGCCACAGTCGAGCACCGAATCAGGCTCCTGCAGGCCATCAAGGCCCACGCCTTGCACGGTGATCACTTGTCCGTTTGCGATCGGGCTGATCTCTGCACCCATGGCACGCAGACAGGCTGCTGTGCTGATCGGATCCTCCGCCGGCAACAGACCCTCGATGGTGGTCGTGCCCTCGGCGATGGCGCCGAACAGCAGGGCTCGGTGGGAGATCGATTTGTCACCAGGCACGCGTACCTGTCCGCTCAGACCGCCTCCCGCTTTCAGTTCCCGCGGAGCGCCACTCGTTCCGGACACGTTCAATTAGTCGCCTTTGAATGCCGTCGATCCTATGGGCCAGGTCTTCTGTTCAGCGCTCAAACCTGGTGCTCACAATGTTCATCGTCACGAGCACCACGCCCACCCCGGTGAACACGATGCCGCGCAGTGTCATGTCGGCTCGACGCATATCCCATCCCACCAAGCGCACCAGGCAAAGACCCAACATCACAAGCGCCGTCAGCCTTAAGGGCCGATCTCGGAACAGCAGACTGAGTCCGTACAGGATCAATGCTTCGACAGACCAGAGCAAGGTGAGCCAGTTCAGGCTCGTTTGCATCTGAGCCAGCATCACCACAATCGCGATGCTGAGTGGAGCGGCGATCAGTCTCTGGGGATGGTTGGCGGCGAGGCCGGCCAGTGCGTCGATCCAGCGGAAGCACCAGGGGGTGACCTCCAGGCTTGTGGCCTTCCCTTGGCTGGAGGTCCAACCTGTTGTTGAGACAGTGGCCGCGGCGAGCACCATCAGGCAGGGTCCGCCGACTGTCATCACTGAGAGTGCAGGTTGCAGGCCCGCCAGGGGGATCAGCGCGGAAAGGAATAGAACAACCCCGTGCGCTTTCTGGCGGGGCCAGTGTTGTGAAGGCGGGCAGCGCCAGGCGGCGAGGGTCAGCAATGCCAGCACACACACCTGGGCAGCAGCGTCCAGGCGGATGCTGACCAGCACAACGGTGCCCAGTACGGCCAAATCGCCAGCGCTCTGCCGGAGACTTCTCCACAGTCGCCATGCATCCAGGCCGATGCGGTGTCCGCATTGGCGGATGAGGATCAGTGCACCAATAAAGCTGCTGTCAATCGCGACCGGTAGCCATGGATTGAACGGCTGCCCTGCCAAGCGGGACAAGACGAAGCAGATCAGAGCGGCCCAGCTCAGACCCAGAAACACTCCGACTTCACCGCGAAAGCCTCGGCTGGCCAGAGTCTTTGCTGCGCCGAGACAGCTCACAGCCAGCAGCAGCCACCACAGCGAGGCAAGACCGGTGGCAGGCCATCCCAGTGCTTCGCGCATCACCACCACTGTGAGCACCAGGCTGAGGCTGCTGAGCACCAGTCCGATGCTGCGCGTGCCAATCAGCCTGCCTTGCAGGCGTTGGCCTCCTATGGCCATCCCACTGCTCAAAATCAGTAGAGGCAGTGCGGTCGTTCCCAGAGCATTCGTCGTCCAGGATTCGGAGAGGAGCACATTGGCTGAGTAGATCCAGCTCAGTACGGCCACGCTCACCACGCTCACGCGCAGGGCGCGAAGCGGTTGTGCCTGTCCGGAAAGGCGGAGTGACGCCAGCAGAAATGCTGTCAGCACCCAGATGCCAACCTGGGTTGGGAGCAGAAGGGTGATGCTCACTGCTGGAATGACGACGGCCACAACCGCCAGAATTCGCTTCAACCAGAGCGACGTGTTGCCTTGACTGAGCCGGTGCACCAGCCTTTGTTGCCAGAGACCAAGTAGCAGGATCAGAGGAAGATCTGCAACGGTCGCACGATCAGCTTCCAGAGGCAGTAGCAACGCCAGTGCGCTGCTGAGCAGCAGCAGGCCATAGCCTCCGTTTCGGATCAAGATCCGATCCCCTCGTCGACAGGCATCCCAGACAAAGCCAGTGCAGACGATGGTGATCAGGCAGATCAGGAACAGATCGGTGTTGAGCGGAGCCAAGATCTGACCAAGACCTGAGATCGCCAGCACCAGTGCAGCGCACCAGTTCAGGCGCATGAGATCCACCTCCTCCCTCCTGCCGCAGAGCACGACCAAGGCCACGGCGCCGAAGGCACTGAGCACCATCCCTACTCCGGGCAAAAGACCAGGAATCGGTGCTTGGCCGAGGAGGAGCGCCAGTCCCAGCCAGGTGATCAGCACACTTGCAGCTCGCCAAGCTGGATGACGCTTGAGGTGGTCGGGGGGGGCAAGATGCAACACCGGCAGTTCGACACCCGCCAGCAACAGGGCGATGCCACCAGCCAGGGAGGGAGTGACCTGGCGCTGTAGCCATAGTTCCCCGGCGATGAAGCTCACGGCGATCAATACACGGCTTGGACCATGACGCCCTGCACGACTCCAGATGCCGAATGCACTAATCACAGCCACGAGACCCATGGTTGTGATGGAGGGTGCGGCCACGATGCTCGGCACCATGGCGATGACCACATGCGACGCGGCCATCCAGGGCGAGGCTGTGATTGCCGCAAGCAGCAGATTGGCGCCGATCGCCGCACCCATCAGGCTGATCGCCACCAGGATTGATTCGTTCCAGGCCAGTCCCAGTGCTGGCCAGCTGCTTGATGCTGCAGCTGCAAACAGCTGCAGACCACCGGCACCGCTCCGCAGCCACACGGCGAGGGGATGGAATCGTTGACCACGTTGGATGACAAACGAGGGTGCGGCCATCACCACGCAGACCAGTTCCAGCAATAGAAACCGTTGAAACGGTTGCAGCACCAACAGGCTGCTGATGCCCACGAAGGAGACACCGGAAACGATGGCCAGAACGCCGATCAGCCCTGTCCAATTCTTGAGCAGATTTCTCTCAATGCTTTGCCAGCGCTTGCGGCTCTCGACGCCTCGATCAGAGGTTGTGTTGCTTGGTAATGGTTGGCTAGCCGATGGCCTTGGCTTGGCTGCTGGTCGCGAGGCCTGCGTTGTCAGTGCAGCGGCTGGCTGGCTGACCTGGCTCGGGGCATGGGCGCGAGTCGTTGGCGGCGGTTGGATGGATGCCGAGAGGATGGTCGTCGCCTCCACCCCTTCTTTCGATGCCAGAGGTGAGGCTGGGGGCTTTTCAGCCTGCTTCAACGGCGTCTCTAAGGCCTCAAGACGCCTCTGGAGAGTGGTCAGACGCCTGGATTGATTCCAAATCAGGCCGCTGAGGATGAGGAGCAGAATGCTGAAAAACACCTCCTTTGCACCGAGAAGGCCGACCAGAGCAATAACAAGACCGATCACTTCCATGGCCTCTCCCTGGTGCAATGCAGATGGCAATGATCATTTTCTAGCCGTTTCTTCTTGTTGTCGCGTCCTTAATAAGTTTTGCACGTGTTTGCTGAACCTTCTTGATTGCTGCTGTGGCGGAGATCGCGACTTCTTGCCGCCATTCTTGTGAAATGACCAGCCATTTCTTGATCATCCTCCTTTTGCTGTGATTGGAAATAACGCGTATCAAACAAATATATTTTCGTCGTAAGTCCCTTCAATTGATTTGAGCAATACTTGCCCATCAAGGCGCAGCACTTGGTTGATTCATCTTCTCTAATCATTGATTAGAGAAGATGAAAGAGATGGCTTCTTCGAAGCATCGCTGCTGTATTTTGATCGATCAAGAGGTGGGTATTTTGTAGATGATGGATGGTGATTGGGCTTTCCACCTCCTGGATCAAAATCAACGTGATCGAAATGAATTGGTTTCAACAGTTCGATCATCCTGTTTCGCTGTGCTGGGCAAGATTGAGATGCTGCAAAGTGTAGAGATTGGGCAGTTAACTCAGAAGATCGCTTGACAGGAAGGCCAGATCTTTTGCCATCCAATCGCTTGGTTTTGGCGATGTAAGAAATGACCCTCTTACTTGTGCTTGTTATGCCAAGAGTGGGTAGCAGTGATTGACCGCTCACCGACAAACAATGCAAGAATCGGATTCGATTAAAGGCCTTGCATGGACTTTACGGATTGCCCAAAAATAAAACGAATACAGCAGATCACACGACTCACCGACTGGTGTATTCACCGTGTCAGCAATCTCAGCCTAGACGAGAATAATCAAGGTGCACAAGCGCTTACGGATGAATTCTATGAGTTATTGACCGAGCAGCATCAAGCCTCTCAGGTGCTTTGGATGAAAATCGAAAAACTCTAACCTTGTATCATTGATCACGCCTGCCATGATCAAATGATTCTTCGTAGTTGATTTGAGTCTGCTGAAATATATATAGCAAACTAGGCCTTTTGATACGTTCGCTCACTGTTAAACGAGCTCAAACACTCAGGCTCGAGGAAATTGAGCCCGCTGTTGCCAATAAAGACTATTTGCTCTTGATCAACAAAGGGATTGTTCGCTTAGCTCTTCACAATAAATTTACGGACGAGTCGAGCACTGTTGGTTTTTACGCAGAAAATAAATTAAGGATATCAGCCCTTTTTTATGAGGAGTTCGACGTAAGGATTGAGGCCCTAACGTATTCCGAGCTGGCTTTGTGTCTCTCGGATCAGGAGCGTGGACTTGATCCGAATTGCAATTGTCACCTAAATACATTCGGAAACTGGCCTTTGATTATGAATATGATTGTGACCTCGAAATCGACTTCTTTGAGGATTGAGCGTTTGATTTGTACTCTTACATCACGCTTTGGCTTTAGGAGAAAAGAGGAGTATTTCTTGCCATTTTTGTTGAGTCACGAAAAAATCTCTAATTTATTGGGCTGCACCCGTTCAACCGTTACTCGCTACATGCTCGCGCTCAGAGAACATGGAATTTTAGATCTATCTGCGAATGGCGAAGGACTGATTGTGTCTGAAGAGCTGATGAATCGGCATAGCCGATTCTGTGGTCAATTGATCGATTAATCAGTTACTCACGACCACATTTGCATTTGCTCCCCTTCCATTTGGAACATTTGGATCGTTTGCATCCCTTTTTTTTATGGCTTGACGGTTGAAGGTTGGTTCTTTTTGCGCCCTGGCTTGTCGTTGTTGGGTCTGTCTGCGCGATACCAAGCCCATCAGAAATCGGCACGAGTCGCTTCGCTTTGCTATTGACTCTCATTATAGATGGTCGATATCGCACAAGAGTGCGCTTTGTTACTTGACGCCTCACTTATCGGCCATCATTATTGATGTGGTATCAAATGATTCGCGCTGAAGTTGCTTATGACAGACATTGCCTTCCCATCCACCGCTGGTCAGCAATTGATCACGGGTCCAAATGGACGGTATGCTGCTGAGCCAATGAGTGAGAGCCTTGTTTCTGCTCTACAACAGCATCTGAATCTTGAGCTCCAAGCCTCAATGGCTTATTTCGCCATGTCGATTTGGTGTGCTGAACATGAGCTTTCGGGTTTCTACAAGTTTTTTGCTGCAGAGTCAGTCGATGAAAAGTTGCATGCCGTGCAATTTTCCGAATATTTGATTGCGCGTGGACAGTCTACTGCCCTTGATTCCCTCGACAGGCCAAGGCAGGCATGGGATTCTCTGGAGGAATTGGTTAATAATGCATTTAAAATTGAATCGGACACCACAAGTTCGATTCAACATGTGTATGAAATCGCAGAAAGGGAAAGCGATACACGTACAACTGTGTTCCTCGACCCCCTAGTTGAAAAGCAAACTCAGTCTGAAGACCAATACGCCTATATCTCTGGACGCGTTCGTTTTGCCAAGAATGATCCGACTGGCCTGTTGATTATCGACGGAGAGATTCGCGCTGGCCAAACTCAGAGAACAGCCTAAGACTGCTACGTTTTTGCTTCTCGTTTTCAAACAGTTTCTCTAGGCTGATTTTGCTGCTGTCCTCAACAAGACAGTTGCCAAGAATCTCTTGGTTGATTTTAAGCAACTCATTCGCCAGTCTGGATCTTAGTTTGTTGTTGTCGCATAAGCGATGCCTTGTGGCTAGCTTTTCCTGATACCAAATCAGGTGATTATAGTTGTTTTTGTGCATTGTCTGAATAGCAATATTTTGAGTGAGAGATATCGTTCACTTTTAGAATGAAATAGGGCTTGAGTCGATCAACTGGGGCGAGAGCTTGATCTCCTGTTTGCTCGCGCTGGTCACGATCATGTCGCCATTGCGTAATTTCGACATCAGGCGAGTCGATGTCACTCGTGTTGAGCCGATTAATTCACCGATTCGTTCATGGGTTAACCGGAAAGGGAGATTGCACCATTCGCCATAGCGTTTGCCAAGTCTGTTGACAAGCAAGCTCAGCAAGGCATGCAGACGATGTTCGGCTTGGCCGAGATGCCTGATCCGCAACAGTTGCAGGGTCCATTCATTCACAGAGTCGTAACCCGTGTTGGATGGAACGTTTGACTTGGTTTCAAAGCGCAGGTCTGTCAACGCTTCGACGCAGACACCTTCGCTGCAGAGGCAGTCTGTTCTGAGTTGGTCCCCAGTTTGCAGGAAGGCCAGGGTCATGCCCTCGGTTTCCTCGCATGGGCAATAAACCCTGGCGATCCCTTCCAGCACATTCAGCTTCATGCAGTCTGAATGGTCATCACTATTGATCAGGACCGTTTGGCCAGAGGGGATCCTGATCGATGAACTGGGGTCGTCAGGTAAGAAGCGGAAGCTCACGTCGAGAAACCGTTAAAGCTATTGAGAATCCATTGCAATATACATGAACCAGGTCGTTCTCGCGAGCGATTCTCAATATCAACGCCTTGTTGCGGCTGCCTCTGTGCTCAATGGGCGGCCTTGGTGGGCTTTATGCGACACCTTGTCGTGCCAAAACCCCTCTGCGACTAGGGACTTTGCTGCGAGACTGGAAGTCTGGGGTTTTGTGTGGGTTGTCTCACAAGCATCAGCCCAACCAGCACCTGCACTCCGAGGAGCACCAAGCAGGCTTTGATCAATCGGTGCATAGGAGCTTTGGCGCATCCAGCCCCATCGAAACGCTGCCCATCCCTGGCTTCGTATCAAATGCTCCTTTAGGGGCGGTCAATTGAGGCGAGGTGTTGTTAAGCCTTGGGGCCCACGTTGTTGTTTTTGTTCTAACCAGGGCTCGGGCCAATGATTATCTTCTGCGCAGCGCTTAATGCGCTTTTGTGTGAGGACCTTCATGAAACTCTTCCAGCAATTGCTGGTTGCTCCTGCTGCCTTGGGCCTTTTGGCTCCTTTGGCTGCAAACGCCAGCGACCTGAACATCAACGGTGTGTCTGACTACGCCGCTTCTGGCGAGCAGGTCACCAGCATCACCCAGTTCTCGGATGTGTATCCGACCGACTGGGCTTACCAGGCTCTGTCCAACTT
The DNA here is from genome assembly GCF_047304725.1 of Synechococcus sp. MIT S9451. NCBI lineage: Bacteria > Bacillati > Cyanobacteriota > Cyanophyceae > Synechococcales > Synechococcaceae > Synechococcus > Synechococcus sp. MIT S9451. The sequence continues at coordinate 1,908,677 of NZ_CP138971.1, forward strand.
GGTCGAGCGCTACGGCTGCGTCGCCGGCTACCCGAACGGCACCTACCGCGGCAACCGTGCGATGACCCGCTTTGAAGCGGCCGCACTGCTGAACGCTTGCCTCGACCGGATCACTGAAGTGACCGACGAGCTGAAGCGCCTGATGAAAGAGTTCGAGCGTGAACTCGCCATCCTCAAGGGCCGCGTTGACGGTCTGGAAGCTCGCGTTGGCGAACTGGAAGCCACCCAGTTCTCCACCACCACCAAGCTCACCGGTAAGGTCGAAATGACCATGGGCGCCACCTCTTACGGTGGTGATGAGACCGACAATCTCTTTGCCTATCAAACGGATTCTGACGGCAAGACCCTCTACAAAGATGGTAAGCCTCTCTATACCAATGACTACCTAGGTGACACCGCGTTCACCTTCTCCTACCGCGCAACCCTGAACCTGAATACCAGCTTCACGGGTAAGGATTTGCTCTACACCCGCCTCAGAACGGGTAATTTCAATACGAACGCTTTCTCTGGTAGTGGCTACACCAAGAAGCAAACCCAGATTGAAGCTTCCAAGAGCAGCGCCAATTATCTGAAGATTGACAAGCTCTGGTATGAGTTCCCCATCGGTAGTGATTTCAGGGCCTACGTTGGTCCCCTGATCGAAAACTACTACATGCTTGCCGCTACACCTAGCGTCTACAGGCATGTGCTGAAGCAGTTCAAGCTGGGCGGCTATTACGGCGCCTATGGTGCAAGCACTTCACCCGGTGCTGGTATCAACTGGATCAGCAATCGGAACTCCAACTTCAGTGATCCCAAGCTGAAGATCAGTGCCAACTATGTCGCCAAAAACGGCATGAAGGCCAATGCTCGTGACGGTGGCGGCATCATGACCGACACCAGCAAAGGTAAGTTCCTCAGCCAGATTGCCTACGGCAACGCTCAGTGGCAAGTTTCTGCTGCCTATGCCTACTCACAAAGGGGCATGACCGTTGGTGGCGCCGGCACACCTCTTGGTGCGTCTTCGGGTGGTTTTGATGACGCTAATCAGTTCAACCTGAATGCGTTCTGGCAGCCTTCTGAAAGTGGTTGGATCCCCAGCATCAGTGCTGGTTGGAGCATCACTGCCTTCAACAATCCAGACTTCGTCTGCAAAGGCAAGTATGCCAAGGCGTCTCAGAATTGCGTCTACACCAAAGCCGCATATGACGCCCTGACAAAGGCTAATAAGAAGGACACCCGTCGCACCCAATCCCAGGGTTGGCTCGTTGGTCTGAACTGGAAGGATGCCTTCATCCAAGGCAACCGTCTTGGCTTCGCTGTTGGCGAGCCTCAGTGGAAAACCGCTCAGAAAGACGGTACTCCTGATGACGGAAACATGGCTTTTGAACTCTATTACGATTTCAAAGTCACTGATAACGTTTCCATCACACCAGCTCTCTTCTACCTCAGCCGTCCCTTTGGTGAGAAGACCGGTACTAGCAACAAGTACGGTGGTCATGGTGCCGATACCTTCAGCACCTTTGGTGGCCTGGTTCAAACCACCTTCAAGTTCTGATCGTTTGATCTGAATTTCGATAGGAGGAGAGGCTATGCCTCTCCTTTTTTTGTGCTGAATTTTGCCATTAAAAAAGGGGGGCTAACGCACCCCCTTTTCTGGTTAAAAACCTTCTGCTCACCAGCAGTTTTCGCCTTCTCCGATTGGGATGCAGACTCCTTCATCTTCAGCCGCAGCTTCCGTCTTCTTGAGCTTTGCATCTTTCGTTGCTTCCGCATCGAGATCTTGATCAGTGGTCCACTCCTGGTAACCACCTTCGAGTTCGCCACTGGGTAAATCTGCGTTTGCAGGGGCGCCAGTTGCCATCAATGCAGAGGCTGCAATCAATAGACCGAGCGCAGTTTTGTTTGGCATCAGAACCAAAGTTTAAAATTCAATTCTAAGTGATCTTCTGCCTGGCGTCTGTCTACGAATGCTGCTTTTAACTCATCCTCCAAGTGTTCGAAGAATGTTGGCATGTGCCAAGAAGATTCTGTCTAGAGCCTCCGAGCGCCCTCTTTCCGCCAGAAGATAACGTGCTCCTGATTCGAGGTTAAATAGATTCATGCGCATCTCATGGCTTGCCATGTAACTTTCGATCCAGCCAACGCAGGCGTAGCGTGTACCCGCACTCACTTGTCTGACACTGTGCAAGTAGCAACTTGGGTAAATGAAAACGTGGCCTTCCTTTAACTTGTAGGTATTCGTTTCGGTGGTGTCGAGGATCTCGAGTTCGCCACCCTCGTACTCTTTCTCGTTGCTTAGGCTCACCGTATAGGAAATATCCGCCCTGCCAGTTGTCATGAATGCATTGTCTACGTGTTGGCCGTAGCCACCATCTCTGGTTGTTTTGCTGATCAGTGTGTGATGTAATTTTTTCGGCAAGCAAAAGCTTTTGATCGCCATCTGTTTTTTTAATCTGCTGTGGACCTCAGCAACGATCGACTCCGTCAGTGGATCTGATGGCTTCAGCTGTAGGTTTTTCTTGATGTCCTTGGCATGGCTGCCAGCGGTTTGCTTGCCATCGACCCATTGGCCAACCTCCAGATGTTCAAGCTTGTGGCGGATGGCTTCGCATTCCTTGGCAGTGAAGATCTCAATTTGTAGACTGTCCACTTATGGTTCGTGCTTTTTGTACGCTTGAAATGTGCCTAATGATTCGTTTTTTGCTCGGATCGTGGCTTTGATGGTAACATCCTCCCCCGATTTTTCGATGAATCGCTGCCTGACGGGTTTTTTCGCATTGCTGATGCCGGCCGCGCTCGCAATCCCCGCTGCCTCCGCTGAAGAAGTGCGTGTTTATTCCGGTCGTCACTACAACACTGATCGCCAGGTCTTCAAGGCTTTTTCCGATCAGACTGGCATCAAAGTTCGTTTGTTGGAGAGTAAGGGAGCATCCCTTGTTGAGCGTTTGCGCCGTGAGGGATCTAATTCCAAGGCTGATGTAATCCTTCTGGTGGATGCAGCTCGCATTAATAATGCGGCCAAGGCTGGTTTATTTGCGCCGATCAATTCTGCTGCCTTGAAGCGAGACGTTCCTGCTCGTTATCGCGATCCCAGCGGACGTTGGTTCGGTGTGTCAAGGCGACTGCGCGTGATGGTGGTTAACTCCAAGATCGTGCCAATGTCCAAGCTCAAGACTTATGCAGACTTGTCAAAACCTTTTTTAAAAAACAAGGTTTGTTTGCGTAATCGCCAGAATGTATACAACCAGTCTCTCGTGGCAGACCAGATTGCGCTGCGTGGTGTAGGCGCTACCAAGGCCTGGTTGAAAGGCATGATCTCGAATGTTTCCCAGCCCTACTTCCCTGGTGACATCTCCTTGGTCCGTGCGGTTGCTCAAGGTCAATGTGGGATTGGGATTGTTAATCACTATTACGTCTCCCGTATGTTGGCCGGCGTCAACGGCAACAAGGATCAGAAATTAGCGAATAGCGTTAGAATCTTTATCCCTGATCCTGCCCACGTTAATATTAGCGCTGCTGCCGTAGCCAAGTACTCAAAAAATAAGAATAATGCGATCCGATTGGTTGAATTTTTAGCCTCGCCAAAGGGTAGTGCCTTGTTGGCTTTGCCAACGTTTGAGCACCCAGTATCTGTAAACAATACCTCTGGGTATGTCACCCGTTTCGGTGCTTTCACCCCGGACTCGGTCACCATTTCCCAATTAAGTCAATATCAGCCGATGGCGATCCGGTTGATGGCAGAAGCGGGCTGGAAATGATTCCCTCCCTCTATCGATTGATGTTGACCTTTCTGAACAGGGTTTCCATCACATAGCCAAACAGTTCTGGGTCTGGTTCTTGGCCGTCTAGGTCACCCAGGCCCAATTCTTCCAGCCTCTCACTCACACGGTTTTCGAGCTCTTGTGGCCTGTGCAGAGGTTCTCCCCATTCATGGTTTTTTTCCGGTCCAATCTTGGTGGTCGCATCGATCGCCATACGCCCACCAAGCCCGAGTTGCTCACTGGCGAAGTCAAGGCTGTCAAACGGTGTGTTTTCCAGTACGAATAAATCTCGCTGCGGATCAACCTGACCTGCGATTGCCCAGACCACTTGGCGTGGATCTCGCACGTTGATTTGGCGATCGACGACCACCACAAATTTGGTGTAAGTAAATTGTGGCAGTGCACTCCAGAAGGCCATGGCGGCCCTTTTGGCCTGTCCGGGATAGGCCTTGTCGATGGAGATCACTGCCAGCTTGTAGCTCAATGCCTCCATCGGCAGAAAGAAGTCTTTGATTTCTGGAATTTGTTGGCGCAAGATCGGTGTGTAAATCCGATTTAGGGCGATGGCCAGCATCGCTTCCTCCTTCGGCGGTCGGCCGCTGAAGGTGGTGAGCATGATTGGATCCCTTCGTTGCGTGATGCAGTGGAAGCGCACCAAGGGTGAATCTTCGACATTGCCGTAGAAGCCCATGTGGTCACCGAACGGTCCATCCGGCATCACTTCCCCTGGCGTGATCGTTCCCTCCATCACAATTTCGCTGTGGCTGGGCACGGATAGATCCAGGGTTTTGCAGCGTGCTAATCGCACGCCTTCACCGGCATAAAGGCCTGCAAACAACCATTCGCTCAACTGCACCGGAATCGGTGTGGCTGCGGCCATCACCAAGAGTGGATGCACGCCAATCGCCACCGCGACTTCGAGCTTTTTGCCCATCGCAGCGGCTTTGCGCAGGTGACGCGCGCCACCTCGCACGCTTAACCAGTGCACCGTCATCGTTGTGGCGGACTGCTTTTGCAGCCGGTAAACCCCCACATTTGGCACCCCGGTTTCTGGATCTTTGGTGATCACCAGTCCGAGGGTGACGACACCACCAGCGTCGCCAGGCCACGGACGAATGAGGGGTAACGCATCGAGATTGACGTCGTCGCCTTTCCACACCTGTTGGTGGCAGGGAGGCGTGAGATCGCGATCCGGTACAGCCTTGATCAGATCCCAGAACACCTTGGCAAAGGCTTTTGTTTCCTGAATCCCCTTCGGAGGTTTGGGTTGCTGTAACAGGGCGAGACGGCTGCCTAGTTCCTCCAGCTGTTCGGCCCGCTCAAGACCCATGCTCCATACGACCCGTTCCACCGTTCCCAACAGATTGACGGCGACTGGCATCGAGGAGCCGATCACGTTTTCAAACAGCAGAGCCGGTCCGCCCATCCCCAGCACCCGATCAGCGATGGCGGCGAGCTCTAGATCGGGATCCACCGGCGCGCTCACTCTGCGCAGCTGACCTTTGGCTTCCAGCAGCTTCAGGAAGCCCCGCAGATCACGGGTCGCCGGACCGGAGCGAAACAAGGCCATAGAGCGAATCGTTGCTGGACTGGCGGTCTGGTTACTGTGACGCACGCCGACCCTCCAACGTGGCCATGAAGCTCAGCTATTTCCATGTCGCCGCGGACGTGCCGGACTGCGACCCCTCGGTGCAAGCCTCCGACAAGGCTGATGCTGCGGTGGTCATTGATGTGCTCCGGGCCACCACCACGATCGCCTGGGCTCTTCACAACGGTGCTGAGGCCGTTCAGACCTTCAGTGATCTCGATGAGCTGCGGTCTACGGCGCAGCGCTGGCCTGAACCACAACGGCTTCTTGTTGGCGAACGGGGAGGTAAGACCCTGGAAGGTTTCGATCTTGGCAATTCCCCTGTTGCGGTGATTCCCGATGTTGTGCAAGGCAAACGGCTGTTCATGAGCACCACCAACGGCACCCGCTCTCTCCAGAAGGTGCGTGATCTGGCCAGGGTGTTCACGGCAGCTTTGCCCAATCGTCGTGCTGTTGCAGAGCGTTTACTGCAGGAGTCTCTTGATCAGGTTTGGATCGTTGGTAGTGGCTGGGAGGGCGCTTATTCGCTTGAGGATTCCCTTGCGGCTGGCGCGCTTGCTTCGGCCTTGATCGAGCAGGGAGCCGTTACTGCAAACGATGAGATGCAGGCCGCCATTGTGCTCTGGGAGCGTTGGCAGTCGCAGCCTGAAACTTGTCTGCGCCAGGCCACGCATGGACAGCGGTTGATTCGCATTGGCAATCATGATGCCGACTTTCGCTGTTGTTCCGGCTTGGATCAGTTGAGTGTGGTGCCCACCCAGGTGGAGCGCGGCGTGTTGCGAGCCATCGATCTTGCTGATTCAGCCCCTTGACCCCCCTAAAGTTTGTTCTTTTAAAGCCCTCCCGTGAGTGACTTTCTGGCCGCCGCCGTGCAACTCACAAGCACCTCGGATCCGGAGAGCAATTTCACCGCTGCCGAGGAGCAGATTGAACTGGCTGCCCGCCGTGGTGCGGAATTGGTGGGCCTGCCTGAGAACTTCGCCTTTATGGGCGATGACGCCGCTCGGCTTGAACTGGCTCCTGCCCTGGCCGAACAGAGCAGCCGCTTCCTGGTCACCATGGCCAGGCGCTATCAGGTGGTGATCCTCGGAGGTGGCTTTCCCGTTCCCACTGGCGATGGAACCCACACCCTCAACAGGGCGGAGCTCGTTGGGCGTGATGGCCAGCTTCTGGCCCGCTACGACAAGATTCACCTCTTTGACGTTGATTTACCTGATGGCATCACCTACAGGGAGTCGACCACGGTCACCCCTGGACGCGAGCTTCCTCCTGTGGTGGATGTTCCGGGTTTGTGCAAGGTGGGGGTGTCCATTTGCTACGACGTGCGCTTCCCTGAGCTCTATCGCCATCTGATTGGTGCAGGAGCTGAGGTGTTGATGATCCCCGCTGCATTCACGGCCTATACCGGCAAGGATCATTGGCAAGTTTTGCTCCAGGCCAGGGCGATCGAGAACACGGCCTTTGTGGTCGCACCCGCCCAGACAGGCATTCATTACGGCCGTCGCCAGACCCATGGCCATGCCATGGTCATCGACCCCTGGGGCACTGTTCTCGCTGATGCCGGTGGCGTGCCTGGAGCGGCGATCGCCCCTGTGGATACTGGCCATCTGCAGCACATCCGCGGCCAGATGCCAAGCCTTCAGCATCGCCAGCCCGCCCTGTTCTGAACCCCCATGGTTTCGGCGCAGTCTCGACGTCTTGCTCTGCTGGCTGCCGTGTGCCTGCAGCTCGGTGCATTGCTGTCAGCCCTGCCGGCTCGAGCGGCCAGCGCCCTGGCGGCTTGGGCGCTGACCAGTGAAGGCGTCCTTCAGCTGCGCACCGCTACCGGAGCACGATTAGAGGCGTTCTTTGAAGCGGGAGATCGCCAACGCGGCCCGCGCGTTTGGATTGATTTTCCAGGGGAGCTCAGTCGGCCCAGAAAGCTACGCGGTAGTGGACCGGTTCGGCAGATCCGCTTGGGCAAGCCCAATCCAGGCGCGACGCGTCTGGTGCTCGAATTTCAACCTGGCACCGAGCTCGATCCCGGCCGCCTCAAGCTTGTCGGCACGGCGAAGGATCGTTGGACCATGACCTTTGAGGGGCTGGCCACGCGTGGTTTGCGTTCTATTGGGGAGGGAGATCTCACCCGTAGCAGTGGACAGTGGAGTCCTGGTATCAGGATTCAACCCACGAAAACCCCCGTGGATCCTTCTGGTCTGCCGGATGTGCCCCGCGGTCGTTATCGCGTCGTGATCGATCCAGGCCATGGGGGCCCCGATCCCGGTGCCGTTGGTATCAGGGGTCTGAGAGAGACCGATGTGGTGCTGGATGTGTCGCTGCAGGTCGCCCAGTTGCTTGAGGCCAAGGGTGTGCAAGTGGTGATGACCCGAACAGCCGAAGTGGATGTTGACCTCCCTCCCAGGGTTGCCCTGGCCAACCGTGTTGGTGCTTCAGCGTTTGTCAGTATTCACGCCAATGCCATCAGCATGTCGCGGCCTGAGGTGAACGGGATTGAAACCTTCTATTTCTCCGATCCCCGTTCGGCACGGCTTGCTGCACACGTGCAACAGCAGGTGCTGAATGTGTCTCCTGGCAGTCCCAACCGTGGCGTGCGTCGTGGTCGCTTTTTTGTGATCCGCCGGACCACCATGCCTTCAATCCTTGTTGAAACCGGTTTTGTCACCGGACGCTTGGATTCTCCCCGGCTTGCCAATCAGGGCCACCGTCGTCGTTTGTCCCTGGCGATCGCCACAGGAATTCTTGAGTATCTGCGGGGGCTGCGATGAGCGTTTGTCTTGGCCTTTTTGATAGTGGAGTGGGCGGTCTGACCGTGCTGCGCAGCATCCTTCTCCGCCATGGCCCTTTTGCCCACGGTCTATCTCGGTGATACGGCCCGTGTTCCGTACGGCAGTCGTTCTCCTTCTGAGATTCGCTCGATTGCCGCCGAAGTGGTGGCGTGGTTGAAAGTGCAGAAGGTGTCCACGGTTGTGATGGCATGCAAACACCACCAATGCTCTTGCTCGTGATGTGGCTGAAGGACAGGCCGGCGTGCCGGTGGTGGGCCTGATCGGTGCCGCTGCTGCCATGGTTTGCGAGTCTCGGGTTGGGGTGTTGGCGACGCCAGCCACCGTTGCTTCGGGTGCATACCGAGAAAGCATCGAGGCCCTCAACCCAGGAACAATGGTGGTGCAAACAGGCCTGCCCACGTTTCGTTCCCTTGATCGAGGCTGGAGATCTATCGAGTCCGGAGCTGCGCCAGTCGGCGATCCACTACCTCGCTCCGCTACTGGAGGCCTCGGTTGAGTCGGTGATTCTCGGCTGCACCCACTACCCCTTATTAGAGCCGCTGTTGCGCAGCCTGCTGCCCCCAGAGGTGCGGCTGATTGATCCAGCCGAGGCTGTTGCTCGCCAACTCGATGCCCTGCTAGGTGCCCCCGCTCCGGGCCGTCCGGATTTCCCCTTGTCGCTGGGCCACACGCGTCTCTGTGTGACAGCCGATCCGGACGGTTTCGCCCTTCGTGCCACCCCTTGGCTGGGGGGGCGGCCTCGGGTTGAGGCTGTCACGCTGCGATGAGCGGCCTGCGCCTTCTAGGATCGCCACACCGAGGGGATCCATGGCCACCGTCACTGAGCTTTTGCAGCCGGTCGAGCTCGATCTCGAAACTCTGCTCAGTGATCTGCGCAGCCTGATCGGGGCTGGTCACCCAATCCTGCAGGCGGCTGCAGAGCATCTTTTCAGTGCAGGTGGAAAGAAGATCCGCCCCGGGATTGTTCTGCTGATTTCCCGGGCGCTGTCGCCGGAAGGTGATCTCACCGCTCGGCATCGTCGGCTGGCCGAGATCACTGAAATGATCCATACGGCCTCCCTCGTTCACGATGATGTGGTGGACGAAGCGGCGACGCGGCGTGGTGTGGCCACTGTGCACAGCCGCTTCAACCATCGTGTGGCCGTGCTTGCAGGCGACTTCCTGTTTGCACAGGCCAGTTGGCATCTCGCCAATCTCGACGATCTCGAGGTGGTGAAGTTGCTCAGCCGCGTGATCATGGACCTTGCCGACGGCGAGGTGAAGCAGGGCCTGTTCCGTTATGACACCGGCCAATCCTTCGAGACCTACCTCGAGAAGAGCTACTGCAAGACGGCTTCTCTGATTGCGAACAGTGCTCGTGCCGCTGGGGTCCTCAGTGATCAGACCCCCCAGCAACTCGATCAGCTTTATCGCTTTGGCCGCCAGCTCGGTCTCGCCTTCCAGGTTGTTGATGACATCCTCGATTTCACTGGCAGCGAGCAGCAGCTCGGCAAGCCCGCCGCCAGTGATTTAGCCAGCGGCCTCCTCACGGCTCCAGCTCTCTATGCCTTGGAAGAGCAACCCGTCCTGGCTGGACTAATTGAACGTGAGTTCAGTGGTGAGGGTGACCTCGAACAGGCCCTCGACTTGGTGCGGGCTTCTGATGCCATTCCCCGCAGCCGCGCCCTCGCGGAAACCTTCGCCCGAGAGGCCCGTGAATCGCTGCAATGGCTCCCTGATTCACCCTCTCGCCGCGCCTTGCTGGAGCTGCCTGAGTTTGTGCTCAGTCGCCTTTACTGAGTCTTCAAAGCCGTTAGTACATCGTTCAGGCTTGCGATCGTCTGCCAGGTCCCATCCTTCGGAAGGTTGCCGCAATCCAGGTTGTTGCCGTCTGGGTTCAGCACCCAGACATGGCACCCAGCGGCTAATGCTGCATGCGTGCCAGCCGCAGAATCCTCGAAAGCCCAGCAGCTGGAGGCCTCAACGTTTAGCCGTTGGGCTGCCAGTAGAAAAGGATCAGGCGCAGGTTTACCGGCCTCCAGGTTGGGGTCGTCGCCGAGCACCCGGGTGGTGATTTGATTGATCCAGGGATGGCCAGCGGTCTTGTAGGCGACCGACTCTTGGGCACTGCTGGTCACGAGTGCCATCGGCATGGTGTGTTGGGCACACCAGCTAACAAGTTGTTGTGCACCGGCGTTTGGCTTCGCTGTCGGCAGCAGCCTTCGGGCGATGGGCTGCTGAATCGCTAGCAGTTCGTCGCTGCCAATCGACGCATCCAACCAACGCACCACCTGGTCGGCGCAGTCGCGACGGCGGCGTCCGCGCAGCGCCAGCAGTTGGGCTTGCCTTAGCTGGGTGCCGAAATGGGCGGCAGCGGCTTCCCAAGCTTGGCCATGCAGAGGTTCGGTGTTGAGTAAGAGCCCATCGAGATCAAACAGGCATGCCTGGGGCAGCGTCTTCAATCCAGGCTTGTGTTGAGTGCTGTTCACGTGGGCTGTTGCAACCAGCTGCAGGTGGCGCAGAAGCCGCCGATCGCGGCCTCGGCTGAGATGGACATCAGATCAGCTCCTTCCTGGCCGCTCCGTCTCCGCAGGCCTTTGTTCGCCAAGTTTGTTGGTGACCTCCAGTTCAGACAACAAAGTCGGTCGCCTCTGGCAACGCTTGGCAACGACAGCACTTCCATCCTTGGGAGCTCTGGATAACCTTCCCGAGTGAGTGCTTGCAGGCCACGGGCGATGAGTGAAGCTTCCACGATCGAATCAGTGCTGCATGAACAGCGCGTGTTTGCCCCTCCTGCCGATCTTGCCTCCAAGGCCAGTATCGGCAGCATGGAGGCCTATCGGGCTCTGGCAGACGCTGCTGCGCAGGATCCCGATCGCTTCTGGGGAGATGCGGCAAGGAAAGAGCTGCACTGGTTTGAGCCTTTTCACACCGTGCTCGATTGGAGTGATGCCCCGTTTGCCAAGTGGTTCGATGGCGGCAAGACCAACCTCTCCTACAACTGTCTCGATCGGCATCTCGATGGCCCCAAGGCCGACAAGACGGCGTTGATCTGGGAGGGGGAGCCGGGTGATGTGCGCCGATTTACCTATCGCGAGCTGCACGCTGAGGTCTGTCGTGCCGCCAATGCCTTGAAAGGGATGGGCCTTGGCAAGGGTGATCTTGTGGCTCTCTATATGCCCATGATCCCCGAGGCTGCCATCGCCATGTTGGCCTGCGCCCGGATCGGAGCCCCCCACTCGGTGGTCTTCGGAGGCTTTTCCGCCGAAGCCCTTCGTGATCGTCTCATCGATGGTGAGGCCAAAGCGGTGATCACTGCAGATGGTGGATTCCGCAAAGACAAAGCCGTTGCGCTCAAGCCAGCGGTGGATGCGGCCTTGGCCGATGGTGCCTGTCCAAGCGTGCAGTCTGTGCTTGTGGTGCAGCGCACCAAGGATTCAGTGACGATGGCCGAGGGCCGTGATCTTTGGTGGCATGACGTCGTTCCTGGTCAGGCCAGTGATTGCCCGGCCGAACCGATGGAGAGCGAAGACCGTCTGTTTGTGCTCTACACCTCTGGCTCCACAGGAAAACCAAAGGGAGTGGTCCACACCACTGCCGGCTACAACCTCTGGGCTCACCTCACCTTCCAGTGGATCTTCGACATCAAGGACGACGACGTCTTTTGGTGCACAGCGGATGTGGGCTGGATCACCGGCCACAGTTACATCGTCTACGGCCCTCTCTCCAATGGCGCCACCAGCGTGATGTATGAGGGCGCTCCGCGTCCTTCCAAGCCTGGAGCCTTCTGGGAGCTGATTCAGAAGCACGGCATCACCATCTTCTACACAGCCCCAACGGCGATCCGTGCCTTCATGAAGAGTGGCCGTGACGTGCCTGACCAGTACGACATGCGCAGCCTGCGCTTGCTTGGCACCGTCGGCGAGCCGATCAATCCCGAGGCCTGGATGTGGTACCGCGACGTGATTGGCGGCCATCGCTGTCCAATCGTTGACACCTGGTGGCAGACCGAAACCGGTGGCGTGATGATTAGTCCACTGCCTGGAGCTACTCCCACCAAGCCGGGATCGGCCACCCTTCCTTTGCCTGGCATTCAGGCCGATGTGGTGGATGCCGAAGGCAACAGTGTTGGTGCTGATCAAGGTGGTTACCTGGTCGTTCGTCAGCCCTGGCCAGGGATGATGCGCACTGTGCATGGCAATCCGAAGCGCTTCCGCGAGAGCTACTGGGAGCATCTCAGCCTTGCCGACGGCAGTCGCATCTATTTCGCCGGTGATGGGGCCCGTCGCGACAGTGATGGCTACTTCTGGGTCATGGGCCGGGTGGATGACGTGATCAATGTCTCGGGTCATCGCCTGGGCACGATGGAGATTGAGTCCGCTCTGGTTAGCCACCCTGCCGTTGCTGAAGCCGCTGTGGTGGGAAGGCCTGATGATCTCAAGGGCGAGGCCATCGTGGCCTTCGTCACCCTTGAGCTGGGGCGTGAAGGATCCGACGCGCTTGTGGCTGAGCTGAGGGCCCATGTGGGCCAGGAGATCGGTCCGATCGCCAGGCCCGATGAGATCCGCTGCAGTGATGCTCTCCCCAAAACCCGCAGCGGAAAGATCATGCGACGGATTCTTCGGGCTCTCGCCGCCGGTGAAGAAGTGAGTGGAGACACCAGCACCCTGGAAGATCGCTCGGTTCTCGATCGTCTCCGGGCCTGAAGCCTGCAGAGAACAACGTCTGGGATCAGAGGCCGGGAATCTCTGGTCCCATCAGGGTGGGATCGGGCCATCCTCCTTCGCCGAGCAGGGCATCGCCAATCAACTGCAGAAGGCTTTTGCCTTGCTTCAGCTCTGTTTTCGCAGACCACTCAATTTCATTGAGCTCCTCGTGCGTTAAGCCCAGGGCGGCCACCAGTTCTCGGTAAGCCGTTCGTTCGTCTGCGTTGATGTCTTGTGTGTCTTCGGGGTTGCGTGACACGCCTGCCACCAGGCAGGCAATACGGGCCGCTAGGCAGCGTTCCGCCTCGCTGTTGAGCTGTTCCGCCAGGTTGGCCAGTGTCGGTAGGGATGTTTGACCGGTCTGTGTGGCTGCTTGAAGCCCAAGGCGTTGGGGAAGCTCCTCAATCATCTGGGCTTCGTCATCGGAGATGGCCCCGTCACTCAGGGCAATCACCTGGGCGATCTGAAGCAGGGCGATGTCACTTTTGCTCGCCATCAGGGCATGTCTGCGATCTCTCAGTCAGCTTATGCGGGTTGAATTGGTTGGATTGCGTGGTTCAACCGAAGCTTCTTTTGGGTTTCACCAGACCTTCACCTGTCAGCCCGTCATGGTGATCCCATCAGCCGTCATCAACCATGAAGCGAAAGTCTCACGTCAGCTATCGCTATCACCACCTGGGCATCCCGACGACGGCTTGCCGCCCTGGCGAGCACGACAGCTCCACCTTTCGGATGGACAGCTCCGGTGGGTAGGGTCCGGCTGGATTTCGGATTCAGTATCACCGCTTCGAGCCAGGGAGCAGCCTTCACCCTTTGATTCAGACCGTTCCGCACGTTGCCTTCTAGGTCGACAATCTCGATGCTGCGATTGAAGGTGAGCTCTTGCTGCTCGATCCTTATGAGCCATTTGAGGGGTTCAAGGTGGCCATGATCGAAGACGATGGTGCCCCAATCGAGCTGATTGAAACCGACCTGAGCGAGGACGAGATCTGGGGCGAACCAAAGGCCAATTCGGTGATCTATCCGGAAGCGGTGGTGCCCATCTGCGCCCAGGACGCAATCAGCTGCTGAAGCTGTTCCACCTGTTGTTGCCGTTGCTGGCCCTCAGCCCAGTCTCCAAGGAGCTTTCGACGCAGCCCTGCGCTGGCCGGTGTGAGGTGATCGCCGGCTAGCTGGAGTGTTTCGCTCGCATCATGCGGACGTGTCTGCAGCGCTGTCAGCAAACTGCTGCTCTGATCGAGTTCGTCATCCTTGAACCGCACCACCAGATTGGTGGGTTGGTGATAGTGGCGCTCGATCAGTCGCAGCGTTTCCTGTGGACTGGGGCTGAATTCCGTTTTCAGGCCAAGCCTGGTTTCTACGGCGCCGAGCAGGGGAATGGACTGATCGGCGGTGAAATTGTTGAAGCTCAGCGCCACCATGGCCTTGCTGCTCCGGCCGCCATCAGGGGCGAGCAAGTGCAGTTTGCAGCCCAGGCTGTGACCAAGCCGAAGCGATGGATCCAGGCGAGTGCCAAGCCTGTTCAGCAACTGCCGCCGACATTGACGCAGGCTGTCCCAGGCCTGTCTGGCCTGAAGTTGATGGTCGAGCCCAGGCACATAGCTCCAGGCATGGACGGCCAGATTGCGTGAGGCCAGCCCTTCCAGCAACCGGCGATAACTGATCTGCGGTGTGGCGGCCAGATAACTCCCCCCGATGAAATCCACGACGGCGGTGGGTCGGGAGGGCCACAGGCACCAGCAGTCATCCAGCCGGCGCCAAGTGCTCATGCCTTGGTCTGCAGCGATTGCACAATCTGCTGGGCCTGGCGCACATGGGCGGGACCATCGAGCAGGTTGTTGAACACATGGCGGATCACGCCCTCCCCATCGATCACATAGGTGACGCGAGAGGGCAGCAGGCCTAGGGTCTTGGGCACTCCGAAGGCGCGGCGCAGGCTTTGATCAGCGTCGCTCAGAAGCGGGAAAGGCAGCTGGTGGCGCTCGGCGAAACGACGATGGCTGATGGCATCGTCGCCACTGACACCCCACACCTGCGCACCGAGTGTCTGCAGCTCGCCATGGGAATCCCGGAAGCCGCAAGCCTCTGCTGTGCAACCAGGGGTGTCGTCTTTCGGATAGAAAAACAGCACCAAGATGGTTCCGTTGCGGTCCCCGATGTTGCAGATGTTGCCGTCTTGATCCTCACGGCTGATCGAGGGGGCGCGGTCACCAACAGTGAGAGGCATCTCTTGGGCCTAAATATCGAGACCGCACCCTAGGAATTGGTTGCGAAGGACGGAGAATGGCAGCAGCTGGGCGATGGATGCGCATGGAGAATCAGTCGGTTCCTGGTCAACTCGACCTGCTGGCCTTCACGGCCGATTCATCATCAGCTCAGTCCTTGCCAGATCCGCAGCCCGAGACGGTGTCAGCTCCGTTGGCTGAAGGGCAGCCAGAGGCGACTGTGGGGCGGGATCAGAATTCAACATCCGAAACGTTGCCTGCAACTGAACACGATCCAGCGCAGGGCCAAAGCCAAACCACAACAGCGCCCAGCACTCTGCTGATCCTCGACACGGAAACCACGGGTCTCAACCCAGACAGCGATCACTGTCTTGAAGTGGGCGCCATCCTTTTTGACGTCTCAAGCCGGCAGGTGTTGGCACAGCTCTCGTTCTTGTTGCCGGTGCAGGCCAATGCTGCGGAGCCGATCAACCGCATTCCCGCGTCTGTCACCACCGTGGCTCAGCCCTGGGCAGCGGCACTCCAGTACTTCCAGACTCTGGTTGATGCAGCAGATGTTCTCGTGGCTCACAACGCAGCCTTCGACCGTCAGTGGTTCGGTCGCGGCCACCTACCGCCGGTTTCGAAGCCCTGGTTATGCAGCATGGAGGAGATGCGATGGCCTGCAGACCGTCAGCTTCGCCCCCGGCCATCCGTGCGCGATCTGGCCCTGGCTTATGACATTCCTGTGTGGGCAGCCCATCGGGCACTCACCGATTGCATCTATCTCGCTGACGTCTTTCGACGCTGTGACGATCTTGAACAACGCTTGGCCCACGGCCTCGAGCCTCGCAGTTTGTTCAAAGCTCAGGTGAGCTACGACGAGCGCCATCTCGCCCGAGATGCTGGTTTCCGCTGGAATGACCCCGTGGCGGGTGCTTGGACGCGTCGACTTAGTGCCAGGGAAGCTGAGGCTCTGAGCTTTGCAGTGCAGAAACTCGACACGTCGCTAACGATGGCCTCCTGATCACAGGATTTGCTTTATCAGTTGGAAACCTCCCCGCAGGTTTCGTGCACTTGTCCATCCAGTCTTCAGGCTGGTGCTATGGCTGCGCTTCCACGCAAAATCCATCGGCTTCGCAAGCCTGCTCAGCATCAAGCTGTGCAGATTGATCTGCCCCGTATGCGCCTGCAGGCATGGCAGCGCGTTCGCACCTGGGCGCGGCTCATCCGTGAAGCCGAGCAGCTTTGGCATGTTGATGTCAAGGAACTGAAGCGTCTTGGTGCTTTGGAGTTATCTCAGCTCCTCGGTGAAATTCCACCATCGCAACGTCTGCGCGTGAATCGATGGTTGAAAGGTTATGCCGCATCCACACGACTTCATTGCAGTGATGAGGAGTCGTCAGGAGCTGAAACGCAACGAGGCGGGTAAAGGCACGGTTAATGTCTGGAGTTAAATAATAGCCATCTCTTAAATTGTTCCTAACGACTGTCGTTCTTTAGTTTCGCTATTCATTGGTGGCCTATTTCTCTTAAGGCCTGCTATGAGCTTCGCTAAGAAGACTCTGATTTTTTCTTCCCTGCTTGCTCTGGGTGCCGGTATGGCTGCTTCGGCGGCTCCCCGCCTGAATGGTGCCGGTGCATCATTTCCTGCCAAAATGTATCAGCGCTGGTTCGCTGAGCTGGCCAAGTCTGGTGGCCCTAAGGTCAACTACCAGGCGGTAGGTTCCGGTTCCGGGCGCAAAGCATTCATCGATCAGACTGTCAATTTCGGTGCATCTGATGACCCGATGAAGGTCACCGATATGGCGAAAGTCAAGCGCGGTGTGGTTCAGATCCCGATGGTTGGCGGCACGATCGCTTTTGGTTACAACTATCCCGGCTGCAATCTCAAGCTCACTCAGGAGCAGGCCGTCAAAGTTGCCATGGGGCAAATCAATAACTGGAAGCAGGTGGGATGTAAGCCCGGGAAAATGGTTTGGGTGCACCGTTCCGATGGCTCCGGTACCACCAAGGCTTTCACGAACTCCATGCAGGCCTTCTCTAAGACCTGGACCCTCGGCACTGGTAAGTCGGTGAAGTGGCCCTCGGGTGTTGGTGCCAAGGGCAACTCGGGCGTTGCCGGTGTGATCAAGAACACCAAGGGCGCGATCGGTTACGTCAACCAGTCGTACATCAAAGGCAATGTGGTTGCTGCGTCTGTCCAGAACAAGTCTGGTGAATACGTCAAGCCCAGTTTTGCTTCCGGTGCCAAGGCTTTGAATGGCATCAGGCTTGATGCCAATCTCGCCGGTAAGAACCCAAATCCGACGGCCAAGGGTGCTTACCCGATCGCCACTCTGACCTGGGTGCTGGCTTACAAGACCGGCAATGGCTCGAATACCGCCGCGATCAGGAAGGCCTTCAACTTCATGTTGAGCGACCAAGCTCAAGCGAAGGCTGACGACCTCGGTTTTGTCCCTCTCAAGGGCGCCATCCTCAGCAAGGCCCGTGCTGCTGTGAACAAAATCAGCAAGTGATCTTGGCCTGGGTCCGTCTTACGAGGCGGACCTGCATCCATGATCCTTTGGCCTCATTGTTCACTCCCTTTGATGTTTCATCGCTGGGGAGGGCATGAGGCCTTTTTGCTTGAAGGCATCATCTTAATCAGCTGTTAAGGTGATGCTCTTCATTCCTTTGCTTAAAAGGTTCAAGGGGGTGATTAACTTCAGTTGAAGTTGAATTCAACGACGTGGTTGCAACACCTACACGACCCGGCGTTCTCTCCCAGCAGACAATGCCTCAGATGTTGCAATCTGGAGTTTCGAAAAAAAATCAGGTTCATCTAACTGCCGGCAGCTCGATTCCTTTGTTGAGGAACAGCCTCTGGATCGTTGCCAATGGCATGGTCAAGCTTGGTGCCGTGACTGAGCAGGGCGATGAGTTGCTCCTGGGTCTTGTGGGTCCGAACGAACCGTTTGGTGAACCGCTGAGCATGGTGGAAGCCTATGAAGCCATCACACTCACCGATTGCGATCTGATTTGCCTCACGCTCGAGGAGATTTCTCAGTCTTCAGATCTGTCGATGCTGATGGTGAATGCGGTGGCTGCACGTGTGCGTCAGACAGAGTTCATGCTTTCACTTCTCGGCTTGAGGCGGGTGGAAGATCGCGTGCGTGCCTTCCTCGAGCTGATGGCCCAGGACTACGGGCAGCCTTGCGATCAAGGCCTACGCGTTGGCCTGCGACTCACCCATCAGGAGATCGCAAGTGCCCTCAGTACGACACGAGTGACCGTGACGCGCGTGGTTGGTCAGCTCCGTGATCAGGGCTGGTTGACGCTTGATGCGCAGCGTCATCTGGTGATCACCCATTTGCCCCAGCGCTGATCAACCGTCAGTTGTCAGACGCCTGCTTGGGCTGAACAGCTGTTGGCGGTTCAGCCCCCTTTTTGTTTGCTCAGAAATCGGTCATTCTCAAAAAAAAGCGCCCCTCAAACGAGGAGCGCTTGCCAGATGAGATTGGAACCGAATCGGAGCGGCGGGATTTGAACCCACGACCCCCACTACCCCAAAGTGGTGCGCTACCAAGCTGCGCTACGCCCCGGCAGAACGAAGTTATCACAAGGCATGTCGCCCTCTGTTCCTTCGGCGAATCCGCCGCAGCAAACGTTGGGTGAGAAGGTCGCGAGGGTCGCTGCTGTAACCCCACAGGCGCAGCTGTCGTGCCAGCTGACGTAGCTCCCGAACGCTCATCGAGGCGAGTTGGAGCTCGGGAAGTGTTCGCCAGGCTCGTGTGGTCATCGGCATGGCAGTCCCGCCTTTGCGGATGTCGATCGACAAAGTCCCTTCGGCGAGCCACTCCGGTATCAGCACCATCAGAACGGCAATGAGCCCATACAGCTCAACCAGGCCCTTCGGAAGGGGATGCAGCTGACGTCGCTGTCGGGGGTCTGATGGAGCCGACACGGACTGTGTAAACAGCAGGAGAGGCGCTTCACCATGGCAGTAACAGAGCTGCTTGCGGTGCTGTGGTGGTCAGATCTGAAGGGAGTCTCCGCTGTCGACGCTTGGGCTCCGCCATAGAAGGGGTGGCGCATCGGAGCGACTGGGGCGGAGGCTGAAGGCCAGGCCGATCACCACCAGAAGGGTCAGCAGGATTGCGGTCAGCACCGCCCAGTCAGGCCAAGCGGGTTTCATGCCAGCGCGATCGGACTGTTGTCCCCACGCAGCACGCAGTGACTGATCGACCAGTCGTAGTACTTCCAGACGCTGGCAGGCAGTTTGTAGGCGCAACCATCGAACTGCTCCAGAAGAACGCCGCTCGGCATGGCGGAGCAATAAGGACGACTGCCTGGTTTGGCCAGGTATTGCTGGTGATACGACTCTGCGGCGAAGAAGGGCTGATCGGCCTTGATCTCCGTTGTGATTGCTCCGAGTCCCCTGTCGCTCAGGCCCTTTTGGTAAGCAGCCTGACTGGCCAGGGCCAGTTGCTGCTGTCGCTCTGTTGTCGTGTAGATCGCCGAGCGGTACTGACTGCCACGGTCGTTGCCTTGTCGGTCCCCTTGGGTGGGGTCGTGGCATTCCCAGAACAGTTTGAGCAGATCACTGAAATCGAGAGCAGGCGTGCTCCAGACCACGCGCACCACTTCGGTGTGGCCGCTACGGCCGCTGCACACCTGATCGTAGCTGGGGTTGGGGCTGTGGCCGCCTGCGTATCCAACAGCGGTCGTCACCACGCCAGGAAGGCGCCAAAAGCCTTTTTCCGCTCCCCAGAAACAGCCGCATCCGAAGACCACTTCCTCCTGGTCGTCCATCAACGGGGCATTCAACGACGTGCTCAGTACGGCATGTCGCAGCGGTTCTGCGTTGGGACGCTGAGCAGCTTCGCCGGTCAACCAAGAAGGCAGCATCGAGGCATCGTGAACTGACTCAAGGTTAGGAATCCTGAGCAGGCTGCAGCTGAATGTGATTCAGCAGAGTGGTGACAAAGGCGAAGAGCAGAAAAGGAAGGCTCAGCACCAGAATCAGACCAACGCCAACCAGGGCAAAGATGGGGCGACTGGAACCCATCAAGCCAAGCCCCGCAGCAAGGCTGACGAAAATAACCGCCATCCATGCCAGAACCTGAGCGTAGATGTCACCGAAGGTGAGGGTGCAACGCACCGCGTATTGGTTGGCGGTGGACATGGTGATGCAACCCTGAAACGGCAACTTCAGCTAAGCCAGGAATCTGCTATCAGGCCACCGCTTCGAGACGTTCCGAAGCCTGTTCCCTTTCCCAGAGACGTTTATAAAGCCCCTCTTCTTGGACCAAGTCGCGGTGATGCCCCTGCTGGACCAGGGTTCCTTGTTCGATCACGAGAATCCGATCGCAGGCAGCAGCAGCAGAGAGTTGATGGCTGATCATCACGATCGTTCGTTCACGTTGATTGCGGATCGATGCCAGGATCGCTGCGGCGGTGTTGTTGTCCACGCTGGCGAGGGCGTCATCGAGGACCAGCACAGGCGATGTCATCAGCAGGGCTCTTCCCAATGCGGTGCGTTGGCGCTGTCCACCACTCAACGTGATTCCACGTTCGCCCACCAGCGTGTCAAAGCCATCGGGGAAGCCGCGGACATCATCCAGCAGGCGAGCCTGCTCGGCAGCCGCCTCCACTCGTGCAGTGTCGGCTTCCGGATCGCCATATCGGAGGTTGTCCGCAAGGCTGCTGGTGAAGAGATACCCCTCCTGGGGCACCAGGGCGATCTGCTGGCGGAGATCGCTGAGTCGCATTGTTGTTAGGTCACAGCCATCAAGAAACAGCTGGCCGCCGCTCACGTTGACCATGCGACCCAGGGCCCGGGCCAGGGTTGTTTTGCCGCAGCCAACGGGCCCCACCACAGCCACCAACTCACCTGGCTCAATCACGAAGGAGAGCTTGGAGAGAGTGTCGCGATCGCTGTCCTCGTAGCGAATGGAAAGTTCTCGGGCTTCGATCCTGCCGAGCACAGGAGTCGAGAGGGTTTGAGGTGCTTCTGGGTCTGCAATCACCGGTGCGCGCTGGAGGAGTTCCTCAACACGCTCAAGACTCACTTGGCCTGTTTGGAAGGTGTTGAGGGTGAATCCGAGCAGAGCTGTGGGAAAGACCAGGCGCTCTACATAAAGGATGAGTGCCACCAGGCCACCGATGCTGAGCGTGCCCGCTTCCAGTTGTCCGCTCCCCAGGGCCAGCAGCAAGAGCAGAGAGATGGATGAGATGCCCTCTAAGAGTGGGAACAGCGTGCTTCGCGTACGGGCCAGCCGAATCGCAGCATCGCGGTAGTTGTCGTTTCGAGCTTCGAAGGCTTGTTGCTCTTGGGCCTCCTGGCCGTAGATCTTGATGGCGGCGATGCCAGAGAGGTCTTCTTGGATCAGCTCGCTCAGGCCAGCTAGTTGTTCCTGCTGACGGCGCTGCTGGCGCATCATTCGCCCTCCAAACAGGCGCACAGTGCCAAGCATCACTGGGTAGAGCGCGATCGCCGCCACGGTGAGTCCAGGGTCGATCGCCAGCATCGCCGGCAGGGTGAATGCATAAGCCAAGCCGGTGTTCGTCAGGCTCAGCACGGCAAAGCCCAAAAGTCGCCGCACGTTTTCCACGTCGCTTGTGGCTCGGCTGATCACCTCTCCGCTGCCTGTTTCCTGCACCCAGCCAGGGTCCTGACGAAGCATGTGGTCGAACAACCGCTGGCGAAGTTCCACTTCCACCTGTCGACCGACGCCGAACACCAGTTGCCTGGAGATCAGACGCACCACCCCCATCGAGCTCGCCAGCACGACAATCCAGCCGGCCTGCCGAAGCACATCAGTAATGGCAAAGCCGTCCTGTAGGTCGTCGATCACCCTCCTTACCTCAAGGGGGATGGTGACGCTCAGCATGTTGACGACCACCAAGGCCACGGCCCCGAGCAGAACCGTGCGCCGATGCGGGCGTAGGTAGCGACCGATCAGGTCGAGACGGAAGGCTGCCATCCGTGGGTGAGCGCAGGCAACAACCTAGGCACCGACCCCTGTGGCAAGTGTGGGGCCTTGGCCGTTGGCCTGAGGGGTTCGTGTTGGGACCGCTGGAGAGGGCCTGAATCGAGATTTGATGCGCTTCTGGCCAGACGCCATCTTTTAAGGGATATTGGATGTGTCCCCATCACCCGGCCCGGCGTGCTCAGCACCCGGGTTTTTTTCTGTCCACTCATGCCGAATCCATCCGTGTCCTGGCCGCAACTGTTGGAACATCTCCTGCAGGGGGGCTCGCTTCGTGATGACGAGGCCACAGCCTTGATGGAGGCCTGGCTATCGGAAGCGCTCACACCGGTTCAGACCGGTGCCTTCCTTGTGGCACTTCGCGCACGGCCTGTGAACGGCACAGAACTTGCTGCCATGGCCCGCGTCTTGCGTCAGGCCTGCCCGTTGCCCTGTGCGAGGCCCAATCTGTTGATGGTGGATACCTGCGGCACCGGTGGTGATGGCGCAGACACCTTCAATATTTCGACTGCGGTGGCTTTGACCGCGGCGGCCTGTGGTGCGGTGGTGGCCAAGCACGGCAATCGCAGTGCCAGCGGCAAGGTGGGATCAGCCGATGTGCTTGAGGGGTTGGGGCTCGACCTGAAGGCTTCTGCCGCCCAGGTGGTGGATGTTCTCCCTAAGGCTGGGGTCACCTTTTTGTTCGCTCCTGCCTGGCACCCCGCCCTGGTCAATCTGGCTCCGCTTCGGCGCAGTCTTGGCGTGCGCACAGTGTTCAACCTGCTGGGGCCCCTGGTGAATCCGCTCCAGCCCGATGGCCAGGTTCTGGGCGTTGCCCGCCCCGATCTGCTGGATCCGATGGCGGAAGCTCTTCAGCGGCTGGGTCAGCAGCGAGCCGTTGTGGTGCATGGTGCCGGCGGCCTGGATGAGGCTTCCTTGGCGGGCCCG
This sequence comes from Synechococcus sp. MIT S9451, assembly GCF_047304725.1. Taxonomy (NCBI): domain Bacteria; kingdom Bacillati; phylum Cyanobacteriota; class Cyanophyceae; order Synechococcales; family Synechococcaceae; genus Synechococcus; species Synechococcus sp. MIT S9451. The sequence continues at coordinate 1,931,584 of NZ_CP138971.1, forward strand.
AATGATCTGCGCATCATCGAGGCCGGCCAGCTCCGTTCCGAGTCGATCATCCCCGCCGATCTGGGCTTGGAGGAGGCGCCGCTGTCCGCCCTGAGGGGGGGTGATCTTGAGATGAACAAAACGATCCTCCGTGATCTGCTCCAGGGTCGTGGCACTGCAGCGCAGCGGGATGTGGTGGCTTTCAACACTGCTTTGGTGCTCTGGGTTGCTGGCGTTCAAACCGATCTCCGTGCTGGTGCCCAGCAAGCTTTGGCCTGCCTAGAGGAAGGCCGTGCTTGGCAGCGGCTTGAGACTCTCAGCCAGGGGTTGCGCGGCGGCGAGGAACAATAAGAAGACGAACTGTTGTTCCCAGGGTCTGCTTGCCCATGACTTTTGCCACCTCCAAGGCCCCGGCAGTGCTTGTGCTGGCGGATGGCACGGTGTTCCAGGGGCTGGCGTGTGGTCGGCGCGGCAGCGTCGTCGGTGAGGTGGTGTTCAACACCGGCATGACCGGTTATCAGGAAGTGATGACCGATCCCAGTTACTCCGGCCAGCTGGTCACGTTCACCTATCCGGAGCTCGGCAACACGGGGGTGAATGATCAGGATCAAGAGGCTGACCAACCCCATGCCCTGGGGCTGATTGCTCGTCAGCTGGCTCCGCTCGCTAGCAGTTGGCGCTGTAGTCAGAGCCTGCCCGATTGGCTTGATCATCACGGTGTGATCGGTATCCATGGCATCGACACCCGTGCCTTGGTCCGTCACCTGCGCGATGCAGGCGCGATGAATGGGGTGATCAGTTCGGATGGACGTTCGCCCCAGGCACTGCTCGAAGACCTCAGATCGGCCCCATCCATGCAGGGCCTAAATCTGGCCGATCGTGTCAGCACAACAGAGGCCTACACCTGGACCAGTCGCTGTGCCGCTGCGTTCGACCAGCGACTCCAGCCTCGCCCCGAGCGTCCTTTTCGCGTTGTGGCAATTGATTTTGGTATTAAACGCGCCATCCTTGATCGCCTCGTGGGCCACGGTTGCGAGGTAATCGTTCTGCCTGCATCCACGACCCTGGATGAGGTGATCCGCCATCAGCCCGAGGGTGTGTTTCTCTCTAATGGACCGGGTGACCCCTCTGCTGTGACCGGAGGTATCGCCCTGGCCAAAGGACTGCTGCAGCAGAAGAACCTGCCGTTATTCGGAATCTGCCTTGGTCATCAAATTCTCGGCCTGGCGCTGGGGGGGACCACCTTCAAGCTCGCGTTTGGTCATCGCGGCCTCAATCACCCCTGCGGCACCACGGGGCAAGTGGAGATCACGAGTCAGAACCATGGTTTTGCCCTTGATGCCCAGTCATTGCCTGCCGACACCGTTGTGGTGACCCACCTCAATCTCAACGATCAGACCGTGGCAGCCATGGCCCATGCGCATCAGCCGGTGTTCGGCGTGCAGTACCACCCTGAGGCCAGTCCTGGTCCCCACGATGCGGACCATCATTTCGCGCGTTTTGTTGAGCTGATGGCAGAACGTCGCTGACGGTGGTCCTCCCGCTGCAAGCTCCCTACACTTCGGCACAACGCGCCTGAGGGGGACTGTTTCCATTACTGAACTGCAGCGACTCACCGTTTCTCTCCGCGGTGGCTTCGAGCAGCGTGACAACTGCCTGTTGTTTCACTTCACCGGCCAGTTGGATGCGTATTCCGAGAAGCAATTTCTGACCTACGTCAGTGATGTGCTCAAGGCCAATGCCTCTTCATTGGTGATTGATCTCAGCAAGATCGATTTTCTTGATTCCTCCGGACTCGGAGCGATGGTGCAACTGGCGAAGCAGTGCAATGACGCCAAGCGCAGCTTTCTTGTCGTGGGCAATGCCCGGGTGGCCCAGACCGTCAAGCTGGTTCGCCTGGAGGAGTTCCTCCATCTCGTTCCCGATCTGGATAGTGCTCTCAGCAAGTTGGCGGCTTGACCGATTGGATTCGATCACAGCAGGGCCGCGGTGGTGCTGCTGAGCTTGGACCTTTACAACTTGCTTGGTTAGGAGATGCTGTTTGGGAGCTGCATCAACGTCTGCGCCATTGCCGCCATCCCGGTCGCTCAGATGATTTGCACCGGGCCGTGGTGGCGGAGGTGAAAGCAGACGCCCAGGCTTCGGTTTTAGACACTCTCGATCCTTTTCTCTCCGATCAGGAAAGGGATCTTGTCCGTCGTGGTCGCAATCGGGCTGGTCGTGGCCCTCGCCGGGGAGAAGGATCTGTGTATGGACGGGCCACGGGATTTGAGACAATGGTTGGCTGGCTCTTTTTGCAGAATCCGGCCCGGCTTGCCGAGCTGTTGGATCAACTGGAGGAGACCGAAAACGACCTGTCATAGCCCTCTGTTTCGTTCATGAGTTTCCGTTCTGATCGCCGTTCTTCCGGCGATGGCCGTCCCTTTAGTGGCGGTCGTTCTTCCGGTGCAGGACGTCCAGGGGGTGCATCTCGCTCCTCTGCTGGAGGTAGGCCATTTCGTGGGCGTTCCGATCGCGATCGCCGTGTCGACCGCGATGGCGGTGCTGACCGTGATGGCCGATCTCCACGCGGGGATCGCTTTGACCGTGGCAATCGCTTTGATCAAGGAGAACGACCCCAGAGAGAGGGACGCTTTAACAGGGATGGCCGCTTCAATCAGGAGGCCCGCTCGGAGCGCAGTTCGGACGTCGGTGGTCGCTCGCGATTTGATCGTTTTGACCGCAAAGCAGCTCCTGGCCGGCCTGGTCGCGTCGAGCGAAACGGACGCTTTGATCGCAAGGATCGCTTTGAAGGCAAGGAGCGTTTTGAAGGCAAGGAGCGTTTCGATCGCCGCGACCGTGGCCCAGTTGAGCGTGGCCCCGGTGAGCGCTCTTCATCTGACCGCTTTTCCAACGACCGTCCCTCCCGCGATCGGTTTTCAGGCGATCGTGGTCCCCGCGACCGTTACCCGAGCCATCGTTCCGAGCGTTCCAACCAACGCTTCTCCTCCAGGCCTGAGCGTGGATCGTCTTCGAGTTCGGATCGATTCAGGGGGCGCCAAGGGTTCAGGAGTGGCTCCCGTCGTGGTGGCTGGGCCCGAGACACCTCCCCAGATCAGTTTGATCAGGCCCAGCGGCAGGGTGAGGAGCTAGCCCATTCCCCCGATGCCCAGGCTGATGACATGCTCTGGGGACGCCATGCCACCCAGGCAGCCCTTGAGGCCGGGCGTCCGATTCACCGGATTTGGTGCACCGCTGAGCTGCGTAGCTCACCGAAATTCCTTCAATTGCTCAGGGATGCCAAGGCCTCCGGTGTGTTGGTTGAGGAGGTCACTTGGGCGCGACTCGGTCAGCTCAGCGGCGGTGCTGTGCATCAAGGCATTGCTCTGCAGACCGCTTCTGCAGAAACGCTTGATCTGCATACCTTGGTGGAGGGTTGCGCTGCGCTGGGTGAGCCGCCTCTGCTGTTGGCCCTGGATGGCCTCACCGATCCCCATAATCTCGGCGCCATTGTGCGTTCCGCTGAAGCCCTCGGTGCCCACGGCGTTGTTTTGCCTCAGCGGCGTAGTGCTGGGCTCACCGGCTCTGTGGCCAAGGTTGCCGCCGGTGCTTTGGAGCATCTACCGGTGGCCAGAGTCGTCAATCTCAACCGCTCTCTGGAAAGCCTTAAAGACGCTGGTTATCGCGTGGTTGGCTTGGCGGAAGAAGGTGATGTGACCTTGCCGGAAGCCGATCTGGAGGGGCCGCTTGTGGTGGTCACCGGTTCAGAGGGCAACGGTTTGTCGTTGCTCACACGCCGCCACTGCGACCAGTTGATCCGGATCCCATTGCGGGGCATCACGCCAAGCCTGAATGCCTCTGTGGCGACCGCCATGTGTCTGTATGAAGTCGCTAGACGCGGCTGGATGAAGGATCTCAAGGGTCAGGCACCGTCTCCTCCGATCATTCGGCCGCGCTGCGCTGGTTTGGATTCAGACCCGATCGCCAGCCTCAAGACAGACGAGGCCGCTGGAGCGGACGAGGCGCTTGAGACTGCTGCTGGATCTGAGACTGTTGGAGTTTCTGAGAGCGCTTTAGAGCCTGAGGCGATTGCTGCTGCTGAAGCTTCGCCTCAGCCTCCCCACGAGGATGCACCTGTTGCATCACCTGAGGTCGCGCTGAATCCTGACGACATCGCACCGGCTCTCGAGGCTGGGTCGCAGCATCCTTCGGAGGTTGAACTCGAACTCGAGCGAGACCAACAGAGTGCACCACAGGTGGATGCGGTGCCCTTCCAGGACAGCGTTGAACTTTGATCCTCTGCTCGACTCCCCTGATCAAGTGCAGCCACGCGTTAGGAAGCAGTGCAGAATGAAACTGTTCTGCTTCCTTCGTTGATGGGCCTCCTGAATAGGCCGCTGCGCAGTTTTGCCAACGGTCTTGGATTGGCTTGGTGGGCTCGGGTTGAGACCCAGGGCCCTGATGTCTCTTACTGGTTCGGACCGTTCGTCACCCGCGCCAGCCTCCAGAAGCAGCTGCCTGCTTTCCTCGAGGATGTGGCCTCTGAGTCACCATCTGATATCAGCCATACCCTTCTGCGCTGTCGTCGTGGTGAGCCATTCACCATCAGCGCTGACGACGGCTGATAGCGTCGCAGCTGTGTAGCAGTCCATGACGATGGCGATCGCCGAGTGGCGTCAGCAACTGGTGAGCGGTGAGGTGTCGGCCCGTGAACTCACGGACCAACATCTTGCGCGTATCGCCGCCGTTGAACCAAGCCTCAACGCCTATCTCGAGGTGACGGCTGAGCGTGCCCGGGCCGATGCCGATCGCATCGATCAGGCCCGCAGTGCCGGCGATGACTTGCCTCCATTGGCGGGCGTTCCTCTCGCAATTAAGGACAACCTCTGTACCAAAGGTGTTCCCACCACTTGTGCCAGTCGCATGCTTGCTGGCTTCGTGCCCCCTTACGAGTCCACGGTCACTGGCCGACTCTGGGATGCAGGAGCAGTGTTGCTGGGCAAGACCAACCTCGATGAATTCGCCATGGGCGGCTCCACCGAGACCTCAGCGTTCGGCCCCACGGCCAATCCATGGAACGTTGACCACGTGCCGGGCGGCAGTTCAGGCGGGAGTGCCGCTGCCCTTGCTGCGGGTGCGTGCATGGCCTCACTAGGTTCCGATACGGGTGGCTCGATTCGTCAACCCGCCTCCTTCTGTGGCGTCGTCGGTCTCAAACCAACGTATGGGCGCATTAGTCGTTACGGCCTGGTGGCCTTTGCCAGCTCCCTCGACCAAGTTGGACCGTTCAGCTCCAACGTCGCCGATACAGCCGCGTTACTGCAGGTGATGGCGGGTTACGACCCTCGTGATTCCACCTCCCTGAAGGTGCCTGTTCCTGATTACAGCGCTGATCTGGAGAAGCCGATTAAGGGCCTGAGGGTTGGCCTTGTGCGTGAGTGTTTCGAGCAAGACGGACTCTCTGCTGAGGTCAAGGCCTCTGTTCTCGCTGCAGCTGAACAGCTTCAGGCCCTCGGTGCCGAATTGGTGGATGTCAGCTGCCCACGCTTTACCGACGGCATCGCCACCTATTACGTCATCGCGCCCTCGGAGGCTTCCGCCAATCTGGCCCGCTACGACGGCGTGAAGTATGGCTTCCGAGCCGATGACGCAGACAGTCTTGCTGCCATGACATCCCGCAGCCGTGCTGAGGGTTTTGGCAGTGAGGTGCAGCGTCGCATCCTGATTGGCACCTATGCCCTCTCGGCTGGATATGTCGACGCCTATTACAAAAAGGCTCAACAGGTGCGCACCTTGATTCGCCGTGACTTCGATGCTGCCTACCAGACGGTGGACGTTCTGCTGACGCCAACAGCGCCGACCACCTCCTTCCGCAATGGCGCCCATGCTGATGATCCCCTGGCGATGTACCTGGCGGACCTGCTCACCATCCCTGCCAATTTGGCTGGCCTGCCAGCGATCAGCGTGCCCTGTGGTTTTGACAGTGCAGGCCTTCCCATCGGCCTGCAGCTGATCGGGAATGTTCTGGAGGAGTCCCGCCTGCTTCAGGTGGCCCATCAGTACGAGCAGTCAGCCCAGGTGATGGCGGCATCACCGCAGGGAGCTCTGATTCCTGCCTGACCCTGATCATGCCCCATGGCCCCTAGATCTGGGGTCATGTGTTCGGGTGGCACCCTCCATCTTGCGTTGCCTCTTAGGCTGGGGGCATGGCATTCGTCCCTCTTCACAACCACAGTGATTACAGCCTCCTGGATGGGGCATCACAGTTGCCGCAGATGGTGGAGCGGGCCAAGGCCTTGGGGATGCCCGCCTTAGCGCTCACCGATCATGGGGTGATGTATGGCGCTGTGGAGCTGTTGAAGCTCTGCAAGGGGGCTGGTATCAAGCCGATCATCGGCAATGAGATGTATGTGGTGAACGGATCGATCGATGATCCGCAGCAGAAGAAGGAGCGTCGCTATCACCTGGTCGTTCTCGCGAAGAACGCCACCGGCTACCGCAATCTGGTCAAGCTCACCAGCATCAGTCACCTACGTGGCATGCGGGGCCGCGGCATCTTTTCCAGGGCTTGCATTGATAAGCACCTGTTGCAGCAATACAGCGAAGGTTTGATCATCGCCACTGCCTGTCTTGGCGGCGAAATCCCTCAGGCAATTCTGCGCGGTCGTCCGGAAGTGGCCCGGGATGTGGCTCGTTGGTATCAGAGCGTGTTCGGCGACGATTTTTATCTGGAGATTCAGGACCACGGCTCTCAGGAAGACCGGATCGTCAATGTGGAGATCGCTCGGATTGCCAAGGAACTGGGAATCGGTCTGATCGCCACCAACGACGCCCACTACCTCACAAGTCATGACGTGGAGGCGCACGATGCCCTGTTGTGCGTGCTTACCGGCAAGCTGATCTCCGACGAGAAACGGCTGCGATACACCGGCACGGAGTTCATTCGCAGCGAAGAGGAGATGGGTCGGTTGTTCGCCGATCATCTCGAACCCGAGATCGTTCAAGAAGCGATTGCCACCACATCCCTCGTGGCCGACAAGGTTGAGGACTATGACATCCTTGGCCGCTATCAAATGCCCCGTTTCCCGATACCTGAGGGGCATAGTCCGGTGAGCTACCTCAAAGAGGTGACCGATCAGGGGCTTCGGGATCGTCTGGGTCTTGCTGCCGATGCATCGATCGATGCCGACTACGGCGAACGCCTGACCTACGAGCTCGGAATCATGGAGCAGATGGGCTTCCCCACCTACTTCCTCGTTGTTTGGGACTACATCCGCTTTGCGAGAGAACAGGGGATTCCTGTGGGGCCAGGGCGTGGCTCGGCAGCGGGCTCCTTAGTGGCCTATGCCCTCGGAATCACCAATATCGATCCAGTCAGCAACGGTTTGCTCTTTGAGCGTTTTCTCAATCCAGAGCGCAAGTCGATGCCTGATATCGACACCGACTTCTGCATCGAGCGCCGCGGTGAGGTGATCGATTACGTCACCCGTCGCTACGGCGAAGACAAGGTGGCCCAGATCATCACCTTCAACCGCATGACCTCAAAGGCGGTGCTCAAGGATGTGGCACGCGTTTTGGATATTCCCTATGGCGATGCCGATCGTCTGGCCAAGCTGATCCCTGTGGCCCGCGGCAAGCCAGCCAAGTTGGCGGCGATGATCGGCGATGAATCGCCCAATCCCGATTTCCGCGAGAAGTATCAGAAGGATCCGGTGGTCAAACGATGGGTTGACATGGCGATGCGGATCGAGGGCACCAACAAGACCTTCGGTGTGCATGCCGCAGGTGTGGTGATCGCAGCCGATCCCCTCGACGAATTGGTGCCGTTACAGCGCAACAACGACGGTCAGGTGATCACTCAATACTTCATGGAAGACGTTGAGTCGATGGGCCTGCTCAAGATGGACTTCCTGGGGTTGAAGAACCTCACGATGATCGACAAGACCCTGGAACTGGTGGAGTCGAATTTTGGTGAGCGCATCGATCCCGACAAGCTTCCTCCCCAGGATCCAGACACGTTTGCTCTTCTCGCCCGTGGCGACCTGGAGGGCATCTTCCAGCTTGAATCCAGCGGCATGCGCCAGATCGTGCGCGATCTAAGGCCTTCGTCCCTGGAGGACATCTCCTCGATTCTTGCCCTCTATCGACCGGGGCCCCTGGATGCCGGCTTAATCCCCAAGTTCATCAACCGGAAGCACGGGCGTGAGGCGATTGATTTTGCTCATCAGGCCTTGGAGCCGATTCTCCAGGAGACCTACGGGATCATGGTGTATCAGGAGCAGATCATGAAGATCGCTCAGGATCTGGCGGGCTATTCCCTTGGTGAAGCCGACCTGCTCCGCCGTGCGATGGGCAAGAAAAAGGTGTCCGAGATGCAGAAGCATCGCGGCATCTTTGTGAAGGGTGCCAGTGAACGTGGGGTTGCCGAGAAGGTTGCCGACGAACTCTTCGATCAGATGGTTCTGTTTGCTGAGTATTGCTTCAACAAGAGCCATTCCACCGCCTATGGCGCGGTCACTTATCAAACCGCTTTCCTCAAGGCCCACTACCCGGTGGCGTACATGGCGGCTTTGCTCACGGTGAATGCCGGAGCGAGTGACAAGGTGCAGCGCTACATCTCCAATTGCAATGCCATGGGGATTGAAGTGATGCCTCCCGATGTGAATGCTTCAGGCATCGACTTCACCCCAACGGGGCAGCGCATCCTGTTTGGACTCTCCGCTGTTCGGAATCTTGGCGATGGCGCCATCCGTCATCTGATTGCGAGCCGGGAGGCCGACGGTCCGTTCCAATCGCTGCCTGATCTGTGTGATCGCCTGCCCTCCTCGGTACTCAATCGTCGCAGCCTCGAATCGCTGATTCACTGCGGAGCTCTTGATGCTCTTGAGCTCAATGCCAACCGTGCGCAATTGATGGCGGATCTTGATCTGCTTCTCGATTGGGCCTCCTCCAGGGCAAAGGATCGGCAGAGCGGCCAGGGCAATCTGTTTGATCTAATGGCTGCCGCCACCTCGACTGAAGGCGAGACGGCCAATGATCTGAGCATGGCTCCGAAGGCCTCCCCTGTGCCTGATTACCACCCCACTGAGAAGCTCAGACTTGAGAAGGAACTGGTTGGTTTTTATCTTTCCGATCACCCCCTCAAGCAACTCACCGCCCCGGCCAAGCTGCTAGCACCGATCGGTTTAGGCAGCCTTGAGGAGCAAGCCGACAAGGCCAAGGTGAGTGCGATCGCCATGGTGAGTGAATATCGCCAGGTGACGACGCGAAAGGGAGACCGTATGGCGGTTCTAACCCTGGAAGATCTCACCGGCAGCTGCGAAGCCGTTGTGTTTCCCAAGAGCTACGCCCGTCTTTCAGATCATCTGATGGCGGAAGCACGCTTGCTGGTGTGGGCAGTCGTTGATCGCAGGGATGAACGCGTGCAACTGATCGTCGATGACTGTCGGGCGATCGATGATCTGCATCTTCTCTTGGTTGAGCTCCAACCCGATCAGGCCAGTGATGTGGCTGTGCAGCACAAACTCCGGGAATGCCTGCATGCCCACCGTCCGGAACAGGACGAACTTGGTGTGCGTGTTCCCGTGGTTGCCGCAGTGCGCAACGGGGCCGACGTGCGTTATGTGCGCTTGGGATCCCAGTTCTGTGTCAAAAATGCCCAGCTGGCGGCCAGTCACCTCAAGGAGCAGGCTTTTGAAGCCAGCACCAAAGCCCTGTTTAGTGGGGCCCCATCTGCCCCATCACCCTGACCTGGCAATCCTTCACGAGTTGGACGATCAGGTCTTGCTGTTCTGTGCCTTCATTGACGACCGCAGTCGTTGCATGTTGGGCTTGATGTGCTCAATGCCCAGCAGACTTCCAGGCTGCGGTTCCCAGCTTGCAGACAGCACTCCATAACTCAAACCCAGGAGGCCCAACAGGAAGCAGGCGCCTGAGCTGATCAGGGTGACGCCTGGTGGAATATCGAGGATCTGACGACTCACCAGCAGATAGCTGATCACAAACACCGCCATGCCCATCACGGAGGGCACACCCGTAGCAATGGCGACACGACGCGCCATCCGATTCGCCACCGCTTTGGGGATGGGTTCGGACGACGCTTTTGCCGATGCGCGCCCTGTGTTGCTGCTGTTCTCGTCGGCTGACCTGCTGGGTTCAAACGGCAAGGGTTTGCGCTGGTCGACCATGGCAGAAAGCTTGCTGGTGCGGCGAATCAGCCGCGGATGCCCAGTTTGCCAATCAGATTGCTGTAGCGCTGCTCGCTCTGGTTACGCACATAGGTCAGCAGTCGCTTGCGGCGACCGATCATCTTGAGCAGACCCTGACGGGAGGAGAAGTCGTGGATGTTCTGCTGCAGGTGGCTGCTGAGCTTCGAGATGCGCTCGGTCAGCATGGCTACCTGAACCTCAGCCGAACCGGTATCGGTGGCGTGGGTCTGGTGCGTGTTGATCAGTTGCTGCTTCTGAGTGGTATCGAGCGACATGCGCGGCGTCTGGCCCTGACAGTGCAAACAACCAATTTACCCCCTCGCCTGCCCCTATGCCGATGATCGGCTGAGCCAACGCAGGCTTTCGCGCAGCCAGCCATCGGTGTCAGTTGTTGCTGGTGGTTCAGCCCCTGATGCAACGGCGCGCATCGCCCGGCGAATTTCCAAGTCTTCGTAGCCGAGTGTTTCTAGGGTCTGCTGCAGCTCCTGGAGGGGGTCCCCCTGAATCGGTAGCGCTTTGAGATCGCTGCGATCCACCAACGACAAGCTATCTGCGGCTGGTGTTTTCCATTCGCTGAGGCGATCGCGCAATTCCACGGCCAGCCGTTCAGCTGTGCGTTTCCCCACACCTTGGGCCTGGCTGAGACGGCGTAGATCCCCATCCACAATCGCCTCCACTAGAGCCTCGGCACCACAGCATTCGAGCAGGGCCAGAGCCATCTGGGGTCCGACACCATTGACGCTGATCAATGTTCGGAACAGATCCCGCTCGCGTCGCTCAATAAATCCAAACAGACTGCATCCGTCCTCGCGCTGCACCTGATGGATCCATGCCGTGCAGCGACGTTCACCTTCCAGTTTGATGCGATGTCCAGATGTGAACTGAACTTCGTAACCCACTCCACCGCAAGCGATGACGAGTCCCTGACGCCCACCTTGAGACCAGGTGTCGATCCGATCCCCTTGCAGCCAGCCGATCATGGGGTTGCTCCTGATCTGCCCATGCTGCCTGACCTGTCGAGTCTTTCACCCCTTGTTCTCCGTCTGAGACGGTGGATGCAAAGAGGTCTTGCCTTGATTTGCGTGGTTGTGCTCGGCTTGGGCATGACGGCGTGTACGGGTGTGAATCAGCCTCCTCGCTCCGTTCTGCTCAAAGCTCTGGGTTTGCAGATCGAACTCACCCAGTCCGCCATCGCCACCTCCCTCGACCTCGATGCAGCTGGTGCCCCTGAGGTCAGTCGGGTCAGGGTGGAGTCACAGGAAGCGATGACATTGGCTGACCATCGTGGTTTGCATCTCACCGGGCGCTTCGATTGGCGTCTGCCTGGTGACAGGGTGAGAGTCGATAGTCCGTTCGAATTGTTTTTGGAGCGTGGAGAGCGGGGCGAGAGCTGGCGTCTGGCTCAACCGGCTGGCAGCAGTGACGGTGGATCCCAGGACTGGCTCACCTTCCCCCTGCCGATTGATGCTGGCTGAGCGTATGGCGGCTCAGCGTGGCTGACGGGCGCTGAGGCTGATCAGTGTTGCTCCAAGCACGCAAGCCGCACCGACCACCATGGTGCTTGTGATCGGCTCAGCAAAAAACATCACACCCCAGAGGGCCGCGAAGACCACCTGCACGTAATTGATCGAGGTCGCTCGCGCCGCCGGCAGCGTTGCCAAGCCTTCCGTGAGCCACACCTGGCCGAGCTGGGTGAACACTCCCACACCCACAAGCCAAAACCATTGCACGCTGCTGGGCCAGATCGCGTCTCCCCAGAGGAACGGAAGCGTGGCCGGTACTGACACCAATGGGAAATAAAACACGATCACCAGCGGGTGTTCGCGCACGGACAATTGTCGGACGCTCACGTAGGCCAGAGCGGTGAGTAAGGCGCCAGCCAAGCCGATCACCACCGCTACGGCCGGTAAGGCTGCCGTCGATGGAGCCAAGCTCGTTGTGCTTGAGCCTGTCAGTGAGCCCAACACGGGGCTTCCGATCCATTCAGGCTGCACCACGAGCATGACACCTGCCAAGCCGAGCAACACAGCGAGGCCGATCCGTCGCCTGATCGGTTCCCCTAGCCAAACCCAGGCACTGAGAGCCGTCAGAGTGGGGTAGGTGTATTGCAGCAGGGTGGCAGCTGCCAGGGGCAGACGGGCCAGGGCCTCAAAAAAACAGAGCAGTGCCGTGGTGCCAAGGGCGCCACGCAGCAGCAGCAGGCTTCGCTGCTGACCCCAGGGGGAGACCTGGGCTTGTTTCAGCATCACCAGGGTGATCAGGATGCTGATCAATGAGCGAACCAGCACGATCTCTGCGACAGGCAGCTCACCACCGAGTTGCTTCACGCAAACGGTCATCACACTGAACGCCAGCGCGCAGAGAATCAGCAGTGCGCAGGCGCGCCATTCCTTCGGCGACTGACTGCCTCGGATTGCATTCAGCAGAGGGTGCATCCGTGGCCGTTGTTGATCACGGGCCAACCTTCGCACCGCACGCTGCCTCACCGATGTGCGCAAGGTCTCGCAGAATGGGGCCATGGCGATGCCCCGTCTTCACCCCCGCACCATCGACGCCGTCAAGGAACGGGCCGACATTGTTGATGTGGTCGGTGAGCACGTCGTTCTCAAGAAGAAGGGGCGTGAGTTCGTCGGCATCTGTCCGTTCCATGACGACAGCAAGCCGTCGATGACGGTGTCGCCCGCCAAGCAGTTCTATTACTGCTTTTCTTGCGGTGCAGGCGGGAACTCCATCAAGTTTCTGATGGAACTGCAGCGGCAGAGCTTCAGCGACGTTGTGCTGGAGCTGGCACGCAAATATCAGTTGCCTGTGGAGACCGTCGACGGTCCGCAGCAGGAACGTCTCCGCCAGCAGCTCTCACGGCGAGAGAAATTGCATCGCGCACTGGCTTTGGCTTCGGGCTGGTTCCGCACTCAGTTGCGCAGTGAGGCTGGCCAGGGTGCTCTGCAGTATCTGCGCGAGAGCCGGGGGCTCAGTGAGGCCACTCTTGATGCCTTTGAACTCGGTTATGCCCCGGAACAGTGGGATGGCCTGCTGAAGCACCTTCAGGAGGTGGAAGGCTTGGCCCCGGAACTCCTTGAGGCGGCCGGTCTTGTGGTGCCCCGCAAGGGTGGCAATGGTTTTTATGACCGTTTCCGCCATCGGGTGATGGTGCCGATCCGAGACCGTCAAGGTCGGGTGATCGGTTTCGGTGGTCGCAGTCTGGATGGAGGCGAGCCCAAATACCTCAACTCCCCAGAAACGGAGGTGTTCGAGAAAGGCAAGCATCTGTTTGGTCTCGATCGAGCTGCCAACGCCATTCGCAAAGACGACCGGGCTGTTGTTGTGGAGGGCTATTTCGATGTGATTGCTCTTCATGCCGCCGGCATCACCAATGCGGTGGCAGCCCTTGGCACAGCCCTGAGTGGGCAACAGATCACTCAGCTCTGCCGTTGTAGTGACGGTAAGCGCATCGTGCTCAATTTTGATGCCGATGGTGCCGGGGTTCGGGCCGCTAACCGTGCCATTGGTGAGGTGGAACAGTTGGCGCTTCAGGGCCAGCTTGAGTTGCGGGTGCTCCACCTGCCTTCCGGCAAGGATCCCGATGACTACCTCAAGGAGCACGGCTCCGGCGATTACCGCGCCCTCTTAGATCAGGCGCCGCTCTGGCTCGATTGGCAGATCGAGCAGGTGCTTGAAGGCCGCGATCTGGCGAAAGCGGATCAGTTCCAGCAGGGCGTCAGTGCCTTGGTGGCCCTGCTGGGCAAGCTGCCCCAATCAGCGATTCGCACCCATTACCTCCAACGGGTCGCGGAACGACTCAGTGGTGGGCAGGGACGACTGGCATTGCAGCTTGAGGAGGATCTTCGACAGCAGGTGAAGGGTCAGCGCTGGCATGGTCGATCGGCCCGGTTCGAACAACCGGGGGAATCCAGCCAACGGGAGCGTTCTGAGGCCGAGATCCTGCGCCTGTATCTCCACTGCCCCTCCTATCGCAGTGCAATTCGGCGGGAACTGCGTCAGCGCGAATTAGAAGATTTCGCGCTGCAACATCACCGGCTGCTCTGGGCAACTCTCACCGATCTGGAGGAAACAAACATCGGCTCCGGCCGGCTGGAGGCCGTCAGTCGCGGTCAGGACAGCGGCGAGGACCTGGCAGACCTCGATTTGCCCCGTCTGCTCACTGATCAGCTTCTGCTTGAGAACAGTGCGTTGGTGTCGCGGCTCACCCCCTTGCTCGAACCGGGTGAACTTCAGCGACTTGCCTTGAGTAACCCTCTGCAGCAGCTGCGCGGCACAGCTGCCGTTCTCGAACGTCAGAAAAGTCTGAAGCGTTGTCGGCATCTGCTTGAAGCCTGGGGTGGGCAACGCCTGCAGACGCTTGAACGTTGCATCGCATCGCTGATCGCCCAGGAGCAGGATCAGCCGCAGGCACTGGCCAACATCGATATGGAGCAGCGCATCCACGCCCTGTTTGAAGACCTCAATGCCGACGCTCTCCGCTTCCAGGAGCTCTACTACTGCGAGCGGAAACACATCGCCCACCTCGATGAGCAGCGTTGCGCCGGTTATGCCAATCCCAATGAGGTCGTCACAGACGACGTTCCTCCTGCGGCTTGAGTGCAGCTTCGTGTTGTCTGTTGCTTGGTCAGCTCAGGCCCACTAGTGCCTGATTGAGCGCCTGATCATCCATCCGTTCCAGCGCCAGGGCGTGCCAGTCCTGCCGCCAGATCTCAATCCAGGTGCGTAGACGATCTTGAAAATGCTCGGTCAATTCTTGCGGGCCCAGTCCTGCAGAAATCCCATTGCGAAGCACCTCAGCGGCCAGGGCACCGCTTTCCATGGCTCGGTCGATGCCGTGGCCTTGGTGAGGATCGACCAATGAGGCAGCGTCCCCGGTGAGCAGTACCCCCGCAGGTGGCTGCAGTTGAGCAATGGGATGCAACACCGGAATCGCCATGGTTCTGATCTCCCTTTGGGAGGAGGCCGTCGCATCGTGCCTTTTGATCGGTCTCTGACCATCCAGTTGGCCAAGCAGATGGTCGATCCAGAGGCGTGTGCGCTGGATCAGCTCCTTTCCCCGCAATCCATGGCCACCTTCGGGTGTCGGCATCGCCGCCACGCCGCAGTTGTAGCCGCCCGGCACAGCAAAGGCCCAGGCATAGGTGGCTTCTCCAGGCCAGCGGTAGTCGATGCGGGAGATCGGCTCGCCTGAGCCACCATCTGAGCGTGCCATGGCATCGTCTCCCAGATAACAGCGACTGGCCAAGGCAAGCAGAGGTCGCCCCTGCGACAGATGGCAGTGTCGTTGGATCATCGACCCGGCGCCATCGCAGCCCACCACGAACTCTGCCTTGATCGCAAACTGACCCGTTCGTTGTCCGGCTGGATCGTGAATGCTGCCGCTCACCTTCCAACGCTGCTCATTGGCGTCCCAGTGCAGCCTCTCCGCCTGCCATCCGAATTGCATCGCGAGCTGCTGATCTTTGCAGCGCTGCATCAGCCAGTGGTCAAGCTCGCGGCGACGAACGGTTTGCATGCATGGTGTTCCGGACAGAATTCCATTGCCGTTCCTATGCCAGCCCCGATGGCTGTTTCTGTTGCTGTACTGCCTGGCTCTCACACTGCCCTGCTCCGCCAGGAAGCTCCGTTTCTGCAGCTGTGGTGATTGGTCGTTCAGTCCCAGCTTCTGAATCAGGGTCTGGCTATTGAGCGGCAGGGCATCACCGCAGATCTTGTCGCGGGGGAAATGGGCTCGGTCGATGGCCAGCACATCAAGCCCGCTGTCAGCAAGCCCCATGCCACAGGCGGAACCTGCAGGCCCGAGGCCCACGATCAACACCCTGACCTGACGGTGTTGGCAATCTCCTCGCGATTGCTCCTCGGTCATCGATATCGCTTCAGCGACTGTTGTTGGCTCTTTAGCCATGGTCACCGGATCAGGTTCAGCGGCCGGAGCCCGATGATGGCTGAAACAGCGGCATCGTTCGCTGGCCTGCTCTATTCGGTGTTGTGCGATGACGGCATTTCTCGAAGCGTTCTGGCATGGGGAGGGCATCGGCGATGGCGGTGACCTCGAGGAGGCGCTGCAGGCCTATGTGTCCGTCAAGCCCGAAGACGGCGACTGGGAAGCCGCCTGCGCAGCAGAGGGAGCCGAACCCAGGATTGAACGCTTTTCATCCTTTGAGGCCTATCTCGACAATGAGGATCCGTTGGAGACGATTGCTCTCAGCGCATCCATGATCAGCGAAGCCCTTGTGCAGCAGTTGCCCTGATGGTTGAGTCGTCCTTCGATTTCGCGGCATTTACGGCCGTTAACCATCTCTGGCCCTCCTTTGTGGAGCGTTTGGGGACAACGCGGTCTCAGCAGGCCGTGCGTCAGGCCCTCGATCTACAGAGCATGCACGGCAAAGAAGGCACCGTGCCAGTGCTGTTCATTGAGACCTGTGGAATTGCTCTGGCCAGTTCGGTGCTGCTCCGGGAACAGACCGGCCTGAATGCTCATGGCAATGGCATGGTGCTCATCCTGTCTAAGCGAGCCCAGGAGCTGCAGTTGATCTGGGGCTGACCTTCATCCCTCTGAGGGGTCTGTGGTGGCGTCAGTCGCGCTCCCATGTCTGATCTGGTCGGCAAGGACCATGAAAGAAGGTGTCTTTGAGGCAACCGGGCTGACAGTTGGTCAGGACGTTTGCCTCCACCCAGCCCGGAAGCATCTCATTGGCCATGAACACCTTCGCCCACCGTCTGCCTGAGCTGGTGTTCGCGTAGCCGACCACCTCCACCTGTGTGGAGTCGCTGATGATGATGTTGGTCCTGATTCCTTCTCCAGGAGCCCAATACACAGGCACGACTGTCGTGGCTGTTTCGAGCCGACAGAGCCGTGGCTTGGCGGCTGTGAATCCTGACGCGCCAATGCCGATCAAGCTGATGCAGACCAAGGCTCTCCAGCTTCTGAATTCCATGTCTTGTGATCTCTAGTGGGTGTGCTGGCAGGTTGTTCTTGTTGATGATCCACCATCACGAACTGCGCTCACGAACTGCGCTCATGATCTGCTCTCAATCTTTCCTCTCAGTTGATTGAGATGGCATCTTTTCCAACCCCACCTTGCGTTCAGTCCCGCATCCTTTAGGGGTGTGATTGTGCTGCTGCTATGGCATCGTCAACCCTTGCCGTGAACAAGGTGGCAATCATCGGCGGTGGCATCGCCGGTTTGACTCTCGCGATCGCCCTGAAGCGACAGGGAATCGAGGTGTCGGTACACGAAAAATACAGCCACTATCAGAGTCACCCCACCGGGTTTCTGATTTGGAGTTACGCCATCAAGATCCTTCAGGATCTTGGAGTCCCCGTGGACGCGTTTGGCGCTCCGCTGGAGGTCTTCCGCATGCACGGTCGTCAAGGTCGGTTTGTGGTTGATATGCCGATCGGTGAGATCTCCCGTCTCAATGGGGCGGATAGTTATGAGGTCAACCGTTTACGTCTCTCCCAGACGCTTGCGGAGATGGTGGGTGATGACCTCAGGCTTGGCGATGAATGCGTCTCTGTGGACAGCACTCCGCAACAAGCGATGGTGACCTTCGCCGATGGTCGTCGTTTGCAGGCTGATGTGGTGATCGCCTGTGATGGCGCCAATAGCGTTGTGCGCCAGTTCCTCCATCCCGATGTGGCGCTGAACATGCTGGGGTCTGGAGGTTGGATCGCGGTGATCGATCAGATCCCTCCTGGCCTCCCCCTCGGCTATCAGATGGATTTCTGGTTACCTGGTTGCAAGGCCGGTGTCGCCCAGCTTGGCCATGGTGAAACTCGATGGTACGCCGCATTTACGGAGATGCAGGCCAGTGCCACCGTGTCGAAGAAACAGCAGATCTTGAGTCGACTGAACCCCATTCCCGATCTGATTCAGCACTGTTTGGATCTCACCAATGAAGATCAGATGGTGTACACCCAGGCGGGTGATCTTCTTGCTCTTTCCTCTTGGTATCGCGATCGAGTCTTGATGATCGGTGATGCGGCCCATGCCACCAGTCCCTATGCCGGAATGGGGGCCTGTGCAGCGATTGCCGATGCTGCGGCTTTGGCGGAACTGATTGGATCGGGCCGGCCGGTTCCAGAGATTTTTGAGTGTTTTCAGCAGGCACGAAAGCCAGTGGCCGATGCGGTGATCCAAGATTCCCGCCAGAGTCTTGATCGTTCCACCTCCGCCGGTGTCCGGGCCTGGATCAGGGATCTCATCTTCAAGAACATTCCTGAGCCCAAAATGCAGGAGATCGTGCAGGCGATGGTGAGCGGGCATTGATCCATTCAGGCCCGCACCACCGGCACATCGCTCAGTCGTGTTGTGGCGGCGCGCCCTAGTCGCTGACGCCGCATCATCCAGCTCGGTGCCATCCCGCAGGCGGCCCAGCCGACCGTGCCGTTTCCGTAGCGTTGATTCAGTCGGTCGATGGTGTGCATCAACGCCTCCCGTCGTTGTTGCTCCTTGGGGCTGCAGGGGACCAGCAGGTGGTGCTGTAGTTGGTTGGCTGCTTGGAGGTGCTGCATCAGGACGCCGGCTTTCGCCAGCGGCCGATGCGGTTGAAAAATGCGTGTGACCAGGGGAAGTGCTGCCTTCAGTAAAACGGTGGTGTCATTGCTGGGTAAGTCGAGCCTGGTGCTGGCTGCTTTGCTGTAAAACCCCGGACTGAAAGCGCTGGTACGGGTGTAGATCGTGAGGGCAGCGGTGTGTTGTCTCTGTTGGCGTAGTTTTTCAGCCGCGCGCACCACATAGGAGGCGATCGCTTCCCGTAGTTCTTCGATGTTGGTGATCGGTCGGCTGAAGCTTCGACTCACGCAGGTTTCCTGCTTCGGAGCTGGTGCCAGTGCAAGGGGCAGGCACGCTTGGCCTTGCAGTTCTCGCTGCAATCGACAACCCACCACGCCTGCTTTCGACCGGAGTACGCCGGTGGGCATATCGCGCAATTCCCTTGCATTGGTGATGCCGCGGCTTCGGCACCAATGGGCCAGCTTCCGGCCGATCCCCCAGACGTCTTCGATCGGGATCGCCTCCAGCCAGGGATCGGGATCGGCGCAGTGCCCCAGATCAAACACGCCGGCATGGGAGGACATGCCTTTGGCGAGATGGTTGGCGAGCTTGGCCTGGCCTTTGCTGCTTCCCAGGCCGATGGCAATCGGTAGCCCCAGGTTGCGTTTGATCTGGGCGCGCAGCAGCCGGGCCCATGCGTTCAGATCGCCGTTGGCGGGCCTGGTGAGATGGGCGAAGGCTTCATCGATCGAATAGATCTCGAGCTCTTCCACCTGGACCTCCAGCAAGCTCATGAGACGCTGGCTCATGTCGGCGTAGAGGGCGTAATTAGAGCTGCGCACCACCACATTCAGGCGTTGCAGCTCCCGTTGGGCTTGAAAGAAGGGTGTTCCCATCGCGATACCCAGGGCCCGTGCTTCAGCACTGCGGGCCACGATGCAGCCATCGTTGTTGGAGAGCACCACCACCGGCTTCCCCTGTAGAGCTGGATCGAGGCTCTGCTCGCAGGAGGCATAGAAGTTGTTGGCGTCGATCAATGCGATGGCCTGGGGCATCAGAGTGGGTGGATCACGTGTATGGCTACGCCCCAGATCTGCACATCGATGCAGCGCTGAAGCTCCAGGTTTGGATAGTCCGGATGGGCGGCCTCCAGGTGCAGACCATGCCCATCACGCATCAGGCGCTTGAGCGTGAAGGCGCCATCCAGCACGGCTACAACCACTCGGCCCGGCCTGGGCTCGAGGCTGCGGTCGATCACCAGCAGGTCGCCGTCATGGATGCCGGCACCGATCATCGAGTCGCCGCTGACGCGTAAGAAGAACGTGCTGCTGGGGTGGTGAATCAGCTGCTCATTCAGGTCAATCCCGACGTCCACATAGTCGTCGGCTGGGGAGGGGAACCCTGCTGCTACCCGTGCTTCGGCGAGGGGGAGTGCAAGCAGACGGCGCCGGGACCGGAGCGGCAGCGGCGTGTTCGGGAGCTCCAACGCGCGAACCATGCATCTGCCTTTAATGGTACAGGTGTTCTATAGAGGAGTGGTGTGGTTGTGGCCCGGTGGCGGAGGATGCTTGCTCAACAAGGCTTTTCGCGATGGCTGACGCCCCTTATCTCGTTGCTCTGGCGTTGATGGAGCAGAACGGGCGCCGTGCCCTGCCGCTGGGAGGACGATCTCTGCCGGCCGATGCCGCTTCTGATTTGACCGGTGACAATCCCCATGCGATCGCCCGTGAGCTGGCTCTCGAGTTGCTGCTGCGGGTTTGGCAGCGCAGCGATGAGGGTTCTCTGCAGCGGGCGGCGGGCCCCGCCAGTTTTCTGTTGGTGGAGTTGCCGATGGAGCGTCTCCCGGAGGATCTGCCGGCGCTCAAAGCGGCTTGGCTCAACACAGGTGACACCGAGGCCTTTCAGGAGGGACTGCAGGCGATCGTTGGGAGGGCCTGGACGGTTGCAATCGAGAAGTTTCAGCCACTCACCTTCACGCCTTGGCCGCGATGAGCTCGGCAAGAGCGTCAGCGATCAATGCCTGGTTGCTGCAGTCGAAGTGAACGCCGTCGAGCTGGGATGGGCTCGCGACGGTCTGCACGTTGAAATAGATCACTCCCATCTCCGCCGCTAGTTGGCGATAGAGCTCGGCCAGGGCAATCGACTTCTCGTCGGCGCCTTCAAATCCCCAAGCCAAGGACTGGGGAGTGATCTGGATAGCAGGAGGCGTCATCAGAATGATCGCCGGAGATTGCTTTGGCATGGCTCTGGGGCCACAGTCATGGGCTCTGCGGATGTCGTGAATGAGAATCTGCGCCCCTGTGGTGATCTGTTCAGCCGCAAGGTTGAGATAGGCCTTGCAGTCATTGCATCCGAGGGCCAGAACCACCGTATCGAGAGGTTTGTGGCTGTGGAGAGATGTCATCAACGTGCTCCGGCCGCTGCAGCTGTAATCCGCTCCATAGCGCGCTGCTCCGATGGGATCGTCCAACAGCCAGGTGCGGGAATTCAGCCCTTCTTCAATGACATGCCATTGCATGGCAGGTCGACGCTCGTGGAGATTCTCTGCCAGTTGCTGTGGCCAGCGCAGACCATCGGCAATTCGACCACTGCCATTGGGATTGAATCCCCAGGTGTTGGAATCACCGAAACAGAGGATGCGTCGGTGGTCAGGCAACGGCGGCTCAGCGTCCGTCACGTTCGGCGATGGCTGCATCCAGGGAGATGCCCCGTGTTTCTGCAGTCGTGACAAGGCGGTAGGCCGTGAGGCGATCGTTCACGACATGGCAGTGATCGCCGGCGTCGCAGATGCGGAAGCGACCGCCTTGGATGAAGTCAGCGGTGAATCCGGAGGAGGTTCTGAGCATGCGCATGATTGGCTGTCTCCGGTTGGAGTCATCCTCGGACTGACTGGGCCTGCGCGCTTGAGGAGGAATACCTAAAGCAGGCGACGAATTAAGCGATTGCTCTCATTCATCCCTGCGTCACCTTGTTTAGACCGGACGTACCCCTGGAGGTGGAAGTGATGCATTCGTCAGCCATGTCAACGACACCCAGCAGTGGAGAGTCTTCTCCGGCGTGTCGTTGGCCTCCCAGGCCTCGGGTCATTCAGTCGCTCCTGAGCCTGGCCTGGAGACATCCTCGCTCTGAACGCCCCGCCTGGTTGCGGGCTGAGGTAGGCGAGCCTTTAGGTGCTGATGCTCAGCCATTTGGCGAATAATCAAGCATCGTCATGCTTCAGCCGGTCAAGACCTGCTCGGCTCTGGTGGGTTGTGAAACCCCTTCTTCGCTTGACTTCAGCTGCCACTGAAGGGTGGTGGTGCAGGGGTCAGCTGAGATTGACGAGAGCTGGATCCTGGAGGAGGACGGCGCGAGGGGAGTGATTGGCTCGGCCGTGTTGAGGGTGAAGGCAGAGGTGAGAGCCAGCAAGGCTCCGATCAGACCAGATTCAAACGACATCATTGATTCAGGCTGGTGGAGGCTCTGACCTCCGGATGTCATCAACGTCGCTGTTCTGGTCAACCGATTCGATAATTCAGCTCACAAACTGCTGTGATGCTGGTCACAACCCAGACCCATGGCTGTGGAAGCAAGGCGGAGATTGGCCCGTTCAAGCTGACGTTTTTTACTGTCTACAAGGTGGTGACTGGAGACCACACAGCATGATTCAAAACCATCTTGCTGGAGGCACACCCTCAGACAGCCATCCTCCAGCGTGGTGACATGCATGACGATTCCTGCTGAATGATGGGGTCATCGTGCGAGCTCTGCAGCGATGCGACCAGGGGCATTTTTGCCTAAAGCTGTCTGGCTTTGCAATCGAGATGTCAGCAACCAAGGCGATGACAAGTGCTGAGACTGGTTGAATGATGAAGGCTATTTTGGTCAGGAATTAAGAGTCAATCCCTAAACTCACCGCTAAGCTTGCGAGGGAATTAACTCTGTCATGGCTGATCACAACTCAAAGCACTTCCAGCTCATCAAGTTGGAAGACTCATGGATGCTGAAGACATCTCATGTGATCAAAGATCAAGATGGTGATTGGCTGCTAAGCAGAACAGAGCTTCAAGAATTGATGGCTTTACTGGAATCGGCCAGTGATGATATTTAGAGATGCCTCATGGCGCAGTGTTTGATCACTGCGCTGCTTGAAAGCCATCCAGAGACTCGAGAATGAATGGATTCAGTCGGGATTGAGTATTCCATTCTGGCCTAATGACAGAGGCTTTAGCCTCGAATCGCTTAAAGGATCAGGAGGCAAGCGAATTGAGGGTCAAGAGGGAGGTATTCAAGTCTTGAACGTTGCAATAAACTCACTCGCCTCCTCTCATCAGAGTGCACACCAGCAGAAGCAGCTTCGGATCGATAGGTCACGTTCAAGGCAGGGAGCTTGGTTGATGGCTGATCCCCTATGCCGTGGTTAAAAGCAGTAGCAGGTTGATACTCAAGATCAAACTAGGGATTGATCCGGCTCGATCATGGACTCTCAGCTAGGCCTGAATCAAGAGGATTGCGGCAAGACGCCAACGGATTTGGATCGACTCATTTGCTACAGGTATGGCGTGGGTATGAGGCCGGCCAGGAGGTCAAGGTATACAGGCAAAGCGAGTCTTAGGATTAAGGTTGCCGAACAGCTGTGAAATTAAACTCAGATGAGCCTCAGTCAATTTGAAGTGGCCGTTGGTGGTATTAGCTCTATCCCAGTCCTATCAGCAATTATATTTGGCCTCTACAAAGGCATGGGTGAGAAAAATCTAGTCAGTACGCAGACAAAGAAGAAAACCACTGTGAAAACCTCTGCGAAAAGCACAAAGGGAGATCAAAAGCCGACAGACAAGCCAGATAAGGTATCAACTCAAAAAGCAGAGAACACTGCTCAGGCTGAAAAGTCAAAAGTCAAGCAGCCTAATTGAACTGAGAGGCCAAGCCAGCGAAGCCTGATCATTTCTATTAAAACGGAATGGGAAGTGAAACAGTCCACAGATGATCAGTTGGTTGAGTTTGATCTGACATTCACTCTTCTCCGGCAGAAAAGTATTGCCGAATGAACATTTGTAGGCAAACAGCTTTGTCGAGCCAACGGATATGGTTTGACTGAATCGATTTATTGTTGTTAATACGAGCGTAGAAGGCCTAAGTGTTGGCCGAGTAAAGCTTTTGATAGTAACATTTAATGTCTCTCATGATTCCTTTTGGTGAGATGCATAAATGTTGGGAGATCTTTGAATAAGGCCAGTTTTGTGCACGCAGAGCAATAGCCATGGCGAGCCGCTTCTCTCGCCATTCATACATTGATCCCAAGGAGTATGAAAATCGCATTTGAGTTCTGAGTCATGGATCACTTTTATACCCTGCATGCATAAGTGACAAAGAACAAACCGTACGGAGCGAGGTTCAGGTGATACAGGGAAGATGCACAAGAAGGGTGCCGGAACGACGTCTTAGACCCGTTACAGAAGTGCTTTGGTCTTTGCCGATAAACGCTCAAAAGATACAGGGTCCAAAAGATGTGCGCCCATGTAAAATACGTACAGACTTAAATGTGCTGTATTTGACAATGCTTAGTACTGGATAATACGACGGCAAAAAGCTATGTAAACACCAACAGTATTGGATTGTTGATGAGGACTAGCTTCGAGAAGCCATCTCATTCAAATCATGCAGTCCTATGGGAATCCATCAGTCACATACGACTGGTGGGCAGGTAATTCTGGTGTAGCGAAACGATCAGGGTCATTTATTGCGGCACACGCTGCCCATGCCGGCCTCATCATGTTTTGGGCAGGTGCATTTACTCTGTTTGAGCTAGCTCACTACGACCCATCGATTGCTCTTGGTGAGCAAGGTCTCATTTTGCTGCCCCATCTGGCGGGATTAGGTTTTGGCTACGACGGGGTTGGAACACAGCTAGATCAACAGCCCTACATCGCGATTGCAGCCTTTCACCTGGTTTCATCTGCAGTGTTGGGAGCTGCAGGCCTATGGCACACGCTTCGCGCACCCAAAGACTTGGGTGAAGCAGAGGGACGAGCCAAGAAGTTTGACTTTGCCTGGGACGACCCGAAGAAACTCAGCTTCATTCTTGGCCATCACCTAATCTTTCTCGGTTTAGGTGCCATTGCCTTCGTGGAATGGGCCAAGCATCATGGAATTTATGATGCTGCTCTAGGAGCAGTAAGAACGGTTGAACCAAACATTGATTTGGGGATGGTTTGGGGTTATCAGACCAACTTCCTTTCAATTTCCAGTCTTGAAGATGTGATGGGTGGCCATGCGGTATTGGCCTTTGCTTTGACCATCGGTGGTGTATGGCACATCATCAGTTCTCCTTTTGGGCCATTTAAAAAGGTTCTGATTTTCAATGGGGAGTCAATTCTTTCCTATTCATTGGCCGGTCTAGCACTGATGGGTTTTGTGACTGCCATTTGGTGTGCACAGAATACAACTATTTATCCGGTTGAGCTGTATGGGGAACCTCTGAAACTTCAGTTTGCCTTTTCACCCTATTTTTCTGATACTGCTCAGCTAACAGGGGATGCACATACTGCGCGTGCATGGTTGGCGAATACCCATTTCTACCTAGGCTTCTTCTTCCTTCAAGGCCATTTTTGGCATGCTCTACGTGGGATGGGCTTTGACTTCAAAAAAGTTGGTCAAGCACTCGACAACCTTGGGGAAAGTAAAGTTAGCTAATCGCGCCATCGATCCTCTGCCTCGAGATGTGATCACACTCAGGCGTCATACTCTGAAGTCCCCCTAGCAGAAGGGGGATTTTTTTTGGGTAGCCATAGGATTAAATATCACACAATAACGTGTCGAAAATCATCTCTCTTCGTATCGCATCAAAGCGAATGTTAGCTGTGTCTGGATAAATTAACTTGAAATAGATAGCACGATGAAGCTTAAGCAACTGATTTCGATGGGAGCACTGGGTTTGCTTATCGGCGGATGTTCCTTGAACAATCATGCTGATACACAGACAGAGCTCTCTAGCAAGCAGTTAATTGATTTGATCCAGGATGGTGGATACATTCTTTATATTCGCCATGCTCAAACAACTGAGGACTGGGCTGATCAAGCATCACCACAGTTAGATATTGATGATTGTTCCACTCAGAGGAAGTTAAGTTCACAAGGAATCAATCAGGCAAAACAGATCGGAGAAGGAATCAAATTCCATGCAATCCCAGTAGAGTCTGTACAAACAAGTGAATACTGTAGAGCATGGAAAACCGCTGAGCTTGCATTTGGTCAATATCAGAAAACAGATCAACTTAATTTCCTGCCTTGTGAGATATGTAATCAAGATCAAATTTCTCAATATAAGCAACGAGTCGACCCCCTACTGAATCAAGCGCCAAGTGTTGGAAAGAATATTGTTTTAGTCGGACATGATGATCCTTTTGAAGCCTCAACTGGAATCTATCCTGAGCCAATGGGAGTGACCTATGTCATTAAGCCGATTCCCAATCAAACCCCTCAAATCATGGGCAAACTTACAGCTGAAGAATGGGTTATTCAATGAATTATAAGCGCTCTACTACCATTCCAAATAAACCACAAATCGTTGATGTGTACCTTTCTTCAGTTACAGCACAAGTGATCAATGAAACTGATCTTCATTGGTTAGAAAGCAACCAATGGGAAGACAGTTCAGACAAGAAACTTGTCGCCAAGCTCTTGTCAGAGGTTCGTTCTGGCTTGATCAAAGTTACGACGAGAACCAAGGCCAAGGACTATTCAAACTTTTACCAATGAATTCCTATAGTCAACTCAAGGCAAAATCACTTCAAAAACCCATAGAACTGCTATGGATTGATCTACAGCCAAGTCTTAAACCTTTTAGCAAACGTTTATCTTGCGAACTGGCCACTATTAATCATATTGTCAGACGCTGGGAGTTTCATCAAGAGCCTGACGAATATTGCACTACGCAACTGATCGAATCCTATCTACTTGAAGAACTGCGCAAAAACAAGGATGAAAAGCCAGTTTTGATCGGCCATGGCATCAGTGGCCTCTTTGCTAGTAATTTTGCTGCTAAACATCCTGACCTTGTTGATGGATTGATTCTTATTTCAGTTGACACAAAGACCTCTAACTATTGGTTTTCTCATTATTATCAAATGAGAAATCTATACGAAAACCTTGAGCGCCAACAGGTTATTAATCATTTGGTGCCAATGTTGCTTGGTAGTGACAATCGAGTGGATCATCAAAAAATAAGTGGTTTATTCCTCAATACACTCGATAAGGAATACTGCAAAGGCTCAGTCCTTAAGCCTATTAATATGGAATCGATTCAGATCCCCCAAAACCTACCTGTTCTGGTACTAGTTGGTGATAAAGACTTTGTCGTTGACCGACAGTCAGAGCAGCGCTGGCAAAATTTACTCAAAAGTGGAGACAGATTTGCTTTTATTGAAGACGGATATCACTTCCCTCAGCTTTTCAAATCGAGACAATGTGCATCAGAAATTGAACGATTTCTGATGATGACATGCAATTTATCAATCCCTAACACACTCACTCTTTTGGCAGGCTAATGATGGATTCATTTGATTACGATGTCATCATTATTGGTGGAGGGCCAGCGGGTTGTAGTTGTGCATTGTACACATCCCGATCATCACTGAAAACACTGATTCTCGATAAAAATCCTGGTGCTGGAGCATTGGCAATTACACATAAAATTGCAAACTATCCAGGTGTTAAAACTAGTATTTCAGGTTTAAATCTGCTTGAGATGATGCGTGAGCAGGCTATTCAATATGGAGCAGAGTACAAAGTTGCTCAGGTCTATGGAGTTCAACTAGATGAAGACTATAAATCAGTCTTCACTCCTGATGGTGTCTATCGGGGTAAGGTTCTTGTTTTGGCGACTGGAGCGATGGCTCGGGAGAAGACCTTTGAGGGAGAGGAAGCCTACCTTGGTAGAGGCATCAGCTACTGCGCAACATGTGATGCTGCCTTTTTCAAGCAACAGGATGTGGCTGTGTATGGTTCAAACCAAGAGTCGATTGATGAATCTCTCGTGTTGGCGAAGCTTGTTAAGCAACTGTACTGGATTCAACCTTCTAAACCCTCAAATAAATTAAATAATATCGATACTTTGACTGACAAGGCTAATGTTTCTGTTTTAAAACGTACCAGCCTCGTCTCTATTCAAGGCAATTCAGAGGGAATACAGTCGTTAATGTTATACGAGAAATCAAACTCACGCAAATTCGAGCTCAGTATTGATGGTGCTTTTATTTATGCTGACGGAACAAAACCGATTATCGATTTTTTGCATGGCCAAATTCCATTGGATCAATTTGGTGGAGTAAAAACAGATGCAGAATTGAAAACAGAGATGGATGGGGTTTGGGCAATTGGTGATATCCGTAATACACCTTTCAAGCAAGCTGTAGTGGCCAGTTCTGATGGCTGTATAGCGGCTATGTCGATTGATAAATACCTCAATACCCGAACCGATTTCAAGGTCGACTGGGTTCACCGATAATAGAGGTGGGCAGGAAATATTGTTCCTGCCCTGCTCTATCACAAGGATGATTTTATTTGTCCGACCCAGTTCTGTAGTCGTTCATCTGATAGATCAGGCTCATTGTCCTCGTCAATAGGAAGACCACAAAACTTCCCATCAACCACACTTTTAGAGGCATTATATGTATAACCATCAATATCTACTTTGCCGACTATATTTGCCCCAGCGGCTAAAAATGCTGTATACAGCTCTTCCATAGCATCGCAGAAAAAGTCGGAATACGAAGAGGAGTCTCCTAGGCCTACGATGGCTACTGTTTTACCAGCAAAGTCCATATTTGGAATTTCGGTAACATGTTCATCCCATGATGTGCCGGAACGACCTTCATCTGCACCCGTATTCCATGTTGGTACGCAGCAGATTAATGATTCAGCATTCACAAGTTCGTCTGCGGACCCGAGATCATCCACATCTTTGGCTTCCGAACCGGGTAGTAGTTCTTTTAGACGGTCAGCGATATCTTCTGTTTTACCAGTGGACGTTGCGAAGAAAATTGTGGGGCTCATGAAAAAGCAATCTGAACACTTTTATATTGAACCGTCATGCGCTTCAGCGCCTTGATCAATGAGCGTCAAGAGGGTGATTTTTTATTCACGCTTCGAACTCATAATTGCTCACTCGTATTGGCAATACCATTACTTGAAGGACGGAAAAATGATAACGTTTCTTCGAGGCCAATAGTCCGGATTAACTGAAGCCAATTGTTGCGTTCCTTTGTATTTGACTCGATATGGTCTATGAATTCCTCGAGCTGTGAATTCGACCATCGTGGCATAGGGATCACCTTTTCGGCTCTCATGGAATTAACCCTGCACATCGCCATTCAAATGGATTTGGCCTCAATACTGTTGTAGTGAATGATTCGATGCTTTGTAGCGTGTGCACGTGAGTGCCCTCTGCAATTGTGCGTCTGTTTCGGTTTTGGTTGTTGATCGAATATTGAGCGACTTGCTGACTATTTTTGAGATTGAATGCTTATTGAGGCTTCTAATATGTTTGGCTCTGGATTGATTTAATCGCTGTGATTCCTTATGACCGCTAAGTACGCCTGAAATGGCTGATGGTTATTGCAGTTTCTGCTGCTCTATCAATCTTCCCGGGATCTGATCTCGTTGGTTCCCTATTTTTCCTTTCTTGAGTAATCGCTACTGATCGATGTTCCACGGGCCACTTTCATCGTACCTATTGTTTCAAGTGCAATAGGTTGAAACTCGTTGAACCAACGATCAACGGCTTCTCGTTCTTCTTCTTCGCATCGTGCCAGGAATTCTATAAGGCGTAGATCCATCGTGTTTATGGGGTCTCTCAATAGGATGCCTTGCCCTGTCGGAACTTGATGTCAGCTCCATACCAAAGCTTGTTTTATTTGATCCTCACATGCGTAGCCAAGTGATTCTATTACTGCGTCTATACGATCGAAAGAAATTATTCACTCTGTCAAGCCATTGATTCTTGGATGACTGGCGAAATGCAGGCTGTTTATTAGGTCTTTTTTATTGGGTCTATTTTTGATTTGTAAGCTTTTGATCAGCAAGACTCTCGCTGATCCAATCCTTGTCTCTGAAATGATTGTGATTGTTAACACCAGAGAGTTATTTTTCGGGTTGTACTCATTCCAATGATCTTCCTGTGTCACTTATGTTATTAGTGACAAGTTTGCCGGCCTTTTTGTGCGATATCACTGTATCCCAGGTGGCAGAGAGGAAGCCATCACCTCTCTGACCCGGGTGACTCAAGGTGTCGACCACCCCAGAGTCTTGATGACTTTATCGGTGATGGAGTCATTGGGTGGAGGATAGGATCTTCTTCTTCTGCTTATTTGTTTATTTTGTTTGTGATCAATGATGCTCCCGTTCGTGCTAATGGTGCTTCATCGTTGCTCCTTATCTGCCGGATTGTATTGCCGCTGATGATCGTCGCCGCGTTGGTGATGCAATGTAGTTCATCTGTTTGTTTGTTGAATTGGTGTGCCGTTGATCCTCTCTCTGTCATCAGTCCACCTCACTCGAGATGTTTAGACCACTGTTGATCCTCTTCTTTTTCTTTAAGCATGTGCTTGGCCATTGATCAGGCGACGCATCGAGATAACACCGTGATTGGCAGGCAAGCTCTACGCCAATCCAACATAATCGTCTCTCTGCTTGCCCGTCATCATCAGCCTAAATGTTCCTCTCTTTCGCTCTCATTCTCTGCGCATTCATCGGAGCGACTGAAACCTCAGCAGAACAGACTGTGTCAGGTTTCATTCTTTTTGTTGCGTCTTGTTCTTGTGATTACGCCTCCCATTGTAAAGGTGGCTGGCATCATACTTTTTATTTCCTGCTGATCTCGTCACCCCCCTATTGGATCGATCATTCTTGTGGCCTTGGCTGCTTTTTCGTCTCGTCAACCATCAAGTCATTGTCGCGCAGCATTTTTGACATCGTGGCCGGTTGTTTGGTTGCTCTCCGTCGCATCATTTTGTGTTCATCACCCCTTTATCCGATGAACAATCATTCGGGTTCAGGGCGAGCATCTCTGAGCCTGTCTTGGTGAGTAGAGAAGAGTTGCTCGTGCTCTTCTCTGCTTTCCTTGCTGCAGTGATTCGACTGGCTTGTTCGCTGCATTCTTTCCTAGTCACGCAAGTTGTCGTCGTCATCTGCTTCTGCTCTTTGATGTTCTGTTGGATCCACGCAGCTTGGGCATGATCTGTTTCACCCATTCAGCCAGCAGAATCTGGGTTGTGCTGGTGGAAATTTCCAAGCCCCCACCAGCCCAACAACCGTCCACCCGAGGAGCCTGAGGGGAAGCCATCACCCCTCAGTCCCGGATCAACCCAAAGGGACGACCTCCCTTGAGTCACCTCTACTTTCTTCGGTCAATGATGCGTTTCGGTCCGCAATGAGTCGGCCTGTGGTGATCAGTGGCTCATTCTTGTTGTCACCAATGCTTCTGATCGGATTGTTCCTCTCCTTCGGGCCTTGTTGGCCTACACCTGATCAGCAATGTTGTTAGAGAGACTCGAGCATGATGTTCTCCTGTTTCGCTTGATTGTCGATTTGTTCGCTCTTCTACTTGCTTGCCATCTTCCGATTGGTTTGAATACTATTGTTGCTTGTCTTTGCTCATCATTATCTTCTTCTTCTTCTTCTTCTTGCTTTAGAATTAAGTATGGATCTAACGTGTCGCTAGGAGAGTATTTTGATGCTCCTGCTGGCCCTGTCAGTTGCCTTTATCCTCGGTGATAGGGGCTTCCTGATTGGATTGCTTTGGCTCTGAACAGCTGTTCCAGTAAGAGCAATCGGGCCAGGTCGTGTGGAAAAGTCATGGGTGATAAGGACAGCCTCCATGTGGCCGACTGCTTGAGCTGTTGTGTGAGTCCATCCGCACCACCAATCACAAAGGCAAGTCGTTCCGATCCGTACCGCTCAAGTTGTGCGGCGAAATTCACAGAATCAAACCTATCTCCTTCTTCCGCCAGCATCACTGTGGTCTCATCGGGTTTCAGGGCTTGGCGTATGCACTCAGCCTCCTTCTCTGGGGTGCTGTCCCGTAGTTCGGTCACAGTCAGGCCCGGAAGACGTTTGAGGTAGATCGAGATCCCCTCCTGAACCCATGCCTTGCGAACCTTCCCCACGGCCAGAATTCGGCATCGGCTTGGGTTCAAGATTCGTCCTCGTCGTCTTCCAATAAGAGTTGTCCGAACGTCACATACAGGCTTTCCTCTTCGCTGCCTGGAGGCGCTGTTAACTGGCGGGGCCGTGTATTTTTACCCTTTTTGTTCTCTCCTCTGGAGCCTTTCGTGAGCTCTTCCATTGCTTGAGATGGATCTTGACCACCACTTTCATTACCGTGTTGTGCTGACGATCGATCCTTGCGTCGACGCTCTTCATCCTTCTTTTGTTCGGCCTTTTTTAGCCGTGCCATTAGATGTTCAGGAACGTTTCCGTCATTGCTGACCTTCATTAGCTCATGAAAGAGCAGTTCGGGATCGTCTTCCGTCTCGACACGATGCCGTTTGGGGTTTGATTTGGAATCTGGCGCAGTCTTTTGCTGTGGTGCGTCAAGTGGCTGTGGCAACTCTCGACCGAGTTGCCGTAATCGTTCCAAGCTACGGGGGTCAAAGCTCATCAGCAGCCAAGCGTGTCGCGTGTCTCGCGCCCAGTGACGGGATTTGTTCCCTCTGCTGCTGCGCAGAGGGATTTCAGCACATCCCCACGCACAGGCACGTTGGTGAAATCAGCACCGCTGATTTTGACGTTGATAAACCTTGTATTGAAGGCAAAGGCGTCTTCGAGCACAGCATTGGTGAGGTCAGTGCCTTCCAGTACTGCTGAATCGAGAGTGGCGTCTCGTAGGTTGCTGTTGCTGAAGTCGGCATCCTGCAACTTGGCTCCGTAGAGGCTGGCCCCTTGCAAATTGCTTCCAGACAAGTTTGCCTCCCTCAGATTGGTGAGGTTAAAGGTCACTCCCTGCATGTCACGATCGGCAAAGTCAGCCCCGATCAAGACCTGTTTGGCATAGTCCATCGCGGCTTCAGCAGGAGCCAGCGGCAGGGTGATCACCAGGACTAGTGCGATCAAGGCGTTCAGCAGCTGTCGACACATCGGGGGATGGTATGCACCCGACA
The DNA here is from genome assembly GCF_047304725.1 of Synechococcus sp. MIT S9451. Lineage (NCBI taxonomy): Bacteria > Bacillati > Cyanobacteriota > Cyanophyceae > Synechococcales > Synechococcaceae > Synechococcus > Synechococcus sp. MIT S9451. The sequence continues at coordinate 1,964,386 of NZ_CP138971.1, forward strand.
AGCCTAGGCCGCTTCCGCATTCAGGCGGGCAGGTTTTGGTTCGGTCCATCAGCGGTTGTTGGTGATCAGGCCATTGGCTTCTTGATTGCTTGTACGAGTTTGTCGAGATGTTCCTCCCTGGCATCCCAAAGTTCGATCAAGACTGGTGCGATGCAATCGTTCATCACACCTACCCGTTGCTCTCGACAAATCTGCTTCAAGATTGCATCGACGTCATCACGACTTGGCAGATCAATGGTTCTGATGCCGTCATCTTCCATCTCGACAGGCCATGCATTGGTGATGGGAAGCCAGACCAGTAGATCTAAGTGCTGGATTGATTCTCTTGCATGCGGCAACATATCTGTCACAAAGTTGTTGCTAATGTCACTTGTTTTGCAGTTTTCAGTGTATTGAGAGTATGCAATCTCATCAACTGGCCACCGATCAAGCATGACGCAATCCGTGCGGTTTTGTTTGGTATTGATTCGACCAGTTCTGTAATACAACTGGGCGCCGTTGTCTAGTTTGCTGCATTGATCGCGACATCCAATCTTGTAGCCCTCGTGATCTCGTGCACGGTAAGGCTCTTCTTTTCTGGCGTTATGGGCATGACGGTTGACCTAGTCACGCACAAAGGTCACTTCGTTCTGGGAATGAGTACCACTGATTGCAATACGCATCCTGTTGCATTCCTATCATTTCTTTCTAGTGGATCATTCGTGTGATCTATCGATCGAATCCATTGATTGGGATTTGTCGTCAAGCGGTTTCTAGTTGCTCGTCCCAGCAATCAACTGATCTTCGTCTCTTTTGCTCTTCGTGCTTGTGGTCTGAGTTGGTGGCTGTCGTCCTCGCGTTCTCTTGGCACTGTTTTGCTTGTCACCATGGATTCTGGTTGGTCAGTGTCGATCTCTTGACGAGGGCTTGGCCCTGATCAACCTTTTTTCGATTGAACGTGTTCTGGCATCGGCGATGGGGAATGGTTCTGATCAGCGATGACCTGTCTGCCATGTGCTCTCCCCGTTTGAGCTTGGATCCTGGTCTTTGGGCTGAACGACACACCCGCGATCTGTTGCTTGCAAGTGGCTGGTGTTGTTTGGATCAGCGCTGGCGTTGTCGTTACGGAGAAATCGATCTCCTCATGGTCAAATCCTCAGGTCTGAAACAGCGCTTGTTAGTGGTCGAAGTCAAAGGTCGAAGTCGCTGTGGTCGTGATGCTTGGGGTCTGTCTTCGTTGACTGCCAACAAGCGTCGCAGACTGATTCGGGCTGTTGACTGTTGGCGACAGGCTCATCCCTGGAGTGATGACTTCTTGCTCGAGCTGATCTTGGCCTTGGTTCCCCTTCCGCCTGCTGATGGTCCCGTTCGCTGGATCCCTGTACTGGACATGACGCCTGTCCATCCTTCCCCTTGATCCTTCAGGCTGGGGTGATGAGTTTCTCTGGTCACACCGCTCGAAAACGCTTCGGTCAGCACTGGCTTCGTGATGCACGCGTGCTCGATCAGATCCTTGAGGCCTCTGATCTCAGCGCTGAGGACCGGGTGTTGGAGGTCGGGCCTGGTCGGGGCGCTCTCAGTGAACGCTTGCTCAGTTCCCCTGCTGCTGCGGTCCATGCAGTGGAGCTTGATCGTGATCTTGTCGCAGGCCTGCGTGAGCGCTTTGGCGAGCATTCTCGGTTTTCGCTTTGTCAGGGGGATGTGCTCAACGTCCCGCTCACCTTTCCCGACGGACGGGCTGCCACCAAGGTGGTCGCCAATATTCCCTACAACATCACTGGGCCGTTGCTGGAGCGTCTCGTCGGTCGCCTCGATCGTCCCCTGAAAAGTCCTTACAAACGTCTGGTCCTGCTGATCCAGAAGGAAGTGGCCGAACGCATCCGGGCTCGTCCTGGCGATCGCAATTTCAGTGCATTGAGTGTGCGCATGCAATTGCTTGCGCGTTGTACGACGGTTTGCCCTGTCCCCCCGCGCTGTTTCCAGCCACCCCCGAAGGTTCAGTCGGAGGTGATTCAGATCGATCCGTTGCCGGCGGATCAACAACCCGAACCTGCTTTGGCGATCCGTGTGGATCGCTTGTTGAAGCAGGCCTTCCTTTCCCGTCGCAAGATGCTTCGCAACACCTTGACTGGGATCTGTCCTCCTGATCAACTCCAGGACCTCGCCAGCGCAGCTGGCTTCAATTTGCAGCAGCGGCCCCAGGAGCTGGCACCGTCTGTTTGGATCGAACTGGCGAGGGGTTTGAATCAGGCCCACTCCCCAGCTTGATCGGATGACGGCCACCGTTCGCGTTACCGCTCCCGCCAAGATCAACTTGCACCTTGAGGTGCTTGGTTTGCGAGACGACGGCTTTCATGAGTTGGCGATGGTGATGCAAACCATCGACCTGGTTGATCAACTCACCTGCCACAACACTTCTGATGGTCTGATTCACCTCAGTTGCGATGTGGACGGTCTCAGTACGGGGAACGACAACCTGATTGTTCGAGCTGCGGAGCTTCTGCGCAGTCGTTCAGGTTTTAACGAACTTGGTGCAACGATCCATCTGACCAAGCGCATCCCAATTGGTGCGGGTTTGGCTGGTGGATCCAGCGATGGTGCCGCTGCCCTGGTTGCCCTCAATACCCTCTGGGGTTTGGGTCACAGCCGCCAGAGCCTGGAATCCTTGGCCGCTGAGCTGGGCTCCGATATGCCCTTTTGCATCGCCGGCGGGACCCAGCTCTGCTTCGGCCGAGGCGAGGTGTTGGAAGCCTGCACGTCGTCTGTTGCCCCGATGGGTGTCGTGTTGGTGAAGGATCCGAGTGTCAGTGTCTCGACCCCTTGGGCTTACGGCGAATGCAAGCGACAGCGTGGCGACGCCTATCTCCAAAGTGAGAGCGCTTTTGAACAACGACGTCAGCGATTGAGACATGCAGATTGGCTCAGGCCATTGCGGCCTGATCTGCCGCCGCCGCTCCAGAACGATCTCCAGATGGTGGTGGCACCCCAAACCACTTCCGTTCGCACAGCTCTTGATCTGCTCTCCTCCCTCCCAGGCCAATTGCGGGTGGCGATGAGCGGTTCCGGACCCAGTTGTTTTGCCCTCTTCGTCGACCGTGAAGCCGCTGACAGGGCCCTCGAACACCACCGTCAAGCCTTGGCTGATGCTGGTTTAGAGGTTTGGAGTTGTTCGTTGCAGGCTGGGGGAGTCAAGCTGGCCCCATGAGTAGTCAAGACACCCCAGCACAGGAGACCAAGCCCCTCAGCGACGCTTCAACTTCGTCTGCCACGGAAGCGACGACCCAACGGCGAAAGGGCCCCCTCAGCTTTCTCTCCGGTTCCATCACCAGCCTTCTGTTGGCCTGGCTTTGTTTTGGCCTCAGCAAGAACATGGTGCTCTATTTCGCTGCCCACTCCCCCCATCTGAGTTCACCGATTGGTCAGAACATTGCCACTGCTCTGAAGACTCTGCTCACAGGAATGTCTTTCCTGGCAACGTTCAGCTTTGCGTTCATCGGTTTAGGACTGTTTCTCGTGTTTCTTCGCAGTCTTTTCACAGGTGAGCAGGCAGATGGTGCCTAGGGTTTGCCCATTGAGCTGTCTGGGCTGTTCCAGGCGTTGATTGGATGACACCCCACGACCTTGGACTTCTGGTGCTTTTGCTCTCGCCTGGGTTGTTGCTCTCGGTGTTGTTGCTCACCACCTTTGCCGCTGGCGGCTGATCCAGCACGGGCTGAGATAGCTTGGCGGCTGACGCCGGCATGGCCGGGATATCCGTAACGCTGTGGCAGGCACGCTTCTCTTCAACGCACTCCGTGAAGCCATCGATGAGGAGATGGCCCTCGATCCTCATGTTTGTGTGATGGGCGAGGACGTTGGTCATTACGGAGGCTCCTACAAGGTCACCAAAGACCTCTGTGAGAAATACGGCGAGTTGCGCGTACTCGACACACCCATTGCTGAGAACAGCTTCACCGGCATGGCTGTTGGTGCTGCGATGACCGGTCTGCGACCGATCGTCGAAGGCATGAACATGGGCTTCCTGCTGCTGGCGTTCAACCAGATCTCCAACAACATGGGGATGCTGCGTTACACCAGTGGGGGGAACTACACGATTCCGACGGTGGTTCGCGGTCCTGGTGGAGTGGGTCGTCAGCTTGGCGCCGAACACAGCCAACGGCTTGAGGCTTATTTCCACGCCGTGCCAGGGATCAAGATCGTGGCCTGTAGTACCCCGACGAATGCCAAGGGCCTGATGAAGGCCGCGATTCGTGACAACAATCCGGTGCTCTTCTTTGAGCATGTGCTGCTTTACAACCTCACCGAGGAACTCCCCGAAGGTGACTACATCTGTGCCCTTGATCAGGCCGATCTGGTGAAGGAAGGCACCGACGTGACGATCCTCACTTATTCACGCATGCGCCACCACTGCCTCAAGGCAGTGGAGCAGCTTGAGGCCGATGGCATCAGTGTGGAACTGATTGATCTGATCAGTCTCAAGCCTTTCGATATGGAGACGATCGCCCGTTCGATCCGCAAGACCCACAAGGTGATTGTGGTGGAGGAGTGCATGAAGACAGGAGGCATCGGAGCCGAATTGATCGCTCTGATCACGGAGCAGTGCTTCGACGAACTCGATGCTCGCCCGGTGCGTTTATCGAGCCAGGACATTCCAACCCCTTACAACGGAAACCTGGAAAACCTCACGATCATTCAGCCTCACCAGATCGTTGAGGCGGCTCAGACAATCGTGCGCGAGGGGCTCTGATCGATGGCACGTCAGCAGGGCTGGTTCGCCCTCATCCTCGCCCTGGCGATCGCTGCAGGATCCGTTCTGCTCTCCTTCCCGATGGAGCTTGGTCTCGATCTGCGGGGAGGAAGCCAGCTCTTGCTTGAGGTGCAGCCAGCAGGGGAGATCACCAAGATCACGCCTAAGGAACTCGAGTTGGTCAAAGCCGTTCTCGATCTGCGTGTGAACGGACTCGGCGTGGCTGAGTCCACGCTTCAGACCGTTGGAGATGACCAGTTGGTGCTCCAACTTCCTGGTGAAACCGATCCCTCTAGAGCCGCGAAGACACTTGGTGAAACAGCCCTGCTGGAATTCAGGGCCCAGACTCCCGATACCCAAGAAGAGATGGAGGGGCTGCTTCGCCTGCGCGCACAGGTGCGCAGCATCCTCGAGCTCAAACAGCAGCGTGAAGAGAGTGATCCTGAATCAGCCCTAACGGCGGATGAACTCGCCAGGGCTCAGAAGGCACTCGGATTGGATGCCTCGGCCGGCAACGAGCAGGAGCAACTTGAGCAGTTGCTCAACAAGGTGAACCAGCAGATTGCAGCTCGCTTCGAACCTGCCGCATTCAACGGCAAGTTGCTTGAACGCGCGGGGCGCAGGCTGAACGATCAGACGTCCAATTGGGCCGTCACCTTGTCCTTCGATGCTGAGGGCTCTCAAGCCTTCGCGGATCTGACCCAATCGATCGCGGGCACTGGTCGGCTCCTGGGAATCTTCCTTGATGGTCGGCCGATCAGTGAGGCCAATGTTGGGCCCAAGTACGAAGTTGCTGGCATCACTGGTGGTAATGCTGAGATCACCGGTAATTTCAGCGCCGAAGAAGCGAGGGATCTTGAGGTGAAACTCAATGGTGGTGCTCTGCCACTGCCTGTGAAGATCCTTCAGGTGCGCACCATTGGTCCGAGCCTTGGCGCTGAAAATGTGCAGCGCAGTTTGTTCGCAGCCCTGTCCGGCCTGGCACTTGTGGCCGTGTTCATGCTGCTGATTTATCGCCTGGCAGGCCTTGTGGCCGTGGTCGCTCTCAGCCTCTATGCCTTATTCAACCTGGCGGTGTATGCGCTGATTCCTGTCACCCTCACGCTCCCTGGTATTGCTGGTTTTATTCTCAGCATCGGCATGGCGGTGGATGCCAACGTGTTGATCTTTGAGCGGATCAAAGACGAGCTTCGCCGTGGCAACACCTTGATTCGTTCGATTGAAACAGGCTTCTCCCAAGCCTTCTCATCGATCATTGATGGCCACCTCACCACCCTGATCAGCTGTGTTGCCCTCTTCACGCTCGGGACAGGGTTGGTCAAAGGCTTCGCGGCGACTCTTGGTATTGGTGTTGTGCTCAGCCTCTTCACCGCTCTCACCTGCACGCGCACACTCTTGCGCTTCCTGATGAGTTATCAGGGTCTGCGACGACCCACGAACTTTCTGCCCCAGCGGCAGCTGCCCACCCAATCCGTCTGAATCACACGCGTCATGATCGCCCTCAATCTCAGTCGATCCCGTCGCCGTGTTTGGTGGATCTCCCTCCTTCTGGTGGGCTTCAGCATTGCGGGACTGGCGCTCTGCTGGACAAACCCTGCCATCAATGCACCACTGCGACCGGGTTTGGATTTCACCGGTGGCACACAGATTCAACTCGAACGCAGTTGTGAGCAAGCCTGCAGTGCATTGCAGGCCAGCGTTGTGGAGAAGGCTCTCATCGCTTCTCCCCTTGATGCTGATGGTGAGACTCCGTCTCCCAATCTCGATAGCGCTCGCGTGCAGCTGCTCGATGGTGGTAAATCGGTCGTCCTGCGTCTTCCCACGCTCACGGCTGGTCAGAGTCAAGCCGTGATCGAGGCCGTTGCCCCTGTTGCCGGTCCCTTCCTTGAGGGCGGTCAGTCCGTTGACACGATTGGTCCCAGTCTCGGCAGTCAGTTGCTGATCAGCAGTCTCACCTCACTGGGTGTTGCCTTTGCCGGGATCGCTCTCTATATCAGCTTTCGCTATGACGGGCGCTATGCAGTTTTAGCCCTGCTAGCTCTTGCCCATGACGTGGTGATCGTCTCCGGCGTCTTTGCTTGGTTGGGGCTTGCAATCGGTTTGGAGGTGAACAGTTTGTTTGCTGTCGCCTTGCTCACCATCGCCGGCTATTCGGTGAATGACACGGTTGTGGTCTTTGACCGCATCCGTGAAAAACAACGTGAGAACGCCGATCTGCCCATCACAGATCAGGTTGATCGTGCTGTGAGTGCCACGCTCACTCGCACTCTGTACACCAGCGGCACCACGCTTCTCCCCCTTGTGGCCTTGATTTTGTTCGGTGGTTCCACTCTCTATTGGTTCGCCATTGCATTGGCTCTGGGTGTGATTGTGGGCAGTTGGTCCAGCATTGCTCTGGCCCCTTCACTGCTCACCATCTGGTCCAGGCGTTCGCCCTCAACTGCCAGTGCCTGAGCCCAGCACTCGCCTACGACAGCAGGGTGAACGCTGGTTCCCTCTGCTGCTGCTCTGCCTGGCCTTGTTTGACCTCCGCACGGAATTGCTGTTATTGCGGGATCACGTCACATTCACCAGCATCAGTTTCGCTGTTCGACACCATCTGTTGGCTGTTGTTGTGATTGGTGCGCTGCCTTCGCTTTGGCATCGTTATGGGCCTTCAGCAAAGCGTTGAAGGCTTCCCATCAGCGTTTATGTCCACCGGTCCATGATTTGACGCACCACGACTAATTCCATGCCCACCTGCAGCACAACGACCAGGGGAAGGGCCAACAGAACCCCTGGCAGTCCAAGCAAGGCTCCAAGACTGAGCTGGGCCATCAAGGCCACAGTGGGCAATAAATTGACAGTGCGACGCAACAGGATCGGCGTGAGGACAAACGCTTCGAGGTTCTGAAGAACAAGGCGCAGCAACAGCACCTGCAGCATCAGCCCTGGTGACACCAGCAAGGCCATCGAGAGCGGCAGCAACGTTGCCGCTGTTGGGCCGATGGTGGGTACAAAGGTGAGAAGGCCGCAGACCAGAGCGCTCAACAGGGCCAGGGGGGCCTTCAACAGGGTGAGCCCTAACCAGGTGAGCAGAAAAACGCTGGTGGCGGAGAGGGTCATGCCAGCCAGCCAGCCGCCCAGTGCCGTTCGGCATTGATCAAGCACCCGTTTCATCATCGCCCGCCCCGGACGGGGCGTGGCAGCGATCAGCATGCGTCGATGCGAGCCGGGATCCAGCACCATCAACACGGCTAGCAGGCTCATCAGCAGCAACTGGACCAGGCCATTGGCTGCTCCACCTGCCACACCAAGGATCTGGCTTCCAAGGGGCTGGATCCGATCCCAGCTGAACTGGGTTGGCAGTCTCTGTTCAAAACTCTGCAGTCGTGGATCGTTGGCCACGATCGATTTGAGCTTGCTGATCACACTCGGTACCAGTGCTCCCAGTTCTTGAACCTGGACAAACAGTTCCGGCACGAGCAGTTGAAGGACCAGGCTGCCGCCCAGGACCAGCAGCAGCAAGACCACCGCTAAGGCCACAGGGCGAGGCAGACCGAAGCGCTGCAGCTTCTGGATTGGAACGTCCAGCGCCACCGCCAGCACCACGGCACCAAATAAGACCAGCAACACCCAGCGCAGTTCCCAGATCAGCAGCGTCAGCACCACGAGGGTGAGAAGGATGAGGAGGTTTCTGGCGTTCATGGCGGCCCCTTATGTCATTGGGCTGAACGCGCGCCGTTCAGGTTTCCAACGATCAAGCATGTCGTGAATCAGCACCTCTCGGATCAACACCTGAAGCACCACGGTCAGAGGTAAAGCCAGAAGCAGCCCAAGCGGACCGAAGATCACGGTGAATAGAAATTGGGCCGTCAGGGTTAGTCCAGGCAGCAGCTTGACTTGGTGATGCATCACTGAGGGGGTGATCACATAGCTCTCGAGGTTTTGGATCACCACATAAAGGCAGAGCACAGCCAGTGATTTCCATGGAGCATCCAGCAGGGCCACAGCCATCGGAAAGATGGTGCTCATCGTTGGCCCCAGGTTGGGAATCACATTCAGCAATCCAGCTAGCAGTGCATTCGCCATCACGAGCTTTACGCCAAGCAGTGATAAACCGATGCCTGCCAGCACTGCAACACAGAGAGAACTAATCAGCAGTCCCACCATCCAACTGCTGAGGGCATCACCACACTGAAGCAGGATCTCTCTGAACCGTCTTCGATAGAAGGAAGGGATCAAAAGAATGGAGGCTTCTCGGTAGGCGGTGGGCTGGACCGCCACCATCAAACTCACTGCAATGACAAACAGAATTTGGATCAATCCGTTGCCAAGATTTCCTGCCAGTCCGAGTAACTGTTTCAGTCCGCCCCCGAGTCCTGAGGCAAGGGTGGCGCCATCTGGCAGCGCTGTGCCATTGGCCAGGAGGCTGGCGCTCCAGTCACTAGCTCCCTGCAGCCCATAGACCATTCCTGAGATGGTGCTGATCGTGGCAATCGCCAGTTGTTTGAGCTCAAGGGCTGCAGCAGGAAGCTGAAGTAACAACTGTTGGAACTGACTGATAAACGGTGGCACCAAAATGGCAATGCCAATGCCGAGCACCAGCAACAGACCCAGCAGGCAAATCACCAGGGCAAGGTTTCTTGCCATTGGCCAACGTTCGCGAAGGCTGCCCACAAGAGTGCAGAGGGCCATGGCCAGCACGATGCCGGCGAACAAATGGATGAGCACATCCCTCAGGCTCCAAAGCAGCAAACAGGCTGCCGTCAGGGCCGCAAGGCCGATCCATTGAGGGAGTTTCACCCGTTTTCGTTGTCACCTTCAGCATTGTCGCCGGTGTTTTCGGCGTAGCCCAGACCATTGGCGGCGGCGTAACGCTGAGCAAAGCGCATAAAACGCTCGAAATCTGCTTCGTTTTTCCAGGTGTAGGTGGCTTCTAGGGCGAAGGGCTTGCCGTTGACGAAGCGTCCATTGACCTCACGCGTCACCAGCGATCCCTCCTCATCCACCATCCACATGCCGGCAATGTCGCCGAGGGTCTCAGGTGCAAGCGCCTGGGGTTCCTCAAACACGAATTTGGCCTGACCGGTGCGGCCATCACGGCTTCGGGTCATGCGGATATCTGGCACGACCGGTTCATTCACACCGCGGAAGAACTGAATGGCTGCATTGGTTTCATCTGCCATGGAGGGATCCGCTCAGGCCAAACGGGGAGTTTAGGGAGCAATGCTGCCCGATTGCTTTGGCTTCGGTACGACCCGCATCAGGCACTCGTTCAAGAGGTGGTCAGCGGCTGCTTCAGCGCCCATGCCAGCGATATCGACACTGCGTCGTTCATCTGCACGTTCCAGTTCCCGGTCATAACAGCGGTCGTAATAGTCGAGCATGGCTCTGCAGGCACCGTGCCAGTCGCGACAGGCGATGGCGCCGAGTGCTTGCTCGGTGCGTTGGGGGCCAAGACGGCGACTGATGCGCTGAGTCGCGGCTGCAAGGGCTTCGCTGCCCTGATCTCCATAGACCGCGACAAGCTGATTCACCCGTTCTTCGGCTGGGCGACGGATCTCCAGCACAACGGCGCTCTTCATCTGTGAGACGAGGTCGCGAGGAATACGACAACGACCCACCTGGGCACTCTCAGCTTCCAGCCAGATTTCTTCGGCGCCATTGCGGCGATGGTGATCCAAGGCTTCTGCAAGGCGGTTCTCGTACTGCTCCGTCGTCGGTTGATCTGGCAGTCCAAGCCCACCAAAGCTGCTGCCACGGTGATGGGCCAGCCCCTCCAAATCCACCACTGCCACGTTGCGCTCAGCTAGGGCTAAGAGCAGATCCGTTTTGCCGCTGCCGGTGCGTCCTCCCAGCAGTTTTACCGGCCAACTCTGTCCGAATTGTTCAAGAACCCAACGGCGATAGGTCTTGTACCCCCCTTCTAGAACGAGAGCTTCTTGATCCACTAAGCCGGCCAGCCAGGCCACGCTGCTGGAGCGCATCCCACCGCGCCAGCAATAAATGCGTAAGCGCTTCTCTGCTCCAGCCGCTTGTCCGAGAGCTTGCGCCAAGGCTGAAAGCGATGGCCCCACCAGTTCCAGACCGAGCTCAATCGCCTGATCCCGACCCTGTTGCTTGTAGGTCGTGCCGACCTTCGCCCTCTGTTCATCAGTGAAGAGAGGGATGTTGATCGACCCTGGCCAGTGTCCCTGAAGGAATTCCGCAGGACTGCGAACATCCACCAGTTGGCCTTGTGCCTGCCTGAAGCTGTCGAAATCTCTTGTGGTGTCGGCGCCCATGCCTGACATAGTGGGCCAACGCCGTGTCTGTGAGAGCCGGCCTTGATCCATGCTGTCCGGACTGTCCTCCACCACCAATCTCAGTGTTGAGCAATTGCTGGAGCGATTCTCCAGTGGTTCTCTGCGACAGCGTCGCTCTCTGATCCCCACGATTGAGAACAGAGCCGACGAACTCGCGGCTTTGGGTACGGCCGTGATGGACGGTTTTGATCCTGAGGGAGATGACTGGGCCGCAGGCTGGCTTCTGCAGGTCTTCCAGCGTCAACAGCCCCAGGCACTGCTGCCCCTTTTGGGCTCTTCTAGTGGTTGGTTTTCTGCACCTTCAGCTGTGGGGATCGATTACAGCCCTCTGCAGAGAGATCTTCTCGCTGAGCAGTTTGAAGATGCTGACCGGTTCACCAGTCGAATCCTGAGGCAACTGGCTGGCGAGGAGGCCGAGAGACGTGGATATGTGTATTTCAGTGAAGTACCTCCGATGCAGGCGCAGGATCTGATCAGCCTCGATCGGCTTTGGACCGCCTACTCCCAGGGACGCTTCGGCTTTACCGCCCAGGCCCGACTACTGGCTGCTCTTAATGGTCGTTATGACCGTCTTTGGCCCCGAATCGGTTGGAAACAAGAGGGTGTGTGGACCCGTTACCCCGGATCCTTCAATTGGACCATGAGTGCACCTGAAGGCCATATGCCGCTGGTGAATCAGCTGCGAGGTGTGCGCCTCATGGATTCACTGCTGAACCATCCGGCATTGGTGTCGCGTCGTTAACACGTCCAGGTAGTGGCGGCGGGCTGAGCTGCCGTTATGGTCAAAACAGAGAACAGCTCTGCCGATGACGTCTGGCTCCCAGACCGTTGTGTCGTTGACCGACAGGCTGCGCTCCATCGCTGTCGTGCCCACGTTCCGCTGGGCTGACTTCATCCTGCCTTCCACGCTTCAACTCAGCCCCCTGCTTGAGCTCCTGCTGGAGCCCGTTGGTTGTGAGCAGACCGCATGCCGGCTTGAGCTTGGATTGCAGGAAGCCCTCGTGAATGCCGTCCGCCACGGCAATGCGGGAGATACGGGTAAGTGTTTACGGGTGCGTCGCATCCTCACCCCTAACTGGCTGGTCTGGCAGATTCAGGATGAAGGCTCGGGAGTGCCTTTCACCGCCCGGCAAGGGCACCTCCCTTCCCGTCTGGATGCGCCCAAGGGTCGCGGTCTCTTTCTGATTCACCAATGCTTCGACGATGTGCGTTGGAGCCGTCGCGGCAATCGACTTCAACTGGCCTGTCGTCGTCCAGGACGCTCTGCTGCACAGATCAACGATGGGGACAGCCAGGATCCTTCAGTTCCCGCTTGAGCCAGAGCAAACCCTGGGATGTCAGAGCACAGGCATCCGCGTTCGTGCCGCCATTCAGGAGCTGCACCAGTGCCCCTGCTAGCAGTTCAGCTGCTCGCCTGTCCGAGTCTCCCTTGAGCTGATGCCAGTTTCGATCGGTGAGCCTGAGCTGCTCGTGCAGCTCCTGGGCCAGTGGAGCGGCCTGAGGGGGCCATGCGTCTTGGCGTGAAGGCATTGCTGAGGTGATCAACATTCCTATCCTGGAGGCTGATCCGCACGGATGAGACCTTGATGGGGATCAGATCGACTCGAGATCAGCCGAAACGAGTGGCGCGGCATCGCTCTGATTCCATTCGGTTATTGCACGTCTTGTCTGGGTTGGTGCGTCTCAACCAGCAGTTGCAGCGAACATCTCCGCCTCGTGGTGGTTCCTTGCATGAGCGACGTCGACGTCAGCGCTCTGAGCTGGTGAAGCAGTTGGTTCAGGCCGGTGACATCTTCCGCAACTTCAAGCCCATTCACTCAGGTTGGTGGCTCTGGAAGGGATTGCGCTGGGGAGGACCAGGCGTCTTGATCGGATGGTGGTTGGCTCAAGCTGCAACTGGCTGAGGTCCCACCACCACGAGCGACTTTGGATTTAAACCTGTGTTGTCAGTCAGTCCTGTAGTGCGCAGCAACGCATCTCCGCTCGCTGTCTTGTCCCGGATCCAGGCCTGATACAAAGCCCTACGACGTTGGTCTTCCGCCATCACAAGCCTGTCAGCAGCAACCTGAGGGCTTTCACCTGGATAGAGGGGAGTGCGCAAACAGATTCCGAAGCCGCGGGCCTCGACCTGCACGTTCCCTTCCATCAGCACCACTTCAAACGACCAGCCCTGAAGCCAGCGCAGCTGGAATGGGTTGGTCATTGGATCTTTGGCCCATCTAAGGGAACCTTATGGGCGTGCCAGGCATCCGGTTATTGACATGTCAGCAAATCCCTATGTCACGGCAGGTTTGAGAGCGGTCCAGACCCTCGTCATGAAATACGATTCGGCCGCGATCCCGATGAAGCCTGCTTGGTTGAGACGGTCATTGATGTTGTCGCTGACGTAGTCCCGGTAGTAAGGCTCATGAAAGGCTTTGCGGAAATTGTCCATGGCCAGTTCGAACTGGGGTGAATCCGCGAGTTGGATCGAATCTGCCAGCACGAGCACACCACCTGGTTCGAGCACTCGGAAGCATTGATCGATCACGGCTTGCCTGGCTTCAGAGGGCAGTTCATGCATCAGAAACACACAGGTCACGGCTTGAACACTCCCGTCTGCCAGCGGAATTGCCTCTCCATTGCCCTGTAGGAGCTGAACCAGGTTGCTTCCTCCTTGGTTAAGCCATCGGTTGGCCTGGCGCAGGTAGGCCTGTGAGAGGTCGAGGCCCACTAGAGAAACCTCGGGCAGAGCACCGCGGATCTGATGCAGGGTTCTGCCAGTTCCAGTGCCCACATCCAGGATTTTGAGACTGGCGTTGGGACGGTCGTGAAACGAACGCATGCCTCGCTTGAGGGGACCAATCACGCGCCTTCGCATTGCATCAGCTGCCCCGTTGAAGAGGATGTCCACTTGCAGGTCGTAGAGCTCTGCTGAGTGGTCGCTCAGGTAGCCATCGGTTTGATGGTGGAAGTTTTGGAGGTAGTAATCGGGATAGATCTCTGCATCGGTGAGGTCTGGGAGGTCGCGCACGTTGCGTTCTCGGCGTCGCATCCAGGTGGAGGGCAGATCGAGCCACAGGCGTGGGTAGCGCCTGGCCCAGTCGATCCAGGGCAAATCAAAGAGTTGACTCTTGGGATAGAGGCCCTCTTCGGCTTCGCGCCAGTCAAGGTCTTCAAGGTCAGCCATCGCTTGGCGCAGTTGCATGAGCATGTCTGGAGGAACAGGCTCGGTCTGGGGTGTGACGTCTGGTGCGACCAGTTCCATCAACTTTGTGCTGATTTCTTTGTGCGCCAGGCCTGCGAGGCTTCTGGTCTGCTGCAGTGTGCGATAGGCGATCTCGGTGAGGGTGGGCGTCGCCATCGCTTCAGATTGAAGATGTAGAACCGCCATTCCAGCGGATGGATGGCCTTCGTGGTGGATTTTGGTGCCGGCCTCTTTTGGCTCTCGCTCATCGAGCCTTGGACGCCATCGCAGCGACCCGCAACGAAAGTCTTGAAATTCTGTAGCCGTTGATACAAAATTAGAGCAAGACTCTTGAGGGGTTCTCGCGATGACTGTTCAAACGTCCCAGCACTCAGACGGTGGCTTGATCCAGCGAGATGCGTCTGCTGGTGTTGAGTTTTTGGCTTGGTCACACCAGCACGCCCATGACGTGCATCGGCGTGAGGTGGCCCTCGGGCAGATCCAGGCCCATCCAGATCAGCAGGACGGGGCTAACGCAATGGCGCAGCAGCGGGCTTGGGCGCTGCGCCACAGACATCAACGACGCCTGCATGACAGTGCGATCACACAGTTACGGAATGACGCCTGAGTTGCAGTGACGTTCTGGCGAGCCTCGTCAGCGACAAGTAGGGCTTGTCCCGTCAGACTTTGTAGGAGTTGTGGAAGGTTCAGACATAATTTCTCTTGGGATGGGAAATAGATTTTTCTCAGCATCATTGAAAACAATGCTGACCTTCTATTTTCTCTCCCTCTGCATCACAACCTACTTAGTGCTCGGGGCTGAACCATGAAGCACTCTGTTGATAGAGCGCGGTGTTCCAAGCTCAATCCATCTCGAATGTCTGGATGGTGACAGCTCAGCCTGTGAAGGGAAAGATCAGCTGCGATGACGCCCTCGTTGCCAAACTGGAGACGGTCAAGGTCTTGGAAGGCCTGCTTAAGAGAGTCAAACGCCCTCACTCCGCAGAGGAAGGTGCGATGGTCTCATCACCACTTCCATGCCGAGATCTTCAGCGCTCACAAGGGGTGTCTCGAAAGGGGGAGGCGCAGAATCTTGCAGAGCATTGAACTGTTGGTCGGTTAACCCCCCAACAGCGCACCGGCACCAATCGCCAAAATTTCCGTACAGCAGACCATTGACCAATGGCCAAAATCACCTTGTCGACGGAACAGAAGTTTCGGATTGAGGCGGCTTGCCGAGAACTTGATCAGTGCAATGACATCGATCAAATCAGGGATTTGACCAAGCAACTGTTGATTGAAAACGCGAAGGTGCGCACAGCTGTTCGTCAGGCTCTTGTGCATCGGCAGATCTACACGTCCGCTAAGCCCCGATCTTTGTAAGGGCTGTCAGCCCCCAGAGGATTAGCAGGGTTGGGAAGATGACGGGATCGACCATGAATGTGCTGATGACGCTGCAGACAGCTTTGGTCGGTGTGTCAGCGCTGTCTTCTTTTCTTCACGAAGCAGAACCGCCTGTTGACTGGAACCTCTCGGTCGCTTCTCGACAGCAGGCCAACACCAAGCTCAGCTTGGCCTTGATGCCCAATCCAATTGGCCTGTCACGACACGGCTAAAGCCATCGAAGGTCTAGGTACGAAGGACCCCGGGAAATGCAGTGCCTGCCGGAGTAAAACTGCTGAGGCTCTTCTGTAAGCGGCTGAGCTGAGCACTCCCGCTCTCGGTCACAGAGGTGCAGTGGCTACAACAGACCACCACGCATTGAGGGAGATGCAACCTGACTTCGCGGCCCTACTCATTGCAGCTGCCTTCTCCATCGTTGGCTACGCGATTGTGAAAATGGTTCCAGAGGCCTCCCTCTTGGCCGCATTTTTTCTTGTTGGGCTCCTCTCGCTCAATGTCGCGCTTTCCTTTGCCTGAATCTCAGCAAAGCCAATTAAGAGGTGCGCTCCTATCCCTTCAGGCCAGTCGATCCGCAGGATTGAGGATGCTTGGCTGTCTAAAGCTCAGGCAACACAAAAGCCCCGCCTTTGGCGGGGCTTTTGTTGTTTGGCCGGGGGATGGATCAGCCACATTCATCGAAGACCGCCCTGCTTTTCCACTCGTTGGTGTTGTATTGCTTTCAGCTCATCGCGTGAGCATCAGGCCCCCCGGCTAATTATTTGGAGATGTCTACCTGTAAGAAGTTGTTCGTTCAGTCCATTGGATCCACCACAGGTCCTCCCACAGGCTCACCAGTGGCACCATTCACATGATTGGGGAAGGGGCCTGAATTGTTATCGCCCCAGTTGGTGCAGGGATCCTTCAGGCTCAGTTCGCCAACATTCAGGTCGATAGCACTAATCACGTTGTTGTAGTTTTCATCTCCCCAGTTGGTGGCAGGGTCTTTTGCGTTACGCAGATCAGCTTCCATCTCTTGGAGTTCGGTGGCAGTCAGGATGCCGCCGCCTTGGTTCTCGTTGTAAGGATTGGTGATGGGATCTTTGGCATTTTTGAAGCCATTAGAGAGCTGATCTTGCAGCTTCCAGGTCATGAAACCGCCTTCGCTACCACCGTCGTCATCAGGTGCTGGTCTTCCATCGTTCGTGCCATTATTTGTGGAGTCCTCAGTGCACTGGTTAGCGGGATTCCAAGGAGATGGGGTATTTCTCATCTCTTGCTCAGTTTGAATTCGGCTACCAGGGTTGCGCTCCTCGGAGATAACGCAATCGGGAAGGCCATAAACTCCACAAATTCCTTCTTTTAGTATTTCAATATCCTCGAGAGCTTTAGATGCAATTTTCTTTTCAATTTCTGTTCCAATTTTCTCGGCCACTACTCCTGCCGGGCCTCCAACAATTCCACTTCCCACTACTCCAACAAGGCCTTGATTGCGCTCATGGGCGGTGTCTTTTGTTAGAGCGCTGACAACACTAATGACAGTCGAAAACTTTCCAGCGATTCCGTCATCTGTGCTCAATACAACTTCTGCCACTGTCTCTGCGTTCCTTGTTGGACTGTTCTCGGGTGATGAAGCCATTCCTTTGCCAAATGCTCCAGAGCCGCGGAGACCACTTTCACTGAATTGTGATTCGTTTTGCTTGCCTGCACCGCCAAGAATTGAGTCACGGCCAGCAAGTTGATCACCGAAGGAAGTTTCAATGATGGAGTGACCGCGAGTCAGACCTGATTCTTTGAGGATGGAGTGACCATGATCCTCAAAGTTGACTTCAGCGAGGTGCTTCTCAATGCTGTGGTTGGAAAGGATGTCAGTAGCGTCGATCAGATCAGCAAGACGCTCTGCGGAAGCGGTGTTTTTGTAAGCGGGAGCCTTTTGCGTGGTGGTGACTTTGCGGAGTGTGGGGCGGAAGTACTTGAAGGACATTGGTTTGAGTGGGGTGATGAGTGTGGTGGGATCTCTCCCTCCGATGCACTCACCATCTCCGGATTCACCTGCTGACCTGATGACCTGGATTAAAGGGGGCTGTGATCTTGGACACAGGTGCTCAAAAGCCAGTCACCAACTGGGCTGACATTGCCTTAGGCAGCCCAGGAGCCTCTGGCCCCACTCCCATCCGTCTGCCAGTTCGGTGGGCACTGGAGGCTCCTTATCTGCGATGTTCGCCCTGCGATCTCTGCCTCTGGCGCAGGTTGCAGCCCGCCAGTGAGTCGACGTTCATCCATTTGCGCAATCTCTTGATGACCGTCGCGCTAATGGGCCCAACTGCTCCGCTTGTAAGGATTGAACGTGAATCTTCTGTGGTTATTAGCCATGCACTGAATCGGGCCCTGCAGTTCGGTTGAGACCTGGCCCAAGCAGCTCTGAATTGGCTGTTAACCGATGTCTATTCCCAAAAAAAATGGCCCCCGTGTTGGGAGCCATTGAGAGACACTCAAGTCTCCTGGTTCTACTAATCCTGTTTGATCAGGCGTCGTAGTACATGGTGAACTCGTGGGGATGGGGGCGCTGACGCAGCTGTTGCACTTCCTCGTACTTGATGTCAATCCAGTTGTCGATGAAGTCTTGCGTGAAGACGCCACCTTCAAGCAGATAGTGATGATCTGCACGAAGTGCTTCCAGTGCACCGTTCAGTGAAGCGGGCACCGTATCGATCTTGGCCAGTTCTTCCGCAGGCATCTCGAACAGATCTTTGTCGAGGCCATCGCCTGGGTCGAGTTGGTTCTTAATCCCGTCGAGTCCGGCCATCATCATGGCGCTGAAGGCCAGGTAAGGGTTGGCTAGAGCATCGCCGGAGCGGAACTCAAGGCGCTTGGCTTTGGGGCTAGGACCTGTGAGCGGGATGCGCACGGCTGCGGATCGGTTGCCCTCGGAGTACACCAGATTCACCGGTGCTTCAAAGCCAGGCACAAGCCGCTTGTAGCTATTGGTTGTGGGGTTGGTGAAGGCCAGGAAGGAAGGCGCGTGCTTGAGGATGCCGCCGATGTACCAGCGCGCTGTATCCGACAGGTCGGCGTATGTGCCTGGGGCGAAGAACAACGGTTGGCCTGCTTTCCAAAGGCTTTGGTGCACATGCATGCCACTGCCGTTGTCAGCGAAGATCGGCTTCGGCATGAACGTGGCCGTTTTGCCGTACTTCTTGGCCACATTGCGCACGACGTACTTGTACGTCATCACGTTGTCTGCAGCCTGGATGAGCTCAGCGAACTTCATGCCGAGTTCGTGCTGAGCTGTGGCGACTTCGTGGTGCTGTTTTTCGATGGGAACACCGAGGGACCCCATGGTCAGCAGCATTTCGCTGCGGATGTCTTGAGAGGTGTCGTTCGGCGAAACGGGAAAGTAACCCTCTTTCAGCTGAATCTTGTTGGCGAGGTTGCCGCCTTCCTCAACCCGGTTGGTATTCCAGGGAGCCTCGATCGAGTCGACGCTGTAGGAGCTTGAGCCGTTGGCACTTTCGTAGCGAACGTCGTCGAAGATGAAAAACTCAGGCTCGGGACCAAAGAAGGCGGTGTCTGCCAGGCCGGTGCTGGCCATGTAATTCAGAGCCTTCTGCGCCAGGGCTCGGGGGCAGCGATCGTATGGCTTCCCGGTGCGTGGATCTTGAATTGAGCAGATCATGCTCAACGTCTTGTGGCGATAGAAGGGATCCACCCAGGCGGTGCTGGGGTCTGGAACCATCGACATGTCGGATTTGTTGATGGCCTTCCACCCGCGGATGGAAGAGCCATCAAACGCGAGGCCATCTCGGAAGGCGTCCTCATCCACCAGATCGGCGCAGACTGTGAGGTGCTGCCACTTGCCGTGCAGGTCAGTGAACTTCAGGTCAATCAGTTCAATGCCTTCGTTCTTGATTGCGTTGAGAACGTCCTGTGCGGTCTTGCCCATGGGATCCAGTGAGGCTCACCTTTATGTGACCAAACGACCGTAAGCAGCCATTCGGGGGCTTTTTGTATCAAGGGGCACACTTTTTCTGTTGGACGCTTGCGCTTGTCGATTCAGGCAGGATTGGTAACCGTTTCTGTCAACTTGGTGACATCGCAGCGCGCATCGGGGTTCTGCGCCGATTGATGGTGTTACGTTTCATCCTGATACCGTCAAAGCCTTCGCCATGCGTGATGCCATCACCGGGTTGATCGGTCGTTACGACCAGTTAGGTCGTTATCTCGATCGCAACGCCATGGACAGCATCGATGGCTATCTCGGTGAATCGAGCTTGCGCTTGCAAGCCGTAGAGCTCATCAATCGCGAAGCCACCGAAATCGTTCGCGAAGCCAGCCAAAGACTCTTCAAGGGTGATCCAGAGCTTCTCTTGCCTGGTGGCAATGCCTACACCACCCGTCGCCTGGCTGCTTGCCTTCGCGACATGGACTATTTCCTGCGCTACGCCAGCTATGCGCTGGTGGCCGGTGACAGCACGATTCTCAACGAACGTGTCCTCAATGGTCTTGATGACACCTACAAGAGCCTGGGAGTGCCCACCGGTCCCACAGTGCGCAGCATTGTCCTTCTTGCAGACGTTGTCTGCGAGATGCTCATTGCCGACGGGCTCTCGATTGAACGCTGCCCTCTGGTGCGTCAGCCTTTTGAGCACATGGCTGAGGGATTGGCGGCGACCGACGTTCGCAAGCGCTGATCGCGTTGCAATCCAACATTTATTTCAGAGTGGGTGAGCTGACTGCGTAGGCTGCTTCGCACGATTTGCTTCTTGGGCTTTGGCGACATCGCACTCTCACCCCTCGGTTGATCCGTGCCATCGCCGGTCTCTGAGCCCTATAGCGACGCCTGATCGGCTGTTGCTGGGCCCAGGGCCATCTAATGCCGACCCCACGGTGCTTCGGGCCTTGTCCCGCACACCGATTGGCCACCTCGACCCCCTTTATGTCGAGTTGATGGCTGAGGTTCAGGAACTCCTCCGCTACGCCTGGCAGACCGACAATCGCCTCACCCTGCCCATGAGTGGCACGGGCAGTTCCGCCATGGAGGCGACCCTCGCGAACACCATCGAGCCCGGAGACAGGGTGTTGGTGGCCGTGAAGGGCTACTTCGGCAATCGTCTGGTTGATATGGCCGGCCGATACCGAGCTGATGTGCGTGTGGTCGAGAAGCCCTGGGGTGAAGCCTTCGCGTTTGAGGACATCGAAGCCGCTCTGATAGAGCACAAGCCTGCGATCCTCGCCATGGTGCATGCCGAGACATCGACTGGTATTTGCCAGCCGATGGATGGGATCGGAGATCTCTGTCGCAAGCACAATTGTTTGCTCTTGCTGGATACGGTCACGTCCCTGGGAGGAGTCCCCGTCTTCCTCGACGACTGGAAGGTGGATCTGGCCTATAGCTGTAGCCAGAAAGGTCTTAGCTGCCCTCCAGGGCTTGGCCCGTTCACCATGGGGCCGCGCGCGGAGGAGAAGCTGGCTGCCCGTAAAGACAAGGTGCCTAACTGGTATCTCGATGTCTCTCTGCTCAACCAGTACTGGGGCAGTGACAGGGTTTATCACCACACCGCCCCTGTCAACATGAACTTCGGGATGCGTGAAGCACTGCGTTTGCTCGCTGAAGAGGGCCTGGAACAGGCCTGGGCACGTCACCGCACCAATGCTGAAGCCCTCTGGGCAGGTCTTGAGAGTCAGGGCCTTGTAATGCATGCTCCTGAGCATTTGCGTCTGCCTACGCTCACTACGGTTCGCATTCCTGACGGCGTCGACGGCAAGGCATTCACCCAACACCTCCTCAATGAGCACGGCATTGAAGTCGGCGGCGGCCTCGGCACCCTGGCAGGCAAGATCTGGCGCATCGGCCTGATGGGTTACAACTCCAAGCCCGAAAACGTGAATCGACTTCTCAACTTGTTCGAGACCGAGCTTCCACGCTTCCGTCAGGACGCCGTCGCCGCTGCCTGAACCACGTGGCCAGCATGGCGCTGGCCTGCTCCTCCAAAACACCGCCTGTCACTTGCATGACGTGATGGGCGCTGCAGTGTTCTGCCAGGTTGATCGTGCTGCCCATCGCTCCCCGTTTCGGATCTGTGGCCGCATAGATCAGATGACCCATCCGGGCCTGCACCAGGGCACCGGCGCACATCGGGCAGGGTTCCAGCGTGACTAGCAGGGTGCAGTCATTAAAACGCCAGTCGCCTCTCAGACGGCTGGCTTGGCGCATCGCCACGAGTTCAGCATGGCCGAGGGGATCTTGCTCCCGCTCACGGGTGTTTCCTCCGAATCCGACGCAGCGTCCGCGCCTGTCGAGAACCACTGCACTCACTGGTACTTCTCCTTCTCGACCGTTCGCTTCGGCCCGTCTGAGCAGCAGTCCCATCCAAAACTTCTGTTGCTCCTCATTCAGGGTCACCGGTCCGTTCAATCCTTCGAATCCAGGTTTCGCTTTGGTCAATGTGCCATCACGGTGGAGAATGAATGCTGTTGATCGCGAGCCCTTGGTCGGCAATCTCCAGCCCTCAACGACCGAGCCCCTCGCTCCTTTCGCCTCGCCGTTGGGTTTGGATCCCGATTTGGAGCGGTTCCTCCATCAGGCGTCCTCTCAGCTCTGCCGCTGGCTCGGCGATGCCCACTGCCGCGGCCCCTTGCCCATGTTGTCGGTGCTCCCCGACGTGGTGCCTGAACAGGAGGGCGTGTCCAGCAGCCGTTTACTGGACGATCTTCAATGGGTGATGGACGGAGCCTTCCAGCCCTCCCATCCTGGTGCTCTCGCCCATCTCGATCCGCCTCCACTCACAGCATCCATTGCCGCTGATTTGATCTGTGCTGGGCTGAACAACAATCTTCTCGCTGAAGAATTGTCTCCCAGCCTCACCAGGCTGGAGCGGCATCTCTGCAACTGGTTCGCCAGTCGCCTTGGTTTGCCAGCCTCCGCTGGAGGTGTCCCGGCCAGCGGAGGCAGCCTCAGCAATCTGAATGCTTTGGTCGTGGCCCGCCATCATCTCGGCCTCGCACACAATCCTGAGGCGGTCGTGCTCGCCAGCGCTGATTCCCATGTCTCCCTCGCCAAGGCGGTCCGGGTGATGGGATTGCGGCCCGATGCGCTTCAGACCATTCCTGTGGATGACGATGGCTGTCTGGATATGGATCTGCTCCAAACGCGATTGAAGACCCTTCGATCCCAGCAGCGCCCGTGTCTGGCTGTTGTTGCGACTGCGGGAACCACCGTGCGTGGTGCAATCGATCCGCTGCGCGATCTGGCCAATTTCTGCCGCCGTGAGCAACTTTGGTTGCATGTGGATGGCGCGATCGGGGCGATTTTCGCGTTGTCAGCCACCACCGCCCCCCTGCTGGAGGGGCTGGGTCTGGCGGATTCGATCACCGTCAATCCCCAGAAATTGCTTGGGATCACCAAAACCTCCTCACTGCTGCTTGTGGCGGATCGCTCAACCCTCGCGGATGCGTTTGCAACGGGTTTGCCCTACATGGAGCCCGCCTGGGGCGATGGCCATGGCGGCGAGCAAGGGCTCCAAGGCACGCGGCCGGCCGAAGTGCTCAAGCTCTGGCTGGGGCTCCGCCAATTGGGGGAGAACGGCATTGCCTCGCTGCTCACCTCTGCTGTGGAACGACGTCAAAGTCTTGAGACTTCCCTGGATGCGAGCCAGCTTCAGGTGTGTAGTGGTCCGCTCCATTTGCTTGCTTGTCGTCCGTTGCAGGGCACTGCTTCAGAGATTGAGGCTTGGTCGCTGAAAACCCGTCAGCGCCTGCTGAATCAACAACTGATGCTTTCACGACCCATCTACGCCGGTTTTCACTATCTCAAGGCTGTGCTTGGCAATCCCCATACGCAAAGCTGCCACTTGCGCCAGTTGGCGGAGATCCTGAACGCATCGGCGAGGGAGTTTGCTTGATGGCAGCACCGGCATCACCACGAGGACGATGGGTCGCGATTGTGACTGGAGCGCTGTCTGTGGCGATCGGAGTGTTCTATTTGCTCCTGATTACAGTCCTGGATTCCCGTGGTCCGATGCTTCCACCTCCGCCCGAGGCCCTGGGCGCGGTGGAAGCTTCCTCTGCACTTGGCGTTGCAGTGGTTCCACAACCCTCTTCACAGCGGTCTGAAGAAAGCGCTCCAGAGCAGATTCCCTCCGGTTGAGGTCGTAGTGGTGTTGGACCACATCTTGTACCCCACCGTCCCCCCAGTCCTGGTCCTGTTGGAAGTAGGTGATGAAGCTCGCTCCAGCGATGCGTGTGAGCCAGGCGGCTGCCACACCCTGCACAGCTCTTCCAAGCAAGAGCGTTGGCAGGTTCAAGCTGAGGGCTGTGCCAATCAGAGAGATTCCTCCTTTCACCACCCCCACACCAGCCAGTGTCCTGCCAACGGATACGGCGAGTTCTTGCGCACGGCTGCGGTTCAGGGTGACGCCATAGACCCCCGCCACCTCGATCACCATCTGGGCATTGACAGCAGCGGTGCCGAGAAGGTCCACTCCGGGCAGTGGGGTTGCAGCCACAAGGCCGCCGCTGATCCAGCTGTAGCGGTCCACGCAGCGTCGTGCCTCCATTTGGCGTTGCTGATCGAGTAGATGGCGTCCCGTTTCACCGAGATGTCGGCATTGAAGAAGGATGTTGTCCGCTAGAAGCTCCTCACCATCGGCATGGAGAACGCTGGCAAGACGACGCAGCAGAGCCTCGACTTCTGGAGGCGGTTGCCATGGCTGTTGACCAGGTCTTGGCACCGACTGTGGGGCGGCACTTGCGGCGATCACGTCGGCAGGACTGAGCAGATCGGCACAACGTTGCTGGAGCAGCGCCAGCAATCGGCGCTCCTCCTCCTCCCCGCGCAGATCACATTTGTTCAGCACGAGCAACAGGCGTTTGCCGAGGCTTGCGAGATGACGTGTCACCGCAAGCTCAGCGGCGCGCAGGTCACCATCGACGACAACCAACATCAGATCAGCCCTGCTGGCCCGACGTCGCGCTTCCTGCTCCCGGTCGCGGCCATCCGTGCCACTCTCAAGAATTCCTGGTGTATCCAGCAGCAGCAGACCACGCCGGATCCCCTTCAGGCGCAAGCGATAAGTACGAGTTTCTGTTGTGGTGCCCATGGCGGCACCGACATCTCCAACAATTTCATTGAGCAGTGCCCGGATCAGGGATGTTTTGCCGCTCGATCCGGTGCCGAAGACCACGACGGTGAGATCTCCGCGCTTCAGTTCTTGGGCGACCCGTTCCCTTTCCTGACGGAGGCCCTCGCGACTGACTGCATCATCCAGCTTGTCCAGGAGGCGGTCGATGCTCTCGAGGCTTTGTTCGGCTGCCTGACGACGTGTGTCGGGCGGTGCAGGCAACTGGGTGGTCGGGTCATTGCGCCCGTCAAGCTCCCGTTTCCATGCCTTGTACCAGGGCCATCCGATCTGGCTGATCAGTGCCACGATTAGCCCGGCGGCGAGCAGCAGCACCGGGCCCACCATCCAGGGGGGGAGCCAGTAGCTCAAGTCCCAGAGGAGATTGCGAACGGCTTGCAGCACCATTCCAAGCACCACAAGGGCGACAAGGGCACCGCCTCCCCAGAACAGCCAGCGTGTGTTCGACTTCACGGTGTGGTGTTAGTTCCCCGATCTGCCGCTCGCATGATGTCGCTCCAAAGGGATGCTGCCAAGGCACTGGATGCTGCTGTGGGGGTGTTGTCATCGTTGCCGAGCCAGATGCCGAGTACCCAGTGGCGTTTGGGTTCATAACCGATGAACAGCAGGTCACGCCCGTCGTTGGTCGTTCCGGTTTTCCCGCCTTCCTGGCCGCCGAGTTGGGCCCCACCACCAGTCCCTGATCGCACAACACTGCGCAGCATCCCCTGCATCGCCCGAGCGATCGGCTGCCGTACCGCCTGCCGGGCTCCGGCGATGGTGGTGGTGGTGCTTCCTCCCAGGCTTCCGCAGTCTTTGAGCTGTTGCACCCGACAGGTTTCGGCATCCACCAGGCGCCTGATCGTGCTGGGTTGATGCCAGAGACCATCGTTGGCAACGGCCGCGTAGGCCGCCGACAGCTCGATCAAGCGCACTTCACTCTGTCCAAGGGCAAGACCCGGCACTGGATCCAGGGGGGTGCTGATACCAAGACGCCTGGCTTGTTGCACCACTTGCTCCAGGCCGACGCGTTGTGCAAGGCGAAGCGTTGCTGTGTTGCTGCTGGAGGCGAAGGCCTGGTTGAGGCTGATCTTGCCTTTGCAAGAGCTATTGAAGCTCTGTCCTCTCCAGCGCATCGGGCTGCAGTCAATTCTGTCTGCGGCTTGGATCCCCTGTTCCAGGGCGGCCAGGAATGTGATCAGTTTGAAGGTGCTGCCTGGCTGCCGCTCTGCCATGGAGGCACGGTTGAATTGGCTGCTGCGGTAATCCTTGCCACCGGCAATCGCCAAGACACCTCCTGACCGACTGTCGAGTAGCACCGCAGCTCCCTCACTCACTCCAACCTCCTGGGATGCCATGAGTCGCTGAGCGAGTTCCCGTTGCACCACGTCCTGCAGCATCGGGTCGAGATAGGTCTCGATCAGAAAATTGCCCTCAGCCGCCACATCGGGGCCCACCAGCGCGCTCAGATCTCGACGCACCTGATCGGTATAGAAGGGAGCGGACCTGCGGCTGGCTTGATCGCTGCACGCCGAACTGGTTAATTGCACCGGCCGGCGTCGAGCCAGCCTGGCTTGTTCGAGCGAGAGCCGCCCAGAGTCGGCCATCTTGTTCAGCACCCGATTGCGGGCCTTGAGTGCCCGCTGTGGGTATCGGCAGGGATCATGCCCGTTTGGTGACGGGAGTAGACCCACAAGCAGGGCTGCCTGTTCAAGGCTGAGATCAGCGGCGGATCGTCCGAAATAGGCCTGGGAGGCGTCCTCAAACCCCCAACCAACTCCGAGATACACCCTGTTGAGATAACTCAGCAGCAGTTGTCCTTTGCTGAAGCGTGTTTCCAACTGGATGGCGACAAGCAGTTCACGCCACTTGCGCCCGAGGCTGTCACCCTGGCCAACCTGATCGGGGTAAAGACTGCGCGCTAGTTGTTGGGTGATGCTGCTGCCACCTTCCTTGATCGTGCCGCCGCTGTAGTTGGTGAGGAAGGCGCGCAAGGTGCCGATCGGATCAACACCCGGATGCCACCAGAAGCGATTGTCTTCGCTACTGAGCAGAGCCTTGATCAGGTAGGGAGAAAAACTGTTGAGGCTTGGCAGTTCACGGTGCCGACTCGAATCCACCGACAGCAGGGGTGCGTCATGGCGGTCATAGATGGCGATCGGCCCCTGCACGGTCGCCAGCCTGCCTCTCACTGGCACGGTCACTGCTGCCAGTAGAAGCAGCAGGAAGCCGCTTCCCAGGCCGGCAAGCACACCGATGCCTAAAGCTTTCTCCAGGCTGCGGTGCAGGCGATCCCTTCGATTCAGGAAGCAGAGCACCGGAGCACCGGTATCGGCTGCGGGGGCAAGGCTGACGCGATCACCGTCTCGTAACTCCAGCTCGTGGATACGCCTGCCCTGCCACCACAGGCCATTGGTTGAGTTGAGATCTCGGAGGCGCCAGTGATTTCGGTCGCGCTCAAGCACTGCATGATTGCGGCTCACAGCAGGGTGGTTGAGGGCAATCTCCAGCTCGGAATCCCTACCGATTCGATAGGCCTCTCCGTGCAGGATGATCTCTCGGTCTGCTTCCCCCTCCTGCTGGAGCACCAATTGCCAGGTCCCGGATTGAATCGGGTTGCTTGCAGCTGCTTTCGCCTCAGTGGGGACGGTGCTCATGGCGGCGGGTTAGGGCATCGATGGCAAAGCAGGCGACTGCAAGGTTGATGGCGATATCCGCTGCATTGAAGATCGGAAACGACACTGGCACCAGTTCTAGAAAGTCCGTGACATGGTTGAGTCTCCACCGATCGATGCCGTTACCGATCGTGCCTCCCAATAGGAAGGCGAGTGCTAGGCCCTGCCACAAGGGTTGTTGCTGGTTGCGCCAGATCCAGAACACCACGCTCACCCCGACCAACAGGCTCAGAACTCCCAGCAACGTGGTGGAATCGCTGAAGAGGCTGAAGGCCGCTCCGGTGTTGCGCACCCAGCGGAGCTGTATGAGCCCAGGCAGAAATTCAGAGGGAATGCCTGGCTCAAGACTGAGTCTTACCCAGGCTTTGCTCACCTGATCCACGATCACGATGATCAAACCGAGCAGGAGCAACGGTCCGCGCCCGAGGTGATTGGGCAGGAACTTGCGTCGAACGGAACGCATCATTCGATCAACAACAGGCGACGCAAGGGAAGGGCCAGCAGGGCTGATGCAACACAGAGGGCCAGCTGCGAGGGAAGGGGGCCTACCCCATAACTGAACAACAGTTCGGGAAGGGGATCGGCCCAGCGGCCGAGCAGGCCACCAACAAGAAGATTGAGCAGGCCGCAAATTTGAATCATGACCAGCCCTGCAATGGCAGCGAGGGTCAGACGCGCCAAATCATTCATCCCTTCCTGTTGCGACAGGCGTCCGCACAGCCAGGCAGCCGGTACAAAACCAGCCAAATAACCGAAACCTGGATTGAGCAGATAGCCGGGGCCGCCTCCGTCGTGGAAAACAGGAAGATCCACGAGGCCGATTGTGAGATAGGCCACTGAGGCGATCACACCCGCACGAGGCCCACAAACCAGAGCACAGATCAAAAGCGCCGGCACTTGCCAGGTGCTGGGTAAGGGCAGCACCTCCAAAGGAACCCCTGGCCAGAGCATTGCAGCAGGAATCAGGCTGCCAACAAGGGTCAGCATCAGACCGGCAAATGCGCCGCTCCAGGTGGCCAGTGCCCGCACCAGCTGCATTCAGCTGGCCCCATCCTGCAGTAGGAGAGGGTGATTGCCCATGGTGCATGGACGTTTCGATCGGTGATCAGGTGCGGCTGGTGCGGCCGTTGCCCTATCTGAAGACAGCGGATCCAATGCCGATGTTGCGACCGCCCGACCTTGTCTCCACTGATGAAATAGGCGAAGTGGTTGGTCTGAAGCCCTTGGAAACCGTTGCGGTCCGTTTCCGTCGTGGCACTTTTCTAGTGCCGAACGACCACCTCAGCGTTGCCGAGCTTCCCCTTGCCGAGCCTCCCACTGAGACTCCAGAACCCTGAGCGAGGCTTGCGGGCCACAGAGGCTGAGCAGTGGTCGACTGAGGTGCTCGGCTGCGATTCGTTGAATCGAGACTGGATCAAGCGCATCCATGATCTCTAAACAACGTTGGTCGTGGTCATCGGGCAAGCCCAGACCTCTCAGTTGGGCTCGACGCTCCGCCCGTTGTCCGGTGGTTTGGGAGGCGTGAGCAAGCTGGCCGCGAACTTTCACCTTCGCCAGCTGCAAATCATCGGGGTCGAGAGGTTTGGAACACATCTCATTCCAGCTTTCTAAAAGCAGCTGAAGAGAGAGCTTGGAGCGATCGGTGCTGGTTGCAGCATGCATCACGAACGGTGCTGCTCCAGCCCGTGCCGGATGGTGCACGCCGACGTCATAAGCAACGCCGTGGTCTTCGCGTAACCGGCGGAATAAGAGGCTGGACATGCCTTGGCCGAGGTGGGCTTGAAGTAGGCGAAGGCCTGGATCATCAGGGTGGCCGTGGGCAAGGGAGGGTTGCCCGAGCATTAGCACCACTTGTTCAGTGGTCTGCTCTTTGATGCTTAGGGTCCCCTGTTCCGTTCTCAGGCTTGTGCCACGAGGCGTTGATGCAGCGAGAATGATCGGCTGCGCTCCACCCTCCTGGAAGGCTTCGTGGCTCTCCATCAACTTGAGCAGCTTGGTCGGGATGGTGCCGGAGAGCGCCAACACCGAGCCATGGTCTTCGAGTTGAGCGGCCAGGCATCGGAGTTGGTCGGGGCTGATCTCTTTCAGTTCCTCAGCCACACCAAGGGGATCGTGGGCATAGGAGCCGGACCCGTAGGCCAGAGATCGCCAACCGTCATAGGCAAGGTGGAAGGCGTCCTCCTTTTGACGCAATAGTGCTTGGAGGCTGAGCTCTTTCTCCAGTTCCACTTGATCCGGCCTCAGGTGTGGCTGTCTGAGCATCCAGCCGATCACCGGCAACAACCTCTCGGCATCAACATCACGGCATTTGAGGCTGATCAGCAGGCCATCTTCATGGGTGTCGCAGCGCAGTCCGGCTCCGCATCCCTCCACCAGGTCTGCAAGCTGGATCGGTCCGTAGGGCCCGCAGCCTCGGCTCAGGACAGAGCCCAGCAACTGATGAGCGCCCCTCAGTCCCTCTGGATCCGATGCGCTGCCGTGGCGGATTAAGGCTTTTGCCGCCAGCACTCCTGGAGTGGCGAGAGGGTCGAGGATCAGATCAGGCAGTGCCATCAGCCCTCCTCCTCTGGCAGGGCTACCAACGTGAAGGCCTTGGACGCCTGCAGCTGTCCGAAAACGTCGGATTGCAAGCCAGCCGCAGTCCAGTTCTGCAGATCTTGCAGTGGCCTCAAGGGATCCTGCGGTTCTCGCCAAAGCGCCTGGGGTCCTGCGATGCCAGCCACAGAACCGGGAGCCTCCAAGCTGAAGCGAAGACCGTTCCCGACCAGCTGTCGACCCCGCTCCATTTCAGCGGCCTGAACGGGTGTGGATGCGCACTCTTGAAGCACGCGGTCGACCTCCGCTTCCACTTCCTCGATGTGCTCAGCAGGGCAGCAGGCTTCCAGCATCACCAGACTTCCCTGCTCGAGTGTGGTCAGGTCCATATCGATCGATTCCACGATCTGTAGTTCTTCGCGTAGGCGCTCCACCAGACGACTGCGTCGACCTTCGGCCAGAAGTGTTGTGGCCAGATCAATCCCCATCACCTGATGTTGTTGATCCGCGGCGGCGGCAGGCCAGGCCATCAGCAACCTCGCTGCTTCCAAGCGCTCGACCTGGATCGTGTCCCGTCCACGTTGGAAGCTCAGTGTCTGGTCGATCCCGTTTGGGTGATCCTCTGATTGGGTCGCAAGCGAGGCCAGGCGACTGGCGCTGATGGTTTGCTCCAGCCCCTTGGGGATTGCTCCCGCCACCATCAGGCAGCAGTTCGTTCCTCGATAGCGACGTTGGTGAAAGGCAGCCATCGTGTCCGGTGAGCTGGCCAGCAGACTCTCCTCCCAACCAAGAATTGGACGTCCGTAGGGATGGTTCGCGCAACTTGAGGCCAGCAAGTGCTGGACGACCTGTTCATCGGGTTGATCGCGATATTGGGCAATTTCCTCAAGGACAACGTCGCGTTCCATCCCATAGGCATCAGCGCGCAACGCTGGTTCGAGGACGAGATCAAGCAGAAGTTCCAAGGCTTCGCATGCACCTTCTGGTGGAACGAGCACATGGAAATGCACGTCATCGAAACCTGTGGCTGCATTGCTACTGCCACCAAGGGCTTCGATCCGTCGATCGAAATCTCCAGCCCCAAGCTGCCGGCTTCCCTTGAACACCATGTGTTCCAGGAAATGGGCCAGACCCTCCTCACCCTTGTGTTCGAAGGCACTGCCGGCACGACACCAGAAATCAAGGCAAGTCAGCCCCGCATCCGGCATGGGGGCGAAGACGCACCGACTTCCGTTTCCAAACGTTTGGTGCGTCAGTTCTGGACCGTGGGATGGGTGGCTCAGGATCCCGTGGCAAAGTCCCATTCTGTGCTGAACCGCACCGGTGCCGTCGCCTCCCTCCTCGTCAACATCCCTTGAGCTTCATCCTCTGGTGGATGCCCTTGCCGAGCGCATCCGGACATGTAGGGGGGCCATGACAGGCCTTCAGCCTCTCGTCGTCGACCCAGAACTTGAGGCGGTCACAGCCACTTTGGATGGTGATTCGCTGTCCATCAGCAATGAACTGCATCAATGTCGAGGTCTGCGCAAGCTTCATTTAGAGACGGCTCGGCTCGGTTTAGGACTGCAGATTCTCCACTGCGTGTTCTTTCCCGATCCCCGTTACGACCTACCCATTTTCGGAGCAGACATCGTTGCCAGTCCCGCAGGGATCTCAGCGGCCATCGTTGACCTTTCACCTGTGCGGGACACACTCCCAGACAGCATCCGTCAACCGTTGGAGGCGTTGACGTTTCCACCTTTTGAACAGGTGCGAGAGCTACCGGCTTGGGGAACGATTTTTTCTCCCTTTGTGCGATTCATCCGTCCTGTGAACAGTGTTGAGGAGGGTTGGTTCCTCGAGCAGGTTGGGCACTTTTTGGAGGTGATGCGTCAGGCCGTTGAGACCACAGCCGCCGATGCCCCGGACGCCCCTTCTACGATCGATCGTCATCAGGGTCAGCTCTCCTATTGCCTCCAACAGAAGCGCAACGACAAAACCCGGCGTGTCCTGGAGAAGGCCTTCAGCGTGGAGTGGGCAGATCGTTACATCGAGGAAATGCTCTTCGACGATCCACCGGAGCCTTGAGACGTCGACCGACGCTGCTGCTTCTCAGTGGTGGTCTTGGTCTGACAGTGATCGTTGGGCTGTTGTTTTGGAATCGACCTCATCAAGCCGCTCGCTCTCCCGTGCCGGCTGTGGTGACTCGCGCCCCTGAAGCTGTTGCAGCTCTTGGCCAACTCGAGCCTGCTGGTGACATTCGTCGTCTTGCTGCCCCAGTGAGTGGTTTTGGTGGAACCCCCAGAGTGGCTGAATTGCTGGTCAATGAAGGGGATCCGGTCAAGGTTGGCCAGGTGCTGGCTCGCTTTGATAATCGTCTCCAGATCCAGGCAGATGTCGCGGCTGTGGATGCACGAATTCGCATGCTGCAGGCCGAGATCCGTTTGCAGCGCAAGGAGGTTGATCGTTATCGCCTTGCGGCCTCAGTTGGAGCGGCTGCCTTGGTGGTCCTTGATGACAAGCGGGATGAACTGCTTCGTTTTCAAGGGCAACTCCAGCAGGCTCGCGCGGAGCGACGCAAACTCGAGGCTGATCTCGCCGATAGCGAGCTGCGATCACCCATCGAGGGCTTGGTGTTGCGGATTCACACTCGCGCCGGGGAACGTCCAGGTGCTGATGGCGTGATCGAGGTCGGTGCGAGTCAGTCGATGCAAGCTTTGATCGAGGTGTACGAGTCGGATATCAATCGCGTTGAGCTTGGTCAGAGAGTCACGCTCACAAGCGAAAATGGAGGTTTCAAACAAAGCCTCGCCGGCAAGGTCATCGGCATTAGTCCTCAAGTGAGGCAGCGGCAGGTGCTTTCGACCGACCCCACGGGTGATGCCGACGCTCGGATTGTGGAAGTGCGCGTCACATTGGATCCGGCTTCCGCTGAAAGGGTCAGAACGCTGGCTGGGATGAAAGTGATCGCTCGTTTTCAACCCCAGTGAATTTGGGCTTCTGGAACCGCAGGCGGATACCGCTGGCGTCATTGATGCTGATCCGCCAGCCAGTGCGCCTGTTTGTTGCTTTGGCTGGCATTAGTTTTGCCGGCATCTTGATGTTCATGCAGCTCGGTTTTCGAGACGGGTTGTTTGATGCGAGCGTCACAGTGCATCGCCGCTTTGATGCAGATCTCGTCCTGATTAGTCCGCGTTCCACCAGTTCGGTGCGCATGGCCGGTTTCCCCAAACGGCGTTTGATCCAAACGATGGCGGATCCCCAAGTCGAAGGAATTACACCGGTCCACTGGAGTTTGATGCTTTGGCGTAATCCTGAAAACCTCTCTACCCGCTCCATTCTTGGTCTGGGATTCGACCCAGAGGATCCATTCTTTGTGAATCCTGAGTTGTCTCAGGATTCACAACAGCTTTCCTTGAAAGGTCGTGTTCTTTTTGATCAACTCTCCCGCCCTGAATTCGGACCTGTTGCCGAATGGTTTCGTCAGGGACGCACAGTTGAGAGTGAGATCGGTGGAAACCGCGTCAGGGTGGCAGGTCTGGTTTCCCTTGGCACCAGTTTTGGTGCTGATGGCAATCTGCTCACGAGTTCTGAGACATTCTTGGATCTGATGCCCAACAAAGCTCCAGGCAGCATTGAGTTGGGATTGATTCGGCTCAAGCCAACGGCGGATCCATTGGCTGTGCAGGAGCGACTGACTGCACTTCTGCCTAACGACGTTCGTGTGCTCACCAAGCAGGGCTTTATCGATTTTGAACAGAACTACTGGCGCAGCAGTACTTCGATCGGTTTCATCTTCACCCTCGGTGCTGCCATGGGGTTTGTGGTGGGATGCGTGATCGTTTATCAGGTGCTTTACACCGATGTGAGTGATCATTTACCTGAATACGCCACCTTGATGGCGATGGGCTATCAGCTAAAAACGCTTGTTGGTGTTGTCGTTCGTGAAGGGTTGATTCTCGCCTTGGTTGGCTATATCCCTGCATATTTGGCTGGCCAGGCTCTCTATTGGTTTGTGCGAGATGCCACCCGTCTTCCGGTTGGCATGGACCTCAGCCGCGCCACCACGGTGTTCACCATGATTTTGGTGATGTGCATGCTGTCGGCCGGATTGGCAATGCGCCGGCTTGTGGATGCCGATCCAGCCGAGATCTTCTGATGGCGAGCACTGTTGCGATTGAGGGACTGAACCATTGGTATGGCAGAGGTGCCAATCGTCGCCAAGTACTGCAGTCGGTGGGGTTGACGATCGAGCCAGGGGAGGTTGTGCTCCTGACCGGTCCTTCGGGTTGCGGAAAAACAACCCTGCTCACATTGATCGGTGCCTTGCGCAAGGTGCAGGAGGGGCAGGTATGCGTGCTTGGTCAGCCGCTTAACGCTGCCGGTCGCGGTGCCCGTCAGCGCCTACGAAGACGCATCGGCATGATCTTCCAAGGCCACAATCTGCTGCGTTGTCTGACAGCCGAACAGAATGTTCAGATGGGTGCAGATCTGTTGAAGGATCGTTCCTATCTCGCCCGGCGTGACCTCTCGAGGCAATGGTTGCGAGAGGTTGGCCTTGGTGATCACCTCAACAAGTTGCCTCACGATCTCTCCGGTGGGCAGAAGCAAAGAGTGGCGATTGCGCGGGCTTTAGCGGCTCATCCCCAGCTTCTGCTGGCGGATGAACCGACTGCTGCTCTTGACAGCACCACTGGGCGGGAAGTGGTGGATTTGCTCAAACGCCTGGCTCGTGAGCAGGCCTGTTCCGTTCTGATGGTGACCCACGACCCTCGCATTTTGGATGTGGCGGATCGACTGGTTCGCATGGAAGACGGTCGATTGTTCTGCTCGGTTGGGTAAGTTGGTGGCACCCAAAATCGTTTATCAACTCCGCGATGGCCAAGCGCAGGAACCTCAAGAAGGAAAAGCAGGAGCGCAACCGCGCCTACGCCCGCAAATTCAAGAAGCGCAAAATGCGTAACGATGGCCGTGGTGAAGGTGCAGGCAACGGTGTAACGGGTACTGCCAACAACGGTGGAGCAGCAGACTGATCCACGCCCTTGTGGCACTGAGGGGGGGCTTGCGCCCCCCCTTTTTTGATGTCCTTAGGCTGGACCTTCACTCGCTCCGGTTGCACGCGGATGTTTATCAGCGTCGTCATCCCCACTTACAACCGCTGGCCGATCCTTGAAAAGTGTTTGGTCGCTTTGGAAGCTCAGAGTCCTTCCGGTGAGATCGACGATTATGAGGTCGTCCTCGTGGACGATGGTTCGACCGACGGCACCCCTTCTCGTTTAAGGGAACAGGCTGCGCGCTTCCCCCATGTCCGTCTGGTGGAACAGGCCCATGGCGGACCTGCAGAAGGGCGCAACCGTGGCGTTGACCATGCACGCGGCGATGTGATCGTTTTCATCGACAGTGACCTCGTAGTCACACCGCAGTTCCTATCCAGCCATGCCCGCGCTCTTCAGCGCTATTGGCATCAGATCGGCAATCGGCTCTGTTTTACCTACGGAGCTGTGATCAACACGGCCAATTTCGATCAGCCGACAACGGAACGCCACAAACTGCGGGATTTGTCTTGGGCCTATTTCGCCACGGGAAATGTGGCGATTGATCGCACGGTGTTGCAGCGGTCAGGCCTTTTTGACACTGGCTTTCGCCTTTATGGCTGGGAAGACCTCGAGTTGGGTGAACGGCTGCGTCAGATGGGGGTGGCGTTGGTCAAGTGCCCGGAAGCGGTTGGCTACCACTGGCATCCAGCCTTGAGCCTTGCTCAGGTTCCAGATCTGATCAGGGTCGAGCAGGAACGGGCCAAAATGGGCTTGGTGTTCTTTCGCAAGCATCCGACCCGTAGGGTCCGTTTCATCATTCAGTTCACGTGGCTCCACCTGATCCTGTGGGAGCTATTGACCCTCGGCGGATTGCTCAACGAACGGTCGTTGCGTCCTTTGCTGAAATGGCTGATTAGCCATGGCCATGCTGCCGTGGCAATGGAAGTGCTGCGCCTTCCCCTGAATCGTATCGGTGTGCGTGCGATGTTCCGTGAAGCGAAGGCAATCGGGCTGCGCTGACCGGTCTTTTGATAAATTCATTGAGTTCTTTCACACCGCACACCTGTCTGTTTCGGGTGCTGGTCCTTGACCATCCCTGACAGGTGGAGGCGAACCCGAAACCCTAAACACCATGGCTGTTGTCACTCTCGCCGAGATGATGGAGGCTGGCGCCCACTTTGGGCACCAGACTCGTCGCTGGAACCCAAAGATGTCGCGCTACATCTATTGCGCGCGCAATGGGGTTCACATCATCGATCTCGTGCAGACCGCTGTCTGCATGAACAATGCCTACAAGTGGGTCCGCTCTGCCGCTCGCAGTGGCAAGCGGTTCCTTTTCGTTGGTACCAAGAAGCAAGCCTCGGAAGTGATTGCTCTTGAGGCGGCCCGTTGTGGTGGTTCCTATGTGAACCAACGTTGGCTGGGCGGCATGCTCACCAACTGGACCACGATGAAAGCCCGGATTGATCGCCTTAAGGATCTGGAACGGATGGAGTCCAGTGGTGCGATCGCCATGCGCCCCAAAAAGGAAGCCGCCGTTCTGCGCCGCGAACTGGAGCGTCTTCAGAAATACCTGGGAGGTCTCAAGAACATGCGTCGTCTTCCCGATGTTGTGATCCTTGTGGACCAACGTCGCGAGACCAATGCAGTTCTGGAGGCACGCAAGCTCGACATCCCCCTGGTGTCGATGCTGGATACCAATTGTGATCCCGATCTCTGTGAGGTTCCGATCCCTTGCAACGACGATGCCGTGCGCTCCGTTCAGTTGGTGTTGAGCCGTTTGGCTGACGCGATCAACGAAGGTCGCCATGGCGCCAATGATCAGCGCGGTGGTGACGACGGCCAGGGCTAAGTCTCACCTCCCTTTTTGTTCACGCCGCCCTCCCTCATTTGTGGGAAGGCGGCTCTTCTTGTTCCTATTTTCCCCCTCTACCGATGGCCGCCGTATCCGCCAAGCTTGTCAAGGATCTGCGCGATAAGACTGGCGCAGGAATGATGGATTGCAAAAAAGCCCTGGGGGAAACCGAGGGCGATATGACCAAAGCGGTTGAGTGGCTGCGTCAGAAGGGCATTGCAAGCGCCGAGAAGAAATCGAGCCGTGCCGCTGCTGAGGGAGCCATCGGCAGCTACATCCACACCGGTGCGCGCGTTGGTGTTCTTGTGGAGATCAACTGTGAAACGGATTTCGTTGCACGTGGCGATCTTTTCCAGGGTCTACTGCGCGATGTCTCCATGCAGATTGCAGCCTGCCCAAGTGTTGAGTACGTCAGCACCGATGACATCCCTCAAGAAATTGTCGACCGTGAGAAGTCGATCGAAATGGGTCGTGATGACCTCGAGGGCAAGCCAGATCAGATGAAGGCCAGAATTGTTGAGGGTCGGATTGGCAAGCGACTCAAGGAAATGGCTTTGTTGGATCAGCCTTTTATCCGCGATAGCTCTCTTTCTTTGGCCGAACTGGTGAAGCAAGTGGCCGGAAAGATCGGCGAAAACGTCCAGGTGCGCCGTTTCACCCGTTACACCCTGGGTGAAGGGATCGAGATCGAACAAGTCGATTTCGCCACTGAAGTGGCATCAATGACCAAAGGCTGATCTTGGCGTCCGACCAGGAAAGCGCTTTGCCATATAACCCTGACGAGCAGCTTGCTCGTCTTCAGAGCTGGTGTCGTGATACGGCACCAGCTTTTTATGCGGATCAATCTGATTATCTAAGACTTCTACGTGAGCGCTTGCCCTCAGCGGTGCATCGCGCCCTTGGGCATCTCCTCTGCAGCGTTGATCACGCTCGCTTGAATCAGCTTTCTGATCCCTCTCGTCACTCTCTCCAGCAGCGGATCGATGAGCTCATCCAACGCTGTAGTTCCTTGCTCACGATTGAACAACTCCAATTACTTGCTAAGGAGCTCAATCGGGAGAAGCGGACTCGAAGACGTCAGGCTCAACAATCCATGATGGAGAGCTTGCAGCGGTCTTCGGACCAGGCGCATCAGACGGACCAACAGGGTTCGGCGTCTGACAGCTTCTCTGATGATGGGATGTCCGGATCAGTTCAGCTCAGCCTTGCTCCGCCTGTTGATCAACCCGCCCTTCTTGATGGTCTCTTGCCTCCTGTGAATGGAGAGCAGAAAGAGGAGGCTTCGTTCACACCCTCTGACGAGGATATGGCGCTTGAATCAGAGCTGGATCTGAGTTTCGAAGACCCTCCGCCAACCACAGACCAGGACGAGGATGGTGATCTTGGCGTTGCGGACCAGGCCAGCAGTGATCTGGATGTGTTGCGCTCGCTGTTTCTGATGGCCGGTCAGGCCATGGATGCGTCTGAGGATTCATCCCTGTCTGATCCCAGCGATGAGGAAGCAGCTGGCTCAGATTCCGATCAGCTCAGTTCCGAGTTCATGCCCACGATGCCCTTGGAGCTGATGCGCTGGCTCGACGGCCTTGATCTTGCCGTCGTGCGTCGTCTGCGCAACCTGTCTCACGCGATCAATGTTGAGCTCTTGCGTGCAGGTCTCACCACAAGCCTCCTGCCCATCAGCCTGCTTGACGCCGTGCATGCGGGCCAGGTCGACACCCTTCCCACGGCCT
Organism: Synechococcus sp. MIT S9451; assembly: GCF_047304725.1. Taxonomy (NCBI): domain Bacteria; kingdom Bacillati; phylum Cyanobacteriota; class Cyanophyceae; order Synechococcales; family Synechococcaceae; genus Synechococcus; species Synechococcus sp. MIT S9451. The sequence continues at coordinate 2,002,871 of NZ_CP138971.1, forward strand.
CCAATCTCCTCCGTCTGAGGGTCCCTTTGCCGATGACCGGGTCTGGTGACCAGTTGATCGATCTCTGCTGTGTTCTTCTGCGCCCGTCTGAACTGGAATTCGACCTCGTGCCATTGCGTCGTTGTCGCAGCAGGCTCCGACAACGGAAGCAGAGCTTGCTCAGAATGGTTCGACAGCAACGCCACTGGCAGCGGCGTGCTCAGACCCAACACGTGCAGCATCAGTGGTGGCCCAGCCCTCCAACCAGCCCTCCAACCCATCCTCCCCAGAGCTGACTCCGGCTTGCTCTGCAGCAGACCTCAATCGTCTTCAGGCCTGGCTTCACCCTCTTCAGACATCTCTGACGTTGGAGGCTGATCGCGGCTTCATTGATCTGCAGGGACGACAGGAACGGTTTCACCACTTTCTGACCCGTCAGCTCGCGACACCACCACCGATCCCCATCCCTGCGGATAGCAGTGATCGCTTGGCCTCCTTAGCGGCTTCTTATCGCAGTTACCCGACGCTGTCTGAATCGGCTCGACGCCGACTGGTGACCTCCACTCGGCAATGGCTTCATCAATTCCGCCAGCGGATGGAACCGTCGCAACCGATGGCACCCCCGCGATTAAGGGTGAAGGACCAAGTCGACAACCAGCAACCCAACCGGACGGCACCAGCCTCACTCTCTCTCGACTTGCCGCTGTCTGGTGTCAAGGGCATTGGACCAAAGCTGGCTGAACGTTTGGCGTCCCTCGGCCTTCTGCTGGTCAGAGATTTGCTCCTGTATTACCCGAGGGATTACGTCGACTATTCGGCGATGCGACGCATCGTCGCCCTTGAGGCCGGGCAAACAGCAACGATCGTGGCCACGGTGCGCCGCTGTCACGGATTCACGAGTCCGCGTAACCCCAATCTGTCGATCCTCGAGCTGCAAGTGCAGGATCCCACTGGTCGTTTGAAGGTGACTCGATTCCTCGCTGGCAAACGCTTCAGCAACCCAGCGGCGTTGCACGCCCAGAGCCGACAATATCCCGTAGGAGCCACAGTGGCGATTAGCGGCCTGGTCAAGACCGGCCCCTATGGGATCAGCTTTCAGGATCCTTTGATTGAGGTGATGGAGACGGTTCACTCTCCGTTGCGATCACGTCAGATCGGCCGATTGCTTCCGGTTTATGCCCTCACCGATGGGCTCACAGCCGACCGATTGCGTGGTTTGGTGGAGCTTGTGCTTCCGGCTGCTGAGCATTGGCCCGAACCCCTCAGTCCTGAACGACGTGCAGTCCTGCATCTGATCGCCCGCACTGAAGCCCTGCAAGGGATTCATCGGCCTGTGGATCGCGAACGTCTTCAACAGGCAAGGCGGCGGCTTGTGTTTGACGAATTTCTTTTGCTTCAGCTGGGCCTGATGCAGCGTCGCGCCGATTTACGTCAGCGCCAGGCTCCGAGCCTTGAGGGTATTGGCCAGAGAGACGGTCTTGTTGGTCGTTTCCTCGATTTGTTGCCCTTTCAGCTCACAGGAGCGCAGCAGCGCGTTTTGGCGGAAATCGAGAGCGACTTAGTCAAGAGCGAACCGATGGCACGCCTGGTCCAGGGGGATGTGGGCAGCGGTAAAACCGTGGTGGCGCTCGCCTCCCTGCTGAATGCAGTCGATGCCGGTTGGCAGGGAGCCCTGATGGCACCGACTGAAGTGCTGGCGGAGCAGCACTATCGCAGTCTCTGTCAGTGGTTGATGCCACTTCACGTCAGCGTGGAGTTGCTGACTGGTTCGACTTCAAAACCCAACCGCAGGCGCATGCTCACTGATCTGGCCAATGGAACACTGCGCATTTTGGTTGGCACCCACGCGTTGATCGAAGACCCTGTTGACTTCTCGCGGCTTGGTCTGGTGGTGGTGGATGAGCAGCATCGCTTCGGGGTTCGCCAGCGCAATCGCCTTCTCAGTAAGGGATTGCAACCTCACCTTTTGACGATGACGGCGACACCGATTCCCCGCACCCTTGCCCTCTCCCTGCATGGCGATCTGGATGTGAGTCAAATTGATGAGTTGCCACCAGGGCGGACACCGATCCAAACCCGTCAAATTGCCGGATCAGAGCGTCACGATGCCCATGAGTTGATCCGAAAGGAGGTTGAGGCCGGTCAGCGTGCATATGTGGTGCTGCCCCTGGTGGAAGAGTCGGAGAAATTGGATTTACGTTCCGCCGTCGATGTGCATCGAGAACTGGCAGAAGAGGTCTTTCCCGATCTTTCGGTTGGGTTGCTACATGGACGCCTCAGCAGTGCAGACAAGCAGTCTGTGATCCAGTCGTTTTCGTCTGGAGATTGTCAGGTTCTTGTTTCCACCACCGTCGTTGAGGTGGGTGTGGATGTACCTGAGGCCAGCGTGATGGTGATTGATCATGCCGATCGCTTCGGCCTGGCCCAGTTGCACCAGCTTCGTGGTCGTGTTGGTCGTGGAGCAGCAGCTTCTCACTGTCTGCTCGTGAATGACAGCCGCAATGCTTTGGCACGCCAACGGCTCGATGTTCTCGTTCATTCCACCGATGGCTTTGAAATAGCAGAAATGGATTTACGCCTTCGCGGCCCTGGACAAGTGCTCGGAACCCGCCAGTCCGGGTTGCCTGATTTGGCTCTCGCAAGTCTTGCCGATGATGGCGCTGTTCTGGAGGAGGCACGCCAGGAGGCCAGCAGGCTGATTGATCTGGATCCTGGTCTCAATCGTCACCCCGTTCTGCGCCAGTTGCTGGAAAATCAACGTCTTCGGATGACCGCTTCAGGTCAATTGAATTAATGCACGTTTATTTCCACAGGCTTGAGTCTCGGTTGAGTCTCACTATTCCCTTTTTGCTGCTTTTTTGAGGTCTCGCTGACAAATGTCGCTTTTTGGCTTGTTTTTCTCTGGCGCTGCTGCTCTTATTTCGATTGAGATTGAATCGCTGGCTTCCCTTCTGGTGCAGGGTTCTTGGTCGGATGTCTGAGCCTTTGCTCTGAAAGCTCAAGATTGTCTTTATGGTTTGTTGTCACATGTATCGCTACGAACATGTCTCCTGCGTCACAACCTGCTCGCGACGTGTGAAATGAGACCCACCCTGGGGAAAAATTGTGTCCACTTGTGGAAACGGCTTCCTGCTGTCGACTTCTGTCAGCCTTGAACGCAGTTGAAGTGGTCCGGTGCTGCGTCCCTGGAGCGATCGTCTAATCGACGACTGCGGCGAGCCGCTGAAGCGGTTACGCCCAGAGCTGTTGTGCCTCCAGCCACACCCTTACCAGCGCTTAGGCGCGCCCTACGGACCGGGAGCAGATCCTTTTGTGCTGCGGGCGGGAGTGGTGAGGCGTTTGATCGCGGCCGAGCAGCAGCTTCAAGCGCATGACCAGGAGCTCCGCTTTGTCATCTTCGATGCTTGGCGTCCAGTCTCAGTGCAGGCCTTCATGGTTGACCATGCCGTGGCTGAAGAGTGTGCTCGCTTGGGCATCAACCTCAAGACCGCTGGATCCGCTGCGGACATCGATCGAGCGATTGCCGAGGTTCGGCATGCCGTTGGTCGTTTCTGGGCACCCCCTAGCCTCGACCCAACCACGCCGCCGCCGCACAGCACAGGAGCTGCTGTTGATCTGACGCTGGCGGGACGTGATGGTGATCTGCTCGAAATGGGTGGTGAGATTGATGCGATTGGCCCCGTTTCCGAGCCGGATCACTACGCCAACACTGCATTGGCTGGTCGGGACGCATTCGCCGTTTGCGTCCATCAACGCCGTTGTCTGCTCGATCGTGTGCTCGGTGGGCAGGGGTTTGTGCGCCATCCCAATGAGTGGTGGCATTTCAGTTTTGGAGATCAGCTCTGGGCTTGGCGTTCGGGGGCACAGGAAGCTATCTACGGACGCTGTGATCAAGCATTGAGCAGCTCGGATACTGCCTGATCGCCCAGTTTTTGAACATGGTCTCCAAGGGTGCGGCGTCCACCTGCTTCCTTCCAACTCAACAGCAGAGGTTCAATCGCGGCCTCCAGCTGATCCAGGGGTAGCTTCTGGATATAGGGCTTGGCGAGGCGTTGCAAATTGGCGCTGCCGCCTAACCAAAGCTGGTACTGGTTGACTCCGCTCCCCACGAGCGCCAGTTCAGCCATGTAAGGGCGGGCGCAGCCATTCGGGCAGCCAGTCATACGGATCAACACCGGTTTGTCGATCTCCAAGCGTTGGAGTTGGCTGTCAAGTCGCTCCAGAACAGAAGGGAGGGTCCGTTCCGATTCGGTGATGGCGAGTCCGCACGTTGGTAGGGCTGGGCAGGCGATGGCGTGTCGGGCTAACGGTGCTGGCATGTCAGGGGTGTTAATCCCGAGTTCTTCCAGGGCAGCGCGGATCGAAGCCCTTTGTGGGGTTCCGATGTTGCAGAGCAGCAAATCTTGATTGGGAGTGAGACGGATTTCCAGTTGATAGGTCTCGACGATCTTGCTCAGGCCTTGCTTGAAAGCACCTTCCAGCCGACCGCAGAGCAGCGGAATGCCTACAAACCACATGCCGGCGCGATGGCGATGCCAGCCCAGGTAATCATTCAGTTTTGGCTTGGGCTCGCTGCGCAATGGCTTCAGGTCTCCGCTGAAGTAGGCGCGCATTAATTCCTGACGGAACCACTGGATGCCTCTGTCATGGAGCAGATACTTCATGCGGGCATGACGCCTCAGCCTGCGATCGCCATGGTCGCGCTGAAGGGCCAGGATGCTTTGCACCAAATCCAACACCTGATCCGCGGCCACATAGCCAAGCGGTTCAGCGATCCGAGCGAATGTCTCTTCCTTGTTGTGGGTACGGCCCATGCCGCCCCCTACATACACGTTGCATCCACGGAGACCACCGTTGCTGTCTGTGAACACCACCAGGCCGATGTCCTGGGTCAGCAGATCGACTGAATTGTCTCCAGGCACGGTCACCGCCACTTTGAATTTGCGTGGCAGATAGGTGTCTCCATACAGAGGTTCTTGCTGATCGCCTGAGAACACCGCTCCCTCAAACTGGCGCTTTCGCACCGCATTCACCTTTCGGCCAGCCTTGATTCGATAGCTCAGGTCTCCATCGACCCAGAGATCCAAATACGAGCCTTCGGCGCATTCGGGACTCAGCAGATCAGCAATCTCATCGGCGAGCTGTCTTGCTGCCGGGTAACCCCCTTTGTCAAAAGGCGCCGCCGGTGCCATCACATTGCGGTTGATGTCTCCACAGGCAGCAAGCGTGGAACCAAGGTTTCGAACAATCGTGCCAATCACCTCCTTGAGGTCGGCTTTGGGCACACCGTGCATCTGGAACGCCTGACGGGTTGTGGCACGCAGCGTTCCGTCGCCAAGGCGATCGGCCAGATCGTTCATGGCCAAAAACAGGGCGGTGGGGATGCGGCCTCCCGGACTGCGCAGGCGCAGCATCATCTGCCATTGCTTGTCCTTGCCTTTCTCGCGTTTGTCCCTGTCGTCCTGCTGATAACTGCCGTGGAACTTGAGAATCTGTAGAGCGTCTTCGCTGAAATTGGGCAGGTCGTTTCCCAGCTCTGTTAGTAGAGGCTCTTTGAGGAAGAGGCTGTCTCGTTTTCGTTGCTCTGCCTTCGGTAGCGGAATTCCTTCCATGTCGAGCTTGCCGCTGCCTGCGCCCTGAGAACTCTTGGTGGCGTCGACGCTGGGCTGGCTCACTGGCGCACTGATCGCTGTATCTCGAAGCTAGCGAAGCGGCTTCCAATAAAGTCATTGGCTTCTCGAGCCGACTGGTGTGACCTCAACCTTCCTGCTCGAAATCGGTACTGAAGAACTGCCTGCTGACTTTGCCCGTTTGGCTCTGGCCCAGCTTCGGGAGCGGGTTCAGCGTGACCTGGACGAGTTGAGACTGGCGCATGGTGAAGTACAGGTCACCAGCACCCCAAGACGCCTTGTTGTTTTGGTCGATTCGTTGGCCGAAGTTCAGGAGGATCTCCGCGAAGAACGGAAGGGTCCCCCCGTGGCTCAGGCTTTTGTGGATGGCCAGCCAGGTCCTGCCGCGATTGGATTTGCGAAACGCTGCGGCGTTGAACCCACCTCCCTAGAGGTCCGTCCCACCCCAAAGGGCGACTGTGTCTTTGCGACGGTGTTGATCGAGGGCCAGGGGGCGCTCCAGATCTTGGCGGAGCGGATTCCTGCCTGGATCGATTGCTTGCAAGGGCGCCGTTTTATGCGTTGGGGTGATGGGGATCAACGCTTCAGTCGTCCAGTGCGCTGGTTGGTGGCTTTGCTTGGTCCCGATGTGGTGCCAGTCACCCTTGCTGCCAGTGAGCCTGTCGTCCACAGCGGTCGAACATCCCGTTCTCACCGTTTGCATCCCGGCAGCGTTGAACTTTCCGAGGCCGATGACTATCTCAAGGCCCTTGCTGCCGCTGGTGTTCAGGCTGATCGCAAGGCAAGATCTGCCCTGATCCGCAGCAAGCTTGACGATCGCGCCGCTGCCTTGAAGGGGGAGCTGGACTGCCCAGATGATCTCTTTCAAGAGTTGGTGGATCTGGTGGAAGATCCACGCATCCTTCAGGGTGAAATCGCGGATCGCTTTCTTGATCTGCCCCCCGAGGTGATCGTGACGGTGATGCAGTCGCATCAGCGTTATGTGCCCCTGCGCCGTTCTCAGGTTCCAGCAGATCCCTTGAGGTTGGAGTCTCGTGATGTTCTTCTTCCTGAATTTTTACTGGTCGGCAACGGTCTTTCTGCCGCGGATGCACGGATCTGCCGTGGCAATGAACGGGTCTTGAGCGCCCGCTTGGCGGATGCAGAATTTTTCCTCAATGTCGATCGCAAGCAAAGCAGTGGCGACCGTCGAGCGTCGCTCTCCAGGGTGACCTTCGCCGCCGGGTTGGGCAGCCTTTTGGATCGCACGGAACGGATTGAGCAGCTCACCGACACCCTTCTTCAGGCCCTGGAGTTACCGATCGGTACCGCTGAAGCGGCAAGACGCGCTGCTCACCTCTGCAAACACGATTTAGTCAGTCAGATGGTGGGCGAATTTCCTGAGCTTCAAGGGCTGATGGGCGCGAAGTATCTGCTTGAGGAAGGGGAAAGCCGCGATGTCGCTCAAGCTGTGTTTGAGCACTATTTACCCCGTGGCGCTGGCGATGTGCTTCCTCAGAGCGATGCCGGTGCTGTGGTTGCTCTGGCAGAACGCTTGGAATTGCTGCTCAGCATCTTTGCCAAGGGCGAACGCCCCAGTGGTTCTTCCGATCCTTATGCGTTGCGACGTGCGGGAAATGGCCTGCTTCAGATTCTGTGGGAGAGGGGTTGGCGGCTCGATCTGTTTAGGCTTGTCTCTGAGGCCGCGGAAGCCTGGCAACAGCGTTTCCCAGCTTTCAAGGTGAAGGCGCAAGCTCTCGCGGATGACCTGCTGCTGCTGTTAAGGCAGCGTATTCAGTCGCAACTTGAAGACGATGGTCAAGCGCCTGACCTGGTGCAGGCGGTTGCCGGTGATGGTCTCAGCTGCCAACGCTTGCTGGGCGACCCTCTTGATGTTTTGGATCGTCTTGGCTTGCTCAGCCGTCTGCGCCAAGAGAACCGTCTCGGGGCGCTGCAGGCCGTGGTTCAACGTGCTTCACGCCTTGCTGAGAAGGGGGACCTTGCGAGTTCCGTTCTGGCAGCTGGGGATGTTGTGGATGTCAGTCGCTTCGCTTCTCCCAGCGAAACAGCCATGCATGCTGTGGTCACCCACTTGGAGCCCCTGGCTGTTGGGGGTGCTTATCAGGCCCTTGCCGACGCGCTTGTGGAGGCCACACCAGCACTGGAGGCCTTCTTTGATGGTCCAGACAGCGTGATGGTGATGTCTGATGACCTGGACTTGCGTCGCAATCGACTCAATCTTCTTGGAGTGCTGCGTAATCAGGCATCTGTGCTGGCCCGTTTCGATCTGATTCAAAGCTGACGCTTGGCAGTCGTCGAAGCTCGGGCTAAGTCATGGAGAGAACATGGTCTTGCCTATGGCATCGTCGGATCCCTCTGAGCGCTCTGCCGGGGAACCCTCCCCAGTGGTCACACAACCAGTTGTGATCCGCCAGGGAGGCAACGGAGTTGGTGTCGTTCTCGCTGCCTTAATCCTGGCCGGTGCTGCCATCTATGCAGTCAATACCCTCAAGAATCGTCCCGAGCAGGTCAAACCAGGAGTGACGCCAGAGCAGATTCAACAGGGCCTTGAACGGGTGAAGGGTGTCGCCGGTCAAGCCCTGGAAGGACGCAACTAGTTCACTCCAGCCGTTTCAGTTTCCTTGCCTTTGGATTGGGCCCTGATCGCTTGGGCTGCTTCCTCGGCAAGGAAATCACCGTCAGAACGTCCTACGGCTGATGGGACGGGACCGTATTCAGACGGGGCCAGTGCTTCACCGCGCACGAGACTGCCGAGGGTTCGAAGAGTCAGCTTGATTTGCTGCCAAGGGTTCATCATCACCACTCGTTTGTAGAGGTAACTATCGAAGGTGAGCTTTTGCACGTCGAGGTCATCGCACATTTCGACGAAGGCTTCGCGAGCAGCGTCGTTGCGATAGAAGATGCGCTGCAGAATGTCGAGCACTGCATAGGTGGCACCGTATTTTTTGTCCCAACGCTTGAGGTAGGTCGACTTGATCTCCTTCTCGGTGGGGATGCGCTGTCCACTGTTGGAGATTTCCACAATGGCTTCAGCGGCCATCCGTCCGCTTTTCGCTGCGAAATAGATCCCCTCTCCTGAGCTCTTGGTGACATAACCAGCAGCATCACCCACCAGTGCCATGCGACCAACCACGCGACGGGGACGGGGATGTTCTGGGATTGGGTGAGCTTCCACCTTGATGACTTCGCCCTTGAACAGACGCTTGCTGGCACGCTCACGAATCCCTCTCTGCAGCCCCTTAATCAGCGATTGGTTCTGCTGCATGGTGCCGGTTCCGACGGCCACGTGGTCGTACTTGGGGAAGACCCAGGCATAGAAATCTGGGGACACATCAGTGCCCACATACATCTCTGCGAGGTCCTCGTAGTAAGTCATCTCCTCTGGGGGGAGCTTGATGCGTTCTTGGAATGCGATCGCAACGTTGTAGTCCCCAGCGTCCATGGCCTTGGCCACGCGGGAGTTGGCTCCGTCAGCACCAATGATCAAGTCGACTTCCAGAGATTTTTGCTCCCCAGTTGGACCACCCCCGCTGTAGTCGGCGTAATGCAGGGTGTAGGGGCCTTGACGGTTGTTGCCTGTATCGATTTTTTGCACCAGGCCATTCACCAGGGTGGTGCCAAGGTCTGCAGCACGGTTGCGCATGAAGGCATCAAACACTTCACGGCGACACATGCCGATATAGGCGTTGTCGTCGTAGCCGAGTGGATCCAGCTTGATATCCACCTCCCGGTTGGAGGGAGAGATCATCTTCATGTTTCGCACCTTGCGGTCGATGATCTCGTCAGGCAGGTCGAATTCTTCGACCATGCAGAGAGGGATCGCGCCACCACAAGGTTTGGCGTTATCCAGCTTGCGCTCGAACAACCAGGTCTGAATGCCGGCCTTGGCAAGAATTTCGGCGGCACAGGATCCACTCGGACCACCCCCGACGACGGCAACTCGCAGCATCTCAGCCCTACTCCGCTGGATTATTAATTCGAAACTACCACCGCTGACCCTTAGTCGGTGGAAGCCCCCTGGCGCCCCCCCTTACGATCGTCACAACACTGCATCATCGATTTGGTTCGTGCCGTCGCCCCTCGCCGCACCAGCAGGGACGACATTCCTGTGGCACGGCGTTCCCGCCCTCCTCAACGCTCACGGCGCCGTGGCTCTGGCCTTTGGATTGCCTGTTTGCTTGTGTTCAGTAGTTGCCTCGGCGTTGTTTTGTTGGGGCCGGCACTTTTGACCCGGTTCTCACCCCAGCCACAAGTGGTCGATGGCATTGCAGAAGCTCCCAGCGTTGACGGCCGCTTGCTGGGCCATTTCCCTTATGCAGAAGCATCTGCGATCAACCTGGTTCTCGTCGGTCCCGGATTGGAACTGCATATCGACGCCGCTGAAGCCCTGCGTTCGATGCAACGAGCTGCAGCGTCTGATGGCGTTGACCTCAGGCTGTTGAGTGGTTACCGCTCTCATGCGTTGCAAAAGGGCATCTTTTTTGATGTGAAATCAGAGCGCAATCAAACGGCGAGTGAGCGTGCAAAGGTCAGCGCTCCTCCCGGTTACTCCGAGCACAGCACTGGTTTAGCCGTTGATCTCGGCGATGGTGACGCCCCTGCCACCAACCTTTCAGAGTCGTTTGAAACGACGTCGGCGTTCCGCTGGCTCCAGGACCATGCTGCGTCGTACCACTTCACGCTTTCATTCCCCGAGGGCAACAATCAGGGTGTGAGTTACGAGCCCTGGCATTGGCGTTTTGAGGGGTCTGCTGATGCTCTTCGACAATTTGAACCGGCTCGCCGTCTGGCTCTGACCCGTTGAGACCGCATCACTTTCCTGAGCTGTTGTCCCCAGCCGGTGACTGGGCTTCCCTCAAGGCGGCAGTGGCTCAGGGGGCGGATGCCGTCTATTTCGGCGTCGAGGCGTTCAACGCCAGATTGCGAGCAGAAAATTTTCAACTGGATCAACTCGCCGAGATCATGGCCTGGCTTCATGCCAGGGGTGTCCGTGGCTTCCTCACCTTCAACGTCCTTGTCTTCAGCGATGAGCTCAGCCGAGCAGCCCAGTTGCTGGTTGCGGCTGAGCGCGCCGGAGTCGATGCTCTGATTGTTCAGGATCTTGGCCTCTGTCTCTTGGCCAGGGAGCTTGTGCCTGGTCTGGCATTGCACGCTTCTACCCAGATGTCGATTACCAGTGCAGCCGGTGTGGCTCAGGCCGCAGATGCTGGCTGTGATCGAGTTGTTTTGGCCCGTGAACTCGCCCTCAAGGATCTACGTCGCTTGCAGCGACAACTTGAGCAGCGTCAGTTGGCGATGCCTCTCGAAGTGTTTGTGCATGGTGCTCTGTGTGTTGCCTACTCAGGCCAGTGTTTAACCAGTGAATCCCTCGGACAGCGCAGCGCCAATCGAGGGGAATGCGCCCAGGCCTGTCGGCTTCCTTACCAGTTGGTGGTGGATGGCGAAGAGCTTGATCTGGCTGATCAGCGTTATCTGCTTTCCCCTCAGGATCTTGCGGCCTGGATGCAGATCCCCGAACTGATTGAGATCGGTATCAGCAGTTTCAAGATCGAAGGTCGCCTGAAAGACCCAACTTATGTAGCTGCCGTCACCCAGGCCTACCGGCAGCAGATTGATGGGCTCGCGACCAATGCCACTGCCGTGCGGCGTCAGTTGGAGATGGGCTTCTCTCGCGGGCTTTCGACGGGTTGGCTTGAGGGTGTGAACCACAGGCGTCTGGTTCATGGCCGATGGAGCAAGAAGCGCGGACCTGTGGTGGGTTGCCTTGAGCGATGTGATGACCAAGGTTGGCTCACGCTTCGTCTTGAAGAACCACTGGAGTGCGGTCAAGGTGTGGTGCTCGAAGTGCAACCGGCTCCAGGTACTGATCCCCTCAAGCCACCGCAGGAGATCGGCGGAAGGATCATGCAGCTTGACGACCTTGGTCACCGTCGTTCTCGCATCCGTTTGGGCCCAGGCCGAATCAACCTGATGGGTTTGAAGCCTGGAGCTCCGGTCTGGCTCACAGGTGATCCCAGATGGCAGAGCACATGGAGCCGACAGGCGCGGCAGTCGGTCGATCCGATCCTGCAGCCGCTCCGGGTGCGCGTGTCTGGTGGTCTTGGTGTTCCGCTTCAGCTTCAGCTGTTGCATCCCCTAGGAACCACTGCTGAGAGCCTTCGTGTGAGCAGCACGGTGTCTCTTGAGCAGGCCCGCGATCGGGGCTTGGACCGTGAACGATTGGAGACTCAGTTGGGCCGACTTGGTGGCAGTGGATGGCGCCTTGATCAGCTCGAGATCGATCTGCCAGCCGGCCTCTTCCTTCCCGTCGCAGAGCTCAATCGGATGCGGCGCTGCCTGCTGGATCGTATGGACTCAGCCGGTCTTCGCCCTCTCGCACTCCCCTCTCCACAGGAGATGGCTGCCATGTCGGGGGGCGAAAGGGTCGAAGCCACCTTGCGTCAGTGCCTGAACCCAGCCCAGCCTTCGTCAATAGTCTCCGCACCCAATCCCTGTCCAACGCTGCAGGTCTTGGTGCGGAGCTTGGCTCAGTTAGAGGCCCTGATTGCCCTGGACCGCCCGGACTGGGTCTCAGGGGTCATTGCTGATCTCGAGCATCCGAGTGAGCTCAAGCAAGCTGTCCTGGTTGGACGCGGTTACTGGCGGGACGGCATTGTTCTGGCAGGCCCTCGCATCAACCGACCGGATGAAGCGTGGACGCTGGAGCCTTTGATTCGGGCTGAACCTGATGGCTATTTGGTTCGGAATGCTGATCAGCTGGAACGGTTGACTCCACTCGCACCCTGCAGCGGTGATTTCTCGCTGAATACCGCCAATCCACTCACGGTGCGTTGGTATCGGGAGCGCTGGGGTCTACAGCGCCTCACCGCCAGTTATGACCTCAATCTCAACCAGCTGCTGGATCTGGCTCAGTCCACGGACCCTGACTGGCTGGAGGTGACGTTGCATCAGCACATGCCCCTCTTCCATATGGAGCACTGTCTCTTCTGCGCGTTCCTCTCTGACGGCCACGATCACACCGATTGCGGCCGCCCCTGCGAACAGCATCAGGTGCATCTGCGCGATCGAAGCGGTGTCGAGCATCCCCTGATCGCCGATCTCGGTTGCCGCAATACTCTTTTCAACGGTCGGGCGCAGAGCGGTGTTGAAGCCTTGCCTGAGCTTCTGCGGGTCGGTCTGCGCCGTTTTCGCCTCGAGCTTCTTGATGAGGATCCAGCCTCTTGCCAGAGGAGGGTGCAGCTTTATGCCAAGGCTCTCGAAGGCTCGATCCCCTCGTCTGATGTCTGGCGGCGGGAGCGCATCGATCACCGCCTCGGTGTGACCCGTGGCAGCCTTCGCTCCGATGGACCAGAACGGACCAGTCGGATCCTTTCCTGAGCCATCTGACGTTGAGATAGCCTTACCTTGCTACGCCCCCGGGCGTTCAGGCTTCATTCACAGAACGTCACGGAAATCATGAGCGCCCAGAACAAGGCGATACGCAACATCGCGATCATCGCCCACGTCGACCATGGCAAAACCACCTTGGTTGATGCGTTGTTGGCGCAGTCCGGCATCTTCCGTGACAACGAAGCGGTGCCCACCTGTGTTTTGGACTCCAACGATCTGGAGCGTGAAAGAGGCATCACAATCCTCTCCAAAAACACCGCGGTCACTTACAACGACACGCGTATCAACATTGTCGATACTCCAGGTCACGCTGACTTCGGCGGTGAAGTGGAGCGGGTCCTCGGCATGGTGGACGGCTGCTTGCTGATCGTGGATGCCAATGAGGGACCCATGCCTCAGACCCGCTTCGTGCTGAAGAAAGCGCTCGAGCAGGGATTGCGTCCCATTGTCTTCGTTAACAAAATTGATCGTGCTCGTGTCGATCCAGAGACTGCGGTCGACAAGGTTCTAGATCTCTTCCTCGAGCTCGGTGCTGACGACGATCAGTGTGATTTTCCTTATCTATTTGGCAGCGGCTTAGGAGGCTTTGCCAAGCCTGATATGAAAACAGAGAGCGACAATATGCGTCCGCTCTTTGATGCGATTCTCCGTCACGTTCCACCTCCGGTTGGGGATCCAGAGAAGCCATTGCAGTTGCAGATCACCACTCTCGATTATTCCGATTTTCTTGGCAGAATTATTATTGGCAGGGTGCACAATGGAGTGATCAAGCAAGGTCAGAATGCAGCTCTAATTAAAGACGACGGCAAGGTTAAGAAAGGTCGTATTAGCAAACTTCTTGGCTTCGAAGGGCTTCAACGTGTTGAGATCGAGAACGCAACTGCGGGTGATCTTGTTGCTGTTGCCGGTTTCGATGATGTCAATATCGGCGAAACGATTGCTTGCCCTGATGAGCCACGGGCACTACCGCTGATCAAGGTGGATGAGCCCACCTTGCAGATGACTTTTGTGGTCAACGATTCTCCTTTTGCAGGCAAGGAAGGCAAGTTTGTCACCAGCCGTCAGGTGCGTGATCGACTCCAGCGTGAGCTACTCACCAATGTTGCTCTTCGGGTGGAAGATACCGATTCCCCTGATCGCTTCGCAGTCAGCGGTCGAGGTGAACTGCATTTGGGCATTTTGATTGAAACCATGCGCCGGGAAGGGTATGAGTTCCAGGTGTCTCAACCGCAGGTGATTTTCCGCACCATTGATGGCACCCCATGCGAGCCCGTGGAAACGTTGGTGATGGATGTACCTGAAGCCGCTGTTGGCGCCTGTATCGAGAAGCTCGGCACCCGCAAAGGTGAGATGCAGAACATGGAAACCAGTTCCGATGGGCGAACCCAACTTGAGTTCATTGTTCCCTCGCGTGGACTGATCGGCTTCCGTGGCGAATTCATCCGTGCCACCCGCGGTGAAGGGATCATGAGTCACTCCTTCTTTGAATATCGGCCGATGCTTGGCGACTTTGACACCCGTCGTAATGGTGTACTGATCGCTTTTGAAGAGGGCACTGCCACCTTCTATTCCCTCAAGAATGCTGAGGATCGCGGTCAGTTCTTTATCACCCCAGGCACGAAGGTCTACAAAGGCATGATCATCGGCGAGAACAATCGTCCTCAGGATCTCGAGATCAATATTTGCAAGGCCAAGCAACTCACAAACATGCGTTCCGCTGGTGCGGATGAACTGGATACTCTTCAGTCCCCTGTGCAGATGACCCTTGAGCGTGCTCTGGAGTACATCGGCCCTGACGAGATGCTTGAAGTCACCCCTGAGTCAATTCGTCTGCGCAAGTTGCCGGCGAAGAAGATGGCGAAGCGTTGAACGCGACTAGCCCCTCATCCTCTTCTGACCAGGTCCGTTCGGACCCCCGTTTTGATGAGGGGGTCCAACTGTTCAATTCAGAGCAGTGGTATGCCGCTCATGACGTCTTTGAAGATCTCTGGCATGAAACGGCAGACCCTGAGCGACGCGTCCTCCAAGGTTTAATCCAAGTGGCCGTGGCGCATGTGCATCTTGAGAGAGGCAACACCAAGGGCGCCACGATTCTTCTTGGCGAAGGCTTGGGTCGCCTCAAGGGCACATCCCTTCCTGACTTCGGTCTTGACCTCGACCATCTCCGCTCCACACTCCACTCCCGACTCACTGCCTTACAGCAGGGGCTTGATCCCGCTTCGTATCCCGTCCCTGTTCTGCTCGATCAGCAATGAGGTTGTCGGTAGATTGCCGTCAGTTCAACGTTGATGCGAAGTTGCTTGCCTCAGTGCCCCCAAGGGAAGTGTTTCGTCCACTTGGAATGGGCATGGCGGCCCTGCTGATCACCTTGATGCCTTTGCATGGTGCCCATGCTGAGCAGCTCTCCCAAGTGCCAGATCGTTCTGGTGAGACCACTGCATCGGCCTCCACGGGTGCGGCGCCTGGTGGCCTGATCACAATCGAGTCCGACAGCCAGAGTGCCGACAACCTCACTGGTGTGGTCACAGCCGCTGGCAATGTTCGAATCGTTTATCCCTCCAGGGGAATGGTGGCCACCGCCAGACAAGCCCAGTATTTCAGTCGTGAAGGCAGGCTTGTGCTGAGTGGAGATGTTGATGTCACGCAGGACGGAGGCAATGCTTTGCGAGCAGAGCGGGTGGTTTACCTGCTGGAGGAGGAACGAGCAGAAGCAGAGCCCACTCCTGGTCAGCAGGTATTCACGCAGATGGTGATCCGCTCGGACAGCACCCTTCAGACTCCTCTGACGCCATGAGCCTCACCCTTGAGCGCGTGGCCCTGACCCTTAGTGGGCGTCCTCTTGTCAGTGATGTGTCGATGACGCTCGCTCCTGGCGAGGTGATTGGGTTGCTTGGTCCGAATGGTGCGGGAAAAACAACCACCTTCAATCTTGTGATCGGTCTGTTGAGACCTGATCAGGGTCAGATCCTGATGGACGGCCATCCGGTGGCAGGGCTTTCGATGCCTGAACGAGCCACGCTTGGCATTGGTTATCTCCCTCAGGAGCCAAGTGTGTTTCGCACTCTGTCTGTACGGGAGAATCTCCAACTTGTTTTGGCTCAAAGCGGTCTTTCGACTGCCCAGAGCCGCGATCGATTACATCAGTTGATCGATGAGTTTCATCTCAATCCCTTCCTTGATCGAAAGGGCTATCAGCTTTCCGGAGGTGAGCGCCGACGCACTGAAGTGGCCCGGGCCTTGGCCGTTGGCCTGGAAGGACCCCGATATCTGCTTCTGGATGAACCCTTTGCTGGAGTGGATCCTCTGGCAGTGGCAGATCTACAAGCCCTGATTCACTCGCTGCGGGAGCGCGGCATGGGGATTTTGATCACGGATCACAATGTACGTGAAACCCTTGCGATCACAGATCGGGCTTACATCCTTACGGATGGATCAATTCTGGCGGCGGGCCGTTCTGAAGAGGTGGCCCATGATCCCCTCGTGCGTCGTCACTATCTCGGGGAAGGCTTCCAGTTGTGATTGATTCTTTCCAACAGAGGCTGTCTCGAGCCATACGCCGCATCCCTCTCATGGATCGGTGGCTGATTTCCGAATTGATCGGTCCGCTCCTGTTTGCCATTGCGGCCTTCACCGTCGTCTCCCTCTCGGTGGGAGTGATGCTCGATCTCGTACGCAAGATCGTCGAATCGGGTCTGCCAGTCTTGATCGCTATTCAAGTGTTGTTGCTGCGCTTGCCCAGCTTTCTGGTCATTTCTTTCCCGATGGCCACTTTGATGGCCACGTTGTTGGCTTACAGCAGGTTGTCGGCCAACAGTGAATTGACGGCTCTGCGCAGTGTTGGTGTCACCGCTCAACGGATGGTGGCACCGGCTTTGGCATTGGCGCTAGCGATGAGCACCCTCACCTTCGTGTTCAACGATGTGATCGTGCCTCGTTCCAATCGTTCGGCTGAGATCACTCTTCAGCGCGCTCTTGGCAAGGCAATCTCTACTGAAAAAGGAGAAGATATTGTCTATTCGAGATTCGGTCGGCTGGCTGGCGGGGGTGACGCTGACCGTTCCCGCGGTCTTGCTCAGCTGTTTTATGCCCGTGAATTCCGAAAGGGACGAATGCAGGGTGTAACGGTGCTTGATTTTTCACGCGTTGGCTATACCCAAATGCTTGTGGCTGATGAAGCCAAATGGAATGACCGTGAAGGCAAATGGGAATTTCTTGATGGACAGAGCGTCACCCTCACTCCAGAAGGAGGAACGATCGATGCCCAGTTCGATCGTTATCTCTATCCGTTGAGCGCAGCACCTATACGGATCGCAAAGTTACCCAAAGATGCCAACAACATGACGGTGTTAGAGGCCTTTGAAGCAGAACAGTTGCTCCGAGATGCCGGAGATCGAAAACAGGCACGCAAGCTCAGGGTTCGTATTCAGGAAAAATTCACTCTGCCGATGGCTTGTCTTGTCTTTGGGCTGATCGGTAGCAGCCTTGGTGCGAGGCCCAATAACCGCACCAGCCGCAGTCAGGGCTTTGGGATCAGTGTGGTTCTGATCTTGGTCTATTACGTGCTCAGTTTTAGTTTCAGTTCCCTCGGGGTCAAAGGCACCTTGTCTCCCCTTCTCGCTGCGTGGTCGCCTGTTCTGATTTCCTTTGCTGGTGGTTGGTATCTGCTGCGTCAGGCCAGTCGCTGACCCTTCCCTTCAAACTGTCCATCAAGCCATCCCATGTTTCCGATGTCCGTTGTTGGTGACGATCCCGTCCTGCTATTGGGCCTTTTGGCATTCGCTCTGTTGCTGGTGGCTCTCCCTTGGGGGTTCTGGGCTCTCTCCAGCGGCAAAACGTCCTCCGGTGTACGGGTGTTGATCGCGCTGGCGAATCTGTCGCTCACCTCTCAGTTGGTCCTGCGCTGGTGGCAATCGGGACATTTCCCAATCAGCAACCTCTACGAATCTCTCTGTTTTCTCGCCTGGGCCTGCACCCTCACGCAGCTTCTGGTTGAGCGCAGTTGGCCATCGCCTCTCGTAGCAGCAGCTGCCACTCCCATGGGCCTCGGCTGCGTTGCCTTCGCCAGCTTCGCTTTACCGGATCGACTCCAGGAAGCTTCTCCATTAGTTCCTGCCCTGCGCTCAAGCTGGCTGGTCATGCATGTCAGCGTGATCATGGTCAGTTATGCAGCTTTGCTGGTTGGATCACTGCTGTCGATCGCAGTGCTCTTGATTGATCGTGATAACGCTCTGGAGTTACGCAGTAGTTCGATTGGCAGTGGGGGCTTTCGAAAAGCAGCACTGGCGGGGGCAACAGGCTCTGCTGATCTTGAGCTGGAGTCGGTTGCGTTCAGTCGGAGTGAACAGCTCGACAGCCTGAGCTACCGCACCATCACCGTGGGGTTTCTTTTGCTCACCATTGGCATCATTAGTGGTGCCGTTTGGGCCAACGAAGCCTGGGGAAGTTGGTGGAGCTGGGACCCAAAGGAAACCTGGGCCCTGATCTGCTGGCTTGTGTATGCCGCTTATTTGCATACGCGCCTTAGTCGTGGTTGGCAGGGAAGGAAACCTGCGCTGGTTGCCGCATTTGGCTTGGTTGTGATTGTGGTCTGTTATATCGGCGTGAACCTGCTTGGAATTGGTCTGCACAGCTATGGCTGGTTCTTTGGATGACCGGTCAATACGTTCTTCCTCTGTTTCGACGTTGTTGTTGAACCACTCGTTGAGTTTAAGAAGCTCCTCTGTGTTTACTTTGCAACTGGTAAATCATCTGTTTTTAGAAGAAGTCCCTAATTGATTTCACGGCACCTTTGAGAGTCTTGTACTGCCTGGAACCAATTCCTTGTCTGTAATAGGAATAGACTGTCTCAAAGGCACGGTTTCGTTCCCAGAGTTGAAAGTAGTCGCCATTGGAGAGGGTGAAATTCCAAATCTCGACCTTGCCAAGCTTGTGATGATGCTTTGTGGTTGTCGGGCGTCCTTCTTCAGCCATGGTATCGATAAACACTTTGGTCTCGTCGATCGAAAGGCAAGTCAGAGTTGTCATTTGTATCCCCGTCCATACATTCAATGTTCATCCAGGTGGCCTCAAGTGCATGAGCAACGGTCCTGGGCTTGGTGAGAAGGTTCTGAGTCTTCTCACGACTCATGTTAATGATTACTTTGTTGTGAAGTGGATGGCAGCACTCAGTCCAGCATCCAGACCATCTGTTGTCTTGTAGCTACTGCCCAGCTAGAACGATAAAGAATTCTTGTTTCGCTGTGCCTCGAACACCTGCCTTTCTCTCAGCTTTTCAATCCTTCATCAGCAAGGGAAATGTTGTTGATCTTGCGATAGCAGTGATTATGGCCGGCGCGTTTGGCAAGGTTGTTAATTCTGTCGTCACACTGTTGATGACGAATATCTTGGAGCCGGCGTTGAAAGAGGCCAATGTTGCCTCACTCTCGCAATTGCCGGCAGGGGAGGTTCTTGTCGCTCTGATTAATTTTATTGTGATTGCTTTTGTTTGCTTTGTGATTGTCAAGACCGTAGAGGCGACCAAACGAAAGCGTGAGGCTGTCGAGGCCTCTAAGCCAGACCCGCAGGCCCAATTGGCATCTGCGATGACCCGTCTGACTGAGGTTATAGAGGCTCAGTCTTCATCGCTTAACAGTTAAAACGAATCTAGTCACGTGACTTTCTGCATTCAGGTGTGAGTTTGCGATTTCAGCTTGGCAACGTAGCTGTTCGTGCGTCCGTGCCGGTTGCTGATTCAACAAGTTCATTTTCGATCAGCATATTGAAAGTGAGCAGTTGTT
Source organism: Synechococcus sp. MIT S9451 (assembly GCF_047304725.1). NCBI lineage: Bacteria > Bacillati > Cyanobacteriota > Cyanophyceae > Synechococcales > Synechococcaceae > Synechococcus > Synechococcus sp. MIT S9451. Next base: position 2,022,645 of record NZ_CP138971.1, read on the forward strand.
CATCACTCAGTGCTTGACGGCTATTTGCACCAAGTTTGTTTTGAAGGAATGTGCGTGCCTGCTCTCCACTCCATTCCAGCTTTTCCAACATTTGATCCCCTTGTGTGATCAGATCGCCTCTGCGTAGCGGGACCGGTGCCACGTCGACAGGTGTTCCTGGTTCTAAGGCGTTCAGCCGTTTCAAATAGGCAATCAGATCGCTGTAGCGCGTCAGTTTGTGGCGGCTGCTGTGTCCGAAGGCGCGTTCCAAATAACTTCGTTCCTGTTCACGGTCCCAGCCGATGCGCTGGATTTCGAGATCCACGGCGGCTAATTCGTCACTCCAGTCGTCTGGATCAGTAGGCGCTTCACTCGGCGCAGCTTCGGCCTGGACGACAGCCATGGTCGGTGTGTCTGTCGCCGTCAAGTGGGCTTGATCGATTGAATCCCCTGCCATCGTCGTCCGTCTCAGGCTGCTCGGTTTCGGTGACGAGGGTCTTAATGGTGGTGTCTGTTCCTTCCTCCCTTCAGGTCGAGGCGCGGGTCGCGTGGGTTGATCTGATCGTTGGATTGGTGGTGTGCTGGTGTCTGAACCAGCAATGACCTCGGATTGCAGTTCCGCTTGGAATCGACTTCGCAGTCTCTCCAGGGCTCGATCCTCTGCTGCCTCTGCGCTGGCTCCTTCCCCCAAAGCGCTGCCTAGGGCCTTCTGTTGTTCGAAGGCAGTCACAAGCACCACGCAGCGTTCGTGATCGATGTGGCAGAGCTGGGCCTGGGTGTTCATTCCGCATCCATGAGCTTCCTATTTCTAGGCTGACCAGCATGGATTCAGCAGCTCTCCCCTCCCTGATCCCGTTGCTTGATGGTGTCGACCGTTGGGGAGAGCTGTTGCCCTTGCTTCCGGTGTTGGTTTCGCTGGAACTGATCCTGTCCGCCGACAATGCCATTGCTTTGGCGGCCATCGCCCGCTCCCAGAAGGATCCAGAGCGTGAACGTCAGGCCCTCAACTTGGGTATCGCCATGGCGTTTGTATTACGCATTGGTCTGATCCTGATGGCGCAATGGGTGCTGGCCTTTCGTCCGATCCAGCTGTTGGCCTCTGCCTATCTGCTTTGGCTCGTCTATCAGCACCTTCATGAGAAATGGCTGGGAGGTGGAATTGAACTGCAAGATCAAGGCGCTGATGATTCTGCGGATGGATCCTTCCTGCGCACGGTGATGGCTCTTGCCTTCACCGATCTTGCATTCTCAATCGACAGTGTTGCCGCCGCAGTCGCGATCAGCGATCAGCTCATCCTTGTGGTGACTGGTGCACTCATTGGGGTCATCGCTCTTCGCTTCACATCAGGGCTGTTTGTTCGCTGGCTAGCGATTTTTCCGCGACTTGAAACAGCAGGATTTCTCGCCGTTGCTTTTGTCGGCATCAAGCTTTTGGTCACTCTGATCTGGTTAGGCCTTCGAGTGCCTGAGTGGTTCACCCTTGCAACAGTGATTGTGTTGCTCATCTGGGGGTTTTCTGAAAAGTCTTTCCCCACTGCAGAGGAGACTTAATCATGCTTGTTGAGTTACGGCAGTCAGGCAGCGAGAGATTGATTGATCGGCTTGACCTTGTTGATTCTCCCCATCCTGGACGGTGGTTTGAGCACAATGCTCATAGCTATCTAATCTTGCAGCGTCGACATCGCTACGCCTTGCGTTTGGGCCGCTATCAGCTCGTTTCCGTGGTGTTGCTTGTGAAGCAACAACGGCAACCTGTTGATGCACAGCGTTATCGCCATGGTTGGGTCATCGGAGATCCCAGCTGTCGTTTCAATGCTCTTAGTCCGCTTTTGCGTTGTGCTGTGCTGCCCGATGGCCCTTGTCAGGCTTGCTCGCATCATCAACCACGCAACTGATGACACCACTTCCCTCAATGACCTGGCATTGGTGCCGACTTCTCTCTGGTCATGGAGTGGCGTCTGGTGAAGCCAACATCGATCCCCTTCGCGAAGCTTCACCTTATCCACGGGGCACGATCGCAATGCAAACTCCCTTCTTTGCCAAAGCTGGTCTTGATTTAAAAGGAATGTGGCCTGGCACTCTCAACCTCTCAGTAGAGCCGTTAAAGCTTTCATTAAAGAGCCCGGACTTTCATTTCCCTTTACTCTATTGGACGGATCTTCATCCACCAGAAACGTTTTCATTCTGGCGCATCATGTTGCGCTGTTCTCCTCAATCTTTTTCCTATCCTGCTTTTGTATATTTCCCTCACCCTGAAACGAAGGCCATGCACTGGCAACCACCTGGAGTGGTTGAGGTGTTGGCGCCCTGGATTGATGGTCTTGTGCCTAATGCACCGTTGCAAATCGGTGTAGATCCAGAGCGGATCTCAGTGTTTGCTGATCAAGGGGGGTGTATCAACTGACAGATGACTCTCTGGTCTTTGTTTTGATCACTCCTTTGCGGTCAGTCAGCTGATGGTTTCTGTATGATCGAACCATTACCCACTAACGATTCTTCGATTCAGGTATCTCTGTCAATTCCACGCTGCTCGATTGCTCTTAATCGCAAATCACTGGATTGGTTGTTTTTGGTCTTGGCCATGTCTCTCCAGGCTCGAGGTGTGGCCAGCATCGAGCCCAGTTGATGCGAAGTGCTCCAGCATGATCTTCCTCCAATGAGCGGTTTTAAACCATGCCTGCTATTGGATGGTGCTTTGGTCCGAGCTCAGCCATTCTTCTGCATACTTTCTTATGTGCTGATCTCCCGAGAAGCCCGGTCCATCTTGTCGGGCTATGTTCTGAGCTTCAGCCGCCAAGAGTTGTTCCAAAGCATGGTTGATCGACTTGAAGGTGCCGAGCTGATCAGGCTGAGAGCCGCGTTACTTGAGTTCCTCAAGTTCCGAGTCTTAGCAGCTGAAGAGTCTTTTTTTGAACACTCCTCTGCTGATGAGCGTCGTCGTTGGTTGAAGGCTCTCTTCCCGCGAGCACTTTTGCTCAGCGATAGCGTTCTGGAACAGGTGTGGAAGCAGGCTTATGACCTCTATGGATGTCACTAGAGACAGGGACTAACATTTCAGTGGCATAAAGGTATGTTGTTGGTATAGGTGTTGGTAATGATGCCTTTCAACAAGCTACATACATCCTCAGAGGCGGAGCCAGCTACCACCTTCAGAGGTTGTCTCCTAGGTCCGGAGGGTGAAACTCAGCGCTTCAGCTCGAGAACCAGGCGCCTGATCTCAACAGAACCGGAAAGAACGGGCACCGCGGTGACCTGCAGCCGTTGATCTTCAACGACAGGACCGTACCCACAGCTCATTCGAGCCAGTTTCCAGGATTGATTGACACGATTTTGCAGCTGCGTCTTCGATGACATCAACATCATCGACGGGTTGAGCGCATCACACTCCACCTCTGTGGAACTGGACGCATCCTGCGGCTGGATGGAGACCCTGAACGTCACTGAACTGCCTAGCTCATAACTGAGATCAAGACTGTTCCAGAAGCTCAGCTCGCCCCCTGCAGGCACATTCACCGTGGTCAGTTGAGAGTCCAACGCGTCGGACTTGAACTCAAAACGCTTCAGAGCTTCTCCACCCGTGCAGGAACCGAGCAGAAGCATTGCCCCCAGAGCTAATGCATCCGACAACGCTCGAATACCCAGTCGCTGCATCACAAAACTAGGCATGTCATCTTCACTCTCGAGGCAGCCACCTAATTCAGGCAATGCGCCTTCATGCTCATTAACGATGTCGGCAACTCCTAACTGGCGGATCTAGAGCAACTGGAGGGACGCTGTCTATAGGTGCTGAGTCTGTCGCCATGACTCACGACAGAACTATCGCCAGCCTCGTCAAGTGCGGGGTTTTTTGATGCGTTGCTGTGGTTCAACCAAGCGGGGGTGGCAAGTGTCTGAAAGAACACAGCAGTCACATCAGACATAACGAAGAAATTAACCTTTGATTCGCCTTTAACTTATACTTATACCAATGAAATCCCTACCGCTCCTTGGTGCTCTACTTCTCTCGGCATCACCTGCCATCACTGATGACTTTGCTTATGTGTCATGTGATACTGCAGTGACTTTCACTTTTGAGCAGTCCAGTACGAATGAGTCAGAGGTGAAAGAGATGACCCATGTCTTTCACTTCAAGATTGATCAAGCCAATAGTCGAATGATGGACTCAGGTAAGGATGCATGGGTGGATATCGATTTTGTCGATGGCTTTGTTGTGCGAAAGTTCGATGGCATTGAAGGTCAAAGTACCAGTCAAGGTCAATTGTCACTGGTGTTCCCTCCTCCGGGAAAGATCAATCTTGATATGCTTTTGCTGTATGAGAGTGGATCAATGAAAATGGTTGCTAAGGGTGTCTGTCAAGATGCAAATGCTTCAGTATTTGAGAATGCTTTGAGTCAATGAGGCTTCTAATTTTCCTTGGCTCTTAGCTTCTTGTTAGTCCTCACCACCGAAGGCTATGCAAAACCCACAAGGGAAAAGCAGTGGCGGGTGTGTTATCGCTATCAACCTGCCGACACAAAATTTTCCGAGTCCTTGCCGTCCTGATCAACACAGAGCAGGTCAAGGTCTGCCTCCTGGCAGAGGAAGAAGGCCTCTAGGAAGCGTAGACGAGTAACTTGATTGGGTTGATGAGCTCATGCCAAAGCTGCAGCCAAGTAACTGCTGTTGTCTGAGCAGATCACGAACTATCAAAGTAAAGGTGACGAATTGATGGAAGAATCAGAAGCCACATTCACGCAGCGAGTCATCGCGTTTGTTGTGTGCTTCACCTTCCTGGCAACTGTCTTATCCATTGGCTTTATACGCTCACATTCATCAAGCCCGCCAGATACGGGTGAGGCAACTGTCAACCGAATTCGCGATAGGTTCAGAAATCTCCGCTAGCTCATGGCAAGCAAGACATACAGTGAAGCCTCAGCTCGTACAGAATCGCCCATAAGTCTCATTAAAAGCCTTCAACGCTGTTGTGAGCACCGCTTCGATCCCGAATGATGGTCGGAATGAAGAACTGAGCCTTGATCAGCTCAACGAACTTGCCGGTGGGAATCCAAAGGGACCAGACACCAAGATCTATGGAGGTCCTGCAGGCACTCAACCCTCCAGCAAGCAAGGGCCAACCAACGTGCCTCTCCCAATGGCAATCTAACGGATACCGGTGGATTCCAATTAGAAGGAACCGTCATGTAGGTTTTGGCTGAAATCTCTAATGTGGAATCGATATACAGACCACTTCTCTTGTCTCCCGGTACCCATCCCGATTCAAAAATGAAGGTGGTCGGTATCTCTCCTGACTGTGCGCTAATTCTGCAAGAAGGCTCTGCATGGGCTTGAATCAGCAAGGTTTAACTATGACTATTTCCCTTAGGGTCCCTCGCAGGCGTTGCTGAGAGTCGTTGATGCTGCGAATAGGCGAGCTTCCATTCTTAAGCGGACTGCTAACGCTCTGATCTTGAGAGGATCCCTTTCGCAGAAGTCGATCTCATCAGTTGCTTTATCTACTGGGCGTCAGGCCTACTCTGACGAGGGTATTATTAAAACGAGAATCAGTCTTAACTGGATGGGTTTGCAGCTGGTAGCCAACTCCGGCGTGAGCTCTTGTACCTGCGCCTGGCTCGATTGTTTCCTGGCTCATCTGTTGTGAGCTAGCTGCGACCAGGGTGGGTATAGCCGTTGGTTTAGGCCTTGTTCAGTCTTCAGTCCCTTGGGTGGAAGCGACTGTCATACCAGCGGTTTCATTAGAGAGATGCATCCCTAGACCATATGCACTCTATGGATGCCACTAAGCCTTATTGGAAACTCCCATTGCTTCGGAGAAAACACTGCTAGAGCTTGATGAGCTGGATCGCATCGGATGAGTCAAGAGCAGCTGCAAGCCCTCATGGACAGGATGGATCAAGAGCCTTGCCTGCAAAAGGATTTCCTTGGATCGGGTCTTGATCCGATTCAGTGGTCAGTTGAGCAGGGATATGTGATCAACCGTGAGGATATTGAGCTGGAGGATTACCGCCGGAAACGCCTTGGCGGACAAAACCCCTTGCCCTGGCGACTGTTCTCGCAGTTCTGCTGGTGATTTTGGTCCTCCCCATTGGGAGAGCCCATTGCCCGGTCCTCCCTAGGTCTTGCTTCTAGGGTGATGAATCATCGCTTGCAGGTCATCACCGCTACTGCCGCCCCTTCGTCAGCGTCCTCATCAAATTTTGATGACCTGGGTCTCAGTGCACCCCTTTTGAAGGCACTGAGCGAGAAGGGTTACAGCACACCATCGCCGATTCAGGAGCAGGCCATTCCGGCTGTGCTCAGCGGCCGTGACTTGATGGCGGCGGCTCAGACAGGCACGGGCAAAACTGCTGGATTCACCCTGCCCATGTTGGAGAGGCTCAGCCACGGAGCCCGTTCTGGACGTTGCCAGATCCGTGCTTTGGTGCTCACCCCTACCCGAGAACTTGCCGCGCAGATTCTTGACAATGTGCGGGTTTACAGCCGCCACTTACGCCTTCGCAGTGATGTGGTGTTTGGTGGGGTCAAGGTCAATCCCCAGATTCAAAGGCTGCAACAGGGAGTGGATTTACTGGTCGCCACTCCTGGACGTTTGCTCGATTTGTATCAGCAAGGCGCCATACGCTTTGAGCGAGTTGAATTTCTTGTGCTTGATGAAGCCGATCGCATGCTTGATATGGGCTTCATTCATGACATTCGACGCATACTCTCAAAGTTACCGGAGCGACGTCAAAACCTATTGTTTTCAGCCACCTTCAATCCATCGATTCGCAAGTTGGCTACAGGGCTGCTCCATGATCCGTTGCAGATTCAAATCACTCCGCCGAATCAAACGGCCCGTACCGTTCAGCAGTTGGTTCATCCCTGTGATATGAAGCGCAAGCCTGAACTGCTCAGTCATCTGATTCGAACCAATAATTGGCAGCAAGTTCTAGTGTTCTCTCGTACAAAACATGGGGCCAATCGCGTTGCTGAGCGCCTGAGCAAGGAAGGGCTTTCAGCCGCTGCGATTCACGGCAATAAGAGTCAGGGGGCACGTACCCGAGCTCTTCAGGGCTTTAAGGATGGATCGGTGCGAGTGCTGGTGGCCACCGATATCGCAGCACGTGGGATCGATATCCAGCAGTTGCCGCACGTGGTCAATCTCGATCTACCCAACGTGGCGGAGGACTATGTCCATCGCATTGGTCGTACAGGGCGAGCCGGCGAATGTGGTCATGCGATTTCTCTCGTCGCGGCGGAGGAATCCCTTCTTCTCAAGGCGATTGAGCGCACAACTCGTGAATCGTTAGAGAAGGTCTTGATCCCTGGTTTTGAGCCCACCGTTCTGGAAGCCCCACCAATCGACCTCAGCGGAGGCCGTGGTCGTCGGCCCTCTCGGTCAGGAAGTGGATCAGGGACGCGCCATGATCGTGGCCGGGCCGATAAACCTCGTTCCAAATCATCCGCGCGCCCAAGACGTACCGGACGGACTTCGCAGCGCTGAGCTGAGCGACCCCTATGGGCTTCGATCCACGACGCAGGTCAGCTGATCCTCGTGCTCGACAAGTCACCAGCAATGTGGATGCTTTGTTGGCTGAGAATGAAGCGCTGAGAAGGCAGTTGCGTCAGCTTCAACACCGCCTAGAGCTTCTTGAACAGAGGTCTGACCCATCTCCACGCCATAACCAACAGTCAAAACAAGCACCCTCTGGGGGACGCGTTCATGTGACCACCGCGCAAGTGGATTCCTGGGGGCAGGCTCTCGCTCAGCAGCCTGGCTGGAGCACACTGCGCGCCCAGGGGCTTGAGACTCTGGTGGACAGCCTGAATCGTCAGAGTTTTCACCCAAACCTGACCTTGCAGCAACGTCTTGACCGTTTATTGCCAGGCCTCGGCCAGGACCTTCTCCAGGCCCTCGATGGAGGGATGAACAAGAAACGATGGGCCGTGCTTGCTGCCTTCGCCTTGTATGGGGTCCGCACGCGTGAGTGGCTCGATGAAGACCCTCGTCGCGTTGTCCAAGACTTATGCCAAAAAATGGCGCGTACCACCAGTGGGCGACGAACGCGTACCGATCAGAGGCACTCTGACCGTGCCAGTCATCGTGCAAGTTCTTACCAGGGGGCCAAACAAGCCAACGGCAAGGCCCGACACGCAAGCCGCGACACCAACAACCCAACTGGAGCACCACGTTGGGCTGATCCTCGGCTAGTGGAGTGTTTACAGGTGCTCGGACTGCGTTGGGGAGCATCGCGTGATCAGATCAAACAGGCACACCGTCGCTTAGTCAAAAAGCATCATCCCGATGTGGGCGGATTTGCCTCGGACTTTCATCGGGTCAATGCCGCCTATCAACACCTAGTGGCCTAGTTGGTCTCCCGTTTCTGCCTGAAGTTGTTGCAGTAACTGAGCACCAGAACTTTTCTTCTTTCCCTCTAACTGGGCCTCTCTGATCAGTAGAGGACATCCTTTCGAAGCCACCACCAAGCCATGCTCGGGCACCACTTCCAACACTGTTCCAGGTGCAATCGTCTCAGTCGAAGGGATCCCAGCTTCTAGTCCCCAGCGCTCTGTGAGGGTGGTCGCCGCTGTCGACAGTTGATCACTCAGCCGTCTGATTAACGGTTCTGTCCTAAAGATTTTGAGGCGCTTCCCGTTCCATCGGGTTGAGGCGGCTGGGTACAAGCCCATCACCTTGCGATGAATGGTTAGGGCGGATTGATTCCAGTCGATCTGGAAGTCGTCTTTCTGAAGCATGCGGGCATAACAGCTTCCATCGCCCTGGTGTCTGACGCCCAGCCTTTGCAACCGTTCTGGTTCATGGCCACGTCCGGCGGCCTCGATCAGTGGCATCGATGTCACCATCAACTCGGCGGTGAGCTGGCTGAGGCGCTCACTCAGAACGGAGGCGTTGTCGTGTAGACCAATCGCCACCTTCTCCTCAAGCAGAACAGGTCCAGTATCGAGACCTTCCTCCATCGCCATGATGCCGACACCGGTTTCGCCGTCTCCTTCGAGCAGTGCCCATTGAATCGGACCGGCCCCACGCCATCTGGGTAGGAGAGAGCCGTGGCCATTCCAGCTGCCAAGCGGCGTCATCTCCAGCACATTCTTAGGAAGGATCTGCCCGAAAGCGACGACGACAGAGACATCGGCACCAAGGGATGCCAGTTGGTCGACACAGGCCGCATCCTGTTTGATCTTTTCCGGTGTGTACACGGGCAGATCGAGAGCCAAGGCTGCGTCTTTGACGGCCGAGGGCATCAGTTGTTTGCCGCGTCCGCGCCTGCGGTCGGGCTGGCTAACCACGCCAACGACAGTGTGGCCTGCCTTGATTAGGGCCTGCAGAGTGGGAACCGCGTAGGCAGGTGTGCCCCAGAAGAGGATCTTCACGACAGTCGATCTCTCAGTAACTCAGGCTTCGCCAGTGATCGCGAGACCATCCACCCAGACGTGAGGAGAAACTCCCTGATGGGTCACCTTGGCGTCAGGTTCAAGATGCACGATGCCGCTAAGGACCTGGCGGATATCACCAGCCACCGTTGCTGACTCGACCGATATTTTTTCACCATCACGCACCAGCCAGCCATCAAAGGGCAGCGAAAAGGAACCCTGACTTGCCTTCACTCCTGCATGAAGGGCATTGAGGCTCTCGATCAGAACAAAGGTGTCAAGGCTGCTCGAATGATGGAGATGGGTTGTGCCACTCGTTGTTCCCTCGCTCGTACTCACTTCAAACCAGTCAGGACCAACCGAGACCTTGGCGCCCAGTCCGGCATGGCCGGTTGGCTCCACGCCGAAATGACGCGCTGTTGCTTCCGAATGCAGGAAACTTTCCAACAGGCCGTTGTGGATCAGGCGCAGGCGTTGTGTCGGTGTCCCCTCCCCATCGAAGGGTGCTGCTCCCACATGGCCAGGATGCAGACCATTGTCGTGGAGAGACAAAAACGGCACAGCCAGGCGCGAGCCGATCGAATCAGCGTCACTGAGGCTGACCCCATCAAGAATGGCCCGGGCATTCATCAAGCTGCTGAACGCACCAAGAAGATCGAGGAAAGCTTCCGGAGTGAAACAGACCAGATAACGACCGGTATCGATCGGTTGGTAATTGAGATGACTCATCGTGCGTTGGGCTGCCTCATCAACGCAGCCCTGTACATCAAGCCCCTCACTTCCGAGTGCGACACGTATCGCGCCGCCACTGCGGGGCTTGCGGCCCATCTCTTCGGCTCTGGCGTAGAGATAAAGACTGGCTTGTGTGCGTTGCACCTGCCTCACAGCACCGTCGCTATTCAGGTAGATCCGCTCGCTGCTGCCTTCACTGAGGCCGTTGTAGGGCACGGTTTCAATCGCTTGATGCTGGCCAAGCAGATCCTTCTCAGCATGTTTAAGGGTGCTGAGCAGTTTCTGAATCCCCAAGGCAGGTTGCAAGGGCCGGTTCAGTTCCGGTGTCGGTGCCATGGCAAGCGGTGAGAACCCGGGAATATCGTTGGCATTCCCAAATTGACTGGCGTCTCTCGCCCCGATGAGTGCTCGCTCAAGGCCTGATGGCGAGAGATCGGTTGTACTTGTGATCCCCACCAAGCCTGCAGCGTTCCAAACACGCACGGTGATGGAACTGCGCTGGGAGGCTTTCAGCTGCTTGGCTTCACCGCGGTCCACCTGAACGGTGGCATTGCTACTGCGGCTTGCCCCTAGATCCCATTTGTGGATCCCTTCACGATGGGCCATCCCATCGAGCTGGTCCCGAAGGTCTGAAACGTTGAGCGCTTGAGGTGCAGTGCTATTGGTGCCTGACATGTTCAGCGGCCTCCCACGGTGATGGAATCGACCTTGATGTGAGGTTGCCCCACGGTGACAAAAATGCTGCCGCTGACAGAACCGCAGTATCCGGCTGCAAGATCTAGGTCATCAGCACACATCGAGATGCGGGGCATCACCTCCTTGGCTTCGCCGATCAAGGTGGCTCCTTTCACGGCCTGACCCAATTGACCGTTCTCAATCAGATAGGCCTCCTCAACTGAGAAGTTGAACTGGCCTGTCGCTCCAACACTTCCACCCCCCATCGATTTGCAATAAAGCCCTCGGTCAATTGAGCTGATCAGCTCTTCTGGTCGATGGGGACCGGCAGCGATGTAGGTGTTGCGCATGCGACTGGCTGCTGCGAAACCGTGGTTTTGTCGCCTGCCACTGCCTGTGCGCTGATGGCCTGTTCGCATCTCACCTGCCCGATCACTGAGGAATCGTTTCAGCACTCCGTTCTCAATCAAAACGGTTCTTTGCGACTCCATTCCTTCATCATCCATGGCAATTGAGCCAAACGCACCGGCACTGAGGCCTTCATCAATGGCCGTGACCGCAGGATTGGCAATGGTCTGGTCAACCATGCCGGCGAAGGGCGATGTCCCTCGTTCCAGTTGGGTGGTTTCCAACAAATGGCCACAGGCTTCGTGGAAGATCACACCACCGAATCGATTGGCCAACACCACGGGCATCTGGCCTCCATCCACATAGTCGGCGTAGAGCATGGTGGCTGCGCTCGCACAGACCTCTGCCGCCGAGGCGTCCACATCCCAAGTCTTGAGGTCGTCAGGCCTGTCTGTGGAGCCATAGCGCCGTCCGATACTGGCCCGGTGCTCACCATCGGCAGCGAGCACACTCAAACCACTGGATTGGTGCAAACGGATATCGCGAGCAAAAGTCCCATCACTTGCGGCGACAAGCACCTCCTGCCAGTCACGTGAATAGCTACCGCGTCTGACGTCGAGGTGTTGTCCATGCCGCTGCAACAGATCGGTTCCCTGAAGCAACAAGGCCGTGCTTGAGGAAAGGTCTGGGGCCTGAACGAGCCATCCCTGTTTCTCTAATCCAAAATCGCGCAAAGGCCGTAGGCCCTCGAAGCTGCCCAAACTTGCTGCAGCGTGGCGTTCCAGATTGAGCATGCCAAGCGCCTGATCGAGGGCCCTGAGAAGCCCGGCGTCGCTGAGATCGTTTGTGCTGACGAAGCCATCGCGTTGGTTGCTGAAAACACGAATTCCGGCCCCCATCGCAAATGCTGGACTGACGCTCGTGATCGTGTCCTGTTCAGCCAGGACACCGATGTGGTCCGTGCGTTCGAGAAAGACCTCCACGAGGTCTGCCCCGGCCCGACATCCTTCTCCGAGCAAGGCTTCGAGCCGCTGCTGCCAAGCCGTCTGGGCCGGATCTAGCCCATGGTCTTGGCGTTCCGTTGGATGGGATGCAACCAAACCGCCCGAATGCGTCAAGCTCTGATTATGGAGAACTGAACAGAACAATGCCCGGCTTGCGCCAGGCATTGACAGATGCACGTTGTGAGATCTGGCCGACGGTGAGTCGTTTGCGATTGACTAGCGCACGGCTGGCTGGTATTGGTCACTGCGCACAGGCGACATCAGGAAGAGGGATGCCATCTGCACTCCGTTGGCCAGCCAGTGGGGCAATTTGCGCACCAGCTTCAGGGGAGCAGGTGCGCTGCTGGCATCGGCTGCAGCCAGGGCAGCATTGTTGTTCACAAGGTTTTCAAGCCCATCCCAGAACTTGGGATTCTTGACATCGAGCACAACTGGGAAGACTCGTGCCGATGTCTCGTTGGTCTTGTCGATGACCATCCGGTCGTACTCGCGAGCGTCGAGACCCAGGGATTCATAAAACTCCTTACGAGCCACATCACGCACATACATGGTCGCGAAAACGGCCAGAAGAAAGAAGCGACAGAACAAACGAGCGCGAAAGCCGCGAACGGTGTCTGGCTGCGCTTTCATCAGGGCATCAAAGAAGTCGCCGTGACGGTTCTCGTCCTGACACCAGTTCTCGAAGAAGTTGAAGATTGGAAAGATCTTGCTGTCTGGGTTTTTCTCTAAGTGACGGAAGATGGCGATATAGCGCCAATAGCCAATCTTTTCTGAGAGATAAGTGGCGTAGAAGATGTATTTAGGCTTGAAAAATGTATACTTTTTGTTGGCAGTCAAAAAACCCAAGTCAAGCTGCAAGCCGAAGTCACTCATTGATTTATTGAGGAATCCAGCGTGGCGTGCCTCGTCTCGGGCCATATGGGCGAAACACTCAGCGAGGAGAGGATTACGCGTCTTGATCCGGCGACTCAGTTCTTTGTAAAGCAGAAAACCTGAGAATTCTGAGGTGCAGCTCTGCTCTAGAAATTCAACAAAAACTTCTCGTGTTTTGGGGTCGAGCTTCTCGGCGGCGCCGTCGAATTCACCATTACGGACAAAATGGTGGCGGTTGTAATCCTTTCGGAACTCTTCGCAAATGGCTTCTAGTTCCGCCTCGTTGGGGCGGAGGTCCATCGCCGCCATCTCATCGAAGTCGGTCGTATAGAAGCGGGGCGTCAGGATCGTGTCCTTGACCGGGTCCTTGATGGAAACGGCTGAATCCGCTGCTGCGGCTTCACTGACGGCGGTTGGGGGCACCATCGAATCTGAGCTTCAGTGGCAACCAATGTAGGCGGAGCACCGCTGATCAAGGTTGATCGTGTTAAGCCTCAGTTGCCACCCAACCATTTCTGGCCGTTGAGCCTTTGCAACAGACGGGATTGCAGCAGGGCCAGAGTCATTCGCTTCTCGTCGATCAGAAACGACTCGAGCAGGCTCGCATCCGTGCCCGGATCTGCAAGTGCAATGGTTTTGGAGGAGGTGATGGAAGCCTCTGAGAAACACAGCCAGAAACGGCGGCCAGGGGGCAGTTCGCCATGCACCATCCAGCATGTGCCACCGACAACAGGCCGTTCGCCTTGCCTGAGATCAAGGACGGCAGGGGTGATGTTGTGATCTTGCAATCCCTTCCGCAGGGCGGGAATCAGCTCTTCATGGATGAACGCCTCGAACGGCTTGTCTTCCGGCTTCGGCGGCTTAGCGACTTTATCTGCCTTCTTTGGCTTGTCAGAAGGTGCAGGAGTTGCTGCAGCTGGAGTTTCGCTCACCATGATGGCCTTCACTGGCGGAACTTTAGTCAGCGCAGGCAAGCAGTCACCAGCCCTCACCAGTCATCCGGCAGCGGACGATCCCAGTCGTCATCGAGGCTTGTCATGTCCGCAGTGGTCGTTTGTGGTTGTGTCGTTGTTGCCGCTGCAGTTCCTGCCCTTGAAACGTTCTGGGCTTGTGCAGGCTCTGGGTATCCCTTGTTTCCCCACTGGATAACCCTGAACGGAACAGCGACGGTTGGAGCGGGATCACGCACATCCCGTTCAGGCCATTGCACCGTGGCTTGTTGGTTGATCTCTGTTGTCTGTTGATGCGGTGTGAAAGGTTCTTGCTCCACAGAGGGGGGCCAGAACTGATCCTCAGGCTTGTCCCAGCCCAAGGGACGATGCACTTGTCTGCGCAGAGGAGCACTGGCAGCGGATGCCCCATAAGCAGCCAAAAAACTAAACAGACCAGCTCCTCCTGCTGCGACAGCCACCCAGGCTCCGATCGGAACTGCTGGGCTGCGCCAAGTGAGCAGTTTTAAGGACGTGGGTTGGCGCAGATTGAGGCTGGCCACGATCATGGCTGCCACTAGGGGGCTGAGGCTGGGCAGTAAGAGAAGCTTCTGGAGTCTGGTCATCCCTCTTCGTCTCGCCAGCGTTGAATCGGTGTGAGTGATTCACCAAGCCCATCGAACAGGCGCACCACCAGAAAATCGACCATCTCTTCGAGACTTCTCGGTTGGGTGTACCAGGCTGGGATCGGTGGAGCAATCCTTGCTCCAGCTTCAGCCAAGCTGGTCAAGTTGCGCAGGTGTATGAGGTTCCAGGGCATTTCCCTGGGCGCTAACACCAGAGGGCGACCTTCCTTGAGGTGAACATCAGCACAACGTTCAACCAGGTCGGTGGCGACACCTGCAGCGATTCTGCCAACGCTGCCCATGCTGCAGGGCACAATCACCATGGCGCGGGTGCGAATACTGCCGCTGGCAATCGTTGCCGCCTGATCATTCCAGCGGTGGCAGTGGAGGATTCCTTGATCGCAGCGGAGTCGCTCTCTCCAGAAGCCTTCCTGTGTTTGAGGATCGACAGGAACATTGACCCCCATTTCCGCTTTCCAGACCTCATGGGCACCCCTGCTGAGAACGAGGTGAACATGGCGATTGTTTTGCAAAAGCAGCTCAAGCGATCGCTCGGCCAGCTGTTGGGCTGAGGCTCCAGTGACCGCCAGGACGTAGGGCAGCAATGCTTGATCGTTCTGATTTGAATAAGTCACAGTGGCGGCGCTTGGCTTACTGGTCGCTCACTGCGACGGGAAGCGACTCCTTCCCCTGGCTCGATTCAGGCTCAGTTCCAACGATGTCGAGATCGATTTGATTACGGAGCACGTCCACCTTGGTGACTTTGACGACGACTTCGTCACCCAGCTGATAGATGCGACGGTTACGCCTGCCAACGAGGCGGTTCTGGCGTGATCGGTATTCGTACCAATCATCGTTCAAGGAGCTGACGTGCACCATCCCTTCCACCCCTGAAGGCGGGAGTTCGACAAAGAAGCCATAGCTCTGTACACCGCTGATACGGCCTTTGTGCTCCTGTCCAACCATGGGTTCCGCACTGCGAGCCTGGGCCATCGCGATCAGATCCTTGTCCAGCTCGGTCTGCTGTCTGCGTCGGCTATTCAGACGCACCAGCTGACGTGGTTGGAACCCTTCGAGCAGTTTCTGTTCCTGACTGGCTGTCAGCAGAGCCCAACGGACGGCACCACCTGCGCCGCTTCGGCCAAGGTTCACCTTTTCCTTATGACGCACGCTGGGGCGATCTTTGCCTTCGTTGAGCAATGCAGCAAGAACATGCTGGTTAATCAGGTCTGTCGCATGCAGGGTTGGACAACACCATGGAGCTCCAGGTTGGAGGGATGGGATGGATTCGGTGTTGGGCAGAGGCGGTTCTCCATCCTCTTTCTCGGCATCAACATCGCTGAGAGCTCTTGCTCTGATCGCTCGCACCATTGGGTCAGGGAGCGCCTGACGCATCTGCAGATCGAGCATTCTCCGCAAAGGGCTGTCCTTAAAGGCTCGAGCCAGATCTGCCGCTGAGGGAGTTCCTTCATCATCCAGTTCCAAGGGCAGATCAAGACCCAAGGCAGTTTTGGCTACATCATTGAGCGTTGATGGTTCAGCTTCCGCGGCTTCAAGCACCAGGAATGGAAGATTGAGATCCGAGGCGTGTTGGGCCCAGCACTGGTCGGCTGCTCTGATCAGAACAGCGAGGATTGCATTGGGATCTTCTTCATTCAGGGGTGCCAGCCATTGATGGCGACACGAATCTGGCGATGCACAGCGCAGATCCCCAAGATTTTCTAGGGCTGGAGCAGGCAGGTCCAGTTCAATCCCCCCACGACTGCAGGCCTGCGCATGCAGACTTCGGGCACAGAAGATCAAGGTCTCGATCTGACCGAGCTGGTCCTTGAGAGGCTTAAGCGCCACCGGTACGGTGCGTGCCTTGGGCTTGCGGGTCGCCAAGGCGGCCAGGGCTTTAGCAGTCACGGTGGCGACCGGTCGCACCGTGCTGAGTTGAAACTCCCACTCGCCAATTGTGCCGTCGGCGCTGATATCAAGACGCAGCGAGATGGCGTCTTGGCTTGCATTCTCTTCGAAGCGGCTCGCTTGCGTCAGTGTCGTGTTCAGTAAAGGCTGCCAGGTCTCTCCTAAACAGAGAGCTTCTCCCTGATCTTGCAGCCAATGATCCATGCTGCTAGCCGGGTTAATCCTCTCAGCAATCGATGGGGCATGCAGCCAGAGACGGCTGCCGCCTTCATGGGGTTCCACATGAACTGCTGGCAGGCATGGAGCCTGAAGGCCAGCCCATGAACGGAGTAACAGCGAGGGTTGATCGGTGAGATCGACTCTTTTTTTGGTTGAAGGGGTCTTACTACTGGCTCGAGGAGCTGGTGGCCTTTTGTGCAGGTGGGCTTTGGTGAGAAGAAGCTCACGATCACCGGTAGGCCCTGCATCGAGGGGCAACGGTCGTGCGACGTGGCCACGAGCAGAAAACTGAGCCACCGGATATCGGTCGACCTCCACTTCGACAACTGAGGGTTCGTCGATTTCAGTCAGATGACAGACATCCGCTTCGGGCAGTTCGATGGTCGCGAGCACGCGATCATCGAGTGGTAAGGCCATCAGGCGTTCGTCCTGCTTTTCGAGCTGGGCGAGAAGGCTGGTGGTATTGCGTTCAAGAATGCATTGCACGCCCCCTTCGGGTGATCGACGACGACCACCCTCCCGTGTAATTCGCACAAGTACACGGTCACCGTTCCAGGCGTGATTGAGCTGGTGATCTCGCACGTAGATATCTTCACCGCCGTCTTCGCGGATGGCAAAGCAGAAGCCTTTGCTGCTGCAACGCAACCGCGCCTCAATCAGGCTTTCGTCTTGGCAACGGCTGACCTCGTCTTCTCCAGCGAGCTCGAGCACTCCAAGTTTCGCCAGGCTTTGCAGCGCCAGAGTTAGATGCTGCTTTTCAGCGCGGTTACTGAGCCGCAAAATCTTTTCGAGTTTTCCCGTTTCCAGAGATCCGGTTAGCGGGAGATGGTCGAGGAGATCGGCGACCGAGAACTTCATCGTTGGGTGTGAGCTGGCCGGCCTACAGGGCCGGGGGCGGTGATCACCTTGGACAGGCCCTTGAACCGGAGCTCAAGAACCACGCAGAGGATGTCCAGGTGTTGATGGATTTTAGGTGCAGACCGGAATCAGTCTTCTCCTGAGCTTTTCAACGCTTTTGAGGACGACAACATCGGCCAGAGCAAACGGATGCCGATCAAAAGGAAGCCAGCAGAGGCCAGAAGCTGGAGCAGGTCAGCGGGCACAACGCTGGCCATGGATCCTCCTGCGAGTGCCCCGATCAGGCTGGCCAGTACAAGAGCGCTCGACGAGCCAATGAACACAGCCAGTGGTCGGTTGGATGTGCCGCTGATCGCCACGGTTGCTAGCTGAGTCTTGTCACCCAGTTCGGCAAGAAACACAGTGACGAAAGTGGAGGCAAGCAGTGGGAAATCCATCTGATCTGAGCCTTCAAAGTGAAAATTGAGTGATGGATTGCAGGGCTTGAAATCCAAGCCAGAGACCCAATCCCACCATCAGCACTCCCGCCATCTGTTCCAAACGCTCTGGGGGGAGAATTGTGGAGAGCCAACGCCCTACCAGCACGCCAACCAAGCTGGAACAGATCAGGGCGAACGCTGCCCCAACAAACACCAACCATGGTTCACCCGACTGGGCGGACAGGAGAAGGGTGGCGAGCTGGGTTTTGTCACCTAGCTCTGCCACGAAGACAGTGGTGAAGGTGCTGAGCAAAACCGCCGTGAAGCCCATCCCCGGCTTCGATTGATCGTCCTCAGCTGGTACTGGATTCACGACACCAGTGTTGGAGGTTTCGATCTCAGGCATCTCGTTTCCTTGATCCCGAAACAATCTGATTGAACCTACGCAGTTCCCGACTCCGGCCTCCGTACACAGACCGGATCTGTTGATGACAGCAGGAGATCGCAAAGCTGTCGGCTTGCTCTGGCGGAACTTCAAATAAGCTCGCGAGGCTGGTCACCCGACAAAAATCAGGCCGATCGTCATAAATCCGACAGCGCCTTCCACCACTGTCGTAATGCCTACACCAACCGTCGACACCGACCAAGTCAAGATAGATCTCGCGTTGTTCATCGTTAAGCACTTCGAGTGCCTCCGGTCGCTCGTCAGGAGCTAGACGACAGCATGCACCGCATTGACTGATACAGCTCCAAGAGGGTTTTCCCCTTGCCATGGCCTCTCTGCTGTGACGCTGTATCACAGTGGCAGGGAATGGTGCCTGGAATCGAGTGACATGTTCCGTAGCCTAATGAGATCATTGCGTCGGATCACCGCACAATCTCCATGGGTATTGACTTCCATCTGATTTCCAACTTCGCGGCACTCGCGCTGATTGCTCTTGCTGGGCCGGCAGTGATCTTCATCTTGTTTTACCGTCGCGGCGCTCTTTGAAGCAGGCTTAAGGCGTGATACACAGGCTTTCTTGCAATTAGACGGCCTGTGTACGCGGCTATCACAGCGGCCATCACCACTCCGGCAAATAACTGCTGATCTCCAGCCAGGCGCCAGGCAAAAACGATGGAGACGAGGGGCAGTTGTGTCGCCCCCGATAAGCCTGCAGAAAGTCCTAGAGCGATCCCAAGGTGTTGGCTCACCCCCATCACAGCGCAGATGGTGTATCCAAGCAGTGCCCCAAAGGTGAGGGATGGATCGATCAATCCTCCGGGCACCCCTGGGGCAAGGGCGAGCATCGGACCGATCACCCTGACCAGCGTGATCCACAAACTTGTCAGGCCTGCAGACAGATTTCCCCCATTCGGATCAGCGTTGGGCATGCCCTCTCTGATCAATTGTCGGATGAGGGCCTCACCATCAGATGTGCTGGTGCCCCAGCTCGCAAGCGCCAGAATTGTGAGTGCACCGCCTAGACAGAGGCCGGTTCGAATTGGGAAGCGCTGAACAAAAGGGGCGATCCAACCACTGCTCCAGACCAGTCCTCTGTTGAACAATCCACCCACGACTCCACCGGCAAGACCGATGGGGATCGCCAACAGCAGTTGCTCAGATTCAGGCGTCATCACATTGATGACGCCGAGACCGAACAGAGGCACTCCACCAAAGTTGCTAAAACCGGCTGCGGCAACACTGACGACAAGGGCCGGCCAGATCGTTGTGATGGCGTAATCGGTGGTGAGCTCCTCGAGCATGAACACCGCGCCTAGCACTGGAGTATTGAATCCGCCTGCCAGGCCTGCTCCACCACCGATCGCCACCAGTTGTCGTTCATTCAGGCTGGGAAGCCACTCTCCGCAGCGTCGTTGCAGAGCTCTGGCCACAGCGGCTCCTACTTGGACAACTGGACCCTCCCTTCCGAGGGGAAGCATTGCCGTTGTGGCAATGGACCAGAGCACACCACGTTGAATCGTTCCCGGTGCCGCCATTGCACCCGCCATCAGCGCCGGATCCTCTAGCGCATTCATGGTGGAGGGGATGCCTGAGCCTGCGCCGGCTTTCCAGGGACCACGCTGAAGCAACAGCAGGATTGGCATCACCGCTAACGGCATCAAACAGACCAGCAGGCCTGGGGCTGACCATTCACCGGCTTCGGTTGGAAGCAAGTCGAACAGTTTGTCTTGTAAACGATCGACAATGTTCAGAGGCCAACAGGCCAATCCAATGGCGATACCGACCACCAACAGGCCGATGAAATGACGCACCAGGCTGCGCAGTGATGAGTATTTGAGGTCAAGTAGTTCTGGGAAGAGGTGATGGCGGTGCCTCGGATCCAAACTCATGGCTGCAGTCCGAGGCCGATCGCGGCCTCTTCGATCAGGGCTGCAACGTAGGGGTGCGAGGCCCTGTTGTCGTCGCACTGATGTAGGCCGTCATCGCGGTAATCAATCACGAGCTTCTGGCCGGAAGCATTGGCGAGGACGATCGTTCCAGGCTTCACTTGTTCGCACTGATACTCCTGGCCATGACGTTGCAGCACGATGGTTGGGTGATGGGCACGAATGGCCTGGATCTCCAGCTGCAGTCGTTCCTCTCCTTGCCATCGATTCAGAGAGAGCCTGAAGGCGAGGTCAATCCGTTCTGGAGTGGAGGCTCCTCCTTTCCATCGCCAGGCGATGCCGTCATGCAGTGTTTCTCCCTGCCTCAGGCGTAAGCGGAGATGACCTCCCCGCAGCTGACGCTGATCAATCACCTCACAATCACGTGCCCAGAACAATGGAGTTGGATTGCCGATTCCAAAAGGTTCGAGTTTCTGCAACGACGACCAAAGGCCTCTGTCGATCTGATCGAATCGCAGTAGAGCCTCTGGCTGCAAAACAACTCCCTGATGGCGCGACGTCATCCATTCAGCGGCGACGTCATTCAGCTGCTCATGCAGTGCCGCAACCCGCTCTGGCTTCACGGTGAAACCACCAGCGGCAGGGTGTCCTCCAAAACGCTCAAGGTGCTTGGCACAGGCGTGCAGGGCTTGGTCGACAGCAAAGCCTTCTGGTGCGCGGACTGAGGCCCGCATCAGTCCATTGCCTTCTGCTGCCAGCAACGCGGCTGGACGTTGGTAATGATCCATCAGTCTTGCCGCGACGATGCCAATCACCCCGTGGTGCCAATGCCCTTGAGCTAGGAGCAGAAATGGAGGCAGAGGTTGCGCGTCTGCCTCGACAAGGGCCGTCGCTTCCGCCTCGATCGCATCACACAGTTCGCGTCTCTGGCGATTCAATCCATCACATTGTCGTGCGAGTTGCACTGCTGTGTCGGCGTTGTCTTCAGTAAGCAGATCCACCACCAGTCGTGGCTCACCAAGTCGACCCACCGCATTGATCCGTGGCGCGATTTGAAAGCCAATATCGTCAGCTCTCAAAGGTCGTTCTTCGAGTCCACTGAGCTGCTGCAAGGCCTTTAATCCAGCGCACTTTGTTCTGTGAAGACTGCGAAGTCCTTCCTGCAACCAAACTCGATTCGCCCCGGTGAGGGGTGCCATGTCTGCGATCGTACCGATACAAAACAGGTCCCTTGCACTGGTGATCGCGTCAGGTTGATTCAGAGCCTCGGCGAGACAGCGTGCTAGCACGAAGGCCAGTCCCACCCCCGCCAATCCTCGATACGGAGAATGTTCAGGTGTGGTGGCAGGGTGCACCAAGGCCAGAACCTGCGGTGGTGGGTCCGGGATGGTGTGGTGATCGGTGATGATCACTTCCACTCCAAGAGCTCTGGCGGTACAGAGTGCTTCTGCTGCTGCCACACCGTTATCGACGGTCACAAGCAGATTGACTCCGTCAGCGTGGAGCTCCTCAACCATGCGTGAGTTGAGTCCATACCCATCGTCCATGCGACTGGGGATCGCGGCAATTGGCTGGGCCTGAAGGGCTTGAAGCGCTCGGATCAACAACGCTGTGCTGGTCATGCCATCAGCGTCGTAATCACCGCAGATCGCGACCCGTTCCTGTTGCTCACAGGCGATGACAAGACGAGCTAGAGCAATCTTGAGATCGGGGAAGTGGCCGTCGGCAGGGGGCAGATCCGGAGGCTGAATCCAGGCTTCAGCGCTCTCAACTGTTTCGGTGCCTCTCCTTGCCAGCACAGCACGCAGCGCAATCGGCAGGGCGACACCGGAGAGTGGATTTCTCCCTGCGGGACGGGGCAGTTGCCAGAGCTGTGGGAGAACGGCTGTGGGCAAAGAGATGAAGCATCAAGTCTCTGCATTGTGGGGCTGATCCAAGCTGGGTGAACCCTTGGCAGTGAGGATTCATGCCCCGATTGCAAGCGGTCTTCTGGGACGTGGATGGAACCCTTGCCGATACGGAGATGGATGGCCATCGTCCGGCCTTCAACCAGGCCTTTGCTGATTTGGGATGGGGCTGGCAGTGGAATCGGGCTGAGTACCAACGTTTGTTGGCCATACCGGGAGGGACCCAAAGGGTTGCCCAATACGCCATAGAACGTGGAGAGGTACTCGACGCCACCCAGCTCGAGGACTTGCGTCGTTGCAAACAGCTTCACTATCTCAATCGCATCCGTGGCGGCGCTGTGAGCTTGCGGCCTGGAGTGAGTCGGCTGCTCAATCAGCTCGTCCACGCAGGACTTCAGCAGTGGATTGTCACCAGCAGTGGTCGCGCCTCGGTCGAAGCACTTCTGGAAGGACTTTTTGCCAATGCAGACGTTCCCTTCGATGGCGTGGTGAGTGCCAACGATGTGGAACGTCACAAGCCCTATCCCGACCCTTATCTCTGTGCGCTGGAGCGCAGTGGTGCAGACCTTGATGGATCAGTTGCGATCGAGGATTCTGCGGCCGGTCTGATTGCTGCTCACGAGGCTTCTCTGACTTGTTTGGTCACGCCTTCTCTCTGGGATCAGCAGTTACCAAAGCAGTTACATCGCGCTTGCGCCGTCTTCAATCACCTTGGCGAGGCGACCCTCCCACATCTCCAAACGTCAGGCCCCCCTTGTGCCAAAGGCATGGTCACGCTGGAGTATCTGCAATCTCTTGTTGATTCAACCTGCTGATGGCGCTCCAGCTCACCCGCTATGCATGTCTTCAGCGCCAACTTGGCCAGCAGCTTCGGCCTGCCTTCACCGGACCATGGAAGCGTCGCAGCATCGGGGTTTTGGCCCTGTTGATCGGCTTTTTTCTGGGCAGCAATTTCACCAGTTATTACCTCCAGAAGATTGGTCAGCGCCCCGTTGTGGTGTTGGTGTTGGTGTTGCTCGTTGAATTGATGATCCGGTTGCGCACCAAAGTCGTTGCGGATCCTTGGCCGATGTCGTGGTTGGCTCTCGACAACCTCAGGATCGGGGTTGTGTATGCCGTCGTTCTTGAGGCCTACAAACTTGGTTCCTGAGCATCGTTTGGACCTGTCTGCTTCCGTTCCAGGCCATACCGATCTGCTCGATCGGCTTGGATGGTCGGAACCCCAGGCCTGGGTTGAGCACTGGCAACAACGAGGCGGAACCGCACTGGCCTTGGCAGCCTGGCCATTTCCAGTGGCAGCAGATTGGTTGTGGTGTGTTGGTTTTCCTCTGCTGACAAGACTTGAAAGCTGTTGCGGATGCTTGCCACGCCAGTTGATCGGTCTCAGCGGTTTGCCTGGCTGCGGAAAAAGCAGTCTTGCCAAATGGATTGACATGGCTGCATCTGAGCTGGGCCTGTCCGTTTCGGTGGTGTCTCTCGATGATTTCTACTGGCCCGCATCGGAGATGGACCAGGCGATGAGGGGCAATCCCTGGTCAGTTCCCCGCGCTCTGCCTGGAAGTCATGATCTGGTTCTGATCCAGGAATGTTTGTCCAGATGGCGCCAAACCGGCGAGTTGCGCACCCCTCAATTTGATAAATCTCTTCGCGGTGGCCGAGGCGATCGTTGTGGTTGGCAGCACTCCAGTGCAGATGTTCTGTTATTGGAGGGTTGGTTCTTGGGGGCGTCACCGCAAGCGAATCGAAGCCTTGACCCTGAGCTGACGGCCCAAGAGCTGAGCTACCGCCAGCAGGCGTTGACCAAGCTGGAGGATTACCAATGGCTGTGGCAATCACTCGATCAGCTCTGGCATCTGCGGGCACCCGGTGTGTTTGCCAGCCGACTCTGGAAACAGCAACAGGAACAAAGCATGGAGTCCAGAACGGGTGTGCGTCTGTCGACTCAAGAGCTAGAAGGTTTTATTCGAATGATTGAAACGGCTCTTCCGCAAGAGTCTCTTCAGTCGATCAATCAAGCTGATGTTGTGGTCGAGCTCACGGATGAGCGCGTCATCCGTGAGCTGCGCTAACGCTCAGCTTTCGCTGTCGTCAACCTCGGAGACCGGATAGACAAATCCCTGGGCACGACCGCTCAGCACTGATTTTCCAAGTGACATGGCGCGTTGCGCCGCTGTGGCCGCCTTGGCCTTCCAGACAGCATGGCGCTGATTGCGCTTGCCCTTGGAGGTTTTCTTCTTGGGTACAGCCATTGCCGGCGAACTTCAGCCAAACGATGATCTTCCCCTGTCGAGAGTCCTCTCGTCAAATCGCTAGGCTTTTATCAACGCTGAAACGCTGTGAGTTCAGGCCCTTCGGACCGCCCCCAGAGCCCTGACACCCTGGCTCGTCCCAAGTCGGAATCCAAACCGATCTACAGCGAATTACTCCGCGAGATCCGATCGGGCGACGTCAAGGAATTGACGTTGATTCCACAGCGTCGTGAGGTCCTGGTGGAGTATTCGGACGGTCGCAAGGCAACCGTCTCGATCCTTGCCAACGATCAACAGGTTTTACGTACAGCTGAATCTGCCGGGGTTCCTCTCACGGTTAAGGACTTACGCCAGGAACAGGCTCTTGCGGGGGTCGTGGGCAACTTTGGCCTGATTCTGTTGATTGTTGTTGGTCTTTCCTTCCTGCTGCGACGTTCTGCACAGGTTGCTAATCGTGCGATGGGTTTCGGCCGAAGCCAGCCGAGGGTGAAACCACAGGACGATCTCAACGTTCGCTTTGAAGATGTCGCTGGCATCAGCGAAGCCAAGGATGAACTGCAAGAGGTGGTCACCTTCTTGAGAGAACCTGAGAGTTTCATTCGGCTTGGAGCCAAGATCCCACGTGGTGTTTTGCTTGTTGGCCCCCCTGGAACAGGAAAAACGCTTCTTGCCAAGGCGATTGCTGGCGAGGCCGGTGTTCCTTTTTTCTCAATGGCGGCCTCCGAATTTGTCGAGTTATTTGTGGGTGTCGGTGCCTCTCGTGTGCGAGATCTGTTTCGGCAGGCAAAGGAAAAGTCTCCCTGCATTGTTTTCATTGACGAGATTGATGCGGTTGGTCGTCAGCGCGGAGCGGGAATTGGTGGTGGAAACGATGAACGTGAGCAGACCCTGAATCAACTGCTCACCGAAATGGATGGCTTCGCTGATAACTCGGGTGTGATTTTGTTGGCGGCTACGAATCGCGTTGATGTGTTGGATACCGCCTTGATGCGGCCGGGTCGTTTTGATCGCCGTATCCATGTGGATTTGCCCGACCGTCGAGGTCGTGAGGCCATCCTTGCGGTCCATGCCCGCACGCGCCCACTCGATGACCGTGTGGATCTGGCTGAATGGGCGAAACGAACACCCGGTTTCTCAGGTGCTGATCTGGCGAATCTGCTCAATGAGGCGGCCATCCTCACGGCACGTCAAAACGCCAATGCCATCGGTGACGAGCAGGTTGAGTGCGCGCTCGAACGAATCACGATGGGGTTGACAGCAGCTCCTCTCCAAGACAACGCCAAAAAACGACTGATTGCCTATCACGAAATCGGCCATGCATTGGTGGCAGCGCTGACGCCTCAGGCTGGGACGGTCGACAAGGTCACGCTCTTGCCTCGAAGTGGAGGGGTTGGTGGTTTCACCAGGTTTTGGCCAGATGATGAGGTGATTGATTCCGGTCTGATCACCCGGGCAGCGCTGCGGGCCAGGTTGGTTGTGGCTTTAGGTGGTCGAGCCGCGGAAATCGTCGTCTTTGGCTCTGGAGAGGTGACCCAAGGTGCAAGCGGTGATTTGCAAATGGTGAGTCAGCTTGCAAGGGAAATGGTGACCCGCTTTGGTTTTTCGCAGTTGGGCCCGGTGGCTCTCGAGGCCGCTGGCAATGAGGTCTTTCTTGGCCGTGACCTGATGCATGCGCGCCCCACCTATGCCGAAAGCACAGGTCGCGAGATCGATGCTCAAATCCGCTCCCTTGCAAAGGACTCCCTGAATGAGGCCATTGCCCTGCTTGAGCCGCGTCGCGAGATTATGGATCGCCTTGTCGAATCACTGATCGCTGAAGAAACACTGCATACGGAGCGTTTCATGCAACTCGCCGGCCTTTCGAGCAGTAGCCAGTAATTTGGGTTAGCTGATCGCCAGGGATTGAGTCGTCCCAATCGAGGTAGGAGTCATCGCCAGCTTGAATGTCGACCGTGGCGTCGGCGTCAATTCTGGCTTGGTTCGGCCATTCTTATCCTGGCCTTTGTCTTGCTCTGCCGTCTTCAGGTTGAGTGGCTCTGGTTCGAGCAGTTCTCTCTCCAGGCGGTGCTTGTTAAGCGCTGGACTTTTCAGATTATCGCTGGCTTTTTAGCCTTCACGGTCGCTTCGCTTGGAGCCTTTTGGCGAAGTTCTTGGCTGCAGCTCTCTGACGATCATTCCTCAGTTTCATCGGACGATTCCCATCGCTTTGCTCTGAGCGGATGGCGTTATGGCTTGATGCTGTTGATCACTGCGGGGGCGGTCGTTGTTGCTCTGGCGGTGTTGATGCGTTTGGCCTGGCTGGCTTGCACCAACCCGTTCAGCCTTGGACATTGGTGGGAACAACCAATGACTGGTCACCCATCGATTGCTTGCACCCTTCTTCTCTTGATCGCTGTTGCACTCATTGCGCGATCGCGGCGGATTCGAACGGCACCATTGTTCATTTTTGGCAGCTTATGCACCTGTTTCACTGCTGCTCGGGCTTGGGGATTGTGGGCACTGGCCCTGAATATTCCTGCAACCGGTGAGCTTGAGCCTCTTTTCGGTGCCGATGTGAGCTTCGGCTTAGGTCGTTTCTCTGCCATCGCACTGCTGTTGCAGTTGCTGCTCGCACAGCTTGTTCTGACAGTCGCTACAGCACTACTGCGTCGCTTTAGCCGTCCTGCCGATGTTTCTAACTGGTCATTCCCCGGGCTCCAGCCGATTGAACGGCAGCGACTTCGCCCATTCCTGGCGCTGATTCTTGCTTTGCTTGCCGCATTGCTCTGGCTGTCTCGTCATCAATTGCTGTGGACCCAGGACGGCGTTGTGGCAGGCGCTGGATGGCTTGATGTGCATTTGGTTTTGCCATTGCGCCAGATCGAGTCGTTGTCGATGTTGGCGCTGGCTGTACTGGTGCTGCCTTTGCCGTGGGCGATGCATCGCCGCCAATGGCGCGCCTGGGCTACAACACTCTTGTTCGCTGCACTGTTGGCTGAACTCCTGCTCACACCATCACTCGATTGGCTGGTGGTTCGGCCCCGTGAACTCAAGCTTGAACGTCCCTATCTCACCCATGCGATAGCGGCCACCAGACGAGCATTTCAACTCGATGCGATCACGACCAGGTCGCTCAATCCAGCCTCGAGGGTCCGTCCAGAGGATCTCGTTGAAGGTGCCAGCACTTTGGACAATGTTCGACTCTGGGATAGTCAGCCGTTGCTGGCCACAAATCGGCAATTGCAGCAGCTGCGCGTTTACTACCGCTTTTCCAGTGCTGCCGTTGACCGATATCAAATCACTGCCGATCCAGGTCAGCGACAGCAAGTCATCATCACGGCAAGGGAACTGGATCAGGCCGCACTCCCCGATCGCTCTCGTACGTGGCTCAATCGTCACTTTGTCTTTACCCATGGTTACGGTTTTACTCTGAGCCCTGTGAATACACGGGCCGTTGATGGATTGCCTGAATACTTCATTAGCGACTTGGGTAAAGCCACCCGAATTCAAGGAAATGAATCGTTGAGTATCACTCAGGAAGATGTAGAAAAGCGGGTGCCAATTGGTCGTGCAGCCTTGTATTTCGGCATGCTGCCATCCCCTTATGCCATTGCTCCTACAAGCGTTCAGGAGTTTGACTTTCCTGAAGGCGATGAGAATACTTATAACCACTATTCCGGCAATGCAGGAGTTCCTTTGTCAAACCCCTGGCAACGACTTACAGCAGCGGTTTACCTCAAGGAGCCACGCTTGCTGAATACGGGATCACTGAAGACAAGCTCCAAGCTTCTTCTGCGCCGAGATGTACGTAAGAGAGTGAAAGCACTGGCTCCATTTCTCTCATTTGAAGGTGATCCCTATCTTGTCTCAGTGCCGATCGAAGGTGAACAAGCAGGTTATGACAGTGCACAGAATCAGTATTGGATCGTTGATGGCTATACCAGCTCAAGTACCTATCCCTACGCAGCCGATCTGCCAGACGGCACTTCGATGCGCTACGTGCGGAATTCCGTGAAAGCTGTTGTTGATGCTTACAACGGAAATGTTCATCTCTATGTGAGTGAGCCGGATGATCCGATGATTGGTGGATGGATGAAGCTCTTCCCGGAGCTTTTTCAGCCGTTAGATGCGATGCCAACACAGTTGCGCGATCATCTAATGGTTCCCAGCCATATGTTTCAACTCCAAGTTCAACAATTACTCCGATACCACGTCACCGACCCGCGTACATTCTATAGCGGTGATGATGTTTGGCAGGTCCCCTTAGAACTTTACGGTCAACGCCAAATTCCAGTCGCTCCATATCACATCACTGCACAGCTCACGCCCGCGCAGCGTTCAGAGTTTCTATTGCTTCAACCACTCACCCCGTTGGCCCGTCCCAATCTGTCAGCCTGGCTGGCCGCACGTAGCGATAGTCCTCATTATGGAGAACTGGTATTAATTCGTTTCCCTCCCGATCTACCCATTTTTGGTCCGGAGCAAATCCAAGCCTTGATCAATCAGAACCCTGTCATTAGTCAGCAATTCGGACTCTGGGACCGAGCAGGCTCTGAAGTGGTTCAGGGAAATCTATTGGTTCTTCCTCTAGGTAAAGCTCTTTTGTACGTGGAACCTGTGTACCTACGTGCAAGGCAAGGTGGATTGCCAACCCTGACTCGCGTGGTTGTTAGTGATGGAAGTCGAGTCGCGATGGATGTGAATCTGATGGATGCATTAAAAGCGTTGCTTGGTAAGCATTCCGCCACAGCTGTTGTTCAGGATCTTCATGCCACTCAGGAACCTCCACAATCAGCGTTGCCATAAAAAAGCCGCCCTTAGGGGCGGCACAATAAGATCAATGAAATGATCAGTTGACTGCAGCAAAGAATTCTTTGCTGCCCACTGGATCGGGCTTCATGGTCTTTTCGCCTGGGGTCCAGTTAGCAGGACAGACTTCATCGGGATGGGACTGTACGTACTGGAAGGCTTGGAGAACGCGAAGTGTTTCATCAACGTTCCTACCGACTGGCAGGTTGTTAATTGTCGCGTGCATGATCACGCCATCGGGATCGATGATGAACAGGCCGCGAAGAGCCACCCCTGCATCCTCGTCAAGCACGTTGTAGGCAGATGCGATCTCTTTCTTGAGATCAGCAACGAGGGGATAGGCAATATCGCCAAGTCCGCCTTGATTGCGGGGACTCTGGATCCAGGCAAGGTGGCTGAACTGGCTGTCAACAGAGACGCCTAGAACTTCGGTGTTCTTGCTGGAGAAGTCCGCATAGCGATCGCTAAATGCGGTGATCTCCGTGGGGCACACGAAGGTGAAATCTAGTGGGTAGAAAAACAGCACCACGTACTTGCCGCGATACTGAGACAGTGAGATCTCTTTGAATTCCTGGTCAACCACTGCGGTGGCGGTGAAATCAGGGGCCTGTTGACCCACTCGCAGACAGCCGGTGGCAGTCATGATGGAAGAGCGATGGTTCAGCTGTGGTGGTCAATCGATCGCTA
Source organism: Synechococcus sp. MIT S9451 (assembly GCF_047304725.1). Taxonomy (NCBI): domain Bacteria; kingdom Bacillati; phylum Cyanobacteriota; class Cyanophyceae; order Synechococcales; family Synechococcaceae; genus Synechococcus; species Synechococcus sp. MIT S9451. The sequence goes on from NZ_CP138971.1 coordinate 2,052,547, forward strand.
AGGCGAAGTCGATCCCACTACCACTTGCTTTTGTCAATTTATCACGGTTGTTGCGTCAACGGATCCCTTGTCGGGTCACTTTGAGCTGCAGCAGGTGCGGCTCTAAGATGGGGGCATGATCAAACGTTCCATGGCCTGGGATCAGGCTCTTCTTAGGAAATTCAGTAGTACCGGTCATTTTCGACTTCTCAATCAGGTCCGTAGTGAGCTCAGGGCTCAACCACTTGTTCGTGACCCTCAGACCCGTGCTCTCACACTTCAGGTGAAGCCGAGGAAAGGCCAGTCTGTTCGCGCCCAGCGTCGCCCCAATGCTCTGGAGAACCATAGCGGCGACAGCCTTCTACCTGAACAAGCTGCAATGGCACCTCAGTCATTCCGAGATCGCCTTAATGCCATCGAGATGCGTTAAAAACACCCATTAGCATTGATAGTTAAGGCATTAAAAAGGCTCACTAGCTGTTAGTGAGCCTTTTGCTTAAATGACAAGGGGGAGACTTGAACTCCCGACCTGCGGGTTATGAATCCGCCGCTCTAACCAGCTGAGCTACCCTGTCGTGACCCAAATAGTTTAAACGATCGTCCGACGCGGATCAGGCTCGGCGACTTGGCAACATCGCCATTGGATCAACTGCTGCACCACCGGCTTTACGGATCTCAAAGTGGAGATGGGGTCCTGTGCTGCGACCAGTGCTACCCATCAACGAGATTGTTTGGCCCTGAGGCACTATCTGACCTTTGCGGACTAACAGTCTGCTGTTGTGGGCATAGCGTGTGGATGAACCATCTCCATGACTAAGTTCCACTAGATAGCCGTAGCCACTGCTCCAGCCTGAATAAGCAACAATGCCGTCCTTGGCAGCGATAATCGGTGTGCCAACGTTGTTGGCGATGTCAATACCTTTGTGCATCCGACCCCAACGCCATCCATAGCCCGAGGTGAAGACTCCCTTGGCAGGCCATAGAAAACTCTGAATCCGAGTCGGATCTAGGCCTCCAGGTAAGGAAGGAAGATTCGGCCAACTGGCGCCGCCGGAAACACCTGGCCGGATTGCCAAGAGTGAACCTTGTGCAGCATTGGCGACCCGTACATCGGATCCGATCACAAGTTTGGCGAGATTGAGGCCTGGGTTCAGCTGGCGAATCTCTGCAAGAGTGAGGCCATGATCAGTGGCGATGGAGACAATTGAATCGCCAGTGGAGACCCTGACGACATCGGACGGCGTAGGCGGTGCGGTTAGAGGAGCTGAATCGCGAATTTCACTTGAATTGAGATGACTCGAGAGAGCAATTAGACGCTGATTGGTCTCTGGGAGAACAACCCAAGCTCCTTTCTTGAGGATTGCCTCATCGGTCTGCTCATTGAGTTCGACCAATGTGTCCACATTCAGGTCGAGATCGTCGGCAAGAGTGGAGAGAGACACATCAGAGATCAAACGAACCCAGAGACGTGTTTCTTGGACCGGAGGTGGTGCTGTTGCGAGCAGAAAGTTCTGTGCGGTGACGTTGTGCTGTCCATCTGCGACACCTGGCAAACTGCCAATGGCTGCAATTCCCACAATTGGTAGTGCGGAGGTTAAAGCCAGAGTCAGCAGGGGCTTCATCAAAGCGAGCAAGCAGAACAGCTGCGGATGGACCGCGAAAAGCCTTAGACCGGCTGAAAGTAGCGGCAAGAACACGACCTCGCAAGGGGGCATGGCCCAGGTTGTCGATCACCACAAACCCAGCTGCATCCCTGCCTGGAAGCTCACCAGGGCAGACGAGACCGAAAGGTTGAGGCTTCGCACATTCTCATGCCCGCGCATTGGGATTGTGCAGATCTGATCACATTGATCGCGTACATCCGCTGGAAGGCCGGTGTCTTCGCGGCCAAAAAGCAGGACATCGCCTGCAAGAAACTGGAACTCACTCAATGAGCTACCTCCATGGCGGCTGCAGCCAATCAGTCGGTATGGCTTTGGCAGAGCCTCCAGAAAGCTCTTGAAATTCTCGTGTGCCGTTACGTCGACATGAGGCCAGTAATCCAGTCCAGCCCTTTTAAGCGCCCGATCATCGATGCTGAAGCCGAGGGGTTCAATCAGTGACAGCGGCAGTTGAAAAGCTGCACAACTTCTGGCGATGTTGCCTGTATTTGGTGGGATTCGAGGTTCGAAGAGGGCAATCCTGAGAGGAGATGTCGCCAGGGTCATACCGGTTCTCCGATCGCATGCAAATCAATGGCTCGTCCCTGAAGCACAAGCCAACTGCGGTCGCTTCTTGTCTCGAGCTGTTGAGCCAGTAGTCCTAAGCGATCTCGGAAGAGGCCGCCGATGGGGGTTGCCGGAACGACCCCCCATCCCGTCTCTTCGATGACCATCACGACCATTCGATTTGGCTGTTCCACTGCCATTACCAGCTGATTTGAGCGCTGCTCCCACTGCTCCTGGTCGAGGTCGAGGCACCAAGCCACGAATCCACCGACGGAATCAACCAGAAGGGCTTCATCCTTGGGACATCTGGTGATGGTCTCTGGCAGGTCTGAGGTCGTTTCGATCAGCCCCCATCGCTGAGGACGCCGTTCACGATGCAACCTCAGTCTTGATTGCCAGGAGGGGTCGTCAGGTCGGTTGGCAGATGTGGCCAGATAGGTGACCTTGGCCTGCTGTTTCAGTAATGACTCCGCCCAACGACTTTTGCCGCCACGGCTTGGACCGCTGACCAAGACAAGACCTGGCTTAGCCACCACCGTTCATCCCACGCAGAGTTGCAACGGAGGAAGGACTGACCCGATTCAGATACCGGAAGATCCAGTATTTGAAAATGGTGGCAAGAATCACCGGGAATGTGGCGATGAATAGCAGGATAAAATTTTCTCGGGCTGGAAATCCAAAATGATTGGCAATCCCATCAAGTAATACCGTCCAGCCTTCTGGGCTGTGAAACCCAACGAAAATATCGGTGAAGAGAATAATGGCAAAGGCCTTGGCCGAGTCACTAAGGCCATAGACGGCTTCATCGAAAAAGCCACGGAGGACGCGAAGTTCCTCGCGGCTGAAGAGACAGACCATCACGAACGCCATTAAGGCAGCGAGATCTGAAAGAACATTCTTGATGGCATGAGTGCTGGCAGCGTCTGCCTCCTCTTTCAGTTCCTCTGCTTTAGTCGAAAGCGCCTGTTGCAATTCCTGCTGGCTTGGAATCGCCTTGCCCTTGAGAAGAGCATCAAATTCAATTTCAGCTTTAAAGACGCGTAGCTTCTCAACCGCCTCTTCTTCTAGTTGGGTTTTTGGGTAGCTGAGGAATGGCAGGTCTGGAGCAAACCGATCCACCATCGGGCTAATCAGATAGGTCCGGCTTGTCTGCTGAATCAGGAGGGGCACAAGAATCAGCAGGAGGAGCACTTTGAGCGAAATCAAAGTGGAGTCCCTTCGCCTGCGGAATCCAGCCACAAGAGTGGCTTCAGCAGTGGGATCGAGCTGGCGTCTGACGGAGTCCAAGACACCGAGAAAAGAGCGCGGCAACGGATCCGGTTCCCGGCTCATGGTGGGTGCTGAGGCCGTTCGTCTCGGTGAATACCGGCTGACCACAGCTTCGATCAGCTGCAATTGACGCAGTTCCTGAGTGTCTAGCTGTCCACGAATGGGTTCGAGATGGTCAAGGCTGGTGCGGCAGATGTTCAGAGCCGCACGGAATTTGCGCAGAACCGTGGCCTGCACGGACGTTGGTACTGACAGCTCAAGGTCTGGCCTGATCGGTCGATCGCCGTAGTACTCAAGTTCGAGGCTCTGGATCAACAGGGCCGATTCATAGCCACGATCAAGGTCGCTGTTCAGATCGCGAGATTTGGCCTGACCGAAGGTGTTGATCCAGTTGCGGATTGGCATGACCGAGTAGAGCGTGGATCAGCGTGAAAAGACCCACCAGGTGGCCATTGGGATGATGGTGCCAACTACCAGCAGAACGACAACCCAAACAAAAGCATTGCTCTCCTTCGTTTCCTCGGCGGTGGGGACATTGGTGGGGAGTGTGGTGCGCTCCAGCTCAACTGGGGGACCAGGATCAGCGCCCCCAGCGAGCACGACTTCAAGCCGAGTGATTGCATCCAGACTGGCCTGCCGGTAACGATCACCGTCCCTGAGGGGCTGGGTCATCGTGGTTCGGGCTGTGCTGCGGAGGAGATCGGTTGGGATCCGATCAGACAGCAATGGATCGGCCACAACTGCTGCCTGCTTATTGTTCGCTTCAATCAGAAACAAGAGACGAGGGACTGCATTGCGGTCGTCGGACCACCGCGTGATCAGGTCTTCTCCGAATTGATTGAGGCTCAAGCCGTAGTCGAGACGGCGGAGTGTCACCAGGCGGGCATCGAGCCGCTGAGCGTTGAGTTGCTCAAGGCGGGCAGCAATATCGGAGCGGCTTGAGCGGCTGAGTACATCAGCGCTATCAATCACGCTTTCATTCGGAGCTGTGGCTGAGAAGTCGAGCGGCGAGACTGCAACCGCGGCTGGCACAAGCAGTATCAGGCTGAGGCAAGTTGCCATCAAACCGGCAACGATCGATCGAATCCGCAGCATCGTTTTTGGTAAGCGTTATGAGCAGTCTGCCTTTAGCCGGCAAGGCTGTCGCGGTTGAGAGCCATGATGGCCTCAACGATCGAAGAAGCGCGACCGGAAGGGAGCGTCATCATCGTGCAAAGCAACTCAAGAAACGTGCTTTCTTCCTCTGCAACGACCTTGTCGGCATGCACCAGTTGAGCTGCTAGTGCCAAGGCTGTTTCCTGCTGGCTCGTGGACAGCGCCGGTAGAGCCGTATTGACCAACTGATTCAATCCCTCCTGACGCAACAGCGTCAACAAACGGTCAAAAAGGTCTCCCATCTCCGCCTCGGAGCGGGTGCAGTAAGGCGTGCGGAACTCGAGCTGACGTCGCAGCGCATGCGCTTCGTCCTTGCCCAGCACTCCATCACAGGCAACAGCACCCAGAGCGACGGCGGCAAACGCTTCGGCGGAGTCCATGGTCCCTGGTGCATTCACCACTATTTGAGCAAGAGTGACTCGATCTGCCACCCCCAACCTTCTCCATGCCCTTTGGTGCCAGAGTCAGCCTTTCGTCGGGCGTGCTTTTACTTCTGCTCGCCATTGGCAATGGCCTGAGCGCACCTTCGATCAATCCCAGTCTGCAGAGAGCGGAGGTGTTGGCTGCCATGGCAGCCGTTGGCTTAATGCTGGTCGCGGTGCTCTGGACCAGGGCCCAACCTCTGTCACCTGAGGCGGTTGTCCTTGGCGGAACTCAAGGTTTGCGGATGGAACTGGGATTGAATGATGCGACCCGCACCGAGCTCGCCTGGGGCAGTCACCTACTGCTGACTGCCACCTCCGCGGCCACAATTTTGGTGGCCTGGGATCAACGTGTAGTGCTCCGACGTGGTTTGGTGCCGCCCTTGCCAGAAGGGGATTCCTCCACGTCGTCCCCACCCAGTGAAACGTTCTCCCCTGGAGCCATCTGTGAACGCTCCCGCACCCAGGGAAAACTGGTTTCCCTTGTCAAAACTGCCCTCTACCCCGGAAGCAGTGAATTCGATCCTGTTCTGCCTGGACTACCGGCGGTCATGGTGCATCCCCTAGGGGAGCGGGGTTGGGTTGTGCTTGGGGGTTGGTCGGAACGTTGTTTCAGTCGTTCCGATGAACGCTGGTTTTCCGGTTGGTGTGAACGACTCAGAATGACACTGGAGACGAACGACGTTTTGCCTGTCCAAGCGGACGCTCCTGCTCCTCCTGGATGTTGAGCTCGGATTGCACTGTGCCGCCGGGTGAGCTGAAGATCACAGTGCCTTTGTCTCCAACAGTGCCGTCCAGACGATCACTTCGCGTGATCTGTTGATTGGATGGGCGCTCGACCACCACATTGCCTCGTGCGGAGACGCGGTTTGAGGTCCAGTCCCAACTGCATTGGTTTGCTTTCAGCGTCTCTCCAGGCTGGTTCATTTGGCAGGCGCTAAGCACAGTCACAGTTGTTTGGCCCATATCGATGCGGAAGCCATCTCCTTGGAGCCGAGACTCCTTCATGGTTGCGTTGAATGGTTTTCGACTGATCAGGGCGTCCTTGGCGAAGTCCCAGGTTGTAGTGGCGGCCTCCAGTTGGCCTTCACGGTCGGGAGCTAACACGCGAACCGGTCCGATCAGATCGATTAATCCTTCAACCGTATTGCCTTTCAAACGTTCAGCATGCAGCTGCTGGAGAGTCTTGTGCCCTTCGCCGCGGCGTTGACCGAGCACGGGTCCACGGGCCTGGAGATCCCCATCCGCCAGGTTCCACTCAGCTTCTCCACTCCGAACCACAACATCGGCATGGCGACCTGCTCTCTGGCCCTGTGGCTCTGTCCAGCGTTCGAGTTGGACGTTGCCGAGCAGTGTGAGGTCTTCCGTTAGCTGATGCAAGCGAGCTTTGCTGGCCTTGATCCGAGACATTGGATCAATCGCTTCAGGACGTTGCTCCATGACCAGTAACGAAGCAGCGGGAGTCCAGCGCAAGCGATCCCCTTTGATCAGCACTTTCTGGCCTTGTAACTGCTGGAGATTCACATTGCCTTCAAGCAGCACGAGCTCGCCGTCATTGACGACGGTGGCGCGGTTAGCGCTGATTCGGAAGGTTTCCTGTCCATCGCGGTAGAGAGTCCCCTCTGGACGGCTGGCTCGCACGAGTCTTCTGCTGAATTCGTAACGGGCCTCAGGACTAGTCAAATCCCAGTCACGTTGGCCATTGGGACGTTTCTGACGTAACTCGAGCGATCGAAAGACAAAGGGCGGTGCGTCAGGTAATGAGGCGCGATCTGCTCCTTCGCAACCGAAAAGGACAGTGGCAAGGCATAGGGCGCCGAGCGTGAACCGTTTGTTCCGGCGGTGCGTCAAAGGGGAGTCTCCAGTTCGAGGCGCTGCATCACCGGGTTTGGTTTAGGAAGGGACTGATGGCTCACAAGCTTCCCCCAAACAAGGGAATCATTCCAATTCTCGGGCATGCCATCCTGGCCGAGCTGTTCCAGAATTCGAAGACTCAGGTCAGGCACTAAAGGGTTTAGCAGCAGTCCTACGATCCGGCAGCATTCCAATACGGCATACAGATCTGAACCGACGATCGATTCATTGCCGTCCTGCTTCATCAGACTCCAAGGAGCACGTTCATTCAGATAGCCATTGGCCTGAATCGCAAGCTGAAGAACTGATTCAGAAGCATGCTGGAAAGCCATTAATGGCATGGCAGCACGTGTCTCTGAAATTGCTTTTTCGGCCTGGAGTCGCAAGGGATGATCAGCGGTTGTAGCGCTGCCTGAAGGTGGAACGGCGTCGTTGAACCACTTTCGAGCCATTGATGCAGTGCGATTGAGAAGATTGCCGATTGTGTTGGCTAAATCGTTATTGACTAAATCGGTGAATCGCTGTTGTTGGAAATCGCCATCATCACCAAACTGAATATCTCGCAAGAGGTACCAACGCACAGCATCGGAACCACAGCGTTCCAAGAGCAGCTCGGGATCAAGAACGTTTCCTAGAGATTTGCCCATCTTCTGGCCTTCTCGGGTGAGAAAACCATGGCCAAATACTTTCTTGGGTAATGGCAACCCTGCCGACATCAGCATCGCTGGCCAGTAGACAGCGTGAAAACGAAGGATGTCTTTTCCGATCACCTGCATCTGTGCAGGCCAGCCAACATCGGTAAGGCGATCCAGGTTGATGTCACCACCGTCGTCGAGAAGAGCCGTGAGATAGCCGAGCAATGCATCAAACCAGACGTAGAAGGTATGTCCGGAATGTCCAGGCACCGGCAGTCCCCATGACACGTTCACGCGCGATATGGAGAAATCACGCAGGCCGCCAGCCACAAAATTCTGAATCTCTTTGCGGCGGTTGGCCGGAGCAATGAAGTCTGGTTCGTTGATGAGTTGTTCGATCCGTTCTTGAAAATTGGAGAGACGGAAAAACAGGTTTTCCTCATCACGCCACTCCAGAGGTTTCTGGTGAATTGGGCAGATCGGATCATTGGCTTCAGCGGGATCATCTTTGAACTCTTCGCATCCCACGCAGTACCAGCCGGTCTGGCGGCCGATTCGAATATCACCGTTGGCTTCGCAACGCCGGAAAAAATCTTGCACTAAGGGCAAGTGTCTGTCAGCGGTTGTGCGAACGAATCGATCGTTGCTGATGCCCCAGCGATGCCACAAAGACCGATAGCTTTGCGTGATTCGATCACAGTGTTCCTGTGGGCTGACATCGCGATCTGCAGCTGTGCGCTGAATCTTCTGGCCATGCTCATCAACGCCAGTGATAAAGACCACATCGCGCCCTTCAAGGCGTTGGAAACGGGCCAGCGCATCGCAAGCGAGCGTTGTGTAGGCGCTACCGAGATGAGGTTTGTCGTTGACGTAATAGAGAGGGGTCGTGAGGCTGTAAGTCATCTCTCCGACGTCTGCTCCTGACAATGCCTCTCCACTCTGGGGGTCGGGCTGGTGGCGATGGATCCTAACGACCTCCGCTGACGCGTATCCGTCAGCGCAATGCCTTGTCGTTGAGTTCTGCCTCCAAGCTCGCGTCTTTGATTGCGATTGGATCGGTTGCCCACCCGCTGCTTTCAGGGTCGTTGGGATGGTGACAGAGGGGACGTCGTTCTCGTCTGATTGGAACCAGGGGAATGGATCTGGTGCTTTTCCGTTTTGGTGATCGCTCTGAGGGGGAACGATCGTTAGGTCGATCAATGCCTCCAACGATGGATGCTTGCAGTCGTGGCGTCCCACGCCATCCGCTCAACGGTCGTAGAGCAAGCGTGAGGGGCGTGCACAAGCAGAACAGCTCATGAACGGCTTGAAGGGCATGTTCGTCGTCAGAAACGGATGATGCGCTAGCAGGGCGTTGAGCGTTCTCTGCTTGGTTCCCAGGGTCTGATTAAGCCCAAACCGCTTGACGTTGATCCAAGCAGTGCGAGATCGATTAGACGGTTTGCTTGTTTCGCTGTTGACCGTCAACTGGCTTGTTGTTGTAGGCCTGGGCTTGCGTTTCCTGCTCTCAGCTCCTGTACTGAGCTCGAGAAACAACCCATCACAAGCAAGGACGTTCTCGCATCGTGGCTGCTGCCGATCAGAATTTTGATGTTGTCGTTTGGGGTGGCGGCACCGGTGGAGTGGCTGCAGCAATCCAGGCATCCCGTTCTGGTGCGAGCACCGTGCTGTTGACACCTGGATCCTGGTTGGGGGGCATGGTCAGTGCTGCAGGGGTCTGCTGCCCAGATGGCAACGAGCTTTCCCCTTGGCAAACAGGGCTCTGGGGTGCGTTCCTTCGAGCATTAGAACAGTCCGAGCCTGATGGCTTGGACCACAACTGGGTGAGCTGTTTCGGTTATCGCCCTACAACAGCTGAAGCGATCCTGCAGGAGTGGGTTCGGGCTGAAACCAATCTTGAGTGGTGGGGGCGCAGTCGAGTCTCTGAGCTCGAACGAGCGGGGACTGTGCTGACAGCTGTGCGCGTGGAGCACGGAGGTGAACATCGCAGGGTGGGCTGCCGTGTGGTGATCGATGGCAGTGATCGCGGAGATCTCTTGCCGTTGGCGGATGTGCCCTTTCGATTCGGATGGGAAGCGCAGGAGACGTGGGGTGAGCCCAGTGCCCCTGCACGGGTGCGACTGGAAAGCGAAGCCTTCTTTGCTGAGCAGCCGGTGCAGTCACCCACATGGGTGGTCATCGGTCAGTTGCAGAGCGACGGATTGCAAAAGGGTCGGGCCGGGACAATTCAACCAACTACGCAACCTGATATCAGCGCCCCCTTCCGGAAGGCCTGTGACTCATTCGGGTTGGAACGGACACTGACTTATGGCCGCTTGCCATCTGGCTTGGTGATGCTGAATTGGCCGTTACACGGCAATGATTGGCACGACGATCTTGAGCGTGCATTCAGTCGTGGGGAAGAGGCCGAACAAGAGCTCTATGCGGACATGCAGGCCCATAGCCTCAGATTTGCTGCCTCGATGCAAGAAGCCAGTGAAGGTTGGATGCGGCTGGGCAAGGCGTTCCCAAAAGCCGCTGGCAGCCCTGCTCCCTGGTTAGCGGCGATGCCGTACTGGCGTGAGGGCCGTCGGATGATCGGTCGTCATACGTTGATTGAGCAGGAGCTTTTGCCCATGGCCGAAGGGGTTTCGCTAGCAGCGTTGCCCTTGAATGATGCTGGAGAACTGCAGTCAATTGCAGTTGGCAATTATGCGAATGATCACCATTACCCCGGCCAGGATTGGCCACTGGCAGTGAAAAGTTGTCGTTGGGGAGGCCGATGGACTGGTACACCGTTTTGCATTCCCTATGGCGCCCTGCTGAGCCTGGAGGTCGACAATCTCCTGGCAGCCGATAAACAGTTCAGCACCAGCCATATGGCTAACGGTGCCACTCGCCTTCAACCTCTGATTCTGAATCTTGGTCAGGCGGCTGGAGCCGCTGCAGCTCTGTCCGTAGAACTGAATTGTTCGCCAGCAGATCTACCTGTCCGCGTTCTGCAGGATGCTTTGATCCATGACCGGAAGGCTCCTGCTGCGGTGGTCCCGCTCTGGGATACCCCTTGGCATCACCCTCAGTGGAGCGAACGCCAGGCCGCTGTCGTTGCAGATCCTCAACGGATGCTGGAAGGCGATCTATGGCCTCGCGATTCAGATGCATCAGGGTTCGATAGGAATAAGAGACCTTTGCACCATCCCAGAGCAACCCGTTGGTCTGGGCGACTCGTTCCCGATCAAACCGGTGGCTTCACTCTGCACCAATCCGATGGCAACAGCTGGCCAGTGATCACCCTTGAGCCGTCAGTTCATGACTGGCTGACAACGCTGGACCAGCCTGTTGATACCTGCCTGATTGGAACGGCGAATCCATGGGGACCTTGGTTGAGGATTAGCCAACGTCTTTAATTCGGTGCCGGTCTGGTTGGAGTCAGCGTCCCCTCAACTTGAGTTGATCACAGGCCGAATCGGCAGCAATTACCTCAACTGTTAGGTCGTCACCTGGCGAACAGCCAGCTGGGCACTCGGCTGGAAGGTCAATCGCCAGTGCATCAATCCGAATCAGGCCAAGTCGGTCTTGTGGCCTCAACCAACGCAGAAAATCGGCCTGCCAATGGTCTTCAGAGTGGGATTCAAACCACACCTGCTGCCAGTGGCGCTGGTCTTCTCGGCTGATTCCAATGCCTTCTCGGGTGGAATGATCCACTTGATTAACAAGGTCTTGGAGATCGTCTTCGCTTAAAGGCAGGTCATTGTTCAAGGTGGCAAGTATCTGACGTTGCACGATCAAATCCCCATACCGACGAATTGGAGAGGTGGCTTGTACATAGGCCGGCAGGCCAAGGCTGAAATGAGCAGCTGGCTTCGTTCCCATCAGACCTCTGCTTAAGCATCGTTTGATGGCGGCAAAGCGCACAGCACCCTCTGGTAACTCGTCCAATTCGCCTGGCGAGGGCAACTCCGCAGGCAGTTGGCTACGGAAGGGCATAGCAACTGAATGATCGATGCCAAACTGAGCGGCTGCAGCACCCGCCAGGATCATGGCTTCCGCAACCATCAAACGGGAGGGGGAGGGCTCCGTAATCTCTAGTGATGCTTTGTTGTCGCGACAGCGAAATCGACCTTCAGGAAGTTCCATCATTAGAGCTCCATTTGTTTCACGCCAGTGCTTTCGACGTTTGAGAAGATGATCGAGATCTGCGAGATCCGCTTCTTCTGGTGGCGCTAAATCAATCAGTTCATCCGCATCTTCATAACTTAGTTTGTAAAGAGGTTTCACCCAGCTTCGAATGATTCCGTAAGCCTCAATCGCACCATCTGGATTCAGTTCAACCCAGGTACTCCAGGCTGGGTTTCTTCGTCCACTGCGGAGGCTAAAAGGACCTGTTGCCAGACATGACGGGAACATGGATTGGATTCCCTGTGCCAGATACAGACTGCTGCCACGGGCCATGGCTTCCTGATCGAGCGCTGAACCGGCTTCGATCAGACGCCCAGGATCAGCAACATGGATCCAAATCCGGGCGCCGCCTCCGTCTTTCCTCTCAAGTGAAAGACCGTCGTCGATGTCACGTGTGTCGACATCATCGATGGTGACGCAGTGCAAATGACACAGATCCAGGCGTTTCTCATCACCTGGTTTGGTTGTCTCACTGTCGGCGACTAATTGCCTTGCTAATGCTTCGAGCTCTGGACTAAATCCCGAAGACCATCGACTGGCCTGCATGGCGGGCAACTGATGGGGATCAATTTGTCCAAGCTTGATCAACATTCGATAGAGATCTATCGTGTCCTCATTGAGATGAAGTTCCTTCAGTATTATTTTGACTTCGTCTTCTAGTTTTCGGAAATCAAGGCGTCCTGTCGCCATCTCCTTGATCTGCTCCATCCACAGGGCCTGCTGATGATCAAGGCGATCAGGTTGTATTGCTTCACCCTGACGAAACAGGTCAATACAGGCTTGACGACGGGCTTGATTAAGCCTTTGCCGGCGTTCTTCCTGACGAAGATGTTTTAGCTCGTCGCTACTTCGCGCTTCAATCACACCTTGCTTGAAGCGAAACATCCATTGGGAATGATGCAAGGCCAACCAGCAGGCAACGCGGTGGATAGGTCGATCCGCTGCGCAGACAAGATCAGCAAACGCATCAAGCGCAAGCGTCTCATCTGATTCCGAGAGCAGGACCCAAGCTGAGGCCCATTCGCGTCTACTGGGACGAGCGTGATCTAGCTCTGGTTCAGAGAATGACCAAGGTGGAACGCCCAGGCGACTGGGTGGATCATCGCCATTGGGCAAGCTGTAGATGAGTTCGAGGTGACGCCTAGCGACAACTTGCTGTTTAGCGGTGAAGCCAACACGAATGCGATATTTGCTGCCTTGTACTGATTCGACAACAGCTAGCTTCGGCTCACGTGTTTCAAGCAGGCCGACGAGGTCGCCAGCATGAAACACGTGAGCAGTCAGGGATCAGCCCTCTGGATTGACAAACGGCAGCATTGCCACAATGCGAGCTCGCTTCACAGCGTTGGTGAGGTCACGTTGCTGCTTGGCAGTCAAGCCTGTGAGTCGACGGGGCAGGATCTTGCCACGCTCGGTTATGAATTTCTTGAGCAGATCAACATCCTTGTAATCAATGGGATCACCAGGCTTGATCGGTGAAAGACGCTTCTTGAAGAATGAGCTCGACATGAATTAGGAACGGGGAAAGGAACTGCGAATCTGCGAACTCATTTGATCTCTCGATGGAGAGTCATCCTGTTGAGTTGAGGGCAGAACTTCATGAGCTCCAGCCGTTCAGTTGTATTCCGGCGATTCTTCTCAGTTGTGTAACGAGACACGCCTGGAGAACGCTTGTCGGTGGCGGACCGGCATTCGGTGCACTCGAGAGTGACCACAATCCGGACGCCCTTGTTCTTAGCCATAAGGACGTTGCACCGCAGGTGCGAGGCGAAGTGACAGCCTCCAAGCTTACCTTCTTGACGGTCCGCCTTTCGACCATGCCCACGGTTCTCTCAGCAGGATGGGGGCTTCGTAGGATTCCCAGCCCACTTCGTCGGCTCGATGCGAGTTTCTCTCTCCTGGCTTCAGGATCTCGTTCAGGTGGAGGAGCCCGCTGATCAATTGGCAGAACGCCTGTCGATGGCTGGTTTTGAGGTGGAAGAGATTGAGGATCTCTCCCTCCTGGCTCAGGGTGTCGTCGTTGGACGGGTGTTGGAACGGGTCAAACATCCGGATGCTGACAAGTTGAGTGTTTGTCAGGTTGATGTCGGTCGCGAAGCGACTCTGCAGATTGTCTGTGGCGCAGCCAATGTTCGTGATGGCATCCATGTGCCGGTGGCCACCGTTGGAGCGGTGTTGCCTGCTGTCAACCTCAAGATCAAGTCCGGGGAATTGAGGGGCGTCGCCAGTGAGGGAATGATCTGTTCCCTTAAGGAACTGGGGCAGTCCAGCGACGTTGATGGCATTGCCATTCTTGAGGATCTGCTGGACTCGGTCCCCGTTCCAGGAACTCCAGTCGCTGCACTGTTGGGACTGGACGACACAGTGCTCGACCTGGCGATTACGGCCAATCGGCCGGATGGGCTGTCGATGACGGGGATCGCCCGTGAAGTGTCGGCTCTCACTGGTGCAGCTCTCAATCTCCCCGAGCTTCAACCGCCTCAATCCATCGCCTCTCTCAAGACCGATCCCGTCAGTACGGAAGCGATGCGTGCTGGAGGCCTATATGGCGTCACAGAGCTATGCAAGGTCGACGCAGCAAAACCCTCGCCAACCTGGCTTCGCCAGCGTCTGGAACGAGCTGGCATGAACAGCGTCAACATTGTGGTGGATCTCACCAACTTGGTGATGCTTGAACAGGGGCAACCCCTGCATGCCTTCGATGCAGATGCTCTTGACCGACTTTGTGGTGGTCCTGTCACTGCTGCCGATTTCGGACTTCGTCAGGCCCAAGAAGCTGAATTGTTCACAGGCCTGGATGGAAGGGAACTCAGCCTTGACGCAAGAGCACAGCTCGTGACCTGTCGCAATCTTCCCGTGGCCTTGGCCGGTGTCATGGGAAGTGAAGCAAGCGGTGTCACTGCCGGCACAACCCGTATTTGGTTGGAGTCCGCACTCTTCAGCCCTACCGCTGTCCGAAATAGCAGCCGCTCTGGCGGACTGCGTACCGAAGCCAGCAGTCGTTACGAGAAAGGATTACCGCGGGAGGTCACCCTCGCCGCTGCGCAACGAGCAATTCTTCTGATCACTGACCATCTTGGCGCCACCGCTGGCAGCACGTTCGTCTGCTCCGAGCCGGCCAGAGCAGAGCCCCCTCTCATGCTGCGACGTGCAGCGGTGCATCAGTTGTTAGGAGCCTTGGCCGGCGAGGCGGGCCCCGAAACACTGGACGATGTGGTGATTGAACGTTGTCTGACGGCACTCGGATGTGACCTCACAGCCACTGAGACGGGGTGGAGCGTCAAGGTTCCTCCCTCCCGTAGCTGCGACCTCTTACGGGAGGTCGACCTGATTGAGGAGGTGGCCAGATTGGTGGGATTTGACCGCTTCGAATCCCTGTTGCCTGACCCACTCGAGCCCGGACATCTGACCCCGGCGCAACAGGCGGAGCGACGGTTAAGGATGCTCTTCTGCGCCTCTGGCCTTCAAGAGGTCACAGCATTGTCTCTGACCTCTCCTGATCCTGAGGCCCGACCGGTGAGCGCTGACAGCGATGAGATTCGCATTCCAATCAGTAATCCCCTACTCGCCGAAACCAGTCATCTACGAGCCAACCTTTGGGAAGAACACTTAAGGATCTGCCAACGCAATCTTCAAAGTTCCCAGCCAGGATGTTGGATGTTTGAAATTGGCAACGTCTTTGCTCTGGAGGGAGACTCGATTCAACAGAGCGCTCGTCTTGGTGGAGTCATCTGCGCCGAACGACGTCTCGAACGTTGGACCAGCAGTGGCAAACCTGTACCACTGACTTATTTCACAGCGCGGGGCTTGCTCACACGCATTTTCCAGGCCCTAAAGCTGGAGGTTGTCGATCGTCCATTCAAAGATGACGGGCGTCTTCACCCTGGTCGTGCTGCCCAATTGGTCTTGGAAGGGCGAGCGCTTGGCAACTTCGGCCAACTCCATCCCCTGCTGTGTGAACAGTTCGACCTTCCAGATCACACGTTCTTATTTGATCTTGAACTGAGTCGCTTACTTGAAGCCGCGACCCGTACAAACCGGTGGTCTCCAGCCTTCAAGCCATTCAGCATAGTGCCGGCAATGGAGCGAGACCTGGCAGTGGTGGTGAAGCGTGATCAACACTGTGCCGATCTACTACAAGCAATCCGCAAGGCCGGTAAGCCATTGCTGGAAAGCGTCGAACTGATTGATCGTTTTGAGGGTGAACAGCTTGGTGAGAACGAATGCAGTCAAGCATTCCGTATTCGCTATAGAGGTAAAGACAGCACCCTCACTGATGACCAGTTGCAACCTGTGCACGAGAAAGTTCGCCAGGCTCTCGTAAAACAATTTAACGCTGAATTACGCAGCTGAGGGTTGTCTAACCGAAAAGCTTGGCGACATACTTAGCCAGCTTATTTTGCGAGTCTTAATAGTGCCAAGCACTCCAGATGCGTTGTCTGGGGGAAGAAATCAACGGGATGAAGTGCTTCCACCGCATAGGGCCCTTCAGGACCCGCGAGTTGCTTGAGATCGCGAGATAACGTGGCAGGATCGCAACTGAGATAGGCGAACCACGCTGGCGGAGACGAGAGAATCTGATCAACCACCTCGGAGTCAAGCCCTTTCCTGGGTGGATCCACCACCAGTGCCTTGTGGTGAGGCAAGGCTTCTGCCAACAACGATTTCACGTCACCAGCCTTGAAATCCACGTTCTCGAGATGGTTACGGGCTGCATTCAGTCGTGCCTGATCGACTGACTCACGATGAAGTTCAAGACCAAGCACGCTGTGACCCTGTGACGCAAGCGGTAGGGCGATGGTGCCAATGCCGCAGTACGCGTCGATCACACTCGTGATGCCGGCTCTCTTTTTCAGCCACTGACAAAGCCGATTCACGGCTGCCTCGGCCTGAAGGGTATTGACTTGAAAGAACGTTGTCGTTCCCAGCATCAATGAGATGCCGCAGAACGTTTCTTCGATCTGAGCCGATCCACACAGCAACTGGGTGTCTTCACCCAGCACACGGTTGCTTCGTTTCGGTTGGAGATTCAAGGTGACACCACGAACTTGTGGCCATCGACGACACCATGACTGGGCCATCTCCCTCAGGCCATTGAGAGCATTGGTGCTGCTCACGAGGGTGATCAGAATGTCATCGGTACGACTGCCAAGTCTTAGGCCGAGATGCCTTAGTGCAGGACCGTTTTGCAGGTCTGAATCAGCTGGCCAGCCTGAATCCTGCAAGTCTTGCTTAATTGGCTTGAGCAGTTCATCCAGACGCGGATCAAGCACAGGGCAGTGATTCAGATTGACGATTTTGTGAGAACCACGCCGGTAGTAACCCATGCGCAACCGACCTTCAACATCACGATGTAGCGGAAGAAGAGCCCTGTTGCGGTACCCCAGGCAGGAGGCATCGCTCGTGAGCAGAGCATCTGTTGCATGACTGATCGATCCCAGTCGTAACAACGCCTTTTCCAACTGGCGTTGCTTCCATGCTGCTTGGCTGGCGTCTTCAAGATGTTGCAAGGTGCATCCACCACAATCGCTCGCAAGGATGCATGGAGGTTTTCTTGCATCGCTTGCCGCCAGTAAGGATTCAGTGCGGCGACCAATCCAATGAGACCGTTTGCGTTGCTGAAGCTGAACACGGGCAACTTCACCGGGCAAGAGGGAAGGCACCACGATCACCCAGTTCTGCCATCGGGCAATGCCATTGCCGCGCAGGTCAAGATCTTCGCCGGTGATGGTGATCACCAGGCCTGGCAGAGGATTGGAGCTGATGTTGGCCATTGCAAAGGCGTTACACCCAAGCCGCCATCGGCGGTTTCAGGGCTTGGGAGCACTAAACTCACTTCAGCATGCCAGCTGTCATGAGCGTTGTTCGGGATCTGATTCTCCAGGCTGATGACGATCTCCGCTATCCAACAAGCGGTGAATTGCGCTCCATGGTCGATTTCCTCGACCAAGGTGCCGTCCGTCTCGCCGTTGTCCGTACCCTGACGGACAACGAAAAGAAGATCGTTGATGAGTCGGCTAAACAACTGTTCAGCCGAAAGCCTGAATATGTGGCACCAGGTGGCAATGCCTATGGTCAGAAGCAACGTGCCCAGTGCCTGCGTGATTACAGCTGGTACCTGCGCTTAGTGACGTATGGCGTTCTTGCTGGCAGCACTGAGATGATCCAGAACATCGGCTTGGTCGGTGCGCGTGAGATGTACAACAGCCTTGGCGTTCCGATGCCTGGCATGGTTGAAGCCATGAAAGCGATGCGGGCTGCTGCACTTGCACTTCTCTCTGATGATCAGCAGACACTCGCTTCCCCATACTTCGATTTCCTCATTTTGGGAATGCAGACCCCAACCTGATCAGGCCTTGTTCCCCTGAATCTCCAAGCAAAGCCGGTGACACCACCGGCTTTTTCATGACCAGAGAATCGTCGCATCGGGCTTGAATAAGACGTGGCACGAGACTAATCGTAAGACCCAGAAAATTCTCATGAGACTAGTTCTTTTTGCCCTCAGAGCTCAACGCTTGCCCTGTTCAGCCTGAGGCTCTGGGCTCCAACCGGAATCTGCTCTCTTACCTCTCTTATCAATATCGAATTAGACGTAAAACAAGACTCGTATTGAGTCTTGTTTTGGATTGGCAATACCAAGTTGCCGCGCCTCCTTTGGGCTAGGTCCCTTCGCTCAGCCTTTGCTGCTTCCCGTTGACCATAAAGCTCATCGGCAGGCGCTAGATCAATGGTTCAACCCTGCGTACCTGTGTCTACAGCAGGTACGCAGGGTTGAAAAAGCCAGTTCTGCCAGTCTTATCGCCCAATCGAAGGACCGCTGGACCGTTGCCACGAACGCTCTGGACATCACTCTCTACATCGATCGACCATATTTGTTGTTGGACCCCTTGTTTGTGTCCAGCTCTTGGCGCCCAGTGTTCCTGTAGTGGCATCAATTGGAATGATTGAAAAAAGAGTTCTTGATAGTTAGGCGCGGTCGACATTCCTGTTGGTCTCCAGCAGGTGCAGTGACCAATGGCAAGCAGAGCAATCGTGATCTTGTGATCACTGCCGTGATCGCGATTGTGCCTTCCTCCGTGATGATTTCCCGAGGCGATGAATAGGCTTGCCGAGACGCAACTCTGTGGTTTCGTGCTTGACGAACCTTCCACCAACGCCTCTCCAGTCAACGTTGCGAGTTCTGCCCGTCCGCCAAGGAGCGAATGGCTTGTCTGGTTTGTCGCGCTTGTGACGCAATCTAGGTCTGTTTCTTGGACGCAGAAGAGATAGGCGAGCCTAGCTTTTTTGACGATAGAGCTCGCGAAGCATCTGGTACGCCTCGTTCAGGCGACGCATCGCTTCAGTCGACCCGCCAGCGTCTGGATGCACATCCATCGCCTGCTTTTTGTACGCTTCGCGAATCACTTTCAGCGTCAGTGATGCCCCTGCTTGGGTTGGCAATGCGAGCAGTTTGAGTGCTCCATGCACGGTCATGGTTGATTCGAGTGTCTGAAAGGAGGTCACTTTTCGGCTTCTCTTGAAACGGTTCACGAATCGCCGAATCAGGGTTGGAATTCTGTGTACGAGCTCCGAGGTTGCGAAGGGATCTTCCAATAGGCCTGCAACCACCATCACCTGCTCGAATCGCGGCGTGGGTTCCAACCAGCCTGGACACATGTTGTTGATCACATCGGTCGCCTGCGACCAAGTAAACGTTCGGCCTTCACTGACTTCCGCATTGGGCCAGATATCTCTGCCAAGCCAAGTCATCGCTGCTTCCAACACGGTTTCTCCAGCTGCAGTTCCGTAAAGATTGAGCCAGTGCTCGCCAGCAGCACTGGCACTGGCGAGTAAATCCTGTTCGTTGGCTGCAGGCATCAAAGGTGCATCTCCAGACGGCTCCACTCCGGGGCGGGGATGCAGGCTCTCTCTGATCTGAGTGGTGCGTTTGCGGACGAAACCGGGTAAATCAATCCCTCCTGGGCTCGATGGCCCACTGTTTCCGCTTGGGCGCTTTGGTGGTGGGAGCTCGTCGTCGTCTTGGTTTCCCAGTTCAATGCTGCCTCTACCGATCAGGACCAACGCACGTTCTTCGTTGTAACTGGGTTGACGAGTCGAAATGCCAACCGTTTCAACTCCAGTGTCGGATTGATGACGATGTTGGTCAGGGTTCAGTTCAGTGCTGTCGTTGACCGCGTGATCCGTGTCTGCTTCGTCGTCCGTATTGAAGATCTCCTCCAGCAAGCGACTGAGGCAATCGCCTCTTGCACGAAGTCCCCATTCACTCTTCAGCTCATCCAGACGTCGAACGAGGGTGTCTGGAAGCTCAACACTGATTCTGCGTCGATCGTTGGACTCAGACTCAGTCACTCAACTCCTACCTTGCAGGCCAAGCCTATCGGCCTTGCATGCGCTCAAGCCACTGTTGTTGAGCATGTATGGCGTCGCGATAGCGCTGTTCCAGACTTGGACTCAGTTGCTGAGGCAAAATCATGGCTGGTGGCATCGCACTACTTCCTCGCCTTGGAGAAACGTACGAAGGGGCTGGGCTGTTGGGCTGGATCGGTACCGTCGTTGAGGTTGCGCGAGTTGCCGGCTGAGGTTTGTGATGCACCTGTTCTGGCACGACTGGCTTAACCGTCGGCGATGGTGGGGCAACACTCGGTGTGACCTTCCGTTCTTTTGACGTGGCTAGAGCACGTTGTGCGGCTTCCTGCATCTCCTGCCGACGCCTCATCATGGCAAGTTGCTGCACTGGTACAACACTGAGTAAATGCCCTGGTGTTGCATCAGCGGGATAGACAAGGCTTACTTTCACAGCATTATTCTGCCCAGGTTTGAGCTGCAGCTCGCTGATTGGCAGACTTTGACCTGAGCGCAAGCCAACATGCACTTCTCGGAAACCATCTTCAGTTTCAATACGAATTGATCCACGAAATGCAGTGAATGTCGATCGGCCAGATGCAACAGGATGACTCAGAACTAGATCATGAGCACCGGCACCAGCCAAATTCAAGTCAACGTCATATCGAACACCGTATGTCCCGACATTATTGACAGCAGAGTCAATCATTCTTGTGCTTAGAGGATTGATCTGTATCTCTCTTGTTCCAAAATGATGTTTATGAGTACTTGTCAGTGGGACGTGTAGGGAGCCTTGTTCCAGGTCATGGCGAATGGAAGCTTGATAGTGATCGCCTAAGGCAACACCTGCAACCCTTGAAAAGACTTGACCAGTCTCAATTTCTCTGATCCGATTCAAATAGATCCGCCCTGGTGCTAATTGGCCACGATCAAGCACAGCTAGGAGATCAGATTCTTGTTGGGTTTCCTCTGCAGCAACCACGGCTAGCTGAAACTGCCCATCGCTTCTTCCCCTCAGTAGTCCATTCGCGATTCCTCGAGCAGGAAGCACTGTGCTGATGATCACTTTCCTGCTGTGAGCAGGGATCGTGACTTGATTGGGGAGTTTCCTATCGAGCTCCCCTCGCAGCATTTGAACTGCAGTCGCGTCTCCTGGTCCGGTATTCCATGGTCTGCGACCAAGCGGTTTAACCCCCATCAATCTGTTTGGGTGGTAAGGAGCTTCAAAGCTGTTTTTGACGGATCCACGCTTGAACGTCAACGTCACAGGCTTGCTGCCTGGATTGATGGCGATGGCCGCGATTGTCAACAGTCCGCGCTGTCTTGCCCCTCCCATTCGACTGGCATCACTGGGGTAATACTTATGATGCATATGCAAGCCAAATTCACCATTAAATGTGAAGGCAGCATTGCGCAGTGGTTGGTTTGTCTCGCTGGCGACGGCCGTACCTGGCTGGGTATTAACGAGGATCCCAGCCCCCTTGACGATTTCTGGTTGATTGGAATGCAAGACCGGTACGTTGTTGAACGTTCCGTTCAAAGCGCGAGCACGTTGTCCGGCCATCAATGGCACATATGCAGCGGCAGGACGCGTTAAGCAAATCTCGGCTGTCGCAATCGAGACGCCTAGCAGGACTAGAAGTGGGATTCGCTGAGACAAGGGAGACCCCCTGCGCGGTTTTGAATGACTTGTTCCGTGGAACAAACTGCGCAGCCCTCAAACTTAAACACTCTCCAGACAGAAGCCAAGTGTCTTCGCGAAACTGATTTCGATACGCCAGTATTGACGGGGTTTCCTGAGTTTCATGCTTCCTCCCTTCCTGTGCTCACCTTCTCCCGGCATGGAGTGGCGCCAGCATCATCAGGCGCGCAAGATGGACATGTTGCGATTTTGGCGAGACGGTCTTGAGCGCCAACTGGCTGCGATCAATGCAGCCATCAGCACCCTTGAGACTCAAATGGATCGCGACAGCAGCAACCAGGTCTGACGTGGTCTAGGCGCTGAGCCCTTGGACAGCACACAGTTCAGCCAGTCGCATAAGACCCCGCCTCACACGACGTTGCACGGTCATTGCGCTCGTTCCGAGTTGGCCTGCTGTCACGCGCAGGCTTTGTCCTTCCAGAATCACCAACTGCACACACTGACGTTCCTGCTTCGATAAGGCCTGCAGACACCGAGTGAGCTTGTCTTGTCGCTCGCGTCTGTTGACACACTGCCAGCTCTCATCTCGAGCATGGCATCGAGCTCCCAGCGCCTCGTCGTCAATCGACAGCCATTGGCGTTGTTGTCGGTAAGCAGCAAGAATCCATTCATCTTCTTGTGTGCGCTTGTTCTGATTCGCCCTACTGCTTTGTTCCGTCGATTCTCTGATCAGCCGTTGTGCTCGTTCCTGAATGCGTCTCGGAAGTTTCACAACGCCACTGTTATCCCGTAAATAGTGGAGTATCGCGCCACGAATATGAACACGAGCGAAGGCAGTGAATGGATTCCCCTCACTCTCAATGAAGAGTTTTGATGCTCTGATCAGGCCTAGTCGACCAACCTGAATGAGATCGTCTTGGTCCTGCCCAGTTGATCTTGCGTAGTGAGCAGCGATTGGTTTCACCAACGAGAGTTGATTAATGACCCTCTCTGCTGTCTTGCTTTGTTTGGATGCCATGGCTTTGGTTGTGATGCAAGGGATGTTGTGACCCTCGTCTCCAGCCATTCATAAATTGGACTGTCTTGGCAACCGTGAAACTACTGAATGGTCGACGACTTCGGCCAGTAGTTGTTCGGGGCCATGCTCCTCTAGCCATGATCGTTCGGCTTCACTTGTTGCTAATAGATAACCAGCGAATCCGAGCGCATTGATACTAAATCCATGGCTGACATCGCAGTGTCTCCGTACCATTGCCATCCAATGACTTGTTAGCAGAATGTTGTATGGCGCAGCAGGTATTTGCCTAGATGCTGGCGTACCAAGAGAGAGTTCGTTAGCCATGTCTAAATAAAGTGTTGTTATGTGCTCGCCCTGATTGCTCCGGTTTGGATCTCGTCTTCGAACGGCTGTTGCCAGCTTGACTGGTGATCGTTCTGTTGAATCTGTGGTGTTTTGATTGATCATGTTGACAAACCAGCCTTCACGGGGGCATCGACTTTCCTTGTCGCTCCTAGGCAGCAATTGAATATGGCGGTGAGGCTGGCTGGCACCCGCATTCGGACCACTATTAAAGAACCACAACCCTGTTGTGAGTTCGTCAACCACCCCCACTGCATTCCAGTCATTGATTCCCAACCAGTCGGATTGTGCTGCCCAGCCTTTACTAATAAGGAGCATATGGCCTAGCTGAACTGGATATTTATTCAGTATCAGCGCATGCGATTGACCAATTGGACAGACCTCTAGTCGAGGATCCCAGGGAAGAAATGGATTCGGTTTTGGTCCTTGCTTGCGTAGATGTCTCGGCAGTTCGGAGTTCAACTCCCGGAGCTCAAAAGGTTCAGTACCAACCGATGGCAAGTACGAAACAGTTGTTTTTAGCGGATGCAATGCTCCCTGCTCAAGGGCGGTTTGACTGCGATCCAAAGCCAGTTGTTCGTAGCTTTCAATCGCCATTGAGCTTGATCCGGGCCAACTCAGCTCCGTTGTAGTACCGATTCAGGATCTCGTCGTAGGTGTATCCAAGACCCGATAGTTCCTGAGCCCCGGTTTGACTCATGCTCGCGCCGAGATGACCATGGGCTTCTTCGCTGATCTTGTTCGTGGAGGCATAAAGACTTTCCACCAGGCCTCCGCGGAATTTCAACACTTGATTGCGGGTCGCTTGGGTTGCTTGGATCGTGGACTCTGTGGAGCTGCTTAGGCCTCGGTACACCTGCCATCGAGTCGTATCTCCAAGGTTGTATTGCGTTGATGCCGGACGCACGATGTGGACCAACGCATAGGACCTTGCAGCGACGGCTTGGGCCTTGAGTGCTTCTGGCTTCCAGTGACTCGGCATTTCAGCGCCGACGACCGATGCCACGTAGGTCTCGAGAGGCAGACGATTGATGGCCAGCCAGCCCATGTCCTGCCTGATCAACTGAATGCTTCCAAGGTATGGATCGCCATTCACAGCAATGCTTCCTCCCTCTCCAGCCCGACAGTGCCAAAACTCTGTTTGAGTCAGTCGAATCAAGCGCTCCCCGTTGACTTCCTTGCCATTTGAGTTCAAGCACTGGACCCTTCCTTTGGCTTCCAATGACTTCACTGGGAAATGACTGAATAAGGCAATCCGCACCTCCGGACTCGACACCGAGTGCTCACCATTTGGTTGGCGCGTGGCTTGTGGCTTGGATCCTTCTTTGTCCTTCGTCAAAGGACCAGGAGCACTCTGATCGGCCTCTAGAAGGGCTTCCAGCAAGAGATCACCCTGCTCAACCTCCGATTCAGCATCCCAAGGCCTGATTCCCCTCTGGAACGCTTCTCCAAGGCTCCAGAACAGAAGCCCTGCGAGACCCAGCATCCCGATCGTTCGCTGCAGTGGGCCTCGCTCGATCACGCCTGGATGGTTGTTATGGGCATGCTGACGGTTTGTTCGTGGCTGAACACCAGCATCGCCCTCTCAGAGATTGATCCATGATTCGCAATTCTTGGAACGGCCTAGCTCTGGTGATTGGTGCCGGTGGCATCGGCCGTGCTCTGGCTACGACTCTGTCCGCAACGGTCCCTGAGCTGGATGTCGTCCTCTGTGGACGCGCCCTGCAGCCCTCAGAGGGGTGGCCTGTGGATGTTGAATCCCCCGAGAGTCTGTTGGCCCTTCAGAGTCGATTGCTCGCAGACTCCCGCCCACTACGACTTGTCGTGAACGCCACTGGACTGCTGCACCGAACCAGCTCTGATGGTGCCGGGATGCAGCCTGAGAAACGTCTCAAGCAGGTGAACACAGACCACCTACTGGCGAGTTATGCGATCAATGCGATGGCGCCTTTATTGCTTGCCCAGGCTGTGGAGCCCTGTTTGGCGAGATCCCGCCCCTTTCACTTCGCCAGCCTGAGCGCACGAGTCGGCAGCATCGGCGACAACAAAAGTGGAGGCTGGTACGCCTACAGGGGCGCAAAGGCAGCTCAGAACATGTATTTGCGATGTCTCAGCATTGAGTGGGCGAGGCGCTTCCCGTTGTCCACAGTCCTCTTGTTGCATCCAGGCACCACCGATACAGCACTCTCCAGGCCCTTCCAGGATTTCGTGCCACCGCAATCATTGTTTTCACCTGAGCGAGCAGCCCGATATCTGGTTGATGTCTTGCTGGCTCAAGGGCCTCAAGAGACAGGCTCATTCCTGGCCTGGGACGGTCATCCGATTGTTTGGTAAGCGTGTTGCTTGAGCTGATCAAGCGGGATGATTTCGAGAGCAGACTGTTCGGTGGCCTTCAGTCGAACCGGTGGCGCCATGCCGTCGTTGTAGGCCTGTTGCCAGCGCGGAGCACAGACACACCAGTGGTCACCTGGCTGCAATCCAGGAAATCCGAATTCAGGAACAGGAGTCGACAAGTCATTGCCCTGAGCCTTGCTGTAGGTCAGGAACCCCTCTGTCATGACGCAACAGACACTGTGTTGACCAAGGTCAGTGGGATCGGTTCTGCAGGTGCCGTCTCTGTACCAACCTGTCATGGGTTCACAGCCACAAGTCTCAAGATGGCCACCCAAAACGTTGAGAACGCTTGTGTCGGAGTGAGTTTGCACGTTTTCCCCGGCAATCTTGTCGGTGGAATTCTGCCTGATCATTGGCACATTGCGCGACAAGGTGGTTGACGGATCCCGGGGGCGAGGAGTTAAAGGTCGATCAGTCATGCCTCCTCGATGGATTGGGAGTTCACTGAAGACGCCGCTTTTTTGGCGCTTTGCGATGCCTTTCGCGAAAGCGGCGAATCCTCGGCGATCGAGTTTCTTGCCAATGGCGAAGGGGCGTTCCATTTCCAGGACCTTGCCCAGAACGCGGCCGGTGAGGGAATTGACCTCAGTGAGTCGAGTGCTCTGGATGAGTTCCAGCAAGAGGTGATCGACACCATGGAGAAGCTCTGCCAGGACTAATCCTGAACAGAGCCCAGCTAGAGAGCGCTCAACTGAAGAAAAAAGCGATCTCCTTGTCTTTCAGGCCATCCCAACCGGCATCGATCAACCGTTGGTTCAGTGTGTGTTGATCGAAATGCTTGGCTCCGGTCTTCACGATCCGGTTGCGCATTGATTTTTTCACCCCACTGCGTGCCCGCTTGCTTTCCAGGTCCATGACCTCGTTGTAGAGCTCCACCATCGGCACCGGAATGGGTGTGCCGTCGAGGTCGAGGCCAGCTGCGATTGCTTCATCGACCCCACCAGGTCCTGCGATTGCCATGGGAATTGTTCTGCAGCGGCTCAGGCTGGCATGTCAGGCGCTGAAGTAACGGGCTTGGCTATGGAGCGCCACCAAAGCGGTCGTGCTCTGCTCGGGCTCTAACTGGTCGCTGTCGTCCATGGAGAGGCCGATTCGGTCTGCACCCAGCCAATCGAGCTGAGGCCTTGAATCGGCCACATTCGGGCAGGCGGGATAGCCAAAGGAATAGCGGCTGCCGCGGTAGCGCTGGGCCAGCAGATCACGTAGGGCCGATGGTTCATCAGCGCTGAAGCCCAGTTCAAGGCGGATCCGAGCGTGGGTCCACTCCGCCAGCGCTTCGGCCATCTGCACGCCCAGACCGTGAAAATAGAGATAATCGCTGTAGCGATCCGCCTGGAAAAGCTCTCTAGCAAAGGCACTGGCCTTCTCCCCCATGGTGACGGCCTGCATGGGCAGGACATCGGTGGGGCCGCCCTCTGGGGAGAGATCCCGATAGAAATCAGCAATGCAATATTTGTTGCCGGAGCGCTGTCTGGGGAGATCGAAGCGACCAAGTTCAGAACTTGAATTCGCAGGATCGAAAACGACGACGGCATTGCCATCTCTGCCGCAGGGGAAATAGCCATAGGCCACTCGTGGGGTCAGCAACTGCTCAGAAAGGGAACGCTGCAACCATTCCTGCAGGACGGGCTCAGCCTTGTCCTTGAGCTGCTGTTCGTACTCCTCGCGGCTTTGCTCTTTGCTTTTTCGGATCTGCCATTGGCCAGCGAAGAGTGCATTGCGATCGAGATAACTGAAGACTTCCTCCAGATTGATCTCCTCTTCTGAAAGCACGTTGGTGCCCCAGAACGGTGGCTGCAGTGCAGGCTCCTCAGGAACTGCCTCCGAGCGCTCACGGCTGACGGGAGCCTTGGGCTTGGCCTCTTCCACCTTGGCACTTGAATCAGACCCCTCGGCGTCATGACTGTTCGCGTCCCCATTGAGCCCTAGGCCTTCGGGAATGGTGCCCAAGAAGCCCTTCTTGTTATCCCATTCATTGTCTTTTTTGGCCTGCACCAGAGCGTCCATGAATCTCAGGTCAGCGAAGGCATCACGCCCATAAATCACCTGGCCGTCATAGACCTCACGGCAGTCCTTCTGAACAAATCGAGGGGTGAGTGCCGCACCACCGAGAATCACCGGAACGGATATACCAGCCTCATTGAAGGCCTGCAGGTTGTCTTTCATGAATGCGGTTGACTTCACCAAAAGACCACTCATTGCGATGCAATCAGCTTCATGGTTTTGCTGGGCTTCGATGATTGCATCGACCGATTGCTTGATGCCTAAGTTAACAACTTCGTATCCGTTATTAGTGAGGATAATGTCCACAAGATTCTTGCCGATATCATGAACATCACCCTTGACTGTTGCAATTAAGAATTTGGCCTTGGCTGAACTTTTTCCCTCGGTTTTTTCCATATGTGGTTCGAGATAAGCCACCGCACTTTTCATGGTTTCCGCGCTCTGCAGCACAAAAGGCAGCTGCATCTGACCTGAACCGAAGAGTTCACCCACCACCTTCATGCCATCGAGCAGGAAGGTGTTCACGATTTCCAGAGGTTTGTACTGCCCCAGACCCTCGTCAAGGGCTGGTTCTAGCCCGATGCGCTCGCCATCAATGATGTGCTGCTTCAGTCGCTCTTCAACGGGAAGGTCAGCCAGAGACGGACCTGAGGCCCGGGCCTCCTTCGTGCTAACGCCTTCGAACAACGTGGTCAGTTCAGTGAGCGGGTCGTAGGTGCAGACATCGCCTTCAAATCGCCGCTTGTCATTGATCAGATCACGGCAGACCTGCTGATGGTCCTCACTGATTTTGATCAGCGGAAGAATCTTGGCGGGGCTGACGATCGCCGCATCCATTCCCGCCTCACAGCAGTCATGCAGGAAGACCGAGTTGAGGGTGATCCGTGCCGCTGGCGAGAGGCCGAAGCTGATATTGCTCACGCCAAGCACCACATGCACACCGGGAAGATCTGTGATGATTCGCCGGATGGCATCGACGGTTTCGCAGCCGTTGCGTCGGTCCTCCTCGATGCCCGTTGAAATCGGCAGCGCCAGAGGGTCGTAGAAGATCTCGTGAGCTGGGATCCCAAATTCGACCGCATCCCTGTAGGCGCGCTGGGCAATCGCGAATTTGCGCTCGGCCGTCCTGGCCATGCCGTCTTCATCGATGGTGCCGATCACCACCCCAGCGCCATAGGTGCGCGCCAGATCCAACACCTTGAAGAAGCGTTCATCGCCGTCTTCGTAATTGGTGGAATTGAGCAGACATTTGCCGCCGGCGACCTTGAGGCCGGCTTCCATCTTCTGCCACTCAGTGGAATCGAGCATCAGGGGCAGATTGACATTGGTGACCAAACGGCTCACCAGGTCATGCATATCCTTTTCGCCATCGCGGCCGACGTAGTCGACGTTCACATCGAGCACGTGGGCGTTTTCCTTCACCTGGCCGCGAGCCACAGCCACCAGCCCATCCCAGTCCTCAGCGTTGAGCAGCTCCCTGACCTTCTTGGAGCCACTGGCATTGAGCCGTTCACCGATGATCAGAAATGAGTTGTCCTGGCGATAGGGCGTGGTTCCGTAGATCGAGGAGACGGAAGCTTCTGCCCCAAGCAGCGGGCGTTCCTTTCTGAGCACTGGGGTTCGTACGTCCCGGTCAGCCGGACGCATCTCCTGTGACAGTTCTGAGAGAGCGGCGATGTGCGCGGGGGTGGTGCCGCAGCAGCCCCCGATCACCTGAACGCCGAGATCCTCGATGAAGTGGTGCATTGCCATCTTCATCTCGACCGGAGTCAAGCGGTAGTGAGCGACACCACCGACGTTCTCCGGCAGACCGGCGTTGGGAATGCAGCTCACCACGAAGGGGGCGTGCTCACTCAGATATTTGACATGCTCCTTCATCTGCTCCGGACCGGTGGCGCAGTTGAGGCCGAGAACATCGATGGGGAATGGCTCAAGGATTGACACCACCGCAGCGATATCGGAGCCGACGAGCATCGTGCCGGTGGTTTCCATCGTGACGCTCACCATCAATGGCCGACGTTCACCGGCCACCTCACATGCCTGTTCAATGCCAGCCAGCGCAGCTTTGATCTGCAGGGGGTCCTGACAGGTTTCGATGATGAAGAGGTCCACATCCCCTGCCAGCAAGCCCCTGGCCTGTTCGGCGAAGGAATCGCGCATCTCATCGAACCCCACATGGCCGAGGGTCGGCAGCTTCGTGGTGGGACCCATCGATCCCGCCACAAAGCGGGGTTTCTCAGGTGTGCTGTAGCGATCTGCCATCTCCCTGGCCAACCGCGCCGCCTGAACATTCAGTTCGTAGGTCTGGTCCTGGAGGTCGTATTCAGACAACACCAGTGAGGTGGCTCCGAACGTGTCGGTTTCGATCACATCGCAGCCCGCCTCAAGGAACTGGCGATGGACCTCCTGGACGGCATCGGGCCGTGTGACCACAAGATTCTCGTTACAACCCTCCAGATCCGCACCGCCGAAGTCATCTGGACCGAGATCCATCTGTTGCAGCGACGTTCCTGTGGCACCGTCAAACACCAAGACGGGACGCGAGGGATCATGCAGACGTTCTAAAAAGCGGGAAGCGTTCAGGGATGGTGTCTTTGAGACGGCCTGCATCGCTCACTGGCTTCAGTCAAGCCATTCTACGAACGTCACTTGACCCAAAACTGATCCCTAGGCCTCGAGTTCGATCCTGGTCACCCAATGACCAAATTCAGGGTCTCTCCCCTCTGTAATCGCCACCAGACGTTGTCTTAAAGCATCCATCACCGGTCGGTTTGTCGGTAAAACTGTGGATTCGAGTTGACGAATGGGAGTGATTTTCGCCGCAGTTCCTGTCAGGAACACTTCATCGGCGATGCAGAGTTCAGTCTTATCAACGGGGCGTTCGATCACCTCCAGTCCCATGTGCTTCGCCAGTTCAATCACGCTGGAGCGGGTGATTCCCTCCAGTATGTCTTGATCAACACCAGGGGTGATCAGGACACCATCGCGAACCAAAAACAGATTCATTCCGCTGGCCTCACTGACCTTCCCCCGCGTATTCATGAGCAGGGCTTCGTCGAAGCCGCTCGTGACGGCCTCTGTTTTGGCAAGTGAGCTTGTGATGTATGCACCACTGATCTTGCCACGCAAAGGAAGTGAGCGATCTTCCTGCCTTGTCCAACTACTGATTCGACAACTCACACCTTCCGGGGAGAGGTAATCGCCGAGCTCTAAACCGTAAATCAGAAAATCAGTCTCGATGTTGTGCAGACGTGGTGCGATCCCTAAATCGCTGGTGTAAACAAATGGCCGCAGGTAGATGGGCGTTGTGGGTTTGTTCGCTCTGAGTACGGCAACAAGAGCCTCCATCACCGTGGTCTCGCTCAGGTCAGCCAGCAAAAGCTTTGCGCTCTGGCTCAGCCTGCGGGCGTGACGGTCGGCACGGAAGAGCAACATCCCCCCAGGCCGAACCGGATCAGGGATGGCACGCATACCGCCAAATGCCCCTGTGCCGTAGTGCAGGGCATGGGTGGCGATCGAAACTTTTGCGTCTTCAAATCGCACACACCGGCCTTCAAACCAGGCGAACGGCAGAAACTGATGCATGGCGGAAACGGCCGATGGCCAAATCTTCTCACCCGCCCCCGCACCTCTGCAGTCTTCAATGGGGAGATGCATCGACTCAGCAGCCTCCCAGGGGCCGACTTCGACGACGCAATCACGCTCGTTGAGCAACCGCCAGCACCTGTACTGCTGCTCTCTAGCGCTGTCACCGACCTCACAGCATTAGCGCATTGCCTCTCCAGGCCTGAGGCTGTCTCTTGGCACAATCGGATCCGAGCCCTTCCCTTGGCCAGCCTCGGACACCCAGCCCAGATTGATCATTACCTCAGCGTTACTGCCCAGGATGCCCAGCTGATTGTGGTGCGACTGCTCGGCGGTCGCGGCCATTGGTCCTACGGACTGGATCAACTGCAGAAATGGCAGCAAGACCGAGATCATCGTCAACTGGTCGTGCTTGCTGGAACTCCAGATCAAGATGATGCGTTGCATCCGTTGGGGTCGATCCCAAAGGTCTTAAGTGATCAGCTGGCTGTGTTGCTGCGAGAAGGCGGTGGCGAGAATTTGATCACTCTGCTCAAAGCTCTTGATTCCATCTTGCTGGGCAAGACACAAGACCCTTCAACTCTCGTTCCCCACTGCATGCCAGACCCCTCACCTTGGCAGTGGGAGGAGGCCTCAGGCGCACGAGTGGGTGTTGTGCTGTATCGGGCCTTAGCGCGATCAGGCGATGAGGCCATGGCCGAGGCGTTGATCAAGGCCCTCCGTCAACGCGGACTGGTCCCTCGCGCTCTCTGGGTGAGCAGCCTGCGTGATCCTGTAGTCCAGGAAGGGGTGCTGAATCTGTTCGAGCAACAGCGCGTTGAGGTGGTGATCACTGCCACCTCCTTCGCCTCAGTGCAGTTCGAACAGGCAGGATTCGGAGCTCCACTCTGGGATCAGCTGGATCGCCCTGTGCTTCAGGTGCTCAGCAGCAGCAAACCTCGCAGCGTCTGGTCGAATTCCACTCGTGGTCTCGACCCCCTGGATTTGTCTCTGCAGGTGGTTCTGCCAGAGCTGGATGGGCGTATCACCACCCGAATCGGTGGTTTTCGTGAGGTTGACCTTGCCCATGAAGGCCTTGCCACAGCTGTCCACACAACGGTGCCGGATCAGCTCGGTCTCTCCTGGCTTGCAGAGCATGCTCGCGCCTGGGTCAATCTCCAGCAAACCGCTGTCGAGCAAAGGCGCGTTGGCTTGGTCCTGGCCAATTACCCGGTTCGTAACGGGCGTTTGGCGAATGGGGTCGGCCTCGACACCCCGGCAAGTCTTCTCAATGTGCTCACTTGGATGCAAGACGCCGGATACATGCTTGGCCAGGAGGTCTTACCAGAGTCGTCGACTGCTCTGATGGCAAGCCTCCTCTCCTCTCGTACCAATGACCCGGAAAGCCATCATCTTCCACCGCTCACCCATCTTCCCCTTAGTGACTATCTGGACTGGTGGGCCACGCTTCCAATTGCTGCTCGCGAGACGATCGAAGCGCGATGGGGCCCAGCCCATCAGGCTCTCGAACTGGAAGAGGAAGGGTTTCCCATTCATGGCTTGAAGCTTGGACATGTTTGCGTCCTGGTTCAGCCAAGTCGCGGCTATGACCCTGATCAACTCAGTGATCTGCACTCACCTGATCTGCCCCCTCCCCATCGTTATTTGGCCCAATACCTGTGGTTGCGGCTGGTGCACGGCACCCAGATGCTTGTGCATCTCGGCAAGCATGGGAGTGCGGAATGGCTTCCCGGTAAATCCGTTGGCCTCGGCGAGGGTTGTGGACCTCAGCTCGCCCTAGGTCCCATCCCCCACGTGTATCCATTCATCGTTAACGACCCAGGAGAAGGATCTCAAGCCAAGCGTCGTGGCCATGCCGTGATCCTCGATCACCTCACACCTCCACTTGGACGTGCTGGTGCTTACGGCTCTCTGGCAAGTCTGGAAGCTCTGCTTGATGAATATGTCGAAGCCAATCAGCTCAATGCAGACCGTGGCTTGGAGCTAAATCGGCAACTGCTTTCACTACTGAAGTCGCTCAACTGGCCTGGATTACCGGCTGAGCTGCTGGTTGGATCGTCAAAGCCTGACCTCTTCTCCAGCTCTGCTTGGACTGACTGTCTGGATCAAGTGGAGGCCTATCTCTGTGAACTGAAGGAAGCTCAGATTCGTACTGGCTTGCATCGTCTTGGCACCATTCCGGATCCGGACGCACTTGTGGAGCTCCTCATCGCTATTAGCCGAGCACCAACCGCGCAGGGTGTTGGTTTGACGCAGCGGCTCGCATCTGTCGTCGGTCTCGATCACGATCCATGGTCCGATGAAGACGGTGACGCACTGAGTGACGATGACCAGGCACTGTTGATCCAACTCAAGGCGAGTGGACATCGACGGGTGGCTGACGGTGTGGCCTGGCTGGAAGGTCAAGCCGCACTCTTGATTGGTTGCTTGCTCAAGCGTCCTGACCAAGAGCCATCCCCCCCCCTGCATCACGCGGTTCAACGTTGGCTGGACGAAGGGACTGACCCGGTGTTGCTCAACCTTCGCAACAACCTGATCCCCCGTCTTCAGGCTTGTGCAACCCAGGAGAAGAAGGCAATGCTTCGTGCCCTTGAGGGCCGACGTCTTGCCAGTGGCCCCTCTGGTTCTCCAACACGAGGTCGGCCTGATGTCCTCCCGACTGGTCGAAATTTTTATTCTGTCGATCTGCGTGGTTTGCCCACAGAGGCGGCCTGGGGCCTTGGTCGCAGAAGCGCCGAACGCCTACTCGACCTTTATCTCTTGGAGCAAGGTGAACCCCTGCGACATCTTGCCCTGTCCGTCTGGGGAACGGCCACGATGCGCAACGGTGGTGAGGATATTGGTCAACTGTTGGCGCTGTTAGGCGTTAGGCCGGTGTGGGACGGTCCCACCCGACGCATGATCGATCTCGAGCTGATTCCTCTCAGTTTGTTGGGGCGTCCACGGGTGGATGTCACCCTGCGGATTTCAGGCTTATTCCGAGACGCTTTCCCTCATTTAATTGAGTGGGTGAGTCGGGCCCAATCTCTCGTAGCCAATCTGGATGAACCGGAAGCCATGAACCCCTTAGCGGCTCTATCCCGTAACCAGGGACATCAGCCGCGGATCTTTGGATCGGCACCAGGGGCCTACGGAGCTGGTCTCCAGGCGTTGATTGACTCAGGACAGTGGGAAGAGCGCAGTGATCTTGGCGAGGCCTATCTCGAATGGAGCCAATGGAGCTACGACGGATCTCTTGAGCCTCAAAAGGATCGATCCGGTCTAGAGCGCAGTCTCTCCAGGGTGCAAGTGGTCTTGCATAACCAGGACAATCGCGAACACGATCTGCTCGATTCCGATGATTACTACCAGTTCCATGGCGGACTTGCTGCGGCTGTGACACGGATCAATGGCAACAGCCCGGCCCTTTGGTTTGCAGATCATTCCCGTCAGGAACGACTTCGGATCCACCGTCTCGAACAAGAGATCGACAAGGTGATGCGCAGCCGTCTTCTCAATCCTCGCTGGATGAATGGCATGCAGAAGCATGGCTACAAGGGAGCCTTTGAGATGGCAGCAAGCCTCGACTACCTGTTTGCGTACGATGCTGCGACAGGAGTCATTCCTGATTGGTGTTACGACGCTCTCCAGACGCAATGGTTAGATGCGTCTGGACCTCGTGACTTCCTGATGCAACACAATCCATGGGCGCTTCGAGATATGGCTGAGCGTCTTCTGGAAGCTGCGAATCGTGGATTGTGGAGCAGCGTCGATCCGCTCAGGCTTGCCAGGCTTCGCAAGCTGGTTCTCCAGGCCGAAACGGCCGTGGAGAACGGCAGCTTTGGTTGAATCAGGTATCCAGGTTCTGGGCCATGCTCATGAACGGATCAATCGAACCAGGCCTGGACGACTTGGCCGCCTTTTGGCTTGTGGCCGTGGTGGTGGTTTCCGGCTTCAACTCGGCTTTTCGAGCAGCTGGTGCCGCATCTGCACTGGCACGGGTGTTTGTTCCATTGATTGCACTGCCTTTCAAGCGCTGTTGAAGCTCCTGTTTGCTCATCGCCTCTGCAAACGTCTTCTTGACCGGCTTAGGCACTCCGCCTGTGACGGAGGTGACGTCGTCCTGGACTGTGCTTCCTCCTAATCCTTCCGTCATCGCTTCAACCTTGAGCCCCAT
This sequence comes from Synechococcus sp. MIT S9451, assembly GCF_047304725.1. NCBI lineage: Bacteria > Bacillati > Cyanobacteriota > Cyanophyceae > Synechococcales > Synechococcaceae > Synechococcus > Synechococcus sp. MIT S9451. Next base: position 2,087,710 of record NZ_CP138971.1, read on the forward strand.
GGCATCCACCTCAGTCACAAGCTCCTTGTTGCCTGGGCTGTCGGCTGAGCCAGGAAAGGTGCGACGAATGGTCTTGGCCTCACGCATGTAATTGCGGTCGCCCAAGGAGGAGGAAGAGTCACTGTCTAGGAAGAAGGAATCATCCTTCTTTGCAGCTTTCTCCTTTCCCCCAGAATTGCCGCCGGCCTCTTGCGAGCCCGATTTCCGCAGACGGTCGAAGATGCCCATGCCTGATTCAGTCTGGTGCGTAGTCCATTTTAGCGGCCTTTGAGGTCATGCCCGTGGGTGTCTGTGCCACACGTACGTAAAAGGCCAAGTTTTTTCAAGTGCTGATCGATCGATTCACACACCACCGCTGTTGGCTGCCAGCGGCCTTGCATTTCATAGTCATACCAAGCCTCCCCACCATCCATGCCAATGAGCGCTGCTGCCTCGATCAGCAGTGTGTGACTCAACCTGTAACGGGCGGGGTGGGCAAGGATCGCCAATCCGCCTGCAGCGTGGATGGCATCCACCACAGCATCTGCACGCAGAGGTACACCCACTGCAGCGTCCCCCTGGTTGTAGAGATGCAAGGCCCGGTGGCCATGCTCAAAGCCCAGGGCTAGAACATGAACCAAACACCCTTTGAGCAGGCAACTGATCTCCATCCCAGTCCAAAGCTGTGGCACTGCTGTGCCTAGTTGACGCTCTGCCTCAAGCCAGGCCTGCATCGGCAGAAACGCTGCTGAGCTGTGGTGGTCGGTCACTGCTAAGTGATTGAGACCCTGTTCCACGGCCTGTTTTGCTAAGGCCAGGGGTTCCAAGCTTCCGTCACTGCAGAGGGTGTGGCAATGAAAATTGAGAGCTGATGGACAGCTCTGAGGTCCGACCGTTTCAAGAACCGGCCGGAGTGGATGGCGATCAGCCGACATTGGCTTCGGAGCTCGTGGCGGCAGCCTCCTGCCGAAGCCGTCTCCAGCGTGCATAAAACTGTATTGACGCGGCCATGAACACCACCAACGCAACCATGAACCAGGTGGCAGCTCCTGTCGGGAACTGATTTTTGAACACCACAAGCATCACCACAATCACCAAGAGCAGCGTGGGAAGTTCATTGAGTGCTCGTAGCTGTCGGCCACTCCATCGACACTCACCACGTTGCAACTGACCCATCAGCCGATAGCAAAACCAGTGGTAGGCCAGTAACGCGGCAACAAAGGCAAGTTTTGCGTGCATCCAGGCCTGATGCAGCCAACTCGGTTGCGTGATCAAGAGGCCGACGGCCATGGAAACGGCCACAACCATTCCAGGGGTGGTAATGATGTTGGCCAGGCGACGCTCCATCAAGCAGTACTGCTGCTGAAAGGGCCCTTTCAACTCAGCCGATAGCTCCTCGGCTTCCACGTGATAGATAAAAAGCCTCACGAGGTAGAAGAGTCCGGCGAACCACACCACAACCCCAACGATGTGAAGGGTCTTGAACCACAGGTAGGCCTCGGCTGGGAGGGTCATGGCTGGGAGGCGAACGCCAAAACCTTAGAGACCACTCAGCTCAACTCGTCAAGAAACTGTGATGCCCGTTGTTGATGGCTCTTCAGAGTGTCGGGGGCCATCCGATCAAGGTTTCGGGCCATCATCGCTAAGCGGTGTTGACCGCGGAAAAATTGCTGATGCCGTGCAACGAAACTCCAAAACAACCCATCCCAAATCTCACACCAGGGTCCCTTGGCGTAGTTGGACATCTTGCGCACATAGTTCGAACCTGAGAGATAGGGCTTTGTTGTGAACAGGCCTCCATCAGCGAACTGACTCATCCCGTACACATTTGGAACCATGACCCAGTCATAGGCATCCACGAACATCTCCATAAACCATTGATAAACACGATCAGGGTGAAAGCTGCACAGAAACATGATGTTTCCAATCAACATCAAACGCTCAATGTGATGGCACCAGCCGGTGTCAAGAGCATGATGAATGGCATCATCGATTGGAGCTATTCCGGTGGTTCCTTTGCTAAATGCGCTCGGGATCGGCTTCTGGTCACAATTCCAGAAGTTCGTGTCGCGCATTCGATCAGAATGCTGGCGATACATCGCGGCAATGAACTCACGCCAACCAATGATTTGGCGGACAAATCCCTCCAACGAATTAAGAGGGATGGCCCTAACCTCAGCGACCTCCAGTGCTCGCTTTAGCACTTGTCTTGGTGTTAGCAGACCGATGTTGAGCATCGGTGTGAGTACCCCATGCCAAAGCACTCGGTGTTGACTGCTAATGGCATCCTCATAGTCACCGAAGTGGTAAAAGCGTTCGTCTAGAAAATGATCCAGCCAAGCAGCCGCTTGGCTGTGATTAATTGGATAGGTGAAGCGATCGGCGGATCCAACAAGTGTTAAGCCTTCATTCTCCAGCTGCCTGAGACTATCGCCAAGCTGATGATTGTGATCGCAATGGGGTTCCGTCGGAACACAGATTCCCTTCGGTAATCGCTTGCGGTTGTCAGCATCAAAACTCCACTGACCACCGAGGGGTTTGCCTTCAGGTGTGAGCAAAACATTCATGCGTTTGCGTTGCATGGCATAAAAACCAGCCATCAACGGTTTCCGACCCTGGTGGAAGTAATCGTTCAACACTGATTCGGGCGTTAATAGCATTGGCGTCTCAGCCTGCTCAAGGTTCCCGCCAAATTCTCTGATTGTCTTTTTAATTCCTTGTTCCAGGCGATGATCCACCGGATCCGCCATATAAAACGAGCGATAACCCTTGTTCCAGAGAATGCGTAGATGACCGCTGGTCTGCCTCGCCAGATGGTGGCGCTGAACGATCACTTCGAAGCCCTGGCCTCGTAGATCTTCCGCATAGGACTCCATCGAGGCACGGTGCAACAGTGCCCGCTGGCGGTGGATGCGCATTGGCGAGCTGGGATCGGTTCCAAAAAGGAGTGGGTCCTCAATCAGAGCGACGGCACGTCCTTTTCGGACCGAAGGGTGATCGTAGAACAATTGGTGTGGATAGATCAGTGTGATGTCCATACTTCCCGCGTCGACACTGAGTGAATTAGGCCACGTATCGGCACAGTCTCAGGCCAAGAGCACGGGCATAACCGCGGTCGACGAGACCTGCCATTGGACTGAGCTCCCCTGCCTTGCAGTCCATCACAACCTTTTCACGATGACCCTGTTGATCTTCCAGGCGCAAAACCAATTGCCAATGGTTTTTCGCACTCCTTGTGATCGCGTCAGCGCAGACCGGACCGGTGCATAAACCTGGAGCGGCGAAAGCCTCGGATGGCCAAACAAACAACATGCCAATGATCACCAGCAATAGAGCCCTAAAACAACGTCTGAGGCTGAATCCATGGTGGTGCTTTAAGCCTCTATCAAGCATTAGGGGAGGGGTCAGAGTGCTGCTCAGGCAAATTGTCATCGGAATGATCAGGGTGAAAATAAGCCCTGATCTGCTCTGCCATTCCAGGTCCAACGCCAGGTGCTGCCGTCAACTGTTCCAAGCTCGCCAGCTGGATGGCGTCGATGGAATGAAAGTGTGAAAGCAGTTCGCGGATTCGTTTCGGACCAAGCCCTGGAATATCCGAGAGGCGTGATCGTTTCATCCTCTGGCCCCTTTGCTGGCGATGAAAGCTGACGGCAAAACGGTGAGCCTCATCCCGTAAACGTCTGAGCAAGGCCACACCGAGCTGGTCAGGCTCACTCTCCAACGGTTCACTCTCTCCGGGCAAGAAGATTTCCTCCCGCTGCTTGGCTAAGGAGCACACGTGTAGATCCTCAACCAGATCGAGTTCCCGCAGAGCCTCCATCACAGCCGAAAGCTGACCCTTGCCCCCATCAATCATGACGACATCTGGCCAGTCGTTGAGCCCATCAGTCTGGAGAGCACTTCCTCCTGTCTTACGAAGGGCGGCGAGGTCCCCACCTTCAGCTTTGACCAGGGCCCAGCGACGGAATCGACGGCGCATGATCTCAGCCATCGCCATGAAGTCATCACTGTGTCCAGCGCGAATACTGCTGCTGCGGATTTTGTACTTGCGGTAATGCTGTTTGGCGGGAAGACCATCGATGAACACCACCTGCGATGCGACAGCATCACTGCCTTGGATATGACTGATGTCGTAGCCCTCGATTCGCCTTGGAGGTGTTTGGAGTTCCAACAACTGCGCAAGGTCTTCCGTCGCCATGGCCTGCTGCTCTTGGCCTTGTTGAGCACGGAGAAGTTCGAATTCGGCATTGCGCTGCACAAGCTCAATTAGATCTGCTTTCTGACGACGCTGAGGACATTGAATCACCACTTTTCGTTCCCGTTGTTCTGCCAGCCATTCCTCCATGAGCTGATGCTGAGGGATCGGGTGTTGCACCAGCAATTCAGGAGGAACTTCCACAGCTTCAACCTGGCTGTAATGCTCCTCAATCACCCTCTGAAGAACCTGGCCTGGTTCCAGATCCTGAGCGTCGGCGGTATAAGCAAGACGACCAACAAGCTTGCCTGCTCTCATCTGAAATAACTGAACCGAGGCAACACGGTCGTCGCTGGCCAAGGCTAGAACATCTCGGCTCACCGATGAATCGGGCAAACTCATTTTTTGATCGGCTGTAAGCTGATCCAACCCTTGCAATTGATCTCTAATCTTTGCTGCCGACTCGTAATCAAGTCGCTCCGCATAGCGCGTCATCTGTTCTGAAAGTAGAGTCTGCAACTCATCGCTACGCCCCTGAAAAACCATCGCCACCTTCCTTAAGGTGTGGTGGTAATCATCAGAACTAACCTTCTGCTGGCAGACCCCTGGACACCGGCCGATTGAATAATTTAAGCAAGTGCGATCCGCATACAAGGGTCGAGGACGTTGGCGTAACGGAAAGACCCTTTTGACAAGAAAAAGGGTGCGGCGCAGTAGGCCAACATCAACATAAGGTCCGTAAAAGCGATCTAGAGGGCTGCGGAAGCGACGTCGCCTTGTGATAAATATCCGCGGATAGGGCTCACTCCATGTAATGCAAAGGTAAGGGTATTTTTTGTCATCCTTGAGGAGCACGTTGAAATGCGGCTGATGATTCTTGATCAAGTTCGATTCAAGAACCAGCGCCTCAGCCTCGCTATCGGTCACGATGAATTCGATCTCACAGACCTGACGGGTCATCAGGCGGATTCTTGGTGATAGATCGTTGCGATGACGGAAGTAACTACGAACCCGACTGCGCAAGCTTTTGGACTTGCCCACGTACAGGATGCGGTCCTCTCGATCACGCATCAGATAACAGCCGGGCTCCGGAGGGATCTCCTTCAGCCTTCGCTCGAGGCGCTCTGGATGAGTCAGCAGCGTTTCAGTCGCAGCCACGGTTGCAGAGAACTTTCATCCTCCGTAGTTCCAGCCAGTGGAGGCAAGGTTGAGAGCCTCGCCGTCTGCAATCAGCGTGGCCGTTTTGACTTCTCCGACGAAAACGGTGTGGTCACCATGAGCAACGGATCCGACAAGTTCGCACTCCACACCACCTACGGCATCTTTGAGGAGCGGCAGCCCAAGCGGGCCTTCGTCATAGGGAGCTGCATCGAATCGACCTCCTACCCCTGCTTGTGGCTTAAAAAATACAGCTGCCAAATCCTTCTGATCCGCCCTGAGAACATTGAGGGAGAAGCGAGTGCTGCGCTCAATCATCCCGTGGCTGGTGCTGTCGCTACGCACAGCCATCACCACCAAGGGGGGTTCGAAAGATCCTTGGGTCACCCAGCTGGCTGTAAACCCATTCACTTGGTCACCTTCGCGCACACCGCAGATAAACAGTCCGTGAGGGATCTTGCGCAGCAGCACTTTCTTGGCGTCGGCATTGAGGGTCATCGTTGATCGTCAAGCAATGGCGAGAATCTAGACATGCCTCGCTGCATAGGATCGATCCAGCTCAAGACAGGCCATGAGGGCTCTTTATCCCGGCAGCTTCGATCCCCTCACACTCGGGCACCTGGATTTGATCGAACGTGGCTGCAGTCTGTTTGGTGACGTGGTCGTGGCTGTCCTCCAGAACCCTGGCAAAACACCAGCCTTTTCCCTGGAACGACGGTTGAACCAAATCCGTACCGCCACAAACCATCTGAACGGAGTCGAGGTGATCAGTTTTGATGGCCTCACGGTCCAGTGCGCTCGCGAGCAGGGCGTGAATTTGATCCTCCGTGGCCTTCGGGCCATGAGCGACTTTGAATATGAATTGCAAATCGCTCACACCAACCGATCCCTGTCCGCCGAATTCGAGACGGTTTTCCTCGCGACGTCAGCTCACCACAGTTTTCTGAGCAGCTCGGTCGTCAAGGAAGTGGCCCGTTTTGGTGGGCCGGTTAGCCACATGGTCCCCGAGGTGGTGGCGGATGACCTCGCGAGGCTCTTTAATTTGCCTTTCCCGGCAAGGATGAGATGAGCGAGATGCGGTTCCCAGTTCTTGACCAGTTGGATCAACTGGAAGAAATTCTGCTGGAGGGCAGCCGCATCCCCTTCAGTGGTGGGCGGCTCGTTAATGAACAAGATGCCGTTGAACTGTTGGATGCGGTTCGCGAAACCCTGCCCAACCAGGTCACGCAGGCGGACCAGCTCCTCCAGAAACGCGATGATTTCATCTCCACTGCCAAGCATCAGGCCGACGAAATCGTTCAAAAGGCTCAGCAACAGCGTGAGCAACTCGTCAATGCCGCCTCGATCCGTCAGGAAGCAGAGAGACAGGTCAACGAACTGCGTGAGCAAACCCGTCAACAATGCGAACAGTTGCTGCAGACGACCCGTCAGCAATCAGCCCAGATCGAGCATGAAATGCAGACCAAGCTCTCTCAGCTCGAGCAGCAATTCGCCACACGCCGTCAGCAATTGGAGCAAGAGGCACTACAGCGGCGTCAGCAGCTCGATCAAGAGGCGATTGAGTTGAAACGGCAGCTTGCTGAGCAGCATGATCGAAATCGCCAACAGGCCTTGCAGGAACTTGAACAAGTTCGGCAGGAGGGGTTGAGAGTTCAGAAAGAGGCTCAGGCTGAATCAGAGCGCCTCCATCAAGAGGCTCTTCAATACAGGCAACAAACCCAGCAGCAATGCGAAAGCCTGATTCAGAGGACCCGTCAGGAAGCGGTCTCAGTGCAGGACGGCGCCAATCGTTACGCCGAACAAACCCTGGGAGAACTTGAGAATCGACTCAAGGAAATGGCCCAAGTTGTCTTGGCTGGACGCCAAGAATTAGTGAAGATCCAGACCATTCATCCGGAGAGCGGTCAGAGAAGCCCCGCATCAGATCGGAGCGGTCACGAAGCTGTACCAATCTCTCGGGCCCGTCGCGCCGCATCACGAATCAGATCGATGAAGGGCACGGGCTGAAGCTCTGCACCGAACGGAGTATCCGTCCGATTGTGCTGTTCGGGTTCGGAGCTCCGTTCGAGATCATGCTCACAAAGCGAGGACCATCGTTCGTCTGCAGAATTCCACTGACGGATCGAACCCCTGTCAATGTTCCTGTTTTCCCATGGAATCGGCCTTCAAGGCTGCTCCCTCGGAAATAGTTCCTCAGTGTTCCTCGCTGTCCTGCAATCGCCATTGAGGCTGTGTAGTAGGCGCTGAGTGGATGTTGATTCATGCGCAGTAGGAGCGCCGCCAAAGTGCGACTCGTGACCCGATTTCCCCGTGAAAGGCCGCTGCCATCGGCAATCGTCAGTCCCGAGACCGGCAAATTCTGATATCGCATCCAACGCATCGCTTGATGGGAAGCTTGTTTGACGTCCCAACGATCAGCAGCCTGGCGAAGCAATACTTCCGCGGTGAAGTTATGGCTTTCTGTATTGGCCAGGCTGAGCAAAGCATGCATCGGCGCTGATGTTTCTTCGTGGAGCACGACGCGTCGCTGACGATCGGACTGACCGTGCTTGAACCTTGTTGCATTGGGTTCCTCTGCCTTCAGCATCTGCATGCGCACCTGACCGCCCTGACGCTCAATCTCACGCTGCATCAGGGTTTGGAACCGTGCAGATGGATTACTGATTGCACGTCCGAGAGCATTACTCGTGAGTGCAAGTCGTGTGATTGGAGCGCCATAGGCCTCAGCACGATCTGCCGGATGCCAGTCAGTGGGCCACCAGCGCTGACGTGGTTCCTCCCGCAACATCAACTGAACTGTTCCAGCAGGATTGGTGCGGGCTCCACCGTGACCAAGGGCTGCCATGGCAAAACGTTGGACCCCTGCCAGCCCTAAATCGGGATCGCCTTGGCCCTCGATCTCCATCACTCCATCAGGACGACGTAGCAGGCGAGTTTTCAGCCGGAAGTCTGCCCCAAGCCTGTCGAGGGCGAAGGCCGTGGTGATCAGTTTCTGGTTCGAGGCAGGCACAAGCGAACGACTGCCATTCACATCACCGATCAGGGAGCCTGTTGGATCAACAACACTGATACTCCAGGCACGATTGGAAGAACCAACGTGCCGGCTGAGGGCCGTTTGTAATGGCTTGCAGGTCTTGCCCTTCTGGAGAAGGGGAAGAGCTTGATTGCTTGAGGGCGGCGGTGGTGCCAACAACGGGATCCTCGGCTGTTGGTCTGTGGTCTCCGAGAGGTATGCACTCAGTTCAGACTCACCCCATGCAGGGGCGGCCAGGGAAGTGAGCAAGATTGCTGCAATCGACCCTTGGGTGATGGTCATGACTCCATCTCCAAACCACTCACACTTCCGTTGATGCGATACCGCGGACCCTCGAGTTCAACCGGAGAGCCGATCTTCAGTTTTGTGCCAGCCATGACGATTCCTGAGTCGGAAACGGTGGCTTCACCTTCCAGCACAAATCTTGCCTCCAGGATCCCTTGCAGCTCACGATTCGGATCTGGCACTTCGAGCACAGTGCCGTCTGGGAGCAGGGCGTTGAGCTTGCTTGAGATGTCTTGTATCTCCACCAATGTGAGCGAACCGGCAGGTTGATTGCGGATCACAAGACTGGTGGTTCCATGCGCTAAGGCATCCGAGATCAGCTTCGCTTTATCAGCAGTGGGCAACCCGCGCACGTCCACGCTGACCTGGACAGATTTGATCGACCCGGTGGCACGCGCAACGGAGTTACTCAGCTTCGGGCTCCAAATGACACCGGCGAGGGCGATGAGTGCCACCGTTGCTGCGACGGCATCGATCCAAGACACAGCTCTGCTTCTGTTCTCACCTGCCATCAGCCAGCCCTCAGAGCTGTCAATTTAAGGAGCTTGAACAGTTCCAACAACAGGACGTCATCTGAGCGATGCAGTTCAGTTGCTCAGGTCGTTGAGGAAACGATCCATGGCTCCCATCTGTCGTTGCAGTTCCGCGTTATCGCCATAGAGGGCAGCTTCGATCGCTTCCGGTTCCGGACGAACCTCGAAACTTGTCACGCCACGATGACCATCGGCATCTTGGCGGAAAACCCACCACGCATCAGGCCACTGACGTTGAAGAGCTCCCTGGGCTAGCGGTTGTAGCCAATAAGCAACCTGCCAAGTTGAGACGAAGCCTTTGCGTCGCGTTCTTGCCACATTGCCAATTCCCACGGCAGCATCCTCCAGGCGACCATTCAGCATCACCACCGGGCCTGACCAGAGGTCACAGACGCTTTCAAACTCTTCGTAATCACTTGGCTGTGGGGCCATTGCCAGCAGACAACGCTCGCGCCCATCAGCAAACTTTCCTCGTTTGAGATCGTTCAACGAACAGCACACATCAGCCAGTTCGGGGGCATCGCGCTGCGCCAGAGCTGCTGCACCTGCGTCCGACCATGCGATCAAAGGATCCAGCCCTGCATCGCGCAGAGCGTGCATGAGCCTGATCCCCACCGGCATCACTCTCAGCCCTTCGAAACGCCAGGTCACCGACCAGCGAAGGCCTTCTCCATTCCGAAGAGCCTGCAAGAGAGCCTCAAGGGCATCGGCTTCAGCAGCTTTCAGATCTGCAGGCAAGGAAGCGCTCACGTCACTCATGAGAATGCCAGGAGGGTAACGCGGTCTTAGTCCTCTCAGATCTGAGCCGAGACCTCATTAAGCGCCTCGATGAGGGCTGAAGTAATACGAGGCAAGTGTTGCTGTTGAATCCAGGAACCGAGACTGAGGCGAAGCCCTGCACGCTGCAAATCGGGTCCAAATCCCATCGCCGCTAACACGGAACTGCCACTGTCCTTTCCTGACGAGCAGGCGCTCCCACTACTGACAGCAATGCCCCGTTGACTGAGGGCACGAACGATGGCTCGACCAGGTAAAGGCCGTTCTCGGTGGTCGAAGACCAGCAAGGAGATGTGATGAGGCAGTCTTCGCCAGCGGTCGCCGGTGAGCCTGAGACGGGGATCCTCGAGCAACGCATCCAGCAATTGATCGCGTAAATCACTGATCTGGTGACAAGAGGTCTCGGCTCTTACAGCTGGTGGAGACAACCATGGCGGCAACTGTTCGATCGCTGTGGCCATCCCAGCCAAAAGCGCCACAGACTCAGTTCCAGCCCTTAGTTGGTGTTCTTGCCCACCGCCACCCTGTCGTGGCCGGAGGCGATGGCGACACTGTGCTCGTGCCAACAGCACGCCGATCCCTTTTGGACCTCCGAATTTGTGGGCCGAAGCACTGAGCAAATCAACGGGCAATGATTGCCAGTCAGGCCTTCCCTGACTCAAGACCTGCGTCGCATCGGTATGGAAAGGTATGCCTCGCTCAGCGCAGGCACGACCAACCGTTTCAATCGGTTGAAGGGTGCCAACTTCGCTTTGGCCCCAGATTAATGACACCAGTCGTGTGGGCGGGGCCAGCATGCGATCCAGCTGGTCCATGTCGATCATTCCGTAACGATCCACTGGCCAATAAGCCAGATCCCAGCCGAGACGTTCAAGGCCTTTGGCCGCTGCAATCACAGCAGGATGTTCAACAGCACTGATCACCAAACGGCCAGGTGACAGTGTCTCTGCAAAGCCGAGCAAGGCCAGATGAACCGATTCTGTTGCACCGCTCGTGAAGACCAAATCCTCGATCTCACTGTTCAACTGCGATGCGATTCGCCAACGGCAGCGTTCAAGCACTTCTGCTGCGGCCAAACCCTGGCGATGAAGACTTGAAGGGTTGCCCCAAGCCATCGTCTGAACCTCACTCATCGCCTCCACCACTCCCGATCTCGGCGGTGATGTGGCACAGCTGTCGAGATAAATGTCCTCGGAAGCACTAGCCACCTTGATGGCGGTCGAGGCGTGAACGAGTGCGCTGTTCGAGGGTATCGCTAGCCAAGTCAATCATGGCGTCGAGCGACATCGAATCCAGAAGGGATTGCACCTGTTGTTGTGCTTCAGCCTGGAGGCAATTGTCAGGTCGTTGACAGGCATCTTTACAGTCATGAGAACAATCAAAGCTTGGCTTTGATGGCGATGGCATCTCCGCTTCAGGCCTGGGATCGGATTGATTTGGTCTCTGAGGTTCAGGTTCGGCGATGAGGGGCTCTAGTGCATATGGAACCAGTTCAGGAATCAGAACCCCATCAAACACAGCCTCAGCGGGTCCCGTCATGAACACCGATCCCTCGCCATTCGGCCAGCTGATCTGCAATGGACCGCCAGGCAGCAGCACCTCAGCGCTGTCCTCACTCAAGCCGAGCAAATAGGCCGCCACCATGGTGGCGCAAGCGCCTGTGCCACAGGCAAGCGTCGGTCCGGCACCTCGCTCCCAGACGCGGATTTCTAGCGATGCGGGGCCGTGCACCTGGAGGAAATGCACATTCGTTTTGGCAGGAAAGCAGGGGTCTTGCTCAAGCGCTGCGCCCCACTGATCAAAGGGGATCGTGGCCAGATCCTCGACGGGGACAACGACGTGGGGATTCCCCATACCGACCGACGCCACAGAAAGTGAGGCGCCATGACACTCAATCAGGCCTTGAGGAAGCCCCTGCTCCCCGACCCCCAGCGTTGTGGGGACCTGGGCAGGGTCAAGCACCGGGGGGCCCATGTCGACTCGAATCTGACCATCGCCCTGGAGCACTGGAACGATCAGCCCTGCAGGTGTCACGATCGACCAGGAACGACCTGGCTCATCTCCATCGCTATCGGCAAGAAAGCGAGCCAGACAACGGATCCCGTTACCGCACATTTCCGCCTCACTGCCATCGGCGTTGAAGATGCGCATCCGCAGCTCGGCATCCCCTTCGCCAGGAAGCGCCAAGATGATTCCGTCTGCTCCCACACCGAAACGTCTGTCGCAGATTCTGCGAACCCATTGAGGATCTGGGTCTGTGATCGTGGCATCAAGCTGCCCTTGGCGCCCCTCCAACACCACGAAATCGTTGCCGAGACCCTGATATTTGCTGAATGAGAGCATTCCCTTCATCTCCTGTCTTGGTCTGGAATCTCAGCGAGACGTTATGCCCACTGCCTTACCGCACCTGACTGACTGATTGGCTTGGATCAACAAAGTTTAGAAGCTCATGTCGCAGTGATTCCAGCCTGATTCGAACAGGCGGTTTTGATCGCTGCAATCATCTCGTCATCATCTTGCTCAAAGCTTGGTCTGCCTTCCCCTGCCAAGTGCATCAAGCCCCTTACCTGTCATCTCCTTCGGCTGGCATTCGGATCGTCAGGATTAACCCAGAAGTGGGTGATGTCCTACCTGCTTTGAACAAGATTTCAGCAGTGATCAAGGCCCACCTCATCTCATTCACTAAAGACAAAGAGAAACTAAGCTTGATCGACTGCTTCCATCATCAGCCAAATCAGCTATTTCCTTGGGTTCAAGGTGCGAGCAAATGGCCAGAGATTAAGCCAAATCTGACAAGCACTTATACAATCAACAGATGGGTTGATTTTTATCGTTCCAGCTCTCGCTTAGAATTTGCATCTAGACTCAGTTCATAACTTCAATATCGTCATTCCTGCCTCCGTGATTGCGATGAATAGCACCCTTTTTGATCCCAGTCTGCCGGGTGTGCGTCAGCTACAGGCATGGACCAGAGAGCAACGTCTGCTTCGGATTGAACTCCTGAATGGCAGCAGTCATGAAGGTGTCCTGCTCTGGCAGGATCCGGAATTTCTTGCTGTGCTTCGTTCCGATGCCAGTGAGCCAATCCTGATCACTCGCCGGTCTCTCACATTGATTAGGCCACTGGGGTGAACGAACAGCCAAGGCCGCTCAAGAAGCACGGCTGTGGCACGATCGCTTCCAGGTGAAGCCTGCCCGTGAGCACCGAGTCGACAACCAACCTGCCTGAATCCAACAACGGCCAACGTCGTTACGACCCTCTCGCGACTGAGCAGCGCTGGCAAAACCATTGGAGTGATATCAATCTGGATGTCACTCCGCCCCTAGATGACGACCGGGCACCGTTCTATGCCCTCTCGATGTTCCCTTATCCATCAGGGAGCCTGCACATGGGTCACGTGCGCAATTACGTCATCACTGACGTGATCGCGCGGGTGCAGCGGATGCGCGGGGATGCTGTACTCCATCCCATGGGTTGGGACGCGTTTGGCCTGCCGGCAGAGAACGCGGCCATTGAACGGGAGATTGATCCAGGCATCTGGACCGATCGCAATATCGACCAGATGAAAGACCAACTGGCCCGACTCGGCTTATCGATCGATTGGAGCCGGGAGCAGGCCACCTGCCATGAGGACTATTACCGCTGGACCCAATGGCTCTTCCTGGAGCTACTTGATGGCGATCTGGCCTACCAGAAAGAAGCACAGGTCAACTGGGATCCCATCGATCAAACCGTGCTGGCTAACGAGCAAGTGGATGCCGACGGCAAGTCATGGCGCTCAGGGGCCGTCGTGGAACAAAGGCTCTTGCGTCAATGGTTTTTGAAGATCACCGACTACGCCGATGCGCTGCTGGATGACCTTGCGCTTCTGAAGGGTTGGCCAGAGCGTGTTCGCACGATGCAGGCCAACTGGATTGGCCGATCCAAAGGCGCCGAAATTCGTTTCTCGCTTCACGATCAGAGCTCAACACCAGAAGAAAGCTCTGTTGAGCCGAGCATCACAGTCTTCACAACCCGACCAGAGACGTTGTTTGGTGCCAGTTACCTCGTTCTCGCCCCGGAACATCCTCTGGTCGAAACCATCACTTCAGCTGAACACCGTGATGAAGTCACCGCGTTCCGCGATCTGATGAGCACTCTCAGCAGCGAGGATCGCACAGCTGAAGATCAGCCCAAACGCGGGATCCCAATCGGTGCGGAGGTGATCAACCCTGCCAATGGAGAGCGTCTACCCGTGTGGATTGCTGATTATGTTCTCGCCGAGTACGGCACTGGTGCCGTGATGGGCGTGCCTGCCCATGACCAGCGAGATTTCCTCTTTGCCCGCCGCCATGAGCTTCCGCTCCGTGTGGTCATCCAAGTGCCTGGAGCTGATGAGCATCTCAATGACGGACAGGCCTGGACGGAACCAGGAGTCTTGGTTCATTCCGGTGCGTTCAATGGTCTTGCTTCCGAAGATGCCAAGGAAGCCATTGTCACGCAGGGCAGAGAAGAAGGCTGGGCGACGCCAAAAGTGCAGTATCGGCTAAGGGATTGGCTGATCTCAAGACAACGTTATTGGGGATGTCCAATCCCAGTGATCCACTGTGAAAGCTGTGGAGCAGTTCCTGTACCGCGTGAAGATTTACCGGTCTCGCTTCCAAAGGGCGTCGATCTTTCAGGTCGCGGGGGGTCACCCCTGTCTCAACTTGAGGACTGGGTGAATGTGCCCTGCCCCCGTTGCGGAAAGCCTGCGCGTAGAGAAACGGACACCATGGATACCTTCATGTGTTCGTCTTGGTACTTCCTACGTTTCGCGGATCCCTCCAACAACCAGCAGCCTTTCTCATCTGAGGCAATCCAACGTTGGCTCCCCGTCAAGCAATACGTCGGCGGCATCGAACACGCGATCCTTCACCTCCTCTATGCCCGCTTCTTTACCAAGGCATTGCGGGATCGAGGTTTACTGACGATTGATGAACCGTTTGAACGCCTCCTCACCCAGGGCATGGTGCAGGGAGTGACCTATCGAAACCCTCGAACCGGACGCTATGTCGCTCCCAACCTCGTCACAGATGAAGGAGACCCGCGGGACCCTGAGGACGGTGGAGTGCTCGAGGTGTTGTTCGAGAAGATGTCGAAATCGAAGTACAACGGTGTTGATCCCGCCTCTGTGATTGACCGTTATGGCGCCGATACGGCACGGATGTTCATTCTCTTTAAGGCACCTCCAGAGAAAGATCTGGAATGGGATGACGCTGATGTTGAAGGTCAGTTCCGTTTTCTCCAGAGGCTCTGGCGCTTGATTGAATCAGCTGCGGCTGAGGGTGATCAGCATGTCAGCCTTGCTAACCAGAATGGCAGTGTGATTCCAGAGGATCTCGGTGAAAGCGATCAGACCATGCGTCGTGCTGTTCACACCGCTATTGAAGCCATTGGAGACGACCTCACTGGAGAGTTTCAATTCAACACGGCCATTTCGGAATTGATGAAATTGTCGAATGCCCTAAGCGGCAAGCTTCAGACTGTTCAGACACCGATACGCGAAGAGGCCCTGTCAGTCCTGATTCGAATGTTGGCACCGTTTGCACCGCACTTGGCCGAGGAGTTCTGGCATCGCCTCGACGGGGCTGGCAGCGTCCATCAGCAAGCCTGGCCGATGCATGATCCAAAGGCTCTGGTTCAGGACACGATTGAACTTGTGATTCAGGTGAAGGGGAAGGTGAGGGGAAGCCTCCAGGTCCCCGCCGATGCCGACAAAGACACGCTCGAGACATTGGCCTTGGCCAGTGATGTGGCCGAGAAGTGGCTTGAGGGGCAGGCACCCCGCCGCGTGATTGTTGTGCCAGGGAAACTGGTGAATCTTGTGCCCTGAATCGCCGCGGTAGCAGCTTGTGTTGTGCTGATCAGGCCTTGCTGAAGCGCAGTGATGCGGGGTTATCCCAGCTTCCCTGGGCTGAATAACCACGCGAATTGGCTGTGAGATGGCGCAGGATCCAGAACACCACCTCCACTGTTCCCTCACCAATTGCAGACTGCACTTCATTGACAGACCTGGCCTGCCCATCCGCCAAGACCTTCTCCACCTCCCCTTGAAGGCTAAGAATGGCTGCAGCAGCCTTCTTCCCAGCCTCCACACCAGGCTGGTGATAAGCATTGATATTGACCAACTCGCCATAGAGGCCGACGGCACGTTCAAACAGAGCGATCAGAGCACCAAGGCGTCGGGCATCGAATTGACGCATGCTGATACTGATGCTCTGACGACCGCCTTCGGTGAGGGCTGATCGGGTTCCCTGCAGGAAGCCATCCAAGAAATCACCTGGGTATTCACCATTGATTTCAGGGATCTCCTGTGAATCACGAAGCACTTCGATAAAGGTGACAAAGAAGTTGTCGACACCGTCTCTGAGCTGTTGCACATAGGCGTGTTGGTCGGTCGAACCCTTGTTTCCATAGACAGCAATGCCTTGATGGACAACATTGCCGTCACGGTCCAGACGTTTACCGAGGGATTCCATCACCAATTGTTGGAGGTAACGGCTAAACACCTCAAGCCGATCGCGGTAGGGGAGAACCACCATGTCGCGTAGGCCACGGCCTTCCCCAGCCACGTACCAAGACGCAGCCATCAATGCGGCTGGATTGCGTTGGACATCACAGACGCGGGTGGCCTCATCCATCTGTGCAGCACCGGCAAGAAATTCTCTGATTTCAGAGCCGATGAGAGCTCCAGGGACGAGTCCTACGGCACTCGTGATACTCGTTCGTCCGCCGACCCAATCAAACATGTCAAACCGCTTCAGCCACCCTTCCTCGCTGGCCTTCTGATCAAGTTTGCTGTTGGCCATGGTGATGGCGACTGCCTGACCAGCCCAATGTCCTCCGCAAGCCTCCAGACGATGCCTGGCCTGTTCCATCCCAAGGTGTGGTTCTGGGGTTCCGCCTGACTTGCTGACAGTGATCACCAATGTGGTGGGAAGCGCTTCACCAATACCTGCAAGCACACGGCTCATGCCGTTGGGATCGACATTGTCGAAAAAGTGGAAGGGGAGGCCAGCACCCTCCTCTTGTAAAGCGCGGACCATCAACAGAGGCCCAAGAGCGCTGCCACCGATCCCAATCCAGAGCACATCTGTGAAGGGTTGACCGTTGGGGGCGGTGATCTCCTTGTTCAACACCGAGCGGCAAAACGCCTCGATTTGATCCACTTCGAGGGCAATGTGGCTTTGAACGTCGGCGTCTGGAGCGAGCTGGGGTTGCCGTAACCAGTAGTGCCCGACCTGTCTCTGTTCGTCTGCGTTTGCGATCGATCCAGCTTCAAGAGCAGCCATGGATCGAAAGGCCTGATCAAATCCAGGACGTAGCCCCTCGAGATCCGAAAGGTTGAGGTGCATGCGGCTGATATCAAGCCATACACCCAGGTCGTCATGGAACCAAAGCAGTTCACAGAAGCGCTGCCACTGAACCTGAGGGTCGTTGGCGCTGAAATCTGGGAAGCTCATCGCTGGGTTCGAGGCCGCTCTCAGCTTGAAGCTATCTTCGATTTCTCCAGATGCCCATTTTCTGCGACAGCACAGCTAGCGTCTCCCCATGGCCACATTCGGTCGCGTCATCCTTCCATTCTTGAGACCGAGCCTTTTGGCATCGCTCTCCTTCGGCATTGCCGCAGGCTTTGTGGTTCGTTCAACCCTGACGCCCGTTCCGATCGGTCAGGTGATCGATGCCCAGGTAGCACTGGAATCCCAGACTGGGAATGCCCTTCAGGACCGTGCCAACCCCACAGATTTCTCCGCCGAAGAACTCGAGAATCTTCAACGTCGTTTCGGCGTCCACGGTCCTCAAACGCCATTGGCGCAGCTTTTCACCCGCGGTGTGGATCAATTCGAACCGCTTCGCGCGAGGACCCTCTCTCGATTGAGCGAACTGAAACCTGTGATTTTGAGGGAATCCGAGCAGCACCACATCAATCCGATGTTGCTGACTGGCATTCTTTACGACGAAATTCAGCATTCCAAGCCTGGAGAAGGGTTACCTTTCGTCGCCCATTCAGGCTTGGTCTCAACTCACGGTCTCGCACAACTCGGCATTAGTGAGCTGATCCATCAGGGACGACTGCCAAGAAATCCTTCACAAGAGCAGATTGCGTGGGCCCGGAATTTTCTGCTGGACCCCAATCAAAATGTCTCTCTCCTGGCCGGGAAACTGCACAGGCTCAAGCGTGCCTTGCGGTTACCTGACTCCACCATGCTGTGCGCAAGCGCATCCTTTGCAGACGCCAAGGCGATCGCCACGCTTGCCTATCTGCATAACGGAAAACTTGATTATCCCGCTCGTATCCTCCGCTATATGCAGGATCCGGCCCTTCATGGATTGATTTATTCCACTCAGATGGAGTCAGAGCCCAGAACAATCTGAAGCTCAACAAAGTCTCTTCAATGCTGCCATCCTAACCTGAAGTTTCTTCCAGTTAAAACTGCGTGGATCACCTCTTTCACCGCCAAGATCAACATGTTGGTGTGTCGTGATCGCTTCTGACGGAATCCTGAATGTTTCCATCCAATCCTCAAGGACCAAAGCAAGAGCGTCGTACTGCTGTTCGGTATAGCCAGAGTGGTGTCGACCTCCGATGTAGCCGTCCGGCGGAGTTTCCAGGCTGAGATGCAGCGCAAAGTTATTGACCGATCCCATAAATTCAGGATTAGTCACAGCCCATTCACCGAGGAAGGCCGAATAGCCAGCTCCATAGGCTCGATGGAGTGGATCGACAACATCAACAACACGCCCGTTCATTCCAATCAAGGTGTGATAGCTCACTTGATCGTGATCATTCGGGTGTGGAGTCTTGAATGTGTTAATCGCCGATGTGAGTGAATTTGCTGTTTCGTGTAAAACGACCATGCGAGGCATAGGGTCAATCGAATCCTTCCAGGGATTCACGCTGTAACGCTTGCCGTAATTACTGGGGTCGATTGCAATTTGTTCCCGTTGTTGTTTGAAGCTTGACTTCAACTTGACGAGGCGCTTTCTGATTTGATCGTCGATTCCCTTGCACTGGCGTGTCAATGGTGAACGCCATGCGGTCGACTCTGGTGGATCTGGCCGCATTCGGTTGGACGCGTCATCCAACTGCTTGGGAGTACCACTGGTGACTTGATCGAGAAGCTCAAGCAGTGATGGCTGATGGTGCGACTGGGTCAGCGCAACATCGCTAGAACTCAGCCAAATCACACTACTGAGACTCACGATCAAGCCAAAGGATCCGATCGCCAGGATTCCATGGCGGCCTTCCAACCGTCGCCTCAAATGTTTGAATCGTCTGGTCAGTGGATCTCGAACCATCGGTCGCGAAGCACCCTGGCCTCATGGGGTGCGTGAGGATTCCACTCCACTGTGTATTCCTGAGTGCGGTTGGGTGCCGGAATCACCTGTGTTTCTTCCAACCGTCCCCGTCGTGCGTAGATGATCGCCATCGGCTCAGCACCTGATTGCAACAACGTCCACTGATCAACTGAATAGAGGCGATGACCACGAACAGCCACAATCTCGTCACCGGCAACGAGATTGGCATGATGCGCCGGACTCTCGAAGCGCACACGTGTCACCCGCACACCTTTTGGATGATCGGCAAGGGTTAAGCCCGTCCAGGCCGTGCTGGCCAACACCGGATGCAAGATCAATCCCAACTGATCAAGACACTCCTTAATCGGTAGCGTGCCCTTCTGATCTAACCAACAAGGGAGTTGGTCGGCGAGTTCCTGGCTGTACACAGCCAAGGCGTTTTGGATATCGCACCGGCCGTAGCCTCGGCCCACCTGGCCAAAGCTCTGCCAAAGATCTCTGACAACCAGAGCAAGGGACACGCCTAGGGCTCGTAACCGAACATCAAGGCAGAATGCAAGTGCAGCCCCAAGCTTGTAGTAACTGATCTGGCTGTCGGCTCCTGCAGCTGTGCATTTGTAAAGACGCACCCATGCTTCCCGTGAACTATCAGCCAAGCTCTGCACTTGTACACCTGGACTGAGCAGGACATGCGAAAGGTCCTTGCCGAGATCCCTTAAAAAGGTTTTTCGAGTCGATCGTCCTGCCAGCAATGGGAGGGCAAGGTCGAAGTAACTCGTGATGCCTTCAGCAAACCAGAGACTGTCACTCACCACAGCAACTCCATGGTCGTAAGGGATGTACTCCCTTGGACGCAGACGCCGAACATTCCATTGGTGCAGATATTCATGACCCACGAGCTGCAGAAGCTGGTGGTAACCATTGGGTTCAGCTAGAGCAGGCCAAGCGAACTGAAGAACAGCCCCATCGTTATGCTCCAGTCCGCCATAGCCGCTATCGAGCATCTGAATCACAAGCTGGTAGCGATCACCTGACGGAGGTGATTCACCCATCAGCGATGCAGCGGCTCCACACACCGCCTCGATGTCCTCCACAAGTGTGTCTGGCCAACCCGTCGGCGGTGAACCGATCAGCAGCAACGAGTGATGACAGCCATCAACAATAAATGGACGATCTTCGAATGCACCCGCATGAACTGGACTATCAACAAGTTGATCAAAATCCTGACTGATATAGAACGCATCGTCTTGAGGAAGCGGAACAAAACCACGCCACCCTTGTGGCAATAGCAACTCGAGAACATGGCGTTCCCAACGTTTTCCATCCACCAACATGCACACAGCAGACAGACACAGAGAGGCAAACTCTGGGTCGAGAAAACTGGTTCGTACCGTCAGTTGCTTGGCCTCAAGCTGATACACAAGACGAACCCGATCAAGGCAAGGAAGCTTTGCGCTCCAGCGCGATGGGCTTAGACGTCTTGTCTCGACTTGTTGGTCTTGCTGGTAGAAGGCAAGACTATGTAAATGTTGAGACGGATCTCGGACGGTGTAAGAACCTGGCGTCCAGATCGGCAAGGTCCACCTCTGCATGTGGACTTCGGGAATCCAACTCAGTTCGATCTTGAGCGTTTGTGACGCAGGATCCAGGAGATCAATGCGTAGGAAAACATCCTTGTGGTCCGTCACGTCAACAGGCGCATACGTCCTTCAAAGCGGGAGAAGCCTTAACCTCATCCAAGGCTTGGGATAAGGCATAAAGCCTAAGAATGCGTTGCAACCTCGGTTGGTACGTATCAGCGGCACCTTGGCGTTCGAGATCAGCAATCAGTTCAAGCTGGGGACCGGATGCAGACCGTCGCCAAGCGAAGTGAATTCCAGCGCAGCTGGTGGCTTTGAGATCAAATCGCAGGCTTTCACCCGCAAACCCAATCAGTCGTCCTTCGCGCTCAACGCGATAGCCCTGAGACACAAGGACAGAGGCAAGACGGTCGAGATCGGTGAGGGCTGTGGGCAGGATGGACAGATGGGACACGGTCTGAATGCCCGCTTTGTCAAACATTAGCCACTTCAATCCAATGGACGATCGGCGTGGGGATGTCCTGATGGCTCCGTTGGAGCGTGCCTGGCCAAAGTTCAACCCACCGCTGCGCCTTGGCGTGATGGCTTCTGGAAATGGCAGCAATTTCGAGGCTCTGGTGCAGGCAAGCCAGGAACGACTGGATGCTCAGATCGAGCTGCTGATTGTGAATAATCCAGGCTGTGGGGCCCAACAAAGAGCTGAACGCCTGGCTGTGCCCTGCCTTGTCCATGACCATCGCTGTTACAGCAGCCGTGAAGACCTCGACAGGGCCCTTGTTGACAGTTTTCGACAGGCAGGAGTGGAAGCGGTGGTGATGGCTGGGTGGATGCGGATTGTCACACCGGTGCTGATCAATGCCTATCAGGAACGACTGATCAACATTCATCCATCTCTTCTACCGAGCTTTCGGGGTCTCAATGCTGTTGGTCAAGCGCTGGCTGCTGGCGTACGAATCACAGGCTGTACGGCACATTTGGTGCGTGAGGACGTGGACACCGGTCCTGTGATCAGCCAAGCAGCCGTACCAGTGTTGGAAGGCGACGATCACGAAACACTGTCGTCCCGTATCAGTGCTCAAGAGCACCGGATCTTGCCTTGGGCCGTGGCGTTAAGTGGTGAACGTTGGCGATCAGAAGGTTGAGAGCGAACAGGCCTTGTCCTGATCAGGGATAAAACGGATCGAGTGGCAGGCCCGTGGTGGCCGTGAGGCCTGCCATCAGATTGAGGCACTGCACCCCCTGACCAGCCTGCCCTTTCATCAGATTGTCGACAGCACTCATTAGCACTAACCGTCCGGTACGGCTATCGACCTGAACAGACAGCAGGGCCTGGTTGGTGTGTTTGGCCCACTTCGTGGCCGGATACGTACCGACGGGGAGAACGCGCACGCAGGGGTGGTGGCGATACACAGCCTCCAAGACCGTTGTGCAATCGTCTGCAGTCAAGCCTGGATCCCTCAGCCGGGCATAAACGGTGGCCAGAAGACCACGAACCATTGGCACAAGGTGCGGGGTGAACTGGAGATTGATCTGACATCCAGCCACGGATGAGGCGATCTGTTCAATCTCTGAAGTGTGGCGATGGCCCACAACGCCGTAGGGGCAGATCGATTCAGAGGCTTCTGCGAGGAGGAGGTTTTCCTTCGCAGCTCTTCCCCCTCCGGAGGTGCCTGTTTTGGCGTCAATGATCAATCCGTCGGTCTCGATCAGTCCTTGCTTCAGGAAGGGCAGAAGTGGCAGAAGGCTTGTTGTAGGGAAGCATCCTGGGGCAGCAACCAGACGGGCCTGAGCGATGGCCGGTCCATGCCATTCCGGCAGTCCGTAAACCGCCTCCTCGCACAAGTCGGAGTCTTGACGTTGATGCTTCTGTGCCTCATGCACATAGACCTGAGACCATTCGTCCAGGCTGCGATAGCGGTAATCCGCCGACAAATCCACAACACGAACACCCCGCTCAAGCAGCTTGGGAACCATCTCACTCGCGAGTCCGTTGGGAAGACTGAGCACGGCATAGTCAGCCGCCTCGGAAATCCTGTCCGCATCAGGCGCTTCGACAACGGGGTCATCCAACAAGGGCAGAAAAGGGCAAACATCACTCCAGCGCTTGCCTGCACTGCGCTCACCACCAAGGAAGGTGACTGCGAACTGGGGATGGGCTTGTAACAGCCGGAGGGTCTGCAAACCGCCGTAGCCAGAGGCTCCCACGACCGCGACGCGTCCGACAACCCCGCCCGAGGCGATAGGGGCGGGAATCGTGGAAGTGGGCTGCATGCGTCGTTTGGGAGTTCGGCTGATCGTACTGATGTCGATAATGAATGCAGATCGTTGGCTTCTGAACTCCCCTGAGCACGCCTTCCACTGCTGACGCGATTCAAACCGTTCGCTTCGACACCATTCCTGATGCCCTTGCTGCGATCCGCAACGGCGAATGTGTCGTTGTGGTGGATGACGAACGCCGAGAGAACGAAGGTGACCTGATCTGCGCAGCCCAATACGCTTCCCCGGATCAGATCAACTTCATGGCAACCCATGCCAGGGGATTGATCTGTCTGGCCATGGAAGGCCAGCAGCTTGATGCTCTTGATCTGCCTTTGATGGTTGATCGCAATACCGACGCCAACCAAACAGCCTTCACGGTGAGCATTGATGCAGGCCCTGAGAATGGTGTTTCAACGGGGATCTCGGCTGAAGACCGTTCCAAAACCATCCAGGTTGCTCTGCGACAGGATGCACGTCCTACGGATCTGCGCCGTCCTGGTCATATTTTCCCGCTGCGAGCTCGCCAGGGAGGCGTTCTGAAGCGAGCCGGCCATACCGAGGCAGCCATCGATCTTTCCGCCCTTTCTGGCCTCATCCCAGCCGGTGTGATCTGCGAAATCCAAAATGCGGATGGTTCGATGGCCAGGCTTCCCCAACTCAAGGAGTATGCGGATCAATGGAATCTTCGCCTCATCAGCATTGCTGACCTGATTCGTTACCGGCTTGAGAATGAACGTTTTGTTGTGCGTCAGGCTTATGCCTCGATGCCCAGTGTTTTCGGTGAATTCAAGGCCATTGGTTATCGCAATGAGCTTGATGGAAGCGAGCATGTCGCCATTGTTAAAGGCGATCCCGATCGCTTGAGCGAACCCGTTCTGGTGCGCATGCACTCCGAGTGCCTCACCGGCGATGCCTTCGGCTCACTGCGTTGTGATTGCAGGCCACAACTCGAGGCTGCACTGCGTCAAATCGAAGCTGAGGGAGAAGGCGTGGTGGTCTATCTGCGTCAAGAAGGACGTGGGATCGGGCTGATCAACAAACTCAAGGCCTACAGCCTTCAGGACGGTGGCCTAGACACGGTTGAAGCCAATGAGAAGCTGGGGTTTCCGGCCGATCTCCGCAACTATGGGGTTGGGGCTCAGATCCTTAGCGATCTTGGCATTCATCGCCTTCGTCTTCTGACGAACAATCCACGCAAGATCGCCGGTCTTGGTGGTTATGGCCTGGAGGTGGTGGATCGTGTGCCGCTGGTGATCAATCCAGGCGATCACAATGCCGATTATCTTGCGGTCAAACGTGACAAGTTAGGCCATCTATTTCAAGCTAGCAATGATCAGCCAAACGCGCCAATCTTGAATGGCGAAGACTCAATCATTGCACCAATAACAAGCCAAACAGTGATTAGCTGGGATGGCAATTGCCGTTCAGATCAACTCCCCTTGATCCGCACCAGATGTGAAACAGCTGCCAGCAACCTTGAAGTCTCGATCACAGCCAACTCATCACCGAGGCTTTTGGCCCTGTGGGAACGTCCCCAATTTGCATGGCGCATCACGGACGTACAGAGAGGACCCGGTGGTACATCCTTCACGACGCGACTCCGGTCACTGATTCAAACACTCGCTTCATGGCAGGAAACCAGCCGGATTGGTCTCTACACCGCCCCAACAGCTGAACAACTCAATCATCCATCGCAGACCTTGGAGCGGATCGAAGCATCCCTCGAAGACGTCAGAAGCGGACGGATGCCCGAACAGAGTCAGCTTGAGCAGCCGACTCTGTTGATGTGGAGTTGATCCTGACGACCTATCAGTCCTGAACGGTCACTTTGTTGATTCGGGAACCATTGCGCAGAGCCATCACAACGTTCATATCCCCGGTTTGACCAAAGACCGTGTGCACTCCATCAAGATGAGGCTGTGCTTCGTGAACGATAAAAAACTGGCTGCCGCCGGTGTTAGGGCCCGCATGGGCCATTGAGAGCGCACCTGGACCATGCTTTCGGCTATTGATCTCGCAATCGATCATGTAGCCGGGGCCTCCGGTTCCAGCCATTCCCTTCGCGCCTTCACGTGAATTCGGACAGCCGCCCTGTGCCATAAAGCCATCGATGACCCGATGGAAGGCAAGACCGTCATAGAACCCGTCTTTGGCCAATTTGACGAAGTTAGCCACCGTTTTCGGGGCGTCGTTATCGAACAAGTCCAGCTTGATCTGGCCGGCATCGGTTTCCATCAGAACAGTCGTCAAAACGCTGGCAGCAAAAAACCATGCTACGCAGGTGCAGGATGGACTGAATGACATCCCTTGCCATGCCCACTGACGCCCTTCAGGACAACCTCAAAGAGGCCCGAGTTGGAGTGATCGGCGGCAGTGGGCTTTATGCCATCGATGGATTGGAGGGGGTCAAGGAGCTACAAGTGGACACCCCTTTCGGTGAGCCTTCCGATTCCTTTCGAATCGGCCGCTTGAACGGAGTTGAAGTGGTGTTCCTTGCTCGACATGGTCGAGGTCATCATCTGCTGCCAACGGAAGTGCCCTATCGGGCAAACATCTGGGCCATGCGATCACTTCAAGTTCGATGGCTGGTATCCGTATCGGCTGTGGGTTCCTTACAGGCCCATCTACAACCGCGCGACATGGTGGTGCCGGAACAATTTATTGATCGCACGATGCAGCGACCGTCAAGCTTTTTCGGCAACGGTTGTGTTGCTCATGTCAGTCTCTCTGACCCCTTCTGCCCAAAGCTCAGTGCCCTCTTAGCAACAGCGGCGGAAACCTCACTACCGGATGGTCAAAGACTGCACCGGGGTGGGACGTATTTATGCATGGAGGGACCTGCCTTTTCGACCCGGGCGGAAAGTGAGCTGTACCGAAGTTGGGGTTGTGATGTGATTGGCATGACCAACCACACGGAAGCCCGTCTCGCCCGTGAAGCTGAGATCGCCTATGCGTCTCTCAGCATGGTCACCGACTTTGACTGCTGGCATACGGATCATGATGCTGTCAGTGTCGACATGGTGATCGCCAATTTGCAGGCCAATGCGGCAGCCACAGGTCCGATCCTTCAGGAGCTCATGCAAGCCCTGGCTGCGTCGCGCCCCCTTTCACCAGCGCACACAGCTCTCGCGGATGCCTTGATGACGCGTCCTGAGTCGGTTCCGGCCACAACACGCCAAGCCCTTGACCTGTTCACAAGCCCCTATTGGGGAGCTTTCAACGCTGACTAAGCCGAGAGTCTGGTGATTCAGGATGCTTTCAGCTCAGCGTCACAACTGATCAAAGCGTCCCGTAGCTGATTGCCGTGATTGGCGAGCACTGAGCGGGCTTCTTCCAACGGAAGTTCGGTGCCTGCCATCAACAGCGCCAGCTTCACAGATCCGTCAGCTTGTCGCAGCAACTCGATGCCACGATCGCGCGGAACATTGGCGAGATCCCTAAGGATGCGCAGAGCACGATCCATCAGCTTGCTGTTGGTTGCTGCGACATCAACCATGCGATTTCCGTACACCTTCCCCAGGCGCACCATCACCGAGGTTGAAATCACGTTGAGCGCCATTTTGGTTGCAGTGCCAGCCTTCAGGCGAGTTGAGCCCGTCAGCAGCTCAGGGCCTGTGATCAAACGGATATCAATGTCACAACCAATCGGCACCTGCTCGGCAGGAACGCAGGCCATCGCAATGGCAAGTGCTCCAGTGACTCGTGCATAGTTCAGGGCACCATGCACATAGGGTGTCGTTCCTCCCGCTGCAATTCCGATCACGCAATCTGCTGGCCTTAGCTGGCAAGCCTGAAGATCACTGGCTCCAGCATCACTGAGATCCTCGAGTCCTTCTGAACTGCGGAGTAGAGCAGGAGCGCCGCCGGCAAGAACACCCTGCACAAGCTCGGGAGGACTACAGAAGGTTGGTGGGCATTCCGCGGCGTCCAGAACGCCAAGCCTTCCAGACGTACCAGCTCCCACATAGAAAAGGCGTCCTCCAGCACGCAGCCGCTCGGAAATGCGTTCAACAGCCTCAGTGATTGCCCCTGCAGCTTGAGCCACAGCCTGTTGAGGTTTGACGTCTTCGCTAATGAACAGGGTGACCAGGTCTTCAACGCTGAGGGTGTCGAGATCGCTGCTGCGGGGATTGGACTGCTCGGTGAGCAAGTGGCCACGATCGTCGGACGCCACAAGCATTGGCTCTGAGTTGATGGGTTCCGTCATCGTCGCTCAGAGCAATCCTTCAAGGCGCCGGCGGATCTCATCCAGATCACTGCTCTTGCCTGTGGGTGGAGCAGCAGTTTCATCACCTGGTTCAGACTCCTGCCAAGTGCTCACATCACGATTGGCGGATGGAGGCGCAAGCAGCAACCGGTCTTCATCCGTCTTGGGAACAAATCCAGACTCCACAAGCCTTGGTTCGTAACCGGCCTGACGGCAGAAGATCTCAATCTCTTCGCGATCCAAGGCTTCGATGGTTGGAACAGGAAAGTCCTGCGCCTCCAGCAGTCCGGCGTAACGATCCGCATCATCACGGTTCTCGAACATCAACACCACTGTGTTTCCGGACACTTCCAGTGAGTGAATGCCTTCACTGTCCTGTCCGGCGTCATAAAGAAGAACGTGAACAAGCATTCGGCGCAGATAATCAAGGCCAGTCTCTCACCGATCAGCCAGACGCCGATCGGACAAGATCAGTCGAGCTCAGTTTCGAGAGCTAGTTCCTGCAGTCTTCGATAGAGAGCCCGCTCCGCCTCCGTGAGCTCAGCAGGAATCACAACGACGATCTCCACCAATTGGTCACCCCGACGATCGTCCGATTCGAGTCCTCGTCCTCGCAGTCGCAGCAACCGGCCGCTGGAGGAACCTGGCGGCACCTGGAGCGTGACCGGTCCAGAAAGAGTCGGCACGTCAACAGCACAGCCCAGAGCAGCATCGGCGGGTAGGAGCTCCAGGCGATAGTGCACGCGAAGCCCATCAATGCGAAGGCCCTCCTCCGTTTGCACTCGCAAATGGAGGAAGTGATCTCCTCCCCCAGGGGTCACGCCGGCAAGCCTGAGCCTCCAGCCATCTCCGGCCTGAGGTGGAGTCAGCACCTCAACGAGGGTTCCATCCCTGAGCTCAATCTCAACAGCGGTTCCGCACAGTGCCTGATCCGGCGTGAGCAAAACATCAGTCTCAAGAGTTTCCGCTGCATGCACAGGCGGAGGTGGGGGTGGTGGGGCTGTTGCCGGCCAATCACCAGAAAAATGCTGTGAGTCAACAGGTGAATCGGTCACCGTTTGCCGTGCCTCATCGTCTTCATCATTGGCCCGGCGTCGGCCCAAACCCAACACAACCTCGAGGTAATCCTCAAAGCCTGGAAAGCCTGAAGCAAAGGGGTCGACATGGGAAGGGGGATCGATGCTGCGTCCTTCCCAGGCACGCCTCCGCTTCGGATCACTGAGCACCGCATAGGCCTCATTGACCAACTTGAACCGCTCTTCTGCCTGCCTGTCGTTGGCATTCAAATCCGGATGCCAGCGTCTTGCCTCGCGACGGAAGGCCCGCTTTAGGGCATCCGCATCGCTATCTGGCTCGAGACCGAGCAGGGACCAGTAATTGGGTTCAGCGGTAGAAGTCATCATCCCAGGGATCCATCCCTTGTCTTGATGAGCTGTATCGGCCCTGGGAAGGTCTGCCACTGGGGCTCGACCAGGGGTCCTCGTCCCAGTCGTCATCGGCGAACAATTCATCCTTCAGTGAACCGAGGGTGTTTCTGATCCCCTGCAATGGACTGGACTCAGATCGTCGTTCTGCAGACAAACGTTTATTGAGACCAAACAAGGCCTCCTGGAGAGCGCTAACACCCAGTTCCAATTCCTGAAGATCATCCTGTTCCAGAAGATCCTGGAGGTCACGCATGGCCATCTCCACGGCACGCTGCTGCCGCTCAGCCCCATAAGGACCTAATTCGAGGGCCGCATCCCTTAAACGACGTTCAGCCTGGGAGACCAACGTCAGGGCCCTATTCCGGCGCTCAATCGCAGCACGGGTGCGACGGTCTTCATCGGCCCGAGCTTCAGCTTCGGCGAGCAGAGCCTGCAGTTCGTCTTCGTTCAAATTCGATCCACCTTGGATCGTTACTGATTGCTTTCTGCCAGTGGTTCGATCCGTTGCACTCACTTGCAAGATGCCGTTGGCATCGATGTCAAAGGCGACCTGAATCTGGGGGACACCCCGAGGAGCGGGAGGAATACCGGAGAGACGGAACCGTCCCAACGATTTGTTGTCAGAGGCCATTTGACGTTCTCCCTGCCAAATATGAATCTCGACCGACGACTGATTCGATTCGGAGGTACTGAACACATCCGACTGGCGAACGGGAATCGGAGTGTTGCGGGGAATCAAAACCTTCATCAGCCCTCCCACCGTTTCAAGACCTAGGGATAGTGGTGTCACATCATTCAGCAACAGATCACGCAGTTCTCCAGTGAGAATCCCGGCTTGAACAGCTGCCCCAACGGCTACAACCTCATCCGGGTTGACTGATTGGCATGGATCGTGAGGAATCAGAGTGCGCACAAGCTGCTGCACCATCGGCATTCGCGTGCCACCACCAACCAGCACCACATCATCGATATCGTCTGCCGCCCAGCCAGAATCACGCAAGGCTGATTGGACGGGGACGAGCAGACGGTCGAGCAAATCAGGACACAAACCCTCGAAGGTCGAGCGTTCCAATGAGGTTTCGATGTGAAGCGGACCATCGGTACCTGTGGCAATAAAAGGTAGTGAGATCGGTGTGATCACAACACCAGACAGCTCCTGTTTGGCCTTTTCTGCTGCCTCTGTCAGTCGCTGCAAAGCCTGCCTGTCACGACGTAGGTCGATACCGTGAGCCTTCAAAAAAGCCTCTGCTAGCCAATCAACAATGCGCTGATCGAAGTCGTTACCACCCAATTGGGTGTCTCCATTGGTGCTCTTGACATCAAAAACACCGTTAGCCACACGCAACAGTGAGACATCGAAGGTGCCACCACCAAGGTCAAACACCAACACACGCTTCACCGCACTGCGATCAAAGCCATAGGCCAGAGCTGCTGCAGTGGGTTCGTTAAGGATGCGTTCAACCTCAATCCCGGCGAGCCGTCCTGCATCGCGGGTGGACTGACGCTGGGCATCATTGAAATAGGCAGGGACTGTAATCACCGCCGCTTCCACGCTTTCACCGAGATAGGTGGCGGCATCATCAACGAGCTTGCGAAGAATGCTGGCCACCAATTCCTCAGGGGCGTATTCCCTTTCCGTGATTGGACAGGCCACGCGCACGTTGTTCTGAGCATTGGCTCGAACCGTGTATGGAACCGTCAGACTGCTGTCATCCAGTTCATCCCAACTGCGACCTACAAAGCGTTTGAGATTGGAAAACGTATTTCTGGGGTTGAGGACCAGTTGACGCCGAGCTGCCTGACCAACAAGAAGTTCTGAATCCTTGGTGTAACCAAGCACTGATGGTGTGGTACGGGTGCCCTCGGCGTTCGCGATGACCTGCGGTCGACCCGCTTCCAACACCGCAACGACGGAATTGGTCGTTCCCAGGTCGATTCCGACGATCCGCCCCATGGCCGTGATTAGCGAACCTCCAAGTTAACGGGCCAAACCAAACGGCCCAAGCCCATTCATGACCGAATTTCCAATTGGTTAATACGGTCTTAGTGATCGAAGCGGTGGCTTCCGCGTACGTTTTAAGCACAGTGGTTCGCCTGCATGCCCATCGATCCCAACGACCTTTACAGGCTTCGGCGTCGCCCGCCTTCGGAAAAACAGCTCGACACGGGCTTCCATTGGCTGACTGTCTTAACGGCCTCTACCGTCGCGATTGTCCTGGTCTTGATCCTGGCCATCGTCTTTCACGGCTCCTTGGAGTCGATGGGGCTCTATGGATGGCGCTTCCTGGTCACCTCGAACTGGAACCCGGTCGACGACGAATACGGAGCCTTAACAGCCATCTACGGAACGATGGTGACTTCGTTGGTGTCATTACTCATTGCCGTTCCACTCGGAGTTGGCACCGCCATTTTCATCACAGAAAGGTTCATTCCTCGACCGCTGCGGGAAATCATCGGGCTGATGGTGGAGCTGCTTGCGGCGATTCCCTCGGTGGTTCTAGGGCTATGGGCCATTTTCGTTCTGGAGCCAGCCTTGCGCCCCTTCCTGACCTGGTTGCACGTCACGTTGAAGGACATCCCGTTGTTCAGCACCCAACCGCTGGGTCCAGGCATGACCCCAGCCATTTTGGTTCTTGTGGTGATGATCTTGCCGATCATCACGGCGATCTCTCGCGATTCACTGAATCAAGTGCCGATCAGGCTGCGGCAGGCTGCCTATGGGGTTGGCAGCACTCAATGGTCAGCCATCCTGCATGTGATCTTGCCTGCATCCATCTCCGGAATTGTGGGAGGTGTGATGTTGGCCCTTGGTCGTGCCATGGGTGAAACCATGGCAGTCACGATGATCATTGGCAATTCAAACAACTTCAGCTGGTCTCTACTCGCTCCGGGCAATACGATTGCCGCCATGTTGGCCAATCAATTTGGCGAGGCTGATGGCAGCCAGGTCTCCTCACTGATGTATGCAGCATTCGTCTTAATCCTTTTAACACTAGTGGTCAATATCCTGGCCCAGTTACTCGTTAAACGGCTCAGCCTTAAGTACTGATGACTTCCACAGTTGCTCAGGCCAGTCGGCCAATTCCAGATCTCCGATACAAGCCAACGCGATCACGCAACATCATCGGGATCGCCTTAACTTCCGTTGCAGGGCTCTTTTCACTCGTCGCTGTTCTGCCACTCTTTCTCGTTTTGAGCTATGTGCTTTACAAGGGTGCTAGCAAGCTCAGCCTCGACCTGTTTTTGCTAGAGCAGCCCGCTCCAGGCTTGGAGGTGGGAGGAATCAGCAATGCAATCCAAGGTTCAATCATTGTGACCTTGATAGCCAGCCTTCTAGCGATCCCAATCGGTATTGGTGGTGGCGTATTTCTAGCAGAATATTCACGTCATGGATGGTTTGCTAATTTCATCCGATTTGGCACCAATGTTCTCTCGGGAGTTCCATCAATTATTGCCGGTGTCTTTATCTATAGCGCCATCGTTTCAACACGAATCCTGTTTGGTCACGCCTACAGCGCTGTAGCCGGGGGAATGGCATTGGCTGTTTTGATGTTGCCGACTGTGATCAAAACAACCGATGAAGGTCTGAAACTGGTCCCGGATGACCTACGCAGAGCCGCTCTCGGCGTCGGTGCTTCCCGTTTTGTCACGACCATTCGAATCACGTTGCCGAAGGCCTCGCGCTCAATTGCAACAGGGATTGTTCTCTCGATCGCCAGGGCTGCTGGCGAAACCGCTCCGCTGATCTTCACAGCCCTGTATTCACCCTGGTGGGCAGAAGGGATCTTCAACCCTGTCGGCAGTCTCTCCGTGTTGATCTTCAAGTTTGCAACCATGCCCTACGAGGTACAGAACGAACTTGCCTGGGCTGCCTCGTTCGTTCTAGTGGCCTTCATTCTTGCACTCAATCTTGTGGCCCGGTGGATCAACACCTTCACCTCTCGTTGACCATTCCTAAGGTATTAACAATCCACCCATCGCTCCAATTAGCTGATTAAAGGCAGCGCCTCCTCACTTCTTTCCATGACAGTCTCTGCAACTACTGCGACGCCTACCACTGGGGAAGAGATCTGCCTCTCCCTTGAGAATGTATCCATCAGTTATGGCGGGGAAGAGGCGGTGCGCAACGTCTACTGCGCCATCCCTAGAGGACAGGTCACAGCCTTCATCGGCCCATCTGGATGCGGGAAGTCCACGGTGCTGAGAGCACTGAACCGAATGAATGATTTAATTGATAACTGCACTCTTAGTGGACGAGTTGTCTTTGACGGTGCTGATCTTTACCATCCAGGCGTCGACCCCGTTGAGGTGAGAAGGCGGATTGGCATGGTGTTCCAGCAACCGAATCCATTCCCCAAGAGCATCTTCGAAAATATTGCTTTTGGCGCCAGAATCAATGGCTATACGGGTGATATGGATGAATTAGTTGAACGCTCCTTACGACAAGCGGCTGTATGGGATGAGTGCAAAGACAAACTAAATGAAAGCGGATGTTCTCTCTCTGGTGGCCAACAGCAACGATTATGCATTGCTCGAACCATTGCAATTCAACCCGAAGTGATTCTAATGGACGAGCCATGTTCTGCTCTTGATCCGATCTCAACCCTCAAAATTGAGGAAACCATGCATGAACTCAAAAAGACTTTCACAATTGTGATCGTGACGCACAACATGCAACAAGCTGTGCGTGTCAGTGATAGGACAGCATTTTTCAATGCCGAAGCGCAAGAGGGAGGCTCAGGGAAAGTGGGTTACCTCGTTGAATTCAACGAAACCGACAAGATTTTCAATTCACCGACCCAACAGGCCACCTATGACTATGTCTCTGGGCGTTTCGGCTGATCCGTAACCGTCCACCGAGCCAACCACTGCATAAAAAAACCGGCCTTAGGGCCGGTAGATAGCGGAGAGGGA
Organism: Synechococcus sp. MIT S9451; assembly: GCF_047304725.1. Lineage (NCBI taxonomy): Bacteria > Bacillati > Cyanobacteriota > Cyanophyceae > Synechococcales > Synechococcaceae > Synechococcus > Synechococcus sp. MIT S9451. The sequence goes on from NZ_CP138971.1 coordinate 2,121,380, forward strand.
GGGATTCGAACCCTCGATAGAGTTGCCCCTATACAGCATTTCCAGTGCTGCGCCTTCGACCACTCGGCCACCTCTCCAGCGGCTGATTGGGGCAGTGCGAATGTAGCAGGGCGTTCGATCGATTTCGGCCATGCCCCGCAGCCACAGGGTGACCATCCATTGGCGACAGGAGCAACGCACGATTACCCATCAGGTGCCGGAGGGTGAGTACATCCTCCGCAGTTTTGAACTGCAAGGAGACCCTCTGCCTTTTTCTTGCCGTAACGGATGTTGCACAGCCTGTGCAGTGCGTGTTCTCAGCGGAGAACTTGATCAGAGAGAAGCGATGGGATTGTCACGTGAGCTTCGTGACCAGGGCTACGGGTTGCTTTGTGTTGCCAGGGCAACCGCTGATCTGGAAGCTGAAACCCAGGATGAAGATGAGGTGTACGAGCTGCAGTTCGGACGTCACTTCGGCCAAGGCCGTGTCACCTCTGGTCTCCCACTCGACGAGGAATGACTTGAACCGATCGTCTTGCGAATCAGTTGCCAGTTCAGCTGGCCTGAACGCGTCGCAACTCACGCACTTGCATGCCACAGCGAAAAAAGCTGCCGAACATGGTGCAGCGCAGCTGATGGTCCACTACGGCCGACTGTCGAATATTCGCAGCAAAGGCCGTCAGGGAGATCTGCTCACTGAAGCTGATGAAGCGGCTGAGGCAGCGGTTCTAAAGCTGCTTCAGACCGAAACACCCAAGATCGGAATCCTTGCTGAGGAATCAGGACATCTTGGGCCACAGGATGGCTTGCAGTGGATGGTGGACCCGCTAGACGGCACCACCAACTTTGCCCACGGATATCCATTCTTCGCCACATCGGTTGGTTTGTGCTGGAACGGTGCTCCATTGCTTGGGGCCATTGCTGTTCCATATCTGAAGCAGATCTTTCACAGCTGTCCGGGCCAAGGCGCCTTCTGCAACGACGCACCGATTGCCGTCTCTCAGTGTTCTGATCTCAAGGATTCGCTTCTTGTGACAGGTTTTGCTTACGACCGTCACACCAGACTGGACAACAACTATGCCGAGTTCTGTTGGCTCACCCACCGAACCCATGGTGTTCGGCGCGGAGGGGCAGCCGCTGTTGACCTCGCCTTTGTCGCAGCTGGGCTGTTAGACGGTTACTGGGAACGAGGCCTCGCTCCTTGGGATCTAGCGGCAGGTGTCGCCCTGGTGCAACAGGCTGGTGGCGTTGTATCGGATTACGACCGAAGCCCCTTTCAACTGGGATCAGGCCGTGTACTCGCCTCGAATCCTGTACTCCATTCTCAAATCTCAAGCGAACTGGCACAGGTGAAACCGCTGTTGGGAGAGGTCATTGGCGAACCCAATCTCGGGCTCATGGGATCCTGAGACATCTGTTGTTTGCACTGGGATGGCCCTGCAACCTGCCTCCGGCGCGCGTGATCTCAATCCCCAACAGGTGGAGCACAACCAGTTGCTGCGCGAGCGCCTCGCCGCTGTCTATCGCTGTTGGGGATATGACGAGGTCTCTCCACCTCAGGTGGAGCGGATGGACACCCTTAAAGCCGGTGGTGGCATTGACAGCGCAGACATTGTGCGTCTGGTCGCTGATGAGCCGCTCGGACTCCGTCCAGAACTGACCGCGTCGATTGCCAGAGCGTCAACCACCAGACTTGCTGAGCGTCCGCGTCCTTTACGACTCTGGTCGTCGGGAACCGTGTTTGAGAGCTGCGCCAACGATGAGGGTGGGCAGCGAATCGAAGAGAAGCTTCATAGCGGCGTTGAGCTGTTTGGTGCGAGCCAAGTCAATGGCGAATTGGAACTGCTCTCCTTGCTGATGGCCTCGATGCAAGCGCTTGAGCTCCAACAGAACCATGGGGCTCAGCTTCTGGTCGGCCATGCCGGCTTAATGAACCTGATTCTGGCTCCCTTCGCCCCTGAGGTCCGTCCCCAGATCAAGCAGGCCCTTGTTTGCTTCGATCGCCTTCAACTCCAAGCACTCGATTTACCAGCCGAGCAACTGCATCGGCTTCAGACACAAATCGACCTGCGAGGAGAACCCTCTGCAGTTCTCGCCGAGGAACGACGCGTGTTCGGCAGCAAGCCAGTGCTGTCGCATCTGGAACGCATGTTCAACCATCTACAACCGATTGCGGCCCAACAAGGGATCAAACTGCAGCTCGACCCAAGTTTCCAACCCCACTTCGAGTTGTATGACGGACTCGTTTTCCAGTTGGTTTGCCAGGGCCGTGCAGCACCGGTCGTGATCGCTCGTGGCGGCCGTTATGACCGTGTTTTGAAGCGCTTTGGAGCATCAGGCCACAACGCAGCAGGACTTGGCTTCAGTTTTTGTGTGGACGACATCCGAGATCTGCCTGCAGCCGAACAACCTTGTGTGAGCGACTTGGATCGGGTTCTGGTGGCCTATGGCCCAGCCTCGAGTCTGGAAACTGCATTGCTCCATCAACAGGAGCTTCACGGCAAGGGGATGAACGCCATGATCGAACTGGATCCGGTGGAGAGTTCCGATCACGCAGAGTCACTACTGGCAACGCGTCGATGTAGCTCTCTTGCCTGGTTACCGAGCTGAGTGGGATCAACGGCTGACTAGGATCAACGTCGCTCTGAGTGCCCCATGGCCCACACAATCGTGACCGATGTCTGCGAAGGCATCGCCGATTGCCTTGATGCGTGTCCTGTCGCCTGCATCCAGGCAGGCCAAGGCCGCAACAAGAAAGGTACCGAGTTCTACTGGATTGATTTCGATACCTGCATCGACTGCGGCATCTGTCTGCAAGTCTGTCCGGTGGAGGGTGCAATTCTTGCTGAAGAACGCTCTGATCTCCAGCGCACTCCCTAACACTACGGGCAAGGTACGGAGACCTCACCAACAAAAGGCTTGAGCAGCTGAAGGGACATCCCTAATCTCGCCTTGTTCGATCTCGTGCCATGACCGTTCTAGAACAGGGTCAGATTCAGATCCATACCGAAAATATTTTCCCGATTATCAAGAAGGCGGTTTATTCCGGCCATGAGGTCTTTTTACGCGAACTAGTCAGCAACGCTGCTGATGCCATTAGCAAGCGTCGAATGGCAGCAATGGCGGGAGACTGCAGCGAAGGAGCCGAAGGCACCGTCTCAATTCGGGTTGATCGCGAAAAGAAAACGATCACCATCACAGATAACGGCATTGGCATGACCGCCGATGAAGTAAAGCGCTATATCAATCAAGTTGCATTCTCAAGTGCAGAAGATTTCCTGGAAAAGTACAAGAAAGAAGACGACGCTATTATTGGACATTTCGGCCTAGGGTTTTATTCCAGTTTTATGGTCGCCCGAGAAGTTGAGCTGATTACCTGTTCAGCTCGACCTAACACAGAGCCTGTGCGCTGGTGTTGTGACGGTTCCCCCAACTTCAGCCTTGAAGCTGCTGAGCGTAGTGAGCCAGGCACAGACGTGATTCTGCATCTTCTCGACGAAGAAGTTGAATACCTCGAGCCAGCCCGACTGCGCAATCTGATCACGCAGTATTGCGACTTCATGCCGGTCACAGTGGAGCTAGAAGGAGAGCCAGTCAACAAAAAAATAGCACCATGGAGGCAATCACCAAGAGAGCTAACTGACGAGGACTACATCGAACTTTATCGATATCTTTATCCATTCCAGGGTGACCCATTGCTTTGGGTTCACCTCAATACAGATTACCCCTATGCACTGCAAGGCATTCTCTTCTTCCCGAAAGTGAGTGGTCGGGCCGACTGGGAAAAGGGCGAGATCCGTCTCTACTGCAATCAAGTCTTCGTTAGCGATTCAATCAAGGAAATAGTTCCTCGATATCTATTGCCACTGCGAGGCGTGATCGACTCACCAGACATTCCTCTGAACGTCAGTCGCAGCGCATTGCAGACTGACCGCAGAGTGCGGTCTATTGGCAATTTTGTAGCCAAGAAAGTTGCAGATCGTCTACGCAACCTCAAGCAAGAGGATGCCAAGTCCTACGCCGAGGCCTGGGATGCCTTGGCTCCATTCGTGAAGATCGGGGCCATGGAGGATGAAAAGTTTGCCGATCAGGTCAGTGAGCTCATCTTGTTTGGCACAACCGCACCACCAAATCCAAGCGAAACAGAAGAACCCATTGCCGTAGGGGATCAAGCCTTTACAACTTTGGCGGGCTATCGAGCCCGCCAAGCGAGCGATCATGTCAATCGCGTTCTTTACTGCACTGACGAAATTGCACAAGCAGGGGCTCTTAGCCTTTGGAAAGGCCAGGGAGCGGAAGTTCTCCTCGCCGAAACAGTGATCGACAGTCAATTCATTCCTTGGCTTGAATCGAAGCATAGTGAGCTCAAATTTCAGCGTGTTGATGCCGAGCTCGACGAGAGCCTGCGCGATGAACAACCTGAACTGACTGATCAAGATGGCGAAAGCCCAAGTGAAAGCCTGCGTGGCTTAATTAAAAAAGCGCTCAACAACGACAAGGTCACGATCCAGGTTCAAGCACTGAAAGGTGGTGCTGATTCTCCTGCGGCACTCATCCTTCTTCCTGAGCAGATGCGCCGTATGAATGACATCGGTGCTCTGATGGAGCAACGTCTCCCCGGATTACCAGACCATCATGTTCTGCTGGTGAATCGCCGTCATCCCATGGTGGAAGGTCTCTTGAAACTGAATGCGGGCAGCGTTCTCGTCAGCAATGAGACCAGTTCTCCAAGCCAGCAACTAGCGGCATCCCTAGCCCAGCATCTCTATGACATGGCCCGGTTGTCGGTCGGAGGGCTGGAGCCCAATGAGCTCGCAGGCTTTCAGTCCCGTAGCACCAAACTGATGTCAGAACTGATGGAGAGAGGGATGTGAGCGTCCCTCTTTGGTAGGATCAACTCTTGGCTTAGTGCCACTGCTCTACAGGAAGTTCATCATGTCACGGGTGTGTCAGCTCACCGGTACTCGGGCTAACAACGGCATGGCCGTGAGCCATTCACATATCCGTACGAAGAAACTGCAGCAAGCCAATCTGCAACAGAGGCGGCTGTGGTGGGCAGAAGGCAATCGCTGGGTGAAGCTTCGTGTGACCACACGAGCCCTCAAGACCATTCAAAAGAAAGGCCTGGGTGCCTATGCTCGTTCTCTTGGTGTGGATCTGAGCAAGCTCTGAGTTCCAAGCCACTGGCAGCAGCCATCTCTTCAGCCCCGAAACCAGCATGAACCGACGTCAATTCATCCGTCGGCTCGCTGCGTTCGGGGCTTTGCTGTTGGCCCCAAGGCCTACAAAAGCTTTAGGGGGGCCTTTACCGTCCATTGACCAGCGCGCTCCTGATTTTTCACTGCCAGGAACAGTGCGAGGCCAACAGGATCAAGACATCTGGAGCCTTGATCAGTTTCGGGGTCGATGGATCGTGCTTTATTTCTACCCACGCGATTTTACGTCGGGCTGCACGATTGAAGCCCACGGTTTTCAGCAATTGAACGATCAGTTTGAGCAGTCTGGAGCGTCAATTGTGGGCATCAGCGCTGATGGCGTCGACGACCATGCCTCCTTCTGCAGTTCGGAAGAGCTTGATTTCTTGCTGCTGTCCGACATGGACGGCCGGGTGAGCAAAGCCTATGGCTCATGGATGGCACCGTATTCGCTGCGCCACACGTTTTTAATCGACCCAACCGGGACGATTCGTCAGACTTGGACAGGGGTTCGGCCAACAGGGCATGCCAAAGACGTGCTTGAAACCCTCAAAACCTTGAAGGACAACGCATTGGCCTAAGAACACTGTGGTTCACACCATTGCGCCGTGGAGCATGTGGGAAAATAGCAGTCAACCAGATGCCTACCAAGGCACATGGCACTTAGAGGGCTTTCATGCTGAACGACGAAGGAAAGAGTTCTTTTATTCTTCTCTACCATCGAACCCCTTTTGATGAGGTCATTGATGACAAGGGAAATCGAAGTTGGGGAGACCAGAAAAGTCCAAACGGTATTATTCCAACACTAAGAAACCTATTTCGCAATCATCATGATGGCACCTGGATTGCATGGCGTCAGGTAGACGAGGTTAGTACCAGTGTTGACGAAAGGATCTCGATGGAGAATCCTTCTCCCTTTACTTTGAGGCGTATTCCTCTCGAGCAATACCAGATTTCTAGCTTCTATCACGTCACATCAAAGGAATCCTTCTGGCCCATTCTCCATACTTTCCCCACCCACTTCGAAGTTAACAATGCCGACTGGGGGATTTTCGAAGATGTCAACCGTCGTTTTGCAGAGGCGGCATGCAAAGAAGCCGCAGTGGGTGCGACTGTTTGGATCCATGACTACAATCTTTGGCTAGCTCCTGGTTACATCAGAGCCGAACGCCCCGATCTAAAGATTGCCTTTTTTCATCACACCCCATTCCCGGGGAACGATGTCTTTGCAATTCTTCCTTGGCGTCAACAGATCCTCGAAAGCCTTCTCTGCTGTGATTTGGTCGGGTTCCATATACCCCGTTACACAGAAAACTTTGCACGAGCGGCAAACTGTCTTCTTGGGGCTAAGAAGGGCCCAAAACGTGCTGTGAACCCTCGTTTTCTTAGTACTGGTACGGCGCTCACAGAGCCTTCAGAAACCCCTTGGCTTACTTACGAGGGGCGAACGATCCAGCTTGTTTCGTCACCAGTAGGAACGTCTCCGGATGTGATTCAAGCACTGGTTGACGATCAGGAGATCAAAAATCTTGGTGTTCATATTGAAGAAGACACTAGAAAGGGGAGGAAGCTGATCCTTTCCGCCAGCAGAGTCGACTACACCAAAGGTAATGAAGAACTACTCCTAGCCTTTGAGCGACTTCTCCAACGGCGGAAGGATCTTCATGGAAAAGTGGTGTTAATGCTTGCCTGTGTCTCTGCAGCCAGCGGCATGAAAATTTACGAAGACACACAGCGTTCAATTGAGGAAATGGCAGGACGAATTAATGGCCGTTTCAGCCTCATTGACTGGGTGCCGATTCGTTTTTCGACTCGACGCATTCCCTATGAAGAGATGGTGGCATGGTTTACTCAATCTGATATCTGCTGGATTACTCCTTTGCGAGATGGTTTGAATCTCGTGGCCAAGGAATATGCAGCAGCACGCAAGAATCAAGGAGGCGTATTGGTGTTGTCGGAATTCACAGGTGCCTCTGTGGTTCTTGACGGTGCTGTCTTGACTAATCCCTATTCGCACAGACGGATGGACGACGCGATTGAATTGGCCTTGGAGATGCCCGAAAATGAGCAAAAGCGACGGATGCGAACGATGACTGCCGCGGTAGAAGCTTTTACGGTTCAAGACTGGGCTGAAGAACAGATGGGAAGCCTCGAGTTATCGCCTCGATGACGCCACTGCAGAGGGTTGTTGCGCTGCGTCCACGTCTTCTGGCTGCACTGCTGGCGCTGCTCATCATCCCCATCGGCCTGGCATCGGCACCGTTTCGGCAGGTTGAACGCATCAACATCCTGATGCCGGCTCCGTTCGCCGATGCAACCAGGCCATTGGTGGAACAATTCAACCGCTTGCACAAAGGCAACATTCACCTTGACGTGATTCGCGGACCGTTTGAAACAGAAGCGATTTCTGATTTGGCCATCAGCAGTCTGCTTCTAGGTGATACACCCTTCGATGCGCTTTTGATGGATGTGACCTGGCTGCCGAAATATGCAGCTGCAGGATGGCTTCAATCTCTCGATCCCTGGTTCGACGCATCGGATGTGGAGACACTTGCCACTGGTGCTCGCGAGGGAAACACCTACCAGGGCACGCTCTACCGCTGGCCCTTCGTGGCAAGCATGGGCCTACTCTACTGGCGCACTGATCTAATGGATCGGCCACCCGAAACACCTGAGCAACTCGAAGCCATCAGCGTGAAGCTTCAAGCCGATCAAAAGGTTCCTTGGGGATACGTATGGCAAGGGCGTCAATATGAAGGCCTCAGCTGTGTTTTTCTTGAAATCATCGACGGCTTCGGTGGTTTTTGGATGGATCCAGAAAACGGCGCCTTCGGTCTCGACAAACGCAATGGAGTTGAAGCAGCGACCTGGCTTCGCCATCTCATCAGTTCTGGCATTAGTCCCCAAGCAGTCACCAATTACGCCGAGCCAGATGCACTGCAGAGTTTCAAGGTAGGGGATTCAGCCTTGATGCGGAATTGGCCCTATGCCTGGGCAGAGTTGCAGAAGCCCGACAGTGAGGTCAAAGGGAAGGTAGGCATCAGCACCATGGTGGCCAAGGAAGCATCCTCCTCAACAGCAACCCTGGGGAGTTGGGGTCTTGCTTTGTTGGAGAGCAGTGCCCATCAGGATGCAACGGCAGAGGCCATTCGCTTCCTCACCTCAGAAGAAGCCCAAAAGACACTCTTTCTCTCTCATGGCTACACACCCGTTCTCGGGTCGCTCTTTCACGATCAGGAACTGATCAAGGTGAATCCCACCCTGCCAAAGCTTGCGGAGGCTCTAGAACACACAAAAGCCAGACCAGAAACCCCTCTCTATGCACAATTGAGTGATGTTCTCCAGAGGGAACTGAGTGGCGTTCTCACTGGCGAAGTCAGTGCAGAACAGGGAATGAAAAATGCCACCAAGACCAGCACTGTGATCATGCGTTCTGCAGGAGATCGGCGTTGATGCTGCTTCTTCTTGTGCCAGCCGCCGTCCTGCTGGCAGTGGTGTTTGTGGCACCGATGCTGCACTACGTGTGGCTCAGTGCTCACGCCAACTCGGTGCTCACCGGATTAGTACCAATTCCGAATCAGGGGGCCAATTGGATTCGTTTAGTCAGCGATCAACGTTTTTGGCAGGATGCAGGCCAGACACTTCGTTTCACCGTCGTGTCGGTCAGCCTTGAAGTGCTTCTGGCACTTGCCATTGCCCTGTTACTCGATCAGCGCTGGAGAGGCCGTGGTGTGGCCCGAGCACTGACGCTCATTCCATGGGCTCTGCCCACCACAGTGATGGCGCTGGGCTGGCGTTGGATCTTCAACACCCCCTACGGACCACTGAATCAAACGGCGTCTCTCTTGGGGGTCGCTCCTCTCAATATCCTTTCCAATCCAGCGATCACATGGATGGCAACGGTGTTGGCCGATGTCTGGAAAACCACCCCCTTCGCCGCCTTAATTCTCCTAGCCGGCCTTCAAACGATCCCAACGGATCTGTACGAGGCGCTGCGTCTTGAAGGTGCATCCCAGCGAACCTGTTTCCTGCGCATCACCCTGCCTCTGCTGAAGCCCTACATCGCGCTTGCTCTCCTGTTTCGACTCGCTCAGGCCTTTGGTGTCTTTGATCTCGTGCAGGTCATGACAGGAGGTGGACCTGCCAGCAGCACTGAAAGCCTGGCGCTCTACGCTTACATCAATGCCATGCGCTTCCTTGATTTCGGCTATAGCGCCACAGTGATGATCGGCAGTTTCATCTTGCTACTACTGCTCTGCCTGATTAGTTGGTCCTTTCTGATTCGTCTTCAACGCCGTACCGGGAGAGTCTGACGGTGAAGACACTCCCGGTACGGCGATTGCTGATTGTGTTGTTGCTCAGCTGGTCACTCGGCCCTTTGCTTTGGCAGCTTTATACCTCTTTCAGCACCAACGAAGCTCTGATCACCCCCTTCGCCAACATTGATCACCGCTGGACTCTGAACCATTATAAAGATGTCCTCACTGGCAATCCGCCTTTCTGGAGGTATCTCATCAACAGCCTGATTGTAGGAACAGGCAGCACTATTCTCACTCTTTGCATCGCAACACCCGCTGCCTATGCGATTACACGGTCCAGGGGCACGATCACGAATGTGGCGCAAACCATGCTCATCGTTGCAGCCCTGTTCCCCTATGTGTTGCTGTTTCTTGCCCTGCTGGAAGTGGCTCGAAGCCTACATCTGGGCAATCACCTTCTTGCCCTCACAATCCCATATGCAGCGTTGTCTCAACCCTTGGCAATTCTGCTGCTCTCAGCCGCATTCCGAGACCTTCCGATCGATTTAGAAGATGCAGCACGTCTGGAAGGATTAGGCCTATGGTCTCGATTGCGTTGGGTCCTGATTCCTCTGATCGCTCCAGCCACTGCTAGCACCGCCATTCTCGTATTTTTATTCGCCTGGAATGAATATCCGATTGCATTGACTTGGCTTAGCGATTCCAGCCTGCTGACCCTTCCGGTCGCCATGGCTCGCATCGCTGGATCTTCTATCTATTCAGTTCCCTATGGTGCCTACGCAGCTGCCACGGTTCTCGGTTCAATTCCATTGATTGCATTGGTCCTAATCTTCCAGAAATCGATTGTCTCCGGTCTCACGAGTGGAGCGGTGAAGGGATGAGTCTTAAGCTCAATAATCTTGGACGTCGAATTGACGATCGGTGGATTCTTCGCCACTTGGATCTAGAGATTCAAAATGGTGAATGTCTGGCACTTGTGGGGGCTAGCGGCTGCGGGAAAAGTACGACGCTTCGAATCATCGCTGGCTTAGATCAAGCCGACGAGGGATCCATCACTATCGACGGCACTGATGTCACCTCCACCGCAGCGGTTGATCGCAAAGTGGGCATGGTGTTTCAAAGCTACGCCCTCTTCCCTCACCTCAGTGTGGCTGCCAATCTCGAACTGGGTCTGAAAGTACGCGGAGTCGCCCCATCAGAGCGCCAACAACGCGTTCGCCAGGTTCTGCAACTGGTGCAACTTGAGGAGCGGGCCAGTCAGAAACCAGCCCAACTCTCTGGCGGACAGCGCCAAAGAGTTGCCCTGGCAAGAGCTCTACTTCGGGACCCACTGGTGTATCTGCTTGATGAACCGATGAGCAATCTCGATGCACAATTAAGAGAAGAGCTCAGACCAGAACTACGCAGACTGGTGCTACGAGATCAAAAACCTGTCATTTATGTCACCCACGATCAGCATGAGGCGATGGCAATCGCTGATCGCATTGCTGTCTTGAAGGATGGCCAAATTGAGCAGGTTGCGAACCCCATCGAGTTGTACAAGCATCCCGCTTCGTTGTACGTAGCCGAATTTATCGGTCGGCCCCAAATCAATGTTTTGCCACCTGAGCAGGGTGTCATCAAGGCCATTCGACCTGAAGCTCTGAAGCTTCAGGCTGGGGGAATTGCCTGCGAGCTGCTGCACAGAGAATGGCTCGGAGCCAGCCAAATCTGGCAGCTGGACTCCCGTCTGGGGCCACTGCGAATGCTTGTGGGATCGGAACAGACTGTTCCGGAATCGATCCAGGTGAGTTGGGCACCGGAACAGGAGCATCGCTTCAACGCCAGAAGCGGTAAGAGACTTACGGCCTAGTGGCTGCTCATGATTCGTGAGAGCTCCCGATGCAACATTGCGCCATGACGGCCAGCATCCTCTTTGATGCAATCGATCGTGTGGGCATCGACCGGATGCATCAATTGATCTGTCCAACGTCTCATCAAATCGTCAAACGAAGGGAGATGATCTAAATCGACGCAATCGAGCTTGGCCATGGCAGCTGCCTCAGCGACCTTGGGGTCATAACTGAGAGCAGCACAGGGGGCCCCTGCCAACTGAGACAAAATCAATGCGTGTAAACGCATCGGCAGGACGAGTTGAGAGCGCGAGAACAGCGTTAAGACCTGATCCAGCGATTCAGCTAGCTGAAAGCGCGAACGACGGGCAAGAGTTTCTGGCATCAAACCCTGCGTTTCGAGCCAACCTGGCAGGGGATGATCTTGATGCTTGTGGAACGCAAGCCATGTGACAGGCAGGCTTTGGCCTTCTGCAAGTTGATTCACCACCTCAATCAGACGGGCCCACTCATGAAGATTGAGCTGACGCGTTGGCCGCCAGCAGAGAACGATGCCGCTTCGCTCTGCGTCGACGCAGTGCTGACCATCCCAAACCACGCCAGGAAAACTCCAGACAGGGTCAGCAGCAACAAGGGTTGGCACAGAGATATGCCATTGGTCAGCAAGCCGCTTTGAAGCGGGGTCACGCCAACCGATGGCTCTGACCCCCGGCAGGATCAGTCGGACCAAAAGGCGACTGGTCCAACGATTCAGGGGGCCAAGCCCCTGACCCCAGAGAATGACGGGAATGCTCCTAAGCCTGGCCAATGCCAGTAAGCAGATGTAATAGATCAGGCTCTTGAAACTGGTGCTGTCCTGAAGAAGACTTCCTCCTCCAAGCACCAAGGCATCGGAATGGATCAGAGCCTGAGCCGTGGCCTTCAGCGATCTCCTCTGCACAGCACGAACCCCGTTGCCTTGATGCAGCCCTTGAACCGCCTCGCTGTCGTGGGCTGTGACCCGAGACATCCATGGGGAAGGGATCTGATCGAGCAAGACAGCAAGCAGTGCATCATCACCAAGGTTGTGCTCGCCGTAATAGCCGCATAACAGCACCTGAGGGCTCTGGGTCCTACGCGTCACTGCCATTCAGCCTGACCTGACCTAAGCATTATCGACCGCTAACAAGTTCTAGGCTCGCATCAACCACAGGCTTCGATGCACGCCTTGTCTCTTGGCACATGGTGGATCCATGTGGCCTCCGTTCTTGAATGGATTGCTGCGATTGCCTTGCTGCAGCGTCAGGCACAACGGGAGGGCAAACCGGCCCTGCTTTGGCTTGCCTTGGCAATGACTCCAGCCCTGGTGAGTGCCATGGCTGCATGTACCTGGCATTTTTTCGACAACAGCGAACAATTGCGCGGACTAGTGGTGCTTCAGGCTGGCTGCACAGCTCTTGGCAATGCTTGCCTGGCACTGGCGGCGTGGAATCTGCTGCGCAGGGAACGGATGGATTCCCCTGCGGGTCATGCGAACGAGGGGGACCACGCAGCATGATCAACTGGATCACACAGCTCTCAGCGGTTGACCCAAGCCTGTTCTTCGCAGGCTCACTGCTGCCCTATCTGCTGTTTCTGCATTGGCTCGGTCAATGCAAGAGCGTGCATCGCTTCACCCAACTCGGTTTTCGTCTGACCCTCCTGTTTGTTGCCGTCACGATTGCGGCAGCAATCATTGCTCTGCGTTATTTCGATGCAGAACTCGTGGCAGTCGATCCTCTTCACGGCGGAGCGGAGGCCTTCCTGACCCTGAGCAATGCGCTGATCGTTGCCGGCTTGATGCAGCGTCTCAACCAACACGGCTCACAAGGCGCGGGTGAATAACTCTTACGAGACTGCGAAGAGTGCTGCCTGAAAGCGGAAAATACGGTGTCTCTTCAGGGTTTGCATGTTCTCCCCGCTTCTAGCCATCGCTCCCGCCTCCTTCTCCTGGTCGCCGAAGGTTGCCCTGGTGATGATTCTGTGCAACGTCATCGCTATTGGCGTCGGCAAGGCGACTATCAAGCACCCCTCTGAGGGCGCAGGTCTTCCTGGCTCCAAATACTTCGGTGGATTTGGCCATGCAGCCATGCTCGGCACCACCAGCCTGGGTCACATCATCGGAATCGGTGCAATCCAAGGTCTGGCTGCCCGCGGCATTCTCTGAGATGCAACCTTGGGGCTTTTTGCCCCTCTTAAACCCATGAGAAAAGATCAGCCCTTAGGGCTGGTCTTTTTTTTTGTATCTGAGCTTTCCCGTCAGCGCTTAAGAAGTGACGGGGTCTCAGGAGTGGTGCCGGTTTTGCTTGCTTCCCATTCAAACCGATTGCAAATCCGTTCCTTCATTTGCTCCGGGGTAAGACCAAGCGCTTCAAAACTCTGTTGGGGAGTGGCATGATCCACCAATTGATCAGGGATGCCCAAACGGAGAACAGGCAGCATCAAATCGTGATCGCTCAAGGATTCGAGCAGGGCAGCACCAAAACCTCCAGACAAGGCCCCTTCCTCCATCGTCACAACCTTGCCGATGCGACGGGCTAACGGATGAATCAGTGCTTCATCCAGAGGCCGCAGGAAGCGTGCATTAACCACCGTGGCTTCGATGCCACTGGCTCGAAGTAAATCAGCTGTGGCCAAGGCACGGCTGACCATGGAGCCATAGGCAACGATGAGCAAATCATCGCCACTGCAGAGCGTTTCTCCACAACCGATCGGCAGGGGTTCCCAGCCTTCCTCCATCAGCGGCACTCCTTCTCCGGGACCACGGGGGATGCGCAAAGCCGCAGGGCCGTCATGCTGTAGGCAGGTGACGAGCATCCGCTGTAATTCGGCCTCATCACGAGGAGCCATCACCGTGAAATTCGGAATGGCGCGGAAATAACTGATGTCGTACTGGCCCTGGTGGGTTGGGCCATCAGCTCCAACAATGCCAGCACGATCGAGCACAAAGGTGACCGGTAGTTTTTGAATGCCGATGTCATGAATCAGCTGGTCGAACGCTCGCTGCAAGAACGTGCTGTAGATCGCAACGACTGGTTTGAGACCCTGACAGGCCATGCCACCAGCAAGGGTGACTGCATGCTGCTCGGCGATCCCAACATCGACGTATTGAGCAGGGATCGCCTTCTGCAGGATGTCAAGACCCGTTCCCGTGGCCATGGCGGCAGTGATGCCGATCACGGTTGAATCCTGTTCGCAGAGCTTGACGAGAGTTTGGCCAAACACCTTGCTGTAGCTAGGCGGTTTTGGGGTCTTACTCGGACGAGCTTTGCCAGTGTCCAAGTCGAATGCCGACTGGGCGTGGTAACCGACTTGGTCAGCTTCCGCATAGGGATATCCCTTGCCCTTGGTGGTCACCACATGCACCATCACCGGGCCTCCAACGCGATGCGCGGCCTGGAAGGTGCGGGTCATTTCCGAGATGTCATGGCCATCAATCGGACCCATATAGGTGAAGCCCAGCTCCTCAAACACAGCACCAACCTTCGGCACAGCAAGACGGCGCATGCTCTCCTTGAGTCGGTTCAGTTCGGGAGGGAGCTCTCCGCCCATGAAGGGGAGATGCTTCATGCTCTCTTCCACACTGCCTGAGAGAAACTGCATGGGGGGACTCAGCCGCATGCGATTGAGATAGGTCGACAGGGCCCCAACAGGAGGGGAAATCGACATGTCGTTGTCGTTGAGAACCACCAGAAGTGGTGTGTTCGGCAGGTGTCCAGCATGGTTAATCGCCTCGAGGGCCATGCCTCCAGTCAGTGCGCCATCGCCAATCACAGCGACGCATTTGTAGGACTCACCACGACGGTCTCTGGCGATGGCCATCCCCAGCGCTGCGGAGATGGAAGTACTGGCGTGTCCTGCCCCGAAATGGTCGAAATGACTTTCACAACGTTTGAGGTAACCAGCCACACCGCCTTGCTGACGCAAGGTATGAAAATCGCCATAGCGACCGGTGATCAATTTGTGTGGATAGGCCTGGTGCCCTACATCCCAGACAACCTTGTCGTGATCGAGATCAAGGGTCTGATAGAGCGCGAGAGTGAGTTCCACCACCCCCAGACCCGGCCCCAGATGTCCACCACTGTTGGACACGACCTCGAGATGACGTTCGCGGATCTGCGCGGCAATCTCCTCCAGCTCCAGCCCAGACAAACCGTGCAGCTGATTCGGATGGGTCAACTCGCTGAGATGCATGCCCTTCCACCGACCGTTCTAGGCAATCTACGGGGCCCCCGGCAGCAGCGGCGAGCCAGACTGCTCTGATGGATCACTACCTGCCTCGCATTCTTCGAGCACGTGTCTATGACGTGGCCCGGGAGACGCCGCTAGAGCAAGCGATCAGCCTGAGCCGCCGACTCAATAACGACATCTGGTTCAAGCGCGAAGACCTCCAACCCGTCTTCTCGTTCAAGTTGCGTGGCGCATACAACCGCATGGCCCAGCTCAGTGCTGAAGAGCTCGAGCGGGGCGTGATCGCCTCCAGTGCCGGGAACCATGCCCAGGGCGTGGCACTGAGCGCCCAGCAGCTCCAGTGCAAGGCGCTGATTGTGATGCCGATCACCACTCCAGTGGTGAAGGTGGAGGCCGTGCGCAACCGAGGCGCAGAGGTCGTGCTGCATGGCGAGACCTACGACGAGGCCTACGCGGAAGCCAAACGACGAAGCGAAGACGAGGGTCTCTGTTTCATTCATCCTTTTGATGATCCCGAGGTGATTGCGGGTCAAGGCACGATTGGGATGGAAATTCTGCGCCAAATCCCCCAGCCTCCCCACGCGATTTATGTGGCTGTCGGTGGTGGTGGCCTCATCGGAGGTATCGCCGCTTACGTGAAGAGCCTTTGGCCGGATGTGCAGGTAATTGGCGTTGAACCCCATGACGCTGCCGCCATGACCCTTTCCCTCGAGGCCGGTGAGCGGATCCGTCTTCCACAGGTGGGCCTGTTCGCCGATGGCGTGGCCGTTCGCCAGGTCGGAGAAAACACCTTCGCCCTCGCACAACGCTATGTCGACGCGATGGTGACGGTGGGAACCGATGAGATCTGTGCCGCGATTAAGGATGTTTTTGAAGACACCCGTTCGATCCTTGAACCAGCAGGTGCCTTAGCCATCGCTGGCCTCAAAGCCGATGTAGCGCGCCGTGGTTTGAAGAATCAGGTTCTGGTGGCAGTCGCCTGCGGTGCCAACATGAACTTCGATCGGTTGCGTTTCGTGGCCGAGCGGGCGGAGCTCGGTGAAGAGCGAGAAGCGATGCTCGCCGTGCAGATACCGGAGAGAGCCGGGAGCCTTAGAGCGCTGTGCGAGTGCCTCGATCGCCGCAGCCTCACCGAATTCAGTTACCGCATGAGTGACGGACCTCAGGCTCAGATCTTCATGGGAGTTCAAGTGCAGAACCATGAAGACCGACGAGCCTTAATCCAATTACTGCAGAACCAAGGATTCAGCTGCCAAGACCTCAGTGATGATGAATTGGCCAAGGTGCATCTACGTCACATGGTGGGGGGACGACTACCCGCCTCGGCCCAATGCAAACAGGATGATGGCTGTCTTGAACTGCTGTATCGGTTTGAATTCCCTGAGCGTCCGGGAGCCCTGATGACGTTTGTCACCGCGCTTCGGCCGGAATGGACCATCAGCATTTTCCACTACCGCAATCACGGAGCTGATGTCGGACGGATCGTGGTTGGGGTGTTGGTGAAACAGTCGGAACTCGACGACTGGAACAACTTCCTCAGGGATGTTGGGTATCCGAGCTGGGAGGAAACTGGCAACCCCGCTTACCGTCTCTTCCTTGGGCAGTCAACACCTGGCTGATGTCAGAACAGGCGATAGTTTGAAGCGTTGATCGCCAAAGCGTGATGGCAGAGCCGCTGCAAATCTCATTGCCTGCACGGCTCGAGGCGATTCTTTACCTCAAAGGCACCCCAGTCAGCCTGAACGAACTGGCACGTTTGGCGGACACATCTGAACAACAGGTTGAACAGGCCATGTTGGCCTTGGAAGCGAGTTATGCCCAGCGGGACACAGCGTTAGACATCGTGGTGGGCAGCGGCACTTACAGCCTTCAACTCCGGGCTGGCCTTGGGGAACTGGTGCGGGATCTCCTACCCGTCAATCTCTCCACAGCAGCACTGCGAACGCTCGCCACCATTGCCCTGAAGAAGCGGATCCTCCAATCAGACCTTGTCGACTTGCGTGGTTCTGGTGCCTATGACCACATCAAGGAGCTTCTCGCTCAGAACTTCATCGAACGCAAACGGCAAAGTGAAGGGCGGTCCTACTGGATCAACCTCACGGATAAGTTCCATCGCACCTTCTCTGTGCTGCCAACCACAGGGCCTGAAGAGGTTGAAGCGCCTTCACTTCAAGCCGAATCAACGCAGGCTGCATAAAGTTGAGACTTCTGCGCAGAACACCATGTCGGCCGAAGTGATCGGATATCTCGTCAATCTCCTTGGTGTGATCTCCAGCGCACTGGAGATCTACTTTTATGTGCTTGTGATCAGAGTGCTCCTCAGCTGGTTCCCGAATGTGGACCAGAGCAATCCACTGATCAGCACGCTCAGCTCGATCACCGATCCTTATTTGAATGCCTTCCGGGGGATCATCCCTCCCCTTGGCGGCCTCGATCTCTCAGCGATCCTGGCCTTCATTGCTCTGAACGTTTTTCAGTGGGCCCTCGGCAATGCCCAGATGGCACTGCTGAACAGCCCATCGTTCTACAGCTGATTGAGAAAGGCAGAAGAGAGCGATCAGCGACTGTCTCCACTGCCTGAGAGCTTGCCTCGCTGCGCTCTGCTCGCCAACTTCCCGAGGTTTGCCTCGGCGACCTCCTCAAGGCTTAAACCCAATTCACTCGACAGCTGGGCCACGTACCAAAGCACGTCACCCAACTCAAGCTTGATCGCGTTGCGCACTTCAAGATCAAAAGCACCACCGTTGTCCCTCAGCACCTTCTTGACCTTGTCAGCCACCTCACCGGCTTCTCCAGCGAGTCCAAGCGTGGGGTAAATCGGATTGGAGCCCACGTCTGGATATCGGGCCGTTTTACGAGCCTCGTTCTGATAACGATTGAGCTCCATCAAGCGCTGTCCTGATTCGTTGACATCCAAGACCATCATTGGCCCGAACTGTCTGGAGGGTAGATTCCGCTGTGTTTCCGGCCCGGTGGATGGCTCACATCGATCTTTCCCGTAGAACCAAGATCGTGGCCACCATCGGTCCTGCCACAGAAAGCCCTGAACGTCTGAGGCAGCTCATTGAGGCTGGTGCGACTACGTTCCGCCTCAACTTCTCCCACGGCGACCACAGCGAACACGCCACCCGTATTGCCACGATCCGTCAGGTGGCATCAGAACTGGGTCAGCACATTGGGATCCTTCAGGATCTCCAGGGGCCAAAGATTCGCCTGGGTCGCTTCGCCGATGGGCCGATCACTCTGGCCAATGGAGATCCATTTACCCTCACATCCCGATCGGTGAGCTGCAATCAGAGCATTGCCACGGTCACTTACGACAAACTTGCCGACGAGGTCACCGCAGGTAGCCGCATCCTGCTCGATGACGGCAGGGTGGAGATGAAGGTCGACACGGTGGAACAATCCGAGCAGACCTTGCACTGCACAGTCACCGTTGGTGGTGTCCTCTCCAATAACAAAGGGGTCAATTTCCCCGATGTGCAGTTGTCTGTTCGGGCATTGACCGACAAAGACCGCACTGACCTGGCCTTCGGATTGCAGCAAGGGGTTGACTGGGTTGCACTCAGTTTTGTGCGTAATCCCTCAGACATGCAGGAGATTCGCGAACTGATTCGCAAGCACGGGCACACCACCCCAGTGGTCGCAAAGATCGAGAAGTTCGAAGCGATTGATCAGATCGATGCCATCCTTCCTCTCTGTGATGGCGTGATGGTGGCTCGGGGTGACCTTGGTGTCGAAATGCCTGCAGAAGAAGTTCCCCTGTTGCAGAAAGATCTGATTCAGAAAGCCAACAGCCTTGGCATTCCGATCATTACCGCCACCCAGATGCTCGACTCGATGGCAGCGAGTCCTCGTCCAACCCGTGCCGAGGTCAGCGACGTGGCCAACGCCATTCTCGACGGTACTGACGCAGTGATGCTCTCCAATGAGACCGCTGTGGGCGATTTCCCAGTCGAGGCAGTGGAAACCATGGCCACCATTGCCCGTCGCATCGAGAAGGACTACCCGCAGCGCAGCATCGATAGTCATCTGCCCAGCACAATTCCCAATGCCATCAGCAGCGCAGTCAGCACAATTGCCAGCCAACTGAATGCAGCGGCGATCCTTCCACTCACCAAAAGCGGCTCGACAGCACACAACGTGAGCAAATTTCGCCCAGCTGCTCCGATCCTGGCCATCACCAGTGAGATCGGCGTGGCACGCAAGCTGCAGCTGGTGTGGGGAGTCACCCCGTTATTGATTCATCAACAGAAGAGCACCACTGGCACGTTCAGTACGGCCATGGGCATCGCCCAAGATCTGGGCTGGCTGAAGGAGGGAGATCTTGTTGTTCAGACCGCAGGCACACTCCCAGAAGTGTCGGGTTCAACCGACCTGGTCAAAGTAGGCATCGTCAGTGCTGTGCTTGGACGCGGGCAAGGAATCGGTACCGGAACAGTGAGTGGCAAGGTTCGCCTTGCCCAGTGCCCAGGGGATACCTGCAAGATTGAAAAGGGCGAAATTCTTGTGGTGCGTGACACCGACGCAGATGATCTTGATGCGATCCGTGAGGCCTCTGCAATCGTCACTGAAGAGCCTGCCGAGACATCGCATGCAGCGGTGATTGCCAAGCGGCTTGGGATCCCGGTCATCACGGGAGTCTCCAATGCAACTCGAGACTTGCTTCAGGGCGAAGTCGTCACCATCCAGGTGAAGGACGGTCTCGTCCACCGCGGCACCAGCAGCAACACAGCGATCTGATTGTTTGCCTATGGCACGCAAGCTGCCACTGAACGAAACCGTTGGCATGGCCCTCAACACCCTGAGAGCCAATCGACTGCGCAGCTTGCTGACGATGCTCGGGATCGTGATTGGCAATGCATCGGTGATCACCCTGGTGGGTGTCGGCCGTGGTGCGCAGAATCTGGCTGAAGAACAGCTGAGCAATCTTGGAGCCAATGTGCTCTTTGTTGTGCCTGGCAACAATGACGCCCGACGCCGGGGGGTCGCCTTTCCTAAAACCCTGGTGCTTGAAGACTCTGAGGCAATTGCAGAGCAGGTGCCCAGTGTGAAGCGTGTGGCACCTCAGATCTCCACCACCGCAGTTGTGCAAGCCGGATCACGTAGTTCCAGCAGCTCGATTTCTGGAGTCACTCCTGCCTTCTTACCCGTACGCAGCTTCGAAGTTGCTCGAGGTCGCTTCATCAGCCAACAAGATTTACGCAGCGCCCGCAGTGTCGTCGTGATTGGCCCGGATCTGCGCGACAAACTGTTCCCGACAGGACAAGCGATTGGTCAGAGCCTTCGCATCAAGGACCAGAGCTTCAGCGTGATCGGAGTGATGGCACCCAAAGGGGCGGTTTTCGGGAACAACCAAGACGAAAACGCCTATATCCCTCTCTCAACCATGGTGAGTCGTTTAACCGGCAGGGACCCGACCTACGGCGTGAGCCTCAGCTTCATCAGCGTCGAAGCTCTGGATGAGGCCAGCACAGGAGCGGCGAAGTTTCAGATCACCAATCTTCTACGCCAGCGCCATCGCATTCTTCGTGATGATGATTTCGCTGTGCGGTCGCAGAAGGATGCGCTCACGATTGTCAGCACCATCACTGGGGGGCTCACGTTGATGCTGGCTGCGATCGGCGGTGTGTCGTTACTGGTCGGAGGCATTGGAATCATGAATATCATGCTCGTCTCAGTCAGTGAACGCACCGAGGAGATTGGCCTTCGCAAGGCTCTTGGAGCACGCAGTTCCGATGTGCTCAGCCAGTTCCTGGTCGAATCGCTTGTGCTGGCAACACTGGGTGGTGTGATTGGCACAGCCACCGGACTCGGCACCGTTGCGGTGGTGGCGGCTCTAACACCACTGCCAGCAACTATCGGAGCATCGGTTGTCTTGGTGACTGTGACCCTGTCCGGATCAATCGGGCTGTTCTTCGGGGTAATTCCGGCCCGTCGGGCTGCTCGTCTTGACCCCATCGTTGCCCTGCGCAGCCTCTGAAGCCATCCGGCTGACGGATCTGGCCGTAAAGCCGGCATTTATGCATTCGCAACTCTTAAAGTCGACTCACTTTCGTATCTTCCATGAATCAACGCTGGCGTCAGATCGCTCTCTGGATTCTCCCCATCGGCGTTGCGTTGCTTCTGGGTTGGCAGCTAATCGGTAGCGGTGGGCTCCAGGCTCTTAACCCCAATCAAACGACAGAGGCCCCTCGAAATGCCGCCGTTGGTCGCATGGGTTATGGGCGTTTTCTCGATGCCGTGGAAGCGGGACGAATCACAGCGGTGGATATCTATGACGGGGGCCGTAATGCCGTTGTCGAAACTGTTGACCCTGAAATCGACAACCGTGTACAGCGTCTCCGCGTTGATCTGCCTGGCCTTGCACCAGAGCTGATCAATACGTTGAAAGAGGAGGGAATCAGCTTTGATATTCACCCTCCCCGCACAGCCCCGCCGGCCTTGGGCTTGCTAGGGAACCTGCTCTTCCCTCTGCTTCTGATCGGTTCGCTCATCTTCCTTGCTCGTCGTTCGAATGGGGGGATGCCGGGAGGGCCAGGTCAGGCCATGCAGTTCGGCAAGACCAAGGCCCGTTTTGCCATGGAGGCAGAGACCGGAGTCAAATTTGATGATGTCGCTGGCGTTGCAGAGGCCAAGCAAGACCTGCAGGAAGTCGTCACTTTCCTCAAGCAACCGGAACGATTCACGTCAGTTGGAGCCCAAATCCCTAAAGGCGTTTTGCTTGTTGGCCCCCCTGGAACCGGCAAAACACTGCTCGCCAAGGCCATTGCTGGCGAAGCAGGAGTTCCCTTTTTCTCGCTCTCTGGTTCTGAATTTGTTGAGATGTTTGTGGGTGTGGGCGCCAGTCGCGTTCGCGACCTTTTCAAACGCGCAAAGGAAAACAGCCCCTGCTTGATTTTCATCGACGAGATTGATGCTGTCGGGCGCCAACGCGGTGCTGGTATCGGCGGCGGGAACGACGAACGAGAGCAGACCCTGAACCAGCTTCTCACTGAGATGGATGGCTTCGAGGGCAATAGCGGCATCATCATTTTGGCGGCGACCAACCGCCCCGATGTCCTGGATTCAGCCTTGATGCGTCCAGGCCGGTTTGATCGCCAGGTGAGCGTCGACGCACCAGACATCAAAGGCAGACTTTCGATTCTCGAAGTGCATGCCCGCAACAAAAAGATCGATGCTGAACTCTCGCTTGAGAGCATTGCCCGTCGCACGCCTGGCTTCACCGGGGCTGATCTTGCCAACCTTCTCAATGAGGCAGCGATTCTCACTGCACGCCGCCGCAAAGAGTGCATCGGTCTCAGTGAAATCGATGATGCCGTTGATCGGATCATTGCAGGAATGGAGGGGCAGCCCCTCACCGATGGCCGCAGCAAGAGGTTGATCGCTTATCACGAAGTGGGGCATGCCCTGGTTGGAACATTGGTCAAAGCCCATGACCCTGTCCAAAAGGTCACGCTGATTCCGAGAGGGCAGGCGCAAGGGCTGACTTGGTTCTCGCCGGATGAAGAGCAGATGCTTGTATCTCGCGCTCAATTGAAGGCCCGCATTATGGGAGCGCTCGGAGGTCGCGCAGCGGAGGATGTCGTCTTCGGCTACGAGGAAGTCACCACAGGTGCTGGTGGAGACATTCAACAGGTTGCATCGATGGCCAGGCAGATGGTCACACGGTTTGGCATGTCAGATCTGGGACCTGTTGCGCTAGAGGGAGGCAACCAAGAGGTGTTTCTCGGCCGAGATTTGATGACTCGTAGTGACGTCTCTGATGCAATTTCCAAACAGATTGATGAGCAGGTTCGTGCAATGGTTAAGCGCTGCTATGACCAAACCGTGGAACTAGTGGCTGAGCATCGGGAAGCAATGGATCAACTCGTCGAGCGATTGATCGAGATCGAAACCATGGATGGTGATGAATTCCGAGCCTTGGTTTCAGAGTTCACCACAATTCCAGACAAAGAGCGCACAGTCCCCATTCTCGACAACTAAGGGATTTCCCCTTTCGGCCTAAAAAAACATGACCGAGTACATAAAAATCCCCGCAAACGCGGGGTTTTTTTTATCCAAATCAGTTGAAGAACTGCAACCTCAGTCTGAGTTCTAGCCAGAGTCAACAACTAGACCGAGTGAACAGGACGCCGATCAATCACGGAGTCGATCAGACCGTAGTCAACAGCCTCTTGAGGTGACATAAAGAAATCGCGATCAGTATCCAACTGAATCTTGTCAAGAGGTTGAGAGGTGCGATCAGACAACTCTCTATTGAGCTTGTCTTTAAGGAATAGAATTTCATCCGCTTGGATACGGATATCACTAGCCTGACCGCTTGCGCCACCAAGTGGCTGGTGAATCATGATTCGGGAGTGACGCAGGCTGCTTCTTTTCCCCTTAGTGCCAGCACAGAGCAAAAACGCACCCATGCTGGCGGCGAGGCCAACACAGACTGTATGAACGTCAGGCTTGATGTGCTGAATGGTATCGAATATGCCTAATCCGTCATAAACCGATCCACCAGGAGAATTGATATAGAGGTAGATATCCTTTTCAGGATCCTCTGCTTCCAGAAAAAGAAGCTGAGCAACGATGCGATTGGCAGAGTCACTGGTGACTGGCTCTCCCAAAAAAACAATCCGCTCTCGAAGCAATCGGGAATAGATATCGAAGGCCCTCTCACCCCGGCCTGATTCTTCGATCACGATCGGGATCATGTTGCTCTGCTGGTGGTTGCCGTAATCCTAACGGCGGCTTCAGCGGCGCTAGGGTCTTATCCAATTTGTTTTGGTGCAAGCACTTGGGTGAGCATCTGACCATTGCTGACAGCAAAAGGGCGTTTCACAGCGCGTTCCCTCATGTGATTCCCTCGCTGTATCGGCGGACAGCCGATGAGTTGCTGGTCGAGCTGCACTTGCTCAGCCATCAGAAATTTTTCACAGCTGATGCCCTGTTCGCTGTGGGGCTGAAGCAGGTGTTCAACGCCTTCACTCAGGGTTATCGCCCTGATCAGCATCGGAAGCCCCTGTTCATGGCGCTTTGCAGCTGCAACGGCTTCGATGGAGAGGAGCTGATCAAACTCGCTGAAGATAGTGAATCGGCTGTGGAAGGCCATTCAGTCGAGGACGTTCAAGGCTGGGTCCGCGAGAAAGGTGCTGGAGCGCCAGAAGCGATGGCTAAGGCATTGGATCAGGCCAATCAGCCGAATTTTCACTATTCGCGATTGATGGCAGTCGGTCTGCTCACCCTGCTAGCAAAAGCTCAGGGAGAGCAAAGCTCGGACCCTGCCGAACTAGCCAAGCTGGCTCACGAACTGAGTGAACCGCTTGGGATGACGAAGGACCGAGTTGAAAAGGACCTGGGTATCTACAACCGCAATCTGGAGAGGATGGCTCAGGCCGTTGAACTGATGGAAGAGACCCTTGCTGCCGAACGACGCAAGCGCGAACGACAAGACGACACCACACAATCTCAGGAGGCTCCTGCAACAGGCAGCGAAAGCTGACCTCGCAGCTCAAACCACTCAGGTTCGCCAGCAGTGCCAAGGGTATGCAACGAAAGCTGCAATGTTGAGGATTGCCTCAACACCCTCGGCCAGCTGCCGCTCAGCAGCTTGTGCCGAACGATCTGAGCGGGATCAGCCAAAAGGATCAATCTCAGGCCTGGTGTCTTTTCCGGAAGCAACGGTGGAAACGGTTGTTGAGCCGGTGCCATACCAAGACCGATGCTGAGCAAGGCCTGATTCGAGGGGAGCTGAAGCCATTGCCAACCTCCAGCCACAGTCCCTTTTTGCGTCAGGGGATCCGTCCACAGAACAGCCGTCGCAGCCATTGACTGAAGGCCCTGATCACGCAGTCGTCCACTGATGACATCAAGTGACGCTTGAAAGGACTGTTGTTCAGCTTCCGGCTTCAACTGCAATTGAACGCCGGCTTGAAAAAACGCAGGCGTCTGCGGGAGAAGCACTAACTGGAATGGTGACTGCAACAGTTGCGTGCGTTGTCGACGCCCCAATCCATAAAGCTGTTCCAGGGGTTGACGAATGATCTGGCGCGAAATCAAGGCCGACATCAGCAAACCGATGTTCCGCCCCTGGATCTGCAGTAACGGTTTGAGCGAATTGGAGCCGGATTCAGTAATGACCGACGACAACGCAAGCTCAGGGTCCGAAAAGGTATCCCGCACAGCAAGGGACGGAGGCGCAGCAGCAAAATCACGGGGACCAACCCAGCCATGCCACTGGAGTTGACGACCGCGCATGCGCAGAGCGAGACAGCCGTGACGGGCCTGCTGCAACAACGGAGAGAGTGCCCCACTGAGCCGAGCCAGACCCTCAGGCCGCCATTGCACCGAAGCGGAACGGTCAAGACGGCGGATGCAGGCGTCTTGAAGAGGGGACACAACAGCCGGAGCCGTGCCTTCTTGGCCCAGCCATTGCTCGAGATGCTGTTGATTGAGCGCATCTGCACTGATGAGGATTAACCCATCAAGATCTCGTGCGAAGAGCCTGGAACGTTCGCTCGATGTGAGCAGGTGAGCAGGTAGTGCCAGGTAGTTCTGACCATCTGCAGTCCAGGCTTGCCACCAGATCCCTCGTCCAAGTCGCTTCCAGAGGGATAAAGCAGGCTTCACACCAAGCCTTTGGTACCAAAGCTGTGGTGGAGCCTGGGTTGGATCGCCTTGAAAGCTCTGCAGCAGTGCCGCGGCTGAGGACAACCTCAGCAGGCCAGCGCGTCGAGCTGTGCCAACCGCAGCTGTGGTGCAACACACACCAAGGAGGGAAACCGATAGGAGAAGCCCAAGGCCACCTACCGACCAAGGAGATCGGGCAACAGAACCGATCAGGCCTTGCCAGATCCTTTTCCTTTGCGCCGACGGCCACGATCCCGCCATTCAATTATGGAGAGGTAAATCACAGCAACACTGACAAAAACCAGCAGTGTTGCTGCGGTGATAGCCAGCCCTTGACTCAGGACTGGCGACTGCAGCGCTTCAGACAACACCTCAGAAGTTCAGGGTGCCATCACCATTGCGACCCCACACCACCATGGCGATTGAGAAGCTGAACATGGCGGCCAGGGATGCCCAGGCAAAGGTGAACAGCATGGAAGGCGTGATGCGAGTGCGAGGATTTTAACTAGCCTCCTGCCTCAATCCGCCAGTACTGTTGATTCTCATGACAGGCTCCACTGCCGGCTCCGCCACCCTGCTGGAACGTTCGCGCACCACGCAGGGCTATCCCCAGGCCAGGGTGATCGTTCTCAATGACGACGTGAACACCTTTGAGCACGTCGTGGATTGCCTGTGCCGGATCATTCCAGGAATGGGCAAAGATCGGGCCTGGAAACTTGCTCACAAAATCGATAACGAGGGCTCAGCTGAGGTCTGGTGCGGCCCACTCGAGCAAGCTGAGCTCTACCACCAACAGCTCGGTGCAGAGGGCTTGACCATGGCGCCGATTGAGCGCTGCTAAGCCAGACCCTCCAAAACTGAGAGCAATCACTCGCCGTACAGTCCCTTGGACGAACGGAACCACGGCGTGCCTGCTTTCAAGAGAGCACTGAAGATCACCCTGTGGGTCGCGCTCTTTGTCATCGCTGTCTTTTTTCTCCAGCGCTACGGGCTTGAACCGTTGCAAGAGATCGTCAAAAAGATGGGGTTTTGGGCTCCGTTAGGACTGTTTCTGCTGCGTGGGATCAGCATCATCCTGCCAGCGCTACCGAGTTCGATCTACTCCCTGCTGGCAGGATCTTTGCTTGGTTTCAAGGTCGGTTACATCACGATCGTCCTTGCTGATTTGGTGTGCTGTGGAGCTGCATTCGCCATCGCCAGAACGTGGGGGCGTGAACCGGTCAGCAAGCTTGTAGGCCAAAAAGCGATGCAACGCATCGACGGTTTTGGCAAAAACCAACTCGAGGGAAATTTCTTCCTGATGACAGGCTTACTGATGACAGGTCTGTTCGACTTTCTCAGTTACGCCATTGGCATCAGTCGCACACACTGGCGAGTCTTTGCGCCCGCTTTGGTGATCAGCGTTTTGATTAGCGACTCGATCATTGTTGCTGTGGGCGCTGGCGTGACCCAGGGAGCCAGCGTGATGCTGTTCGTCGCCTTGTTTGC
The DNA here is from genome assembly GCF_047304725.1 of Synechococcus sp. MIT S9451. NCBI lineage: Bacteria > Bacillati > Cyanobacteriota > Cyanophyceae > Synechococcales > Synechococcaceae > Synechococcus > Synechococcus sp. MIT S9451. The sequence continues at coordinate 2,148,962 of NZ_CP138971.1, forward strand.
GATGTTCGGTCTCGCCGTGCTCACCGGCCTGGTCAAGCGGCGGGAGAAGAACGCCAGCCCATCGCAAGACTTCTAACTCATGCTGCGGGTTCCCGTCTTGAGCGAGCCAGACGCATCAGAACCGACGTCTGCAAACGCTTGCTCTCATTATTCAGCACGTAACGCATAACTCTGCCTGGGCTATAGGCGAGGCCACGCACCTCCAAGCCATGCAGCTCTGTGGTGAGCACACAGGCGTTGGGCCCATGGCGCCTGAGCAACGGCTCCCCGACCAAAAGCCGCAGGCTATCCACTGACTTGAGCATCACGACCAGCAGGGCTCTCTCTTTGTCGTAGCCAAAGTCGCTAGCTTCAGCCAACTCTGAAGACCTGCTTCAACCTTGGGCCGGCTGGTAATCACACACAGCACATACCTGGAGGGTTTGATTCCTTGGCTCAGAGCCCTGGCAGCTGATGAGGCGATCCAGACCATCACACCGGCTGTGATCGCCAGGGTGCGGGGCAGAACCCAAGGCTTAAGACTTCGGCTCTCAACCCCAATGCTGGGCGGCTACAAACTTGTTGCCCGTCGGGGAGCGACGGTGCAGGAGGTGTTTGTCGTCACGAACCTGGCTGCTGAAGAACTGCAACGCAGGATCGATTCTTGCCAACCTGAGGCCTCGATCAAAGGGCGCTCATCCGCCAAGAGCTGATCAGCACAGCAGCGTGCTGGTTGCAACGACAGGCCAATCGCAAAGAAGCAGAAAACATCGGACACTGATCCAGCGACGCCACACTGATGCAGGAGGCTGAAGCAGACCCCGCGCTGGCCTCAGACTTCGACAAATGCTCAGGTGACAGCGGCAATGAACGTTCAAAGACCTCACACTGCACGAGAGTGGGCCCAGCTCCAGTTGAAACGGTTGCTTGAGCTGATCGGAGACATGACGGCGATGGGGTCTGCAAGCAACACCATCGACCAGTTCAATCCCCAACAACGCCGGAATCGCGATGGCAACTGGCGCTGAAAGCCAGACCAAGCTGATCCCGAACCATCCCATCCAGGCGATGACATTGCCATCCGCATGAGCAGGGCTGCTGCGACGTCATTCAGTCGCATTGTCTGACAGCACTCCTGTTTCGGCTGATTTGAGGATGCTTCCATGGGCGCTAACCGGAAGCGAGTGGGAAGGAGTACGGACGATGCGAACAAGGTCCGATCACTGCACATTGAGGTGGTCTGTTCGAGGGATATCGAGCGAAGAAGACCGCTTAAGGGCTGCGCCGATCAACGTTGGCTTTCACGCCATGAAGAAGGAAGAGGGTGAACCGCTGTGCCGTGCGAGCCCCAGTGATCGACCTGGAAGAACCAGAAGGGGCAACAAAGCGGGGATTCGTTTCCGGCTACGAGGCCGGTTTACGGCACCGTCACGACAGTCGCCCCAAGTCGATAGAGAGTCAGATCAGAGCACTAGAGAAAGGCCGTCACCAACACAGCAGTCCCTCATCAATTTAAGGGCAAAGGCCAGATAGAGCGCACCCGTTGCAAGGCGTCCATGGCCTGACGCCAGCGACTGGATGCGTCCTCGCCATCGAGCACAACAGTGACATGACCCAGTTTTCGACCAGGACTTTCACCTTGCTTGTCATACCAATGAAGATTGAGGGAAGGTTCAGCACGCAGGGCTGAAAGGCGTTGATCCAGAGAAGTCGCTTGATCGGCAGGCAACCCCAACAGATTGACCATGAATGCCCCGGGCACCTTGAGGACAGGATCGGGAATGTCGAGGCCAGCTGCAATGCAAAGTTGTTGATCAAACTGACTACTGTGACAGGCCTCAATCGAGAAATGGCCCGAATTGTGAGTGCGTGGAGCAATTTCATTTACAAGTAACCCCTTAGATCCGTAAAACATCTCAATCGCCATCACACCCACGTAGTCCAATGTGGTGAGAAGGGATGCAGCAATGTTGTATGCAGTGGCCTCAACGAGCTGCTCAACATCGGCCGGCGCAAACACCCAATCACAAACCTGGTTCGATTGGTGCGTCTTAGCCAAAGGCAGAGCCCGAACCCGGCCGGACTGATCGCGACTGACCACCAGGGCCAGTTCGCTCTCGTAATCGACCCAGGCTTCCAAAATCCAGTCGTCAGGATCGACAGATCGCAACAGTTCAGCCAGGCAGTCAATGGTTTTCAACACCCTGGTGCCCCTGCCGTCGTAACCACCGGTCACGGCCTTGGCCATTACAGGGAACGACCAGCCCTTGGGTAATGACGGAGCACCTGGATCGATAGAGATCAGTTCAACCCAGTCAGGACTTGGAATGGATAACCGATCGAGCAGTTGACGTTGGTGAAGCTTGTTCACCAGGGGTTTCAGACTGGCCAGCGAGGGGCGAAACCGAGCTCCTTTGCGCTCAAGAGCTGTCAGGGCTTCAATGCTGACCCACTCATTCTCAAAGGTGATGCTGCTACATCGCTTCAGCAATGCCTGAGTGGCGTCAGCATCAACAGGATCCGCCTCAATGACGTCCGCCGCAATCTGGGCAGCTGGATCAGCCAGAGAAGGGGTCTGGACGATCACCTCCACATTCCGCTGACGAGACGCATCAACGAGCATCCGTGCCAGCTGACCACCGCCAACGACGCCTATCCGGGAGAGTCGGTTGTCAGCTGCTGCGCTGGTCATGAAAAGGGAGTTGTGGCTGATGGTGTTCAGATCAATCCTCGCTCGCCGGCGAAAACCAAACGAAACAGAGTCAGGACCATCACCAGCAGGAATAAGGCCAAGCCAACTGTGCAGGCATAGCTGATCTCGAGTTCCGAAAACGCCTGGTCATAGACGTAATAGACAAGGGTGCGGGTCGAATCGGCTGGCCCACCCTGGGTCATGAGAAACACCTCCTCAAAAACCTTGGTGGCCGCGATCGCAGAAATCACTGAAACAAGAGTGATATATGGGCGCAAAAGGGGAAGAGTGATATCAACATGTTTACGCCAGCCATCGCTGCCATCCAGCTCAGCAGCTTCATAGAGCTCCTGAGGGATGCCCTGCAAGCCTGCGAGAAAAATCACCATGTAATACCCAAGTCCCTTCCACAACGTCACGAGCATCACCGAGGGGAGTGCCAGAAGCGGGTTAGTGAGAAACCCGATTGGCGCAAATGCGTCTCCTAGCAACGCCACCATCCAGCCGTTCACCAGACCGTTTTCGGCGTAGAGCCATCGGAACGCGATGGCTGCCACCACAATCGAAACGAGCACTGGTGTGTAGAAGCCTGCACGGAGGACATACATGCCCGGTAAACGACGGTTGACCAGAACCGCCAGAGCGAGTGACCCCAAAACGATGGGGGGAACGATCCCAATCAAATAGAGCAACGTGGTGATGAGCACCCGATAAAACATCGGATCCAAACTCAACCTGTGCAGATTGGCGAAGCCGACAAAACGCAGTGGTTCGGAAACATCAAGGCCTGTTTGGGTGAAGGTCATCACCAAGGCCATCAAAGCGGGCACGAGCACCGAAATGGCCAACAACACCAGCGCAGGTACGAGAAAAGACCAAGCCGTGATTGTCTGGCGCCATTTGCCTAGATCAAGCCTGCGGCCCATGCACTCTCAGCATTCTTCGCGGAGGTTAGGCGGGATGGCCGATCTAGACGGCAGAGTGGAGCGGTCTTCAGCCGCGCCCCATGGCGCTGATTGCCCTCTGATGCAACGCATCCCCGTCAAACTCGCGTTGAACCCATACAACGTTGTGATCGGGAGTGGATCACTTCAGAGTCTGGGCGAGGAGCTTCTGCGCACAGATCGCCCTGCACCTCGCAAGGTGCTCGTTGTCAGCAACCCGGATGTGGCCGCTCCCTATGGGGAGACTTGCTTGAAGAGCCTGCGAGACAGCGGCTACGAACCGGAACTGCTGGTCATCGAGGCCGGAGAAGACCAGAAGCATCTGGACACGGTGAGCAAGATTCACGATGCAGCCCATCGCTTACGGCTCGAACGCGGTTCCTTGATGGTTGCCCTCGGTGGTGGGGTCGTCGGAGACATGACGGGCTTTGCAGCGGCAACCTGGTTAAGGGGTATCGCGGTTGTGCAGGTGCCAACCACGCTGCTCGCAATGGTGGATGCAGCGATCGGAGGGAAAACCGGTGTGAATCACCCGGGGGGGAAAAACCTGATCGGGGCTTTTCATCAACCCAAACTGGTGCTCATTGATCCGTTAACACTCAACACACTGCCAGCCAGGGAATTCCGTGCCGGGATGGCAGAAGTGATCAAATACGGAGTGATCGGAGATCCCGAGCTGTTTGCTCTTCTCGAAAACATCGAGACACTCAGTGATGCTTCCGGTCTAGGCGAACAAAACCTGCAAACCATTCTCGAACGATCCACCCAGGCCAAGGCCGAGGTGGTAGCGGCCGATGAACGCGAGGGCGGTCGCCGCGCAATCCTCAATTACGGTCACACCTTCGGGCATGTGGTCGAAAATCTCACTGGATACGGAACCTGGCTGCATGGAGAAGCCGTTGCCATCGGCATGGTGGCCGTTGGAGAGCTTGCGGTTCTACGTGGCGACTGGAGTCGCCTCGATGCAGATCGACAACGCCGATTGGTGCAGAAATGCGGCTTACCCGCGATTTGGCCGGCCTTGGCACAGGATGCCGTTCTCGACACCCTTCAAGGAGATAAGAAGGTTCAAGACGGTCGAGTCAGATTCGTGATTCCCTCCACCATCGGTTCTGTCCATATCGCTTCTGATGTCAGCAGCGAAGAAATCAGATCTTGTCTGGACTGTCTCAGCTGATCTCCGACGGAGGCTCCAGGAATCGCGCCTGCAAAGGCAGAGGATCGTCCGAAAGATCTCGGCAACGCTGCAGAGCAATCCAGCGAAAGTCACCAAGAGCACCAGGATCCACAAGACGAAGCAATGCCTCCCGACGCTGCAAAGCGAGAGCCAACTGGTCCGTTGGCAATCTCTGCAGATTGTGCAAGCGTTCAGCCAGGCCGAGTGACAGCAGTGCCTCCCCCTGTCGGCAGTGGCCCAGGCAGAGCCAGCCCCGCTGGCGCGCCTGGGCGATGAGTGTATCGATGCAAAGGTGCGCTGTCAGATCTGTCAAACCTGCCTGGCCGAGCAGATCGTTCGACACCTTCTGATGGCGGTAGGCAAGCAAGGTACCGGCGCTGCGCAGGGCGCTGTAATAACGAGCTGCCTCATGGGCGTAGTCAACAATCAGCAGCACTCCGTGGCCTAAGGCACCTGCCGCTGACTGGAGCCAGTCAGGAACACTGTGATGCCATTCCGTGGTCCAACCCTCTGGGGCGCCCGCCGGAGGCAGGACCAAATCGCACTGATGCTCTGCCCATTGCAGTTGCTGTTCCAGAGCCTCAGGCAAAGGTTGCTCAGCCCACTGAAGCCGCACTGTCTGATCAGACCCCATGGCAGCAGTGACCAACAACTGATTCAGCTCTCCCTCTCGATTCACAAGTCGTTCCACGGGCAGTGCATCGAGTAATTCGTGAGCCAGAAAGACACCGATGAGCGGTTGCGAAGACAATTGCTCAAGACTGCGCCAGGTCACCGCCAGCGAGTCGACCTGATCGAGGCGCTTCCGTTGGCGAGCAGCCATCCCTTGATTGAGTTCCACCAGAATCAACTCAAGGCGATCAAGCCACTCCGGTTGCAAGCGATTCAACTCAGTGATGAGATCAGCGGCTAGATCTCCTTCTCCCGGACCGATGTCCACAAGGCAAAGAGGAGCCTCTGGATGAAGAACCGCCAGTTGATCGAACCATTGCACCAGTTGCAGCGCCAAGAGAGCCGCGAAATCTGGACCCATGGATGGAGAGGTCACGAAATCGCCATCAGGCCCAACGCGCAGGATTCCGGCTCCGTAGGCGCCATGGTCGGGATCATGCAGAGCCAACTCCATGAAGCGACGGAAGGAGATGGTGCCGCCGGCCTCTTCAAACCGCGTGACCATCCAGGCCGGACAAGGCGCACCGAGGCTTTCCATTCGAGAGAATGCCGATCACTGCACTGGAGCTATGGGAGCACACCGAGGCTTTCGCCCTGTCCTGGCGATGCTCTCCCTGATTGTTCTGCTCATCGCAGGCAGTCCGGCCTGGGCCAGCGACAATCCGGAATTGCTGCCGGATCACCCCACCCCCGTCATCGATCTGGCAAGAGCCCTCAGCGATCGGCAGCGCACAGAGCTCGAATCCAACCTGACAGCATTTGAGCAACGCACCGGATGGAAGCTGCGTGTGCTGACTCAATACGAGCGCACTCCGGGAGTGGCGGTCAAGGAGTTCTGGGGCCTTGATGAGCGCAGCGTTTTGCTGATCGCAGATCCTCGCGGCGGCAACCTGCTCAATTTCAATGTGGGTGATGCCTTTTTCGCTCTGATGCCACGCACCTGGTGGGTGGAACTGCAGACGCGATACGGCAATCAGTTCTATGTGCGTGACAACGGTGAAGACGGATCGATCTATGCAGCCCTAGATGCCGTTGAGGTTTGCCTGGATCGTGGCGGTTGCCAGGTTGTACCGGGGCTACCGCTTGAGCAGTGGCTCTGGACCCTCACCACCTCTGTGCTGGGTGGGTTGATCGCCGGATTCGCTGCTTACCCCAGAGAGAAAAGCGATCTGATCGCCTGGCCGTGGCTGCTGCTGCTGTCTCCCTTGTGGGTGATGTTGTTTGGCATCTTCGGCATCGCACCGGTGGTGACCCGAACCAGTGACCTACTGCCCGTGCTTCGCAATGGCATGGGATTCCTTGGAGGTGCCGTGCTGGCCTATTTGATTGCACAGGCGACCGTTGGTCGGAAGCTGGAAGAATCCGATGGTTCCTGAAGGGGCTGAAGGTGTGTGAGCAGCGGAAATCAGAAGCCGCAGAGGATGGTCGGAGGCCTGCAAACAGGACTTGAAGGCTTGGCAGTCTCGTCTTGATCTGTAGAGAGAGCTTCTCGGCGCTGATCGCGCACACGACGAAGTTGAGCCAGGCTGACGTTGTAAAAGCTATGCAACCGGGTAAAACGTTTCACCGGTTGTCCGTAGTAACTGACGCCGCGAAGGGTTGGGAACGAGGCCCACTCAGGAGCAAGCAGAGCAGCGAGTTTGGGGGTCAAGTTGCCGGTATCAGCCAAGGGAAGGGCCTTCCGGCGTTGGATCAGATAAATCGCGCCCTGGTCCTGGGCTTCAGGACCAAAACCACGCACGCCAATGCTGCGTTGCACCATCTCCCAGGTGAAGGGCATGAATTGATAAGCACCCGCAGCTGCACTGGCATAACGAGAGGAATAAATCACGCGGTTGGGGTGACGTTCGAGGGAAGCCATCAGGCCTCCTCCGAACATGACGCGATAACCAAGGTCAAGACCTCCCTTCCAGGTTCCTTCAGCGAAACGGATGGTATTGAGAAGGGCACGGCGCTCAGGTGTGATCACATAAGGAAGCCCGATTGCCGGGGCTTCCTCGGGTAATTGAACGGAGAGAGAACGTGCTGAGGTCTCAGGAGAAGGGAATGGAATGGTTGCTGCCTGCCCTGCAACCGATGGAATGAAGACACAAGTGCTTGCGACGGCCCCTGCAAGAACACGGCAGGTGGTCGGAGCAAGAAAAGTCATGAATTGCGTTCAGGGAGCAACGGTGTTGAACACACCAGTGGAGAACCAGAAGCGGATGGAACCCACAACAAGGAAGAGATTTCTGAATTAAGCAGAAAAACTCATGTCCGTTGTCAACCGAACTCTCCCGAAAGAATCACCATTGCCCATCCCACGCCGGACAGTGAGGCAACCGTCCTGGCATTGATGTCGGTTTTTGAATCGCATCTCGCCGCTCAGCTAGCCCTTGAGACTTGGCTTTGAGCCGACGCAAGAAACCATGCGGCTTTTGAATAAGAAAGGCTTATCTCAGAGTGGTTTAAGCGGATCCCCGCATCACAAGGCGGGAAATCTCCAGGGCTGCAACCTCAGCACCGTTCGCCGGTAACGGTGATTCCGTGGATGGAATCAAGGGCTGATTCAGCTGCCAATCACCCTCCGCAAAGCCGCGGGCTGAGAGAAGACGATGACAACCATGACGACGCAGACCTTGCATCAACGCCCTCGCCTCTGCGAATCCCTCTCTCTCAACGACATGCAAACCCAACCCAGCGCTCAGCGCCTCAGAGAAAGTGCTGAAACCAGGTTTGCCCAGCAAGCGATCACACATGGGCATGACATCGACAGGTCGAAGTCCAGCTGGAAGCAACGTCACGTTGGTGATGGCCCGCAGGTTGTCGGCATGACGGGGATCTAAAGGAGGCGCCATCAGGAAATGATGGTCGGGCCAGAGATCAAACAATCGGGGATCAATCGAGAGGCCCAAACCACCAAAGCCAACAAACACCAATCGGGTTTGAAGGCTGCTGAGGCAATGCTGAAAATCCAAAGGCACAGGTCTGGGCTGGGCCGAAATCAGTCCGATGCTGCGTTCAGGCACACCCCAGTCCATCGCCAGATCGAAAGGCATGCGCAACAGACGATCACCGCTGGCATAAGCCTCCCTGGCCTCAAGGCAGTGAGGCTGAAAGGCTCTCCCCAGCGGGGAGTAAATGTCGTCCCAGCCAAAATTTCCCATCCATACCAGCGGTGCATGGATGCGTCGGGCCAACGTACTGATCGCAGGTGGAATGTCCCCGAGCACCACAACAGGCAGCCCCTGAGCCCTGATCCAGCGGGCTTCCTCGTCAATCTGCTCCGGGAGATGGTGTTCCAGGGTCCGCAGAGCCATCAAGGTGGCCTGCTCATCACAATGGAGAGCATCGGCCTGCACCATCCCCACATCCCAGCGCAGCTGCCGAAAGAGAACGGGCAAACCCGCGAAAACAAGCTTGAGGAAGGCTGGATCCACTTTGGAACTGACGACGAAGCGCCAGAGCGGATGCAACGCATGTAAAGCCGAAACCACGGCCGCCTGACGGGCAGCGTGGCCGTAGCCATGACTGCTGAGAGCGAGATAAACGAGCACCTTCATGACGGGATGCCATCGCCAGCTTGATAAAGGGTTTCGGCGTAGGCCAAAGATCCATCGGGCAGGTACCAGCGATGACTCACATGATTGAGCTGACCATGCCCGAACTCGACCCAAGAGAAGTGGGTCAGGGTGCGATCGTCCCCATCCAGGCCTCGACGAGGGACACAAGCCGCATTGAGGTAAACCGTGCCATGACGGTCGCGGTAAAAAGTGCGGCGCTGCCCTTGTTTCGCTTTCAATTGATGGTGCATGTGACCAAACACCACCAACTGGGGACGACGTTGGCAGCTCAGGCGATCGATGGCCAAAGCGAGATCACCATCCCCCCAGTCACAGGCTGGAGCCTTCCAATCCCTGCCGCAGGGATCACCAGCCTCAGACCCCAGTCCGGTCGGTCCGCAGTGCGCAAGTAAAACAAGCGGCCAATCGTCAGGGACCGCACGACATGCCTCCACAATCCGATCGGCCGACTGTTCCATGGTGAGCGGACCAACAACCGCCTCAACAGCAGGGGAGAGGTGAAAACCTCCACCAGCCGTACCTGGACGACAGCCAACAACACCCAAGCAGGGGGTGTCCCAGTGACGCATCCGCCAGGCACAGTGCAGATCACCCAACAGATCAATCTGTTGTTGAAAAACAGCCCCACTGCGATCTCGGCCGCGATCGTGATTTCCCAGGATCACCGCCACAGGAAAAGAGAGACGTGTAATCGCCTTCGTCAGGCGTCGGTCCCCGTCGCTGAGGTCACCGACAAACAAAACGGCATCGGGGGCAAGGCAATCAAGCAGACGTGCATCCGCATCAGACCAAACCCCATGCAGATCACCAGCGATGGCCACACGCAGGCTTGGGGACGTTGCAGTCAGGGGGGGTGCCTAGGCTGATCCCCATCCTGCCGCAGATGGTCCTAATGACCGCTGTTTCTGTTCCCGCATCGGCCGTGGTAGCCCCTCCGCCACCCACGGAACTGGCAGCGGCGATTGACGCCCTGAGGCGCCAACGCAACGCGGTGATCCTGGCGCACTATTACCAGGAGCCAGAGGTGCAGGACATCGCCGATTTCATCGGAGATTCGCTTGAACTCTCACGCAAGGCAGCCAACACCGACGCCGATGTGATCGTGTTTTGCGGTGTTCACTTCATGGCAGAAACAGCAAAAATTCTCAGTCCAGCCAAAACCGTTCTCTTGCCTGATCTCGAGGCAGGCTGCTCCTTAGCCGATGACTGCCCTCCGGATGAATTCGCTGCCTTTAAGGCGCAGCATCCCAATCATCTGGTGGTGAGTTACATCAATTGCAGTGCTGCGGTGAAAGCTCAAAGTGACCTGATCTGCACAAGCAGCAACGCCGTTGATCTTGTCCGACAGCTTCCCGATGACAGACCGATTCTGTTCGCTCCGGATCGCAATCTTGGCCGTTGGGTTCAGAACCAGAGCGGCCGAGATCTCACTCTTTGGCCTGGACGCTGCATCGTGCATGAAACCTTCAGCGAGGAGGCACTTCTCAAATTGCAACTGCGTCATCCCGATGCCGAAGTGATCGCCCATCCCGAGTGCATCCAATCCCTGCTTGAACAGGCAGATTTCATTGGTTCCACCAGCAAACTTCTCCAATACGCCGAAACCAGCACCTCTGAGACGTTCATCGTTCTGACTGAGCCTGGGATCATTCATCAAATGAAGAGGAGGCTTCCTCAGAAGCACTTCCTCGATGTTCCTGGCACTGATGGATGCAGCTGCAACGCTTGCCCCTACATGCGGCTCAATACCCTCGAAAAGCTTCATGCGTGCTTGGTGTCTCTCTCGCCAGAAATCACCATGGAAGAATCCCTTCGCGCCCAAGCGGAAGCACCGATCCAGCGAATGCTCGAGATGAGTCGCTGATCGGAACCAGCCGTTCTGAGATTCGCAGCACCGACGTTGCGACGAACACTTCATCGCCCCCGTACGCCATTGCGGCAGGACAGGGGCTGGGATGGCGCCGACGCGATCGACAACCGGGCATCCCAAGCGGTGAACGGCCTTGAATCGGAGCTCGCCAAAGCCGAGCAGACAGCACGCCAACCAAACGATCGGCTCTCAATCCCAGTGATCGCAAGGTCAGAATGTCTGCATGCCAGTCATGGAGCTCACCGATAGCGGTCTGTATTGCCGCAGGGCTGATGCCTGGATCGACCCGCACCGCCCCGTGCGTAGAGCTTTGATCACCCACGCGCATGCAGACCATGCCAAGGCGGGGTGTGAGGAGTACTGGGCCACCACAAATAGTGCTGGAATCCTGCGCCAACGTCTCGGGCAAAACATCAATCTCCAGACCCTGGCCTATGGGGAACAGCACCGCATCGGAGCGGCAACCCTGTCCTTTCACAGTGCTGGCCATGTTCTCGGCAGCGCTCAGATCCGTGTGGAGGTCGATGGAGAGGTGTGGGTGGTCACAGGCGATTACAAACGTTGTGCCGATCCAAGCTGCTCTGCCTTCGAACCTGTGAGCTGCGATGTGTTGATCACAGAAGCGACGTTCGCTCTACCGATCTATCGCTGGCTTGATGGCGCAGCGATAGCGCACGACATCTGCAACTGGTGGAAAAGCGACACAACGCGACCGTCTCTGCTGTTCTGTTATGCATTCGGCAAAGCCCAAAGAATCCTCGCAGAGCTCGCCGCAATTGGCCTTGATGATGAGGTCTTGCTGCACGGAGCCGTGGAGACCGTCACACGTCATTACCGCTCAGCGAAGGTCGCGATGTTGCCCAGTCGTCCAGTGAGTGAAGTCGCTAAGAACGAAAGCCTGGCTGGCCGACTCGTGCTGGCACCACCATCAGCCCACAGGTCGAGCTGGATGCGCCGATTTCAATCACCACAAACCGGCTTTGCCTCAGGCTGGATGGCTGTGCGCGGCGCGCGACGCCGACGGGGGTATGAACGTGGCTTTGTTCTCAGTGACCACGCCGATTGGCAAGGACTGATCCAAACCGTGAAGGAGAGCAAAGCGAAAAAGGTGTTTGTGACCCACGGCCAGAACGATGTGCTGGTGCGCTACCTCAAGGAAGTCGAAGGAATCGACGCCACTCCCCTCAGCGAACTCAGTTGATCTAACGTCAACCTCGGCTCGTCAATCCTGTGCTGGTCCTTGTTCTGCTCGGCCAACACCTGCAACACGTTGCCCTTGGCCTCAGCCTGACCCCGATCGGTGGAAACATTCGGTGAATTAATCGATTGCTTGGATGGCACCAGCAGCTCCTTGCGCAAAGTGGAGTTGCTCAAGAACTACCTCGTCGCCGTTGATCCCAAGGATGGATGCTGGGCCTTGGCACTGCTGCTCGGGGAACGCCGACGTCGGATGCTGACGGGGCGGCGATTACGCGAGATCCTGCAGGAGTCAGTCGCACTTCCAGAGTGGTTATTCAACGAATGCCACAGCCACGTCGGCGATTCAGCTGAAACGATCTGCCTGTTATGGCCACAGTTGAAGGATCAATGCCTCCAACGGCCTGAACTGAAGGATCCACAACTCCGCGACCTCCTCGCAGCAGTGGCGAACAAACCCACCTTGCACTGGTGGATGGAGACGTTATTGCCGTCCTTGGCGCGTTCCTCCCCAACCCAGCAACAAGAGGCCATGCTCTCGATTTGGGCGACGGTTCCGGAAGAGCATCATTGGCTCCTCAACAAACTGATCACCGGTGGGTTTCGCATTGGTGTGGCCCGCGGCCTCGTGGTGAAAGCCATTGCCGCTGCCTTCTCTCTACGCAACACCGATGTGCTGGAACGACTCATGGGAGAGGTTGAACCCAGTGCCGAGTGGTTTGATCAACTAACAGCACCGGCGAAGCAGACGCGACGCGATCGAGGGGCTGTGCCTTACCCCTTCTTTCTGGCTAGTCCGGTGCAACTAGAGAGAATGGTCTGCACACCAGCGGAAGACTGGTGGGTTGAATGGAAATGGGACGGGATCCGAGGGCAGCTGATCCATCGCAAAGAGGGCGTCTTTCTTTGGAGCCGCGGTGAGGAACTGGTGAATGTCAGCTTCCCTGAGCTGGTGACGATGGCCAAAGCATTACCGGTCAACACTGTGCTTGATGGTGAAGTGATCTGTTGGGGACGTGATCAATGCCGTCCCCTTCCTTTCAGCAACCTTCAACGCCGGATCGGCCGTAAGCATGTCGGGGCAAAGATTCGTCAGGAATGCCCGGTGCAGTTCATCGCCTATGACCTACTTGAGCAAGAGGGTAAGGACCTCCGAGCACATCCTCTTGTTCAGCGCCTCACTGCGCTTAATGCCCTGAACTCTGTTGCAGACATTGAGGAGAGCTGGCGTCTGCAACGCAGTGCTGGCCATCGCTTAGAGAGTTGGGACCACTTGGAGCAGCTGCGCACAATTGCAGGGGAAGGCGGTGCCGAAGGGTTGATGCTCAAACAACTGAGTTCGCCCTATCTGGCAGGACGTCAACGAGGTCACTGGTGGAAATACAAGCTTGACCCCATGCGGCTGGATGCCGTCTTGATCTACGCCCAGGCAGGCAGTGGTCGCCGCGCAAACCTTTTCACGGACTACACCTTCGCTCTTTGGGATTGCAGGGCGACGGATAACAACAAGCCCAAGTTGGTGACCTTCGCCAAGGCCTATTCCGGCCTTGGGGATGCTGAAATTCTGACGCTTGACCGCTGGATCAGGAGCCATACCCGCGAGCGGTTCGGACCGACAAGGGTCGTGGAACCAGAACTGGTCTTTGAACTCGGCTTCGAGGGGATTCAACCTTCCAAAAGACACAAGTGCGGACTAGCCGTGCGCTTCCCACGCATCCTGCGTTGGCGCCACGACCGCACGGCGCAAAGTGCCGATTGCTTAGAGAGTGCGGAGCAGTTGTTGAACAGCCCACGAGGTGAGAGACGTTGACCCCAGATACGTCGATTCTGGAGCCAATCCATGCTTGGTTCAGTCATAAGGGTTGGAGTCCTCAACAGTTTCAACGGGAGGCCTGGCAGTCCCATCTGGCTGGACACTCCGGCTTGATTCAGGTGCCAACAGGGTCGGGAAAGACCTACGCCGCAGTGATGGCGCCCATGGCGGAAATGCTCGCTGCAACATCAGCGAGAGAGGGTATTCAGCTCTTGTACATCACGCCATTGCGTGCCCTCAGCCGTGATCTGGCCAGCGCCCTAGAGGAACCAATCAAGACGATGAAGTGGCCATTGCGGGTCGGCATCCGCAATGGCGACACCAGCACAACTGAACGCAATCGACAAATCAAGACACCACCGCAGATCCTGATCACCACACCAGAATCGCTTTGCGTGCTGTTGGCGAGTCGGCATGCCAACAGCCTTTTCGCCGCTGTGACCACGGTGGTGCTGGACGAATGGCACGAGCTCATCGCCAGCAAACGTGGCACCCAAACGGAGCTGGCCCTGAGCTGGTTGAGGCAGCAGAACAGGAAGCTTCAGACCTGGGCCATCAGCGCGACGATCGGCAACCTGCAGACAGCCGCCCGCCATGCTCTCGGCCCAAACAATCAGCCCGTCCTGATCACGCGAGGACGACAACGCTGTTTTGAAGTAACCAGCGTCCTTCCAGACAGCATCGATGGTTTTCCTTGGGGAGGGCATCTCGGACTCCGTCGTTACGAAGACCTGGTGGGACAGCTGGTGCCAACGATCAGCACCCTGCTTTTCACGAATACCCGAAACCAGGCGGAACGCTGGTTTCAATGTCTTCGTTTCGCCTGCCCCGAGATGGAGGGGTTGCTTGCCCTGCACCACAGCGCCGTTGATCGACAGGAACGAGAAGCGATTGAAGCCGGCGTCAAAGCGGGAACACTGCTTTGGGTGGTCTGCACAAGTTCGCTCGATCTCGGCGTTGACTTTCAACCTGTGGAGAGGGTTGTGCAGATCGGTTCGCCCAAGAATCTGGCTCGCTTGCTGCAGCGGGCCGGTCGATCTGGCCATCGTCCAGGCGCCACCTCAAAGGTGCTCTTCATGCCAACCAATGCCCTGGAGCTGCTTGAACTGAGCGCCGTGAGGCGTGGGCTCTGCTCCGGCTTGGTTGAGGAGCGTCACCCCCCCGATCAACCCCTTGATGTGTTGCTGCAACATCTCACGACCCTGGGCTGCGGTCCAGGCTTCCACCCAGAGGAGACCCTGCATGCCATTCGGGGCACAGCCACTTACCGCCAGCTCAGTGATCAGGACTGGAACTGGTGTCTACGTTTTCTGCAGCACGGCGGAGAATGCCTTGGTGCTTATTCGCGCTACCGCAAGCTCGAGGTCGACGAACAAGGACGACTGGTGGTTAAGCAAAGTCCCATCGCACGCTTACACCGTCTCAACATTGGCACGATCACATCAGCACCATCGATACGAGTCCGCTTTGTCAGAGGTGCTGTTCTCGGGCATGTGGAAGAAACCTTTATCAGTCAACTGAAAGCGAAGGATGTTTTTTTTCTTCGCGGGCCGCCAACTGGAATTTGTGCGTCTGCGCGACATGACCGCATACGTGAAAGCAAGCACACGAAAAAGCACCACTGTTCCTGCCTGGGCCGGAGGTCAGATGGCCCTTTCTGATCTCCTCACCCACCAGCTTCGGGAAGAGGTTGCTAGGGCCGGTCGAGGGGAGTTGGACAATGCCGAATTACAAGCCTTAGAACCGTTGTTTGTAAGGCAGCAAGATCTCTCGATCCTTCCACAGGCGGATCAGCTGCTGCTGGAAACGTGTGAAACAAAGGAAGGTAGCCATCTCTACGTCTTTCCGTTTGAAGGCCGATTTGTGCACGAAGGACTGGGCTTCCTGTTTGCCACCCGATTGACACGGTTGCATCGAGGCACGGTCACCGTCTCGGTGAACGATTACGGCTTCGAGCTACTAGCTCCTCGCCACTATCCATTTGCTGAGCTGATCAACCATCACATGGAACATCTTTTGGATGTTGCATGCCTGGAGGAGGATCTGGAACAAGCCCTCAATCTCTCAGAACTGTGTAAGCGACGATTCCGCAGTATTGCCCAGGTGGCTGGGCTGCTGGTGCAGGGTTACCCGGGTAAGAGCAAAAGTACGGGTCAGCTCCAGATCAGCGGGTCTCTCCTGTTCGATGTCTTTAATCGACATGAGCCTTCAAGCTTGCTCTTACGCCAAGCCCGCGAGGAAGTGCTGAAGGAACAGTTGGAACTACCCCGCCTCAAGGCATCACTAGAACGGATGGTTCAAAGCGACATCATCCATCAACCAACACCGCGACCAGGGCCGCTGGCCTTCCCTCTTCTTGTTGAGAGACTGAACAACAGGATGAGTAATGAATCCATACTGGAACGGATTCAACGCATGCAGGCTGATGCCTTGAAGCGTGAGGGATAGGACCGTTCTGCATGTCTTGGCATGGTGAATGAGATCGAATGTTTCAGGGCTGCTTCTCCGTACCGACCTAGAAATGCTTCGGCAAGCCAAGCAGCACCAGGCCAATTCCCCAGAGAAAGCTACGGTCAGCATCCGTCTCTCCGCTGCAGCCATGTCGGTCGCTGATGCCATGAGAACGAAAACGGTTCTTTTTTTAGTCGTCCTCGGTGGCCGCACACGCCAGTCGCATGTTGAGCTTCATGACGTGCGTTGGGTGGCTGGCGAGAGGATCGACGACACCTTCTCAGAACTGAAGCTGCAATGGTTCGGCAGTCGTAGAGGCCTGCACATCGACAGCTACGTCGCCATGCATTGTGTTGATGGCTATGCGATTGAATTGAAGCGGGTGGGGCAACGCCAAAGCAAGCCGCCATTCAGTCCTGCTGGAGCCGTGAAACAGCGCCTCTGGTTCGTGAACATGGGCGCCTATGAAGCCCATTCGTTACAGGAGCTGCATCATTGCGGGTGTGTGGTGGCACCCACTGCTGAGGCAGCCAAATCCAGAGCTCGTCAACGTTGGCTGTGTGGTGCCTTGCAGCAGCACAAAGACGACTTGCATGCCATTGATCAGCTGGGGGGAGTCGACGACTGCCTACCCATCGACGACTTACAAGGTTGGCAGGTTCATCTGGTCCCCGCTCCGAATCAAACGTCCTGCAGCTTCCAACCCGACTGGGTCGGTTACAAACCGATCTGATTCGCCCACAAGCCAATCCGGTCATCCGATCCATACCAGCTCGAACCAAACAAACCGCCATGGGCCGTGTCAGCCAGCACCAAATGGCGTGCTCCTGTCAGCAGCGCTGACTCGACGGGCACCAGTCCATCACCGTCGACATCAACCGTTCCGGCAATGTTTCGGTAGCTACCAGAAGCACTGCGGCGGCTAAATCCACTCGCATTCGCGGAGGCAAGATCAAGGCAACCGGCGACAGCCAAATAATCAATGCCGTCGACGGCTACACCAGGGAAGCGACGATCAACCATGGCCCTAAGCGGGGTGGCGCGCCGGGCTTGATGAGGGCTACCAAGGGTGATCAGTCGATTGCAGACGTCCGAGCCCCGATAACAGCGACCAGCGAAGAGCTCGTTTGTGAGATAAAGCCTCAGCATCACGCCACCTGAGCTGTGGCCGATGAGTGTCACCTTCCCCGTTGGCGAATGACGCGCTAGGTGCGTCACAAGCTCATGCACCCTGTCCAGCAAACGCGTCCAGCCCAACGCCCAGGTGGTGAGCATCCAATCCAACCGGCTGGCTGGCACGACCTCCACCTCCGCACCCTGGTGACGTAGCCAAGAGGCGATACCGGCATAGGCCTCCGGAGTAATCAAGAAACCTCCAAGGATGACCACCGGTTGCAAGGGAGGAGATTTGGGCATCTCAGTGTTGACCATCCGTCGCCATCATCGGTGAACGCTGATGCAGCTGATCCCCTTGCAACATGTCCGCGACTATCCACGTCCTCCCAGAATTGAAGAGGCCACTGAACACGTTCTTGTAAAAATCGGCAATGACGTGTTGTTCGATGGCACTGGCTGTTTGAAGGTGTTGGAGACCTTTCACCCACCCACCTATTACCTTCCACCGGACCAGACGAAGAGGCAACTGTTGCGGCCAACCTCTGGTCACAGTTTCTGCGAATGGAAAGGTGTCGCCAGTTACTTCGACGTCTGCAGCCAAAGCCGAACAGTGCCCAGAGCTGTTTGGTGTTATCACCAACCGTCACCTCCCTTTGCGGCGATACGAGGTTGGTTCGCTCTCTACCCAGGCCTGATGGATGGGTGCTGGCTCAATGACGAAGCGGTGATACCGCAACCCGGAGGCTTCTATGGAGGCTGGATCAGCTCAGCCGTCATTGGCCCCTTCAAGGGTGATCCCAACCATCCCGAGTTGATCTGACCAACACTTCACTTTGAGCCAATGGACTAGGTGAATGATCTGAATCAAGCTGATGACAGCGACACAACCGCTCAACCATGACTCCTCGCACCGAGGTAGCCGTCGCCATGCTGCATCAGAACAACCGCTGGCTTCTGCAACTCCGAGATGACGTCGAAGGGATCATTGCCCCCGGATGTTGGGGTCTGTTCGGGGGTCATCTCGAAGCAGGCGAGTCTGCTGAAGTTGGATTGAGACGGGAATTGCTGGAAGAGATCAATCTGCGGGCCAGCCACTTGACGCCCTGGTTCACCCACCACAACAGGAAGCGACTGCTGCACGTTTTCGTGGGCCCACTGCCAGTGGCGGTTGAGTCACTGAATCTGATGGAAGGACAAGATCTAACCCTTGCGAGCATGGGCCAGATCCAGCGAGGAAGGATCTACAGCAGACAACTCAACGAAAATCGTGCGCTTGCAGGCTGCCTCAAGTTGGTGGTTCAACAGCTGCGCTCCAATCTCCCTTTTGACAGGCACCTGAACCCGATCAAAGAAGCTGGAGGATGACCACAAGAGCAAGACCCAGCAGCAACCACCACCACCAGCTGATCTGGATGCGTTGTTGAGAACCCCGAGGCCTAGAGCGAACCACAACAGAGCCCTGAGGCGCTCCACATCGGGCACAAACAAGGCGACCACCGAGAGAGCGATCCGCTCGCCATGATCTTGATCCACACTGCGAACAGACGGCCGACATCAACAACAACTCAGTGACAGAAAGCACTCACCCCTGGCTTGAGATGGAGGCCGTTGAAGCCTGGATCGAAACCAGATGTGTGTTCCACAATCTCACTCTCAGCCTTCGCACCGGTGAGCACACCGCGATTCTCGGACCGAATGGATCGGGGAAGAGTACGTTAGTACGACTGATTGACCGCAGTATTCATCCTGTGGTGAAACCAGGCTCTCACCTACGACTGCTCGGGTCTGACTTGCCCCTGCAGTGGGAGTTGCGGCGTCGGATTGGCCTGGTATCAACCGAACTGGAACAGCGTGTCCCCCGCCGCGTGCGTGTGATCGATCTGGTTCTTTCCGCCTTCTTTGGATCCGTTGGGCTACGTCAAGATCAAACACCGAGCAACAGCCAGC
The DNA here is from genome assembly GCF_047304725.1 of Synechococcus sp. MIT S9451. Lineage (NCBI taxonomy): Bacteria > Bacillati > Cyanobacteriota > Cyanophyceae > Synechococcales > Synechococcaceae > Synechococcus > Synechococcus sp. MIT S9451. Next base: position 2,168,383 of record NZ_CP138971.1, read on the forward strand.
TGGATCGAGCTTTCCAGCTTTTAGAGCTCTTCGACATCGCCGAGCTTGCCCAGGAACGATGGACGTGTCTCTCCGATGGCCAGCGCCGTCGCGTGCTGATCGCGAGGGCTCTAGTCCACCAACCGGATGTGCTGGTGCTTGACGAGCCGACCAATGCTCTTGATCTCAGGGCAAAGCACAGCCTGCTCAACCAACTGCGTCAGCTCTGTCAATCACAAACCACTTTGGTGATGATCACCCATCAGGTGGAGGCGATCATCCCCGAGATCACGCGTGTGATCTGTCTCAAAGATGGGGCTGTGATGCAAGACGGCCCCAAGGATCACATCCTGAACGGCCAAGCGCTGACGACGTTGTTCGACACGTCGCTGCAGGTGATCGAAGCCGGTGGCTATCGCCAGGTCATGCCCCTGTCATAGCCTCTCGGGAACGTGGATCCGAGCCATGAACAGCAACGCCAGCATCGACGCCCTGGAGCTGATGCTCACCGATCTACGCACCCGCAACGAGCCGATCCGCCACAAAGCAGCATTCCGCGGATGCCAACCCGAATTTCAAACCCTCGTCAGCAGACTGATTGGTCAATTGGAAAACGAGCTGATGAGCGAAAAGCAGCGCTATCGGCTAGAGCAGCAGCCCTAACTAAGGGTCTGCTCAACCAACACCTCAGACCACGGTTTATGGGATGTTCCGGTCCAACTGGTCTTGCTCCGCCGCCAAGCGATAAGCACTCGGTGCAAGCACCAGAAACAACAGCCACCAAAGCAACACAGCCAACGAAACGGCAATGGTGAGCCAGAGAAAGTGAAAGAACCACCAACTGGCCAACGAAATACAAAGGCCTGTCAGCAGGATTGACCAGGGTTGACACCACCAGGGCTTGAGGGCCCAGAGGTCAGCAGTTTGATCAGATGAGGCCTGGGAAGAAGGAGGGTCCGTCAACGCAGTTGGTCCAGAGATCCATCCGCATGCAGCTGGGCAAGAGCGTCGTATCCGCCAATCACAGCGCCGTCGATGAACACCTGAGGGAACGTGGTCATTGCACTGCGTTGATGCAATGCGTTGTAGGTCTCATCACTGTCGACCGTGATCAACGCATGAGCAATGTCGAGACTGCGCAGAATGCGAATAGCACGTGTACACCAGGGGCAACCTGGAAGCACGGCCACCTCCACGCGGGGAGTAGCAAGGGGTGCAACAGGCTTCGGCTCAACCTCATTCGGTTGGTTGGGATCCAGAGTGGATGGAGTCTGGGGGAGAGGTTGATCGAGCAGACCCAAGAGAAGGTCAGCACCCTTGAGCACAAGCGTTCCCGGCTCGAGATGGCCACCCCACACCTGGCAAGCAGCATCCGAAAGGCTCAGGTGCAAATGAGCTCCCTCGGGTGAGAAATGGCCCTGAAGCGTGATGATTTCGAGGTCACCCTCAAGAACATTGGGCTCCGACTGGCCTGGGCATTGAAAAGCCGCTCTCGACAAGTTGCCGACCACACCAAGCACATAACCCGACACGTTGTGGCTGAGGGCCAGGGTTTCGAGGACATGACGCAGATCCTGGCCAGGGGCAAGCTTCATAGCCAGAGATCGCATCACAACTCCCGTTAAGTCCGGGACAGATTAACGCGTGCACCCTCAGCCGCCGGACGAACGACAGGGGCTACGATTTGGTTACTAATCCGTAACGCAAACGTGTCAATCCTCCAATCACTGCTGAAGGAGCTTCAGGAACGCCTCGAAGCAGAGACCCCATCACCTACCGCCGCAGACGTCGCCGAGGCAGCTGAGTCCGAACGTCTCAATGTGACATTGCCGGGAGGGGTGATGGGACAACTCAAGCAACATGCCCTTCGAGAAGGTCGCAGCTGCAGCAGCCTGGCCTCCTTTCTGATTGAGGATGGGCTCCGACGTCACCAAAGCCTTGTGTGAAACCGTCCCCTGCTCTGCAAAGCCCTAAAGGTTCTTACTTCAAGGCCTGACGGGTGATGTTTTTGATCCTGCCGTCGAGCTGCATATTGACCAACTGCACATCAATCGGTGTGCGCAATGGGCTGCCTACAGGCACTGAAAATCCGTAAGCCTGCTTGGCGACAGAGAACGGAGAGACTTTGAGCCCAGATCTCGGATTTTGACTGAGGTAGTACCGAAGCTGAACGGAATCGAACATCACGGCCTCCACCTGGTGGCTCTTGAGCAGTTTAACCGCCTCCGGAAGGGTCTCCGCCACTTCAGACCGAGCCCGGTAGAAGCTTGCGAGCGATTCGCCACTAGTGCCCTTGACCACTGCGACCGACATCTGGCTGAGGTCATCGAGAGACTCAATCCCTGATGGCGCCGTCCTTGAGAAGGACACGGTGAAGGCGGTCGCCAGGCCCGCGGTGATCGAGGAAAGGGCAACGAGGGAAAGAACCATCCAGGCACCGGCAATCGCTCTGCCGGTGCGGGACTGGGGGGCACGATCGCCGTAGCCAACAGTGGTCAGTGTGACCAACGCGAACCACATGCCATTGCCAACACCATGGGCGTAGGCGCGGGGGAATTGATCGCTGTTGCGGCGACGTTCAGCCAACCAGATCAGGTTGCCGACAACAAACAGCAGGAAGACCAAAATTCCAGCAGAGGAGAGTGCCGCCAGCCCAAAGAACGGTTGGAGGCGTCGGAACAGGCTCGGCGCAGTGATTGGCACCAACAAGCCTTCTTCGGCCAGAAAGTAGGGCTGGGTGAAATCAATCAGCGGATCAGCCAGTCGCTGAGGCGTAATGCTGATCGGACCGACAGCAAGGTCAAGATCGCCCTTCGCAAGGGCACGCAGGCTCGCATCGGTATTGGGCTGACCAACCCACTCGAATGGCTGATTCAAGCGAGTGGATACGTCCTGCCAGATTTCGACACTGATACCGCTGTAGACACTCCCCTCTCTCACGACAAAGGGAGCTGTGCCACTAATTCCAACCCGAAGCACCCTTGCAAAGGCATCGACAGGTGTGGTGGCCAGAAGGATGACCGCGAGCAGCAGAAGACGCAGATGCTGCATGACAACTTCAACCCTGATCGAGACGTCGCACAATCAGGCCCATCGCCACAAGCGAACCAGCCAGAGCAAGAAGCAATGCCAGGGTCATGCGGAAATCACAGCAATTACATGGACGCACATTGGCATTTCTTCAAGGAATGTGCTGGCCAATACAGGTGTTATTCGCCAAGATGCTCAAATGCACTGCGGATCTGACATCAGGCTCGACCCATGCCGGGGATAAGTCACACCTGGCAATGGCAACGTGAGGAGCTGGTTTTTCTGGCCGATCGTGCTCTGTGGAGACCCAAGGCCAGCCAGTTGTTCGTCGCTGATTTGCATCTCGGCAAGGCCGAACTGTTTCAACGCCATGGCATCCCGATCCCTAGCGATGGCGATCAAGGCACCCTCAACCCCTTAATCGAGCTCTGCCAACGCTTCAGCCCTCAACTGCTAATCGTGCTTGGGGATCTGATCCATGGCGAACTCGGGCTCACAGAGAGGTTGCGCCAAATCTTGCGCTCGCTTCCAGATCTCTGTGGCTGCCCTGTGAGGTTGATCGGAGGCAACCACGACCGCTCCAGCCGGATCGAGGGCCTGCCTCAACAGCCCAGTTATCGATGCGGAGACCTCTGGTTAAGTCATGAACCGGAAACACCGCCTGAGCAGCAGGATCAGCTGCTCAATGTCTGCGGTCATGTTCATCCAGTTGCCGGCATTGGCAACGGTTGCGACAGGCTCAGGCTTCCCTGCTTTGCCTACAACCCTTCTCAACAGCGTCTGCTGATTCCGGCCTTTGGACAATTGACGGGTGGTCATCACTGCGACGAGGGATATCGCAAATGGCTCGTGGCGGACCATGCCATCGTTCCTTGGTTCGAACCCCATCCCAACCGGGATGAAGCGAGGGTGGCCAGGTGACCAGCACTCTCTCCAAATCGGCCCAGGCCAGAGCACGAAAGCCTCAGCCTGAATCGCCACAACGCCTTCCAAAGACCAAGAGCCGGCGGCAAGCACGCCGCAGGAGGCGTCCATGGCTACTGCGCAAACGGCTCTGGATTGTGGGCTTACCCCTGATCACGTTTGCCACGCTCATTGCCCTAGCACCCGACACTCCTGGCCCAGGGGAGCGGGGCACCAGCGCAAGTTTCGACAATCTGGGCGAGGCCGGAGGTGCGTTTCGCTACGTGCCTGATGATGAGGTTTACGCCCTTGATTTCGATCCCCGCAAAGTGAGGATCGGACTGCTGGAGGGATGGGACCGTGAACAGGATGCCTTCCAGGACACCGCTGCTCTGGCCTACGTCACCGGGCCGATGTACGAGCGTCACCTCGAAGCAGGGGGCCAGGAGATCACCGTGCCCTTGGGAGACCTCAAGTTCGGTCAAAAGGTCTGGAAGGGGCGTAACCGCACCGCTGCGCGTCAACGCGCTTCGATCGGCATCCGCAAAGACGGAGGAGTCGATTTCAGTTATGGCGAACTGACAGCGGAGAAATCCGCGCTCTACGACACATTCATCGGGGGTCTTCACAGCGTTTACAACGACTTGGAAGAGCCGCCTGCGGCTTACACAGGTGCTTACAGCATCAGCATGGGCCAACGGATCCGCTACTACCTGCCAAGGATCCGGATGGTGTTCGGGCTCCGTCAGGACGGCCGACTTGAGATGTTGATGAGCAAAGACGGCCTCACACTCGAGCAAACACGAGACCTGGCAAGACGTCGCGGGCTAGTGAGCGCCTATCTACCCGATCACGCCTCCAAGAGCCGACTGATTATTCCTGGGGTCAAAGGTTTTACAGAAGAGGACGCCAATTGGATCAGTGGCGGCGCGACCAGTTTCGTGCACGTTCCATACCTGCTGCGTTTGAGTCAACGTCGCGCCCCCTTACGCGGTGACCTGATGGACAACATCGGGCTGAAAATCAGGATGAATCAACGCTGTTCCAATCCCTTGGACTGCAGTCAGTGGTTTGCAGGACGGCTCTTAGACCGCTCTCTCGCAGGACTGAACCGGGTGATGGAACAAGGCGTAGAACCGGTTGCACGCATGATCTGGCCGCCAAGATCGGGGCCTGTTCAACGACCGGATCGCCAAGCAGAGCAAACATTGGAGATCCCCTCTGATCGCTCCCCTCTGCCTGAGCCACCGATTACCGCAGATCCTCTGGTCTTGAGAGAGAGTCTCAGCCCCGCCCCCAACCCCATTCGCGGAGATTCTGCCGAACAGCAACTTTCTCCTGCTGAACCGACTCTCCGCCCGAACCTGCCACCTGACTTGCCACCCCCGCTTGTCATGCCTGACCCCGTGGCCATCCCCCAACCCAGTGAGACCGAAGGCAGGGGAGAGAGAGCTGAAAACGATTTTTCCGCTGATCAACAGCCGGAACAATTCCATGACGCACCGCCGCCGCCACTGCTGCCTCCACCAATGCCCTGAGGACATTTCAGGGGTTAAAAATTCCATTGCAGTCATCCTGAGGAGGACGGCGGAAGCAACCTCCATCAGGTGACCAGTAACCCAAAGCAGGAAGGCTGAGCCGTTGCCGACGAGCCTCTGCATCAACCGCCTCCACACCGATGGCAGTGATCAGCACAAGCCCTTCCTGATCAACAAGATCAAGGAAATCACTTTCTTCCATTTCATCGACAGGACGCCGTGAAGCCTGCGGCTGTGCCGGCTGGAGAGGGAGTCCAAGTGTCGTCCCCAGCGCCAGGAGAAACAGAGCAGCAGGACGGATCGCGTTGATCAAAGCGTTCCGCATCAACCACCCTGATCAGCGAGAGCTCTCACCACATCCCCTCGGGTAATAACGCCGACAGGTTGCTTGCTTTCATTCACAACATAAAGACGTTGGGTACTGCGCTCATGCAGCAGAGCAGCTGCCTTCGGCAAAGGCAGTGTTTCGGCACAGGAGTGCGTGTCATCAACCATCAGATCCTGCACCGCGTTACCGAGTACCTGGTGGACCTGTTTGTCCCAGTTCAGTGGATTGCGCAGATAAATCACGCTGTCCAGAAGCATGACGTAAGGACCGGCATCCACACCGCTCTCTCGCACCATCAGATTCTGCTCGGTCAATTCACCGATCAGTTCACGCTTGCCGTTGACCACTGCAAGCCCACTGATGTGATGCTGACTGAGCAATCTCACAGCTTCCTGAAGCTCGGTTTCAGGCGTGACGGTCAAGACCGGAGAGGTCATCACATCACGGACCGTCTGCTGAAGCACCATGGAATGCAACCAACTGCATGCATTCTGAGCTTGGAATCCCGATGGCGCACCTGGGCCGATCGCCTCACCGTATTCAGGGCTATAGCAGGTCTTCCTTTGCTGATCGCGCTGATCGCCCAGCAACAAGCCCTGGCCTGGAACCTCCTTCTACTGGCTGGTATCAGCGATGCCCTTGATGGCTGGATGGCGAGACGAGCAGGTGGGGGCAGCAGCTGGGGAGCTCGGCTTGATCCACTCGCCGACAAACTCCTCCTCGCCGCTCCTCTGATCTGGTTGGCGACGCATCAAACCCTGCCTCTGTGGGCGGTCTGGCTCTTACTTGCCAGAGAGATGTTGATCTCAGGTTGGCGCAGGGATGCCGACGATGGGGCGCCAGCGTCGCAATGGGGAAAAGCGAAGACCGTTTTGCAATTCATCAGCCTGCTCTTGTTGCTCTGGCCCGATGCTTGGGGGCCAGAGCCTCTGATCCTGACCTTGCAACAACTGGGGTGGTGGCTGTTCTGGCCTTCGCTGCTTTTAGCCCTTCACTCAGCGGTGGGGTACCTCAGGCCAAGCCGATCAAGGCCGCATCACCACTGACATCGGGGGACGCTGATGGTCGTTGGCTGTAGTCGAGATCGTAGTTGTGCTGGAACGCTGAGATGGCATCAAAGCGAGGCACCCAGGCAAGCTCTCGTTCGGCGCGGCTCACGTCGGTAAGGAAATGGTCAAGCCGTAACGGAAAGGCCTTTCGAGCCTTTGGATTCAGACCACTGGGATCGAAGTGACGGATGTCCACAGTGCTGGGATCCTTACCGCAGGCCAGAGCAGCCGCCTTCACGACACCAGAGAAGGTGATTCCTTTCCGAGAAGAGCAGTTGTAGATCCGATTCGCCGCTGCATCCACGGCCAGAGACTTCAGCATCGCGTCGGCGAGGTCGTCCACATGCCCCAACTGCGTGATCGTGGTTCCATCACCGGGCATCGGCACCGGTAGGTCATGACAAACACGATCGAAGAACCACCGTTCCACAGGGTTGTAGTTGCCCGGGCCCACGATGTAGGTCGGCCTGAAGCTGGTGAAGGGGATCCCCTCCCGCAGCAACCAAGCCTCGGTTTCCGCCTTACCAGCGTGACGACTGGCAGGATCCACCTCCGCCTGCTCGTCCAACGGCCAAACATCCGAACCGGCGTAAACACCCGCAGAGCTGACATAAAGAAGCCGGTGTGAAGGCGCGCCGGTAACGGCCACCACCGACTGGGTGTCACCCAGTGAACGACCTGAACTATCGATGATCACATCGAAGTGCTGACCTTTGAGCTGCAGCAGATCATCCGGATTGGTGCGATCGCCTTTGAGATGCACAACAGCATCAGGAGCGGCTTGACGCCCTCGGGTGAAGAGTGTGAGCTCATGCCCCTGAGCCAACAAGGATGCCACCAGAGGCTTCCCCACAAAACGGGTTCCACCCATCACAAGGATCTTCATCACATCAGCGCCACTCGCCGCTATTGAAGCGTGTGTCGTGACTCAGCACTGCAGGATGATCAACAGATCACTGACCAGAGGCATGGAGATCATCCCCGCCATCGACCTTCTCGATGGAGCCTGCGTGCGCCTGCATCAGGGGGACTACGACCAGGTCACCCAATTCAGCGATGACCCCGTCACCCAGGCCCTGAGCTGGCAGGAGCAAGGCGCAAGCCGTCTCCATCTTGTCGATCTTGATGGTGCCAAAAGTGGTGCTCCGGTCAATGACGCCATGGTGCGCAGGATCACTGAAGCGCTATCGATCCCTGTACAGCTGGGCGGTGGGGTGCGCTCTTTCGAGCGGGCAGAGTCCCTGCTGAATTACGGCCTTGATCGGGTCATCCTTGGCACCGCAGCGATCGAGGATCCAGGTCTGGTGAAAGATCTGGCAGACAAACACCCCGGACGAATCGTGGTGGGGATTGACGCCCGAGACGGCAAGGTCGCCACACGAGGATGGTTGAAGGAGAGTGATGTGGAAGCCACGTCCCTAGCCCGCGAGCTCAGCCGCACCGGTCTTGCTGCCATCATCAGCACCGATATCGCCACAGACGGAACTCTTGCCGGGCCGAATCTCGACGCCCTTCGCTGCATGGCTGAAGCCAGCTCAGTGCCTGTGATCGCCTCCGGAGGCGTGGGCTGCATGGCCGATCTCTTGGCACTGCTTGGTCTTGCCGCACATGGCGTCTCTGGCGTGATTGTCGGTCGCGCGCTCTACGACGGCCGAGTGACGCTGAAAGAGGCGATTCAGGCCATCGGAGAAGGCCGCCTTCAGGATCCAGACACTGGCATGAACGCTCTGGCCTGACGTGCATTGAGAGAACCGTCCTCTTAAGGTGAAGTCACTTCATCAACGACTGTGACGGGCAGATCTGGTGACAATTCGCCTTCTGAACCGTCACTGATCGGTCAAGGGGTGCATGACGCCTTCGAACGCTGTCGAACGCTTGGTATGCGCCTCAGTCGACAGCGCCGCATGGTGCTCGATCTGCTGTGGAGTGAAGCAAGCCATATGAGTGCACGGGACATTTTTGAGAAGTTGAATGCCCGGGGCCGAAGTATTGGCCACACCTCCGTTTATCAGAACCTCGAAGCGCTTCAATCCGCGGGTGTGATCGAGTGCCTCGATCGGGCCAATGGACGGCTTTACGGCTACCGGAGCGATCCCCACAGTCACCTCACCTGCCTCGACAGTGGGCGTATCGAAGACATCGATGTGAAACTCCCCGCAGATCTGCTGGAACGGATCGAGACCGTTACCGGCTATCGCATTGAGTCGTACACCCTTCAGCTCAACGGTCGGCGAAGCGGAAACTGATCTGCACTCGGCACTGGAGATCCCTCCATTTGCTCGTTACGTTTGAAGCAGTTGGACCTGCTGGTGACCCGGTGAACGCTGCGAAAGCCGAGATCCTGCTGCTGGCTCCTGGACTTCTGGGTGAGTCGCTAGCTCTCCAACTCACAGCCGACGATCCTGAATGCGCTGTCTGTCTACGGGCAGATCAGCTCAAAGCGCACCCCTGTCTGGTGATTTGGTCCGTCGAAGATGTGCAGTCGCTCAGCCTGCTTCAAGCGGAACTGATCAAGCTCCAGGAGTACTGGCAACCCTCACCGTTGCTGTTGTTGCTGCCGAAGTCTCTGCGCCTATCCACAAGCGATCTGCTCAATCTGGACTGTCCTGGACTGCTTCAGGCTCCAGACCTACCCACTCTGCGTGAGGGGATCTCCACTCTTTTAAATGGCGGCCGAATCATTCGCCTCTTCGACTCAACAGCAGCACAACCACAACAACAAGCTCCGATGGGGCTCGGCCAATGGCTGCTCAGCAGTGGGCTGCAACAGATCAGCAACGATCTTCAACTGATCGATGCTCTGTTGACCCCCCCACCGGAGAACCTGCTCCTCCGTTTTTTGCTGGAAGGTCGTCAACGGGAGCTGAGAAGCGCCCGCAACCTGTTGCTTTGGCTCTGGGGCCCCTTGCAAGTTGGGCTTGCAGACGCGCAACCCTTGGCACATCACGGTTTAACCACGGGTAGCGACACCCACTCCGAGCAGCCTGCGCCGCTTGGATCGGGCATGGCCATCACCGTGAGAGAACGCAATGCGATGGCGGTCTGGGCGTCGATCCAAGAGCGGGTCCAGACCGCATTAGTCACTGGTTTGGGGAATGGCACCGGCAGATTGCTAGCGATTGAGGGTCTCCATCCAGAACGCCGACGTGATCTGCTGCTTGCCCTTCTCAACCAACTCGACCAGGTCATCGAACGTCTGAGAACCCAGACCAGCTCGATCCAGCCCACGGACGTTGAAGAGCAATGGCTAAGTCTCCAACCCGAGTTGAGGCGCCAGGCGATCCAAGCGATGACCGGAAACTATGTGCGCCTTCCTCGTGGTGAAGCGTTGCAGAGCGTGGCGCAGCAGTTGATTGACGATTCAGATCTGAGCCAACGGGATGAAGAACTGCCTGATCCACGCCGGATGCTCGATCCACTGCTACGTGACCAACCCGTTCTTGTGGACGGTCAGCTCCTCCCCGCCGACCATCCCAGAGCTCTTTTGCAACTGGAGACCCTTGTCAGCAACTGGCTGGTCCGCAATGCCGAACTGATTAGTGCCGAATTGCTTGGGATCTGCGGCGAGTGGCCGGAACTGCGTCGTTATCTTCTGGACCAGCGTTTGATCTCAACTCGCGAACTGGAACGTTTGCGCAACCAACTCAACAACCAGTCACGCTGGCAGGGCTGGGTGCTACGGCCGGTTCGGCTTTATGAAAGCCAACGTCTGCTCTACCAACTGCGCGCAGGACGCATTGAGCCTCTGCTTCTAACCGAACCCCGTGATGATGAATTACGCACACTGGGCTGGTGGCAACAGCAGGTAGCTCTTCTGCTCGAAGCCCGAGATGCGATTGCACCCCAGGTTCAAGCATTGGTCCAACGCATCGGTGACCTGATGGTGGTGGTTCTGACTCAGGTGATTGGCCGTGCCATTGGTCTTGTCGGCCGCGGCATCGCCCAAGGCATGGGTCGCAATCTCGGTCGACGCCCTGTCGAGCGGCATTAATCAACACATCGTTTTGCAGTAGCCAGGGTCGAGCAGCTGGCTGCAGAATGCTCCTTTCCTGCAACGCTCCATGGCACGTTTGCTGTCTTCGCTCTTGGGCCTTGTAATCGCCATCACAGCGTTGGGGGCACCCGCGATGGCAAGCCTGAACAGCGACAGCTACGACGGCAACATCTACGCCCTTTACGCCGGCAACGGATCCTTGGTGCCACCAGCGACAAGTTTGAGTGAGTCCCAAGCAGCTGGTAGAACAAGCGTGCTCATCTTCTATCTCGACGACAGCAGCACGAGCAAAGCCTTCGCCCCCGTCGTTTCTGAGTTACAACGCCTCTGGGGAAATGCGGTGGATCTCATGCCACTCACCACAGATCCACTTCAGGGACGTGAAGCGATGGGCGCTGCCGACCCTGCCAGCTATTGGCACGGGCGCATCCCCCAAGTGGTCGTTGTCGACGGCAACGGCAACATTCTCCTTGATGAGGAGGGGCAAGTGCCTCTGGGATCGATCAATGCAGCGATCAGCAAAGCAACAGGGATCGCTGCTCCGCAAGGGGTCAGCACCAGTCTGAGTTTCAACGAGGTCAACACGGAAGTGCAGACCCGCTGAAGCCTGATCGGAAAGCGCTTACGCTGCGCGGCTGATCCTTCCGGCCCTCGGTCGATTTACGCATGTCAGTCCTGCTCCTGATCCTTCTTCTCCTGGGTCTGAGCGTGATCTGGCTGGAGTCACGCCATCGACTGAGACCAGCCTCTCCACTTCAACTCGTTCCCCGTGACTGGTCGGTCTCACCACAGGGCAATGACTTGCTCGTGGAGGGATGGCTCGAGATCAATAACCCCCATGCACGCATGGAGGTCTTTGTTCCTGAGATTGACGTGAAGTCAACGCTCTTGGGGCAATGCGACCTTGGTTCGCTAAGCATTCAAACCAAAATCACCCCCCATCACCCAGACGAGGCATCACGCAACGACGGCTACTGGGCTGCATACATCGTGAAAGGGCGCAAAAGCACCCGTGTAAAGGTTGAGATCAGCATCCTGTCTGGGGGCGGGGTGAACGCCGCAGAGGATGTCGACACCCTTTGGGCCGAGGTGCATTGGGTGAACTATGGCCCCTTCGGGCGTTTGCAACGCCGACAGGGCGTGGTGGTGCCGATGAAACGACCCACCCCGCTCAAGCCCGAAAAGGCACTGTTCAATCGCGGCGATGACTGTGCCGTACTGCCGATACGGACCCATCTGCTGGGACCGCTCGATGACACCGTTGCCGTGATGCGCACCTACGCAGGCGGGCTGATTCAACCCGGTGATGTGCTCACGATCGGGGAAACACCCGTTGCCGTGATTCAGGGTCGCTATGCGCACCCAGCCAATCTTCAACCGAGCTGGTTATCACGACTTCTCTGCAGAACATTCCACCCGACCAGCAGCCTGGCCACTGCTTGTGGCCTGCAGACCTTGATCGACCAGGTCGGACCGACCCGCGTACTCCTCGCTTGGGTTCTCGGTTTTGGCCTCAAGTTGATTGGTAGTCCGGGTGGCTTTTATCGCCTAGCCGGCTCCCAGGCCCGACTCATCGATGACGTCACCGGCACAACACCGCCTTATGACCAGACGATCGTTCTCGGTCCATCTCGTCCGCAACAGTTGTGCCAGGAGGCGGCCGATGCCCTCGGCGTGGCCGTCGCCATTGTCGACGTCAATGATCTTGGCCGAGTGAAAGTGCTGGCATCGAGCCATGGCTGCGACGAAGCCCTGCTTCATCGCGCCCTACGTCCGAATCCTGCAGGCAATGCCAACGAACGCACCCCGCTGGTGCTGGTACGAGCCGGAGGATGACGCACTCACCCGGAAACGCGGGATACATTGTGAACACGCCCTGAGGATGCGAGGTGGTGGAGTCGTCCAGCAGCTCACTGAAAGTTGAGCCACTGAAAGCGACCCATCTGTCCTGGCTCCAGGCCACAGATCAGGCCGCTCTTCTGCCAAGACTTCAGACCTGTTTGTTTCGTGGCTGGATCAGCAGAGCCGAAAGCCTCCTACCTGGGGTTCTGATCAGCAGGCAACCGCTTGCCCTGGTTGCCAGTGAGCACGAGCAAATCCGCTCGCTTTTGGTGATCAGGCCCCACAACCGCGAAGGCAGCTGCTGGAGGCTTGAACTACAGCAGCTCACGTCTCCCACCGAGCACAGCCAGGGGCAAATCATCAGGGAACTGATCAAGCTGGCTCTTCTGGGAGCTCACACCCGTTCCCGCAGCTGGATCCTTCGCTGCAATGAGACTGACTCCATTCTGCTGGCGGTGCTGAGGGAGCTCGGCTTCCAGCCGATCCGAAGTTTCTGCCGCTGGCGTTCACCAGCAACCCCATCAGATCACGATCCAACAGCCTGGCCCGATGTCAGCCGCTGGGTCGCGATCGATCGGAGGAGCGCATCGCTGGTTTGGCCACTGGATCAAGCCTCCACGACCAGCCATCAACGCCAGATCGTGGATCGCCGCCCCGAGGATCTGCTGGATCAGCGGGGTCCGGGCACCGGCATTCTGCTTTCAGCCTCAGAAGAGACCAGCGGATCCAGTCGCGCAGTGGCCATCGCAGCTCTCGTGCGCCAGCAACGCTGCGACGAAGCTTTGGTGCTCGAACTGCTTCGCGAACCCGCCTGGGATGAACGTCTTGATCAGGGGCTGGCGTTCATGCTCGCGACCGTCGCCAAGGATCATCCACAGGCCACGCTCATCTGCAACAGCGAAGACACCACCGCGAAGGAACGAATCAACGCTCTCGGCTGGCAACAGCTCGATAATGGACTTCTTCTCGGTCGGAGTCTCTGGCGCCGACAGGCCTCTCCTCGCAGGTTGCAGGCCACGCGACCGCTCGAGTCAATGCTGGGTCGTCTACAGCCGCAGAGGCCCCCACTGCCCACGCCTTCGTCCGCCAGGGTTGAGTGAGGCCAGCACGCGATGGCATTGCCTGCTCCAGTTCCGCGGTCCGTTCTCTGCCTCGATGTTGGCCGTCGACGCATCGGCTTGGCGGGATGCGATCCACTCGGGATCAGCGTGCGTCCTCTGCAGGCCATCCGTCGTGGTCCTTTCGACCAAGACCTCAAGACCATCAGGCCCCTGTGCGCAGAGCGCCGTGTCGATGCATTAGTCGTGGGGCTACCGCTGGACCAGCGGGGCCATCCAACCGAGCAGGCAAAGCATTGCGAACGCTATGGCAGACGCCTGGCTGAGGCGCTCGCCCTGCCAATCGCTTGGGTGAATGAACACAGCAGCAGCTGGGCCGCCGCTGAGCAGCGCAATCTGCATGGAGATCGGAGTGGTCGACTGGATAGTGAGGCGGCAAGCCTCCTGCTGGAGCAGTGGTTACGTGAAGGCCCCGAACCAGAACCGGTCAAGGCTTCGGCCCCCCGGCATGGCATGGGGACCGACGATGCTGGATCCTGAAGAAACCGACCTCCAGTTCCATGACCGCCAGCGGCCCCGGCAATAGCGGAGAAGTGCCCACCGTCCTGGTGAAAGACAGCTCAGGCAGAGATCTTCTCTGTTTCCTGGAACAGCTGATCCCCCTTGACGGAAGCGACTACGCCCTGCTTACCCCTGTCGACACACCCGTTTGCCTCTTCCGCCTCAAAGACGGAAGCGACCCCGAACTAATCGATGCCATCAGCGATAGCGAACCCATTCTTTCAGTGGCGGATGTGGTGCTGCAGGAACATGACCTCACTTTGGTGCGTTCCGCCGTCACCCTCACCGTCAGTGGCGAACTAGACGAACCCGAACCCGAAGACCTGGAGGACGACGATGGCGAAGATGATGATGCCGAAACCTACGAATTGTTGGTGAGCTTCCTTGTTGAGGAGCAGGAGTATGGCCTCTATATCCCCCTGGATCCCTTCTTTGTCGTTGCTCGGATGGATGAGGCCGGAGCTGTGTTGGTAGAAGGTGCTGACTTCGATCGCATACAGCCTCGGATCGAGGCTGAACTGGAAGAACGTGAGCTGCCGGAGTGATGCGCCGTCTTTGGCTTCAGCCCGACTGGGATCCTGGCCTAACAGTGGTCCAACTACCGCTTGAGCACCTTCTCAATCGGGGGATTACCTCGTTGTTGCTCGATGTCGATCGGACGCTTTTGCCTGGGCATGACGTCCGTCTTCCGGATGCGGTCAAAGCCTGGGCCGCAGCAGCCCAGAAGCATCTGCACCTTCATCTCTTCAGCAATAACCCTTCCCGTCAGCGGATTGGGGCAGTCGCTGAGCAGTTGGGGGTGAGCTTCACTTCCGGTGCTGCCAAGCCTCGACGTGCTGCTCTACGCAGGGTGCTCAGGGATCTGCAAGTGCAACCAAACGAACTAGCGATTGTCGGAGATCGGCTATTCACAGACGTGCTTGCCGGGAATCGCTTGGGCTTGTACACCGTGCTGGTGAAGCCCCTCAAAGCGGATGGAACGCCCTGCCCCCATGACCGGGTGCAGCGAATCGAACGGGGGTTGGTCCGCCTGATGGGGGTCGGACGTCGATGACGCTGCGGGTGGTGAAAGTGGGCACGAGCCTGCTCCGCGGTCAGAACGGTCAGACCACCGCCTCTGTGATCCAGCACCTCACAGGTGCACTAGCCACCAGTCTGGCCAGAGGTGATCGCGTTCTGCTGGTCAGCAGCGGTGCCGTCGGACTTGGCTGTCGTCGCCTTGGCCTCGACGAGAGACCTGATCGAGTCGTAGCCCTCCAAGCGGCGGCAGCCATTGGCCAGGGGCATCTCATGGGGCTCTATGAACAGGCCATGGCCAGCCATGGCCATGCGGTCGCCCAGGTGTTGTTAACCCGATCCGATCTGGCAGACAGACGCAGCTACCACAGTGCTTCAGCCACCTTGCATCAACTCCTCGATTGGAACGTTCTGCCGATCGTCAACGAAAACGACACCGTCTCCGCGGCAGAACTGCGTTTCGGCGATAACGACACCCTCTCGGCCCTTGTCGCCGCTGCGGTCGGGGCGGATGAACTGATCCTGCTCACAGACGTTGATCGTCTTTATTCAGCGGACCCCCGCATCGATGCCACAGCCAAACCGATCACAGACGTGCGCGATCCCGCCGAACTGGCTGCCCTCGAAGAAGGGGCAGGTGATGGTGGTCGCTGGGGCACTGGCGGCATGACCACCAAGCTGGCGGCGGCCAGGATCGCCACAGCCAGCGGCATCAGCGTGCACCTCGCCGATGGTCGCCAGCCCATGGTTCTCGAAAAACTGTTGGCCGGCGGTCGTGGAGGCACGGTGTTTCACCCCCACCCCGAACCGCTCGGCAACCGCAAGAGCTGGTTGGCCCATGCACTCCAGCCGCTGGGAAGCCTGCAACTGGATGCCGGCGCTTGCCAGGCTCTGCAATATCGCGGCGCTTCACTGCTGCTCGTAGGAGTGAAGGGCGTGGAAGGCCAGTTCGGTGCCAATCAACCGATCCGGATGCTCGACCCCAAGGGAGTGGAAGTGGCAAGAGGTCTGAGTTCAATGAGCAGTGAAGCCCTCGATCGTGCACTCCGCGACGAATCCCCCCGCGTCCGGGCCGGCGAGGAGGGATCACCTGTCGTGGTGCATCGCGATGCACTCGTGATGATCCCCCCGCCTACGATCCAGCCGCAGGAGACCTGACCCATGCGTTTCAGCCAGTTGATCGCCAACCTGCAACAGGGAGATGCAGGCCTGCAGGCCCATCAACTTGCCTCAGACCCCGAGTTGAGAGGCGCAGCATCCCTTGAGAAAGCGTGTGCAGATCAGATCAGTTTTCTCGAGAAAGGCAGTGCACTGGCGACAGATCTGGAAACCAGTGGCGTCGGCGCGGTGTTGCTTCCAGACCAAGAGGATCTGAAGCAACTGGCCGATCAACGCGGCATCGCCTGGGCCGTGCTGAGAGACCCACGCCTCGCCTTTGCCGAAACCCTTGAAAGCCTCCACCCCTCACCGCCAAGCATCGCCGGTATCCATCCCAGCGCTGTGATTGGCGACCGAGTCGAGCTTGGTGCTGGGGTCACAATCGGTCCGCATGTCTGCATCGCGGACGGCAGCCGGATCGGAGCCCACACTGTTTTGCACCCAGGGGTTGTGATTTATCCGGACGTGGTTATTGCCGAGCACTGTGTGGTTCATGCCAATGCTGTTCTGCACCCGGGCACGCGACTGCATCCACGCTGTGTGGTGCACTCCACCGCTGTGGTTGGTTCTGAGGGGTTTGGATTTGTGCCCACCGCCGTTGGTTGGCGCAAGATGCCGCAAACAGGCCTTGTTGTGCTTGAGGAAGAGGTTGAGGTTGGCTGCGGTAGCACCATCGATCGACCTTCCGTGGGCGAAACCCGCATCGGAGCAGGCACCAAGATCGACAATCTGGTCCAGATTGGCCATGGCGTTCAAACCGGCAAGGGATGTGCCCTGGCCTCCCAGGTCGGCATTGCCGGCGGCGCACATCTGGGCAACGGCGTGATCCTGGCGGGACAAGTGGGGGTCGCGAACCGTGCAGAGATCGGAGACCGCGCGATTGCAAGCTCCAAGAGCGGGATTCATGGCGAAGTCGCTGCAGGGGAAGTGGTGAGTGGATATCCAGCCATCTCCAACCGCCTCTGGCTGCGATGCTCAGCGGCTTTCTCCAAACTTCCCGAACTCACCAAGCAGCTTCGGGAATTAAAAAAGGAAATCACTGTGCTGAAGGGCGGAACCCAGCCCCCTCAGTAACCTCACAGCCTGCCCCTGCTGCTCCTGAGATTCCATGCGTCAGCATCGCGTCGTTCTGCTGCCCGGTGATGGGATCGGACCTGAAATCACCTCGGTGGCGCAAAACCTGCTGGAGGAGGTCAGCCAGCGGCACGGATTCAAACTCAGCTTTGAACATCAGCCCATCGGCGGCGCGGCCATCGATGCCACCGGCGACCCACTGCCTGAATCAACACTTGCAGCCTGCCGCTCTTCAGATGCGGTGCTGTTGGCCGCGATCGGGAGTCCGCGTTTCGACAACTTGCCACGCAATAAGCGACCCGAGACAGGCCTTCTAGGCCTTCGCGCTGGCATGAAACTGTTCGCCAACCTTCGACCGGTCAAGATCGTTCCCGCCCTCATCGATGCGAGCAGCCTCAGGCCTGAGGTGATCGAAGGAGTGGATCTGATGGTGGTGCGTGAACTCACCGGAGGGATCTATTTCGGCCAGCCCAAAGGGCGCGTCGAGGCCGATGGCGAGGAACGCGGCTTCAACACCATGACCTACTCCAGCTCCGAAGTGGATCGGATTGCCAAGGTGGCCTTTGATCTAGCCAAAGAACGTCGGGGAGAACTCTGCTCAGTCGATAAGGCCAACGTGCTCGATGTGAGCCAACTCTGGCGCGATCGCGTTGACGCCATGGCCCCTGAGTACTCCAGCGTGGCGGTGTCTCACATGTATGTGGACAATGCCGCCATGCAGCTGGTGCGCGCGCCGCGCCAATTTGATGTGCTTCTTACCGGCAACCTTTTTGGCGACATCCTCAGTGATGAAGCGGCCATGCTCACGGGCTCGATTGGCATGCTGCCTTCCGCTTCGCTTGGCGCTGAGGGGCCAGGACTGTTCGAACCTGTGCATGGATCCGCTCCGGACATCGCTGGGCAAGACAAAGCCAACCCGATGGCGATGGTGCTCTCGGCGGCGATGATGCTGCGGATCGGCCTGAAGGAAGCAGAGGCCGCCGCTGATCTGGAACAGGCTGTCGACCGGGTGCTCGCCAGCGGCTTCCGTACCGGTGATCTGATGGCGGATGGTTGCACGGCCGTGGGCTGTCAAGCCATGGGCTCCGAGCTTCTGAAGGCTCTGGATCGGTAACGACCATTGCAGATGCCGGCCACGCTTCGAGCGCAAAGGCCCGATGACCTGCCAAACTCTCGGGGCCCAGTCCTCCTGCATCGATGTCGAAGCGCCACCCCGTTGTCGCCGTTACAGGTTCGTCCGGTGCCGGAACCAGCACCGTAAAAAGGGCTTTCGAGCACATTTTCGCCCGCGAGAACATCACTCCTGCGGTCGTTGAAGGCGACAGCTACCACCGCTTTGAGCGGATGCCAATGAAGAAGGCCATGGCTGATGCCCTGGCCAAAGGCGAGAACTTCTCACACTTCGGACCTGAAGCGAACCTCTTTGACAAGCTCGAAGAGCTGTTCCGTGTCTACGGCGAAACCGGTGGTGGACAAAAGCGTTACTACCTGCACAGCCCAGAAGAAGCCACCGAGCACAATGCTCGTCTTGGTGTGAATCTGGAACCTGGCCAATTCACACCCTGGGAAGCCATACCTGGCGGCACCGATGTGCTGTTCTATGAGGGCCTCCACGGTGGCGTGAAGGGCGAGGGCTATGACGTCTCCAGCCTTGCCGATCTACTGGTGGGTGTGGTGCCAATCACCAACCTCGAGTGGATTCAGAAAATCCATCGCGACAATGCGGAGCGTGGTTACTCCGCTGAGGCGATCGTTGACACGATCCTTCGCCGGATGCCTGATTACATCAATCACATCTGTCCTCAGTTCAGCCGTACCGACATCAACTTCCAGCGGGTGCCGACAGTCGACACCTCAAATCCCTTTATCTGTAGGAACATCCCGACGCCTGACGAGAGCTTCGTGATCATTCACTTCAGAAAGGGAGCAAGGGAGAAGTGGGGAATTGACTTCAGCTATCTGCTGAGCATGATTCACGACTCCTTCATGTCGAGCCCCACCAGCATCGTGGTGAACGGCGGCAAGATGGGCTTTGCGATGGAATTGATCCTCACTCCGATCATTCACCGGATGATCGAGGAAAAGCAGAAGCTCGCCTGATTCAAACCTCCTAAAAACACCTATCGTGGGTTCATCTGAGCAATCAGGTGGACCCATTTCTTTTTCTTCCCCATCGTTTGTAATCGCCGGGGCGACGTTCAACGCAACCCCCTCGCCGCGATGGGATCGCGTGAACAGTCAGCAGCTGATCGCCAAAGCACGCGCGATCTATTTCCGTCATCTCAGTGATGCGGGACGCTCCGCCGAACCCATGGGTGTGGTTCTCTGCGCACACAGTGGTGAAGGGCGCGTGGTGTTTGACATGCCAACCTTGCTACCGGAAGAAGACTTTGTCTCGACGCAGGTTCTCCGAGGCAAAAGCTCTCGGCGAGGGCTGACGCGAGGATGAACACCAACGCCTTCATGCTCCTGCTCACTGGGGCCTGCATCGGTAGTTTTCTCAATGTGGTGGCTTGGCGTCTGCCACGAAGGGAATCAGTGGTTTGGCCAGGCAGTCATTGCCCGAGCTGCGGCCATGCAGTGCGATGGCACGACAACATTCCTGTCTTGGGTTGGCTGTTTCTGGCGGGTCGATGCCGCGACTGCGGATGGAGCATTCCCATCCGCTATCCACTGATTGAACTGCTCACAGCAGGCCTGTGGATGAGCACCATCAGCGCAGTCGGCTTCGCTGTCCCCATCCCTTGGTTGATCACGGTCTTAGCAGGTGTGGTGCTGGTGACTCTCCTGATCATCCTCACCCTGATCGATCTCGATCATCTCTGGTTGCCTGAACCCTTGTGTCGCGCCGGAGTGATCTGCGGCCTAATCGCGACCGCGTTGGCGGCATGGCTGACCGAGCAAGGCGGAGGCAGCCTGCTGCTTGATCACCTGCTGGCTGCAAGTGCTGCCCTATTAGCCCTCGAGGGCCTTAGTGCAATAGGAGAAAGGATTCTGGGCCAGCCTGCTCTTGGCCTTGGGGACGCCAAACTCGCGGCGATGGGAGGAGCTTGGCTTGGACTCAGCGGCATTCTGATCAGCATGATGCTGGCCATTCTTGGTGGAGCAGTGATCGGGTCCATCGCCCGCTTAAGCGGGCGCCTTAGTGCGCGCGAACCCTTTCCCTTCGGACCCTTCATTGCAACGGGGATCTGGTTGGTATGGATCAAAGGTGGTCCATGGTGGTGGCATCAATGGCTGATGCTGCTTGGCCACTGAGGCCTAACCAATGAGCAACATTGCAATCAGCACACTGACAGTCTCAATCCTCTGATGTTGACGACTTAGATCCACTGAGGCGAGAGAGGTTCCAATAATCTTTGACGGCCATACCGACGCACAATCTGATGCGTTTCACCTCGGTGATCCCTCCAACGAAGGCCCCAAACCGGCTGCTCAACATCCTCTCTCTCCCTGGAAGTAAAGAGCAACTCGACGCCTGGCTCCGGTTGCCACAATTCATACCCACCGCATTGCGTTGAGTTCATGACCAAGGGCTGTGTTGGTGTTGGTGGTTCGACCCGTCCAGCGTCTCCCTTCACCTCAATCACATACACAACGCGATCAAGTCCGTTCATTCCTTGCTGAACAATGAGGCGTCGACGCTGCTGTTGGTTGACAACGCAGAGCTCAATGGCGCAGTGAGAATGGGTCAGGAAGGTTGGCCCAAGAGACCAGTCACCCGTTTCACTCACCTGCATCTGGTCAGGAAGAGTGCTGAAGTTCATGGAGTGTTCTTGACCACTTGAGACATGCGTCAAGCACACCTGGATCTGGCCCTGTGATTCACGAAGCCTGAGAGACGTTTGAAAGCGCTCCTGCTCCACAAATGAGCCATTGAATCGCACAAAATATCCCTGCCAATCGCCAGCATTATGCTCCAACAGAGATTGTCGGGGGTCATACATAGCCGCTTAATTCTGAATGAAACGATGAACGATCATGACTTTGATAGATCGAAATCCGCCTAGACCGAATAGCAAGAGAACCGCCCCCATCAAAAGATGAAACAGTAAGCACTTCCTCAAGGCTCAACACGCAGCGCTCCTTCCTTCCAATCTAGGACTTAGCAACAAGCACTGGGGAGAAAGATCAGCTGGAAAGCGATCATCGATTGAAACCGGTTCACAACTGAAGCTCACGACACGATTTCAAGGCCTATGAGCAGACCCAGCCCAAGCCCTACAGAGGCAACCCGTCAGGTCAGAAACAGCGACCCCAAAACAGTTGAACCATCATTTTCGCGACTGCCAATCACCATCAGCCAAACACATTCGGGAAACAGACGTCACAGACAGGAAAAATGTGTGTGCCTAGCATTCAGCAATGCACACCATTCCGCTGAAGACCAACCTGATTTCCACATTGACTGAGTGGGCCTAGGCATCAAGAAATCACCTAGGATCAGACCAGTGGTACAAGCAAAAGCAGAACGTTCTGGCACGTGATTCATTCGCGCAGAGGGGTCTCTCTTAAGATTGAGGTGCACACCATTCGTGCTGATCACCGCCAGGTCCCATCAGTGGAACCATGCCAGGTCGGACCAACCACCCATCCCCACTGCGATCACTTGGAAACCAGCCCAAGACTTAGGAGCCAGAACCAATGAGCCTGTTCGACTGGTTTGCTGATCGCCGCAAAGATCAGTACGTGGGCAAGGTGACCCAGGAACAGGACGAAGGCGATGGGCTCTGGAGCAAATGCCCGGAATGCTCACAAGTGGTGTATCGCAAAGACCTGATCGCGAATGCCAGCGTCTGTAGTCATTGCGGCTATCACAACCGCATCGACAGCACAGAGCGGATCGCTCTGATCGCGGATGCAGGAAGCTTCATTGCCATTAACGGGGAGCTTGAACCAACCGATCCTCTCGGCTTCAAGGATCGTCGTGCCTATGCCGACCGACTTCGTGAAACCCAAGCCAAAACAGGTCTGCGCGATGCAGTGATCACAGGGATGTGCAGGGTGGACAACCTTCCGATGGCCTTGGCGGTGATGGATTTCCGCTTTATGGGCGGGTCCATGGGGTCCGTGGTTGGAGAACGGATCACGCGACTGGTCGAAAGAGCGACCGACGAGCGAGTGCCCTTGCTGATTGTGTGTGCCTCAGGTGGCGCCCGCATGCAGGAAGGCATGCTCAGCCTGATGCAGATGGCCAAAATCTCAGGGGCCCTGGAGCGGCACCGCGAACAAGGCCTGCTTTACATGCCACTGCTCACTCATCCCACCACTGGCGGCGTGACTGCAAGCTTCGCGATGCTGGGAGATCTAATCCTGGCTGAGCCCAAAGCTCTGATCGGTTTCGCAGGCCGCAGAGTGATTGAGCAAACCCTGCGCGAAAAACTGCCAGACAATTTTCAAACAGCTGAATACCTCCAAGAACACGGATTTGTGGACACGATCGTGCCCCGCACACAGCTGAAAACCACCCTGGCCAGCCTGCTGCGGCTGCATGGAAGTCGTCCTGTTGAGGTGGTGGGTTGATCAGGCCATCAGATTGGCGTGGACGGCTCTGCTCACTGCTTCTGGCAGCACTGGTTCTGATCCCAATCGCTCTGCATCAAGGCGTGCAGTCGGCAATCGCAGCTCCTGTGGATTGGCAGGAAGTGGAACCCACAAATGATGGACGCCAATGGTGGGATCGTGGCAGTGTTCGCCGCGATCGCGAAGGATTCCTCAGCGTGCTGAGCCGCTACACACCCCAAACCGACACAGACACCCCAACACTTGGGAAGCTCTATGTGATGCAGATCGACTGCGATCAGAACATCTTCCGCGACAAACAGGTCAACGGCTTGCCGCGGTGGCGTGCGCAGTGGGAACCTGCTGGCGGCGACGGGTTGATCGAACGCGTGATTGATGCCGTCTGCCGAGCTGATCTGGCCTAATTCATGCAATCCCCAACCTCCACGCAGTCACCCATCGGCGTTGCCATTGCCGGACTGGGGTTTGGAGAAGCTGTGCATCTGCCTGCCATGGAGGTCAATACCGATCTCCGCGCTGTGGCCCTATGGCACCCGCGCCAGGAGAGGCTGGATCAAGCCTGCTCTCGGCACGGCTTACAAGGCACAACCGATTGGGAAGCCCTTCTTGCTGATCCTGCCGTGGATGCAGTGATCATTGCCACCCCCCCGGCACCGCGATTTGAGCTAGCCAAAAGCGCTCTAGAAGCAGGCAAGCATTTGCTTCTAGAAAAACCAGTCGCCCTTCATGCTGAGCAGGCTGAAGAGCTGCAGCGCCTAGCAATGGCCAAGGGGCTGAGCGTCGCCGTTGATTTCGAGTACCGGGCCGTCCCGCTGTTCATGCAAGCGGACCGGTTGCTGCAATCCGGTGCCATTGGCAGCCCCTGGCTGGTGAAACTGGACTGGCTGATGAGTAGCAGAGCTGATGCGTCACGGGCATGGAACTGGTATTCACAGAGCGCTTGTGGAGGAGGGGTGATTGGGGCGCTCGGAAGTCATGCCTTCGACATGCTCGCTTGGTTGATCGGTCCGGTCGGACCGGTGCAGGCGCTCAATGGCGTCTCAATCAAAGAACGCCCCAATCCCAAGGGCGGAATGGCCATCGTTGATGCTGAAGATGTGTCTTTGATTCAGACCACGCTCAAGTGGCAGGGAGACAGCGACAAGGACGTTCCTGCCCAGATGAGCCTCTCATCAGTGGCTCGAAACGGCCGCGGCTGCTGGATTGAGGTGTACGGATCCGAAGGAACCCTCAGGCTCGGCAGTGACAACCAGAAGGATTATGTCCATGGTTTCGGCCTTTGGCATGCCAAAAGTGGCGAGCCTCTGCGCCCGCTGTCTCCAGATGATGACCTCGCTTTCGCCACCACTTGGAGCGATGGAAGGGTGGCACCTGTGGCAAGGATCCAGGACTGGTGGGCCCGCAGCATCCGCAGCGGCAGGCCGATGGTTCCAGGACTTCTGGAAGGGCTACTGAGCCAACAAGCCTGTGATCAATCAGTCGGTCCTATCGCTCAAAAGTGACCTGAAAGCGAGATTTAAGCAGTCTGGTTTTTGTAGCGATCGCCACCAGCCAAAGTATCAACCATTGCCCTGAGACCAACGTGCTCAAACAAGATTTGAGCCCCTGCGAGGTCCCATGTCACTGTCACAGCATTCGAGTGAACTGATCGCTACAGCCAAAGCGCTGGCGACTCCAGGCAAGGGAATCCTGGCCGTTGATGAGTCCACCAAAACGATCGGCAAGCGACTGGGTTCGATCAACGTTGAAAACACCGAGGCCAATCGCAAGGCCTATCGGGGAATGCTGTTCACCTCAGCCGGCCTAGGTGATTACATCAGCGGCGCGATCCTTTATGAGGAAACGCTTTTCCAGAATCACGCAGACGGCGAGTCGATGGTCGACAAGCTGAAAAAGCTCGGAATGATTGCTGGCATCAAAGTCGACATGGGTCTGCGTCCTCTACCCGGAGCGCATCCGATCGAAACCCTTTGTACCGGCCTCGATGGCCTGGTCGAACGTGCAGCCGATTACTACGCCCAAGGTGCTCGATTCGCCAAATGGCGGGCGGTGCTCCAGATCACAGCAGACGGCTGTCCATCAGAACTGTCGATTCGAGAAAACGCTTGGGGGCTTGCTCGTTACGCCCGATCAGTGCAGGAATCTGGGCTGGTGCCGATCATCGAGCCCGAAATCCTCATGGATGGCTCCCACCCCATCGAACAGACCGCCCACGTTCAGGAACGCGTGATCAAGGAGGTGTATCTCGCTTGCCAGCGCAATGGTGTGTTGCTGGAAGGAACGCTGTTGAAGCCATCCATGACCGTGCAGGGAGCGGATTGTTCCGCCAAGCCGGATCCCAAGACCGTGGCTTCGATGACAGTTCGTACGTTGGAGCGCAGCGTGCCGGCCAGTGTTCCAGGCATCGTCTTCCTCTCCGGTGGACTGAGCGAAGAAGCCGCCTCGATCTACCTCAATCTCATGAATACGATTGAGCGGAAAGCCAGCTGGAATCTTGGCTTCTCCTACGGTCGGGCTCTTCAGCATTCATGCCTGAAAGCATGGGGCGGGTCTGACACCGCAGCCGGACAGAAGGCCCTGATGGCGCGGGCCCAGGCCAACTCTGAGGCTTCAATGGGGCGCTACGTTCCTGGATCTCAACCATCCTCGGATGAACAGCTGTTCGTGGCTGGCTACACCTATTGATGGATCGCCTGACTGTCCACTGATTCAGTTGAAACCGTCACAGCCTGGCGTCGTCAAAACGTCAGGCTTACGTGACATTCCTGACGCCTCGCGGGTACACTCCCAGCCGGTCCGGACTTCTGTCCGATTTCAGGTCACCTGCGAGGTACTCCATGGCGCTAGTTCCCCTTCGGCTTCTGCTCGATCACGCAGCCGAGAACGGTTACGGCATCCCTGCTTTCAACGTGAACAACCTTGAGCAGGTTCAGTCGATCATGGAGGCGGCTCAAGAAACCGATTCCCCGGTGATCCTTCAGGCATCACGCGGAGCCCGCACCTACGCCGGCGAGAACTTTCTGCGTCATCTGATCATCGCGGCTGTCGAGACCTATCCCGACATCCCCGTGGTGATGCACCAGGACCATGGCAACAGCCCCGCCACCTGTTTTGGTGCTGCCGCCAACGGCTTCACCTCCGTGATGATGGACGGCTCTCTGGAAGCTGACGCCAAGACGCCTGCCTCCTACGACTACAACGTCCAAGTCACCAAGGAAGTGGTCGACGTGGCCCATGCCATTGGCGTGAGCGTCGAAGGCGAACTGGGATGCCTGGGATCTCTCGAGACCGGCAAAGGTGAAGCCGAAGATGGTCACGGTTTCGAAGGTGAGCTCTCCAAGGATCAGCTCCTTACCGATCCCGCCGAGGCCGCTGACTTCGTCGCCAAGACCAAGGTGGATGCCCTGGCCATTGCCATTGGCACAAGCCATGGTGCCTACAAATTCACCCGCAAGCCCACAGGCGAAGTGCTTGCGATCAGCCGTATCGCTGAAATTCACAAAGCCATCCCCAACACCCATCTGGTGATGCATGGCTCCTCCTCCGTTCCTCAGGAATGGCTGGAAATGATCAACAAATACGGCGGTCAGATCCCCGAGACCTACGGCGTCCCTGTTGAGGAGATCCAGGAAGGCATTCGCAACGGCGTGCGCAAGGTGAACATCGACACCGACAACCGCTTGGCCTTCACTGCAGCCGTGCGTGAGGCAGCCGCAGCTGATCCCGCCAACTTCGATCCCCGCCACTTCAACAAGCCGGCTCGCAAGTACATGAAGCAGGTCTGCCTCGACCGTTACCAACAGTTCTGGGCTGCAGGCAACGCCAGCAAGATCAAACAGCGCGACATCAACTACTTCGCCGGTCTGTACGCCAAGGGTGCCCTTGATCCCAAGGCTGCTGTTGCCGCCTGATCATCAGCTTGATCAAGAGCATGGGGGCTTCGGCCCCCTTTTTTGATGGTTGCTTCGACGAGACTGCATTCCTTGCCTGACAGCAAGATCCTCAGGGGAGACCCAGCGCTGTGCCCTCACGGCGAGGATCAGCAGCACCATGCCAGACACCGTTGATGCGATGTAGCAGAGCAGTGCCACTGGAAAATCGTTGCTGACGCAATGGCTGATGTGAATCGTTCAGCTCAGTCAGAGGGAAAGGCCAGGCCAGAGGTGGATCCTTTTCAAGCACCAAGGAGCCGCGCCGGATGGAGAGATGGGGGAGGGCCACAGCCCGGGAAGGGGGTTCCTTCCAAATCAGTGAAGCAACCAGAACGCGGCTCAGGAAGTGGGGGATGGTGCGCCCCCCTGGACTACCCAGGACCATCACCGGAGCCCCCTCCTCGAAGACGATGACCGGAGCCATCGATGACAGTGGCCGACGGCCGGGCATGCGGCGATTGGCAACGGGCACACCCGCGACATCGGGCCGGAAAGAGAAATCGGTGAGCTGATTGTTCATCACCATGCCCTGAACCACATAGCGACTGCCGAAGACCGTTTCAACCGATCCGCTGTAACTGGCCACATTGCCTTGTCGATCAACAATCGACACATGGGTCGTGCCCTGCTCATGACCGGAACCAGGCAAAGCAAAGGGAAAATGGCCGATCTCGGGGGGAAGACCAGGCTGGACAGGGAAGCCTGGAGAAGATTCCATCAGCAAGGCGCGCTGCCGGAGATAGGAGGGTCTCAACAGGGATTCAGTCGGTGAGGGGCCATCAATGGGATCCCGAAGCCAATAGAGACGGTCCGCATCCGCTAGAGGGATGGCTCGGGCCATTCGGTGCCAAGCCTCCGGATGAGTGGGCCCCGGCAGCTCACCGGCTGTATTGAGCAACGCCAAGGTTTGAAGCAGGCCAAGACCGCCGCTGCTGGGTGGGGGAATCGTGCAAAGCCGATAGCGTTGGAAATCTCGGCACAGTGGTTGACGACGCCTCACGGCATAGGAGGCAAGGTCTGAGATCGACCAACCACGGAATCCGGTTTGACTTGGCGCCAGAGTGTTGATCGTCTTGACCATCTGCTGGGCAAGGCTGCCGCGGTAGAAACCGGGTGCACCAACCTGCGCCAACTCCTCAAAGGTTTGGGCGAGAGCCGGATTGCGGAAGCGTTGATCCAAGGCTGGAGGCTGGCCATCAGGCAGATAAAGAGCCTGAAACGCAGGGCTGTGCCCAACGCCTAACCGCTGAGCAAGCTCAATGGATCGCCGTAAGCGAGGACTAGGTAAAAAGCCATCTTGGGCCAGGCGAATCGCCGGCTGCAAAGTGCGTGGCCAGGTCAAGAGGCCATGACGCTGATGCGCCTCCCAAAGCAGCGCCACGGTGCCAGGAACCCCAATCGATGTGAGGCGACTGCTCGCCGTACGCCAAGGCAGCGGTTGCCCCTCCGGAG
Organism: Synechococcus sp. MIT S9451; assembly: GCF_047304725.1. Lineage (NCBI taxonomy): Bacteria > Bacillati > Cyanobacteriota > Cyanophyceae > Synechococcales > Synechococcaceae > Synechococcus > Synechococcus sp. MIT S9451. The sequence continues at coordinate 2,196,821 of NZ_CP138971.1, forward strand.
TCAGCAAGTCATCGGGACGACTGCTGGCAGGGGCCGTTTCTCGACCATCGAAAACCTCCAGCTCCTGCTGGCGCGCATCCCAGTGCAGCAAGAAGCCGCCGCCCCCAAGGCCAGAACTTTGGGGCTCCACAACCGCCAACACCGACTGAGCTGCGACGAGTGCATCGATGGCCTGCCCTCCCTCCTGCAAGACAGCCAATGCGGCGGCACTGGCCTTTGGATGGGCCGTGACCACAACGGCAGCGCCGACTGCAGCGGAGCCAGCGGCATGGACCTCACCAGCGTGTTCCGGATCATCGCGACTGACCGGTGCCGCAACAGCGAGACCGCTCACAAGGCTGATGACCAGGAACAGACAACGGATCATCCGAGCAGGGTGAGGCTTCCGCGTGTGCCATCCAAACGCGCCATCCTCCCCAACGGCAGTGCCATGTTCGGACGACCATGGCCCACAGGAAGATCCAGAACCAAGGGGATGCCGAGTTCTCCGAGGCGTTCCTCGAGAATTTCTTCCATCGTGAAATCACCTGGGAGGATGTCATCCTTCGCCCAGCTGAAGCGACCACAGGCCACTCCAGCAAGGGACTGGAGCAAACCAGCCATACGCCAGTGGGTGAGCATGCGATCAACGCGGTAGGGCGCTTCACCGACATCCTCCAGCACAAGAATCACCCCCTTCAGATTTGGCATCCATGCCGTACCGATCAGGTGCGTGGCCACCGTGAGGTTGGTCACCACAAGTGGCCCAGTGGCCACGCCTGAGCGCACAGACCTACCGATGAGCGGTGCCACAGACCGACCAGACAGAAGGTCAACCGTGCGCTGCCACTGAAGATCAGATCCGCCACTGAAGCCGTGGATTGCACCAGGCAATCCTGCTGCCCACTGGGCCAATAAAAGAGCGCTGGTATCTGAAAAGCCAAGGGTCCACTTGGCACGTCGCGGGAAACGAAAACCCGCTTCCAAAACACGAGCCCCTCCCCAGCCGCCGGCCAAGGTGATCACGCCATCCACCGAGGGATCAGACCAGGCAGCCTCCAGCTCAGCCACGCGCTCGTGGTCTTGACCAGAGAAATAACGCCACTGGCCCATCACACTGGGAGGGACCTCCAGATGCCAGCCCTCGACGGCACAGCGTTGAATCAGGGGGGTGAGATCGGTCTCGGGATCAATCCAGGTGCCTGGGTTGACCGCCCGCAGTCGAGAACCGCGTCGCAAAGGTGAGGGTGGAGCCGAAACAGACATCGATTGACGGCCTGCAGCCAAGGCTGCAAATGGCCCGAAAACAGAGCTTCCCAGCACACCTGCTCCGACACATCCGAGGCGGAGCAAAGCGCGTCGGGACAAGGGGGCTAGATGGCTGCGATCAATCACCAGGCCTCCGACGGCACAGGGCTGCAAGCAGTTTGGAGCTGATCAGAGGTCACCGCAGCCGGTCTCGAACCCAGACAGCTCAGAACGGAGACAGCTCACAACGGAGACGCGGAACTCTGCGATGCATAGGACATCAACAAAGCGGTGGGTTCAACTGAGCAGGGCCTTGATCAGCAAGCGTCCGTCAACCCCTCCGGTAACGGCATCACAGGCCCGCTCGGGATGAGGCATCAGGCCGAGCACATTGCCTTCGGCATTGGTGATGCCGGCGATATCGCCAACGGAACCATTGGGGTTGGAGAGGTAGCGAAAAGCGATGCAGTCATCATCTTGCAGTTGACGCAGGGTCTCGTCAGAGCACTGATAACGGCCTTCTCCGTGAGCAATGGGCAGCGTGATCCTGTCACTGGCTTTGGCTGCGTTCGTCCAGGGAGTGCGCACTGAAGCGATCTCCAGTTCGGCATCCTCACAAATGAAATGGAGATTGCGATTGCGCGTTAAGGCGCCGGGGAGCAATCCCAACTCGGTGAGCACCTGAAAGCCGTTGCAGATGCCAAGGACCCTTCCACCCCGTGCTGCGAAGTCAACAAGCGACTCGAGCACAGGGGCGAACCGGGCAATTGCACCGCAGCGCAGATAGTCGCCATAGCTGAAACCGCCGGGCAAGACAACCGCATCCAAGCCACTGAGATCCCTCTCCTCATGCCAGAGGTAGCGGGTGGGAATCCCCAGACACCCCTCACTGGCCCAGCGCACGTCCCGGTCACAGTTGGAACCGGGAAAGACGACAACTCCGACACTCATGCTTGCTGAAGCTCCAGAGTCCAGTTCTCAATCACGGGGTTGGCCAGAAGCCTGTCACTGAGGAGTTCCAACCGGCGACGAGCTTCATCCTCATCAGGGGCCTCGAGTTCAAGCTCCACCGCCTTACCGATACGTAATTTGCTGACGCCATCGACTCCCAGACGGAATGCCGCTGAACGGGTCGCTTCACCAGCCGGGTCGAGCACCGACGAACGCAGATTCACCAATACGCGGGCTTGATAACGCGGCACGGTCACCTCGTAGGGATTGTTAAATCTTGGCAGGCCGGGGCACCGCGGCCGAATCAGCAGATGCACGTTGAAGAAAGGCCCAGCGGCGCAGTGCATCAACATCCCTCCATTCCCATCACAGCGGTTGTGCTGACAGCAACGGTGACGACTGGGATTGGCTTGATCAGTTCAAACCTAACCAGAGCCCGTAGCCAACAGGCAGAGACCATTGCCCTGGAGTGTCGGAGCCAAGAAGGCCCTTGGCTGCCCTGCCGGATGGGAATCAACCGCATTGGCAGCCAGTGGTGGATCGAAGTAGCCCAACAACGGATTCGGTTCGAACACGACGGAAGCGGCAGTGTGCGTATGCAATCCCGTGCTGGTGCCGACTGGATCCCTGTGCAATCCAGCTGGGCTGAAGAGCAAGTGCTGTGCTGGGGATCTCTTTGCGCGCGTGGAGCCATGCCGCTGGATTAAACAAGCCAGGCTCAGACTTCCGGTAGGCAGCTAACAGCAAGTTCAAACGGGACCGCTGAAGCAGGGAGCTCAAGCAGTCGAGACGACAGTGCAGCCAGGTCTTGAGGCTGGGTCATCGCTTCAGGCGGAAGGTCGGTGATGCCTTCCACCATTTGGGTGTTGACCCAACCCGGGCAGATGGCCGTAACGCGGATACCGGACTGCCAACCTTCATTGCGCATCGTTTGGCATAAACCCATCAGGGCGAACTTGCTGCTGGCATAACCCGCCAAGCGACCTTTGCTGCGTTTTCCACTCATCGAGACCAGCACCTGAATCCTTGCGTCGCCGTGGGCCTGCAGCCATGGCCAAGCCGCTCTGGTCAGCCACCAGGGCCCCATCAGATTCACCTTGAGCAACAGTTCCGGCTCATGAGCATGGGCATCGGAGAACAGCAGAGGCGTGGGGAGAAGGATCCCAGCACAATGGATCAGGGCATCAAAGCCAGCGAAGGCTGCATCAGCGGCCTCCACCCAACGGGAGGCCGCCTCTGGATCAACGGCGTCGTAAGGCACCAATTGAATGCGATCAGAGCCGGCGATGGCGGGATCCAGCACTGACCCTCTTAGAACATCAGGATTGCGTAGGCCAAGGCTGAGACGGTGTCCGTCTCGCAATGCCTGCTCAGCAATCGCCCGACCGATGCCGCGCGAGGCACCGCTCATCAGGATGGTTCGTCTCGTCATCTCCATCCTCAAAGTCCAATCACAATGGAATTGTGCTTGGACAGATGGGAGTGAGAACAAGGGGGATCGGCATCAAAGCCGCATTGAGCGGTTGGAACCTCAGCTGGGCAGGGTTGTGGCGCAATCAACAGGGAGAGTGGTGGCTGCTCGGCCAAGGTGTCCTGATCCTGGCGGTGATCATCCTGCCGGGATGGCCTCAGAGTGCGTTGGCAGATCTCAACCTGATCTGGCGCAACTGCCTGATGATCAGCGGCGGAAGCCTCCTGACCGGAGGTGTGGTGTTGGCGGTGGCGAGTTTTCTCGCACTGGGAGACAACCTTTCTCCCCTACCAGAGCCAAAACCTGGAATCCAACTCGTCCAGTCAGGCCCCTATCGACTCTGCCGCCATCCGCTGTATTTAGCGGTCCTGATCTGCGCAGCCGGCGTGATGCTGATGCGACAGAGCACGTTGCATCTTGCGCTGCTGATCGCCCTCGCCATGACCTTGCGCGGAAAAGCAAAACGCGAAGAACTAGGCCTGGTCAGACGCCATCCTGACTACAGAACACTGTTCTCTGGAAAACCAGCCATCCTGGCGTGGATTCCAGGGCTGAACTGGTCCATTGAGGACGCATCATGAGCGCCCCAACCAACAGTCGATTGTCCGTGATCGCTGCAGGCATCGTCGGCAACGTCATGGAGTGGTACGACTTTTCGCTCTATGGCTATTTCGCTGTCGCGCTCAGTCACCACTTCTTTCCCTCCACTAATCCTGCTCTTTCCCTTCTCGCAACATTTGCTGCTTTTGCAGCGGGATTCCTGGTCAGACCCCTGGGTGGACTGATCATTGGTCGAATCGGCGATCGTCACGGCAGCCAAAGAGCTCTTTTGATCAGCGTTGTGGCCATGGCCATTCCCACAACACTGATGGCGTTCTTACCCACCTATGAACAGATCGGCATCGCAGCACCAGTGCTGTTGGTCAGCCTTCGCCTGCTTCAGGGTCTATCTGCAGGAGGTGAATACACGACCTCAATTGTCTTTCTCTGCGAACGTTCACCGGAACGGAGGCGAGGCATTCTTTCAATCTGGGGATTGTGGGGATCCGTTGCTGGCATGTGGCTGGCGTCAGCCCTCAGCGACGGACTGGCGCAACTGTTGCAACCCGATCAGCTGGAGCAATGGGGTTGGCGACTGATGTTTGCACTGGGTTCATTCATTGCGTTCGCAGGGGTGATGATTCGCAGGCATCTGAAACCAGCGTTGCTGAATCAAAACAAGACGTCTCAACCACTGCGCATGGTGCTGAAGCACCGTTGGCCGATCACCAAAGTGATGCTGCTCAATGTGGCTAGCAGCGTTAGTTTTTATCTCTTATTTGTCTACGTTGTCAGCGATCTTGAAACCATCGACAAACTCTCAGCAGCAACTGCCCTGTCACTGAATACACGCGTGATGGCGCTCCTCTTGATTCTTTATCCGATCGCGGCCTGGATCAGCGACAGGGTTGGTCGCAAACCACTGTTTGTGATCGGCAGCGGCTGGTTAGTTCTTGGCGCTTGGCCCATCTTTACCCTGCTCCAGAGCGACAGCATCAACAACATTCTTCGTGGCGAGGTGGGGCTGGTGATGGCTGTGGCCATCCTGGCTGGCGCCAAAAATGCGGCCAACGTCGAATTAATGCCTGGCGAGGTGCGCAACACAGGCCTGGCGCTTGCCTTCAACGTTGCAGAGGGATGGATTGGAGGCCTCACCCCTCTTGCCGCCACATGGCTGGTGTTGCACACAGGTCAGCCCGTCAGTCCTGCTCTACTGGCAGCGGTTGCAGGTCTGATCACCTTGATTACCTGTCTTGGCTACACCCGTGAAACAGCCTTCACACCCTTCATCCACTGACCCAGGTGGAGCGTATTGACATCTCAGGTGAGACCTGAGGTCAGACAAGGAACTGGCTTTTTCTTTCGTGAGCGAAAAAAACAATCCGTAGCTTTCTGCATCCAATGCGGTGGTGCGGATGCTGAAGGGACGCCTCTCGATCACGCTTGTGTTTCTCTCTGCTGTTCTGACAGCACCTGGATTAGCAACTGCTCAGACCCTGGAGCAGGCCCTAGCCACCATTGCCCTGGCAAGACCCCAAAGCACCGCTCCCGCAAGGAGCAGCATTGTGCCAGAGGAGCTACTGGCACGTCTCCAACAAGATGGAGAGTCGGTGCTCGTGCTCGAAAAGACCCATCGACGGTTAGCAGGCACGGGTGATCCGATCTGGGATCTGCGCTTGGAAATCCCTGGCCATCCGGTCCGTCACTACGACGCGCTCAGTGGTCGAGCCAATCGCCAGGATGCCGATCGCGACCAGATGGGAAGCCGCGCCCCTCTTCCCGCAGGCCACTACACCCTTGGCCCCGTGGAACCATTGGCGGCAGGTGCCTACCCGGAGCTCGGCCCAATCTGGATCAGCATCGAACCAACCTTTACGACCGGTCGAAGGGTCCTAGGCATTCACCAAGATCCAAGCGCTGGACGCAATGGCAACAGCGGCACCCTTGGCTGCATCGGCCTAATCGACCGCAATGACCTCTTGGATTTAGCGCAACAAGTGAAACGAGCCAAAATTCGGGAACTCGTTGTGACCCACTGAGCATTGGCGATCAGATCGCCTGGCGACTGCTGTCGTGAGATCAGAGCCTGCCGACCAACATCGTTGGTGATGGTGCCGCCGGATTGACCAGTCTTGTGAGCTTTGCGCTGACTGGAATTGCCATCCAGACCAGCCTTCTAACTCAGTGACTGGGACAGGGCTTCACTGCAAAGCATGGATGGCGAGGATGATCGAGGCAGAAGCCTTCTCCTCGAACAGAAGGCTTTCGATTCACGCAGGCACGGGCAGGAGTTCACCCAAACGGTCAGCCGCATCAGCAACAAAGCCGATCACCACCAAATCAAGACCGGCCCCACTATCGGGCCGCCAGGCTTGATCAGGCGCGGCTTCGAACCACGATTCAAGACGAGGTCCAACCATCTGCAGCTGTAGCGGCAGGGCTTTACCCGGGAGCCACACCCGACCTTTCAATCGCACCACTTGATTGCGAGCCACGAAGTCTGGGAGCAACTGTTCCAGAGCCTCTCGAGAGACGGAGCACTCCATGCGCAGAAGGCCACTGACCGCCTCGACATGGGTGTGGTCGTGATGGTCGTGATGATCGTGATGATCGTGATGATCGTGATGATCGTGATGATCGTGATGATCGTGATGATCGTGATGATCGTGATGATCGTGATGATCGTGATGATCGTGATGATCGTGATGATCGTGATGATGGTCCGCCTCAGGCGTTGCAGACGCAACAGCGTGTCGATTGGTGCCGAGCACCAAAGCCGGATCAACAACGCCCCGCTCGATCGCCAGCAAGGGCGTTCCACTTCGAACCTTGCTGCTGAGCTGCTCACGAACACCACTGAGCTGAGCGGGGTCAATCAGATCGGCGCGACTGATCAGAACCTGGTCTGCGGCCTCAAGCTGGTCAGCAAACAGTTCTTCAATGGCACTGATGTGATCGAGGCTCGGATCGTCCTGCCGTTGACGCTCGATGGCCTCGAGATCACCCACCGGGCTGCCGCCAGCAAGAGATTCACCATCCACAACCGTAATCACACCGTTCACCACAACTTTGGAACGCACTTCTGGCCATTCCAAAGCCTGTAAAAGGGGTCGAGGCAGTGCAAGACCACTCGTCTCAACCACGATGCCGTCGAGGGAATCAGTTCGCTGGAGAAGGGTCTCCATGGTTGGCAGAAAATCATCCTGCACGGTGCAGCAGAGACAGCCGTTATTGAGTTCAACCAGACGTCCCTCAAGCTCATCCTCTGGACAAAATCCACAGTTTCGGATCAGATCTCCGTCAAGACCGACGGTTCCGAATTCGTTCACCATCACTGCAAGTCGCTGCCCACTGTTGGACAGCAAGTGGCGAAGCAGGGTGGTTTTTCCGGCACCAAGAAAGCCGGTAATCACGGTGACAGGGAGACGACGCATCATCGACAGCCAAGACTCTCGCGGGTACTGATGGAAGTAACACTGTTCACCCCATCAGCCCGGGCGCACAGTGCTTTTTGCTGTGAAAGATCTATCACGGCGTTGCTGAAATCAGCGCCATCAATGCGGGCATCTGTAAATCGGCTCTGCATCATCATCGCGTTCTCAAAACGGGCATCACGAAGATCAGCACCATCAAAACGACTCGCAAAGGCCACAACGTCACCGAGGTCTGCCCTTTGGAGGTCTGCACCCTGAAGCATTGAGGTATTGATCACGGCACCACGAAGATCGCTGTCCGACAAATCAACGCCCTGGAGATCAGCCTTGAGGAATTCCTTCTCCTTCAGGTCCAACCCATGCATATCAGCGCTGATCTCCTGCACAGCAAATTGGCCACGGAGCTCAGGGGCGGTGATCGCCAGAGCAGGCTCCGCTCCCAAACACAACACGGTGCCCGTTAAGCAAAACAGCGCTGTCAGCAGTCCAGCGGCAATGGCACGAGTGTGCTTGAGCCGTGCGGCAAGACCGCAAAAAAAGGCGACCATGGTCGTGGGATTGGATCTGACGGCCAAGCGGCGAACCACCTGCCGTAGTTTGAAACGTCACGTTATGGCAGCTGCCCACCAATCCACGCGACATGGCCAAGACCCTGAGGGTGGTGGTTCCCCCCCATCCCCTGATTGCCCACTGGCTCACGGTGCTGAGGCATGCGGGAACACCAGCAGCCCTTTACGCGACCGGGATGGAGGAGCTTGGCCGATGGCTCTGCTACGAGGCGGTACGCGATTGGCTGCCCCATCGGAAGGAAGCCGTCACCACACCGCTTCAAGACACAGAAGGCAGTGTGATCGAGGCTTCTGTGCCGCTTCTGACCATCCCGTTGATGCCGGGAGGTCTCAGTCTCTGGCAGGGCGCACGTCAGGTGCTGCCCAATGCACTGCTTTGCCTTGATGGTGTTCCAGAGGTGATTGAGCCCCAAGCTGGCGTGGTGGTGTTTCTTGACCAAATCAGTGATGGCAGCCAATGCCTGAAGGCTTTGGACAAACTTGCCGATCGCGGAGTGGATGACATGCGCCGGGTTCGGATGATCACGGCGGTAGCCGCCAGCCCAGGCCTGAAGCAGATCGGCGAGCAGATCCCTGATTTGACGATTCACACCGCTTGCATCGATGAAAGCCTGGATGACAACGGCAGGGTTCTGCCAGGCATCGGTGACCCTGTTCAGCGAATGCAGATCAGAACTGGATCAGCCACCTAACCTGAAGGACAAGGCATCAGCAGCAGACCATGGCCCAGCGCGAGACGGCTTCCGGCACCCTTGCCACCCTGATCAGCGGCGCCGTCATGGGCGCTGCCGGTCTGGCTTGGTGGCTGCTTTCCGAAGCGGATCGTCGTCAACATTCCAAACGCCAGCGATCCATGCTTTATGCGCCGCGCATCCAAGACGGCAGTGAAGCCTTCGATGCAACTGAGAAAGTGGTCCAGGAAGGCCAGCTTGAACATCGCGTCGAACAGCTCAATGCCGCGATCGCCGATGTGCGAAGGCAGCTCGAGGATCTGGGTGCCAGAAGCTGAACCCTGCAGTCGGTAGGTTGGCGACAGTCATTCACCGGCCACCGGCTGCAATCGATGCTCCGCTCCGACGCCGTCACGCAGGGAATCCAACGCTCACCAAACCGAGCGATGTTGCGTGCAGTCGGCTTCGGTGATGCCGATTTTGGCAAACCGATTATTGGAATCGCCAACGGCTACAGCACCATCACTCCTTGCAACGTGGGGCTGAACGATCTGGCCATGCGAGCGGAAGAGGCCACACGCATGGCCGGAGGGATGCCTCAGACCTTCGGCACCATCACTGTCAGTGATGGCATCTCAATGGGCACCGAGGGGATGAAGTATTCCCTCGTGAGCAGGGAGGTCATCGCTGATGCGATTGAAACCGCCTGCAACGGCCAAAGCATGGACGGAGTGCTGGCCGTCGGGGGCTGCGACAAGAACATGCCCGGCGCCATGCTCGCCATGGCCCGGATGAACATCCCCTCAATCTTTGTGTACGGCGGCACGATCAAACCAGGGAAGCTGGGAGGTTGCGATCTCACTGTGGTCAGTGCCTTTGAAGCTGTCGGTCAGATCACAAGCGGCAAGATTGACGAAGAACAGCTCACGGCGATCGAAAAGAACGCTTGTCCGGGAGCCGGCAGCTGTGGAGGAATGTTCACAGCCAACACGATGAGTGCCGCAATCGAAACGCTTGGCCTGAGCCTCCCCTACAGCTCCACCATGGCTGCTGAGGATGCCGAAAAGGCCGACAGTGCGGCCCTCTCCGCCGAAGTGCTGGTCGAGGCGATCAAATCCGATATCCGTCCACGAGAGCTGCTCACCCGAGAAGCATTTGAAAACGCCATCAGCGTGATCATGGCGGTGGGAGGCTCCACCAATTCGGTGCTCCATCTGTTGGCCATCGCTCGCACCGCGGGGATCGATCTCAACATCGACGACTTTGAAAGCATTCGCCAGCGCGTTCCTGTGATCTGCGATCTCAAACCAAGCGGCAAGTTTGTGACCGTTGATCTCCATCAAGCTGGTGGCATTCCACAGGTGATGAAACTCCTGCTTGATGCAGGCCTGCTCCATGGGGACTGCCGCACGATCGAAGGCAAGAGCCTGAGAGAACGGCTGGCCGATGTTCCGGCCATGCCACCTGCCGATCAGGAGGTGATTCGCCCCCTATCCAATCCGCTCTACGCCAAAGGACATCTGGCGATCCTCAAGGGCAATCTGGCCGAGCAGGGTGCCGTTGCCAAGATCAGCGGCGTCAAGAATCCAGTCATCACTGGCCCAGCAAGGGTGTTCGAAAGTGAGGAAAGCTGTCTGACCGCGATCCTTGACAACCAGATCAAGGCCGGAGATGTCGTGGTGGTGCGCAATGAGGGACCGGTGGGGGGGCCGGGCATGCGCGAAATGCTGAGCCCGACCTCAGCAATCGTGGGGCAAGGTCTGCTCGACAAGGTGGCCTTGATCACCGATGGCCGTTTCTCAGGTGGCTCTTATGGGCTGGTGATCGGCCATGTGTCCCCGGAGGCCGCGGTCGGCGGCACCATCGGCCTCATTCAAGAAGGTGACAGCATCACTGTGGATGCCAACCAACTGTTGTTGCAATTGAATGTGGACGACAGTGAGCTAGATCGACGTCGCAGTGCTTGGAGCACTCCAACACCGAAATACCGCACCGGAATTCTCGGCAAGTACAGCCGACTGGTGTCATGCGCCAGCGAAGGGGCGGTCACAGACCAACCCTGAGCACTGCCACAGCCAAACTCACATCTCCGTCATCTGGCGCCAGATGTTCCTGGCCCTTGAAGGGCAGTTGGCGAAGGCATCAGCAAAGACATTTTCAAAAAAGGCAATGCCAATTTCCTTTTGGTCTAGATCGATCTGATCCATCGACTCTGGATCGAGATCCTGATCGAGCATTGTTTTGATCACGCTCTTCTCGATTGCTGTTTTAAGGTCATTGCCCTGGCAGTAGAGCGCTGCGCTTTCTCGACCCATGAATGCCGCAATATTGATTCTCTGTGCAGGCGAGAGCGGGCGGGCCTGCACGGATCCGGAGACAGCGACCGCCACCATCCATGGCGCCAAAAGAACAATCGGCAATGCATTGCTCACGAAGAAGCTTCCAGAGATCTCACCATTCAAACCATGAATAGGGCCCTTAGCCGGCGCGTTAGCGCCTCCAGGGGCGCACCATCCTCTGGGGCCGAACAACGTTGACCACTGTCGGCATTCATCCAGACCGGATGCTGCCCCTGCCAGAGCAGGGGGCGGTCTGGCTGATTCCACCAGCCAAGCATGAGGTTCAGATCCTGACCGCTGCGATAGAGCTCCAGCTCAAGGTCCTCGTCTGGACAGCGCTCACCGTCCGGATCTCTGCACTCAATCCTGAGGCGAAGGTCATCTCCACTCTCCAGAAGGTCAGTGAGAAGCCTTGGAGCATCTGAGATCGCGCTGGCATCGTCCAACAACACCACAGCGTGGCGGAATGGCTTTCGGCACACGTCAGCAGCGGATGCAATCAGAACAAGCAGGTCAACCGACGGGTCAGCGCTGTCATCCCGTAACGCCAAATCCATCCTTCAGAAGGCCTCAATGGAACGTAAGAGCAGTCGGATCGAACCTGCTCTGAATCCAGGATTGGCATCACCCTGGTCATCGAAGCGGGAATGGAGCAGCTGAAGACGGGTCAGGGCTGATGGTTCAAAACGCAACGGGAGGCGAAGAGGTTTGGCACGAATCACGGGCCGTAGGTCCTGGAACTGAATCTCAGCCACTGTTGTTCCTGAGCTGTTGGTGCGGATGGAATGCACCCAACGCAAACCACCAGGAATCAATTCACTCATCCCCATCACTCCATCACTGCATGCCAGAGCAAACTTGAGAGTACGACCCTCTCCATCAACACAAATTCTCAAGGCACGATAGGCCGAAAGATTGAGAGGAGGCTGGAAACGTGGGGATCGACAACTCACAAATCCTCCACCTTGTTCAACAATATTTCCCTCGAGGAGAAGGCCTTCCGCAGTGAGTCGACAAGCAGAAGAACTGGACCCACCCATGATTGTGTCGTTAAGAACAGACCATTCACGGAGGTCTCCAATCGGATACGCCATCAGACCTAAACGGGATCAATGATTGGGGACATCATCATAAGATTGACCATTGAAGGTGACTCTGAACCCAGTGCATCTACTTTGACAAATCGCGACCAATACGATGTTTCAATTCAACTTTAGAGCTGAAGCGAAGTCAAAATAGACCAAAAGTTTAGAGAACGGTGGTAATCAAGCCGGTTGCTTCTAATCCAATCAAAGGGATCAAATCAACCTCATCCCAATCGCTACCCTCACTGATCCGGTGCAGCGGCTTGATCACAAAGGATCGTGATCGGCTGTTGAGATTGCACCAACTTGGCAGGTGTGCGTTCTGGTGACTCCATCGGATCGAGTAATCGACTCAGAGCCTGACGCTTGCCTTCGCCACTCACCAGAAAAACCACTTGACGAGAAGCACTGAGAACGGGTGCCGTCAGGGTGATCCGATCAAGACCTTTACCACGACCAATGGTCGTCCAGCGATTGGTCACCAGAGGAGCATCCGTTCCTGGAAACAGCGAGGCCGTATGACCATCATCGCCAAGGCCCAGCAACATCAGATCAAACACGGGTGGATCTCCCGGGCAAAGCCGCCCGATCAGATCAGCAAAAGCCTCGGAACTGGCTTCAGGGCTCGCCAGTTCAACTGTGGGGACAGGATGGAAACAGGCCTGAGCACCTGGAGATCCTGGCTCCATAAGCGTGTGACGGAGCATCCGGGCATTGCTGGAGGGATCCTCAGCAGAGACCCAGCGCTCATCACCTAGCAAGACATCGACCCTGTCCCAGGGGAGATGCTGTTGAGAGAGCAAGGCATAGGCCTTAGCGGGGGTCGTGCCACCGGACAAAGCAATCTGGGCACGATCGCGTTGATCAAGGGCGAGATCAATGGCTGTCGCAATGGTTTCTGCGGCACGGCGAGCGAGATCCTGAGAATCCCCGGCGCACACGAGTTGATACGGAGTCATGCTCATCAATCAACCTCAATCCAGCCATTCCGTGTGAAAAGCACCCGGTTTGTCGGTGCGCTCATAGGTATGGGAGCCAAAACAGTCACGCATGGCCTGCACCAGATTCTGGGGAAGTCGGCCAGTGCGGTAGCTATTGATGTAATCGAGGGTGCTGCTCAGACAAGGAACTGGAATCCCTGCTTGGGCCGCTCCGGCCACGACCTTGGCCAAACCAGGCAAACGCCGGTTGACCTGATCCGCAAACCAGGGGTCGATCAGCAGATTGGGCAGTTGTGGATCGGCATTGAACGCATCCTGAATGCGCTTGAGTAAGCGAGCTCGGATAATGCAACCCCCCTTCCAGATCTGAGCAATGGAAGGCATGTTCAGGTTGTAGTCATGCTCAGCAGAGGCAATGCGCATCAGCTCCATGCCTTGGGCATAGCTGGCCACACAAGCCAAAACCATCGCATCCATTAAAGGAGCCATTCCATCGTCGGGGCTTCCCATGTCAAACGGGGTCGGGGCAGGTCCGCGCAAAACCTCTTCGGCCTTGACGCGCTGATCCTTCATTGAACTCATCACCCGGCCGTTTAATGCGGCATAGATCGTGGGTACAGAGGCACCCATCTTCAGGGCACTAACCACTGTCCAAAGCCCAGTGCCCTTCTGACCAGCCTTGTCTTGAATCCGCTCGACGAGATCAGCACCATCATCCGGGTCTTTTGTCCGCAGGCAGACCTCTGTGATCTCCACCAAATAGGAGGCCAGTTCCTCAGTGCTGTTCCAATGGGCGAACACATCAGCCATCTGAGAACCATTCATGCCACCGACCCGCTTCATCAGGTCGTAGCCCTCGGCAAGGATCTGCTCAATTCCGTACTCAATGCCGTTATGAACGGTCTTGACAAAATGACCCGAGCCACCAGGACCGATGTAGGTGACGCAAGGTCCATCCTCAACCTGGGCTGCCATTTTGGTCACCAGGCTTTCTATGGCGTCGTAAGAAGCTTTTGTTCCACCAGGCATCATGCTTGGCCCTTCAAGGGCTCCTTTGGCACCACCTGACACACCCATGCCGATGAAGCCAAAGCTCTTGCTTTCCAGTTCGGCAACTCGACGTTCCGTATCGTGATACTCCGAGTTACCGCCGTCGATCAGTAGATCCCCTTGCTCGAGATAGGGGGAGATCTGTTGAATCACAGCATCCACCGGTGCCCCCGCCTTCACCATCATGAGGATGCGGCGAGGATGCTGCAGTTTGCTAACAAAATCCTGAAGATCTGTTGCTCCTTGAATGTTCTTACCAGCACCTTGGCCAGCAAGAAATTCCTCAGTCTTGGAGTAGGTGCGGTTGTAAACCACACTCGAGAAGCCGTTGCGCTCTGCGTTGAGCACAAGGTTCTCGCCCATTACTCCGAGACCGATCAGGCCGAAATGAGCCTTGGACATCGTCAAAGGTGGTTTGCAATGTCCTCAGTGTGACCATCGGGCAGAGAAACCGCTGCCCTCAGAGCACCGTCTGTCAGAAAGAGGAAACCAAAGCCCGGCTCAGATCACCATCCCATCAGGGATCGTGGCATTTTTCACCACGACAACAATGCCGTTACGGATGTAGAAACCAAGTTCCGGACGATCGGCCTCTTCAACATTGTCCTTATTGACAATGGTGACATTTCGTCCGATTCGAGTGTTCTTGTCAAGGATGGAACGCTTCACAGTTGAGCCTTCGCCCACACCGAGCGGTGTACCGCCGTTCAGACGCAGCTCCTCACGCTCTGAGGTGGATTCGAAAAAATCGCTCCCCATCAGCAAGGAATCTTGGAGAACGACGTTGTTCTCGACGCGGCTTCGAACACCGAGGACGCAATGATTGATGCTGCAGGATTTAAGAATCGTTCCCTCACCAATACTGGAGTCAATGATCTGTGCATCGACCAACTTACTAGGGGGCAAATAACGTGGCCTTGTATAGATAGGGAAGTCTTCGTCGTAGAAGCTAAATGGAGGCTTAGGCTGCTCTGTCAAGGCGAGATTTGCCTCGTAGAAAGCCCCAATCGTACCAATATCTTCCCAATAGTCGTCAAACACATAACTCCTAAGATTCATCCCAGACTTAAGGGCTTCAGGAATCAACTCCTTACCGAAGTCCTTATAGGTCGGATAATCATTAAGGAGACCAAAGAGAGCCTTGCGACTGAATACATAGATGCCCATTGAGGCGAGATAGGGCTTCTCCTGGGCCGACTCGGGAGACAGGCCAAATCGGGCTGTATTAACAGCCATCTCCTTAAGAGAGTCACCCTTTGGCTTCTCTCGGAATTCCTGAATTGCACCGTTCTCATCAGTGCGCATCAAGCCAAAGGATTCAGCCTGCTTCGGGTCGACGGGGAGCGCAGCAACAGTGAGATCAGCACCAGATTTACGGTGATGTTCAACAAACAAGCTGTAATCCATTCGATACAGCTGATCACCGGAAAGGATCAGGTATTCATCAACATCCCATTCCTGGAATAGCCACTGGTATTTACGTACAGCATCAGCTGTGCCTTCAAACCATGATGGGCTCTCAGGGGTCTGCTGGGCCGCTAGTACCTCAACAAAACCCTGGCCGAAACCAGCACTGAGGTCGTAAGTCTGGGAAAGATGGCGGTTCAGAGATGCACTGTTGAACTGAGTCAACACATACATCTTGGTGATGTTTGAATTGATGCAGTTGCTGATGGGGATATCAATCAGGCGATACTTACCAGCCAGAGGTACAGCTGGCTTTGCCCTCATTTTGGTGAGTGGGTAAAGACGGGTACCCGCTCCTCCACCAAGAATTATTGACAGAACGCGCTTCATGCCGGTGCCTTAACACTGGAGACGGGGGCAAACCTAACGGACTTTGTGCTCAAAAAACCATCAGCACCCTCAGATCAACCAAGAACGATGAGACTCTGATCGAGACTGCTCTCAGCCCTTGCCTCTCAGGCGATCTCAGCTGGTGGATTGGTCCTCACCAAGGGAAAACACGCGCTCAACCACACGCAGGGCTTCCTGGCGCTCAGAGCGGGGCTGAGGGCTACGCAACTGGGTCACTGGCGCGTGAAGGATCTTGTTGAGGATGCCCTTCGTGAGGGCCTCCACAACTTTGCGCTCCCGCGCGGAAAAGTCAGGCCCCATGCGGCTAAGAGCCTTTTGAAGCTCCTCAGTGCGAATCTGTTCTAGAGACGCCCTTAAGCGGTTGATGGTTGGCACTGCCTCAAGGCTGTCCCACCACTCAAGAAAAAGGCGAGACTCAACATCAAGCAGACCCTGGGCTTCCATCGCCACCTGCTGGCGTGCCTCCTGGTTGCGGGCTACGACCTCTTGGAGATCGTCCACGTCATGGGATTCAACGCCTGGAATGCCCTCAACATCCGCGGAGATGTTTCGCGGCACGCCGATATCAATCAGGCGAAGGGCGTTCAGCCGATCCAGCTGATTGAGACGGGCTGCATCGATGATGGGTTCATCGGTGGCCGTACTGGTGAAGACCAACGAGCATGTACTGAGGCAGTGATCCAGGTCCTCAAGCGATCGGCACTCCACTGGCAATCCAGGAAAATCTTCAGCCAGAGCGAGTGCTCTCTCGCGCGTGCGATTGAGCAGCTGAACGCCGGAACAACCTTTGGACTGAAGGTGCTGAAGCAGCAGCCGACTCATTCGGCCAGCGCCAACCACGGCGACCTTTTCAGTCTCAAGGGTGACGAGCTGGTCGAGGCCTCGGGATTGGCCGAGCTTGAGCTGGGCCAGTTCGACAGCAGCTGAACTGACTGAAACCGCACCCGTGCTCAGATTGGTTTCAGAGCGAACTCGCTTACCAGTACTGACGGCTTGCGTCAGCAACCGGTTGAGAATCGGACCGATGGATTTGTGTTCCTGACCCAGACGCATCATTTTCTTGACCTGGGAGAGGATCTGCCCCTCGCCTAGAACAAGACTGTCGAGACCAGCCGAGACCCTGAGTAGGTGATCGACAGCTTCGTGATGGTGATAGGCAAAAAGATGAGGAGAGAGGGCCTCGGTAGCCAGGCCTGAGTGCCCACTGAGGAACTCCCGTACCGCGGAAATTCCGAGTTCGGGATGACGCACCAGGGTATAGATCTCAAGCCTGTTGCAGGTACTGAGGATGGAAGCCTCAAGCACCTGCTCATGACCACGGAGGGTCTGGAGAGAGGTCTCCATGGTTTGCTCAGGAATACTGAGCTTTTCACGGATTTCGACCGGTGCCGTGCGATGACTGAGGCCGACGACGGCAATGTGCATGGAGATGCTCCTCTTATCCAGTCGTTGAAGGTCAGTTCAGCGCGATGCTCTGAGCGCCGTCCTTGATATGCACCGTGTCGGTGAAGCGACAGGTGTTGTCAAGGTTGCTGATCACCAGGCTGCTGGTCCGGGTGCAGTCCTTCTCGAACTTAACGCCGTTGAAGAGCAGGCCATCAGTGATGCCACCGCCAGCGAAGACAACATGCTCTCCGGAGGCAAGCTCCTCAGCTTCGTAGATCTTGTCTGGATCGGTGATCCCCATCTCCTCAAGGCGTGCCAGGTTGCCTTCCTTGGTGAGGTCAGCCCATTCCTGGGTCTGAGCAACGGCCGGGTCATAGACCAACTGGCCCTGGAAGTGGCCACCAAGAGCGCGCATGGCAGCGGCAGAAATCACGCCTTCGGGGGCTGCACCGATTCCCATCAGACAGTGGGTGCCAGTACCGGCAAAACCACAAGCAATAGCTGCCTGAACGTCGCCATCGGAAATGGGCTGAACACGGGCACCGGTGGCACGGATTTCAGCAATCAGATCTTTGTGACGGGCACGATCCATCACGACAATGGTGAGGTCGCTGACGGCAATGCCAAGACACTCACTCAGAATTTTGATGTTCTCAGTGGCCGACTTGCGAATGTCCACCTTGCCCTTGGCGGCCGGGGGAGCAGCCAGTTTCTTCATATAGAAGTCTGGAGCGTTGAACAGACCACCTCGATCGGAAGCAGCGAGGACTGCCATGGAGCCTCGCTGGTTGTTGGCACAAAGGTTGGTGCCCTCGCAAGGATCCACAGCGAAGTCAACGCCAGGGCCTGTGCCGCTGCCGACTTCCTCACCGATGTAGAGCATCGGAGCTTCATCACGCTCGCCCTCACCGATCACAATGCGGCCTTGCATCTGGATCTGGCCCATGCGCTGACGCATTGCTTCAACAGCTGCGGCGTCAGCTTCGTCCTTTTGACCGAGACCGGTGAGCTTTGCGGAAGCGATAGCCGCCTGCTCAACGACCTCGAGAATTTCCTGGATAAGAGTGCGATCCACGGGTATGCGGCGTTGGGGTAAAGGGTGCAGCGAACGGTGAGCTGACCTGGCGATCCACGGGAAGGGCAAGGAACCCGATGCCGCAGGACTTCTCAGCTCAAGAGCGCGGCTCACTGTATCAGCGCATTCAGCGGTTCCTACAATCGCCGCGCATTCCCGCGGATCCCCCCATGAGCACCAAGCCCCTGGTGATCTCTCCATCCATCCTTTCAGCTGACTTTGCTCGCCTTGGCGAAGAAGTGAAAGCGGTGGATCAGGCCGGTGCTGACTGGATCCATGTGGATGTGATGGATGGCCGTTTCGTGCCCAACATCACCATTGGGCCACTGATCGTTGATGCGCTTCGTCCTGTGACTGAGAAGCCTCTGGACGTTCATCTGATGATTGTGGAGCCGGAGAAATACGTCCCCGACTTTGCCAAGGCTGGAGCAGACATCATCTCTGTGCAGGTCGAAGCCTGCCCCCACTTACACCGCAACCTTGGCCAAATTAAGGATCTGGGAAAAATGGCTGGCGCCGTCCTCAATCCCGGCACCCCGATCGACACACTGGAGTACTGCCTCGAACTCTGCGACTTGGTGTTGATCATGAGTGTGAATCCCGGTTTCGGAGGCCAGAGCTTCATCGACAATCAAGTTCAGAAAATCCGCGATCTACGCCGGATGTGTGAAGAGAAGGGTGTCGATCCATGGATTGAAGTGGACGGTGGCATCAAGGGAGCTAATGCCTGGAAGGTGATCGAAGCCGGTGCTAACGCAATCGTGAGTGGATCTGGAGTGTTCAACCAACCCGATTACGCAGCTGCGATCCAAGGAATCCGCGATAGTAAGAGCTCCTGAGCAAGAGGTTCAATCAACAACTCCGAACCAACTCGAAGCGTCAAGGTCCACCCCAAACGGGTGGACCTTTTTTTTGGCGATTAGTTGTACAAAACGGACTGAATTAGCAAGTTTTTGCTCGGGAGACTCTCGAGTTTGATTCAAATTCTGAAATCAATCATGCAGCAGTCAGCCAGGCATCAACCACCCCAAAAAGCATCAACAAGAGGCAATAAAGCAATTTGGCGCCTGTTATACCTTGAGCGAAGGGGAGATAGACAGGCCTACTACAAGGCAAGATCACTTTCCAGTTAAGACAATATCGCTGAAGCATGGCCAAGCATTGACATGCTCCAGCCAATGCAATCGAGCAGATTGTCCTCAACCCCGCCTTCTTGCACTTGCCCCCAGGCTGGAGAGCATCCAGGCAGCAAGCGTTGACACCGCAGCCCCAAAGGCGAGAAAAGCCACAAGCTGAGTTTCCAAAGACGACATCAGCTCAGATCAAACAACAGGGGCTATCCCACGATGGCGGGCTTCAAGCTCAGCCGTGGGAGACGCTGGAATCAATGGCCGGCGTCTGGGTTCGGGACGCGGCACGAACAACACCGGAAAGGAGAGACCAATGAAGGCAGTCGTGACGGCCAAAAACACCAGCATCGGCACGGGTCGAATCAGAGGTTGCCGCTCTAAAACTGCACCGCATCGCGAGCAAATCGGCGTAGCACCCCTTGGGGGATGCAACACGATCGCTGGTCCACAGCAGCAATCCGGACAACGAAAACGGGGCATCAGCCAAGGAGTCTGCACTGATCGTAAGGCTCAATTCAATCTTGCAATGCAATCTCGGCAGACCAGTCGAGTGCTGCCTGGGTGTGTCGAAAAAGAAAGCATTCAGCCAGCTGTGCTTCTCGCGCAGTGTGAAAGTTGGGTCCATCAAGTTCTCTGAAGGCAACAACCGGCACAGCGAGGCAGATCAGCAACGCCAAACGCAAGTGATGCAGAGCTTGTTGATAGGTGTAATCACACACACCATGAGCCACCAATTGCTGATGCCAGTACCGCAAAGGGTCCTGAGGATGACCATGCCGTTCCGCGGTTGGTTCGCTACCACCAATCAGAAAAGCTAGATCGATACAAGCAAGACTACGGGTGACTGTCTGCCAATCAATCACGATCACATCGGATCCGGAAGAAGCAGGGGAAGAGAGAAGAAGATTGTCCGCCCTTAGATCTCCATGCACCAAGGTTTGAGGGAGTGCGTCCAACTGTGCGATCAGGTTTTCGTAGTTGTTCACCACTCGGTCTGTGAGGGCAACTGCTGCCTCGCCAAGCCGTAGTGCATAACTCTCTTTAACAGCTTCCCAAGTGACAGCAAGGTCATCATGGAACCAGAAATCATGACGAGGAAGCCATGATTTCAAGCCCAACTGATCGCACTGCCAATAACCGGCATGCACGGCAGCCATTGTTTTCAAGGTGGACTTGACTTGGTCATGACTGATGCCGAAGACCTGATCACCCTGGCTCCAGGACGAGAGATCTTCCATCAAGATCCAGCCTTTCCCACCTTCGGCGTAGCCCCCGAAAATCCTGGGCAGTCGGGCTTGTAGATCTGGCGCAAAATCCTTGTAAAAGCCAAGCTCACGTTCAAAGGCTTGCAGCCGTTCAGCCACATCCGTAAAACCTTCTCGATTGGTCTGAACCTTCAGAATCAATGTTGATGGCGCTTGTGGCGCATTGGCGCCATAGCTCGGCGTCAGCCTTGCAATTCGCGAGAGGAATCCAGTTGCTGCACCAATCGTTTCTGTTTCAACAGAGGTGACCTTGAGATCCTTGAACGAAGGAATGCACCTGAGTTGCCCCTCCAGCCAGGAGGGCGTAATCGCCAGTGGGTCATCGATGATCCGGTCCATTCCTGAACCCATCCATCCAGCGCTTCGACCCTAATCCGCGCTGAAGGCGAGGCGACTCTCCACAGCGAGCACATCCAGTTGCGAAGATCAACCGTTGGCAGCTGTTGATCGTCCATGCCCCTGAACTCCCTGGTGCGCCTGCTGCAGACGACGGCGTTGACCGGAGAGCTCCAGGAGCGCAGCCAGCGACCGGAACGCCTGCTACTGCGTGGCGCCAATCGTGCCGCCAGAGCGCTGATTGCCAGTGCCCTGGCCAGACGCGCAGATCAATCCCTGCTGGTGGTCGTTCCCACCCTGGAAGAGGCCGGTCGATGGACGGCACTCCTGGAGCTGATGGGTTGGCCATCAGCTCAGCTCTACCCAACCAGCGAAGGGTCTCCATACGAACCCTTCGACCCCACGACGGAAATCACTTGGGGACAACTGCAAGTGCTGAGCGAGTTGCAGGATCAGTGCGGCCGTGAGGGGATGGCGATTGTCGCCACTGAGCGTTGCCTGCAGCCCCATCTACCGCCACCGCAGGCGCTTGCTTCACGCTGCCGCACAGTCCGCAAAGGCGACAGCATCGACCTTGAAGAGCTGGCCCTCACCCTCAGCCAACTCGGATACGAGCGGGTCTCCAGCATTGACCAGGAAGGCAGTTGGAGCCGCCGCGGCGACATCGTTGACATCTATCCGGTGAGCAGCGAACTACCTGTACGCCTTGAATTCTTCGGGGATGAGCTCGACAAACTGCGGGAATTTGACCCCGCGAGTCAGCGATCCCTCGATCCAGTTGAACAGCTGCGACTGACTCCGACCGGCTTCAGCCCACTGATCGCCGAACAACTGCGCGAAACGATGCCGGAAGGGCTCGATCAACTACTCGACGAAGAGCAAATCAGTGCGCTCTTGGAAGGCAATACCCCAGAAGGGATGCGTCGGTTGATGGGGCTGGCCTGGCCCGAACCGGCCTCTCTGCTGGATTACTTACCCGAGCAGTGCTGTGTCGCCATTGATGAAAGACGGCACGGCAAAGCCCATGGTCAGCAGTGGTTGGACCATGCCACCGAACACCACAGCGAACTTGCCCTGCCACTGCCGTTATTGCACCGCGGAATCGAAGAGGCGATGGGGCTGACCGATGTCTTCCCCGGATTTGATCTAGCGGAACTTCATGAAAGTGATGACCACCTCAACGCTTTTGACCTGGCCAGTCGCCCCGTCCCGGCCTACCCCAATCAGTTTGGAAAACTGGGAGAACTGCTGAAGGACTACCAACGCGAGCGGCAGGCGGTGTGGTTGGTCTCAGCCCAGCCCAGTCGAGCCGTCGCGCTACTTGAAGAACACGACTGCATCAGCCGGTTTGTACCCAATGCTGCGGACCATCAGGCCATTGCCCGCTTGATTGAGCAGGGCACTCCGGTTGCGCTCAAAACCAAAGGAACAGCGGAGCTCGAAGGGCTGCAATTGCCAGCCTGGCGAGTGGTTCTGATCACTGACCGAGAGTTTTTCGGTCAACAAAACCTCACGAGCAGCGGCTACATCCGCCGGCGACGCAAGGCAGCGAGCCGCACGGTGGATCCCAACAAGATGCAGCAGGGGGATTTCGTGGTCCATCGCAACCACGGAATCGGTCGGTTCAAGCAGCTCGAAAAATTAGCGATCAGTGGCGAAGCACGCGACTACCTGGTGGTGCAATACGCAGACGGCATCCTGCGTGTAGCGGCCGATCAACTGGGCAGCCTCGGCCGCTATCGAGCCAACAGTGACAGCCCACCTCAGCTGAGCAAGATGGGTGGTTCGGCCTGGGTGAAAGCCAAAGAACGGGCTAGCAAGGCCGTACGCAAGGTGGCCGTTGATCTGGTCAAGCTCTATGCCGAGAGGCATCAGGCAGCCGGTTTTGCCTTCCCTATTGATGGGCCGTGGCAGCTGGAGCTGGAAGATTCCTTCCCCTATGAACCAACCCCAGACCAGGTCAAGGCGACCGCCGAAGTGAAGCGCGATATGGAGAAGGCACAGCCAATGGATCGCCTCGTGTGTGGAGATGTGGGATTCGGCAAGACCGAAGTTGCGATCAGGGCGATCTTCAAGGCGATCACCGCTGGGAAGCAAGTGGCAATGCTGGCCCCCACAACCGTGTTGGCTCAGCAGCACTGGCGCACCCTTTCAGAGCGGTTTGCCCCTTATCCAATCAAGGTGGCGCTGCTCAACCGCTTCAGAACCACCAGCGAGCGCAAAGTGATCCTTGAGGGGCTCGGTTCGGGCACCATCGATGCCGTGGTGGGAACCCATCAGCTCCTGAGTAAGAGCACAGCCTTCGACAAGCTCGGCCTGCTGGTGGTGGACGAAGAACAACGCTTCGGAGTGAATCAGAAGGAGAAGATCAAAGCCCTGCGCAAAGACGTCGACGTACTCACCCTGTCGGCAACCCCCATTCCGCGCACGCTTTACATGAGCCTCTCGGGTGTGCGTGAAATGAGCCTGATCACCACACCTCCGCCCTTGCGCAGGCCGATCAAAACCCATCTAGCCGCATTGGACGATGAAGTGGTGCGCAGTGCCATCCGACAGGAACTGGATCGCGGCGGCCAAGTGTTTTATGTCGTACCGCGCGTGGAGGGCATTGAGGAGGTCGCAGAAAATCTGCGTCAGATGCTGCCGGACCTCAAGCTGCTTGTGGCCCATGGCCAGATGGCCGAGGGTGAACTTGAAAGCGCCATGGTGGCGTTCAACGGCGGCGAGGCCGATGTGATGCTCTGCACCACGATTGTGGAAAGCGGTCTGGATATTCCCCGCGTCAACACCATCCTGATCGAAGATGCTCACCGCTTCGGCCTTGCCCAGCTCTACCAGCTGAGGGGCCGTGTCGGACGAAGCGGTATTCAGGCCCATGCCTGGTTGTTCTATCCAGGCAACGCCTCCCTCAGCGATGCAGCCCGCCAGCGCTTACGAGCCATTCAGGAATTTGCCCAACTGGGCAGCGGCTACCAGCTGGCCATGCGCGATATGGAAATCCGAGGTGTGGGAAACCTTCTAGGCGTGGAACAGAGCGGCCAGATGGAGGCGATTGGCTTCGACCTTTATATGGAGATGCTGCAGGAATCCCTGGCCGACATCCAAGGGCAAGACATCCCCGCCGTTGACGACACCCAGGTGGATCTTCAGGTCACCGCCTTCATCCCTGCCGACTGGATCACGGATGCGGACGAAAAGATGGGTGCCTATCGCTCCGCAGCCGAATGTCAGAGCCAGGAAGCATTGGTCGAGATGGCCGCTGGCTGGGCCGACCGCTACGGCGCCCTACCAGGACCTGTGCAGTCATTGCTGCAACTGATGGAACTGAAGCTGCTGGCCAAGCGTTGTGGCTTTGCCCGAATCCGCCCCGAGAAACCGAACATTGCGCTGGAAACACCGATGGAGGAACCCGCCTTCAGACTGCTGCGTCAGGGCCTGCCCAAGCACCTCCATGGCCGACTGATCTATCAGGCTGGAAGTGGCAGTACCGCCAAGGTGCTGGCCCGAGGGTTGGGTGTACTGGCCATGGACAAGCAATTGGAGGAACTCAAGAGCTGGCTCGAACAGATGGCAGCACAGATCCCCGGTGCCGATGGGCTCACCACGGAGCAGCGCCAGGAGCAGCAGAATCGTTCCAACGACAAGGTTCTCAGCGTTTAAGCGCGAAAATGAGAACAATTCGCCACAGCCCGCAATTCTTCGTTACACTGTGTCGAATTGGATGGGTTCAGGAATGGGCGAAATCATTGAACCAATCACGTCATCAGGCCCTATTGGCCTATATGGAAGCTTGATCGGCGCTGCTGCCCTTGGTCTGTTCGCTCTGCTTCAGAGCGACACTGAAAATGATGATGATGATTCAACGCCTGGTGGTGGATTGATGCAACCGGTCTCCTGACCGGTCGTGACCAGAGCCATCAGTCGGTAGAGCGGCAGCATCAGATTCAATTTGGCGACGTTGAGAATCAGCGAGTCAATCCAAGGCAAAGACGACATTGGCCCCTTGCCTGGAAAGAAGCCTGCTGCTCTGTTCGGGATGTTCGCTGATAGCAACGACAATCGATTCTCTGGATCGAAGCGTTCCGGTACGCAAGCCAGTCCTGGAAAACTTGTGCGTGACGAGCGAGAAGAAGCTCTTCTCGAGCACATCCAAAAGCGGTCGCATCTGCCCTGAGCTTGGCGTCAGTGCCAAAGGCGGCACGTTCAACCTCTACGACGCAGGGGATTGGAGGATCAAAGCGCGATGGGAGGTTCGATGCACCGACTCGGGAGCCAAGCTCAGCGGTATCAATGGAGGAGTGTGGGAGCAGGAATTTGCAGATCGCTTCTGTGAGGCGGGATCCCTCGACGCAATGGGCTACGTCGAATGAGCGAGGTCAACCAAGAGTTCGAATTCGACGCGGAGCAAATGAGGGAGCCCGAGGAGTGGGCCGCGGTGATGGAAATCACGGTTGAAGATCAAAATCCATTCAGCGTTTGGAAGCCAACGCCGATGTGAGATTGCTGAGGCCAGGTCGGAACGTTTGCGTTGCATTAGCGGACTTGAGAGCTTTCATCAGCGTCGTTTCCGCAATCCGGTACTGACTGTCTTTCTTGGTCCCGAGGTCCTCGATAGTCAGAGACTTCACCTCCTCCTCCGTCATTTCCACGGTCACATCAGGCCGAATCCCGTTCTTGTGGATATCAGTGCCGTTCGGAGTGAGGTATTTAGCAATGGTGACGGTGAGTCCTGAGCCATCGGCAAGACCTCGAACCGACTGAACGAGGCCCTTCCCGAATGTTTTCTGACCGACAAGCTGGGCTCGGTGATTGTCTTGAAGGGCACCAGAGAGAATCTCACTGGCACTAGCAGAGCCTTCATTCACCAGCACGACCACAGGGCGCTGAGTCAGTGCCGAACCCGTTGCCCTGCGCACATCCTGGATGCCATTGCGCGTTTTGGTGCTAACGATTGTTCCCTCATCAAGCCATTGCCGCGCAATATCCACACTCGCTTCCAGCAGGCCACCGGGATTGCTGCGCAGGTCAAGGACATAGCCGCTTGCCCCTTCGGCTTCGAGCTTACGGATCGCCGCACGCATCTCCTTTGCAGCATTGGCATTGAACTGCTTCAAACGGATATATCCAACCTTCTCGCCACCAGGAGAGGTGTTCAGTTGGCTATCGACCGCATGAATTTCGATTCGAGCCCTCACCATCGGCAAGGCGATCACCTCACCCTTCCTGCGCAGGCCGAGAGTAACTTCTGTGCCTTCTTTGCCTCGAATTAATTTAACGGCATCCTCTGTGGTCATTCCCTTTGTGGAGCGACCATCGATTGAAACAATCACATCCTTGGGCTGTACGCCTGCCCGGGAAGCTGGAGTTCCTTCAATCGGGGACACAACAACAATTTCTTTTGTGTCCTTATCGAGTGAAATCTGTATACCCACCCCCATCAGTTCACCTGAGGTTTCAATCTGCATTTCCTTGAACTCTTTCGGATCAAGAAAACGGGTATATGGGTCATCCAGGCTTGCGAGCATGCCACGGATTGCCTCATACGATTCAGAAGTGCCTGCGTATGGCTTTGCGAGAAGATCTCGTCTCAGTTTTTTCCATTTCTGAGGATCGTATTCACCGGTGGAATCGAGATAATCACGATAGACAATCTGCCAGACCTGATCAATGACCTCCTTGGGACTATCCGTGATCGAGGAAGAGCCACTGGTTGGCAAACCCAACCCAGGGGCAGACAGGGCCACCGCAGCTGACAAGCCTCCGGCACCAAGCAAGACCAACCAGGAAGAACGGCTCGAACGGTTGGGCTTTAACTCGGACATGACAACTGTTCAGGCCTGATTCTTCAGCCTAACGGTTGTCAACCCGCATGAACACTACAAAGTACTCGATCAGTTGTGACCAAATTCGATCGGTGTTCTGCTGCAGTAGGTCACGGAGTAGGTCACGGCAACAGATCCAAAAAAACGAGCGGAAAGGCACGTATGAAGATGCAGACACGAAATCGATCGCGTCTATCGCCACCTCGCATCAACAGCCCTTGAGCAATGGCAGGCCTGGTGTCACCGCGCAATCGATCATTACAGCCATACGCTAGTTTCTGCAACTAGAGGGAACGCTGTCATACCAAGCGGTCTCAGCATTTTTCGATTCGTGTGCTGAAGAAGAACAACAGTTCTGCACTTTGGGCAAGCCCAGGCACTTCTGACTTCGTGAGGGATCAGCCCTACCCGCCCCATCCCCAGGCTCAGCAAAGTCTCACCAAGAACACATCGACTATGGCTTGTAAGCCCTGGATCAAAACGGCGAAGCTAAAGCACCGGTATTCACCTGATGACCACTTCCAATCAGTTCGCCAGCCAATTGCCTCCTGATCCAGCCGCTATGCAAAGCACCACTAAGCGGTCCGATATCTACGGAAGAGGACAGCAACTGCCGGTAACCGCAAGCATTGAAGCCAGAGTCACTCAAGAGGTGACCGGCATGTCGAAGCCGGCCCTTCTCGGGTACGTCACTGGTGTATTCATCTTCCTGTTTGGCTGCTTGGGAACGATGTTCAACGACAACCCAGATGCGATGGGTATCAAGAAGACAATTGCTAGTAGCTACCTCGTGGCCGCAGTGCTTGTTGTCCAGTTCGCCTCGATTGCAGACAACACCTGGCGATCAAGCCAGCGTCGCTGATCGACTCTTTAGCTATGAGTGCAGAAAAGACGCAATCGAAGCCTGGGAGACCATGCGGAAGGCAGGCTGGAAGCGTTGTCAGCCCAGGTGGTGACTAGGTTCTGAGCCATTCACCAGAACATCACCAGAACTTGCCTGCATCCCCACCACAACCATGCACTGGGGATCACCAGAAAGGCTGTGATCTTGAAGGAGTCGAGGGGGCAACACCCCCAAGCCCAAAATCACTCCTTTCAAACAATGACTGCTTTCAACGCTGACCACAACAACACTGAACTGCTCGATCAAGAGCTGACGATTGAACAGCTTGAGGGAGTTGCTGGGGGTGACTACTTTGCGCTTCTGGGAGCTGAGCGGGCTGCGATCCTGAGAGCCGCGGGCTATCCTGAAGAACTAATCAACAATAAAGTAGATAAATTACAAAAAATTGATCAAGAGTGGCTAAACAACCAGCCTATCTGTGTACAAAAACACTATCAGAGTCAGAGGTGAGACAAAGAGAGCTTCGGGCTGCGGAAAATGCTCCCAAATCAAATTAACGAACGCTCCCGCCAAACCAGCTTCAGCAAGCCTAAACACTCAAATCGCCCTGCCAATGCAGGGTCTTTTATTTCATCAATAACCCCAAAAAGCCACAAATCAGCCTTCAATGCCTGGCGCTAATGAATACCCAGCTCCGCCACGAGCACGGATGATTTATAGCCAGCCTACTGAGGGTTGAGATGTTGAGAGATGAAAGCGAGCAAGGCAGCGCCTACGGCTGTCAGTCGCTGCCTGATCTATCCATTGGTCATTGGCGCCCTAAGAGATCAGACCAATCGACAGCGCCGTACCCGCCTTCGATGAGCAGTGCTGATATTCAGACCTCACCTCCTTTGCAGGACTTGATGAGGATTCCTATCCAAAAGTCGTCTTCATTTTGAGTTAACAGCCTAACGAGATCAAGCGGGTTCTACCCAGCGTCCGTCGTCCTTGATCAATTGAATCAAGGCCGACACCCCTTCCTGCTCAGGCACCTTTCGGATTTCCTCTCGCCCCCTATAAAGAGAGATCACTCCGGGGGTCTTACCAACGTAACCGTAGTCAGCATCTGCCATTTCGCCGGGCCCATTCACAATGCAACCCATCACGGCGATGTCGAGACCAGTGAGGTGAGAGGTAGCGTCGCGTACCTGATTCAGCACCTCCTCAAGATTAAACAACGTGCGACCGCAACTCGGGCAGGCCACGTATTCGACCATCGTCTTGCGCAGACCCAGGGCCTGCAGGATCGAGAAGCAGACAGGAATCTCTTTCTCAGGAGCTTCAGTCAGCGACACCCTGATGGTGTCACCCAAACCTTCAGCCAGAAGTGTTGCGATACCAGCCGTGCTTTTCACACGTCCGTAGTCGCCATCTCCAGCCTCAGTGACGCCGAGGTGGAGCGGATAGTTGAAACCTTCGGCATCCAAGGTGTCCGCCATCAATCGGTAGGCGGCAAGCATCACCGGGGCACGTGAGGCCTTCATCGAGATCAAGATGTTGTGGAAATCAAGTTCGTCGCAAATGCGCACGAACTCCATCGCCGACTCCACCATTCCCTGGGGTGTGTCGCCATGGGTGAAAAGCATCCTCTCGGCGAGGGAGCCATGGTTCACACCGATGCGGAGCGCTTTGTTTTGAGACTTGAGAACTTCTACAAGCGGCCTGAAGTCATCTTTGATGCGCTGGCCAATCGCATCAAATTCCTCTTGAGAAAAATCCTGACGGGAAGGGTCCGGTTTGTCGAAGACAAACAGTCCTGGATTGATTCGTACTTTGTCGACATGCTTCGCCACCTCGAGCGCGATGCGAATTCCGTTGTGGTGAACGTCAGCCACCAAAGGAACAGTGCAGCCCTGGGAACGGAGCGCCGCCCGAATGTCCCCCATGGCCTTGGCATGGGCCATGGAAGGCGTTGTGACGCGCACAATCTCACAACCGGCATCAGCAAGACGACGGATTCCGGCCACCGCGGCTTCGATGTCAAGCGTGTCCTCGTTGATCATCGACTGCACCACCACTGGGTGTTCACTGCCGACGGGGACATCACCCACCATCACCGTGCGGGTCTCCCGCCGATGAATCTGAGTGTCGTAACGACGGGACTGCGCGTTGATGGCGGTCACGGTGGTGGCGGTCACGGTGGTGGCGGACAAGGGAACAGCGCGCCGGATGCCGGCTCACACTGGCATAACCGCAGCCGCACCTGACGCAAATCTTCGAGCGTCATGGCCACGGGCTTGCCAGGTTCTCGAGAAGGGTTGCGCAATAGATAGGCGGGATGAAAGACCGGCATCCATAGGCGTCCAGCCTGCTCAATCCAAACACCGCGCAGACTGCGCATGGCTTGTTTGCGCTTCAGCATTGCCGCCACAGCAGTCGCACCCACAAGGACCACAACAAGGGGATCGACATGCGCTAACTGCTCTTCAATCCAAGGGCGACAGGCGCGCAATTCAGCCGAGGACGGTTTGCGGTTGTTGGGTGGACGGCACTTCACCACGTTGCAGATGAAGAGGTCAGAGTCAGGGTTAAAGCCAACGGTACGGAGCAACTGATCGAGCAACTGCCCGGAGCGTCCGACAAATGGAAGGCCCTGAATGTCTTCGCTTGCTCCAGGTGCTTCACCGATCACCATCACCTTGGCACTTGGGTCGCCGCGACTGATCACGACATGCTGACGCTCAGCGGAGAGGCCGCAACGACTGCACTGCCGGCAACGCTCGAGCCAGGACTGTTTGAAAGAACCAGGAGGGGAAGGCATTACGGCCATCGGAGCATCAGTGCAGCGACGGAGTCACCAACAGAAGAAAGTCATTCTGATCGGGGTCCTTCATCCAGCACTCAGCCCCAAAAGGTTCCATCCGGGCGGCCTCGTGAAGCGATGCACCCTGATCCAAGGCGTCTCTGCACCAACGATCCAAGCGCTGCATTGGTGCCATTTCTGTCGCCATCGTGAAGCAGGGCGACCAGGCACGACCCTGAGCTTGCTGGGGTCGTTGGCTGGACGGTCGATAAAACTGCAGGCGTTCCCCTTCGGCAGTGATCACAAGCCAGTGAGCTGAGGAGGCTCCTGGTTGGGGAGTCAGGCCGAGAAGCCGTGCATAAAAGAGGGCAATCCGCTCGGGTTGACTCGAGGCAAGAACCCAGCTGAGTTGTATGCCAGCGGATCCTGGGTCGGACATTCGGCGCTGTAGCGACACCCACAAATGTTGACGCAGATACGGTTGTCCACGACACCAGATCAGGCAGGATGGTGTCTTAATGCGCACCCGGTGGAGGGGTGCCGCGCTGATGCCCCGCCCGACCGTGCTCTCAAATCGGGCCGAAGCCCTCAAGCCATCCCTCACCCTCGCCATTAGTGCCCGCGCCAAGGCACTGCAACAGGATGGTCGTGACATCTGCAGCATGTCGGCAGGGGAGCCTGACTTCAACACTCCCGATTTCATCGTTGAGGCAGCGATTAAGGCCCTTCACGATGGAGTCACCCGCTACGGGCCTGCGGCAGGGGACCCTGAGCTCAGAGAGGCCATTGCCGACAAACTCACTCAGCACAACAACATTCCCTCCACCGCCACCAACGTGCTGGTCACCAACGGTGGGAAGCAAGCGATCTTCAACCTGTTCCAGGTGCTACTCAACCCTGGCGATCAGGTTCTGATCCCGGCCCCTTACTGGCTCAGCTATCCAGAAATGGCCCGACTGGCCGGAGCCAAACCCGTGGTGATTCCCTCCTCGGCCGAAGAGGGCTTCAGCCTTGATCTGGATGCACTGGAAGCAGCGATCACCCCGAACACGCGCCTACTGGTGATCAACAGCCCCGGCAACCCAACCGGTCGGGTGATTGAACGCAGCGAAATGTTGGCAGTTGCCGAGATCGTGAGACGTCATCCCCAGTTGCTGGTGATGAGTGACGAGATCTACGAGTATCTGCTCGAAGAGGGTGAAACCCACCACAGCTTTGCTGCACTGGCACCCGATCTGGCAGAACGCACGATGGTCGTGAACGGATTCGCGAAAGGCTGGGCAATGACTGGCTGGCGACTTGGCTATCTGGTCGCACCACCCGAGGTGATCAAAGCGGCAGCAGCCCTTCAGAGCCAGAGCACCAGCAACGTGTGCAGCTTCGCCCAGAGAGGAGCTCTAGCCGCCTTGCGTGGCTCTCAGGATTGCGTCAAAAGCATGGCAGCCAGCTTCAATAGCCGTCGTCGGTTGTTGACAGAGGGGCTCAAGGCCCTGGATGGACTCACCTTGGTCCCTCCCCGTGGAGCCTTCTATGCATTCCCGAAACTGCCGGATCATGTCAGCAGCTCACTGGCATTTTGTGAGGCTGCCTTGGAAAGGGAAGGCCTAGCTCTTGTCCCTGGCGCCGCCTTTGGTGATGACCGCTGTGTCCGCCTCTCCTGTGCCGTCTCGCATGAGACGATCGAAGACGGTCTCAGTCGGCTCGAGCCCCTGCTCGCCAGCCAGCTCTGAACTGAACTGAATCACCTTCAGAACATTCCATTCCTCGATGCCAGCACGAGAACACCGGGCCGTCGTCTGCCTTGCACTGCTCTGCAGTCTTTCAACGACGGCCCTTCCAAGTTGGGCAGCTGAAACCCTGCGGATCGGTGCCATTCCCGATCAGAACCCCGAGAAACTGAACAGGCTCTACGGACTTCTGGCCCAAGAGCTCAGCCAGAAGCTTCAGGTGCCCGTTCGCTACGTGCCCGTTAGCAATTACCCAGCGGCGGTCAGTGCCTTTCGCACCGGAGGCCTCGACGTCGTTTGGTTTGGCGGACTGACCGGGGTGCAGGCACGTCTCCAGACCCCCGGGGCCACGGTGCTTGCCCAGAGGGACATCGATGCCAAATTCCGCAGCGTCTTCATCGCCAATACCCAGTCTGGTCTGCAATCGATCAGCAGCCTGGAAGGACTTCAGACCCTCAAGGGGAAACGGTTCACGTTCGGATCGGAAAGTTCCACGTCCGGGAGATTGATGCCTCAGCACTTCCTCCAGCAGGGCGGTGTCACTCCCAATCAATTCGCTGGGGGACGCCCTGGCTTCAGCGGCAGCCATGACGCAACGATCGCTCTTGTGCAGAGCGGCTCCTACGAAGCCGGTGCCTTAAACGAACAGGTTTGGACCAGTGCGCTGAAATCCGGAGCAGCCGATCCGAACAAAGTGACGGTGATCTGGCGTACACCTACGTATGTGGATTACCACTGGGTTGCCCGTCCTGGCCTAGACAAACGATTCGGTAGCGGATTCACAACAAAGCTGCAAAAAGCCATTCTTGGGATCAAACCAACAACCGCCAACGGCAAAACAATCCTGAGCCTGTTTGCAGCTGAAGAGTTCATCCCGGCATGGGCGTCACAGTATGCGCCGATCGAAACCGTCGGGAGGCAACTGGGCAAGATCCGTTGACCGTGATGCTTGAGCTGCGCGATGTCTGTCTCACTAGCAGCGACAGCCCTCGCCTCAATCACGTCTCCCTTACCTTCAGGGCAGGGGAGACCATTGCTCTGATCGGACCCAGTGGTGCCGGCAAGAGCACTCTGCTCTCCATCGCCAATGGAAGTCTCAAACCGAGCAGCGGCACTGTGCTCTGGCAGGGCACACCAGTGCATCAACTTCCACGTCGCCAGCGTCGACGGATCGGCACGCTCTGGCAGGACCTCCACCTGGTGGAGGAATTGTCGGTGGCCCAAAACATCAATTGCGGTGCGCTTGGGCGTCGCTCCCTGTTGTGGGCCCTGGCCAATCTGCTGGTGCCTTTGGAACGCGATGCCTGCATGACCTGCCTGAAGCAGGCAGGTCTGCAGCAAGACTTGATTGATCGCTCCGTGACCACCCTCTCAGGAGGGCAACGCCAACGCGTTGCGCTGGCACGCCTCTTTCGGCAACGCCCGGATCTTGTGCTGGCGGATGAGCCGCTCTCCAATCTCGACCCAGCACTGGTGCAGGACTTGCTCAACACCCTGTTGCGGCAAACACCGACATCTGCAGGGGACATCTTGGCGAGCACGACGGTGGTCTGCCTGCACCGTCCAGATCTGATCGATCGTTTTGACCGGGTGATTGCCCTACGCGATGGACACGTCGTGATGGATGCTCCTTCCGCATCGATCACGACCAAGGATCTAGACGTGCTCTACCGCGCCTCATCAGAAGGACGCCGGTCTGCTCCCAAGCCATGAAGCGACCCGTCGTCAGCGCACCTCTTCTCTGCCTGCTACCGGCTCTCGCTCTCGTTCCCGTGTTGATCGTGGTGGGGCAGGGACTGCATGGCGGCGGTTTCGAAACCTGGTGGCGATTCCTCCAAGGAGCCGTGCAGCCCAGCAAGGACCCTCTCTTGCTGAAATCGCTGTGGGAAGGCTTGCAGGTCACCCTGGCCACAGCCTTGGTTGGCTGGGGGCTTAGCACCCTGATCGGCCTGCTGCTGGGGGTTTTCAGCAGTGATGTGCTCTGGGAGAGTGCCAAAATCCCCACCTGGCCTGCTGCCGCCATACGCAGCCTGCTAGCACTGCCCAGAGCGATCCACGAACTGCTTTGGGGTCTGCTGCTGTTGCAAGTCTTGGGGTTGCATCCCTGGGTTGCAGTTGCGGCGATCACCATTCCCTATTCCGCTCTGGTCGCCCGGGTGTTTCGAGACCAAATCGACAGCATCGACCGGCGAAGGCTGACCGCGGTGCTGCAAAGCGGAGCTTCAGCCCCCGCAGCATTTGTTTCCAGCATCGGCCCTCCGCTTCAGCCGATCTTGCTGAGCTACGGCGGCTATCGACTGGAATGCGCCCTACGCAGCGCCACCTTGCTGGGTGTGTTCGGCCTGGGCGGGATCGGCACAGAGCTGCAACTCACCCTCCAGTCCCTTCGGTTCGCAGAATTCTGGTCGGGCCTCTGGCTGTTAATCCTCCTCAGCGTGCTGTTGGAACAAGGTCTGACGTTCTGGAGGCATCGACAACAAACAAACCCCAGCCAATGGAACGGTGTCAGCGTTCTGACCATGACCGTGCTGGCTGTGCTGGTTGGCGGCCACTGGCTCCAGCAACTGCTGCCCACCAGCGGCACAACCCTGCAACTGATGCTGCCACCGCTCCCTGATATCAGCGCCTTACAGCTCGCTGCCACAGAGCTGCCATGGCTGCGGATGATCGAGCAAACCATGCGACTCACGCTTTTGGCAGCTGGTATTGCCATTGCCCTTCCGCCCCTCTGCCTGCTGATCTTTCCTGGAAGGATCGCGAAACAGGTCTTCCTCGGTCTCTGGACGCTTCAAAGAGTCCTTCCGCCACCGCTCACGCTCTTGATGCTTCTATTGGCCAATCTGCCCTCCCTGGCGTTGGCAGCGCTGGCCCTCGGCCTTCAGAACGCCGGGGTGATGGGACGCCTGCTGGTGGAGGGACTGGACCAGCAAAGCCCTGGAACGATGAAGGCCATCGAAGTCACCGCGGCAGGGCCAAGACAGGCGTGGCTGCTTGGCTGCCTCAGCCCACAGAGCCGTTCATACCTGGCCTACGGGGCCTATCGCACCGATGTCATTCTGCGGGAAACGCTTGTCGTCGGTCTAGTAGGCGGTACCGGACTGGGCTGGATGCTGATTGAATCCCTCAGTTCTTTTCACTGGGCGGCGGTGCTGCTGATCATCGCTTGTTTCGCACTGCTCACCCTGGCTGGGGAAAGCATTAGTGATGGACTTCGACAGCGCTGGTTACGAACCCCAGGCGAGAGCGCGTCCACCTAGGCCTGCAAAGCTGTGAGAGAACATGCCCTCAGCGATGCAAGCACCCCGCCAACTCACGGTGATCGGCGACAGCGGCGTCTACGGATGGGGGGACCGAGTAGGCGGTGGTTGGTGTGAGCGGCTGCGCCTGAGCTGGATGCAAACACCTGAGATGCCGTTGATTTATCCACTCGGCGTGCGCGGTGATGGGCTGGAAAACGTGGCAAAACGATGGGAACAAGAATGGGAGCGCCGCGGAGAGCTTCGTCGTCAAACACCCGCTGGCTTACTTCTGGCCGTGGGCCTCAACGACAGCGCCAGGGTCGGTCGTGCCGATGGGCGACGCCAACTCTCGGTTGAGGCCTATCGCTTTGGAGTCGAACAACTGATTCGGGCGATGGCACCGCGAACGCAGGTGATGGTGTTGGGCCTCACGGCCGTGGATGAAGCTGCGATGCCATTCGCGCAGTGCCTCTGGTACGACAATGCCTCCGTTGCGGTCTACGAGGCACAGCTGGAAGAGGCCTGCCTCGAAGCGGATGTGCCGTTTCTGCCTTTGCATCAGGCGATGCAACAGGAAACGGGTTGGCTGGGGTGGATCGAGCCGGACGGGATTCATCTGAATGCCGATGGACACCACTGGATCCACCAACGGGTGATGCATTGGCCAGCCCTACTCAGCTGGGCAGGATTAGAAGCTCAAACCCAGACCACGCCCCTCTAGAGCTAATTGGGCACACACAGTTTCCCTAAAGTTGCCTTCTAACGGGACCTACCTGTGCCCAACCCCACTGCCGCGATTATTGCTAAAGCCAGCACAGACCAGTTAAAGGAATTTCTGCTCGGCTTTACGGAAGAGGCCGCCATCCTCGCGGTGCGGGAACTCATGCAGCGAGGGGAAAGTGCTGAATCTGTGATCCGAACGTTGGAAGCGGAAATTCAGCCAAGTCTCGACAACGGCATGCCCATGCGTTCATGCCTGGAGCTGATTGCCGTGCTGAAGCAGGAATTCATACCCCCTCTGGGGTGAACAGAATCACTCCTGAGGGTGATGGAACCGCCCGTGAAAACACAGAGCGTGAATGCAGTGGTTCCACCATTCATGGTTCGTAGACGCCAGGTTCAAGACTCAGATCAAGCAACAGTCGAGCAACAACGGATCCGCCAAGAAAACCGAAGACAGCTCGACCCCAGCGTCCGACGACGCAATGAACGTGTTCTGCGCCATCTCGGTCTGGCACACCTGGCTGCAGGCCGTCAGCTGGCCCGCGGCAGCGGCGAACACGATGATCTTCTCCAGGAAGCCCAACTGGGTCTCATCAAAGCTTCCGAACGATTTGACCCATCGCGCGGGCACCGAATCAGCAGCTATGTGATGGCTCTGGCGAATGGCCAGATCATGCATTTTCGTCGTGATCGAGAGCGCACACTGCATATTCCTTGGCGGCTGCTGAACCTGCATGCGCAGGGGATGAAAATCCAGCAACAACGGCTGCAACAAGGTTTGCCTCCTTTTTTGAACAGACAGCTCGCGGATGCTCTTGATGTCTCAGTGGACCGCTGGCTGCAGGCGCTCGAGGCCCATCAGCATCGCTATCTGGTCAGCCTTCACCAACCGGGAACCAGCGCCGCAACATCCACAGGAGCAGCAGCGACGGCGTTAATTGAACAACTCGCGGACTCGCGCACAGACACCAAGACCGATTACCAACTGGAATGGTTGCATCAAGCCATGCGCCAATTGCCTGACCATGCCCGTCAGCTGCTCATTCGCCATTACGTCCTTGGAGAGACCGTTCGCCAAATTGGCCGCCAGAAGGGCCTAAGTCACGTCGAGGTGAGGACGGTCCTCAGGCAATCCCTGCAAGTTTTGCAAGACATGGCCGCAGGCAGAGACGGCGTGGGGGGTCAGCCGAGGTGCTGAAGCAGGTTCGCGGCGACAATCGCCAGCATCGCCGCGATCGCTGTCTGCAACCCATTCACAAGTTCATTACTGAGCCAGGAGATGCGCTCCTGCACCAAAGCCCCAACAACGCTTTCGATCAGGGTGGCCACCAAGCCAACACTGGCAACGAGTAAGGCTTCAGGCCCAGCAGGCACCAACTGCAATGCCACGGCCACCAACGTCATGACTGCACTGCCGGCAGCACTCGCAAGGGTTCCTTCAAGGCTCACGGCCCCTTCCGTGCCTGCAGGGACGCGTCGCAGCGTCGTAATCAGAACGGTGGTGCGTCCCCAGCGCTTGCCAATTTCACTGCCAAAGGTGTCAGCCAACTTGGCGGCAAAACTGGCAGCGAATCCCACCAGCAGGAGGCCAACGGGCTCGAGTCCCGCACCGATCAACAGAGCAATGAGGGCACCAACCGCAGCTGATCCCCACACATTGGCCGGGCTGCGACGTCCGCCACGGGCCTCCGCCAGTCCCTTTTCCTGCTTGCGTTTAAGGCCAACTCTGGTGACAAGGGAGCCCAACACCAGGTACATCACCACGGCCAACCAGCCACGCCAACCGAGGCATCCCCACAGAATCGTGCCGAGAATCCCTGCATGCACCCAGCCGGCTTTGGTCAGCAAAGGCAATCGTTGAGCGAGGGCGATCAACACGCCGTTGAGGGCCAAAGCGATCCCCCAGATGGTGAGATCCTGAGCGGGAAATGCCATCAGCCTGTGTTGCACTGCCCTAAGCATCAACCGTGAAGGGCCTGAGGCAACGGATAATCAGCCAAGGTCACTGTCGAGATCACGACATGGTGTTCAACAAGAAAGGCTTTTTCCTCGAACTCGAGGATGGTGCCAAGACCTCGAGCACTGCTTCGGTGACCGTTGCCCCTGTTCGGGAAGCTGAACCTGATAGTGAGTCTGCCGCGGCCAAAGCGAGCAATCCGAAGCAGAAAGCAGGGTCAGCGAAGCCTGCTTCCAAGCCTGCTGGCAAGGCCAAAACAGCCAACGACGCCTCCCTCACAACCGCCGAGGCGATTGCCGCTGAACTCGCTGCAGCCGAAGCTGAGCGGCCCGTGGCGACCCTGAGCAC
The DNA here is from genome assembly GCF_047304725.1 of Synechococcus sp. MIT S9451. Classification (NCBI taxonomy): domain Bacteria; kingdom Bacillati; phylum Cyanobacteriota; class Cyanophyceae; order Synechococcales; family Synechococcaceae; genus Synechococcus; species Synechococcus sp. MIT S9451. The sequence continues at coordinate 2,235,554 of NZ_CP138971.1, forward strand.
CTTTGCCCCCGAAGCCCTTCAACCGGGGAATGCCCTGCGGCAACAACGTCGTCGTCCTGGGGCCAGCCTTAAGGGCTTCCGTTCGATGGCCAACGAGCTGTTCAAAGGCCCGAACACAGGTCGTGAGAACAGTCTCTAACGCTGCTTCCGTGCAGCAAGACCATGCTCAGCGTCTGAGCCCATGCCAGCCAATCGGGTCTCCAATCTGTTTGTGAGACCCGTTCAAGAGCATCCAAAAGACAACACACAGACAGGCAAACAGCGGGGCTGCACTGACTGCACTTGAGCGCGCTGCGCCAATCAACCGCAAGCCGAGCGTCCGTCGGGCCTGGTTCACCAGGTCTTCACCAGAAATCGTCCTGAACTTGCAAACAAAGCAGCACGGGCTTTCACCAAAGCCCAGTCGATGTTGATGGCATCGACCAAGACGACCCATGCAAGTTCAACTCACCATCAAATCCCTGATCGCATTCACGGCGGGAATGGCCGGAGGATCTGTGCTGATGCTGGGTTCAGCCTTGGCGATGCAGACGATCCTCCTGAACAGCTCCAGCCCGGCCCAAGCCTGCTTAGCCACGATTCCACAAGACGCTGGTGCCGATCAGCACTCGATCCGCCCCTCAGGATTCTGCGGAAGGGTCATCCTCTGAGCAAGCTTCAGCCAAGCCTGACCAAAACCTAAGCTCAGCCTCAACGCCAGAAGATCTCATCCTTGTTTGAGCCCTGGCCTCCATCCAGACCTCTGCGCACTATGAGATCAGTGACTTGCGTCGAGATGAAGATGCGGACGTTGTATCTATCAGCTGGGTTGGCTTTTGCACTGCTCACCGCTGGCTCTGCCTACGGACAGCAACCAGCGACCAAACGCTTCGAGCAGCAGAACATCCCGATTAGCGAGATCTTTGCCGAATGGGATCAAAAAGGACTCAGCGCAGAAAAGTACATCTGCAGTTGCCAAAAGCTGATCTGTGACACCAGGCCCTACTGGCCCTTCAGGACTTTCACCGAAGGGCAACCGATCCCTGTCTTAGGAGACTTCAATCGGTCAGTGGCCACAAGCAACGGTTTTTACTGTTTTCGCCGTTAAGGGCTTGGCCAATCAATCAATCAGTCAGTCATCGCGCTACCTCCTGCGTCGACCTTGCCCGATGGCCTGACATTCGCTCGCGGAGAGCTCACCGCGACTACAGGCTCGATCAAGCACCTCCACACGCTCAAGCGAGGTCGTTACCTGATGACGCTCCAGCACCGCACGCACAGCTGGGCTCATCAGTCTCTGCCGCTCCAGGTCTGGAGGAGCGACACAGACAACGCCAAGAGACTCCGCCTTTGCCTCTCTGTCGCTCAAGATCCTTCGAGCCATTTGGACTGCGAGGGAGGGGGACAACCTGGGTTCAGCCAGGTTTTGGCCGCAGATCTTTCGAAGCGAACAGCGACCTGAGGCAAGCCATCAGGGGCTGCGTTCCCCTGGCATCAGTCAAGACGCCACCATCACATCCTCTGACGTCTTAAGACTTGATGGCCTGGTTTGAAGTGACACTGAGGATGCCTAACCTGTTCCCATGACAGGCGACCCAAGCCACTCAGAGTCGATGTCTGAAGCGCTGGTCGAGCTCCACGAGACCACCCTGTGCCAATGCGCCCAGCGAATCGAGGAGGAAAACGTCTGGAGCTTCAGCTCACCAGTTGTGCTTGTCAAAGAGTGCGGAGAGGCTGTCGTCATCCCTGTCAGTGCAATCGGCAATCACCTCACCGTGTGCGAGCACGTTGACCACCCCCTCATCCAGGAGTGGCTCAATCTGACCCTGAATGAAGGCCCCGCAAAAGCACTCGAATCCATGCTTAGCGACACAAACCTGGAGAAGGCCGGTGAGTTCGCGGGTCTCTACGACGCTTGGAGAAAAGACGTCCAGCGCCGAGGCCACGGAACCGTCAGTGCCGGCGACCTGGCTCATTTCGTTTCCAAAGCTCGAGGTTGTTGGCCAGACGAGGTGCCTGTCTTAGCCGTCCTCAAGGAGCAAGGAAAGGTCGAGGTCCTGACCTTCTGTGTCGCAGTGAGCGATCTACTGCGCTGAGTTCAATCACAACTAGAGAGAGCCAGGTGCCCTACTTCTCAACAGAGCGCGACTGACTGCGCTCTACCTCAAGGGCTGTCGCCCGCCAGCTCGTCATTAAAGCCGTGGCCGTCACCGCCGCCGTTGCAGTGCGAAGAATCGAACACCCCATCTGCACTGGAGTCCACCCCAGAGCGACGGCCTGCTGCTGTTCACCCTCGGTCCAGCCCGCTTCAGGTCCGATAGCCATCCAAACCTCGGCTGGGAGAGGGTTATCAGACGTGATCAGCCTGTGCTCAAGCCAGGTCGACAGGCGGGGCAACGTGCTCTTGCGTGTTGTGGCGTAACAACGTGCCCAAGCGGGATCGGGCTCACCCCACCAATCAGCCACAGCCTTTGTGGACAGCAGCCGCGGCATCCAAAGACGCTCGCTCTGTTCCACAGCCTCATCGAGGATGACCTGCCAACGATCAGGACGATCCTCAGCTTGGGGCGTACGCCAATGGGACCTGAGCGGTTGGATGCAATCGATGCCCAACTCACACGCCATGCGCATCAGGTCATCCATGCCACGACGCACACCCACCACAGCCAAACCCAAACGAGGGAAAGGAGCGCTCTGGCTCAGGTAGGGGTGAGCCTGCGACTGCCCCAGCTCTAGGTGCTCACCATCCACCACTCGGGCGGTCCAAAGGTGGCCCTGTCCATCGACCACAGCCAGAGCATCTCCTGGCCTCAATCTCAAAACTCGACGCAGATAATGGCTTTCCTTCGGCTCAAGATGAATCCCAGACCCGCTGTCCTGCAGCCGTTCTGGTCTGATTAGCAGACGACGAAGTTCTGCCATGCGGCTCAGTTGGATGAAGGGAAGACGCTGTCAGGGTGCTCTTCAACTGGCCAATCTTCGTTTTCACCACCCACCAACAATTCCTCTAATTGCACGACATCACTGTCCAGCTGGCGCAAGGAATTGATCAGCACATCAAGAGCGAGGGCATCGGTGGTTCCGAGATCCACCCAGCAACGTCCCCATTGCTCGTGGTACTCCAGCTGCCCCATGTTGTGCATCAAGGCAGGCATCGCCGCTGCTGCCGCGTCGTTGTCATAACTCATCCAACTGAGCTGATCCCCTTCTTCTTGGGTCTGCAGGTTTTCGGCATTGAAGCCACCGAGTCGCCCCAGCACATACCAACTATCGAATACGCCATCGACATAGTTACGCTCACCCTGACTGGGAATCTCGGTGAAGCGAAGCCACAGCCAGCAGTTGAACGGGTCAACCTCGCGAAAACGTACGTTCATGGTCGAGCAATCACTCCCTCATCATCGCTGCAGGCGGGCGCTGATCCTTCAAGCTGTGGCCACGGAATCCACGCAACCGGCCAAGGCGGGGAACGATGCTTGAACTGAAAAGCCTGCACTACCAACCGGCCACGGCAGCACAGTCGGTGTTGGGAGAGATCAATCTGAAGGTGTCTCCAGGACGCCCAGCGCTGATCTCAGGAGCCAGTGGCAGTGGCAAAACAAGCTTGATCGAGGTGATCAGCGGTCTCTCAGGTGCACAACGGGGCAGGGTGACCTGGCAAGGGCAACAGCTGAACCGCCGGCAACGTCGCTGGTTGTGTGGTGTGGTGTTCCAATTCCCAGAACGCCATTTCCTGGGTCTGAGCGTGACTCAAGAACTGAAGCTCGGGCACCGCCGCATGAGCACAGAGCGACTGCATCAAGGTCTACGCCGGGTTGGGCTGAATGATCTGGATCTGAAGCAGGCACCGGAACGACTCAGCGGTGGTCAACAGCGTCGCCTCGCCCTCGCGGTACAACTGCTGAGGGAGCCTGATGTGCTGCTCCTTGATGAACCCACGGCAGGTTTGGATTGGTCGGTTCGCGACGACGTGCTCGCACTGCTGCAGCACTTGGCCAAAGAGAAGGTCTTGATCGTGGTCACCCATGAACCGGATCTGTTCCATCGGTGGGAGTGCGAGCAGTGGAAACTGCAGGGAGGAGAGCTCCGTGCTCTGTCACCATTGGCCGCAGCTGAGTGATCGCCATGAGTGACCGCCTTGTCCGGGCGACCGCAGCGGGCGGGGGGATTCGACTGGTCGCCGTGTCAACCACGGAAACAACAAGGGAAGCAAGCCGACGCCATGGGCTTTCGTATCTCACCACCGTGATGCTGGGACGGGCCATGGGCGCAGGTCTGCTGCTCGCTAGTTCGATGAAGGTGAGCCATGGACGCGTCAATCTGCGCATTGGGTCGGATGGCCCCTTACGCGGCCTGATTGTGGATGCCGGTCGCAATGGCACTGTGCGCGGCCATGTCGGCAACCCGACGCTCGAACTGGATCCCGTGCCCGATACGGATGGCCACTTCAGCTTTGATTTCGCAGAAGCCGCTGGCACGGGCTATCTGCATGTGGTGCGTGATGAAGGCAAGGGAGAGCCCTTCAGCAGCACAGTGGAACTCGTGAAGGGAGGGATCGGAGAGGACGTGGCCTCCTATCTGCTCCATTCGGAACAAACTCCCTCTGCCGTGTTTGTCGGGGAGAAGATCAACAGCAGTGGCTTGCAATGCAGCGGAGCCTTGTTGGTACAGGTTCTTCCCAAGGCAGCGGAAGAGCCGGCACTGGTGGCGTTACTTGAGGAGCGTTGCCGAGAGATCGCCAACTTCAGCGGACGGCTTTCTGCCTGCAACAACAACCTCGAAGAACTACTCCACGATGTTTTTCCAGATCTTGATCCCCAGCCGATCCCAGCGGGGGAACCAAGCCAAGCGATCAGATTCCATTGCCCCTGCAGCTATGAGCGCAGTCTTGGCGCTCTTCAGCTGCTGGGCGCCGAGGAATTAACAACGATGCTTGACGAGGATGGCGGGGCTGAACTGATCTGCCACTTCTGCAATGAGGTGTATCGAGTCGATGCCAATGGACTCAAAGAGCTCATCAGCGAGGCTCGTCAAGCCGGTTGAATCAAGCCAGCAACAGGGCTCCTGCAAGCATCAGAAGCACGGCAGGGAGAGCCTGGAGCTGATCCACTGCCAAAGGCAGTCCAACGGACGCAGCACCAACCAAGCTGAGGATCAAAACACCTAATCCCAAGCCCACGGCCAGAAGCAGAAGAGTCCAGCCAAGAGAAGGGAGTGGACGACGACCGCGTCGGACCTGGCTCAGGAATAAGCCGATGGTGGAAAGAGAGAGCACGAGTTCGGCCGTACCGGAGGCAACCAGCAGCAACAAGACCGCCAGGCCACCGGCAACGGTTCGTACAACCAGCCCCTGGCCCTCCACCATGGAGAGTTCCGGCATCCAATTAGCGGCGGATCCAGATGGGGTGGGAAGAGAGAACTGACGCAGTCGGGTTAGCACTCCCGAACCACCGCTGGAAGGGGCTGCCTGAGAGTTCACCTGCTGTTCACGCTCGGAGGCACTAGCCGCAGCGATGCTCACACGACCTGATTGACGCTCGCGTAAACGGGCCATCAGAACAGCGTCATAGGCAACTTCCACCTTGGCTCGAGCCTGAGGATCTTCTCCGGCAGCCTCAAGGGCCGATGCCTTGGCCTTTTGTACCGCCTCAAAGCCGCTATCAGGCGTGATGCCAAGGCGTGAGTAGGGATCCTGGGAACCGGAATTTGAGCCGGAATCAACCCCGGAGGCCATAAGCCCTTTGAACGCTAACTAGAGCGTATCGACATAGGCGCCAGTGCGGCGTGCTCAGCAAGCATGTCCCATCAAACAGTGGCAAATCAAAACACCGGTGGGCCGTGCCGGTATCCAAGGCACTTTTCGAAATGATCACGCCGATCACGTGCCTGCAGAGAGCCAAGAGATGACCGAGATTTGATCAGAGGCATCTGGGGAGGAAGGTGATAACCCTCAACAAGCTCAACATCTTCTTTGCAGGAACGAAAACAGACGTAGTCAATGCCTCCATCGGCGCTGGCTCGGTGCAACCAGATGGTGTCGACCATCGCGGTTCGAATTCAGTTCTATGAGTTTGGCGAAATGAAGCCAATATCGCGAGTGAGGTGAGCCTTCAAGCACTGGGCCTAGAGAGAGATGGGCTCCACACCACTCACCACTGGGGCCACCGAACTGAGCTCCAGATCAACGTGCTCTTCCTGCAATTGATTGAGATTCCAAGTGTTCTTGAACAACAGAACCGGTCGCGACCAAGCGTCTTGCACCGTCTTGCAGTTGAAGATCCGACCGACTTTATCGAGCGCAGCCCAGCCACCATTGACCCAGCGAGCCACTTGATAGCCAAGAGGCTCAAGCCTTGTCTCTACGCCGTATTCATTTTCAAGACGGTGCTGCACCACCTCCAATTGCAACTGACCAACAGCGGCCAAAATTGGATCACGACGGCTCTGATCGGTGTCGTACAAAATCTGTACAGCTCCCTCTTCGCGGAGCTCATTCACGCCTTTCCGGAAATTCTTGAAGGCTGAAGGGTTGGGGTTACGAAGCCAACTAAAGATCTCAGGACTGAAGCAGGGAATCCCTTCAAACTCCACTTTCGTACCGGTGTAGAGGGTGTCGCCAATCGCAAACATGCCTGGGTTGTTCAGTCCGATCACATCACCGGGATAGGCGTCTTCAACGACGGCGCGCTCTTGACCGAAGAGCTTCTGGGGGCGGGAGAGACGGATTGTCTTGCCCGTGCGGGCGTGACGGACATTCATATCTTTTTCAAAGCGACCACTGCAGACGCGTACGAATGCCACACGATCCCGATGGCGTGGATCCATGTTTGCCTGAAGCTTGAAAACGAACCCACTGAAATCAGGCCGTAAAGGATCGATCGGGCCCTCACTGCCACTGCGGGCAATGGGACGCTGTGCCATCTCCAGAAACGCATCGAGGAATGGCCGCACACCAAAGTTGGTCATGGCTGACCCAAAGAACACAGGCGTGAGTTCGCCTGCATGCACCATCTCAAGATCGAGTTCTGCGCCAGCCGCCTCGAGCAGATCCATTTCCTCGACTGCCTGCTCCAGCAGGTCGTCTTCCACCAACTCCTTGAGCTGTGGGTCGTCAAGCGCGAGGACCTGCTCCTCCGACTGACGCCCCCGCTCAGCACGACTGAACAGAATCACCCGACGGGTGCGACGGTCAATCACGCCACGGAACTGCTCGCCGCTGCCAATCGGCCAATTCACAGCCCAGGGGGTGAGTCCGAGCTCAGCTTCAATCTCATCTAACAAAGACAGCGGCTCTCGCCCAGGCCGGTCCATCTTGTTGATGAAGGTGAAGATCGGAATCTCTCGCATCCTGCAAACCTCAAACAGCTTGCGGGTCTGTGGCTCAAGTCCCTTGGCGGCGTCCTCAAGCATCACAGCGTTATCGGCTGCAGCAAGGGTGCGATAGGTGTCCTCGGAAAAATCCTGGTGACCAGGTGTATCGAGAAGATTGATGGTGTTGGTGCCGTAGTCAAACTGCAGCACCGTTGACGTAATCGAGATACCGCGCTGCTTCTCGAGTTCCATCCAGTCAGACGTCACCTTGCGCTGCTCTCCGCGTGCTTTAACGGCACCCGCCTGTTGAATGGCGCCGCCGTAGAGCAGCAGCTTCTCGGTCAATGTCGTCTTGCCGGCATCCGGATGCGAAATGATCGCGAAATTGCGCCGCCGATCGACTGCTTGAGCCAGTTCCTCCACAGAGGTGCCTTCTGCCTTTGAAGCGCTGTTCACGTTGGCGGACACCGAGCTCATTCAAGACAAGGAATGGCTACAGCCTGCCAGAGCGGATCAAGGCAAACGGCCAATCACGTCGAGATAGCGATCGCCCACCTCGATCACATCAAGCGTCTGCAGGCCTGCAGTGTTCAGCTGGTCTTGCACCTCCTCTGGGGTAAAGGCTGCATGCAGAGAGGCCAAATAGTCATGACGAAGCACCTCAGGCGCATGCGCGAGGTGACGTTCGCGTAGAGCCAGCGCAGCCGCCGCACTCGATGGCCTGCGCAAGTCTCGATGCAGCACCAAAGCCCCTGGAGCAGCAAGTTTGGCGGTGGCCAGCCAAAGCTGCTGTGGGTCGTGGAGATGGTGCAGCAGGCTATTGCTGATGACGCCAGAGGCATGCAACCGCGGCTGTTGATCAGTAGCGAAGGCTGAGGGACCCTGATCGGCCAAGTCGCGAAGTGAGAGCTGACGGAAATGGAGGTGGCGGACAGCACCCAAATCCCTTGCTTGCCGCTCTCTCGCCACAGACAGCATGGTCGAAGCAGCATCAATGCCGATCACATGGCAAGCGGGCCAAACCTTCGACAACCGGTGGCTGATATTGCCAGGTCCGCAGCCCAGATCCAGCAAGACTTGATCCGCAGCAAAGGGACAGTGGTACTGAACACAAAGCTGGCCAAGACGCTCCACAAACGCGTCGTCAGTCCCACTGAAATCAGCGTTGGCATACGCCTCAACCTGATGGAAGTCATCCATCAATTCAGGCTCAGGAATGCGCTGCATCATGGGCAGGGCGACATCACCTTTGAGATCGATGCGGTCATGGCAAAGGCCCTTGGCTGGAAAGCAATGATCAGCCTCGGCGAAGAGCCTGCTGGCTGAGGAGAAGGTGATTGACATCCGCCCACAAGGGTGAGCCTTTCAAGGCGAACGCATGCCCAAGTTCGGTCACCTTATCGAGACAAGCCTGATGCAACTGGAGCGAGGGCAGCTGCATGCCATCAGCGAAAGCTTGCAGGCCGCCAAGTCAATCAAACAAGCAACGTTGAGGGAGAGACGCGCTGACGCCATCTCCGCCCACAGGCACGACCTAGAAACAGCGGCCCAAAGCGGGTTCAGACGGAACCGAAGCCAGAAGTGTGAAGGGCACTGCCAATGGTGGCATCGATTACTTGCAGCCCCCATGGGTGGCGTTAGTGTGCGGAGACGCTTGACAATGAGTCCTTTCAGTGACCCTCACACCCAGCCGTGCGACGGACGCACAAACGCTCCATCTCACCAACGGTGACTTCCCGGCCACTGCCCCAGCCGCCAATCCGGTCTTTTACAGGACCTACAGCCGCAAGACCACCACAGGACGGGAAAGCTGGGACCAAGTGGGTCAGCGCAACCTCGAAGGTCTGCGGCAGCTAGGACAACTCAATCAGGACGAGATTGCGCTGATGCAGCGCATGCAGACCGAGAAGAAGGCCTTGCCCTCGGGACGTTGGCTCTGGATCGGTGGAACCCCTTGGATCGAGCAGCAGGAAAATTTCTCAGGGGCCTACAACTGCACATCCACGAATCTGATCGACTGGGAAGCCTTTGGTCTGATGATGGACCTGGCGATGATGGGTTGTGGAACCGGCGCCATCATTGAGCCGAGACTGATCGATCGGCTGCCGATCGTGCGCAACCCGATTGAAGTCCTGGGCGTCAGCGATATCGGCATCACCCCCGCTGGCCAACGCCAGGAGACCACGACCCACGAGATCGTGGGGAACAAGGTTTCCATCAAAGTCGGGGATACGCGTCGCGGTTGGGTCGACAGCTATCAACTGCTGCTTGAGCTTTCAAGCGATGCACGCTTCAACGGTGAACTGGTCCAAGTCACTGTTGACCTCTCCGATGTACGCCCTGTCGGAGAAACCCTCAAGGGGTTCGGCGGCATGGCCAATCCCGTCAAGCTGAAAGATCTCTACGCACGGGTCGCACGGCTGCTGGGCAAAGCCATCAACCGCAGGCTCACCTCGATTGAATGTTGCTTGCTGATTGACGAAGCCGCAGTCACCATCGTGGCCGGCAACATCCGGCGCAGTGCAGGCATGCGCCAGTTCGCAGCCAACGACCAGGAAGCCTCCTCCGCCAAAGACAATCTCTGGCAACAGGATGACGAAGGCAACTGGCGCATTGATCCCGAACGGGATGCCCTGCGGATGGCCAACCACACCCGCGTCTATCACACACGTCCCAGTAAAGACGTGCTGCGCGAAGCGGTGATCAAGCAGTTCCACAGTGGTGAAGGTGCAATCCAATTCGCCCCTGAAGCGATCGCCCGCTCCAATGCAGACCTGCTGACCACACCTGAACTACGCAAAGAGTTCATCGATATCTACTGCGACCAGGGACGCGAGGAAGCGGCTCGCTGGCTCAGCCTGAACCACGGCCCAATCGAGGCTGCAGAACTTGAGCACCGCTTAAGCCGTTACGGCCTGAACCCCTGTGGCGAAATCCTCGGAGCTGATTTCCACTGCAATCTGGCTGAGATTCACCTCAACCAGATCGACCCCAGCGACGAAGAGGGCCAGCGGGATGCCTTCCGCGCTGGAGCTCTGTCAGTGGCCTGCCTGCTGAACCACAAGTTCGAGGTCGAACGCTATCGCCAAAGCAGAGATTGGGATCCGATTGTGGGCGTGAGCTTCACGGGGCTGTTCGATTTCTTCGTGCATGCCTTCGGCACTCCCTGGCTCAACTGGTGGGAAGCCGGGCGCCCCGACACAGAAGAGGGACAGGAGTTCAAGCGTCAAGAAGCCGCTTTCTTGAGCCGCTGGAAGACCATCGTCAATGAAACGGTGTGGGACTACTGCGATCGTCAGGGGCTACGTCGGCCGAACCGCTGCACCACGGTGCAACCCGCCGGCACCAAGAGTCTGCTGACAGGTGCCGCTCCTGGTTGGCACCCCCCCAAGGCTCAGCGTTTCATCCGTCGCATCACCTTCCGCAAGAACGATCCAGTGGCCATGGCCTGCATGGACTACGGCTACACCGTGGTTCCATCCCAGTCCGACAAGGATGACCAGGGTCGTTTGCTCGATGATCCATTCGATTCACGCTGCACGGAATGGTTGGTTGAGATCCCAACCGAGGTGAGCTGGGCCAATCTGCCTGGAGCTGATGCGGTCGACATCAATGCCTTCTCAGCAATGGCACAGTTCGACTTTTATATGCAGGTTCAGAGCCACTACACGGCGCATAACACCTCAGCCACGATCGAGTTTCGTGAGCATGAGATCGAGCCACTAGCTGAAGCCTTGCATCAAACCATCGAGCGTGGCGAAGGTTATATCTCCGCTGCCCTCCTAGCTCGTTTCGATGCCAACGCCACCTTCCCACGTTTGCCATTTGAGCCGATTGATGCGGAGACCTATGAGCAGATGCAGTTAGAGGTGGTGAAGCGGCGAGTCAACACCAACTTCTTCGACGCACTCAAGCGTTACGACAGTGGTGAGCTCACCGAAGCAGGGCCTGCAGGCTGCGATTCCGACAAATGCCTGTTACCGCTGGCAAAACCAACGAACTGAGTCGACGTCAGGCCTTAAAATTGGATCGTCCCGGTACTCCGGGCTGATCCACCTGGAGAGGTGGTCGAGTGGTTGATGGCTCTGGTCTTGAAAACCAGCGATGTGAAAGCATCCGTGGGTTCGAATCCCACCCTCTCCGTTCCAATCAGAGACCAAAAACCCTGTTCCATACAGGGTTTTTTATTGGCCGAGCCAAGCCACCGAACTGATCAGTTGTCGCGGAGAGAGAGAGGGAGAGGGCATCAGCGATCAACACATACTCAACGTCAGATCGGTCAACGATGGGCAGAAACGCCAAGCATCTCGGTTCAAGTTCGAGCCGGGGACGGCGGATTGACTCGGCTGCAAAGAGGAAGGCCGCCCCTCCCGATGGAGAGACGGCCTAGCTCGCTCGTTTGTGCATGGTTCAACCCATCACGTCAGAAGAGAGAGAGTGGAAGCGTCTGGCTCAAGGCGCCCTGGGGCCATGGGCTCTAGGTGTTGGGTCGTTGACTCCGAGGGCACCTAGGGCGGTGCAAGTGGAGTGTCGATTGGCGTGGCGGACCGATGCATGCCTACCAAAGGACCAACCCTGGTCATGGTTGAGACTGTTGGAGCAGGGGCCAGAAAGTCAGTCTGCTTCTTTGATCTGCGCTGGTGGAGTGTCGGCCGTCATGGGCACCTCCGATCTCGATGGCCTTACTTTCCACCCGCTAGGGGGTGTTTGGCATCGGTCGAATCGCGCATTGCCTTCTGAGCAGAACCGCATGATTGTGGAGACGGCGTGGCAATGGCAGGCAGCTGCGAAGAACACGATCAGCCGCTGCTCTTCAGCATTGCTCTCGAGAGCCTGAATGTTGTGGCGCGTCTGACCGAGCGCTTTTGGCCGTGTGGGCAAACGAGAGCGATGACACGACCCAGTTTCCAAAAGACTTCTGCGCTGTTGTGAGCAAGCTCACAGCACTGCTTGAGTCAGATCAGCAGGTCAGCTGGTGAATCCGGAGATGGTGAATGCATCGGAGGGAGCGATCCCACCTCACTCATCACCCCCATCAGACCAATGACCATGATCAAAACCATCGCCGCCGCTGCTGCCTCCCTCGCCGCTGGTGCCACCTTGATGACCGTTGCAGGCCCTGCTGCACAAGCCAATCCCTACAACACCTTTGGCCGTGCCGGCGGCTGTGATTCAGTCGCCCTTGGTGGTCGTGGCCCTAATGGTGGTGGATTCATCGCTGGCCGTGACTGCGGAGACCACCGCGACTGGGCCTCACGAGAAGCACGCCGCAATCGCCAGCACGACACCCAAACCCAACTGATTGGTCTTGGTGGTGGCCTGCTGGGCCAAATCATCAACGGCAGCCAGCAGCGTCAACAAGCTGCTTCTGTCTCGTCCTCTGAACTGGCTCTGCTCAGGCAGCAGCAAGAGATCGAGCTGCTCAAGATGCAGCTACAGATGCGGCAGCAGCCTGGCTACGGCTACCAGACGGTGAACTACGCCCCTGCTCCTCAGGCTCCTGTGTATCACCAGCCTGCTTATGGCTATCAGCAGCAGAGCAGCTACCAACAGCACTCCGGTTATGTGCAGCAGCCCCGTTACGGCTACTGATCAGACCGCCGGGGAGCCTGATGCCTGCGGGCTGAAAGCAATACAACACCAGTGAATGGAAAAGCAGGGCAGTCAGTGGAGGTGAGGACTGATCCATCCCCCGGCACAACACCACAAAGCCCCGCCAAAGGCGGGGTTTTGTGGTGTCTGTGCGCGTTGTCAGTGCAGGGGCTGAGGTGGGTCTGCAGCGATCACCAGGATTTCACCAGAAGCTGCCTATGCAACCACCAAAACCATGCACTGGGGTTCACCAGAGGGGCTGTGATCTTGAAGGAGTCGAGGGGGCAACACCCCACACATCACTCACTCAACTCACTTAAAACCATGTCTGAACTCAACACTCAAGTTCAAGAAGACCAAGCATCCGAAGCATTGTCCGACCAGGACCTGGAAGCAGTATCTGGTGGGCTTTGGCAAGTCATTCCGATTGCTCACGCTATTTACGAGATTCATCGAGCAACTACTCGTTGAAGCGATTTGCAAGTCACCCACTAAACCCCGCCACAAGCGGGGTTTGTTATTGCCTGCCCTTATAAACAAGGAGAAGCACTGCTGAACATGTGTGTTCAGCAATTTGATTCAAGTGAATACAGAATTGGGAGCTGGAAAAGATGGAAAACACTCCAGGCTTCTGAACACAACGCTGAAAATGCTTAGACAGCCTGGTGGCATTGATGGAGCGACTAAGCAGTCTTCCGACGCGGCCTGATCGAGAGGCTTGGAAGTGAGCGTTTGAACGTCGAAACTTTCGCAGCAAAATTCGCTTTGGTTCTAGTCAACGCGGCTTCACCAACCCAGAAGGTGAATAGCTCAGCTGCAGTGACGAAAACCACAGCGCCAATGATGACCAAAAGGAGAGCGGTGAAACGGCTTGGGTCCATGCTGGGAGGGGGATTGATCTTGTTTAGATAGCCACAAAAGGGAGGGTTGGATCACGATGGCAAAAGCATCAGGGCCTGAGCCGGCCTAGACCAAAGCCCACCGTTAAGCCAATGGCAGCTCCTACGGCTGCGTTGCTGAGGGCATCGATGTGGCACTGGCCCATTCGCTTGGCGATCGGCAGAACCAGGCCTAGGAAGAGAAGTGCGCTGACAAGAACGAGCACGGTGTTGCCACGACGACCACCAGGCTTCTTTGGTGGCTGCCCGTCGCCACCGGACAGGAGCGAACCAGGCTTATCCGTTCCACCACCATGACCAGAGGCTTGGTTGATTTCACGCTCCAAGCGATCAATTTCCTTTTCGGCGCTCATCAGCTCAGCAGTTCATGCCAATCCCATCTGAACCCAGGGATCAGATCTGCGCATCCCCCAACTGGGGGATTCTTCCGTGCTGGGCGGCTTAGGCCAGCGCCTTCTGCCAGGTGGGAGCGACAGAGCCATCGTCTCCAAAAAGACGGCTCTGGCCAAGCAGCAGGAACACACCCAAAACAGCTTCGCAGACTCAACTGGATGATTCCCGGCCTAAAGCGTTAGCCCGCCCCAGGCCCAAGGGCTTCAGCTGCTGGCTTCTAAGGCCAAGGCCGAGTTCATGCGTTTCTCTTCGTTCTTAAAAAAGTCGCCCCACATACTGACCAGGAAGCTCAGGGTCATCAACGACCGGAGCTGCTCTTTAGAGCCGGGTGCCGTGTGCTTGAAATCCATCAACATCTGATCAGCGACACGCTGCTGTTCCTTGCACCGAGAATCGATGGACATCAATCAGCCCTGAGAAGGAGCAAAACCCTCTTGATCGGAGAAGCGCACGGTCCACAGCTCTTCATCAGTGATTTGCCCATGCTCATTCAAGAGTTCTGGATGCACGGTCCGAAGACCTGTCCTGTCCTGCGATCGTCTCATTGCTGATGGAGTTGTGCTGGTCGCCATTCGCATCATCCGAAATGCCTGCAGGAGAAGGCAAATCAAGACTGCCGCGTAAGCAAGCGGGAAGAGAGCAGAGAGCATCGGATCGCCTAACCCATTATGAAGAAATATTAACAGGTTTGATTGTCTTGGCGCGGTTGGCCGCCATTGGGTGCGACGAGCTCAGAGAAGCGCGAGCGCCTGCATCACCTTGACGCGAATCCCACCAAGCTTTGACCAGGCGGCCACTGCTTCGGCTTTGCTCTTGTAAGGGCGCCAATCGTCTTCGTCGATCCTGCGCTGCATGTGCTTGGCCACTCTCTGAGCGACTGTGACGTCACTGGGAGCATTCACGGCGATGGTCTTGCCGTTAATCACCAGATCAGGAGGCATCGCCTAAGTCACTCTCCACCCAGTCTGCAGTTCAGATGTCACGGCTAGTCATCGGCAAACGAGGAACGATGGTGGCTGTCAAGCAATGGATGTCTTGGAGCTGCAAAGCAATGTGAGCTCAGCCCAGTGCAACTACAGCCTCAGGTGGGCGAACTGATCAAGCTTTGGAGAAACAAGTTGTTCAATTCAAAAATTGCTGAGCACTGATCGCATCGCGTCGCGACAAAACAAAGGTGGTGCCTGCATTGCCTCGGCAGATCCGCAGATCTCTGTCCAACACAGTGATGTCCAGCCAAGCAGGGAAACTTTGTTGCACCTCTCGCAAAAGCTTGATCTGGCCAATCCCAGGAATCCGTGGACCTAACCACCCTCCTTGACGGAAACGCACTTCAACCCTTTGGGAGTCGATCAATTTCAGGTCAGCCTGCACGCTGATGGCACCGATGGTCCCCAGGGGCCCGCGAAGACGAAGCAGGTTGCAGCCTCGTTGTTGAGCAGGATCCAAAATCTGAAGATTCTCAAGCCAGGGCGCCTGACGCAGCCAAGGCTGACTGGAACTACTCCAGCGCAGATCCCAAACGCCAGACAACAGCTCTGCATCGAGGTTTAGATCAGCAGGTTGCTCTTCTTCCACAGCTGCAACCAGCGTGCTGAGGCTCGGGTGATTGGTGTTGCTCTCAAGCATCGAAAGCAATGCGTCACGCTTGCTTGCCATTGCCCCTCACATCCTCAATTGATCCATGCTGGCTGGCTGACGCAAAGAGCGTGGAAAGGCAATTGCTGGTGCCCAGCAGTGCTTCAGAAGAGGTCGCTGAACGGAAACGTCTTTCTCTCATGAGGGAGAAAGAGCCTCCTGCACTCATGGAGGCTTGTGGCAACGCAATCATTCTGAGGTCGACAGGACCCAGCCAAGAAGAAGCCTAAGCATCCAATCCACAGTGATCACCCTCTTCCAGCTCACCTCCCAGAGGCTGCTGTCCTTGAAGAGGTACCAGCCCAGAAGCAGACCGACTAGCCGCCAATGATGAGTCGAGGCAGCTCAATCAAGTTGACCTTGCAGAGAAAGGAACACTGCCGATGCTGCAGACCAAGCAGCGAGAACAGCTCCGCAAAGAGAAAGCCGCCTTCCACGAAAGGAAGACGGCCCTGCTCTATGTGTTGCTTAAACCCAGTATTCAGAAGGCTGAATAGGGGGGGTCGAAGCGTCTGGCTGTTTGGCTTGTCGGGCCAGTCAGGCAGCTTCTAGAAGGTGCTCGGTTGGTCCGTCGTCACGCATTGGGACGCCTCCGAATCCGATTGATGGTTTTAGTGTCCACCAACCGATGGGTTCTAGGCATCGGTCGAATGGCGCATTGCCTTTAAAGCCAAAATCACCAAGAGTGGAAATGGCTTGTGCAATGGCGGTTGCAAGGTCGGATCTCCGACTCAGAGACCTGATACCTGGCTGGATCCACATGGCGCCAGCGCCAATCAGGTGAGCAGTTGCGACAGGAGCGTGGGGTGCCACGCCAATCACTGCGCAGCAGTCTTGATGGCAGTGCGTTGGATCAACTGAGGGGAGAGGGCGAGATGATCTTCAGACAATCGTGCAAACCGCGATACCTGGCTAAAGAGAAATCACCTACGAAGCATGCGAGCGAGAGCATGCTTTGCCAAAGGCTGGGTATCAAAACAGAAGACTCTTGCAATTGTCTGATTCCACAATTCCAGAGTGGTGGTCAATCAAACAACCAGGCCCTGAGGGTGCGCACTAGTCAGCAAACAGAACGGAAGGCACCAGATAAACTGCTGGACGACGACTCCTCTTCCAATGAAGCGCCTGCTCATCGTTCACAACCTTCTGGAAGGCCAAAAGATTGTGCATGAGCTGGAAGACAAAGACTTTGCCATTGAACTGGTAGAAGGAGACAATCTCGACGACAACGATGATTTAGATATTGAGTCTCGCCTCTTTTATAAACTTGACTAACCCAGGAGATTCTAAGAGCTAACATCAATGAACAAGTAGCATGCTCTCGCCAAGAGGCCTCTGCCTCAAACTCCATTCATTCAGAAAACATCAACTGAATGACGATCAAGCCAGCCCCAAAGCATGAATCAATCCTTTGCTCACAACGATCAGGAAGAACACTGATGTGAATGCAATGAGGCCAAGACTTGCCAGGTTAAAAATGAGAGGACTTTGCTCTTGCTCAATCGACCGAGCTACTGACAGCCTATGGCCACGACCCTCATCCCAATAGGCAAAGACAAAACCTTTTCTCGACGTTAGCGGTGAATCATTGTGATTTGATCGAGTGGCGGAAGTAGATGTGACTGATTGAATTCGAGCCACGACATCCGACTCACGCCTAAAGATGTTCTCAAACCACTCGATATGCGTGAAGATGCCAATGGACGCCCAGAACATCAAAGACGTACAGACCATTACATTTAGAATCGCCATCAGGAGACTGCAGCCTGGCGTCATCTTCGCCTTGAGCCATGATCAATACAAACAATTTGATGCATCGCATGTCAGCTTATGGGCTCAACATGACCTCGAAAGCAACAATCGAAAAGATCAATTGACAGCTGTCTAGACAGCAAGGGGCCTCGAGGAACGATGGGATTGGCAAGCACATTGGCTCCTTCAAGCCTCGAGAGAACCATGACCAGCCTCATCCCCATCAAATTCAGGCCTTCGATGCAGGCCTGGATTAGTGCAGAGACTCTGGCCAGATCGCTTTGCAATTGGGATCGCGTGCAAGGGCAGAGGTCTTGGCAAGCTCAGCGTCTGCATGGCCAAGGTGGTGCGCTGTAATCAGAAGCATGAGTCGCTTGATTGCCTTTCGACCCTGTGCCCGGTCGATCCAGCCCAGTCCGTAATAGGTACAGGTGGCATCGAGCCATCCCTTGGCCTCTCCTTGCAAGCGAATCTCCAAGCCATCCATGGCCGGAATAGCCTCAGCCGGGGAGCCAAACAGAAGCGAAGCAGCGACAATCGGGAGAAGAAGGCGGCGCACGAAAGAAAGCTCGTATAAGGAATTTTAGAGCAGACAAATATTTTGACTGAACGACCGATCAACGAGAAGGAGATGTTCCATCCTTCGATCCGGGCAACCCACTGATCATCGCCTTGAGGTCACCAAGTGGCCAGCCAAGATTGCGTAGATGGCGCAGCAAATACCTTGAAGCCACAAAGTATTCAGGCCCGTAGCTGGCAGAGATTCCAATTTCTTCGAGTGTCATCAAGAGCAAGCGATGCTCCCGCTGGGTTCCTTCTCGCTCACCGAATAGAACAAACCCACGGGCCTCAAAATCTGCGCGTTGCTCACTGGATAACGCTTGGGCAAAACCGATAAACAACATGTGGTCGACTTCGCGATAAGCCGTGAAAACCTTTGCATCCCGATGGACCTCAAGATATTGGTAGCGCTCGGTGACAGCGATCACCGATTCCATCGAGGGTGCCACCAAAGCAGCTTCGATCACGTCAAGCGAGCTCATCAAACACCTCCCAAGCCACTGGCCGAAAGCCGCTCTTCGCAAGCGAGTTCGTAATTGCGAACAGCACCTGCGGGGATGGACCCACTGCTCTTGAGCTGCCGAACCGATAGCTCAACGCACTGCAGCACAACGCTTGTGAGCTCACGTCCCTCGCATTGGGCCCAACTGCGCAACAGCACATGCAGGCTCGGAGGAACAGACACCGTGAGCTTCACCTGATTTTCGCGGGGCAAGCCCTTCATCCACCGATCGCAGCAACCACAGAGTAGCCCTGTAGACACTCCGGAGCAACTGCTGAGCAGCTCCAAACCCAACTTGCGGTCACCGGCAGCATCTTCTCGGCCACCCCAAGCCGTCTCCGCTCTTGATGCCATGACTTGGCAGCGATTGGCCCCGCAAGCTCACAACCTGTGGCCCCGGCATCGCCCTATCCCCCTGCACTCAACGCCGATAGGCAATCGCAAGGTTGTTCGCAGGCATCGAGCGCACCTCGCCAGCCCTGAATCCACAGTGAGCAGCGAGTGCCTCGACTGCCTCAAGATCGCGCACACCCCAAAGCGGAGAGCGAGAGCGCAAGGAATGATCAAACGCTGCGTTGCTGTCGCTGGTATGGCATCCATTGCGTCGAAAGGGCCCATACAGCACTAAGGGCGCTTTCTTTGGCAGACGACTAGCCGCTTCAGCAAAGAGAGCCTCACAACAGGGCCAAGGAGCTATATGGATCAGATTGATGGCAACAATGGCGGCGAGATCTGCCTGAAGTGATGCCCCCAAAGACCATGGCCGGGAGGCCACGTCGAGGGGCAAAGGTGACGGCATACGAGCAGCCAAGGGTTCGTGAGCGATCCAGGCCGCAATGCTGGCCCGATGATCGGGATCAGGATCGCTGCTGTGCCAAACGAGGCCAGGGAAACACTGCTGAAAGAACACCGCGTGCTCGCCGCTACCGCTAGCCACTTCCAGCACGTGACCGCTCTGAGGCAGCCAACGAGCCAGGACTGCAGCAATTGGCTCACGGTTGCGATAGGTGGCAGGGAATTCCAGTCGCAGGTCCGGATCCGCAAAGAAACCTTCAGTCATCACAACAGCTAGCGCGCCCTTCGCAGCGTCTCACCACAGCCCCAAGCCAAGCTTGCAAAGCTGCGATTGCCTGCGGTTGAAGCCGGTAATACACCCAGCGCCCACTCTGGCGGTCTGCCACGAGGCCGCTGTCCTTCAACACCTTGAGATGAAACGACAATCGTGATTGCGCCAGCCCGAGGTCACCGGTGAGGTCGCAGACACAACGCTCACCCTCCGACAGGGCTTCAATGATCTGCAACCGCAAGGGGTCTGCCAAGGCCCTTAACAGGCTGCG
Source organism: Synechococcus sp. MIT S9451 (assembly GCF_047304725.1). Classification (NCBI taxonomy): domain Bacteria; kingdom Bacillati; phylum Cyanobacteriota; class Cyanophyceae; order Synechococcales; family Synechococcaceae; genus Synechococcus; species Synechococcus sp. MIT S9451. The sequence goes on from NZ_CP138971.1 coordinate 2,255,515, forward strand.
TGCCGTTGCGGAATCCAAAGCGGGGAAGACTGCAGTCATCTGAAGACGGGGAGCTGGCCGCATAAGCGCCCTGGGCCAAGGCTCGACGCTATCGAGGCGTGTAAGCCAGGCACTTGCATCAAAGACTTTTGATGCATCAAGATCATTTGATCAATGTATTCCGTCTAGCCACTCGGCTGGCCAATCAGCTCATGCGTCTTGGCATCAACGGTTTCGGTCGGATTGGCCGTTTGGTCTTCCGTGCTCTCTGGGGACGACCCGGTATCGAACTGGTGCATATCAACGACCCGGGTGGTGACGCAACAGCAGGAGCTCACTTGCTGGAGTTCGACTCTGTTCACGGCCGCTGGAACCACCACGCGGAGAGCTCCGACGAGGGCTTCTGCATTGATGGCAACACGGTGAGCTGGTCACAAGAGAAAGAGATCACCGCTGTTCCCTGGCAGACCCATGGTGTGGAGATGGTGCTGGAAGCCAGCGGCAAGTTCAAAACCCCCGAACACTTGAATCCTTACTTCGAGCAAATCGGGCTGAAACGCGTGGTCGTCGCCTGTCCTGTGAAAGGAGTTGTGGCTGGGGAAGAAGCGCTCAACATCGTCTATGGCATTAACCATGATCGCTACAACCCGCAGGTGAATCGACTGGTGACAGCGGCCTCTTGCACAACAAACTGCCTCGCCCCAGTCGTGAAGGTGGTGCAAGAACACTTCGGTATCGAGCACGGAATGATCACAACCATTCACGACATCACCAATACCCAGGTGACCGTGGATGCATTCAAAACTGATCTGCGTCGGGCTCGCTCAGGGCTGAACTCACTCATCCCCACCACAACGGGATCAGCGAAAGCGATTGCAATGATCTTTCCAGAGCTGACCGGCAAGCTCAATGGTCATGCAGTACGCGTTCCGCTATTGAACGGATCACTCACTGATGCAGTGTTCGAGCTGAAACGCCAAGTGACTGCAGAAGAAGTCAATGCTGCCTTTGCGGCAGCAGCCAACGGATCCCTGCAAGGAATCCTCGGTTTCGAGACCCGGCCCCTGGTGTCATGCGATTACACCAACGACAGTCGCAGCGCGATCATCGACGGCCCCTCGACGATGGTCGTCGACGGGACCCAGCTCAAGATCTATGCCTGGTACGACAACGAATGGGGATATAGCAACCGTATGGCTGATCTTGTTTGTTACGTCGTCGCCAACGAACAAGGCTGACGCAAGCAATGAAACTCTCAGCTCTGCAGCAATACAGCGTGGTGACTGCCAATTACTGGGCTTTCACACTCACCGATGGAGCCCTGCGCATGTTGGTGGTGTTCCACTTCCATGCCCTTGGCTACAGCACGCTCGAGATCGCGTTGCTCTTCCTCTTTTATGAATTCTTTGGTGTGATCACCAACTTGTATGGAGGCTGGATCGGTGCTCGTTATGGATTACGGCTCACCCTTTGGGTAGGCACCTTGCTGCAAATCCTGGCTTTGCTGATGCTGATCCCAGTAGCAGCAACCTGGCCGAAATTATTGAGCGTGGTCTACGTCATGGTGGCGCAGGCAATCAGTGGCGTCGCGAAAGATCTCAACAAGATGAGCGCAAAGAGCGCCATCAAGACCGTGGTGACCGCTTCTCCAGAAGACAGCCAGAAGGGTGAAACACAACTGTTCAAATGGGTCGCAATCCTGACGGGATCCAAAAACGCGCTTAAAGGCGTGGGCTTCTTCCTGGGTGGTGTTCTACTCACCGCTTTCGGCTTCAATGCTGCCGTGGGCTGGATGGCGGCCGGACTGGCTATGGCCTTCCTGTTGACACTGGTTCTGCCAGGTGAAATCGGCAAGATGAAAGCCAAGCCTGCGTTCTCGGCGCTTTTCTCTCAATCACAGGGCATCAACATGCTCTCGCTGGCTCGGTTCTTCCTTTTTGGAGCCCGTGATGTTTGGTTTGTGGTGGCCCTACCAGTGTTTCTCGAAGCATCCCTGGGATGGACCTTCTGGGAAATCGGTGGCTTTCTCGGCCTGTGGGTGATTGGCTATGGCATCGTCCAGGGATCAGCGCCGGGGCTACGAAAGCTGTGGGGCCAGACGAGCAGTCCGGGAGTCTCGGCCATCCAATTCTGGTGTGCGCTGCTGACATCGATCCCGGCGTTGCTTGCTGTTGCCCTTTGGCGAAACGTCGACGTGTCGCTCGCAATCACCGCAGGCCTGACGGCTTTTGCCGTGGTGTTCGCGATGAATTCGTCGATTCACTCCTACATGGTGCTGGCGTATACCGACCAGGAGAACGTGAGTCTCAATGTTGGCTTCTATTACATGGCGAATGCTGCTGGCCGCCTGGTAGGAACGCTGCTCTCCGGAGCGATCTTCATGCTTGGAGGGTCCGAGCAGGCAGGCATGCAAGCCTGCCTATGGACATCCTCTCTACTCGTCCTGCTGTCATGGCTGAGCAGCCTCAGGCTTCCATCACCAAGAGCTTCTGCCGAAACATGAATCCAGCAACTGGCGAAACACAGTAGTGCCTGCACTTGCGGTGCAAGCAGGATTTGGAGTCGATCATTCACACGAACGAAGCCTGTGATCTCGATGAGAAGAGGGGAAGCGTTGTGCCAGAACGAACTAAAAAGTGGCCTTTAATACATCAAAAGATGGAGCTCCAGGCCTGAATAGTGAGGTCTGGATCGCTTGGATGGCCTACGAACCTGGAACCCCCGACTGCCGGCTGTTGATGGATGCCAAAGCAAGCCTCGAGCGTGCCCTTCACACACTCAACGGACTGCCGCATACCGACCACATCCAACGCCAACTGGTCTCGATCTACAACCAGCTCGAAGGGATGCATGAGCTCAAACGAGCAGGCGGTGCGGATGTGTCGTTTCGATCTGCCGATTGGAGTGCCTCCAGTTCCAGCATTAAGCCGACTCCGTAAAGAAGCCCCCGGCCGTCACTGCGAAGAGATCTAGTGAGACATCCCATTCGGCGGGACCTGATAGCTCTTGCGCTTGGCAAAGGCGTAGTGCTGAGAACGGCTCCTTGCATCGATACGGATCGTCTCAGCCAATAGCTTTCCAGGCAGGCCAAGATGTCGTTCCTCCTCCTGACGCCAATACTCCTGAATATTGCGGGGCCAGTGGCGCGCCATCCGTTCCAGCTTCGGGCGTTGCTCACCAAGCTTGATCACGCTCATGACCCCACTCCAACCAACGGACTACTCCACAGCTAGCCAAAGCGGACTACCACGACCACATCGCAACAGAACTAGAACCAGTTGAAGGAGCGCGAGCGCTGAGGGCTGATGATCAGGCCAGTGATCAAAAGAGCGGGTGTTAGCGAACAGGCTGGAACAGCTTTTCGCGGTCATGATCACCGCCGGCCTGGTGTTGGGTAATTTCTGGTTATTCACGCCTTGGCGCAACGGTCAGGACCCAAGAGAACACGACCGAGCTCCAAGCCAAGACCTTCAGGAAGGACGAAGGGAAAGAGGTTGATCACCTGCGAGAGGTTTGTTGTAGTCATCGCTGGACGACACGACTATCTAAATGTGAGCCAATGAGACCAACGATGGGGAGCGAGAAGGGATGCCCAGGTTGACTCACTGGTCTGTGAACACTGGTTGAGGCGAACACAAGAGAACATGTAGCGAAGAACTGCAAGCTGAAACAACAGCCATCATCCACAGTTGATTAACAACGTCCAGATCGAATGGATCACTCTCCAAACCCTACAAAGGTGGAGAGAAAAGAGGGCCGAGAGCACTACTCCGGGAAGAAAAGCGAATGGAACTCTTGGGAACAGGCACAGATGAAAGCACCCTGCGAGCTCGCAGGTCAGGAGCCGAAGACAGAAAGCGGAAGACTTACCGATGAGTTGCGGCCCTACGCCTTAATTGCAGTTGAAGTATTGAGCATCGATGAGATGCAGCTGGCCCTCAAACCCATCAACACGGTCGGATCCCGCCGAAGCGTCTTCCTAACTGAAAGTACGTCCTCAGGCGATCGACCTGTACAGCGCCAAGGCAAACGCCCTGGACTCCTCCATCGACGGCCTCCTGCTTTGACTCACACCAGTTAGATGTCTTCAACCAACACCAGCCAGATGGACCACTATCTGGCGCAGATCGGGCGGATCCCTTTGCTGACGCCTGCGGAAGAGATCAGCCTGGGCAATGCGGTTCAGCGTGGGTTTGCGGAAGATGCCTCACCCTCAGAGAAGCGTGCCGCCCGCAGAGCCAAGGAGCGAATGATCAAAGCGAATCTGCGCCTCGTGGTCAACGTGTCGAAGAAATACCTGCATCGTCAGCGAGGAGCTGCAATGGAGTGGCCGGATCTAATCCAAGAAGGAACGATTGGGTTGAACCGTGCCGTTGAGAAATTTGACCCCGAGAAAGGCTACAAATTCTCCACGTACGCCTATTGGTGGATTCGCCAGGCGATCTCAAGAGCACTGGATCAGATGTCTGCCTCTATCCGGCTGCCAACCAATATGAACCTTCTCCTCACAAAACTGAGTCAACTGCCAGTGGAGACCCCGAAGGCTGTGATTTGCGAAGAGCTGAAGATCACAGAAGCTCAGCTTGAGAATCTGTACAAAGCACGTCAGACACGCTGGCTAGGGAGCCTTGATGCACACCTATCAGGAGCCCCAAGCGGTGAAGGCTCAACCATTGGGGAATTGGTTTGGGATGAGACATCAACACTGGATGTCGAGAAGTTCCAATGGGACGGAGTGCAAGAGACACTGCGCAGCCGGCTTGAGTCTGATCGCAACAGTGACAACGACATCCTCGTCAGAAATGCAGTGAACAATGAATCCCTACAGTCCATCTCTAAAGACCTGGGAATCTCCCGTGAACGAGCCCGACAAAAAGCTCAAAGAGCACGCAGACGGTTGGCAACAAGCCTGGAAGAGTATCGCCATTTAGTCGCCTAGATCATGCGTCAGGCCCCTGAGGGAGCAGAAGTGCCCAAACTGCATTGATCAGACACGAAGGCCAAAAGCCTGAGTCGATCCAGGGACTGAACCTCAGGGTGGAACAAACGCATCAACAGAAGCCTCCGCAAACATTGGAGGCAATGCATCGAGGGCTCAGGCTTTGACAACAACAAGCACCGCGTGGTTTAGCTGCATTGCCAGGAGCTTCTAACCGCTGAATGACGACATCCTTCTGTCGGCATCTAGGCCTTGATCGCGGTGTTTTGGTTGGTCACGCAGGCACGTTGATACCCAACCGAGCGATCACAGCATGCATCGCTCAAGCATGGGGCTCGACACGAAGGCTGTCGTGAACTGAATCTTGGAGAAGGGTGATGGCAAAAGGGAACTAGATGGCTATGAGTAGAGAAGGCATTCTCTTCTTCATGACCGTTTCTCCGATCAAAGCCAGGGCGGCTCAGCTAACAAAGCTGGTCGGAGTGGGTTCTCTCTCTCATCTTGTGATGGAGCGTTGGGCGACTCGTCGGATCGCAAAGCACTACCAACATGAACCGATGTGCCCCTCTGGTGAACTCGAAACCATTGACTGGTCGTGATGCCTCGAGCGAACAGCCCCACCGATAGGGGCACAAGACCTAGAGACACCAGTGCTAGTTGTGGCAGTGATGGAACAGGCTGAGAATCACAAGCACGAACTAGCGCTGTTCAAGTTGAGGGCGTAATTTACATGCGTGAGGAAAAATACTTTCAGGGTGGCAACAAGGACACACTTCTGATTGTATTTTACAAACCCTGCCTTCGGCGGGGTTTCTTTTTGTCTGCACTCTAGTTGTTGCATTGCATCCCACTGATTGCAAGCAGGCGGGAATTGAAAATGAACTCTCTCCAGTGATTGCTTCGAGCTGTGTTGCTGAACCAGCACAGACCATGCTCATGCAGTGGGGGCAGACGAGAGATGCAATGGGGCCAAATCAATTGGAAGCAGCTGCAAAAACAATCAACACTGGAAGGGATCTGGTTCGAGCTCTCCATCGACCGACCACGTCCGAAGGCATCCGTGCCTCAGCACACCAACGTTTGCAAGCAAAAGCGTTAGGGTCACAGCCCCTGACGTGGCGTTGTGGTTCACAGTGTTCTCTCAATCCTGATTGCCGCAGTGATGTGGGTACAAGTGCCTCAGCAGCAAATCGACTGGTCAAACTGTGCAGTGGATGTGCCGGATGTCGCCTGCCATTGGTACGTCGCAGCACCTGACAACACTTTTGGTGAAGGCTTTAATTGGGCCTCGGCACCTTGGTTTGACGCCAATGGCCTAAGCGATATCGCCAAGCTCAACAGCACAGTGGCAACTATTCAGGAACAGGCCGTCAAGTCTGAAACGACCACCTAAGCCTTGATGGCTAGGAAGCGAAACCTAGATGCCGCTTAAGCCGATTCAGCCGTCGGACGATCCACCAAAGCCGCTGCAAATTCTTCAAAGGCAGCGGCCGCCACGGCCGGGGTTGACTGGTGCTTCAACTCCCACTGGGCAACGAGGGCATGCATGTCTTCCCACATGTCCACCATCGCCAGTGGATTGAAACCTGATGGATCGGCCTGATCTGCAGACATGAAGTGAGCAGAGAACGAAGGATTGTCATCATCGCTGAGATCAACAACGGCAGGTCAACAAGGCAGCGGACACCGAACGTGACGCAGGTGCAGAGCCATGAGCATCGAGGACATGAGCAGACAGCCGTCACAAACCATTCAGTGCTGTGAGCCCAGCCACTGACTGGTGTTTGCGCTGTTGTGAGCAAGCTCACAGCACTGCTTGAGTCAGATCAGCAGGTCAGCTGGTGATTCCGGAGATGGTGAATGCATCGGAGGGAGCGATCCCACCTCACTCATCACCCCCATCAGACCAATGACCACGATCAAAACCATCGCCGCCGCTGCTGCCTCCCTCGCCGCTGGTGCCACCTTGATGACCGTTGCAGGCCCTGCTGCACAAGCCAATCCGTACAACACCTTTGGCCGTGCCGGCGGCTGTGATTCAGTCGCCCTTGGTGGTCGTGGCCCTAATGGCGGTGGATTCATCGCTGGCCGTGACTGCGGAGACCACCGCGACTGGGCCTCACGGGAAGCACGCCGCAATCGCCAGCACGACACCCAAACCCAACTGATTGGTCTGGGTGGTGGACTGCTGGGCCAAATCATCAACGGCAGCCAGCAGCGTCAACAAGCTGCTTCTGTCTCGTCCTCTGAACTAGCTCTGCTCAGGCAGCAGCAAGAGATCGAGCTGCTCAAGATGCAGCTGCAGATGCGGCAGCAGCCCGGCTACGGCTACCAGACGGTGAACTACGCCCCTGCTCCTCAGGCTCCTATGTATCACCAGCCTGCTTATGGCTATCAGCAGCAGAGCAGCTACCAGCAGCACTCCGGTTACGTGCAGCAGCCCCGTTACGGCTACTGATCAGGCCGCTGGGGAGCCTGATGCCTGCGGGCTGAAAGCAATACAACACCAAGGATTGGAAAAGCAGGGCAGTCAGTGGAGGTGAGGACTGATCCATCCCCCGGCACAACACCACAAAGCCCCGCTACAAGCGGGGTTTTGTGGTGCCTTATGGCCTGCCAGCAAGACTGCAATTGATGCAGTGCTGCTTTGATATCAGTGCTTGTGCCCACCCTGATCATTCTGTGCAGGCGGATCACGCCAGATCATCCCTTCATGCGCCATGTCATGAATGTGATGACTGAGGTGAATTCCCGTGGCAGCAATCACCACAAGCGAGGCCGTTTTGAGCAGATCAAAAACGATCGGAAGATGCGCTCTCACCATCTCGCGTGGCGTGAGTTTCTGACCCTCGTGTTCCGCCATGACCAATTCGTCACTCCTGCTTAGGTAGCCATGAACCCTCGAGACGAATCCAAAATTCGCCTGGATTTAACAACATCGATCACCACATGAGAGCGGCATCCAAATGATCGCGCGTAGGCGCCCATCATTGACTTCTTTGCGACGCTCACGTGGGATAGGAGTAGGTGTATCAACAGCTCGGTGTTCTCTTGCCGTCATCATCTCCATCGAGTCCTGCCAATCGTTCCACAGACACCACTCTTCGCAAACAAGAGATCTCAATCAAGGTTGAACTGGCTTCCGGCTGGGGATTCTCTCTTTGCGGCGCCCAGTTTGAGAATCACGCCTATTTCTGTCTGTAGAGCTCGAGCCAGTCCACCGCATGAATCGGCTCTCTCGAGATTGTTGGTCGTGAACTCAGGCCTACCTGACAAGCCAAGGCCCGAAAGGGCTTGTGTCGGCCGTCATGGATGAATTCGCCAATGGGTTCGGCGTGAGCGGTGTGGATTTCCATCGGGATTAGATCCTTAGGTTTCTTCTAGTGGTTTGAAGGGTCTAGTCGTGGTGCGGATCACTACCTTCTGGCTGTATGGCAACAAACATTCCACCTCTCCCGGCGAAACACAGTGTCATCACTTGGCTCAGACTTCTGCTGCGAATGTCTCCGGAGCTAGCTTCATCATTTCATTTCGATGAAACCAACTTAACCGTAAAGCGTTATTGCCGACAAGAACAGCCCTGGGGCGAAGCCATCAAATCAATCCAAATCATTTGACGCATATTTAGACCCGCGCGAATATCACAATCAAAACAAAGTCAGCTAGCAAGCGTTTCTCTGACTTCTACATGCCAATTTTAAATATCTATAGAAATCCTCATTGGGATCCCACCGCCAAAGCAATGGAGCCGCTGGTTCTACATCAAGCCAGATGCACAGACGAGCCAAAGCCTTGGCAGTGGGCAAGCTCAACCCAATGCCTGCCAGCCCTACGAAGCCCTGTGCAGCATGACGACAGCAGCTTGCCGACGATTGCAAAGCCAAGCACCATCCGGGCAAGACTCGACTTCTCTACCTAAGGCATGATTCATAAAACTCAAAGGCCATGCGGCATCGCAAACTTTGCTGATACCTGGAATTATATTTGAATATACTCAACCTTATAATTCAACTCGCCACTGAAGGATGACTAGCAAGTAAGCCCAAATCATGCAGGTCTTTAGTTCATGACTGGGTAGAGAGGTAGACGACGCATTGGCATCAGCTGACGAGGGAATTCGCTCAGTTGGACACAATTCCATCCCAGCCACCGAGTTGACGTCGAACGATCACGACAACTGGGTGAAACCGATTTAAACAAATGGTTGGAGCAACAGTCCTTGCGCCGGTTGCATGGCTTGAATGCTCGAACGAACCCCGAAGGTCATTGTTAAGACTCGGCTGGTTCAGAAGCTGTGCCCAAGCGAAGAGCTCACAGCCTTTGACGACTCGCACACGTAGATGCGCCAAGGGATGTGGCGGGATTGAAAAGTTGTGCTGAGCAGCGCTCTCGACAGGCCCAGAGCAGGGGTAGATTCTTAAGGAATGGTTAAGGAGGCGGTTGTGACTGATGTCGCGTTATCGATTTTTCTTGTTCTTTCAGGTGTGACGGTGGTGGAGGGAGGTCGCGAATGTCAAAACAACCAATCACTGATGGGTGAGTACATTTCTCACACCAACTTGATTGAGCTATGTCAAAGCAATGCTGCACGAGCCGGACATGATCTCTAACACGTGCTCCGTCATGAAATGGTCCATGCCGTTCAAGAAAATCTCAATCTCACAAGAGCCGCGATACCAGAGCCTTTGCTGACTTGGCTAGTGCGCGGCTATCTAACAGATTCAGAAGTAATGACTGTATTGGTAATGTACGATGAGAAAGATATTGATCAAGAGTTTGAGGCTCGGCTTCTAGCCTTACTCCCTAATTGGTTGATTGGAAGTCTTCTTTGGACAAGTGAGCAGCATCAACGATTTGTCAGTGGCCAGCGAATGCTTCCTGCTCCTTGGGAAATACTTCCTGTTCAAGCAATTGCATGGGATTATCCTTACTAATGTGCTCTAAGTGATTAGTTCTTGGCATTGCAGTCTACCTGTGCTTTGACTATTGCTCTATTGAAGGGGGCATGGCTGGAAGCCATGGGAGTTTTAAACCGATTCCGCACCGTTTCAGCTATCTGTGATCTGTGGTTCGTCTTCAGGTCGACGTTTACAAGTGAGACTCCTAACGACTCTTTCGGTCAGCCAGCTCTTGCAGGCTTAACACTCGATCCGCGTTGTCCATACCCAGTGGAAAGTCTTCAGTGTGTCCATATTTGCCTGTCAGCGAGCACAGAAGAATCGTGGCCACATGCAGCCGCAACGACCGTAGATGCATCATTCACTGAGATGACGAGCTTGTTTGAGCCTGGAACCCATCGCCAACCGCCACGGTGATCTAGGCAACCGACAGGTTGGATGGGTTTCAACAAGAGTGCCTGCACAGCGCGATCTGTTGATGAGCTCTGCAAAAACGGCCCTCACGATTGGTGATCTGGAGGCCGGCTTCCCCAGCTATTGCGTCGCCCTTCGCACTTTGGTCTCTCAGGGAGCAGACCTCGAAAGAATTCGAAGAACGCGCTGTTGGGATTACTTGCAGCGCCTCCATACCAGCCTTCCTCGGAAGCATCGCTCGCCTGAAGATCTCATCCGTCGCTATCAGCGCGACCTGCAGCCTTCGCCAATCGCTCAGTCTTGGCTGTCGTGATGGAAAATCAGGTGTTTGATGGCCGTCATCCCAAGGCAGCCATCCACACAACCAAACACTTTGGCCGGTTGGACCTAATCGACTGAAGTGTTTCGTGTTTACAGCTATACGCAAGGCGTTCTCGTGGATGACGGGTGACGATCGCTTCATTTTGCATTCAGCAACTGTTTTTTCGAGTGGTGATAGGGATTCCCTACTCCGCCCCAATGAGCGGTTCGCCTCTTGATGGCCGTGTAATGGTGGCTACCTACTATCTGTAACGATGCCTGCAGCACTTTGCCAAGCAAATAAGTTGTTTTGAATAGCATCCGTTTGGATGGATCACTCTTTTGCGGGGATGCCAGCCATTCCAATCCACCCGCACAGCATTATTTGGTGCGACAGGCGGGTCGACTTCCTCAAGTTTCGGGGTAGGGGGCGGGATGCAGCAGCGTTGATCATGGAATTTGCCGATGACAAGGAGCTTGGCCTGCCTGAGCAATATTGAGCATGGAGCACTGAAGGTAGTGCTGGATGGTCTGAATTTCTTCGTTTTTTTGGCTTGAACTTGAAACTGACCGGTTCTCTGAACTCATTGCAGCAAAAAATACAGATTGCGCTGGCCTATGTTGGTTGGATTCCTAGATGACGACTGATCAGTCATTTGATTTCAAAGGCTCTTGGGGATATCTACTCATTGATTGCCAAAGGTATTTTGGCATACCAATTTGAGGCGTCGGTGTTTTGAAAGAGTAGTCATTGTCACGCAAGCCTCCCTGGCTGAGGTTGAGGATTAAACAAGTCACACTCCTTTTGTCATGGAAGCCTTGGTCGGTCTTGTATTTGTCATTACAGCGCTTTCAGTTCAGGCATTTGAAAGGGAGGATGACATCGAGGATTTCCTATAAAAAGCATTCAGCGCAAGCAAGCACAGGCCATCAGCTGCAGCGGTGGATTCGGAGATGGTGACGGCTTCGGAGGCAGAGATACCACGGTACGGGTGATCAAATCTTTCTGATCACCGATCACTCTGATGTGTTCTTGATATCGCTGCTTCCGGTTCGTTCAGCTTCTGAACGAACCTCTGGCACGGTCAGTACACAGTCACGCCATCAGTAGATCCTTGCTGAGGTGTCGACTTCTCTGCCAAACAGCCCGTCAAAACCAACACTGATCCAGCGAAAAGGCCGTTGACGTAGGACTGACTAGGTCCGTCACAGCGCCGCTAACTGCGTTGTGAAGCCTCTGAGACTCTGAGACCTTCTTGCCAGGGTTGCTGTCATGGAAAAGCTTCTAGACAGGGGGCTCTGAATCTCTGGAGTGTTACGTAGCGAGCTCTCCATTTCGTTTCATCATCTTTGATCGCTTTTGGTCAGTCTTTTCCGGTGGAGGCTTGCGGCGACATAAGCTCATCGCGCGAAGTCTTCTTGATGCTTCTTTGGGCTTTTTCGAACGTTATCTCTCTCTTTGGGTCGGTTTGGCGATTATGGCCGGGGTTGCTCTTGGCGGGCTGCTCCCTGGCCTTGGGGTAGGTATCGCCTCATTGGAGGCTGCTGGGATCAACCTGCCGATTGCAGTTCTGATCTGGGGAATGATTTTCCCGATGATGCTGGCCGTGGACTTCTCATCGATTGGTGGAATCTCTCAGCAACCGCGTGGTCTTCTGATTACAGCTGCGGTCAATTGGCTGATTAAGCCCCTCACCATGACAGCCCTGGCTTGGCTGTTCATTCGCGGCCTCTTTTCCGCCTGGATACCGGAAGCGATCGGTCAGGAGTACGTGGCCGGAATGATTCTTCTTGGGGTCGCACCCTGCACTGCAATGGTGTTCGTTTGGAGTCGCTTGAGTGATGGCGACCCCAACTACACCCTTGTACAGGTGGCGGTGAATGACTTGATCATGGTGTTCGCTTTCGCACCCATTGCTGCACTCTTGCTCGGTGTATCGGATGTGCTTGTGCCTTGGGACACAATGCTCACAGCGGTAGGGTTGTTCGTTGTTGTTCCACTGGTGGCCGGTTGGTTGACCCGACTGTGTCTGCGTAGCAGCCGCAGAATTGAGCACTTGGAAGCTCGACTCAAACCGCTGGCGATGACAGCTCTGATCGCCACTGTTTTCTTGCTGTTTGTGGTGCAAGCCCAGGCGATTCTTGCCAATCCGCTGGCAATTGTGTTGATCGCAATTCCACTAACTCTTCAGACCTATCTGATCTTCTGGATCACGGCCTCTTGGATGCGTTTTGCAGGACAACGTCGCTCGATCGCGGCCCCCGGCGCCATGATCGGAGCCTCCAATTTCTTTGAGTTGGCAGTTGCAGTGGCGATCAGTTTGTTTGGATTGAATTCAGGAGCGGCGCTTGCCACCGTGGTGGGAGTGCTGGTTGAGGTGCCAGTGATGTTGTCGCTCGTGGCGATTGCCAATCGCAACCAACGCTTGTGTCCCAGTTGAGATTCAGTAACGCTATTATTAAAACAACTGCGCGTGTTCCGACTCGAATCTTTGATACTGAGTCAGCCTAGCTTGAGGCCAACCTGGGCGTCTGAGCTAGACGGATGAACTGAATTTACCTCCTGTTGATGATCTCTGGTCAACGTGGCATTGATGTCGCTTAGGTGTCAGCGATGACTCCTCGATCAAAAGATGGTTCTCGTTTATCTTCCCCCAAAGAAATTCATAGCGAATGATCTTGATTGTTCGAGAACAATATTTAGAGGTTTTGCGGGATGGTGAGTGGGGGGTGTGTTCTACGCATCCGACGGTCTGACTTGGCCTTAATAGCGTCTTGAGGAGAAGTTTGTTCCGTCATGCCTGCCCTACTGGAGGTGTTTCTTCAGTTTTTTGTATTGGGTTCCACGTCCTTCGGGGGACCAGTTGCGCACCTTGGCTACTTCCATGAGCGCTTTGTGCAGCGCGAGCGTTGGATCTCGCCTGAGGCCTATGCCGACCTGGTTGCGCTCTGTCAGCTGTTGCCAGGTCCTTCGAGTTCTCAGGTGGGTATGGGCCTGGGTCTGATTAGGGCCGGCTGGCTTGGGGGGCTGGCGGCCTGGATTGGATTCACATTGCCGTCTGCTGTGTTGATGGTTCTGGCGGCCGCCCTACTGATGGCCCATCCCACTTGGATTGAAGGTGGCTGGCTGCAAGGCCTGCTGGTGGCCGCTGTAGCCGTGGTAGCGCAAGCTGTTCTTTCCCTTCAGCGAAAACTCGCGCCTGATCGGCAGCGGGCCAGCGTGATGGTTGTGGCAGCTGTTCTGGTGCTGCTGGTGCCTCGAGCCTGGGCTCAGGTGTTGGTCCTGGTGTTGGGTGGACTCGTGGGTTTGTTATTGCTCACGCCACCTGGCCAGGAGCCTTCGGCACCTGAACGTCTCATTCTTCCGCTTCAGCGCTCAGTGGCAGTGGTTTTGCTTGGATTGGCGGTAGTGCTGTTCATGGGACTGCCTTGGCTCTCAGCCATCGGCAGGCCGCTTGTTGTGCAGCAGCTCAGTGGATTTGTGCGCACAGGATCCTTAGTGTTTGGTGGCGGTCATGTGGTGCTGCCTCTCTTGGAACAAGCGCTTGTGCCAAGCGGTTGGATCGATCTGGAGCAGTTTTTAGCGGGTTACGGCGCAGCTCAGGCGGTGCCGGGGCCGATGTTTAGTTTCGCGGCTTTTCTTGGCTTTAATCTGCAGCCTGGGCTGGAGGGTATCGCCGGTTCTGTGCTGGCACTCATCGCTCTCTATTGCCCTTCCTTCTTGCTGCTCGGAGGGATCCTGCCCTTCTGGGGCGATCTTGGCCGTCTCCGCACGATGCGTCGCGTCTTGCTCGGGATCAATGCTTCCGTGGTGGGCATCCTGCTAGCTGCCTTATTTCAGCCCGTCTGGCAAGCGGGGATCAGAAGCAGTCTTGAGTTGAGCTTGGCATTGGTGGCTTTTTTGCTGTTGGTGTGTTGGCGTCAGCCGGCCTGGCGTGTAGTGCTGTTTTGTGCCGTGGTGGGCGGATTGACCCTTTCGTGACCCACGGATCTAAAGAATCACCTCAGTGGAAGAAGATCGATGTGGTTGGGGCAGGTGTGATTCCTGCCAACCAGCATTGGCGCTGGTGGCCGCTGCTGCCCCCAACTAGCTCGTGATGGCAGTGGGTTGATGGGCTTGTCCTTCTCTTTTCACTGTTTTTTGCGAGACGAGCGGAGTCTGTACAAATCGAGATCATTCTTTTTCGTCTCTAAGAGGGGTCAGTTCTCGATGAACTGGCACATAGGCAGTACCAACCTTCAAAAGCATTGGTACTTCTGGATTGCTGAGTTGTAAAGCGGGTTGGCACTTAGCTGGTCTCTCCATGATTGACTGAAGAAATCAGCAAATCAGAAACGTTGCTACCAATGAGTCAACAGCACCTCATGATTGGACCCATTCATCGCGATCCTATGAACACTAGGCATAGCATCAACAGCCACCATAATGGCAACTAGAACGCCAGATATAGAAGTCAATCTGTCTACAGATAGCGCGACAGAGGCAATCAGACTCCCAAGAAGCACCAAATGAAGTCTCTCCTTATCCCAGTCGCGGCAATGCTTTTGACAAGTTGTTCAACATCAGCAGTTGTCTGTCAGCGGTGGCGAAATAAGCAAATAACTGACGAGAAGGCGCTGGCGATTCTTGGTGTGCGTCTACAACCCAAGACGCAGACTACCAAGGCACCCGTTGAATTTTCTGACGGGACAAAGACAGAGATCAATGCGACGGTAACGACCTCTGACGGAGCCAATGTCTACTTCTACTGCGACCTCATTAAGCACGGACTACTTGATTCATCGCCCGTTTGGACTTTAGGGAAGTAAGCTGGAGACCTCATACCCTCAGCTTGAGGCAGTATTAATGACAGTGATGATTCTTTTCTTCCTTGTATTACTTGCCGTTTTCATTGGAAGCATTACAACTTCAATATTGCTGCTTTACATAGGATGGCGAAGAGGGCCAAAGTGGAGGAAAGACAATATCTTTTGCTTCCTATCCATAGTTCTTGGCGTGTATCTTTGGGTGATTACATTATCGGCTTTGTATGACCCAGCCTGGGGCTCTGCCGACCTAACCATCTATGCGCTTTATACCGCTGCAGCTGGTGTCACTCCATTAGCCGCATTTCCTGGAATTCTATTATTCAGCGGCAAGCGCAAGGCTTAGCCACAACAAAGAACAGATGGTGTCAATCGAAATCCATTGACATGGACCAAGCCCCACCTCTCATCCATGAAGAAAGTTGAGGGTGTCATGCGAGCCGACTGCAACTCGATCAGCCTGCAGCCACTTAGAGCAAAGTCATGACCCTCGGAGAATTGTTCCTCGAAGCGATGTCCACTGGGGTGATCACCGAAAACGAGGTTGACTGGCTCACCAGCCATCAGCCCAACTTCAACCGCACGGAGGAAGCCACGGCCCTACGCCTTGGCCGCCTGATCGATCAGGGCAACATCCAACTGGGTTGCCGCATGCCTCTGGGCTGAGCAATCACCAGGGTCCTTGACTTCGAGCCGCACAGTCTGAGAATCCATGCTGACGTGACGTTGATAGACATCACCTCCTAGAAGTTGATCAGAATTTCGCCTGCACAAGTCGGAACTGCCAGTTGGTGTAGGGAGCACGCAGCTCAACCAGCTCCTGATATTCAGGGCTATTAAAGAACGCCACTCCTTGATCCTTGGTGGCGCCCTTGCAGCCAACGATGACAGTCATGGGGCCGCCTTTCCCCTCCATATAGAGAGTGTCGTAGTCGCGGCTGACATACGCACAACCCGCCTTTTCAAGCAGGGGTTGCAACTTTGACACGTAGTCCTTCATGACAGGCGTCTTTTCAGTGGTGCCAGTCACGACAGCGAGACCATAAGCCTGCTCTGGCTTAGGGAGAAGTGCTCCAACGATCAGCCCAACAGAACCAGCCGCAATAGCAACGACAGCGGTCACATTCACTTTCATGGTCTGAGCACAAAACCCACAGGTCTTCTAGGCCGAAAAGCCCCAACGCGCCACAACGCAGCAAGGCTTTGAGACTCACGGGAACAACCAAGGGGACTGGGGGTACACGTCCACAATCTTGATCAAAAGAATACGCATTCCCGCAAGCATGCTGAGCGGGAGACTCCAATCCTCAATTCACTCAACGCCCAAAAAGATCAACCCTAAATACGCTGACTAGAGATTATTAATATTGAGCTTCTGCTCTAGCTCAAACTCTTCAAACAGAGCAATTGCGTGATGCACTTCTCTCTCCCGCATCAACGTCCTCAATCTTTCCTGCCACCAAAATTCAAGACGCTCGCTGTCTTGCTCCCTCCAGTTGCGCGGTAGATCCATGCTCGAGGTACTGCTTGGCAATGTCTAGGCAGTTCAAGCAGCCACCGCAACACCCCATCACAACAGCAACCAGAAACGACACATGACGTGACACCTCAATCCTGATCAGGGTCGTCATAGCTGTCATGCCAAGCGACTTGACTGACCCTGAACGCATGATTCGAAGAGAAACAGATGACAGCACCTTCAGAAACGGACAAGGCTCAAAGAGACCCCACAAGACAAACAAGAAAAATGGTCTAAAGAGCTTTGAATTAAAGTTAATCGTAAGGATATGCATTAGGGACAAAGAACTGTTCATTCATTGGCGGCCTGGTGTACGCCCCTTGCTGCGGACGATCCGGCAACGTAATCGCTGCTGGTGTCATGTCTTTCCAGGGAACCTTACTGAGAACATGGCGCAAACAATTGAGTCTTGCCCTGCGCTTATCATCGGCTTCGACCGTAAACCAAGGTGCCTCAGGAATGTTGGTGTGTGCAAACATCGCATCCTTCGCTTTCGAAAATTCAACCCAGCGATTGCGCGCCTCAAGGTCCATCGGGCTGAGCTTCCAGCGCCTTGTGGGATCATCAATCCGGGATTGAAAACGGACCTCCTGCTCCGTATCACTGACAGAAAACCAATACTTGAGCAAAAGGATGCCGCTGTTCACAAGCATCTGCTCAAACCGAGGGCAATCATCGAGAAACTGTTCAACTTGTTCTTCTGAACAGAAGCCCATGACCCGCTCCACTCCTGCGCGGTTGTACCAGCTGCGATCAAAGACGACGATCTCACCAGCGCTTGGGAAATGCTCCACGTAGCGCTGGAAATACCACTGTGTTTTTTGTTGGTCAGACGGTGTTCCCAGAGCGACCACACGGCAGCCCCTGGGATTCATCGGCTCAGTCAAACGTTTAATCGTTCCACCCTTGCCTGCGGCATCGCGCCCCTCAAACACCACGATGATGCGGAAGCCTGTGACTTTCACCCAGTACTGCATCTTCACCAGATCGGATTGCAGTCGTTCCAGTTCAGACTCGTAGATTTTCTTCTTGAGCCTCTTCCTTTGGCGGCTCCCAGTCTCCAAACGATCGTCGAGACGTTCAGAAGAGTGATGAAGTTCCTGTTCGCTGCCATCGAGCCCAGCGATCATCGTTTCTGACAGTTTGATCCGCTGGTCATCGTCTTGATGGGGCTGTTGCTTGGAGGGGTGTTTGTGCTGATCCTTCTTAGCCATTGTCTTCTTACTCATTGTCTGCTTGCACGTGTTGCGGAGCCTGACTGGATGCGCCATCGCGTCAAAGGACTTCCTGTCTCTATCTGACCAACAGGATCAACTCCACTACGGGATCTCAGCTTTTCTCAACCATTGGCAAGACAGCTGCCGCTGGTCGCGAGGGCAGATGCAGCCGAATGACAAAGGTGCCCGGGGCATCGCCATCCGCAGATGCGCAACTGATCTGACCGCCGTGGGTGCGAACCACATGAGCCACGATTGCCAAACCAAGACCGCAGTGTCCTTGTTCACCGCGAGATTCATCCAGACGTTGAAACGGCTGCAAAGCCCGTTCCCACTGATGGGCAGGCATGCCTTCACCTTGATCCCAAACTTCAATCAAAGCTCCATCCGCAACGGATCGAAGTCGAACCACAACAGGCGCCAGGCCATAGGTAAAGGCGTTATCGATCAGATTGCCAACAGCGCGGCCAAGGGCAACCGGCTTCACGCAAGCGAGAACAGGCTGGAGATCGAGCTGGAGCCGTTCAGGCGGGTGACTGGTGGAGACTTCCGCAAGCAGCTGATCAAGGGGAAGGTCCACAGGGTCTTCACCATCGGCACCACCTGCAAACAGGAGAAACTGTCCGGTGATGCGCTCCAACGATTGGAGATCGCCGGCGCAACGATCTCGATCCTCAGAGGAGAGTGCCGGCATCGACAGCCTGAACTGCAAACGCGTGATTGGGGCCCGCAAATCATGGGCAATGCCGGCCAACATGGTGTCTCGGTCGCGGCGGTTGGCCGCCAGGCGATCGAGCATGGCATTGAAGTGATGGGTGATGCGCTGGACTTCGGGTGCTCCTCTTGCAGGAACGGCATCAGGGTCGTCTCCATCGCCGACAAGAGCTAACGCCCTCTCAAGTCCGCGCAAAGGCCGTTCCACTTCAAGAAGCAGAAACAACGCCCCACAGCTCAAACCAGCACCCAGAAGCGAAAGGAAGAGCAACGTCGGTTCCGGCGGCCAAGCCATTGGAGAACGAAGTGACACCCTGAGCCAGATCGGTTCCAGGGGCGAAATCAGCTCGACCCAAACGTCCCAACTGCGACCATTGGCGACCACCATCGGGCAATGGGCTAGACGGCGGCAGAGTTCGGCTTGAAGCGCCTTCGCCTGCTGAGCCAGAGCGGGAGACAGCGGGGACTGGCTTGAAGGCTGACGCACCACAGCCAGATCCAGACCGGTCAGTTCTGAGACCAAATGGGGTGGATATCGCTCAAGTGCGAGCTCGGCAAGACGGACATTGAGAGCAAGGTCACGGCCGAGTTGCACCGTCTGCAACGCCTCCACCTGACGACCGAACAGCACCTGAAGCAGAAGCAGACAGAGCGCCCAACTACCAAAACCGAGACCGCACCATCCCAGCAGCGCTCGAAGCACAAACGGCCAGGGGCGCCGCGAGGTCATCGACAAACTCCCTCAACGCGTCCGAGGTGTCCCGTCAGGCACGAACACATAGCCGTAGCCCCAAACGGTCTGGATATAGCGCGGCCGCGTCGGATCTGGTTCCACGAGTTTGCGAACCCGAGACACCTGCACATCCATGCTGCGGCTATCGGTTTCGCAACCCGGGCCACGGGCAAGCTCGATCAAACGCTCCCGTGACAACGGTCGATGAGGGTGCTGTGCGAAGGCCGCCAAAAGACTGAACTCACCACTGGTGATCACGGCAGGAACACCCGAACGACTGAGGGTGCGGGCTGCGAGATTGAGCACATTCTCACCGAAACTGACATCGCCACCTTCTGCCACTGGCGTGCCAGCCGGTAGAGCACTCCGACGCCGCAGAACCGCCTCAATGCGGGCAGAGAGCTCACGCGGAAGGAAAGGTTTACCAAGGTAATCATCGGCCCCCTGCTCAAGGCCAATGATGCGATCGACGCCTTCACCGCGGGCAGTGAGCATCACGATCGGCAGATCATCTCCGCCATCTCGCAATCGGCGCAGAGCGGTGAGACCATCATCCCCTGGCATCATCAGATCCAGCACCACCAAATCGGGTCGCTGGAACTCCAATCTGGCCTCAAACTGCTTGACATCACTGAGGCAACGCACGTCGTAGCCCTGGTCGATCAGATAGGTACCAACCATCTGCCTCAGTTCGGGGTCATCATCCACAACCCAGATCATTGATGCACGCGCCATGGCGACCGGGAACGACGACGACTGAGGAGATCGTATGCAGCGAGATGACGGCTGTCCGCAGAAATTGGACCCTGTCACAGCTCACAGCACTCCGGTCATGATTAAGTCATGACCTTCCCAAAGAAACTCCATAGGCTGGATCAATGATCAGCCTCACCGGTATCTCTCGCTCGGGGATAGGCATTCTCCTGTCAGGTCTATGGCTGCCACTGAGTGGTTTTTGGGCGCCAGCGACAGGCCAGGACGAGATCCATCAATACGGGCAGCGAATGGAAGCGATGTTTGTGCGCATGGATGTGAATGGAGACGGGCGTCTCGTTCCTGCAGAGGTACGGGGAAAGCCCTTTCTGGAAAGACGTTTGAGGCGTCCGAATTCTCGTGGTTTCTTGCTGATTGAAGATCTACATACCCGCTCTCCGCACCACAGCGGCCCCAGGCTCCAGCAACACTTCACGCGCGCTGACCGCAATGCCGACGGTTACCTCAACCGCCAGGAATCCAGAGCATTGCCCTGGGTCCATCGGCATTTCACGGGCCTAGACCTCAATGGCGATGGCCAAATCACCCTGGCGGAACTGTGGTCACTGCAAAAAGCGCTCGCTCCGCGCATGAGGCCCTGATCCGATTCAGTCAGCGCCGCAAGGAACTAGGGCCTCGCCTCACCCTGACTGGTCGCTTCCGCCTGACAGGTCGTGGCGGCGCCTTGAGGATCCGCACAAGCGAACGCACAATCCTGGTGAGCCCTCCGAGCAGAGCAAGCAGACCAGCAAACAGCACTGCGGCAATCAAGAGCACTGAGGCCAGGCCGAGTAATGCCTCAAGCAGCTGTGCAAGACCTTGGATCAGATCAGCAATCGTTTCGCTCACCATCACCAGCGCATCAACGCGTTGTGGGAGCCAAACGAGAAAGGCGAGCAATCCGACACCAAGGAGGGTCATGAGCACCCCCTCTAATCCCTGTCTCCAAGGTGGTGGAAGTGGACGCTGACGACGCCGGCGGAAGACACGACGCTCGGCATCCCTTGAATTCGAAGCTTTGAATCGCACCGTATTCATGGCACGAAGACGTGACCAGCACCGCGCATCCAGCGCTCAAATTCCATGACCACGAGTTCGTTAGGGCAATCAATCAAGGTGAGCACGCCAACCGTGCAATCGCCGTAACCGCTGTGATGGAGGGTGAGGTGATAGCCAGAGCCACTCAAACCACAGACCTCAGGGTCACTGCGTACGACCACATCCAAGGACGCACCGATTCTGGCCACACGTCGCCTGAGATCAGACCAAGTGGCTGCCATCCCGAGCACAGACGATTCACTTGCACAATTCTCTCCCGCAACCGGAGAACGTCAACGTTCCCTATTCGGCTTTCGGGACAGGTTGGGCTGCATTCCCTGGGGATTCGGCACTCTCGGTCGGCACAACCTCTTGCTTGGGTTGCTTACTCTCAGGCAAAGGCACAAGGGCTGAGAGCAGAGCTACGACCAGCAGAGCTGAACCACCCATCACCGATGGCGCCAAACGCTTCATCAGTGGCACCCGCTCAGCAAGCTCTCGGCGAGCGAGGGGCCGATCACGTTGATCAGCCCAGGCAATCTGTACGCGTGAATCCAAACGCATGGCGTCTAGGCATCGCACCAGATCAGCCAGTTCCGCGTCATCAAGTGCGATGGTAAGCGGCGAGACGCCTGGCTTACTGCTTCGCAGTTCAAGTTGATGGCCACCGTTGTCGGCAGGGGCCAGACTCACTGGAGAATCAGCATCACCGAAAGGGCGGGCAACTCCTGAGAGCAGATAGCGCGCATAGGGCAAAACGGTGGCAAGCATCGCCTCAAGGTGTTCTCTCTTGCCCTCAAGCTCTGGCGAACCGACAAATTGCAGTTTCCAGGACGACAAAATTCCGATGACTCCCTGACCATGGCCGGCGGAGATATCAGGGAGTCCCTCCACCATCAAACGTGCCGCCGTCTGGTCGTAGCGATAAGAGAGATTGAACATGCGAGCGATGCGGGAAGCGGAGAAGACGAAAGCGTGTGGCTTAGGGGGTTGGATCCTGAAGACTGGCGCGCAGACGATCAACGCCTCCTGCTCCGGCAGCCAGAGCCAGGGTGATCACCATCTGACGCTGCACTGGCGAAGAGCTCTCGGTCTCGAGAAGACGCTGCACAGAGCCCCTGCGCAGATTCATCCGTTCACCAATCAAATCACGCAGACGCTGATCAAACTTTGCCCAGCGTTGGTCCTGCAGAGCTGATGGCTCACGGCTCCAGAGCAATTGATGCAGCATGGGATAGAGACGATCCGCCATGGCGCAGATCACACGGATCAGCGCTTCGATCTCCTCGCCAGTGAGAGCAGTGCGTCGGGTGGAACGTCGCAGGGGGTTGGTGCAACGGCGCTTCCAGAGTTCCACTCGGTTGGGGAACAAGGATTCGTATCCCAGTTGCTGTGTGGCCCAGAGCATGACCTCACCACCATTGATGGCAAGAGCCTCAACAGTGAGCAGCAGGAGATCAAGCCTTTCCAGTCCCCGACGGTCCAGGGCGGTGTTGACAACGGCTATCGCCTCGCCCGAAGCAGCCGAGAGGACAGGTGGAGCGATGGCATCGGTCATGGCTGCGATGATGCCAGTACTCAGGCCTCCGCGTCACCCTTCGTTGGATCTTCGCCAGTTCATTCGAGACATTCCTGACTTCCCGAAACCAGGAATTCTGTTCCGTGATTTCACACCTCTGCTGCGAGACCCTGAAGCTTGGCGGGCCGTCATGAAGCAGATGGGAACCATCTGCGAGGCTCTCAAGCCAGATCTGATCGTGGGCATCGAATCCCGTGGTTTCATCGTGGGGACGTCCCTGGCGACTGATCTGGGACTCGGATTTGTGCCGGTTCGCAAGCCTGGAAAACTGCCTGGTGAGGTCTTCGGAATCGACTATGCCCTGGAGTACGGCAGCGATCGTCTGGAGATCCATGCCGATGCGTTGACAGGCAATCCCAGGGTTTTGCTAGTGGACGATCTACTGGCAACCGGTGGAACCGCCGCCGCCGCCGCTCAACTGATCAATCAGGCCGGCGGCACCCTTGTGGGGACCAGCTTCGTGATCGAACTGGAGAGCCTGGGAGGACGGCGCCGCCTGCCCGAAGCGATCCCGGTGGAATCTCTCGTGATCTATTCCTGATCGCTGGTCCAATCCAGCACCTCTTGGTACTGCGCCAAGTTGAGCAAACCAAAGGTCCAAAGAACCACCGGAAGAGGAGCCTGCTCGATTTCGGCCTGACGCTGGCCCAGCTGCAAGGCGTTATCGCTCAGACCAAGCCGCTCGCGCAGATACTTGAGGAGAAGAGGAGACGCCGGAGGCTGGGGATCACTGCTGAACACCATGGCGGAATCCTCGCTGTTTCCACTCTGGCGGAGCCTTCAGAATTGTCATCGGGCCATCGGTCATGACCTGAAGCGCGATCCGCCGCAGCAACGGCAGCCGCTGAATCAAAAGCAAAATCACGAATCGAACCGGTCGGAGACCTCTCCAGCTGTTTGAAAACAGCCGCAACAGCACGTCTGTACCAGCACCAATCAAGAACAAATCAACCAGACGTCGGCGGCTGTACCGGGCGGAGACCTGACGCAGAGCCAGCCCTGCATGTTGATGGGCGGCAACGAGCGCAATCAGTTCGTCGACATCACGCCAGCAGAGATTGAGACCCTGACCACCAACAGGGTGACAACGGTGCCCCGCTTCACCAAGGAGGATCTGCCGGCTTCGCGCCAATTTGGGAGCAAGACTCCATTGCAGGGGCACCGCGACAGGCTGATCAAGCAAAGCCTCGGGCTCCAGGCCAGAGGGCAAAACAGTGGCCAACAAATCCAGAAGCGTGGAAGGATCAAGCGCTGCACGCTCTCGGCAACGATTCAGGGGAGCACTCCAAACCAACTGAAAGGCCTGCCCCCCCAGTGGCAAGACAGCAAAAGGACCTTCAGCTCGGAAATACTCATGCGCCGTGGCAGGAGCTGCTCCGCGCAGAGACACCTTCAGGGTCAGACATCCCTGCCGGTAAGGGAATGACCAAAGCGGCAGTCGCCAGGCCTGCCGATGCGACGACTTGGGGCCATCCGCGGCAACAATCAGATCAAAACCCGCATCGCGAGCTTGGCCAACACCTGAAGAGGCCCTGTCGCCCAACTGGAGAGCAACATTCGCTTCCCGATCCAACCGCTTCAGAAGCTCCTGCATCAACGGCTGATGGTCCAAGATCCAACCGATGGCATCAGCGTTGCGATTGGCGGGCGCCAAATCTGCGATTCGAAACCAAACGGACGGCTTGCTCCACTGATCTTGGAGACAAAGCTGACGGAACGGCACCAGATAAGGCTGCAACGAAGTCCAGAGATCAAGGCGCTCAAGCAACCGCCGTGAGGAATGGGTGATCGCGTAGGCACGACTGCGTGAACTGATCTGATCCGCTGACAGAGGATCGTGGATCTGAACCCGACAACCCAGCCGACTCAGACCTAACGCCAGGAGTGCGCCAGTCGGTCCGGAGCCCAAAATGCCCACCGACAAGGCGTCAATGACGTCCTTGTCGGTGGGCGAAAGCTCGTCTGTGAGCATGGGCAGGGTGACCATGTCGTGAGGATCAAGCACCAAGGTGCTGAAACTCCATCTATCCAATCAGCCCAGGCCGAGCAGTCCATGGGTGAAAGCTTCACCACCCAAGGCCAATTCGGTGGCCAAGAGTGCAATGAACCCCAGCATGGCCATGCGGCCATTGAGCTTCTCTGCACGATCGTGGAATCCCCAGCCACTCTCAGCCTCGACAACCTCCATGCGGGGCTCGGTGGCAAAGGCGTTCAAGCGGCCGCCATCTTCAGTAGTGATAGTGGCGCCACGAATCACAGGAGCGGCGGATGCAGAGGTGGCTTGAGTCATCTGTTTTTGGCTTCTTTGCGAATTGTAACGCAAGTTTGCGAAGTTTTGCAAAGATGCTCAACTTTCCTCAGCGGCCCCTTCGAGAGGCCAAGCGCATCTGACAGAGCTCCTCGAAGGCAGGACGCAGCAGAAATGGATACTCACCAACCCACAACCGAAGCGTTGGCAGCCAGGCATCGCTGATCGAGGCGACACGGGAGAAGTCTTTTCGATCGCTCAAGACCAAACAGCGCACGGGCGTACCAGGCCGTATCTGCCCATGGGGCTTGAGCATGGGGAAGCTCAGCCTGGCGAGATAGCCGTCTTCATCCGCCAGCTCGAGCACCATCCAGGTGCGTCTGTTCTCCACCAACTCAAGCGTGCCGCGCTCGTTGGCCTGCTCACGCCGGCTTTCCACTCGCTCCTGAGTGAAGGCGTCGACCACTTCACCGTCGAAGAGCGCGGCGGATGGATAACGGCGCAAGGTGGCGTTACGGCGGCTCGCCTCAAGGATCGGCCCCCACAGCACGTAGAGAAGAAATGCCACAGCGATGATCAGCCAAATCGAGCCCCATCCGCTTGAAAACTGCATCTGGCTAATCAGCAGCGTGATGACGCCACCAATGGCTGCGATCAACACCCGCTGAAGAATCTTGCGCGGGTCTCCCAGAGCAGCCGCGAACTGGGTGCCAGTCGCCACTGCCGGAATCAGACGTTGAAGTTCACCGGGCCGCAGGGGGATCAGCATGGATCGGAGGAAGGCCGCATTACGGATGTCAGAGCAGCCGTTCAAGGCCGTATACAAGAGCCTCAAGCTGCCGCACCTTACGGATGCTCAGCAAGACCCCAGGCATATAGGCAGAGCGGTCGATCGTGTCGTGGCGGAGGGTGTAGGTCTCTCCAGGAGCCCCAAACATCACCTCCTGATGTGCCACCAGACCAGGAAGCCGAAGGGAATGCAACCTCAAGCCACTGGCTCTTACGCCGCCACGACTGCCCGCAAGGGATTCATGCTCATCGACTTCAGCCGGGTTAAACGCTTTGCCGAGTTCCTCCATGAGCTCGGCTGTTTTGATGCAGGTGCCACTTGGAGCATCCGCCTTGCGGTTGTGATGCAGCTCCGTGAGCTCCGCATGGTCATAGAAGCGTGCAGCAGCGGCGGCCGCTTGTTGCAGCAGCACCATGCCCACTGAAAAATTTGGAATCACAGCGCCCCCTACGGACGCTTTGTGGGCAAAGGACTGCAGATCCTCCAACTGCTCCGGGGACAGACCGGTGGTACCGATCACGGGATGCACCCCATAGGCAATCGCTGCCCTGGTGTTCGCATAAACAACCGATGGGTGAGTGAAATCCACCATGACGGCACCGCCACCAGGACCACGATCACGAACGGCCTGACTGGCCGAACACAGACAGCCCTCGAGATCGGCCGTGATCGCAACGTCCAGACTTCCGAGGCCGAGGGCTTCACCCACATCCACCCCCTCTTGACCAGGTGTGTTGTCGATTGCACCGACCAATTCACAATCCGCGGCTCCTTGCACAGCCTTGACAACCTCAGCCCCCATCCGACCGAGAGCACCGGCAACAACCACGTGGATGGGATCAGCGGAGCGAACCTCAGACATCGCGCACAGAGCAGCACTGAGCTCGAATCATGCCTGATCCCCACGATGAAACCTGAAGGGGAGCTGCACCTCAACGCTCTTCAAAGTCTTCAACAACACCATGAAGTGGAGCTCTCTCCACACCGATGAGCATGTTCGCCACCGCCTCGATCAAGGTCACGGCCACGACGGAAACAGCGGCTGTGTTTACAGCTCTGGCGATTGTGATCATGGTGTCCCAACTTTTTGGACAAGTGCTGGCGCGGCTGGGGCAACCCCGCGTGATGGGAGAGATCCTCGGGGGCATCGCACTAGGCCCGAGCCTGCTCGGTTGGATTGCCCCCAACCTCGAAGAACAGTTATTTGGCGGTGGCATCATCGATGAGCTCAGCTTGCTGGGCCAGCTGGGGCTAGCGATGTTCATGTACTTGGTAGGGCTCGAACTGAGACCCTCCATGCTTCGCGGCCAGGCGGCTTTAGCGCTGCGAATTTCCCTGAGCGGGATTGTGGTGCCGATGGCCATGGGCATCGCCCTCGCCTATGGCCTGAACGCTTGGGACACCAGCCTCTTCCCTGGAGAGCGCACCTTGGATGGGGCCTTGTTCATGGGCACAGCGATGGCAATCACCGCCTTTCCTGTGCTCGCCTGCATTCTCAAAGAACGCGGCCTGCAAGAACACAAGATTGGAAGCCTGAGCATCGCCTGCGCCGCGATTGATGATCTCTTCAGCTGGGTGATCCTCGCGGGTGTGGTGGCCTTTGCCCGCTCAGGGTCAGCGATCGCCTGCCTGATCCCCCTCGGCCTAACCGCAGCCTGGGCCTTTGTTCTGCTAGTGCTCCTCCGCCCAGCGAAACGCTATCTGGTCAAGCATTTCGAGCACCAAAAGGAGATTTCACCGCTGGTGCAGGGAGCCCTTTTTGCAGGCCTTTTAATCAGCAGTGTGGTGACCGATCAAATTGGCGTTCATTTGATTTTTGGAGCCTTTCTGTGGGGGCTGGCGATGCCACGCCACAACGAGCTCCAGACGCGAATGGAGACAAAGCTGGAAACCGTTGTCATGCGCCTGCTTTTACCAATGTTCTTCGTGGCGAGCGGGCTGGAAACCGAGCTCACCAAGCTCGGACGGGGCGACCTGCTGCTCATCACAGCTTTGGTGCTTGGCGTCGCTGTAGCAGGCAAATATTCAGGCACGTGGGCCAGCGCTCGCCTTGGGGGGGTCCCGGAACGAGACGCACAGGCCTTGGCCTGGCTTGCGAACACACGTGGGATGACCGAGCTGGTGGTGCTGAATGTGGGGCTCAAGCTCGGGGCCATTAACGCCACCCTCTTCGGCATTGGCGTGGTGATGGCCGTGGCAACAACACTGATGACAGGACCAATGCTGGACCGGCTCGGCTTCGCCAAAAGCCGCTTACAGACTGTGTAACGCCTTGAGCCCAAAGCGCACGCGGGGGCCGTCATCCCCGTAGGCTTCTTCATATTCCTCAATGCACGCAGATGTTCACGCAGGTCCGCTCCGCCGATCGCCGGGTTGTTCCTGCTGAGCCCAATAACCACAAGTCAGTCATGAAGGCTGTGTATGTGGTGCTCGAACCGCAATATCAAAACGCCCTAACCCAGGCCGCCACCAGCCTCAACGCGATGGATGGCCCCCTCGGGATTGAACTCAGCGGCTATCTGATTGAAGAGCTTCGTGATGACGATAATTTCGCTGATTTCCAGGCCGATGTTGCCTCAGCTGATGTCTTTGTGGCGTCTCTGATTTTCATTGAAGATCTGGCCCAGAAAGTTGTCGAAACGGTGACCCCCCACCGTGATCGCCTCAAGGCCGCAGTGGTCTTTCCCTCCATGCCTGAGGTGATGCGCCTCAACAAGCTCGGCAGCTTCTCAATGGCCCAGCTGGGTCAAAGCAAGAGTGCGATCGCCGGCTTCATGAAAAAGCGCAAGGAGTCGGGGGGAGCTGGCTTCCAAGACGCCATGCTCAAGCTGCTGAACACCCTCCCCACGGTGCTCAAGTATCTGCCCGTGGAGAAGGCACAAGACGCTCGCAGCTTCATGCTGAGCTTTCAGTATTGGCTTGGCGGTACTCCAGACAATCTCCGCAACTTCCTGTTGATGCTTGCGGACAAATATGTCTTCCCCGCAGCAGCGGGTGAGGAACGCCCTGCAATCGATGTCGCCGATCCCGAGGTCTTCCCCGACTTGGGCATCTGGCACCCGATGGCTCCGGCCATGTTCGAAGACCTGAAGGAATACCTGAACTGGACCAACAGCCGCAACGATCTCTCGGAACAAGCGCGTCAAGGTCCTGTCATTGGTCTCGTGCTTCAACGCAGCCACATCGTCACCGGCGATGATGCTCACTATGTGGCCGTGATTCAAGAACTCGAATTCAGAGGAGCAAGGGTTCTTCCCATCTTCTGCGGTGGTCTTGATTTCTCGAAGCCTGTCAACGCCTTTTTCTACGATCCACTCAATCAGGATCAGCCCCTAGTGGATGGGGTGGTGTCTCTCACTGGCTTCGCACTGGTTGGGGGACCGGCAAGACAAGATCACCCCAAGGCAGTCGACGCCCTCAAGCGACTGAATCGTCCTTACATGGTGGCGCTTCCACTGGTGTTCCAGACCACCCAAGAGTGGGAAGACAGTGACCTCGGTCTGCACCCAGTACAGGTTGCACTGCAAATCGCCATCCCCGAACTGGACGGCGCCATTGAACCCATCGTGCTCTCAGGCCGTGATGATGCCACCGGCAAGGCTCACACCCTTCAAGACCGGGTGGATGCCATCGCGGAACGCGCAATCCGCTGGTCGTCACTGCGAATCAAACCACGGCAAGAGAAAAAGCTGGCAATCACGGTCTTCAGCTTTCCACCCGACAAAGGCAACGTCGGCACCGCCGCCTACCTCGATGTCTTTGGCTCCATCCATCGCGTCCTCGAGGAAATGAAGGCCAAGGGGTACGACGTACAGAACCTGCCCCGCAATCCAAAGGCGCTGATGGAGGCGGTCATCAATGACCCCGAGGCGATGGAAGGTGCTCCAGAACTGTCAATCGCTCACCGCATGAGCGTTGAGGAATACGAGCGCCTCACGCCTTATTCAGAACGGCTTGAAGAAAACTGGGGAAAACCGCCAGGAAACCTCAATAGTGATGGACAAAATCTGCTGATCTACGGCCGTCACTTCGGTAACGTCTTCGTGGGTGTTCAACCCACATTTGGCTACGAGGGAGATCCAATGCGACTCCTTTACTCCCGCAGCGCCAGTCCTCATCATGGTTTCGCCGCTTATTACACCTACCTAGAGAAGATCTGGAACGCCGATGCTGTGCTGCATTTCGGCACCCACGGTTCGCTGGAATTCATGCCCGGCAAGCAGATGGGGATGAGTGAAACCTGCTATCCCGACTCCCTCATCGGCGCACTGCCAAACCTCTATTACTACGCCGCCAATAATCCTTCAGAAGCCACCATCGCCAAGCGCCGTGGTTACGCCTCAACCATCAGTTACCTCACCCCTCCTGCAGAAAATGCAGGCCTCTACAAGGGGCTGAAAGAGCTTGGTGAACTTGTCGGTTCCTACCAGCAGCTCCGCGAGGGTGGGCGTGGAATCCAAATTGTCAACACGATCGTGGAGACGGCACGCCTCTGCAATCTCGACAAAGATGTCGATTTGCCCAACGACGACTCCTCTGCGCTTGATCTCGAAGGCCGTGATGCCCTCGTCGGAGCGGTGTATCGCCAATTGATGGAAATCGAGAGTCGTCTACTTCCCTGTGGTCTGCACACCATCGGCAAACCACCCACGGCGGAAGAAGCGATTGCCACTCTGGTCAACATCGCGGCACTGGAGCGAGAGGAAGATGGGCTGCGCTCCTTGCCTGGCCTCTTGGCAGAAGCCATGGGCCGATCCATCGAAGACATCTACAAAGGCAACGACGACGGTGTGCTCGCTGATGTGGAACTCAACCGCACCATCACGGAGACCTCCCGTGCTGCAGTTGGCGCGATGGTGCAATCTCTGACCGGTCGCGATGGTCGCGTCAGCCTGCGCAACAGCTTTGCCTGGTTCTACGAGTTGCTAGCCAAGTTTGGCTTTAAGCCTTCCTCCCCTTGGCTACGCGCATGCTCCAGCGCCGGCTTCCCGAATACGAATTCAGCAGAACTCGACAAACTGTTTGCTTACTTGCGCTTCTGCCTTGAACAGGTCTGCGCAGACATGGAGATGGGCAGCCTTCTGCGCGCCCTCGATGGCGAATATGTACTTCCCGGGCCAGGTGGGGATCCGATTCGCAATCCCGGCGTGCTTCCGAGTGGGAAAAACATCCACGCGCTTGATCCCCAGGCCATCCCAACCCGTGCCGCCGTGGCTGCGGCCAAAGGTGTGGTGGACAAATTGATCGAGCGGCAAAAACAGGAAGAGGGCACATGGCCGGAAACGATTGCCTGCGTTCTTTGGGGCACTGACAACATCAAAACCTATGGAGAATCGCTAGCCCAGATTCTCTGGTTCATCGGTGTGCGCCCAGTTCCTGACTCCCTTGGTCGCGTCAACAAGCTGGAACTGATCAGCCTCGAAGAGCTTGGACGTCCTCGCATCGATGTGGTGGTGAACTGTTCAGGTGTGTTCCGAGATCTCTTCATCAACCAGATGGCATTGATCGATCAGGGAGTGAAGATGGCAGCGGAGGCTGAAGAGCCACTGGAGCAAAACTTCGTGCGTAAGCACTCACTTGAGCAAGCAGAAAAGGATGGCACCAGCCTCCGAGATGCCGCCTGTAGAGTTTTCTCAAATGCCAGCGGCAGCTACAGCTCCAACGTCAATCTCGCTGTGGAGAACAGCACCTGGGAAGAAGAAGGAGAGCTTCAGGAGATGTACCTTTCTCGTAAAACCTTCGCCTTCAATGCTGACAACCCAGGTGAAATGAATCAAAAGCGAGAGGTGTTCGAATCGGCAATGAAAACTGCTGACGTCACCTTCCAAAATCTTGATTCAGCAGAAATCTCCCTCACAGATGTGAGCCACTACTTCGATAGTGACCCTACAAAACTGATTCAAGGCTTGCGGGATGATGGCAAGGCCCCAACCAGCTACATCGCAGATACCACCACTGCGAACGCACAGGTACGTTCCTTAAGTGAAACCATCCGACTGGATTCACGCACAAAGCTTCTCAATCCCAAGTGGTACGAAGGAATGCTCGACTCCGGCTATGAAGGAGTGAGAGAGGTTGCCAAGCGCCTCAACTTCACCCTGGGCTGGAGCGCAACGAGCGGCAGTGTTGACAACTTCGTTTACGAAGAGGCCAACGAAACCTTTATCAATGATCCAGAGATGCGCAAGCGTCTGTTAGAACTCAACCCCCACAGCTTCCGTCGCATCGTCGGAACACTGCTTGAGGTCAATGGACGCGGCTACTGGGAGACGTCTGATGAGAACATCCAACAACTGCAGGAGCTCTATCAAGAAGTAGAAGACAAGATCGAGGGCGTGAGCTGAAATAATTCAGCATTCACAACGCACTAATCCATAACGAATCAACCCTGCTTTAAAGCAAAAGCAGGGTTTTTTATTGCATCAAGCAGTGCTTTGATTCCTGCAATCACAAAGGGAATTCAAGTCGCAACGTCCCGTCAGGCGAAGTCGTTGAGCAGCCCATAGTCCATAAAAACGATCGACCCAACCAGACAGGACGGGCCAGGTTGTCGGTGCGTACAACCAACCCATACCGATCAACCGATAGCACTCCCTAAAAACAGCGACATCCGTCAGCACTGAACCATCGTTCCGGATGGCATGAATCCGCGTCATCGCTGCGCGATAACTGATCCCCGCCCAAAGAGATGGGTCGTAGTCATCAGCATCAACATCCACAAAATGAATGCGGTGATGGTGATCACGGCGACGCAGAAATCGCACCTCGCGCAAACACAACGGGCAAGCGCCGTCATACAGAAAGGTGAGTTCGGCCGCTGGGCTGCTCACAACAGAAGGCGCGTCAGAGGCAATAGTTCTAGCGAATCGGAAGGATTGCAGAGGACATCTGAACCAACTGACGAATCGGGGCGACATCGTGCACCCTCAAGACTCCAACACCAGCTGCCGCAGCTCGGCAGCACACAGCCGCCGTGCCCCAGATGCGGGCCTTGGCACGTTTCTCATTGAGCACATCACCGATAAAGCGTTTTCGAGAGGGGCCGAGCAACAGTGGCACTCCAACGGCCACCAATCGCTCCAACTCCTGGAGTAACAACAAATTCTGTGTTGTGGTTTTAGCGAAACCCAGGCCCGGATCCCAAATCAGCTGATTGCGGGCGACACCTGCCGCTGCAGCACGATTGCTCGCCTCCTGGAGAGACTGGAGCACGTCACTAACTACATCGTGGTAGGTGGTCATGGCATCCATCGTTTGGCTGTCACCACGGCTGTGCATCAGCACATAAGGACAACCTGCAGCAGCGATGAGGGGAAACATGCCCGGATCACGCCGCCCACCGCTGACATCATTGATCCAATCAGCCCCTGCCTCAAGAGCAGCTTCCGCCACAGGAGCAAGAAAGGTGTCGACGGAAATTAACGACTGCGGATAGGCAGAACGAATGGCCTTCAAAGGCGGAAGCAATCGACTGATCTCCTCAGTAGCCCCCACCTCCTCCGCGCCGGGTCTGGTGCTTTGGGCACCAAGATCCAGCAGATCAGCACCATCAGACAACTGGCGACTGGCCTGTCTCAGTGCCAGCTCCGGTGTATTAAAGCGACCGCCATCACTGAATGAGTCGGGGGTGAGATTGATCACCCCCATCACAGCCGTACGCGTTCCCCATGCTGCTGGCCAAGGAGATCGAGGCTGCGTCATCACACCGTTCAGGCAGCCTGATAGTTGGCAATCCGAGCGAAGCTTTCCGCCTCCAGAGACGCACCACCCACAAGCACTCCATCAATGTCGCTCATCGACATCAATTCATCGATATTGCCGGGTTTCACCGATCCTCCGTACTGAATAATGAGATCTGGGGATCCAACCCAGCTGCGAATCAGCCCACAGATACGGTTCGCCTCAGTGGATTCACATGTTTTGCCCGTTCCGATCGCCCAGATCGGCTCATAGGCCACGATCAGCTTGGCGGGATCAAGGCCCTCAAGCCCCTGTTCAACCTGACGACGGATCACCCGTTCCGCCTCTCCACGGGTGCGCTGCTCGTCTGTTTCACCAACACAGACGATCGGGATCAATCCATTCGATTGGGCGGAACGGGCACGATGATTGATTTGTTCGTCACTCTCGCTGAAATATTTGCGAGGCTCACTGTGGCCAACAATGGCGTAGACAACGTCATGCTCCAGAAGCATTCCAGGAGCAATTTCGGCGGTGTAAGCACCGTGCCCTTCCCAGTGCACATTTTGGCTGGAAAGTTCAAGCGTCGACCCCTTCACCAAATCAGCCATGGTGGAGATCGCCGTGAAGGGTGGCGCCACCACGAGTTCTCGATCATTTGGGGTGGCAGCGATCAACGGTAGAAACGTGGCCATCCATTCCCTGGCCTGAGCACAGGTCATGTGCATCTTCCAGTTGCCAGCGATCACCGGTTTACGCACGCTCGGGTCCTCGGACGGTCAGCAGCAGACAACTTACGTTCCAGCGCGAGCTTTTTGGCCTCAGACCGCAGTGACTTCGGAATGATCGCAGCCCATCGTCACGCGATCACCAACCTGAAGCTGGAGACCACGACGGGTTTCTACAACGTCATTCACCTGCACTTCTCCCGCCTGGATGCGCATCTTGGCCTCTCCACCGGTCGCGACCCAGCCTTGCCACTTCAGGAATTGATCGAGCCGCATGGGCGACGGATTGCGAGAAAGAGCATTGATAGTCTGACGCGATGCTGAAACCCTCCGAGGCAGGCTTTCGCAGGCTTCTGCCCCTGCTCCGACCCCATCTGCGGCAGTTGGTGCTGGGGGTGTTGTGCATGCTCGTTTACGTGAGCAGTTTTCTATGGCTGCTCAATCTGGCGGGTGCTCTCTTCCCTGCACTCGGATCACGGGATCTCGGGCGGGTGCTCGGCCTGATTGGGCAAGGCGTGCTGATTTTTGCGGTTCAGAAGCTGGCCCAGTTCGGTCAAGACTCCCTGCTTGCTGGGCCGGCTCTACAGGTGAGCAAGACCCTGCGCAGCAATCTGTTCAGCCGTTTGCAGACGGTTGAACTAGGAGCATTGGAAAAGCTGTCAGCAGGAGATCTCACCTACCGACTCACAGAAGACGCAGATCGCGTCAGCGAGGTGCTCTACAAATCCATCCACGACACGCTTCCAAGCGTCCTCCAGTTGCTGGCCGTGCTCGGCTACATGCTCTGGCTCGACTGGAAACTGACTGCATCCATCCTGCTGCTCGCCCCGGTCATCATCTGGCTGATCAGCTTGTTCGGAGCACGGGTGATGGCCGCCACCGAACGCAGCCAGAAAAAAGTGAGCGAACTGGCCGGTCTGCTGGGAGAAGCCATCGAAGGCCTTCCGCTTGTGCGTGCCTTCGCCGCCGAACCCTGGCTGCAGGGACGTTTCGAAGAGGAGATTGACCAACACCGTCAGGCCCGGCACCTCACCTACAGCCTTGTGGCACTCCAGCACCCCGTCGTAGGAATGATCGAGGTCGTCGGGCTCTTCTCCGTTCTGGGGCTGGCTGCTTGGAGGATTCAGAACGATGGCCTAACCATTGCTGGCTTGAGCAGCTATCTCACTGGTCTGGTGGTGCTGATTGACCCGATCGCACACGTCACCAACAATTTCAATGAATTCCAGCAGGGTCAGGCCTCATTGAGGCGACTGCGACAGATCGAGAAGGAACCCCAAGAAGCCAAGGATCCATCACCAGCCCTTTCACTCGTTCGTCCCCAGGGCAACCTGCGTCTCCAGCAGGTGAACTTTGCCTATGGAGATGGCAAACCGGTGCTGCGCGACATCAACCTCGCCATTCAGGCCGGACAGGTGGTTGCCCTGGTGGGACCATCAGGCGCTGGTAAGAGCACCCTATTTTCCCTGCTGCTGCGCTTCAACACAGCCCAATCTGGCGAGATCTGCCTGGATGGGAAGAATCTCAGTCAAGTGAGAGCACGTGAGCTTCGCCAACAGGTGGCACTGGTGCCACAACGAACCACGGTGTTCTCAGGAAGCGTCGCCGATGCCATTCGTTTCGGGCGTTCGATCAGCCACGACCAACTGATCGAAGCGGCTCGTCTGGCCAATGCCCATGACTTCATCATGGCCCTACCGAATGGCTATGACACACAGCTTGAAGAGCGAGGCACCAATGTCTCGGGTGGCCAGTTACAGCGGATCGCCATTGCCAGGGCGGTGCTTGGCAATCCTGCGGTGTTGCTGCTGGATGAAGCAACAAGTGCACTCGATGCAGAGGCGGAAGCCGCTGTGCAACTGGGGCTTCGTCAGGCAATGCAAGGGCGAACTGTGCTGGTAATTGCCCACCGACTTGCAACCGTTCAGGAAGCGGACCAAATTGTTGTTCTGGAGAAAGGAAGCATCCGTGAGCAAGGAAGCCACGACCAACTGATGGCCAGCAACGGTCGCTACCGCGAATTGTGTGAACGGCAGTTCATCCGGGTCAATGCCATCGGAAGCAACTAATGGAGAACCCGCAACCCACACCCACCGATCCCCAAGAGAGTGAGCAACGGCCAACGACGGACAACGAAACCAACAACCCTCAACAGCGCTGGGAATATCGCGTCGTTCATATCAACATCAACAATGATGCTCCACCCAAGCCATCCACCCCTGAGGCAGCCAGCAAAAAACTGCAGGGTTCTCTAAGTCCGGAATTCATTAAGCGTGAATTCCCCCAGATGTATCAGCAACCACCCCTGGAGCAGAAGCACCCTGCAGCCCAGCTACAGCATTTCCTCAATCTGCTCGGCAACGAAGGATGGGAGCTTGTGGAAACCAGCCAAGTGGGAGGTTTGCTGATGTTTTTCTTCAAACGGCTTCAGAGGGCCAAACCAGATCAGACAACCGGCCAACCCAATGAAGCTGACAAGGCCGACGCCGGTAAAATCCCGCAGAGCGAAAAAGAATCATGACCACCTCAGACCTCTCCCAGGATCAGAACCCGGTACTCACCTTCGAAGGCAAGCGTTATGACCTCAATGCACTGCCCGACGAGCTGAAGGAACTGGTGCGTGGCATGCAAGTTGCTGATGCTCAGTTGCGCATGCACGAAGACACTCTCAAGGTGCTGGCAGTGGGTCGTCAGTCGATGGCGATGCAGTTGAACGAACGCCTCAACGACGTCACCCCTCTGCCTGAGGAAGGCTGAACAACAGCAGAAACTGCATAGCCAGAACGACCAAGAAAAAGCCTCCGCAAATTCGGAGGCTTTTTTGTTGTTTCAGCCAGGGAAAATCAGCTTGTCAAGCTCAACCTTCAGAAAAGCGATGGGCACGTGTGAGCTTAAACACGGTTCCAGACAGAAGCAGGAGCGCAAAAAGATTCGGCAGAGCCATCAAGCCATTAAGGGTGTCAGAAACATCCCAGACAAGACCTTTCTCTCCGGCGATAGCGGCACAAACAGCAACTGCAATCCAAACCAGACGGTAGGGAAGAATGGCCTTCTCTCCAAACAGGAACTGAGTGCACTTCTCTCCATAAAAACTCCATCCCAGAATTGTCGTAAAGGCAAAAACAACAATGCCTGCAGTCACAATCACTCCACCACCATTAATGCCAAGTCCAAAAGCCGTGATCGAAATGTCAGATCCAGACAAAGCCTTCCTTGCCTTATCAGTCATCCCCAACAGAGTTTCAGAATAGTTTGTGATCACGACAAGGGCTGTCATCGTGCAGACCACAAATGTGTCAATGAAGGTGCCGAGCATGGCAACTGATCCCTGACGAACTGCGCTGGTGGTTTTGGAAGCAGCATGGGCTATCGGAGCACTACCCAAACCAGCTTCATTGGAGAAAATGCCCCGCTTGAGGCCTTGCAGCACAACGGCTCCAAACACACCACCAACAGCAGCCTGACCACTGAATGCGGAACTAAAGATCAGGCCAAAAGCACTTGGGATTTGATTGATGTGCATCGAAAGGATGACAAGGCATGCACCGATGTAGAGGATTGCCATCACAGGAACAATCGCAGAAGCCGCTCTCGCAATCCGACGGACACCACCGATCACAACCAGAAAAATCAGTACGCCAAGTACAACGCCAGTCGCACTGCGGGGGATTTGCGTGGTCTTTTCGAGGGCTTTAGCCAGTTCAAATGCCTGAACACCATTGCCGATTCCAAAGCCGGCGAGCATGCCAAAAAAAGCAAACAAGCCTGCCATCCAGGTCCAACCATGGCCCAATCCATTGCGGATGTAATACATCGGGCCGCCCACATGATTGCCTTCCGCGTCAGTTTCACGGAAATGGACAGCCAGCACTGCTTCTGCATATTTAGTCGCGATCCCGAAGATAGCGATCAACCACATCCAAAAGATTGCCCCCGGACCACCAACGGCGATCGCCGTGGAGACCCCAGCAATGTTTCCGGTCCCAATGGTGGCCGCCAACGACGTCATCAAGGCCTGGAACGGAGAGATCTCTCCCTCACCACGCTGATCAACAGGCTCAAAGAGGAGCTTGAAGCCATATCCGAGCTTGCGCAACGGAATACAGCGAAGCCCAACCATCAAAAAGATGCCTGTAATTGCGATGAGAGCCACAGTCCATGGCCCCCATGCGAATGCACCTACCTTGGAATTAACAAGCGTGATGAAATCTTGCATCTTAAAAACCAGAAAAACGCAATCGTAAAAGTCTCAAATCCCAGAGAGAGAAGCCAAGATTCAAAGCGATTGAAGTGATTCAAATCGGAAGATCTGATGACCAAGAGTGTCATCGCCATCGGCAGCGGTCTTGATCACACGTTGCTGAAGAACCCAGAAACCATCGGGCTCTAGGGGCACAAATGTGTCTTCAAATTGGTTTTCAGGGCCACGCGCTTCACCCGTCGCCGGGTCGGAGTACTGACTGGTGTAGGTATGGCTGAGGTAGCCGGCTCCGGTGTCGGTGGTACTGCCGGTGTGAATGGTCACCACCGTGCCGTGAATATGGCGATGAACCATCGTCACCACATCGTTCTTGATCCGATAACGATCACCTTCACCCTTGCCGCCGATGATCACTTCCACTCCAGCATCGGTGCTTTCACCAGCCGTGAAGGTGTTGTCGCCATGCACTTGGTCGAAACTGCGACGCACACGGTGGATGGCGACCTCCCAGAGCTGAGAGGCAAGCGCTTTCTGCACTTCAGCATCATCAACACCGTCCACAGAGGCCTTCAGATCGGCTCCCACGCTGAACGTGCCCTCCACACGACGGTCGCCTTGCTCCCAGATGCAACGACCCTTGTAACCAGCGAAACCAGGATCCCAGGTGTAGCGATTGGCGTAAGCGGCTTGAAACGCCTCCCGACAATCACTGCCGGGTGCAATCTGGGTGGGAAGGGCCTGGGTCACAACGAGAAGGGATGTCGTTGAAGACGACCCTAATGGCTTGGCATTGTCTGGTGAACATCTTGCAAGGCATGGATCGAAAGGGTCTCTGCCTGCAGGGCTGCAATCGCTTCAACTGCAGCCCTAGCCCCTGCCAGGGTGGTCACGGTTGGCACTGAGTAATCCAGCGCAGCTCTACGGATATAACGATCATCGTGGGCTGCCTGACGGCCGATCGGCGTGTTGATCGCCAATTGGATCCCGCCCGAACGGATCAGATCTTCAATATTGGGTCTGCCTTCGTGAACCTTCAAAACGGAGCTGACCTCAAGGCCGGCCTGCTGGAGCGCTTGAGCAGTACCGGACGTGGCCGTGAGCTCAAAGCCAAGTTCGATCAGTCGCAACGCCACCGGAACAAGGGCCTGTTTGTCACGATCGTGAGTGGAGAGAAACACGCGTCCAGAGGTTGGCAGTGCATCCCCAGCCGCGAGTTCAGCCTTGGCATAGGCCATCCCGAACTCGCGAGCTGAGCCCATCACCTCACCGGTGGAACGCATTTCGGGGCCGAGCACGGAGTCAGCACCAGGGAATCGCCGGAAGGGCAGAACCGCTTCCTTCACTGCCTGCAACGGTGGTTGCGGCTCGGCCAATAAGCCAACGTCAGCGAGCGTTTCTCCAGTCATCAGCCGGGTGGCGATACGGGCAAGCGGAACACCTGTGGCCTTGGCCACAAACGGCACGGTGCGGGAAGCGCGAGGATTGGCCTCGATGATGTAGACAACCTCTTCTCCCTCGGCATCGCGCTGCACGGCGAACTGCAGGTTGATCAACCCCTGAACCTTGAGCGCTAGGGCCAAGGCTTCGGTCCAACGACGGATGAGTTGGAGCGCCTGCTCACCAAGCGAAACCGATGGCAAACAACAGGCTGAGTCACCTGAATGGATGCCCGCGGGCTCGATGTGCTCCATGAGTCCCCCGATCACCACGGTCCCATCCCGATCGCAGAGGGCATCAACATCCACCTCGACTGCGTTCTCCAGATACTGATCGATCAGCACTGGATGGTCCGGCTCCACCTGCACAGCTTCCACCATGTAGCGATTGAGCTCCTGCTCATCGAAAACCACCTCCATCGCCCGACCACCGAGCACATAGGAAGGACGCACGACCACCGGATAACCAACCCGATCCGCCACCGAACGAGCCTCTTCTTCACTTCGAGCCAGACCATTCCGAGGCTGACGAATCTCCAACTCGCGCAGAATGGCCTCGAACTGTTCCCGATCTTCCGCCCGGTCGATCGAAGCAGGCGACGTACCCAGAATTCGGCTTCCGGTCTGGCGTCCAGCTTCACTGTCAAGCCAGCGCAGTAAAGGCAGGGCCAGCTTGAGAGGGGTTTGACCACCAAACTGAACAATCACCCCTTCAGGACGCTCGGCCTCGATCACATTGAGCACATCCTCGAGGGTGAGAGGCTCAAAATAAAGACGGTCACTGCTGTCGTAGTCAGTGGAAACCGTCTCAGGATTGCTATTGACCATCACCGTGGCGAAGCCCCGTTCCTGGGCGGAGAAGGAAGCGTGGCAACAGCAATAATCAAATTCGATGCCCTGGCCGATCCGATTAGGCCCACCGCCGAGGATCATCACCTTGCGGCGTTGCTCCGATTGCACCTCATTCATCGGCGGCAGAGTGTCCAGTTCTCCAGCGTCGTTAAGACGCTGGACGCGTCGCTCATAGGTTGAGTAGTGATAGGGAGTGGTGGATGCGAATTCAGCAGCGCAGGTATCAACGGTTTTGAACAGAGGCGTGATGCTCAGTTGATGGCGTCGACTGCGTACATCCAGCTCATCACAACCTGTGGCCCAGGCGATCTGACGGTCGGAATAGCCCAATTGCTTGAGCTGAAGCAGATCATCAGCACTCAGTTCTGCCAGGTTGCGGTTGCTTAAAAGCGCTTTCTCACAATCAATCAGCGTGCGCAGCTTGGCGAGGAACCAAGGATCGATACGACTGAGTGCATGGATCTCAGCATCACTGCGACCTTCCACCATCGCCGCTCGCACAGCAAGGATCCGGTCGGGAGAAGGGGTTCGCAGACTGCGTTCGAGTTCAACGGCCGTAACAGGCGCATCAGG
Organism: Synechococcus sp. MIT S9451; assembly: GCF_047304725.1. Classification (NCBI taxonomy): domain Bacteria; kingdom Bacillati; phylum Cyanobacteriota; class Cyanophyceae; order Synechococcales; family Synechococcaceae; genus Synechococcus; species Synechococcus sp. MIT S9451. Next base: position 2,296,912 of record NZ_CP138971.1, read on the forward strand.
GCGATCACATCCCCAGCCCGATAGGCCGGTTTCCAAAGAGCGCAATGCTTTCTGAAACGACTCTTCGAAGCAGCGACCAATCGCCATCGCCTCGCCCACGGATTTCATCGCAGTGGTGAGAACCGCAGGAGAACCGCGGAACTTCTCAAAGGCGAAACGAGGGATTTTGGTGACCACATAATCGATCGTCGGCTCAAAACAGGCCGGCGTCTTACCCGTGATGTCGTTGAGGATCTCATCGAGGGTGTAACCAACGGCTAATCGGGCAGCGATCTTGGCAATCGGGAAACCGGTGGCCTTGCTCGCTAAGGCCGAGGATCGACTCACCCGAGGGTTCATCTCGATCACCACAACATCGCCATCCGCAGGATTGATGGCGAACTGGATGTTGCTGCCCCCAGTGGCCACACCGATCTCGCGAATAATGGCAATCGACTGATCGCGTAAGCGTTGATATTCCCGATCGGTCAGAGTCTGAGCAGGAGCCACGGTGATCGAATCGCCGGTGTGCACCCCCATCGGATCGAGGTTTTCGATGCTGCAAACGATCACGACGTTGTCGACCTGATCGCGCATCACCTCCAGCTCAAATTCTTTCCAACCGAGCAGAGACTGTTCGATCAAGATTTGGGAAACAGGGCTGGCCTCCAGTCCGCTTTTGCAAATTGCGGCGTACTCCTCAGGGTTGTAGGCAATGCCCCCTCCACTACCGCCGAGGGTGAAGGCTGGTCGAATAATGCGAGGGAACGTCGTGATCGCCGCACCCACGGCTTCAGCTTCCTCAAGACTTGAAGCGATCCCGGAAGGACACACCTTCACGCCAATGCGCTCCATGGCCTGCTTAAACAGTTGGCGATCCTCCGCCTTGCGAATAGCAGGGAGGTCGGCACCGATCAGTTCCACGCCGAAGCGATCCAACGTTCCGTTCTCAGCTAAGGCAACGGCAAGGTTGAGAGCCGTCTGTCCACCCATGGTCGGGAGCAGAGCATCAGGGCGCTCCTGTTCGATCACCCGGGTGACAACCTCCGGGGTCAGGGGCTCGATATAGGTACGATCCGCCAGCTCCGGATCGGTCATGATTGAGGCGGGGTTGGAATTCACCAACACCACTTCGTAACCATCGGCCCGAAGAGCTTTGCAGGCCTGCGTTCCGGAGTAATCAAATTCACAGGCTTGTCCGATCACGATCGGACCGGAACCCAGCAGAAGGATGCGACGAAGATCAGACCGCCGGGGCATGGGCCTTTGCAAGTAGCCAAACCTGTACAGCCTCCCACGCGACACCCCCAACACGGCGGCTTTCAACCATCACTCGCTAGCGTGAATGGATAGGGAAGTAAGCGAGGACTATGAGCGAGCTCCAGCGCCTCAAGGGGCTGCTGCCACCGGAAATGCAGAGCTGGGTGTTCGTGGAGGCCGCAGCTGCCGTTGAACCGCCGCTGATCACCCTGGAGGAGATCGGCAGAGATGAGGTGGAAATCCAGGTGGATCTGGAGCATTGGGACAACCTCGCCCTGGATCACCGCAATCTGCTGTTCTGGCATGAAGTGGGTCGGGTTCAGAACGACACCATCCCTCGAGACGGCTGGGAGATGGCGGCGTTGGCCATCGGCCTGGGCGGTGCCATCGGTGAGCTGTGGGTCCAAGACGGACTGCTACTGGTGATGGCACTGGGTCTCTCCGGCTTTGCCGGCTACAGGCTTTATCTCAAAAACAATTCAGAGAAACGCTTGCAGGACGCGATCGCGGCCGACGAAAGAGCGATTGATCTCGCCTGCCGATTTGGCTATAGCGTTCCCAATGCCTACAAAAGTCTTGGTGGTGCGTTGAAAGAATTGGTGGAGCAGACGCGCAAGAAGAAAAAGCGCAGCTTCTACGAAGATCGTCTGGAGGCCCTGCGCAAAAGCGCCAGCAAAGCAAGGGCTGAAATGGCTCAGCAACAGGGGTCGAGAGAGTCTGTGACCAGTGAGAATGTTTATGGATAGCGAGCAGCTCGCCCAAATGGCTGCCGATGCCTGTGATGATCGCAAGGCAACCGACATTGAATTGATCCGGGTGGACGAGGTTTCGAGCCTGGCCGACTGGATGGTCTTCGCTGGTGGCCAAAGTGATGTTCAAGTGCGTGCCATCGCCCGCTCCGTGCAGGACAAGCTGGAAGAAACCACAGGCCGACTTCCTCTGCGCAAAGAAGGGGTGAACGAAGGCCGTTGGGCTCTACTCGACTATGGGGAGTTGATCGTTCATATTCTTCAGCCGGGTGAACGCAGTTTTTATGACCTCGAAGCCTTCTGGGGTCACGGAGAACGCAAAGACTTCGTAGCGTCACCAAGCGAACAGGCACTCTGATCAGCGTTGATGGCCAGCACCAGTGCCTGCCCAGTGCCTCATGAGCAACGTCCCCAGGAGGAATTCCAGCAGCTGTGTGAGTCCTGGTTCTTCACCTGGCCCACAACATCCCAGCGCAGTCTTGATCTGGCTCTGCTGATCAGCTGGCTTGGGATCATGCCGATCACCATGACCGTGGCCAGTGGCAGCTGGCTCCTGCGTAACGACCTACCCAGACTGTTGTCAGCCGGGGCAGTTTCAGCCCTAGTACTTCCCATGCTGCTACTGGTGCGTCAGTGGTTGGGATGGAGTTACGTGCACAAACGCCTGCTCTCAGAACAGGTGGAATACGAGGAATCAGGTTGGTATGACGGTCAGGTGTGGGAAAAGCCGCTTGCATGGCGGCAGCGTGACCTGCTGATGGCACGCCATGAAGTGCGACCAATCCTTGGACGACTCGCGCGAGCCATGGCCTGGACTGCTGGACTCATGCTGATTGGCGCCAGTCTCTGCCAGGCTCTCTGAACACACCGAACCAGCCGTTCCCATGGCACTGCCCTCAAGCCTCGGCGGCGGTCCTTCCTCCACGGGCATGCCCCCCCTAGAAGTGAGGCTGAAACGCGGTTCCAGCGTGGAATCCGTGCACCGCGTTCATGCCGTGGTCTGTGACCAGCGCGGTCGGATTTTGATGCGGGCTGGACGAGCTGACTATGAAAGTTTCATCCGCTCCGCCCTCAAGCCATTCCAGGCACTGCCATTTCTCAGTAGTGGGGCGGCAGCCCAAGTGCAATGCGGCGATAAGGGCTTGGCCATCAGCTGCGCCTCCCATTCCGGCACTGCAGAGCATGCCCGCGAAGCCTTCAAGATTCTCTGGAATGCCGAACTGGAATCTTCACAGCTGCAGTGTCCGATACCTGATGGAGCGAGCAGTCCGCTGGAACACAACTGCTCAGGCAAGCACGCTGCCTTTCTGGCAACCTGTCGAAAGATGGCCTGGCCCACAGAGAGTTATCTCCAAGGCGATCATCCCTTGCAGCAAGAGGTGAACCGACGAGTTGCCGAGCTTTTGGGCCTACCGCCTGATGAACTGATCGCCGCCAGGGACGACTGCGGTGCACCAACACTGCGTCTCCAACTCCCGCAAATGGCCTTGCTTTACGCCCATCTCGGAGCATCCACCCAGGCAGAACTGGAGCAGATCAGCAGGGCGATGCTGGCGCACCCCCACATCGTGGCGGGCGAGGGGAGATTCGACACCGAACTGATGCGCCGTAGCCATGGTCAGGTACTGAGCAAAGGTGGCGCCGAAGGCATTCAGTGCCTCAGCAGGATCGGCGAAGGAATGGGCGTCGCGATCAAGGTGGAAGACGGTGCCAGACGTGCCAAACAAGCCGTCGCTCTTCATCTGCTTCAACAACTGGACTGGTTGACGCCCGGGAGCCTTCAAGAGCTTGAAGAGCAGGTGCTAATCCTCAATCCAGGAGTGCATCTAGAGGTGGAGGGAGCCCTGCGCTTCCAGGAGAGCTGAAGGATTGAGTAGCGGCGGCGGCGAACCACGGGATGTATACTTTTTGAGTCATCGCGGGGTAGAGCAGTCTGGTAGCTCGTCGGGCTCATAACCCGAAGGTCGGGAGTTCAAATCTCCCCCCCGCCACCAATTCAAAACCCCCGAGGCCAAACGCTTCGGGGGTTTTTTGTTGTTTGTCCAAGAGCCTCTGCTGCTGTCAACGAGAGAGGCGCAGATCCTGCGACATTGTTCTTAGCGGAGGGCATGGATCAACACACAATGGCTTCAGGATTCAGCACTGCCATGAACCAAAGCCCATTCGAGGCAATTGTGGTTGGCTCAGGCGCCACCGGAGGGGTGGCAGCGATGACTCTGGCGGAGGCAGGGGTCCGTGTTCTGGTGCTTGAGGCGGGTCCTGATCTCACCCCCCGGAAGGCGATGGGAGGAGAACCTGGCAACAGCATCCGCAGGCTGGAAGGACTCATCGGGGGCACCCATCGCCGACAGGCCCAACATCCCGGTTATTGGAAACAAAATCCCCTGCTCTATATCGATGAGCAGAAGCATCCCTACAGCCATCCCCATCAGCGCCCATTCCTCTGGACCCGCGGCCATCAGGTGGGTGGCAGAAGCCTGACCTGGGGTGGCATCACCCTGCGACTATCGAATCGTGAGTTCAAGGCTGCCGCCGAGGATGGTCATGGGTCGGAGTGGCCGATTGACTACGACGATCTGGCACCGCACTACACCGCCCTGGAACAACTACTGGCGGTTCATGGTCGTCGCGACGGCCTCGAGCAACTGCCCGATGGGTGGGCGACTACTGCACTGCCCTCCACCAAAGAAGAAGAGGCGTTCGCCTCCAAAGTGCAACGAGAGCTTGGCTTCCCCTGGATAGCTTCTCGGGGCTTTGAACAACCGTCCAAAAACCAAAAGGCCGCTTGGCCCCGTTCAAGCAGCACGGGAAGCACCCTGAAACGCGCCCTGGCCACGGGGCTTGTGGAGGTTTGTAGCAATCAGATGGTGGAGAAGCTGGTGATCGCGCCAGGCCAAGATCGGGCCACGGGCGTGATCGCAGTGAACCTGAGCGACGGCAGCCGCTGCCGCCTTGAAGCCCCCCTGATCGTGCTTTGCGCCTCCACGATTCAAAGTTTGCGCATTCTGCTGAATTCAGAAGAGCAACACTGCAGCGAAGGCTTCAGGGATCCCTCCGGGCGGCTAGGCCAATACCTGATGGACCACGTCTCCAGCTGTCGATTTTTCGCGATTCCAGCCCAGTCGGACGTGATCAATCCCGCACCACTCTCAGGGGCGGGAAGCTTTTTCATCCCCTTTGGACCCTGTCTGGAAGGCACGAGGTCTGTGAATTTCCTTCGGGGCTATGGCCTGTGGGGAGGGATCAATCGCTTTGACCCTCCTGAAGCTCTAAAGCGCCAATCACACTCTCGTCTGGGCTTCTTGATCGGCCATGGCGAGGTGCTTGCACAGGCCCATAACCACGTCAGCCTGTCCACCCAAACCGATCGATGGGACGTCCCCATCGTTCACATCGACTGTCGTTGGGGGTTGAACGAAGAAGCGATGGTGGAGCACATGCAGAGCACGATGAAACAGGCCATCGAAGCCGCTGGTGGAGAGATGAGGCCACTCCAGGATCTTGTTCACATGCCCCTGATCGAACCACTGGTGGCGGGGAGTGCCGCGCTCGCCAGTGGAGCACCGCCCCCGGGGTACTACATCCATGAAGTGGGGGGTGCCGCCATGGGCAGCGATGAATGCACCAGCGTGGTGGATCGATGGAACAGGCTCTGGCGCTGCCCGAACGTTCTAGTGGTCGACGGTGCCTGCTGGCCCACTTCAGCCTGGCAAAGCCCGACGTTGACAATGATGGCTGTCACCCGAAGGGCCTGCCAGCAAGCAATCAAAGGCGGGAACGACTGAACAAATCATCCAAATAGCGCTCAGTGACTGCACGGTCTTCACAACCGTTCTGAAAGAGGAAGTTGGCCAGAGCCGAGCTCATCACCCGGTACTGATCCCAGCTGGGATGACGACCAATGAAGTCCTTCATGCCGCGGTACAGCAGCTCGGGAATTTCAGCTTCAAGACTGACAAAGGTGGAGGGAGCAGGCAAAGCAGAGCTACCGACCTCGAGAGTTTCTGCCGCTTCAACACAAAGTTCGAGATGGTTGCGATCCACTTAGGCCCCTCAGTCGGTCATTGCTGTCCCACTAAGAAGCCACAAACCAAGGGGGAACGTCAAAGGGTGCGAGCAAAATCGACCATACCCCAATCTCTAGTGAGACTCACTGCGGCGCAGGGGGCCTATTAGCGACGACTTGCGATCAGCAAAGACGAGACCAAACCCGCCGAAGCTGTCAAGAAGTGTCCGATACAGAAGCGTCCAACCGAAGCATTCCCCAGTTTCCGGCGCAAACGCCTAGGTGTCGTGGAAAACAACCGCAAAGCTGTGGAAAACACCGAAAGAAAGTCCGAGAGCTAAAACCGATAAGCTCTTCTTATCAGAGAAAGTCTCAAGAGACCAGGGCAAGACTGAGATCGTCGAGGCCCACAGACCCACTGGTTTCCTTCAGGTTTCGGTGTCAAAAGGTTCGCCTTTTGCAGACACCTTGCGAAGAGTCTCTGGCCCTAGAGGGTGATCGGCATGGGGATAGGGGTGGTGTCCGTGTCCATGCTCGTGCGCATGATCATGGCTGTGCTGATGCCCTCCACCCAGAGGAATGGGAATGCCGTCGGGTTGACACGCACCTGTGCACTCGTGTTCGCAGAGCTCACATCCATCGGTGAGGCCCTCAACGTGGTGGTGGTGACTTTCCTGTGCGAGGCCAACCTCAGCCTCGAAGCCAAGAACCTGAGCCCGGTACTTGCAGAGCGAGCAATTCATGGCCGTCTCGCCACCCAGAACTTCCTGCACCCGTTCCACAAAGGTGTCGAGCACAAGCGCGTGATCTCCGAGATAGCCGGCTGAAACAAAATCCACATCCGGATGGTCAGCAGCCACTAAGGCGGTGTGCTGACGAATGCGGCTCACCAAAACGCCTGAAAAGAGGAAATAGGGGAACACGACGATTCGTTTAAAGCCCAGGCGCACCACATGCCGCAGGCCTGGCTCCACCAAAGGAAACGTCACGCCGGAATACACCGTTTCACCCCACCCGAAACCGAGACCCTCAACAAGCATGCGGGTGATCTTGGTGACGTTGGAATTCGCATCCGGATCGGAAGAGCCACGGCCCACCACCACCAGAAGCGTTTCTTCGAGCGGAACGTCACTGGGGGACTGGGCCAAAGCTTCCTGAATGCGCGCGCCGGCTGCAGCGATCATCAAGCGATCCACCCCAAGCTCACGGCCGTAATCGATGGTCAGTCCCGTTTCGGCGCTGTACGTATTGAGAACCGAAGGAATGTCGTTCTTGGCATGACCGGCGGCGAACAACATCGCAGGCACCGCCAGAACACGCTTCACCCCCTGAGCCCGCAGTCGATCAAGGGAGTCTCGAAGGATCGGCTTGGCAAATTCGAGATAACCATGCTCTACCGGAAGGCCTCCCATTCTTGGCCTGAGTCCATCAGCAAGGCTGGCGAACTCCTCCACCGCCTGGCGGTTGCGACTGCCATGACCACAGATGAGGACGCCCACATCTTCTGCCTTGAGCTCAGACAAACCCGCAGTCACACGTCTTTTTCACCTGAGGTGACCCTATCGCCAGCAATGACGCGATGATTTCTTTAGAGCGCTGATTGCAAGTGGCCCCGGTTCGCAATCCCCTCGCTGCTGATTGCCTTACGAAGGGAACGCTATTGCCCTCATCAACGGAAGTCGAATCGATTCTGCGCAGCGCACCACAACCGTTACCCCTGAGAATCTGCAGCGGTGGCACCACCAGTCGCTGCACAGAGGATCAGCATTGGACGCTTGATCTGAGCGACGGGCACCGAACCCTTGTCCTGAATAACGATCACACCAGTGTCCGCTTGGGTGCTGGCCTGACCATGGGTGAGATTCAAGCGGAGCTGGCCATCCACCGGAGAATGATCCCCACCGGACTCTCGGGCCTGCCCGGCGCTGGGTTCCTGATTACTGGTGGCATGGGCCCCCTCAGCCGCAGCCTCGGTCTAGCCATCGACCACATCGAGGGGATCAGAGGCATTTGGGGCAATGGACACCGCTTCCGCATCACCAGACCCGGTGATGCCCTGCTGGAGCACAGTCCCGAGCACATGGAATGGCGGGGACTGCTTGGAGCTGCGCTCTTTCTCGGGGTGGTGCAGGAACTCGATCTGCAAACGACCCCACTCCTATCCGTGGAGATCCTTCAAGGCTGTGTGACCCCTCAAGAGCTCGAGGCGCTGATCTTGGAGGCAGAGGGCTTCCCGAACGGGATTAGCCTGCAATGGTGCTGGGGAGCACGGCTTGAAGTCATGCTTGTGGCCAGATCAGACGATCGTTTAGCCCTCCAGATTCTCAGGCATCAACGCGAGGCGCGAAAGCTCTCACAACCGCTGTACACCCACCTAAGCGGGATTCATCAGCTTCCAGCCTTGGGGGCGATGAGTCTGGCCCTCACCGATGAAGCGCCTGTGCATCAAGAGGTTTTAGGCCTGCTTGGACCACGATGGAGCGACCAAAGCCAGGCCCTGATCACGGCCCTGGGGGTTGCCATGGCCAATCGCCCTCACCACCGATGCACGATCGCTTGCCAACAGCTGGGAGGCGCCGTGAGCCAACAGCCCTGCAACAGCAGCTCGTTCATCCACCGCCAAGCCGAGTGGAAACCGTGGATCACCGCCAGCTGGCTGCCTGGAGATCGGAGCGGTCGCCAAGCCAGTCTGGGCTGGCTCGAGCAGGTTCGAGACTGCCTCCATCCCCTTTGCCCCGGCGTGCATCTGGCTCAGCTTCACGACCATCTGCCTTGGCACGCGCGCGAACTCGAGCAAGCCTTCGGATCCTGGCTGCCGCATCTACGGGATCTAAAGCAACGACTCGATCCCAACGGGGTGCTGCCGATGCTGTGAATGCGGGGAGGGGATAGGGGCAGTGAGATACGGTCGCCGCATGACGAACAGCGTTGGCATGCGGCAGTGGTTCGACAATCCAGCCAAGGAGGTTCTCTCTGGCCTGGTGGTGGCTTTCGCCATGATTCCGGAAGCGATTGCCTTTTCCGGCATCGCTCATGTTGACCCACAGGTGGGCCTCTTCGGGGCGTTTTGCCTATCAGTGACGATCGCGTTCGTGGGCGGTCGCACAGCCATGATCACCTCGGCCACAGGCTCCACGGCCCTGCTGATGACCAGCCTGGTGGCCAGTGGGAATGCCCGCGGCCTTGAGCTTGGTGTGGAAGGCCTTGGCCTGCAATATCTACTTGTGGCAGGCATTCTCACCGGTGTGCTGCAAATTCTCTGGGGCTATCTGCGCCTGGCCCACCAGATGCGTTTTGTCCCCCAGGGGGTGCTGAGTGGATTCGTTAATGCCCTAGCCCTGCTGATTTTTCAGGCACAGCTTCCTCAGTTGGGAATCAATCTGCAATTCGGAGAGCATGGCGAGCACGGTGGTCAGGCAGTGCTGGCTACAGCACAAATTCCGACGGTTGGATTGCTGGTGGTCCTGGGCTTGGTGATCATCTACGGACTCCCCAGGCTGACCCGGCTTATCCCCTCCCAGCTGGTGGCGATCGTGGTGCTGACCATCATCAGCATCAACCTCAATCTGGACATCCCCACGGTCAAAAGCCTGGGGCAACTGCCTGGCAATCTGCCGATCCCCAGTCTTCCTTTCGGGGCCTTAGCTGATGGCAAGGTTCCCTTCAGCCTGGCGACGTTGGGCATCGTCTTGCCCACAGCCCTGTCGATCTCTCTCGTTGGCCTGATGGAGACTTTCCTGACCCAGGACATCCTGGACGACAAGACCGACACCACCTCCAATAAGAACCGTGAGGCGCAGGGGCAGGGCATTGCCAACCTCGTCTCATCGCTGTTCGGAGGCATGGCGGGCTGCGCACTGGTAGGGCAGTCGGTGATGAACATCGACAACGGAGGACGGGGTCGCTTTTCGACCCTGTTCTCTGGCGTCAGCCTGATGGCCATGATCCTTCTGGCCAGAGGCTGGGTACAGCAGATCCCGATGGCTGCTCTGGTGGCAGTGATGATCAGCATCGCCGTCAGCACAGCAGATATCAATGGGCTGCGTGCCATCGGCCGCATTCCCAAAAGCGACACCGCTGTGATGGTGATGACCTTTGCGGTAACGATGCTCACCACCCCCCACAACCTTGCCCTTGGCGTGTTGGCAGGTGTAGCGCTCGCCGCTCTGCTGTTCAGCAGAAAGGTGGCAAAGGTGATCAAGGTGGATGTCGAGGACATCGCCCCAGACCACCGGCGTTATCGAGTCACCGGCCAGCTGTTCTTTGTCAGCAAGGTGTATTTCCTCCAGGGCTTTGATGTCCATCAACATCCGCCGCGGATCACGATCGATCTCAGCAACCTGCATATCTGGGACCAGACCGGTGTCGCGGCTCTCAATCAACTCACCCGCAAGCTGGAACGTGGGGGATCAGAAGTGACCGTGGAGGGCCTCAACCCTGAAAGCCTTGATCTGCTCAAACGGATCGGCTCCCAGCCAGAAGCTGCTCACGGTTAGAGAACGACCGGAGGCCATGCCTGGCCTCCACAACAATCAGCGCAATCTTCAGCAGTCACGCTGATCAATCGGCTGTTGGCAGACCAACGAGGCACGTGTCGAGATCAGCTTTCATCACCTGATGCCGTTCTTGAAGGGCCGGATCTTCATCGAGGGCCTGCAGATATTGATCGGTCACGTCAACACCAATGCCAAGAATCAGACAGAGCGTTTGAAGATCCCCACTGGCAACGGCCCGCTCTCGGGCGCTCTCTCTGAGCACACCAATCAGAGCCATCTTGTTGTTGTAAGTGCTCCGTTCTGAATCTTCTGTAGAAAAACCAGCAGCAGGCCAAATGAAGGCCATCAGCATCAACGCCAGCGCTGGCCAGGATCGGCTGGCGTTCATTCAGGCACCCAAGAGCGGAATTCTGATCACGCTAAGGAGGTTGATCGTGTCTGACCACCAAGCAAATCCACAAAGCGTCTGAGACACTTGGGGTCGCAGCAGTTGAGCATGCCGTTCCGCACCCTCTGGGTCTCGCTCGCCGCTGCACTGATGCTGCAGGCTTGCGCCACCCTTGGCGAAGGCGGTGCCTCTCGCCTGGGTCTGATCCAACAGCGTCAAACGCTCCGATGTGGCGTCAGCGGCAAGATTCCTGGCTTCAGCTTTCTGAGCTCAGACGGCGACTATTCCGGTCTCGACATCGATTTATGTCGAGCCTTTGCCGCAGCCTTTATCGGTGATGCCGATGCCATCGAGTTCCGGCAGCTCACCGCTCCAGAACGCTTCACAGCCCTGAGAACTGGCGAGGTCGACCTGCTCTCGCGTAACACCACCTTCAACCTCAGTCGGGATGCGGCTGGCGGCAATGGCGTCAGCTTCGCGCCGGTGGTGTTCCACGACGGTCAGGGCTTGATGGTGAAAACCTCTCGAGGGGTCCGCACGATCGACGACCTCAACGGTGAGACCATCTGCGTGGGCTCAGGCACCACCACGGAACAGAACCTCAACGATGCCTTTGAAGCACGCGGAATTGCCTACACACCAATCAAATATCAAGACCTCAACCAGGTGGTAGCCGGCTACCTCCAGGGTCGATGCGCGGCGATGACCTCCGATCGCTCACAACTGGCTGCGGCCCGTTCAGGCTTCGCCAAGCCAAAGCAACACCAGATTCTCGAAGCCGTATTGAGCAAAGAACCACTGGCTCCCCTGTCGGCGGGTGGGGACCAACGCCTTGGAGATGCAATGCGCTGGGTGGTGTATGCCCTGATCACGGCAGAGGAACTAGGGATCACCAAGGCGAATGTGGGGGATTGGCTCGACAAGGCAAACAAACAGACAGAGCTAACGCGTCTGCGCCGTTTCCTTGGAGTTGATGGAGATCTGGGCATGAAGCTCGGTCTCGAAGCGGATTTTGTCGTCAAGACGATTGCAGCCACCGGCAACTATGGCGAGATCTACAACCGTCATCTCGGCCCGAACAGCGCCGTCCCGATTCCTCGAGGGATCAATCAGCTGTATCGCGATGGGGGGGCAATGACAGCTCCGCCCTTCCAGTAGTGGCCGTTATGAAAGGGACACGCCGCTGGCTGCTGCAACTCGCCGTGGTGGTGCTGCTGCTCACCCTGATGGGGGTGCTGATCAACAACCTGGCGGTCAACCTGATCCGCACAGGTTTGGGCCTGAGTTTCAGCTGGCTGAGTCGTCCCACAGGCTTTGCCCTTGCCGAACACGCTCTGCCTTATTCGCCCTCAGATAGCTATGCCTGGGCGTTGCTCGTGGGTTGGATCAACAGCCTCAAGGTGATTAGCGCTGGCCTTGTCGCCGCCACAATCCTCGGAGTACTAGCGGGTTCGGCGAGGAGAAGTACCAATCCTCTTCTACGAAGCCTAGCTGCGCTCTATGTGAGTGTGATTCGCCAGATCCCCCTGCTGCTGCAGCTGTTTTTCTGGTATTTCGTGGCCCTGCTCGGGCTACCGCAATCGAATCCATCACCGCTGGGCTCCCTCTTCACTCTTACAAACCAGGGGATCGCTGTTCTGGGAGTGCATCTCAGCGTGGAATTCACCGCTGTGCTATTGGGACTCAGCGTGTTTACAGGTGCTTCGATCGCCGAAGTGGTGCGTGGTGGCCTCGATTCGGTCCCGCGCGGGCAATGGGAGGCCTTCAGAAGCCTGGGCCTCTCGGAGCGCTTGGGTCTGCGAAAAGTGGTGCTCCCCCAGGCTCTTCCAGCAATCCTTCCAGGTCTCAGCAGTCAGTACCTCAATCTCGCCAAAAACAGCACTCTGGCCATCGCTATCGGTTACTCCGATCTCTACTCAGTCAGTGACACCAGCATCACCCAGACAGGCCGGGCGATTGAAGGTTTTCTGCTGCTGTTGTTGAGCTTCCTGCTGCTCAATCTGCTCATCAATGGCGTGATGCAACTGCTCAACCGAGCCGTGATTAGACGTGGGCAGCGCTCTTAAGCTTCGCCTGACACCTCGGGCAGCATCATGCCTTCCAAGCCGAAACTCGCAGCCATTCTGCTCACGATCGCTGCCGTGGCTGCAATCCTGCTTCCCTTCCTCTCAGCCACGCTGCTGACGGTGGGCTTGGGTGGCATCGCCTTCGCTGCGGGAATCGGCCAGTTCCTCCGATTGAGTGGTCCGGAAGCTGCCTCAGCCAAACTGTTCCGGGCGCTTTCCGGCCTTTTGTATTGCGCCGCTGCCGTCTGGGTACTGGTCGATCCGATCGACAGTGAGATCAGTCTCACCCTGCTCGCTGGTGTCCTGATGTTGGTGAATGGAGTGATGGAACTGGCGGCCGGTGCCAGCGCTGGAGGCCAGAGCGGTGGTTTTGTGCTTGTGGATGGCCTGATCACCTCTCTACTGGGTCTCTTTCTTGTTCTGGAATGGCCGAGCGACAGTCTCTGGGCCCTCGGCACACTGTTTGGCGTTGGTCTGTTCATGACCGCCCTGAATCTGTTCAGAGCTGAGCAATCGGCACCGCCAGCGGGCTAATGCGTGCATGCAAAGCCTTGATCAGGCACTGTCGCTTCTATCCAATCGACAGTGTGTTGAGCCTTGGGGTGATCGCACTGATCATCTGGGTTCTCTGGGCCAGCATCAGCTGGATTGTCCAGGCAGCTGACTGGTCTGTTGTCAGTAGTCATCTTCCTTTGTTCGCTAGCGGCAGTTACCCGCCTGATCAACGCTGGCGCCCGCTGCTCTGGATATCGCTGCTCGCTGCTCTGACCCTGATCACATTGATCGTTCCAATCAAGCGTGGATCCAATCGCTGGATGGGGATGGTCCTGCCCTGGTGCTGGGTCTTCATGATCCCGCTCGGCCTTGTCCTCATGGCTGGTGGTCTCGGTCTCACCCCTGTCCCCAGTCGTGCATGGGGGGGCATCAGCCTCACCCTGCTGCTCACCGTCTGCAGCGCAGTGCTCGCTCTCCCTTTCGGAATCCTGCTTGCGCTGGGGCGCACCAGTGACCTTCCGGTGCTCCGCCACAGCAGCCGTCTGTATATCGATGTGATGCGCGCAGTCCCTCTGATCGCCGTGCTCTTCTTCGGGAAACTGCTGATCCCCTTGTTTTTGCCCATGCAACTGGAAATCAATCAGGTGCTCAGAGCGGTTGTCGCATTCGCCCTCTTCGCAGCGGCTTATGTGGCTGAAGACGTCCGCGGCGGACTACAGGCCATTCCAGAGACGCAGCGTGAAGCTGCTGCGGTGCTTGGCCTCTCGCCCCTCCAGAGCCTTCAGCTTGTGGTGCTTCCGCAGGCTCTGCGCATCGCGATTCCCGCCCTGACCAACCAGGCCATCGGCCTGCTACAGAACACAAGCCTGATGGCCCTGCTCGGATTGGTGGAACTGTTGGGCATCGCTCAAAACCTGCTCGCCAACCCGGCGTTCATCGGCCGCCACCTCGAGGTGTATGTATGGCTTGGAGCGCTCTACTGGCTCTTCTGTACTGCCATGGCCCTGCTGGCACGCAAGATCGAACACAGTGGTCCAACCCTCAACGGCCGCTCCGCCTGATCCCTGCCTGCGCTGATGACGCACTCCATGACCACTGCTATCAAGGCTGACCACATCTGCAAGACCTACGGCGCTGAGCATCGCGCCCTCGACGATGTCTGCGTTGAGGTCATCAGTGGCGAAGTTCTGGTGGTGATGGGTCCATCCGGGTCAGGCAAGAGCACATTGATCCGCACCTTCAACGGTCTTGAAGAGATCGATTCAGGTGAGCTAGATGTGCTCGGCATCAAACTGGACAATGAGGCAGACCCTCGCCATGTTCAGCGCATCCGCAGGCGAGTGGGGATGGTTTTTCAGCAGTTCAATTTGTTTCCCCACCTCTCCATTCTCGAGAACATCACGCTCGCACCAATGCGTGTTCAGAAGCAGACAAGGGTTCAGGCCGAAGCAAAAGCGCGCAGCCTTCTAGAGCAGATGGGCATCTCAGAACAGGCAGACAAATATCCTGCACAACTCAGCGGAGGACAACAGCAGAGGGTCGCCATTGCCAGGGCTTTAGCGCTCAATCCTGAGATCATGTTGTTTGACGAACCGACCAGCGCACTCGATCCCGAACGGGTAAAAGAAGTATTAGATGCGATGCGAACGCTCGCGAACCAAGGGATGACAATGGTTGTCGTCACCCATGAACTCGGATTTGCCAGGGAGGTTGCAGATCGGGTTCTGTTTATGGATAGTGGGCGCGTGATCGAAAGCGCAGACGCCAAAACCTTCTTTAATCAGGCACAACAAGAGCGCACCAGAAGATTCCTCAACCAGATCAACTGATCAAATAATCCAATCAAATAAAAAGCCTGACAGCTGATGAGCTATCAGGCAACGATCAAGGCGACGATTTAATCACTCTTCAACGTCACTAGACCCTTCGGGGATTAAACGAATCACCTTTCGACCAAGCTTAATCTCGAAGTTATCACCTGGATTGAGGTCGAGCATGGCGGTATAAGCCTTGCCGATCAGAAGATTGCCATTGCCCTGCACCTTGGCGATGTAAGAGAGCTTGCGACCGCCTTTTCCGATACCGGCACTGCCGGCACCTAAATCAATTCCTTTCGCATTGAGAAGGGCCTCATAGAAGGCCGTGAAATTGACACGGTCTGATCCATCCTTTTTCTGGGAGACGTAACCGCATGCTGTGGCCAGGTCTGTCTTGGAGGCATCTCCCAGCTCCTTCACTTTCGCCAGGAGCTCTACGCCAGTCAGCATTGAAAAATAAGCAACCCGATTGTTATAGCGCTCAATAATCGGCCAGCAAGGGCATATTTTCACCAACCCAAATGAGATTCAAACCCAACCAATCAGGATGCCAAACGTTGGGCCAGACATCGCTACGCCAACGCTTCGAATTGGCTCCAACTGGAGCCAGAACTCAGCACTCCAAGCTTCGCAGTTGGCGAAGCGCCTGCTCAGCCGCCACCAGCTCCCGCTCGGTCTGCATCCACGTTTCATTGCCGAACGGCAGGGACTCAACCTGATCAGACAAGGTGAGCCGCAACTGATCCAGACGTCGCATCAACGAAGCCCGCAAGTGGATCACCCTCAGCGGGATGGAACAGGAAGGAGCTGAAGCGAAAGCCACGACCGAAGCTCATCAATGGACAGTAGCGACTTTGGCACAGGGGGGTAACAGGTTTTTGTTTAGGTTTCCAATGCTTAACGGAATCCTCTCATCCTCAGACTCTTCGCAGAACTGATTCCCTGCCTGGGCTTGGGGTTCTGGATCGGCAGGCTCAGACCGGGCTGGGCCCAACCGCTCGCCATTCCTCTCGTGCGTTTCGGCGTGCCAGTGAGCGTGATGGGCTTACTGCTCAAGGGCGGACTGAATTGGAGCCTGGCCGCCATCGCGCTCACTGCCGCCCTGGCCATCAGCACCTGGATGTTGGTCCTGCAAGGACTTCCCCCGGCCTGGCGACCGGTGAGCAGCCCTGCGCTTCAGATCGGCTGCGCCCTGGGGAACACCGCCTATTTCGGTATTCCCGTTGCCCTAGCCCTACTCCCCAGCGAAGCCCTTCCGATCAGCATTGGCTATGACCTCGGGGCGACGCTGTTGGCTTGGAGCCTCGGGCCTTTCTGGCTGCGGCGCAAGGCTCCAGCTGGCAGCTCCGCGCCAAGCAGTGCAGACGATCTGTCAACGGGACGCCAAGGCACCGTCAGCGAACTGCTCCGTCAGATCAGCGCCAGTCCGGCCAGTCGCGGTCTGGTCGGCGCCCTACTCGTACAGAGCACTCCATGGGTCGAGGCAATCGCCTCAGCCCTGTGGCTACCTTCCCGGATTGTGATTGTGCTTGCCCTAGTGGTGGTGGGGATGCGCCTGGGAGCCATTCCTGACGATGGGAACACGTCCGCCTCTGACCTCGACACGCGTTCGGAGCTTGATCAACAGCGAGGCGGGGAACTCCGAGCCGCCCTGATTTGCAAGCTGCTGCTCTTTCCATCCTGGGTCTGGCTGCTGTGCAGTCTGCTACCCCTCTCCATACTCAGCCGTCAGGCCTTGGTTCTGCAGGGCGCGGCCCCCGCCGCCATCTCCGTGCTGCTGATGGCTGAACATGCCGGCACAGATGCTGATCGGGCCGCGCGTTTGATTTTGAAAAGCACCCTGCTGGCCCTGATCAGCGTCCCGCTTTGGTGGTATTTGCTGTTGCAACCGAGCGGAACACTCTGAATGTGAGGTTGAGACGAGCGCACGCCACGCGCTTTCGCACTGGAAGAGCGTGCAGCCAGTCCCTTTGGCAAGGAGGGGTCATCACCAGCAGATCGCCATCCGCCAGCTCAAGAGAATGGCTGGCAGAACCATCGCGGCGGCGCAGCTGAAAACTGCGAGTGGCTCCGAGCGACAGAGAGGCGATCGATTGGCTGGGATCGATCTCCGGCTCGTCATCGGCATGCCAGCCCATGCGGTCGTGACCATCGCGGTAGTAGTTCAAGAGACAGCCGTTGAAACGTGTTGCGCAGCGGGCATTCACCTGCTGCAGCAAGGGCAGGAACCAATCCGGCCACCCCTGGCCGCGGTGAACGACACCGCTATAGCGATATGACACACCACACTCAGCCAAAAAAGCCGCCAATCGAGGTGTGGGATAGCGGCGGCCATACACGAGAACCTGCGGCTGTCCCCAAGCAAGCTGTTGGGTCAGCGTGCCCTGCCAGAGGAGGGCTTCCGAGGCCTGCAGCCAACCGCTGTACAACCTCCAAGGCACGCCTGACATCGAACGAAATGAGACAACTGGCACCATGCTGAAGGCTGTTGGGATCGAGTCGTGGTGAGCGCCAGCGAGGCACAACCGACGCTGATCCTTTCGCTTCTGCGTCCTGAGGCCTACCCCCACCCGGTGGGGAAGATTGAGCTGATCGAAACCCATATCTCTTGGGTGCTTCTCACTGGGCGCTTCGCTTACAAGATCAAGAAGCCGATCAACCTGGGATTCGTGCAGGCGGCCAGCCTGAGCCAACGCCAGCACTACTGCCAAGAAGAACTCCGCCTGAACAGGCGCTTAGCACCCAAGCTTTATCTCGGGGTGGTGCCTGTAGTGGGCCCAGAAGAGGAGGCACGCATCCTCTCGGATGACATCGCGATCGAATCCGGTCAA
Source organism: Synechococcus sp. MIT S9451 (assembly GCF_047304725.1). NCBI lineage: Bacteria > Bacillati > Cyanobacteriota > Cyanophyceae > Synechococcales > Synechococcaceae > Synechococcus > Synechococcus sp. MIT S9451. The sequence goes on from NZ_CP138971.1 coordinate 2,314,999, forward strand.
AGCGGAACCGTGATTGAGACAGCGGTCAAAATGCGCCAATTCCAGCCGCAAAAGCTGCTGGGCAAGCTCCTTACGAAGGGAGCGATTGAAACCAAGCAACTCACAGCACTGGCCTGGGACTTAGGGCATTTTCATCAGAGCGCGATTCCCGCCGCCAGCGACAGCCGCCTCGGGAGCCCAGACCAAGTGTGCGAGCCGGTATTCACCAACCTGGATGTGCTCAAGCGCCTTGCCAGCAAGGCTGACCAGCAGCAGCTGCTCAGCAGGCATTGCCACTGGGTTGAGCAGAAACAGCAACAGCTCAGGCAACGCTTTGCCACGCGCCAGAGGCATGGCGCCATCCGTGAATGCCATGGCGACCTGCACTGCAGCAACATTCACCTCACCTCCCAAGGCCATCTGGAGGTGTTTGACTCGATCGATTTCAACCCTTCACTGCGCTGGATCGATCCGATCAGCGAAATGGCGTTTCTGGTGATGGATCTGCAGACGCTTGGCCACCAAGAACAGGCGATCGATCTTCTCAATGCGTGGCTGGAATGCACCGGGGCCTACGACGGGATGGATCTCTGGCCCTGGTATCACGCCTATCGGGCCATGGTGAGGGCCAAAGTCAGCGCAATCCAGGCCGAACAGTGCATCGACCCTCAACGGAAGCAAGGCTTACTCCAAGATCTGGATCGCTATCTCAACACTGCTTGCACCAATGAGAGGCAAGCGCGGGGAGGCCTCGTGCTGATGCATGGTCTCAGCGGCAGTGGCAAATCAACAATCAGCCAGCAACTCTGCACCAGTCTCGGAGCCGTGCGCATTCGCTCCGATCGGGAACGAGCCCGGGCCTTCACCTCCACCGCAACGCATCCAGCGAGGTATTCAGGGAATCGCTATCGCCAGGAAGTGAACTCCTGGCTGTTTGAGACACAACTGCCTCAACTGGCGGAGCACTGCCTGATGAGCGGCTTCCACGTGATCATTGATGCAACGTTCCTGCGTCGCCACGAACGACACACCATGGCCGCTGTAGCCCAACGCTTGGATCGCCCCCAAGCGATCGTTGCCTGCCATTGCGCAGAGATCACGGCACAGACTCGGATCAAGCAGCGCCAGGAACGAGGAAACGACCCCTCTGAAGCCGACAGTGCTGTCAGAGAATGTCAGAAGCGATGGCTGGAGCCCTTAGATGCAGACGAGCAAAAACGCACCGTTTTTGCTGATGAGACAACCTCGTTCGCAGCGATTAACACCGCCTTGGCAAAGCTGCTCCAAACCAAGGACGATGCGTAACAAGCCATAACGCCGCATCGATCGCGTCTGGATTCTGCCCATAGATTCATTGCATGGGAGCTCGGATCACTGAACAGCAGTTTCTTGAACGCGCTAAACAGCGCTTCGGGGATCGCTTTGATTACTCCGAAATTCATTACCGCAGCTACAAGAGCCCGATCAAAATTCGCTGCCGCAAACATCCAGTGCAGTTGATCTGCATTACTCCTGAGAAACATCTCCAGACAACCGGGGGCTGCCGGCACTGTTTGCGGGAGAAACGGGTTGAATTCCTTGAGCGAGAGCTCAACCGCAGCAGCCTGGCAAAACACCCGACAAGCAAAGACAGAACTGCTACCAAGGCATGAGGACCGTCTGACTGCATTCGCAGTCTCTGCCATGCCAAATTCCAGCCTGGTGAACGCTTTAGGGCTTTTCATTCCCCTGCTTTGTTCAGCAATCACACCACTGCCTGTGATGGCAGGAAGTGTGACAGCAGAGTCCATCTGGGATGAAAACAACGCCTTGGAGCGTGCTCAGGAGCAGGTGCCCAAAGGTCGGACGATCACCGGACAGCACTGCAAAGAGTTTCAGGTGCGAGAAAGCTACCGCTACCGCTGCACTGTCACCTTCAACTGAACCCGAACCAGTGCAACAGAGCACGTAGCCTAGGTATTCAGGCTGACCCTTTGATAACAGAACCACACCCATTGCTGGAACAGCAGATTGCGGTGTGATCTCCAGAGCGTCTGCGCCTGGTCAGAGTCAAAGTTCTCAGGTGGTGGCACATCGCCACGAGCCATATCACGCTCCATCTCGGCCTGAATCCGACCAGCGTTGTACTCCGGATGCCCCAAGTGCATCAACTGGCGCTGGTCAGTGGTTTCAAAAATGGTGTATCCCACCTGCTCACCATGGGCAAGAAGGCGCAATCGGCCCTGACGCTGCGCTGCTTCCATCGCCGCATCCGGCAGGCCAGCATGACGACTCTGGGGGCAAAGGAACACGTCATCCTGTGTGCCCATCAAGGCATGGCCAGGAACAAGACTGCGCATCGGATAAACACCGAACAACTTCTGCTCAAACGGAATCTTGTCAACTCCAGCGAGATAGGCCAGCGCGAATCCGGCCCAGCAGAGGCCAAGGGTGCTTGCGCAGTTGCGGCGAGCATCCTCAATCAACTCAACCAGCTCAGGCCAGTAGTTGACCTGCTCAAAAGGGAGATGCTCCACTGGCGCACCGGTAATGATCAGGCCATCAAGCGGTGCATGAGCGGTGGCCTCCTCCCAGCTCACATAGAGCTGATCCAGGTGACGTGTGTCCCAAGTCTTGTACGAGTGACTCCGCAGCCGAATCCAGATCGGCTCAATTTGCAGGGGTGAGAGGCCAAGAGGATGCAGCAAGTTGAACTCGTACTGCTTTCCCAAAGGCATGATGTTGAGAATGCCGATCCGCAGCGGGCGGATGTCCTGGCGTTCAGCCAAAACAGGCTCAATCCAGGAGATCCGGTTTCGTTCAACCGCGGCGATTTTGTGATAACTACGCGGAAGAATTAGAGCCATGACTGCAATGAATCAGGCAATTGCCGCCAGGGCCTGATCGAAATCAGCCTTGATGTCATCGATGTGTTCAAGCCCCACAGACACCCGCACCATCGTGGGGGTAACTCCAGCTGAGGCCTGCTCCTCAGCCGAAAGCTGCTGGTGAGTGGTGGAGGCCGGATGGATCACGAGCGTCTTGGCATCGCCAACATTGGCCAGATGGCTGGCGAGCTTGAGGCTGTCGATGAAACGGACGGCATCGTCGTAACCGCCCTTAAGCGAGAACATCAGCATGCAGCCCATGCCGCGGCCAGTGAGGTACTTCTTGGCAACATCGTGGTACGGATCGCCTGCCAGACCGGGATAACTCACTGACGCCACCAGGGAGTGCTCCTGCAGCCATGTGGCCAACGCCATCGCATTCTGGGTGTGACGCTCAACCCGAAGGCTGAGAGTTTCCAGCCCCTGCAGGAGCAGGAAACTGTTGAACGGGCTCACGGCCGGGCCCCAATCACGCAGCCCCTCCACGCGGGCACGCAAAGCGAAGGCAATGTTCCGATCGTCGGGGAGGCCGAGCATCTTGCAAATATCACTGCCAAAGCCGAAGGCATCCCAGTGCACCAGGCCGTGATAGGCAGCACTGGGCTGACTCATCAGCGGGAACTTGCCATTCCCCCAGTTAAAGGTGCCCGCATCCACAATCACACCGCCCAGACTGGTGCCGTGGCCACCAATCCACTTGGTGGCACTCTCCACCAGGACATCGGCTCCATGTTCGATCGGGCGCAGCAACGCCCCGCAGGCCCCCAGGGTGTTGTCAACGATCAAAGGGATGCCGTGGTCTTTTGCGAGAGCCGAAAGTCCCTCAAAATCGGGAATATTGAAGCGGGGATTCCCCATCGCTTCGACATAGATCGCCTTGGTTTTGGAGTCGATCTGAGCGGCAAAACTCTCCACGGAATCGCCTTCTGCGAATTTCACCTCAATGCCGAGGCGTGGGAACTGCACCTTGAACTGGTTGTAAGTTCCGCCGTAGAGAAACGAGGTGGAGACAAAGTTGTCACCCGCCTGCATGCAGTTGGTGATCGCAAGAAACTGAGCCGACTGACCAGAGGCCGTGGCAAGAGCCGCAACACCGCCCTCAAGTGCGGCCACCCTTTTCTCGAAGACATCCGTCGTCGGATTCATCAGACGGGTGTAAATGTTCCCGAATTCCTTGAGGCCAAACAAATTGGCCCCATGCTCGGCATCGTTGAAAACGTAGGAACTGGTCTGGTAAATCGGCACCGCCCGCGCATTGGTCGCGGGATCGGGGGACTGACCGGCGTGCAGCTGAAGCGTCTCGAAGCGATGCGTGGTCAAGGCTGATCAGGCGAGCGTGATCCTGTTCTAGCTGTCAGCATCAACAGCACCACTCCAGTCGTCAGCTGGCTCTGGCTTGTCGGTCTCAGCAAGGGACGGCAAGGTCTGACGCACGAGGGGAACGAAGCGGCTGCGAACCTGCTGCCGGAAGGACACCGCCGTTGGGCCATCCAGGACTGGATAGGGCTGGGCACCGTCTTGATCCAACAAGTGGCGCCAACGACTGGTTTCCGTTGCCTTGAGGGTGTCCAGCGCTGCTTTGAAGTCGTACTGCTGCATCGAACCACCATCGGCAGCGAGGCTGACTGCATCAGCGGCCATCTCGGCGCGCACAGCATCGAACCCCTTGGCCTTCAGGGTGTCGGGGAGACCAAGCACAGGTTGGTAATAGTCCAGCAGGCGTAGCTCCTCCTCAAGCAGCATCGCCCATGCTCCGCGGGAACCGTCGGACAGTCCGAATACCTGCTCCGCCGCGGTCATCGCATCAAGGTGAAACCGCAACCAGAGGTAGTAGGACTTCTCCCGAATGTTCTTCTTGGCTGCCGCCTTACCGGTCACAATCGCCGGCAGAGCAGCCTCGGCCTTGCGCAGAAAGAGTCGGTCCTCCCGCTCGAGGTTCATGGCACCCCAGCGCTGGCGATAATCCCAGAGTTCGGCATAACGAGCCACGTCATCAGCAGACCAGCCGAGGGCCTGAAGTTCATCGGCGCGATGGGTCAGTTCCTTCGCCACTCAGCTCTGTGTGTTTGTACTTAAGGGCAGCGTAGAGGGCGGTTTGCTGAACGGCTGCTCTCGGGTGTGCTGATGGGCCGATGCAGGCTTGCTGCGGTGATAGCCCTCATGCAACCAAAGGTCACCAGCCGCAGAGGCGTAATGGATCTGCCAGTAATAGAGCCCCCTATAGGCCAGGGGATCGCGATCAAGCAGCGCGGCATAGCGCAGCACCGCTTCGCCGTAATGATTGCTGTTGTTGTACCCCCACAGTCCCTGGCGAAGATCGCGCAGACCGCCACGACGCACCAAATACCGAGCGGCAGCATGAATCGAATCCCAGGGATCGCGGATGTCACCCCCTTGGCCGATGCCCGCCTCAGCCCAAGTTGTGGGCAGGAACTGCATCGGGCCTTGGGCATTCGCCACAGACACGCCATCGATACGGCCCATTCCGGTCTCCACCAAATTCACCGCAGCCAGAACAGTCCAGGGAATTCCTGTGGCCTCAGCCGCGCTGCGATAGGCCCTGAGGAGCTGCGCCTCAGGAGCTGGCGATTGAATCCGCCAAGCAGGAACACGAGCAGAAGCCGGACCGCGATGCATCGCTAGAAACTCCCGACGCGCAGCGATGTGCTGATCGAACACCCAGCGCCATTGGGGTGGGAGGGCGTTGCGCACAGCGATTGCGCGCTCAGGCTCGTGAGACAAAACCCGATAAATCACCTGCTGCTGATGGGCGAGCTGGGGGATCTGATCCAAGGGGGTAGCCGGATTACGGATTGCCTCCTCTAAAACACTGATCAGCTGGGCAAGCACATCGGCCTGAGCTGGGACTAGGGGGTAGTGACGGCCGCTTGGGCTGAGGGGCAAAGAAGGATCGGTTGGCAGCATCGGGCTTTCAGCCGGGCTCGAGACCGGAACCGAGGCTGTGGCCATCTCCTCACCTGACGGGATGGCAATCCGCTGCTGGGCGACGAGGGCGAGGGGCACGCCACACCCGGCAACAAGAATGCCAATCCAGCGCCTCAGGGAGGTCATAGGGAGAGCAGGAATCAGGGAACCAGGAAGCTGCGGCGATCGTGAAAATCTGCCTGATCTCCAGGATGGGACAAGGCCCAGTAGCTGAGGGCACCCGTGGGATCTTCCGCCACCATGGTCAGACCAATCTCGGGCACAGCCGAGGCTGGCCAGAACCCTCGGGGATCCAACTGCACAGTGCAGCGAAGCCCCAGGCCCTGTCGCTTGATCGAGACAAGAGGTGGAACAGCCGCCATTTCGGCCAACCCATCCCTGCGGTAACCGCTGAAGCGATAAAGATTCCAATCCCCACCAGGAGACACATTCAGCTCCCAATAGGCCTCACTACCGGGGAGTCCAAGGAAGGCCTCAAAGCAGGTGTGCTGCCATAGCTGATCGCGACGCTGGCCCTGCGGGCAACCCCACTGCCAGGGACCGACCAGCTGTTGATCGAGTGGCTCAGCAGCCTTGCGATCACCAACTGGCAAAACGCCATAACTGAGAAGGATCGTGCCGGCCTCCTGCCAGATGATCTCTGCAGTGATCGCAAGGGATGGAGCTGGGTCCAGGCAGTGAGGTTGCAGCCTGCAAACCTGGCAAACCATCGTTGAGTGGCGCGCCATCGTGGCTCAGATCAGGTGGTGCTTGTCAGTTCAACAACGAGGGCCTCAATCGCCTCGAATTGGTTCTCAATGGAACGCATCAAGGCGAACTGCACAAGAGCGCGATCCAGATTTTGACCGCGACGCTCCACCTTGAAATACCGATCACCCTCCAGATGATCCGTCAGAAAACGAAGACCAAGTTCGAACGGAATCAGGCGAATGCAAGCAGGCAGATAAGCCAGATCAGCAGACGAGAGGAAAGCGCGTGCCACCGAGAAATACCCCTCAAGGATGGAGCGACACAGACCGAGATCAAAACGAACCTTGCTCAGGTCGCTGACCTCCTCTCCGACAGGATTGCAACAGGATCGCAGGCAATCACCGATGTCGTAGTGCACCAAGCCGGGCTTCACGGTGTCGAGATCGATCAAGCCCACGGCCTGACCACTGCTCTCATCGATCATCACGTTGTTGATTTTTGGATCTCCATGGATCGGCCTGCGCTGCAGCTCCCCCCTGGAACAGGCTGCTTCCAGCACATCCGCCCCGGCTCGACCTTGGGCGACATAAGCGAACGCCTCCGACAAGCGAGACGCATCAACATCGACATCTCCATCGACATCGCAATGAGCGCCAGGCCAAGCAGATAGCACGCAATCGTAACGCTTTAGGTACGCAGGCGTGACATGAAATCCTTCAAGGGTGTCAGCAAGGGCCTCCACCGGAAGATCGCTGATCAAATGGTGAAACATGCCCAGGCCATAGCCCACCTCTCGAGCATGCGCACAGTCGCTAACAACATCGTGGGCGGTGGCGGCGCCGATGTAGCTAATCGATCGCCAGAACTGACCCTCATGCTCCACCCAGTGACGGTCCTCACTCAGGGTGGACAGCACGCGTGGAACCTCCCAACGGCGGCCATCCAATTCCGGAAGCCCCGAGGCGATGCGGCGCTGAACGTGCCGACCCAGGGCGATCAGATTGCCCATCACGAGATCGGGCCGTGTGAACACCTGGGTGTTGATGCGCTGCATCACAAAGGCATCGGGATTGGACTCCCGTGCCAATCGCACTAAAAACGTGTCGTTGACATTGCCTGAACCGATGGCATCGATGGCATCAATCTGATCCGGAGGGTGGAAACGACCGGCAATCACCTCCAGAGAGCGAGTGGCAGAGGAGGAAGCCAGGGTCACACGATTCGCATGCGTCTCAGACCGCAACCATGGCGGGTTCAGGCCAGAGATTCAGGCCGGAGTGTGCAGAAACTCAGGCGTTATAAGGGCAAGCGAAAAGAGAATCAGCGCCAGTGGTCAGTCTTTCGCCCAGCGCTGATTGCAACGGCTGCTGCATTTCATCTCGCCATCGGGGTAGTCGAAACCAGCTCGCCGCGCGTTCTTTTCCACTTCAGCAGGGTTGGAACCGCTGAAAGAACGGGTCGTTTTGGCTTCAACAGGAGACACCACTGCTGATACGACCCCAACACTGATCGCCAGCGACAGCGTTCCAGTGGTGAGAAGACGGTTAAGGACCATCACCGAGATTTCGAGGCTCTTTCATCTTCGCCCCATTCGCCAACCATGACAGCGCAAGGCAGCATGGGCGCAACTCCGTCGTTCCTCGTTCCACCGTGCCTCGTCTGCTTCACACCGCTGACTGGCAGATCGGCAAGCCCTATCGATGGATCACTGATCCGGAACGCCGCAGCCGTCTGCAGCGGACCCGACTCGTCGCGATCGAGCACATCATTGAACAAGCCGCAAACCATGCGGCTGATGTGGTGATGGTGGCTGGCGACCTGTTCGACAGCAGCACCGTGGACGGTGCCCTGGTGATGGAGGTGCTGGAACTGATCGGGTCGATCAGCACGCCGGTTCTGGTCATTCCCGGCAACCATGACCACGGTGGTGCTGGTGGCGTCTGGCGGCGAGACGACGTGCAGGCGGAAATGCAGCAACGGGCCGCCAATCTCCATCTGCTCCTCGAGCCCGTTCCGTTGGAGATCGCTGGCTTCACCGTGCTCCCTTGCCCCTTACGACGCCAGCACGAGAGCGTCAGTCCTGGTGCCTGGATCGAGACTCTTGACTGGAGCCAACTCGATCCAGATCTCGCCCGCATCGTGCTGGCCCATGGCTCGATCCAAGGTTTCCAAGCCACCGACTACGCATCCATTCACAACGAACAAGACGTCGCCCAGGCAGACAGCAAACGCCCCCAGGCCGTCAATCAACTCAACCCATCCCGTTGGGATGTCGATGCTTATGACTATCTCGCCCTCGGCGATTGGCATGCTCTCAAGGCAGTAGGTCCAAAAGGCTGGTATTGCGGGACCCCCGAACCTGACCGCTTTCCCACCAGCAGCGATGACCAACGCAGCCAGGTGCTGATCGCCGATGTGGAGCGAGGTCAATCGCCTGACGTCCAACCGGTGTGCACCGCTGGGATGCACTGGCATAGCGAACGGATCAGCCTCCGCAGCGGCAAGGATCTCGAACGCGTCAAACAACGGATCAGAGCCCTCACCGGCAGCAGAGTCGGACGGGACCTACTCCGCCTGGAGCTCGATGGTCAACTGGGCCTTGAGGATCACCACGAGCTGCAGCTGTGGCTCGATCGACTGCACACCCGGCTGCTCCACCTCAGGATCCGCGGACATTGTCATCGCCGCCCTGAGGCCTCGGAACTCTCCGAACTGTTGGATCGCAGCAACGCTCCCCTGATGCGCTCCATTGCCCATACGCTTCAGACCAAGCTCGAGCAGACCGACCCCACGGACGCTGAACAGATTTCCCTGCTGGAAACATCACTGTGCGAACTGCACAGGCTTTATCAGGCGGCGGAAGCTGAGGAAGCGCTGGAGGTCGCCGCATGAAACTGCTGCATTGCAGGCTCAGCAGCGTTCGCCGACATCGAGAGCTGACGCTGGCCTTTGATCCTGGCCTCACCCTGATCACAGGTGCCAACGAAACCGGCAAGAGCTCCCTGGTGGAAGCGCTGCACCGCACCCTCTTCCTTCGGGCCACTGCGACAGGGGCCCCAGTGCAGCGCATGCGCTCCCTTCAGCACCCTGGCCATCCGCAGGTGGACCTCCAGTTTCAAGCCCGCGGACGAGAGTGGGCCCTCCAAAAACGGTTCAGCGGCCAGAGCGGAACGACCAGTCTGAAGGGGACTGGCGAGGCAGCTCGGCTGGGGTCAGAGGCAGAGGAACATCTAGCCACCTTGCTCGGTGTGGAGGAGATCGTCGGCAGCCGCCAAGCCGGACGTGTCTTACCCAGCCGCTGGGCCCATCTGTGGGTCATGCAAGGGGAGGCCGGCAAAGATCTACTCCAACTCGGTGGTGAGTATTACGACCTCCATGGCCTGATTGAGCAATTGGAGCAACGGGCAGATGCCGCGTTGCAATCCCCTCTTGACCAACAGCTGCATCGTCAACTGGAACAGTTGGTGAGTTCAAGTCTCACCAGCCGCGGCACACGCCATCAGAGTCGCCTGTGGCAGTCCGAACAGGCGGTGGAGGAGCGTCGCCTCCAGCTGGATGCTGCGACTGCGAACCTGGAGCGTTATGAGCAGGCCAGCGCCGAGTTGGATGCGATTGAAGACAAGCACCGTCAACTCGAGCAGTTCCAGCGTCCGAGATTGGAAGCGGAACGTCAGCGGCTCGTTGCTCTGCAGCAGCAACAGGACAAGGCCTTGGCAGAGCGCAAGGGCTTGGAACAACAACTCATCCCCATGCAGCAACAGCAGAGCCAATTGGCGATGCAGCAACGCAATCTGCGCCAGACAAAGGAGAGCCTCCAGCGGCAGCAGACACAACTGAAGCAAGTTGATGTCGAATTACACCGCCTCTGCGAAACGATCAACAAGGCGGAGGAGACGGTGAAGAATGCGCGGCGCAACCGTGACCAGAGCGAAGCAGAGCGCAGTGCATTGGAACAGCAAGGCCAAAGGCTCAGGCGCCTGGAAGAACACAATCAACTGCAAGAACGTCTGCGGCACCTGATCCAACAACGTCAGCATCAACAGGCCTGGCAACAGGAGCTCGTCGACATCACCAAAGCCCTGGCCGGGCTAACGGCACCAACGCAAGAGGAACTGAACACCCTCAAGGATCAACATCGCCAACTGGAGGCCGTCAAGGTCCGCCTTGAGGCCATGGCCTCGGTGGTCACCCTCGAACGCAGCGATCAAGAGGTGCGCCTTGATGACGAATCGCTGGCAACAGGTGAATCACAGCGTCGCTCCAGCACCTTTTCTCTATCCATCGGTAAGAACGTCAGGGTGCGCATTAGCCCCGGGGGAGGAGCTGGCCTGGGAGAGCTCTGCCAGGACAGACAGGCGCTGCAGGATGCGATTGAAACAAGCCTCAAGACGTGGCAGGCCACCAGCCTTGAGGAACTCGATGGGCGCTGCCAAAAGCGAATGCAGCTGCTCACCCGTGAATCCCTGTTGAAGCAGCAACGATCGTCCGCAGGCACTGAAGAGGGCTTGGAGAAGGACGAACAGACCCTGCGGCAGCGGCTGCGTGATCTTGACGAGGAACTGACAGACGAGGAACTGACAACAGTGGATCCCTCACTCCCAGAACCCAGCACCAGCCGAAATGGGGACACACTCCAGCAGCAGCTTGCGCACTGCCGCAGCCGCTACCGCCAGGTGAAGGATGAAGGCCAGAAGGCCCAACAAGGGTTGCAGGAGCTGGAACAGAGGTTCGCAACCGTCCGCAACGCACACCAGGCTTTGCAACTCAAGCGCGAGGGGTTGCTAGCCGAAACCCGCAGCCTCCACCAGCAAGAGCAGACCATGATTCGCGACCACGGCGATGGAACTGTCCTGACGGAGACGCTGCGGCAGCTCACCGATCAGATCGAACAGTTGCGCTCCAAGCTCTCGGCCTTCGCAGACACCGCAGGCAACGATGATGATCAGCCACCGAATGCCGCAAGCCAGTTGGCGAAGCTGCGGCAAGAGGAGCAGGCAATGCAGACACAACTTCAGAACCTCAGTGCTGAACGAGGTGGACTGCTGGAACGATGCCGCAGCCTGGGGAAAGGAGATCCCTATGCGGTGACGGAAGAATCCAGAACGCTGCTGCACCAGGCCGAACAGGACCATCAGGACGAAGCCATGCAGGTGCGCGCCCATCAGCATCTGCTTGAACTGTTCGACACCGCGCGAAGCGATCTATCCAGCCGCTACACAGCACCCATTAGTGACGGCATCACCAGCTACCTAACCCCGCTGCTCAGGAACCCCGACGATGCATGCGCCCTGAACTATGCCGCCAAGGATGGGCTGAAGGATCTCAGCCTTCAACGCGACGGACTGACGCTGCCATTCACAGCACTCAGTGGCGGGATGAAGGAACAGTTGAACGCAGCACTTCGACTGGCCATTGCCGACGCCCTGCGCTCTGGGCATGACAATTGCCTACCTATTTTGTTTGATGATGCCTTTACCAACACGGATCCGGAGCGTCTCCAGACCGTTCTGGCGATGCTCCGGAAAGCGGTGGACAGGGGTTTGCAAGTGATCGTGCTCAGTTGCGATGGCAGGCCCTATTGCGAGATTGCCGATGCCGTCGTGACATTGGGCTGAGCAATCCAGACAGCAGGCGCCTTTGCTGGATCGCCGTTTAATCCAAAGCGGTTTCAATCACATTCATGGCCCGTAGATAGGCAGGGGGTTGGCCAAGATCGTCTCCCTCGTCGAGGGCCAAATCATCACGGATCGCCTTGCGTGCGTTATCGGCGATCACCGCGTTGACGATCAGATCCATCGCCTCCGGCTGCTGCAAACTCTGCAATGCCTCTGCATAACGTCGGCTGTGGGTCGGACGCACAGACTCCTGGCAATACGTGGAGAGTTCTCGACTGTCGGTCATCACGGATAGAGCGACATCCTTCGTGGAAGGTTTGCCGTAGATCGCCATATAGAGCAAGTTGACCATCGAAGCGTCATGCACAGGGATGGAGTACTTGCGCACGATCTGAGGCCAATAACGCAACGCCTTTAAGCCTTCGAGGCCTCCTTTGCTAAGCCCCTCGTCCTCGCACCAGCCCTCCAGCTCCTCCATCGAAGCAGGACAACGCTGAAGCTCCCGCATCCGATCGGCAAGCACCTGTCCAGCCTGGAAGTTGCGTGTAGGCCGACCGGAAACCGGCAACATCATGCTGCCGCGCACATCGGCAACCATCGCCGTGAGTTGGGCGAAGGTATGGTCCCGAACCTTCTCCATATCCCCACCACGCACCAAGGCCGCCTCAATACGTTGCACCCCATAGCCGAGCTCTGTCAGAGGGAAGGGCTGACGGTTGTAAAGCCGCTGACGATCACGGCGCGCCATCGAGACCGTTGCCGCTTGGTCGAGGCACTGCTCGAGCAACAGGGTGAGGAGAGTCGGTAAGACCCCAGGGTTCTCCTGGTGATAGGTGTAGCCAAAGCCAGCAAACACCGAAGACATATTCTTCGCAGCCTTGATGTATTGCCCCTCAACGTTGTGCACGCCAGGGGAAACCTGGATGTTCGGTGACAACCGATCGAGCATGCGTGCGCCAAGAAGCGCCGTGAGCGCGTTGGGATGGCAAAAGTTTGCCGTGAAGCTGTCGAGCGGATTGCGTAGGGCACCGTGCCGATGGAATCCAGAAAAGAAGGCGAGATTGGGCTCTCGTTCACAGAGCACGTAGGACTCGTTCTGAATGTGATCGTGACTGAAGGATCCGGCCAGACAGGCCAGCACAACATTTTCGCGGCCGAGCTCCTGTCGCAACCTGCAGGCCTCCTGCAGGTCTTCCTCAATGTGGTTGCTGTTGGCAGCCAACACCACCAGTTCACACTCCCGGATCAGGTCGCTGAGGGTGTTGGGCACCCTGCCGCCCGCGACGGCATGGCTGGCCATCCGCTCCATCGCATCGACGTGATCTGAATCCATCCCATCCAGCGCGCTCGCTGGAAAGGCCCCGAACAGGGCGCGACCTGGGCGTGGCGCCAGCATCAGACTATTTTCTGACGCCTGCTGCATCGCGCAGTTGTAGGCCAGTGAAGCGGGGTATAAACCAACGCTGTACAGACCGACCTTGCCTCGCTCAAGATCAAGGATGCGTTGCTTGATCAGATCGGCATCCAGGCTGCGAGGGAAGAAAGCATTGCTGCGAAGGCCATTTTCAAGCGTCATCCGTCCGGTCAACTCACTGGCGCGATGATCGCCTCACACCCTAATCAGCAAGGCCAATGACTCTCACCCTGTACGGCGGCAAGAGAACAAGAGCATCGATGCCGCGCTGGTACATGGAGGAAAAAGAGATCGCCTACGAGCTGGTGGAACTGGATCTGAAGGCCAATCAACACCGCCAACCGGACTTTCTGGAGATCAATCCTTTCGGCAAGCTGCCAGCCCTTGCTGATGACAGCCTTTGCGACAACGAAGGGAAACCGCTGAAACTGTTCGAAAGCGGTGCAATCCTTCTGCATCTGGCGGACCGTCACAGTCAGGACATCCAATCCGATGCCGAGCGAGCCCTCACCAGCCAATGGCTGCTGTTCGCCAATGCAACCTTGGCCATTGCCTTGTTCGTGCCCAGCAATCGGGAGCGCGAATTCCCGCGCCTGATGGATGCACTGAATCAGAGGCTTGACCCAGCCCAACCACTGGTGGGTCGCCAGTGGGGTGCCGCCGACTGTGCCGTGCAGGCCTACCTGGCTTACCTGCCGATGTTCTTCCCTGAGCTCGACCTCAGCCCATACCCGACCATCCAGACCCTGATCGCCTCAGTGCAGCAGAGGCCCGCCTACCAGAAAGCGATGGGGCTACAAAGCTGAGCGCGTTCGCAGGCAAGAGCAGATAGGCCACTTTGCCTATAGCACACCTCGTGACGAGGCTCTATGACGTGATGACTCGCCAGCCGCGAACGCGTCCATCGCCAACTCATTCACCACGTCTATGCACTGCTCGACATCCTTTAGCCGTACGTCGGCCTCTAACCCTCAAGCCTGGTCATCATCGCGATCAGGACGAAGCTCCCAAGCCTTTGCAAAGCTTGTACCTGCTGGTTCATTGCATTACTTGATGGTCGAACAAGAGGTGAGGTTGCTCCAACGCTGCAGCAACGTGGCCAGCTGAAGCTGCCTCGTGCAGACAGGGATCACTCAACCTGCTCACCCTCAACACTGATCTCAAATTCAATGCCGAAGCGATGCGCCGTGAGACGAAAACGCCTTGCTAGCTCAACGAACAGCTTTTTCACCAAGGCATCGTCGAATTCATAAATCTCGAGGTTGGCCGTCTTGGCCACAGCCTGGAGATCCTCGATCAATTTCTCCACCCGAGGAGCGAAGACCTTGCCGAACCGGGCCCGCTTCTCTTCGGAACTGTTGAAATCAGGCAAGCCAGCCATTGCTGAATTGTGACGCCCACCATTTTGCCAGTGGCATCTTCGCGATCCAATCAGATCAAATCTTTTCCAAGCTGAAGCGTCTTGAGGTTCCACCCCCATAGCGTTCGGAGGTGATCAGCAAGGGTTTCACCTCCGACCTCAGCCCTCCTGATGCGTTCCAGCGGTGCCGTGATGGGGTTGGTGATCTATGCCAGCAACTCGGCAATGTCTGGACGACCTGGCCATTTGCCGTAAGGTCCCTGCGGCAGCCAGGCTCTGACTCTGAATCCAAGCACTGGTGATGTTGATTGACCACCAGGCTGAGCAACGCCAGACACGAGCCCCTCTCACCTCGCGACACACCTTGCCACGACTGACATCTGACGAGCTGCTCAATGAGCTTTCAGGCCTTGAGAACCTCTTGATCGTTCAGGACCTAGATGGGGTCTGCATGAATCTGGTCAAGGACCCTCTCACGCGCACCATCAAGCGAAGCTATGTGGAAGCCGTGGCGCGGATGGCAGGTCGATTCTCTGTGCTCACGAATGGCGAACATGAGGGCAAACGGGGAGTCAATCGGCTTGTTGAGCGCGCCCTCGGGAACACTCAGCATCCAGGCCATGATGGCCTCTACCTGCCCGGACTGGCCGCAGGTGGCGTGCAACTTCAAAACAGCCATGGAGAGCTGTCGCACCCTGGCGTGAGCGAAGCAGAGATGGCCTTTCTGGCGGATCTACCCGCACGCATGGAAGCAGGTCTCTTCCAGCGACTTCCTGCCCTCATGCCGTCCCTCAGCGGAGAAGAACTGCAGGCAGAGGTGCACAAGGCCGTGCTCGACACCCAGGTCTCTCCCACCATCAATCTGAACGGACTGTTCAGCCTTTGCCGCGATGACGTCAAGCTGCAACGCGCCCTGCAGGCCATGCTGCAGGACCTGATGGAAGAACTCCTCACGCTCGCAGCGTTGGAGGGTCTAAGCGATGCCTTCTTCCTCCATGTGGCCCCGAATTTAGGTCGGGATGCTGAGGGGAAGGAACGCTTGAAACCAGCTCAGGAAGGCGATGTGGGTTCTACCGACATCCAATTCATGTTGCGCGGTGCAATCAAGGAAGCAGGCTTGCTGGTGCTTCTCAATCGCCACATCGCCGCGCGCACGGGCAAGGCCCCGCTTGGGGATGATTTCAATGTGAGAACGGCACCACAAGAGCATCAAGCGTTGATCAGCCTGTGTGAGCAGACCATCCCCAAGGAGCAGATGCCAGTGCTTGTCGGGGTCGGTGACACCGTCACGTCCACCCCGACCGCAGAGGGGAATGGCTGGCTACGTGGAGGGAGTGATCGCGGCTTCCTGATGCTTCTGCAGGAGATCGGTGTGCGCTACAAGCAACCGAACCGTGTGGTTCTGGTGGATAGCAGCGGCGGTGAAGTCGATCGCCCCAGCCTCTCCAACAACAGCCTGACAGGCATCAGCGATCCAGAGGATCCACTCCATTTCGATCTGCTCATGCCAGGAGGTCCAGAGCAATACGTTGCCTGGTTCCAACAACTGGCGACACGCACCTAGTGACTCGCGCGAGCAACCACCCGAAGCATGAAAGGTAGCGCTGTGATCGATGGTTTCCCACCGCTGACCCACTCAGCTTGTTCATCACTCCAGAGGCGTTGACCGGGAACGATCAAACGCGACTTCGAGGCATGGTCTGGCAGATAGGCCGCCTGGAAACCCTTGGCACGCACAAACAACCGCAGATCAGGGAACAGCACCCCATCAGCAGTTTCCACCACCTCGAGTCGTCCATCCTTTCTCAATCCGTAGACGATGCGCACATCAGCCATCGTCATGGCTCCATACACACCCTTGTAGTCAGCCGGTGGGGTCTCAAAGGAATGATCAAAGGCATGCAATCCACCGATGAAGAGGCGGAAGTCATCTGCGTCTGAAGCGGTGAACGGGCCGAAGCCAAACGTGAGTGTGCCGTCGTGACGAATGCCAATGAAGGCACGACCAGCGGCAGCTGCTCGGTTTCCAGCTCGTATCAATCGGTTGGTGAGTTTGAGGTCTCCATGGAGCACCATGCCGAGGGGTTGATCGGGATGGCCTTTCTCAAAGGTCGGTCCGGTAAAAAAGAGCAGAGCCTCGCGATCCGTGTTGGCCTCAAACTCCCGGCTCCAGCCTTCGTAGTAGTGAAGGTCGATCCAACGAGGATCAAGGATCACGCTGGAGTAGGCGATGGTGAGCTCACTGCCATCCTCCCTCTCAACCTCGAGGGACTGATCAGGCCTAAACACCGCGATCTCACTGGGAGAAGGGGCTGGCGTGGGCTCTGGAGCCGGATCCTCACCAAAGACTGTTAGTGGAAGCTTGGATGACTGCTGCAGCCAGGACTGTCCTGACATCAGCGTGGCAGCCACGGCACCAAAGGCCGCTGAAGTCAGCGCGATCAAAGCCAGCCAACGTCGCGGCACCCGAATGAAAGCGTGAGAACAAATCCTGTGGTCAGGGTCGGGGCTGCCGGCACCACTGTCAACGTCAATCGTGGCAGTGATCTCTCAGAATGACGTCTGATTCGGCCTACCACTGATCAGCGTCTCTCCAACGTCTAGCGACTGCATCACCACCACAGCGCCCTTCCCAACACTGACGCGAGGAGGGCTGAGAACACTTCAAGTGAATCTCGGCTACCGCTGCAATCAGAGCTGCAGCCACTGTCACGTCAACGCCGGGCCTTGGCGCACCGAGATGATGGCCGAATCGCAGGTGACGTTGATTCCCCGCGTGTTGGAGCATCTGAACCTGAAGGTGCTGGACCTAACCGGCGGCGCACCGGAACTGCACCCCCTGTTTCGCCAGTTGGTCCGAGACGCACGCCGGCTTGGGGTGGAGGTAATCGACCGCTGCAACCTCACCATCCTCAACGAACCGGGGCAGGCCGATTTAGCAGCCTTCCTTGCCGACCAGAGCGTGCATGTGGTGGCCTCCCTGCCTTGTACCGAAAAGGGTCGGGTGGACGACCAGCGGGGCCAAGGGGTGTTTGAGCGCAGTCTCGAGGCACTGCACCAACTCAATCAGCTCGGATACGGAGCCCCCCGCACCGGCCTCAGCCTCGACTTGGTGTACAACCCAGCCGGTCCCAAGCTTCCACCGGCCCAGGAGCAGCTTGAAGAGCATTACCGGGAGGTGCTGCTAAGCGACCACGGCATCCGCTTCAACCATCTGCTCACAATCACCAACATGGCGATCGAACGCTTCGCCAGAGAGTTGGAACGCAGCAATCAGCTGAAGCGCTATCGGGAGCTGCTGCGCCAGTCCTTCCAGGCTGAGAACCTCGAGGCTGTGATGTGCAGATCCCTGATCAGCGTGAACTGGCAGGGGAGACTCTTTGACTGTGATTTCAATCAGCAACTCGGGATCGCCTGCGGCGGCAATGTTCAAACCCTTGAGGATCTCTTGAGCATCCCTGCACAAGAGCTAGAGCACCAGGCGATCACCGTCGCCGAACACTGCTTCGGCTGCACCGCCGGCAGCGGTTCCAGCTGTGGGGGAGCTCTGAATGGAGGCAGTAATACCACCTAGGGTCATCCCAAAGCACCTTCTGGCTCGATGAGCGCATCAGCAGATTCAGGACCTGCCCACTGCGGCAGCAAGCCCAAGCGCTTCGCGATCGGCATCGCCCCCCTTGGCACTGTGTCCATCGGCATCGTGCCCATGGGGGTGGTCTGTATCGGTGTCGTGCCGATGGGAGTTGTCTCGATTGGCGTTGTCGCCATGGGCGTGATCAACCTTTCAGTCGTAGGCATGGGCCTCTTGGCCGTCGGCGTGAACACGATGGGGATCTGGACGGCGGGCCCGGTGAGCATGGGGCTGGTGCAACTCGATGGCAGCAAGAGCCACGACCACCAATTGCACAACCACACAACATCGGCACAGAAGTCAGAGCCATCGATGGCCTACCCGAGTCGCGAACAGGCGGAAGAGGAAGCGAAGAAGATCGGCTGCCAAGGGGTGCATGCCATGGGAGATCTTTGGATGCCCTGCGAACACCATCCAGGCAGCCACTGACGGATCAGGCAAACGCAGAAACTTAGCGACAGTCTGGGCAGATCCCTCTGACGTTCAGGGTCGATTCGATCAAGTCAAAACCATGTTGATCGGCCGCCGCTTGGCCGGCAGTGATCACCGGAATACTTTCGAACTCCTCTGTGCGACCACAGCGGATACAGACCAGATGATGGTGATCGCCATGATCCGCAGAGGAAAGCTCAAAGCGGCGGCCGGCCTCGCTCAGCTCCAGCTCTTGGAGGAAACCCATGTCCACCAGCAGCCGTAAGGTGCGATAAATCGTTGCCAGTGAAACCTTCGCTTCACCTTCGAGCAACTGCTGATGCACGTCCTCAGCACTGAGGTGCCGACCTGAGCCCAAGCGTTCAAAGAGATCCAGAATGCGCAGCCGTTGAGGAGTGAGACGGCGACCGTCCTGATGTAATCCCTGCTGAAGGGGCTCCTGAACCGGTGTCGAAGACGAACTCGTTGCCATCGTCATTCGATATGGTCTTCTCAAGAGTAACCACTAATGAGAGCGGCCGTCAGCCCTGCAGGCCATGCGTGTTGTCCAGCTCAGTGACCCGCACCTGGTCAGCGCACCATCAGGATGGGTACGCCAGCGTCCGGCATTGCAGCACTGGCAGCTTGCCCTGGGCCAGGCAGCACTCCATC
Source organism: Synechococcus sp. MIT S9451 (assembly GCF_047304725.1). Lineage (NCBI taxonomy): Bacteria > Bacillati > Cyanobacteriota > Cyanophyceae > Synechococcales > Synechococcaceae > Synechococcus > Synechococcus sp. MIT S9451. The sequence continues at coordinate 2,334,584 of NZ_CP138971.1, forward strand.
ACCCTGATCTGCTGCTGATTACTGGTGACTGCTGTCAGGACGAGAGCTGGAACGGATATGCCCTCCTGCGTGATTCCCTCGATCTGCTGCCAAGCAAGACCAGGGTGGCCGTCCTACCTGGCAACCATGATCATCCTCAGCGACTGAGAGCAGCCCTAGGACGGCGGGCCGAGATCGCACCAGAGGCCTTGCGTCTTGGCGACTGGACTGTGTTGATCCTCGACAGTCACTGGTGCAGCCACGAAGGTGGGCAAATTGGCAAGGGTCAGCTGCGCTGGTTGGAGACGCAGCTTCAGCAACGCAACCTCACGTCAGGCCCATTACTGGTTTGCCTTCACCATCCACCTCTGCCAATCGGAGCGCCCGAATGGGATCGGATCGGACTCGACGACGGAGAAGAACTGATGCGATTACTGCAACCAGTACCGCAGCTACGCGCCGTTGTGTTCGGCCATCTGCATCAGCACTGGCAAGGCTCGATGCCTGAACGCAACGATGTCGTTCTGCTGGCTTGCCCATCCACGCTTTGCGCCTTTCCGGCACTACAGGCGTGCCCACTAGGACGCAGTCAGCTGCCTGGCGGTCGCCTGCTGGACCTAAGCCGCAATGGGCGCCTCACACACACACTGCTGAGATGGCCGATGCCCAAGAGAGGTTGAATCCCTTCGGTCAGTCGGCTTAAGGTGCTGAAACTCTTGATGGTCCATTGTCGAAAGCCTCGAGTGGATCCTGGGACGTGCTGATGCGATGCATCGCCAGTGCCCTGTTTCTGCTTGCCCATGGGCTTCTGGTGCTGGAGCACATTGCCATTGGCACCGCCTTGCATGGGATTGCCGAGTTGTTTCTCGCCCCATGGGCAGTGCGTCATCGAGCCTGGGACATCATCGTGATCGGTGTGATCTTCTGCGTCTTCGATCTGTGGGGCACCGTTCGACTGACCACCGCCATCGGCTGAAAACCCACCGCCTTAACGACGGCTCTGCACTGTTTCGACCCACCAGCGCTTCACCACGCCACCGAGCTGGCTGGTCTGCCTTGAGCGCTGCGAGATTGGAATCGTGACCACCGAAAGCTGACGTCCATTGCGTCGGTAATCAAATCGGCAGAAACCATGCCCAGTCCCCGAACAAGCGGAAAGACTGGAGAGAGGAACACCGGCTCGACGCTGATCCAACGCCATGGGTTGTTGCTGAGGATGGGGCCTCCAACCCGAAGCAAGCAACACAGCATCGGCCTCGAGAATGGGTTGCCCCGCACTCAGGGGGAGGACACCACGCGGCTGAGCAAGGGCAACCGGCATCCCGACGGCACTTACCACCATCAGCAGGGCTGCGATTGAGAATCGAGGCATGGTGGAGCTGGGGGATGCCACTCACTCCATAGCCATGACATGCGCAAGCTGGCCATTCGACGCTGAATCATGAGTACCAGTGCAAGTGGCAATGCAACACTTCAGCGTCTTGCCCCCTATCTGGTGGCCAGGCCCCGCCGCGGTGTCGTCGGCAACAGTCCCCAGGCAAGACGACTGCGGGAAGCGCTCCATGAGGCCTCGACGGATCGCAATCACCAAGCAGTGTTGCTGGTGGGTGAACCGGGGCTTGAAAAAGACAACCTCGCGGCACTGATTCACTTTGGATCCAGCCAAAGGCATCAACTGATGCTGCGCGTGGACGGGGCTCAGATGCGCAGTGATGGCAGTGAGCTCTTCGGGCGGGAAGGGGACAATGACCAGGTTCCGCTGCTGGAGCTGGTCGGCGAAGGCAGTCTTCTGATCGACAACTTCGAACAACTCGAAGCGCCCGTGCGCCAAAGGATTGTGGAGATCGCCGCCACTGGCAGATGGCAATCTCCTGGGTTGGAGCCCAAGCCGCAAACGTTTCGAGGACGGCTGCTGATCACCGCCGAAAGCGCCATCCCTGAGTTGTCACCGCTGACGCAGCTGATCCGAGTGCCGCCACTTCGGGTGCGACGTCAAGATCTCGGCGATTGGTTGCGTTATGGCATCCGCCAACAGAGTTTGCGCCTGGGCTGGAAGAAGCCACCCAAGCTGCCCATGGCAGTGGTGAAACAACTGCAGAACTATGACTTTCCGAACAATCTGCGCGAGCTGGAGGCATTGATAGAGCGAGCACTCCAACAAGTGCGTCGCCAAGGCAGCAGTCCAAAAGCGTTACCAGAGGACGTGTTCTGGACGTCACCACGGCAACAGCGTTCACGGTTTGACCTGTGGGCCTGGAAACCAAAGTTGCGCAACTGGATGCGTGCACCTCAGCTCTGGAATCTCCTGCTCTTTGGAATCGTGAGCTGGGTGTTTGTTCTGGTCAATCTTTGGTTGTGGTTTGGCCCCCAAGACAGGGCTCACAACGGAGCACTGAATTTGTTTTGGGCCTGGTGGTGGCCACTGATTCTGCTCAGCTTTCCTGTTGTGGGCAGGTTGTGGTGTTCGTTTTGCCCGTTCATGGTTTGGGGTGAACTTGCCCAGAAGCTGGCTCGGGGATTGGGCTGGACGCCATCCCCATGGCCACGAGGTGATCACGATGCCTGGGGCTCAAGATGGCTGGCAGGTGGATTTGCCCTCATCCTGCTCTGGGAAAGCCTGTGCGATTTGCCCCAGAACGGGCAACTCAGCAGTTGTCTGTTGCTGCTAATCACAGCAGGAGCCGTGATCGGATCGATACGGTTTGAAAAACGATTCTGGTGCCGTTATCTGTGTCCAATCGGTGGCATGAACGGACTGTTCGCCAAATTGTCCATGCTGGAACTTCGAGCCCAAGCCGGAGTCTGCAGCGGCAACTGCAGCAGTTATGCCTGTTTCAAGGGAGGGCCGGCGGAAGGAGAGGGACTGCAGACATCAGGTTGCCCGCTTGGAACCCATCCAGCCCATCTGCGCGACAACCGAAATTGTGTCTTGTGCATGACCTGCGCCCAGGCCTGTCCGCATCGGTCCGTGCGCCTGGCGATCCGGCCACCTGCTGCCGACCTTCAACGCGACATGGTGATTCCCAACGGTGAACCTGGCCTGGTCCTGGTGCTAACCGGGAGTATCTGCTTACAGCAATGGCAGAAATTATGGGGCTGGACAGGGCTAACGCCAAGCTCGATCACCAGTGGCCCCCTGCTACCGCGAATAGCGATCGCATGCCTCAGCCTTGCCCTACCAGCAACGGTTTATCTCTTGGCCAGGTTGATCGTCAATCAACAACGACTGGAACACACGCTCTACGGTTTCCTACCAGTGCTCTGGGCGCTGCTCCTGGCCTCCCATCTACCGATAGGAATGCGTGAGGCAGGGATGGTGCTGCCTGTGAGCATGGAGGGCTTAGAGGGCTTGCCTGAATTTGAGTTGCCAAGCTGGCAAGCCGACCCCCATGTGATCCGGTTCTGCCAGAGTGCCGTGGTCACAGTGGGAGGTCTCGGCAGTGTTGTTGTGCTGAGACGAATGCTGTGCAATCAACGCAAAGCTTGGTTGGCTGCCTGCATGGTGTTAATCAGTGTGGCGGGCTGTGGACGATGGCTGGTTGGGAGCTGAAACAGCACCAACACGGCAGCCCGCTGAAAAGCAAATGCTCAAGCCAAGGGATGATGATGAAGCTGCAGCAGCACACGCGCCGCCAGCCCACGGGAAACGCTGCGATGAGCAAGCAACGAGCAAACCCAGTCGAACAATTGAGGATTAGAAGGATCCTTGGCCAATTGATCTCTTAGCAGGAGCAGTTGCTGCAAGTTCTCACAACCACGCAAGGCATCAATGAGCGTGTCTTCAGACACTGGAGCCTTGGGTGCAGAGGCAACAGTCATGGCAAACGCCTGATTCCAAAAAACGTTAAGCCAGCGAGGGGAGACACCTGAAGCACGATGCAGAGCAAAAAATGCCTTGGCAATCAAAAAAAACCCTGATCGGCAACCACAACTGAAAGTTGATTGGTCACGACAGAGGACAAATGATCAGGGGTCGAAGGCATCGGCAGTCGAAGCCAACCAAGGAGGAAAGAGACGCATTCAGCGACAGGGCAAGATCGATTACCTCAGTACGCGTGCTGACGCAATGAGTCATTTACCCCTGGCAGATGTTCGTAGCGCTACACACAATGGAATCAGGGAAATGCTCCTGAGCAAACATAACGGCTCTGAGGGGGGCCGTTTTTTATGGGTGTTCTGAGCCGAGATCAGCCGCCAACTGAAGCGAGATTGAGACCGTCACAGTCCGAGCCAACAAGGCAGGCAGGCAGGCAGGCAGGCACGACGACGCTCAACCCAACAGCGCAAGCGAGACGTGAACCATTGGCTCTGGATGGGAGATCCCCGTGAATGGCCCAATACACAATCTCAAAGAGAGATGCGAATCAAAGGCGAATCAACACGAATGAAGGGCCGAGCTGGGTGTCGATAACGACGATAACGAGGTGAAACGATGGGATTGCCAGGAGGGAAACTGGGCGCCAAACGAACAGAGCCAGGCCGATAACCAGGAGCAGCCGGCAGAAGGCGGGGGCCCAGATCACCACGAATCACACAACGTTGTAGGCGGTACGAAAAGCGATGGAAGCGTCCGCACCCATCAGCAGCCAAAGCAGGGGCACAGAAGGCAAAACATGCACTGATACCGAAAAAGGCAAGAACATTGAACCGACTAGTGGTCTTGAAAGACATGAAACAAAGAACGATGAGGCTGAAACCCCGAGGCGCCTAGTTTCTAGGCAAAGGCTTTCAGCGTCGATGACTTGGATCAATGACTGAAGTGATCCTGCTCACAACAAAGTTTCTGGTGTAGATCAGCACAGAACTGGGGAGACATCACGACGAATGCCGCGAGGTACGAATCGTTGCGCCCGGGGATCAGGTCTGTGAGGAATCGAAAGGCGATCAAGAAAGTCAACGAGTCACACAAAAGACTCAACAAGCAGGGGTGACTGATGACACAAACAACAAAAGCTTTGAATACATCCTGGGCAGCAGCGGAAGTGAAGAGAGAGAGGTCGCCACATCAAGCGCTGGCGTCGTTAGCACGAGTACACAGTCGAATGCGTAGGCCTACAAGAGAGAACAACGCTGAAACATCAAGGCAAACGTAAAAACAAGCAAAAGCACCATCAAACCGCTCGAGCAGACCGCAACGTGAGTGCCAAGCAACACAAACAAAGAGCTAGTAATAGACAAAGAGTTGGGTCAACCAAGTCGGGGGTATACGGAACCGATGGGCCCCAAGCAGGTTAGCGAAGAACCCACCACAGAGATAGAGCCAATCGAGGCGAGCCTATGACGAAAGCAATATGCAAAATGAAGCGATCACACGTAACGACTTCTGGACATAAACACAAAACCCTGGCGTCGGAAATCAAAGAGAACGACTGCCAGTAAAAAAGAAGGAAGAAACAGCAGGAGTGTGGCAAATGCACAACCGACAGGCCTGACACCAAGACCTACTTGGATCCTCAGACAGCCCACCACTGGCGTTGGATGTCAACGAGAGGCTGATCGGCAATGGCAAAGTAATCAACATCCAGCAAGGGATCGACAAGGCAGGCTTTCCCTCGTTGAATGGCACTGGCAACCCTTGCGATCCCATCACCAGAGGACAGGGCCAAGCCAAACTTGTCTGCACCATAAAAACTGTGGAGCAGACCTGTTTCAAGGATAGAGATGGCACCGATGAAGCCAAGGATTGCACCAGGTGAGTGGCTGGAGGAGGCCATAAATGATGTGACTTCTAACTCTCCAATCGGAGTGGTGTCATAGCCAGCAATCAAATGGATCCAATCATGGTGGGCAAGTGCTGGGTTACCTGCTCCAAGCTCACCGGGAAGCTTAAAACCTCTGGCTTGATAGAACTCCCAGAGACGTCGACCAAGACTGCCTGGGGGCAAAGTCTGCAACTGATTCCATTTAGAAAACTCATCAGGATCTGCCTCAACACACAAGCCATAGGCATGATCGCCATACTGTTGAACAAGGTGCTGAAAGGCAGGATCATCCTGATGATCGCCCTCTCCAATCCAATTTAATCGATAAAAATCAGAGGTCGCCTGGGCGATCGCATTACGGGCCAAGTCTCGTGACATCAAGAGACAATCACTTTGAACGTCAAGGGTTTCAGCCCAGGAGTCAATATCATCTGCCAATGCTGCGGGGATGGGATTGCAAAGCATCTCAAAAGCGATAAGAAGCTCGAGTAACTCCTGTCGCTCGCCAGGAGTGTTCAAACTTGTACTGACAAAAGCTGGAGCAAGACCAGGATAAGAGTTGAAGTCAATCTCGACTCCGAGAAGCTTCAGAAACAACGTATGGGCCAAGTCTGCTTGGGAAGGGGCATACCAAACACCGCCAGGACGATGCACCTGCACAAGTGCTGAAGCGAGAAGAGAAGCCTGCTCAGGCGAGTTATGAACTAAAAACATTAAAACCCCTACAACAAATCGAGCCAAGTCTATCGACAATGAAGTAGAAGGCCTAGCCCCAAGCATTCACACAAACTGGACGGCTCGAAAATGCTCGCCTGAGATGAAAGGGAACAATCGGGAATGGCGGCGATTAGGGATGCAGAGAAAAGGGAGTGCGATAACGGAGATCAACGCAACAGCGCAAGCAATACGGGATAAGGTAGAAGAGCGAAAAGAATAACGAGGTCTGACATGGAGACTCGCAAGGGTCGCCATCCAGCGCAGGCCAAGGGTGGCAACACTCAAGAGAGGGGAGAACCAAAATTGGAGGTTCTAGGCAAGCAGAGAACGACAAGCTCCACAAACACCAACGATGAGGCGGTGAGAAACGTTCTGAATGGAGGCTTAAACTAGATTCAATCCAGGCAGTCACTAAATGCCTGCACCTCGTTTGCGACTGAGCGATAGCGCTCCTGAAAATAATCTTCCCTTGCCTGATTAGCTCGATGCTCCGCTTCACGCGCTAAATGTTCAAGATGAGCATTTTGCTTCTTACGGGCTATTTGGCCAACTTTGTACATGGTGATGGAATTCTGTTCACAGAACCTAAATTCAAAGCCGATAGAGCGAGGAGCATCTTTACCGAACTTCGCGCATCGATGAAGTTGAGTAAAAACTGTGATCCACGATACAGATAAAAGCAACAAGGAACGCGCAATTGTGCTTGATGAAATCGACAATCAATACACGTTCAAAACGAAAGACAGGTCCCCAGGGACTCAGTAGGACGATTGAAGCCCCTTAGAGCAAAAGGGATAACCAACGCGAAGCAAGACAGAACAACGACGCACAAGAGAACGAAAGGGCTGACAAGCCAACAAGAAGCGGAGTCTCGCTGGAACGAAGGATCGTCATGACCGAGGAAGCCAAGAGGGAGACAAACGAGGCAATGCAAGGCTTGGTGCATAGAAACGAGAGGCCATATCAATGCTCAGATCTGATCCTCGGTGCCTTTAACCAGCATTGAGATCACGTGATGGCGCAAAGAAGGTAGAAAAACAGACCCAGAAAAGGCCAAATCCCGATCAGTCCGGCACACTACAAGAATCGGATGCCAACAGTGAGGCGAGGGTGAGTCAGGATCAAGATCAGGGCAAGCACAACCCAGTGGGGGATGGGCGCTCAAACGAAATGACTGGACAGAAGGCCGCGGGAATGGAGATAGAGATGCGCTCCGAAGAGGAGAAGGGTCTAGCGCAGCCAGAAGCAGACGCCAGGCTTAAACCAACCCGGGCCATGACTTACACAGAGATGATGAACAGCGGCACACAGCGTTTAGGCTGAAAAGGCAATTGAGGCATCATGGGTATCTGCAACAAGAAGGAAGACAAGTCAGCAAATCTGTGAGAAGGTCAGGTTTTCCAGCTTGATTCATGGCGAAAGGGTATTGGGTCTGCACCGGTACAATTCACACTCCGTTGGGCATGGTGCCCTACATCAGCAAGTTCACAGCTTGGCTAGCGACAGTCAATGCACGGATTTTGATCCGGGACCTTAGCAGTGACGTAAGAGAAGGTAGCCCAGGTACGGTGAACGTAATTGTAGAATTTGACTCAAAAGAAAACGCAATCGATGCTTATGAATCTGAGGAATACCAAGAGCTCATCAAACTCAGAACGCCTTTCTCCGAACTAAGCCTAACCATCACCGAAGAGCTGAATGAATAAGGTGCTGATGACTCGGCGATCAGGAGATCGCCCTTGTCGCACCAAAAGCTTATTTGGACAAAAGAGGTGTCGAGCAGAATCAGGGAGATAAGAGCGCATTAATAGCTAGTGGCGTATTTGACCAATATGAAATCACCTGTGGATCAATCCGTTTGCTCGTCTTTTGGTGGTTTAATCAATTCACCTGTCTGCCAAGACACAACAGCAAAGCTACCGACAAAGACAAGCGAAACAATCGCCAGAAACACCACGGTGACATTGCTGATTTCAAGCTCACCGAGCATGAAGGCAACAGTACTGATCATGATCCGCTGCAATGCATTTCAAAGCTACACCCCCATTTGGTTGTTTCGACGCAAGGCATGACATGCATGGCCACAGAAACAACAGCGCAAGGTGAAGCGAAAAGCACACAAAGGCGAGGCCCTGTTCTGGAGAAGGGATCAAATCGAAGTTCTTGCGTGAAGTGTGGCGTCAAATGGTTCAAAATTCCTGACTGACATCGATGACGACGCCTGATGCAGATCGAGGTGAAGACCAGCTTGAGCTGGGGGGCGGGGTGAAGGATTGCTAGACATGAGCGAGTGGTACAAAAAAACCAAATGCAACGAGCTGCATTGCTGTTTTGTCTCGGGCTTCTTGCTTCAGGGTTGTCACAACCGTCTGTCAGAGCCTTTGACGATGACGGCTTCGAGGGGTGGGTCAACAGCCGAAATCCCGCAGAGTTGTGCGAACTATTTTTAAGTGGGATGATTGACGACGAAGATTTACCCTCAGGCCGAGCACAGGATCCCTGCGTTGGCGTTAACAACGACTAATGTTGAAACAGGTGAAGCCACAAAGTGAGAGGCTTAGCGATCAGCAGTGATCAGGATGAAACCAATGCAGATCTAAACCTGGCAGAGAATTCTGCAAGAAGACGGACACTAAAAACCATCAGACGAGGCAAGCCCACGTGAATTCAAGCTCCAATATTGATCCAGCCCAATGGAGACGTACTGCCACCACTGCAGCGCTGCTAGTACTGGGAGTCTTCATCGTGCCAGTAACAACCCACAGCAATGACACCAATCATTGTGATCTGATCAAAGCTGCTCAGAACAGGCTTGGTAGAAGCATGGCGATCAATCGATTCGTGATCTCCTCCAACGATGACGAGCAGCTGGTCAAAGCAGCGAGTCAGCAACTTGCCAAACAGGAATTAAGTTTTAGAGAAAATAGACGTCAATACGAAAAGGAGAACTGCACCAGCATCTGGGATCGATAGAGGGGCAATAAGGAACGACTCTACCCACCCTGCACAGACGAGTCAGGGCATTGACTCACAAAATGATGATAAGGATTGGCAAGCTCAATTACATCAGTCAGCAAGCTCAACATGAACACAATCCAACAATCAATTAACACCATTCCACATCAGCAACGACACTGATCTGATGGGATTGGAACCAAAAAAGATAAAGCACGCCGATCATGATCAACCAGTTCTCAACAAGCGATCAACACAGACAACGGCGAATAGCGATGAATTCAGACCAGTGAGCAGCGCATCCGCAGCAACAGGCCGACCTTCCATTAAGGATTGTCCGAAGAAAATAGAATTGACACAAGTGATGCTATGAAGTAGGAAATGGCCATGGGAAACAATATGGTTAACAAACTGGCCTCGGCTTTTGCTGCCACATGGCTTGTCCTAGGCACCCTCACACTGACAGCACAGCGGCCTTCAAAAGCAGAACAAAGAAGCGCTGATTATGAACACTTTACGGCAAATCTATATTCTCCATTAACAGGCAAGAACGAGATCATCATCTCAACGCTGTATACCACGCGCCAGCAGCAGATGAATGCATTTTCAAGGAGCAGCTATGATTATTGGGATGCAAGAGTGCTTTCCGAGTTCTGGGGACAATCAACCTGGGACTCGAAGCTAAGAATAGGTAGAAAAATATTAATTGGTCAACACTATGGCGATCTCAACAACACACTTCGCGCAATCAATCAGACAGTCTCCTTGGCACAGAATCGGTATCTTAGAACAACAAGAATCAACGACCTAAGCTCCTATAGGCTTTACCAAGAAGGATACACATATAATGACGCTGTTTTACTCGCTCTGCTATGGAACCATAGCAGACATGGCAGACAGGCGACAGCTGCTGAGATCCGGCAAAGTAAATATAGAATCGACCAGAACCTGGCCAGAGGAAACAATGAATACATTAATCAATCACTGCAAACAGCGAGAAGATTATACAATCGATAAAAGTGATTACAAATCACTTAAGATCTCGAATCGGATTTGAGGTTGAATTAATTGCCCCCAAAGGCTTGTCGAGAAGAAATCTGGCTGATGCCATTGCTCGACTTCACAATGGAGAAGTTATTAGATTTTTCCATGCTCAAGCTGAACCGATCAAACTACCAGATACTCCAATTTTTGAGAACCTAACACTTGGCTTTAAAGTTATTGGGCCAGGTCAAAAGCTGATCGCTTTATGCGTTGACGACCTAACACTTCAATCAGACCTGGACAAATCGGCAGCGTCAAAGGAAGGCTGGTACAGGATCGTTAGTGATGATGCGAGATTCCTAGAATTGGTTGTTTGCCAATGTGATGCTGAGCTACCGATCAAACAGGTCTTAACCAAACTTGCACATCTATATCGAACTGATTTACAGGTCGATCGCTCAGGGATGTGTCGAGTCGTTGATCAATCGAATCATTCAATCGCGATCGCAGCCCCATTACCTGGAGAGAGAGAGAGGGCATGCGAACTAGTGACTGCCCCAATAAAGTCAGACCATCATCAGCAACTCTCAGAATTCCTTTGCCTGGCAAAAGATCTGGCATATACGATTCCAGTAGAGGGAGCGACCCATCTCCATTTTGAAGCCTTATCATTTCATTCTGCACAAATAATCAAAAACATCGTCAACCTCTTTGACGACCATGATCAATTGCTCAGAAGACTATTCAAAACAAACATACACTGTACAAGGCTTGGTCAATGGCCTCAATCCCTTTTCAACTTAGTTGCACAACCATCCTTCACGCTTCTCGCCTGGCCAGAAGCAAAAAGGCAACTTCAGGAGTTGCCCATCACCAAATACTGTAACTATAACCTAGCCAATATTATTCACGAGATCAAAGAAAAGCCGACATTCGAAGTGCGTATTCTCCCCTCGAGCCTAGAAGCATTAGACATCATCAATGCAGCCTGTGTTGTGGAAGCACTGCTGACGATCGCTTGCTCGTCAATCAACATTGAGCGGCTTGGGCCAGTTGGTACTGACAACAAAAGTATTCTTGCCTTTTTAAATGAAATCAATATAGACACGAGTGTGCGGGATTTTTATTGCTCTCGATTTAGGCAATAGCCGAGGGAACACGAGACTCCAGCTTCAACCTCTCCCCATGAGGGCCTTCAAAGGTGACACTGCCAGATTGATTGCGAGGTTCGTAGTAAGGCCCCCATTCGACTGATCGACGACCAGTCGACCAAGGACCATTTCTGACGCACCGTCCTTTGCCGGCGTAGTGATCACCAAGCGCGCGAACGTAGTGGTCTTTTCGGTGCTTAGTCTTGCAAAAAACCAGCACCCAAGAGTGCGGCCGTCTGGACCCAGTGGGCCTCGGGACAGCCATTTTGAGCGGCTTGACCTGGCATGCGCCAACCGTGAACACCTGAGCTGCAGCAAACACTGCCGCTGCGACTGAACAAGGTCAAAGCATGTGGGCGTCCCAGACAAGCTCACCCTGAGCAACCACTTGTCGTTTGTCGGGCAACTCAGGCCAAACCTCTCCCCAAGCGTTGCTTCCCGTGGATGCCGAGCTGACTGCAACACAGAAACGGGCAGCCACAAGCAGACTGAAGCTCCCTGATCAGAACAGCCACAGCGAGTGCTGCCAATCGATCTCAGCTCATGCTGTTCGCGCGTCCTGTGCTTGAGCTGCCTGCTGCCTTGGCGTTGTTCACAGCGATCTGCGCTGGGGGAACTCACCAAGCATGCGTGGAACACAGGACTGCACTGCTACGCAGGCTTCCTTTTGTTGGTAGCGCTGTCTCACAGCCTTCAACACGCCAATAAAAAACCGCCTTGGGAAGGCGGCGAAGAACTCAGTCATAGACTGGGTTGTCTGGAAGTCGGGGTAGAGGGATTTGAACCCCCGGCATCCTGCTCCCAAAGCAGGCGCGCTACCAAACTGCGCTATACCCCGATGCAACAGAGTTTAGCGGTCAGCAGGCAGACGCAATCCCTTCCCCTCCCTAGCCTGAACAGGATTGCAGTCCTTCGATGGCCAGCGAGTGGACCCCAGGAGCCGTTGCAGCCTTGCGTGAGCGGCATGACCTTCCGTTTGTCCGCGCAGATGCGGAAGGTCGGGTGATGGAATTCAATCCACGCTTTCACGATGTCTATGGCTGGGATGAGCAATTGATCGGTCAGTCGATCAGTGCCATCCTTCCTCAGGAATTCAGAGAGCAACATCACAGCGGCTTCTCTCGCTTCAAGCTCACGGAAACATCCAAGCTGGTGAATCACCCTCTGGAACTCATCACCATCTGCTGTGATGGAACCAGTGTGCGCAGTGAACATTTCATAGTTGCTGAAAAAACAACCGATAATCATTGGAGCTTTGCAGCAACATTGCGCCCCCTGGAAGGGCCCCATGCCTGTTGACGACAGCGAAAAACAGGAGAGCGTCCAACAGGACCTTCTAGACCAGATGCGGCAGTCACTTGGATTGCTGCGTGTGGCCTTCGACAGCACTGACGAAGCCATGCTGATCCTGGATCAGAAACAAACGATCCGATGGGCCAATCAAAAAGCAGCCGACCTTTGCAGCAAGGGAATGACAGCACTTCTGCTCGGCAAACCACTGAGCAAAGCCATCCCTTTTTACAGCCTGAAGGGTGAGCTGCTTCCAGCTGACGCTGAGCAGCATCCTTGTCAACGGTTTGAAGATGGCGATGGTACAGAACGTCTTCTCATCGCCAACAATGAAGATCAATCCGGTTCTACGTCTCAAACACTATCTCTGCTGCTGTGGAGACAGATCACGAACCTGCGAGAACCCTTTGTTCTACTGATCATTCGTGATCTCGATCCGATAGAGCAAGCACTGCTAAAACAACGGATCTTCATTCAGGCGCTCGCCCATGAACTGCGCACACCCTTGGCCATTCTTTCGGGCAGCCTCAAGCGTTTAAGTCGAATCATTCAGCACGACAAACGCGTGCTTTCAAATCTTGAAACTGCAACATCAGAATCGAGACGTGTGTGCAACCTAGTTGACAAGCTGATGCTTCTCTCAGACTTGGATACTGGTCAATTTAATTGGGTAATTGTGGAGACATCCCTATCAGAAGCTTTCGAGGAATGGAGAACATCCTTGCCTAATAATAAAGCAGCAAGGATCAAATTTCGACTCGACCCAAAGTGTCTCTACGCCAAGATAGATAGAGAAGCATTCCGCCTCGTTCTTGATCAGTTACTCGACAACAGTTTGCACTTCAGTGATCAAAAAGCGACTGTAGAGATCTCCGCCAGCCTGGATGATGAAACCGTGTTGATCTTCTTCGAGGATTCTGGTCCGGGGTTTACCGACACAGAGTTGGTTGCACTCAGCACCATCTTTGAGCGTTTCAAGCGTCTTGAACAACATCGCTCCAAGAGCAGACCTGAAGGATCCGGGCTCGGGCTCGCGATCGTTCACGAGCTGATGCAAGGAATGGGCGGCCATGTGGAGGTCGAGCTCCGCAGCTCAAGGCCGGAACGGATGCGGCAGGGCGGGTGTCTCGTTCTCAGGCTTCCTTTCAGCGGCCAAGCGAGGGTCGCCTCAATGAGCCCGGGTAGAGGAACCAGGTAGATGGCGCTGTAAAAGCCCTGGAAGGGCCTCAAACAGATCTGGCTTCAAGACGTAATCACAGGCACCCGCAGCCAGAACACGCTGGCGAAAACTAGGGTCACCGTGGGCTGTCACGACAACAATCGGACCGGCATAGCGCTGGTCGCGCAAGACATCCAAACAAGCGAAGCCATCCATCACTGGCATCATCAGATCCAACAGGATTAGGTCCACGTGCTGGTTCGCGAGCAGCTCGATCAGCGCAGCACCGTTATCGCAAAGCAGGGGATCGACGCCCAAATCCTGGAGTTCCTCTTCAAGCAGAGAACGGAGGCGAGGGTCATCGTCAACGACGGCAACCGAAGCACATTCAGTCTGTGAACACGTCTCCACCACAGGAACGGCGGACTCACCGAAAGACACTCCCATCCTGGCGCAATCTGGAGCGTCAAGCAGAAGGATGAGGGGAATGGGTCGCCTGAGATTCGAACTCAGGACCAGCCGGTTAAAAGCCGGATGCTCTACCGCTGAGCTAGCGACCCTTCCGGAACCGTGGCGTGTTGCCCTGGAACTGGAGTGCCATTCAGACACCATGAGAAGGTATCACCCGGCGCCACCCTCGTCCAAGAGATCCGTTTCCCTGAGAGCCTAATCAGGCTTTGCGATTGCTCTTGCCACCCCTGAGATGACGCATTCCACCAGTAGTCCCTGGCCCGAGCCCCAGATCGATCCAAAGGCCTGGGTGGCGCCCACTGCAGTGGTGATCGGTGATGTACGCATGGATGCTGGCAGCAGTCTGTGGCCGATGGCCGTGGCCAGGGCCGATCTCGCCAGCATCAGCATCGGCAAAGGCAGCAACGTGCAGGACGGGGCAGTTCTGCACGGAGATCCTGGAGAACCCGTTGTGATTGGCGACCATGTCACCATTGGCCACCGTGCTGTGGTGCATGGTGCAACGTTGAAGGATGGCTGCCTGATTGGCATCGGAGCCGTGGTGCTCAACGGCGTCACCGTTGGAGAAGGTGCCCTCGTCGCCGCAGGGTCCGTCGTCACCAAAGATGTCTCGCCAGGCATGCTGGTGGCCGGAATCCCTGCCAAGGACAAGCGGGAACTGAGCGAGGAAACCATGCTGAAGCAAGTGGAGCATGCCCGCTCTTACTCCGATCTGGCCCTTCAGCACGCCGCAAGTCTGGGCAGCACCTGATCCCTCCCGAGGTCCAAGACACAGCGGCCGAAATGCTGCAAAACCAAACGAGCTGTCCACAGCAGCGCAAAGACGGCGAAGCAGTCATTAAGATCATTGGGCTTTTCTGATAGACCCATGGACCTCCGGCTCGTCCTCGTGGCATCCCCAATTCTTCTGGCACTGAGCTGGGCTGGTTTCAACGTCGGTCGTGCCGCTGTCGGGCAGCTTCAACTGATGCTCAAGCGCAGCCGCGCCTAAACCCCTAATCCGTAAGGTTGAGAGTCAGCGAGCGCCTCAACCCTCTTGAGCACAGGATCAACCGTCGTTGTGATCGGTGCTGGCCTCGCCGGTACCGAAGCGGCATGGCAAGTGGCAGCCGCAGGTGTTCCTGTTCGATTGATCGAAATGCGTCCGGTGAAGCGGTCTCCCGCTCACCACAGCAGTGAATTTGCCGAACTGGTCTGCAGCAACAGCTTTGGGGCGCTCAGCAGTGATCGAGCTGCCGGCCTTTTGCAAGAAGAGCTGCGACGACTTGGCTCCCTCGTGATCGGCACGGCAGATCAACACGCCGTACCCGCCGGCGGCGCTCTGGCCGTCGACAGAGGCCGCTACAGCGCAGCCCTCACTGCAGCGCTCGACCAACACCCG
Organism: Synechococcus sp. MIT S9451; assembly: GCF_047304725.1. Classification (NCBI taxonomy): domain Bacteria; kingdom Bacillati; phylum Cyanobacteriota; class Cyanophyceae; order Synechococcales; family Synechococcaceae; genus Synechococcus; species Synechococcus sp. MIT S9451. Next base: position 2,350,373 of record NZ_CP138971.1, read on the forward strand.
CTGGTGACGATTGAACGCCGCGAGCAACTGGTCCTGCCGGAACAGGGTCAGATCACCATTCTGGCCACTGGTCCTCTGACAAGCGAAACCCTCGCAGAAGACCTGAGGAGCTTCACTGGGCGGGACGACTGTCATTTCTTCGATGCCGCCAGTCCGATCGTGGATGGAGAGAGCATTGACATGACCAAGGCCTTCCGGGCCAGTCGCTACGACAAAGGCGACGCCGACTACATCAACTGCCCAATGACTCAGGAGCAGTACCTCGCCTTCCGCGAGGCGCTGCTGGGAGCAGAACAGGCGGAGCTCAAAGATTTCGAAAAAGACAGCGCCACATTCTTTGAGGGCTGCCTCCCGATCGAGGAACTAGCCCGTCGCGGTGAAGACACGATGCGCTACGGACCGCTCAAACCCATTGGCCTCTGGGACCCCCGCTGGGGAGATGTCAACGATCGGGATGTGCGCCGTGCCAAACGGGCCTATGCAGTGGTGCAACTCCGCCAGGAAGACAAGGACGGCCGACTCTGGAACCTGGTGGGCTTCCAGACCAACCTCAAATGGGGTGAACAGAAACGGGTTCTGCGCATGATTCCCGGGCTAGACCAGGCTGATTTTGTGCGGTTTGGAGTGATGCACCGCAATACCTTTCTCGAGGCACCGGAGCTACTCGAGCCGACCCTGCAGTTCCGCCGGCGCGATTCTCTCTTCGCCGCAGGACAGATCACAGGCACCGAGGGGTATGCAGCGGCCGTAGCCGGGGGCTGGCTGGCTGGCACCAATGCCGCTCGTCTGTGCCAGGGGAAGGCGCCCATCAACCTGCCTCCCACCTGCATGATCGGAGCCCTCACCCACTTCATCAGCGAAGCCCCATCCGGCAAATTCCAACCGATGCCTCCGAACTTTGGTCTGCTGCCAGCCCTGCCCGAACGCATCAGAGACAAGCGCCAACGCTACGGCGCCTACCGCGACCGTGCTCTTGCCGACCTAGCCCAGAGGATGGCAGAGACTGAGCAGCTGCAACCGGTTGCAGCTGCTGGTTGAGTCGTTGCTTCTAAGAGCTCTGCCTTTAGGGATGTTCCACGGCAGGCGAAGCCACCGAAGGTTGGGGAGCGTCCCAGCGCAAGTCCGGTGTGATCGCAGCTGCTGGGTCACGTGGAACAGGCAGCAGCTCTCGCAGTAGCTGGGCATAGGAGATGTTGACACCCACGGTTGCGTTCAAGCGTTGTTCCAGGCTGCGGATCAGGCGTTCCTGGGTGATGGATAGATCGACTTCGCTGGAGAGACCAGTTTGGTAGCGAAGCCGCGAATCGCGAAATGCCTCCAAAGCTGCAGCCAGTCCGCGGCGTGCAGACACCAATTTGGCCAGGCTCGCCTCATGCGTAAAAAAGGCGGCTTCAAGCCTCAGACGAATCGCATTACGACGAGCTGCATAGTCCTGACTGGCGGCATTGATTTGGCGCTGCAGGGCGCGAGCCTCACCGCTGGTGGTACCAGCGTCAAATAACAACCAACGCAAACTGAGCCCAAAGGACCAGTCGTAACCGCTGGTGTTGAGAGTGGGGATGACCGTCCCGCCACAACAACCGCCATTACTGCTGACCGCGAGGTTGAACTGATTCACGTTTTGGCCGTAGCTCCCACCGCCGGCAAACAGAGACAAGCGCGGCAGGAGTTCGGCTGCTGTGGCATCTTTTTGCCGCGCCAACGCCGTTCGGGTCGCCAGGATCGCCTCCAATTCCGGGTTACCTCGATAGGCCGCCAACAGGCTGGCTTCCAGATCAAGAGGCCACTTCGGCATCACAGCGATTGGGTCACTGGCAGCAGGCGTGATCTCGGCCGCAAGATTGAGGACCAAAGCCAAACGCCGCCGGGCAATCGCCCGATCAGCGAGAGCCTGAATCAGTGCTTCCTGATCACTGGCTTCGATGGCGCTCCGGCGCAGGACATCCAAGCGGGGAACCAAACCGGCCAGCTTCAGGTCCATCGAGTCCTGCAAAATCAGCAGGTCATTCCGCACCGCAGAATCCTGGATGCGGACGTTTTGATCGGCCTGTTGTAACCGGTAGTAGGCCTCACTGATCTTGAGCTGCAGCTGCCTCAATTGGTTGGCGTAGCGCTGGCGTTCGCGTTCAAGCACAGCTCTTGCCGCCTGCACCTTCGGTGTTCGAGCAAAGTCGAGCAGGGGGTAGTCGAGCTGGAGACCTGCTGAACCACGCGTCGTCGATTGGTTCAGATAGGCCCACCCGCCAGTGGGCACAAAGAAGGCTCCTTGTGGTTTTGGGGCAAACAAGGGACTATCGCCGAGGTCTGCATTTCCGACCGAAGCAACGTTGTTGGAACTGATCTGACCGGTGTTGCCTGAGGCGACGGCGCTGATCCTCGGCCAGTAGGTCCCTAACGCTGCCTGCACTGCATCAAGGGCTGCGGCAACACGCTCCCGTTGGGCCAGCAGTGCAGGGTTATTCGCAAAGCCAAGGCCCAAGGCATCCAACAGAGTGAGGCCTTGCACCTCTCCTGCCTGCAACTCTTGGGCGCTGGGCAAACTGAGCGGAGCCGGTGCGGCGGTAGGGCTTGGGGGAAGAGGCCCCTCGGCCGCTCGATTCTGTTGCAGAAGGGTTTGAGGCAGCGCTGGGGCAGGTGTGTAGCGAGCAGGCGCACGTTCGGGATCAGAAGGGATCAGCGCATCAAGAGCACGGAGTTGTTGATCCAGGTCGCTCCAACTGCGTTCCAACCGCTCCACGCCAGACGATTCCTGAGCGATCTGCGCCTGCGCCGACGTGATGGACAACGATGCGGATCCGATCACAAGGCCCAAGGCCAGGCGCGTGAGTCGGGTCACCGTCGACATGCCAGAAATCCTGACAAGGTTGCGACTCAGTTTGCCGGTTCTGGGCAAAGATGCTGAAGCCTTCCCCCCCAACGACTCAGCGATCAGGACGGTTGGGGGCTCGACAGTGCCAAAGGAGGGTTCACCAGAAGAACGGTGGCCGTGAAGCAGTGAAGAGGGCAACACCACAAAACATGGAACAAACGGTTTTTGATCCAAAAACACCTCCTGTTGCCAACAACGAGGATCAGGCCTTCGCACCCTCCACGACACAATTGCAAGCTTGACGGTGCTGCGCTGATCACCCGACATTCGAGCCTTCCGACACAGGGCTAGCGATCCATTGTTGTGCCTGGATGAGTCGGGATACGAAGAGCTCCGTGCAAACTGTGGCAATCACGCAAAAGCACTTTGGCCAAGGCAAATAGACGGCCTCAAAGCATCAGTGGAACAAACACATGCCAAGAGCAACTGACTGCCAGTCCTTTCGATCCAATCAAAAAGAGGAGCTCAACAAGGTATTCCCTGCTGAGGCCTCTCCAGCCCTCCACGCGCCTTCCTTCCTATGCCATCTATGGCCACAGTTAGTGGCATGAGCATGAACTCGTTGGATACCGATCCAATCGGAGCACTGCTTATCTTCACAATCCTAAAACTCATAGTGCACCCCATGACTCACTCGAATTTGGCCTTGCCTTGGGGCCTTAAGAAGGCCGCATGACAATCTCAGGCTGAACTGATGTCGCTGTCTCGACAGAAACTGCAGTCAGCAGCATCACAACACTTCAGCAAGACCTAACCCAACACATTCACCCAGTCCCTAGCCCAGAAAAGACGCAACTAAAATTTAGGTTTACCAAAAACCAGACAACATCAAAACGACCCTTGATCAACAAGAGTATCGAGTCATTGGCGCAGGGCTCTATGCACGAATGACGGCGTCCATGGACACAGAATAGAGACCTAGACAGCCCTGAAAACATCAAGCACCGCCATGCCACCTTTCAAACAAATCGACCGTTTATAAAGCACAGCAGGTGACGCACCACTAGCGATCGCCGACCCTTGGCAACAGCGAAAACGGCAGCGGTCTGATCCCCACTGCTACCAGAAGAGAACATGACGAGGCCCTTGATGGCAGCAGATGACGAGGCCTCACGCAGACGCCGCCATCGCCTGATCGAACAGCGTTCTTTGCGCATCGGCGTGGTGGCCAGTGCAGTGATGGCCGTCGGCGGTTTATGGGTGCATGTGCTCTCAGGCTCCTATGCGCTGCTGCTAGACGGGCTCTATTCCGCAGTGATGGTGGGATCAGGCCTCGTCGCCGCACGCATCAGCCGCAATGTGGTGCGCCCGCCGGATCGGGCCTACCCCTATGGCTACGACGGTCAAGAAGCTCTCTACGTCCTGTTTCGATCCCTGGTGCTGATCGGCGTGCTCACATTTGCCGCCGCCGCAGGGCTGGGCACGGTGATCGATTACGCCAAAGGGCAGCAGATCCCAGCGGTGAGTCTCGGGCCGGTGGCGCTTTACTCAATCGCAATGGTGGTGATCTGCTGGGGGCTCGCCTGGTGTCATCACCGGGACTGGCGTCGCACCGGAGAGCAATCTCAGCTGTTGATCACAGAAGCCCGTGCCGCCAAGGTGGATGGCCTCATCAGTGGGCTCACTGGCATGGCCCTGCTCAGCACACCTCTGCTGCAGGACACGGCGCTGGCCGTGATCACGCCCATCACCGACTCACTCTTGGTGCTCGTGGTGAGTGGGGTGGTTCTGCGAGAACCGCTTCAGGCCTTCCTCACCGCCCTGAACCAAGCCGCCGGCGCTTCGGCTGAAAGCGACACGATCCGCTCCACGCGCGCCGCCCTGGAAGATCTTCTCTCTGGCCTCTCCTGCTGGCTGTTGGATCTCACAGTGATGCAGGTGGGGCGCACAGCCTTCGTGGTTGTGTATCTCAATCCAAGTCAACCGATGGATGGCGCCGCGATCGACCTGATTCGGCTGCGCATCGAGGAGCGCTGCCGGCAGCTGATGGCAAGCCCGGTGCGCTCAGAGGTCATCCTGACGGCCATACCACCGTTCCCGGCTGGCTGAATCAGGCCGCTTGGGGGCATCAACAGTGCCATCAGCTGGGGGGATCAAGCCGCTGAGACAACGCGCTCGAGCTCGTTCCTGGTCCCCTCATCTTTGAGTGCGAACGTCGCTCCTAGCACTGATCAGCGGCCGCAACGCCTAGGGTTCTCGGCGGACGAACTGGCCAACAGTGACCAAGCCCGCCTGGGATGTGATCGTGATCGGCTCCGGGATCGGTGGCTTGGTCACCGCCTCCCAGTTGGCCGCAAAAGGGGCCAAGACCCTTGTGCTGGAAAGGTATTTGATCCCTGGCGGTTCCGGTGGCAGCTTCAAAAGGAAGGGATATACCTTCGACGTGGGCGCCTCGATGATCTTCGGGTTCGGGGAGAAGGGACACACCAACTTGCTGACCCGTGCCCTTGCAGATGTAGGGCAATCCTGTGAGACCGTGCCAGACGCTGTACAGCTCGAATACCACCTCCCCGACGGCCTGACCATGGCCGTGGATCGCGATTACGGCGACTTCATCCAGCGCATGAGCGCCCGCTTTCCCCATGAAGAGAAAGGGATTCAAGCGTTTTACGACACCTGCTGGCAGGTGTTCCGCTGCCTGGATGCCATGCCCCTTCTGTCCCTGGAGGACCCTGCCTATCTCGCCAAGGTGTTCTTTCGAGCACCGCTTGCCTGCCTTGGCCTGGCGCGCTGGTTGCCCTTCAATGTGGGGGATGTGGCACGCCGCCATATCCGCGATCGGGATCTTCTCCGCCTGATTGATATGGAGTGCTTCTGCTGGTCAGTGATGCCGGCGGATCGCACCCCGATGATCAATGCAGGGATGGTGTTTTCAGATCGCCACGCAGGCGGCATCAACTATCCGAAAGGTGGGGTTGGTGTGATCGCCGAAAAACTGGTCACTGGGCTTGAGGCCCATGGCGGCTCAATCCGCTACAGCACCCGCGTCACCAAGGTGATCGTTGAAAACGGCAGAGCCACAGGCGTGCGTTTGGCTGACGGAGACGAACTCTATGCCCGGCGGATCGTGAGCAACGCCACCCGCTGGGACACCTTCGCGGGCGAGGGATCACCCTCAACAACTCTTGTAGACGAAAGCCACACCCCTTCGGCGGAGGCCACATGGAGGCGCCGATACCAGCCTTCGAGCTCATTTCTATCCCTGCATCTAGGGGTGAAAGCGGAGGTGATTCCCAAGGGTTTCCACTGCCATCACCTGCTCTTGGAAGACTGGCGAGCCATGGAGGCGGAACAAGGGGTGATCTTTGTGTCGATCCCCACCCTGCTCGACCCCTCCCTCGCACCAACGGGATGCCACATCGTGCACACCTTCACGATGAGCGATATGCGCCACTGGAAAGGGTTAGGGCCAAGCGAGTACGCCGCCAAGAAACAGGCGGATGCCGATCGACTCATTGAACGGCTGGAATCCCTGTTGCCCGGCCTTAGCAAGGCCATCGACGTGAAGGAGATCGGAACACCACGAACCCACCGCCGCTTCCTTGGCCGGATGGGAGGAAGCTATGGGCCAATCCCTGCCAGCCGCCTACCAGGGCTGCTACCGATGCCTTTTAACCGCACGGGGCTCCCTGATCTGTACTGCGTGGGCGATTCATGTTTCCCAGGCCAGGGACTGAATGCCGTTGCCTTTAGCGGCTACGCCTGTAGCCACCGCATCGGGGCAGACCTCGGACTGAATCAATGGGCTCTGCCTGCCTGAGTGGATCAACACTTCAGCCCAGACGAGCAATACACCTGGGCTTTTCAAGCGTGGAGAAGGGTGGATTGGGATCACTCGGAATCCCCTGATGCGATGGAGCGCATGCTGCGAACAGCAGCTGAGGGTGGGCTCACACAATGGCTGAAGGCAACTAGAACGTCTTGGCGCTCGATGAGAACTCCTTGCGGCGATTTCAGCTGTCCTCCTTCATCCGCTTCACACTGCTTGCGGTGTATCTGGCCTTGGTTCTGCCGCTGCCGGCATTAGCGCCATCGGTGCTCATGCCTTGGCTGGTTCTGGCAGACCTGGCAGGGCTGGTCTTGATCTGGGCGCTGCTGTCCGAACACGTTGACGTGTCGGACTCGGGCCTACGGGTGGGATACCCCACATGGTGCGGTTGGCTCTTTCGTCGAAGCTGGAGCCTGGAGTGGGATGAGATCAGCGGACTGGTCCCCATCTCCACCAGCCAAGGGGGGCGGGTTTATTACTTCACGACCGATGACTTAAGGCACCAGTTGCTGCCCCAGCGCCTGAATGATTTCCCTGAGTTCCTGGCCATGGTGGAGCGGCATAGCGGAATCAACACCTCAGAGATCAAAGGGCTGACTCCGCCATGGACCTATCGCTTGCTCGCCGGCCTCGCTGTCCTGATGCTCGCCAGTGAAACGACAACGTTCCTGGCGATTCAGCAGGGTTGGGCACTCATGCCGCCAGGTGGTCCAGGCTGAAGCGGTAACCCTGTTGGCGAACGGTGGTGATTCCACCGCCATTGCCCAGTCCAGCCTGTTCAAGCTTGCGACGCAGGGTGAGCACCTGGGTGTCCACCGAGCGGGGGCCACCACTGAACGGAGGCCAGGCCATACGAAGCAGGTCTTGACGGCTGCGAACCACGCCTGGTGGCATCAGCAGGGCGCAGAGCAAGGCGAATTCGCGAGGGCTGAGCTCTACCGGCTTCTCACGCAGGGTGACTTGACGCAACAAGAGGTGAACTTCCAGGGGGCCGACGGTGACGCGTTCCTGCAGACCCGAACGACCCCGCTTGAGCAAGGTGCGACAGCGCGCTGCCAGCTCTTCCAAACCGAAGGGCTTACGCAGGACATCGTCGGCGCCCTCGTCCAACAGACCGACGACCGGTTCGGCGCCGCTGCGAGCGGTGAGAACGATCACGGGGCAGCGCAAATGCTGACCAAGGCGCAATGCTGAACTGCGTTCCAGCAACTCTGCACTGACCAGAAGATCAGGAGACTGTTCTTCACAGACCTCCACGGCTTCCTCAGCAGTCGCCACAGCAGCCGTGAGATAACCGTCCTGGCGCAAGCGCTGCACCAAGACCGTTCGCAGGGTGGGATGAGGTTCCACAATCAGGACCCGAGAAGGCTCCTTGGGGAGATCTGCAGCCGAAACCGGCGCATACTCCGGAGACTCAGAAGCTCCAACGGGGATCAGATCGCGAGAAGAGGAGGTCACATCAGTTGACGGAGCGCCATTACGCTAATCCCAATTCAATGGCACGCTGGTAACAGAGGCTGCCGTCCTCACAAAGGTCATGACATCCCTGCAACATCCACAGGCGATCCGACACTTTCAGTCGCTCTGTGATGCTTGTCAGGAACTGACCCATCGCTATCACAGTCCATCTGAACTCCGCCTTTACGCAGACGGTTACCTGCATGCTCTTCGGCGCTGCGAAGAGCTCGACCCTCGCGAATTGGCCAAGCTTGAAACTCTGATCGATCGCTGGATCCTCGATCCTTCCAGTTTCATTGGGCCCAATGGCGATGTAGGCACCCTCTTCCGTCAACCAGAACTGGGCTGACGTCATCACGGACAGCATCCGATTCAACCGTCACTCGCTCGAGTCGGTGTCGCTGGTGGAGGTGCCGGGAGGACGCATTCAATATCGCTTCTATCAACCTCACGCTGAGCAGGCCGCACAACGCACACCTCTGATCGTCACCCATGGTGGTCCTGGTGGAAGCAGCATCGGGCTCTACGACGCCCTGAACGGGCTCGCAGACCAGCGACCGGTGATCTTCTATGACCAGCTGGGGTCGCATGGGTCTCCGGCAGAACTCAGCCGTGAACAGATGACGCTGGAACGATTTGCGGAGGAGCCTCTGCGACTGATGGATGCGCTAGCAATCGAAACCGCTCAGCTGCTCGGCCATTCCTGGGGAGGCAGCGTGATCACCCAGTTCTGTCTCAACCATCCAGAACGGGTGAAAGCACTGGTGCTGTCCTCACCACTCCTTTCCACTCTGCGCTGGATTGAGGACTGCAACACCCTGCTCAAGGAGCTAAGCAACCAGGGACTCAAGGGCGCTGCCCTTGAGGAAGCGTTCAATCGGCGCCACTTCTGCCGCAGCAACCCAGCGCCTCGTGCGCTTGCACGAGAACAAGAACGCAGCAACAAAAAGCTCTACGAACAAATGTGGGGCCCCAGTGAATTCGCTCATGCCGGCATGCTGGGCGACCTTGATTTTTTCCCTCGACTCAGAGAAATCAAGGCAATGACGCTACTGATCTGCGGCGAACACGACACCGCCACGCCTCAGACCATGGAGCAGGCAAAACAAAGGATCGGGCCACTCACCAAAACGGTGGTCTTGCCAGATGCAGGCCATAAGACCTACATCGACCAACACAGCGCTTATGTCCAGACCGTTGAGAGCTTTCTAGCCCGGAATGACACTGCGAACGACATGGCCACTACCCCCTCCACCAAGGCGGAGGGGACACCATGAATCAAGAGAACCCTCAACTTGCGAGGGCAATCTCCAGCTTCTCCTTTAACTCGCCGGAGTTGTACATCTCGATCAGGATGTCGGACCCACCGATGAATTCACCATTCACATACACCTGAGGGATGGTGGGCCATTCGGAGAATTCCTTGATGCCCTGGCGGATTTCCATGTCCGAGAGGACATCGAAGGTTTCGAAACTCATCCCCAAGGAATTGAGGATCTGCACAACATTGTTGGAGAAGCCGCACTGAGGCATCAACTTATTGCCCTTCATAAACACGAAGATCGGCGTGGATTGAATCAGCTCTTCGATGCGTGATTTGGTCTGGCTATCCATGGTGGGCGCAGGCAGGGAGACGGGTGTTTTGGCTCGTTTCGAGGGCGACGGCGACAAGGAGCTCGTCATGCGCGCGTGAGCACGACTTCAAAGACTCAGTGTCAGTCAGGAGTGGAGGTGTTGAGGGCAAGAGCATGGATCGCCTCACTGGCGAGATGGTCCCGCAAGGCGCCATACACCAACTGGTGTTGCTTGATCCGCGACAGTCCAGTGAATCCTGAGGAGACCACACTCACCTGAAGGTGATCTCCACCACCAGTGAGGTCTTCAATCTCCACATTGGCGTCAGGCAGAGCCTGGCGAATCGCCGCGGCCACTGCATCAGGTTGAACCATGGTCAACGGGACTGTCTGGACAGTGATGTTGGCAGATCGCTCAAGGCGATGATCGCCTTAGTTGCCACCAGCCTTGGCGGCAGCGAAGGGAGTCTCAACGAATCCGAGCTCCAGAAGGCTCTGATAAGCCTTCTGGCCTTCTGGCTGGGAAGGGGTCATCAGACGCACAACTTCAACCAAGACAGGAACGGCAACCTCTGGCTGATTCTGGCGGCGGAACAAAGCGGCAAGACGCAGATTGGCCTGGGCAAGAAGCCCGAGCGCTGCACGACCCTTGGAGTCCATTTCACGCGGGATGCGGGCATCGAGGCCACGGAAGGCTCCGCTCAGATCGCGATAGAACGCAAGCAGCTGCTTGGCTGCTGCACGGGCATTGTCGTAGTCCTTGCGAGCTTCGGCGAGATTGCCTGCCGCGACGGCAGCATCACCACGGTTAAGCAGCGACTGAACCGCAGCGGTATTAAAACCAGCACCTTCTGAGGCAAGCACTTTGGAGACCCCATCCGAGGCCTGCTGATCGGCCTGAGCGATGGCGACGGTGGGAGCAACCACCAGACCAGCAGCCACAGCAAGGGCAGTCAGCGAAAGGCGGAAACGCATGAACAGACCACAACAGTGGGCGGACTCTAAGGGGATATCAGAGGACGGCCTACGGCAGCACGGGCCGCTTGTTCAGCTGATTGCATCCGCTCGGTTAACAGTTGATTGAAAATCCGTGTCGCCTCTCGGCCGCTGTTCTCCGTGGTGAGGGATTCACCGAAGCAGACCGCCGCACGACCACAAGGGCGGGGACGGGCCTCGCTGTAGGCCAAGCCAACAGGCACCACCTGAACAGGCACACCCTGACGTGTCGCGAGTTGAGAGAGGCGGGCCAGCCCCTGCTGCAGACGTATGGGCTCATCGGAGCGGTTGATCCTTCCCTCTGGAAACACAACCAGCTGCTCTCCAGCAGAGAGGAGGTCAATGGCATAGCGGAGGGTGGTCATCGACGGCCTGCCCTGATCAACGGCAAAGCAGCCAAGGCGATGCAAAAACCACCCCTGCAAACCGACCATCTCAGTACCGGTCACCATGAAGCGACAGTCCCGACCGGTCACCCTCCGACCCGCCGCCATGGGCAACATCAGAGCATCCCATCGGGCCCGATGGGTCGGAGCCAAGAGCACCGGGCCATCCACGGGAAGACGATCAGCACCAAGCACAACCCGCTCACGGAAGTAACTCTTCAGCGCAAAGTCCTGCGTGAGCACCATCGCCATCGGTGCCCAAAAAGGGTCAATCCCCGAGCTCAGAGCTTGTTCGCGAGTCGCCAGGCTCGAGTTCACCGCGAAGGCTCATCCGTTCATCACGGCAAAAAGCTAGGTCGTGCCGTGCCATTTTCTTGCCGTCACAGGGCAGTTGATCCTTCGGCCCGCGCCCCATCAGGAGCTGCATAGAGTCGGGCGGTCAGAGAGAGCACTGTGGCCAGCCTCGGCGTCAACATTGATCACATTGCCAATGTTCGCCAAGCGAGGCGAACGGTGGAGCCCGACCCCGTGCCGATGGCCCTCTTGGCCGAACTTGGCGGGGCCGATGGGATCACCGTGCACCTGCGAGAAGACCGGCGTCATATTCAGGACCGAGATGTTGAGCTTCTGCGCCAGACGGTGCGCAGCCGCCTCAATCTGGAAATGGCGTCCACAGCAGAAATGGAGGCGATTGCCCTTCGCATCAAGCCCGACATGGTCACTCTGGTGCCAGAGCGCCGTGAGGAGGTGACCACCGAAGGAGGCCTCAATGTCTCAGCCCAACTGGAAGCCCTGAGCTCCATGGTCGGGACGCTGCAGGCAGCCTCCATTCCCGTGAGCCTGTTCGTGGATCCAGATCCGGAGCAACTCAAAGCAAGCCAGGCCACCGGGGCCCGCTGGGTCGAACTGCACACGGGTGCCTATGCAGAGGCGCGCTGGGATCGGCAAGCCGTGGAGCTGGCACGACTGACGCAAGCCACTGCCCACGCCAGGACCCTCGGCCTCAGGGTGAATGCAGGCCATGGACTCACCTATCAAAACGTGGAGCCGATTGCCGCCATCGAGGGCATGGAGGAGCTCAACATTGGCCATACGATCGTGACCAGGGCTCTGGCAGTCGGTCTGCAGAACGCGGTGAGCGAGATGCGGCGTCTGATAGAGAATCCACGCCGTGACCCCCTGTTCGGACGTCTGAACTGATGACCACCTATCACTTCGTTGCCGCCAGCGAACGCTTCCTCACGCAAGAAGAGCCCCTAGAAGAAGTGCTGAAGGAGCGCAGACGGAACTATGCCGAGCAGGGCAAAGACATTGATTTCTGGCTGGTGCGGCACCCGGCATTCCTTCAGGCTGCTGAGCTCTCAAGCATTGCCGCCAAGGTTCCAACCCCCTCAGCCGCGGTGGTGTCGACCGATCCCCGCTTTATCACCTTCATGAAGCTGCGTTTGGAGTTCGTTGCAGAGGGACGTTTCGAGGCACCCTCCACCACAATCCCCGATGCACTCGCCGAAGCTTGAGCAACGGCCCTACTCATCAACGTTCGATAAAAAGAACCCGTGCTGATCGATCAGACCGCAAGCGATCGATTAGCACGGTTGCCATCTGCAAAGGGAGTGGAGTGATGCAAGCCAACCAACTCCCTGTGCCTCAGCAAATCGCCCTGCTAGTGAAAGCGCTGGATGGTGCCAAGCGCACCAACGAAGCGCTTGCCCGTTGCCGCAACGGTGATGAGATGGTGGACATTCTGCTTGGGGCCTCAGCCAAACTTGGCCTCAGGTTGACCAGGCGTGACCTACTGGAAACCCCACCGATCCGTGACTGGATCTGGTTTCGCAACAACGACCCTCTGCTCACGGTGGGCGACCGTAAGCCTCGTTATCAACAGAACATCGATCGACCTGAGCCCTCGCAACGCAAGAAATTCCTCGGGATTTTCTAACTCTCTTCAGTCCTGGGGGCCGCCAAGGCCATCAGAATGAATCCATGCACTCCACCGTCCAGGTGTCTGAAACCAGCACACGCCATTGGGTGATCGGGGACGTTCACGGCTGCCTCTTGGCCCTAAACGAGTTGCTGGAGCTCCTACCGCCTGGTGATCATCTGATTTTCTGCGGTGATGTCGTGGGGAGAGGGCCCGACATTCAGACCACAGCTGAGAGGGTTTGGGGACTGGTCAGCAGCGGTCGGGCCACTTGGCTGCGTGGAAACCATGAACAACGACTGATTGACGCGCAAGCCGCTCGTTTGGAGGGAGAGGACGACACTCCGTGCAAGACCAATCCTTGCAACACCAAACAGTGGATCGCACGGCTACGCACCCTGCCAGTGGTGTTCCAAGGCGATGGCTGGGTCGCCACCCACGCCGGCTTCGATCAAGCTGGGCATCCTGATCTGGAAATCCGAGAACCGTTTTGGCGCACCTATGACGGACGTTTCGGCCGGGTAGTGGTGGCCCATACCCCTGGTGAGGATGTGCGCTATCAAGGGCAGATCGTGATCATCGACACCGGTGCGGTCTACGGCGGACAGCTGACCGCCTTCTGCCCTGAGACAGAGGCTGTCGTTCAGGTGAACGGTCTGAGCAACCTGACGGGATCGACCGCAGCGGACGCGACCCAAACAGAAGCAGAGCAGATCAAGCCCGTTCTCGTTAGCAGCGGCCCTTGCTGACTGTCTTCCGTAGCAACCGATCGGAACTGCTGGCCTCAGTGCTGGCGGCCAACTTCAGCTTGGATCCGCCGGGCATTCTTGAGCAGGCCCAAGTGGGGGTCAACACTTGGCCTACCAGCCGATGGCTGGGCGAACAGCTTGCCCTGGCCAACCCAGCGGGCATCTGCGCCAACCTGCGCTTTCCATTCCCAACTGGCTTGTTACGGCAGCTCGTGGAACAGTTACTCGAGCCCGACCAGGCCTCCACCGGCCCCGATCCCTGGCGAGCACAAAACCTGGTCTGGCCGCTGCTCGAGTTGCTACCGGATCTGCTCCAGCATCCCAGCAGCGCACCCTTGCAACGCTGGTTGCAGGACCGGCATGCGGCAGGACTCGACAACCTCGATCAACCCCTATGGCAACTGACCCGAGCCATGGCCGATGCGATCGATGACTACACCCTCTACCGGCCGGCCATGCTCGAGGCCTGGTTGGCGGGGAAGAACGGTGGAAGCAGAGGTGAGGCATTGGCCGAGAGCGTTCTGTGGCAACCGGAACTGGTGCGGCGACTTCACAACGAGCTCAAGTGCCTTCCCTTTGGGCTCAAAGCACGGCAGCTGATCCGCCGCCTTCAGCAAGGGTGGAGACCTGAAGCTTCCCCTCAGCCTCCTCTGCGTCTCTTTGGGCTCAGCAGCCTGGCGCCTGTCCAGGTGGAACTGCTGCAAGCCATCTCGGCCTTGCGCAGGATTGAGCTCTATCTGCTCACCCCGTGCAAGGACCTCTGGCAACGCCAGCAGGTGGCCTTCGCCGAAGCACCGCTGGCGGAGGATTGGCTACTCAGTGTTCCCAGCCTGGAGGCTCGCTTCGGACGGCTAGGGGCAGAGTTTCAACAATTGCTTGAGGGCAGTGGCGAAACCCAGCTAGGCGAATGGGGAGAGAAAGACTTGTTCTTTTGCCCGGCCAGCGCTGCTGAGAACAACGACCGTCGCCCCAGTCTGCTGGAGCAGCTTCAGGAGCAACTGATCGATGGCGCGGAAGCCAATGGATTGTGCCTAGAAGCGGAGGATCGATCGCTCCAGTTCCACGCTTGTCCAGGTCGGCTACGGCAGCTGCAAGTGATCCGTGATCAGATCCTGCAATTGCTGGCGCATGACGACAGCCTGGAGCCAAGAGACATCCTGGTGATGACACCGCAGGTGGAGGCTCTCGCCCCGTTGGTTGGTGCCGTCTTCGGAGACAACGAGGCCACGGGTGTGCATCTCCCCTGGAGACTGACCGACCGCAGCCAGCAAAATGACGCCGGCATCGCCCAGGGATTGCTGCAACTGCTGGCACTAGGGGGCGAACGCCTCACCGCATCCAAGCTGGAAGGACTGCTAGCCAACCCACCACTGCTCGCTGCGCACCAGCTGGAACCTGAAGATGCGGAAGCCATCACCCAGGCCCTGCAGCGAGCAGGATTCCGATGGGGAATCGATGCTGATGATCGTGGCGGCGATCCCAGCCACAGCCTCAGCTGGGCCATCGACCGGATGATGCTCGGATTGGTGTTGCCCGATCGTCCAGGGCTCGCCATTGCCTCCACTGCCCCGATGGTCCTGCCAGGCAGCCTTGAGCAGCAAGGTCGCTGGCTGAGCCTGCTGCGACAACTGCTGCGCAGCCTCCGATGGTTGGGCAACAGCCGATCAGTGAAAGCCTGGGTGAAAGGCCTTCAAGAGCATCTAAGCCTCCTCTTTGGCGATGGCGGCGACTGGGCTTGGGAGCTACAGACCATCCATGCGGCCCTAACGGATTGGCATGGGATCGCTGCGGAAAGCAGCCTGAAACTGGCCGCTCCGGTTGTGGGAGACATTCTCGGGGAGCGCCTCAGCGAGGGCAGTGGTCGTTTCGGCCATCGATCCGGCGCCCTCACCATCAGTGCCCTGGAACCGATGCGAGCCATTCCCCACAAGGTGGTGGTGCTCATGGGGCTCGATGCAGGAGCCTTCCCTCGCCAGCGCCAGCGCCCAGGCTTTCACCTGATGGAGCAGCAACGCCTACTCGGAGATCCCAGCAGTGGCGACCAGGACCGCTATGTGCTGCTGGAAGCAGTTCTGTCGGCCCGACAGCACCTGCTCATCAGCTGGAGCTGTCGCGATGAGCGCACGGGTGAACGCCTTGAGGCCTCCACCCCCGTGCGCCAATTGATGGACCTGCTCGAGCACGTGCCCGTGCGGGAGCACGCCGCCAACGCTCTCGAACGCAGCAATTTTCTGCACTCTCCGGCTTGGCCCCCATCCAGCTGCGATCAGCGTCTGCTGCAGGTGCGCCAGCATCTAGAAGGCGGTGGCGTTGATCACCACGCGGGCCTGGCAAGCAGTACTCCGCCTCAACCGAGCGATGCACCGAGCCCCCTCACTCCCTGGGAGGATCTCCTGACATGGCTCAAGGCTCCTCAGAAGCAGTGGCTTGAGCAGATTGACCTGCGACCACGGGAACACGATCACCCCGTGGTCGATCTCGAGGCACACACGCTGGACGAAGCACAACGGTCCAGCTTGCTCAGGCGTGAGCTCACCCCTGAGAACACCCTCCTTAAGAACGACAGCCCCGACTGGCTGGCTCTCGAGCATGGACGTGGAGTCTTGCCAGCCTTCTCCGCCGGAACCCTAGAAGCATCTCGGCTGGAACAACGCTGGAAAAGCCTGGCGTCCTGTCTGACAACGCTGGGTGAGGAGCGATCCAACTTGGTGCAGGTGGGCGCCCTTGAGGCCGCCCTGCCATTCCGCGGCGATCAAATCGTGCTGGTCCACACCGCCCGACCCCGAACCCCTCAACGACTGCAACTTTGGCTTTGGGCAGTTCTGGCCGCTGCAGCAGGCTGCCCCTTTCGCGCCGGTGTGCTGGTGGCGCGTGACGGACATCGCTTCCGGATCCTCGAGCGAATCACGCCCCCCGATCGCGATCAAGCCAACACACTGATCGATCAACTGCAGGGCTGGCGCAAGCAGCACCAAGAGCATTGCTGGCCCCTCCCACCGGAAACGGGATGGGCCTTCGCCTCAGGCGAGGCCAAAGGGCAAGGCAAAGGCTGGACCAAAGCCAGGGACATCTGGGAAGGCAACGCAAGAGTTCAGGGAGAACGCCTCGAGGCAGTGCAACAACTGTGCTTTGGGTCTGATCTGCCCCTGAGCGAACTTCTCAACGATGAGCGTCAGGCATTGGCCTTGGCGTTGCATCAGCCGCTCTTGGAGAGACATCAGGAGGTGAAAGCTTGAATCACCCCCGCTTTGATGCCAACCAATTTCCGCTTGAGCCTGGATTACGACTGCTTGAGGCCAGCGCAGGCACAGGAAAAACCTTCGCCCTGGCCCACCTGGTTCTGCGCCTGCTCAGCGAAGGGGAAACACCTCTGCAGGTGGAGCAGTTGCTGGTCGTCACCTTCACCGAAGCCGCAGCAGCGGAATTGCGTGACCGCATCACCCGTCGACTTCAGGATGCCCTGCGTCTTCTCCAGGGGGCCGACTCCAGCGACGCGGACAGTCCACTACAGGACTGGTTGAACACCCGCAAGAACAGTGATCACCGCAAGCTTGAAGGCCATCTGCTGCTCGCCCTCGAGCGGCTCGATCGTGCTGACATCACCACCATCCATGGCTTCTGCAGACGCACACTGCAGCGTCAAGCCCTCGAAGCGGGCCTTGGCCCATCGGTGGCCCTCGAGAGCCAAAGCCATGAGCGACGTGAACAACTCGTGCACGACTACTGGCACCAGCAAGTTCTGCCCTTGCCTCAAACGTTGCTAGCAGGTCTGCAGCAACGGGGGGTCGATCCAGACAGCCTGATCCGGATCCTCAGCAACCTGGATAGTGATCCTTCCTTGCAACTCGACCCCCTACCGGAAGGGGTGTCAGCGGAGCGACCCCTTCCCGCTCAGCTCGGCCAGCTTTGGAACGAGCGCTGGATGACCTTCCTCTCCCTCTGGCAGGAGAGAGCCGAATCTTTAGAGCAGGGATTCGCAACCGCGGCGGTTGAATTCAAGAGCCTTGGTGCGCCCTACAGCCCCTATCGCCTCAAACCAAAATCTGACCGTCTGAACAAAGTCCAGGACTGGATCAACTCCCTGGGGGAGACGATACCGGGCTACGACGATCTGCTCGCCCAGAGCGATCTGCAGAAGTATTTCCATCCAGGGCCATTCACGAAAATGGCAGCACCGGTTCACGGCGACCGGGTGTCACTACCGGAGAAGGCACTGCTCTTGGCCTGCGCCGACCTGGTGGATGGCCCGGCAGAAGCACTCCTCCTCCACTTTGGCCATTGGAGCCGCAGCGAGCTCAAGCGCCGCAGGGAACGCAGTGGCCAGATGAGCTTTGGGCAACTGCTGGAACAGCTTGATCCTGGCCCAGGCGATGACGGACCTGGCCCCCTGCTGCAAACGGTGGCAAAGCGTTATAGGGCTGCACTAATCGATGAATTTCAAGACACCGATCCGATTCAGTGGCGCATTCTGGCTCGGGCCTTCACCGCCGACCCTGCCCAGCACCTTTTGGTCATGGTTGGCGATCCGAAGCAGGCGATCTACCGCTTTCGTGGTGGGGAACTGGCGACCTATCGGCAGGCTGCTGACCGGGCCGAAAACTGCTTTGGGCTGTATGAAAACCGTCGTTCCAGTGAAGGGCTTGTGCAGGCCCTGAATGGCCTGATGGAGCCGGGGCTCCCCCGCACAGACCTTGCGGTTCCTGCCGTGCAAGCGAAGGCCGACACAGGACGCCTCATGCTGCCGGAAGGAGAGTCTCCTCTCCAGCTTCTTGAGCTGGATCCAACCCAACTCGAAGACATGGTGGCGACGTTCTGCCAGCAGCTGCTGCAACAGCAACTCAAGCTGACGGACGGACCAAGCCCTCGCTCACTGGTGCCTGGGGATCTCTGCCTATTGGTGAGCCAGCACAGCCAAGCCGAAGCCCTACGTGCTGCGCTGGAACGCCGTCAGATCCCGAGCCGTTTAGTCAGCAAAGGAGACGTGTTCGAGAGCATCGGCGCCAACGCCCTGCAGCGATTCCTCGATGCCCTAGCCCAACCAGGGCATAACGGCCGTCAGCGTCTGCTAGCGGCCTCGCCTCTGTTGAGCTGGTCAGCTGCGGAGATCCAAACAGCTGACACACGACGCTGGGATCACCTCGCCGCCGAGTTGAACCTTCTGGCTGAACGTCTACCGCGCCAGGGGCTAACGGCGGTTCTTGCTCAGCTACAGGGCAGCGAAGGACTTGCGCAGCTCTCCATTCGCGGCCGGGTTCTCGCCGATCTTCAGCAGGCCGCCGAACTGGTGCAAGAACAGATGCACCGTCTAGGCCTAGGTGCTCAGCAGGCGGCCGACTGGCTCCGACGACAGCGCCTGCAGGAGCATCGCGAAATCCCTGATGCGCATCTATGTCGCAGCGATGCAGCAGAGTCCGCGATCGCCGTGGTCACGGTGCACCGCAGCAAAGGTCTCGAGTATCCCGTCGTGATTTGTCCCTACCTCTGGAAGGGCAGCAAAACGATCAGGGCCGATACCCGGATGATCGGTCGTCGGTGGACACCGGAGCCAGGGGGGCCGCCCCACATGGATCTTCACCTCAACCCTCACTGGGGCCGCGGCCGCCTTGCCTCCCAGCAGGATCAACAGGCCCAGTCGGCTGAAGCTGAACGCCTGGCCTACGTGGCCTGCACCCGCGCGCGCCATCTTCTGGTGCTGGGCTGGCCAGGCGCGGACCTGGCGGAAGCAGGAAACCCACTCAGCAATTGGCTTGTGGACGGGAGCAGGGAACGGGAGCTTCCTCTGCTTCGTCTCAGCCTTGAGGCCTCAGGCAAGGGAGCTCCCTGGCAGCCCCCCCCTCCGGAAGGAGACCTGGCGATCAGCCCTGTACCAGCACGCAGCCTTGACAGCCGCTGGGGCCGAGCCAGCTACTCCGCCTGGGCCCATTCGCAGAAGGCCATACCGCCGACCATGCAGGAGGACGGTCGAGACACCGATGCCCTGGGCCTGGATCAAACCGAAACGGGCGATTCGCCTGGCGATTTTTCCAATCAAAAAACAGAAAACGGAATCACCTGGGAGGAGCTCGGGCCTCTGGCGGACTTCCCTCGAGGCGCCGGCCCCGGTGAGGCCCTGCATCGGATTTTGGAGCGGATCAACTACAACCAACTGGCAGGCGGTGATCTTGGGCCATGCCGGACCGTGGTGGAGCAGGAGCTGCCCCGCGCAGGACTGAGTGATGCGCTCGCAGATCCACTGATCAAAGGGCTCATCCAATTGGTGCAAAGCCCTCTCGGAGGACCGCTTGGGTCCTACCGACTTGGTGATCTGACAGCGGGCAGCTGGCTCAACGAGATGAACTTCGATCTGCCCTTGGCCCACACCATGGCGAAGCGGCAGGTGCGCAGCAGTGGCCTGGCCAGGGTTTTTCAGAACCATCCCGGCGGCGTGTTCAACACCGCTTATGCCAACAGGCTCAGTCAGCTGGAGATCGCCAGCAGAGGCTTTCTCACCGGCTCAATCGATTTGGTCTTCCAATGTAAAGAGCGTTGGTGGGTCGCCGATTGGAAGAGCAACTGGCTCGGGCAACGTGATCAGCAGGGAACGGTGCGTCAATGCGGGCCAAGTAGCTACTCACAGGAGGCGATGGTGCGCCTGATGGCGAATAATCACTACCCATTGCAAGCTCACCTCTATGTCGTTGCTCTGCATCGCTACCTGAAATGGCGACTGCACGACTACAGACCGGAGCGACATCTGGGTGGCTATGCCTATGTATTCTTGAGGGGTGTACCCGGCGCCATCAACCACCCCGGGCACTCAGCTAAGGCACCTACCCCAGGTGTGTTGGTCGATCAACCCAGCCTGGAAAGGGTGATGGCCTTGGATGCACTGTTGCAAGAGGGCCAACCATGACCAGCGTCCTCGGCAACAGCTTGGTCGAAGCTCTAATGCGGCTCCTGCCACCGATGGAAGCCGATGTCAGTGTCCTGGAGGCCGTGGTCCTTGCGCTGACCGATGCCTTGGAGCAAGGCGAGCTCGGGATCCACCTCAAGGGCGAAACACCCGATGGAATCACTGCTGAGCAATGGCCAAAGAGGATGCTTCAGGTCTTAGAGGCCAGTGGCTGGATGGTCTCGAGCCAGACCCTCAACGACAAGCCTGAGGCGCCGATCGTTCACGACGGCGATTGGCTGCGCTGGCGACGTTGGCATCAGGACCTGGACAGCTGCCTGCAACGTCTGCTGGAGCTGGGCGAGTGTCCAATGGTCGAGCCACCCCCACCTGAGCTGCTGGAGACGTGCCGCATCCAGGCGGAAGAGGCAGGGTTAGACGGCTGCCAATGCGACGCGGTCATCACGTTGCTGCAACGGCGGCTGGTCCTGCTCACTGGTGGCCCTGGTACTGGCAAGACCTCCACCGTGGTGCAGATGCTGGCGGCTGCCCTACGACGCAAACCTGACCTTCGCATTCAGCTGTCTGCTCCGACCGGCAAGGCAGCATCCCGCCTGCTCGAGGCCGTGACTTTGGGTGGCGAGGGGCTGGAGCCTGAGCAAGCCAAGCCCTTGACCCAGCTCACCAGCTGCACCTTGCACCGTCTGCTCGAAGCGCAGGGAGAGGGACGGTTCCGCCGCAATCAACAGACCCCTCTCGACCTCGACTTACTGGTGGTGGATGAATTCTCGATGGTGGATCTGCCCCTGATGGGAGCACTCCTGGATGCCATGCCCGCGCACGGCCAGTTGCTGTTGGTCGGTGATGCCAATCAGCTCCCCCCTGTTGGCCCCGGAGCTGTGCTGCAGGAGCTGATCCAGCCTCAACGTCTCCAGCGACTCGGTACCGCTGCGGTCGAACTGCGCACCACCTATCGCAATGACGGTGCGATCGCGGTTCTCGCTTCACAGCTACGTGAAGGGATGACGGGCCTGGACCAAACAGGCCTCAGCCGTCTCAAGCCAAACGACAATGTGACCTGGCTGGAGGCCCCCAGTCAGGCCCTGCCATCCGTGCTGGTGGAACTGCTGCTGAAGCAACAGGAGTGCCTCAAAGCACTGGCCAGGAGTCTGCGCTGGCAAAATGACGATCCCCATCCCGACGATGTAGCCGCCCTGCTTGGACAGCTGGAGGCTGAGATCGCCCTCAGTCCGGTGAGACAAGGCCCTTGGGGCGTTGAGGCCATCCACCGGACCTTGCTGGGGGAGCTCAGCCGCAGGCCTGTTCAACACTGGCCTGCAGGAACGCCGGTGCTCAATCGCCACAACAGACCGGAGCAAGGACTGGCCAATGGGGATATCGGTGTGATGGTGCAAAGGGATCAGCACTCGCTTGTGCTGCTGCCTGGAGGACGCCTGCTTCACCCGGCCCAGCTGTCTGGAGCGGAACCCGCCTTCGCCCTTACCGTGCACAAATCCCAAGGCAGCCAGTACGGCCGCGTGGCCCTGCTGCTCCCCCCAACCCGGTATCCAGACCCCCGTCTGGCCTACACCGGCCTGACCCGTGCCCGTTCAAAGGTGCTGCTAATCACACCTTTAATCAGCAAAAACCTGGCCGGATCAGAGCAACCTCGCCATGCTTGAAACCCCGCAGGGAGACGGTGAGCAGCGCAGATGAACGGGTGATCCGCCCCTGGGGGTGGTACGAAGAACTGCGGGAAGGTTCCGGCTACAAGCTCAAACGACTCTGGCTCAATGCAGGTCAGAGGCTGAGCCTGCAACGTCATCAGCATCGCAGCGAGAACTGGACAGTGGCGGAAGGGAGCGGCGCTCTGCTCTGCGATGGCCGCTGGAGCTCAGCGACCCCTGGCATGACACTGCACATCCCCTGTGGCGCCATTCACCGAGCGCAGGGCGGAGAAGAGGGACTGCTGCTGATTGAGGTGCAGCACGGTGCATTGCTTGAGGAAAGCGACATCGAACGATTGGAAGATGATTTCGGTCGAGTGTTAAGTTGATCAATCAACCTTGAAAGAAAGGGCAAGCAATCAGATCGGCCTCGGCCGTGTTGGACTTTGCCGGCCTGACTTGCAGGGATCAATCAGGCCACTGCCTTTTCAAAATGACTCAAAGTGCAGCGCACGGAGATTTCGCGTGCTCAGTGGATCTCAGCGCCACAGAGCTGGCAGCAGAGGGCGAAACGACCCCTGCGACTGAGGAAACCAGCGATACCAACGCGGTGTTCACCACGGTGATTGAAACAACCGAAGACACCCCAGATGAGCCCTCTGGATTTGCCCAGTTCGGCTTCAGCGATGCGCTTTTAAACACCCTCAACGAGAAGGGATATAAGGAGCCCTCCCCGATCCAGGCGGCCGCATTCCCCGAGCTCATGCTCGGCCGTGATCTCGTTGGCCAGGCACAAACCGGCACTGGCAAAACCGCGGCCTTCGCCCTACCCATCCTGGAACGCTTGCAGGAGGATGGCCCACGCCCACAGGCTCTGGTGCTAGCCCCCACTAGGGAACTGGCGATGCAGGTGGCGGACTCCTTCCGTGCCTACTCGGCCGGCCATCCCCATCTCAATGTCTTGGCCATCTACGGAGGATCTGATTTCCGGTCCCAGATCCACGCTCTCAAACGCGGCGTTGATGTGGTGGTGGGCACCCCAGGGCGTGTGATGGACCACATGCGTCAGGGCACGCTCGACACCAGCGGCCTGCGCAGCCTGGTTCTCGATGAAGCCGATGAAATGCTGCGCATGGGCTTCATCGACGATGTCGAATGGATTCTCGATCAGTTGCCGGAACAGCGGCAGGTGGTGCTGTTCTCAGCCACGATGCCCTCCGAGATCCGCAGGCTATCCAAGCGCTACCTAAGCGAACCGGCTGAGATCACGATTAAAACGCAGGAGAAGGAAGCACGTCGCATCCGCCATCGCTGCATCACCCTCCAGAACAGCCACAAACTTGAAGCCCTCAACCGGGTGCTGGAGGCCGTCACCGGCGAAGGGGTGATCATCTTCGCCCGCACCAAGGCGATCACCCTCAATGTGTCTGAATCCCTTGAGGCTGCTGGCCATGATGTGGCTGTGCTCAATGGCGATGTTCCCCAGAACCAGCGGGAGCGCACTGTGGAACGGCTGCGCAAGGGAACGGTCAACATCCTTGTCGCCACAGATGTGGCTGCACGAGGCCTGGATGTGGAGCGCATTGGTCTAGTGATCAACTACGACATGCCCTTCGACAGCGAGGCCTACGTGCATCGCATCGGTCGGACCGGTCGCGCAGGCCGCACCGGCGAGGCCATTCTGTTCGTGACGCCTCGCGAACGACGCTTTGTCAACAACCTCGAGCGTGCTGTCAACCAGGAGATCGAGCCAATGGCGATCCCCAGCAATGCGGAGATCAACCAAGCGCGTCTCGACAAGCTTCGGCAGCGGCTCACCGATGCGGCCACTGGCGAAGCCCGTCAGCCCGATGAATCCGCCCTGCTGCAGGAATTACTCCAGCGCGTCAGCAACGAGCACGACATCGAACCCTCCCGGCTTGCGCTCGCCGCGCTGACCCTTGCCGTCGGCACAGGTCCTCTGTTGGTACAGGGCGATGAGAGTTGGCTGCAAAATACCGGCCGTCAGCGGTTCGAACGTCGCGACGACCGTTTCGGCGAGAGAGGTAATCGCCGCAGACCCGAGCGCGCGTCGCGTCCACCCGAAGACAATATGGAACGATTTCGCGTTGAGGTGGGACATCGTGATCGCGTCAAACCCGGAAACCTCGTTGGTGCGATCGCGAATGAATCCGGCCTGCAAGGTCGCATGATTGGTCGGATTCAAATTTTTGAATCCCACAGTTTTGTGGATCTTCCCAAAGGCATGCCACAGGATGTTTTCGCGTCTCTGAAGCGGCTCAAGGTGATGAACAGAGAACTACAGATTCGGCCCGCTACTTAAATCCATGTCATCTCGTATGCCTGCTCTGCTCAAGGCGACACTGGTGCCAATTGGCCTGTCAGCAACGATGGCGGCACTGCCAGGTGTCGCCTGGGCAGAAGGAGATGACGGACTGATTACACAATTTTGTCTAGCCAGCTTCAATGCAGCCATGGCCCACGCCGGTCAATCCCCACCGGATGGGATGGGAAGCTACACCTGTCGTTGCTTCCTCGATGAAGTGAAATCTGGGGCCTCGATCGACGCAGCCCAAACCACCTGCAAGTCCAAAGCAGCCTCGATTTACAAGCTCTGAAACATCGAAAAACAGCTGGACGGACACCCCCCACGCAAGCCAGAAGGACACACTTTCAGCATTGAGGGGATTCCAACTGCTCTGATCGAGTTCAACCACGCGCTGGCGCACTCCGAGCGACAGACCACTCCATCCGAGATGCTTTCAAGCGTAAAAAGCAGGTGTGCTGCGATCCACACCCGGCTGCCTTCAAGCGATTCAAGAGAACCCCTTGAAGGCTCTTGTGACAGTCTGTTGGGCCGAGATCGACCCACCTGGCCCTGTAGCGTGGAGCGGCATCAGCTTCAGCGTTCGGCTCTGATCGGCTCGCTCCCCCAGCTTCAGCTCAACAGCTCCAGCATCAAGGACATCCTTTTCGGACCACGACTTCACTGATCACACACGTCCAACGGTCCCCACAGGAATGACCATTTACATCGGCAACCTCTCCTTCCAGGCTGAGCAGGAAGACCTGCTTGACCTGTTCAGCCAGTACGGCGAAGTTAAGAGCGCCAGCCTCCCCCTCGACCGGGAAACCGGTCGCAAACGCGGCTTCGGCTTCGTTGAGATGAATACCGATGCCGACGAGCAGAAGGCCATCGATGACCTCCAGAACGTTGAATGGATGGGTCGGATGATCCGCGTCAATAAAGCAACCCCCCGCGAGCGTACCGGTGGCGGTGGCGGTGGCGGCGGCCGCGGCGGCTACGGCGGCGGCGGTGGCGGCGGTGGCTACGGCGGTGGCGGTGGCGGTGGCGGAAACCGTTGGTGAACTGACCACCTCGCCTCATTGTTCATTCAGGCCACCTGCGCAAGCGGTGGCCTTTTTGCTGTTAGCAACGAGGAGCGAAAGCCTCAGTTCGTGCCGAGCTCGTCCAGCTCCTGGCGAAGATCCATTTGCTCGGATCGAGCGATCAACCGGTTAGAGAGATCGAGCTGATCCACAGCTTCGCTCCGATCTGGGCGCAGATGGGGGAGGACTGAGCGCAGGCCGCGACGACGCTTGCGTGCCACAAAGCGGTGAAATCGATTAATCGAACGGGAACGGGTCATGAACACCTCATCGCTCTAAGAGAGGTCTAGAACTGATAACAAGAAAAAACCGTTCCTTCGCAACAGAACGCTTGATTGCCAAGGGCTCAACTCTGCAGCGGCTGCTACTCCATCTCCGCCCCCACAGGCGGTTGGTGACGTGGGCAGCATTGTGCTCAGTGATCAATAAATTCTTCGATCTTGCACCGCCAGTCTTGATCGCCCTTGCTGTCGAGGTGCTGGCCTCCAGCCGCATTGATCAGCAACAGATGGACTGGTTATCACAGCTCGGAGCGCATGATGTGCCGAGCCAACTCCTGGTCCTTGCGGTGGCCTCCTTCATCGTCTGGAGCGCCGAATCCTTGTTTGAGTACCTCTATGGAGTGCTCTGGCGAAACCTGGCCCAGACCACTCAGCACAGCGTGCGCCTGGAGGCCTACAGCCATCTTCAGAACCTGGAGATGGACTTCTTCGAACACGACAGCAGCGGTCGGCTGTTGACCGTACTGAACGAAGACATCAATCAACTGGAACGCTTCCTCGATCGGGGCGCCAACGAGATTCTGCAACTGATCACCACGGTGGTTCTGGTGGGAGGAGCGATGGCGGTGATGGCTCCCGGTGTCGCCCTATTCGCCTATTTGCCCATCCCTGTCATTCTCTGGGGTTCATTGCTCTTTCAGCGGCGCCTGGCGCCGCTCTATCGCGAGGTGCGTGAGCGAGCGGGAAATCTCGGCTCACGCCTGGCCAACAACATCAGCGGCATGCTCACGATTAAGAGCTTCACCGCCGAAGCCTGGGAGCTGGAGCAACTGCGTCAAGACAGTGACGCCTACCGACAGAGCAACCGACGGGCGATCCGACTCTCTGCCGCGTTCATCCCTCTGATCCGCTTCGCAATTCTGTTCGCCTTCATTGCCATCCTGATCATCGGCGGGCTGCAGACCTGGCAAGGCGAGCTTTCGATCGGCACCTACAGCTTTCTGGTGTTCATTACCCAGCGACTGCTCTGGCCCCTCACCACCTTGGGGCGCACCCTGGATGACTATCAACGCTCGATGGCCTCCACCCGAAGGGTGCTTGACCTGATCGACACACCGATCTTGATCAAGGGCGGGTACAAACGTCTCAGCCCAAACAGCGTCAGCGGAGTGATCGACTACCGGAACGTCAGCTTTCACTACCGCGATCGCCCCTTACTGCTGCAGGACTTTTGCCTGCATGTGGAGGCCGGGGCGACGATCGGGATCGTCGGCGCAACAGGATCGGGCAAAAGCACGCTTGTGAAGCTGCTTCTGCGTCTCTACCCCTTGAGCAACGGCAGTATCTCTCTCGATGGCGAATCGATCGAAGCGATCGATTTGGGAGACCTTCGCCGCTGCATCGCGCTGGTCAGTCAGGACGTGTACCTCTTCCATGGAACGGTGGCAGAGAACATCGCCTACGCCGATCCCAAAGCCTCGAGAGCTGCCGTGATCCAGGCAGCTGAGCTAGCGGAAGCTGACGGCTTCATCTCAGCCCTACCCGAGGGTTACGACACGGTTGTGGGTGAACGGGGGCAACGACTATCCGGAGGCCAGAGGCAAAGAATCGCGTTGGCACGGGCGATTCTCAAGGATGCTCCCATCCTGGTGCTGGATGAGGCCACGGCTGCAGTGGACAACGAAACCGAAGCAGCGATCCAACGTTCGTTGATGCAGATCACGGCCAACCGCACCACACTGGTGATTGCACACCGTCTCAGCACCGTGCGCCACGCTGATCAGATTGTGGTGATGGATCAAGGTCGCATCGTGCAACAAGGTCAGCACCACACCCTGCTCATGCAGGGCGGTGCCTATGCGGACCTCTGGCGTGTGCAGGCGGGCCTTCTGCCTGGTGAAACACTGGCGCTCTAAAGCGCCCTCGTCCTCCCCATACTGTTCTCCCCATGGGTGCCACGCTCTCCCATCTGATGCACCACCCGCTCGGCATCTTCGCCCTGCTGGTCGCCATCATCGTCGTGGTGCCGCCCTTGATAAGGCGTCTGGGCCTGCCTGATCTTGTGGGTCTGCTGCTGGCCGGTCTGGCCGCAGGCCCCCACGGTCTCCACTGGCTAGAAGCCGACGGCGAAACGATTCGGTTGCTCTCCGATATCGGTGCCATCTATCTGCTGTTCATCGTCGGATTGGAAATCGACCTTGAAGAGTTCAACCGGGTCAAGCGCAGGTCCGCCAGCTTCGGCATCTTGGTGTTTCTGCTCGGCGTCGGCACTGGCGTTGGCATCGGCCAGCTGTTCGGCTTCGGCTTGGTGCCAAGCCTGTTGCTCGGGGCGCTTATGGCCACTCATACCCCTTTGGGGTATCCGATCGTTCGCAGCTATGGCGCCCAGCGCGACGAATCAGTAATCGTCAGCGTCGGCAGCACGATCCTCACCGACATCTCCGCCTTAGTCCTACTGGCCGTTGCCCTTGGCCTCGGCAAGGGCAACCTCACGCCTATGGGATTGGTCAGCTTGCTGACCAGCATTCTTGCGTTTGCGGCCGTGGTGATTTTTGGGATCAGAGCGGTGGGCAAGCGACTGTGGATCCGAACCATCACCGATGAGAACAGGGTGTTCTTGGCGGTGCTTCTGGTGCTGTTCGTTGCCTCACTCGGCGCTGAGCTGGCAGGGGTCGAAAAGATCGTTGGTGCGTTCCTCGCCGGCCTTGCCGTGAACTCTGTGCTGCCGGAGGGCAAGGCCAAGGAACTGGTGATCTTCGTGGGTGGCGCCCTCTTTATCCCGATCTTCTTTATCCATCTCGGGCTGCTGCTGGATGTGAACAGCCTGGGGGCCAGCATCAGCAACTTTGAATTCACCGCACTGATGCTGGTGGGAGCCCTTGGCTGCAAAGGTGCGGCCTCCCTGATTGCCGGTCGGCTGTTCGGATACAACGGCAACCAGATTCTGATGATGTGGTCACTGGCCATGCCCAAAGTGGCTGCGACCCTGGCCACCGCCTTCGTGGGCTACCAGGCCGGTCTGCTCGATGCAGTGGTGCTGAACAGCGTGCTGGCAGTGATGGTGGTGACCGCCACGCTGGGTCCTGTGCTGACAACACGTTCAGTCACCCGCTTGGTGGCCCCCAGCGATCCGAGTCGCACCCCAACAGCGCCATCCCAAACCAACGCAGACGCTGGCGGGTCCTCGGATGTGGTTCAGCGCCCGCTGAGCATTGTCGTGCCCGTGGCGAATCCAGCCACCGAACAAGGACTGCTCAGCATCGCCTCAAAGCTGCTCACTGGCAGCAATGCCACGGGATCCTCCGGCACCTTGATTCCCCTGGCACTTGTATGCCCAAGCGTGGAGGAAGCCCGGGGTGGGCTGAACCGGGCCATCGCCGCAGCCCGTGCCCGCCTCAGTCAGGCAGCGCTGATCGGTCAGGATCTCGAGGTCACCACCCACGGCGTGCTCCGTCTTGATGAAGACATCGCCGGTGGCATGAGCCGCAGCGCCCTTGAGCAAGGTGCTGACCTGCTCGTGATCGGCACCGGTCGCCCTGACAAACTGCGCAACTGGCTGTTTGGCGATCTCGTCGACGGCGTCTGCCGCACCGCCCATTGCCCCGTGGTTGTTGTGAACCTGGGGGACCAGGCACCGGAACAGCTCGGCAGAGTCCTTGTGCCGATCAAAGATCTATCGGCCAGTGCCCGAGAACAGTTCGAGCTAGCACTGCGGCTGATGGCGTCCTGTCCAGAACGGCAACCCGCTCACATCACCCTGCTGCACATTCACGACCCTCGCTTCGGCCGCCAAGATCGCGCCTGGATGGAGCAAGAACTGAATCGCTGGATTCCACAAAGCACGATGGGGCAGAGCATCCGAATCGAACTGGTGCGTGGGCCCGGTATTGACCAAACGATCCAGCGACTGAGCTGGGAGCACGATCTCGTCATCCTGCGCTCGCAGCGACGTCGTGTCGCAGGCCTGCGGATCCCAGCCAGCGATCGCACCAGCAGCCTGATCAACCAGTTGCCATGTCCATCCATGGTGATCAGCGAACCGCTGCTCTAGGCGCGATGCGCCTCTGCAAAAAACCAAAGATTGAATAAAGAAGAGACTAAGACCGACCTAAACTTGCTTCATGACAACACCTGAGCCCGAGCGGGTTGGCCCGCGTGCTCGATCCCTGGGGATCGCCATCGCGCTCGGGTTGGGATCAGGGCTACTGCTGGCTCTACCACTAACCACAATGCTGGTGCCGGAGAGCAATCGGCAGTCAGCGCTGCTGGGACTTCCCCTGACCAATCCGTTCACCGCCTGGACCGGGATTGGCGATCGCGAAGTGGTCGTACTCGGCATGGATGCCGGCGGGGGAAACACCGACACGATGTTCACGATCCGGGTGGACAACAGTCAGACAAAAATCACACAGATCCCAAGGGACAGCTACGTCAATTCGGCCCGGTTCGGCCCAATGAAGGCGAATGCGTTGTACGCCTACGGCGGTACCGATGCCGTGAAGCAAGAACTCAGTCGACTGATGGGTCGACCAATTCAGCATTACATCCTCGTCAATCTGGAAGGGATCCGCAGTATCAGCGATCTGATGGGTGGCGTCACGATCGATGTCCCCAAACGGCTCTACTACGTTGACAATTCACAAGGGCTCTACATCGACCTACAGCCCGGACGCCAAGTTTTAAAAGGTCGGGATCTGGAGGGATTTCTCCGCTGGCGTAATGATGGAGAAGGAGATTTCGGCCGGCTGAAACGCCAGCAACTCGTGATCAAAAGCCTGTTTGGATCACTGACCAAACCAGACAACATCATGCGTCTTCCGGCTTTAATCTCAGCCGCCGGTCGCAACCTCAACACCGATCTCGGCCCGATGGAACTTGGTGGCCTGATCACCGCGATGGGCACCACTGACCTCAAGGCTGAACGGTTGGACGCGACCCCCTTCGAGCGTGATGGGATCAGCTACCTCGATACCCAATGGCCCAGCCACTCCCGGAGACGCCCCCATTCAGAGGAGGAGCACTCCGAAAGCAACAACAGCAACTGGCGATACCGACCACAGTTTTAAGGGGCGGAGAGCTGGGCAACAGAGGTCAAGCTGGAGTGAGTCATTGGACGCACAATGGCTACGACTGCAATGGCATCGGTGAAGAGCAACCTGGTGCGACAAAGCCTGCGCCTAGGGCTGAGCGTTCTGATCACCTGTGCGATCGCCCAGCACTTCGAACGCATCACCTACCTGTGGTATCCCCTGATGGCGGTGATCTTTGTGGTCGACGATCAGGATGAGAACACGTTCCGCGCTGCCCGCGGGCGGATACTCGGCACGATCACAGGTGGCTTGGTCACCTTCATCGTGCACACCATCCTGTCTGGCTGGATCGGCATCCTCGTCAGCCTGCTGATCAGCATCCCTCTACTGCGGCGCCTTGGCTGGAGCAGCGGTCTTTCGACCGCAGCCGTTATCACCATCATGTTCCTTGGAATACCCGGGTATTCGCTGCTCAACTGGGGGTATGTGTTCAACCGCAGCGTCGACACCCTGATCGGAATCGTGGTGGCCCTGATCATGGGACGGCTGCTCTGGCCGAAGAACAGACTGGCGCGCCTGGCGGAACTGAATGAACTGCAGAAGCAGATACTGCACCAGCGCCTCGCGCTCCACCAACAAGCCCTCGCAAAGGGCGGGTCAGTACCAGCGGTGAATGCCGAACCCGTGACGCGCAACCTGTTGGAAATGGAGCGCCTCGTCGCGGTAGAGACAAGCCTCGAACCCCATCGCCATTCCAGACTGGAACGTCAACGCTGGCGGCAACGCGTGTTGCTCTGGAGCACACTGCAGCCGCGTTGGTTGCTGGTGGAGCGTCTATTGGAACGGCTCTACCGCCACCATGACCATGCCATGCCTGAACTGAGTCAACAGCTTGATCACCACCAAGCCCAAGGCTGGAGCCGACTACACCTTGGCGGAACAGACCATTCTCAGACACCGCTACGAATCGCATTAGAGGAGGAGGTCACACGGCTGCGCTGGTTGCTGCGCAGCCAGGAACGGATTGAGGCTGCGGTGACGTGAGGAACGCAACCACGCAGAGCAGACGTCGCCCCAATCAAAGACCCTGGTTACTGCGCAGTGACCTGCGGCTGGCCGTCGTGACAGGCCTAGCAGCGGGGTTCGGTCTACTCAGTCCGATTCCCTACGGCTACTACCTGCCGATGACCACGGCGACGGTGTTATCAAGCAGCTACGGCAACGCCCTGAAGCTGGGAGTGCAACGCCTGCTTGGATCGTTGATGGGCGTCCTACTTCTGATCATTTTTTCCAAGAGCCTGGCCCTTCCCCTAGCTCTGGCGATCGGGATGGCCCTTGGCAGCACGCGGCTGCTGGGGGGGATGCTCGGCCTTGAGGTGGGGTACAAAGTGGCCGGCAACATCATCGTGATGGGTTGGTTGGTCCATAGCGCCACGGAAACAACCTGGGGCCCGTTGCGATTGGTATGGACAGCCCTCGGCATCGCGCTCTCTCTCTGGGCCAGCCGCTGGATCTGGCCAAGCCAAGCGATTCCCGATCTACACCGCCAGCAGGGGCGACTGATGCAGGCGATCGCAGAGGAATTGAGCGAGGAAGCGTCACGCCTGAATCAGGAGGGACCAGGCAGCAACCGCTCACCCCGCCGTGAGACGCAACGCAATCACCTCTTGCATCAGCTGGCTGCCATCCGTCTGAAGAGGCAAGACGCCCTGCTGGAGCTCGGGCTCAACCCAGAGCAACAGCCCCTCTATCTGCTCTGGGGCCAGATCGACTGGATGTGCTCCCAAACCGTGAGCGTGGTGTCCGGGATGGCGTGCCTACCCATACCAATCCACGGTCCTGAACCCCTAAGACAACTCCATCACCGGGAAGCTGAGGTCCTGCAGTTGATGGAACAGCTGCTCACGATGCTGGTTCGTGATCTCAGCACTCTGACGCAAACCGGCCACACCGCGTTCAAGGCTGCTTGCCTACACAAGACGGTGACGGCACTGCACCAAAAAGGGGAGCAACTGAACCAGCAACTCACCAGCACCTGCAAGGCACTGGACGGAGATCTGCCCAGCTCCAGACTGCGCCAACTGATCGTTCGGAGCACCTTGATCGAACAACTTGTCGTGATCAGCGAGGGGATCGCAACGATGACCAACGCATCATCGAATGCAAGCAGGAGAAAGCTTCAGCAGACAACGTCAACACCAAACCATTGAGGGGCAGGGCAACCACTGACCTCTGTGATCATCGCTGCCGCGAGGTCCACCAGCGTTCGATCCGATAGGCGAAGATCACCAGAAACACCACAAGCCAGAACCACAGCTCCGGAGGGTTGGCGTTCATCAGTACCACCAGCAAAACAACTTCGGAGATCAGCCAAGGGAGCTCCTGGCGCAACAGTGGTCTCAGAGTCATCAGGGAGAGGTACCGGGCTGACGTAGGAAGGGAAGATCCCAGAGTCGGTCAATGCGTAGGGTGCGATAGCCACCCGTGAGCGATCGCATTCCGGGCAAGATATAGGTAATCGCCGATCGCCATTCGACATAGGCGAAGGTATCGATGGTGAGACCATCTCGAATTGGGAAGACCCCACTCCCCTGGGACAGGGTCCAGCGGTAGCCATCATCGGAGCGAGGGTCGCGGGCTAGGTCGATCTCTGCCCGCATCACGGGACCATCCTTGACGAGCTCCTCAGCCAGCTGCGGATTGCCGATCGTCGTGGAGATATCGTCTGCCGTTGCCGGCAGACTGAGCACAGAGCGGACCGATCCTTCGATGCCACCAAAACGACCTCGCTGATTCCAGAGCGGTACGACCTCCACAGGCAACCCCCTAGGCAGACGCCGGGCATCAGCAGGTGCAAAGTAGGCCACGGCCATCAGGTCACTGGGTTCCCGTTGTTCCGAGTTCGCACCACGGCCAATGGTGCCGAGGCGATCGCCAATCTTGATCGTCTGGCCGGCAATCACCTGGAGGTCAAGAACGTCACCGTCACGCCCAGCACTGACTGTGCCGTCGTAAGCGATCTTGGCTTCGGTGACCGCAATCTGCCGCTCCAGATCCGCGATAGCGAAGTTGCGGTTCAACTGCTCGGTTTCAATTCCGAGCTCAATCTGCTGAAAGGCTGTCATCGCCTGCTTGCGCTGAATCTTGACGTCATCCAGCTGAACGCTTGTGCCTGTCAGCCCCTGCTCGGCAGAAACCACGGCTTCCGAGAGTGGTGCCACCACAGAACGGCGAGCAAGCCAATTGAGATTGGTGACCTTGGCGTTGTAGGTGGACAGCAGCTGGCTCAACCGCTTCTCATCATCGATGAGCTTGGCAAGGGTGGTCTCTAGAGCTGCACGAGCCGTCGACAGACGCAGTGCATCACGCTGATTCAGGTCATTGTTTTGTCGACGGAGCTGGGCGAGATTGCCCTTCTGCTGTTCGAGCTCTCGTTCCAGTACCGGCAGGTAAAGGCGCATCAGCTCCTCACCCTTGCGAACCCGATCACCAATCTTCACGGCCACGGTCAACACCTGACCACCGGCACGGGCATTGAGGATGCCGGCGTTGTCTGGATAAATCAGCACCCCCTTGCCCTGCACCTGGGTCGGCACAGGCCAAAACAGCAACCAGCCGCAGAACAGGCCGGCGACCCCCACCAACGAAACACCGACCTGCTGGTGATCGCTCAGATCATGCCAGCGCTGCCTCAGGCTACGGATGGATGGGAGAGACCTCATAGCCGCAAGCTTGACGTGTTCCCATCGACCTGTCTTGTGCGGAGAATCAGATCAAAAGGGTGAAGGAACTGACCACCCGTTCAAACAGACCCTTCACCTTGGGCCAACGAAGCTCATTCGTACTTGCCGCCAAGGTGTAGAGGCGACCACGATCGACCACCACCGTGGCCAATTCATGGCGGTCACGATCCTGGAGATGGACGGCGTATTCAAGGTCATAGAACGTGTGGCCCGACGTTTCACGCTCTCGAGCCTCGACCAGTTCTGCATCGCGGCCGCTGCCAGCCGGAGCGATCACATCCCGGCGAAGCCGCTCACCAACAGCCACGACACTGCCCAATTGTTGGAGCTCATCATCGGCATCCACCTCGGAGACCACAAGGCTCACGGTTTCATCACTGTTGATCAGGTCATGGAATACCACCTGGGGCCCGCCACTGACTGCCACCCGGGTCCAGCCGCTTGGATAAAGAAAGGCGTAGCGGCCATCTGGACTTTGGAAGGAATTGAGCCCGGCTGCAGTACCGCTGCAGGCTGTGAGCATCACAACGCAGAGCAGCGACATCAGCAGACGCAGCGAAGAGTGCGGCAACGAAGGCATCTACAGAATCAGGACCTGAAGACATTCTGCCTTGGATGGCCTGCCTAGATTTCCGGCACTTGCAGCAAACCACTGAGCGGCTTCACCCGACCGCTGGCCCGGTTGATCGATCAATTTGAACGGCTGCCGGGGATCGGCCCCCGAACCGCGCAGCGGCTGGCCCTGCATCTGCTCCGCCAACCGGAGGAACAGATCCAGAGCTTTGCCGAGGCGCTGCTAGCCGCGCGCAGCCAGGTGGGCCAGTGTCAGACCTGCTTCCACCTCAGCGCCGAACCGACCTGTGAAATCTGCCGCAACCCAGAACGCAACAACGGACTGATCTGCGTGGTCGCGGATTCCCGCGATCTTCTCGCTCTGGAACGCACCCGTGAATACAGCGGCAGGTACCACGTCCTCGGAGGACTGATCTCGCCGATGGACGGAATCGGTCCAGAGATGCTCCAGATCACCAGCCTGGTGCAAAGGGTCGGGCAAGACAGCATCAAAGAAGTGATCCTGGCGCTCACTCCAAGTGTGGAGGGAGATACCACTAGCCTTTATTTGGCCAGGTTGCTCAAACCCTTTACCGAGGTGAGCCGGATCGCCTACGGCTTACCGGTGGGTAGCGAACTGGAATATGCCGACGATGTCACCCTGTCCCGAGCCTTGGAAGGGCGACGCGCCGTTGAATAAGTCGAGGATGAGTTCACCGATGAACAAGCCCAGCCGCTACAGCCAGATCCGTCCTCAGGAACGTCTGCCGGATTGGCTCAGGCGACCCATCGGCACGGTCTCCCAGTTGGAGACCGTGCAGGGTCTGGTGAAAGCAGGCGGATTGCACACGATCTGCGAGGAAGGGCGATGCCCGAATCGGGCTGAGTGCTATGCAGCCGGCACCGCCACGTTCCTGCTAGGCGGCTCCATCTGCACCCGCAGTTGTGCCTTCTGCCAAGTGGAGAAGGGTCGCGCCCCAATGCCCCTCGACCCCCTCGAAGCGGAGAGGGTCGCCGATGCGGTGAAAGACATGGGCCTTCGCTACGTCGTGCTCACCGCTGTTGCCCGCGACGACCTCGCCGACCACGGGGCCACGTTGTTCACGACCACCATGGCAGCCATCCGCCAGCGCAACCCGCTCGTGCAGATCGAAGTGCTCACACCGGATTTCTGGGGTGGCCATTCGGATCTCAATGCCGGATTGCAAGCACAGCGCAAACGGCTGAGCACCGTGCTGGAAGCCGAACCGGTGTGCTTCAACCACAACTTGGAAACGGTTGAACGGTTGCAGGGGGAAGTGCGTCGCGGGGCCACCTACAGCCGCTCGCTCGGACTCCTTTCCACCGCTCGGGAACTGGCACCGACCATTCCCACCAAAAGCGGGCTCATGCTTGGCCTTGGTGAAACCGAAGCGGAAGTGGTAGACGCGATGAAAGCTCTGCGGGATGCAGGCTGTGAGCGGATCACCATTGGCCAGTATCTAAGACCATCCCTGGCCCATCTACCGGTGCAGCGCTATTGGCACCCCGAGGAATTCAACGCCCTAGGAGACACAGCACAAGCTCTCGGCTTCAGTCATGTGCGTAGCGGACCGCTGGTGCGCAGCAGCTACCACGCCGCAGAACCCTCAAACCGACCAGCAACGCCTGTCTGAACCACTCCACAAGCCACCTGCCCGAGGAAGAAAGTGATCAGACGTGAGGTTTTCAGCCGCACTCGGAGGCAGCCCAGCGACTGAGAGCCCTGGTCAGGACCTCGTCACAATCTCCCACCATCATTTGGCCAGCCCCTCCCCAGATCAACCGCAAGGGGAGATCAGACGGAGAGCCTCCCAACCTGCGGGTTGGCGTAAAACCCAGAGCCTGGAAATAGCGGACCAAACGGCGGTGCTGGCGGGCATCGTCTTCAATCGCCAGCAAGCGAGCTTTTCGGCAGGGTGTGCACTCCAGTGCCCACGCGAAGGTGGCAGCCCAAACCAAGGCCCCCACTCCAGCTGGAGCCTGCGGCTGCACCCGCATGGTGTCGAGTTGGAGCCCCCTGGCACCACCGTGGGCCCAGGCCTTCATTTCTCCCAGCAGCTGAGCGCGA
This sequence comes from Synechococcus sp. MIT S9451, assembly GCF_047304725.1. NCBI lineage: Bacteria > Bacillati > Cyanobacteriota > Cyanophyceae > Synechococcales > Synechococcaceae > Synechococcus > Synechococcus sp. MIT S9451. The sequence continues at coordinate 2,387,658 of NZ_CP138971.1, forward strand.
CCATTGCCGCTGGACTGGGCGACAACCAGTCGTAATGACCAAAGCCCCACCGGCCGACCCACCTGGAGGCGCAGTAGCAACGCCCGCGCCTGGGCCTGCTGTTCAAGTTGCTCCAGGGAGGGGAAAGCCATCACTCAGCAGGATGGATAAGGGGAAACCGCCGTCACCGCTGCCACCGGTAGAGGCCCGTAGAGATGGGGAAACTGCTCACCACTGGGGACTGGATCGGCCCGCAGGGGATAGGGGATGCGGGTCGGATCGATCGTGAGCTGCAGCACATCCCCAGCATCGGCGTAAAAGCGCCGATAGGTAGCGGCGAGCTGATCAGCCGTGGAAGCATGAAGAAAGCCCACCTGCTCAAGCATCAGTCCTCGCGTTGACACGCGATAGACGCCAAGCCTCTCGGCCTGCTGCCAATCGGGGGCAAGGGCAAGATGAAACACAGGTTGATCGACTGGCACCGCCGCGGCATCTGCAGGGAACAGCTTGAGGCGATCACTCGGCTGCCATGGATCGCTCCGTTCCATCAGTCGAGGGAAGGCGGGGGAATCCAAAAACGCCTGAAGCCAGCAGCGCAAAGGATCAAGCTGGGGGTGTTGCTCAAAGCCCTTCGGATCGGCGATTCGCCACTGGCGCACAAAAGGCCACAAAGCCGCATCGGCCAGGCTGCAGCGATCACCCACCAGCCAACCGGCGCCAGCGATGCGCTCGGACCAATCCAAAAGAATCGCCAGCCCTTGGTGCTGGTGCTGCTCGCGGCTGGCACCGGGATAGCGATCGGTGTATTTGAAGCGATCGAGATGGTGTTTGAACGGCCCGTCGTTCGTCGCGATCACCCCATCGATCGCCTCCCGTTCCGGAGTCGAAAGACCAGCGCCAAGCCAATCAAAGGGATCGGCCTGCTGCAACGCCCAGCGCATCACCGCCAAGCTTTCATCAATCACCCTGCCCTGCGGCGTGATCAGCACCGGCACGGTGCCTTTCGGCGATGCATCAAGCAGACACGCCGGTTTGCTTTGCAGGGAGACTTCACGCCACTCAACCAGCAACCCGGCATGGAGCAGTGCCCAGCGAGCCCGCATCGCATAGGGGCAGCGCCTAAAGCTATAAAGAACGGGCCAATTCATTGTGTGAGGCGCTGCTGGTCTGCGTTGGTGTTGGCATTTGCATTGGCATTGGCTTTGGCCTGATCAAACTGACGTTGCCGTTCAGCAAAGCGATGACGATCCGCATCCGTGAAGCGATCAATGCAATGGACGCACTGCACCCCTGGGATGTAGCTCTTCAGGTTCCTTTCCTCCGGCGTGAGCGGAAGTCCGCAGGCATGACAGAGGCGATGCACCCCTGGCTGGAGGCGATGGTTGAGGGCAACCCGCTGGTCAAAGACAAAGCACTCGCCGTGCCAACGACTACTCCCTTCGGGGATCTCTTCCAGGTACTTCAAGATGCCACCGCGCAGATGGTGAATTTCGCCAAAGCCCTGCTGTTGCAGATAGCTGCTTGCCTTCTCACAGCGGATGCCGCCGGTGCAGAACATGGCGATGCGCTTCGGCCCCTGTTGCTCGATCAAGGGGCGTAACTCACGCTCCGCCCAGTCCGGGAACTCCCGGAACGTGTCTGTACCTGGATCGACGGCACCAGTGAACGTACCGATCGACACTTCGTAGCGATTGCGGGTGTCGATCACCAACGTTTCGGGATCATCAATCAGGGCATTCCACTGCTCGGGCTCCACGTAGGTCCCCACGCTGTTAGCCGGACTGACTTCCGGGCGACCCATCGTGACGATCTCGCGCTTGCCTCGCGCCTTGAAGCGACGGAATGCTTGCTGAGAACACCAACTGCGCTTGACCTCGAGACGGGCGTAATGATCGTCACCCAGGCAAAGCTGTTGGTGCAGATGCTCCAACACGGCCTCGACACCCTGTTCAGGGCCACTGATGGTTCCATTCACACCTTCCAGCGCCACCAGGACAGACCCTCGGACCCCGCCGCTGGACGCAAGGTTGGGAAGACCAGCAAGCAGCTGCGATCGCATTGCTTCCGAGAGAGGCGTGAAGGCATAGAAGGCGGCGACGAGAAGCTCGGCTGAGATGCCTGAGTCACCACGACCTTGAACACTGCTGTTGGCTTGGGGTTCTGTACTGGTCATGCCGCCTGAGATGCGACCGGAGCAATGCCAAAGGCCACAGGAAGGGAACGCCTGAAATGCCGTGGCGGCAAACCATTCACGCCAGCAGTAGACACATGCGAGCCCTTTCGGCTGGGTTGCAGGCGTTGCCGGAACTGACCATCCATCCCCCCAGTCTGCGACTCCGCGGTGCTGCCCTGGACCGACTGATTGAGCACGACGGAACCCACGACCTCAGCAAGACACCTGACGTCGTTGAAACGTTGGGTCCGACTGCACCGGCATGGCGATCAGCGCGCCTCCATCCAAGCGATTTTGACCACTCTCCTTCTCCCTCGAATGGGTGATCCCTCCATCCGGCAGCGTTGAGACCGCCCAGGCCATGGAGTCCATGGCCACATCAAGGAGTCTCTGATGGCGCAAAAGTCAGGCCTGTCAATCGCACTACCAGACAGGCTCCGACTCAGACCAACCCATCGTCATCAGGTGCTTGTAGAGAATCAACGCATCTGAAGATCTCAGGCTTTGGCGTGTCTTCAGCAAAGCCGGATCACCATGGGGCATCTCCCTACCGTGATCCACGAGAACCATCGCGTCTTCGTTCCAGCTCTTCGGATCTCGATGGAAGCGGAGCGCATTGTCTTTCAACTGTGGGTGCCTGAGCCAACCTTCCATCAAGCTTGCAGGTGAGTGGTACATCTCCAGCAATGGCAACGACGGATCAGCGGTCGCGGTGTGGTTCTGATTTTGTGCAGATAGACGTGAACAAAGACATCAACGGCGAGGCGTTGATCGGCAGTGACCCACTTCCTTCAACACCATTCGATTCATGCGAAAAGTCCCGCCTCAGCCGGGGTTTTTAACGCCAATGAACGAATGGCATGGCGCGCATGACCAAAGCCGACACACTCAGGCGCGAAATGAAGCCTGGCTCATCCTTGCTAATTGAAGAGCCCGCTGCACGTATTGGGATTCCTGCTCATGGCTGTGCTGCTGCGAAAGCCGTCGATGAGCTGGAGACGATTCACCGTTGTGATCACACCTGGGCGGCAATGGAATCGCATCAGAAAACCTGCCCCTTTGGAGCAGGTTGCTGCCAGTGACAGGTGATGAAATCAGGCGAGGGGGTCGATGAAGAACTCCTTCTGTGCCCAGATTGGTTGCTCTTGAGGCTCCTGATTCCAGGCCGTGTGATTCATCGAACTTGTGGATGCGGGCATCGCCTGCATAGCCACGTCGACATGCGTTTCACTGGCTTCGGTTAGGGAGGTCATAGGCATGTGATCAGCCATGCGGAGCCTTCGCATCGGCACTGGGGAGGTGCTGGCGCCTTCGGAGAAACCAGCAGATGAGCTGCCAGTCAGCTCATCTGTGTCGTCATCGGAATCGCGGGCAGCCTCATCACCCCATGGAGTGTGGGGGGCGAACGTGATGGTGGCTGGAGGGCTGCACTTAAACGGCAATGGCAGCTTTTGAGCCTGGGTGGATGCCCTGCGCAGGCCTGTCTATCTTGAAAATTAGATGGATCGTGCGGTGAGATGGAGCAACAAACGATCAGCGAAGCACGCTGCCCAATGCGGAGCTGGAAGGTGTGGTTGGCCTTAAGTGGTGTGGTTGGCGCCAGCGTCCTGGTGAAGACGCTGCTCGCGGCCTAAGCAACCTGCTCAGAGGCAAAAGCCGGCGTTTGACGCTTGATGCACAAGCCGGCTTCATCGTCTGCGCAAGACATGCCGCCAGATTGCAGCGCAGTTCAGCACTGCCTTTGCCCCCCCAAAGAACGCACCCAAGGCATGCTCTGAGCGCTACAGAAGGAGCCAAGCGAATCGCGCAGGCCACACCTCCATCATCTTGCTCGTGAAGAAGGTGCCAGCAAGGCCTTGACCATGCTTCACGACCGACTTGAAAGTGAGCAGCACACAGGCGTGGACTCAACGAGATAACGCCGGTGATGCTTAAAGAACTTGGGCCACCAAACGACTGTCACAGCGCTAGGAAGCAAGCTAATACTTGAGCAACCGCATAGAAGCGCAGCACTGGTCGATGGGAGCTCCAACCAGCGAAGTCATCAAACTGCGGCAGCTGTCCTATCAAGAGCATGCTGAGGCGGTACTGCGACTCGCGAAGACCTATTTAAAAGATCAAGCCAAGGCAGAAGACCTCACCCACGATGTCTTTGAACGGCTGTGGCGTGGCAACAAGTACAAGGAAGACAAAGGCAGCCTGCGCAGTTATCTGCTGCTGATGACGCGCTCGATGGCGCTGAATCTGCTCAATCAGACCAAGAACCGCCGCTCGATCCTGGAGCGCTGGCGCGGCGAATTCAAACAGGAAACGCCATCACCTGAATCAGACGTTCAAGCCAGCGATCGCGCCGCCAAGCTGCAGCTCTGCCTCGCCAAGCTCAGCAGCAAACAGCGCTTGATTATTGAGCAGTGCTATCTACACGGCAAAACCCAGCAGCAAATTGCAGAAGAGCTGGCGATGCCCTTGGGCTCTGTAAAAACCAACGCCCGGCGTGGACTGATCGCAATCCGGCAAATGCTCGAACGCCAAGAGTCGCAACAGGAGGCAGCATGAGCACGTTCTGCTTGAGCGAAGTGAATCTTTGGATTGCTTCTACCGGTAGAACCTGTGAGGAAGCAGGCTCGTGAACCCACTCCATCGCGACAACTCAAACGATCAGGAGCAGCTACAGCAGTGGCTGAGGGACGCGGATGTGCAGGACCTGAGCGCCAATGAGCAAGATCAGATCAGCCAACTGCTGGCTGAATTGCAAGACCTGCCACCAGCAGCACTGAGCCCGCAACTGGAAGGCCGGCTTCAGAGCTTGAGCCAGCTGCAACCCACTCCAAGCCAGCCGTTTAAACGCCTTCTGGCACTGCTGGCAGCCAGTTTTGCGGTTGCGGGCAGCTTCATCGCCTGGCAATTCAGTGGTTTGGAGCTGCAGGTGGCACAAAAAGAGGCCGCTCCAGCCGTCTCTCCTCCAGTCGTACCGAGCACACCAACAGCAGCCAGCTCAAGCAACAAAGAGTTCCTGCTGACCAGCACCAGTGAGCCTGAGGCCCAGGCCACGGTGACGATCCGACCCGAGCAGGCCACCAACCTGCTGGTGGTGAAAGGCTTAGCACCCCTGCCGGCGGGGAAGACGTACAGACTTTGGGCTGAAACCCCATTGGGGCAGCAGGGCTGCATGACCTTCCAACCCGACGCCGATGGGAATGCACGGATTCGGGTACCAAGAGAACCGAGTGGCTCTGCACTCCGCTTGGTGATCAGCATTGACCCGATTCAGGCGGGCTCAGCCGCTGAAGAGCCGGCACAACCAGTGCTCACCAGCGTTTAACAGCAGCCTCAATTGTTAATTACTTCCACGGAAGATTAACCTAGGTAAAGTCATTGGCGGCCAGGCCGACTTGAGGCAAGCCCAAAAAACCAAGGTGAATCCATAAGGGTCGGTCAGTGGTATCTATAGAGAACATAAAGCGTTAGTTGTGGGTTCGGAAAACCTACGGCCAGGATTTAATCCCGATGGCTCCGTAGCGAAAAACATAACCATCAATGGCACCAACCAAAGCGAGAAGCTTTCTGGTGGCTACGGACACGACACCATTCACGGCAACGCCGGTAACGACACCATCGATGGTCTGGCCGGTTCCGACACCATCCATGGCGGTGACGGCAATGACAACATCACCGGCAACTTTGGTGATGACCGCCTCTATGGCGAAGCCGGTGATGACACCCTCTCTGGCGGGGATGGGAATGATGAGCTTTACGGCGGGGAAGGCAGTGATTATTTATCGGACAACTCGGGATCAAACAAGCTAGATGGTGGAGAAGGAAATGATGAAATATCAGTAAATGCAGGAAGAAGTACCCAAGAGGTCAATGGGGGAAGCGGCAGGGACACAATAAGAGTCAGAGGGAGCATGACCGCAAAAATCAATGGCGGGGGTCATGGGGACAAGATTTGGAGCTTTGGAGTACTTAATTCAGAGATTTATGGGGGGACAGGAAGTGACTATATTGAAAATGATTATTCCACAGATGCAAAGTTATATGGCGATAGCGGCGCAGACAACATAGTCGATTATGGCTCAACCAGTGTATACATCGATGGCGGGGAACATGGCGATTTCCTGAGAGCCTGGAACAACAAAAACGCAAACATAAAGGGAGGAAATGGCAGCGACTCAATAACCTCATACACAACGAGAGCTATAAGAGCTCAAATATCAATCGATGGCGGAGCTGGTGATGACAGAATCCAAATACACAGCCAGAGCGGAGCATCACACTTCGAGGTAAATGGCGGGAGCGGAAATGACAAAATCGAACTGGTAAATAGCAACAGGGCAGCCAATTATTTCAAACTAGCAGGAGGGGAGGGTAACGATATATTTTATGCAAATTTAGTGAGCTTCGTAGGAAGCGAATACGAGATAAGCGGAGGAGATGGATTCGACACACTAAACCTAAGAGGAGAGGAAGCTTACTACGAAATCAAACAACTAAACAAACAAGAGCTATCATTTGAGATCAAGCTAAAGTGGTCAGAAAAGACACACCACCTAAAAGGCATTGAGGCAATTCAGTTCAGCGATCAAGAGATATCGCTAGAGAACTTCAATAGACCGCCGATTCTCAATGGCGCACAAGCCACACTAACCAAAGGCAAAGAAGACACTGCCTACATCATCAAAGAAGCCGATCTACTTCATGGGTTCTCTGATGTGGATGGCGACAAGCTCAAGGTCAAAAACCTAAGTGCTAGCGCCGGCTCACTACACACCAATAACGACGGCACCTGGACCTACTCCCCCGAAGCCAACGACAACGGCACAATCAAACTCGATTACACCGTCAGCGATGGCAATGGCGGTGAACTCAAAGCCAGCAACAGCTTTGGGCTAGAAGCCGTTAATGATGCACCCACCGTTTCGGGCCCTATTGATCTTGGAGCCATCGACGAAGACGGCAGCATCCGCATCACCAAAGAGCAACTACTCAAGAAAAGCTCGGATGTGGATGGTGACGTCCTTTCCATCTCTGACCTGAAAGTCAGTCAAGGTGATGGCACGCTAAAAACTAACAGCGATGGGAGTTGGTCGTTTACTCCATCAAAAGATTGGAATGGTGGAGTTGATCTTGAATATTCAATTACAGACAATGGAAACCAGAAAGGAACAGAATATTCGGCAACAATGGATCTTCTTTCTAGATCCTATTCGATTGCCGCAAGGCATGGGCAGAATTCAAGAGGGATTGCCGCAATAAGGAAGGATGGATCACTAGTAGGCTGGGAAAAACTAAATTCTCTTAAAGCCAAAGAGAAACTCTCAAGTGGCATCAAAAAAGTCTTCTCTTCGAAGAAAGCATTTGCAGCATTAAAGGAAGATGGATCAGTCGTCACTTGGGGAGATCCGTATTCAAGCTTTGAACACGACCCAAAGATGGTCGAACTGCTATCAAGCAACGTAAGCGAAGTTTACTCGTCAAATGGATCTAGCTTTGCAGCATTAAAAACAGATAATTCTGCCATTATTTGGGGAGAGAACGAGGCTTATCGAGACAACACAAAATTTAGCTACATCACTTCAGGAGCAAAAGAAATACATGCCAACCGATATGGATATGCTGTAGTTAAAGAAAATGGACTTGAAGTGATCAATGACGGGAAAGTCACGGGAAGAGAAGAAGGCCAATTTAAACAGATAGTTGCCAGCGATGGTGCATTTGCCTTCATCCGAAAGGACGGCAGTGTGGGATTTATTGGTTCTGTATATTTTGGCCAGAATCACCACGCACGCATAAAACAAAAGCAAGTTTTGAGTGGCCCGAAGGTCACGAGAATCTATGCTTCGGCGAGCTCCTTTGCTCTTCTGAGGGAAGATGGTTCTGTAACAAGGGTGGGGCACCACGCAACTGGAGGGCACGATCATAACGACTCTCAGTTTGAGTCTGAATTAGCAAGAGGAGTCGTCGATATTACTCCATCAAGCACAGGTTTTGCAGCACTAAAAGAAGACGGGTCAGTGTATTCCTGGGGGGGGGATGTTTGCTTATCGAAAGAACAAGCAGTAGAGCTTTCAGGCTCAGTGAAGCAGATATATTCTTCAAATCGTGGCTTTGCGGCACTTAAACAAGATGGCTCTGTAGTCACGTGGGGGCACAGATCTTGGGGACACCGTGACCTAGAAGATGGAGCCAAAGGGATAGAAAAAATATTCCCATCACATTCAGGCTTTTTGGGTCTCAAAAAAGATGGGTCACTAGCCCATTGGGGTCATGTTGGCAACAATGACCTAAGCAGGCTGAAAGAAATCAAAGGAAACATCAAGGAGGTGAAGGGAACAGATAGTGGATGGGCAATATTAACAAATGAGGGGAACATCATAACGGTCGGATCAATTTATTACAATTCCGACAGAAATGGAATAAGCAATGGTGACATAAGTTCGCTTGACATCATAGGAAGTGAGGGAAAAAATCAGTTCAAGACCATCTCAACAAATGCATTCATCAATGTACGTCCGATTAATGACGCCCCTGAAGTAACAGGTGACAAAGCGGCACTTGATCCAGGCCATGAAGATATCTGCTACACATTCAAGGAAAGTGATCTTCTAAAAGGCTGGTCTGATGTCGAAGGTGATGAACTCTCAATCAAAAACCTGAAAGCTTCAGCTGGAAAGCTGACAGATCTTGGTGATGGCAATTGGGCCTTACATACGCCAAAAGACTTTAATGGAAAGATTGAACTCAGCTATTCAGTGGCGGATGTTCATGGAGCCGCGACTAAAACCTCCCAGAACATCAAAATAAAAGCGGTTAATGACGCTCCGATCGTCACGGCTCCTGTTGATCTTGGGGCAATTGATGAAGACGGCAGCATCCGCATCACCAAAGAGCAACTACTCAAGAACAGCTCGGATATCGATGGCGACGCCCTTTCAATCTCCGACCTGAAAGTCAGGAAAGGTGATGGCACGCTAAAAACCAACAGCGATGGAAGTTGGACCTTTAAGCCAAATGCAAACTGGCACGGTGAAATCGAAGTGGAGTATGCCGTTCAGGATTGGAAAACGGTAGACGAACAGAAAACCTTTAATCGGTTTCCAACAACGATCTCTTATGCCGTCTGGGATGACGGTCAGCTGAAGAATGAAACCCGAGAGATCCGTTCCCTACCGTTCAACTTGACGTATGCCGTTAAGGATGGGTCTGGCTTCCGCAATGAAAGCAAGCAATTCAATACCTTCCCCTCAACGCTGAACTACCTCACTATCGATGGTGGTGGAGCATCTGTTAGATCAACGGCACAACTCACGGTTAACTCGATCAACGACGGTCCTGAACTAACAGGTGACAAAGCGGCCTTAGATCCAGGCCATGAAGATATCTGCTACACGATCAAGGAAAGTGAGCTGCTCAAAGGCTGGTCTGATGTCGAAGGCGATGCCATCTCAATCAAAAACCTAAAAGCTTCAACTGGAAAACTAACAGATCTTGGTGATGGAAACTGGGCATTACATACGCCAAAAGATTTCAATGGAACGGTCCAACTCAGCTATTCAGTAGCCGATGTACATGGGGCCGCAACACAAACCACTCACAGCATAGAAATCAACCCTGTGAATGATGCCCCAGAGAGCAAGCCAATTGAACTCAAGATCGAAGCTGAGCATCCTGAGCAGGCAACGGTTTCCCTCGAAAAACTACTCAGTGGCTCTTGGGATGTAGATGGTGATCAGCTCAACGTCAAAAATGTTAGAGGCAGCAAGGGCGAAAGAACAAGCCAGAACAAAGATGGGAGCTGGAATGTAGTCACCAATGGTGATAACGGAGACTACACACTGCTGTTCGATGTCACCGATGGCGAACTAAGCACACAAGCCGAGGCAACAATCAAGGTCAAACACAGGCCGGTCTTCACCACGTTTGACATCGTGACCTCAAGCGTTGAGGCATGGGAAGGCTCACAATCTCGGATTGAAATCCGCAGAAGCGGAAATCTTGTTACTCAACAGGTTGTCAAGCTTCAGATCAACAGTGGGGACATCACCAATCAAGATATTCAACTAGGAACTGCAGTCTTCAAGTCTGGTAGCAGCCAAGCCTTTGTCGATCTAGCGTTCAACAATGATGGACTTTGGGAAGGGATTGAAAAGGGTCAAATCGGCATTAACACAGTTGTAGGTCCTAAAAGTGTAATCTGCAATTGGAAGCAAGGTGATGTTGATATTTGCATCAATGATCCAGACTCATTACATGATGGAACTGGAAACCACCAAAGCGAGAATGATTTCGGTGTAGCTGGAGCCATCCAACAACGCCTGGCGAAAGAAGCCTATGGGGATGGAAAAAATACCCCTGGTGGCTCCAACAGAGAAAGTGCTCGCGTCATTAGCAATGAGGTTATTGATCAAACAACCAAGGAGCTCAACCAACGACAACTCAGTGATTTTGTCTGGGCATGGGGCCAGTTCATTGATCACGATATTGTCAGCACATCATCGGGAAGTGAACGATTTGCAATATCTATCCCGAAGGATGACTTTTTAAGGACGAATAAAGATCTAGAATTTTGTGATCAGCCAAACGAAGTCATCAATGGAGGGATATATTCTGCAGGTAGAGACGCTGTTCCCGCACACCACTTTGCATTCACACGTTCACAAGGTTTCAGCGATTCAAAAGGTGTAAGACAACACAAAAATCAAATCACCTCATTCCTCGATGGATCAGTCGTCTATGGAGCTAGCACGAAAGATGCGAATCAACTCAGAAGCTTTAAAAGTGGAAAGCTCAAAATTGGAAGCGATGGCTTATTGCCTGTCATTAACACAAATAAGGGTGATGGCTTCCTTGCTGGTGATCACAGGGCTGCAGAAAATCCACTACTCAGCTCATTGCAAGCACTATGGGTGCGTGAGCACAACAGAATCTGTGATGAGCTAAGCCACAAAGCACATGGCTTGTCTGATGAAAAGATTTATCAGAAAGCACGCACCAAGGTGATGGGCTTACTGCAGCACATTACCTATGACGAATTTCTTCCGGCATTATTAGGGGAAGATGCCCTAACTGATTACAAGGGATACGACGATAAGGTTAATCCAGGTATCTACAACGAGTTTTCAACTGCGGCTTACCGATTTGGCCACAGCATGATCTCCAACACGATTGCACGTCGTGATCATGATGGCTCTGAGTCAAAAGAAGGCGATATTCAGCTACGAGATGCATTCTTCAATATCCAGATCTTGCAACAGAGTGGTATTGAGACTGTGTTGCGAGGAGCCTCTCTGCAACAAGCACAAGAAGTTGATAGTCAATACACAGATGGACTCCGTAATTTCTTATTTGCTGCGCCACCAGAAGGTAGCAAATGCCCAATGCGGGGAGTGCTGCGCTTTGCCAATGGCGCATTTCCGGCGCTAGACCTTGGCTCTCGCAATGTTCAAAGGGGTCGAGATCATGGCCTCGCTCATTACAACGATATGCGAGAGGCCATGGGCCTCAAACGCGCAAAAAGCTTTGAGGATATTACCTCTGATAAAGAGCTAGCCAAAAAGCTTAGTGATCTCTACAACGGCGATATCAACAACGTTGATCTCTATGTTGCAGGCCTATCTGAAGATCATACAACTGGATCTTCTGTTGGTGAGCTATTTGGCTCGATTATCACCAAGCAATTCCAGGCCATACGCGATGGTGATCGGTTCTGGTATGAAAACAATAAGAACAAGCTTTTCACCACAGAAGAGATTGCTGAGATTAAAACGACCAGCTTGGCTGATGTGATTGAGCGAAACACAGACATTACTGGCCTGCGAAGTAATGTTTTTGTAATAGGGATTAAAGGTACAGATGGAGATGATGTTCTCCAAGGGACAGATTTAGCAGATCATTTCTGCGCTTCCCTTGGCAGCGATGTCATCAAAGGTGGCGAAGGCTTTGACAGTGTTGACTACAAAACGATTGAAGGTCCAGTCACGCTCCGCTTTGACGGCGTACTCAAGGGAAGCAATCTTGTCGATGAGCTTGGCCTCTCTGCCTGGGAAGGTCTTCAGGACCTAGCCAACCAAGGCAACAAGGTGGCCAAAAGGATTTTCTCCTTACACACAAGCTTCTTCGGTCGATCGACCAGCGGATTCTTTGACAATGGTCAGAAGGCAGAAGCCACAATCATGGAGGATGCAGCACAACCAGCCTCAAGTGATATTGGTTTTGATCACCTCAGTGATATTGAATCGATTGAAGCCAAGGAAGGAAGCAGCATTGATGCGCGAGGTGCAACTGAAAGCGTAGAAGTTGATCTCTCCGCCAATACCTTTAAAACCAATTTCTTTGGGCGTGGCCTTGATCTCGCTATCAAAGGCTTTAGCAATGTCTTTGGCTCAAGAAATAAAGACAGCCTAAAAGGCGACAAGAACAACAACATCTTGGTTGGGATGGATGGCAATGACGCCATTGAAGGTGGTGCAGGCAATGATCTACTTCTTGGTGGCCATGGCGATGATGTCATCAAGGGTGATGCAGGAAACGACAAAATCGATGGGGGCAGTGGAATTGATACGGCGGTCTATAGCGGAGACAAGGCTGACTACACAGTCAAACGGACAAAGGGGATCGTCACCATTCAAGATCATCGCCAAAACACTAATGAAGGCACTGATCGGCTTGAAAATGTTGAAAGATTCCAGTTCAACGATGGTGAAATCAAGATTGAGCAGCTCAATAAAGGACCTCAGTTAACAGATGCCAAGGCTCAACTTCAAGATGGCTATAAAAACTGGACATACATTATTAAAGAAGCCGACTTACTGCAGGGCTATACCGATGAAAATGAAGACCTACTCAAAATCAAGAACCTTGAGACTTCAACAGGAAAGCTGAAAGACCTTGGTAATGGATCATGGCAACTCAGTGGTCTTAACCCCAAATTTGAAGGGAAAGTTTTACTGACTTACTTCATCAACGATGGCCATGGCGGTGAGCTCAAAGTATCGCAAGAGTTCAACATCAAGCAAGCCATTCTGGAAGGCACCAATCAAACCGAAGAGCTGAAAGGTACGGGCAAAGATGAATGGATCTATGCCTACAACGGCTTTGACACCATTCGCACAGCTGGCGGTGATGACCGCGCCTATGGCGGCTATGGCAACGACACGATCTACGGCGGCTTTGGCAATGATCAGCTGCATGGCGAGCAGGATGATGACATTCTCAGAGGCGGATCTGGTGATGACGAGCTCTATGGAGGTACTGGCAACGACAACCTCAAAGGTGGTGATGGCGATGACCGCCTAACTGGCGGAGAAGGTGCTGACACCCTTGATGGCGGCAACGGAAGCGATACCTATTTTGTCGATGATGAACGCGACACAATCAAAGACACCGGAACCAGCGGCACCGACACCGTCTACTACCGCTATCTAAGCAATAAGTACGAAATCGGCGAGGGGATTGAGAAGGTCGTCCTGCCTGGATCCGCCATCGCGTCCAGCATCATGGTGATGGGTAATGCCGGCAATAATGACATCACCAGTGGTGATGGTGATGACACCGTCATGGCTGGTGATGGCGATGACACCATCTACACCGGATCTGGAGATGACAAGGTTGAGGCAGGCAACGGCAACGATCTGATCATTGGAGGAGAAGGGGCCGGTGATGACAGCTACGACGGCGGCTCTGGTGTTGACACCATTAAATACACCTCAGCCACTGATGACATCGTTGTTGATCTGAGCAAAGGGATTGCTGGCTCCAAAAATGGTAGCGACAAAGCCGGCATTGGTTCTGACACCCTGACCGGTATTGAGAGTGTGATTGGTAGCTATTACGACGACCTACTAATTGGTGATTCCGCCGACAACATCTTTGAAGCAGAACGTGGCAATGACACTATTAAAGGTGGACGCGGAAATGACATTGCTGTTTATTCAGGCAAGCTCAGTGATTACTCCGTAAAGAGGAATGGCGATGGCACTCTTACCGTCACGGACAAACGGTCTGGATCGAATGAAGGCACTGACACCCTAAGTGGAGTTGAGAAGCTGAAATTTTCAAATCAGATGGTTTCAGCTGCACCTTTTTCAGAATTAATCGAATCCAACGGCAACGTCCATCTCCACAAAGACTCATCCGGCATGGGCTGGGTCAAGCTCGCCGATGGCTCCTTTGATGACATCACAGCAGGCGGGCAACGCAAAGGGGAAAACTCCTATTTCGGCTGGAGCCAACGCGCCGCTGAAACCATTAACGGCGTCAACACTCTCATCTGGACCAACACTGACGGACGCATGTCCGAATGGACTCTCGATTCCAACTGGAATCTCTCCAACTACGCCATCCACTCCAACGGCTCAGAAGGCTTCAGCAACGCTGAACTTGCCTTCAATCAAGATTTCAATAACGACAAACTCATCGGCCGCAACACCACTGCCGTCGAATCCAACGGCAACGTCCATCTCCACAAAGACTCCGCTGGCATGGGTTGGGTCAAGCTCGCCGATGGTTCCTTTGATGACATCACAGCAGGCGGGCAACGCAAAGGAGAAGGCTCCTACCAAGGCTGGAGTCAACGCGCTGCTGAATCCATTAACGGCACCAACAAACTCATTTGGACCCACGTCAGTGGCGCCATGTCCGAATGGACTCTCGATTCCAACTGGAATCTCACCAACTACGCCATCCACTCCAACGGCTCAGAAGGCTTCAGCAACGCTGAACTTGCCTTCAATCAAGATTTCAATAACGACAAACTCATCGGTACCCCGTACACAGCAACAGAAACCCAAGGCTCTTTCCATCTTGTGAAAGATGCCCTCGGTGGCGCCTATGCACGTTCTGGTGCCTCTGGTCCGCTCTCTGCCATCTCCTACCAAGGCAATCAGATGAAAGATGGCTACTTCCCTGGTTGGTCACTCGTCGGGACAGAATCCATCAATGGCACCAACCACGTTGCCTGGCAACACTCCGCTGGTGCTGTCTCTATTTGGAATACAGATGCCAATTGGGCTTACACAGGCATTGCCTTTATTGGCTCTCCCAATTCAGATCAAAGCCTCCAATTCGAATCCTCCTTTAATCAAGACTTTAATAACGACTCCATCATCGGTACCCCGTACACAGCAACAGAAACCCAAGGCTCTTTCCACCTTGTGAAAGATGCCCTCGGTGGCGCCTATGCACGTTCTGGTGCCTCTGGTCCGCTCTCTGCCATCTCCTACCAAGGCAATCAGATGAAAGATGGCTACTTCCCTGGTTGGTCACTCGTCGGGACAGAATCCATCAATGGCACCAACCACGTTGCCTGGAAACACTCCGCTGGTGCTGTCTCTATTTGGAATACAGATGCCAATTGGGCTTACACAGGTATTGCCTTTATTGGCTCTCCCAATTCAGCTCAAAGCCTCCAATTCGAATCCTCCTTTAATCAAGACTTTAATAACGACTCCATCATCGGTACCCCGTACACAGCAACAGAAATCCAAGGCTCTTTCCACCTTGTGAAAGATGCCCTCGGTGGCGCCTATGCACGTTCTGGTGCCTCTGGTCCGCTCTCTGCCATCTCCTACCAAGGCAATCAGATGAAAGATGGATTCTTCGCTGGTTGGTCACTCGTCGGGACAGAATCCATCAATGGCACCAACCACGTTGCCTGGCAACACTCCGCTGGTGCTGTCTCTATTTGGAATACAGATGCCAATTGGGCTTACACAGGTATTGCCTTTATTGGCTCTCCTAATTCAGATCAAAGCCTCCAATTCGAATCCTCCTTTAATCAAGACTTTAATAACGACTCCATCATCGGCACCCCGTACACAGCAACAGAAACCCAAGGCTCTTTCCACCTTGTGAAAGATGCCCTCGGTGGCGCCTATGCACGTTCTGGTGCCTCTGGTCCGCTCTCTGCCATCTCCTACCAAGGCAATCAGATGAAAGATGGCTACTTCCCTGGTTGGTCACTCGTCGGGACAGAATCCATCAATGGCACCAACCACGTTGCTTGGAAACACTCCGCTGGTGCTGTCTCTATTTGGAATACAGATGCCAATTGGGCTTACACAGGTATTGCCTTTATTGGCTCTCCCAATTCAGCTCAAAGCCTCCAATTCGAATCCTCCTTTAATCAAGACTTTAATAACGACTCCATCATCGGTACCCCGTACACAGCAACAGAAATCCAAGGCTCTTTCCACCTTGTGAAAGATGCCCTCGGTGGCGCCTATGCACGTTCTGGTTCCTCTGGTCCGCTCTCTGCCATCTCCTACCAAGGCAATCAGATGAAAGATGGATTCTTCCCTGGTTGGTCACTCATCGGGACAGAATCCATCAATGGCACCAACCACGTTGTCTGGAAACACTCCGCTGGTGCCGTCTCTATTTGGAATACAGATGCCAATTGGGCTTACACAGGTATTGCCTTTATTGGCTCTCCTAATTCAGATCAAAGCCTCCAATTCGAATCCTCCTTTAATCAAGACTTTAATAACGACTCCATCATCGGTATTGATCCACTTACCTAAACAAAGTGTGAATACAAGAAGCAGCCCCGCCCGTCCAGGGGGTTTATTTTCTAGCGTAGTTTACTAAGATCTTGCCGTAGTTTTAGCCCTCAGCAGTACACCCGCTGCACGTCTCCGGATTACTGCTCATGGCTGTGCTGCTGCGAAAGCCGTCGATGAGCTGGAGACGATTCACCGTTGTGATCACACCTGGGCGGCAATGGAATCGCATCAGAAAACCTGCCCCTTTGGAGCAGGTTGCTGCCAGTGATAGGTGATGAAATCAGGCGAGGGGGTCGATGAAGAACTCCTTCTGTGCCCAGATTGGTTGCTCTTGAGGCTCCTGATTCCAGGCCGTGTGATTCATCGAACTTGTGGATGCGGGCATCGCCTGCATGGCCACGTCGACATGCGTTTCACTGGCTTCGGTTACGGAGGTCATAGGCATGTGATCAGCCATGCGGAGCCTTCGCATCGGCACTGGGGAGGTGCTGGCGCCTTCGGAGAAACCAGCAGATGAGCTGCCTGTCAGCTCATCTGTGTCGTCATCGGAATCGCGGGCAGCCTCATCTCCCCTTGGAGTGGGGGGCTCGAACGTCGTGATGGCATTCGTCTTCTGGTCGAAGACGATTCCACCGTCTTCTCTGAGTGAAGCTCCCTGAATGCCGATCGACTCCACGTTCTGCACCTGGAACCAAGTGCGTTGCCCCTGGCCTGATGCCTCACTAGAGGTAATGCGGCCGGTGAGAGCGTCGTATCGAAACTCAAGCCCAGGCTGCTGATGTTCGCCAAGGTTTCTGATCAGCAAGCGGTCGACACCTTTTCCACCATTGATTGTGGTGGTGTGGCTGAAGCGACTGGTATCAGTGTTGTAGCGGGAGGCACGGGCGGCATCGATGGTGACGCCATCATGGAAATCACTCCCGATCACAGTGCTGCCAATGCCTGTTCGCAGCTGGTAGGGGGCAGCATCCTTGCTGTTATCGGAGCGCATCGCCTGAGCGGCTCCTGAAAGATCGAGATGAGAGCCACCTTCGGCATCAATGGTTTCCACATTGAGGAGACGGCTATTGATGCTTCGCTCAGCGGTCAAGGCCTGCTGATTGCTGACCTGCATATAACTCTCACCGCTCTTTGAAACATGACCGGCGGTGAGTCGGATCGGCTGATTCAGCCCGAGGTAAGACACGGTGTCGATTCCAGTGCCGCCATCAATGTGGTCGTCACCGACACCGGGGGAAGCAGTGTCATTACCGGCGCCGAGCAAGATGGTGTTGGAGCCACGATCTCCGATCACGATGTCGTTACCACTGTGTGTTTCCGTTCTGGTCGTCACTTCGAAACTGGATTGCCGATGCAGCTTGATCCGGTCCCAGGCTGGGCCTGCGTAATAACCAGCGCTTGTGGTTTTCTGAACCTGCCAACGCCCCGTATTGGAAAGGAAGACCTCTCCTTGGCTGTTGACCTTTTTGAGGGTCGCGATGTAGCCGCTGGGGTCCTTCCCGGCTTCATTTCTCATGAGGCTGGTCAGCTCTGAACTAAGAACCCAACGAGAAAATTCTTTGGCAGAGTTTGTGCCCTTAGCATGCTTTTTGAGGGAATATGGATTATACGAGAAGCTCACAATGTCGCGATTATCAGTTTGACTGATATAACTGATCTGAGCGCCCATACCCGCTGGCAAGAAATAGAAGGAGTCTTGGTGCGTGAAGTTAAAGTTGTCATAAACACTGACAGTTCGCTCTTGAAGAGTGTTGATTGGATTGAATTCAAGCTTGGTAGGCAGAGAGGCCTTGAAGTCGTCGTGCTCAGCATCAATCGCTTTTTTCTTGGCGAGCTCGTTCTCAATGCGTGCCGTCTCATTCGAATGATGAAACAGCGCCCCGATCCCGATGGCTGCAGCGGCACCTGCGATGCCACCACCAATGAGTGTTGCTTTCCCTGCGGAGGAGGCCCACATTGCAGTTGCCTTGTTAATAATTGGATCTGCCTTCGCCAGGAGTGCTTTCCCACCCTCTGTCCCTGCATACAAACTCGCCCCCTTTTGAATTGCAGTCGTCCCCATCATTTTGGACAACTCACTACCAAAGAAGGAGGTACGCGAATCTCTAATTTCCTGCTCACTTTTGGTGCGATATGTATAGCTTGCGTGCTTGCGAATTGCGCCTAAAAGCTGTTGATCGTTGCTCGCAGATGGCGTAACCAAATTGGCCTCACCATTTTCAATCTTTTGATATAGCGCGTAACCTTTATTAGCATCAAGCTTAAAGATGTCCCCCTTCAGATTTAGCCTGGTCGAATCCACAAGAATTGAAGAAGACTCGATGACCTGAGCCGGGGACAACTCAGGCGCAGCCGCTCCTCGCTCAAACTGTGCGTTGATCAAATTTTCAGGCGTATTACCAGGTTGAAGCCTGATCTGCTTGTAGTAAGGGGTAGCAGCAACTTTTGAGTAGTAGCTATTAGTAATTTCAATAGTATTGCCCTGCTGCTTATCGACATAAATAAGCTCGCCATTCCTCGAGGTTGCTTCATTCCCCAAGAAGTGAACATTTTCAAGCTTGATCTTCGAAGCCGTTGAGCTATGCACGCTATGAACGACCCCAGCGCTAGAGGCATTATTCTGAAAAACACTATTTCGCCATTCAACATTGGCGCCACTTAGTCGCACCTTGCCATCATAGAAAGGCTCGCTATCGGCCTCAAAGTTAATAACGTTGAGGCTATTAACTTTAATATTTAGCGGATGCGATGGAGCCTTGTATTTATAGAATACAGCAGAAACAGCGTTCACTTGAGATTTGCCTCCATCCAGTGTTACATTTTTCGCACCCTCTCCTTCATTAATACTCCAGGTTCCCCATCTGAAATAAAGATCCTTCTTGAGCTGGATGGTTTCAGAGGCTTTTTCTGTCTGAAAGATGATGTTGATGTGATGACCTTGCAGGGCCAGTTGATGCCCTTGCTTGATTACATCGCGCAGAGACCCCTTCACGGGGTTGCTTGGACTTCCATTGTCTTTGAAGTTAGTGACAACGAGGGTTTTAGTTGTGGACATGAGTGAATTGCGTAGACACCTCCAAGATCCGCACTGTTCTGGTGACATCTACTGACCGCTTCTGGTGGGGGTAACGCGGCTCCCTGGTGAAGTTCTGGTGAATCAAAGCTTCGTCGCTATGCCATGCCGCTGTATGGCCAGTTCTTGATGCAAGACACGATTCACGCGATCCGTATCCTTTGCAGCAATCAAGCCACGGGGGCATCCGATTCACTCCACCAGAGGGCTGGCCGACGCGTTCAGCGCACCCCTTGAAGACAGTTCCTGACACTGCCCGTGCTCGCCCTCCGAGTGCCCACCATGGAGCGAGATCAACCCGCAAGCGTCCTCCGCCGAACGCTCATAACCGCTCAGTTCCTACTGATCGCTTGACCCCCCTCGCAGCGACACCCCCTCTTGGCATGAGGAAACACCGAGAGCATGCCTAGGGCAAGCTTGCTCAGCCCTTAATTGCATGCATGCGTTTCTGGTTGCGCTTGCCAGCTGGCCTGCACACCGGCAGCCGCCAGCAGCGCCTTATCCGCTTCCACAGCAGGGTTGCCGGTGGTGAGCAGGGTCTCTCCATAGAAAATCGAATCAGCGCCAGCCTGAAGGCAGAGAATCTGGGCTTCCTGACTGAGCTGCTCGCGGCCAGCACTGAGCCGCACGCGGCTGTGGGGCATCAGGATTCTGGCCGTGGCCACCATCCGCACCAGCTCAAGAGGCTCCACAGGTGTCTGCGCCTCCAACGGGGTTCCCTCCACAGCCACCAACGCGTTGATGGGCACGCTCTCGGGATGGGGATTAATCGTGGCCAACACCTGCAGCATTGAGGCACGATCACGGTCGCTTTCACCCATACCGATGATCCCTCCGCAGCAGAGGGTCACCCCAGCCCTGCGCACCCGCTGCAGTGTTTCCAAGCGCTCCTCATAGGTGCGGGTGGTAATGATCCGGTCGTAGTGCTCAGGGCTGGTGTCGAGATTGTGGTTGTAAGCCGTTAGGCCGGCTTCGGCCAGACGCATGGCCTGGGCATCAGTGAGCATGCCGGCGGTGACGCAGGCTTCAAGCCCCATCTCGCGCACACCACGCACCATCGACAGCATCGCCTCAAAGGGGGCGCCATCACGAATTTCGCGCCAGGCCCAGCCCATGCAGAAGCGGTCAGCACCCGCCTGCTTGGCGGCACGGGCCCTTGCCAGCACAGGCTCCACCTCCAATTCAGGCTGGCCCGTCACATCACTGCTGTTGTGCATGGACTGGGGGCAATAGGCACAGTCCTCCTCACAGCCGCCGGTCTTGACGCTGAGCAAGGACGCCAACTGCACGCGATAACCGGGATTGGCCTGCCGGTGCACCTGCTGCGCCCGCCAGAGCAGATCCATCAGCGGCGCATCAAGAATGGCCTGGATTTCTGCGATGCTCCAGTCGTGGCGCAAGGTAAACGAATCCGTCATCAACGCCGATCTGCTGTTGTTCAGGATCCCAGAGCGTCGGCCCTTAGTGCTTCAAGGCCTCCGAAACGACGCTTGCGACCCTGGTAATCCACTAAGGCCGCCATCAGAGCATCCCGGTTGAAATCAGGCCAGAAAACGTCAGTGACGTGAATTTCGGCATAGGCCAGCTGCCAGAGCAAGAAATTGCTGATGCGTCGTTCACCACTGGTTCGGATTAAGAGGTCTGGGTCCTGCTCTCCTGCGGTGTACAACTCAGCAGCCAGAGTGTTCTCGTCGATCGTGGCTGGATCTAATTCCCCGCGTGCTGCCCGAGAAGCCAAGGCCTGAGCGGCCAAAACCAGTTCGCGCCGACCGCCGTAATTGGTGCAGACATTGAAGTGAATGCCGGTGTTAGCTGCCGTGCGTGCGGTGGCGTCAGCAATCAGGTCTTGCAGCTTCTCGGGAAGCGCTTGAAGGTCACCGAGAAAGCGAATCCGCACCTGTTCTGCTTCGAGGCCCTGCAGTTCCCGCTGGAGCACACGCTCAAACAACGTCATCAGGAAATTGACTTCATCTCCAGGGCGAGACCAGTTCTCAGTGGAAAAGGCATAGGCGGTCAGGGCCTTAACCCCCCAGTCGCTGCAAAGACGCAATGTCGACTTCAGCGCCTCAACTCCGGCACGGTGTCCCATCACCCTGGGGAGCCCACGGGCTTGGGCCCAGCGCCCATTGCCATCCATGATCACCGCGACATGGGCAGGCAGACAGGTGGGGTCGAGCTCAGCCGGACAAACCTTGCCGATCGAATCGTTAGAAGCAGAAGCCAGACGACGGCTCACGAAACGATGTCCTGATTGGCAACGGACACGCTACGCCCAGATGCCCCAGATGAAGCAGCGGTGGGTGCTGACACCGCTGGTGTGACGCCCATCAACTCGGTGAGCAACCCCTGGAGACGGCTACTTGTGATCGGTCGTTCCAACCGACCATGATTGGCCAAAGAGAGGGTTCCGGTCTCCTCAGACACGACAACACAGATGCATCGATCGAATCGCTCGGTGATTCCGAGTGCGGCCAAATGACGCGTGCCATAGCGACTATGGCCCTGCCGAGACAGAGGCAGGATCACACCGGCGGCCACAATCCGGTTTCCCTTCACCACCACAGCACCATCGTGGAGAGGGGTATCGGATGCGAACAGATTGAGGATCAGTTCACTACTGAGTTGCGCATCAATCGTCACGCCTGGATTGAGGAAATCTTCCGGACGCAGATCACTGCCAAGATCCACAACGATTAAAGCTCCGCGCCGGCTCTGGGAGAGGCGACCAGCCGCGTCGGTGAGCTGGACGACAGTGCCGGCCTTCACCCGCAATTTGCTGGCGGGATTGGCGAGAAGGACATCCAGACGCCACGTGCCCAACAGCTCCATCAGCCGGCGTAGTTCCCCTTGCCAGAGAATCGCCAGGGACAGTGAACAAGCCAGGACCAAGGCCTCGATCAGGGCTGCGGTGAGGGGGAGGAGAGGGGTATCAGAGACGAGAAGCACCCCTTTGAACACCCAAGCCAAGGCCACCAGCAGGAGGTAGCCGCGCAACAACCAAAGCGAACGCTGCTCACTGATGCGAGAGAAGAGCAGAAAGCCGAGGGCAGAAGCAAGAAGAACATCAAGCAGGCGCGGGTCAAACCAATCCGGCCAGCTCACTCCTTCACCCCGATGGTGCTCTTAGCCTACCGACACCCTCGGATTGAGGCGAGTGGGCAGATTGTCGTAGCGCAAAAGATCCTCCGACGATTCCCTTCGCTGAATCACATCGGCGATGCCGTCATGGACGAGCACTGCAGCAGGACGGGGAATACGGTTGTAGTTGGAGCTCATCGAAGCGTTGTAGGCGCCGGTGGCCAGCACCACAAGCACGTCGCCACTGACGCTGGGGGGGAGGGGCAAATCTTTGAGCAACACGTCGCCAGATTCACAATGCTTGCCGGCCAGGGTGATTGATTCGGTGGCCTCCGCCTGGGGGCGATCCGCCAGGAAGGCTGTATAGAGAGACTGATACGTGATCGGCCTAGGGTTGTCGCTCATGCCGCCATCTACGGAGATGTAGGTGCGTACTCCCGGCACCTCCTTACGAGAGCCGAGCTTGTAGAGGGTGACACCTGAGCTCGCCACCAACGATCGACCCGGCTCACAGAGGAGACGGGGTAGGGCAAGGTCACGCTCACGGCAGGCCTTCACCACAGCCTCAGCCACAACCTGAATCCAGGCATCAATCGTCGGGGGGTCGTCTGACTGCACATAACGGATGCCCAGTCCACCGCCGACATTGAGGTCTCGAATGGGATGACCCAGCTCAAGAGCAAGCTGCAGGGCATCCGCCATCACTGCCGCAAGATCACGATGGGGATTCAACTCAAAAATCTGAGAGCCGATGTGGGCATGCAAACCGGTGACGCATGCCCAGGCACAGGTCTTGAGCCGACGCAGCACTGGCTCAAGCTGATCCGGATCAAAGCCGAACTTGCTATCGAGATGCCCGGTTCGGATGTACTCGTGGGTATGGCATTCGATCCCTGGAGTGAAACGCAGCATCAGCTGCGCGGGGGGGGAACCAGCCGGGATCAGCGCCTCCAATCGGTCGAGATCGTGCTGGTTGTCCGCCACGATCGTGACTCCGCTCCGGTAGGCCAGCAGAAGTTCGTCATCGGATTTGTTATTGCCGTGCAGCACGATCCGCTCAGCGGGCATGCCCCCCTGAAGGGCGGTAAGCAGCTCGCCGGCAGAGACAGCATCCAGCCCAAGGCCCTCCGAAGCAGCGATTGCCGTCATCGCCAAGGAGCTGTTGGCTTTGGATGCATACACAGCCAAGGATGGGCCAGGGTAATGACGTTCAAGGGCGGTGCGATACGCGCAACACGCGGCCCGAATCCCCTCTTCATCAAGCACATACAGAGGTGTTCCATACCGCTGAGCCAGGTCGCTGAGGCGACAGCCACCCACCGTCATGCAGCCCTGGTCATCAATCCTGGCAGTCACCGGGGCCAGGTTGCGATTTGGACTGAGCGGATCACAGCCGGACTCGAAAGGTTGGGGCATGGAGCTCAGACATGGGCAGGCTTGAAGGTCAATGTAGGAAGCGACGCGATCAATCCCACAACGAGCTGGACGCCGCGCCATGTCTATGGAGTTGAACGCTGCACCCTTTGCGTTGGGGCCTGAGGATCTGGAGGCTTGCCTACTGCTCGATAGCGAGGCCCTGGATGGACTGTGGACAGAACGCCAGTGGCAACGTGAACTGGAATCCAGTGATCGCCTCTGTCTCGGCATCCGGGCAGGGGGGCGGCTAGCGGCCCTCGCCTGCGGTTGGCTGGTGGTGGATGAACTACAGATCACCGCCTTGGCCGTGACACCCAGCCAACGCAAACGTGGGTTGGGAAGAACTGTTCTCAGTGCTTTGCTTGATCAGGCACGCAGGGCCGGTGCAGTCAGTGCAACGCTGGAGGTCGCCAGCTGCAACTTGGCAGCTCTGGCGCTTTATCAACGCTGCGGCTTCTTGAGCTGCGGAAGCCGTCGCGGCTACTACAGCGACGGACGTGATGCCCTGATTCAGTGGAGAAGTCTGACCTGAAAGGCACGCGGCAAGTGACCGCTGATTTTCGGTGCGGATAACCGGCCTGAGCGATAGAAATCGCCGTCAATTTGAATGGCTTGATTAATACTTTTGCCTGAGCCAACCCCGCTACCAGCAAGGGATGTGGTCAAGCGAAGCCATTTGCCACAATCCTGCTCCGGTCCTGATAAGTTAGTTCTATCTACTTCCGGCCTGGACGATGTTCGAGCGGTTTACCGAGAAGGCCATCAAGGTGATCATGCTGGCCCAAGAGGAGGCCCGCCGCCTGGGGCACAATTTTGTTGGAACAGAGCAAATTCTGCTCGGCCTGATTGGTGAAGGCACTGGTGTTGCCGCCAAGGTGCTCAAGTCAATGGGCGTCAATCTCAAGGATGCCCGGGTCGAAGTCGAGAAAATCATCGGTCGCGGTTCCGGCTTTGTGGCCGTTGAGATCCCCTTCACACCCAGAGCGAAGCGGGTCCTTGAGCTGTCACTCGAAGAAGCACGTCAGCTGGGCCACAACTACATCGGTACCGAGCATCTGCTGCTTGGCCTGATTCGAGAAGGTGAGGGTGTCGCGGCAAGGGTGCTCGAAAATCTTGGTGTCGACCTCGCCAAGGTGCGCACTCAGGTCATCCGCATGCTCGGCGAAACCGCCGAAGTGGGTGCTGGGACGGGCAGCAGTGGCAGTAAAGGTTCGACAAAAACTCCAACTCTTGATGAATTCGGCAGCAACCTCACCCAATTAGCTGGAGAGGGCAAGCTTGACCCTGTCGTTGGTCGTCAGAATGAAATTGACCGGGTGATTCAAATCCTGGGCCGTCGCACCAAAAACAATCCTGTGTTGATTGGCGAGCCCGGCGTAGGCAAGACAGCCATCGCAGAAGGATTAGCCCAACGGATTCAACAGGGCGACATTCCTGACATTCTTGAAGA
Organism: Synechococcus sp. MIT S9451; assembly: GCF_047304725.1. Classification (NCBI taxonomy): domain Bacteria; kingdom Bacillati; phylum Cyanobacteriota; class Cyanophyceae; order Synechococcales; family Synechococcaceae; genus Synechococcus; species Synechococcus sp. MIT S9451. The sequence goes on from NZ_CP138971.1 coordinate 2,413,328, forward strand.
GAAACGTGTTCTCACTCTCGATATTGGCTTGCTGGTGGCCGGCACCAAATATCGCGGCGAGTTCGAAGAGCGTCTCAAAAAGATCATGGAGGAGATCAAGTCTGCCGGGAACGTGATCCTGGTGATCGATGAGGTTCACACCCTGATTGGCGCCGGTGCCGCCGAGGGGGCGATCGATGCTGCCAACATCCTCAAACCGGCTCTGGCCCGAGGTGAACTGCAATGCATCGGTGCCACCACACTGGATGAATACCGCAAGCACATTGAACGGGATGCTGCCCTGGAACGACGCTTCCAGCCTGTGAATGTGGGAGAGCCTTCGATCGAAGACACGATCGAGATCTTGCGCGGCCTGCGGGAGCGATATGAACAACATCACCGTCTGAAGATCACAGATGAAGCCCTGGAGGCAGCCGCCACGTTGGGCGACCGGTACATCTCCGACCGTTTCCTTCCCGACAAGGCCATCGACTTGATCGATGAAGCTGGAAGCCGTGTACGCCTGCTCAATTCCAAGCTGCCCCCCGCAGCCAAAGAGGTGGACAAGGAACTCCGCGCTGTGCAAAAGGACAAAGAACAAGCGGTGCGTGAACAGGATTTCACCCGTGCCGGTGAACTGAGAGATAAGGAAGTTGAACTGCGCGAACAGATCCGCAGCCTGCTGCAAACCAACCGCGATGCAGCGGAGAACGTCAGCAGTGAAGGCGAACCCTCTGGCACAGCCGTAGAGACCTCAGCGAGCACGACTGGTGTTGTGACGGCAGAGCCACTCGCCCCGGTCGACAGCACTGAAGCTCAGGCAACGGAACTGACCACCCCAGTGGTGGATGAGGAGGATATTGCCCAAATCGTGGCGTCCTGGACCGGTGTCCCTGTGCAGAAACTCACCGAAAGTGAATCGGTGAAGCTGCTCAACATGGAGGACACACTCCACAAGCGTCTGATCGGCCAAGACGAAGCCGTCAAAGCGGTGTCGAAAGCGATCCGTCGGGCCCGGGTAGGCCTCAAAAATCCCAATCGCCCCATTGCAAGTTTCATTTTCTCCGGACCCACGGGGGTCGGAAAAACTGAACTCACCAAGGCGCTGGCCACCTACTTCTTTGGCAGCGAGGAGGCAATGATCCGCCTCGACATGTCCGAATTCATGGAGCGCCACACCGTTAGCAAGCTGATTGGATCCCCTCCTGGCTACGTCGGATTCAACGAAGGTGGACAACTCACTGAGGCCGTGCGTCGCCGGCCTTACACCGTTGTTCTCTTCGATGAAATCGAGAAAGCCCATCCTGACGTGTTCAACCTGCTGCTGCAGCTTCTGGAAGACGGCCGACTGACCGATTCCAAAGGCCGCACAGTCGATTTCAAGAACACGCTTGTGATCATGACGTCGAACATCGGTTCGAAAGTGATTGAGAAAGGCGGCGGCGGTCTTGGCTTCGAGTTCTCAGGTGAAAACGCCGAAGAGAACCAGTACAACCGCATCCGCTCACTGGTGAATGAAGAACTCAAGCAGTACTTCCGTCCCGAATTCCTCAACCGTCTCGACGAGATCATCGTCTTCCGTCAGCTCAACCGTGAAGAGGTGAAGCAGATCGCCGAAATTATGCTGCGGGAGGTGTTCTCACGCATTGGCGAAAAAGGCATCACGCTCACGGTGTCCGACGCCTTCAAGGAACGTCTCGTTGAGGAGGGCTTCAACCCCGCCTATGGAGCCCGTCCCCTACGCCGTGCTGTGATGCGCCTTCTGGAAGACAGCCTTGCCGAAGAGGTGCTTTCTGGACGCATCAAGGATGGAGACTGCGTCGAAGTCGATGTCGATGCCGACAAGAAGGTGGTCGTGCGTCACCGCAATGCAGCAACACCAGTCACCCCTGAACTGGCCAGCGCCGGCCTCTGAGCCAACGATGCAGCTCCAACCATCAGCCTGCTCCATGCAGGCCATCGCTCCTGCCCAGGTGATCCGCGGACAATCCGCCTGGCAGGAAGGTTTGCCGCTGATTTCTGATCTCTGCAAGCATCCGGCCCTGCTCGGTCGCAGTCAAGCCACACAACATCTGCGCCAAGAACTCAATCTTGATTTGCGCTCGCAGGGGCTTGAGCCGGTCGAGTTGACCCTCGAACACGACTGCTGCGAAGAGGATCTGAAGCAGCTTCAGGAGCAGCTCACGATCAATCGCTGCGACGCGGTGATCGCAGCAGGAGGAGGCAAAGTTCTCGACGCCGGCAAGCTTCTGGCCGATCGCCTCGGCATCGTCTGTATCACCGTGCCGCTGAGCGCTGCCACCTGTGCCGGTTGGACCGCCCTTGCCAATCTCTATTCCAGAGAGGGAGCCTTCCGCGGCGATGTCAGCCTTCATCGCTGCCCGGATCTACTCATTTTTGACCACAACCTGGTGCGACAGGCCCCGAGCCGAACCCTTGCTAGCGGGGTCGCCGATGCCCTGGCCAAGTGGTATGAGGCCTCTGTTAGCAGTGGGTCCAGCAGTGACGGCATGATCCAACAGGCGGTACAGATGGCCAGAGTGCTGCGCGATCAGCTGCTACTGGATGCCGAGGACGCCCTCAAGAACCCTGGAAGTGAGGCATGGGTCCGTGTCGCCGAAGCCTGCGCCCTCACCGCTGGTCTGATCGGCGGTCTAGGTGGAGCCCAATGCCGCACGGTTGCTGCCCACGCTGTCCATAACGGTCTCACCCAACTGATGGCCTGTCATGGCGTGCTCCACGGCGAAAAGGTGGGCTTCGGAATCCTGGTGCAACTTCGTCTGGAGGAACGCTTGGGCGGTAATCAACTCGCAGCCCAAGCGCGAAGACAGTTGCTGCCGCTCCTCCAAACGCTTCAGCTTCCGGTCACTCTGAAGGATCTCGGGCTCGGCAAGGCTGGTCTGGACCAACTGCAAGCGGCCTGTTGCTTTGCCTGCCGACCCGGATCGGACCTCCACCACCTGCCCTTCACTGTCAGCGACAGCGACTTGCTCGAGGCCTTGGTGAGCATGGAAACTGAAGCCCACGACACGCATCGTCAGCCAATGGAGAGTCAGGCTTGAGCAACCGGCAGCTTCTCAAAGACGCCGCCACCACATTGCTAGATCCCCAGGCTCGAGCACTGCTGGACGGTTTGGAGTGGTGGGAGCTAAGAGGTCCGATCCCCGATCAGTATCCAGTGGTGCGACTCGGCAGCGGCATGCCGGTTCTGCTCCTGCATGGATTTGACAGCAGCCATCTTGAATTCCGGCGTCTGGTGCCCCTGCTGCGCGATCGCTACAGCCTGATCATTCCCGATCTCTATGGCTTTGGCTTCTGCCCGAGGCACGACCACGCAGCCGTTGGACCAGAAGAGGTGCTCGACCATCTGGGCCATCTGCTCGAAAAGCTTCCCAGCAGTGACCCGATCGGCATCATCGGCGCCTCGATGGGAGGAGCAGTCGCGATGGAACTGGCGCGACGCCATCCTGAGCGGATTGGCCGATTGCTCCTGCTCTCTCCTGCAGGCCTAGACGGAACACCAAGGCCATTGCCACCTGGTCTTGATCAACTCGGAGTGTGGTTCCTTGGCCGCCAGGGAGTCCGTAAGGGGCTATGCCGTCAGGCCTTCGCCGACCCCGCCAGCAGTGTTGGCGCTCCGGAAGTGCAGATCGCTTCCCTTCACCTCCAGGTGCCCGGCTGGGGGCGTTCCTTAGCGGCATTCGCCCGTAGTGGTGGCTTCGCCGGTTGTGGTCAGCCGCTACCTTCCCAGCCGCTGCATGTGCTCTGGGGCCAGCAGGATCGCATCTTGAGAGCACCACAAAAGCAGGCGGCGCAAGAGCTGCTGGGGACACGGCTTGAAGAGGTTGCAGCCTGTGGACATCTGCCCCATCTCGATCAAGCTGAATTGGTGGCCCAGCGCTGGAACGTGATGGAACAGTCAGCATGAGCGAAAAGGCTTCCAGCTCAGGGCCCATCCTGCAGTTTCTGGCCAATGGCCTGAACCTATGGATCCGCAGCCAGTGTGACGAGGTCGGGGATCTCAATCTGTTGCTCAACGGGTCCGCTCTTCAGCTGCTGAAGGGCAAGTTGAACGGCGTAGAACTGGAAGGGCGTCTGGTGACCTTTCAGGGGCTTCCGATCCATCACGCTGAACTACGGAGCGGACCACTGAGCCTCAACCTCAACCCCGCCCAACCCGGTCAAATCCTCCAACTGAAACACGATTTTCAGCTGACGGGTGCCGTGACCATGCGCGGCGTTGATCTCAACCGTGCCTTGCTCACCGAACGCTGGCGCTGGCTTGGGGACTGGCTCGCGGAGCAGTTAATGGGGCTCTCCACCCTGGGCGGCCTGGAGATCGACAATGACATCCTGGTGCTCACCGCCCCGGTTAGCAATGCGGGGGAAGTGGTGAGCAAGCGCTTTCGGCTCGATGCCGCCAACGGCACAGTGCGCATCTGCAGGATTGAGGCGGAAGGAGAGGTGCTACTGCCGATGGATCAAAAGATCACGATCGAAGCGGCAGATCTCAAAGCAGGCCAGCTTCACCTCAATGGCGGGGCCACCGTCACACCCTGAACATGGCCTTATCCGTAAGGCAACTGCGGTAACAACAACGTGACCGCGTAGTACACCACGGCGGGCGTGAACAGATAGCTATCGATCCGATCAAGGATGCCGCCATGACCCGGTAGAGCATCGCCTGAATCCTTCAGCCCAGCATCTCGTTTCATCATCGACTCAGTGAGATCACCCACTAGGGCGAACAACGCCACAAGCGCACCAAGCAAGCCACCGGAGAAGACAGCCCATGGCCAGTGCATCCAGAGGGCAAAGGTGATGCCCACAGCCACTGCTGCCAGCATCCCGCCAAGAGCTCCTTCCACTGTTTTGCCAGGCGAAATCGGAGACAGGGGCAGCCGACCAAAGCGCCGACCGATCAAATAGGACCCGATGTCGCTAGCAACGATCATCAAGCAGGCCATCAGGGTGATGACAAGACCGGCTGACAACCAGGCAGGACCATGAGGAAGGAGCTCAGGGCTACCGAGCTGACGCAAACGAAGCCAGTGACTGGGCAGGTATCCCAGATAGAACAGGCCGAAGATCGATGCCGCGATGTCGGCAATCGAACCGGTGACCGGCTGCAACAACAACCAACCGCAGATCGCAGCGCCTGATAGCGGCAGCACGGCTGACGCCAGATGGGAGGGCAGGCCGCCGGTGAGATCCCACTGGGTGCTGATCAGCAGCAGCTGACAGGCCACCAAAGTGGTTTTGGTGGCAGGCCGAATGCCCGTGCACTGAGCCATGCGGAAGAATTCCAGCAAGCCAAGATGCACGATCACGCCAAGGGCCACGGTGAACCACCAGCCGCCAAGGCCTACAACCACCAATCCGAACAGGCCGGCTGCAAGACCGCTGACCAGGCGCTGCCGGGAAACGCTCTGCATCGCCTGACCTTCAGGCCACAATCCTTACCCTACTGCTGATCTGATCCGGCCAAAAGCGACGCTGCTGCTCGATCCAGTTCACGCGGGACACATCAAGCCGCTCGCCCGGAACAAGCAGAGGAATGCCCGGGGGATAAGGGCAAACCATCTCAGCAGCGATCGCGCCCACAGCATCAGCCCAAGGAAGCTGCTGACAAGGAGCACACCAGGCTTTGCCGCAGGCCATGTGAGGTGACGCCACCAGGGGTAAGGGTGGCGGTGTGAAAGGAGGCAGGGCTTTCTCAAAAGGCTGCGAGGCCTTCAATGCGCGCCATTGACGCAGCATCTCAGCTGCAAGGCGGGGCCGGGTGGTCATCCCGAGACAGAAGGTGAGGCAGCCTGGTTCCGGCAACTCCGCCACCAGCCCTCTCGGCATCAACCAGGCGTCAGCGTCAAGGCCACTGATGCCTGCAGCGCCGGTATGCCAGATCAGCCTCAGGGGATCTGTGGTGGCGAGCAGAGGAAGCTGCTGCTGACGCAGGCGCGCGTGCAGGCCTCTGGCCTGATGGAGCAAATGCTTCAACCGTCGACGTCCATCCAGGGTCTGCCAATCAGCAAGAGCCGCTTCACAGGAGGCCAGCAACAAAGCACTAGGGCTGGTGGTCTGCAACCAACTGAGGCTGCGCTGCAGGGCCTCGATTGGGATGCGTCCGCCCTGATGCCAGAGCACGGCCGTCTGACCGAGGCCAGTCGAGGATTTGTGCAGGGAATGCACCACCAGATCAGCGCCAGCGTGGACGGCAGAACCAGGAAGGTGCGGGTCAATCCCGGGCAGGAAATGGGCTCCGTGCGCTTCATCCACCAACACCGGCAACTGACGTTGATGGAGAAGAGCCACCAGCGGGCCGGGATCGACGGCATAGCCGTGATAAGTGGGTTGCACCAGAACGGCACCGGAAACCTGGTGCCCTTCGGCCTCGACGACAGCGAGCACACGTTCCAGCCAAACGGCATCGACAGCGGCCACATGACCGCGATCGACAAGGAATGGCAGGTCAAACAACACCGGGGTGATGCCCCCCAGAGCGCACGCCTGGATCAAGCTGCGATGACTGTTGCGTGGCATCAAAAGCGCCTGACCAGGCTGGGCCATCGCCAACACCGCGGCCTGGAGCATGCCAGTGGCGCCGTTCACTCCATACCAACACCTGTCAACGCCGTAAGCCGCCGCCGCCGCGTGCTGGCTGGCGGCTACGGCGCCGTTCTCTAATAAAGGACCACCAATTGCGGGAAGCTCAGGCAAATCCCAAACGCCAGGGCGACCAGAGAGCAAACGCCGCATCGCAGCAGGCAATCCAGGCCCACCTCCGTGGGCGGGCAAATGCAGCCACCGTCCCCGACCTGGACGCAACAACCCCCGGCGTGGACGCAACAGCGGCATCAAAGGCGTATCCAAAGCCGGTTCGCCGGTTCGTTCCATCATTGATCAGCACGACCAGTGCTTCTCAACTGCTGCCTAGATTCGTGGCCTTCACTCCCCAACGGCATGGCAGGCAGCGCCGACCAGCAGAGTGCTTCACTGCGCTACCAACCCGGACGCGACAGTCGATGGCTGCTGTTCAGGCCCTGGGTTGCACTCCCCAGGATTCTGCACATCATCTGGGCATTGCTTGGGCTGATGCTGAGCCTGCTGATCCGAGGGAACAGCAAAGATCCTGAAGTGCAGCGAAAACTGGCGCGAACGCTGCTGCGCACCCTGACCAACCTGGGGCCATGCTTCATCAAGGTCGGGCAGGCTCTCTCGACTCGACCGGATCTGATCCGGAGGGACTGGCTGGAGGAACTCACCCGCCTGCAGGACGATCTGCCCGCCTTCGACCATGCCGTGGCGCTTGCCACCATTCAGGAGGAACTCGGCGCTCCTGTGGAGCAACTGTTCGAACAGTTCCCTGATCAGCCCATGGCCGCAGCCAGTCTTGGCCAGGTGTACCGGGCTCGACTCCACGGCCAGCACTGGGTAGCTGTGAAGGTCCAACGACCGAATCTCGCCTTCATCCTTCGGCGCGACATGGTGCTAATCCGCAGTCTCGCCGTCCTCACTGCCCCCTTCCTGCCGCTCAACCTCGGCTTTGGGCTCGGGGAGATTATCGATGAATTTGGTCGCAGTCTTTTCGAGGAGATCGACTACGAACGTGAAGCAGCCAATGCCGAGCGATTCGCTGGTCTGTTTGCCGACAACCCTGCAGTAACGATCCCGCGGGTGGAGAGGATGCTCACCTCACGACGGGTGCTGACCACAAGCTGGATTCACGGCACCAAACTGCGCGATCGCCAGGAACTACGTGCTCAACGCCTGGACCCAAGTGCTCTGATCCGCACTGGCGTGATTAGTGGACTGCAGCAGTTGCTGGAGTTCGGCTATTTCCATGCCGATCCCCACCCCGGCAATCTGTTCGCACTCAGCGGTCGGACCGGCGAACTAGGCCACGTGGCCTATGTGGATTTCGGAATGATGGACTCCATCAGCGATACCGACAGGCTCACGCTCACCGGGGCTGTCGTGCATCTGATCAACAGAGAATTTGAAGCCCTTGCCCGAGACTTCCAACAACTGGGATTCCTTCTGCCCCATGCCGACCTCGCACCGATTGTGCCGGCGCTTGAGGAGGTTTTAGGCGGCAGCCTTGGTGATTCCGTCGGTTCGTTCAACTTCAAGGCGATCACCGACCGCTTCTCAGAGCTGATGTACGACTACCCCTTCCGGGTGCCAGCTCGCTTCGCCCTCATCATCCGTGCCGTCGTGAGCCAGGAGGGTCTTGCCCTGCGGCTGGACCCTGACTTCAGGATCATTGCAGTGGCCTATCCCTATGTGGCCAAGCGGCTCTTAGCGGGAGACACCCGAGAAATGCGAGAGAAGCTCCTGGAGGTGATCTTCGATCAACAGGGCCAACTGCGGATCGAACGCTTGGAGAGCCTGCTTCAGGTGGTTGGCGACAGTGGAACCTCACCTGGGCTAGAGCTCATCCCAGTCGCTGGGGCGGGACTCAAACTGCTGCTTGGCAAAGATGGCAGCGATCTGCGCCGGCGCCTCCTGCTCACCCTGATTAAGGACGATCGCCTCAGTACCAGTGATCTGCGCGCCCTGGGATCGATGCTTGGCAGAACCTTCGCACCAGTCAAGATGGCCGAGACCATGCTGCAGCGTCTGAACCCTCTGGCGGCGGCATGAGTCCTTTAAGGTCGATCGTTGTTCTGCCGTTCAACGGAGCCTTCTAGCCATGGCACTCGCGCCAGATTTCGCGCCCGTTGACCTCCAGCAAGCTGATCTTGATAGCTACTCCGGCTTGTTCGGAGATCTCAATGCTGACGAGATCCTTCTCGAATACGCCAGGATCAGTCAGCCCCCGTATTTGCTAGCAGGCCTGGGGCTTGCGATTGGGGTGGTGTGTGGTCTCACCTTCGCGCAACTGATCAAAGATCGGCTCAATGGTTGGAAAAACGACCGACTGCCCTTACTCCCTCTCGGCCGATTCGAAACCACCAGCAGCTATGCAGGCATCGTGATCGGAGTGACGCTGTTCATCGGCGGCTCTCTGCAGGTGTTCGGATTTGCTTCCGGCGCCGCATTTCTGGTCGCATTATTGTTATCTCTGCTAACAGGAGGAGCCCTTTGGACTCAGCTTGAAGGCCTGATGAAGCAGGTGGAGGCTGGAACCTTCAAGGCTGTTGACTTCGACAATTTTGACGAGTTCTTCTGAAACCAGCGAGAGGTGTGGCGCTGAGTGATTCAGATGCCGTGAGCCGGTGATCGTCAAAGCAACAGCTGCTGCGATTGCCGAAATCTGAACCAGCGTTTAACAAGAGATCCAACAAAGGCCTCAAACAAAACGCTTACAAATCAAGCCCAAAATCTCTCGAAACTGCAGGTTGGGCGCATGGCTCAGATGGCCACATAGGCCTCAAGCTGTGCATCCCGATGACGCAGCATTTCAAGACCCTCGCGCTCGAGACGCCGGGTGCGATCTCGACTCATCTTCAGGGACTTAGCGATGCCGGTGAGGCTCATCGGATCCTCCCCCGTCATCCCATAGCGCATCCGCAACACCTTCCTTTGCAGTTCTGGCAGTTGCTCCAACAGATCGCGCAGATCTCCCTTCAAGCACTCGCCTTCCACCTGCTCGGACAGCAGCTCTCCATCACCTGAGAGCAAATCCAGCAGTTCCGTGTCATCTCCGTCGCCCACCTTCATCTCCAAACTCACCGGCTGACGGGCACGGCACATCAGCTCCTTCACCTCCTCCTCCGGCAGCTCCACAAATCCAGCCAGCTCCGACACCGTCGGCGTCCGTCCCAGCTCTTGGCTCAACTCGCGTTGCCCTTTCTTCAGCTTGTTCAGCATCTCCGTGATGTGGATCGGCAGACGGATCGTTCGGCTCTTCTCCGCAATCGCCCGCGTGATCCCCTGACGGATCCACCAATACGCATACGTACTGAACTTGTAGCCCCGCGTTGGGTCGAACTTCTCCACTCCCCGCACCAGGCCGATCGTTCCCTCCTGGATCAAATCCAGAAGCTCCATATTCCGCTTGGTGTATTTCTTGGCCACGCTCACCACCAGCCGCAGGTTCGCCGCCACCATCCGCTCCTTTGCCCGTCTCCCCGCTTGAAACTTGCGCTTTAGCTGCACTGCACTTAATCCAGCCTTCTTGGCGAGCTCCTCACGCGGCACATCCTCCTCACCACGCTCACTCCTCAGCTCTGCTTCCAGCACCTCCAGTTCCATCAGCTCCTGCACCTGACGGCCCAGCGTGATCTCCTGCTGGTGGCTCAGCAGCGGCACTCGACCGATATCGCGCAGATACGAACGCACCAGATCTGCATCAGGCAGAAGGGACAGGGGCGCCATCGATCAATTACGAAACCGACTGGTTTCGTAATTTACCACCGTTGCCGGGATTTCTAACCCCACACCCGATTGGACTCTGCTGGGAAGATTCGCCACAATGATGAGGCTCAATCCGATCACCCGGTGACAAACACGCTTTCTGCACCGCTCGTGACCGCCGCAAGTCTTCTCGTAATCGAGGACGACGACTCAATCCGGGAGACCGTGGACGAAGCCCTCAGAGCCGAAGGCTTTGTGGTGCAATCCTGCGCCAACGGGGCTGAGGCTCTGTCGACCCTCACCAGCTCCAGCCGCGAAGCTGTGGATCTGATCGTTCTCGATCTGATGCTGCCTGGGCTTGGAGGCCTGGATCTCTGCCGCCAGCTGCGCAGCCAGAACAACAACACACCCATCCTGGTGATCAGCGCCAGGGATAGTGAAACCGACCGGGTGCTCGGCCTTGAGGTCGGAGCGGACGATTACCTTGTCAAACCTTTTGGGATCCGCGAACTCGTGGCGCGCTGCCGCGCTTTGCTGCGTCGTTCACAGCCACCGAACGTCGTGGAAGACTGCACCAATGAAATGCAGCGACACGCCAATCTCTGCCTGTATGCCCAAGAGTGCCGGGTCACACGTGACGAACAAGATCTCAATCTCTCGCCGAAGGAATACCGCATCCTTGAGTTATTCATCAAGAACCCCAAAAGAGTCTGGAGTCGGGATCAGCTGCTTGAGAAGGTCTGGGGCATCGATTTTGTCGGCGACACCAAAACCGTTGACGTGCACATCCGCTGGCTTCGGGAAAAAATCGAAGACCAGCCCTCCTCGCCAAAACACATCCGCACAGTGCGCGGATTCGGATATCGCTTCGGTTAACGACGATGTCAACGGAATGGACGCTTGGACTTGCGACCGGCCTCGTGATCGGGAGTGGCTTGACCTGGCTGATCCAACGCCAACAAAGACGAACTCGCCAAAGGGCTGACGCCCGCGCGAAAGAGCGCAAGCCCCTCAGCACTCCCCAGCTGCTGGCCTGGATCGATGAAGCCACTCAAGGCTGGTTAATCCTGAAACCGGATTTGAGCATCGCCTACATCAACGGCAAGGCCGAACGCCTATTGCGCATCTCCCATCAAACCCTGGTTCGAGGCCAAAGACTCGACGAAGTGCTCCATGTCGACCCAATCAATGAGGCGATTGTGAGCGTGCGTCACCAGCAACGCCCTCAAAGAATCGAATGGGACATGCGTGGCGAGCCGCTCGAGACGATCGTGCTACCTGGATCAGACGAATGGCTCCTGCTCTTGCTGCAGAGTCGTCAGTCCCTAGAGGCCCAACAACAGCAGCAAGAGCGGTGGGTGAGTGATGTCGCCCATGAGCTCAAGACGCCTCTCACAGCCTTAATGCTCGTGAGCGACAGACTCGAAACGGCCGTCGGGGAGGGCGACGCCGTACTGGTTCAACGTTTGCAAAAGGAATTGCGACGCCTGCAACTCCTGGTCGAAGACCTGCTGGAGCTATCGCGGCTGGAGAACAGCCTGCCCATGGACAACGACAGCTATTCGCCGCTGATGCTGAATGAACTGGTGGCCAGTGCCTGGGGCAGCATCCGGCCCCTAGCCGAACAAAGGGGCGTCAGCCTGGCAATCCGGGATCAGATCACGGCACCGCTCCGAGGAGACCAGCCACGACTGCATCGCGCCATCCTCAATCTGCTCGACAATGCACTGCGGTACTCACCCGACTGCAGCCAGGTGGAGGTGGAGATCCAGCCCAGCGGCGGCTGGTGGTTGCTGGCTGTTCGCGACCACGGCCAGGGACTCAGCGAGCCAGACCTCGAAAAAATGTTCCAGAGGTTCTACCGAGGAGATCCCTCCAGGACTCGATCCAATCAAAGCGGCAGCGGGCTGGGTCTAGCGATTGTGCAGCAAATCGCTGTCAACCACGGAGGCAGGGTGCAGGCCCGCAACCACCCCGGTGGTGGCGCCAGCATGGAACTGCTGTTACCTCGAAACACCGACAACGTCTGAAGTGTGGTTCGTCCCGGTCAAGGCCCTTGAGCAACAATCACAAGCCTGAAACAAGTTCTCCGGCTGGAGCCCCCCGCGGCGACCGCCTGCAAAAACTGATCTCTGCCGCCGGGATCTGTTCCAGACGCCATGCAGAGGATTGGATTCGAGCCGGACGCATCAGCATCAATGGCAGGGTGGCTCAGCTAGGGGACCGAGCCGACCCAAGCCAAGACCACATCTGCGTGGATGGGGCACCGATCCCAAGCGCACCCCAACCGAGGCTGTTGCTACTGAACAAGCCCAAAGGGGTCATCAGCAGCTGTCATGACCCGCAAGGACGCCCAATCGTGCTGGACATGCTGCCGATCGAACTCCGTCAAGACGGCCTACACCCCGTCGGCCGTCTTGACGCAGACAGCCGCGGAGCACTGCTGCTCACAAACCAAGGAGAGCTGACCCTTCATCTCACTCACCCCCGCTACTCCCACCCAAAAACGTACCGGGTCTGGGTCCGGGGCAAGCCAAAACACAGCACCCTGGAGGCATGGCGCCAGGGACTGCCCTTGGATGACCGCATCACCCAGCCCGCAACGGTTCGTGCTCTGGAGCACGAACGTGGAGAGACCTTGCTGGAGGTGGTGTTGCGAGAGGGCCGAAATCGCCAAATCAGGCGGGTCGCGGAACAGCTGGGCCACCCGGTGATCGATCTTCAACGGATTGCAATCGCAACCGTCGCTCTCGGATCCTTGGCGGAGGGTCGCTGGCGCCCTTTAAACAAGGGAGAATGGCGTGCATTGACCAGCACGCCGCGATGAGATTTCCCAGGCTCTGGCCTCGGCGCAGATCGTCCCAGGCGACAAGCGGTTTCACAAGCGAGAGTTCTGATCAGATCACGCCCTTGCAGCAGGCAGGCCAGCTGCTCAAAGAACGGCGGGAACAGCGAGGGCTCAGCATGCGAGACCTCTCACGAGAGGTGCGCATTACCACTCCCGTGCTTGAAGCCCTGGAGAGAGGATGGAGTGATCGCCTGCCCGAAGCCGCTTACCTCGGCGCGATGTTGGCCCAACTGGAGCGCCACCTTGAGCTGGCACCCGACAGCCTGCAAGGGGCCCTTCCCACAACGACGAACAGCAAGCTGCGGGGCAAAACCACTGGCAATAGCCGCTTCACCATCGGCAGTATTGACATCGTCAGCACCTGGCAAGGAAGCGTGGTGTATGGGGTGCTGATGCTGGGGACATTGATGGCGCTGAATCAGCAACAGCGCCACCTGACCCAACGCAACAGTCAGCAACTACAACCGATCGCACCGACGGCGGCTGACCTCCAGATCAGCAACCGCACGCAAGGGAGCGAACCTGGACTGCCTGGGCTGCGACCGCTTGAGGACGCCCTGAGACGCCCACTGGTGCAGTGGTTACCGCCAACGTCAGCCACAAGCAATGATCCTGAGACCATCACCTCCGAGGATCGCCAGGCCCTCGGCCTACTGCAGCTCAAGCTCAGTCAGCCGAGCACCATCCGTTTTTCCAGTGCGGGTGGAGACCGTAGTGAACTGAAAGGCAGCCAGGGGCAGTTAACCCTGCAACTGCTGGCACCGATCAGTCTGAATCTGCAGCCCCCTCCGCAGCCAGAGGATCAAGTGCTTTGGAATGGTCAGCCTCAACAACCCATTAGCGATCAACCTGGTCGCTATCGCCTACCCCAAAGCGACCCCCGCTCGCCGTAACCCTTGAGGGCGTCTTCTACCGCATGATCCAGGGAGGGAAGACGCCAGATCCAGTTACCACCAACCGTGCCGGGGGTGTTAAAGCGCGCAGCATCATCAAGATGCAAGAGATCCTGCAATGGCGTCACCACCAGACCTGCGGGAGAGGCCAGCCCGAGCTCAAGCAGTTGCCAGCCCGGAGCTGTGACCTCTTGACCCACCGCCTGGGCCACCCGCTCCCTGGCGTCAGCATCCAGTCCCTGCCACCAACCAATCGTGGTGGGGTTGTCATGGGTACCGGTGTAAACAACCCACTGGTTGCCGTGGATGTTGTTCGGAAGGTAGGGGTTGTCTGGATTGCCGTCGAAGGCGAACTGCAGGATCTTCATTCCCGGCAGGTCGAAGCCATCACGCAGGTTTTCCACATCATCGGTGACCACCCCCAGATCCTCAGCGACCAGGGGCAAGCGGCCATCACCATCAGCTTTCAAACAGCGCAATAAAGCATGGCCCGGTGACGGCTTCCAGACCCCTCGAGCGGCGGTGTCATCGCCACCAGGTACGGCCCAGTACGACGCCAAAGCACGGAAATGATCCAGCCGCAGCAAATCCAGAAGCTGCCACTGACGGCGCAAGCGCTGCCGCCACCATTGGAACCGGGTGAGGCGATGCCGCCACCAGCGATACACCGGAGTGCCCCAGAGCTGACCGGTGGCGGAGAAGTAATCAGGGGGCACACCGCTCTGGGTGGTCAACGTGCCGTCTGCCTCGATCGAGAACAAGCGACGATGACTCCAAACATCGGCACTATCACGGGCGACATAGAAAGGGAGATCGCCGAAAATACGAACTCCAAGCTCATCCGCGAACGCTCGCAGACCTCGCCACTGCTGATCAAGCTGCCACTGGAGCAATCGCTGAGCCTGCAAGGCCCGTTGATGGTCTGCTTTCCAGGCCCGCAGAGCTCTGGCTCGATGTCGAGCAAACGGGCGAGGCCACTCCCACCAGGGCAGGCCCTTGTGCTGCCTGCGCAGCTCCACAAAACAGACATGCTCTTCCAGCCAATCCCCCTGGGCTAAACACCAGCGTTCGAAACAGCGGTGTCGTTCAGAAGACTGTTCCTTCCAGGCCTTCTCCAGCTCCCGCGCGAGAGCCTCGGCCCGCTCATCAGCAAGCTGGCAGTCCAAAGCTTGCAGAGGGCCGGAATCGGCTGATTGTCCAGGCAGAGCGTTCAGGGCCTGCTCTGACAGAAAGCCCTGATCGACCAGATCCTGGCCATCCAGAAACCAAGGGTTGATCGCAAAACTGGACGGGGAGCTGTAGGGGGATCCAGTGCCGTCAGTCGGCGCCAACGGCAACACCTGCCAGACACCGATGCCGTGACGAGACAGAGACTGCAACCAATCACGCGCCGCAGCTCCGAACCCACCACAGACAGGACTTCCCGGTAGGGCAGAGGGGTGCAGCAGAACCCCAATGGCTCCTGCAGGTGCAGGGGCAGTGACCTCTGTAGTGGAAGACAACACCATCGCCAGGATCACAACTTGGGCAACTCGTAGCGCTCGATGATCTTCCGCGCGAAGGCTGGTAGATGGCGACCGTACTGCTTGGGATGGTTCCGCCGTACCCAAAGGGCATTGCGCGTGAAGTGGGAGTCAATTGAAAAGCGTCCGTACTCCAGCCCCTTCGGACCGATGCGCTGCACAACCCAGCCAACGACCTCAGCCAACCACATCGGCAGCTTGATGGCCTTGTCATAGGCATCGATGCCCTGTTGCACTGCCGCCCGCCGATCCCCCCGGCTGGTGACAGGGGCGATATCGAGATCCGCTTCGATTAAATCCAGCAACTCAGCTCCGAGCTGATTGCGCACCACCAGCCATTGGCGGCCAAATTCAGCACCCATGTAGCCCACCACTAAATCAGCCCCAGCATTGGTGTAGTCGAAACAGCTCAGACAGCTCGGAGCAAAGACATCCTTGAGGCGGGGTGTATCGAGACCAAAGAAGGGAACTGTTTCCTGGTGACCGTCCTTGTGGCGGAAGTGAATTCGGAAATCCTGCATGAACTCGTAGTGCACCACCGTGTCCGGGGAAGCACTGGCGCTGTGCAGAAAGGTGTTCAAACCCTCACGGGAGACATTGTCCA
Organism: Synechococcus sp. MIT S9451; assembly: GCF_047304725.1. NCBI lineage: Bacteria > Bacillati > Cyanobacteriota > Cyanophyceae > Synechococcales > Synechococcaceae > Synechococcus > Synechococcus sp. MIT S9451. Next base: position 2,429,474 of record NZ_CP138971.1, read on the forward strand.
CACAGGGCAGACCGAGCACATAGAGCTGTTCCAGCGGCAAGGTGTTCTGCACAGCCCTCAAGGCTTGGATCTGACAGCCAACACCAATGGCCAGCAAGCGACGGATGCCGCTGCCCGGCAACTGCTCAAGCACAGACAGATTGTTGGAGAGGGTCGGTTTATTCACCCGTGCTGCAAGCACCTCTTCAGGCGTGCGGGCCAGAACCGGCATCGGTGTGAAGCGGTCATCAGGGCTCTGCTGGACACAGAGCACGGCATCGACCAGACCACTCTTGAGAGCTTGAACACCAAGGTGGCTGACGATCCCGGTCCACTGCGCACCATCGATTGGCTGACGCATGCGGGCGGTGAGCATGCGCTGCTGCACACCGAAATAAAGCTCATCGTCATTGTCGAGGTCACGACTGCGGCCGTGGTGGCGCTTCTCCATCCCCTCGAAATCCTGATGGAGAAACGCGCAGGCCTGACGCACGTAGGCAACCCAACGTGAATCACAAAGACCACAGTCGCTGCAGAGGTCCTTGGCTGGCCGCACCACATCCCGTGGAATGGGCCTGGCCCGTTCATGGGGAGCGGGGGAAGCAGGGGCTTGCGTCACAGATCGGGCGGGCCTTGACGCTTCCAACGCTAAACAGCTGAAGTTGAGCAAGACTGGGCACCCTTTGAAATCAGCACGGCTGATGGCTGCCCCGGCACAGGAACAGGACACCCAAAAGGGCAAACAGCGCCGTTGGCTTGGTCAGCATCCCCTAAGGACAGTGCTTCGGATTGCAGCCACAATTGGCAGTGTCTGGGTGGTGGGAACAGCCCTGACAACGCTGTGGCCGAAGGCCGACCGCGTCGCACCGACGCTGCCTTCAGCCGATGACCCCTCCAGCTTGGCGCCCTTCCCCAGCACACCGGTCACGGTGATGGTGGTGGGTGTGGATGCGAATGGCATCAACGATTCGATCAACAGAGCGGCACCGCAAGGGCCAGCCAATGCCGACAGCCTGATGTTGATCCGGGTGCAGCCAGAGAGGCCACTTCAAATTCTTCAGCTTCCAACAGAACTGGGGGTGAACCTGCCGGGGGCCGCCGCGATGCAACCCCTGGCCAGGAGCTACCGCGAGGGTGGTGTGGCGCTGACCGCCGATGTGGTCGCAGACGTGGTCGGACTGAAAGAAGGTGAGCCAAGCCGCTATGTGGTGATGCCTCGCAGGGCACTACGCACCCTCGTGAACGGTCTCGGTGACCTCGACGTGCGTCTCAATCAGACCCTCAGCCACACCGATCAACGCCAGAACTACAGCGTCAATCTGCAGGCCGGACGCCAGACCCTCAATGCAGCCCAGGCTGAGCAGCTGGCCCGGTTCCGTCCTGATCCCCTCAAGGACCATGAACGGCGCCTGCGGCAGCAATGGCTGGTTCGTGCCATTCACGATCAGATGCTCCAGCCCAACGCCATTCTCGTCTTGCCTGGATTAGTGAATGATCTCAGCAGCCAGGTGGAGAGCGACATGAACAGCCAGGAGTGGCTGAGCCTCGCCGCAGCAGCTCTGAGCAGCAAACAACCCCCCGTCATCTCCACCTTGCCGCTGGCTCCCAGGGCAGGGGAGCAACCCCTGCGGCAACTCAAAGCCGGGGCCCCCTTCCCACTCTGGCCGCCAAAAAACTAAGGGAATGAAAACAACCCTTCAGCGTCTGAGCTGACGCTGCAACACCGTCACCAAGGCATCCAGGCCCTCATTACCCTGATCGGCCATCCAACCTGACCACGGCAATCCATCCCGGCGCCGTTCGCTCAAGCGCCAGGCACCTCCAATCTGGATCAGGCCGATCAGAGGAACACGGCGGCTTTGACAAAGAGCGAGATAAGCCGGAACCACGCCAGGGATTGCCCCATCAGCCAGAGGTGTTGCCAACAACAAGGTGGGAGCCCGCCAAGCGCCAAGGGCATCGATCCAGCAACTGCCATCAACAGCGACTCGACCGGAATCACCGGCCAACCGCACCAGACGGGGACAATCCCGATGCAGGTCAGCCAAGAACGACTGGGGAGACTCGCCGACTGCAATGGTGCTCAACGGGACCCCAAAGGCTTCTGCGAGGGTTGTGCAGGCCCCGCGCATCAGCAGCTCGGGCAGGGGCCCGGCGCCAATCACCACCATGGACTGATCGAGCATCAGCAGACCTTAACGAGCTTGAACCACCGACCTGTGATGAAGGCCGTCAGGCTCGGCACTACCATCGGGTGACAGCTGTTCTCGTTTGCGGGTGTCGTGACCAGTTTTCTCACTGCAGCCCGTGCAGAGCAGGAGAAGATCCACCAGGACAATCGCCGGCTTCGCCTGTTCAGCGGTACGGCGAATCCGGCTCTCTCCCAGGAGATCTCAGCCTATCTGGGCGTTCCAGACGGCCCGAGGGTTTGCAAGCGCTTCGCCGACGGCGAGCTTTACGTCCAAATTCAAGAATCGATCCGTGGCTGCGACGTTTTCCTGATCCAGCCGACCTGTGCTCCGGTGAACGACCACCTGATGGAGCTGCTGATCATGGTCGATGCCTGCCGTCGGGCCTCAGCACGTCAAATCACAGCGGTGGTGCCGTATTACGGCTATGCGCGAGCCGATCGCAAAACAGCTGGACGCGAATCAATTACGGCCAAACTCACCGCCAACCTCCTAGCCAAATCAGGAGTGGACAGAGTGCTTGCGATGGATCTTCACTCTGCTCAGATCCAGGGTTATTTCGATATCCCTTGCGATCACATCTACGGCTCCCCAGTCCTGGTTGACTACCTCTCCGCCCAGGAGCTTGGCGAGGTGGTGGTGGTGTCACCGGATGTCGGTGGTGTAGCCCGGGCCAGGGCATTCGCCAAACAGATGAACGATGCACCGCTGGCGATCATCGACAAACGCCGAACTGGTCATAACAAGGCGGAAAGCCTCACCGTGATTGGTGATGTGAAGGACAAGACCGCAATTTTGATCGACGACATGATCGACACAGGCGGCACGATCTGTTCCGGTGCACGTCTGCTTCGCCAGCAGGGTGCCCAGCGAGTGCTGGCCTGCGCAACACACGCTGTCTTCTCCCCGCCAGCCTGTGAGCGCCTCTCCGCGGATGGTTTGTTCGAGCAGGTGGTGGTCACCAACAGCATCCCGATTGCACCCGACCGAACATTCCCCCAGCTCAAGGTTCTCTCGGTAGCCAACATGCTTGGTGAAGCGATCTGGCGCATTCACGAAGAAAGCTCTGTGAGCTCGATGTTCCGCTGAAGTCGTGAAAGCTTTTGCATTTCAGGGCAAGCGGCCCGGGATCGGTCCACAGACCGGGCGACGCTTGTTCACTCCTTTCGGTGCAGGGCTCGCCGCGATTCTGAGTTTGGCGATCGCTCAACGGGCAAACGCCGAAGCCGCGCCTCCTCCAGCTTCGACTGCCAACCTCAGCCAACTTCCGATCAACGGGCCGCCACCCAGAACGCTGGGGGTGTGGATCACAAACAGTCCGAGTCCTGTTTATTACAGCCATGCACGCATCCGCCAGGCAGTGAAGGAGCTCCAGGCGGCCGGTTTTAACGCGATCTATCCGAATGTCTGGAGCAGGGGCACGACCTTTCACCGCAGTCAATTCGTCCCCGTAGAACCACATCTCGCCGCTGCCGGACTGGAACTGGACCCGATCTGCACCCTCAGTGCAGAAGCCCGCAAACGGGGAATGAAGGTGATCCCCTGGTTTGAATACGGCCTGATGGAGCCCGCCACAGCGGCGGTAGTGCAGGACCATCCCGAATGGGTGCTTGCGAAGGCCAATGGCAACACGATCATGAGAATGCACGGCAAGGAGATGGTCTGGCTCAATCCCGCCCACCCAGAGGTGCGGGAACGCTTCATCGGCTTGGTGGTGGAGGTCCTTAAGCGCTGCCGCATGCATGGCCTCCAGCTCGACGACCATTTCGCCTGGCCGGTGGAACTGGGCTACGACCCCTACACCGTGGCCCTCTATCGGCAGGAAACCGGTGTGGAACCTCCGCGTGATCACACCAACCGCATCTGGATGACCTGGCGACGTCGCAAGCTCACAGGCTTGCTCAGGGAGTTACGCGAGCGCCTCGGCCGTGAAGCCCTGCCAAAACGTATTTCACTGTCACCAGGCCCCTTCCGTTTTGCCTACAACCATTGGTTGCAGGACTGGGAGCTGTGGGCAGTCGGTGAGCTGATCGAAGATCTTGTGGTGCAGAACTATGCCTATTCCCTCAAAGGTTTCGCGAAAGATCTGGATCAACCCGCGCTGCGCAAAGCGCGGCAATGGGGAATGCCTGTGCAGATCGGAGTGCTTGCAGGCTTCGGAAAACGAACGACTCCGATGCCAGTTCTTGCGGAAAAAATGCGTCTCAGCCATGAACGAGGCTACGGAGTGATTTTCTTTTACTGGGAAGGACTTTGGGGTGCACATTCGGGTCGTGAAGGGGCGACCTTCAGGCGCAAAGTCTTCCAGCAGCTTGGAACCACTCCTGGGGAGTCAATCCTCGAGCGATCGAAATAATTCCATCAAAAAGCCCCGCTCTAGGGCGGGGCAGGAACGCGACCTAACAATGCGGAGGTTCAGTCTTCGCCGTCTTCCATGGCTGCGCTGTCGCTGTGAGTGGCTGCTGCACCTGTTGGGATCAGACGGATCGCCTTCTTCCCAAGCTTAATTTCGAATTCATCGCCAGGCTCAAGATTGAGCATTGCTGTATAGGCCTTACCGATCAGAAGGTTGCCATTGCCCTGAACGGTGGCCACATAAGAGAGCTTGCGGCCACCCTTGCCGATTCCCTTTGTGCCGCTTCCCAGGTCAATGCCCTTGGCATTGAGAAGAGCCTCATAGAAGCTGGTGAAGTTAACCCGTTGACCACCGTCTTTCTTATCAGAAACGTACCCACAGGCCGTGGCCAGATCAGTTTTGGAGACATCACCCAATTCCTTGACTTTGGCCAGCAGTTCAGATCCAGTGAGCATTTCCATTATTGAAATGAATTACTAGAAACATACACACCCATCACTTAATCAGGCAAGACAGAGATCGTTCAAGAAAGACTTGTCTCAAAACATGAAAGACCATTGAGCAATTGAGTGAGTACAAAAGCCCAACCCATCAGTGAATCGATCAAACTTCTCTTCCTACCAACAGACAGTCTCGATTGCGATTCTCAGGGCAACCAACAACCAAAGGGGAACAGGCCGATTCGGCCTTGAGCAAGCTCTTGCCACCTGCTTGAGCCCCTGAATCGCCCACCATCAGCAGTCGCTGGGCATCCCCGCCATCAACAGAGCCGCCAGACCTGGCCGTGGCAAGCCAGCGAAGCAGCAGAAGCTGTGGAAAAAAGAGGCCTATTTTTGCGTCCAACCAAGCGTAAAAAGCGCCAAAACAGCCCAAAAGCCGATAAACTGTGGAAACCCCATCACCCTGCCGGTCTCCTGACCGGCTTTTTTGTGGAAAAAAACAATGGCAGCAGTCGGCTCGAACAGAGGCCGACGACATTGATGGGTTGAAGAGCTCACAATCAGGCCATCATCATGTCCACCACCTCCCGGGTATTGGCGGACAACTCTGCTGACTCCAGCAGGGCCAGCCCCTCAAGCACCTGACGCTGACGCTCCTTGCTGTAAAAGCGCCAACGGCTAAACACCTTCGCCAGTCGGGATGCCGTGATCGCGTTGCGCTGATCCACTTCGATGATCTGCTGTGCCATGAAGCGATAGCCGCTGCCGTCCGCAGCATGGAAGACCACAGGATTTCCAGCCAGGCCTCCAAGAACCGCCCGCACAGCATTGGGGGCCATCGGATCGAAACGAGGATGGTCGAGCAAGGTCTGAATCCGCTCAAGACCATCGGCTCGTGGAGTGGAAGCCTCCAGGGCGAACCAAGTGTCGAAGATCACAGGACGCTGCTGCCAACGATCGTGAAAACGCTGCAAAGCCTTCTCTCTCTGAACACAATCGAAGGGCTGGAGGACACGAAGGCCATAACGGGCCATGGTCATCGAGGGGCCAGTGACCGCATCTAGTGCCTGATCCCTCACCTGTTGATCACCCGCGGCAGCAAGCCAGCTCCAGATCAAACCAGTGAGCTGCCGTTCACCCTGACCTTCAGGCCAGACCTGATCGAGCTGTGGCCCCATCTTCTCCAACCGGGCCTGCAAAGGAATGGCCAAGGCTGTGCCCAGCTGTTCTCGCAAGGCACAACCGGCCAGATAAAGGTCAAGAGGTTCAGCCACCTCCTGCAGAGCCTCAAGCTCGGCTCCGCCAGGAAAACTCAGCAGAGTGACGAGAACAGCGGGATCCTGCTCACCATCAGCGGCCAGCAGAACCTCCAAGGAGGCCTGCATCTGTTTCTCCAAGGCACTATCAACGGCACCTGCGGCCCGGGCCAAGAGCAAACGCTGCCAGAGCTGTTGGCCTGCATCCCAACGGGCGAAGGGATCGTTGTCATAAGCAAAGAGATGGAACAACTCCTTCATCGACTGATCCGCCTGCCAACGCACTGGTGCGGAGAACTGGCGAAACAGTGACAAGGCTGGTGGTTGTTCAGCTGGAGCAAGCCCCTCCAGAACAAGGGTCTGCTCCGGCTGATCCAACACCAACAGCTGCTCCTCCCCTGGTTCACCATCGGCAGCAACCAGAGACCACAGGAGAGGAATGACCAGCGGCTGCTTATCAGGCTGCCCGGGGGTAGCTGCCGTGGTCTGACGGATGGTGAGAGTCAGGCGCCCATGCTGTGGATCCCAACCACGCGCAATCTGCACCTCGGGGGTGCCGGCCTGGACGTACCAACGTTCAAATTGTTCCGGATCAAACCCCAAGGGCTCGCCGTCCTGGAGCGCTCCCTGCAGGATCGCTGCGACAAAGTCGTTGGTTGTGGCCGCTTCACCGTCATGCCGACGGAAATAAAGCCCCATCCCCCGCATGAAACGCTCCTTGCCGAGAAGGGTCTGGAGCATGCGAATCAACTCTGCCCCTTTCTCGTAGATCGTCGTTGTATAGAAGTTATCGATCGCTTGGTAGGCATCTGGCTTCACAGGGTGTGCCGTAGGGCCAGCATCCTCCCGGAACTGGGTGTTGCGCAGCATGGAGGCATCCTCGATGCGCTTCAAGGCCTGTGAATGCAGATCAGCCGTGAAGCACTGATCACGGAAGACGGTGAGTCCCTCCTTGAGGGACAACTGGAACCAATCACGACAGGTAATGCGATTTCCGGACCAGTTATGGAAGTACTCGTGGGCAACAACGCTCTCGATCCGTTCCAATTCGCCATCCGTGGCCGTTTCCGCATCCGCAAGCACCAACTTGGAATTGAAGATATTGAGACTCTTGTTCTCCATCGCGCCCATGTTGAAATGGCGCACGGCAACAGTATTGAACTCGTCAAGGTCGTATTCGAGGCCATAAACCTTCTCATCCCAGGCCATCGAACGCTTCAGCGATGCCATCGCATGCGCCGTGAATGGCTCATCACCGGGTTCCACATGCAAACGCAGCGCCACATCCCTGCCAGATGCGGTTCTGAAGCTGTCGCGAACCTCGCGCAAATCACCCGCCACGAGAGCAAAGAGATAGGACGGCTTCGGGAAGGGATCGTCCCAAATCGCTTCGTGACGACCGGAGGCCGAGGCCACCTCCCCGGAACGAATCAGATTGCCGTTGGAAAGGAGCACTGGATAGATCTGCCGGTCCGCTTCAATGCGAACCCGGTAGCGACTCAGCACATCCGGACGATCCGGATGGAAGGCAATGCGGCGGAACCCTTCTGCCTCGCACTGGGTGGTGAGCATGCCCCCACTGGCATAGAGACCTTCCAGCGATGCGTTCGAGCACGGATCAATCCGGCAGACCGTGGTCAAGGAAAAAGGCTCTGAAGGCGGATGATGCAGCACCAATCGGCCGCTCTCGACGCTGTAATCGACGGAAGCGAGCAGCCGATCATTGATGCGGATTTCGAGGAGCTCAAGCTCCACGCCGCACAAATGCATCGCTTCTGAGTCAGCACTTGATGCGCGCGGCTCCACCGCCATCGTGCTGGTGACCTGAACCAGCCTGTCCTGAATCACCACATCCAGACTGATGCTAGGGATCGCGAATGGATACGGCCGATAATCGAGGAGACGCACAGTGGAAGCTGGGGCCATAGGGATCGCTCAGTCACCTGATCCTGGCGTGTCCACTGGCCTTGGGTGACGTCAGGCGCTCACAGGGGCTGAAAACCACCGACGCGAAAAGCGCGCACGCATTGGGCCGGATGTTGGCCTCAGCCAATCGGAACCACCGATCAAGAGACCATCGAAAAAGCCCACAGTTGCATCGCGATGCAACTGTGGGCTTGGATTTAGGCGTGAAGGAACTGAACTGGATCAGTTGCCAGCAGAGGCGCTCTGCTTCTTGATCGCCTCTTGGACCTTTGCCTTCACATCGGCAGGAACAACATCAGGGCAATACTGAATGGCACCGGTAATGATCTGGAATTCAGCACCTGCAAACAACTGCTCGTTCGTGAGTTTGTTGCTGCCGGCCGACGCAACCATGCCGCCATGACGACCGTTGAGGATCTGCACATAGGTCGCTGAGGCAATGCCCACCGCCTTAGGGAATTCCACCTTGGCCGCACTAGCGTTACAAACGTATGACGAGCCCATCCCCCGGTAGAGGAAAATGTCCTCTTGAGCCGCGGGGGTGGAGCTTTCAAGCTGCTGGGCATGAGCAGCTGGATTGACCAGGCTTAGGGGTGCTGCGGCCAGTGAAGCCGACAACAGAACTCGAATGCTGCGGGAAAAGTTAAACAACTGACGGAATCGGATCTCCGAGCCATCGTGCCCCATATAAGGGGTGATCGACCAGTCAATCGATGACTAAATCTGATTGAATCGGCAAAACTCCCCCATCTGAGCTTTTGGGCGATCAGGCCGAGATGGGCTCAGTGGCATCCTCCATCCGGGTTTCATGGTGGTGCTCCACGATCGCCAGTTCGCCGTTCTGCCAGCTGTAAATCGCTCGGGAACGATAGCGGTCCTGGTCGATCAGACGGGTGTGTTCAAGGATGTGCCAATCGGCATAATCCGATTCGAACACCACTTCATGCTCATCCACCTGACGGATCTGAGTGCGAACGGGCATGTCTTCTAAGTAGGCCCTATCCCTTTGGAGCTGATGGCCAAGCAGGGTGGCCTCCATCTGGCCTTCTTTTCGATAAGGGAGCTTGCGTTCGAAGGTCTCAGTCTCCTTCTCCGGCCACCAAGTGAAGCGGTAGCGAGGCACTCCAACGGCAGATTCCGCAAAGATCTCGACGCGGATCACCATGTCGAGATAGAGAACTTCATCGTGCTGAAAAATGTATTGCCGCCTTGAACGCCACAACCCCAAGTTGCGAGCGAACCAACGCCTCAGATTGCTGTCCAGATTGAATCGCTCACTCGGGGGTGGGCCATCAGGGGGAGTCTGGGCGCCCCGTCGCTCGAGAGGGAGTAACGGCATAACAGGCCCTGCAAGACAACAGTCTGTACAAGATCATCATAGCGAATCTCTCCGACGCTGCAAAAACCCATAAGGTAAGCGTCATCTTTGACAATCTCCGTCCTGTGGATGGGAGTGCTCCCAATCCGCGTCAGCCTCTGAAGCTCTTGCTGGTTGCCAGCAGGCACCATCTGTCCAGCGGAGACATCCGATCCCTGATTCAGTTCCTTGAGAGTGAGGACTGCGGATTTGAAGTCACCCTGCAGGTGGCAGATCCAACCAGCCACCCTGAACTCCTGGAATTGCATCGGCTGGTGGTGACACCTGCACTGATCAAGCTGCAGCCCGCCCCCAAGCAGGTCTTTGCCGGAACCAGCATCTTCCAACAATTACGGGGATGGGTGCCACGCTGGCAACAGGATGAAGTGGTCAGCGGCCTCGGGCTCAGCCTCCAACCCACAGAACTGGACGGAAGCCGCACTCAGCGGGAGCTGCAACTGGAAGACCAGCTTCTGGTACTGCGCCAGGAGAACGAAACCCTGATCGACCGACTTCAGGCGCAGGAACGCCTCTTACGAATGGTCGCCCATGAACTGCGAACACCCCTCACCGCAGCCACCTTGGCGCTCCAGAGCTTGCAACTCGGCCAGATCGATCACAACCGCTTCCAGGACGTCCTGAAACGACGACTTGAGGAAATTGCCCTGCTGTCAAAAGATCTGCTCGAGGTTGGCAGCACGCGCTGGGAAGCCATGTTTAATCCCCAGCGACTCGATCTCGCCAGCGTTGCAGCCGAGGCCATTCTCGAGCTGGAGAAACAGTGGCTGGGCCGTGATGTGGGCATCCACACCGATATCCCTTCCGATCTTCCCAAGGTCTATGCCGACCAGAGACGGATGCGTCAGGTGCTTCTCAACCTGCTGGAGAACGCATTGAAATACACCCAAGATGGCGGCAAGGTGTCACTCAGCATGCTGCACCGCACCAGTCAGTGGCTTCAGGTGAGCGTGTGCGATAGCGGGCCAGGAATTCCGATCGCGGAGCAGCAGCGGATCTTCCTGGACCGTGTGCGCCTGCCGCAAACCTCTAGCGAAACCTCAGGCTTCGGAGTGGGACTATCGGTCTGCAGGCGCATCGTTGAAGTGCACGGAGGAAAGATCTGGGTGGTCTCAGCACCGGGAGAGGGTGCCTGCTTCTTCTTCACGGTTCCGGTCTGGCAGGGACAGGATCAGGCCAAGTCAGAGAATGATGCGACCAGTTTCTTGACGGAGGGTCCGTCTGAACCGTAATTTCTTTTGGTGCTCGGGAACACAACGTTCCGAACACGGCCTCGCCCCCATCGTCTAGAGGCCTAGGACACCTCCCTTTCACGGAGGCGACAGGGGTTCGAATCCCCTTGGGGGTATCAAAATCGCCTTAAGTCAAAGGCAAAAGAATTCATCGAAGTCGATCATATTCACTAACAAGAAATCTAATAACTGGAAATTTTCACGTCAGTGCATCAATCATGCCTGACCGAGATGCTGATCTTTTCTAAGGGAATCCATTCATTCCCTTGATCCCTAGAGCGACGCGCGCAACATCAAACGCGATCTGAGCGGCAAGCTGTTGACCTATGCCAATTCAGGTGATGCCTGCCGACGGAGAGCTTCCTGCTCAACCGCCAGGAGATTGGCAGTGAGGTCGCTTCGGAGACGCTGCTCAATCAAGCCAACAGGCATTCCCATGCAACCTTGCACAGTGAGGTCGTACAGCAGAGACGTTCCATCAGGCAACGACTGAAGCCGCCAAGAGCCCTCGAACCGACGAAAATCGCCCTTGATCATCCGGAACTGGAGCAACCCCTCAGGTCGATACTCCGTCAAGGCCAGTTCCACCTGCGCCGTAAAGGTGAGGCCGAGAAGCTGCTGACTGCCAACTTGGGCAAGATGAATGCAATTGTGCTCTCGCGACAACACTGCACTGCTGGCGAGGTTGGGGATAAAGCTGCTCAGCTGGTCGTAATCGGTCAGAACCTGCCAGAGCAGATCCAGATCTAAGGGTGTCCGCAGCTGCACGGCCAGACGCCGGGTCCCATGCGGCAACCGTTCCATGGTCTGCTCAATGGTCTGACGACGCACACCAAATCCAGGCACACCTGCAAAGAGAGTGCGGGGTTTGACAGCAGTGGGATCAGAGGACGGCAAAGGGAGGTCGCAGCGAATACGGAGAAGTGGAATCGAACAACTTTAAGCTCGCTCCGGACATAAATGGTCCAGAGACGAAGCAAGCAATGCAGCAAACGCACAGACGAATCGCTGCAGGCGAAGCTTCACGACTATGATCGCGCGGTTTAGTGGTTAGGCAAAGCCCATGCGCGTCAGCACTGTTGGTTCCTCCGATTCCAACGAACGGATGTTCACGGTGATCGTCCATGGACTTCAAGCAGGTCGCCAACTCAAAGCAGAGCGCCGCTACACCGTTCCCTATTCACGACTTCAACACACGATTCGCCTGATCATCTCCACGGGGGGCAAGATCAGCGCAGTGGTCGCCGCCACTGATGTGTCCCAAACGGCAGCTCCCGCTAAGGCCGCTCCCGCCAAGGCCGCTCCAGCGAAGGCAGCTCCTGCTAAGGCGACCCCTGCCAAGACCAAGGCATCCGCTCCTGTGACCAAAAAGCCCGACCACAAGTCCGTTCCCGTCAACCTTTACAAGCCGAGGTCGCCTTTCATCGGCACGGTGACTGAGAATTACAGCCTTCTCAGCGAAGGCGCCATCGGCCGGGTGAATCACATCACCTTCGACCTCAATGGTGGTGATCCTCATCTCAACTACGTCGAGGGGCAATCCATCGGCATCATTCCCGATGGCGAAGATGCCAAAGGCAAGGCCCACAAGCTCCGCCTCTATTCGATTGCGAGCACACGCCATGGCGACAACATGGCCGGCCATACCGTTTCCCTCTGCGTGCGCCAGCTCCAGTACGAGAAAGACGGTGAAACCATCAACGGTGTCTGCTCCACATTCCTCTGCGATATCAAGCCTGGCGACAAGGTGAAAATCACCGGTCCAGTGGGCAAAGAGATGCTCCTTCCTGAAGAGGAAGACGCCAACGTGATCATGTTTGCCACGGGCACCGGTATCGCCCCGATGCGCACCTACCTGCGGCGCATGTTCGAACCAGCTGAGAGAGAAAAGAACGGTTGGAACTTCCGGGGCAAGGCATGGCTGTTCATGGGTGCACCCAAGACCCCGAACCTGCTCTACGACGCCGACTTTGAGCATTATCAGAGCCAATTCCCCGACAACTTCCGCTACACCAAGGCGATCAGTCGTGAACAGAAGAACACCAAAGGTGGACGGATGTATATCCAAGACCGCGTTCTGGAGCACGCCGACGAGATCTTCACGATGATCGAAGATCCCAAGACACACGTTTATATGTGTGGCCTGCGAGGCATGGAGCCAGGGATCGATGAGGCCATGACTGCTGCGGCGTCCGCCAAAGATATCGACTGGAGCAAATTGCGTCCTCAGCTCAAGAAAGCTGATCGCTGGCACGTGGAAACCTATTGATTGAGCAGGATTGACCGGCCACTTCGAACCCGCCTCAGAGGCGGGTTTTTTTTGTCCGTTTTTGTGCAGACAACGACAAAACGTGGCTGGGATGATCCAGGGCGCTGTGCATTCGATGAATCCTGGTTAAACCTGCGTCAGAGCCTGGTGATCCATGAGCACCACGATGACGACAAACCCCTTGAGGGTCGGACTGCGTCAGGAGCGGGTGATCGCACCCCAATGCCTTGTGATCTTTGGAGCAAGCGGAGATCTCACGCACCGCAAGCTCGTGCCGGCACTGTTTGAACTGTTCATGCAGCGCAGGCTCCCCAGCGAGTTCGCCGTGCTCGGCTGTGCACGCCGCCCCTGGAGTGACGAGGAATTCCGCTCCAAGATGGCCGAGGCCATGGCGGACAAGATCACAGACAACCCGAAGGCCTGGGAGCAGTTCTCGGCAGGGATGTTCTATGAACCTGTCGACCTTCAAAAGCCAGAGGACCTGGTGAAACTGGGCGGACGGCTGGAGACGATTGACAGGCTCCGGGCGACCCGAAACAACCGCACCTTCTATCTTTCCGTCTCTCCCAAGTTCTACGGAAGCGGCTGCCGCGCCCTCGCCGATGCCGGCCTACTCCGCGATCCTGAGCGCAGCAGGGTGGTGATCGAAAAACCTTTTGGTCGGGACTACAGCAGTGCCCAAGCACTCAACAAAGTTGTCCAATCCTGTGGTCAAGAGAACCAGATCTTCCGGATTGACCACTACCTCGGCAAGGAAACTGTGCAGAACATCATGGTTCTGCGCTTCGCTAACACGATCTTTGAACCGATCTGGAACCGCAACTACATATCAAATGTTCAGATCACCGCAGCAGAAACGGTCGGCGTTGAGGAACGGGCTGGGTATTACGAGAGCTCCGGGGCCCTGAGAGACATGGTGCAAAACCATCTCACGCAAATGCTGGCGATCACCGCGATGGAGACCCCTGGACGATTCGACCCTGAGGCGATCCGCAGCGAAAAGGCCAAGGTGCTGCAAGCGGCCCGCCTGGCGGATGAACTTGAACCCTGGAACTGCTGCATCCGCGGCCAGTACGGCCCAGGGGGTAGTGAGTCGGCACCACTGAAGGGCTACCGCCAAGAACCGGGAGTGGATCCAAACAGCACCACCGAGACCTACGTCGCGATGAAGCTGTTCATCGACAACTGGCGATGGCAGGGGGTTCCCTTCTATGTCCGCACCGGCAAGCGGCTAGCGAAGCGTCTAAGCGAGGTTGTCCTCACCTTTCGCGAAGCACCGGTGCATCTCTTTGATGCCGCTGGCGGCAGCCCCACAGCCAACCAACTCATCCTGCGCATCCAACCAGATGAAGGCGCTGAATTTCGCTTCGAGGTGAAATCGCCGGGGTCTGGGATGCGCAGTCGACCGGTGGAGATGGAATTCTCCTACGACGAATCGTTTGGGGAGCCCTCCGATGAGGGCTATGTGCGCCTCCTCGCCGACGCCATGCTCAGCGATCCCACTCTGTTCACCCGCAGTGACGAAGTAGAAGCCGCCTGGCGCCTCTACACCCCTCTCCTGGAACTGATCGAAGACAGCCCCTGGCGACTGCCGATCCACCCCTATGAATCGCGCACATGGGGGCCGGCTGCTGCCGATTCAATGCTGGCCCGCGATGGCCTGCTGTGGCGACGTCCCTAAGGCACTCCTCGCACTCTCAGCACCCCAGTCTCTGTTTCCGCCGCCCCCTTCTTTTCGGCTCCCATGTCTCCCCAGCTCACCCTCCAAACCCCCCTGGAGCTTCCCCCCTCAGAGATTCCCGCCTACCTCGAGCAGCTCTGGGCAAAGGATCAGCCCACTAGCCAGGGGGCCCATACCTTCTGCCTACTGGTATGGCAACCGGCCTGGGTTGAGCAGCAATTGGTCCGCACCGGACGGATCAACGGTCCGATCACAGGTGTGCAACGCGACGAGGTGATCACAGCGGCACGCCAGGTGGTGAGCGACAGCGATCTGCCCCTGACCACACCCCCACTCACCGCCAGCGTGGGGCAAGCCCTTGGCAATCTGAACGGGGACGAACAGGCCGAAGATTTGCGCGGCCAACATGTGGATGCCTCCGTCAGCACCCTGCGTCCGCGTCGGCTGATCACCCTGGCGCCAAGTCTGGATGAGAGCCACCCCCTTGAAACGCTTGTCGCCGCCTACTGTCCCCTTCCCGAAGAGGGCGGCGGCACGGCAGCTTGCGGCGATGTTGTGGTGCTCCGCGGTGGCCACGCCGCTCTCACCCAAGGGCTCACGATCCTTCAGCCCCTCCTGCCTGAAGACCTGCCCTCCTGGGTGTGGTGGAACGGCAGCCTCGATGAAGCCCCAGAGCTGCTGGAGCGTCTCGCCATCGCACCCCGGAGATTGATTTTTGATTCAGCCCTGGGCCAACCTCACCACTGCCTCAATCTGCTGCGGGAGCGCATCGAGGCTGGGCAATCAGTGAATGACCTCAATTGGCTGCGCCTGCGGGGGTGGAGGGAAACCTTGGCGATGGTGTTTGACCCTCCGCAGCGGCGCAATGCCCTCGGCCATGTGGTGCAGCTCGACATCGATGTGGAAGGAGAGCATCCCGTACAAGGGCTGCTACTGGCTGCATGGATCGCCGATCGACTCGGCTGGGAGCTCGGCAGTAGCGAGCCTGAAAGCAATGGAGTCATTACCGCCGCCTTTAGCCGTAGCGATGGTGCATCCGTGAAGATGCGGGTTGCACCGGTATCCATGGGGCAACCCAGCATCCACCCCGGTCAGATCGTGGGCATGCGTCTGATCTGCCAGCCGGATCATCAACCCGCCGCCTGTGTGATCCTCTGTGCTGAATCCGGAGGATGCATGCGCCTTGAAGCTGGCGGCATGGCCAGCATGGAATTGATTGAGGAGGTGGTACCGGTTCAGCACAGCCCTGTGGAAGCGGATGTCGCCAGGCTTCTCGAGGGTGGTCATGACACCACCACCCCATTGCTGGCAGCGGCCGCACCGCTAGCTGCCAAGCTGCTTCACTGATCCGCCTTCGGCGGGATGCCGCTCAATGCCCCCTGCCATCCATGGCCTGTCTGATCGCTGCTCCAGCCAGTGGCAGCGGCAAAACACTGCTCAGCCTGAGCCTGATCGCCTACGCCCGAAGTCGCGGCAAAAGTCTGCAGCCGTTCAAGGTTGGCCCCGACTATCTCGATCCGCAGTTGCTGACGGCGGCAGCTGAACGTCCCTGCCGAAACCTGGATCTGCCCCTCTGCGGAGAAGCCTGGGTCCGTGACAGCTTCCATGGTCATGGCGGGCGCGCAGAGCTTTGCCTCGTGGAAGGGGTGATGGGCCTCTACGACGGCATCGGCCCCACCAGTGAGGGCAGCAGTGCTGCCGTGGCCAGGCTTCTGGAACTCCCCGTGGTGCTGGTCGTGGATGCGGGTGGCCAGGCCCAATCCCTAGCGGCACTGGTGCGAGGCTTTCAGCTTCATGACCCCAAGCTGAACCTGGCCGGGGTGGTGCTCAATCGCGTGAGCACCCCCCGGCACAGGCAGCTGATGCAAGACGTGCTCGATGGCATCGGCGTCCCGCTGCTGGGATGCCTGCCACGCACTGTGGAGCTCAGCCTGCCCAGCCGGCACCTTGGCCTCGCTCCCGCCCATGAGATCGAAACCTTCCGGCAACGGCTAGGCGCCTGGGCAAAGCTGGCAGAGGATCACCTCGACCTCAACGCGCTGCTGCCGCTGCTTCAAGCCCCTGTGCTCGGGCCCGACCCGGTGCACCAGCAGATGGAACGCCAGCCCCAGAGCGCAGCCCTGGAACCGATCCCAGTGGCTGTGGCCATGGACCAAGCCTTTCATTTCCGCTACCCGGAGATGCAGGACTGGTTAGATGCCCTAGCAATGCCTGTTCTGCCTTGGCAACCACTCGCAGACGAACCACCACCTGCTGAAGCTCAGGGCTTGATCCTGCCTGGAGGATTCCCCGAACTGCATGCCAGAGATCTGAGCCAGTGCAAACACAGTCTCGAGGGCTTGCGGCAATGGGTTGGGCAGAAGCCGATCTACGCCGAATGCGGTGGCATGCTTTTGATGGGACAGAGCCTGACTGATGAGGAGGGTGAGGCCCACGCGATGGCAGGAGTGCTGCCCTTTCATGCCCAGAAGGGGCAACTTCAGGTGGGATACCGCAAGCTCCAGGCCGATCAAGATGGATTGCTTCTTCGCCGCGGTGATGTCCTGACCGGGCATGAATTCCATCGCTGGAAGCTGACTGCAGACAGTCCGGATGCCATCGACAGCAAACTGTCTGCAGGATCTGTTGGCAATCTGGAGTCCCTTTGGCAGGTTGAAGGGTGGCAAGTGCCTCGACGGAGAGAGGGATGGAATCACCCAAGACTTCACGCCAGCTGGGTACACCTCCACTGGGGCGGATGCTGGACGATCTCATGCCGATGGCGCGCCGCAGTCGAAACCGCAACGGCGAGGAGCAAAGTCGCTTCATCTCCCGGCAGAAGCCCCGATCGCAGGAGCTCAGAGAACGCTGGCGACTAATGGTGGAAGGGGACGTCCAGGGCGTCGGCTTCCGAAGTGCTTGTTGTCGCCGGGCCACAGAGCTGAGTCTTTGCGGTTGGGTGCGCAATCTCAATGACGGCAGAGTGGAAGTGCAGGCTGAGGGATCCAGCTACAAACTGAATGAACTGCGCCTCTGGTGTGAGCGCGGCACTTGCACCGCTCAGGTGCGGATGGTGCGCCTAAGCCAGCTGCCCGTCACCGGCGATGACTGGTTCGAGATCAAATACTGAGACGCAGCATGCAGGAACGCCAGCTCTGGTTGCTGCGTCATGGGGCAACCGAGTGGGCCCTCAACGGCCGACACACCGGCAAGACCGATCTACCGCTGTTGCCTGAAGGAGAAGCTGAGGCCAGGAAACTGGCCAGGGTCTTGCCGAACGTGACCTTCGCGGCGGTGTTCACCTCACCGCTGCAACGGGCACAGCGCACCTGCGAAATCGCTGGCTTGAGCTCCCGAGCGCAAGTGTTGCAAGGGCTGGTTGAGTGGAACTACGGCGACTATGAGGGCCTGACAACGACGCAAATCCAGCGGTCAGTCCCCGATTGGTCAATCTGGAGCCATGGCTGCCCAGGCGGAGAGGATGCAGCAGGTGTGCAAACACGATGCGAGCAGGTGATTGACCAAGCGATGGCCGAGAAAGGGGACGGTGATGTAGCCCTTTTCGCCCATGGCCATCTGCTCAGGGCCCTAACAGGCTGCTGGTTAGGACTCGGTGCGAGCGGGGGTGGGCTCTTCCGCCTCGCCACCGGTTCAATCTGCGTGCTGGGGTATGAGCACCATCACCGAGCCGTGAGCCGTTGGAATGCCCCCGCTGATGGCTGTTTCTGAGCAGACCAACGATTTCAAAGACGCTGATGCGTCAGCATCAGCGTCATCAGAGCGTTTCCCAGGCGATGAGCGACACCACCCTCTGGGCTGAGCTACTCGCCTACGGCACGGGAATCAGCCTCTCACCCATTCATGTGTCAGTGCTGCTGCTGCTGCTGTTGGGACCGAACCCGCTAAAGCGAGGCGGATGGTTTGTCGCCGGCTGGGTGGTCACAACACTGGCCACAGTGAGCCTTCTGCTCACAGTTGGACACACCCTGGTTCTTGACATGACGCAAGGATCCCAGCACCGCACAGGACTGGACCTTCTGGCCGGCGGTGCCCTGATCGCCATCGGCGTGAAGGAGCTGCTGCGCAGCCTTGCCGATGGTGATAATCCACCCACCTGGACACGCAGCATCGACCGCTTTGTGGCGATGCCCCTGCCCCTCTTGATCGGGCTGGGAGCACTCACCGAGGTTGCCAGCCCCGATGATCTGTTCCTGTTTGCCAAATCAGCCGCTGTGGTGCTTGCGGCGCAACTACCCACCTGGCAAGAGGTTATTGGGCTGATTGCATTCACCACCGGGGCCAGCCTGATGCTGATGCTGCCGCTGATGGCTGTGGTGGTGAGTCGCCAGAAGGTGCTGCCCCTTCTCGAGAAGGGCAAACAGCTGCTGTTTGCCCGAGGTGAATTCGTCGTAAGTGGCGTCAGCCTGGCCCTGGGTGGCTATCTGGTCTGGCAAGGTCTCAGCGGCCTCATGCTGCACTGAGCGCCTGCTGCCAGCGATCCACCACAGGAGCTGAACTGCTCCGCCCCACCATCCAGACCCCATGGCGAGCGCGGCTCACCGCCACATAGACAAGTTGGCGGCGTAGGGCCAGATCCTTGGGCCAGAACACATCATCAGCGACGAAGACGTTGCCGAAGCTGCTGCCCTGACTGCGGTGAACGGTCAGCACGGCGGCGGGTCCGAGCGACGCAAAGGCATCTCGAATTAAGAAGAAGCGACGCCAAAGAAGACGACCATCACGTTTGCCGGCATCCCTGGCCTGGGAGCGAAGCCGCTGCAGCACCCGATCCAACTGATGGCGGCCCTCACTACCCACCGGCGGCAGCAACCTCAAGCTGAGCTCGAGCTCACCGCAACGCACACGGGCATTGAGAGTGTCGATGACAGGAGTCCCTAGGCCATCGAGTGAGAGCTGCCCGCCTGCATTGAGATCGGCATCGCTGAGGCCAAATTCGCTCAGATCACAAGGGTCGGGAGTGACATCCTCAACCACCAGCTCGCGGTTGGATCCCAAAACCAGATCAGGTTCCTCCCCGGTTTCAGCACCATCCCGGGAGGCCGGCGCCATCACGGCGGTGCGAGTGATCAGGACCTCGCCAGGAAGCACCGGCATCTGTTCTGCCATGGCGCCATGGATCGCCCTGCGGGCATGGGGGACCAACTGCTCCAGGCTGCGGTTCGTCCAGCAGAGGATGCGTGCCGCATCGGGGTTGTCGCAGACTGAGGCTTGCTTCAGGGCCGCCTGAGCCCGCGCCAACCAATCAGCCCGATCCAGGCTGGACACACTGCCAACATCAGAGCTGACGTCGGCGAAGAACGGCGGCCGTTCGCAGGCCAAGCGACCATCGCGGAGACAGCTCGCCAGCTGCAGCACCGGTCCCTGATGACGCACCACTTCAGTCAGGCAGGCCTTCTCGGCCCGATCGATCCCAAACACCGGGCTCTCCGCTTCTCCTACAGGAGGCAACTGAGCCGGATCTCCGACAAACACCAGCCGGGTGCGAAAGGGATGGGCGCACTGGAGAGCGATCGACAAGAGTGAGCTGTCGATCATCGAAGCTTCATCGATGAGCACAAGGCCAAGGTGCTCCAGGGCAAAAGCGGTCTGCTCGGTGGATTCGCACAGCTCCCGATCTCCCTGGCGTTTGAGCTTCAGTCGCAGTAGCCGGTGAATCGTGGAGGGATACCAGGTGGGTTGCAAGCCCTCCAAGGCCAGGGCCTGACGAAGAACCCCCACCGCCTTATGCGTCGGGGCCACGACCGTCCAACACAGCCCTGTGGCTTCCACCATGCGCAGCAATCGCATGGACAGGAAGGTCTTGCCGCTACCGGCGAAACCACTGAGCACGAAGGGAACACCGTGATCAGACTGCTTGAGCCATCGCTCGAATGCAGCCGCAGCCTCACACTGATCGGCCGTCAGATCACCAGCAAAGTCCTGAGGAGCACTCACCCGAGCGCCTGGCCGATCCGTTGGGCCAACTCCAGAGGCGAACCTGCCAAGGCCAGACCTGGCAGCGCGATGAGCGGTCCGAACAGGCTGCCCACCAGCACCTCGAGGCGGGAATGGCCAAGAGTCTCCTTGAGGGGTTTCTCGGGGAGAGTGTCCCAGCTGCTGTCTGGCAAGGCATTGACGCGTGCCGCTGTGAACCCGGCCGCACGACGGATTCCGCTGGCGTCGTACATCACCACGAACGCGACCGTGACAGCCAAGGCAAACACAGGGTCATTGAACCCGTTCTGCCATCCCACCCCGGCTGCGGTTCCTGTGACTAAAGCGGAGTGACTGGAAGGCATGCCACCGGTTTCGATCAAGACAGCAGGTCGCCAGCGGCGATGCACGACAAGTTCGATCAGAAGCTTGGAGAGCTGGGCCAGACCACAGGCGACAAGGCCCCAGACCAAAACACCGTTATCGAGCAACTGCGCCGAACTGGAAAGGGTGACCAAGAGCGGGATTGCCATGGTTAACGGTCGCGCCCGATCACATAATCGGCAAGCGCCAGCAGGGGAGCTTCCTGTCCCGCTCCCGCACCGGAGTGCGTAAAGGCTGCCAACGACCCCTTGGCCTCCTGGATCAGGGTCTTGGCACGCTGTCGAGACTCCTCGAGACCCAGCAGCTTGGGATAGGTGGTCTTGTCCGCAATCAAGTCCTTGCCGGCGGTTTTCCCGAGCACATCGCTGCTGGCCGTTACGTCAAGGATGTCGTCAACGATCTGGAAAGCCAAGCCGATGCCCCGGGCATAGGTCCGCAGGCCATCCAACTGTGCATCATCTGCACCACCAATCAGTGCACCGGTAATCACACAGGCCTTGAGCAAGGCGCCGGTCTTATGCAGATGGATGTATTCCAGAGTTTCAAGGTCAACCTGTTTGCCCTCGCATTCCAGATCGACCACTTGCCCGCCCACCAAGCCTGGGGCACCAGCCACCAAGGAGAGCTCACCCACCACCTTGAGGAGACGGTCGGAAGGCACCCCTGGACTGCGCAGGGAGACCATCTCGAAAGCGCGGGTGAGCAAGGCATCACCGGCAAGAATCGCCACAGCATCGCCATAGACCTTGTGATTGGTCGGCCGGCCTCGCCGGAGGTCATCGTTGTCCATCGCCGGAAGATCGTCATGGATCAACGACATGGTGTGGATCATCTCCAGTGCCACCGCGGTTGGCATCGCCAACTGCGGATCACCGCCTGCCAGCTCGCATGCCGCCAAGCAGAGAATCGGCCTCAGGCGCTTTCCTCCGGCCAATAGCGAGTAGCGCATGGCTTCCCGAAGGGACTCAGGCTTTTCCGGGCCAAGAGAGTCGTCAAGGGCAGCCTCCACCGTCTGCTTCTGAGCCGCGAGGTAGGCCTTGAAATCAAAAGCCTTCTGATCAGACCCTGACCGGGCGCTCTCGGGACTGGTCGCCGCGGCGGTCATGGGGAGAACAAAGCTGGCCGGATTCTCTCAGGCCAAGCGCCAACTCACCAGGTCTGGACACAGATCGGATCAGACCACCAGATCCTCCAGGCCGTGGTCAAGGCCATGACGACGGCACCAAGCCACCACCGTGTTCACCAGCAGCATGGTCACGGTCATCGGGCCGACACCTCCAGGCACCGGCGAGAGCGCCAATGCAATCTCCTCCAGTTCCTCAGCACGCACATCGCCACAGAGCTTGGCCTTGGTGCCTTCAGGGGCATCAGCCGCCCTTGGCAGGCGATGGATACCCACATCCACCACCACCGCGCCTGGACGCACATGCTCAGCCCCGATCATGCGTGGTTTGCCGGCCGCCACAACCAGCACATCGGCCTGCCTGGTCATCGCCTCCAAATCCTTGGTGCGGGAGTGGGCCACGCTCACGGTGGCATTGGCGGCCTGCAGCATTAGAGCCATGGGCTGACCCACCAGGATGCTGCGACCCACCACCACGGCCCGTTTGCCTTCTAACGAGAACTGATGTCGAGCCAAAAGGGCCATCACCCCGGCAGGTGTGCAGCTGCGCGGGCCCGTCTGTCCTTTGAGCAGACGGCCGAGATTCAGCGTATGGAGACCGTCGGCATCCTTGTCAGGATCAATCTGCTCTAACAGCGGTCCCTCTTCCAGCCCTCCCGGCAATGGAAGCTGCAACAAGATGCCGTCGACCCGATCATCGGCGTTGAGGGCTGCAATCGCCGCAGCCACCTCAGCCTGAGAACTGCTTGCTGGCAAGTGGGATCCATAGCTGGCAACACCGATCCGGGCACAGGCCTTTTCTTTGTTGGCCACGTACACCCCACTGGCGGGGTCGTCGCCCACCCGCAGGACAGCGAGGCCTGGCGGACGGCCCGCCTGTGAGATCCCAGACTCGATCTCCTGGCGCAGTCGCGTTTCCAGCTCAGAGGCGAGCTGCTTGCCATCCAGCCTCAGGGCCATTGCCGACGCCGTAGTTCCCTCCAGCATGCCCGCTCGGTGGAGCTAGCGTTTGTGTTCAATGCCGTCCGCTGTGATTCGATTCCAACGCCTCCGCCGGCTTTGGCACAGCTGGCTGCGCAACGAATCCCCCAGACGGCCCATCCTGCGCTGGCGGCGGATTCAGCAGGCAGGTCTGCTGATGATGTGCCTGCTGGTGGCACTTGTTTCAAGCTGGCCATCGCTAGGGGAACCGAATCTGCGTCCGGGCGTTCCAGCTCCCTTTGACGCCGTCGCGCCCAAAGATGCCCTTGTGGTGGACCGTGAGGCGCTGGAACAGCGACGCAGCAGTTTGGGGCCGAGCACCTACGTGCAGGTCATCGACCGACAGGAAAGTCAACGCCTGCGCGAACGGCTAGAGCGGCAGCTGGAGGAACTGCAGCGGGTGGCCCTCAGCGATGCCGCCGAGCGGGTAGGTCCCGTGAACCTCAGCCCCGAGGAACAGCTCTGGCTCACCACTCAGACCCCACAAACCACCCAGCTCTGGAGGGAGGCCGTGCGGGATGCCGCCTCTCGCATGCTCAGCCAGGGGTTGGTGAACAGCCTGGCGGTGGATCAGCTCCGCCAGGCTGCAGCTCTTCAGCTGGAAGATCTTGGTGCAAAGGGTGATCCCGCCCGCAGCATTGGCAGCAAACTGCTGGCCGCCAGTTTTCAAGGGTCCAGCAACCTGCGCACCGATCCTGTGCTGAGCCAGCGCAAGCTCGAGGCACTAATCACCAAACAGGGAAAACCCGAAATCAAGGTCACGAAGGGCAGCCTGATCACCCGCAAGGGAGAACCGATCAGCCCCCAGGCCTATGACGTTCTTGATTATTTCGGCGAGGTGAAACGCACGCCGCGTTGGGGCCAATGGGCGATGCGCTTCACAGAGGCTCTAGCCGGATGCGCCGTGCTGCTGTTGCTGATGCGGCGAGAACGGCCCCAGCTGGAAGCCTCCCATAGCTTTCTGAGCCTGGGCCTCCTCCTACTCGTGCAGTACAGCAAGCTCCATTTTGGTGCTGCCGTGAGCCCTTTAGCAGTGCTGGTGCCGCCGACGCTGCTGCTCGCCCAGGGGCTGGGCACCAGTTGCGGGCTGGCCTGGCTGGCCATCGCCAGCCTGCTTTGGCCCATGCCGGTGAATGGACTGGGAGAGGGGCGACTGATGATTGCAGCGGCCATTGCCGTGGTGGCAGCACTACAGGCAGGACGTCTACGCAGCCGTGCCCAGCTGCTTCAGCTCACCGTCTTGCTGCCCCTGGCAGCACTCTTCGTGGAGATGCTGCTGCTCCGCAGCCAGATCAATACCGGAGCCAGCGCCTGGACCAGGCTGGCCCCTGATGCGGGAGAGCTGGCCTCTGAAGCCCTGCTCATGGGCATCCTGCTGATGGTTGCGATCCTGCTGATCCCGATTCTCGAGGGATCCTTTGGATTGCTCACCCGAGCAAGACTGATGGAACTGGCGGACCAAGAACGGCCTCTGCTGCGCCG
The DNA here is from genome assembly GCF_047304725.1 of Synechococcus sp. MIT S9451. NCBI lineage: Bacteria > Bacillati > Cyanobacteriota > Cyanophyceae > Synechococcales > Synechococcaceae > Synechococcus > Synechococcus sp. MIT S9451. The sequence continues at coordinate 2,454,060 of NZ_CP138971.1, forward strand.
CTTGTCATCGGAAGCGCCAGGCACCTTTGAACACACCCTGATGATCTGCGGGCTTGCCGAGGAAGGCGCCCGGGCCATCGGTGCCGATATCGACCTAATCCGTACCGGTTCGCTCTATCACGACGTTGGCAAATTGCATGCGCCTGAGTGGTTCATCGAGAACCAGGTCGGAGACATTGAGAATCCCCACGACCGACTCAATGATCCCCTCGCCAGTGCCGGAGTTCTGCAGGCCCACGTCGATGAGGGTCTGAAACTGGCGCGTCGTCACCGCCTGCCAAGACCGGTGGCCGACTTCATCCCGGAGCATCAAGGCACGCTGAAGATGGGCTACTTCCTGCATAAGGCACGCGAACAGGATGCCTCGATCCCGGAAGCCCGCTTCCGCTACAAGGGTCCGCGTCCTCGCTCACGCGAAACGGCAATTTTGATGCTTGCCGATGGCTGCGAAGCCGCACTTCGATCCCTCCCACCCGACACCAGTGATGCGCAAGCAAAACTCACGGTGCGAAGGATTGTGGAAGCCAGACAGCGCGATGGCCAACTGCGGCTGAGCAGCCTCAGTCGTTCCGAGGTGGAACTTGTCATACGCGCTTTCGTCCGCGTGTGGCGGCGGATGCGCCATCGCCGCATCCCCTATCCGATTCCCGCCTACAAGAAAGGATTCCCGGCCTAATCCAGCGAAGAAGCAAAGGGCACGGCACTGCGGCAGCGCAAGCGTTTGCCCATGAAAGGGTGGGGAAGGCTGAGGGCGGTGGCGTGAAGATGCATGCGCCCTGTCATCGACCGGCCTTGATCTGCGGCATAAATCGGATCCCCCTGGATCGGACAGCCAAGGGCGGCCAGATGGGCGCGGAGCTGATGAGATCGCCCCGTGATGGGCTGTAACCACAAGCGACGAAGCGACCCTGCCGATGCAGCAACTCGCCATCGGGTCCGACTGGCCCGTCCTTGAGGATGCTCGCCATAGCGAGGGGGGTGACGCTGCAAACGGGCGAGGGGAAGATCGATCAGGCCGGCAAAAGCTGGAGGGTCCGTGCAGATGTCCGCGACATAGAGCTTGCGGACCCGGCGATGCGCGAACAAACCACTGAAGGCCGCCAAAGCCTCGGGATTGCGAGCCAACAACAACAAGCCGGATGTGTCGCGATCAAGGCGATGCACCAGGGCCAAACCTGGTTCACATCGCTGGACGCGTCTGATCAAAGAATCCAGCTGCGCCGGGCCCAGACCGGGCTGGCAAAGAAGGCCAGCAGGTTTGTCCACCACCACAACCCATCGATCTCGATACAAGACCGGCAGATCGGCCATCGCCTGCATTCAGAGCGGACCACCGCGGCGAAGCGCAGGTTGGCACCAATAGAGAAGCGCCAACAAGTTCACCAGAGCCAGAAGCATGGACACAAGGCCGAGGTTCAGGGACTGCTCCAGAGGAAGCAGGGCGAAGCGCACGATGCCGTAAGGCAAGGAAGCAGCCAAAGCCATCGACAAGGCCACGATCGCCACAATCCCCCCCCAACGCCGTTCTGCCAGCAGGCCGCCACAGGCCACGATGCCAACAACCGCAGCCGGCCAAGCAAGGCCAAAGGCGAGGCTGATATGGGTTACCCGCAGCGTGGGGGCCTGAAAAGCGATCCAACCGATCAGCGGCAAGGCGATCACATTGCCCACCAACCCCAGCCAGGTCATCAGCCAATAGCCCCGCACGCTGGAATTCATCGCCGGCCGATTGCGTTAACAGTCACACCGTACGGGCGCACCCTCAGCTCCCTTGTCCAGGGTCCTGCTGGTCATCGTGCTTTCGTTCCAACACGGTTTCAAGAGTGGCCAGCAACAACGACAAGGCCTCTTCCTCGCTCAGGGGCGAGTCCTCCACCATTTGCAACCAATGGTGGCAATGCTGCTCGATCTCTTCAAACACGCCGCCTGCCAACTGCAGGACCTTCATCACCTTGGCGGCATCCTGCTCATCAAAATCGACGCCATCGACCACGACATAACGGCGTCCATCCACCCCCATGTACGTGAGTCGGCCCTCGTCATCGAACACTGGGCCGGTGAGTGGCGTGATCGGCTGCTGCTCATCCATGGCACTCACCTCCCGAACAATCACGATTCCGAGCTCGTTCCAGTCAGTCGCATCGCGCAGAACCTCTGAAACAAGGCTTCCACCTGATCGGGGGGCAGCGTCTGCACCAGCCGAGCTTCGACCTCGTCACGGTGCTGACTGCTGTGATAGAGACTCAGCTCCTTAAACAGACGCGGGGAACGGGAGCGCACCCGGGCAATCGCATCGTCCATCTGACCCTCCACCAGCAGCGGGCCACCGCGGCAATGCTGCATCACATGAGCCGCCTCATGGGCCAAGACCTCCCAGATCTCCGCGGGATCGTTGGGCAGGTTATTGGCACAGATCAGCAGGGCATTGCGTTGGGAATGGAAAGCACCGAGCAAGGTGTTCGGACAATCTCTGGCCACCAGCGTGGACGTACCCGCTTTACGGAGCGTCGCAGCAAAACGACCAATCCTGTCCCAGGTTTCAGCCCGGGCCGACAGACCGGAACCTGCACCGATCGCCAAGCCGAACAGAAGAGCACAGCCCAGAGCACGCATCCGCAAAACAAGCCAATCGCATCCCTGGTCTCATTGGACTCAGGACTTCCCAAGCGTTGTTGTTTTGCACAGAAGTTCTCCGGTTTTCAGCCCTCAGGCACCGTCGCCCGTCGACGCCTGGACACTGGCGACCTTGTCGCGAAAGCTCTGCTGCCGATCCGTGCGGGTATTGACCTTCAAGGTGGTGTAAACGCGAGGAGCACCCAAAGCGTGCACGGCGTCATGACAGTCCCTCACGCAAGCAAAAACCGCGTCCCACTCACCTTCAATCGCAGTTCCATTCGGACCTAGCTCGTGGTCGAGCCCCGCTTGCTCAATCACCCGCTGGCAGGCGGCGACATAAGGCGCCAAGGAGACCCCGACACCGAGAGGCACAACACAGAGGTCCACACTGACCCACATCACAGCAGAAGATCACCTCACCCCGGTCTAGCGAGAGCGCAGGCAACTGAGCGGATAGCCAACGGTGCGCCACTCCCCACAACTGGTCTGAACTTCGACGCCAATCCCGCTCTGCCCCATCGCAAAGGCGCGACCCTGACCAGTGCACCATCGCTGAGCAGCAGCCTCAGCCGCCTCCATGGAGTCGTACGGGGCATCAAGAACCGGATGCGGACTGCCATCAAGAGCAACGAGTCGGTACTGCGGCCGGCAACGCTCTCCCACTGGTCCAGACTGCAAACTGTCACCAGTCTCGCCTCGGTGTCGGTGTTGGCGCCACTGCGAGGCCGGAAAGTTCAAACATCACGCTCCGATGCCGAACGCAAGGCTCCAGCAGGCTTACGAATCCCTGATGCAGCGAGCGCCTTCACCCCTGTTTAAGAAGGCAAGGGCGCTGTACTTGTGCAAATACCCACTGGACGGACGCGACTGCAACGGCAGCCTTCGCCTGTTCGTGAGCCAAGAATCGATCGAGGAACGAATCGTGCCGGCCCCAGACGAAGGCGAGCGACTGGCTGTGCTGTCGATCCACCCCGTCAAACTCGCGCTGGTGCACTGGGAACAGCCCGACCCAGCCCCTGAGCAGGAAGCGGCCACCTACTTCGAGCAGCAATGGGACCTTGCCCTGCCGGCACTTCAACCCCAAGACCAGACTTGGTTTCGCGACGGCGGTCATCAGAGCCTGTTCACTGCGCCGAAAGGACTGCATTGGCTCCGTAGCTCCCCGATGCCAAAGGAGCAATCAAGCGAAGAGGGATAGGCCAGCGTCAACAGAGCTGTCACAAACCGTTGATGAAAACCGCAAGAAAACAAAGGATCGGGGCCTTCAAAGGGGCCGCCATCGCTATCGAAATATTGAGTCTCAACGAGATCGTTGATGAAGATGACGGACTTCTCGATCGAGCGCTTCGTGCTCCGCTGCCCCCGCGCTGGGACCTACCTGAGGGTGAACGCCCACGATGAACACATTGAGAACGTCAGTTCCCCAGACAATGCCTGGGCGTTTCACACCCATGAAGGAGCTGTCACCCATGCGCTCTGGATCGGCCAGATTCTTGGGGTGACCCCAGACGTGGTGATGCTGCGCTGACAGCTCAATGCTGGGAGCTCAGCGCAAGCCCAACAGTTCATCCCAGGCCAGGAAATGATCCTGATCGATCAGATCCTGGCTGTCGTCACAACGCAGCAGCAGAAGGTCTGCATGGTCACAGACAGCTCGAGAGCCTTCAGAGCCGATGCGCTCAATGGACCGATTGCTGGAATCCACGTCAAAGCGAAGGAATCGTCCTCCCCAAGATTCCGCAAAAGGGCCTGAGCATGCGGTGTCCTGCAACACCAGCCCTCGCTAACCCTGAATGAAATGGCGGAGACGCCGGGACTCCTGGGCAGCCTCCTGCTGAAGCTGAGCGGAGGACCGATCTGAATTCTCCCGTTGCTGGGCAGCGAAAACATCGGCTTCTGTAACGGTGAGTCCGTGCTCGGCCGCCAGCGCAATCAAGGCCTCGAGATCGAGGGGGCCTGCCATCCGCTCGGCAAGCGAAGGGTCCTCACTGCGCAACGCCAGCAACTGATCCAGATCGTTCAAAGCCATCAACACATTCCAACCGCAAACCCATCCTGACGTCAGGACTGCTAGCACTGTCTCAAGAGGCGCAATCGGCGCAGATGCAAGGGAGACAAATGGTCTGGATGCTGATCCCGATTGCGGGGATGAGCATGCTCGCGGTGCTGTTCATGGTGCTCTGGCAGGCCCTCGGACAGCACACCACCACCATCAACCGGATCCAACAACGGATCGCCGATCTGGAGCAACGTCTGGAGGAGAACCCCGCAGTGAGCAGCCAGCTGCTGGAGCAACAGCTCCAGCAGCTCCAAGCCAATCAGCGGGACTTGGACGATCGCATCGGCCGGATGGCTCAACAGCAGGCTGAACGGATCGAACGGAACCAATCGCTGCGCCAGCAAGCCAGACCTGCAGAGGACTTTGATCCCTTCCAGTCCTTCAGACTTGAACCAAGCCGCTGATCAACCTTTGACCGCGTCGCTGCTCGCGCTAGGCAGAATGAAACGCTGGAGCAAGACAAACAAGATCAGCACCGGCAGGATCGAAACCACAGAACCAGCGGCGACGATGCGCCAATCCAGGGAGAAACTGCTGGCCAGCTGTTGGAGACCAAGTGGAAGGGTGTACAACCCAGGGTCATCAAGGATCACCAGCGGCCACAGAAAATCGCTCCAGGTGCCGATGAACACGAACATGCCCAGGGTGATCAGATCGGCACGGGCGGCTGGGATCATCACGTTCCACCATTCGCCAAGCTTGCTGCAGCCATCGATTCGGGCCGCCTCCTCAAGCTCGACTGGCACCGCCAGAAAGCTCTGACGCAACAAGTAGAGACCGAAGGCAGTGGCAGCCTGGGGGATCACCAGTGCCATCAGGGTGTTCCTCAAGCCCAGTTGCACCATCAACAGGTAGAGCGGAATCATCACCACCTGGAAGGGGATCAGGATCGTGGCCACAACGAGGGCCAGCACAAATCCCCGACCAGCGAAACGCATCCGCGCCAGTGGATAAGCCGCGAGGGAACAGAACAGCAAGTTGGCGACGACGGCCAGCACACTCACGATCGTGCTGTTGAGCAGATAGAGGCCGAGGGGGTTATCCCGGAATAGGCGGCCATAGGCCGCGAGGCTGGGTTGGGCCGGCAACAGTGCCGGTGGTGAACTGAAGATGTCTTCGGCTGGTCCCTTCAGGGAGGTGCTCACTAACCAGAGCAAGGGAACGAGCACCACCAGGGCCAACAGGATCAGCAGCAGTAGCTGCAACAGGGCTCCGGCGCGAGTCTTTGCTGAGGTGGCCATGACGCCTCACAGACTGGGACGTGACGCCACTTCAGCAGCATCCCGCTGGGGATGGATCGGTTGATGAAGGCTGCCGGCCACGAGGCGATTGAGGGCATTCACAAACGCCTGGGCAGCCGCGACCACCACATCGGTATCGGCGGAGTGTCCAGAAAACAGCTGCCCCTCGCGACGCAAGCGGATGGTCACCTCTCCCATGGCATCAATGCCTTCGGTGACCGACTTCACCGAGAACTCAACCAGTTCATTCGGTTCGCCCGCCAGAGCATTAAGGGCACGACACACCGCATCCACCGGACCGGTGCCGATTGCAGCGGAGGTTTGCTCCTGGCCGTCCTCATTCGCAAGGGTGACCGTGGCGGTGGGCTGAAGGCTGCTGCCGCAGCTCACCTGCACCAGCTTGAGCTGGTAGCGGGCCTCAGGCTGCTGCACTTGCTCACTGACGATCGCCTCAAGATCACGATCGGTGATCTCTCGCTTGCGATCGGCCAGATCTTTGAAGCGTGAGAAGGCTTCATCCAGATCCTCGCGACTGAGGTCATAACCGAGCTCCTCCAGGCGAGCACGCACAGCACTGCGGCCGCTGAGTTTGCCAAGGGAAATACGGTTGTCGGTGAGTCCGACCGTGCGGGCGTCAACGATCTCGTAGGTGAGCCTGTTCTTGAGCACACCATCTTGGTGAATGCCCGACTCATGAGCAAAGGCATTCGCTCCCACAATCGCCTTGTTGGGTTGCACAACCATGCCGGTGAGGTTCGACACCAGCCGGGAGGTCTTCGTGATCTCTTCGGTGCGCACCGCTGTCAGTGGTGTCGGTGAATCCTCAGGACGTCCGAAAAAGGGGTTGTAGAAGCGACGACGCACATGCAGCGCCATCACGAGCTCCTCCAGGGCGGCGTTGCCAGCTCTCTCGCCGATTCCATTGATCGTGCATTCCAACTGTCGAGCGCCATAGCGCACCGCTTCAAGGAAGTTGGCCACCGCCAGACCAAGGTCGTTATGGCCATGCACGGACAGCACAGCCTCATCAATGTTGGGAACCTGTTGATCGATACCGGCAATCAAGGCACCGAATTCGGAAGGGGTGGTGTAGCCCACGGTGTCGGGAATATTGATCGTGCTCGCCCCGGCAGCAATCGCCGCTTCGATCACCTCATAGAGGAACTCCGGATCACTGCGGCCAGCGTCTTCACAAGAGAACTCCACATCCTCAACTAAGGAGCGGGCGTAGGCCACCATCTCAGGCACGATCGCCAAGACCTCCTTGCGGCTTTTGCGCAGCTTGTGCTCGAGGTGGATATCACTGGTGGCGATAAAGGTATGAATCCGCCGCTTCGGTGCGGGCGCCACCGCCTCTGCACAGGCCTTGATATCGCCACGGGAGGCACGGGCTAAGCCGCAGATGATCGGCCCCTGTTCACCACCCACCTGCTGGGCGATGCGCTGCACAGCAGCGAAATCTCCTGGGCTAGCAAAGGGAAACCCAGCCTCGATCACATCCACGCCAAGGCGTGCCAACTGCTGAGCGATCGCAAGCTTCTCCTCAAGGTTGAGGCTGGCACCAGGCGATTGCTCACCATCCCTAAGGGTGGTGTCGAAGATCAGAACGCGGCCGGGATCCTTGGCCATGGCAACAGCCTCGAGAGCAGTGCTAGTCGGAATGACTATGAGTTAGCTCAGTCTAGGCGAGTGGACGTGTCAAATCCCGCAGAGACTGCAGCAATTACCGGTACATTCATTCGATTACTGGGACTGGAACGTGGCTCACGGAGCACTGGCTCTAGTTCTCCACGCCCATCTCCCCTATGTGCGGGGTTCCGAGCCCAACTCCCTGGAAGAGGACTGGTTCTTTCAGGCTCTGATCGAGTGTTACTTACCGCTGCTGGAAACGCTTGAGGCTGCGGCAGCTGATCCGCTCCAGCATCCGCAACTGACCATGGGGGTGTCTCCCACCCTGCTGTCGCTGCTGGCGGACGCCACGCTGCGACAGCGCTTCCCCGCCTGGATTGATGCCCGTCTTGGCCTGCTCAAGGAGGCTCCAGCCGATCGTCGAGAAGCCGCTGAGCATCTGGAAGCCACCATCACCCGTCACCGAGGACGCTGGCAGGACTGCAGTGGAGATCTGATCGCGCGCTTCGCCGCTCTGCAGCAGCAGGGGGTGCTGGACCTACTGACCTGCGGCGCTACCCACGGCTATCTACCGCTATTGCGGGAGCATCCGGAAGCTGTACGCGCCCAGCTGCGTACAGCAGTTCGCGAACACCACCGCCTGATCGGGGAGCGTCCTCTGGGCATCTGGCTTCCGGAATGCGCGTACTACGAAGGGCTCGATCGTTGGATGCGCGATGCCGGGCTGCGTTACGCCGTGCTCGACGGCCATGGGCTCCTGCATGCCAAACCCCGACCTCGCTATGGCGTTTATGCACCGATCTGCAGCCGCCAGGGTGTGGCCTTCTTCGGGCGTGACAGCGACGCCACCCTGCCGGTGTGGTCGGCCAGAGACGGCTACCCCGGTGACCCTGCTTATCGGGAGTTCCATCGCGATCTCGGCTGGGACCTACCGCCGGAAAGGATTGCTGCCCATGGCCTGCCGGGGCAGCGGCCCTTGGGCCTGAAGCTGCATCGGGTCAGCGACCAAAATGCTCCGCTTGATGCCAAACAGCCCTATCAACCTCAAGAAGCCCTAGCCAAAACCCAGCAACATGCCCGCCACTTCCTACAAGGTCGGCGCCATCAACTGGAAAGGCTAGAAACCGGCATGGGGATTCCACCGTTGCTGGTGGCCCCATTTGACGCAGAACTGTTCGGCCACTGGTGGTTTGAAGGGCCCAATTTCCTGCGTGAACTGTTTCGGCAAGGTCCATCAGAAGGTGTGGGCTTCACCAGCTTGCGAGCGACCCTCAGCGACACTCCCAACCTGCAGATCTGCGATCCATGCCCCTCCAGCTGGGGGCGTGGAGGCTTTCACGACTACTGGCTGAACGACACCAACGCCTGGATCGTGCCCGAGTGGAGCAAAGCCGGCCAGGCAATGGTGGAGCGCAGCAGCCGAGGCGTTGGCAGCGAAGCCGACCTGCGCCTGCTCCACCAAGCAGGCCGGGAACTCCTGCTAGCCCAGTCATCTGACTGGAGTTTCATCCTGCGCTCGGGCACCACCACCGACCTGGCAAGGGAGCGCGTGGAACGCCATCTGTATCGCTTCTGGCAACTGATGGCGGCAATCGAGAGACGCCAGGAGCTTCCCGAACACTGGCTGGAGGAGGTGGAAGCAGAAGACGCCCTCTTCCCATTGATCCAACCGGCGGATTGGCGGCAGCTTCCTGCGAATGCCTGAGCTCGATGCGGGGAACCGCTTAGTTCTGCCGAGGAGCCATTGAATCCGCTGCTCCCCAGCTCGGACGCTGGCTTGGATCTGCCCCCAGCACCAAACCCCTTCGCAGCTGCCAAGGGGAGAGCGCGAACAGGCGCAACATCACTACCATCAGCCGCGGTAGCGGCAGGGTATTGGTCAAAAAGCCAAACCACTCGTCTCGTGGCAGTGAGAAAAAGGTGGCGAAATGACGGCGCAGCAACACTTCGTTGAAGCCCATCAAACGGCCTAGCCCGAACTGATAGAGGCGATGGCGCAACACCAATTGCAGGGGCCAAAGTGCTTGCCATCCTCGACGCGCCAAAGACGCCGAACCCAGCCCGGGATGCTCTGTCAGCGCATCGGCCACAGCCTGGGCCAGAGCGGGGGCACGGCGCAGCAACGAGCCCACCATGTACCCGGAAGCGGGGTGCACCATGCTTGCCGCCCCTCCGAATGCGAGCACTGGCTGAAGCAGATCTGGCAACGGGAGGTTCATCGGGAACAGGCACAACTCCTCGTGCAGCACCTCCTTGATCTGAACACCGCACTGATCCAGGCGCTGCTGAAGCCTCAGTTTCAACACGTCGAAGGGAACGGCCGGTGCAAGGGCCAAGGAGGTTTCCTCCACAAAAAACACACCGTCACCCAGATCCATCGCGTAGAGAAAGGTCGGCGGTTGTGTGCGTTGTTCAGCGCTGAGGTGATCGCAGCGGTAATCCATCAGCACAAACCGCCCCGAAGGGGTCGGATCCTTCGAGAAGCGCCCAACCAGGCCGTAGGCGGCTTGCCCCGCCACCGGGCCATGATCCGGCCGTTTGATGTGTGGCGTGCGCGACCCGGTGGCATCGATCACCAATCGAGCCTGCAAGATCTGGCCGGATCCGCACGTCACTGTGGTGCACTGATGCCCGGCCTCCACCCGCTCGGCCGTGTCTTGATGCCAGCGCATCGCTCCGCAACGCGTGAGCCAATGCTGTTGCAAGCAGGCTCGATCAAAGAGGCCGTAATCGATGCCATGAGCCATGGGCTGATCCTGATCCGGCGAACCGCCCATGCCAAAAAAGCTGACGGTGTCACTCCAGCGATGCTCAAGCAGGTGTTCCAACCCCAGCTGCTTGAGTTCATTCGCCCAGATGCCGTAGGTGTTTGGCCATGGTTCCTGCACTGACTCAGGGCTGATCCCCTCGACGTGCACTCCACGAAGCACCAATTCAGAGGCGATGCAAAGGGCGGCGGGTCCACCGCCCAGCACCAGAACATCCGGGCCTTCAGCCAAGGTCAGCTGTCCTGATCAGAGGAAGGTTCAGGGGGCTCGGCCTTGGCCGCATCTGCACGGCTTGCATCTGCCTGGCTTGCTTCAGCATCGACTGCATCTGCCTCAGCCCCATCAGGACGGTCGGAAGTCTCATCGCTGGACTCATCAGCATCGGATTCCGCCTCCGGTGGGACCAGCACCACCTTGAGCAGATGATCACCTTTATCCAGCTTCTGGAGTCGCACTCCAGTGGCAGCTCGGGACTGCTGGGGAATGGCATCCGCACTGGTTCGCACGATCACACCTTTTTCACTCACCAGCAGCAGCTCTTCTCCGGCACCTAGCACCCGCAGGGCGACCAGCGCATCACCTTCCTTGCGGAATTTCATACCGCGAAGGCCCATACCGGCCCGTTTCTGGAGTCGGAACTGCGTCACTGGCACCCGCTTACCAAGACCACCGGCCGAGGCCACCAGCACCCAGGGGCCATCCGAAGCAGTGGATCCCTCGTCCTCATCTGCGCCATCCTCATGACTCTCAGCCACCTGATCGGCAAGCTCAACAGGCAGCACATCCATGCTGACCAGCGCATCTCCGTCGCGCAGATTCATGGAGCGCACCCCCCGTGCCGTGCGGCCCAGCGGCCGCAACTCCTCATCGCTGAGGCGGAAGTGGATGGTCATCCCGGCCTGAGAGCCGATCAAAACGCTGTCTCCGGGCACCGCAAGTCGCACCCAGGTGAGGGCATCCCCTTCCTCCAGGCCAATGGCAATCAATCCATTGGAACGGATGTTGCTGAAAGCCGACAGGCGGGTGCGCTTGATAAAGCCCCCCTGGGTGAGCATCAGCAGATCGGTGTCGTCGTTGAACTCCGACACGGCCAATAGCGAGGTGATCGCTTCTTCTCTCGGGATCGGCAGCAACTGCACCACGGGAGTGCCCTTGGCGGTGCGGCTGCACTGAGGCACGCGATAGGCCGGCAGGGCATACGACACACCCCGGTCACTGAAGAGCAGCAGAGTGTCGTGGTCGTTGCAGCTGATGAATAGCTTCACCGCCTCTTCACCCTGACTGCGGGTTCCGGCTCTGCCCCGCGTGCCTCGGCTGGTGGCCTCGAACTCGCTCACCGGCATCCGTTTGAGGTAGCCCGTTTCCGTCACAAGCACCACTGAGCGCTCGTTAGCGATCAGATCGATGTCGTCCAAGCCACCGGCCACATCGAGAATTTCAGTGCGGCGCTCCACTTGGTGGCGCTCACGCAGCTGCCTGAGCTCGTCCTGAATGATCCCGAAAACCCTCTCGCGGCGACCAAGAATGTCTTTGTAATCAGCGATCTTGGTCACAAGATCTTCATGCTCAAGCCGGATCTTGTCGGCTTCCAGAGCTGTGAGGCGACGCAGTTGCATTTGCAGAATCGCGTCCGCCTGCACATCGGTGAGGCCATGACGTTCCTGCAGCTGCTGACGGGCCGTGGCCGTGTCGGACGCTGCCCGGATCAGGGCAATGATCGGATCGAGCTGGTCGAGTGCCAGCAACAAACCGAGGAGGATGTGGTCACGTTCCTCTGCTTTCCGCAGCAAGTAGCGAGTCCGTCGCTCGATCGTCTCGACGCGGAAGTCGAGAAACACCTGCAGCATTTTGCGCAGGGTGAGCAGGATCGGTTCACCGTTCACCAGCGCCAACATATGGGCGCTGAAATTGCTCTGCAGCGGTGTGAGCTTGAACAGGTTGTTGAGCACAACCTGCGGATAAGCGTCGCGGCGCAGCTCCACCACGATGCGCATGCCGTCGCGATCACTTTCGTCGCGAATATCGGAAATGCCCTCCAGCTTCTTGTCGTTGACCATTTCGGCGATGCGCTCGATCAGAGCCGCCTTGTTGGTCTGATAGGGAAGCTCCGTGATGATCACGGCATCGCGGTCTGGCCGGCCGGGGGCTTCGATGGTCTCGATTTCAGCCACGCCTCGCATCGTCACCGAGCCGCGGCCACTGAGATAGGTCTCACGGATGCCGGTGCGGCCGAGAATCTGGCCTCCAGTGGGGAAGTCGGGGCCAGGGATGATGCGCATCAAGGCGCTGTCATCGATTTCAGAGTCCTCGATCAGAGCGAGAAGGCCATCAATCAGCTCAGTGAGGTTGTGGGGAGGGATATTGGTCGCCATGCCGACGGCAATCCCCGCCGATCCATTCAGAAGCAGCTGGGGGATCCGTGCAGGCAGCACCGTGGGCTCCTGTTGAGACCCATCGAAGTTGTCAGCGAAATCAACGGTCTCAGCCTCGATATCTTCGAGAAGGCTGTCGGTGGTGAGAGCCCGCAGACGCGATTCGGTGTACCGCATCGCCGCAGGCGGGTCGTTATCAACCGAACCAAAGTTGCCGTGGCCGTCGATCAACGGCATCGACATGGAGAAGTCCTGGGCCATCCTCACCAGGGCGTCATAGACGGCGGTATCGCCATGGGGGTGATATTTACCGAGCACCTCGCCCACCACACGGGCACATTTCCGATAAGGCCGATCGCTGGTGAGCCCCAGTTCGTACATCGCATAGAGAATGCGGCGATGCACGGGCTTGAGACCATCGCGGGCGTCGGGCAGAGCACGCCCAACGATCACGCTCATCGCGTATTCCAGATAGGAACGCGACATCTCGTTGCGCAGATCCGTCTGGATGATCCGGTCGTCGGACTCGCCAGGACCACCGTTGCCGGGCCCCACTGGATCCGCCATACAAGACCTAAAAGACCCAACAACTTTATCGCGGCAGAGCGCTACTCACCAGTTATTGCGATCAATACCAATCAATGCTGAGGGAAGACAATTTTCGTCGACCGCCCTTAAATTGCCTGCCTACAACGCGTGAGACCCGCGATGAGCTCTGAAATCAATATCTCAACCTCCTCTTCGAGCACCCCTTCTTCTCCCTCCGGAGACACCACTTCTGCTGCCGACACAAGCTCCGAGGCCTCAGCAAGCGATGGCGCAGGGAGCGATGCCGCAGCAGCCAACGACGCGACCAATCCACAAACCAAACCCTCCCCTTCAACACCGTCCACGCCCTCGTTCTCGGCAGGAACAGGGATGCAAACAACTCCTGATCCCTTCAGTTCCAACGCCTCCACAAGCGCACAGCCACCAACCTCCCCGAGCCAGAAGGATTCGGCTGAGACGTCAACCACCGCGGGGACAACTCCCCCTCCCTCAGTTCCGACCACGCCACCAGCACCAACACCGAGCGACGACGCCGTAATCGCCGAACGGATTTCCATCCCTGCCGGCAGTGGCAGTGATGACGACGCCAGCACCGGTGGCGAATGGAAACTGCTCACCGCCAAGCTGACGTCCTGGTGGGAAGGCAACGATCTCGGCGAGCAGCTCAATCACCTGCGCCAGCCGCTGCGGATTGTGGCCATCCTGGTGGCCGTTGTCCTTCTGATCAAGGTCTATTCCGGACTCCTCAGCGCGATTGACACCATCCCCCTGGCCCCCCGCCTGTTCGAGCTGGTGGGAATTTGCTGGATGATCCAATTCTCCGTGACACGACTGGTCAGAAGCGACGAACGCCGCGACGTGCTCCAGAGCCTGCGCGAACGCTGGAACTCCTTCACCGGCAGCAAAAACTGAAGCATCTCCCTGGCAAGATCTCGATCAAGCCAAGCGGCCAATCAAGCCAAGGCCGCTTGGTAGCTTGACCAGATCTTTCATTCGCTTGCGGTGAACATTCAGCTTGGTCGTTCCAAAGTTGTCCGTCGGGCCTATGGCATCGACGAGATAGCCCTGGTGCCAGGCGGCCGCACCGTTGACCCGGAGGTGACTAACACCCATTGGAGCCTGGGCGGAATTCAACGTGAGATTCCGATCATTGCCAGTGCAATGGACGGCGTCGTCGATGTGGACATGGCCGTGAAGCTCTCTCAACTCGGCGCCCTGGGTGTGCTGAATCTTGAGGGCGTCCAGACCCGCTACGAGGACCCCAACGCGGTACTCGACAAGATCGCCGCGGTGGCCAAGGACGCATTCGTCCCACTGATGCAGGAGATCTACAGCCAGCCAGTGCAGGAAGACCTAATCCGCAAGCGGATTCAACAGATCAAGGCTCAGGGTGGCATCGCCGCGGTGAGCGGAACTCCCGTGGCCGCCCTGCGCTTCGGCAAGGCCATCGCCGAAGCAGGTGCTGATCTGTTTTTCGTGCAAGCAACTGTCGTCTCCACGAATCACATCGGCCCGGAAGGCCAGGAGACCCTCGATCTCGAGGCCCTATGCCGTGACATGGGTGTCCCCGTCGTGATCGGCAACTGTGTCACCTATGACGTTGCCCTGCAGCTGATGCGCGCCGGAGCCGCAGGCGTGATGGTGGGCATTGGCCCAGGGGCAGCCTGTACCTCTCGCGGTGTGCTTGGCGTTGGCATCCCTCAGGCCACAGCCGTTGCGGACTGTGCCGAAGCTCGAAACGACTACGAACGTGAAAGTGGCCGCTACGTGCCGATCGTTGCCGATGGTGGAATCGTGACCGGTGGTGATATTTGCAAGTGCCTAGCCTGCGGTGCTGACGCCGTGATGATCGGCTCCCCGATCGCCCGCGCCGAAGAAGCTCCTGGTCGCGGCTTCCACTGGGGGATGGCCACACCCAGCCCCGTGCTTCCCCGCGGCACCCGCATCAATGTTGGCAGCACCGGCAGTCTCGAACGGATCTTGCGTGGCCCCGCCAAGCTCGACGACGGCACCCACAACCTTCTCGGCTGCCTGAAAACATCCATGGGCACCCTCGGTGCCCGAACCATCAAAGAGATGCAGCAAGTCGAAGTGGTCGTCGCCCCGTCGCTCCTCACGGAAGGCAAGGTTTATCAAAAAGCCCAACAGCTGGGCATGGGCAAGTAAGAACCCCGACCACTGCAAAGCAACGAAGATGGTTGAGACGCCTGAGACAAGCGTTAATCTTCAGGCGTGCGGGCTCCGGCCCACACACTCCTCACACCCTCCGGCCCGACGCGTTCGGGCTTTTTGTCTTCAGGGGTTGATCACAGTTCCTCCCTAAAGGGGCGTGAAACCCGGGTTTTCCTTAAAACCATTGCTAAATTTCCGCACATACCAAGGTCAAGAGAATGTCCAGCGCAGCTGCTGTTACAGACGCCTCCTTCGAGCAGGACGTGCTCCAAAGCGACGTGCCTGTGCTCGTGGACTTCTGGGCACCCTGGTGTGGCCCCTGCCGCATGGTCGCCCCGATCGTTGATGAGATTTCCAAGGAGTTCGAGGGCAAGATCAAGGTCTTCAAGCTGAATACCGACGAAAACCCAAACGTTGCAAGCCAGTACGGCATCCGCAGCATTCCAACCTTGATGGTGTTCAAAGGCGGCCAGAAAGTTGACACGGTGGTTGGAGCCGTTCCCAAGGCCACCCTCTCTGGCACGATCTCCAAGTACCTCTGATTGCACTCGTCAACTTGACGATCGGTCTGATTGATTACGGGATGGGCAATCTGCACTCGGTGCAGGTTGCCTTTCGCCGTTTTGGCGTGTCACTGAAAGCTGTGCATCAGGCGACAGACCTCAACGGTTGCAGCGCCCTGATCTTGCCTGGGGTTGGATCCTTCGACCCAGCGATGGAACGACTTGAGGCCACGGGGCTGGTGCCAGACCTGCGCCAATGGCACGACGATCAGCGGCCGCTGCTCGGCATCTGTCTGGGTCTGCAGCTGCTGTTCGACGCGAGTGATGAGGGAAGCCGAGGTGGGCTTGGCATGCTGCCTGGACGGGTGGAGCGCCTGCCTGCTGACCAAGGCGAACGGATCCCGCATATGGGCTGGGCACGGCTCCAGTCATGCCAGCCCTCGCCGTTACTAGGCGTCCAAGACGATCAGGAGTGGATGTATTTCGTGCATTCCTACGCCGCCCATCCCGCCAACACCGCCGCATTGGCCGCGACGGCCCCATTTGGCTCGGGCAAGGCCACCGCCATCGTCTGGGAGAGACGACTTGGAGCCTGCCAGTTCCACCCAGAAAAATCCGGTGAAGCCGGCCAGCGGCTGCTGAAGCGGTGGTTGCGCTGGCTGGATCAGGGCGCACCTCTTCCCCAGTGAGCAGCGGCGGCCAGGGTCAGCTTCGGCTCACCGGCGGACGGAAACTGCGCAGTCCAAAGGGAGGAGAGACTCGCCCAACCACAGCCCGAGTGCGTGAGGCGGTGATCAATATCCTGGGCCCGCGTCTCGACGGTTCCCACTGGTTAGACCTCTGCAGTGGCAGCGGTGTGATGGGCTGTGAAGCACTTCAACGCGGGGCGCAACGGGTGGTTGCCATCGAGGCCCATGGAGCCTCTGCAGCCATCTGCCGCAGCAATTTGATCGCCACCGCCTCCGGCCAACCCGACCCTGTGCAGGTCGTGGTTGTGCAGCGCGACCTGGTCACCTGGCTGAAGCGAGGACGCCCAGCCGACGATCCTGGCTTTGATCTGGTGTACTTCGATCCGCCCTACAGCTCAGGGCTCTATGGCGCAGGACTGGACGCTCTGATCAGCGGGCAGTGGTTGCGACAAGACGCCGTTGTGCTCTGCGAACACACCAAGACAAAAAAACCCGCCACTCCGAATGGGTGGCGGGAAGTGGATCAACGCCATTACGGCAACAGTTCTGTGCTGTTTCTCAGCCCCCTAGAGCACTGCCCCGGCGATACTGATTCCAAGCCGCAACGAACAGACCCAACAAGGTGACGGGGATCAGACCCAGAACGATGCCGCAGAGCAGGGGTTCGATCATGTCGCGCTCAATGGAAAACTTGCCCACAATTGTTTCATGGCTTGGACGCGATCGTGACAGCCCCGTCATCAACTGCTGCAGCAACGCCGCCGCGACGCCGGGGCTTAATTGCTGGGCTGGTCACGCTGGCGGCGCTGACATGCATCGTGCTGCTGCTCTGGGTGATGCGCAGTGCCGGCCGTGATCCCTATGTGATTGCGACTCGCTCGCTCTCAGGTGATGCCGAGCATGGTGGCCTGCTCTTTCGCATCAACTGCGCCGGTTGCCATGGCATTGCCGGCCAGGGGTTGGTGGGGCCCAGCCTCAAAGGGGTGGAATCACGCCTGAACGATCCCCAAATCATCCAGCAGGTGGTCAGTGGTCAGACACCGCCGATGCCCCGCTTCGAGATCGAACCGCAAGACATGGCCGACCTACTGGCCCATCTCAAATCCTTCACGGCCCCTGAATGAGCTTGAAGGGATCACTGTGCGTGGTGCTGGTGGAACCGGCCGGTCCTCTGAATGTGGGCAGCGTGGCCCGACTCTGCGCCAATTTCGACGTTGATGATCTGCGCCTCGTGGCACCGCGATGCGACCCGAACGATGCCGATGCACGACGGATGGCGGTGCATGGCCGGCCTGTGCTGGAGGCAGCCCGCGTCTATTCCACATTGCTAGAGGCTGTGGGCGACTGCAGCCGAGTGGTCGCCACAGCAGGCCGACTGGATCACGGCACCATTCCTCTCGGCCCTCCAGACGCCGTGCTGCCATGGGCGATCAAGACAGGATCCAAACAACCACTGGCTCTGGTATTCGGTCGGGAAGACCATGGCCTCACCAATGCCGAGCTACTGCTCAGCCAGCGGGTGATCACGCTCCACAGCAGTGGCGACTATCCATCGCTCAACCTCTCTCACGCCGTGGCAGTCGTGCTCCACGAGATCACCCGTCTGCGCGTTGCAGCGGCGAAGCAGACGATGGAAGCGGAGGCGGCAGCCATGGCCAATCCTGCGCCAATCCCTGCCGAGCCGATTGAACCGTCTAGCCCTAAGCAGTTGGAAGCCTGCCTGGACGATGCCCAGGAGCTGCTGCTGGAGGTGGGCTTTCTGCTCGAGCACACGGCACGAGCCCGCATGGCCAAACTGAGAGGGTTGCTGCTGCGCGGCCTGATCCGAGCCGATGAAGTGGCCCTACTGCGCGGCATGGTGCGCCAACTCCGCTGGGCGGTTCGGCAACACCGCCCCTAACCTCTGGCAGCCCTCCATCAATCTCGGGTGAGCAGCAGTCGTTCCAAGCGCAACCAACCTGGGTGGGGCAAGCCGGTGCGGCTCATGCTGCGGTTGATGCTGATGGGCATCGGCCTCGGGGTGATCACTGGCTCCGCTCTAAAGATGCTGGCGCCCCAAATCGAACATGGCCAGATCAACCTGCCCGACTGGTTGACGCTGCCCGAAGGCGAAGGCATCACCACCAAGCTCACGCCGAGCGCAGTGAAGAACCAACAGCATCCGACGCAAGCCTGGGGTGCTCAGCTCGGGCGGTTCGAGACCAAAAAGGAAGTCACCACCCTGAGCGGTCGCTGGCGTCAGCTGGCAGCGCAACAGAACGACCTCAAGGTCAGTGCCTTCATGCTCGTGCTCGATGACGGGCGCTACGCCGAGCTCAATCCCGACACGGCATTGCCTGCTGCCAGCTCGATCAAGACACCCATCCTGCTCACCACCCTTGAGCTGCTCGACAGCGGCAGCCTGCGCTGGAACGAACCGCTCACACTCACCAAACAGGTTGTGGGAGGTGGCGCCGGTTGGATGGCCACCAAACCTCTTGGAACGCGCTTCCCCACCCATGAAGTGGCCACTGAGATGATCCGGATCAGCGACAACACCGCCACCAACCTGTTGATCGAACGGGCGGGTGGCAAAGAGGTCGTGAATACCCGTTTCAATGCCCTGGGCCTGAGCGCTACTGAGGTGAACAACTGGCTGCCTGATCTCCAGGGCACCAACACCTCCAGCGCCCGAGACCTGGCCCGTGCGATCGCCCTCGTGGACACAGGAAAAGCCCTCAGCACCCGCAGCCGAGACCTGTTCAGGGAGGTGATGGGAACCTCGGTGACCAATCGTTTGCTCCCAGGTGGTCTGCTCAAAGGACTAGGCGGCGAACAGGGCCGCCCCGATGCCAGCCTGATGATCAAGGGCTACAGGGTTTACAACAAAACAGGCGATATCGGCATCGCCTACGCCGATGCGGGCTTGATCGAACTACCCGATGGCAGCCGAGCCGTTGCAGCATTCATGGTGCAGGGCCCCTTCAACGACCCCCGTTCCACCGAACTGATCCGCAGCATGGCGGCAGCGATGGCCCCGGTGCTCAAACCAAAGCCAGTGCCCCTTCGCGCACCGGCCCAACCTGCCACTGCTGCACCATCTCCCTAGAACAGTGGCGAATGGCAGCACTCGCATGACCACTGATCGCCGCCGAACAGCTCGGGGAACGATGGCTCTCACCCTGGCCGCCCTCGGCTTGTGCTGTGTCGAAACAGGAGTCATAGCTGCAGGCGCGACCGACAATCTCGAGCCAACACCTGAGGTGCGAACCATTCAGAGGCAGCAGAAGGTGCTGGCCCTCCCAGGTGGACTCGATCAAGTGATGGTGGTGAACGACAACAACCCGGAACTGATCACCGACGACGGGATCCTGCTCTCCACCTTTCCCGACAAGCCTGGGCTGAATCAGCCTCTCGACGGCCGCTTCGATCTGTTCAGCCATCACGTCTACGCAGGCACCCCTGAACAACTCGACTCCACCCTCTGGCTGGCAGTGCTGGCCCAGCCTGTGGGTGATGGTCCGGTGACTCTGGAGTTGGTGGGTGGAAGCACCTCGCTCTCCCAGGCCACCGCCCCCGGCCAAACAGCGGCCCCCTTCCTGCCTCTGCCTGCACTGATGAGCGAGACCAGCGAGCCGATCGCAGCAGGACCAGGTAGCCGCGTCGCCGGTGACCTGTTGCGAGGGTCCAGCGCGCCTGAACTCCCAAAGGTCTGGACGCTGGAGCCTGGAGCTCCCAGCAGCCTGATGGTGCTCCCCATTCCGGTGGCCGGCCTTGACCCCTTGCTCAATGGCCGCAATCTGCAACTGCGACTGCGCAGCTCAGGGCCGGTCTATCTGGCAACTTTGGCCGCCCAGGGCAACAACGACGATGCACCAACGCTGACCCGTTGGCAGGAGCTGCTGCGCTCAGGACGCCTCAGCCCAAAGGAACACATGCCCACGCCACGAGGCAGCCGAGGCAAAATGATTTATTCGCGCGTCAGCGGCATCCAGGTGGGCAGTCGCTGGGCCGCCACCATCACCGACCCCGGCACTAGCACTCTGTCGCTACCTCAGGCGCCAATCTCTTGGCCAATCAGCAGCCTGGAGCGAGGGGAGCTGGGCACCGGCCAGGTACAGACCGCGGAGCTGCAGGCCTTCAGCCCCGGCACCGCCTGGGCTGCCCATGGCAACTACGGAGTCGAGTACGACATCCGTCTACCACTGCACAACCCAGGTCGAGAGACGCGCAGCGTCGCCATCGCCCTCGAATCTCCGATCAAGAGCGGCAGCAGATCTGACAGTTTGCGCTTTCAGAGTCCGGCAAAGAGTTCAGTGATGTTCCGTGGGCCCGTCGAAGTGAGGGGTTTAGACGGGAGTGAAGGCCGCCCCAGCGGACGACGGCTGCATCATCTTGTTCTGCACCAGGGCATGGAAGGTCCAGTGTTAGGCCGCGTCACCCTGGCCCCAGGCGCCAGCCGTCGGGTGCAGGTTCGCCTCATTTATCCAGCCGATGCCACACCACCGCAGGTGTTATCCGTCCTGCCTGTGAAACAATCCACAGCAACTGTGAGTGTCAGCCCGTGAGTGCACCCCGGAAGCGCAGGGTTTTCCCCTTCACCGCCGTCATCGGCCAGGAGGAGATGAAGCTGGCCCTTCTACTGAATGTGATTGATCCCCGCATCGGCGGAGTGATGATCATGGGTGACCGAGGCACCGGGAAATCAACCACAATCCGAGCCCTGGCTGATCTGCTGCCAGGGATCGAGGTCGTGGCAGGCGACCCGTACAACAGCTCCCCCTCCGATCCCGACCTCCAGAGCAGCGAGGTGCGTGAGCGCTTGGATCGCGGCGAAAGCCTTGGCACCGAACAACGCCAGGTGCCCATGGTCGACCTCCCACTCGGTGCCACAGAAGACCGGCTCTGCGGCACGATTGATATTGAGAAAGCTCTGAGCGAAGGCGTGCGCGCCTTCGAGCCTGGGCTACTGGCCAAGGCCAATCGCGGCCTGCTCTACGTCGACGAGGTCAATCTGCTGGACGATCACCTCGTGGACGTCCTACTGGACTCTGCCGCTTCTGGCTGGAATACCGTTGAACGTGAAGGCGTGTCCGTCAGGCACCCAGCCCGCTTTGTCTTGATCGGATCCGGCAACCCGGAAGAAGGCGAGCTACGGCCCCAATTGCTGGACCGCTTCGGGATGAGCGTGGAAGTTCGCACCGTGCGCGAGCCCGAACTACGCGTGCAAGTGGTGGATCAGCGCACTGCCTTCGACTCCGACCCTGACGGCTTCAGTACCAGCGTGGAGTCGAACCAAAAGGCCCTGCAACAAAGGGTTGTGGAAGCTCAGCAACGCCTGGATCAGGTGCGCATCGATGACGACCTACGGCTGCGGATCTCAGCCGTGTGCGGTGAGCTCGACGTTGATGGTTTGCGGGGTGACATCGTCACCAACCGCGCCGCTCGTGCCCTGGCTGCATTTGAAGGGCGCACCGAGGTCAGCGAAGAGGACGTCGCCCGTGTCGCCTCCTGCTGCCTCCGCCACCGCCTGCGCAAAGACCCCCTCGAGCAAGTGGACTCTGGTGACCGGGTGGTCAAAGTGTTCTGCAAGGTGTTTGAACGCAGCGAGAGCAGCGACCGAGCTGAATTCGAACTGGCTCTGGTGGCCTAAACCAAGACCGCATGCGCATCCTCGGCATCGATCCAGGTTTGGCCCGTGTGGGCTATGGCGTCATCGATGTCGATCCAAGCGCAGGCAGAGGGGCTGATAGCCAGCGGATGGTGGACTGCGGCATCATTCGCACCGATGCCGGTCGCAGTGAGGGCGAGCGGATGGTGGAGATCGCCCGTGATCTACGTCAGTTGATCCGCCTCTGGAAGCCGGAGATCGCATCCGTTGAAAAGTTCTTTTTCTACCGTTCGAGCAACACGATTGCTGTGGTGCAGGCGCGGGGTGTGGTGATCATGACGCTGACCCGCTTCGGTCTACCAATCGTGGAATTCCCCCCAATGCAGATCAAGCAGGCCCTTACGGGCCATGGGCATGCAGACAAGGATGAAGTGCTTGACGCCGTGATGCGCGAACTCAACCTCGACACGCCACCACGCCCCGATGACGCCGCCGATGCTCTGGCCGTAGCACTCACCAGCTGGTTTCAGAGATAGGCATCCGAATCTTCGAAGTTTGAAGCCAAGGCTGACTTGAACTCAGGGGAAGGTCAGGCATTGACGACCCGGTTCCGTCGACCAAGAGCACCGAGCCATGCCAACAACAAAAACAACGATTCAGAGGCAATTAATTCACACAAACAGGAAGATCGACTCACGCACCAAAAAAGCGCAGTCTTGTATACCCTTTCCCGAGGGTTATCAATTGCACCGCATCCATTCAAAGAGCACAACAAGATCAATAGGCATCCACGATTCCAAACCCCATGGAATTCTTGATTGGCCTGGCCTTTGTCACCGCGGCACTTGCAATGCAAGCTTATGAGCCAGCTGAAGACAATGATGACTTCCTCTAAGACCAACAAACGTACGTTGCGAGTAGAACAACAGTCGCCCTGATCAACGCGACACGTTCAGCGCGACACATTCAGCACAACACTTTCAGCGCGAACCCAAGGTGCAGATCAATCGGCAGATCAAGATACTGCCGAAGCAACATCAAAACTTGGCAATCCGATTGGGAGACATGCTGCAGTGAGGCTCAGGCCTACAAACCTGAAAGGCCTTGGCGAAGCTGCTGTTCCATTTGCCGCCGCCCAAGCCGCAAGATCTGCACCTTGTCGCTATGGCGACGGAGGGCGCGATCGGCCTTGATCAGATCTGTGATCATTTGGGAGACATCCTCAGAGATGTCTGCAGAGTCATACCGGCGTCCATCCACCGTAATCAAATTCTCTGCAGTCTTCTGAGGCCTTGAATCGTGGTCAGCAGCTCCTGCTTGTACATCAGCAGAGTCTGCGCCAGGGCCTGGCTGCCGTGACTTGCTCCAGAAGCGCTCCCTGAGCTTTTTGAACATGTCTCAGCTCCCTCTCTGCCCACGATGGCGTCCAATCAGACACGTTGCCATCAAGTGACATAGGGCTTCAGACAGGCGATGCATTCCTATGAGCGAGCTGTCTCAGACTCTTCATTCCAAACAAGACGCGATCCCGCCAGAATTCTGAGCAGCTTGCCAACCTCCAGAAGCTGAGTGCGAATGACCACCAACCAAGCCGAACAACCACACTGATGATCACAATTGCCCCGCTTTTGGCATCATCAATCAGCGCCCAATTCAACACTCGGTTGTGAATACAAACTGGGAGTCATCAGGCGAAGATTGCAGTTCAAGCGATGTGAACAAAACGCAGGCGCGCCGAAAGAACAGCGACGACAGATCACCAATTGCCATCTCTAGATCTCTGCAGAGGCAGGCGGCCATGGGAGTCCGCCAGTGAAGAGAGGCGTGTCCATAGCTGGCGCACTCGGTATCGAGAGATCGGCGAGAAGCTCCATCAAAGGCAAGGATGGATGGTCTTCACTCCAGCCTTCAACCCCTGGTGCCAGCGATGAGCAGCGGCCCCGACCATGGTTGGTTCGACGCAGTGGCCACCTCCTATCAACACTGCCGTCCGCGCTATCCAGACCAGCTGTTCCGCTGGCTGGCCGATCAAACCACTCACCATCACTGCTGCTGGGATGTTGCCTGCGGCAGCGGACAGGCCTCCCTGGGGCTGGCCCAATGGTTTGACCGTGTGGAAGCCACGGACCTCAGCCCTGCCCAAATTGCCGCGGCCCCTGCCCATCCCCGCATTCACTACAGGGTGGCCGCGGCGGAACAGAGCGGGCTCATGGACGCGAGTCTTGATGCTGTGGTGGTGGCTGCGGCCATCCACTGGCTGAAGGTTCCCCACTTCAACCTGGAGGTGCAGCGGGTGCTTCGACCTGGTGGATTACTGGCCTGGGTGGGCTACGACCCTCTCCAAGGAGCCCCGCCAGCACTGCAAACCTGGCTTGATCAGCTTTACCACCAGCGCCTGCATCGATGGTGGCCACCCGAACGGGCCCATGTGGATCAGCGCTACAGCGATCTGCCCTTCCCTGGATCCAGCGAGACGATCCCCTCGCAACTGCGCATCGAACTGCAATGGTCCATGGATCAACTGTTGGGCTTTATCAGCACCTGGTCGGCCCTGCGCAGGGCCGACCAGGCTCCTGCCCTCATGACCGCCCTACGGAATGAGCTGGAGGCGCTATGGCCGGAGGGGGAGACCCATCTCCACTTTCATCTCCCCCTGATGGGGCGCTGGGGGCTGCTGCCATGAACCAGGCGTCGACTGACAACAGCCAAAATGACAACAGCCAAGAAGCCAAACAGCGGCTACGCCGCCATTTCCGCATCAAGCGACGACAACGCGATGACTGCCTGATCCAAGCAGCCGTGGAGCACATGCTGGGGGGCATGATCGCCCGAGGTGCTCTCATCCGCGGCGGCGGCCACATCGGCATTTACTGGCCGCTTCCAGGAGAAACCGACCTGCGCTCCTTACCAACGGCAGGAGAGTCCTGGCCCCTGGCCCTGCCCTGCAGCGATGGAGCAGGCGGACTGACGTATCGCCCCTGGGATGGCGACCCACTCCCCCCTGACAGCTGCGGAATCCCCGCCCCACAAACCGGAAGGCTGCTGATGCCGCAGGAGATCCAGATCCTGCTCGTGCCAGCCCTTGCTGTGGATCTGCATGGGGTGCGGCTTGGCTACGGCGGTGGCTATTACGACCGCCTGCGTGCCGACCCCGACTGGAAGGGCGTGAGGGCCATGGTGGTGGTAGCCCAGGCCTGCATCAGCCCGGTCGACCTGCCCAGATCAGCCTGGGATCTGCCCTTTGATGGCTGGGTCAGCGAAAGAGGAGTGGAGTGGAGAGAGCAAGCCAGCCGCACCGACAACGGCTGAAGACTGGTGCTGAATGAGGCTGTCGCGTGCTGGCGCAGACGTCTCCAGAGACTTCAAGCACTGAGGACAAGCCATGCCCAAGGCCCAAGGCGAGCCGTAGGTCACGACGCCGACAACACTCTTGAGCCGCAACGGATTCGGGAGCGCCCCTTCCCATTCCTGGTGATGGCCCGCACGATGAAGCGGCTGTTTGCCTGCGATCGATGTTCAGTCTGAAAGGCAGCCTGATGCTTGGCGCCACGGCCTGCACCCTGGCGCTGTGCCTGCCGACTGAAGGCAAAGCCCATGCGATCGAAAGCAGCCTTCGCTATCTCAACGGCAACCTGGAGTTGCGCAGCACCTACTCCAGCGGCGATCCAGTGAACGGTGCCGTGGTGCGCTTCATGAAGGCCGATGGCAGCGCCGGAGCGGAATTGGGTCGCATCGATGCAAGCGGTCAGCTACGACTGATCTTGCCGACCCTCGACCAAGACAACTCGGACCTGCAAACCGTGGATCTGCAGGTTGATGGCGGCCCGGGACACCGGGACTACCTGGCATTACCGATCCGCAATGGCGAGGTGCAGATCGATGCGATCAGCCAGACGGAGCCATCGTCCGCTCTTCTGCTTGCCGCGCTCGGAGGCGTGGGTTTCTTCAGCACCACCACCCTGCTCGGTAGGGTTCGACGCTCACGCATCGGCTGATACGCCATGGATCCATCCGCCAGTGCCGGCAGCAGCTACGGCAGCGCCGCCCTCGACCGGCTGGCGGAAAAACTCAATAGCACGCCAGACGCACGTAAACGCTACGAATACGTGCTTTGGCTAGCCAAAAAGTTGCCTGCGATGG
The DNA here is from genome assembly GCF_047304725.1 of Synechococcus sp. MIT S9451. Classification (NCBI taxonomy): domain Bacteria; kingdom Bacillati; phylum Cyanobacteriota; class Cyanophyceae; order Synechococcales; family Synechococcaceae; genus Synechococcus; species Synechococcus sp. MIT S9451. The sequence goes on from NZ_CP138971.1 coordinate 2,480,388, forward strand.
AGCAAGAATTGCAAACGGAAGACCGTCGCGTTCAGGGCTGCGTCTCCCAGGTCTTCATCCACTCCAGCCTCGACAATGGAGTACTGCACTGGCAGGGTGCCTCTGACGCCCTGATCACCAAAGGGTTGCTGGCCTTGCTGATTCAGGGCCTTGATGGCCTCACTCCAGCAGAAGTCATGGCTGTGGACCCTGCTTTCATCGCCGCAACAGGCCTTCAGGCCAGCCTCACCCCATCGCGCGCCAATGGCTTTCTCAACATCCTGCGGATGATGCAGGCCCAGGCCTCACGCCTCGTGGGCAACGCGGCACCCACCTCTGAATAAAGTCGTAGCACTGACGACGCGAACGGACCCCCCCATGGCGACTCGGATCGGCATCGGCCTGCTCGGCCTTGGCACCGTCGGAGCAGGGGTCGCCGCCATCCTCAACAATCCGAAAGACCGTCACCCCTTGATCGGCGACCTGCAAATCGCCCGTGTCGCTGTTCGCGACCTCAATCGCTCCCGCCCGGTTGAACTCGACCCCTCGTTGCTCACCACAGACCCCCAAGAGGTTGTGGACGATGCCAACGTGCATGTGGTGGTGGAGGTCATGGGCGGCCTTGAGCCGGCACGCACCCTGATCATGCGCGCCATAGCCGCCGGCAAATCCGTGGTCACTGCCAACAAGGCTGTGATCGCACGCCATGGCGAAGAGATCGCCGCGGCCGCCGCGGCCGCAGGGGTGTACGTGCTGATTGAGGCCGCCGTGGGTGGAGGCATTCCGATCATCGAACCTTTGAAGCAATCCCTTGGCGGAAACCGCATCCAGCGGGTGAGCGGCATCATCAACGGCACCACCAACTACATCCTTTCCCGGATGGCCCATGAAGGGGCGAACTACCAATCGGTCTTGAAGGATGCCCAAGAGTTGGGCTACGCGGAAGCCGATCCCGCTGCTGACGTCGACGGACTCGATGCCGCCGACAAGATCGCGATCCTCTCCGGCCTGGCCTTCGGCGGACCGATCGACCGCAGCGGCATTCCCACCGCTGGCATCAGCAACCTCCAAAGCCGCGATGTGGATTACGCCACGCAACTGGATTACGGAGTGAAGCTGCTGGCTGTTGCCGAACGCGTGGAAGACGACGAGGGCGACAACGACAAGACCTCCTTACCGCTGGCCGTCCGTGTGCAACCCACCCTGGTCCCCAGCGACCACCCATTGGCCGGTGTGAACGGTGTCAACAACGCCATCCTTGTGGAAGGCGACCCGATCGGCCGGGTGATGTTCTACGGCCCGGGCGCCGGTGCAGGGCCAACAGCATCGGCTGTCGTGGCTGACATCCTCAACATCGCCGGCATCCGCCAACTCAACGACAGCGATGGCAACCTCGACCCGCTGCTGGCGGCGAGCAGCTGGCGCGCCTGCCACCTGGTGAACAGCAGCCAGATCCGCCAGCGCAACTATGTGCGCTTCACAACGGATGACGCTCCTGGAGTCATCGGCCGGATCGGCTCCTGCTTTGGTGATCAGGGCGTGTCAATCCAATCGATCGTGCAATTTGACGCCACCGATGCAGGTGCAGAGATCGTTGTGATCACGCACGAAGTGAGCAATGGCTCCATGAAGTCCGCCCTGGAGGCGATCACAGCCCTGCCAGAGGTCCGCGGCATCGCCGCCCACCTCGGCTGTCTCTGAGCAAAACCACATACAAGCCATCCGCACTGGCGCCACACCCTGGCGATAGGGCAGAGTTATCACAGTTCACAGCGGCCCAGATCAGAACCATTCGATTTGTGCTCTGTACCGTTCATGCCGAACGCTTTGATTCCAGGAAACGGTCAACGCTGCGTCCAATCGATGGAGCCATCGACCATGGACGTGCATCAGGGGGATTGCATCCAGCTGATTAACAGCTGTGATCTGTTCCAAGTGATCGGAATCGATGACTGCCACGATCGCTGCTGGGTGAGGCGGTGGCCCCTCCAGGCATCCGGAGGCTCCCATGTCTTTGAGGTATCACTCGGGCAGATCTGCCTGTCAGACGCATCAGATCGCCACGAGGATGCCCAAGGAGCCGCAAGCCACCCTTGAATGGGGTGCATCAGCCAATCTCAACTCTTGCAGCAGCAGCGTCGGTTCCGCAGCACTTGGATCAGCGTTGCTGTTGGGCTGGGGCTGAGCCTCAGCCAGCTCGCCTGCCAGCACCAGCACAGTAGTGATCGATTAACCGTGGCCAGCGCTGGCAGGATCGCATCACTGGATCCCGCCCAGGCCAATACCTACGGCACCCTCCAGCTGCTCAGTGCCCTCGGCGACACCCTGTACACACGTGAGCAGGACAACAGCCTCAAACCCCAGCTCGCTGCTGAGCAACCGCAGATCAGCGATGGAGGCCGCACAGTCACCATCCCACTTCGACGCGATGTTCTGTTCCACGACGGCACCCGCTTCGATGCTGAGGCCATGGCCTTCAGCCTGAACCGCTTTCTGCGCATCGGCATCCAGAGCTACGTGGTTGGAGACCGCATCGAGGCGATCGAGACGCCCGCTAGCGATGTACTGAGGCTGCGGCTAAGCCGTCCCTCCAGTTCGCTGGAAAGCTTGCTCACATCCCCCTACCTCACGCCGATTTCCCCGACGGCCTACGCCAACCACAAAGACCGTTTTCTCAACGATCGCTTCATTGGCACAGGGCCATACAAATTGATCAGCTTCCGGGCCACCCAACAACGCCTCGTGCCGTTCAAGCGCTATTGGGGCGCCCCTCCGAGCAATGCGGGATTGGACATGATCAACCTCAGCAATTCCACCGCCCTGTTTGGTGCTCTGCGCAGTGGGGAGGTGGATGTCTTGCTGTCGGAATCCATTGACGAAGACCAGCGCTTGGCCCTGGATCGACGGGCCGACCAGGGCCTGCTGCTGGAGAGCAGCGGCCCTGCACTCCAGATCGGTTACATCACCTTCCTCAGCAACGCCCCACCGCTGCTGTCAAAGCAGGTACGCCAAGCCCTGGTCCACAGCCTCGATCGCAGCCTGATCAGCACCCGGGTGAGCCATGGCCAACGCCAACCACTCCGTTCACTGATTCCGCCCAGCCTGCAGGGCGGCAGACAGGAACCTTGGCCCATCTACTCGCCGGACAGAACCCGAACCCTGCTGCGACAAGCGGGCTACTGCCAGGGACAACCCCTGGAACTGCCCTTGACCTATCGCTCCAACGTGCCCTCCGATCGACTGATGGCTCTCACCTGGCAGGCCCAACTCAGCCGCGATCTACCCGACTGCATCCGTCTTCGACTGGAGGGCGTGGAGTCCACCACCGTTTACGGTTATCTCGGCAAAGGGGCCTTCAAGGCTGTGATGCTCGACTGGGGTGGCTCCTATCCAGATCCTGAGGCTTATCTCGCCCCCCTTCTGAGCTGCACCCAAGCCAAGGGAGACATCTGCGAAGCCGGAGAGGCTGTGATCAGCGGCAGCTTCTGGACGCGTCCAGGCCTTGAGAAAGCTCTGCGACGCAGCGATTCCCTCAAAGGCGCAGAACGACTTGAACAACTCCTGGCCATCGACACCATGGCCGCCGAGGGGGCGGCCTACCTTCCGGTGTGGCTCGTGACCCCCAAGGCCTGGGCCCAGACCCACCTGGCACCGCTTGAATTCAACGGCAGTGGCCAACTGCGACTGGCTCGACTGCGGGAGAAACGCTAATGGCCCGCGGACGCGAACTCCTCCGCTACGGCGCGACCCGACTCGCCCTCGCACCGGTCATGCTCTGGCTGATTTCCAGCCTGGTGTTTCTTCTGCTGCGGGTGGCGCCGGGGGACCCGGTGGATGCGGTCCTGGGCAGCAGGGCACCTGCCGACGCCAAGGCGCAGATTCGGGAACAGCTCGGGCTGGCTATGCCCCTAAGCGATCAATACTTCGACTTCATCAATCGGCTGATCCATGGCGATCTCGGAACGGCCTTAATCAACCAGGAACCGGTGCGGCACATCATTGCCGATGCGTTGCCAGCCAGCCTGGAGCTAAGCATCACAGCCCTCATCCTGGCTGCCGTGAGCGGCCTCGCCGTGGGATTCAGCGGCATTGCCCGTCCTGAGGGGAAGCTGGATCTGGCCGGACGCTTCTACGGCATCGGCACCTATGCCCTGCCACCCTTCTGGGTGGCAATGCTGCTCCAGCTGCTGTTTGCCGTGATCCTGGGCTGGCTTCCTGTGGGTGGACGTTTTCCTCCCAGCTTGGTGCCCCCCTCTGGGAGCGGTTTCCTGATCCTCGACAGCATCCTCAGCGGCGACTGGGTTGCCCTCAACGGAGCTGTGCGCCATTTGGCCTTGCCAGCCTGCACCCTTGGGCTCCTCCTCAGCGGGGTGTTCACCAACGCCCTACGCCTCAATCTGCGCCGAGCGCTACGTTCCGATTACGTCGAGGCTGCCCGCAGTCGAGGCCTGAGCGAATCCCAAGTCGTGCTGCGCCATGCCCTGCCGAATGCGCTGCTGCCCGTTCTCACCATCGCCGGCATCACTGTTGCATCGCTGATTGGCGGCGCCCTGTTGATCGAAGTCACCTTCTCCTGGCCAGGCATCGCCCTGCGGCTGCAGGAGAGCATCAACCAGCGCGATTACCCAGTCGTGCAAGGGATTGTCGTGGTCATCGCTGCTCTCGTGGTGATGATTAGCGTTTTCGTGGACCTGCTGGTCGCGTCGCTCGATCCGCGCGTGCGCTACTAACTGAAGCGCTAGGAGCCACTGAGAAGGCTTGCGGCGCCAGCAGGGTCCATCCGATGCAAATGCAGCTCCCCCACCTGACGGTGCACAAGACTGGGACCGGCTGGAGAAGACGTCGCATTGATCCCTGTCAAGAAGGCGACGATCTCTTCGCCGAGCAAGGCCTGCACCTGCAAGGGCTGAACCCCAACCAACTCCTCACCGAGCTGAAACAGGTCATTGCCCTTGCCCTCGCCAGCCTGACCTTCAACGCGGATAGGAGAGAAATGGCTGGCACCCTGAACCACCACAGCGCCACTGCCAGGAGCCGGGGCCGTTGCCACGAGCAACTCCAACTGCTCATTCAGGGGCGGTGTGATCAGGTCGAGCGTGCCGCCAGTGAACAAGACCGGAACCGATAAACGAACCGGACGTGTGCGAGGCCAGAGGAGGCTGCCGAAGCTGTTCATCCCGACCACTGCCAACAGCTGGCTGGGGGGTTCGATCGAGGGAAGCGGAACCGCACTCAGCTGGCACTGCAGCAAACGGGACAGATTGCTGAGAGGAAGATCATCAAGCGCCTTGCGACAGCGACGCTCCAAACCAGGCTGTGGACGCAGACCCGCTGCCAATAACGCGGTGAGGGAGCCCAGAGAATGGCCCACCAACACCACCTTGTTCCCGACAACAGGCAGGGAACCCGACGCCTGGGCCTGAAGGACCGCCTCCAGATCTTTTAGGCGGTCAGGCAGCACCTCCGCCCCAGGGGGGCGACGACGCCCTTGAAGCCAAGCGCCCACGGCTTCGGAATCGCTGCCGGGATGCTCGAGCACCACCACGGGCCAGCCCTTGGCACTGAGCAGACGACCCAGCCAGCGGAAGTGATCCGGACTGCCGCCGAGACCAGGCATCAGCACAATCCAAGGCCGGTCGCGAGCATTGGATCGAAACCGTTCTGCAGGCGGCTGCCACAACTGCAACTGCAACGGCCTGGGACGATGCGCAACAGTCAGTGCCTTGGAGAGAGGAGCACGGCCGGTCGTGGCGTCGATCGAGATCGACTGACTGGGAGCCACCGCAGTGATCGGAATCTGGTCGAGCCGATTCACCAGAGCTTGCTGATGCTTCAACTGGCCTCTCCAATGCTCGGCGACCCCGAGCAAGCCATCGAGGTCGAGACGCACCCGCTCCGCAGGCAACGCCTCAAGCAGATCCAAACTGGTGACGTGGGGCTGCTTGCTGAGCAGAACTTCCAGGGTGTTGAGCACAGTGACGCCGACGGTGTCGTCATCCACGCGCACAAGATCGGCAACCTCATCCAACAGGCGGCGCCCGGCCCAGCTGTCGAGCATCTGTCGGGCCATGCTGCGGTTGGTGATTAATGGCGCTCGCAACAGCTCAAGCATTCCCCGGCGGCTGGCCGGCTCGAGCAAATCCAGCCAAATCCCTAGTTCTGTGTTGGAGACACCACCGGAACGCCCCCAGGCCACCAGATCCTTGATATCTACAGGGATCACCACACCATCGAAGGTGACCTCCAGCTGGTCAGCGGCCCGGATCGGGCACGGTGACACCAGTGAGAGCAGCAGACTGAAGGCCAAACCCTTCACCGCCCACCACCGCGTGGGACGTCCTGTTGAGCGTCGTCGTCGCAAGGCCCAGGCCCTTGAACTGGTGGAACCAGTTTCCCGCAACATTGCAGGAAGTGGCATGGATTCGTCTACTGGCGTCGATCGGCGCCGGTGGAGTGATCTACATGACCCCGATCATTTTTCACCAGGTCGACCTCTCAGCAAGCCAGGTCGGCCAGGGATTAGCCGCAGCGGCACTGGTCGGCACCTTGGTGCGGCTCGTGAGCGGGATCCTGCTCGACCGCGGCTTGAGCTGTTCCTGGCCAGTGCGTGGCGCCGCACTGCTTGCACTCATGGCCGACCTGGTGCTGCTGCCCTCCACCACCTTCCAGGGTTATCTCAGTGGTCAGATGCTGATCGGAATCGCCGCCGGTCTTTACTTCCCGGCGATCGAACTAGCGGTTCCACTGAGCAGCGGCAGCTTCCCATCCAGCCGGGGCTATGCCCTGGCCCGTAGTGCGGATGCCGTCGGGGTCGCGATTGGCGCATTGGGAGGTGCCTTGCTCGCCGCCTTAGGGATGATCCGCGGGGTGTACGTGATTGAAGCCCTTGCGGTGATCACGATGTTGGTGATCCTCGCCTGGAAGCCTCTACCGGATGGCCGTCAGTCCCTGCTCAAAGCCGACGCAGAGATCGGTGTCAACGATGCCGTCAACAGCCAACGCGACTCCAGTTTTGGCTGGTTAATGCCGCTGCTGCCGGTGTTAATGGTGAGCATCGTGGCCACGGCGATGGTGTCACTGCTCCAGAGTGCCCTCCCGCTTGATCTGGTCCGAGGTGGATTGGAAAGACCGGCCCTGAGCTCAGCCTGGAGTGGTGTCGTGATTGCCCTCGAACTGGGATGGCTGGTTCTGCTGCAGTGGCCAGTGGGCAACTGGGTGGCACAGAGAAGCCTTCGCTTTGGGCTTGGCATCGGCCTCTGCAGCTTCAGCATCGGCGGTCTGCTGCTGGCTTGTTCAGCCCTCTGGAACGGAGGAATTTTGCTGATCACCCTCGCGGTTGTACCGATGGCCTTTGGCAAGGCGGCGTTCTTGCCAACAGCTGCTGAAGCGATGATCGAGGAAACGCCCCTCCATCATCGAGGCTTAGCGATGGCTCTCTTCTCCCAGTGCTTCGCCATCAGTGCCACAGGTGCACCGCTTGTGGCCGGAGCCCTAATGGATTCCCAAGGCCATGGGCTCAGCCTCTGGCTACTGATGGCAGGACTGTGCGTCGTCAGCCTCCCCCTGCTCAAGAACGTGCGCCCGCGCTATACAGCAGAACTAGCCACTCTTGATCTGGAGGCCGATATCGATGGGCAAGGCCAGAGAACTTCTCCGATCCGTTAGGAATCTCGGGATTCTTCGGGATCTCGCAAAAACTGGTGGTGGGCTAGACAGCGTTGCTGATCTGGTTGACAACTTCATCGACAGTGAAGCGATGACGGTGTGCGTGGAGCGATTTCGTGCACTGCCAGGCGGCGCCGAGCTGATCGAACAACGCTATCCACCATTCCAGCCGGATTTACAGGCGCTATCTGAGTTACCCGACGACACTCTGGGCCATGCCTACGCCGGCATGATTCGCAGGATGAATTACGACCCGGAGTTCTTCCGCCCGCGTGACACAAGCAGCGAGGCTCTTTGGCTGACCCAGCGGATCGCCACCACCCACGACATTCACCATGTCATCGCTGGCTTCAATACGGAGCCAGCTGGGGAATCAGGGGTGCTTGCGATCACAGCCACCCAAATCGGCTTTCCTGCCTATGTGCTGCTCAACATACTGGCAAGTTTCAAATCCGTTCGCTTTCAACCAGCAGAACTAGAGGCGATTAGCTGCGGCATTGCTCATGGCAATCGCATCGGCCTAGAAGCGGCTCCTCTGGTAGTGCAGAAATGGGAAGAGGGATGGGACAAACCCCTGAACGAATGGCGCCAAGAACTAGGAGTGAGGATCCCCGAATCCAAAATAATCAGTGCCTCTTACTGATGATCACTAGGGAGTGAACAGAATCATTGGATAGCAAACCTGCTGGCACCTGAACACAAGTCATCGCCAGCAGCGACTGATCACGATGGTCAAGCCTCTCTGCAAGCGACGTAACGTCCGATCTCCAGTGACCAAAAAGAATGAAGCTGCCGAGCGAGATGGGTTAACAACGGAGTCATCCAAGCCCCACCAGATATGCGCTGGAACAAACAATCAGGGCAGTCAAGGCAAGCAAGATTGCCACTACAGCCGAGACAGATCGGCTTGATTCATACGGGGGGGGAGCTCGGCCACACCAAAGCAGAGCAGAAGAGAATTCAATAGCAGCCATCACAGGCTGACACCTCAACCCAATCCATCAGCTTCAACTGCCTAAGTCATGCCAAAATCAACATGGAGCGTTCATCCAAGCCAATGCGGTTTTACCCAAAAGGAACAGGTGCTGGCATCTCCCTAGTGGTGCTGGTGGTCCTTGGAGTGCTTGGTATTGCCCAACTGGATGAGGCCAAACGCGCGTCGTTCCGCGAAGGCTTCCGATGCGCATCAGACGAGACAACACCAGTCAGCAACTCGTCTTACAACTGCAAGAAGTACCGAGCCGAAGTCAAAGCAACTCAGGCCAAGTAAACGCAGCAAACGGGATTTCCACCACAGAGGCCACCGTCTTGCTATCTCAATCTGATAGCGATGCCCTGATGCAGCAAAGAGTCAGCCCACGGTAAGAGCGCAGCAGGCAAGAGTCACAAAAGACGCCACTAAACAACTGCACCGAAATGCATGACTGGGGAGATCTCACAACAAAAATAATTATTGCCACTTCCAGGGCAAGCACCTACCAACAATCCACAAAGCCATAAGATTCAAACCAAATAGGAAGCTAGGCATGTTCAATTCATCTCAAATTCTTGGCCAGCTCCTCACCGAAGGACCACAACCAGTCCTCGGCTCCTTCTACCAGATGGGAACCGGCGAAGAGCTCAAATGCATCAAGGGGATCAAGACATTCACAATCAACGAAAACGACAATGAAAAGCAACCCACCAATGTTTGCTACGGAGCACTGATCAAAACTGAGAACTTCATCATTCCCTACCAGATACGTGTCGACCGTTATGTACTTGTCGAGGTCGAACCAGGCAGCACAAAGCCAGGAGAGTCGTATTACGACCTCAATGATTCCCAAACAAAATGGCTCCAAAGTGAGGGGAAGATCCCTAACCCCACACCGAGCTACCAAATCGGGCTGGACTCGTATCTACCAGCCGTAGGATTGATCGCACTCGTCGTGGTTTGGCTGATCTGGCAGCTCGCCAGCCTCAAACAGATCGCCAAAACAGAGGGGAGAACGAGAAGCAAATCAAGCCAAACAACAGCGCAGGATCACATCGAAGACGAGGCCTTCAGGTCGATGCAAGGCCATGGCGGTCATGACAATCAAGACAGTTCATGTGACTCAAGCGATAGCAGCTCTAGCAACGACTCCTGCTCCTCTGATTGAGTTGAGCCAAACGGCACGAGGTTGCCACCCCAAGCAGCTCAGAAGTCCACGTATAAGGCATTGATCGCGGCCAACCCCAACGCATGCCGAGAGGAAAGTGGATTATTTCAATCAGCGAGCCTGCAACGACGGTGCAAGACGTGCCCCATCAGCTTCCTGACCAATCAAGAAAGAAAGGCTCAACGTCAGGCACCCACAACCATTGGGGCTTGATCATCAGAATCCTGCGAGCCAAGCCCCATTGCGCCTCCCCTCAGGAAGCAGATCATTTCCAAATCATCGTTGACGAGACGATAGGAATGACTGGTTTGTGCAGACAGCTCCTTGGCCTTGAGCAGGGCCTCGTGGATCTCGAGATTGAAGCCCACAGTGGTCCAACCATGGATCGTCAACTTTTGAATGCGAATCACTGAGCTGGATTAAGTTATTTTTACTTTCCCAAACTTCTCAAAAATCACACGGAATCGCTTGATTCCCTTTGGGATCACGGCCAAAAGCGGGCAGAAAGAGTAGATATCATAAACTTTTGCAAAGCCATGTCAGCCAATGCGAGCAATTGGAGCCCAGGCCAGCGCTGATGGCATCGACGATTGAATAATTCAAGTCATGGGGCTTCGATCCAATCCAGCTCTCGACAAGGCACCTCACGTTTAGATTTTGCCGGCAACAATCGCGGCCGTTGCATGCTTCTGCTGAAAGTAGAGCTCCAGCAGATCTCGAGCCACAGCTTTCAATTCTTGGAGATCCGTTGAGCTATCGATCGCTTCAGCCAGGAGCTGCTTCTCGAACTGCTGGTGGAGAGGGAGCATAAAACGAAGCCTTTCACAAACAAACGTTAAGAAAGCTCACAGGCAAAGCGTGGCTACCCAACTGATTTTAAGTCGCCTGTTGGCATGCGACTTCAAAGCCGGCCAACCCTGACGAACAAGGGGTTGAGTTGACACACGCAGAAGAACGTTGCCCTTCAACCAGTGCTTCTGCCTATTGATTCGAGATCATCAGCCTGCACTATGGGCTCAAGGACACCTTGATGGCGTCTGGATAGGGGGATCAAGGAGGGGAAGCCCCCTCCTTTTTCTTTGCCAGGCAGCGGAAGAGTTCAAAGACCTCCTCACAGTTGAGCACGATCAAAAGAAGGGGACGTTTCGAATGCAGTCTCTGAAAAACCAGCGTCCCTGCTGGGAGTGAGAATGTCTGCGAAAAAGTCGCAAAATGCGTGACAGGGTTGCGAAAAGGCGTCATCACCACGACAGTGCGCCGCTATCCAACAGCGACTAGAGAAGACATTGCCGTCATGGTGTTGTTGGTACTTGGTATATCTGGAATCGACGAATACGATGCAGTCGAATGGGACATCTTCAAACAAAAGGAGTGCTACGACGGCGACCAATCAATCTCTGTCGTTCACTCTGCGTAGCCATGAAAGCACTATCATCCATGCCTTATATACTAAGCAGAGCAACAACAAACACGTGACGTTGAGACATCAAACCATCAAACTGGTTTTTATTGCTACCTCCACCTTGAACACAGTTGCCATACCACTGCAAGCCGATGCAGAATCGCTCGAGCCAACCAACAAACCGCCCCTAACAATCCAGGTCGAGCAAGTCACAATCACGGATCAAGACCTTGATCGTGCCGCAAAATTCTGCCTAATCAAGGAAGGAGTACTTGATCCACAATCCATCAAAGGCGAGTCACCTACCCCAGCCCAGACCGTCGTCATGGCAACGATGTGCCCATGACGCCACAACGATAAGGAATACTAAGAACCATCCCAAACCATGAAGCCAGGCGAGGGTGGGTTGCAATCCTTCAGGGAACAATTAATATTTTAAAAAATTTTAATCGATGCGCACATCAAAACGGCTAAAAATCGCCCCAGCCCTAGCAGCCCCATTGCTAGCGTTCAGCAGCATGCCTGCGTTGGCCGATCAAGGCATGCCGATCAAATCGGGTCAGTTCACTTCCTTTCCCGTCGCCAAGCAGCAAGGAATCTGGCACGAATCACCTTTTGTGAGCAAGGTCATTGATCAGCTAGTGATCAAGAATTGGACATCTCTAAACAATGCAGATGACATAGAATGGACCAATCAAATCACCAACCTTGCTCTCAATCTTGCATCTGAGGAAATATCAGAATACGCAACGAAGAGCTTCAAAAAAATACCCTTTGTCCTCACTGCTTCGATCAATGTTGATATCCGCTCAGAAGGTACAACAAACATTGGTGGGGATGCACTCTTTAAAATTGCCGACTTTGGGCGTAAGGAAGACAACACTCGAGACGGCCTTGCCTTTCTGCACACGAAATACACAGGCAACGTCTCGAACGGTTCCACATGGAATGCCGGCCTAGGCCTCAGACACCTGGTTGGAGATGACCTGCTGGCAGGCGTCAATGGTTATTGGGATTACCGAACAACCGACTACAGCACCTCCTATAGCCGTTTTGGCGTAGGTGCCGAGCTTTTCTGGAATTCGCTTAGCCTCAGAAACAATTGGTATATCGCCGGCACAGGCAAAGAAACCGTCAAGGTCTACAACACTGAGTACTACGAAAGAGTCGTGCCTGGCTGGGATGTGGAACTTGGCTACCGGCTTCCCTCCCATCCCAATGTTGCCTTTTTCGTGAGGGGATTCCGCTGGGATTACCAGCAGAGCAACGACAACTCTGGCCTTCAAGGAACTGTGGCATATCAGATCTCGCCACATATGCGTATTGACTCATGGGTTTCCAATGAAATCCCTGCAAATCCCACCCTCTCCAACCGCGAACTGGACGATCGCCAAGACCTTGTTTTTGGCTTGAACTTCACACTCACAGCGAATGCGGTTCGCTACGAGCCCAACAACACGCAGCAAATGCTGCAACAGGAAATGATTAGCCCAGTGCGGCGGCGCTATGACATTTTGCTTGAGCGCTGGAAAAAGAGTTTGAACGAAAAGGGTGAAACAACAAAAAATAGCTTTACTAACACTGTTGGTGGAGCCTAACCACAACCAATATCAACAGCAAACTTTCCAAATCTCCTCGTTAAACCAATGACAACACTCCTCCAGAAATCTCTATTAGCCGCCGCCCTTAGCCTCAGCACATGTTCCATCCTCCCCATGCTTGGCACGGGTGCTGCTCGAGCACAATCCACTGATCCAATCTGTCCCAGCAGTCCTGCGGCTGCAGGCCTCGCCAACAAAGAGGCCTTTGGGATGGACCCGACATACAACGGGTTTTGCAGAGGTACACCAAGCGTTTACGGGATTTCCGTTTACAAAATGGGATTCTGCACCAAGAATCCTATTGCGGGTGGTGCTGGAGTCAAAGCTGATTACTCCACCTGCCAGATCACCTACAAAAGCAGTTCCACCTCAGGAAGTGCAGCATCCTTTGCCGCAGGCTCAAGCCTTGCACTGCCTGCATCGGGAACGTCATTCCCAGCCATTGGCTCCTACAGCTACGCAATCATTGAGCTAGCCCCAAGCTTTGATGTCGCAGATTCTTTTGGTCCATTTGGAGATGGGTTGACGTATTACTCGACCACATCGTCATCACCAACTGGGAATCCTGCAAGCACCACATCGGGAGCGGCTGCAACTTTTACCCATCAAATGAATACGTTTAATGATGGCAGCGCCTGTGATGCATCAGATACAGTCACGATCGCGGGCGCATCACTCACGGGCGCACTACTGAATAGCAGCAATGAGCTGATTGCCGATGACAGTTCAGTCACAAAATGCCCAGGGGTTTCTAAATTGTTGGGCGTCGCAAAACTTGCTACGCCAGTATCGATCAGCTCAAAAACCAAGGGATTGACAGCAACATTTACTGTGACTGACAACGGCTCATCTGTTTACTGTGACGGTATTGGGCCTAGTGGATGCAGCAACATTCTGTTCTCTTCAGGACCTTTCAACGTTTCTTTCACAGTTGTTGAATAGACCTCTTAGGAGCAACTAATCAATCAAACCCCGCCAGAGCGGGGTTTTTTCATGTCGTTCCAGCCGTTCCAACTGAAGACTATCCATTGAACAAACACCTTATTTTATCAGTCATACCAGTGGATCTAGACCCTTTTAAGCCCGTAGACTTTCAATGGACTTTCAAGCCAGCTGTGGAGCTTTGTCGACTGGTTACCAATGCCTTCAGGAGCGGCTGAAAATCGTCAACAGATTACACGGGAGACCCACCAATTTGCTTGCAGACATTCAAGAACCACAGGGGCCGTAAGCAAACCAAAGAGCCTGAAGAGGACACCAACCTTCTATTCAAACTCCACCAGCTCAAGTCTTACCAATCGGTTTAAGGCAGTGGATAGACAAGCAATCGAGATAAAGTAGACGAACACTCCAGATCAGCTGGAGATTTGCGTGCAAGCCAGATGAGACAACAGCAATCGAACAAGTAGGAGACATTGCTACCAATGGACCAAGAACATCTCGTCAATGGAGCCAATCATCACAATCCTAAGAGCGTTAGGGATAGCATCGACAGCGACTGTCATGTCGGTTAGAACACTAGATATAGAAGTAAAGCCGTCAGCACATAGCGCTACAGTGACAGCAAAAAAGACAAGAGGTGCAAAATGAAGAGCTTCAACGCAATCGCAACTGCTGCCTTTGTTGGCGCGTCATTGCTTACAGCCCAACCTGCTTTGGCAGCATGCAGTTCAAGAGAAGTGTCATACACGTCTCGAGTGAGTGTGCAATTCTCCGTAACCAACAATCGCCGGTATCCAGTCAATGTGGTGTGGATTGACTTTGAGGGTATTCGCAAACATTACCGCACCCTAAGATCTGGAGATACGTTCAGCTCTTCATCGTACTTAAGTCATGTATGGATTATGGAAGAAGCAAGCTCAAATTTATGCCTGAGTAATATACGCCTTGGAGCAGCTAATCAGCATCTGGTCCTTCGTTGATCAGGTTCGATTTCACTTGTAATTATACTTACTTAAGTCACTGGCCCTAGCAGATGCCGCTTTACAGATCACGCAAGGTCCTCATAGCAGCAGGCGTCATAGTCGGCTGGACATCACTCTCTGTAGTCAGCAACTGGAAGCAGGTACGACATCTCTACTGTCAACAAGCCAGCGATATGCGTACAAGCGAAGTCATCTGCAGAGCAATGAGATGCAGATACCCACATTACTTCGTCGTTCCATTCTCTGATTACTGGGAAGACAAAGGGATTGGATACCAACCGAGGAGATGGTGCGTTGATTCAGTGTTAAACGAGATGAACAAATAGGTTCGAGTTCTCGATGAGCTGGCACATTGGCAATACTAACCTTCAAAACCATTGCAACCACTGACTTGATCAGTCGTGAATGTGCGTTGGTATTTAGTTGGCATTGCTTTTTGTTATGCGTTATCTCGCGCATATTCGCCTATTGCTACAAAGGAGATAGGCAGCGTCTCACAAATGGACTTAGTAGTCGCAGCAGCATTGGCACTAGGCATAGCTGTGAGACTGGCATTTATGGAAGAGAACACACTATCTATAGCGGGTAATTCCGAAGCCAAACCGTCTGCAGATAGTGCGACAGAGGCAATACAAGGTACACAAGACAAATGATGCAGGCAGTCGAAATCGCCGTTCCCACAAAAGCACAGACACGGCCTTTTGTTTTTTGAAAGATACCTATAATTCCAAGAACAAGTGCGATAAGTTCAAGGCTTAGGCCAACACAAAATATCATCAAGGCAAGCATAAAGCCATATGATAAAAGAAATGCTAAAAGGAAGATAAGCGGAATTGGAATGAACGAAAGCACTAAAGACCAGATCCCGACAGTAGATTCGCCTGATCTTTCCACTAGCGTTGGAGCTGAGTGAACTTACTATGACATGACTGAGCAACAATAGGTTCGAGTTCATTAGGAACTAGAACCTAGGCAATGCTAACTTCCAAAAGCATTGGTACTACTGAATTGCTCAGTCGTGAATGTGGGTTGGTATTTGGCTGGCATCTCCATGATTCATTGAAGAAATGAGCAAGTCGGAAACGTTGCTACCAACAAGTCAACAGCGTCCCATCTTTGGGCTCATTCATCGCAATCCTATTGACACTAGGCATAGAATGAATAGACACCGTAATGGCAAATGTAACGCCAGACATGAAAGACAAATCGTCTCCAGATAGCGCGACAGTGACAGCAAAAACTACTAGAGGGACAAAATGAAGTGGTCACCACTACTAGCAACCAGCATTAGTTTAATGAGTTGTTCGATGGTTCCATCGATTGCCGTGGAGAAATCCGTGGATCAATTTAGCGAAGAACAGAAATATGCTTTGGAACTTGGTTTTAATTTTGGTGTATTGAAAACAGTATGCGGTATGTTTGAACTAGGAGTGATATCTGAACAAGAAGTAAAAGATTTCGAAATTGGCTATAGAGACAGCATTAAAGAAAGAGAAAAAGGTGCTTCCTTAGATGGAGCAATGAGGGGTTATGAAATGGCCATAAGACAGCATCCAAATTGTCCTCTTCCAGGAAGAATCCACCAACACTAGGTTTGATTTTAATTGGAATTGCAATTACATTCGTTCCTGGCTGTGCCGTGAACGAAGAGCCAAGTTACGTAAAGCCTGCGCTTTTTACGACGCCGGCGCAATTACCAACGAAGAATTTCTTAATCGAATTAGAATCAATGAAATTACAAATGAGTACAGCACCGAAAAATTTTGCGCATTTTATGGTTCGCGCCTGGGTGGATCTAGGAACTATGCCTTCAAGACAGAACAAGGTACACAAGACAAATGATATAGGCAGTCGAAATCGCCGTTCCCACAAAACCACAGACGCGCCCTTTTGTTTTTTGAAAGATACCTATAATTCCAAGAACAAGGGCGATAACTTCAAAGATTATGCCAGCACAAAATATCATCAAGCCAAGCATAAAGCCCGATTGCCCTGATATAAGGAATACAGAAAGCAAGATGAGCGGAATTGGAATGAACGAAAGCACTAAGGAACAAATCCCAGCAGTAGATTCGCCTGATCTTTCCACTAGCGTTCGAGATGACTAAACTTACTATGACATGACTGAGCAACAATAGGTTCGGGCTCAACATGAAGTAGGAAGCTGCAGTCATAACAACGGTTCTCAGCCGTGGTTGGTATTGAAGACCTAAAACCTGTACTGAAGCAACCAGCAAAGCGAGCTTGCTCGATCTCTCAGAGCTGACAAGCAAGCTAGAGAGACACCCATAGGGGTAAATACTAGGTCCTCCTATATATGTATAGGGATTCAGACAATTACATTGTTTTTTTGGATTTTAGGACGGACACTTTCGAGCCTCTGTGTACTCGTCATCCCAAGTCCAAGCCATCCATCCCATTCGTCTTGCTTCTCCATTCGATAGTCTCTGCTGGTCCGTAGACGCGGCATAGGACCATAGACATATCGCAGACATCATTCAACCAGACAAGCCAAAAGCCTTGCAGCTACTGGCTATTTAAACGTTGAACAAAAACTCCATCACGTCACCCTCTTCCACAACGTATTCCTTCCCTTCACTTCTCAGCCAACCTTTGTTGCGTGCTTCTACCAGAGATCCTGCCTCCAGCAGCTTCTCCCAGCCAATCGTTTGGGCACGGATGAAGCCCCGCTCGAAATCAGTGTGAATGACTCCGGCGGTCTGAGGTGCCGTCATGCCTGCCTTGAATGTCCAGGCACGGGTTTCCTTCTCTCCAGTGGTGAAGTATGTGCGTAAGCCAAGCAATCGATAAGTGGCTTTGATCAAGCTATGCAAGCCGCCCTCACTGACGCCAAGACCCTCGAGGTAATCGGCACGCTCTTGCTCACCCAACTCGACCAGCTCAGCTTCGACCTGGGCGGAGATGCGCACCGTTTCGGCTTCTTCCTTGCCAGAGAGTTCAACAACTTCCTCACAGAAGCGGTTGCCCTCCGCCAAGTCATCTTCACTGACATTGGTGGCATAAATAATCGGCTTGGCAGTCAGCAAACCGAGGGGCTTGATCATTTCGGCTTCATCCTCATTCAGAGTCACGCTTCGCGCTGATCCACCCTGCTCAAGCACCTCCTGAATGCGCTGCAACGCTTCATCTTCCACTTGCGCTTCCTTGCTGGTGCGCATCTGCTTCTTCAGCCTCTCGCGACGCTTCTCAATCTGGGCCAGATCCGCAAGGCCAAGCTCCAGATTGATGACCTCAGCATCACGGGCAGGCCCCACAGAACCTGAGACGTGGATCACGTCTTCATCCTCAAAACAACGCACCACGTGCACAATCGCGTCGACCTCGCGGATATTGGCCAGGAACTTGTTCCCCAGACCTTCTCCCTGACTGGCGCCCTTCACCAAGCCAGCGATATCAACGAATTCCATCCGAGTCGGGATGATCTCCTTGCTACAGCTCAGGTCAGACAGCTTCTGCAGACGCGCGTCCGGGACTGCCACGGTGCCCACATTGGGTTCGATCGTGCAGAACGGGAAATTGGCAGCCTGTGCTTGAGCATTGGCCACCAGGGCATTGAAGAGGGTCGACTTCCCCACGTTGGGGAGGCCAACGATTCCGGCTTTAAGCATCGCGGGAATCTAACTGGGTCGCACTCCGACGATCTGCACACCCGATCACCACGAAGGCCGACGGCGGGCGAGACTTGTTGAGAACAGTTAAGACCCGGGGGCCATGGCCACACCAACCAGCCTGCGCCCCACCCCCCTATCCGACAAGGGATTGACGCCACTTATCAGACTCAGCGGCCTGAGACGCCGTCGCCGCACCCTGGCAGCGCTAGCCGGGGCATCGCTCCTGCTAGGCGCAGGTGCTGTCTGGTTCCTCGGACCAGGCCGGAATGGCAACCGTGATCTGTCTGCCTACACAGTGGCGGCGGAGCGGGGCACGCTGCCTGGTGTCGTGACCGCCAGCGGTGAGCTGGAAGCAGTGCGGCGGGTGAACGTCAGCCCAAGACGTCAAGGACTGCTTGAGGCCTTGCTGGTCGATGAGGGGGACGCTGTCAGCAAGGGCCAAGTGCTGGCCCGCATGGACCCCGGGGATTTCCGCGATCGCCTCGATGAATTGCAGGCCCTCGCACGCCAGGCCCAGGCAGATTTTGACGCCCGCGAGGCTGATTACCGACGCCGCAAAACGCTGTATGAACGGGGCGCGATCAGCGCCGCCGATCTCGACGACTTCCGAGCCCGTTACCTCACCAGCAGGGCCTCCCTGGCTGCAGCGCGTGAACGGATCCAACAGCGCGATGTGGAAGGAGATGAACTCCTGATCCGTGCCCCTTTCGCCGGCAAAATCACCCAACGCTTCGCAGAACCTGGCGCCTTCGTCACTCCCACGACGGCCGCATCGGCCTCAGCAGGAGCCACCAGCGCTTCGATCGTGGAACTCTCCCAGGGGCTTGAGGTGGCGGCCAAGGTGCCAGAAAGCGACATTGGCCGGATTCGAATCGGCCAAAACGCCAGTGTTCGCGTCGACGCCTTTCCCGACCAGCGCTTCTCAGCCCAGGTGAAAGAGATCGCGCCGCGGGCTATCAAAACCGACAACGTCACCTCCTTTGAAGTGGAGCTTGACTTGGTGGATCCCGCCCCAGATCTGCGCATCGGCATGACCGTCGACGTTGATTTTCAGACCGGAAGCACCAGACCAAGCACGTTGGTACCGACGGTGGCGATCGTGACCGAAAGCGGTAAGCCAGGGGTGCTGCTGGTGGGGGATCAGGATCAGCCCCGCTTCCAGGCTGTGGAACTGGGATCCAGTAGCGGCAGTCAGACCGCCATCCTTGATGGTGTGAAGCCTGGAACCCAGGTGTTCATCGACCTGCCCCCCTGGGCCAAAAATCGCGACTAAGCCGCCTGAACTGAGAGGCTTCTTACCACCACCACCTGAGGCCACCGCCTCTCCTGCTGCACCGCCACCGCATCGATGAGCCCTTCTCCGGAGAACCCCCTGCTGCTGCTGGTGGATGGCCATTCCTTGGCCTTCCGCAGCTTCTACGCCTTCAGCAAAGGGGGGGAAGGGGGGCTCGCCACCAAAGACGGCATCCCCACAAGCGTCACCTATGGGTTCCTCAAGGCCCTTCTCGACAACTGCAAGACCCTGATACCTCAGGGTGTAGCGATCGCCTTCGACACCCCCGAGCCCACCTTCCGTCATAAGGCGGACCCGAACTACAAAGCCCATCGTGATGAAGCACCTGAGGTCTTTTTCCAAGACCTCAATCAGCTGCAGGAGATCCTTCGCCACCAGCTGCAGTTACCTCTCTGCCTGGCGCCTGGCTACGAAGCCGACGATGTTCTTGGCACCCTGGCGAACCGGGCCGCTGATGCAGGTTGGCGAGTTCGCATCCTCAGCGGCGATAGGGATCTGTTCCAACTGGTTGATGACGACCGGGACATCGCGGTGATGTACATGGGTGGTGGTCCTTACGCCCGCAGCAGCGGGCCAACCCTGATCAACGAAGAGGGCGTGGTGGCCAAGCTCGGCGTCGCCCCAACCTCCGTGGTGGATCTCAAGGCCCTCACCGGTGACAGCTCCGACAACATCCCAGGCGTGAAAGGTGTCGGTCCCAAGACCGCCATCAATCTGCTCAAGGAGAACGGTGATCTGGATGCCGTCTACCGGGCGCTGCGCGAAGTGGAGGCGGAAGGTCCCAAAGCAAGCCGAGGTGCGATCAAAGGGGCGCTCAAGGGCAAGCTCAGCAACGACCGCGACAAGGCCTACCTCTCACGCGAGCTAGCCGAGATCCTGGTGGACATCCCCCTGCCGGAGGAGCCCGTACTGGAGCTGGGGCCAGTGGATGCCGAAGGGCTCGAATCGCGGCTTGAGGCCCTTGAACTCAACAGCCTGGTGCGACAGGTGCCGGCCTTCGTCGCCACCTTCTCCACCGGTGGTCTTGCGGCCAACAAGCACCAGCTGCAGAGCTCCACCACCACCGGGTCGCGAACCCACGCCAACAAAGCCAGCGAGCCGGTTCCAGCCCAAGACGGCAAGGCTGCTGAGGCAGCCGAGGAGCTCTCCAGCAAGCCGTCTCTGCAGCCCCAGCTGATCCAGACCGAAGCCCAGCTGAGTGCCCTGGTGGAACGCCTGAACAGCCACCAAGACAAACAGCAGCCTGTCGCTTTCGACACCGAGACCAGCGATCTCAATCCGTTCAAGGCCCAGCTCGTGGGCCTGGGGTTCTGCTGGGGCCCGGAGCCCGGGAACCTGGCTTACATCCCGGTGGGTCATACACCTGCCGCAACAGCCGAAGAGGAAGCAGAGCCGGCCCTCCCCGATCAGCTTCCGCTCGATACCGTGCTTCAGGCCCTAGCGCCTTGGCTCGCCAGCGCAGATCACCCCAAAGCGCTGCAGAACGCCAAATACGACCGCCTGATCCTGCTGCGCCACGGTCTGATGCTGGGGGGCGTGGTGATGGACACGCTGCTAGCCGACTATCTGCGCGATGCCGCGGCTAAGCACAGCCTCGATCTGATGGCCCAGCGCGATTACGGCATTACTCCAACCCTATTTTCCGATCTGGTCGGGAAAAAGAAAGATGGCAAGGCCAGCACTTTTGCGGCAGTACCGCTGGATGAGGCGGCGCTGTATTGCGCCATGGATGTGCACCTCACCCGGCGCCTCGCCCTAGACCTGCGCCAACAGCTGCAGGCACAGGGCGAGAAACTGCCAGCCTTGCTTGACCAAGTGGAGCTACCACTCGAACCGGTGCTGGCCCTGATGGAGGCAACCGGTATCCGCATTGATGTGCCCTATCTCAAGGAGCTCTCGGCAGAGCTTGGCTCCACCCTTGAACGCCTCGAGAGCGAAGCCCAAGAGGTGGCTGGTGCCAGCTTCAACCTCGCCTCACCCAAGCAACTGGGTGAGCTGCTGTTCGACAGCCTCGGGCTCAACCGCAAGAAATCCAGGCGCACCAAGACCGGATGGAGCACCGATGCCACCGTGCTTGAAAAGCTGGAGGGCGACCATCCGGTCGTGCCGCTGCTGCTGGAGCACCGTGTGCTCAGCAAACTCAAGAGCACCTACGTCGAAGCCTTGCCCCAGCTGCTTGAAGCAGAAACCGGGCGGGTCCATACCGACTTCAATCAGGCGGTCACAGCCACCGGCCGCCTCAGCAGCAGCAATCCCAACCTTCAGAACATCCCGGTGCGAACGGAGTTCTCACGACGGATTCGCAAAGCGTTCATGCCTCAAGAAGGCTGGCAGCTGCTCAGTGCCGACTATTCCCAGATCGAGCTGCGTATCCTCACCCACCTCTCCGGCGAAGACGTGCTGCAGCAGGCCTATCAAAACGGTGATGACGTGCACGCCCTCACGGCCCGTCTGCTGCTCGACAAGGAGGAGGTCAGTGCTGATGAGCGCCGGCTGGGTAAAACGATCAATTTCGGAGTGATCTACGGCATGGGCGCCCAGCGCTTCGCCCGGGAGACCGGCGTCAGCCAAGCCGAAGCCAAAGAGTTCTTGACCAAGTACAAGCAGCGCTATCCAAAGGTGTTCGCTTTTCTGGAGCTGCAAGAACGCCTAGCCCTCAGCCGCGGCTACGTGGAAACGATCCTGGGTCGGCGCCGTCCCTTCCATTTCGACCGCAATGGCCTCGGCCGTTTGTTGGGCAAAGACCCTTTGGAGATCGATCTGGAGGTAGCCCGCCGCGGTGGCATGGAAGCCCAGCAACTGCGGGCGGCAGCCAACGCTCCCATTCAGGGCTCCAGCGCCGACATCATCAAGCTGGCGATGGTGCACTTGCAAGCTGGCCTCGAACAGCAGGGGCTGCCAGCACGTCTGCTGCTTCAGGTGCATGACGAACTGGTGCTGGAGGTGGATCCTGCCGCTCTCGACAGCGTGCAGCAGCTGGTGGTGAGCACCATGGAAAATGCCGTTCAGCTGACCGTGCCGCTGGTGGCGGAAACCGGCTGCGGGGCGAATTGGATGGAGGCGAAGTAAGGGCTTCGCCGTAACCTCCAACAAGTGTTTGGCCAGACCTGTGCCCCTTCGCTTCACCAACAGCCTGCGGAATCGAACAGAAACGTTCGAGCCACTGAAGCCTGGTAAGGCGTCGATCTATTGCTGTGGGGTCACTGTCTATGACCTCTGCCATCTGGGGCATGCCCGCAGTTATATCAATTGGGACGTACTGCGCCGTTACTTAATTTGGAAGGACTACGAGGTCACGTTTGTACAAAACTACACCGACATTGACGACAAAATCCTCAACAAGGCTGCCGCAGAAGGCAGCACAATGGAAGAAGTAAGCGAGCGGAATATTGAAGCATTTGAAGTCGACATGGCAAGGCTAAACATCCTGCCTGCCGACCGCATGCCTAGAGCGACAAGGTGCATTGATGGAATCCAGACATTAATTAGCGAGCTGGAAAACAAAGGAGCTGCATACAGCTCTAGTGGTGACGTTTACTTCGATATTTCCAAAGCGAATAATTACGGCCAACTCAGTGGTCGCGATCCCAACGACCAGCAGCAAGGTGCCAGTGGGCGCACCAACGATCAGGAAGACGATCGCAAACGCCATCCTTTCGACTTTGCCCTCTGGAAAAAAGCGAAAGATGGTGAGCCAAGCTGGGATTCCCCCTGGGGTCCCGGCCGACCTGGATGGCATATCGAATGCTCAGCCATGGTGCGCCAGGAATTCGGACCGACGATTGACATCCATTTGGGTGGTGGTGACCTGGTCTTTCCCCACCACGAAAACGAGATCGCTCAATCCGAAACAGCCAATGGAGAGCCGCTAGCCAAACTCTGGATGCACAACGGCATGGTCAATGTCGGCGGCACAAAGATGTCGAAATCACTGGGCAACTTCACCACCATCCGAGCCCTGCTCGACGATGGTGTCTCGGCCATGACTTTGCGCCTGTTCGTGTTACAGGCCCACTACCGCAAGCCCCTGGACTTCACCAAAGAGGCACTGGATGCAGCCACAACAGGCTGGAAAGGACTGAACGCTGCCGTTGCCCTTGGTCACCACCATGCAGCCGCGTTGTGCTGGCCTGAAGCACCTGCCATCACTAAAGGCGCGCAAACAGCCTCGGCCAGCCAAAACGATGGGTTTGATTCGTTCCGGGAGCGCTTCATTACGGCCATGGACGATGACCTCAACAGTTCCGGAGCCCTTGCAGTCCTGTTCGACCTAGCCCGGCCCCTGCGCGGCATCGCCAATCGTCTTGACCGAGGCGACCAGCCAGAGCAATCCACCGAAGAACTTGCAGACCTTCGGAATCGATGGCTTCTGCTGCGGGAACTTGCTGCCGTGCTCGGCCTGAGCGAGGAAGAACACCCTGGAGCGGAGCAAGCGAGCGCGGCCGATGACGCCACGATCCAGGCTGCGATCGAAGCGCGCAAAGCGGCCAAGGCCGCCAAGAACTTCGCCGAAGCCGACCGCATCCGCGACGAACTGACCGCCCAGGGCATCGAACTCATCGACAAGCCTGGTGGGATCACGGAGTGGCGACGCAACTAATGCGCGCCGTCAGCGCGGCGGACTCTCTGATCATCAAGAAATAAAGAAATCGCAGCCCACCACCCTTTCTTCATGAGGGCCTAGGCAAAAGCTAATGCCTAGTCATGCATAACAGGATATCAATAAAACACTGACCACTTAGATCCACTGATCGAGGGAGAGTGGAATTCAGACGTACCCCCATTCGACTTTCAAACTTGGTCTTCGCAGACGTCATAAAACAGACAGAACTCCAGCACAGTTCTATCTGTGACCAAAATCACACAGCTCATTGAGCTTGATCATCTTCTTCCTTAAACACTCAGGCCATCCTTAAACAGTCCAACTCAGGACAAGCAACTAGCACCTAACTCAAAACAATGAAAAACCTCAACCACGAACTGACCGAACAAGAACTGCAATCCATCGCAGGTGGTTTTCGTGCACTGACCTTCTTGCGACGCTCTTCCAAGCTTCAAGCACCTCGGCTCCTTCAGTCCACCAAGCTCAATGTCGCCCCAAAAGCAAGCATTTGGCAAGACATGATGAATTGATCGAGACGAGCCAGTCTCACTCATCAGAAACGGAAGGGGTTGGGCACAACATGTGGCTGACCCCTTTCTTCTGCACCTCCATATTGCACTGACTCATGCACAACGTCGCCCAACCAGCTTCCGTTAGCACCTTCAGGCAGTCTGCAACTCAGACGTACCCCCATTCGACTTTCAAACTTGGTCTTCGCAGACGTCATAAAACAGACAGAACTCCAGCACAGTTCTATCTGTGACCAAAATCACACAGCTCATTGAGCTTGATCATCTTCTTCCTTAAACACTCAGGCCATCCTTAAACAGTCCAACTCAGGACAAGCAACTAGCACCTAACTCAAAACAATGAAAAACCTCAACCACGAACTGACCGAACAAGAACTGCAATCCATCGCAGGTGGTTTTCGTGCACTGACCTTCTTGCGACGCTCTTCCAAGCTTCAAGCACCTCGGCTCCTTCAGTCCACCAAGCTCAATGTCGCCCCAAAAGCAAGCATTTGGCAAGACATGATGAATTGATCGAGACGAGCCAGTCTCACTCATCAGAAACGGAAGGGGTTGGGCACAACATGTGGCTGACCCCTTTCTTCTGCACCTCCATATTGCACTGACTCATGCACAACGACGCCCAACCAGCTTCCGTTAGCACCTTCAGGCAGTCTGCAACTCAGACGTACCCCCATTCGACTTTCAAACTTGGTCTTCGCAGACGTCATAAAACAGACAGAACTCCAGCACAGTTCTATCTGTGACCAAAATCACACAGCTCATTGAGCTTGATCATCTTCTTCCTTAAACACTCAGGCCATCCTTAAACAGTCCAACTCAGGACAAGCAACTAGCACCTAACTCAAAACAATGAAAAACCTCAACCACGAACTGACCGAACAAGAACTGCAATCCATCGCAGGTGGTTTTCGTGCACTGACCTTCTTGCGACGCTCTTCCAAGCTTCAAGCACCTCGGCTCCTTCAGTCCACCAAGCTCAATGTCGCCCCAAAAGCAAGCATTTGGCAAGACATGATGAATTGATCGAGACGAGCCAGTCTCACTCATCAGAAACGGAAGGGGTTGGTCACAACATGTGGCTGACCCCTTTCTTCTGCACCTCCATATTGCACTGACTCATGCACAACGACGCCCAACCAGCTTCCGTTAGCACCTTCAGGCAGTCTGCAACTCAGACGCACCCCCATTCGACTTTCAAACTTGGTCTTCGCAGACGTCATAAAACAGACAGAACTCCAGCACAGTTCTATCTGTGACCAAAATCACACAGCTCATTGAGCTTGATCATCTTCTTCCTTAAACACTCAGGCCATCCTTAAAGAGCCTAAAGGAACAACAGCAACCATGCCAAAATTCAGATTAAGGCCTCCAACCAATCCAGACAAGCAAGCTAGAGTTTAAAAGACAACCAAGCCACAATCCCTACCAAAATTTACCCAAACAATTTTCCAAAACCGAGTCACCAAGATGGATAAAATTCAAATCAAACGGTCAATTTCAATTCAACTCTCGCCATCCGGGAAAATTCAATTTTGGATGGCGCCACCACGCGCATTTACACTCGAAGAGCCACCAGAATTTCTCGCAGAGTTATGCAGAATACTCAACCAGCCGACGAGCCTAGAAGATCTTTGCTCACGCCTCAAAAACACCACATCAGACGCCTCCATCGAAAACATCATCCAATGCGTCAAAGAGCTATATGACTATGGAGTCATCGAAGAAACAGAAAGCAGCCAAGCAACCTCACGTTACGATCGACACGAACTATATTATGACATCTTCGGAAAGTCCAAAGAGGATTATTCAGTCCTTAAAAACAAGAAAGTTGGATTAATTGGTGCTGGGGGCATAGGGTCTTCTGTTGCGATGCTTTTGGCGGCAGCAGGTGTTGGTACCATCAAGCTGATGGACGATGACCTACTGGAAGAGACAAACCTCCCTAGAGTTGTGCTACTAGAAGAAGCTGATGTTGGCCTGCCAAAGGTACAACAAATACAAAAGCGATTAATGGATAGAAATAGTTCCTGCAAAATATCACTTCAAGAGAGCAAGATTAAAAGCCATGAGGAGATAGTAGAGTTTTTGGGGGACTGCGATGCATGGGTTTTGTCCGCAGACAGCCCGCCAAAAACAATATGTTCTTGGACTAATCAGGCAGCCCTAAAATGCAAAGTTCCTTTCATAACTGCAGGCTACGCAGAGATCAATGGCCTCATTGGTCCATTCATTATTCCTGGCCAAACAGCCTGTCATTTTTGCAGACTCGAAGAAGACAAGACAACTGACAGAATCCAGCTTAATTCAAGACTTCAAGCCACGTCATACGGCCCACTCAATACCATTGTAGCTTCAATGGCAACAAACGAAGTAATTCGCTATCTTCTGGGGCTTGAGGTGGAAACAGCCGGAAAACAAATCATTCTAGATTCATCATCCTACAAGACGGTCGAAAAATCAATATCGATTCATCCTGAATGTGAATGCCAACAATGACCATGAAATTAATTTTCCCCGAAAAACTCAATCACGGCGATATCGTTTGCGTAATTTCTCCATCTAAATCCATCCAAACAATCGGCAAAGGGTCCACAGGTCAATACACGCTTAACAAAGCACGTGAAAACATAAACAATATGGGGCTCAAAGTTATCTCTTCTACCGAAACCCAGGAAGTCGACATTTTTGGATGCTTACCCTTAAAAAAGCGGCTTGAAGAGTTTCATTCAGCTTTTAGTAATCCATCCATAAAATGTATTTTGACCGCAATTGGTGGTTTTCATGCAAATCAGCTTATTCCTTATCTGGACTACGAGTTGATCAGAAATAACCCCAAGATTTTCTGCGGTTATTCCGATATCACATTACTCTCTGCGGCTATTCTCAAAAAAAGTGGGCTAGTCACTTATAGTGGGCCACACTATTCTACTTTTGGAATGAATAAGGGTCTAAACTACACAATTCAGGAGTTCCAAAAATGTCTTTTTCAGAAAGATCCATGGACAATTACAGCCAGCGGCTTCTGGAGCGAAGATGAATGGTTTTTAAATCAAGAAGATCGTATATTTAAACAAAATAAACCTATTACTTGTATTCAAGAGGGGACTGCAGAAGGTTCTATTATTGCAGGTAATTTAACCACGCTCCATCTTCTGCAAGGAACCGAATACATGCCTGAAATGAATGACGTGATCTTGATACTTGAAGACCTTCGTAGTTCTAACGAAATAACAAGAACATTAGTGTCACTCCTTTATTCAAAGGACACAGGGAACATCAAAGGATTAATCTTTGGCAGAAGCCCTTCGAGTTCGAAATTAGACACCAGAACAATAAAGCACATCTTAGAAATAGTGCAACTTAAAAACATTCCAATCGCCTTTGGCATTGATATTGGTCATACAACCCCACACACAACAATTCCATTTGGCGGCTTTGGAAAATTAATCTGCGACCAGAATGGTGTAAAATTAACGATTATAAAACATTAGGATCAGAAGACTCAACACGTCCAACGAAGCGATAGCAAGCTCACCCCATATTTGCAATCAACAAGAGAGTAATAGCTAAATTTAGAATTTAATTTCGTAATTTACATTCTCCCAGAGCTTCTTAGGATTTCAAAAATCAAAGCAGGAAAAAATACCCATAAATGCCAAAAGGATATCCTAATGAAGGCATATGTTGCCATATGGAATAAAAATGCGGATATTGACAAATATACAAAACCATTTGGTATAAACAACAAGACTGGTACAAATAACTCAAAAATAATTGTTCCTGTTCCTGCCATACGCCGGGGGAAAGGACGCGAAAGTATTAACTTGCCCAAAGAAGAACCACGCATGAGAAGTATTAAATGTAGAGACTCTGCATTGTGAGCCCAGGCCACACCTCCATGTATCAGCTTTGCGAGACCTGAAAAGAAATAAATCAAGCTAATTTGTATAAATATAACTTGATAAACTGTAGTGAATACCTCTGGGCTGGCCGACATCGCCGGAAATTCCAAATAACGAAGGCTTTCAAGCAAAATACAGCAAATTCCTATAAAGTGGAGATGAAAAAAGTTTGGCCATACTTCAGGAGTTAGATTTGCAAAATAAAAATCTAAAAAAAGAAATCCTATTACCAACAAAGTGACAGTAATTGCGGGATAAACACCAATGAAAACTAAAATACAAGAACCTATTAAAAATGCTCTTGCAACAGGGTAAAACTGAACCAATGAAAATGTTTTCGCCTCTTCCTTAAATGAAGAATCGGACAACATGATAGGCTCTATACTGGGTAAAAATATTCCATATTCCCTGGATGCGACTAAAGCTAAAATAGTAAAGGCTAAAACCTTGCTAATTAAATTTGATTGGAAAAACATTTGAGAAGAGATCATAGCACAACAAAGAATGGCGAACTTTAAGAACGGTACTCACAAAAGAAGTGGGTTTTAGAAATCACATCCTCTATTGTAGAATTTTTTGTAAGTCTTTCTTCTTTTGTCAGGTCAAGCTCTGCTATGTATATTTTAAATGCTATGAACTTATTATTCTCTGAGCACGCAATCGATTTGTTGATTTCATCAAATTTGGTCCATGGCTGATAATTCAATCGATGCAAAAGGTCTCTAGAAAATCGCTCAATATTTTCACAATTGGCCTTACTTGTGTAAATATTAAGCAATACTCTTTGTGCTCTAAAGAATGCAACAGGAATCACATCTCCTGGCAAAACAAGACACTTATTGCCATTTTCGCGGTAGAGCACAACGACCATTCTTTTAATTAATCCTTTGTATTTATGAGCAAACATATTTTGGGCCACAAAAGGCCACTTATTAACATTAGAAATTACGCAATAGAGCTGGATCAGTACAGACACGCATAATGCTGTCACCAGAACACTTGAAATATGCATAGCCCCTTAAAGCCGCATGTAAAATAACATTGTCAAAATTTTGGGGTACTCGGCAGAAATTCCCGATTTTCTTTCAGCCTTTTATAAAGATCTCTTCATGAACTAGAGATTTTGATTTCATATAAAAGAAATCAGATAACCACCTGTCAATTGAATTTGCTTGTGATCCCTTGCCTCACGAAATCATTAAGCATTAATAAATGATCAAGACGGCTTCCTCGGATTCATAAACTGGATTTTATTGCCACTCGCCCTGATCCACTATAAAAAACGAGTGAGTTTCGCCCAGAACTTCAAGGGTATCACGGAAAAGACCCTTCACTGAAATACTGAAGGAGACAGCTCAATTAATGCGTCAGCGATGCTTAAGACAGGCAAAAGCACAAAACCAAGAGAGAGATCTGCAGCCTCAACATCATTTGCGCCTTGAGCAATCAACTAATGACTATAAGAGAAACAATTGACCTGATGAAAACATGTATTCTTCAGCCGCTGAGCGAACAGAGCAATCATCTTTGAATTTAGGGTTGCTAACGCAGAGAAAGCGTGCAACCAGGATCACCTCGACTTCGCCCGCTTGCAGAGATCCAAGACCGACAAATTCAGCTCACGGCTACACATGAGGTGATGCATAACCTTGCCAACCAGCCTCGACAGGAGCGATCAGCCAGAACTAGCCGAAGCCGACCGCATCCGCGCTGCTCTCACCGCACAGGGCATCGAACTCATCGACAAGCCTGGTGAGATCACGGAGTGGAGTCGGGCTTGATCCTGGGCAGCGAGCAGAAGGGTCAGCGCTGCTGATCCTTCATCATCACTTCGATCTTGCGAATCCGTTCAAGAGTGGTGGACCACACCTCGAGTCGAAAACGGTCTTCAGCCAGATCGGTCGACGTGCCGCTCTCAACCATCTCGCGTAACGCCTTGACCTTGGCCTCCAGATCTTCACGCTGCTCGAATGCATCCCAGAGCTGACGCTCGAGCTTGGCCCTCTCGATGAAATTCCAACGCTTCAGCCAGAACATCCGTAGCCGCGTGTGATCGCACCCTGTCTACCTGACTTGAAGCATGAAAAGCTCTGACCGCGTCCCTAAGGTCAGATTCAGCTGACGGTCATGCCGTCCACCTGGCTTGTTTTTGCCATCACTATGCAACCCGAAAGCCTGTCCAAGGCGATTCAGCTCTCGGTAGCACCAGTGTTCCTGCTGGCCGGCATCGGCGCCTTGATGAACGTGCTCTCAGGCCGACTGGCCCGGATCGTTGACACCACCAAACAGGTTCGTCTGCAGCATGAAAAGGGAGAAGCCGAGGGCATGGATGCTCGAACTCGGCGCATCTATCGGCAGCGCATGCAGCTCACCATCCGCGCAATCGGTCTGCTCACTGCCACCACCCTGCTGATCTCCGCTGTGGTGGCAACGATGTTCCTGAGCGTCGTCTTTCAGCTCAACCTCACCGCGGTGGTGGTGCCTCTCTTCATCGGCGCGATGATTCTGCTGATGCTGGCCTCCCTGTGTTTCCTCAGGGAGGTCCAGCTGTCGGCCATGCTGCTGCAGACCTTGATCTGAGCAGCGAGCTGAACACGGATGGGGATCGACTCAGACTCAACCGCCGTGGGCTGAGCCAAAAGCGCAAACCATCCAGGAGACCGGCAACCAAGATGGAAGAACCGGGCAAAGCCCTGAAGACCACTGACCAAGCAGATCCCAGAGGCTGATCACCAGGCCCACGGCAATCACCAGCGGTGACACCCAGCGCAAACTAAACAGCAAGACGCGGCGCAGGTCCGAAGGGGTGCCGGACTGGGAGAGATCCTCGCGAAAACGGGCGGGAGCGCGCCAACCCATCAGCAAAGAGATCAACAAACCTCCCACGATCAGCAACACGCCGCCAAAGACATCGCTCATGAAATCGAGCGCTGGTCCGTAAGTCGCGGAGGGAAGACCCAGAACAAAGATCACTGTTGCCGCAACGGTGACCGCCCGACGACGCGTCCAACCCAGACGATCCACCAACGACGCCACAGGGACCTCCAGCAGAGAAACCGAGGATGTGATCGCCGCTAGGTAAGCCAGGAAGAAGAACAACACCGCCACCACCTGCCCGGTCTGTCCGAGCGAAGCGAGGCCGGTGGGAATTGAAATAAACAAGGCACCGATGGTGGATTCCCCAACGGTGTTCTGCAACCCAAAACTCATGACCACCGGGAAGGTAACCAGACCGGCGAGCAGGCCGACGGCCGTGTCCATCCCCACCACCGCAACGGCTTCCCGAGGCAGATGGGCACGGCGATCCAAATAAGCCGCGTAAGCCAGGATGCAACCAATGCCCGTGCCAATGGAGAAGAAGGCCTGGTTGAAGGCGTGACGGATCGTGGTCAGGTTGAACAGCTGAGCGCTGTCGAAATTGAGCAGGAAGGTCTGACGACCAGCTGCGGCGCCTTCGAGACCCGACGCCCAAATCGCCAGACCAATCAGCAAGGCGAAGAGCAGCGGCAAGGCCCAACGGGACAGCCGCTCAATCCCGCCTTGCACCCCTGTGCTCACCACCGCAGCGGTGAGTACCAGCGACAGCCCTTGACCGACCAGAACGCTGTTGCCCTTGCTCACACCGGCAAAAAATGTGGAGGCCGCCTCCTGATCGGCAGGAAGACCCACAAAGAGGGAATGGATGAGGGTGTGACCTGTCCAGCCCATCAGCACGGCATAGAAAGCCAGGATGCCGCAGGACGCTGCGATGAAAAGCCATCCGAGGGGTTGCCAACCCTTGCCAGCGGCCGTCACCGGCGCCAGCAGAGGACTGTGACCGGTGCTGCGGCCCAAAGCCATCTCAGCCACCAGCACCGGCAGGCAGACCACCAAAACAATCAGCAGGTACAGCAGCAGAAACGCCCCACCGCCCCCCTGGGAAGCCCTGTAGGCAAATCCCCAGAGATTGCCCAAACCGACGGCACTGCCGGAAGCCGCCAGCACAAACCCCAGGTTCGACCTCCAGTGTTCTCTCACCGCCATCCGCTTTGGGACCCTTTGAGCTGGCTGAAGTTTGCCAGGGTTCGGCATGGGAAACTGAATCCAACCGCCAGATCGACGTGAAAGCCATCAGCGTGCTGGGCTCCACGGGCTCGATCGGCACTCAGACTCTGGAGATCGCCCAGGAGTTCCCAGAACAGTTCAAGGTTGTGGCTCTCACCGCCGGTCGCAATCTGGCCCTACTGGTTGAACAGATCCGGAACCATCACCCGGAGGTCGTCGCCCTCGCCGATGAAGCTCTGCTTCCAGAGCTTCAGGATCGACTTCGCAGCGCAGACATTCACGGCTCAGCCGCTCCCCAACTGGTCGGAGGAGCCGACGGCCTCAACGTGGCCGCGTCTTGGGATAGCGCCGATCTTGTCGTCACAGGGATCGTGGGCTGCGCTGGCCTGCTGCCGACCCTCGCGGCAATCAGCGCTGGTAAAGACCTCGCTCTTGCCAACAAGGAAACCCTGATCGCCGCCGGACCGGTGGTGCTCCCAGAACTGAAGAAGAGCGGCAGCCGTCTGCTGCCGGCCGATTCGGAACACTCCGCCATCTTCCAGTGCCTGCAAGGCACTCCCTGGGCCGATAACGCTCGCCTCTCCACGGGGGTACCCACCCCAGGCTTACGTCGCATCCAGCTCACCGCCAGCGGCGGAGCCTTCAGAGACTGGAAGGCAGAGGACCTCAAGAAAGCGACCGTGGCCGATGCCACCTCCCACCCCAACTGGAGCATGGGGCGCAAGATCACCGTTGACTCCGCCTCCCTGATGAACAAGGGCCTGGAGGTGATCGAAGCTCACTACCTCTTTGGCCTTGATTACGACCACATTGAAATCGTGATCCACCCCCAGTCGATCATTCACTCCATGATCGAGCTGGCCGATTCCTCCGTGTTGGCGCAGCTGGGCTGGCCCGACATGAAACTGCCGATCCTTTACTGCCTCAGCTGGCCCTCGCGACTGGAAACCCCCTGGCGCAGGCTCGACCTCACCGAGGTAGGACAGCTCGACTTCCGCAAACCCGACCCAGCCAAATACCCCTGCATGCAACTGGCCTATGCCGCCGGACGCGCCGGGGGGACCATGCCTGCCGTGATGAATGCCGCCAACGAAGAAGCAGTCGCCCAGTTCTTAGAAGAGAAGATTCACTTCCTCGATATCCCCGAGGTGATCGAAGCGGCCTGTGAGCGACACAAGAACGACTTGATCAGCCAACCCCAGCTTGAGGATGTGCTGTCTGTTGATCAATGGGCGCGACAGGCAGTGCGTGAACAGGTCGCCCGTGGAACCCGTCACATCCCTGCTGGCGCCTTCGCGGCATGAACGGCGAACCATCGCCGGAACCACGCATCAGCCATCACCTCCTGCTCTGCGCCACGCCCACCAAAGCCAAATGCTGTGACCCCGAACTAGGACTCAAAAGCTGGGATGCCCTCAAGCGGCTGATCCGCGAGCTCGACCTTGAGAATCCCCAACGCCCTGAAGGGATGGTGCTGCGCTCCAAGGTGGATTGCCTGCGCATCTGCGAGCAGGGACCGATCCTGCTGATCTGGCCTGATGGGATCTGGTATCGCGAAGTGACCCCGGAACGGATTGAAACAATCCTGCGCGAACACGTGGTGCGAGGCAGGCCCTGCCAGCAATGGATGCTCAAGCGCACACCACTCTCAAGCGTCAGGTCTGCTGCTCATCCAGCATGAATTCAGGCGAGAGCAGCTCGCTCTGCAGCAGGGAGAGCAGCACTTCAGCCGATTCAGGCCTGCCATTTTGAATCAGCTCATCGGCGAGGGACAGCATCACATCAGCCTGTTGTTCGGTCATCGGAACAGTGGGGATCGAAGTCCCTTCAGCCTCAACCATGGGCCTGAGGTTCGAGCTGATTCAAGGCATCACCGACCTTGATCCTGCGCACAGCGGCGGCTGAACCATGCGCAGGCCAGCCGATCCGACCAGCAGCCCTGTCTGAGACTGTCGCCAGGGCTATGAAAGCCGTTATGACCGCCCTGGTGGGTGAGCAGCACCGACACCCGATCCAGATCGCCATCTTGGCCTGAGGCCACCAGTGCACTCTGCAGACGCCTGGCGGACTCCGCTGGCACCCAAGGGTCATCCATCGCCTGAAGCAACATCGTGGGCGGCAAGGCCATGGGCTGGTCCAACAGCCTGGGCAAGGGAGAGGCGCCGGCGTAGTAGGCATCCACATCGCGATAACCCCAACGTGGTGCCGTAATCGCGGCATCAAAGGCCCGGATCGTGCGCGGCGGCTCCAGGCCAAGAGCCTTCTCCTCATCGGCGCTCACACCGAAGGGGTCGGCGAGGGTCTGTCGCACCAGCCGTTGCAGAAGCCAGCGCTGATAGATCCGATTACGTGGGCGTTCGATCGATGCGCTGCACAGGGCCAGATCAAGGGGACTGCTGGCACAGAACAAACCATCCAGCGCCCCTGGCATCGCCAGGCAGGCATTGAGGAGCATGGTGCCTCCGAGGGAAATACCTGCCCCATAGAGAGGAATTGGGCTGGACTGGCTGGCCTCGCTGGCAAGGTCTGCGGCCAGCTGGCGTGCCCGTTCCAGCACCGGAAGAAGATCACTGTTGCAACAGGCCGCGTAGGTCCCACCGGCGAGATCACGTCCGGGATCGGCACCCCGGAGGTTGAGTCGCAGCACGGCGAAGCCTGCCCCCTGCAGGCTGAGTCCTAGCCGACGCAGGCCCTCGCGGCGACTCGAGCCGCCTAGTCCATGCAGGAGAACGACCAGAGCCCTTGACTGGGGACAGCCCCCATCCACTGGCGCAATGGGACGATCGAAATAGGCCAGCAGCTGACCGGCTTCAGCGGCACCACTGGCCAGAGCAGGAACAGAAATCTGGAGCGGAGCACCGTGATCCGGTGGGAGAGAGACGGGCCGCAAGGTGTCGCGAAGGGTCTGGAGATCGCCCCCCAGCCATGGCCAGCGCTGCTGATACGGAGGAACCCCCAGCTGCTCAAGCAGCCGGGGGTTCTCGATCACGCCGGAGACGTGGTCTGTCACTGGGAAAGACTCACTTCTTGCCGACGCCAAGCTCCTTGAGCTCGCCCAGAAGATCACCCAGTACCTTCTTGGCATCTCCAAACACCATCGAGGTGTTGGCGAGCTCGAACAGATCGTTCTTAATGCCGGAATAGCCGGCGCTCATGCCGCGCTTCACCACGAAGACGGTACGTGCCTGCTGCACATCCAGCACAGGCATCCCATAGAGCGGCGAGTTTGGATCAGTCTTGGCCTGGGGATTGACCACGTCATTGGCACCGAGCACCAGCACCACATCGGTGGCGGGGAACTCAGGATTGATCACATCCATCTCTTTGAGCTGCTCGTAGGGCACATCAGCCTCCGCCAGCAACACATTCATATGCCCAGGCATCCTGCCGGCCACAGGATGGATCGCATAGGTCACCTCAATGCCAGCAGCTTCAAGCGAGCGAGTCACTTCTCGCAGGGTGTGCTGGGCCTGGGCAACAGCGAGACCGTAGCCGGGAACAATCACGACACGCTCGGCAGCCTCCAGGGTGAGAGCACATTCCTCCACGCTGCAACTAGTGATGTTGGTGTATTCACCACCGCCACCTCCGGCTGCTGCTGACGCCCCGAGGGCACCACCAAACAACACGGACACCAGCGAGCGGTTCATGCCGTTGCACATCACCTGCGTGAGGATCAGGCCGGCGGCACCCACCATGGCGCCCGCCACGATCAGCAGCTGACTGCCCACCACAAAACCTGCCGCGGCCGCAGCCACGCCGGAATAGCTGTTCAGCAGCGAAATCACCACGGGCATGTCTGCACCACCGATCGGCAGGGTGACGCCAATGCCGAGAAGGCTGGAGGCAATCACGAGCAACCAGAGCCCCTGAACACTCATGCCGCCCTTGGCGATCAGATCCACCGCTGCCACCAGGCATGCCACGGCAAGGGCAATGTTGACGAAATGACGGGCCTTGCTCTGCATCCAGGCCGGCGTCGACAGCCAACCCTGAAGCTTGGCCATGGCCACGATCGAACCGGTGAAGGTGATTGCTCCCACGAACACCGAGATCACGATCGACACCACGGCAACCATGCCGCTGGCGCCGAAAGCAGCGGGGAAGAAGGCGGCCGCCAGAGCCACCAGCAACGACGACATGCCACCGCAGCCGTTGAACAGCGCCACGGTCTCCGGCATGGAGGTCATCGGCACGCGCTGGGCCGTGATCGCACCCAGCACACCGCCCACAACGGTGCCACCGATGATCCAGGTCCAAGCGGCTGAACTGATGCCCGTGGTGCCGAGGTAATGAATCAGGAGGCCGAGCACGGCCAAGGCCATCGCGACTGCGGCCAATTGGTTTGCACCCCGGGCGGAACGCACCTTCGACAAACCTTTTATGCCCAGCGCCAGCAAGAGGATGGCGACCAGGTCGATGGCGTATTGAAGAAAGTCCATCAGCGGTTCTCCTTGCGGGCGGGCTTACGGCTGAACATGGCGAGCATGCGATCGGTAACCAGGAAGCCGCCGATCACGTTGAAAAGGGCGAAGCCCAGAGACACCGAACCAAGCACCAGCAGGGGGATGCTTCCATTCGATTTGATGATCGCGGTCAAGGCAGCGAGCACCGTGATTCCAGAGATGGCGTTGGCACCACTCATCAGCGGCGTGTGCAGGGTGGGGGGCACCTTGCCGATCAGTTCCAGGCCCAGGAGGCTGCCAAGCAGCAGAACCCAGAGGGCATTCACAAAGATTG
Source organism: Synechococcus sp. MIT S9451 (assembly GCF_047304725.1). Classification (NCBI taxonomy): domain Bacteria; kingdom Bacillati; phylum Cyanobacteriota; class Cyanophyceae; order Synechococcales; family Synechococcaceae; genus Synechococcus; species Synechococcus sp. MIT S9451. The sequence continues at coordinate 2,517,849 of NZ_CP138971.1, forward strand.
AATCCATCAGTTGGCTCCGGGGGTGAGAACGTCGCCGCGACGGATGCTGCCGTCCTGGGCGATCAGACAACCGGCGATGAGTTCATCCTCGGTATCGAGGCTGAACTGGCCGTCCTTGAACATTGGTTCCAGCAGTGCCAACAGGTTGCGGGCATAAAGAGCGCTGGCATGGTTGGGCACCGAGCAGGGCAGATCATTGGCCCCGATCAGCTTCACGCCCTTGCGGTCAACCGTCTGGGAGGGCTGGGTGTCAGCGCAGTTACCGCCTTGAGCCACGGCTAGGTCAACCACCACCGACCCCGGGCGCATGCGGTCAAGCATGTCGTCACTAATCAGACGGGGAGCACGGCGACCAGGCACTTGGGCGGTGCAAATGGCCACATCTGCCTCGGCTAACTGATCGGAAAGCTGCTGACGCTGGGCTGCGAGAAAGGCCTCTGAGGCCTGCTTCGCATAGCCACCGGATTCGGCGGGCTTGTCGTCCATCTCAGGGGGCTCAATGAAACGGGCACCCAGGGACTCCACCTGTTCCTTGACGGCAGGGCGAATATCACTCACGAACACCACAGCACCCAGTCGGCGGGCGGTTGCCACCGCCTGCAGACCCGCCACACCGGCACCAAGGATCACCACCTTCGCCGGCTGCACCGTGCCCGCCGCCGTCATCAGCATCGGGAAGTAACGGTCAAGAGCAGCGGCCCCGAGCAGTACAGCCTTATAGCCAGCGATGTTGGCCTGGGAGGAGAGGGCATCAGCAGACTGCGCCCGGCTGATGCGTGGCAGCAGCTCCAGTGCCATGGCTGAAAGGCCACAACTCTTGAGGGATGTGGCCAGCGACTCGTTGCTGTAAGGCGAGAGCAGACCCACCACCAACGCACCGTTGCGCAGCTTGGCTAGGGCCTGTTGCTGAGGGGTCTGGACGCAGAGGAGCAGATCAGCCTGCCCCCAAGTCTGAGCATCCCCAACGGCCACCAGCTCGGCCCCGGCCTCTGTATAGGAGGAATCAACAAAACCGGCGGAAGCACCTGCTCCCTGCTCGATGGCAACCGAACAGCCCAGGCCGATGAACTTCTTGATGGTTTCCGGGGATACAGCGACGCGTGTTTCCGCCGCCGCTGTCTCAACAGGGATTAATAGTCTGGGCAAGATCATGACGCCGCCGACCCAAGGGAGATTACGGGGTCGCCGTATCGGTTACCGCAGCTTTCCTGAAGATTGCTTTGTGATCAAGACACCCTGGCTAAGCAAAAAGAGCCCCCTGAGCAATCCCATGGGCCTTAAGGCGATCGAGTGTCCCGATGGCGTCTGCCACAGCCACCACGGTGGCCATGCGGTTGAGCGCACTGCCATGCGCGAGGTTCTCCAAGAGCACGGCCGTGAATGGTGCGAACGGCTGGCTGAACGTATTTATGAGATTTCGGTCGACACGTTTACGCAGACCGTGATGCCGAGCCTGCATGCAGAGGGCTGGCAGCGCCGTCATCTCGATTGGGAATTCAAGCTGGCCGATGAGAATTCCGAGCCAGACCGCACCCTTGTGGACGGCATCATCAACGCCACTGAAAGCTTTCTGCGAAGCAGTGAGGTGCACCGCCTGTTTATCCAAGAACTGGTGGAAGGCACGCTCGAAGAAGCCAGCGATGAGCATCTACAACGCCAGGCTGTGCGTTATCTGATTGATGATGAACTGCTCAGCCTGCTCAGGGAGAAGAAAGAGGATCTGCTCGATCGTTGCGCCTCCCAACTTCTGGAGAGCGCCGAAGGCGATTTCGAGCAGGCCCACACAGCAGCAGGCGAAGGTTTGGATGAAGTGCAGAGGCTTCTGACGAATCACAGCGAAGCACTGTGAGGATGAGGAGGTGTGCTGCTCAGAAGAGCGGCATCACCTCCTGCTCCAAGGCTCGGGCCAGACGATTCCGTCCCTGCTGATGGAGGAGCCTGGCGCGGAGGATGAGCGGATCAATGTCACAGTCCAGCGCCAAGCAGTGCTCCAGCAGCTGTGGCTGCTGGGGGCTGGATCCAGGTGTGTAGCGAAGTCTGGCCATGGCGCGAATGGGATCTCACCCGCAGGGCTGATGGCCGGAAGCTAAGGATGCCTGAGCCGTTTGGAATGGTTAGAAAGACTCATCTTTCCGATCAGTCCCATCTCAGCACCGTCGTTCGCTCTCTGCTCCGATGCGGACCAACCCCGCATCCGACCGCGAATCTGGCAACAACAACTGATCCAGCTGCTGCGACGCCGCAGTGATCCAGCCAGTACCAAGGGAAGAGATGTGCTCGTGCATGCCGGCCCCGGGGCAGGAAAAACCCTTGGTGCTCTGCTCGGATTTCAAGCCATGCAGCACGAAGGCCGGCTGTCGCGCTTTGTGGTGTTCTGCCACCGCACCTCGATCCTGCGCCAGTGGCGTGATGCGGCCGCTGGTTTGGGATTAAGCCTTGAAGAGTGGTCAGCGTGCGGCGATGCTGGCCTCTTAGAGCAAGCGGATGGATGGCTGCTCACCTACCAGGCTGCGGCGCGGCAGCTCCCCACCCTGACGGCGGCACTGCAGCACTGGGGTGGACCTGACCTGCTGGCGATCGCCGATGAAGCCCATCACCTCGGCATGGACCCCGACGAACCGGACGGGCCCATTTGGGGAAGGACCTTTCTAGACCTCAGCCATGGCTGCCGGCTGAGGCTCGGGTTGACAGGCACGCCCTTCCGAGCGGACAACCTGGCCTTCTGCGCAGCCCGGCGCGTGCGCGTGGAAGCCCAAGGGCAACTGGTCGAACAAATCAGCCCCGACTTGTGCGTAGAGCCGCGGCAACTGATTGCCGCCGGAGATGTGCGCCCTCTGGAATTCCACTTCCAGGACGGCTGGGTGGAACACAGCCGAGAAGGGATGCCCGACAGGGATGTGTCACCACTCTCTGCCGAACAACGTGAAAGTTGGCGTGCTCGCAACCTGCGCCGCGCCATCCGGCTGTCTGATTCCAGCAGCATTGCCCTACAGCTGCTGCTGCGCGCGCGCCGACAGCTCGAGCGCGTGCGCCAACAGCATCCCCGGGCGGGTGGTCTTGTGATCGCCCGCGACATTGACCACGCCTCGGCGATCGGGAGGCTGCTGGAGGAGGAGGGCGACAGGGTGGACCTGGTGCATTCTCAGGATCCAGACGCCGCCCAACGGCTCGCCCAATTTCAGGAAGGACAGGCCGACTGGCTTGTCAGCATCGACATGTGCGCCGAAGGATTCGATGCCCCCCGACTGAGGGTGGTGGCCTACCTCACCACCGTGGTGACCCGCAGTCGCTTTGTGCAGGGCATTACCAGGGCCGTCCGCATGTCTTCAGAACGGGCAGCCATCGAAGACATTCCTCGAGACCCCTCCGTCATCTTCGCGCCAGCCGATCCACTGCTGATGAGCTATGCCCGCAGTTGGTCCCTATCGGAGCCCTACCGGATTCGAAGCGATCAACCCGAAGACGACGCCACAGAAACTTCAGGGGGCAGCTGGAGAGGACCAAGCCTGCCTCTGGAAGCAGTGAACGATGGCGCCGGCGAAGTGATCCGTCTCCGCACTCCGGAATTACCCCGTTTCCTGCAGCAATGACGACATCATTCTGCGTAGAAAAATGCGAAGTTCTGCACAATTCAGGCGCGTATGGTCCCCTTGACCTAGCAGCCTGGCCACATCTGGGAGCAGATCATGGACGCAGCCATCGAACGACGAGTCAGCGTTGCGACCTGCTGGGCAAGCACAAGAATCGCAGTACTCGACAGCGCTGAGCGCTATGAGGACAGTTACGCAATCACCCAGGAATTTCGAGAATGGATCACCTGTATCGGCGATCACCAAGAACTGCTTGAGGAGTCTGTACTTGTAGCGCCTCGAACACCGAGCAAACGCCCCCAGCTCGATCGAGACGCCAGCGACAACACCCTCGAAATCTAAAGCAAAAATTAAATTGCAGATTAATTTCGCTAAAATTCCATCTCAATTCTTGGCGTAATTCCGGTCAACATCCGCCGACACCACAGAGATAATGCAACAGAGGCGGGTCATCAGCCCTAGGCTTAACTCATACCCGTTCCGCCTAAGTCATGATCGCCCCCGGGCAGCTTGGATCCGACACATCCGCCAAGGGTGAGGTCGAAAACCTCGTCATCGTTGGCTCGGGACCAGCCGGCTACACCGCCGCCATTTATGCCGCAAGAGCCAATCTGAGCCCTCTGCTGATCACAGGCTTTCAGCGGGGCGGCATCCCCGGAGGTCAGCTGATGACCACCACCCACGTTGAGAATTTTCCGGGCTTCCCGGATGGCGTGCTCGGTCCGGACCTGATGGACTTGATGAAGGCCCAGGCGGAGCGCTGGGGAACGCGCCTGGTCGAAGCTGACGCCGACGCCATCGACCTAAGCCAAAGACCCTTCCGGCTTCAGTCCGAGGGCCGCACCATCCACGCCCAGGCCCTGATCATTGCCACTGGAGCCAGTGCCAATCGCCTCGGGCTGCCAAGCGAGCAACGATTTTGGAGCAGTGGAATTAGCGCTTGCGCCATTTGTGATGGAGCCACACCCCAATTCCGCAACGCAGAACTGGCAGTGGTTGGTGGCGGTGATTCCGCCTGTGAGGAGGCGGTGTATCTCACCAAGTACGGCAGCCATGTGCACCTGATGGTGCGATCAGATCAACTGAGAGCCAGTGCAGCCATGGCGGATCGGGTTACGGCCAACCCCCAGATCACAGTGCACTGGAACACTGAACTGGTGGATGCCTTCGGAGAGGACTGGTTGACCGGACTCACCATCCGCCACCGCATCAGTGGCGAAGAGAGTCAATTGCCGGTTCGGGGGCTCTTCTATGCCATCGGTCACACCCCCAACACCGATCTGCTGCAAGAACAACTTCAGTGCGACACCAAGGGTTACCTGATCACCGAACCCGGACGCCCGGAAACCTCGTTGGAAGGGGTCTATGCCGCTGGCGATGTGGCTGATGGCGAATGGCGACAAGGCATCACCGCAGCAGGCAGCGGCTGCCAGGCAGCCCTCGCGGCCGAGCGTTGGCTCAGCCACCACAACCTGGCCCAACTGGTGAGACGGGACTCGGTGGAACCCAAGCAGGCGGAGACTCCCCAACCGAGTGAAGCCGTTACAGAGGTCACGTATGACCCCAATGCCCTATGGCAAAAGGGCAGCTACGCGCTGCGCAAGCTCTATCACGACAGCGACAAGCCACTTCTGGTCGTCTACACCTCACCCAGTTGCGGCCCCTGCCATGTGCTCAAGCCCCAGCTCAAACGAGTTCTCAACGAACTTGGGGGGCAAGCCCAAGGGATTGAGATCGATATCGATGCAGAGCAGGAGATCGCTGAACAAGCCGGAGTGAACGGCACTCCGACGGTGCAACTGTTCAAAGCCAAGGAGCTCAGAGAACAGTGGCGTGGCGTCAAACAGCGCCACGAGTTCAAAGCAGCCCTCGAACAACTGCTAACGGCACGCTGATCGGATCCAGAACGCCGTCAAACACTTCAGCTTCAGCCCCGAAGCGAAGCACAAGTTCGCTCAGCCTGGATCAGCGACGGCGCGGGCCACCTGGACGGTTTCCACCCGGCCGTCCACCAGGGGCTCCGGCATTGCGCTCTCGATAGGTAATCCGACCGCGCGTGAGGTCGTAGGGACTGATCTCCACCAGCACCTTGTCGCCAGCCAGCAGTTTGATCCGGAACTTCGTGAGCTTGCCGGCAGCACGGCACAGACACTGGTGACCTGCGGGCTGTTCGAGGGTCACGAGGTAGAACCCGTTGCCCTGCTCCTTTTCAATCACGCCCGAGGTTTCGATCATGCGCCGGCGATTGAGCTCTGTAGTTGAGGACAGTTTAGGTGGCGACCTGCTCGACCACAGGACGGTTGTTTGTCTCTAGGGTCCATGTCGCTGATCGGACCAAATGATTCTGCCGCCTCTCACTCTTGATCTTGGGCTGCTGCTGATTTCGATCGGCGTTGTCAACTTGTGGCGGGCCCGTCAAAGCTCTACCTAGCGTGATGGACGCCCCGTCTGGATTGTGAGCGGGATGGCCTCACCCAAGGCCAGTTGATGACGCCTGCTCCTGCCTCTCCGTCATCCCGGGCCATGTCTCAACATCAAGCCAGTGCACGGTGATGGCAGACCAACTCTCCACCCTGCTCCTGCACAAGCCCTACGGCGTTCTCAGTCAATTCACGCCAGAACCCAACAGCCGCTGGGGCTGTCTAGCGGATCTAGTTCCAGTCCCCGATGTGTATGCCGCCGGCCGCCTCGACGCTGACAGCGAGGGCCTGCTGCTCCTCACGAACAACGGCCGTCTTCAGCATCGGCTCACCTCCCCGCATTTCGGCCACTGGCGGTCCTACTGGGTCCAGGTGGAAGGCGAAGCCAAGCACGAGCATTTGCAGAAGCTGGAACGCGGATTGGTCATTCAGGGAACAATGACCTTGCCCGCCAAGGCAGCACTGCTGGAGCCAGCCCTGAGTCTCGGGGTCACGGAGCGCAACCCCCCGATCCGTTTTCGAGCAAAGATCCCCACCAGCTGGATTGCCCTCTCACTCCGCGAAGGTCGCAACAGACAGGTGCGCAGGATGACAGCGGCGGTGGGCTTACCCACCTTGCGACTGATCCGTACCAGCCTCGACCTGATGGATGGCCAACCAAACTTGAACCTGGAGGGCCTGGCCCCAGGGCAGTGGCGCCGAGTCAGCCCCGACGAGGCAAGGAGACTCAACCGCCTACTCAGCAGCAGGAGCGCCCCGAACCCGGTAAGGCACCAACGAGGGTGACGGCACGGAATTCAATGCCTTCAACCACTTTCCATGGCTGCTCAGACCGGTCGGCATAGGAAACAGCTTCGAATCCCAGTGACTTGAAGTCGTTGAGAAACGCCTGCTCCTCCCAGGCCCCGCTGATACAACCGCTCCACAACTCAGGGTCCTGCTGCAAGGCGAGAGGAACGGGGCGATCACAGACGATATCGCTGATCGCCACTCGACCTGCAGGCCGAAGCACCCTGCGGATGTTGTTGAGCAGGCGCTGACGGGCAGAAGGGTTGACCAGATTGAGCACACAATTACTGAGCACCAGATCCACGCTCGCATCGGCGATCAACGCAGCACCATCCAGCCCTGGTGCATCAAGGGCCTCAATCGCGCCCTCCAGAAAGCTGACGTTGCTGAAGCCGATGCGCTCAGCCACCACAGCGGCCGCACGACGGGAGAGCCCCAACATGTCGCGATTGCGATCCACTCCGATCACGGCACCCTCTGCGCCCACCACCTGGGCACAGATCAAAGCGTTCTTGCCACTGCCACTGCCGAGGTCGAGCACAGTGTCACCAGACGCAACCCAGCGAGTGGGATCACCACAGCCGTAATCACGTTCGACCACCTCAGCGGGGATGACCTTCAACCACTTGGGGTCAAAGGCGACAGGGGTGCAAAGGCACGCTTCCTGCTCTTGGGCTGCGGCGCCATAGCGGGCTTCAACGGCACTGGTCTGATCCAGAGGCGTCACAGGGCCGCAGCAGCTACTCATCAAGCCAAGTTGATCAATTCGGCACCCATCCAAGCAGGCGACGCTTTCAAGCGACGCCTTCGGGTTCACCCCAAGACATCCTGGAGCTCGCGAACGGTCTGCCACTGGCCGTAGTAGTAGTTGGCAGTGGCCCTGCGGTCAGCATCTTCGAGCCCATCAAAGGCATCGAAACCGAGCGTGCGCCAGAGCTCATGACCACAGGATCGGGTCAGCTCGGCCTCCGCCTCACGGTTGAGGTTGTCGAGGCGACGCTGCAGATTCTTGATTTGAGCGACGGACATCGCAAACGACGACGCAGGAGACCCGGCCACCTTACCGAAGAATCAGTACATCTGCACTACAGGGCAGAGTGGTGGCGGTTGCTCGCTGGCCTGACTGCGCAAGCGGCGAGAGCTCTGGCTTGAATTGACACCAATTGGATTGATCGGAGTCAGGGGCTGCACCACCAGCGAACTTGTCCGGAAGGACAAACTACGCATCGCCCTCGAACAATGCCAAAAGACGTCATGCCTGCGATCAGAAGGGCAGCTTCTTCTTGGCGTCTTTATCGAGATCAGCCTCCATCGCCTTCAGTCGCTTGAGAATCGTCTCGTAGTACTCACGGATGTAGTCCTCCAAGGAGGTCGTTTCCGAAGCCTCGAGCCCAAAAGCGCCATAGCTGGCCTCCATCGGCGCATCGAGCCCCTCCGTGCCACCGGTCACCTCTACAAACGCAAGACGCTCTGCCACATTCACAGCCGACTCGAAGAAATTGCAGACGGCTTGCAGCAACTGGATCAAAGCCGGCGGCACCCGAAAAACCCGAGCCGACTTTCCGCTGTAAAGCTCACACAGCTGCACCACTTCACCGGTATTCCAGGCTTTTGGACCGACCACAGGGAAGCTGCAGCGCACGGTTTCAGGACGCTCCAGCGCAGCCACGGCGAAGCGCGCCACATCCTGGGTGTTCATATAGGCGATCGCGGTAGGACTGCCACTCACCCACACGGTCTGACTTTCGAGCACGGGAATGGCGAACTGACCGATCACACCCTGCATAAAGGCTGCGCCTTGCAGGATCGTGTAGTCGAGCTCTGATTGCTCCAAGAGCCTCTCAGTGCAGTATTTGATGTCCATCAAGGGCACCTGACGGTGCTTCTCGGCAGCCAGCAAAGAGAGAAAGACCAAACGCTGAACCCCAGCCTTCTCACATGCTCGGAACAGGTTGAGCTTGCCGTTCCAGTCCGTCTCGTAAACGCTGCGAGGGTCGTCCGGTCGACTGGTGGCCGCGTCAATCACCGCATCCATGTCCTCGAGGGCGTAATCGAGGCTGGCGGGCTCGAGCAGGTCACCGCGGGTGAGCTCGCAACCCCACTCCTGGAGGAAGGATGCTTTGCGGGGTGTTCGCACCATGCAGCGAACCTGATGGCCTGCATCCAGGGCCTGGCGGGCAATTTGCCTTCCAAGGGTGCCAGTTGCTCCAACCACCAGAACCTGCATAGGGTTCGCTCGCACAAGTGCAGGAGCCTAAAGGGATGACTTGCTGATCGGGAGCTTGGCTTCAGTCACCCTGGAGCTTGAGCAGCAAAGCTCCGCCCACAAGACCAACGGGGATCAGAACCCAAAAGATTGCAGCAGTTCCAAAAATCTCCGCGGCCATGGTGGGGGCAAATCGTTTCAACACCCATTTAACGATCCTTACGGCCGAGATGGCGGCAAACCTGCAACAAGCTGTCGAGAGGAGCATCTGTGCGGAGCTGTCCGGCCATCACCCCGCTGGCGCAGGCCTGATAGCCAGACGCTTGCAGCACCCCCACAAGATCGTGGAGAGAGGGAGGGCCCTGGAGCTGTAGTCGTCGGGCTAGTTCAGCCGTCGACCAACAACACACAGGCAGGCCCGGATCGGCTTGCAGACGTTGGAGCAGACGACGCCCTGGCTTCGCCAACGTGTGCTCCAGAGCATCAGCGAGCTCCAATAGCTCGCTGATCACAACAGGCGATTGCAACGGCCCCAGCCAGAGGGGTCCCGTCACAGCCCAACGCCCTTGAGTGCCCTCGCAAGCACAAGACGGCCAACCCTGAAGCCTCAGCAGTGGCTGCACTGCCTGGGCCCCACATCGCGCACAACGGGCAAGCAATCCCAGCTGCTGCTCCTCCCCGTCGGCCAGCCGTCGCCGCATCCGCACCGCCAATCGAAAGGTGCGGCCATCACTGAAACAAGCGAGGGGCTCTAGACCACGGCCCAGCATCCAGGCCTCCCGCGCCAGCACAGCCAGTTGCAAGCGCAGGGCCACCTCCCAACTGGCCGGATGGGTCCGCGCCGCTGCAGCGAACTTACGAACCGCAGCAACCCTGTCATGACCAGTGGGCGAGCGGCCGTCCGTACTGGCTAAAAGCAGCACCCCATCGAACGCAAGCGCTTGCAAGCTGGCCTGCAACAGCCCATTCGGACAGCCGAAGGCATCCAGATCGATGAGGTCGAAATGATGCTGATCGAGATAGGCACGACGCAACAGCACCTCCGCCGGCTCCTGATGACAGGCGAGGGTGAGACGCGCTGAACGAAGTGGGGCCAGGTTGCGCTGCAGCAGGAGCTGGCGTGCAGCATCGGCATCGTTGACGGTGAGCGTGAGCGCTGATGAGGTGCGGATTGCTGGCAGCGCTTCTAGCCCCCAGCGCACGGATCGGATCCCGCAACCCGCCATCAGATCCAGCCATCGACAGGGGCTCTCTCCGCGCTGCCGCAACTGCCAGGCCGCCATCAACACGGAGAGATCCCGAGAAGGTCGGGACTCCGGCCGGAAGAAGCCGTCGCCAAGCTCCAGCTGGGCAGCACCTTCGCGATAGTGAGATATGTCGTGGCTCAGATGCCCGTGGATGCAACCGCTCTCCAGACTGCCGGGCAGGGGGTGGTGCGCCAAACCGACTGGGGGGAGAGCGCAACTTGGCAGTGGCAGGGCATGCAAAGCCACTGGCGCGTGCACGGCCCTAGGCAGGGTCAGGCACTGGTGCTGCTGCATGGATTCGGCGCCAGCAGCGACCACTGGCGGCACAATGCACTTCACCTCGCTGAGGCGGGGTACCGGGTGTATGGCCTGGATCTGATTGGATTCGGACGCTCCGAACAACCAGGCCACAACCATCGCAGACCTCTCGATAACCGCCTCTGGGCCAGACAGCTCAGTGCCTTTCTCGAACAGGTGGTGGGGGCCGATGCCACCAGGCCGGCGGTGCTGGTCGGCAATTCTCTTGGAGGGCTCACAGCCCTCACCACAGCAGTCCTCCGCCCCGACCTGGTGGCCGCCGTCGTCGCTGCTCCGCTACCGGATCCAGCCCTGATGCAGCCACTGCCACTCCGCAGATCTCGCTTCTGGCGCCGGCTGAGAAAGCCCTTCGTTGTGATGGCGATGCGACTTCTACCGCTAGGAGTGCTGATCCCGCTGATTAGCCGCACCGCACTGCTCCGCCTTGGCCTTCAGGGTGCCTATCACCGCTCGATCCGTACCGACCGTGAGCTGCATCAACTGGTGGCCGCTCCAGCACGGCGCCCCACGGCCGCCCGCGCCCTCCGGGCGATGAGCATTGGCATGGCCCTACGACCGCGTGGGGCGACGGCTCCGGCCCTGATCGAACGCCTCTCCTCCAATCCAGAGGCCATTCCAGTGCTGCTGGTCTGGGGTCGGGAGGATCGTTTTGTCCCTCTAGTGATCGGAGAACAACTGCTGAAGCAATATCCCTGGCTGGACTTGGAGGTGATCGACAACAGCGGCCATTGCCCCCATGACGAAACCCCTGATGCCTTTCATCAGGTCTTGCTGAGCTGGCTGGACCGTAACTTGGAGAGCAAACGTCCGCTGCAAACGAAACGAGGGGAATGAAGCACACCCTGTCCGTGCTGGTGGAGGATGAATCCGGCGCCCTGAGCCGCATCGCCGGTCTGTTCGCCCGTCGTGGCTTCAACATCGACAGCCTGGCGGTCGGTCCGGCCGAGGCCGAGGGGCGCTCGCGACTCACCATGGTGGTGGAAGGAGACGAAAACACCCTCCAGCAAATGACCAAACAGCTCGACAAGCTGGTGAATGTGCTGCAGGTACTGGACCTCTCGCAGATCCCAGCGGTGGAAAGAGAGCTGATGCTTCTCAAAGTGGCAGCACCGCCCGACCAGCGCAGCGCCATCTTGGAACTGGTGCAGGTCTTCCGGGCCAAGGTCGTGGACGTGGCAGACGACGCCCTCACCCTTGAGGTGGTTGGTGACCCAGGCAAGCTTGTGGCTCTGGAGCGACTGATGGCGCCCTATGGCATTCTCGAAATCGCTCGCACCGGCAAGGTGGCCCTGGAACGGGCTTCCGGAGTGAACACCGAACTGCTGAAAGCGGCGATCACGGGTGGGCGTGTTCCCGCCTGAGCCAATGCCCTGGCGGCTGTCGCTATGGCGACAGCCAATGCAAGCTCAAGGTGTGGGTGTGAGCAGGGCCGCCTTGGTGATGCGGTCATCGGCCTGGATGGCATCAACAACCTCCAGCCCTTTCACCACCCGTCCGAAAACGGCGTAGCGACCATCGAGCTCAGGCAAAGGCCTCAGAGCGATGTAGAACTGAGCACTGGCGGAATCCGGTGCCTGCGAGCGGGCCATCGCCAGTGCACCGCGGTCGTGAGCCAGTTCAATCTGTAAGAGATCACTGGGATTACTGGTCACCCGTCCGTAACGGGGTTGCTCTTCCTTTTTGAATTTGACTTCAAGAGGGATGTATCGGGCTTGACCGCTGGCCGGATCAATAAAACTGCCGCTGCCGTAGGCAGCCTTGGCTGTGTTCGGGTCTTTGGACGCAGGGTCTCCACCCTGCACAACGAATGGCACCGGTTCACGCACGACCCGATGGAAGACCGTTCCGTTGTAAACACCGCGTCGAACGAGGTCGACGAAATTACCCGCTGTCACCGGAGCCGCATCACCATCCAGTTCGAGAGTGATCTCACCACGACTGGTGGTCAGCAGCACAGTGGCCTTGCCCTTAAGGCAGGGACTACTGGCCTGAGCACAACCAACAGGAACAGACGCATTGGTGGCAGGGTTGCAACCCACCAACAAAGGCAGACAAACGAGAGTGGCCAGACAGCTGGCCCAGAGAGAACGACGCGCCATCAAATCAAAGCCCCTCAAGGTTGACGCCCAGGAAACGGGCCAGCTCGGCGCCGTCCTGCTCAAGCTGTGCCAGAGGGAGAGGCTCACCAACCCGCGTCAGCGGCATGTCGCGACGACCCTGCACACGCAGGGAGATGCGCCGCCGTGGATTCAGACCATCCCGAACCTCCACCTTCACGGCCTTCACATCCTTGAGAGGAATCTCCACACTGAATGGCTTGCGAAAGCCGCGACGGGAAATGGTGACCACCCCTGCCTCACGATCAAACCGGTTACTGCCTGAACCCACGTCAATGGCAATGACCGACCAGAGATACGTTGCCAGCAAGGCAGCGGCCAGGCTGTAGAGCCCCATGACGAGGCCCTGAGGCACAAAAATCAGGGCTGCAGGATGACCGAGGGGCAGCAGATCCCTACCGAGATAACTGGAGAGAGAAGCCAGCAGAAAGCCGATGCCTCCGATGCTCACCATCAGAGCCACCAGCACGTTGGACAGTCGGCGGGAACCGAGAACCGGTTGTTCGAGCAGATCGGCAGACATGGATGCCCCTGGGGAGCGCCCATTGTGACCCGCAAGGGGATCAAGCTGATCCCAGCAGGGTCAGGTGAGAGGACAGAAAGCTTGAAGCGAGGAAATCCGAAGAAACTCGAAAAACGCGTTTCGATACAACGGATTTCAGCTGATGCCAAACAGCCCCGCGGGTCACGCTGAAATTGTTAAGGTCGCCGGGTATCCCACAGCCTGCGGGAAACCGCACCCGTTCACTACTCATGACGATCGCTGTAGGACGCGCGCCTCAGCGGGGATGGTTCGACGTCCTCGATGATTGGCTCAAGCGCGACCGCTTCGTTTTTGTCGGCTGGTCCGGCATCCTTCTCTTCCCAACGGCCTACCTGGCCATCGGTGGCTGGCTGACAGGCACCACCTTTGTCACCTCTTGGTACACCCACGGCATTGCCTCGTCGTACCTGGAAGGTTGCAACTTCCTCACCGCCGCTGTGTCCACCCCCGCTGATGCGATGGGTCACAGCCTTCTGCTGCTCTGGGGCCCTGAGGCCCAGGGCGACTTCGTTCGCTGGTTCCAGCTCGGTGGCCTCTGGGCCTTTGTGGCGCTGCATGGCGCCTTCGCTCTGATCGGCTTCATGCTGCGTCAGTTCGAAATCGCCCGTCTGGTCGGCATTCGTCCTTACAACGCCATCGCCTTCTCCGGTCCGATTGCGGTGTTCGTCAGTGTTTTCCTGATGTACCCCCTCGGCCAGAGCAGCTGGTTCTTTGCTCCCAGTTTTGGGGTGGCAGCGATCTTCCGCTTCCTCCTCTTCCTCCAGGGCTTCCACAACTGGACCCTGAACCCCTTCCACATGATGGGCGTGGCCGGCATCCTCGGCGGCGCACTGCTCTGCGCCATTCACGGCGCCACCGTGGAAAACACCCTGTTTGAGGATGGCGAGCAGTCCAATACCTTCAAGGCGTTCGAGCCCACCCAGGAAGAAGAGACCTATTCCATGGTCACCGCCAACCGCTTCTGGAGCCAGATCTTCGGGATCGCCTTCTCCAACAAGCGCTGGCTGCACTTCTTCATGCTGTTCGTGCCTGTGATGGGGCTGTGGACCAGCGCCATCGGCATCGTCGGCCTGGCCCTCAACCTGCGCGCCTATGACTTCGTGTCTCAGGAAATCCGCGCTGCAGAAGATCCCGAATTCGAGACCTTCTACACCAAGAACGTCCTTCTGAATGAAGGTCTGCGTGCCTGGATGGCACCGGCTGACCAGCCGCACGAAAACTTCGTCTTCCCTGAAGAGGTTCTGCCCCGTGGAAACGCCCTTTAATTCCGGTCTTGTCGCCACCGGCGGCAAAGACCTTGACTCAACCGGTTATGCGTGGTGGTCAGGCAATGCTCGCCTGATCAACCTGTCCGGCCGTCTGCTGGGTGCCCATGTTGCGCACGCTGGCCTGATGGTGTTCTGGGCAGGCGCAATGATGCTGTTTGAGGTGAGTCATTTCACCTTCGACAAGCCCATGTACGAACAGGGCTTCATCTGCATGCCGCACGTTGCCACCCTTGGCTACGGCGTCGGTCCTGGCGGTGAAGTCACCAATCTGTTCCCATTCTTTGTGGTCGGTGTTCTGCACCTGATCAGCTCCGCAGTGCTCGGACTGGGTGGCCTGTATCACGCCATCCGTGGTCCTGAAATCCTGGAGAACTATTCCACCTTCTTCTCCCAGGACTGGCGGGATAAGAACCAGATGACCAACATCATTGGTTATCACCTGATTCTGCTTGGCGTCGGCTGCCTGCTCTTGGTCTTCAAGGCCATGTTCTTTGGCGGCGTTTACGACACCTGGGCACCAGGTGGTGGTGATGTGCGTCTGATCACCAACCCCACCCTGAATCCAGGTGTGATCTTCGGCTATCTGTTCCGCGCTCCTTTTGGTGGCGAGGGCTGGATCATCGGTGTGAACTCCATGGAAGACATCATTGGTGGCCACATCTGGCTGGGTCTGACCCTGATCTTTGGTGGCATTTGGCATGTGATCACCAAGCCATTCGGCTGGGTGCGTCGTGCCTTCATTTGGAACGGTGAGGCCTACCTGAGCTACAGCCTTGGAGCTCTGAGCTTCATGAGCTTCATCTGCTCCGCATACATCTGGTTTAACAACACCGCCTATCCCTCAGAATTCTGGGGACCCACCAACGCTGAATCGTCCCAGGCTCAGAGTTTTACCTTCCTGGTGCGTGACCAGCGCCTTGGCGCCAATATCGGATCCGCCATGGGTCCTACTGGTTTGGGTAAATACCTGATGCGCTCACCAACTGGCGAGATCATCTTCGGTGGTGAAACCATGCGTTTTTGGGACTTCCGTGGTCCCTGGCTGGAGCCACTCCGTGGCCCCAACGGTCTCAGCCTCGACAAGCTGCAGAACGATATTCAGCCTTGGCAGGTCCGCCGCGCCGCTGAATACATGACCCACGCCCCTAATGCCTCACTCAACTCTGTTGGAGGCATCATCACCGAGCCAAACTCGGTGAACTTCGTGAACCTTCGCCAGTGGTTGGGAGCAGCACAGTTTGTGCTCGCCTTCTTCTTCCTGGTGGGTCACCTCTGGCATGCAGGCCGCGCTCGCGCTGCTGCTGCCGGTTTCGAGAAGGGAATCGACCGTCAGGCCGAGCCCACTTTGGCCATGCCCGATCTCGACTGATCACAGCGATCAGTCCCTTCGGCATCAAGCCAACAACGATCGTCACTCAACCCCGCCGAAAGGCGGGGTTTTTTGTTGGCTCAATCATGAGCGCAGTCAATCGTCTGGTGACGACGTCGGTCTTCAAAACGAGCGCGATCAAGTTCTGAGCCAAGCAGCCTGCAGAGCAGACTGCTTGGGTGGAACCCATGCCAGGGACGTCAGTCTCCACAATCAAATGGCAGGCATGAGGTGATGCGTGCCACCGTGAGCTTGACGATCAGAAACTGAGGTCGAGAAGCGAATGTCCGTTAGGAGCTCGGCCCTTCTCTCCAGGAGCAACCGGCGTGTTGACATCGAAATCTGACTGACCGAGTCGTTGCGAAGACCCACTGAAGTGAGCCTGCTCGGATGAAAGATCCAAGGAGGTTGATGTGGATGCGATCGATGGAGTCCCGACCTGGGGGCGATGGACAGGCTCCATGGCGCACACCGGCGTGATCAAGGACAACGTGGCCAACAGAGGCCAGCAGGCATGGCGCAGAGCAAACATCAAGCCGAGCACGAAGGGGGTACCTTCGACTTAGCTACGGCCAGAGAAAAATGACAACGCTCAAGCAGCAGCCAACCATCGACGCAGCAGCGGCAGGCTGAGGCCAATCACGTTGGAGTAACAACCATCCAGCCGCTCCACACAGCAGCCGCCTCGACCTTCAAGGGCAAAGCCCCCGGCACACTGCATTGGTTCCCCAGTGGAGACATAGGCCGCAATCTCCTCATCGGTCAGCTCAGAGAACAACACGCGAGTGGTGACACAACAACGGCGTACCGGAAGGGATGGTGCAGCCGCCGGGCCGGGCAGCAGGCAATGGCCGGTGTGCAGCTCTGCCCATGCTCCACGTAAGCGCTGCCAACGCGCCATCGCCTCCTCAGCATCGGCGGGTTTGCCAAACACCTCACCCTCAAAAGCCAGCACAGAATCGCAACCCAACACGGCTGTGATCGCCTCATCGGCGCAGTGCTCACGCACCACAGAGGCCTTGGCTGCAGCCAACAACTGAACCAACTCAGCAGGATCTGGATCGAAAATCGCCTCCTCATCAACGCCACTCACCTGAACGCGGTGGTGAATCGCAGCCTGTTCCAGCAAGCGGCGACGAGCAGGTGATGCGGATGCCAGCAAAAGCACGGCTGCAACGCGGATGTGCAGAGTCTGCCAACGGCTGCACGGCTGACCGCTCCAGCCATGAGAATGGGTCACGAACCACCAGCCACTGTGAACGCATCAGCCCAGACCCTGCTGACCGCCCGCTCCCGGGAACGGGCCCGGCAGGCTCTGCGCTGTCTACCCTTTGCGCTGGAGTTCTACAGCATTCTCGAGAGGGGAGCCCTTAGTAGCACTGAGCTCGCGGCACGTCCCGACTGGTCTGACCTCTGCCGCAGCCAGCTGAACCGATCACGCACGGAAGACCAACTGATCTGGCTGATCCAACTCGGAGTCTTGCGCCGTGAGGTGGATGGACAGGGACTGACCGAACGGGTCCGCCTCACGCCAATGGGACGGGAGTTGCTGCTCGCCTGGCCCGCTGGCATCCCTCCAGCCTCGCCAGCCCAGCGGCTGCATCACTGGCTGCGCCGACGCCGGCCCCGGTTGTGAGCCCAGCCATGGCGATGACAACGCATCCAGCCCGCCCACCGCTGATGGTGCTTGGCACCAGCAGCGGTGCCGGCAAGTCATTGATGAATGCCGCTCTCTGCCGCGTGCTCCTACGCCGCGGGGAGCAGCCGCTGCCCTTCAAGGGTCAGAACATGAGCAATAACGCCTGGGTCGATCCAAGCGGCGGTGAGATGGCCTACTCCCAGGCGCTTCAGGCCTGGGCCGCGGGCCTCGAGCCCGAATGTGCCATGAACCCGGTGCTGCTCAAGCCCCAGGGCGACTCCACTAGCGAACTGATTCACCTTGGCCAAGCAGTCGGCCGGGCAAGGGCAGAAACGTATTACGAGGAATGGTTTCGCCCAGGCTGGGCAGCCATTCGCAAGGGCCTGACCAACCTGCAAACCCACCACCCCGGCGGCCGACTTGTGCTGGAGGGAGCTGGAAGCCCAGTGGAGGTGAATCTGCAGCGCCGCGATCTCACCAACCTGCGACTGGCGCAGTACCTCCGTGCCCGCTGCCTCCTGGTGGCGGACATCGAACGGGGAGGTGTCTTTGCCCAGATTGTGGGCACCCTCAACTTGCTCAGACCCGTGGAACGACCACTGATCAGGGGAATCCTGATCAATCGTTTCCGCGGCCGCCAATCCTTATTTGACGAGGGGCGTCGCTGGCTTGAGGAACACACTGGAGTGCCGGTGCTGGGGGTGATGCCCTGGCTCGATGAGCTGTTCCCCCCAGAAGACTCACTTGATCTGCTGGAACGGCGTGGCCGCAAACAAGGGGCCGAGGTGGACATCGCTGTGGTACGAGTGCCCTCGCTCAGCAATTTCTCGGACCTCGACCCACTCGAAGCCGAGCCCACGGTGCAACTGCGTTGGCTAAGCCCAGGTCAAGAGCTCGGCCGACCTGATGCGGTGGTCATTCCAGGCAGCAAACAAACTCTGCGCGATCTCCAGGCCCTAAAAGACAGCGGCCTTGAGACCAGCCTGGTGCGGTACGTGCATGAGGGTGGCCAACTGATGGGCATCTGCGGCGGCATGCAAATGCTGGGTCGGGAACTGCATGATCCAGAGGGACGCGAAGGTCCTCACAACCCAGACAAGGTTGCCGGACTCGATCTGCTGCCACTGAGCACACTGTTCAGCAGCCAGAAGGCCCTACTCCAGCGAAGCAGCGTGGCCTACTGGCCCACGGGGAGTCCACGCTTGAGCCTGGAAGGATTTGAGCTGCATCGCGGTCACACCACGCCTATGGAGCACTGCTCCAATCTCTGCGACAACGACGCACTCGGCTGGGTCAGAAGCGTGGGGACCCAGGGGGGCCTGGTGGTGGGTACCTATCTGCATGGCGTTTTCGAAAGCGGACCCTGGCGGCGGCGCTGGCTGAATCAACTACGGGACCGGCGCGGACTCAGTCTTCTCAGCGAAGACCAACCCCATCACAGCCGACAGCGCGATGCCTTGCTCGATCGCCTGGCCGACGCGTTTGAGCGTCATGTGAATCTGGACCCTCTCCTGGAGGGGCCATGACAACCGTGCGGATTCACTGGCCCAATGGGCGCAATGGTGAACACCTGGTAGGCAGCGACTGGCTGACAGCGGCTCGGGATGCAGGGGTGACCATTCCCACCGGCTGCATGGGTGGCAGTTGCGGCGCCTGCGAGATCGAGGTGAACGGCACGACGGTGCGAGCCTGCATCAGCACGGTTCCGAGCAGCAGACGTGGCGAACTCAAAGTCGAATTCGCCACAGATCCCTTCTGGTGAAGCGCATCACACTGCTGACCTCTGCCCTACCAGTTTTTCACCCTCCAAGAATGAACAAGCTCACCAAAACGGCTCTCTTGTTGACAGGAGCAACCTTACTAACGGGCTGCACTTTACCCATCTCAATGAATCTACCTGGGCAATCTCCGGTCAAACGAATTTACTGCTCGATCAAATCGATTGGCATCGACTTGCATTTCGACAACACCACCGGAGAACTCTTTTCACACAATGAATTCACATCCTTACTTGACCCTTTCAAGCTCGAGAAGGAGATCCCCTTTAACGAATTCATCCCCGACGAGGCGATCAAGGAGGGACTTATAGCAGTAGGAGGACCACAGGGGAGCATCGAAAATGGCAACCTCGCCATCAAGCTTTTTGACAAAACCGATCCCAGCAATTTCGTCAGACTGCTGATCAACCTGGAAACGCTGAAGGCAAAGCTTGATCTCAGCAAGGTAGGCAGCGGTTACAATTCACCGAGCCAAAATGATGTCAATACAGTGACAGCTTATGTTGGCAAATCACTAACATGTGAATACATCACTCCACAATCGATCCAACGGTCGAACTAGCAACCTTTCCAAAAGAGAAGGCATCAAGATCACGTCACCTTCAGGAGCGCTGCCCCTGAAGGTGACCGCTGCGTCAGCACAGACACTTCAACGCTTGAGCACCCGGCAGTAGGACAACCAACCGGCAATCCCACCATCCAGCTCCTGGCGCTCTTCATCAGTCTTGGGCTCAGGCAGCCCCAACTGCTTGATGGCCTCCAATCGGGTGAGGTAACCAGCCTCAAAGCGGGCACAGATCAGTTGATGCTCTGCCAGACGATTGACGGCGCAACCACTGAACAGCAGGACAGCCGGCAGAAGCCATACCCTCGTCATCAGGCTTCTCAACATGATTCTCCAAGCAAAGGACAGACCAGCCGGGGCAGCGATGAGGTGAGCAGGGCATTCACCTTGCTGTCAGCCAGATTGACTACAACGATCGCGCAGACCGATGAACCACACCGAGAGGCGGCGAGGCGGAGGCCTATTGGTGGTGGGCGTGGGCAACCTCTCCAGCCTGCTGGGGGCGGCCCTGCTGGGCTTGGTTTTTGGCCTAACGCTGCTTCAGGGACAAGGGAGCTGATCGGATGGGCGTCCTGGCAGGTCTCGTCGCCGCCCTGGCATGGACCGTGGCCAGCAGCCTCTGGCGCAGCCTGTCGACATCCCTCAGTTCCCTGCAACTGAACGGCCTCAAAAATGCCATCGCCTGCCTCTTGCTGCTGCCAGTGCTCCTCTCCGTGCCCTGGCAACATCAGCCAAGCCGTTGGCTGATGTTGCTACTCAGCGGCGCCATCGGCATTGCTGCAGGCGACAGCTTTTACATCGGAGCCTTACGGCGACTCGGCACCCGTCGCACCCTCACCGTTGAGGCACTCGCACCTCTTCTGGCTGCCATCAGCGGTCTTGTCTGGATGGGAGAAGACCTTGGACTGCTCACCTGGAGCGGAGCCACCCTGGTGAGCCTTTCCGTCGTGATCGTGGCCCGACAGCGTCCGCCGACACAAACGGCAGGGCCTGATCGAGGCCAACAGGCCCAAGCCCTTGGTCTGCTGTTGGCACTGATGGCGGTGATCTGTGGTGTTGGTGGAGCCGCCCTCTCCCGCAGCGTGCTGCTAAGCGCTGCGGTGCAACCGATTCAGAGTTCCGCCGTCAGGCTGCTGGGGGGTCTGGTCTGTCTGCTGCCCTGGCTGCTCGGGTCTCGAGGCTGGCCATGGCATAGGCAGGAGCGTGCTGGCCCATGGCCGAAGCAACGCCGCTGGCTTCGGGTCATGACAGCAACGGTGCTGGGCACGAACTTAGGCATCCTGTTGCAGCAGGAGGTGTTGCAGCGTCTCCCTCTGGCCGTGGCTGTCACCCTGCTGAGCACCGCACCAGTGATGGCACTTCTGGTGGCATCCCAAGAGGGCGATCATCCACGCGCTGCTGGTGTGGCTGCCTCCCTACTGGCGGTCACCGGTGTCGCCATGGCCGTGTTGGACTGAATCAGCGTTCGCCATGCCCCATGACTGCCCGCCGCTGGTTTGTACTGGTTGGGGCCGTTGCCGGCCTGATCGCGATGGTGGCCTGGATCGGAGAAATCGATCTCGGCATCGACAACTCCCTCTCCGCCCCGCCAGGCTCCCAACCACAGCCATCAGACCAATCCAGCGGCAATCAGCAATGAGCAAGGCAGGGTCAGCAACCTATTTCGGATCCAACAGCTGGCTACTAGAAATCGCAGGACTGCGGGTTTTGGTAGACCCCTGGCTGGTCGAGGCCCTGGTGTTTCCGCCGGGTGCCTGGCTGCTCAAAGGTGAACTGCAGCACCCATGGCCGATCCCGGAGCAACTGGATTTACTGCTGCTCACCCAGGGATTAGCCGATCATTCCCACCCGCCGACCCTCAAACGCCTACCCCGCAGCCTGCCAGTGGTGGCATCACCTGCAGCAACGCGCGTTGTCAAAGGTCTGGGTTTCGAACACGTCACCAGCCTGCAACCTGGTGAACAGCATCAGATGGAGGGCCTCAACATCCTGGCCTCAGCCGGTGCCCGTGTGCCGATGGTGGAGAACGGATACCTGCTGGATTGGCCGGAGGGATCGCTGTATCTCGAACCCCATGGAGTGCTTGATCCTGCTCTACCCAAGCGTTGTGTGAACACAGTGATCTCACCGGTAAGCGATCTAGGCCTGCCGCTAGCGGGGGCCTTCATCACCGGAGCCAGCGTGCTGCCTCAGCTGATGGAGCGCTTCCAACCACGCCAGATCTTGGCCAGCACAACCGGAGGCGATGTGCGCTTTTCAGGCTTGATCAGCCGCTGGCTGGAGACCAGCAGCAGCGCGACGGTCGCTCAGCCGCTGACAAGTGCTGTTGTCACCCCGGTACCAGGACAACCGGTCATGCTTGAAGGTGCTTAAGCGATCAAAGCCCCAACCGAGCAGGGGCGTGGGATTCAATCCTTGACCTCAAGAGTTTGCGCCATCAGGCTGACGAAACAGCCAGGGACAATGCACAACAACTGATCCGTTAAGGCACCACACCGGGCTTCTGGCTGTCGAGAAATTCAGCGCCATGGGCATAACGCACATTCACAGGAATACCGGCCTTGCAGAGTGGACATTCGTCTGCAGGCCAGTCAGGCAAGATGACTTCATCGAGAAAGATGAACCTCTCAACCCCAAGGTCTTCTACCCCAACATTCCCCCGGTTCACATATGTGGCGATACCGATCGGACGGCCACCGACGCGAACAACAGCCTCGTAGGTCAGGCGCACTGAAAATCCCGTATTGACAACATCATCGACGATCAGAACAAATTGATTTCTAATGAACTCGTCATACCCTCTTTTGATCTCAAAGCTTGCAGTTTTGCCTTCAGCATCAAGCTGACGCTCAGCAAAGACACAACCACATCCGAGAGCCAACGCGGTGTATTGAGCGCAAATCACACCACCGATGGCAGGTCCACAGACCAAGTCAGGATTCAAGCCTCGATCCTGTATCTCCGCGCCTAAAAGTTGCCCAAGCTGATACGCAAGGTCTGGTTGACAGTTGATTAGATCCTTGGCGATCCATCCGTAGCCATGATCGCCCGAGGCATACACAAAGTGATCAGCTTCGATCAGCGTTCCGCTCGATTCCAGAATCCTGCGTGTGGCCTGCTGTCGATCCTGAGAAGACATCGCGCCTGCACGAGGCTCACTGCATTCAGCCTGGCAAAGACTGCAGGATCACCCCATCACCACCTCGGAGCACTTCGCACCCACCCGGTTTGCAGCATGTGCGTCCAAGCGTCGATGGCGTTGTGGCGCAACAGGCGCCTCACCACAGGCTGACCAGCAGCATGGAGCGATCTGGTCTCAACCTCAATCCACTTCGCATGTGCTGAAGGCAGCGCATTGCGGAACCGGCAGACCAGCTGCTGCTGCTCAGACCACAACCAACCGTCCCGATCCTTCTGTGGATAGCGTTCGACCTGTGGATGATCCTTCTTGGGCATAGGTGAAAGGATGGCGCCCTGTTTGGTTAGAGCGAGGCTTTGATCGCCAGAGCGTTGCTATCGGTAGGGACCGCTCACTGCAGCAAGCATGGCCCTGGCCCAACGCCTGCATCAACTGGAGGTGCCCACCAGAGAGCCGGGATTTACACGGCTCAATGAACTCCTCAATGCCTGGATCGCTGGCACCGGCATTCAGCAGGGTGTGCTGCATCTCACCTGCCTGCACACCAGCGCCAGCCTGACGATTAACGAAAATGCTGACCCGCGTGTTCTCAAGGACCTGCAGGCATGGATGGATGCCGTGGTTCCCCAAGACGGCCAAGGCCCCATCAATGGCGATGGCGCACGAACCCGATACCTCCATGACGACGAGGGCGATGACGACATGCCAGCCCATATCCGCACAGCATTGACCAGTCAGACCATGACGCTGAGCATTGACCGAGGTCATCTACTGCTTGGCGTTTGGCAAGGCGTTTACCTCTGGGAGCACCGTGCCAACCCTCAGACACGGCGCATTGCCTGTCATGTCGTCGGTGAGCCGCAAGAAGACCAACAAGCCAAGCCCGCCAGCACTGCGCAGCAAAGCTCTTCAACGATGCTTCAGCGCCTGAGTGGAACCAAGCTCAATCAAGCGGTACAAGCCCGCTTCGATCCCAATGCCTGGGAGCGCGATGGCGGCATCGACACCGACGTCGATCTGCTGATCGACCGCCTGCATGAACTCACCGACAAG
This sequence comes from Synechococcus sp. MIT S9451, assembly GCF_047304725.1. Taxonomy (NCBI): domain Bacteria; kingdom Bacillati; phylum Cyanobacteriota; class Cyanophyceae; order Synechococcales; family Synechococcaceae; genus Synechococcus; species Synechococcus sp. MIT S9451. The sequence goes on from NZ_CP138971.1 coordinate 2,541,891, forward strand.
GGATCGGCATGATTGCCAAAAAAAACTGCGCACCCCAGCAACGACAAACCCCGGTGAAGCAGCTAGAAAGCAACCAACCTGGTTGCGTGGCATGGACGTGAGAGACGAAACGGAGAACACCGTGCATCTCAGCCCCGAACTCGTGAAAGTGCTCGATCAGCGGAGACGAGAATGGGGGGCCACCAGCCGTGGTGAGGTTGTGGAGATGCTTTTAGGCTGGATGAAAAAGAAATCAGCCTGATCAATTAAGGGGCGCCCTACATCAGAATTCCGCACGATTGGAGACTATGGATTACTCCTTAGCCCTCTTGAAGGTGTAGCAACCACCGTGATAACCCGTAAACGGTTGGGCATATGTCATCAGTTCCCAGCCCTGCTCACCCAATTCATTCATCAATCCCACCAGGGTGATGTTCCTCTGTGGGTGACTTCGCGAGATCAATTGACGATCATCTAGCCAAAGCTCCTCAATTTCACCTGTCCAGCTTTTGCCTCGGGGAACAAAGCGAAGTTGCGTGTATTCCCATTTCATCAGCAGTGGAGTCGGTGGAGGTAGGGGCGGCCGCGACTTTACCGCGTGGGCAATGGATCCGAACGGCAGAGGGATCTGCAGCAGCAGCTCTGATCGTGTGCGAGCTTCAAAAAAGACAGCGTCCCACTCAGACAAGCCGTCTCAGCAGTGCTCGCGAGCCAATGCTTTGAGAGGAACGGCAGCAACCAGCCTCTCCAAGGCTGTCGATCTCTTCGGCATATCCAGTGAACTCGTGAGGACCTGCCAAAAAGGCAAAGACCTGGAGTGGTGTTGGCGACTCAATCGACCTGGTGTGGCTGAAAGCGATTGGATCAGGATTCCAATCCGCTTTCATTCACGGCCTAGGTCTTCCAACAATGAATCAGCGAGGCTTCTGGAGGCAAAGCCAAAAATCGCATGAAAAAAGAAGATGCCTCAGCAACAAATAGCTCAATCAATCGCTTCTAATTCAAAGCGATGAAGAGCTGATGCAATTAAGCAGGGGAAGCTTGATGAAGCCCTTCGGATTGCTCCTGTTCTGCCAGCTCACGCAGGTATCGGCGGCGCTGGGGGGATTCGTAGCCAGTGAGCTGATGGGTGGGTGGATGGATGCCCCACTTTCTCCACTCCCTTCTGGGAGCGACTTGTCTTCGGTTCATGGAATCGAGTTATCGGTTCTCGCGCAGTGGGCCTTTATCTGGCACTTTGGCGTGAAGTAAGTATCACACATCTGTCAAGCCTTCTTCAGCCACCTCTCTGGCATCCCCATTCGATGGCGCCTTGGGGGCTGTCTATGCATGGACAGAGGCAGGGCATCGATCCCGCCAGTCAGGGAGGGGAATTGAGTGGCGGCGGACGTGAGAATCAGAGCTAGGAGCAGCTGGTAGCACGGCACTGCCGCTCAGCCATGCAGCACTGTGAAGACAACGGCAGGAGAGAGATGGCAGAACAACGCAATGCACTTCAGCGGATCGATGCCTCTGTTGTTGCTGCAGAGCAACGCTGCGGAGATGACTGGCCAAAAGGGCTGGCGGCTGCCATTGCCAGAGGACACAACACGAGCGTCAGACGAGTGATGGCAAGAAGAACGGCGCTCCGAGCCAGTCGCGGGTTCTTCGGCTCCTTTTCATCTATCTAACCCCCGCCCCTAACGGGCCGGGGGTTGAGCTTGGCTGCCTTCAAAGCGGTCCGTTGCTTTGACCTTCAGCGGACCACACGCTGCACATAACCGGAGTGCTGCTGGTAGCTGCTCTGCTGCTGATAGCCATAAGCAGGCTGGTGATACACAGGAGCCTGAGGAGCAGGGGCGTAGTTCACCGTCTGGTAGCCGTAGCCGGGCTGCTGCTGCATCTGCAGTTGCATCTTGAGCAGCTCGATCTCTTGCTGCTGCCTGAGCAGAGCCAGTTCAGAGGACGAGACAGAAGCAGCTTGTTGACGCTGCTGGCTGCCGTTGATGATTTGGCCCAGCAGGCCACCACCCAGACCAATCAGTTGGGTTTGGGTGTCGTGCTGGCGATTGCGGCGTGCTTCCCGTGAGGCCCAGTCGCGGTGATCGCCGCAGTCACGGCCAGCGATGAATCCACCACCATTAGGTCCACGACCACCAAGGGCGACTGAATCACAGCCGCCGGCACGGCCAAAGGTGTTGTAGGGATTGGCTTGTGCTGCAGGGCCTGCAACGGTCATCAAGGTGGCACCAGCGGCGAGGGAGGCAGCAGCGGCGGCGATGGTTTTGATCATGGTCATTGCTCTGATGGGGGTGATGCGTGAGGTGGGATCGCTCCCTCCGATGCATTCACCATCTCTGGAATCAGCTCTCCAGCTAATGACCTCGATCCCCTGCAGCTGTGAGCTTGCTCACAACAGCGCAAACACCAGTCAATGGCTGGGCTAATAGCACCTGCAAACGTTGATCTCTGCGACGTCATGCCATGAAAAAACCGCTTGCGACGGGGCGTGACGGATCGGCAGATCGCACCATCACAATCAGTCAGCCAATCCAGAGCTACTCAGACTCTTGCTTCGATTTCCTTCGATGCCTCCGGGAGACGGCATCACAGAGAAAGGCGCTATAGAAGGCGAAGGCGGTCACCCCACCGATTTGGCGTAGGACAGGAGGAGCCTGAGGGAATAAAGAGGGCTGCGTTGGCGGCCTGCGAGCCTCAACCAATCCACCCACCATGAAGCCTGCGGCGAAAACGACAAACACCGCACCAGGAACAAACCAAAGGTTGATCAGATCCCTCTCACTGAAACGGTTCTTGGCCACAGATCCTTGCAGTCAGTGTGTTGTCACTTTGTCAGAGATATGGAAGGAAGAACCTCGACAGCCCGGCGCCTCCTTCTCCAAGCGAAGATCACCGACTGCGGCTCTTGCCTCCGCCATCCCCCTCACATTGTCGTGAGAGAGCTGTTCAGACCGAAGGGCTGCTGAAATGGCATCGAGCCCATCTTGCTCGCACCCTTATGGATGATCTGAACCACATCCACACCGATGGCCCCTTCAAAGGATGGTCCCGGAAAATGGTCTTGGACGAAATTGCCAAAGAGTATGGGTCCTGGACCTACTTCGACGAGGTGACAGTGATTGCTGGAGGCCAGAAATGGACTGTGCCCAAAGGGAAACCGCTTGAAGCAAAAACAGGATCTCCTTTGGATGGCAAAAAAAGCTACTTGCCACGAGGTGTTGGCACCCGTTTCAGCTCCTAATCCTGATCTGGATGAATGCTGAGGTCTCATCAAGTCAACAACAACATCAACTCATAGAGAGGCAGATCACTGTTGACGTGAGCCCAGTCGTGACCGGAAGAGCCGGTTGATCTACAGAAATCTCTTGAAGGCTGAGAGTCAAACAACAAGAGCGAATCACAGTCCATCCGATCGCCATCAGATCAAAGCCAACCAGGGCAAGATCCAGCGTTGGTCGATCGATGACACAAGCGCAGTCACATCCAGCTACAGACCAGTGGGAATCAGTCACCTCCTGGCGGCCAAAAGTCAGCACTCTCGAGGCGTACTGACAAATCAGTCATGCCCAGAAGAATCATCGCGTTGTGCTTGCTGCTGGCCTCATCGGCGTCCCCTGCGATGGCTCATCATCGCCATCAAAGGGTCTCGTACCACCGGGATGGTGACCGCCACCATCGGCAAGATCGCTACGTCGAACGAACCGTCGTCAGGAGGTATCGGCAGCCTGCGGAAACGACCATTGTGACGACCTACGAGCATCCAAATGTTGAGAGGGTTGTTGAGCGAACAGTGGTAACCAGACGCAGGCACCCGCTTGCGCGGAGGGAGTATCGAACAGAGCAACGGCATCACCGAACCATCCACGCCTACAACCGAGATGCAGATCACCAGCCTCGGACCTACCCAAGCCAGCCCTATGGCACCCCGGTGAGCAATCAAGACACCAATAGTTGTCTTGAGGGCAGCGTGATTGGTGGCCTGCTGGGGGCTGGGTTAGGCGCAGTGCTGTCCAGGGGAGAAGGCCGATGGGTGGGCGTTCCTCTTGGTGGCGCTGCAGGCGCCTTGGTCGGCTGTCAAGTTGACGGAGGTTGATCCGCAGCAGGGCGAGACCTCAGCCAAGGCCGCCCTGCATCGGCAGCAACACTGACCGAGGCGACCGCTACAACGCTGCGCCTTCCCAGTCATAGGAGGCAAAAGACGGCATGAAGGCGGGAGAGTTCAGTGCGATCGATGACAACGTCACTTCAAATATGCGCGTGTGAACCCAGTGGCTGCAGCATGTCTCGCGAATCAGCAGTCGAAAAAGTCGGTGAACTGTATTGCTCTCAACCATGTGCGGATGGGCATGAAGACCATGAAAGCTGCTGCACCACTTGCGACTGTTGCTGAATGCAAGCTCCCTCTCCTAACCGGGCGGGGTCTTGCACTTGTCTGCCTTCAGAGCAGTTCATTGCTTTGCCCCTGATGAGTAGAGCCAGTTCAGAGGCAAACGCACACGCAGCTTGTTGACGCTGCTGGCTGCCGTTGATGATTGGCCCCAGCAGTCCACCACCAGAGCCAATCTGTTGGACTTGGGTACGGATTGGCTTGAGCAGCTGAGCCTGCAACCGACAGCAAGGTGGCACCAGCGGTGAGGGAGGCAGCGAATGACCTCCACGCCACCAGCTGGCAGCAGCGCTCACAGGGACCAAAGATTAACTTTCATTGGCAGACCACGACTTTTGAAATTGCACCTCTATAAAAGAGAAATACTAGTTAAACTAGAATACCTTGAAAAAGCCTGAAATTCCTATCAACGAAGAGGACAGGCTTAATGCACTTGCCGAATACAGAATTCTAGGAACAAAGCCGGAGCAGGCCTATGATGACATCACAAAGATCGCATCTCTTGTCTGCAATGCGCCAATATCACTATTAAGCCTGGTGGACGCTGATCGCCAATGGTTTAAATCAAAAGTTGGTGTCGAGGCAGAGGAAACGCCAAGAGATTGGTCTTTCTGTGCCCATGCGATTCACTCCCCCGATCCCTTAATCGTTTCAGACGCTCTCCTTGACGAACGATTCAAAGGAAACCCTTTGGTTTGCGGAGACCCCAAAATCAGGCTCTACGCAGGATTCCCACTGCAAAGTAGCGAGTCTTTGCGCATTGGGACCTTATGCATCATCGACAGGGAGCCTGGGAGCTTGTCTGACAAACAATGCTCCATCATGAATGCGCTTGCGCGACAAGTTGTGTCCTTTCTAGAGCTTCGCAAAAGATCAATCAAATTAGTTGAATCCTTCTACTCACTTCAAAACTCTTCAGGCCTAATCTCAACATGCTCTTATTGCAGAAAAGTCAAAGATGGCTTGGGAAGCTGGGGCTATTTGGATCAATTCTTATCCAAGCACTCTAGCCTGAAGTTCTCCCATGGCATTTGCGATTCATGCATGGAAGAGCATTTTCCGGACGTACTGGAAGTTTGGCGGACGGAAAAAAACACAGATCAAGCAAGCATCAAAAACTAGCTTCTAGGCCAAAGGCGAAACAAGCAGGTCACAACAAGCGAAGGTCGGCCACAGGATTTTCAACCGAAGCAGGCGATTGATGCAGGAGCCAAGCTTCTAGCAATCAGTCGTTCACGACCTTGAGAGGTGACATTCCGTCAGAACATCTGAACTTGGCATGGAAAGGTAAGGGGGTGTTGCGTGAGGTGAAATTTCTGCCACCGATACATTCATCATCTCCCCATTCACCGCTGCAGCGCATGGCCTCCATCCCCTCCAGGGGTGAGCGGGTTCAGGCACGGAGACGAGTGATTGAACTGGAGGTGAAAGCTCAGCTTGCAACAACCCTGTCAATACAGAGTGGTGTCCTGAAGCGGCCCATAACCTCTTTTTGATTGAGCTGTTACAGGTGCACAAACACCTCTGCATCCCCAACAATGGCGCGATGGCTGGCTTCCTCAGCCATGCAGGAGAGCCGTCACTCTGGATCCAGCATCAAATCGGTCATTGGCGTGACGAGATTCTGCTCAACCATCTCTCAACGCGATGGAAACGGCTTATGCACAAACGTCATGGCCATCGACCACCCTCAGAACGAATCAAACAAACTGATGCTTATTTTCCCGCTTGGGGGAGACCAAAGAAGCTTTACTGCACTGATCACAAGCGCTCGTTTTGATCTGGCTGGACGTGGGCTGGGCTCCCGATTGCGACGTGTCCACAGTTGAGCGGCACTGGTTGAACAGACACACTGGAGAATGCACGCCATAGTCAGATAGCTTCGCTGCTCGGAATGGCGACCTTCGACAAGACCAGCCCCTTCATGCTCTTGGCACGCATTCACGTGAAGCCGGGCTGTGTGGACCAGTATCTGGAGCTTGCACGCGTGACTGATGCGGCTGTCCAAGCGTCCGAGCCAGGCATGCTCCATCACACCTTTGATCAAGACCCCGAGGATCCACAAGCTTTTGTTTGGTCAGAGGTCTATGCCAATGACGCAGCATTTGCGGCCCATGTCTCCAACCCTCCGGTGCAGGAGTATCTCGAGAAGCATGCTGAGCTTGGAGACGGCTTCAGCATCGAGGTCTATGGCACGGTTGGCGAGGAGTGCCGCTTGCTGATGGAGTCCTTTGGGCTGCCACTGAAGATCTTCGGGACAAAACTCGGATACAGCAGGTTTTGACTAAACCAGGAAAGCGGTGAAGGCCTAACCCCCCTGAAGCACATCCAAAGTCTCCGCAGAATCATTGGCAAAGATCAGTGATGAGTCTCATCCAGATTTATGTCAACTCTTCACCTCTGGCTTGCATAGAGGTTGTATTGCCTTGCTGGCGCACGCTGCAACAAAAACAGCGACTGCGAAGACTTTGACGATGAAAGAGAGATCAGAACGAAGCTTTATCAACAAGACAACCCATTCAGCCTGAGCAAGCTTGAATCATGAAATTACAATCAGGCTGACAGCCTGACCAACCAAACGCGGGCAAACCCTCATTGATCTCGACATAATGTTTTGCGGTAGATCATATAACACTGAGACACTTTGCCCTAACCTCAAACGAACAAGGCCCTTAATGACCTAACAATCAAAACTGAAATTTGCCTCATACCTGAAAGCAAGTTTCTGATCAACGACCAAACCTGTCCTAGAGACAACCAAACTGGCAATCAACCCACTTTGGCTTGTTTCGCCACCGATCTAGGCGAGAAGCCTAAGCGTGACACCTCACTCTTTTTTAAGCAGCAAGAATGAGTATTCACACTTAGCGCGCCTTAGCAGAAGATTGGACTCGCGGTTGCAACCTCCCCGTTTCTAGGATTAGGGAGGAGACGACGGGTGCCTCACTTCGCAGAGGCCCTTTTCTCTACTCGCGGTTAGAGAATAGGTCAGCCATAATGCAGCCGGTGACTGGGCTTCTCCACCCACAGTCACTAGAAGTAGAGGGAATGTATCTCTATTCCCTCCTTCTTCAACTCACGTTTTGATTGAATAGTTGCCAGAGTAGTTTTGGTGACATGCTGACAGCTGTTCGTCACCGATATGGGGGAGACGTGGTTGTACTCCCTCCTTTCTTCTTGGCAAATTTCCTAAGCAGCTCACGGTTTGTCTTCAGACTTGCCAATATATTTATGGCGGCTCTGGGTAGGTCTAAGTCGCCAATATCGGAGAGGTTCGCTATTGGAGATGGCCTTTCCCTTTTCTCTTCTCCGCACCTGCAAGCGCTAATAAAGACACTCCGGTGACGGGGGGGGGATGAAAGTATGGAGAAATTGATGGAGAGAGCGATACAACCAGCTAATAAGCAATTGATGTCTTAACGCCAATTGATGTACATGGTGCAGGCCGAGTCTGTCCATTCCCTGAAGCCGTCCATCAGCGCCTTAAACGAAGTGAGAAGCTTGGAGATTTGATCAGTCATCATGCATTGAGACGATAAACGATCAGATCATGTATTCCAGCCAGTGGTGATAAAAGCTGTGAGCCGAGAGCTAATTAATGAACTGAGGCCAAGTGGAAAATCGTGCGCGACAGCGGCACCTACCTGATCTCAACCACCAAGTGTGTGCTGGAGGAATGCTAAATCTGCTTGCGGGCAGTCACGGCAAAGAACGGGTCACCCTTGCCTCCCATCAGTCCTATGAGGCCGTCTTTTTTGGTTTCTTCAGCCTTGACCTTTACATCACCCCATCCGTTCGATTGAAGAACGGTGCCGACGTAGTCAAGGTGCTCACAATCATCGCCGTCGGTCCAGACCTGCGGAGCTTTAGTAAAAAACATGCGGTTGGAGAAGGCCACGATCGCGGTCCCGTTCGACCGTGTCACTCGCAGCATCTCGGCTGCAACTTCCTCAGGCCTCGTCCAATATTGCCAAGCTGCAACGACTATGCAAACATCCACGAACCCCTCCTGAAGCGGAATGGAGGGATCCAGGTTGAAGTCCTGAACAAAATAGCTATCGAGCCTCGGGTTTGCCGAGAGTTCAGCGTCATTCATTCCGTGGCCGATAATCCTCTCGTAGCGAACGTTGTCAGGAAGATGACTAACCCAGCTTGAACCGAGGTCGAGAACTGTGGCGCAGGGCGGAATCTGCTCTCTGTAGAACTCAGTCAGGCGAGTACGAAACGGTTTATCAAGGTGCTGAACGAAGCGTGGATGCTGGTAAAAAATATGGTCGGGCTCTTGATCGATCTTGAAGCGCTGAGCATCTGTGAGGACCTTAGTGACCATCTAAGAGGTGGACGTACGAATCATTCCGCACAATAAAAATGCTGAGTGTTAGGTCTGCACATAGAGCAGAGAGTTGAAACGAGTCACTGGGGTAGAGGCAGCTCCAATGAGTCAGCGCACCAGAACAAAAAATTGAAGCTCAGACCAGGATTCAAGACCGAGCTTCACTTAGAGCTATGCACCTGCCCGCAACGACAGAGCAGCGCTCATTCGCCTTTCTTCGTTATCGAGGAAATCCGCCCACATACCAACGAGGAAGCTGAGAGTTAACAGTGACCGGACCTGGTCTTTTGATCCTGGCTTCGAATACTTGAAGTCCATGAACATCCGGTCGGCGGCCGACTTTTGCTCTTGACAGCGCGCGTCTATAGACATAATTCAGGCCTTGGCTTGAGAGTTTTTGATAACGGGAAGGTCTGTGGGCTGCGCTAGCACGTAAACGACCGCGGCTGAAATAACAGCAGTGAAGGCGATCAGCCCGAAAATGGCGGCGGAATAGTCAGTCATCGAAGCGCTGTGCAACGGTATGTAAAGAATTGTAGCTCATTTATTTCGAAGTGTAAAGAGGTGCCGTGGCGGCAGGGCCGATCGTCCGTGATGAGAGCTCTTCAGTTGCGAGAGCGTCCTTCGGTGATTCACGCAGTCGATCAGGCCTTAAAAGAGGTCATCCATCAAAAGCAGATGCACTCGGAGCCAATGAACTGGCTATGGCAATAAGAACTCTTATCCACGCCATAAGTACGTTTTTGCCAAGTACTGGTCGTTCTGGTCAAGTTGTAGAAGGGCATTCCAAAGCCCCACTCCAAAGGATCGGGGCTTGATCTCTGTTGCCTTGAAATCAGGTGTCTTCTGAGCGGTCTGTTGCTGTGTCCCGCGTTTTTTCGAGCCAGTTCAGAGGACGAGACAGAAGCAGCTTGTTGACGCTGCTGGCTGCCGTTGATGATTTGGCCCAGCAGGCCACCACCAAGACCAATCAGTTGGGTTTGGGTGTCGTGCTGGCGATTGCGGCGTGCTTCCCGTGAGGCCCAGTCGCGGTGGTCTCCGCAATCACGGCCAGCGATGAATCCACCACCGTTGAAGTTGCCGCCACCGATGGCGACAGAATCACAGCCGCCGGCACGGCCAAAGCTGTTGTAGGGATTGGCTTGTGCAGCAGGGCCTGCAACGCTCATCAAGCTGGCACCAGCGGCGAGGGAGGCAGCAGCGGCGGCGATGGTTTTGATCGTGGTCATTGGTCTGATGGGGGTGATGAGTGAGGTGGGATCGCTCCCTCCGATGCATTCACCATCTCTGGATTCAGCTCTGCAGCTGATGACCTCGAAGCCATCACTGGTCATCCCGTGCCAGGTACTAGCAAGGCTGTTCTGGGATACGTAGCAACTCTGGAGCAGGTTCGGGAAGCGTTGGAGCCGCTGCAGTAGTCCTAGTCCATAGGTTCGTTCAGAGACTAACGATACCTACTCAAATAAGACTCCAGAATACCAACAAGCTCTTTAGGCTTTTTCCCATAGCACTCACTCAAAGAGTGCCTGTTTTCATCGGTTTTGATCCAGAAGCTCACCAACTCCGTCTTGCTACTAGAATATCCTGATCGATGTTGAACAGTTGTAATTTCAAAATAAAGTAAATCACTCCAGAGATAATGGAACTTTCTAAATAGTACTTTCTCACGTATTCCATCCGGCCCAAGTTTCAACCAGTTACTATTCGGCCATAGCTTCCATACGGATAGCGGAATTCCGAGGCCACCCCCTACCAGGAGAAACAATCTCACCAGTATCATTTCTGGCTTGTTTTCGCTTAACAAGATACCCGAGACAAAAAGGCCGATACATACCAGTAACATCAAAATCCACTTGATCCTGCTGGGATAAAGCGTCATCGACTCTGGCAGTAATTCCGATTGCTTCACGATCCGTAGAGTTTGCTTATTGGCTTTTCATCATGCTAGAGGCAAATCTCAGTTTCATCTACCACAACGACTACCACAACAAACCCACCTGCTTCAGCGATAAATAGTTAAATAGCTGTTCTGACAAACCTCCAGGAGAGGCCCTGCGAACCCCAGATAGTTTCGTTGCGAGACTCTACAAAAACCGAAACATAAAGAGGGCAAAGTAATGATGAGTTAAAGCTAACCATAGTCATGTTAATCAGGCCTCGCAATGCGGGGCTTTTTATTGCCAAGAGTTTCTTGTGAGCAGGATCACAGGAACCGTTGCGACAGATCAACGAATCGGGAGCCAATCACTGCGATGGCATGAAAACCGGAGGGATGACCTCTACTACTCACTTCAACTCATGACCAACACAGAACTCAATCTTCATCAGCTAGAGAACTTTGCTGGTGGCGGAGTTTTCGCCAAACTCGATGGCATTAAACCGAATCATCGCCGCGTCATTCATCCTGACTACCAGCCCCTGGAAATTTCAGGTACTACATGCCTCAGGTCAGAAAACCGATTCTGAGAACAAGTATCTCAACCAAGCCTCGTCAAAAATGGGGCTTTTTGCTGGGTTTGCAGACCGTATTTAGACCTGAAAGCCATTTTATGATTGATTCGGCATAAAGCATCAGAACAAAGCTTGCAAGTCATGTTTCCTCTGCCAAAGGGGACGCACACACACATCAACAAACCACACCTGCTGGTGATCAGAAATAGTGGATTCGCCTGCCAAAGTACGGACTGGAAGCATCTCCAGCCCTGAACAATGGGAAGTCTTGTACTGCAGACGCATCAACAGTTTCAGCAAGGGGCTCAACCACAGCGGCAGTGCCAGTGCGAAGGAGTAGGCCAGCAGCGGTGACAGCGGCGACTGACAGAGACAGACCAAATGCGGTCACGGCTGCAATGGGATGGGTGGTCATCGTTTTGATGAATAAAGAATGGCAAGGAGCGAAAGCTCCGATGACCACACCCTCTGCGCTCAACTGGTGAGAAGCAGGCCTTCCTCCTGGTAAAACCCTGGTGAATCCAGCTCGAAATCCAAAAGCTCTCTAGTCAATGACAGCCGTGACCGATCAGCAGGAACAGCGACACCCGCAATAAAAAGCACCCGGTCAAATTGACCTAGGTGCTCAAAAAGCCTTAGAGGCTTAAACCGAATTGGAAGAATGATTCAAGCGTGAATCAGCCGAGGCCGATTTGGCCAAGGATGCCTTGCCCCGTCAAGAGCTCGGTGCCGATGGCGATCACGAAGCCGAGCATGGCCAGACGACCATTCCAGGATTCAGCGAACTCAGAGAAGCCAAACTTTGTGTCACCCATGGGATGTAAAGCAATGTTTCGATCAATGTAACAGAACATTGAGCTGCGTGGGTGGATCGAACGGAACAGTGCTGCCGTACCAGCCGAGAAGCCAGCTGAGGACTACGGTCTAGGGATCGGCACGATCTGAGGCCCCGGATTGCTCCGAGACCTGAATGACCTGCATGGATGCCCCCCAGGGGCTGAATCCTCAAGACCAAACGATGGTGCGCGCAACCCTCCGCCGGATTCATCCTTCAAGGGCTATCAACTGATGCAAGGCACAACCCATACCTGCAACCGACAGGAAACAGCATCAGAGCTGGGCGAGCCTGGCCGCCTAGGCCGTGGCTTTCACCACGAACGTCATGACCATGACTGCCATCGCCACAGTGCAACCAAAGAAGGCAACGTTGATGTGCAGTCCTTTCATGCCTAATTCAAGAGCTCTGATGAGTCTGCCGGTTTTTCTCTTGTGAGCGACTAAGGCTTAATGCCTAATCTGAACTGCCTTGGTCTTCGTGCTGCCAGAGAGCGATCGGCCGGTCTTTCGTTCAAGCCGGAACAAGCAGAGGCGGAGCGAGCCTCATGACGTCGACTGGGTGAGCTGAGTGCGTTCTCGGCAGACTTGATCAAACCGGCAGACACCAGCAGCATCAAGATGACGTCGATTCACTCGACGTCATCTCCCACACAACGTGCTGCGAGAAATCGGTGTGGCGGCAACAGGATTGCCGACGCCACCGCCGCGAGAAGGGGAGACTCCGGATGCAATCAAAGGCTTCAACGAGGAACCCTGCTGAGGTCAATCAAGAAAGATCGAGCCGCACCATGGCAACAACCTGGACGAAGCGATGCAAAGGAAGTGGCTCGATCAAGGAAGCCAGACGCTCAGCGCAGAGCGCCGTAGCTAGCAAGGGAGAACAAGACGAGAGAGCTGATGAAGTTTGCTGCGCTTGGACTGGTTGCAATCGGAGCCATCGCACCCCTCCCACTACAGGCACACGACTGCCCCATGGTGTTTAAGTGTGGCTCTCTAGAAAGAGGTACGACTTTTCTGGTCACCCTGGACCCGAGTACGGGAAGAGTATTAGTTGATACTGGCGGGAATACATTCCAGTTCGAACAAGAGCTGGTCTACCAACAATCGGCACAACAAGGCTGGCGAAGGTGGCGAACCAATTCCGACCGTAATGGGAGGGCCAACTCTTGGACAGAGCTCAACATCCACACAGGTGAAATGAAAGATATTGATTACACAGGGCGCGTCATTCCTTACCCGCAGGGACATTGCAAAATGCGGACTCGATAACACCAGCGTGGGATCGAGCCCACCTGCTAGCCAAGAGACGTCAAAGCCGGGTGAGCGTGCAATAGACGCCTAACGCCCGCCAGGGATGCAGCCAAGAGAAGCAAGCAGGCTCAAAGCACAGCGGTTGGGCGACAGACAAAACTGATCGCTTTCGGGAACGAACGGCACAGAAAAGGAGGCTCCTCGTCAGAGCCTCCCCGGTTTGTGTGTGTTGACGACCGCCCCCTTCCCGGGGCCCAATCATTGTTGTGTATCGCCGCGAACTCTTTTGTAGGCACGAACACACTTGATGCATTCGCTTGAACCCCTAGCTGGAGCCCACCAAAGGGAGGCGGCGCGACACCCGCAGCGCCCGGATGTAGAACAGATGTATTAATCGCGTTAGTGTCGATGCGGGAGTGGGCTTTCATTGACGACCTGGAGCTTCAGAGCTGGAAGGGAGCAAGGATCTGCATGACCTGCCAGCACTTCACCTACGGAGTGGACGAGCACTGCCACACGCTTGTGGGCTGCAAGCTCAGACAAAAGCAGCTCAAGCAAGGCGAGCATCTACTCAAACAATGCAGGCACTGGTCTTCGGTCTGCGAGGCTGAAGACGGAGGCACGGTGCTTGCTTGAGGACACCAGCGAGCAATTCCACCTGTTATGAAGAGCTATTGAGTAGCTTTAAGTTCTCCACGGTCACCTCTGTTCATCCTGGGTGCGTGTGCTCTTTCCGGATTTTTTTGAGTAGCTTCGCCAGGTGACTGAGGTTCCACATCGCTGTGGTGGGCAGTGGAACCGACGTTACAAACAGCTGAAGCAGAGCAAGAATCTGCTCAAGCAAGGCAGCCCCTTGTCCCTCGCCTGCGAAGGGGAAAATCGAGGCTCCGTCATGCGCGCAACCCCTTGACTGATGTCAGTGCTACCAACGGGGCATCGCCACTTGCTCAGCCTCAGCCAGCGAGCAGGCAAGGTGACGACGGTCCCTGATTGAGAAGTGGAGCAAGTGCCCACGAATTGATCAAAAAGGTGGAGAACGGCCTGAAGCATCATCGACCCACCCGCCAATACCTCAACAGGAAAGGATTAATAGATGGAAAAGATGATGCTTTTTCGCTCGATGGAAGAGCCTGCGCAGCAAGCCCCCCCCCTGAAGGATTCAGAGCCCGAGAAACTTGGCTGGAAGGCTGTCGAGAGAGTGATTCCCCATCATTTGAAACATGATGTTCAAGAGCATCCCACCAAGGTGAATGGCTCCAACAAGAGCCAAACCGCGCCAAAGCTTCTCAAAGTTTGAAGGGGGCTGGTTGTTTGCCCATGTGCCAGTGTCGCTTGCCATCAAATGATTCAACGAAAGGCACATTCTGAGACATGTGCCGTCAACTGATCAAGTCTCTTCACTCGATTCAATCTGAAGACTGCTCTACACCCGTGTCATCACCATGACGAGTCGTCATTGAGCAGTGCATCCAACCAACCGACATAGGCGAACGACCGCCTGGGCACCACTGACTCAGGCTGAGCTGAATCAGCAGCGTTCTTCCGCAGCATCTCGATCCCGAGACTGGTGCATTCCTTTCGGATCACAGCACCAACTCAGCCACCACTGCAGCTTGAGGCCATTCGCGCAATCTGGCGCCTGTCGTCACATCCATCAAACAAAGAGTGGAAGCTGACAAAAGTGCTTGGTGTCAAACGGAGCTCAGGAGTCCGACACAGGCGATTTGATCTTGATGATCGAGTACTCGATCCGATCATCAGAGCAACAGGTGGCGGCATAGAAGCGCTCCAACTCGTCGTATGCCTCGTCGTAATCAGAAAAAGACAGACGCGTCACGGAGTCGTGTTCCCCGTCATCCCGCACGATCCGATAACCCAATGCAGCAGCAGTCAAAAGCGAGGTGGAGAAGACCTGTTGACACGCCTGCGGCAGCGTCGCTCCGGAGGGCGCCGCCAGAAGCTCAGGTAGGCCTTGGCTGTGGAAAGATCAGCGCAGTACACGCAATGGTGGCCAGTACAGGGACGATAAATCGGGCCCTCATGTCCCTCAAACCGATGCACCATCACCCCGTCACGCCTGAATGGGTCAGTCTCATCCACCACCATCATCTCCTTGCTTGAGATGCACGAGCACACACTGCTCAACACAGATGCCATCATCAATGTCACAGCTGGTGATGCAGTCGAAATAGGAATCAATGGCATCACCATGATCCTGCCTATCTGTTGCTCCGATGGACGTCATCCCTTGCATGATCTCTACCAGCCTCCGCTGAACCTTTAGGGTGAACCTATCGCGATTCAGCACGAAGAATCCTCGAGTTTGAGAAGAACAAAGTACCCAGCAATAAATACCTATCTGCCCCGGGTTGCAGTCAGACGCTGAGCACAATGACTTATCCGGCAGGATTCTGCTGATCCTGAATAATCCAGTCGATCGCTTCCTCAAGCTCAAGTGCCTCGAGCCGCCAGCGGCGGGGATGCCGACTGGATAATTCCACTCGGCGATAGGCACGGCCCTGAATCACAATCAGACGAGGGCCTGAAAGATCCGTCTGAGCTGAAGACACAGGTTCAGTCACGACGCAGCCAGGCTGAGGCCCCACCGAACCAGTCACCAAGGTCATCCTCCGGGCGATGACGATCAGCGGGGTCGTCACTACCAAGGTCGAGATCATCAAGCAGACCATCCAGGCCGGTGACGCTGCCAGCGTGTTGTCGCTGGCGCTGGGCACGATGCACCCAAGTGCTAACGCTGCGATCTCGATCAGCGTATTTCTGCACCAGAACCCGCTCCTGCAGGCTCACAGCTTCTCCACGGGCCACACGACCAAGAATCTCCTGCAATTTGAGGCGGGTCGTTGTTGTGAGCATCGGGTCCCTCCTTACGGCATGAATTGATCTGCAGTGTGGGATCACTTCAGGGAAGACGCCACACCCAACAGCCATCTCTATGGCCAAATCAAAACGAACTTGAAAGCGAGGAAAAGACAACAAACACGAACACACTCTTCACTGCATCAATCCGCAGCCATCAGCCCTGCGGAAGATCAGCGACCACGCTTCGCATCAGCAGAACGAGATCACCGGAAGACTGATCATTGTTCTGCAGATCAATACGTTGCCCCGTGCGATTGATCTGCACAGTCAACACAGAGAAGGTCCAGCGGCCAGACCGTTTCGTTGCCTCCACCAGGATCTGAGCATCACCCTTCGGCCCTGAGATCGGAATCAGGAGCTTCGCTTCGCCGTTGTCTCCACTGGTGCTGAACTGCCCGTTCACAAACAGACCCGGCTCGATCGGCTGACCAATCGCCTCCCTCACCTTGAGGCTCTGCTCAGCTTCAGCCAAAGCTCGCTGATAGGGGACGTTGTTTTTGAGCAAGCCAAACACAAACGACAAGAACGCCAGGACCAGCCCAACACCGGTCAGCAGTCCAGCAGCCATTGAGGCCGGCACCAACCAGCGCCAGTGACGTGACCACCAATTGCTGAAGCGTTGCGTCGGAGGAGAGGTCTTGGCCACAGGGGAGACCGAAACGGTTGATCAACTGCCCCAGAATGGCCAATAGCTGCAGCCCTTCGCATGCGCCGACTGTTCGCCCTACTGATGATGTGTGCGGCTCTGGCCTGGCCGGGAATAGCGCAGGCTGCAAGCCTCGACGTGAGCATCAGCCGCATCAGCGCTGAAGGAGTGGGTGAGAGCATCGGCAGCGTCAGCGCTCGAGACAGCGATCAGGGGCTTGAGATCATCCCCAGCCTCAGCGGCCTCAGCCCAGGTGAACACGGTTTCCACCTCCACAGCAACGGAAGCTGCGACAGCGCTCTCAATGCAGAAGAGGATGCCGTTGCGGGGCTTGCAGCTGGTGGCCACTGGGATCCCGATGAGAGTGGAACCCACCTTGGCCCGTTCGGGAACGGCCATCGTGGCGACCTCAGCCGCCTGCTGGTGGATGAAGACGGCACCACGCCAACCAGCGTGGTGGCACCCCGATTGAGCACAGCGGATCTGCGCGGCAAAGCCCTGGTCGTGCACGCAGGTGGCGACACCTACAGCGACACCCCTCCGCTAGGAGGCGGAGGTGCCCGGATCGCCTGCGGTGTCGTCGAGCGCTGAAAGCTGCTCATCCCTGCTTGAACGGTCGCCAGCGCTCTTCGCCGAGACGACTGTCTTGCACGATCAGACCAACGTGACTAGACCTTCTCCAACCCAAGGGGTGTCCTGCCTGATTTCTGACTGGACATCCTCATGGGGAGGCAGGGGCGCGACTGGCCTCTGTCTTGATGACTGTTCTGGGGAGCATCGGAATGGAAGCACGTTGCTATTGCGTTCGCTTTGAAGCAGATGGCGCCGATCTTTTTGTTGAGCTCCATGCACAGGACACACTCAATCGCCAGCATGTTCTGGAACGGGTGGTGGCGATCCTCGAAGACCGGCATGGGATCGCGGTGAGCCAGAACGAGCTTGGCGCCATGACGCGCGTCGTGCACAGCGACGGTTCCACTCTGTTGGCCTGGTTATCCATTTCAGGCAACAGCATTCGCCAGTCGCTAGATGATGAAGGGCTCGATGAAATCCTCACCTGCCTGGCCTTTCTCGCCTTTCCTCCCGTGGTCGAAACCAGTGCAATCTCCGCTGACGGGAAGATCACACCCCTGAATTGATCGCCGGGGCTGAATCGCGACGACTCAATTCAGACGACCAGTGGTGTCAAGCTCAAAAAGACAATGAGCATGACAACGGGTGGGCAGATTCTGGCGCCAGGGTGAAAGTGTGGAAACGAACGATGGAGGTGACGATGACGGCCGACACTCCACCCGAGCACAGACCAGACGCTCGCTGACTGTCTGGACCCAACGTGATGGGTCTTTCTTCCACAAGAGAAGGCGAGCCTTCCCTTGTCACCATCCCCCACTGAAGTGCCATGAATCGCCTCTCCGTCGTCTCCGCAAAGACCACCCCACTGCTGATGTCGGTGAGTGCGGCGCAGGAATGCAGAGCCCGCAACGACCGTCAGAGCTATTTCTCGATCACCCGGCAGCTGGGGCGGGCCCAATTCGAACTAGCCGACCAGGAACTCACTCGCAGGCTCTGGCAGGAGGTCGCAGACCGTGATCTAGAGGTGGGACGCATTACCCATCTGCTGTACGGCTGCCACTGCCATCAAGACGCCGCCGAAATGGTGGCAGCTGATGACGCTTTCCTGGCAATGGACGTCCAGTAAGGATCCGAGATCCAGGCCTCAGGGGTGATGACGTCAGCCCTGAGGCGAGGGGCTTAGTTGTATTCCCCGGGTGTTTCCTGCTTCGACACCGTCACTCTCCCCACCTTCTGGCCCGAGAAGCGAAGGAGTTCATCACCGGAAAACTCATAGCCAAGAGCTGCGGCAATCTTGGCTACATCATCCGCTGTGGAAGATGCCAGCACGGTTTGCTTCAGGGCTGGATCATCCTGCATGAGGACAAGAAAAGCCTTCAACTGATCCAGTGCCATGGGATGGGAAGCAGGCTCTGCTGCATAGAGGGCACACCATCATCTGCCGAAGCAAGCGCTGAGGCGTCAGAGGGTGCGGTCGTCGCGGACGCAGACGTCGCCCTCGCAACGGATCTCACACTGGGGATCTCTGTTTCTGTACTGACTGGGCTCGCGCATGGCCCAATACTCATCCACCACCCCAAGGATGTAACTGCCAACGCGGCGCAAAACCGTTCTCAAGCCCATGGCCTCCCGCTTCGTTTGCTTCAACCCAGTTTGGCGAGAGATCCAGCAATGACAGGCAGCTTTGCGCCGAGCAACACACCCTGATCGAGAAGGGACACTGACGCCCGAGAGCAGCCGCTGAGACAGCAACCGCAGGGAGCGGGTCAACCTGAAGCGACATGACCACTGCACGGCTCCTCGCGACAGGGCCATCGCTACCGTTAAGTTTTCATAAGCAACTTTCGAACCTGTGCTTCGCACCGTTCTGACGCGACCATTTCTGACCGATGCAGGGCTCCTGATCCTGCGTGTGTTCACAGGTGTTTTGTTAATCCATCACGGCTACGAAAAACTCGCCAACATCGAGAACTTCGCCGAAGCATTTGTACGTCCTCTCCATCTGCCCTTTCCGATCACACTGTCATATGTGGCAGCCTTTTCTGAAATCATTGGCAGCTGGCTGCTGATCACCGGTCTGCTCACCCGCCTTGGCGCGGCTGCCATTGCAGGAACTATCAGCGTTGCGATTTACCACGCAATCGTTGTGAATGGATTCAATATTTATTTGCTTGAACTGCTCGGCCTTTATTGGTCTGCAGCAGTGCTGGTGCTGACAGCTGGGCCAGGCCTTTTCTCAGTCGATACGTTGATTGCGCGGAAGCTCAATCCGAGCACAGAAGAGCAGGCAGCAAAACTGGAATCGCTCCTTCAGCCAGAGCCTGAACCTGAATATCAAAGCTGATCCAACTAAAAGCACATCCCATTCATGCTGGACCAGTTCGCTGCACATGTGCAATGCGCGATTGCACCGATTGCCTTGGGCGCTGGATGGGTGAACACTGATACCAACGACATCGGAGGAGCCAATGACGGCTGACACTCCACCCGAGCACAGCCAAGAAGCACGCTGACTTTCTGGCCCCTGCTCCAACAGTTTTCACGCATGTGAGAGGGACAGCCCTTCGGCAGGCACTGCATTGGTTTCGCCACGTCGATCGGCGCTCCATCTGCACCGCACCAGGTGCCCTACGGAGTGAACCAACCCTCCCCCCCTAGGAACCTGGCCCCAGGCGCCACGAGCCAGTTGCTTCGATCACGTTCTTTCAGTCCCATTGCTTGAGGTCACACCTTCAAGGAAACACTGAATTAATTGGTTCGATGCATAAACGAGCGAGTTAGGCCGTCTCTTCCACCTGGGAGGGGCGGCCTCCTCATATCAACCCTTACGAGAAAAGGATTGAGCGCTCGCTAGCGATCGGCAAACGCTTAGGCATCAAAGTTCGGCAGACGTCACAAAGACCCGTACCAGAAGATGCCTGGTGGCGTTTAGTTTCCCGGTTAGAGGGGCCAGACAGGTGGCGACCACAAGCAGCCAAGAGCACGCTGATCCGCTCCCTGAACACCGCACCACACCGAAGCGATCAAGAAGAGAAAGGAGCCCACATACAGTCGAGGCATGACAGCAGCAAACCTTACAGAAGCCGCGAAGAAGGCACTGGTGTGAGCAGGATCACAACCGCTATTGACCCCAGTCAATGAGCTGGGTGGTGATCACGCCGATGCTGTGTGAGTCAGGAGGAATGACCTCCACAACTCACTTCAAACCATGGCCAACCCAGAGCTCACTCTTGATCAGCTAGAGAGCATTACTGGTGGCGGAGTTTTCGCCAAACTCGACGGCATCAAAGCTAAGAATCGCCGTGTCATTATGCCAGGTGATATGTACACCCCCGAATCACGCGGAAACATGCTGAACAGAAGAGGCTGGGATGTTGATCCTGTCGACCTAGATATTGGCCCTGTCAACTGACATCCAGACAAATCCGTCTCAATCAGGCCTCGTCAATAGCGGGGCCTATTAATGGACCCATAGGCCTTATTTCAGCCTGCACGGCACGCTCTTCTCACTTAGGCACAAAGCATCAGCCGAACACACAAAAGGCCTCGCAGCCGTTATCAGAACCACCTATTAAGCAAACTTCGTTACCTCCTTCGATGGTCTTTTAAGTGCCAATACTCATCAGTCCCCGCATTCTGACTGACCACCTAGAAGGCGGTCAGCCTTTTTGCTCTTGCTTTTGAAGTTGCGTGCGATAACACTTCGCTCTGAAAATGACACCTGCCCTTGACTGAATGATAATTCCTTCATCTCAACTACATCATCCGCAGGTCTACAACCTGGACCAGAGACATCCCTACGACTCTTGAATCGAGAGTTCTTTGTCAGAGCTCTTTCAGACATAGCAATGAATTCTCTTCCCACTAGCTGGTTCTGATTCTCATTCCCTTTCAAAGCTGACTGAATTTATTCAGCCCTACTCTCTAGACGCCGAGCCTGGCGCCTTCCCCCGTGCGGGTACGCGGATACGCGCTGGCAACAACAATTGACCTAATGCTTCAGCACACCCGCAAGAACTAGGGCCTGCTCAGTCAGTTGACACTCTTTTGCCAAAAAAGACCTCAAGCAAGCGACTCGATCCTGTTCACGACGAAAATTACCCGAGAAAGTTCTTGGCGTGTGATTAAAATACAAGACAACTGACTTCGTGAAAGGAATGGTCAACACATCAACTTTTTCTATGTTTGTGTAGTCACACTTTTTCAGACGAAATGAGCCACAGTACTCAATACGATCTCCATAAAGCCTTAGAACTGGTTTGAGACTATTGCTTCCCATTGCCCATATCTTTGGCATAAAGCTCAAGCCATTGAATCCTGCAAGCAAATCGGAATCAAAAACGAGGCCGGCCTCATGCATGCCCATTGATCAAGTCTGAGCCAAGGATAGCTGTGTTTCAGTGACATCAGAGAAAAAAGCCGAGTCGCTTTGCGATCAATGGTGACAACTGACCTCTTATCAATCAATCACTGGCAGCGCCACGGGGGCTCGGTCAGCATGCACCTGTGACCAAGATCACAGAAGGCTTTGATCCCGGTCAATGAGTGGGTTGCGAATCACGGCGATGGTGTGTGAGTCAGGAGGACACAAGCCTCCACCGCCGCTTCGACCCATGCCTCACTACCGCGATTGGTTTTCATTCCAACCACAAACAGAATCCTTCGGCAGCGTTACGCCTGGCAAAGAGAAGGGTCGTGGTGCCACTCCAATTAGCGGTGAAGGAGCCTTTAAGCCGCAAGGAGTTGACGACAAAGGCAGCATCATCGTTGGCGACAATCATTTCAAGACTGAAGCTGGTGCTGATCCAATCGTTGACTACCGACAACCAGATATTCAGCACGCTCCAAAAGTGTTTCAGGGTGCTGGCCAGAATGGACCGAATGCTGACGTTCCTGGACCAACCGACAGATTTTTGGATGGTGAGGATTCCTCTCCTTTCAAGGTGAACAACAACATTGTGTTGCTACAAGAGCACAACCGTTTCTCAACTGGTGGTAGCGGCGACTCCATCACAGGCAGTGAGCGCGCAATCGAGATCTGGACGAACGGTGGTGCCAGCACATTGACACCCGTAGCCAATCAAAATGGAACCGCCACCTTTGCTCCAGGCAGCGCCGTTGAATCATTGAAGGCTGATCGTCGACTCGGAGACACCTCTGCTCCTAGTGGTTCGTCCTGCCTGACGGAATGCCTTACTCCCATTGCTGGCATGAACAGTCTTGGTGAATCACTGAACCCTGTCCTTGAAGTCGGAGGCACCGCCGATCCTGGGCAGGCGTCCCACCTAATGGGAAAACTCGGCTTTCCCACTAACAACGTCAGCATGGACGACCATTAAGCCTGTTGAGCCGCCAATCCATCATCAAAGCAGCAATCTTTGCTGAATCAATGATGGATTGATTGAGGCATGAACAAAACTATTGCCCTGGGCTCTAAGTGTTCGCTCAATGTTTCCCAGTGCAGCTAGGGCGGTGCAAGTGCAAGCGATCTGGCAAAAAAGGAACGATTCGATGCCCGCATGGCACCTGTGATCCATGAGTTGATGGCACGGAAGGGGCGGATTACGCTTTCGCTCTTCAAGCAAGCGCCGTGCACTGGAAAGACGAGGCCAAAGCATTCGCGATTGCCTACGCCATGCCCCTACAACTGGCAGCGGGGCTGATGGGTGTGGCAATCGCAATGGGGAGTGTGTCGTTCATCGCCTTTCAGTTCTTCCCTGAGCAGACCAAAGCGATCAAGACTCAGCTGTGTCTTGCCTCTGGTCGTTGTTCGCCTCCACCTGGCAGATCTCTCTAACCGGCAGTCACCGCCTCGCATTCCAACGGATGGGATGGTCGTCTCAGATCATGCCGAGTTCGATTGGATGCATCCCCAGTCATGCCTTTTGGCCAGCGGATCAAGACACGTCAACGATTACTCAGCTCCCCAGATTCGACGTAAAACGGCGATGTCGTAATTGGTGAAAAAACTGGGGGGACCACCTGGACGGGGTTTGTAAGCCATCACCGTGTGGCCTGCATGGGCTGCAGCGGTGGAATAGGGACGGTTATCGAACAAACAGTCGCCATCAATATCGGAAAAGGGATGTTCAAGACCGAGCGCATGGCCAAATTCATGCAAAAACAACCACACCGGATCTTCCGAACCGGTGGCAATACCGCGACAACCATTGAGGATCATGATGTATTGCGTGCCATCCACATTCTGCGAAACGGCACCTTCTTTACGGTCATTGGCATCGCAATAACCAACGATCACAAGATCAGCGTCGTCTGGCCGTGAGACTTCATGGAAATCGAGTGCGATCAGGCGATCCGTGGCCTTGATCAACTTGATCCCCAGTGCTTTTTCATCGCGATAGAAGGGATCAGCACGCAACGTCTGTGTTGGCGAACGCGCGGTAATCGTTCCCTGCGGATCGCCATACACAACCCGATAGGTCCGGGGAGTCATCTCGAAGTAGTAGGCGATCGAGGTGCGGCCAGCGAGAAACTCCTGATCAGCAGCATTCCAGGGGGCCACCAAAGCCTCGACAGTGGGCCGCATGGCGCAATGATCCGCCCAAGCGCTAGCAGCCGAAGCAATCACCGCACACCCGCCCCCTGCTGCTATAGCCCAACGACGTAGGCGAGCCATCACCCCTGACTTATCAAGATGGCCCTTACCCAATCACAGATTGGTCCTAGAAGCCACGGGCCGGAGCCTCTGAAGCATCACCAACAAGACTGTTGGGCAGGAGCCGATCGCAGATGACGATGCAGCAACAGATCAGGGCGGTGTATGCGGACCCTCAGATCGACGGCATGGAGGAGGTGTATCAAGCCATCGGCAGCGAGCTGATTGAGGGCAGTGCCTTTGACGAGGCTTACGCGCGAGTGATGGAACGGGGGGGCACCCCAGCCCAAACCTGGATCCGCTTCTGCGTTCAATGCGCCTCGCGCTTGAAGGAACCACCTCCAGAAACAGAGTTCCTCGCCGGATTAGAGGAATGCTGTCGCCGCCACGCAGGGGTTTGATCGATCCGACAGAGTGCAACAGCGTTGTAGCGCTGTGATGAATCCACCAAATCGTGAACAGGTGCTCGCCGTCTCAGCCGGCTGGGTCGCCGTTGTCCTGAATGTTGTGCCTGGGCTGGGCGCCGGCTACCTCTATCAACGCCGTTGGACTGCCTATTGGATCACCTCCGCTCTGGCGACAGCCTGGTTTGTGGCTGGAGCCGCCCTGTCTGCCAATGCAGATGCCGGAACCGATCCAGACAATCAGCTGCTCGGTCTGCTGGGACTTCTCCTCCTCAGTGGAATCACAGCGACAGAAGCAGGGCTCTGCGTCAAACGCGTCCGTGCCTGCTTGGATCAGAGCAGCACTCAGTAATAGCGCCCTGGGTATTCACCGGGATGGTCGATCCGGCTGATGCGCACCCCATCCATTGACTGGCCGGAGAGCTGCAACAAATCACTCCCGGAGATCTCATAGCCATATTCCTGGGCGAGTAGCGCCACCTCGTCTGCAGTGGCAGCAGCCTGGACCTTCACTTGAAGAACCGGATCCTTGCCGAGACGCCTCAGAAAGCCTTGCACTGGCGTTGTCTCCATCGACCTCCGGACGCTCGCAACGATTCAACCTCAGCAGGTCAATACAGGCAAAAGCCACAGCCAGCCAAGACCCACGCCAGAATGTAACGAAGTCGTTACAAAGCCCCATGACTGTTGGCGAGGTTTTTCTTGAGTCCCTCTATTCAGGCGTGATTACGGAAGGCGAGATGCGCTGGCTAACCACCAACCAGCCGATGTTCACTCGAACCGAGGAAGCCACAGCGCTCCGCCTCGGACGCCTCATCGATGCTGGCGAAGTCAATATTGGCTGCCGTATTCCGCCAGCCACGGTCGCTCGCACCGGGCTTGTGAGCGAATGGCTCGAACCCCTAGGTTCTCGACGAGGCCATGCCCAGTAGATCGGGGAGCCCGAAGCAAGGGAGGCGGTCAATCACGCACTGGATCACACCAGACCGCCCTTCCAGCGCCCACGCTTGAGCAGGCCGGAACGGCTCAGCCATGATCCACAAGTCCGTTGGATCCTTCGCCCCGCTTAGGCCTAAATGCAGATCCAAATCGAACAGCTTGCTGCCTTCAGCGAAGGAGCCTTCAGCGGCAACCCCGCAGCAGTCTGCGTACTGGAACGCTGGCTACCCGATGCGTTGATGCAAGCGATCGCGAGAGAAAACAACCTCAGCGAGACAGCCTTCACAGTGGGAAGAGAAGGTCAGTTCCAGCTGCGTTGGTTCACGCCTAGCTGTGAAGTCGACCTGTGCGGCCACGCCACCCTGGCGGCAGCGCATGTGGTGTTCGGTCAAGAGCGCGATTTGAGGACGCTCCGCTTCGACACCCGCAGCGGAGCGCTCCACGTGCAACGGGAGGGGAAACAGCTAACGCTCGACTGTCCTGCCCAGCCAACGAAACCCTGCGAAGCACCAGCTGGCCTGAGTCAGGCTCTGGGAGCCAAGCCACTGAATGTGCGACGGGGCACGGATTGGCTGGCGGTGTTCACCAGCGAGGCAGAGATCCGCGACTTATCGCCCGACCTGCCGCAATTAGCGGCACTCGACGGTCGAGGCGTGATCGTGACCGCCCCAGGCGACAACGTCGACATCGTCAGTCGCTTCTTTGCTCCAGGGATCGGCATTGATGAAGACCCGGTGACCGGGTCGACCCACTGCGCACTGGCCCCCTACTGGGCCGAGCGGCTGGGTAAACCGCTACTGGAGGCACGCCAATTGTCCGAACGAGGCGGCAGGCTCACCTGTCAGGTAGCGGGTGAACGCGTCTTGATCAGTGGCCAGGTGACTCCGTATTTACGCGGACACATCACAGTCGCCGAGCACTGAATAGACACACCAGAACGAAATAAGGCTGCATCGAGACGCCTGACGTCAGGCTTGAGAAAGTCAGGCCAGATTGAGAGCACGAATGCCCGCGTTCGGAGCGACTGCACCTGATCATCGGAGACTGGGGAAGTCGCAGAGAAACGCGTCAAAACCGATCGCTTGTGGCCAGCTGTTCTCGACAGCGGTTATCGACTGCAGGTATCGATGGCCATCAGATCCCATCCACGTCAGAACGGGACAGCCTGACCGTCCAAAGCGCCAAACAGGCAGCCGAAAAAGCGCCGACCGTGACGAGAAGAAGTTGCGTCGTCATCAATCAGGGCAAACGCAGAACTCGGAAAGCGGCCAACAGAACCGCTTTTACAAAACTAAACAATCCGAGCATCAACCGCGCTCTGACTCGTCGAGGTATTGCTCGATGATCGGAGAGGGGTCGCCCTTTTCGAGCGCATTGATCTCGCGTTCGATGTTCTCGATAAACAGCTGATTGCCATTACGCCTGGCCACCTCCAGCACCGTGCGCAAGCGACTGAGCTGCTCGTCACCATCGCTGGACATGGGCAGACAAAACACCAGGAGAAATCAGTCTGACGAGCCGATCCACTGCAGCAGACAAATCAGCTCAACATTCGGGTGGCCGCCTCCTCGAGGCAATGCGCCTTTATGCCGATTGCTTTTGTAGCCATCGACACCAAAACTACGTGCATCGAGACCGGAGGAGCTGATGACAGCCGACACTCCACCTGAGCAAGATCAAGAAGCAGACTGACTTTCTGGCCCCTGCTCCAACAGTCACCCATTCGTGAGGCTGGTCCTTTTGGACACTCCACTGCACCGCCCCAGGTGCCCCGGAGCTGCATCAGCCGCACACCTAGACACGATGGCCCCAGGGACGCCATAGCCAGACGCTTCACCCCTTCCTCTCTCTTCTGCAGTGACGGGGTTGAACCATGCACAAACGAGCGACGTAGGCCGTCTTCCCACCCGGGGAGGCGGCCTTCCTCTTGGCGATCAACAGCAAGACAGCCATCTGCCTCAAGACCGCCATCTGCCTCAAGACAGCAGCCAGCCCTGACCGACCCCAAAAGGGCTCAAATTCTAGGCAGACAAAACAACAATAAGATCCGAAAAGTGCACAGATCAAAAAAGGCAATGTAACAACCCAGGTTGCAATGAGATCAGAACCGTCAGTGAATCATTCAGCCCTCAAAGCTAGATAGACATTCCGGATTCTTCGCCTAGCGTTAAGAGACAATGGGAGACCAGCAATCCGTCTCCCAACTCGAACACACTCATACCAATGACTCTCCTTCGGAACATTGCTCTTCCGATGTCAATGGCCCTTGCCCTGGCTAATCCGACAACCTGCTTCGCTGAGCAACAAGAGCAGAAGTGGGACGATGCCCCCGTGATCTTGACGGCGTCTGAAGACGTTGCAAACGACCAGCAAGAGAGCGAGCAAGACGACGACACCCGTGTCTATGTGGACCTCTACGGCTTTCTGCCCTGGAATACCACAACCAATATCACCGTCGATGGCAACCAGGCGCCCACAGCATCCCAAGGCCTACGTGATGTGCTGACGCCAACAACAGGCGCCTTCACCGGTCGAGCTGGCATTGAATTCGGACGCTTTGGCTTTCAGCTTGGCGTCAACCATGGCTCCTCTTACACATCTGAAACTGCCTACAGCTGGAAGGAGAGCAATCCGATCCGAAATAGCGAAAAGTACTCCGACCAGTTCCCCAACCTCATCAAAAATCGCAGGGTCAAATCAGAAGGAAGTATCGGCGTTGACAACACCTTTAATCAAACCATTGTCGACCTTGCACTTCGCTACCGTGGCGGTGCAATCCCAAGCCCGCGAATGGATCCTGGCGACTTCGCCTTCATCGGGCTAGCAGGGGCAAGGATCGTTGATGCCAGCATGGATGTGGATGTGAACTTCTCGAATAAGGTCACCTTTGATGGCGTGCTTCTCGACAAACACCTGCGCAGAGAATTCAATCAATCAGCCAGCCAAACCATTGCCAATACATGGGTGAGTCCCCTCATCGGCATGAATGCGATCTACGCCTTCAACGACCGCTGGCAGGCCTTTGTTTATCTTGATGCAGCCGGCTTCGGCGTCAGCGGCCAACAAGACATGTCGGGAACCGCGCAAGCAGGGATTGCCTACACAATCGGCAACTCCACCCAGCTCTCCCTCGCCTACAAATACTGGGGTATTGATTACGCCGGCAATGGAACAGACAACTCCTATTCAGTCACGCAAAGTGGCTTAAACCTGGGCCTTCGCCTGTTCTTTGATTGAGCCAAATTTCACCATCAACATGACCAAACTGTCTCGGATCAACCTGTACAAACTCGGTGCCATTCTCGAGCTAGCCACTGGGGCAGCACTCCTGGTCTGTCCTGCCGTGGTCATGCAACTTCTGTTCGGATCACCCCTCGGTTCAGGAGGTGATCACGTCGCTCAGTTGTATGGACTCGCCCTGTTGGGGCTTGGTGTGGCGTGCTGGGGTGATTCCTGTGCTGATCAGAGCCAGAAAGGGCTGATGATGTACAACAGCGTGGCGGCCATTGTGCTCATCAGCTTTGCCGTCCGAGGCATCGCCGCTGGCCTGATGGTCTGGCCGGCAGGCCTCATGCATCTTGCTCTGGGCAGTTTGATGGTGTGGGATCGCTTCTCAAGCTGATCAAGCTGATCAAGCTGATTCAGACGCACAACGGAAGCCCATATGGCATGTGGCCGTGTCGACGGTCTGCCCCATCAGTGCAGCCGGTCGAAAACGATGGCAATAATTCTCAGCGCACAGGAACGATCCACCCTTGATGATCCGACGTTCCTGCTCACCATCAGCAACGGGAAACAGCGTGGAAGTCCATTCCCAGACATTGCCACAGACGTCGACCAAGCCGTAGCCATTGGCGGGGAAACTGCCCACCGGTGAGGTCCAGAACCATCCATCGGCCTGCTCGTTCCTCCAGGGGAACGGCCCTTGCCAAACGTTGGCAAGCCAACGGCCGCCGGGAGTCATCTCAGCTCCCCAGGCGTAATCCTGATCCACCAGTCCTCCCCGCGCTGCCACCTCCCATTCATCAGCGGTGGGGAGACGTTTCCCCATCCATTGCGCATAAGCGAGGGCATCGTCATAGGCGAGATGCACCACAGGGTGATCCATGCGCTCGTCGATCGCAGTGTCCGGGCCCTGGGGATGGCGCCAGTCCGCACCGGCGATCAGAGCCCACCAAGACATCGGCTGGCTGCGATCCACCGATGGCGGTGGCGGAATGAACACGGCGGATTCTGGGATCTGCTCCTCCGGGGGCAGATTTGGATAGAGCACGGGATCCGGTGGTTGCTCCGAGACCGTCACATATCCGGTCTCGGCAACGAAGCGCGCATACTCCGCATTGGTCACTGGAGCAGCATCGATGGCAAAAGCCTCGAGATGAATCGAGCGGATCGGCGACTCCTCCGGGTAGAAGGACTCGGAACCGACCCGATACTCCCCAGCAGGGATGGTGATCATCGCGTTCAAGGGGTGGGGCATGGCCTCGAATCAGTTCGCCTTCTGATCAGAGGGCTTAGGGAAAATCTGAATCGTGACCTTGTCAATTTGGCCGCCATAGGCGCTGTAACGGCGAGGGCCAATGGTTTTCACCGTGACCGCGGAACCACGATCAAGCCCGACATCAGCACCTTCATCAATGGAGAAACGCGATGCAATCGTCTTCTCCAAACGGCCCTCAGCAACCACTTCACCGTTGAGCATCATCCGAACGTCAGCACCCTTGCCAACACCACCGCCGTCGTAGTCAAGCTCGAAACGAATTTCAGATTGACCATTAGGCAATGGCTTATAACTTGTGAACGTGAACAGCTCACCCATGTAATTGTAGGTATAGGAGGGCTTGTTGTTTTCTACGTACAGCGACCAACCGCCAAATCGTCCGCCTTGGGAGAAAATCACGCCATCTTCATCACCTCCCTTCACATCAACATAGGCGGTCACGCTGTTCGACACGTTCTTCACATTGAGGATCGAGTCTTCGACCATGTTCCAGGCATAGGGATACAAATCGATGGACGTCCGATCACCTAACAGTGTCGGCCGACCGGCAACAGAGGGCACCAGACGTTCAAGAAGACGATCATCGAGTGGCAACACCTGATTTTCAATCGCCTCTTCCATGAACTTCTGCTTCATGGCCGCAAGGCGATCCGGATACTGAGCCGCAAGATCATTCGACAAGCTGAAATCATTGGTGGTGTCGTACAGCTGCCAACCATCATCTGCTGCAACCGTATTCATTCTGTTCGGCGCCATCCAGGGATACATGACTGTTGTCCGCGCCATCCAACCGTTGTGATAGATGCCGCGATTGCCAATAATCTCGAAATACTGTGTGTTATGCCTTTCCTTAGCGCCTGGGTTGTCAAATGTGTAGACCAGGCTGGTTCCTTGCATTGGGATTTGCTTAATGCCATTGATCGTTGTTGGCATCGGCAGATTGGCCGCCTCAAGAATCGTGGGGGCTACATCATTCACATGCGAAAACTGCGTGCGAATGCCTCCACCCTGCCTGATGCGCTCAGGCCAGTGGATCACGGTTCCATTGCGTGTTCCACCGAAATCACCCGCCACCTGCTTAGAAAGAGCAAAGGGTGAATTAAAGGCGATCGCCCAGCCCATGTGATACATGGGATAGGTGGAAGGCCCACCCCACTCATCAAGCTTGGCCTCCTGTTCGTCAGGGGTCTCTTCAACACCATTGAGATAGTGGTTCCAATTCCATTGACCACTTCGATCCCCTTCAACACTGGCACCATTGTCGCCAGTGATGTAGATCACCAAGGTGTTATCAAGCTCGCCAAGGTCATCGATTGCTTGGACTAAACGACCTGCTTCATGATCAGAGTGCTCCGTAAAGGCAGCAAACACTTCTGCCTGACGCGCATAGATTTTCTGCTGTTGTGGCGTGAGGCTATCCCATTTGGGAATACTGTCTGGCGCCGTGGCCATCTGAGTGCCTTTAGGAACAATCCCTGCCTTGATCTGATTCTGGAGATTGCGCTCGCGAAGAACATCCCAGCCTTCATCGAACTTGCCTTTGTATTTAGCAATCCATTCCTGGCCGACATGATGCGGAGAGTGCGAACCGGCTGAGGAGTAATAGATGAAAAATGGCTTATCTGGCTTGATAGCCTTCTGCTGCCGCATCCAGCCGATCGCCTGATCGGTCATGTCTTCGGTGAAGTGATACCGATCTTTCTTCGGTGCATCCACGACGGTGACACCATCGTGAATGGTGGGTTCCCACATGTTGTCTTCCGCACCCACGAAGCCATAGAACTTCTCAAAGCCCTGACGCGTGGGCCAACGCGTCTGAGGGCCAGCTGCCGTGGTCTCACGGCCTGGGGTTTCATGCCACTTGCCGAAAGCAGCTGTGTTGTAGCCGTTGAGTCTGAGGATTTCTGCAACCGGCACGGCGTAATCGGGCACCACGGTGGAGTTACCGGCATATCCAGTTGCGATTTCAGGAATCGAGCCCATGTTCACCTTGTGGTGATTGCGACCGGATTTCAGCGCCGCTCGGGTCGGCGCACAGAGTGCTGTGGTGTGGAATTTGTTGTAACGCAAGCCATTCTGGGCAAGCTTCTCAGCCGTCGGCATGTTCACCACGCCGCCAAACGCCGACGGTGCTGCGTAGCCAACGTCATCGAGAAGGATGATCACCACATTGGGAGCATTGGCTGGTGCCTTGACCTCCCACTGGGGAGGCAATGGCACCTCTGAAGGGAGCACCTTGGTGACTTTTTCAGGCATCGGCTCTGCGATCGGCAGAGTCATGCGGTTCAGCGTGCCGGCGAAGGCTGGCTTCTGGCCCGCCAAGGGAGCAGACAACGTCGACACCAGAAGGAGTCCACCGCCAAGAGCCGCCTGACGCAGCAGGATTGAAAGCTTGGTTTGTTCAGTCATGGAGAGGCAAACGAGTGAATTCAGGCAACGTCCTGTTCAGGACTGGGCATCGATTTGTGCAACCCATTGGCTGAGGCGCTCCTGCATGCCTTCATGGATGTCATCTCCCTTGGCTTGGGCGGAACGCAGGACATCAGCCAGCTTCACTTTGAGGGCTTGATTTTTGCGCTCAATCTGATCGGCTTTTGCATCGGCGAAAAGCTGAGCGTCCTTGACCTTGTCGGCAATGGCATCAACGCCTCCGTCAAGACCGGTCTTGATGGAATCAGCAAGATGCTGAATCCTGTCGTGCTTTGGGGTCGACACAGATCAAGAGAAAACTCTCCTTTGGATAGATGGAGTCGAAGCAACTCGCTTGGCAATCACACAAAGATCCGCACGATCAGGACCAAGACAGGAGCAAGCAGTGGCGCGACCCTCGACCGAACACGGGCGGGCGGCTAGCCCCACCTATCGAGATTGATGGCTTCGCCTTAGACCTGACTCAGGGCCCTAGGACGGGACGCCAACTCCTGAGCTGGTCGAGCATCTCAGGAGTTTTTTCATGCTGATGGGCAGCCGCTGGCCATGGCCCACACCAGAGCACGGCCAAGACTCCCAGAACCCAAAGAGACAACACAGCAACGCCGCTTCGCACTCCGTTACAAAGTGGCGTAACATTGCTTTACACGCTTCGAAGTTCTATGGATTCCGTCCAAGCTGCAAACGATGCATGGTTCCAGCAAGCCGCTGCTGATCAAATCAAGGGCGAACGCATGGCACGGGCCGAACTCCTGAATGGCCGCGTCGCCATGTTGGGCTTCGTCATCGGTGTGCTCACCGAGGCCCTCACCGGTCATGGCATCCTCAGCCAGATCAGCTTTGGCGTTTTGGGGCTGAACTGATGTCCGATTACACGATCTGGATTTACGCCATGCTCGCCTTCGGCAGCCTGATCACAGCCGCTGTGGTCTTCACCTTGTCCAAACCATCAGATCTGCCCTACCTCAACAGCGACCGTTAAACGTCGATCTGTTTTCCGATGGGTTGCCAAGGCGCAAGACAGTCCACAACCTCTTGCTTTGTGGGCTGTCTATTCAGGAACACTCAAATTGACTGACACAAACTCAGTTTTGTGAGATGGTTCCAGCGCCCCAAAACCGCATTTGCAATGACGTTCCTAATGCATTGGTCGTTCAAGACCGGCTATCACGAAATTGCTGCCAGAAAATTTCTGGCCACTGGTGCTCCCTTCCCTGAGTGCAAATCATGGAAGCGTTTTCATGGTCCAGGATCCGTCGAGGGATGGATCCTCGTTGAAGCCGACAATGCTGAGGCTTGCTACGAGCATGCGGCCGAATGGGCCGAATGCCTCGACTGGGAAGTGACTCCCGTTCTTGCCGATGATCAAGCTGGTCCGCTGATCGCCAAGGTTTATACCTGATCAAACGTCAGGGCCGATGATGCATTGTCATCCGCATTGCCGGAAGATGTGCATCATCGGCAACCATCTGGTTGTTGGTATCATTCAGCCAACAACCTAAGCAAAGATCTTGGTGGATCCCAAGCGCATCATTCGATCGGAAAACTGTAGGAACCGCTTCAACATCAATCCCCCAAAAGATCTAATCATCTCTTGACTGAATCAAGGGCTATGCAATCATCATTCGCTGTGATCGGCTGTGGCTATGTAGGTGCCGATGTTGCTATCAGCATGAAATATGCCGGGCATCATGTTCTCGGCACAACCCGATCAAGACGACGCTTCCGGGAACTTCATGACATGGTGCATGAGCCACACGTGCTTGATCTCACAGATCCCAATGGAGATCTGACCTTTCTGGAACGACAGGATGGAGTTCTCATCAGTGTTGCGCCCACAGAAAGTATGGACGACCTCGAAGCTGTCTTCTCTACTGGCATCCGAAACCTCGCCAGAGCTTTGCGCAGCAGGACGAGCAGCCAACACCTGCATGTGACCTACATCAGTACTGCCGGAGTGTATGGCAATCAGAACGGAGACTTAGTCGATGAAGAGTCATCACTTGATGCGATCAATCCAGTGAACCGGATGCTTGGAGAAGCAGAAACTCTGTTGCTTTCCATCGACCGTCCGGACACCACCATCTGCGTATTGCGCCTAGGCGGAATCTATGGCCCAGGCCGTGACATGGTCAGCATCATCAGGCAGGCTGCTGGAGAGCAGATCCCTAAAAACGGCAATAGCATCCCCGCTTGGAGCTCCCTACTCGACATCACCAGTGGAGTTCAATTTGCCTTCGACAACAACTTAGAGGGCATCTACAACCTGGTAGACGACATGCAGCTCAGCCGCCGGCAACTCTCCAACGAAATCTGTGATCTCGATGGTCTACCACCTGTGATCTGGGCCAATCAAGATTTCAAAGGTGCTCGGGCGATGAATGCCAGGGTGTCAAATCAGAAACTCAAGTCTGCTGGATTCCGATTCAAATCCCCCTCAATGCTGATGGCCTCTGTTGCCTGATCTGGCATTGCTGACACCCGCTTGATTGCGTACCAACTGACACATCGATTGTGCTCTGGATTTCGCGATCCTTGATGCAATCACGCGTCGAATCATGCATGCACGCCAATCCGTGGAGATTTTGCCCTGCACTGGCCTAAAGGCCGGTGTCGCCTTTTTTAGCGATCCACTCCCAAGCGATGAAACCCTAGTGGCTGAAGTGAGCCGATCCAACGTTCCGGAATTGTTCTGTCATCGCCATCAAACCGATCAACTGATGGTGCTACGTGGCAGCGTCGAGCTGATTGTTCTGCAGAACCGCAGACTGCATCGCATCAGCTTGCGAGAGGACGAAGCCACCTGGGTGAGGATCCCTCCGGGCGTTCCCCACGGCGCCATCAACCGCAGCCGTCAACCCGTGGTGATGGTGAATGCCGTGCTGCGGCATGGTCCAACCGATCCCCGTGACTACCATGCTCGGCCGGTCCCCCGAGCCCTGATCAAGCAATGGGATCAGCTGCGAGCCCACGGCTGATGCCATTCCCAGCCCGTCCATGCCCCAGGCAGGCGGGCTGATGGCTGCCTTCAGTCGTCGTCGTCGAAATCGGGAACGACCACACAGAAGGGACGATCCTGGCCGGGGGCATCGTTATCGAGGATGAACGAGGCGAGATCCTCTTCGATCTCGAACACCATCAGACCGTATTGCTCAGGATGCACGCCTGTCATTTCGGGATGACCAGACAGCAGGCCGCGCAGGCGGCGCCATTCTCCGATCCGCTCGATCACCTGACGAACGACGTAGTCGGCAAGGATCACCGCGACCAACACCAGGTTGATCCAAAGAAGAAGCGTCATCACCACCTCCCTCATTGCAATCACACTAGTGAGCGAACGGTGACCGCAACCACTGGCGTTGCAATGGTTGGACAACAGCCAAGGCTGGTTCAGCATGAAGGGCATCAGCCCACGCACTCGAGCTTGACGACGGAGATGGGATGCCCATAGCCCTGCAACTGATTGGCACCCTGCTCAGCACAGTCCTGATGCTGTCCAGTCCCATCACGGTTCACCGTTCCGCCAACTGCGAGTGCTGCACCGCCTGGGAGGCACACCTCACCGCGGCCGGCTTCAGCGTCACCGATGCGGTGCATGAAGACATGGCCGCCGTCAAAACAGAGCATGGCATTGCAGCAGAACTGGAGTCGTGCCACACGGCAGTGGTGGACGGCTATGTGATCGAAGGCCATGTACCGGCCCGCTCCATCCAGCGGCTCCTGAAGCAGCGACCGGCGCTGCGCGGACTCAGCGCTCCAGGCATGCCGATGGGATCCCCCGGGATGGACGGTGAGGGCATCCACGCCGAGGCCTTCGCCGTGCTCAGCCTCGATGATGACGGCACCACCCAGGTGTTTGACCGCTACGGATCCTGAGCCCATCAGTGCGCAGGAATTAAGCCAATCACTTCATGACAGCCGCGAAGCAAGAGACATAGAACGAAGGGAAGACCTGCCCAGTGGACGTGAAGAGACGATCCCATCTCCATAGCCCCCGTGCCTTTGCCGCAGATGCCGCAAGCGACCGACCGCAGATCAGGCTCCGACTTCGAGCGCGTCAGGGCCCTTGAACGCTCCGGACTGCTCGATCAGCCCGAGGATGCCGCCCTGCAGAGGCTGGTGCGTTTGACCGCAACGGTGATGGACACCCCGATTGCGCTGATCTCACTGATTGATCAAGACCGGCAGTGGTGTCTGGCCCGCCATGGGCTGAACCAGAAGCAAATTCCGCGGGCTGTGTCGTTCTGCACGCACACCATCCAGCAAGACACGCCGCTGGTGGTGCCAGATGCCCGGCAAGATCCGCGTTTTTCCAACAATCCTCTTGTCACCTCAAGCCCGCACATCCGCTTCTATGCCGGCTGCCCGCTGAGGGGGAAGAAGCAGCACAAGCTGGGAACGCTTTGCGTGATCGATCACCACACCAGAACGATCAGCCAGGCGCAACTGCAACTGCTGGAAGATCTCAGCGACATCGTCAACCGGGACCTGATCGCGCGACATGCGTTGCTGACCCACCAGAACGGACTCGTGGCCAAATCACACCTGTTCTCGTTTGTGCTGACCCGTGAACTAGAGCGTGCCGCCACAACCCAGACACCACTGAGCCTGATTGCCCTGGCCTGCGATCAACACGAAGACGTTTGCGGCGTGCTGGGCATCACCAACAGCTTGCGCTGGCTGCTCTCGATCTGCAGCATCTGTACGGACAACAGCAACGACAGCGACTTCATCGGGCTGATGGACCAGCGCATGATCGCGGTGCTTCTGCCGGACACCAACATCCAGTCCGCTCTTGCCAGGGCCGTGGCCATGCGCATGGCCCTGCGGCATTCGAGCGCAGCCATTGACCTCCCCCATGGCACGGCCAGCTTCAGCGCGATGGCACTGGAGGTGCAGAACAGGCAGATCCAGGCCTCTGAGCTGTTGCAGCTCTGCGAACAGAAACTGAAGGGGCTGCAGGCCAACCTCGGCGACCAGACCGCCAGTGATTGCATCCACTGACGCCAGGCCCGTCAGCCAGCGGAGGGACACGCATCCTGCGCAAGAGTGAGCGGGTCAGCAGCCATCCTGTTGGCGGTGATCGTGCGGCCTACTCCAACTTGAAACCGCAGGATTGATCGCAATAGCCAGTGTTTAGCGTGGCGATTCGATGCATCCAACCACCAGCCAATCGGGTTGGAGCGTCAGGATCCCTGCCCCTGCAGATTGCCGCGCAGATGTTCTGCGGCACCAACACTTCAGCCACCACGGTTGGCACAGACTGGAGGATGCAGACCAGGCTAATTCGGACTGAATCCGAGCCCACTAAGTATCACTACTTAGGCGCGAAGGAGTAAAGAAATTCGATGCATCGGCGAAACCGAGAGCAGGCATCGCTTGAATAGATCTGTAGCAACCACTACACACGTTCACTCCGTCGTTAGGCGGAGCGCAATTCGCCTCAGGCCAGGGAACGGGGACCTGAGCTTTCGCTGGAACGACACCATGAGTGCACTTCTCTACAGGGGCAAGACCTACGAACCCCACCACGAAGCAGCTCCAAAAGCCTGCCGCGTGCTGAATTACCACCAACAGCACTACAACACCTGCCGTGAGAAGGCTCAGCGCGACCTGCATCCGCACCTGAGCTACCGCGGCGTCGCCTACGTGAAGGATCAGGTCGCCCCTGTCATCACCACTGCGGAAGCCCGCAGCCGCAACGATCGCCAAGCTTATTTCTCGATCACGCGGGATCTGGCAGAAGCCCAATTCAAGCTCGCAGACGAGGAGCTTTCACGCCGCCTGTGGGATGACGTGGGTGAGCGCGAGCTCGATGTCGAGCGCATCAACAACCTGCTCTATCGCTGCACGTTTCACGACGATGACGCAGCTATGCAGGAAGCGGATGAGGCTTACCTCAAGGGCCGAAAAGACTGAACAGAACTGGTAAAGCATTGATCGCCCTCCTCAAGACAAACCGAGGGCGATCAATGCAATCAACAACGCGAGAAAGTTAGAGCGGCAAGGGCGTGGGAACCCTTGGCTTATACGACCTTCCCAACTTGAGGTTGTGGTGATCAACCAAGCTGCGACGGGATTTCTCGGCCCTGGCTAGGCGAGAGATCAGAGCAGCAGTGTCGTGCTGAGAAAGATCGCCATCCTCACCCCACTTGAGGGACGACAACGGGAACACAGCATGTCCTTTCATGGAAATGTGCGCCTAATGGATTGTCACACTAGGCGGATTAAATGCTGACAACCTGGAAGGAAAAATGAAGAGTTCCAGCACAACTGTGCTGGGCAGTCGATCAGGCTCCAACCGATCAAACCTGGCTCTGCACTTGCTTCCATTCGCCGCAGCCGAACCCTGACGGCCTTTTCAAACCAAGCCGATGCGGTGCGCAACAACACAGGCTGGTGTGAGCCCGCTCACATGCTCCCAACCTTGATCGGGCGATCGTGAACGCACGGTGAAGGACAAACCAAAAGACGTGTTCACCAACCCAGACCAGGCCGCGATATCCAGGGAGCCCCGCCATCACGGTGGGGCTTTCGACTAGCGCTCAAGCCGCTCAATCAAAGGCGATCACGGCTCTGTAGAGCATGGTGCCGGAGCCGTCGGTGGACGTTGCACCGGCCCCGAGCATTTCGAGGGTATGGAAACAGGCTTTGGCTTTCTGCTCCGTGAGCTGGCTGGTGGCCATCCAAGTGCGGCGGATGTCTTGCGAACAGATCGGGCGCCGCGACTGCACGGCCACCGCCTGAATCTGCTTCAGCAACTGATCAGTGATCATGGGCCCGTCGCTCTCACTGAGGCCGTTGTACCGGAGGCACTAACGCGCGGCTGTTCTTTCTGAACGCTGAAGCCAGCCCCGGCCGGATGAGACGAGCAAGCCAACCACCGCGAGGATGAGGCCAACCATTCCCCTCGGTCATGCGCACAACGGCCTCGCTGTTGTTCAGCCTCGCTTCAATGGCTCTGCCTGCTGCCGCCTGCTCACTCCATCAGCAGCCACTGGCCAACAGCGTCACACCCGCAGCGGAACAACGCCCCGCCTCAGGTGATGCACCATCCAGCACCGCGAAGGTGACGGTGCAACCCCTGGGCAGCGTGGATCTCTCCCAGGAGTTTGAAGGCCTGGAGGGACGGGTGCTGCGCACGCGGCGGGTCACCATCGCACCCGGCGGATCCGTGGCCTGGCATGAACACCAGCGCCGCCCCGGCGTCGCCTACATCCTCAGCGGCAACCTGATCGAAGTGCGCCAAGACGGCACCGGGCAGCGAAGGATCCAGCGCCAGGCAGGTGACGCCGTGTTCGAGTCGAGCGGTGTACGCCATGGCTGGATGAACAACTCGGCACAACCCGCCACTGCCGTGGTGATTGATCTCGTGCCTGCATCGCAACCTTGACGCAGGCATCGGCGCTTCCGCTCTTTGGCTGGAGCGCGATCAAGCGTGGAGAAGTGCCAACGAGCCGAAGAACAGCAGGCAGGCCGCAAACACAACATTCACCAGCTGTGCTGCACGCTTAGCGTTGCGCTCGCCTGGATCAAACAGGTGCAATCCTGCCGCCTGCGCCATATAAATTCCAAACACAAGAATCACAGCCCCCTGCGTCTGCATCGCCCAGGCTTGCGCCCAAGCGATCAATCCGACCAATCCCCAGGCGAGGTTGGCAAATCCCGCCTCCAGCTGAAAATCGTTGCGCTTGCCATAGTCCCAGTTCATCCGCTTCGCATCACTGCGGTGAAACACGGCATGCCGTAAAAACGACACCACACCAATACCACCAACCACCCAACTACTGATCCAGGCCGTCGCCGACGCCAGATCACCACGCTGCAGTGCGCCAAACCCTCCCCAGAAACCAACGAAGCCCAACAACCAGGAGAGCTGCATCAGCCGCTGAGAGGGGCCAGGCCCAGAATGGAGTTGCATTGGACGTGGGGGCAACTATCCCTCTCTAACCACGAAGATCCTGGAACGTCTCTGATCCACCAATGGAAAGGTTTTTGGAGGCCAACTCATACATCCTTTGGTGCAAGCCTGGCATCTCTTTCACTGCGAACCAATCCTGATCTTGGGGCATAGGAACCACGATCGGGCCTAGATCAATCAGCGAAAACTCAAGGGTGATGAAAATGCCATCAGCATCTCTGTAACCCAACTCCAGCATTAACTTGCCGCTCTCAGTCGGCATGTTGATCGTGGCCGCCTCTTTCCAGATGCTGGTTTCGGTTTCAATCACTGCAGTCATTCCACGGGAAGAATCCCCCGTAGCGATGCTCTTAAGCCTTAAAACAAGGGTTGAGTCATAACTCTTGGAAACAAGCTTTTTGGTTTCGTCGCGAAGCTTCCAATTGCAATCAATCTGTCCCGACGAGATCTTGCAGGACAGAAAAGACCTGACCGGCGGAGTTGTCTCTGACTTCTTCGGCTTGAGGATGCCCAGTCTTCTCAGAAGCCCTTGCATAGTCGGGATCAATTTCAACGCTTTTTACTATGGATACTGGAGTTTCGGGACAAACGTTTCAACTGCTTCATCCGAGTATCAGCTGTTACCAAGCGTGCGCTCGCGGGCACCAACGCCTCATCCATCTCGGCGTTTCCTGTTGCCCTGAAGCTCATGCTTGCTGTTGCCAACTTGAAGCTGAACAGCCTTGACTGCCTGATCCGCAGCGCAGGGACAGATGGGCGGATCTACATTCAGCCCGCGTGTCGCCTGGCAGCTGAGATGCCCGTGTTGTGATGACTTCCAGCACCAGGTCTCTGACCCTGCAATGCGATGCAGCCTTGCTGGACAAGTTTGAGGCCTATGCGCTGACCAACGGCCTGGATCTGAACGCAGCGATCCAGCTTGCCCTGCGCTCTGTGATCGCAGCACCAGCGTCAATCACAGCCACAGACCAAGCAGCGCGGGATGCTCTCACCAAGCTGAAGGAGCGCACTGAAGCACTCGAGAACCTCACCCGGCAAATGACCACCCACATGCGCATGCTTCAAGAGGAGGTGGACAGCCTCAAGCGACCTGCAACGCCAAGCCAAGACCAACTGATGGCAGAGATGCTGCCCACAGTGACTGACGATTTCGCCGCCGATTTTTGATCAACAACCAACAGTCCTGGCTCTTCTAGGAGCCATGGCATCGAACTGAAACGAGGAGGCCCATGCGTCAGCTCACCGATCGACGTGAGCCAACTCACAGCCGCAGCACGACCACGAGGCGATCGTGAATGCACGATGAAGGACCCCAACAACGACGTCATCACCGACCCAGACCAGGCCGCGATATCCGGAACGCCCCGCCACCACGGTGGGGAGTTCCGCTGTAGGCAAGCCATTGCCACTTTCAGCTGAACCAGCACAAAAAGGCAATGCGCATGAACACTGATAGGCAAACCAGGTCACCTCACCCAAAGTGACTGCATCGAGATCGGAGGCGCTGATGACAGCCGACACTCCACCTGAGCAAACCCGAGAAGCAGACTGACTTTTTGGCCCCTGCTCCAACAGTTTCCACCCATCCGTGAGGCTGGTCCTTTCGCGGGCGTTTCAGGTCCGCCCCGTGAATCGACACTCCATTGCATCGCCACAGGTGCCCCGGAGCTGCATCAGCCACACACCTGGACGTCATGGCCCCAGGGACGCCATCGCCAGACGCTTCGCCCCTACCTCTCTCTTCTGCAGTGACGGGGTTGAACCATGCACAAGCGAGCGACGTAGGCCGTCTTTCCACCACGGAAGGGCGGCCTTCCTTCTGAAGGATGTAGAGACAGCTCCGAAGACTGGAGACGTCGAAGCCTTGCCAGCTCTGCTTGCCCCGTCCTTTCGGCGTCTCTGCGATCCACAGCTTGGAACACCAAATCAAGCTTGATCAAGACAAACGCCGTCGCCATCCATCCTGAACACGCATGCACGCATCAGCATCGCCAAAACACAATTGCAACGAGACAAGTGGTCTTCTACAACGGTGATCTCAACGCCTTCCTGTGGCGAGGCGTTGCAGCGATCTACGCGTTCCTCTCCCTGATTGCATTCTTTGGTTTTATTGCCTTACTCCAAGGCGACATCACTGGAGGCGTCATTGTGATTGCAGCCTCATCTCTGGTGGCATTGATTGCCCATAAAGCAATCAAAAACTATTTAAAAGGCAGAAACTATTAAGCGCCTATACGCCTTGATCAACGAAGAGATTGTTCAAGCCATTTATGGGCATCCAAGCAACCAAGCCAGAGTCTTTTCCCCACCACTTCGAACAACACAGCAAGAAAGACCGGGCTCAAATCAAATCAAATCAAATCAAATGAAACCTATGTCATCCCTTTTAGCTTTTGGATTGCTTCGATCCAAGGTGTGCGACGGAACAGAGTAAAGCGATTGTCTTCTCCTGCTTGGGAGGACACCACAAGACAATTGGGGAATACAGGGATGGCGCCAAACAGAAGCGTCCAGTCTTTCCTTAAGGCAGTAATACTGGGCAAGGGAACAACCGTAGCCCCTGTCTGAACATTGAAGGCATGTGCCTCAAAAATCAAACGCTGCTGAGTGAGGTACAGCCTGCCTCCGACAGCCTCGATACCGCGCTGGTGATTG
This sequence comes from Synechococcus sp. MIT S9451, assembly GCF_047304725.1. Taxonomy (NCBI): domain Bacteria; kingdom Bacillati; phylum Cyanobacteriota; class Cyanophyceae; order Synechococcales; family Synechococcaceae; genus Synechococcus; species Synechococcus sp. MIT S9451. Next base: position 2,584,694 of record NZ_CP138971.1, read on the forward strand.
GCCGGCGATTTTCGAAGAATCGCTTCACCAGCTTCAAGTTTTGTTTGCATCACTCCAGCTCCAATGAACTCAGGATATTGAGCGCAGTGCTGCTGTCAGCAAAAGCCCTCTTGAATGTTGGACTTGCCGAGATCAGGCATGTTTTTTTGCGACTGTTTTTGGCATCTCGAAGTGGCTCCAATCCAGGCAACCGACAGGGAGGTTTGCCGCCTCTTCAGATAGCGGCCACTATCACCCCGCTCACGATGCGGGAAGAGACAATGCGAGCAGAAGCCTGCCATCCATGCGCCACCTCGCTCTTGCCCTGGTTGGCAGCATCGCTCCCACAGCCATGGCCCTGGCAGACAGCACGCAAGCCACGTGCATCCTCAGTCGTGATCACTCCACCGTTCCGAGCGAACGGGGAACCTGTCGCTTTAGTCAGAGCCAGGGGAACGTCAACGTCCGTTTCAACAGCTGGGCTTTCCGCTTCCCCAGTGACGAACAGGGGGTGACCTACCAGCGCAGCCATAGCCCGGCAGGAATCAGCTTCAGACGTGAGGGGCAGTACACACTCCAAGTGCTTTGGCAGCAATCCCGCAATGTCATTCCAAAACCGAAGTACTGGGCAAGTCACAACATCTTCCTCGGCCGCTGGCAGGGTCAAAGCACAGCTGGCAGAGCCGTTCTGGATGTGCTCAGCGTGGAACCTAACCGGGTGCGTTGGGGCAACAAAGCCAACGGCATCTGCGACAGCGACTACAGCGTCAAGACGCTGCCCTCGGTCCCTGGAGGCCACGATCCCGATCAACTCGTGCCCTCGAGAAAGCCCACCGAACGGGGGTATGCCATCACAAGGCTCACGCTCAAACCAAAGCCTTGCAGCACCGGTGCTGCTGTCATTCAGCTGGCGCTGCCGTTGGACCACTCCGATCACCTGAAAGTGGTCACCTATGGAGCTGATGGCACCACGATTGGCCATTACGGCATGGTGTACCGACTGCCCTGATCCGATGCCATGCACCGGGCAGCCAAGAGACGACGAGTGGCGGCCTGGCTAAGACGCAAACAGAGACCAACGCCGTGTTCAAGCCGTCATGGCTCCCCTCAAGCAGAAACGCTGGAACTTCTTCGCCGCCGTCGCCCTGTTGCTGGCGCTGGTGCTGGGCGTCACCGGCATCAGCCAGCTCAACTTCAGCACCGAACCAAGAACCGACAGCTTGCAGCTCAGCTCAGCTCCGCGCCATCAGGTACTGCGCGCCGACCGCACCGAGCTGGATGGCTGGAGTTCCCTCCGCAGCTCACCCCCGGGCCAAGAAAGCTTCCGCCTGGATGCCAGCGATGCTGACAAGGCCTTATATCGCGTGCAGGTGGGCATTTACTCCACCAACACCTACGACCTCGACCTCAGCGTTCCCAGCTTCGCGGCCAACGGCTACCTCTGGATGAGCTGGGGGGACGCCCTTCAGCAGTATTTGGACAAGAACAACCTGGGCCTTGAGGATCGGATCATCCTCGTTAACGAACTGCTCTCCGATGCCGATCCGGGACTACGAGCGATCGGCGCTGCGGAACGCATGCCGGATGGCAGCTATTACCAATTGTTCTCCTACATCGGCCGTTTCTATATCGACAGGGCCAGCTTCCGTCACTTCCCCTTCATCACCGTGAGCCTGCCGATTGTGCTGGAGGCCGATGATGTTGATGGCATCTTCGAATACGGCAACCTGCGGTTTGTTCCGGATGTCGAAAACAGCGGTGTGGGCCTGTTCTCTGGGATCATCGGCTGGCTCAAACGCAGCTGGTCGATCGCCGAGTACCGGCATACCTACGCCACGAATTTCGCACTGGGTGGTGAACCGGCGGCCTACAGCACTGTGGTCTACGACATTGCCTTTGGCACGTCGTCTTGGTCGGCGTTCTGGCGACTGATCCTGCCGCTCGTCGTGGTGATGGCGATGGTGCTGCTGGTGTTCAAAGTGCGGCCGGATGAACAGGATGCCCGCGCCGGCATTCCGATCACCGTGCTGCTCACACTGGTCTTTCTGCAGCAGACCTATCGCGATGAGCTGCCGCAGCTCCCCTTCCTCACCTTCCTCGATCAGGTGTATGTGATCGCCTATGTGGTGACACTCTTGGCCTTCGTGCTGGTGATCTGGATCGGCCGCCGTTACCACGAACTCGAACAGCTTCCGAAAGGGCACGACTATGACGTGATGGCCCAGCGTCTCCACACCATGGACGAGATCTGGCCCCTCACCGTTGTGGCCCTCAGCAGCGTGAGTGTGGCGCTCTGCTGGTTCACCCTGCCACCGGGCAGTTGAGGCAAGCGAGCGAGACCCGCCGATGAGAGCTGCTCACCAGGGCAGCACTTCACCGTTGGCATGCCAAAAGGTACCGCTGCGCTCGAGCGTGAGGGCATCGATCCGCGCCAGTAGCCCCTGCACCGACGCTGCTGGGGTGATGCCATGGGGATTGAACTTGATCATGCGTGTTCGCACCAATCCCGGATGCAAGATCGCCACTGCGATGCCTCGCGGCGCCAGATCGACCGCCAGCGACTTGCCAGCAATGTTGAGGGCAACCTTCGACATCCTGTAGCCGTAGGAGCCACCGGACGTGTTGTCATCGATGGAGCCCATGCGACTGGTCATCAGCGCCAGCTTGGCGCCGTAGGGCATCTGATCCACCAGGGCCCGAGCCAGCAGCAACGGCGCAAGGGCATTCACTTCGAACTGACGCCGAATCGCCTCGACATCAAGATCCTCCAACCCCATCGACTGAAGCAAACCGGCATTGAGAATCACCCCATCGAGGGGCATGCCGGCCAAGCGTTGCACCAGGTCAGTGATGCACGCCACACGCGTGAGCTCGATCCCCGACTCAATCCTCACGCCCAGAGCCTCGAGGTCCGGGGAAGCCTCCCGGCAGACAGCGATCACCTGCTCTCCGCGCGCCTGCAACTGCCTGCAGTATTCCAATCCGATGCCGCGGTTTGCGCCCGTGACCAGAAACGAAGCCATCCCAGCAGCTGAGGCAAGCCGCCATCCTGATGGGTCAAGCCGCCGCACCGGCTCGCAAACCCTGCCCATAATCAAGGCAACAAGAACAACCGAGTGCAAAACGTGTCCCCCAACCAGCCTGGGGCTCAGGCATCCCTCGCCGTGATCGCAGCCTTTACGGCTTTGATCGTGGCCATTGCCGCCATTTTCGTGGTGCCTGCTGGTCAGGTCGCTGTGATCACAACGCTGGGCAAAGTGAGTGACGAAGCGCGCCTGCCTGGCCTGAATCTCAAGGCCCCATTCGTGCAATCCGTGCACTTCTTCAATGTGCGCACCCAGGTTCGCCCTGAAGAATTCTCCAGCCTCACCAAAGACCTGCAGGTGATCGAAGCGACCGCAACGATCAAATACGCCGTCAAATCCAGCGAAGCGCCACGGGTTTACAGCACCATCGCCACAGGCAATGAAGGGATTTACGCACGGATCATTCAACCTTCACTACTCAAATCACTGAAATCAGTCTTTTCAAAATACGAGCTCGTTGAGATCGCCACAGATTGGAACAAGATCTCCTCAATCGTTGAGGAGAGTGTTGCCAAAGAGCTAGAAAAATTTGACTACGTGGAAGTCAAAGGGCTTGATCTCACCGGCCTCAAGATTGCTGAGGAATACCGTTCTGCTATTGAGCAGAAACAAATTGCCGAGCAGCGCCTGCTCAAAGCCGAAACCGAGGTGAAGATCGCTGAACAGGAAGCGATTAAGTTCGAAACCCTCAACAAAGGCCTGAACGACAGAGTTCTCTACAAGCTCTTCCTCGACAAATGGGACGGCCAAACCCAAGTGGTGCCCGGCCTCTCCGGCGGAACCCCACCAGTGATTGTGGGGCGGCAATAGCCCGCTGACCCCACACCAAAACGAGCCAAGGCGCTAGCCACTTACTGCGAGATGCCCCCTGGTTTTGAGCTCCCTCTGAAGGGACTCGGAGCCAGGGACTCCATCACTGCTGCACTGAGGTGATCACACCTCGCAGCACAACGTGCCAATCAGAGGCTTAGAAGCCGCCGAGATGAAGGGCAAGCTCGAGGGTGCCGAGGCCAAACAGGAAGGTGCCTCCGAGCAGAACAAATTCTTTCGGGCTTCTTGCCATCGATAGCAGGGACGAGCCCACAAGCAACGCTCCGAAGAATCTAAAGGGAATCTGAAGCTCCAAGCTGTGGAAGCCTTGCGATCGCCCCATTTTGCCCTGAAAAGGTTACGCAAGTTCATGCAATTGAGACAAAAGCGGCTTCAACCTGACAACTGCGCAACGTTTATTTATATCTCTGAAGAATAAAAAACTGACGCTTGTCGTCTCAGCGCAGGAGGCGGGCGCACCGACCCGCCTCTTGCCCTAGAGCATGTGGATAAATGTCACAACTGGGCTGGCAGGGGCCCTGTCAGGAAAGAATTCCGCAAATGCCGTCAACGATCCATGCCGCTGCTGTGGGAGAACCTTGCCAACCAGCTGAACAGCGTCCGCTCCACCACGAACGTTGACTACAGCACTTGGTCAACCCCTTCTGGCGCACCAGACCAAGGCAGTCGCGAAGAACGGCTGAAGAAAGCCCTCGCTGCTGTGAAAGCCACAGGCAACAGCCAGATGATCGAGTCGTTGACCGCAGCGCTGGAAGGACGCGAAGCCACGATGGAACTGCCTGATCTCGAGAGCGGTCCTCAGGCGTTCCTCAAAACGATGAATCAAACGCGGGGCTGATCCCACACAATCCGCCACCTACACCTCTGCAGTGCCGGCCACCGACGCTGACGGAAGGCCTTGGCCCATCCCAGCACTTGAGCTGGGAGCCTTGGTCAAGCTCAGGAGCCTCCGTGGGCAGGTGTAAGAGGCAGTCGCAACAGAAGGCGCTCTGACGTTAGGCGTATTTATTTCTGGCGTTTGGTGAGATCACCGAAATCATCATCGTTGGGCTGCAGAAACTGCCAGACCACCGGCACGGTGAACACCACCATCAAGCCGATGGTTGCCCAGATGGCCACGGTGTAATCGCCCATGTTGAAGTCCGAATCAGCGCCGACGTTAGTGGCCTTCCTCAAGCGACAGGAGCAAGAGAGGACAAGGCCGGCCTAAAAGCGATCGATCCTGCCGGCAGCAGGCAAGAGCGTGGCGCTGACCACCGACGGCTCGGCCTGGATCCGCAAGCCAAGTGTGCTGCCATCCACCCAGGCGATGCGCCCAGGCGCGCGCCGACTGGAAATCACAGACAGCAACAACTGATCGCTGACAGGATCGAATCGCAACCAGGAATCTGGTGCCATCAGCCAAGGCTCCAGCCTGCGTTGCTTGCGCACCTTGCCATCGCGATCGAGCAACAACAGCGTGTCGACAGCCTTGGGTAGGGAATCGCGCAGCACCACCCAAAGGCGTTCTCCACCGTTATCGCAGGCCACCCCCATGACGGCCTGCTCACCCAACCAGATCTGACGTGGTGGGAGGCCGGGAATGACCAACTCCACCGACCGGCGGTAGTCCGGCCAGTGACGCACGAGCAGAGCTCTGCCGGATCCAGTGCAGAACGCCCTCAGATCTCGACTGCCAGGAAGTGTCTGCCGTTCAGAGGCTTGATCCTGCAGGGTCTGAAGGGACAACAGCTCAAGACCGTCGTACCCAGGCACCACCAAGCCCGTGCCATCCGGCAACAGACGGATAGGACCGGCCACCTTCAGGCTCAAATCGCGGCGCCTCCCATCGGGGCTGCGCATCCAAAGCTGATCACTCCCTGGCTCAAGCCGACCGGCCTGAACGAGCAGATCCCCTCTGAGATTGCTGCTCACATGCGCGAACAACTGGGGTTGTTGGGTGATCCGCTCCAGGTCACCCAGCAGAGGGGAGCCAACTGCATCAGCATCAGTTGCGAGGGATCGCGGCGTCAGGTGTCGAACGTCGACAAACTGGTCGCCGTTGTCGTCCGCACTGACGAAGGCGACGCCGCGGCCATCACCGAATGGCTCCACCTGAAAAATGCCAGGCAGCACTGGGCTCAGTGGCACCCAGGATCCCTGACGGTCTTGCAGCTGCAATTGCTGGCCCTCTTTCAGCTGCACGACAGCCAGCAACGTCGGCCGTGGATCCCAGAACCAACGGCTCGGCGCGACACGCAGACCGCGCCGATCAGCACCAGCCAGATCCAGCTGCAGCGGAGACTGGATGGGATCCGTGCGGTTGAGCAGCAATCGCCAGGCGTTGTCGGCACCAAACCAAGCATGGGACAGCTCCGGTTTGATTCGGCTCTCGGCCGCGATCGTCTCCCGTTGCATCGGGCGACTAAAACGCACATCCAGCGCGCCGGCCCCGGAACGCAGTGGCTGGATCGCCAGCATCTGCAGCCGGGGTGGACGGCGAAGCAGCACTTGTTGCTGGACCAGCACCAGCGCCGTCAGACCTCCCAAAGCCAGCAACAAAGGGCGGGGCAACGCCCACAGACCAGATCGGGTCATGGTTCCAGAGGTCGGTCAGGTCGAGGGATGACCTTCAAGCTTGAAGGCTCCAGAACATTGCGCAGCGCACCGTCATGCTCCTGCGTCACCATCTTGCCCTTGACCTCCAGCCAGGTATCAGGCTTCGGATCAAAGCCCTCCGGCCACAGCACAGGCAAACCCGATGGCGTGGCATCCGCAAGACAACACCGCACCATGAGTCGGGCGAGCTGAGCAGGTTCTCCCGGGCGCTTCAGCACAAAACCGCTGATCGACACTGGAGCCCCGGCATGCAGAGACGGATCGGGCTGTGTGCGCAGGAGCCGCACCCATTCGGTGAGCGTGCGCTGCTCAGGTGGCAACACGAACGCCAGTCGCGGCGCCTCCGGGAGACTGCTCGGCCGACTGGAGGCGAGATCATTAAACGAAGGCTGTGGCGGGAAGACGATGATCGCCAGCGCCACCAGCGCAGTCAGCCACCAGCCGCGAGGCAGAGTTTGGCTGGCCTGCCCCGCCCGCTTGCGACGCAGAAGCAAGCGCAGCTGCAGCAAGCCGATCAAGATCAACAGGCCACCGCCAACAGCAACAACCGGGTGATAGACGGAACGCAGGAGCAGATCGAGACGGCCGGATGCCGTGCTCCAGACCATCACCCAACCCCACAACAGCAACAGCAGGGGAAGCGACAGCGATGACCAGCGAAGACGAAGCGTCATGACGTTCAAAGCTGCACCAGGTTCACCCACTGACCGATCAGCAGCACCAGCAGCAACGCGGCCAAAGCGGTGACTGCAATCGCTTTAGGGCGCAGGAGCACGGTAAACAGACCAGCGAGCTTGAGGTCCACAACCGGGCCCAATAACAAGAATGCCAGCAGCGCCCCAGGCGTGACCTGCGCAGCAAAACCGAGCGCAAGAAAAGCATCCACACTCGAACAGACCGAAACCACAAGGGCCAGCAACATCAGCGCCAGAACCGACAGAGTCGGAGCCGACCCCACAGCCAGCAACCAGGCGCGAGGCAACCAGGACTGAACTGCTGCAGCCAGGGCACATCCCAGCACCAGCAACACCAACAGACCGAGGAACTCTCGACCGCTATGCAGCAGCACGTCCGACAGCGAGATGGACTGGGATGAAGGGCGGGGCGAGATGGAAATCGGAGCCGCGCCGAGAACGCCACTGCCCCGCTCCAGCAGGCCGACTTCGGCGAGCGGCTGCGTCAAGCGGCGCTCCTCGAGCAAGGCAGGCTCCAATAGGGCCCGTTCCCCCATCAACCCCAACAGTGCACTAAGGGCAATGGCAATCACAAAGGCCCCCAGAGGACGGGCGAATAGCAACCAGGGCTGATCAGGGAATGCAGCCCAGGTGCTGGCCAACACGATCGGATTGAGAACAGGCGCCGCAAACAAAAAACCGAAGCCGGTACCAAGAGGTGCACCGCTAGCCAACAAGCGCCGGGCGACTGGCACATTGCCGCACTCACAGGCCGGTAGAGCGAAGCCGAGCAAGGCACCGACCACCGGAGCCAGCAGCGGGTGACGCGGCAGCCGTCGCACCCATGCAGCTTGGGGCACAAGCCAGCGGGCAAGCGCAGCGATCGTGACCCCTAACAAAAGGAAGGGAAGCGACTCAAGCAGCAAGCCCTGAAAGATCGCCCAGGCGGTGGCCAATCGCGCCATGAAGGTGAATGGTTTGGCTAATCATCACCGGCCCCGCCGCGATGGGGAAGGGCAGGGGCATTGCGCCAAGAATGAGAACCGTTATCATTCGGCCGTTCTCCGGGCTGCCTCATGGGCGTCTCTTTTTCGCGCCTGCTGCGCAGCACTGCATTGATCGCCGCAGGCTTAGCCACAGGGCTGGCCAATCCATCACCATCCCAAGCTGCAACTCCAACGGTCGTGGCAGGCGATGGGGTGCTTTGCGATCTCACCCGCACCCTGTCCGGCGGAGCCACCGATGTGCGCTGTCTGATTCCACCCGGCGCCGATCCCCACCATTTTCAACTCACTCCTGCCAACCGGAGAGATATCAGCAACTCCGAACTGGTGCTGATTAATGGATACAACCTCAACCCATCGCTCAGTCGTCTAGACGGCAATTTCGAGCTGATCGCCGTGGGCGAGCTCGCTGTTCCGAATAACCCCAACAACGATCCCCATCTTTGGCACAGCCCTGCCAATACAGGCGCCATGGCCAATGTGGTGGTCGACGCTCTTCAGCAATTACCGATTAATGCTGAATCGAAACAGGCTCTGAAACGACGCCAGCAGAACGTGATCGCCATCCTCCGCGATCTCGACGCCTGGAACCGGCAGCAGATCTCCACCATCCCGGCTGACCATCGCGTTTTGGTGTCGGAACACATGGCTTTTGAGTTCTTCACCGACCGCTACGGCATGCGCCACGTGGCCATGATCGACGACTACGCCACCGGAGGCACACTGCGGCCCTCCAGCCTGAGAGCGATCAGCAACGCCGTAAAAGCCTCCAAGACCAAAGTGCTGTTCCCCGAACAATTCCCGGTCTCCAAGACCATGAAGCGCATCAGTCGCAGCACCGGCAAACCCATTGCCAAGAATCTCGTTTTTGCTGATGGCACGGCACCTGGCAAGAGCCTGATCGAAACCGCCACCAGCAACACCTGCACGGTGGTGAATGCCCAAGGCGGCAGCTGCGATCAAGCCTCTGCAGAACGACTGCAACAGCGATGGAGTGCTGTCCAGTAACGGCAGCAAGACCACTCCCCATTCAATCCCGACTCCCTTCCCAGACTCCAACCAAATGCGCCGCTTCTCAATCTCGCCTGCAGCCTTGGCTGCGCTCGGGCTGCTATCTCCGCTTGCCCTCGAGGCTGTCTTCGCACCAGCAAGCCACGCAGGTGCCGGCCACAACCATGGGGGTGGCTCAGAAGAAGAGCTGCGCGAAGGGGAGTCAAGGGTGACTCCTGTGATCACCCTTGAAGGTCACGGAGGTTTCGAGAACAACCTCAGAACCGAGGGCAAACCTGCCCACTATGCGATCGATGGCCTCTTCGGCGCAGTGTTCGAGTGGGGACTTGCCAACGACGGCAGTTTCAGCATCGAAGCCGCTTTCGGTCCAGCAGCGGTATGGGGTGAGGCCGAACATTTCTACGGCAAGGTTCATCTCGACGAGCACGATGACAATGCAACCGAAGGGGCTGCCCATGCGGAGCATGGCGATGACGACCATGCCGAGGAAGAGCATGCCGATGAGGACCATGGCGATGAGGACCATGGCGATGACGACCATGCCGAGGAAGGGCATGCCGACCATGCCGCTTCAGGGCACGCCGACCATGCAGCTCATGGCCATGAGAAGGGGCAGCCCTACCGCAGAATCGATATGAAAGGAATGGTTCAGGCTCGCTACCAACCGAACGATCGGTTGGCGATTTCAGCAACCTGGCTTCCTTACGCCGTGATGCGATCCCAGGGTGAAGATATTCAGGGTGTGAAACATGAAGTCTCGGCAGGCATCACTTATGCATTCGGCGATGGAGACGTCAACTTCGCCCTCGGCGATGGTCTGGAGTCGGTGATCGATGGCATCTTCGTGAATGTGAGCAATCACACCGGCTGGGAAAGCGACGGCACCTACATCGGCAACTACACCGACACTTGGGCCGGCTTCGGCTTCAACGTGGATCTGCTCAATATCACCCTGACCGGTGGTCCTCGCTTCTACTCACCTGGCTCTTATTCAGGCCTGTCACAACGCACGGACTGGGGCGGAGACATCTCTTTTGAATACCCTCTTTCGGAGAGCGTTGTGGCTTTCGCCCACTTGGAGATGATGTACAGCACGGAAGGCGGGAAAGGCTGGGGCAAGGGATTCCAGAACCATGTTGGAACCGGAGTGACCTTCCGTTTCTGATCACGGCTTGACGTCTTCCTGCTGGCAACGGTTGCAGAGGCCGTAGAACTCAAGGGTGTGGAAGAGCAATTGGTACCCGCCCTGTTGCTCTTCCGGAATGGTCATCGCATGCAACGGACAGCTGGAGAGCTCACGGGTTTCGCCGCAGTTCACACAAGTGAGGTGATGGCGATCACGCATCACAGGGGCATAAAGCACCTCTCCAGTGGGCAAATGGCGACAACGCACCAGACCACGCTTTTGCAACTGGTGGAGATTGCGATACACAGTCGCCAGCCCCATCCCCTGATCGCTTTCCAATAGAGAGCGATGGAGCTGCTGACCGCTGAGCTCAGCATCGCTGGCCTCCAGCAGATCGATCAAACGCTGCTGCTTGCTACTAATTCCAAGCTTGGAGCTGACCATCAGATCTGCGAGACCTCTCCATCATCTCGCGTCGCGTCTGATGACTGTGAAGTGCTGTATTGCTCCGAGTCAGCTCTTGAGAGCTAAATGGGAATCACGGCATCACCACTGGCGTGCGAGGCCATCAACACCGACAATCAAGGGCAAGAACCCACGAGTGACATCCCACGGCCATGACCGGCGTCATCACAGGGTTGATCGTCCTCTACCTCCACTGCTGGTGGTGCGTGCGCACTAGCAACTCAGCCGCTCTGAAACGCAGCTGGCCTTACCCGCGCCAGTTGAAGGTGAACGCCGATCTTTATCAACGCCCCAGGAAGCGCTCAGGGCGGACACTTGCCCGCCATCGGGCCCGCCAGCTCAGCCTTCAGCCATAAAAAACCCCCGGGGGTCTCACGCCCGGGGGTCGGCAGGTTTTGCAGCAGTCCGTGTTCCGGACTGCATCAGTTGTAGTGGAGGCAAGACCAGCGCGGATGACTGAATCAATCTGCGAATGTGACCGGAGATGACTCGTGCTTGAAGCAGGTCGACCCGTTCTTCAGGCCCAACCAAAAGCCTCGAGGCAAAGCTCAGAAATGCACTTGTCAGAAACGCACTTGGACAGGAGCCTCCACGCTTAATCCCGCATCACGGGCATCACTGGTCATGGCCGTCAGGCTCTCGCCACTGAATACAGCCCGACCACTCAACAGGTCATCCCACTCGCTGGTGGGGAAATGGGCTTGCAGCCAGAACAAGCCCAGGGCACTACCGGGGCTGACAGCAAACGATGATTCAACCTGCTGAACGGTGAGATCCAAGCGGTGGCTCCTTCACTGAACACCATTGAGCCTTGAGCTCCAAACAAAAACTGTTTGTATTGATACAAAAACAAGGTTGAGACCCTTGCAGGTCAAGGCCAACAAAGTCTGAACCCAGCCCCAGGCATCAATCCCGCCAGAGGAGGGGATCTTGATCGACCCACCATCCGCGAGCCTCAGGATCAACCCATTCCCTTGTCTGATGTCGGTGGCCGTCACCTTGAAGGCCTTGTTCCTGGCGTCCTTCAGCTCGTCAAGCCCGTTGTCATTCCAGCTGACATCAAGGGTTCCGTGGCGAAAGATCAAACTGATAGACCGGGCTCCAGCACGTCGCCTGCCGCAAGGTTGAGCCACCCCATCGGGGCAACAGGTGAGCGATAGTCATGCAGAGGAGAGACCAACCTGCAGCCAAGGTTCAACCTTCCCAAGGAAATCGTTCACAGGCTCTCGTCATTCACAGTCAGAGTCCCGCCTGGCCATTGTCGAACCTCTCCAATCCGCACAGTCGTGCTGCCTGCTGATAAAGCGGCATGAAGCGATCCCAGCGGAAGCTCCGTGGGTCATAACGACTTCGGCTGCGATCCACGGCCTGATGTGTGGTGAGCCGAGTCAACGGAATACCGTGACGGGCCTGCCACAGCAACACTTGACCAGCAAGATTGCGGTACTGAGCTGGGGTGTAACCGGAATGGCTCCCTCGGTCATCACGTCCATCAACCGGTGATACAAGACTCACATGCAAGGCGATGTTGTTGATGGATCCCACCCGTCCAGGCTCACGACGCTGGGTCGCATCACCGAACGCCGACATACCTGAGCCATAGGCCCGGTTCTTATCAGGCACGATGCGCAAGCGGGATCCATCACGGGCAATCAGCATGTGATAACTCACCTGATCTGCGTCCTCAGGATGCGATGTCTGAAATAGGTCAACAGTTGCCTGCTCTCCGATCACTGTTTCATGCAGAACAATCACCTGAGGGCTTCCATTCAGCGGTCGTCCCCAAACATCACGGCTCTCACGCTCACCAAAATTTGTGGGATCAGCCGGCTTGTCGAGCTCCTCTGACAAATCGAGCAGCCTCGAACAGCGCGCAATCTGATCAGGAGCCACGGGTTGAAGATCAGACGGCACCAGCTCCAACAAGGGAGGTGCACTCTTCGGAGCAACAGGCAGCGCGGCCTTAGGCACGGAATCAGGATCAGCAGCCGTCCTAAAACCAGGGAGCTGAATCGCGCTACAGCCCCAGAGCATTAGGAGCACACCAGCCGTTGAGGCAGAACGGATGACATCCATCTACTGCTTGCGGTAATCCCAGATCTTCCAACGCCCAGTCTCTTCCTTCAGGGTATAGAGCCAATCGTTAGTACTAGAAGACTTTTCAGCCCCTTTTGGCGAATGCAAGGTGGAGTCTTCAGTCACCGAAACGACGATCGATGGCATCGCAATCGACGGAATGAAGCGAATGACACGATTGACGCGAATGATCGAATAGGAATAACGACTATTGTTATTTTTCAACCACTGAATCGATCCATCCGGCTTGGTGAGATCTGTCCAGAGCGGGCCGGCAGCCACCACCTGATCGGCAAGATCGGTGTTAAAGGGAGGAGCGAAGATCTGCGACTTCACAGTGAGCCATTCCTCAACAATCGCTCGGGCCTGCTGCTGGCTCAGCCCAGATTGCGGAGCCGCTGAAGGCTCCTGAGCCGGAAGAGGCTGGATCGTTGTACTGCGATCGGCATCAATCGGACGCTCCTGGGAAACAGGCGGAGCTGGTGTGGGCTTCACCGCAACTTGACGCTGGATCAGCAACACCACAAAGCCCAATCCCACCAAACCAAGTGGAAGGGCAAAAAGCAGAACAAGCATTGCCTGTTGATTGCTGAAGCCCCTAACGCAGGGAGCAAGCGAAGGTCTCTGCGATGTGAAATGCAACCGGCCCACAACATGACCACAACTTGTCCATTCAAGTTAGTCGCCATCAAATCCCTTGCAGCGACAGCCTCACAGAAAATCATGGGGGTGGGCCACATGAACCACTTAGCCCTTGCTGTTCACCCAAGAGCAACAAAGGGACGGAGCGGCAGCGACGTTCATGGGCACAGCATCAACGTCCTGAGAAGACTCGACACCGCCCCATCACCGGCGCGCAAACAGCTGCCATGCCAACCAAACGATCAAGACCAACACCACCCAAGGGAAAAGGGAGCGCAGCAACAGGGCGGCCACCAGGACCACGCCGAGGCCAATGGTGGTTTTGGTGACCAGAGCCTTGCTCTGGTCAGTCATGTACTGCCAGCGGGGCAAAAGGGGCATGGAAGCTGTTGTATCGATCCGTGCAGCCAGCATGGCCACCCTCGCAACCTTGATCAAGCCTGGAAAGACACCCTGATCAGCCAGAGGCGTCATGCACAGTGGGAGCGAACGCCCGTTGCAGCCCGCTCCGATGTCTTCGCAGCTGCTCTCCCTCTCTACCTCCCAGCCATTCCAGTGCCTGCCCCTCACGGACGCGGTGCGTGACTTCATCCGCCTGCATGGCGAACGAGAAGGTGCCGTATCGATCTCCGGCCTGCACACCACCACGGCTCTGATTGTCAACGAGATGGAAGAGCGACTGCTCATGGACCTCGAGCACTGGCTGGATCAACTCGCCTCCGCCTCCGCCTCCTGGAAACACAACGATCTGGACCTTCGCCCAGACATCCCCGCCGATGAACCGCGCAATGCCCATGCCCATCTTCAGGCTCTTGTGCTCGGCAACCAGGTCATGGTGCACGTCACCAATGGTGAGCCCGTGCTCGGGACATATCAAGACGTGATCCTGGTGGAGCTGGATGGCCCGCGCCAGCGACGGGTCTCACTCCAATGGCTCTCCGCCTGAGCCGCCCTGCGCCTGGCGCCGATCCGGGAACGCTGAAAAAGCCACCGACCTGTCGCCATTGCCACGGCGCGAGCTGACGACTACATCAAGCATGCAGATCAATCTGCCCACGGCTGATGACCAGCGAGGAAGCGATGGCCCTGATCGAAGCAGCCATTGATTACTGCAAACAGCGTCGAAAGCTGCTGACCAATGCGGACCGAGACGCCGACGCGTTGGCAATCGACCACGAATTCGAGGAATGGCTTCACCCCCAAGGAGGAGTGCTTCCACTGATGCCTTGCCCCAGGCCAGAGGAAGCCTGAGCCAGCGGTCAAGCCGCCACTTCAGCCGCCACTCCGGCCGACACTGAACGGATCAGCACCGCACCATCGGCGATTAGATCCAGACGCCATTGCCTTAGACGCGAGCGAGGCACACAGATCGAATGGGCCGCACCACCTTTCCAGAACTCAAGCCAAACCTGCTCGTCTGCAAGGGTGCGCCGCACGGACATCCCCATCAATGGCCGGGAGCATGGTGACTTCATCGCATCGCTGCAGCTAGCGCCATTGAGCCGCATCCATCTCCAGGCTGTTGTGGCGAAAGCGACCTTCCGCAAGCAACGTTTGCGGATGCCAGAAGCATCGATCAAAGGGGTGGCTTCCCCAGGTCTCGCCGCGCTGATCGCCTCAAGACCGCTGCGCTATCAAGAGCAGAAGCACGGGGGAGCTGCACCTGCTCATGGGCCCACTGCTGAACCAACGTGGCCAGCAGCGCACGATCGCCAAACACACGGACCACAAACTCCACCATTGAGAACAGATCTCAATAGAACACAAAACCCGCTTTTCTGCAAGTGATTCTCAATTGCCTTAGTAGGCGAGTCGCTGAACGCATGCATGCGATGCAATCGCCATGGCAGAGCAAGGCGTACCCCAAGCGAGATCGACGAGCGCATTGGCCTGACGCCTCGCCGAGCACCCTTCAAGCAGGCGTCCTTTTTTGGGCTTTCAACGCCTTCTCGCCGCCAGGCAGAGCCCGCGGACTCGATCCAGCCTTCCCAGGGGCGAGGTGTCGGTGGGTCCGTCCCCTTGGAGATGATCGAATGCAACGTTGGGAGTTTCAGGGCGAGGTGTCGGTGGGTCCGTCCCTTCAACACCCTCACAATGAGCACTCATCCGGTGGACCAGCTGAGCTGCAGAGGTGAAGAACACAAGCAGTGCTGGTGAAGCCTCGGTGAATCAATCCAGCGCAGACGCCACCTGACGGATCCTGCCCACAGCTGAGCAACAGCCCCTCCAAGAGACCCTCAAACAGAGATCGCCCAGACCATGCCCTGATCAACTCATCAAAACGCCATCGCACAGACAGCGTAAAGAATCAGAACACTGCCAAATGTTGTCATCCCTATCAGACTTTTAATACGCATCCATTTCCTGTCCCACTTATACGGGGTCATCAGAACGATCGAGGTCAGCGTAAACAGTGCAAAGCCAGTTGTAGACCAATGCGGCCGCGTGCGCGTCGCCAACATGTGAATGCCGTGAGACAGGAAACAAGCCTGTGAGATATAGGAACTTAATGCTCCAAGATTGTAAATCAGCGCTTTATGCTCAAAAACAAAGCGAAGATTCGGCCTCCAGCTCATCCCCCATCAGCAAGTGAATCTTTAACGTAGCCACTCACCAGACAAAGCCGCAAGGACACTTCGCTACTTGTGTATCATTTCGAACATCGAGCAAAGCATTGTCAGCATCAGGCCATTCCGGCCATGGCGTGCCATCAACGACCCACCAGAGACGAAAGCCACAGCATGATTTCATGTGCCTAGATCTTCGGGCAACCTGACTGAGAAAATCGAAATCCTAATCCTCATACAATTGATCTGATCTCACCGACTGATCGACTGGATTGATCGATGGAGACAAGATCCATGCCCATGAGAAGGCTTGAGCTTCACTGAACAGTCTTGGTGGAGACAAAGGCACATCTTCCAAACAGTCCTTTTGGATGACCAGGAAGACTGAAGACTGAAGACAAGGTTGTTAATCGCCAGTGATAACGACTTCAAAACATGCTTAATCCTCTACAGACTCCACCACCAGCATCACGATCGCAATGACAGCCGGAAGAGAAGTTCAGGTGAGATCTGGCCTGCAGAACAGGACTCACTAAGGGCAATCAATCCCGTCGCCAATTCTGCCAACCACCACAAAAGCACAACCGGGATGGGCTTCGGCCGCCATACGGCAGGCATCACTTCGGCTGGAGGCCCTCACCACAAACCGCTGTGCCCCACCTGGAGACTCCAACCTCACCTCATAAGACGAACGCATGAGAAGCAACGCAGCCCTTTTGTTCTGGCTCAGGTGGGGGGCTAAGCGCCAGTGCTGAAACACTCATCAAGGCGACGATCCGTAGCAATTCCAACGACAGAGCCCTTCTCCCTAGGCGATAACAGATCCACAGAAGCGTCGAGCATCGGTACTTCTGTTGGGGGATTAGGGCGGGCCTGGAAAGCCCGCCTTTTTACGGCCGCGAATGAATCGTGCGCAGACCACGCGCCGCCGTCTCGTCGAAGTCGTCGGGATTGATCGGTGTGATCAAGGCAGCGTTAGCCCTCACCCTGCAACGCAGCAGCTTTCCACGCGCCTTGAGGGGCCTGTGATCCAACACCAAGTTCCCTCTAGGCCCCACATCCACCGGCAACCAAGCTTGATCGTCCTCAAAATCGATTCCATTCAGCTGGGGCTGCGTGATTGCAGTGCGAAGAATGCTTCCGTAGTCGAGGGAAACCAGAGGAACGGCATCGCCACCGAGCGACCTGCAGTTCAGCCCCTTGGGGTCCTGATCAATCACCAACCAGAGCATCTGGTGATATTCACCCCTGTTCCCCTGCACCTTGGTCGTCAGGAAATTCCCATTGGCGTCAGGTCGAACCACATCAGCCCGCTGGGCCATCACCGGCAATACCGTCCAAGAAACGGCGGTCACAACCCAGAACAGCAGCCGAGCATGCAGGATCATCGCCATCGCAACGCACAGAGAAACGACCCCATGCTCGTTCGAAACGCCTGGCGCTGGATGAGCGAAAACACCGAGGCCTCGATGCGCGTTCGCAGACATCAGTTGAACCAAGTGGTCGGGACAGCCATGACCACCGAGACTCCATGCAAAGCAGCACAGGACTGACGCTGACCTCATTCCCCTGGCCCACCGGTCCGACAGCAAAAGCCATGGCGCCAGACGAGCACCCCCAAATGGTTGGTCGCGAGACGCGCATTGCTGGAGCAGATCAACGCTCGTTCTTGAGAACACCCACCCAGGCCATGGAGCTCAGAGCATGACCCCGGTGATCGCGACGATTCAGAGGATGGCAACCGTTGTTGCCTGCTTCGGCCTGCTCACCTCTCTCGGGCCAAGCCGACCACTCCAAGCCCAAACCTTTGGGAATGAAGCCTGGGTGAACTGCAGCTACAACGGTCGCAATCTCCGATGTAGACGCAGCTTTCTCTGCAACAGCGCTCCTTGCGGTCGGTTCCAACTGACCTGGTCAGATGGCATCAGCGACACCTACACCCTGATCAGCACGACAACCCGCACATCGTCGATCTATCGCGATCCACGCGGCGGTGAGTGGAATCTTCTCTCCTATGCCGGTTCATTTGTGCTGCGCAACCCCGCCAACGGCAACACGATCATCTTCGATGGCAGCCAACACGACTGCAGCAAGGTCTGGAAGCTAGGCAGTATCTGTGGCTGATCCGATGCAAACCCTTCCCGCGATCAGCGGCCGAGAACGTGAGCTGCAAAAGCTGATGCAGACAGCACAACCTGTCTGGCTCGCCCAGTCAGATCGGAGCCTTGAGACGTTCAGCTCTGGCTTTGCCTGTGCACTGCATATGCATCAGCCCACCATCCCCGCCGGGCCTGGTGGAGAGCTGGTCTCCCATCTGCAATTCATGCTGGAGCACCCTGACCAGGGAGACAATCACAACGCCGAACCGTTCGCCCAGTGCTACAGGCGCATGGCAGAGCTGATCCCCCGCCTCATTGATGACGGCTGCAGCCCTCGCATCATGCTCGATTACTCGGGGAACCTGCTCTGGGGCGTTGAGCAGATGGGCCGAACCGACATCACGGACGCCCTGCGTTACTTGGCCTGCGATCCCACCATGCAACGGCATGTGGAGTGGCTCGGGACCTTTTGGGGCCATGCCGTGGCCCCATCAACTCCGATTCCTGACTTGAAGCTGCAGATCCAAGCCTGGCAGCATCAGTTCGCAGCAATCGCCGGTGATGCAGCGTTGCAACGCGTGCGCGGCTTCTCGCTGCCGGAGATGCACTTGCCCAATCACCCCGAGACGCTATTTGCTCTGATCCAAGCCCTAAAAGAGTGCGGTTATCGCTGGCTTCTCGTGCAAGAGCACAGCGTAGAAACCCTGAATGGAGCAGCATTGCCCCGCGAGCAAACCTTGGTGCCGAACCGTTTGATCGCCCGCAACTCCAACGGGGAGGAGATCAGCATCACTGCGCTGATCAAAACGCAGGGATCCGACACCAAGCTGGTGGGTCAGATGCAACCCTGCTACGAGGCCCTTGGCCTGGAGCGACAGCCGCTGGACACGTGCATGGTTCCGGCCCTGGTCAGCCAAATCGCCGATGGTGAAAATGGCGGCGTGATGATGAACGAATTCCCTGCTGCCTTCATTCAGGCCCACGAGCGAGTGCGCAACGAAGCAACGCAGGCGATCAATGGCACGGAATACCTCGAGCTACTGCAAGCGGAAGGGATTGGGCCAGAGCAATTCCCGCCGATACAGGCGGTGCAGCAGAAGCGCCTCTGGGATGCCGTGGAAGGTGAGCTAAGCGCAACCGCCGTTGACGCTGCGATCAACCGCTTGCGTCAAGACGATGGCGGCTTCTCCATGGATGGAGCCTCCTGGACCAACAACCTCAGCTGGGTGGAGGGCTACACGAACGTGCTCACACCGATGCACCAACTCAGCGCTGACTTTCACGCCCGCTTTGACGATGCTGTCGCTGCTGATCCAGCCATGAGCGCGACACCCCACTACCGCAACTGCCTCCTGCATCTCCTGCTGCTGGAGACCAGCTGCTTCCGTTATTGGGGGCAGGGCACTTGGACCGACTATGCCCGCGAGATTCACAGCCGCGGCGAAGCCCTACTAAGCAAGCCGCAATGATCAAAGACAGGAGCTGGCCATCGTGCCGGCCTTGCCGATCTGGCATCACCAGCCGCTCGACTGGTCTCAGCCGAGAACAAAACTGATCGGTGACTAAAGCCTCAGCAAGGTGCGTAGCCAACGCACAACTCGTGTGATCACAGCCCACAACCCTTGGCTGGAGGCAGGGCTTTCCGGTCGGGCCAAGGCTGCAG
Source organism: Synechococcus sp. MIT S9451 (assembly GCF_047304725.1). Classification (NCBI taxonomy): domain Bacteria; kingdom Bacillati; phylum Cyanobacteriota; class Cyanophyceae; order Synechococcales; family Synechococcaceae; genus Synechococcus; species Synechococcus sp. MIT S9451. The sequence goes on from NZ_CP138971.1 coordinate 2,604,515, forward strand.
GTGCAGCGGCTGGCCTTTGAGGTGCATAGCCCTCAAAAGCGTGCTGCACTGCTTCGTCTCCTTGCAGATCAGCCACAAGCGTGCGCTCACGAACACGGGCGCCGCAGCCTGGTGAGTAACGACCCTGGTATTGACGCATTCCAGTCATCAGAACAAGCCTCCAATTACGAACAAACCATCAGACCCGATCCACCTCCTGAGCGGATCTCTCACGGCAAACCTTTTCCCGAAATGCGGATGTCGCCAACATGAGCACCAACACCGTTGGCTCCGCAGCACGGGCAGGATCAGACCAAACAGCGTCAAGCATCACAAAGGAGCCGACGGCGGTGCCACAGCCCAAGGCTGTGGCCGCCATCACCGACACCACACCACACAGCAAAGGGGTACGACTCAGTTGTTGGTGATTCAGCACGGTGTTCATCACAGCCACGCCGCTGCTTTCACCATGACCACAGCTGTCGAAGCAGGCAGCCAAGGAGAGAAAAAGGATCGAATCATTTCCGGATTCACCGGAATAGAAGCGAGCTGGGCAGCCATGGCCTCTGGAGCAGGGTCCAATTGTGCAGATGCTCACGCCCCAAGCTGGGCCAAAGGCGAAGCGATCCCAAGCAGAAGCAGTGCTTTCCGCATCAATGGCACCAACACCTTTAGAACGGTGATGCTGCAGTCACATCAATGAAATTCGACAGCTCAAATGCTCAACCAATGGGGAGCGTGATCTGTGATGGAACCCACGCCCCATTCCACGCTTTGGCCTGCCCGCTGCATCCAAGTGCCACGCGCATTGGCAAACGCAAGTAAGCGCAAGACGCCAATGCAGCGACTTTGGTCTCGGTCACGAGAGCTTTGACGTGCAGAAAACCGAGGACCATTGCTTCATGGAAGGCTCTGGTGGGTTCTGCCAGGAAGCCCAGGCCTAGCTGCGCGGGTCAGTGGCTCTGCCAAGTTCAGGGCCTCTGCCAAGTTCAGCAGCTCTGCCCACAAGTGTTGCTATCAAGCTGTTGCCGCTGGGGCGACGTCAACGATCCAGATTGGCGTGTCTGTGCTTCGATGAGAGTTGAAGCAGGTTCGAAGCCCTGTCGTGGTCTTCGGTTTTGGTGAGCTGGCGAACGAGATTCCAGGTGTCTTGCGCAGACATCTCGCCGTTCTCTTCCCATTTGAGGCTTGAGAGCTGAGAAGAGTTCATCGTGGGACCGCCTGGTCATTT